>JAFDWR010000007.1:992-22326 GCA_018268355.1 Armatimonadota bacterium | reverse complement strand
ATTGAACCTGATGACGCCGAAGTCGCCCAGCTTCGCCAACAAGCCTTTGAGGAGATGAATGCGGGCCAAACCGACGAGGCGGTCCGAAAGTGGCGCACCCTCGCTGACCGCAGCGCGAGTGCGTTTGACTTCCGCATGGTCGCGCAAGGCTCGGAGCAGCTCGCCGACTATTCGACGATGGTCCAGGTGCTCCAGAAGGTCTACGAATCGCCGAAGGATCGCCGCCCCGATGACTTCTTGGCGCTGACCCGCGCCTACTACCTCGCGAAGGATTTCGAGCGGGTGCCCAAGATCGTCGATGCCAACCTCGCCGGCGTTAGCCCCGAAGACCTCCCGCGTCGCGTTCCCCCGCAGACGATGGCTTATCTCGGCCTCAGCTACCTGCGGCTGGGCGCGCTCAAGGAAGCGGAAAAGGTCAGCGAGGACCTCTCGAAGTGGCCGTTCGCGGGTCTCGACCCCGTCGTCATCGAGTTTCGCCAGTCGATACGGCTGAGCCAGGTCGAGGCGGAGATCGCCAAGAACCCAAGCTCGCCCGTCGCTCGCGCCAACCTCGGCCGAGCGTATCTCGACATGGGCCGGATCGAGGAAGCGGTGGCTAACCTTAAGCTCGCGCTCGATGCCGACGCTGAGCAACCCGCCGTTCGCCGCGACCTAGCCTTTGCCGCTAGCCGGGTCCTCGGTGCCGACGTCGAGCCGACCAACCTCGACCAGGCGATCCAAGACGCCCGATTTGCGCTCAATCTCGACGCCAAGGGCCAGGTCTCGAAGGACTTCTTTAGCTGGAACCGCTATGCGCTCTTGCAACTCCAAAAGGGCATCGAATCGCCTACCCCGGACACGCTCAGCGCACTTCGCGAGTCNNGCGGACTGGAATTCGGGCGCGCTGCCTTACTTCGGGATGTACCTCGTCGCGGGCGAGACCCTCATCTCGGGCTATGCCTATCCCGAGGCGGGCGCCAGCTTCAACCTCTATCGGAGCATGCAGAAGCTCGCAATCGACCCCCAGAACCCCTACGCACGGTTCGACCGGGCCGCCGCGTTGCTCGACCTGAATCAACTGCGCCTCGCCCAATCCGCGATCAAGGCCTACCGCGACATCCGTCCCGAAGACGCCGACGGCATGTTCCTCGAAGGCCTCTGGCTCGCGAAACGAAATCGAACCGAACAGGCGAAGGAGATGCTCCAAAAAGTTCTGAAAGTCAACCCGCGCCACNNNACGGCGATGCCGCCGGTGCCGCCGAGCGACTGGCTGCTCACGCAAAATGGTACGGCGATTTTCGTTTCGGACGCTGATCCTTAGCGTGCTCTTGATGCTTGCGCCTTTGCCCAAGGCGCAAAGCGACCTTGAGCTGATCTTTGGCCGCGGCGACACCGGCAAAGAGATCGAGATGGGCCGCCAGGTCTATGACCAGATGAAGAAGTCTGGGTTGCTCAGCCGCAATACCGCGATGGTCCAGCGGACCGAGCGCATCTTCTCGCAGCTCGTTGCTTGCCTGCCCCAAAAGCTCTATCCGTATCAGGTGGTCGTGGTCGCGAGTTCGGAGATCAACGCGAACTGTCTTCCTGGGGGTTACGTCACCGTTTTTGAGGGCCTTCTCACCGCGATGCCCGAGGATGACGAGCTCGCCTTTGTCCTTGCCCACGAGATCGGCCATGCCGCGCGCCGCCACACGATGTCGCTGTTCAAGAAGCTGCAGACCGACTACGTGATCGCGATGGTGATGGGCGGGCAACAAGGGTCGTCCTATCTCACCGGCGCCTTCCTTAGCCACTCGCGCGAGCACGAAACTGAGGCCGACCGGTTCGGCACCGAGCTTTACCTGCGGGCAGGATTCGATGCAAAAGTCGTCTCGCGGGCCATGCAGGTCCTCGCCGACGAGGGCGACAAGCGGGGCCAGCGCGTCCCCGAATACCAAAGCACCCACCCTGATCCTCGACGCCGCGTGAAGGAGATCGAGAAGACAGCGGCGACCCTGCTGGAGCGGGGCCTTAAGCCGATCTCGGTCACCGCGCCCGACCTGAGCATCCAAGCCGTGTTTGGCAAGATCCCGACGTTGTCGTCTGAGGCCGTTTCGTGGTTCCCGCTCGATGCAGGGATGCAGTGGAGCTACCGCGTGAAGCGGGATGGCGCGACGTCGCAGTACTCGGTGCGCGTGGTGGGAGTCTCGCTCGTGGACGGTTCGTCGGTTGCGAGGCTCGAAACATCCTTACCGAGCAGCAAGATCAGCTCGCAATGGATCGCGGACAAGGATCGAGTCTGGCGTCGGGGGCGGCTGAATTCGCCCGACAGCCCGTGGGCGGTCGAACTGATCATCCCGCGCGACAACGCGACGGAGAAGTTAGGCACTAAGGAGTTTCAATCGCTCGGCTACGAAGACGTTGAAACCCCGGCGGGCAAATTCGCGAATTGCCTGAAGATGCGGGTGAGGGGCGAGGGAACGCCGTCGGTCATCTGCTGGTACGCATCGGGCACTGGACTCGTCAAGCGAGTCCAGGAAGGTACGGGCACCGAGGAACTCCTCGTCAGCCTGCGACGGCCGAACTAGGCCTGAAAGCCGATCAGGGCCTTGTCATCCGCGAGCCGCGAGAGTGACGAGCTGATCTTCTCGGCTTCGTCGTCGCTGAGCTTGCTCGCAAAGTGCTCGTCAATCAGCTGTTCGTAGACCTTCCAGGCTTCCTTGCGAGCCTTGATGCCTTCGGGCTGGAGGACGGTGAAGAGGCTACGGCGGTCATTGGGACAGCCTTCGCGCTTCACGTAGCCCAGCTTTTCGGCGCGGTCAACGAGGCGGGTGATGCCGCTCGGGGTGAGCAAAACGGTCTCGCCGAGCTCGCGCATCCGAAGGCGATGGTCGGGCGCTTCCTCCAGGGAAAGTAGGAGGTCGTACATCTCGAGAGGGGCCACGCCAGCGCGTCGAAGGGCGTCGTCGATCTTTCGCTGGAGCACCAAGTTCGAAACGAGAAAGGCAACCCAGGCGTTCTTCTTGGACTGCGAGAGCGGCATGTCAAGAAGTTTAGCGAATGGCGTGTGAAAGTTGCAACTATTGACGATTCAATTAATTCGAAATAGGTGATGCGAGGTAGATTTCAGCGTGGCCTACTGGTTGATGAAGAGCGAACCCGACGTCTATTCGATCGACGATCTTGCCAAGGCGAAGGGGCCCGCGATGTGGGAGGGCTGCCGAAATTACACGGTCAGAAACTTCATGCGCGACACAATGAAGGAGGGCGACCTCGCCTTCTTTTATCACTCGAATGCCGATCCAAGCGGAATCGTCGGCATCATGAAAATCGTCGGGGAGCCGTATCCCGACCCCACCCAGTTTGACCCCAACAGCGAGTATTACGACGCGAAGAGCCCCGCCGAGCAGCCTCGCTGGCTGGCCCGCGACGTGGTCTTTGTCGAGAAGTTTTCGCGAACGCTAACCCTCGCCGACCTTCGCGCGATTCCCGGCCTGGAAGAGATGCTCGTCCTGCGCCGCGGCCAGAGGCTGAGCATCATGCCGGTGACCGAGGACGAGTGGAACGCCGTGATCGCGGCGGCAAAGGCCTAACTCACGGGGCCGAGCACTCGTTCGAGCGCTTCGCGCGTGGCACCCTGAGTGAGCGTGAACGAAGCCGCGCCCGCCCCCGCATAAAGCCCGACATGCGCGCTTTGGATGCCGATTCCTTCGGCGGACAGCATGCGCGCGACCCGATAGGCAAGGCCCTTTCCGCGCGGGGCGCGAAGCTCAATGCGGGGATGGTCGCCGTGGTGATAGCGCCAAGAGAGGATCTGTTGTCGCTGGAGCGGGTCTTTCCCCTTTCGCCGCAAGAGGTCGTCGATGACCTGGGTGTTCTCAAGCGCGGCGAGCATGTCCTTGCGGAGGCCTTCTTTGAGTTCTTCGGGGATCGGCGCGCGGTGCTGATGGGTCACCGTGATTTCGTCAATCGCGATCGGGTGATCTTCCTCGGTGGTGGCGGCGCGCAGGTTGATGAGGCCGTAGCCATGGGCATAGATCACGCCGAGAATCGCGCTGAGGAGGCCGGGTCGGTCGGGTGTGATGACGAGCATTTCCGACCATCCGAGTTCGGGCTTGCGCTCGATTTGAACGGAGGATTCGCCCGCCGAAGCGAGTTTGGCGAGCGCAAGGTGGACGGCGGCCTGGTGGGGCAAGTTTCGAACGGTGTAGGCGGCAGGAAGTCGGTCGTAGAAGGCGGCGAGCTCGCCTTCGTCAACTTGGACCGGCTTACGCCGCGCTGAGCGTGACGCGGCGAGGATGGGGTCAAAGCGGTCGCTTGCGGCCCGATACAGAACGTCCATGAGTGCTTCTTGGGCGGGCGTCCAGGCCTGGTCGCTCACCGCCGAGATGTCGGCCCAGGTGAGAAGCGCAAGTTGGGCAAGCCGCTCGCGCGTTCCGACCACTTGGACAAACTCCTCGACGACGTCGGCGGAGTAGACATCTCGCAGGCGGATGAACTTGGAGTAGGTGAGGTGTTCGCGGACGAGCCAAGCGACAGTCTCGATCTGGTCGCTGTCGAGTTCAAACCGGTTGCGCAGCAACGCGCGGACAATCGTCTCGCCCGCTTCGGCGTGGGACACGTCCCGGTTGGCCTTGCCGATGTCGTGAACGAGAGCGGCAAATCGGACCGGCCGCAGGTCGCTCAGGAGGGACCGTGCCTCCTCGATGAAGCCGGGCGCGGGGGCATCGATCAGCTCCATTGTCCGGAGCGAATGCTCAAAGACCGAATACTGGTGCACCGAATCCCGCGAGACGAGGTAGCGGCACTCGGCAAGCTCGGGCAGGAGGTTCGTCAGCAGGCCAGCATGGTCGAGGACCCGCGCTGACCGTCCCCGACGAGCGATGGCATCGAAGGCAAGGGCCGGGCGGGTGAGCGGCAAGTGGAGGTCGGTGGGGTGAACCTCAAGCCCAACCTCGTCGGCGAGCTCGCAGCCCATCGCGGCTTGGCCGAGGTCGGCGGTGGCGAGAATTCGGGCCTCACCACGGATTGCGATCACACCGGGGCTGACGACGAAGCGGGATTCGCGAACGTCGCGCTCGGCTGCCATGAAGCAGGCATCGGCCTCTTCCATCGCCTGCCAAAGGTTGGCGATCCAGCTTTCGGGGTCGATGTGAAATCGGTTCTTGATCGCCTCCTGCTTGCTACGCGTGAGTCGGTCGTCGAGCTTGCCGGAGACCGCGTGGAGCATCGAGCGGGTTTGGAGCAGAACGTCGTAACCCGCAGGCCGATCAATACGCCTCAGGCCAATCGTCCAACGAATCCAGTCGGCGGCATGGAGGTCGCGGAGACCGCCGGAGCCGTGTTTCAGGTTGGGCTCGGTGACCGCCCAGGTCTCCCCGTGGAGTTGGCGCTCATTGCGCCGCTCGGCGAGCTTTTCCTGCAAGAACTCGCCGGTCGAGGTGGTGTTCCAGAGGTCGTCGAGGAGGGCTTGGCTCAGAGCGGTGGGGCCAGCGATCGGGCGCGCGTCGATGAGGGACGTGCGGGAATTCTGGTCAAGTCCGGGCAGGTCTTCGAGCGGCAGGTAGCGGACGACGAACGGGATGCTGAGGGGGCGGGCGAATCGGTCGACCAGGAGCCGGTCAAAGGCCTTGATCGCGGCATCGCTCTCTTCGGCGTTGTCGGGCGAAGGAACGACGACAAGGTCCGCGTCCGAATAGGGCGCGAGTTCGGAGCGACCATAGCCGCCGGTCGAGAGGACGGCGAAGGATTGACTGCCGACCGCCGCGATGGCATCGCGGATGAGGCCGTCGACAAACGCGGTCTGCTGGAGATGGTAGTCACGAGCGGCCGCATGGACGAGAAGTTGCTCGCGTTGTTGGACCAGCTCTTCGACCGCTCTCATCGGTTCAGATAATACAGCGGTTCGTTCTCAACGAGTCGCGTCCAGGTCTTGTGGAGCTGCCGATCAGCGAGGAGGCAGGCTGGCGTGGCAAGGACAAGGCCCACAAAGCCGATCGTCGCGGTGAGCCGCCCAACGGAGCCGAGGCAGTGGCGATACACGCGGTCGATGCCGATCTGCTCGCTGAGCGCCCACGCCAGCGGCAAGCAGAAGGTCAGGCCAATGATCACGGTGAGGGTGGTGGCGACGGTGGGCGAGCCACCGATGAACTCCTCGGGCGCACCGACGAACTGCCATGACGCATACCCCGGGGCTGAATCGCCGGAGACAAAAAAGAGGAGAAGGACGGTCACCGCGAGGCTACAGATAATCGTCACCAGCTTGAGGAGGCTGGTGCCATAGAACGCGCCCGAATCCCGGTTGAAGAGCGCGGGCAGTCCCATCGCCCCGCCAACGACGAGGCTTGCCACCCACGACGAGCTGAAGGACCATGCGCCCAGCGTCCCCAGCGTGGCGGTGGCGAGATAGAACAGTCGGATCTGCAGTCGCGAGCGGAGCAGACTGGGAATCCAAGCGAGCAGCTGAAAGATGAGGCCAAGAAGGGAAAGGCCGAGAAGGGCGCTTGGCAACGAGTTCGACAAGGCGGTCAGCACCGCGAGCTGGCGGGGAAGGCCGAACGGCGATTGCGGCTCGGAGAGGGCTTCCCAAGCGTCATTCTCGGCGAAGATTTGGTCCACGGTCTGGCCTTCTTGGGGACCGAGCGACTTCTCGATCGACTGCTTTAGGTCGTACCGGGCGCGGTTGGCGACGCGGACCGATTGGGTCGGGCCGGTGGTGGTCAGAGCGGTGGCGTTGGCAAGGGCGAGTGCCTGCTGGGCAACTCGAAGCGAGCGGCTTCCGTTGCGCATCAGCTCGGCGTTTTTCATCGTCGCAAAGCGAAAAGCGGCGCTCTTGTCGTGGAGCAGCAGTCCGCGACCCGAGTTGACGATGCGGCGGGCGATTCCGGCGGTGCGGACGTCATAGGCGTGGACGAGCCGCCAACTCAGCCGGTCGGTCCACTCCGGTGAGCGGTTGTTCCAAGCCTTGATGAGGGCGGTCTGGTAGTCGTTCCAACTCGAGGCCTTCGAGGCTCGAATCCAATGATCCTCGGCAGCGGCGAGGTTGCCCGACTCCTCGCAGAGCATGGCGAGCAGCTGCCGCCAGTAGGCATTGTCGGGATCCAGGGCAAGGGCATCTCGTGCGACCCGGCGAAGCTCAGCGTTCGAACTCGGCTTCTGGCGAGTGGCGTTTTCTGCCTCCAATCGAAAGATCGCGGCGGCCTGGATCGGCGACCGGATCGGCTTCGAGGGTTCGACGAGCGGGTTCAGGAAGTCGCGGTCAACCTCGCTCAGACGGCTGGAGGGGGCGGTCCATGCGGCGAGGAGCAGAGAGCGGGAGTCTGCGAGCCCGAAAAGGACGATACAAGCACCGATCAGAACGCCGAGGAGCACCCGTCGGCTAAAGCTCATGGCATCGGGTCAGTGGGGGTCGGCGTCGGGGTTTCAAAGAGCGGGGACGGCACGACCTTAAGGCGCCGCGCTTCGCCGTAACCCTGATTCTTGACCGCGTTGGCGGCGGTCCCCGTCGCGACCTGGAGAAGCATGAGTAGAAAGAGGGCGGTGACCGCCGCGCCGACGATGGCGGGCGACCAATAGGCGAGCCGTTGCTTGCCCAGGCCTTGCATCTTGGTCTGCAGCCTCTCGCTGAAGCCCTCGGAGGGCTCCACTTCGCTCTTCACGAGTCGCAGGCAGAACAGGCTGTTGTGACGAGATTCCAGCCACTCCGCGCACTCACCACATTCATTGAGGTGCTCGTCGTAGCGCTGCTGATCGCGACGACGAAGAGGACCTTCCTCTTGTCGCTCGTGCAGCTTCCTGAAATCGTCGCAAGCCTTGCGGTTCATCAATCTTCCTTAGTGGCTTCGATCCAGAGTCTTCGGAACTTCTCTCGTGCGGCGTGGAGTCGGGACCGAACGGTGCCCACGGGGACATCCATCGCAGCGGAAATCTCGTCGTAGCTCAGCTGCTCCATCTCGCGAAGGATGAGGGTCGTGCGGAGCTCTTCGGAAAGCAGGTCAAGGAGCTTGAACACGAGCACCTTGGTTTCAATCGACTGGCCCTCGGACTCGTGAACGGTGTCGAACTCGATGACTTCGGCTCGCTTCAGTCGCAGCCGGTCCATGCAGAGCCGGACACAGATGCGATAGATGAAGCCACTGAACGCGCGGTCGTCGCGGAGTTTGCCGATTTCGCGGAAAGCCTTGAGGAACGACTCTTGGGCCACGTCCTCGGCCTCAAATCGGTCGTGGAGAAGGTTGTGTGCGGTTCGGATCAATCGCCCACGATGACGGTCGATGAGCGTGGACATCGCAGCTTCGTTTCCACTTCGGACCCGAGCCACAAAATAGCTCTCGATGATTCCGTGATCCCGACCTGTATTCGCAACGCCATTCATCATAAGAAAAACCAACCACGCCTCTCGGCGGTCTTACTATAACGCAGACGGGGCTAAAGTCCCAAATCGTTCGTCTTGGTACACTCCCGCCATGCCCGTGGTGCCTCAAAATCCGCAAGCCGCACCCCCAAAACCGGGCATCGAAATTCGCCAGCCGGTGACGATTCGGGGTGAACGCGGGATCACGGACCTCGAGACCGGAAAGACGACTTACGACGGCAACGTCACCGTCATCTATGAGCCGACCCAGATTCGCGCCGACCACGTAGAGTATTGGGAAAAGGAGCGACGGGGCGTAGCGGAAGGCAATGTTCAACTCACCGATCCGGAAGGGACGATCAGGGCCCGGCGGATTGCCTTGAATTGGACCGACAACTCGGCAGAGGCCGAGGATGTCGAGGCGAGGGTCGGCGGGTTCTACCTCAAGGCGAGAAGTGCATCGCTGCCTGCCCGCAGGCCAGACGGGACCACGGTTTGGACCTTCGAAGGCGTCGAATTCACCAACTGTCAGCGCGACGAGCCCTCCTACCTTGTTCAGGCAGAAAAGCTCGTCGTGACCCTCGGCAAAGGGGCGACCGCGACCAAGGTGAGCTTGATGTTGCTCGGCAAGAAGGTCGGAACGCTGCCCCGCTACACCTTCAGCCTCGACCGCACGAACAAAGGAATCGGCTTCCCTGTGATCACGCGCAGCCGCGATGGTAAGTTCGGCGCAACTTGGGATTCTGGCTTGCTGCTCGGCAAGAACTTCGCCCTTGATTACAGCCTGAACGTCTTCCAAAAGCGATACCCAACGGGCCGGTTAAGCCTGACTCGGTCGTTCCTCAAGGGCTCGTCGGGGTTCCCTCTCGCGCCGGTCGACGAGTTCGGCGAGCGGTTTGCCTATGGCTACCTCGAGGGCGTGCGGATTCCCTCGTTGGACTGGGAAGAGTCGCTCTTCCGGGCCAAGCGCAACGCGGTTGCCGTGGCGACGACCTGGAACTCGACCCCGGTCACGCGCCGCGAGAACCAGCTCTTCAACAAGCCCGTCGAACTGGCGTATGAAGTCGGCACCTCGTTGGGCCGGGGATGGAACGGCCTCTTCCTCCTCAAGGCGGAATCGATTGAGCCGGTGGGAGGCGACGCCCAAACCCGGGGCACCCTTGCCGCCGGGTTCATGAGCCCACGATTNNCAAGGTGTTTGGCCTCGCGCGGGTGGAATCCGAGCAGTTTGTCGGCAAGACCACCTACGGTTGGGCAAGAGGATCGATGACCCTGCTCTATCAAGCGAACGACAACCTGCGGTTTGGCCTCGGCTACGTCAATTCGCTCGACTACGGCACTCCTCAGTTTGTGATCGACCCGCTCGCCTTTGGGCACTCGCTCCACGCGAGAATGGATGCCGAATTGGGACCTCGAAGGCTCTCGGTGCTGTTCAAATATGACGTGGACCGCCGTCGCCGATTCGACTTTGAGTTCCGATTCTCCCAGGTGATCGGATGCCTCGACATCTTTGTCCAGAACCGCGACTTCCCGCGGAGCTTCCAGATTGGCGTGCGGTTGCGCGGGCAGGACTTCATTGAGCGATTGCGCGGCCGCACCGTGAAGCGCGAGAAGGACTATGCTGGAACGGGAGGGAAATGATGGCCACCTTTGACGAAACAAGGTGTCAGAACCTAGAGATTGCGAACAAGCACGAGTGGCTGTTGCCGAATGGGCTCGGAGGCTTTGCCATGGGCACGGTCAGCGGGATCGCGACGCGACGGTATCACGGCTTGCTTGTTGCCGCCGTGGAGCCCCCCACCCATCGCATGGTCTTGCTCGCGGCGATTGACGCCACCGTGCAGGCCGACGGACAGGCGATCGGGATCAGCAGCAACCAGTACCCCGGCGCGATCTATCCCGAGGGCTATCACTACCTGCGGTCGTTCTCATGCACTGACCGGTCAGCGCGGTGGGTTTTCCGAGGGCCCGACATCGAGATTGAGCGGCTTCTGATCGTCCATCAAGGCCAAAACGCGATCACCGTCCGCTACGTGAACCGCGGCCAAAAGCCGGTCCAGATCGTCCTGCGACCGCTCGTCGCGCACAAGGACTTCCACGGCAACTTCCAGGAGTCGGCGGAGTATCCCGAACAGCTCGAATTCCCGCGGAACATGACCAAGATCAGCCATCAGGGGGTCAGCTTGTTCCTCAACCACCCCGGCGCGCAGCGGGTGCCGATTCAGGGTTGGTACTACCGGTTTGAATACGCCCGCGAAGTTGATCGGGGTCTGAACGCCCGCGATGACTTGTTCTGCCCGTGCGAGATTCGCTATGAGCTACTCCCCGGCGAAGAGGCGGTCCTCGTGGCCTCGACCGAAGACGGGGTTCCGCCCCAGCCCTACGAGCATGCCGAAAGCCCGGCCACGACGACGCTGAACAGCCTGAAGTCTTCGGCTCGGAAGTTCATTGTCCAAACGCCGGTCCGGACCACGATCCTCGCCGGATACCCCTGGTTCANNCGATTGGGGGCGCGACGTGATGATCTCGCTTCCCGGCGTCTGCCTTGCCACCGGCGAGTTCGAGACCGCGCGAAAGATCCTCCGCGACTATGCGAGTCAGTGTCGCAACGGCCTCATCCCCAACCGGTTTACCGAGCTTGCAGGAGCCGACTACAACACGGTTGATGCGACGCTTTGGTTTGTCAACGCGGTCTACAAGACCTTGCTCGCCGACTGGAACGAGGAGTTTGCGGCCGAGGTCTTTCCGACCCTCCAAAACATCTTCCTCCACCACGTCCAGGGCACCCTTTTCGGCATCAAGGTCGACCCGATCGACGGCCTTCTCTCCCAGGGCGAGGCTGGCGTCCAGCTCACCTGGATGGATGCGAAGATCGGGGATTGGGTGGTGACGCCGCGCCATGGCAAGCCGGTCGAGATCAACGGCCTCTGGATCAACGCCTGCCGGGTCATGGAGTGGCTCGCCGACCGTCTGGGCCAAGATTTGACCAACTTCCGAGAGGCGGCGGAAAAGGCAGAGGCCAACTTCGAAGCCAAGTTCTGGCATGCGGGTCGTGGCCACTTCCTCGACACCGTTGACCCGACGGATGCCTCCCTCCGGCCTAACCAGGTCATCGCGATGGCGCTTCCTTTCGCACCGGCGAAAGGTGAGAAGGCCCTCGCCGCGCTAAACCTCGTCGGTCAAGAGCTTTTGACCCGCTGTGGACTCCGCACGCTCGGGCCCAAGGAGCCGGGCTACCGCGGCAAGTTTAAGGGCCCGCTACCCGACCTCGATGCGGCTTACCACCAAGGAACGGTGTGGCCGTGGTTGTTGGGGCCGTTCGTGAGTGCCTTTGTGAAGCTCACCGGCGACCGCCAGGAGGCGCGCAAGATCCTCCACGAGGCGAGGTTCTTGCTTGACGACTACGGGATCGACGGCGTTGCCGAATGTTATGATGGAGACCAGCCGCAGCAGCCGGGAGGTTGTCCGTTCCAAGCATGGAGCGTGGCCGAACTCTTGCGAGCCTGGACGGAGGACCTCGGAGAGGAGAATTGAACCGAGAAGGGCAGATCGCAGCATTTCACGAAGAAGCCAAGCGAGCGATCCTCGGCGAGCGCTTTGGAGAGGCGATTGACCTCCTTGAGGCGGCGGAATCGCTCGACCCGCGCGACTCGATAACGCGAATGCTCGAAGGCGTCGCTCTCGCCAATTCGGGCCAAGTTGAACTTGCGGAGGCGGCGTTTCGTCTCTCGGTCGCCGATCCGCTCGGCGGCTACAAGCCCCCTTTCAACTACGCCGTGTTCTTGGTCGGTCAAGGCCGAGAAAACGAGGCGAGGGTCCAGCTCGCAGAAGCGGCCCGGCGCGATCCGAGCGCGGTTTCGGTCAGCGTGCTGACCGCACGTCTCAACAAGACGCCTGGCGATGAGCAAGCCGAACCGATCAGCCCGATGTCGGCCCGGATGGTTCCGCCCGTCACCATGTTCGAGGAATCCCTGCCTGGCCGGGTGTTGCAGGGGAACGCGGGGACCTTCTTCTGGGTCGGTGGCCTCCTTTGCCTCGTCATCTCAGTCTCCGCGGTGGCCTTTTTCTTCTTGTCGATCAAGAACGGGTTGAGCAAGCCATCCGAACAGCTCTGGAACTCGCTCGACCCGACCATGTGGGACGGATTTAAGGCGACCTACTGGCTTTCGCTGCTCTTGAGCACGGCCTATCTGATCTTTCAGGTTTACGATCGTCGCCGACCTGGTTCTTGGGTTGTGGTCAACTTCCTGGCCCACCTGGTTTTGCTGGGGTTTGTCACGATGGGCGGCTTTCTGATCTCCGAACGTAAAAATTAGCGACCCGAACTTCCGCGGAGTTCGTGAATAATGTACGTATGTCGATTCTCGCGACTTTGCTTTTTCTTGGACCCCCGGCAAAGGGCCAAAAGCCGAAGCCTAATCCGAAGCCAGCTCCCAAGCCTGCCGTTGAGCGGACCTATGAGGTGCCGTTCGTGGCCACCGATGAAGCGATCATTGTCGAAGCCGTGATCAATGGCCACAAGGTCAACTGCATGTTTGACACCGGCTTTGGTGGAACGGTTGTTCTTTCCGACGCGGTGGACCTGGGTAAGCCGACTGGCACGATGTACCTCCGCGACTTCGTCGGTCAGTTCCAAGTGGACACCGTTCGAATCACGTCGATGAAGCTGGGCGAAATGCCGATCGACCCGAAGGGCAAGGAAGCCGTTCTGCAGCCGGGCAACCGCTACACGGAAAGCTACGGCACCCACTGCGACGGCATCATGGGCTTCGAAGTCATCTCGGACAACATCACCGAGATCAACTTCGAGAAGAGCAAGTTCATCTTCCACCCGCGCTCGGTCGACATCAGCAAGCGAATCCCCGACAACAAGAAGACCTTCCTTGTCCCGCTCCTCCCGACCGGAAAGAGCTCCATCGAGTTGCCGGTCTACACCAAGGACGGCAAGCGCCTCATCCTCGCGCTCGACACCGGAAACGCCTTCTTCGGCACCACGCACAAGGACGTTCTCCAGCGCGTTGGCCTCTGGGGTGAGTCGAAGGAACCGAAGTTCACGACCCTTGCCGGCGTTGCCTCGGGTTCGGTCACGAGCTGGTACTACAAGTTCAAGGACGCGACGATCTATGGCGTGAAGGTCCCCGAGAGCTACTGGTCGATCATCGACGCCCCGTCGAGCTCGGCCGAGCACGATGGCACGATCGGCTACCAGTTCCTGAAGAACTTCAACATCACGATCGACTATCAACGACGCTTCGTCTGGCTGGAGCGACTTCGCGACAACGTCGGCAACGACGCGCCCGCCTCGGTCGGCATCTCGGCGTTCTTTGACGAAGATTCCAAGCGAGTCATCATTGGCCGCGTTAGCCCCGAGACGCCTGCTGCCAAGGCTGGCATCCGCGCGGGTGACTTCATCCTTACGATCGACGGCAACGAGATCGGTCAGAAGTCGTACGAAGAGATCATGCGGATCCTTGAGGGTCCGGTGGGCTCGAAGATCGTCGTGACCACCTCGCGCCAAGGCGTGGTGAAGCGAACCGAACTCACGCGACAGGTCCTCGTCAACGAGTAAAAATCGGCAATCAAGCGTGGCGGTTCGGCAAGGCCGGGCCGCCACGCTTGTATTAAGCCAGCCAGCGGGCGATGATTTCGTCGAACATCGCCTCGGTCAGCCGACCGGTGAAGGTGTTCTGCTGGCTGACGTGATAGCTCGCGATGATCCGTGTGGGGCCAACCGCGACTTCACTCCCGTGGGCAAAGCCCACTTTCGGGCCGCCAAGTTCGGCGAGCGTTCTCGACCACGCAATGCCGCCGAGGCACAGGATCGACTTCCACTCCCGCGAGAGCAGGACTTCCTGGAGGAAGGGCGCGCAGTTCGCGAGCTCATCGGGGGTGGGTTTGTTGTCCGGGGGCGCGCAGTGGGCGGAGGCGGTGATCATCACCCCACGCAGCACTTGGCCGTCTTCTTTCGAGTCGCAGTTGGGGGTTGAAGCAACGCCAGCGCCGTGGAGGGCACGATAGAGAAACACCCCGCTGCGGTCGCCATGAAACATGAGGCCGGTTCGATTGGCGCCGTGAGCGCCGGGTGCGAGGCCCACGATGAGCCGATCGGCAGAAGGGTCGCCAAAGACGGGCACTGGCTTCGCCCAGTAGGTCTGGTCGGCATAGGAGGCACGCTTGACCCGGCCCACCTCTTCGCGCCATTCGACCAGACGCGGGCACCGGCGGCAAGACGTGATCGCGGCGTTCAGCTGGTCGAGGTCCATCAGAGCTTGATGTCAGCGGTCTCGTCAGGAAGCTCGTCCATCTCCTCATCGGGGAGCAGGTCGCGCGGGATCGGCATCGGGATCGACGTTTGCGGTCGCGGTCGGGCGACGAACCCGCCGGTAACCGCCTTATCGCGGACCTGAAGCCGTTCGGCCCGCTCGCTCGCACCGGGCGTGACCGGCCAAAGGGTCTTGTCCGCCCAGTAGCTGCCGAGGAATTCGGCCCAAACCTGGTCGTAGACGCGTGCGGTCTTCTCGGCGAGGAGCCCCCAGTCGAACTCGACCTTCAGCCGCAGCTTGGCGTTCTGAACGAGGTTTTGGCTGCGCGAGGGGTCTTGGAGAACGCGAAGCACCGCCCAAGCGAGGGAGGCCGCGTCATTGGAGTAGCACCGCGTTCCGGTCAAATCGTGCTTCACGACCTCGGAGAGGCCACCCGCGTCGCTCGCCACGACTGGCGTGCCCGCCGCCATCGCTTCGAGGGCGACGATGCCGAACGGCTCGTACAGCGACGGGAAAACGGCCACGTCGGCGACTCGGTAAAGCTGGTGGAGGGCCCGATTCTTCATGAAGCCAGTGAAGTGGACCTTGTCCTCAAGGCCCGCCCAACGGACGAACTTCTCAAAGTGCTCCTTGGTCGCACCGCCGCCGATGATGACGAACTTCGCGTCGGGTTCTTGGGCGAGGATGATGTGCGCCGAGTTCAGGAGGACCTGGATGCCCTTCTCGCGGACAAATCGGCCGACATAGACCACGATCTTCTCGTGGGGGAGGGCGATTTGGGCCTTCTGGGCGAGGCGGTCTTGCTCGCTCCACTCGAATTCGAACTTGCCGGGGTCGACGCCGTTGTAGATGACGTCGATCTTGTCCATCGGGCACTGGAAGAGGTTGTGGACCTCGTTCTTCATGAAGTCGGAGCACACGATGACCCGCCATGCCTCGTAGGTCAACCAATACTCCTGCTCGTGGATCGCCTTGCTGATGTCGGAGAAGATCCCTCCGTGGCGACCGTGTTCAACCGCGTGGACGGTGGCGACCATCGGGAGTTGGTATTCGTACTTGAGCTCGCGGGCGGCGTCAAGCGAGAGCCAGTCGTGGGCGTGGAAGATCGTGGGCTGGCCTTCTTCGCGCCAGTCTTCCAGCAGTCGGCGAACCCGCTTGTCAATCGCTTGGTTCAACAGCTGGATCTCGTGCATGAAGTCGTTGGGTTCATGCTCAAGGTGAACGCGGTGGACGTGAACGCCGCTCGGCTCGATCTCTTCGTCGGGGGCTTGGGGCGTGGCCTTGGTGACCACGTGGACTTCGATGCCGCGTTTGACGAGCTCCTTAGAGAGGTCGTAAACGTGCGGGCTAATCCCACCCACGATGCGTGGGGGATATTCCCAAGATAGCATCATCACCCGCATGCTTTAAGCATAGCGGAAATTAGCTTGAATTGACTCTGGGTTCCGGCTCGCCTTTCGCCCAGACCAGCGCGGCTCCGAAGAGAAAGACCTGGGAGGAATAGAACGTCCACAGCAAAATCGCGAACACCGCGCCGAGGGTGCCATACACCGCGCCAAGGCTGCTGAACCGAAAATAGGTTCCGAGGAGCGAGCGAAGCAGGGTCAAACCGAGCGCGCCGATGAACGCCCCCAGCCAGACGTTGGGCGTGCGGATTCGGGGGACAGGAAGGGTTCGGTAGAGCGTGGCGAGGGCAAGAAACAGGAACGCCATGCTCCAGAGGGTGCTGAGCCACGGGTACGCGCGGATCGCGCCGCGGGCGAACTCAGATTGCCACCGAAAGGCGTCCCAAGCAATCCAGGCGACGAGGAGCGAAACAAATAGCAGCGCGGTCGCCGCGGAGAAGAGCCGTCCCATGAAAAACGACTTCACGATGCCGCCGTGGTCGTGGCGAATTCCCCAAAGGTCGTCAATCGACTCCCGGATTTGGCTGAACAAGCCATTGCTGCCCCAAAGCGCGAGCAAGAGCGAGAAGGCCGCCGCGATGTTGCTCGTGCTCGCCTTCAGCGATTGGTCCATCAGCGATTCCACGAGCTTGCGCGAGGGCTCGCCGAGTTGCGATTGCACGGTTTCCAGAACCTGGGCCCGCGTAGCGCCAAACCCGAAGAACTCTCCCGCCACCACCGACGCCAGAACCAGCATCGGCGCAAGGGAAAGAATCGCATAGAACGAGATTGCCGCCGCGTTTCGGCCCGATTGGGCCTGGCTCCACCGCGAGCCTGCGGCAACAAACAGCGTTCTGATCCTATTCAGACGGGGGTTACGCAGTGTAATCTTGGGACTCCATGAGATCGAAGACGATTCTGGTCCTGTTATCGGCTGCTGCGATTGCATCAGCACAGCCCCTTCCCGAAGTCTCGAACGGTTTAACCATCGAACGGCTGCAGCAGTACCCGCTCATCCACGGCCGAAGCCCCTCGGGACCGCGCATGTCGCCCGACGGTTCGCGCATCGTGTTTGGCTGGAACAAGACCGGCATGCGCAAGCTCGATCTTTGGGTGATGGATTACCCGAGCGGCGAGCGCCGCATGATTGCCGAGGCGGACAAGATCGTCGAATTCCCTCGCCAAGACGATAACCGCACCCAGCAGCAAAAGGATGAAGCCAAGCTGCTTGATGGCGGCATCGGCGGCAACGTGACTTGGGCTCCCGACAGCTCCGAATTTCTCTTTTCTGCGCGCGGCAAGACCTTCCGCACGGACCGCGATGGCCGGAGCTACGAGCCAGTGGCCGATATGCCCGGCGCAGGCGGCAACTGGGGCTATTCGCCCGACGGCGCGTACTACCTGTACGTTGACGGCCAGAACCTCTTCCGGATGCACCGCAAGACGGGCAAGGTGAAGCAGCTCACCTTCCTCAGCAAGCCAGGAACGGCGATCAGCGGCTACAAGGTCTCCCCCGACGGCAAGTGGATCTTCATCGACTGGGACGATTCCAGCAAGATGGGCAGCCACGTGATGATGGACTTCAGCCGCGACCGCGCGACGGTCGTGAACATCCAGCGCATGTGGCAGGGCGAGAAGAGCGTCGACTCGCAAGTCGGCATCGTTCCGTTCGACGGCGGCATCATCCGCTGGGTTGGCGACATTCCCCGCTACCACTGGGCGGCGGCTTCGGCCTGGTCGCCGGATGGCAGTTCGCTCAGCTATGGCTGGTACCGCGAAGACTTCCAGGCTTACACCCTCAGCGTCATCGACCCCGCCAGCCTCAAAAAGGTAGACGTGGTCACGGAAAAGGCGCCGTCGAACTTCATCCCGGACTGGCGACCGCACTTCTGGAGCCGCGATTCCAAGACGATCATCTATGGCACCGACATCGTGGACGGCAAGTTTGCCTTCCGGTCGGTTCTGAGCGTGAGCAAGGACGGTACGAACCGCAAGCCGGTCTACGTTGAAGGTCACGACGTGGGATGGATGGGTCGACCGGAGAAATCGGACCGCATCCTCCTCGTCACCGCGAAGCGATCGCCGCTGAAGACCGAGATCACGATCATCGAGCCGGACGGCAAGCGCACTGAGCGCAACGTCATGCCCGACGGCTTTGCGACGCCTTCGGGATTCGACTGGGCCGAAGCCCCGCTCTACAGCGACGACGGCACCAAGATCGCGACGATGGCGAACAACCCGACGCTCAACCCCGAGCTTTATGCGGTCGAACCGAAGATGCGACGCCTGACCGAGAGCCAGCTCCCCGAGTTCCAGCGCGTTCGATGGGCCGACGTGAAGGAAGTGACCTTCCAGAGTCCGGACGGCCGCACCATTCACGCCAACCTCATCACCAAGCCGGGCCTCGACCTCAGCAAGAAGCACCCTGCCGTGGTCAGCAACATCTATGGAAATAGCGGCAAGCTGACGTGGGGCGGTTACGTTGAGAACTACATGGCGATGGAGCTCGACATGGTCGTTCTCCAAGTCGACTTCCGCGCGAGCTGGGGCTATGGCGGCGAGTTCGATTCGGGCTACTACAAGAAAATGGGCCTTGTCGACGCCGACGAAGCGGTGGCGGCAAAGAACTTCCTCGCCTCGCTGCCTTATGTTCGCGGTGACCGCGTCGGCATCTGGGGCTGGAGCTATGGCGGCTACCTCACCTGCATGACGATGCTCACCAAGCCGGGCACCTATGACACCGGCGTTGCCGTGGCCAGCGTCACCGACTGGAAGAGCTACAACGAGTGGTACACCCGTCGCCGACTTGGCATGGTCACCGAGGACCCCGAGATCTACAAGAAGACCTCGCCGATCAGCTATGCCGACGGCCTCAAGGGCAACCTGCTCCTTGTCCACGGCATCCTTGATGACAACGTGCTGTTCCAGGACACCGCGCGGCTCATGCAGAAGATGATCGAGGCGGGTCGCTACTTCGACGTGATGGCCTATCCTCGCGACGACCATAGCATCGGCCGCGACACCAGCCGCCCGCACGTCTTCGCGACGATCGTTCGGTACCTGTACAACAAGCTGTATCGCCCGTAAGTCGATTCGGCCTGCTGACAAAAGTCAGCAACGTTATAATGGGTCCGTGGAGCACACGGACCCACCTGACTTTTCGAACCCTTTTGCAGACGCAGGCTTCGGAGCCCAGTCATCGCCCGATGCGTCCTTCGATTCGGTTGACCAGGGCTTTTCGAGTCCAAATCCAACTTCAGATCCAGGCTTCGACCGCCTGATGCGCCCGGACCCACCGCAACCCGGGATGCTGGGTCACGTTGAATTGAGCGGGCGAGACCCGATGGATCGCCCCATGAGCTCAGCAGCGCGCGTCGTGCTCGGTTGCGGCACGCTATGGATCGTGGGCGTTGCCTCCCTCTTTGTTGGTTCGGCGGTGTTCATCGTTTCAAAGATTTGGGAAGTTCAATCGAAGATGGGTCTATCCAAGTCTGGCCGAGCGCCGTTGCCGACCGGTGATGGGACAACGGGTTCTCCTCGTTTGGGGCCTGAAGGGGTTCAAATGTCACTGGCCGAGTACGGCGCCTATGTTGGCACCGCGTTTTTGATCGGCATCTTGATCGCGACGTTGGTCGCCCGGGCTGCCTTCAAGCGCGGAGCCTAGACAAGGGCTCATGAACAAGGACATCTCGGGCGTGCTCAAGGTGATCGGTTGGAGCATCTGTGCCGGCGCCTTCATCGCCGGTCTGATCATCTTTCTCTTGCCCGGCTTTGGCGGGCAGGTGCCCAAAGTCGTGCGAGTGAAGTCGGGCGTGAGCTACCTCGACCCTGACTGGCACCGGCCCTACAACACGACCATCCTGGTGACCTACAGCAAGGAGATCGGCCTCGGGCTGATGTCCGCCAGTGGGCTTGTCGCCTACATTGCCTCTGGCTTGTGGCGCTATTCCTTCCGTTCACGAAGGGACGACTACTTCAACTAGGAGGGGTGGACTCCGGTCAGTTCCGGCGCAGACGCCAGATGCGGCCACCCCAGTCGTCGGCGACCAGAATATCGTCACCGAGGAGGGCGAGTCCCGCAGGTCGGCCATAGATCTCGCGGTTCGACCCCGATGGCAGCCAGCCGACCGCGAGGTCGCGGATTGGACCCTTCGGACGGCCATTCTTGAACGGGATGAGCACCACCTTGTAGCCCGTCATGGTGCTGCGGTTTTGGCTGCCGTGGAGCGCAACGACCGCGCCCTCGGGGATGAACTTGCAATCGATGGGGGTGGCGTGGGCCTCAAAGTTGATGTCGGGCATGATCGCGGTGCGCTCGAGGGCGGGCTTGCGCGGCATGCTCGGGTCGTGGCGACCGCCGAGGAAGCAATACGGCCAGCCATAGAACCCGCCGCGCTGAATCCGGGTGAAGAAGTCGGGCACGAGCTCGTCACCCTTGTAGTCGCGCTCGGCAACGTTCGCATAGAGCTCGCCGGTTTGGGGGCGAATCGCGAGCCCGATGGGGTTGCGAAGCCCCGAGGCGTACCGTTCACCCTTGCCGAGTCGCCCGCTCGAATCCACGGGATAGCACTCGATTACGGCGCGGCGCGGACCCTCTTCGGCGAGGTTTTCCTCGGAGCCGATGGTGAGGAACATCTGCTTTTCGTCGGGGGTGAAGAGGATGTTGCGCGTCCAGTGGTTTCGGTAGCCCTTGCTCGGGATCCCTGTGAGCATCACCTCGGGCTTGGCGGTGGTCGTCGTTTGGCCCGGCTGGTACGGCCACCGAACCACGGAGTCGGTGTTCGCGACATACAGGTGGCCGTGGGCGAACTGGATTCCGAAGGGATAGAAGAGCGCGTTTGACCAGAGCGTTTTGCGGGTCGGGCGTCCTGTGCGGTCTCGGCCGCTCAGCACGACAACCTCGTGGGGCTGGTTCAGCTCTTTGATCTCGAGCCGCGTTTGGACCACAAAGACGTCGCCGTTCGGCGCAACCGCCATCATGCGCGGGTGCTTCAGCCCCTCTGCAAAGAGCTCGGCTCGCCACCCTTTGGCACAGGTGATGAACTGCGTGGGCGCGGGCACCATCTTGGGCACGCGGATGACGCTCTTTCCACCCCATTTCGCGGCAAAGAGGGCTGCGCTCAACATGGATTCAGCTTACACCGATGGCCTGGCGAATCTGGGGATGAGTGCTTTTGCCCCCGCCCGGCCCGGTGCCTCTCCCTCGCCCCGGCGAGCCGGGGCTCCGCCCCCGGGCGGGGGAGCTCTTGCTTCCAAGGGATCACCTTCACCCAGCTACTTCCGAGATTCGGCAGGTTCGGAATGCGTCCATCCCGCTCCGCTGCTGGGTCCGAGGACAACTCCCCGTGGTGAAACCCCGCCGGGGCGGTAGCTTG
>JAFDWR010000007.1:0-936 GCA_018268355.1 Armatimonadota bacterium | reverse complement strand
TGAGCACGATCCGCCCCACCTTCAATCGATGCCTCGCGCCCCGGGCCGGCGGGCCGATCTGCTCTCAACTCGCCCGAAGGGCGAGTTCATTCAGCATCACAATCTGACCCCCGTGATAGGCGTCATGCTGCACCAGGTGGGCGAGGATCCACTCCAGCGTGAACTCGTTTCCCCGCGGAGAGCGAAAAACCTGCTCGGGCGTCAGCCCGACCAGGCGCTGAACCCACACCTCCCGCCGCACCCTGAGCTGAGCGAGGTACTCAGTAAACGGCTTGAACGGAGGCTCCCCAAAGACGTACGAGTCGATGTCGAGGGCCATGTTGTAGGCAAGGATGTCGTCCAACTCCTCCTTGGCATCCTCACCAAACACAATTCCCCGAATCCAGCGATCCTCGGCACCGATCAGGTGCGCCATCAGCGCGGCGATCGACGGCCCCTGCGCGAACGGTTGCCAGAGCATGCGGTCGTCGGGGACGGACTCGAAGTTCTCGAGCCACTCGCGGGTGCTGTCGTTGAGACTCGCGATGAGGAGGGCGACATCGGGATCCAACCCGGTCGGCCGATCGAGGATAAAGCTTGCCATGCGCGTAGTCTAGGGGATCGCGCCCGGTTGCATGCAGGCGAACGGATGTCGACCGAACGGTTCGGGGTGCGATGATCAAGGTTGCTTGGCAGAGATTTCGCCTGGTGAGGATCGGCCTTTGGAGAATGAAGGCGATCCGGCCCACGGGTTGGGTGGGTCGCGGGTCTGACGTTCCTTATCTTGGCGAAGTGTTCTCCGCCGGGGCGGTAGCTTGGGCGANNGGAGCGTCGGGGTCCCAAGCAGGGCGTGGCCCCGGGCCGGCGGCCTCGTCGCCAAATTCTTCCCCGAACCTTGCACTCCCGATCCGGCTTGGGTATATTTGTCGCAACGGATCGTTAGCTCAGTTGGTAGAG
>JAFDWR010000006.1 GCA_018268355.1 Armatimonadota bacterium | reverse complement strand
ATCCTCGGCGTTCAACCCCTCCACGCACACTTGTTTTGTGCGCGACGTGTGGCCGCGAGCAATCGACACCCGGCTCGGCGCAATGCCGAGGGCCTTGGCGACCGTCTTCACGACTGCCTCGTTGGCTTCGCCATCGGCGGGAGGCGAGGTGACCCACACCGTCAGGCCGCCTTCGGGTTCGAGTCGGACCCGGTTCGACGACGACTTCGGCGTCACCTTCACGCTCAAGAGCATCGACTAAAGGACGTTTCTGCGGATGAACTCGTCGGCCTTGTTCACGCCAATCGGTCGAATATTCACCACGCTGTCGGGCGAGACGTCGAGGAGCTGGAGCCAATCTTCCACCGCGTCGCTCTTCGGGAAGATCTCGTTCTCCTTGAACTCGCGCTTCGCCGCGTCGAGGAGGTCATCGAGCGTGATTCCGATTCCGTCCGCCCCCTTCTTGACCTTCGCGGCTTCGATCGCGCGGCGGATGGCGGTGTCCTTGGCTCGGTCCACGATGGACTTGAGAATCGCACCCGACAGAAGGTCGTGCTGGTAGAGCGTTTCCGACTGGCCGTTTCGCTTGAAGATGCGCAGGAACTCGGTGTCCTTCGACTCCGACCAAAGTGCCTCGGTCAGCTTTTCAACGAGCTCCTTTCGGGCGCAGTCCTTTTCGCCGTCCATCCGCTTCACCAGTTCGGGGTCGATAGGAAGGTCGGGCGAGAGGTAGATGCCAAGAATCTGGGTCGTCGCCGTTCGGTCGGGGCGGTTGATCTTCACCTTTCGGTCGATACGCTCGGGTCGCAGGACGGCGGGGTCGATGTAGTCGGGTCGGTTGCTCGTGAGGATGAGGACGACGTTTTCCAGGCTCGCGAGGCCGTCGAGTTCGGCGCAGAACTGCGGCACGACGGTGTTTGAGATGTTCATGTAGCGGCCCGTCGAACGGGTGCGCAGCACCGATTCTGCCTCGTCCATGAAGATGAACACGAGCCGGCCTTCCTTCGCCTTTTCGCGGGCGGTGGCAAAGATCTCGCGGACCATGCGCTCGGTCTCACCCAGCCACATGTTCAGGATCTTCGGGCCCGAGATCGCCATGAAGTACTCCTTCACTTCCTTGCCCATGCGCTTGCTGTATTCCTGGGCGAGGTTATAGGCGGTGGCCTTACCGATCAGCGTCTTGCCGCATCCGGGAGGGCCATAAAGCAGGATGCCTTTGATCGGCTTCTTGCCGAACTGTTCAAAAATCTCGGGGTGGGTCAGCGGGAGTTCGATCGTGTCTCGAATGAGCTCAATCGCTTCTTGTTGGCCGCCAACCGCCGACCAGGGCGTTTCCTTGACCTCCTCGAGGAAGTAGTCCTTCGCCTCTTGGCGAGGGAACCACTCGACCGCAACCTTGCCGCTGGAATCGAGGCGGACTTCGTCGCCAGAGCGGATTGCCTCGTCCTTCAGGGCATCAGCACGGCGGACCAGTCGGCCCTCGCCGTTCGGAACGTCAGAACCGAGCCGGATCCGGCCATCCTCGCGGACGTCGGCGACGCGGGAAAGACCGCCCGTTTCGCCGGGAGGCATCACGCCCACCACGGCATACGCGTCATTCACCCGCACCCGGGTGCCAACCGTGAGTTCTTCCGGCTTGATCGCGGGGTCCACCGTAGCCACAAACTCTTGTTCGCCGACCGAGATCAGGGCGGCACCGCCGTCGAGAAATCCGAGGAAGACGCCGAGCCGGTTCGCGGGCGAAGTCAGCTTGGTGTAGGCCTCTTCGTATTCGGTGATGAGCTGGCGATCTTCGGCCTGCTTGCGTTCAACCTTGCCGACCTCGTCCTTCAACGCAGCGATGGCGTTTTGGAGCTTCGGGCTGTCCGCGGGGGCAAGACCTTCAAGGTGCTCGACAAGTTCGCGGAGCGGTTGACTGGGATCGGCGGCCATATCGAATCTTACGCCGATCCCCGGTCAACGATTACGAGGCTGGCTCGGAAACTTCGGCGGGCAACGCCTCGGGTTCTTCGCCAAGGATGTCGAGTTCGTATTGGGCCGCGAGCTCGTCGAGTTCCCTCTTTCGCGAGAGAGGGACCTTGATGAGGACGTCGGGCTTGGTGAAGTCCTTGGCGTCCTGGATGTCGCTCGGCAGGGCGAGTGCCTTGTCGGTCTCCTTGATCCCCAGCTTCTGGAGTCGCTTCGCGGTCGTGATGAGGTTGCGCTCGATCGAACCAACGGAGTCGTTATAGGCACCGACTGCGGAACTCAGGCCCGCGCCGACCTTTGCGAGGTGCTCGACGACAATGCCAATGCGGTGGGTCATCTCGCCGCCCATCTTCGAAATCTCCTCCGCGTTCTTCTGGAGTTCCGCCTGCTTCCAGTTCAGCACCACGACCTGGAGCATCGCATAGAGCAGGGTCGGCGACACGACAAGGATGCGGCGGTCGTAACCATAGACCACGACGTCCGGGTCGACTTCAAGCGCGGCATTCAGGCTCGCCTCGATCGGCAGGTACATGACCACCATCTCAGGCTGGATCGAGAGCTTGTCGTACTCCTTCTTCGCGAGCGAGTCGATGTGTCCGCGTAGGGCCTTGGCATGCTCCTTGAGCTTTTCGCGGCGGAGGTCATCGTCCGCGATCTCGACCGACGACTCGTAGGCATTGAGCGGGGTCTTCGCGTCGATGACGATGCTGCGGTCGCCCGGGAGTCGCACCACGAAGTCGGGACGGCGGGTGGTGTCGCCGTCGGTTTCGCTGAACTGTTCGTCAAAGTGGATGCCCTTCTTCAGGCCGACCTGCTCGAGCATTCGCCGGAACATGATCTCGCCCATTCGGCCGCGCGACGAGCTTCCCTTGAGCATGGTGCGCAGGTCGTTGGTGGCGCGGCCCTGTTCCTTGATGCCCCGCATCAGCTCGCCGATCATCGTCTCGGACTTCTCGCTTCGCTCGGCGTGCATCCGGTCGAGCTTTCGCATCTCGTCGTCGACCTTCTTCAGCGCTTCTTGGATCGGGTTGACGAGTTCCTTGATCGCCTGGTTTCGCTTCTCGAGGTCGCCTTCGGCCTTGACCGTTTGCTCGGTGAGGACGCGCTTGGCGGTATCGAGGAAGGCCTCGCTGTTGTCCTTGAGGGTCTGCGCGCCGATCGACTTGAAGATGTTGGAGAACTTCTCTTCCGCCGCCTTGAGCAGCTCTTGTTGGGCCTCGATGTTACGCTTCTCGGCCTCCAGTCGCTCTTCTTGTTGGGTCTTCTCGACCTGCAGACGCTGGACTTCGGCGGTGAGGCTCCGAACTTGCTCTTCCAGCTCGGCAAAGTCATCTTCAACCTTGGCCGCGCTCTTTTCCGCTGCCTGGGCGCGTTCGTCCAATCGCGCCGCCTCCATCTGAGCGTGGGTCAATTCACCGCTCATCTTCGCGAGCTTCTCATCTTGCTCGGTGGCGTTCAGCCGTGCCTCACCGAGGGCGGACTGCGCCTGCCGAAGGCTCAGCCAAAGAAACAAAGCCGCAGCGCCGAATAAGGCTGCGAGAACGGTGGCAATCACGGGGTAGAATCCCATCGACATAAGTATACGTTTTTGAACTACGAAACGAACGAAAATGATGTAGTGAGATGGACGTAGAAGGAGATGCCGACATGACCCAGACATCACTTCCAATCGAAGCCCGAGGCTATGCCAACCCGTCCGTGCTCGTCAGCACCGACTGGGTCGCGGAAAACCTCAACCGCGAGGACGTTCGACTGGTCGAATCCAACGAAGACCCGCTCCTCTATTCCGCAGGCCACATCCCCGGCGCGGTCGAAGTGGACTGGACCCGTGACCTCAACGATCCGCTCACCCGCGACTACCTGAATCGCGAGCAGTTCATCGAGCTCCTCAGCCGCAATGGCATTGGCCCCGACACCACCGTCGTCTTCTATGGCGACAAGAACAACTGGTGGGCCGCCTACGCTTTCTGGGTCTTCAACCTCTTCGGGTTCAAGAACGCAAAGATCATGGATGGCGGACGACTCAAGTGGGTGAAGGAAGGCCGCGAGCTTAGCCGCGACGTTCCGAACTACTTTGCCAAGCCGATGAGCTTCCCCGACCGCGACGATTCGACCGATCGCGCCTTCCGCGACGACGTGCTTCGGCACCTCGACAAGGCGGGCAAACTGATTGACGTTCGTTCGCCCGAGGAGTATGCGGGCACCCGGCTTCACATGCCGGACTACCCGAACGAGGGCGCGCTCCGCGGCGGACACATTCCTGGCGCGAAGAACGTTCCGTGGGCCCGCGCGATCTCGCCCGAGGACGGCACCTTCCTCCCCGCTACCGAGCTGAAGTCGCTCTACGAGCTGCAAGCCGACATCCAAGCCAGCGACGATGTCGTCGTCTATTGCCGCATCGGTGAGCGCAGCTCGCACACCTGGTTTGCCCTCAAGCACCTGCTCGGTTTCCCCGAGGTCCGCAACTACGATGGTTCGTGGACGGAGTGGGGCAACCTGGTCGGAGTTCCGATCGAACGATGAGTCTGCCCGGCCCGCTCCAGGAGATCCTCGACGACCTCAAGCTCTTTCCGAGCCGCGCCGAGCGTATCGATGCGCTGATCGGCTGGGGCGATGAGTTTGTCAATCCTGGAGCGGACCAGCTTCCTCGCGACGAGTTCCGCAAGGTCCCCGGATGCGAGAGCGAAGTCTTTGTCATGAGCGAGGCGGACGGCGAGGGTCGCCGCTACCTCTTTGCCGTCGATAACCCGCAAGGCATCAGCGCGATGGCCCTTGCGCGAATCCTTCAGGTCGGCCTGAACGGCCTTCCCGATGCCGAGGTCCAAAAGGTCCCCGACGACATCATTTTCGAGATTTTTGGCAACGAACTGTCGATGGGCAAGAGCCTTGGACTCACTGGAATGGTTCGAATGACAAAGATTGAGTCAGCAAAGAGAAATTCGGTCTAAACTCCCGCCGTGGACGGCCAAATCTCTCGCAAGAACCTCTTTCTCGCAGCTTTCACCGGCATCGCTCTGCCCAGCACCGTTCGGAATGCTTTTGCCCAGACCACGGGCAGCTTTTCGCTCGATGACATTGCGGCGATGGAGCGGGTCATCGGCTTCTCTCTCACCGCCGATCAGCGCAAAAGCCTCCAACCGAGCATCAAGGAGCTACGGGACCAAAACCTCGCCCTCTCCAACCTGAAACTCCCGAATTGGGTCGCCCCTGCGTTTGCTTTCCACCCCGTCGGTCGTCAACCCGCCGAAAGCAAGCGCACCGAAGTCCGGCTTTCGAAGCGCCCCGCGCCAACCTTCAAGTCCGACGACGACCTCGCCTTCATGTCGGTGGCCGACCTCGGGGTGCTGCTCCGCAAAAAGCAAGTGACGAGCGTCAAGCTCACCGAGCTTTTCCTGCGCCGACTCAAGACCTACGGCCCCAAGCTGCTGTGCGTCATCGACCTCCTGGAAGAGCGCGCCATGCGCGAGGCGAAGCAAGCGGACGAAGAGATCGCGAAGGGCAAGATTCGCGGGCCGCTCCACGGCATCCCCTACGGCATCAAGGACCTCTTCTCGACCTCTGAAGGTCGCACGACGTGGGGTGCGGGTCCCTACCGCGATCAGAAGTTCAACGAGGATTCCGCCGTCGTCGAGAAGCTCCGCGCAGCGGGCGCGGTGCTTTGCGCCAAGCTCAGCCTCGGTGCACTCGCGATGAACGACGTCTGGTTTGAAGGGACGACGAAGAATCCTTGGAATCCGGCCCAGGGCTCCAGCGGCTCGTCGGCAGGTTCGGCGTCGTCGGTGGCGGCGGGACTCCTGCCGTTCGCGATTGGAACCGAGACGCTCGGGTCGATCGTGTCGCCTTCCCACCGCTGCCGAGTCACCGGCCTTCGCCCCACGTTTGGTCGCGTCAGCCGCTACGGCGCGATGGCCCTTAGCTGGACCATGGACAAGGTCGGCCCGATTGTCCGCTTTGCCCAAGATGCCGCGCCGATCCTCGCCGCTATCCACGGCAAGGACCCGCGCGACACAAGCACGGTCGACCGCCCATTCTCGTACCGGCCGGACATTGATTTCGGCAAGCTCAAGATCGCGGTGCTCCAAAACGACACCGCGCTCGATGAAGACGACAAGGAAGGCGGCCCCGATGAGGCACTCAAGATACTGAAGAGCCTCGGCGTGAAGGTCGAAAAGGTCAAGTTCACTCCGCCGCTCGATGGCGCGGACTACTGCCTCTCCGTGGAAGCGGCGGCTGCCTTTGATGAGCTGACTCGCGGCCCCGGCATCGAAAACCTGAAGAACTCAATGTGGCCGGCGATCTTCCGCGCCAACGAGTTCGGCACCGGCGTCAGCTATGTCCAGTCGATGCGGGCGCGAACCCGGGTGATGGAGACCTTCGAAAAGGAGCTTGCCCCCTTCGATGCCGTCCTCACGAGCGACCGCGGCAGCTTCCTCCTCATCACGACGAACCTCACCGGCCACCCTCAGCTCTATGTGCCGATGGGCAACGGTCGCGGGGTTTCGCTGATTGGCCACCTCTACGATGAGGGCCTCCTCATCGCGCTCGGCGAGGCGATTCAGGCGAAGACAGGAACACCCCTTCTTCGGCCCGACCTCACCAAGTTCGCTTAAAGGATGCCGCTTCGGATCAGGTCCTTGAGCATCAGAAGGCCAAGGACCTGGCCCCCTTCCACAACCGGCATTTCGCCGATTTTGGCGGGCAGGTTTTGGAAGATCTCGAAGGCTTCAATCGCAAGCAGGCTGGGCTCGATCGTGCGAGGTCCTTTGCTCATCAGCTGGTCGGCACGTTCGTCGAGGTTGCCCGAGCTCTCCTGAAGGTGGCGACGTAGGTCGCCGTCGGAGATCAGGCCGAGAAGCCGCCGTTCCGTATCGACGACCAGAGCCGCACCGACCCCGGCGCTGGTGATTGCTTTGCTGACCTCGAGGTACTTGGCCTCGGGACCGACAAGAGCAATATCGGCGGGGCCGCGCATGACGTCGCGAACGGTGAGAAGCAGCCGCTTTCCGAGCGCTCCAGCGGGGTGGAATCGCGCAAAGTCCTCTGAACCGAAGCCTCGCGCCTCCATGACCGCCACCGCGAGCGCATCACTCAGGGCGAGCATGGCGGTCGTACTGGTCGTCGGGGCAAGGTTGTTGGGGCACGACTCTTCGGTCACATGGGTCGAGAGGACGAGGTCGGCCTCGCGGGCACAAGAGCTTTCCGCCCGCCCCGTGATGAGGATCGTCTTTGCGCCAATCGCGCGGATGCTCGGAAAGAGCTTCATCAGCTCGTCGGATTCGCCGCTGTGCGAGTACATGAGGACAAGGTCGCTTCCCGTCACCATGCCGAGGTCGCCGTGCATCGCTTCCGCCGCGTGGAGAAAGAGCGACGGCGAGCCCGTCGAGGCGAGCGTGCCCGAGGTCTTGCGCGCAATGTGCCCCGATTTTCCAAGTCCACAGGTGATCACTCGCCCCGGCGTCTCGTGCATCCATCGGACAGCGGTGTCAAACGACTCGTCGAGGCTCGATGCCAGCTTTCGCAGGGCGTCGGCCTGGTGCAGTAGCACCTTTTTGCCCGCTTCTGAACTCAAAGGCCGCCCCCGAGGATCGACTTGCCGAGGAGGGAATCCACCCACTCGACGACGACCTTGCCCGTTTCGTTGTTCGAGTCCACCACCGGGTTGGTTTCCACAACGTCTAGGCCGACGAGCCGATAAGGGCAGTCCTCGTGGTCGAGGAATTCTCGGAGCAGCTCGGCAAGAAGGTGGGCCTCGCGGTAGGTGAGTCCACCGCGCACCGCGGTGCCGGTGCCCGGCGCAAGAACGGGGTCGAGGGTATCGACGTCAAAGCTGATCCAAAGGTGCTTCGCGCCTGACGTGCGGAGCCAAGTGTCGAGGTTTTCGACCGCCGAGGTGAGGCCAAATCGGTCGATGCCGTGCATCGTTCGGCGATACGATTGGGGCAGATCAAGCAATCGGCGGCGCTCGTCGGGATCAAGGTCGCGCAGTCCGAGCCAGGCCGCGCAATGCGGCTCCAGGAACTTCGGTCCGACTCGCCGCAGGATCTCGTTCCAATGGCCGTCCTTCAGGGGGTCGTCGATCTCGCTCGGCATCCCGAGGAGGGCAGCCATCGACATGCCGTGGAGGTTTCCGCTATCGGTGGTGCCGGGAGAATTGAGGTCGGCGTGGGCGTCGATCCAAAGCACGGCGAGGTCGCCCTTGAAGTGGTGCAGGGCCGCGCTCACCGAGCCGATCGAAAGGGAGTGGTCGCCGCCGATGACGAGAGGCGTGGCGCCCGAGACGAGCGATTCGCCGACCCGTTGTTGAATCTCGGTCATCGTGCTGAGGAATCGTCCGAAGTGCTTGATCCCGGGCACCTTCCCCGCTGCCACCGCTCGCCGCTCGTCTTCCGTGATGGAGTCGACAAAGACGTCGCCGAGGTCCACGAAGGTCTCGTTCAGATCAACCAGCCACGGATAGTGCTCGGGCGTCTTGATGATGTCTGCCGCACGAAGGGCAGCGGGACCCATCCGACTGCCTAACATCCTTCCGCAGAGGTCGAAAGGGACCCCGATCACTTGAACCATGCCAAAAGTGTACCGGTACACTCCAGCCATGCCCCAGATTGGCGTCCTTGCCGTTCAAGGTGATTTCGAAAAGCATCTCGAGGCCTTTGTTCGGGCGGGAGTCGCGCCATCTGACCTTCGCGAGGTGCGCGTTCAAGAGGACCTCGACGCGGTCGACCGGCTTGTTATCCCGGGCGGCGAAAGCACGACGGTGGGGCTACTCCTTCAGCGATTTGGACTCGGCGAGGCGATTCAGGCGCGCGCCCAGGACGGGATGCCGATCTGGGGGACTTGCATGGGGATGATCATGCTCGCGAACCGCGTCGAGGGCCGCGATCAATGGACCCTCGGCCTTCTGGATATCACCGTGAAGCGTAACGCCTTCGGGGCCCAGGTTCACTCGTTTGAGGATGCGGTCGAGGTGAAGGGATTGGACGAGCCGGTCATGGGTGTCTTCATTCGCGCCCCCATCGTGACCGCTTATGGCTCGGGGGTTGATGTCCTCTCAACCTATGAGGACAAAGTGGTCGCCGTACGCCAGGGCCACCTGCTCGGAACGTCTTTCCACCCCGAGTTGACGACCGACACTCGACTCCATGAGTGGTTCCTAACGTTCTGAGGGCCGCTTTCGCGGCCCTCAGAAGTCGTATTAGTTGTTGATGCGACTAAGGCGCTGTCCGTTGAGCGAGACGTCCTCACCTCGCAGCCAGCCAAACACTTCCAGCGGCACATAGAGCACGCCGTCACGCTCCACTGGCCCACGGCCGGCGGTCACTCGTCGACCGTCAACGCGAGCGTTGTTCGAGTTGATCTCCAGTCGGACCGAGCGGTCGTCGGCATCCAGATAGATCGCCTTGCCGGATCGATCCACCTCAACCCCGAATTGGCGGGCGGCTTGGTCGAGCGGAACCATCACAACGTTGCCGTCTCGATAGGGTTCGGTGGATCGGTCCCATCGCAGGGCGCGATTTCGATACTCAACGCTCAGGTTGCGGTCAATGCCGTTGTCCCGGTTGTCTCGGTCGGCCCAAGGATCATTTCGAGGATCGTTTCGGGGGTCGTTTCGCGGGTCGTTGCGGTTGTCCCATCCATCGCCGTTGCCTCGGCCATTGCGGTCCCACGAGTCGAGGTTGCCGTTGTCGCGGCCATCACGGTTGTCACGATTGTCCCAGTTGTCCCGATTGTCGCGGTTGTCGCCCCACGGGTTGCGGCGCGAGTCGTAGCGAGCGACGAAGTCGTTGCGGACGAGCGCGCCGATCTTGTCACCTCGTCGGAGAGCGGTGCCATCGCGAAGCCCACCGGTTTCGTTGATCACGATGCCGGCCAGGACGCCAATGAGAGCGCCCTCGAACGGTCGCTTGAGCAGACCACCGAGGATGAGGCCACCCACGCCACCCGCGGCGACGACGGTGCCGTTATCCCATCGGCTTCGGTCGGCGGACCATCGGCCATCGCGGTCTTGGCGCAGGTAGCGGCGGTCTAGTCGAACCGGAACCGCGTCAATGCGGGCCCGCGAGCCGTCCGGGAGGTTGACCTGAAAGAACTCCATGTCGATGAATCCAGGCTCATTCCGTCGACCCTGGTTCACGCTCAACACACGACCTTCGAGAACGGTGCCTCGGGGGAAGTCGCGGTCGTCGCTGACGGTGGCGAAGAATCGGTCGTTTCGCCGAGCGTTGTTCAGCCGAACCTCGGTGTCCATTCGGATCGCCACCACACGGTCGCGCCGAACCCGAATATCTTGGGCAGAGGCCAAAGTCGGCAGCAGAGAAAGCAGGCCGACGGCTGAGATCATGATTGAAGAGTTTCTTGTCATTTCGAAAAGTAACCTCCTGGTGAGGGGTTAACCCTTCTAACGTTCGCGTCCTCGGACCGTTACGAGGTTTGGCGTCGAAACTTGATCAGGCAATCATTGTCGATCGCTTCGGTGGATTCAAGTCGCCATCGCGAGGCCTCGCCCAGGGACTCCAGATCCAGCCCCGAGACCCAACTTGGACCATCGCCGAGGATGACGTTGCCGAGACAAAGCACGATCTCGTCGACGCAGTCCGCCTCTAAGAAGGAGCGATGGGTGACTGCCCCGCCCTCGACCAGCACCGAGGTCAATCCTCGCTCAAAGAGGTCATCGAGGAGGTCCTGAATGTGGGTTTCACCCGTCACGTGCAGGGTCGGCGCATCGGCCCCAAAGACTCGGTAACGCGCCGTATCGAGCTTGCTCGAAGGGTCGAGGACCACGCGCAGTGGAGTGATGCCTCCCAGTCCTTCGCCCCGAGGCGTGAGGAGGGGGTCGTCCACCTCCACCGTCCGCCGGCCAACGACGATGGCTGCAGATTCGGCGCGAAGTCGGTGCATCCGCTGGCGAATCTTCTCACCGGTGATCCACTTGCTCTCGGAGCTCGGAAGGGCGATCCTACCATCCATTGACGCGGCGACCTTCAGCCGTACCCACGGCCTGCCCCGCCGGACGGCGGTGAGCCACGCTTCGTTCGCGGCCTCAGCCTCCGCGGCGAGAAGCCCGTGCTCAACTTGAAGGCCCGCCGCGCGCATCCGCTCCGCCCCACCCGCGGCTCGGGGGTTCGGGTCAGCAACCGCATAAACCAGCCGCATCACGCCAGCGGCGATCATCGCCTCGGTGCAGGGGCCGGTGCGACCCTGGTGGTTGCAGGGCTCGAGGGTGACATACGCGGTGCCGCCACGGGCACGTTCGCCTGCCATCTTCAGCGCGGCGACCTCGGCATGGTCGCCTCCCGCGCGTTCGTGATAGCCTTCGCCGACGATCTCGCCATTCACGGCAATCACGCAGCCAACATGGGGGTTCGGGGCGGTGCTCCCGAGGAGGGAAAGTTCAATCGCGCGCGCCATCAACGCTTGGTCATTCATCGTCGCCCTTCTTCGCGTGGTCTTGGAGGCTGCCCTCAACGAGGTCTTGCATCAGCCGTAACTTCTCAACCCGGTAGTCCTCGCGCGCCTTTCGGAGCAGGATCAAGCCACAAACCATCAGCACCACCACCGCGAGGCCAAGGGTGAACCCGTACGTGAAAAACTTCAGCGCGTAAGCCTTGTGGACGAGCTTCGATGCGCTGTCGGCGGGCTTGGGGCCGACGATCGAGCCTTGGCCAATCACCATCGCCACGCAAAAGATCATCAGGCCAAGCGTAAAGGTCTTCATTGGCAGAGCTTGTTCAGCGTCTGGGCGGCTTCCGCGAGGCTATTGTAGGCAAGCAGGTGGCTGCCAACCACAAAGAGGTTTGCTCCCGCTTCTCTCGCGAGGGGCAGGGTGGTCGCGTCGATCCCGCCGTCCACCTGGATCTCGATGTCTGGGCGCATCGCGCGAACCTTCCGCACCTTGTCGAGCGCTTCACGGATCATCGCTTGGCCGCCCCAACCGGGGTTGACGGTCATGATCAGGCAGTGGTCGGCGAGGTGCAACACCTCACGAACCGCCGCGACCGAAGTCCCCGGGTTGATCGCGATACCCGCCTGGACGCCCATTCCGTGGAGGGTTTGGATCAAACGGTGGGAGTGGGCGGTCGCCTCGGCATGGAAGATCACGCGGAAGCAGCCTGACTTCACGAACGCCTCGAAGTGACGATCCGGCGTCACCGTCATCAAGTGGGCTTCGAGCCGAATGCCCGGGATCGACCTTAGACTCGCGGCAAGTCCATCGCCGAAGGTGATCGGAGGGACAAACTGGCCGTCCATGACATCGAGGTGAATGAGTGATGCTCCGGCGGCGACGAGCTCGGCCACCCGCGGCTGGATTTCGCCGTGGGGAAAGGACAAAACGGAGGGGGCGATTTCACACTTCATGCCGGGTTACATATCTCCTGGGGTTGGCGCAAGGTTGGCACCCGGATTGTTCGCCCGCGCACCGTCGGGCTCGCCCGGGGAGCCGCCATCTCCGTTGCCATTGTCATTGCCACCGCCACCACCGTCATCGGTTGGCACCCGGGTCGCATCCTTCGGCGCGACCTGGCGCTGTCGATAAACGCGCGTGTCGTTGTAATAGACCTCGAAGTAGACCTCGCCGCCGTAGCCCGTGGCCGAAATCTGAACCTGCTCCTCGGGCTTGCCCTGCTTGTTGTACAGCTCGCGCTGGCCGAGGGCGTCGAGCATGACCACGCGGACCATGACCGGCTCACTGATGCCTCGAAGGCGAATGTTCAGGTTGTAGGTGCTCGCGATCCGGGCGTCATCTGCCCGCAGGGTGCCGGTTGCGTTGGTTCCAGAATCCTGAACCCGCACCTTGATCCGGGTCCCTTTCTGCACCATCTTGAACGGCTTGGGATCCTGGTCGATGATCGCTCCATCCACGACGCCGGGGTAATTCACCTTCTCCGTGTTCTCGTCGAGCCGCAGGTCGGCTTGGGCAAGGTAGTCCCGCGCTTGGTTGACCTTCATGCCGATGATCTTGGGCATCTGGACCGAGTCCGCGCCGGGGCTCTTCTTCACGTAGATCACCGAACCCTCGCCCACCCGCATGTCGGGGCCGGGCTGTTGGTCCATGACGACGTCGGCTGGCACGCCCTTCGACGGGACCGTGCCAATGAGCTTCATCTGGAGGCCGGTTTCGCGCAGGAGCCGTCCTGCTTCGGCGAGTTTCAGGCCCTTTACCTTCGGCACGCGCACCGATTTGGCCTTGCCGCTGAACTGCCAGAACCACATGCCGAGCATCGTCAGAGCAATCGCGGCGACAAACGCGGTCATGACCATCAGCCAAACCGGGACGTCGCCCGCAATACGCTCCCTCGTCTTCTTGGCCGGCTTCTCCTCCGGCTCGGGTCTTGCCGCACCCATCGCGGGAGCGACGTTCCCCACCACGGGCTCTTTTGGCTCTGCGGGTTCGGCGATCTGGCCCACCGGCTCGACCCGCAGTGGCCACGTCAGGGTCTTTCCAAACCGCAGGGCATCTTGGACCATCCGCAGGTCTTGCAGAAGGTCCGAGGCGTTGCCGTATCGCTTGGCGGGGTCCTTGACCAGGCACTTCTTGATGATCTCGTCGAGCACCATCGGGACGCCAGGGTTGTACATCCGCACGCTCGGCACCGCCGAATTCTGGTGTCGGATCGCCATCGTCACCGGGTTGTCGGCCTGGAACGGTAGCTTTGCCGAAAGGAGCTCGAACATGAGCACGCCGACGCTGTAGACGTCCGACGTTGGATTCGGGAGGCCGCCAAGGCTCACCTCGGGCGCGAGGTAGGGCGACATGCTCGGCAGTACGAGGACGCCCGCCGTGGATGAGGCTGAATAGATCTCCCAGATGCCGGGGAGGATAACGCGAACCGAGTTGTCCAGCTGGACGATGACGTTGTTGCCGTTCAGGTCGCCGTGGGCGAGGCCGAGTTGGTGGATCGGGTCGAGAGCCTCAGCAAGGCTGACCGCGGTCCCTACGACCACAGGGGCGCTAAAGGGAGCCAACTGCTTCACCCTTCGGGTCAGGCTGATTCCCTTCGAGAGGTCGGAGACGAGGAAGTAGGTCCCCTCGTCTTCTTCGACCGCGAACATCGATTCGATTTGCGAGGACCGCGCGGGCTGAAACTTGTGAATCACCGATTGGAGCCGCGAGGCCATCGCGGGCACTTCAGTGAGGTTGGGCTTGAAGACGCGCAGGGCGACGTCGCGGGCCTGGACCCGGTCTCGCCCCAGGTAGGAGTCAAAGATGGGCGACGTTTCGTCGTGCTCGGCGAGCACCTCATAGCGGATGCGCAGGACGCGACCGATCAAGGCTTCGACTCCTTCTCGGGAAGGAAGGCAAAGAGGACGGCGAGGACGATGAGGAACAGCGCGAGCATCCGAATCGGCGCTTGGTCCATCTTCGCCGACCACATCGGGCCTTGGCCGTTTTTGCCCGTGATCAATCCACCAAGGAATCCTGCACCGAGGAGCACGAAGCAGAGGGTGATCATTCCTTGGCGAATTTTGCTCATCAGTCTCTCAATGCACGGACCACGTCGGACTCGCGGATACCCGTTTGTAGTTTACATTCGCCGATTCGATTCAAGAGGCTAAATGCCAACCCGTTGCCTTCGGCTTTTTTATCCGAACGCATTCGGTCGATCAGCCGTTCCGGATCGCTAAGGAGGAGGTGGCTTGTGGGGAGTCCCGCTTGATGCAGGATACGGCCCACTTCGGCAGCGGTTCCGGGCTCGGTGATGCCGAGCGTCTCGCCGAGTTTGGCCTCCGCCGCCATGCCAACCGCGACCGCCTCGCCATGGAGCAAGCCCCGGTAGCCGAGAACGGCTTCGATCGCATGGCCGATGGTGTGGCCAAAGTTGAGGATTGCCCGGATCCCCAGGGTCTCGAACTCGTCGGCTTCGACGACCTCCTGTTTGTTCTTGATGGCCCGGAAGATCAGTTCGGCAGTGACCGGCCTTGGTTCGGCTAGAAAGGGATCGCGGATGAAGCCCATCTTGAGCACCTCGGCGAGGCCATTGCGGACCTGGCGTGGTGGCAGGGTGCTCAGAAACTGGGGCTGGATGGTGACCCGCGTCGGGGGCCAAAAGCTGCCCACGAGGTTCTTGCCTTCGGGGAGGTCGATCGCGACCTTTCCGCCGACGCTGGAATCGACCATCGCGAGGAGGGTGGTGGGAACGGACTCGTAGGCGATGCCGCGCATGTAGGTGGCGGCAACAAAACCGACAAGGTCGCCGACAACCCCGCCGCCGATGGCGATCAGTTGGCTCTTTCGGTTCGCGCCTTTGGCGACGAGCTCGGCATGGAGCCGTCCGAATTGGCGCAGCGACTTTGACCGTTCGCCGCGCGGGACGATGATTGCGCCGCGGGCAAGATCGGGATAGAGTTCGGCGACGCGGGAGTCGATGAGCACGATGCCATCGGCCGGTTTTGCCTCGCCCAGCTCGACGGTGGTCGTTCGGGAGGCCTGGCGAACCTCAAGTCGCATCGCGCTGCTCCAGGAGTTGGATGATGCCTTCGGCGGCGGCTTGGATGTCGTTCCCGTCGACCGAGTAACGAAGATCGGCTTGTTCGTAAAGCTCGCGGCGCGTGTCGAGGAGCGAGCTGAGCTTGTCTTCCCAGTTGTCGACCGCGAGGAGGGGACGCTTTTTCTTCGAAAGCGCGAGCCGGTTGATGAGGACTTCGGGCGAAGATTCGAGGTAGATCGTGGTGCCGAGGCGGGCGAACTCTTCCCAGTTCTCTTGCCTTGTGACGATGCCGCCGCCAGTGCTGATCACGTTATGGCCAGGTTCGAGCGACTTCAGCACGCTCGTTTCGTGGCCTCGGAAAGCCTCTTCGCCATAGATGGCAAAGAACTGGCTGATGGAGCGTCCGAACCGACCTTGGAGAATCTGGTCGGTGTCGATGAACTCGCGTCCGGATGCTTCGGCGAGGGCTCGCCCAACGGCGGACTTCCCTGCCCCCATCATCCCGACCAGAATCCACGACTTTGTCATCTTGCCTAGTGTCCCGCAAAAAGGAAAGTGGCGACGGGAGTTTATCTCCGTCGCCACTTGGCTTGCTTTTCTGGACGAAGCCTAGCCGCCCGTATCGTCGTCCTCGATCACCGTGGGGGTGACGAAGATGATGAGATCGGAGGTGGACTTGGCCTTGGTGGTGCTTCGGAAGAACTGACCGATGACCGGGAGATCACCGAGGACGGGGAACTTGTTCACCGTGACTTCGTCGTTCTTCGTGGTGAGACCACCGAGAGCAATCGTTTCGCCGTTCTTGACTCGAGCGACCACCGAGACCTGCTGCTGCGAGATGTTCGGGAAGACCAGTCGGCCGTCCGGCGAAGCAGCGGTGCCTGCGGGGTTGGCAACCTGCGTGTTGATGAACATCACGATGGTGCCGTCCTCGTTGATACGAGGCGAAAGGGTCAAGAAGGTTCCGATGTTCAGCTGCTGCGAGTTGTACGTGATGATCGAGCCGGCCAGACCGTTAGGGGTGATGATCGGGAAGAACACGTAGGTGATGAAGCTGAAGGTGACCGTTGCCGGCTGGTTGTTCAGCGTTCGCAGCACGGGAGCGGTGACGATTCGACCCTTGCCTTCTCGGAGAGCGGCTCGGACTCGAGTCGACAGGTTGCCCGTCGCGTAGTTGATGAAGATCGGGTTGGACGAGGTCGTAAAGCTACCAGGGGTGTTACCCATCTGGAGCGGACCGCGCTGATAAAGCCAGTCGTAACCGATGTTGGAGCTGATGCTGTCCGAGGTCGTGATGAATTCGACCTTGACCGTCACCTGCTTCGGAGCCTTATCGAACAGACCAATCGCCTTCTGGAGCTCAGCGATATCTTCTTCGCTGGTTCCTCGGACGAGGAGGCTGTTGTCGGTCGGATCGTAGCTGATGAAGTCGATGGACGAAGGAACGAGGCCCTGGCCACCGCGAAGAGTCGCGCCGCCCTGAAGACCACCTGCACCACCGCCTTGGAGACCACCACCGGCGCCGCCGCCTTGGAGACCACCACCGCCAGCACCCTGGAGGCCACCGCCGCCCGCGAACTGGTTACCGCTGTCGCCCGGGAGAGCGATGTTGTTGCCCGTGTCGCGTCCGGTGAGTTGGCCGCCCGAGACCGGAACGGCCTGAGGCTGGACCTGCTGAAGAAGGGACTGCGGGTTCAGAACACCGGTCGATCGATACCGCTCGGCATCGGTCATGTGGTTCGTGAACTGCATGAGTCGCTTGATCGCGCCGCCATCATCTTCGAAGGTGATCAGCGATCCCATGATCTTCTGATACACAGCTTCTGCACTGGTGTGCATCAGCTTGAACTTCTTCATGATGTTGTTGCGGCGAGGAGCGACGCTCGGACCCGTCACCACTCCGCCATTGTTGATCACAGGCTTGGTGCGCGAGATGACGTAAACACCGTTCACGTCCTTTCGGCAATAAGCACCTGCGGCCTGGCAGATGTAGGTGATGGCGTCTTCTGCGCTCACACCATTCAGCGAGAGCGTGACCCGATTGAACGGTTCGTTGCTTCCTTCGAAGACGAACTGAATTCCCGTTTGTGCGGTCACGGCCTTGGTGGCCGCGATCAGGTCCGCATCCTTCAGATTAAGATCGATTCGCACCTGAGCGGCGGGGTCCGTGGTTTGGGCCACGCTGGGGGTTCCCAGCGCGACCATTCCCACGACCGCCGTCATTGCGAGCATTGCCCAGATTTTTCGCATTCCTTCCTTGTTCCTCCCGGTGTTCGACGATTATAGCGCGAGTTTAGCCGCGGCCGTTACCGTTATTGATCCATCGGCCGCCACCGAAGCCGCCGCCCATGCCGCCGCCTCCCATGCCGCCCATCATGCCGCCGCCCATGCCGCCCATCATGCCGCCGCCCATGCCGCCCATCATGCCGCCGCCCATGCCGCCCATCATGCCGCCGCCCATGCCGCCCATCATGCCGCCCATGCCCATGCCGCCCATGCCGCCGCCCATCATGCCGCCCATGCCGCCCATCATGCCGCCACCGGCCATAACGGACGTTTCAGGCCAGCCGCCGACGTACTGCTGGGAGCCGCCTTCCGCGCCAATCATCTGTGCGATGTGGAACGGGTCAGCGCTGAGGATCTTGATTCGACGATAGATCTTCGTGGACGAAGCGGGAGCCGTGTTGCCGCCGTTGTTGCCACCATCAGGAGGAGGCGCAGCCTCTCGCTTGATGATCATGTACGTGCCGCCTTCAACGCGCCACGTAGCATCGACCTGCTGCAGAATGGTTCGCAGAGCAGTTTCGAACGTGGTGTTCTTCAGGCTGACCGTGACCGTGCCTTGGACTTCCGGCGCGATGGTGTAGTTGACGCCAACGATTCGGAAAAGGGCTTTGAGCGCTTCGCGAACATCGGCTTCTTGAAGCTCCAGCGACGGAATGTTCGTGTTTTCCGGTCCCTGAGCGTAAGCCTTGATCGGTGCGCCACCGACGAGGAAAGCGCCCATGACAAGCGCGAGTGCGAGTTTGAGATTGGTTCGCATAGTTGATCGATCTCCGAATAGTTAAATGTCCAAATCGTGGAGTTGTTTCTAAATTGTTGCCGAATTCTTAGCTGCCTTCACCGTTCGGGCGTCCGCCGCCACCACCAGAGGCGCGAGTTCGTCCTCGGCTTGCCGGGCTGGGGCCACCTTCGGGGTTGCCTTCGCCACCCTGGCCACCGCTACCGCCGCCGCTCACTACGGGAATCTTGCCCTGCAGCGGAACGAAGACCACCTTAGGCTGCACGTTACCCGATCGGGTGAGCGTCGCCTTGTCGCCATCGATAGACGAAACGGTCCAGGGCGTTCCCGGGATCATCTGACCCGGTCGAACGATGATTTCTCGACCGTCGCCCATGTCGATCAGCGCAAGAACGCTGGATCCGACAATGACACCTGATAGACGTCGATAAGGCTGCGGTTCGATCGTTGGAATAACGTCCTTGTCCTCAGGAACTTGAACGTCGCTGAACCAGCCACCCATCGTCGAGGTCACACGCTCGGTGTATTGCTCGCGTTCGAACTTGGCCTGCGCCGACGTGAGCACAAACGGATTGGCTCGCGTGGCGAAGAGTCGGTTGTTGGCTTCCTTGAAGATGTCCTGCGTCGAGGGCTCCACCTTGATGCCAGCATCAACGCCCGCAACCACGGTTTCCTTTTGCTTCCGAAGAGCCGGCGGCTGATAGTCCTCAACCACAGGTCCGTTGCAACCCGCAACCGCGGCGAATGCTGCGATCGCAAGAAGCGAGCTCTTCAATGTCATGTTCTTCGTGGTCATGGCTTAGCCTCCTGCCCTCGTCTTTCCAGGTCGACCCGCAGGTCCGGCACCGGCATCACCGCCACCCGAACCACCGTCAGCACCTTCCGGAACGGCAGGATGAATTTCCTTCGCTCGGACGTAGCCGATGAAGGAGAGCTGATACGAGCCCGTAAGCTTGGGCGCCGTACCCTGAATCTGAAGGTTGTGGACCACGGCGTAGTATTCCGGCATGTCCTTATAGGCCCGGACGTTCGCCATGATCTGCTCGTAAGTTCCTTCCACCCGAACCGTGCCCATGTCGTAGATGACGACCGGGAAGGGGAGAGGCGGCGTGTTAAACATGTCCGCCGCAACCTGGGTGCCCGAATCGCTGGGCATCGGAACGAACGGCGCGGGATCGAGAACCTTGACGCCACCGCGAAGGAGCTGTCGATTCAAGATCTTCTGAACGCTGTCGCGATACTTGCGAGCGTCAACCGCGAGCTGCCAGCCCTGCTTCCCAATATCAATACCACCTTGCTCGAGGTTCGGTGCGACACTCTTTGCAGCAATGACGCTTGCCCACTGGGTTTCAAGCTTGGCCTGCTGATCAAGGGCCTCCTTCATCGTCTTTTCGAGACGAGGGCGCTTGTCGAGTTCAGCCTTGAGCTTCTCTCGCTGATCGGCCCAGTTCTGAGCCTCCGCGAGGTTGGGCGACCAATACTGGAAGTAGCCGAAGCAGAGTGCGCTCAATCCAAGAAGGAGGGCGCTCACGATGATGACCCAACCGCTAACCTTGTTTGTCTGATTCATTATTGGTCACCGCCTTGTCCGGGGTTGGCACCACCCGATCGGCTACCCGGGCCCATGGGGCTCGTGGTCGGAGCCGGTCCCGTCGGCGGGGTGCCGCCAGCAGGAGCAGTTCCGCCACCCGAACCGCCGAAGAGGGCGAGGGTGTCGCGGGGATTCGGAGTTTGAAGCTTGTAAGGCAGAACGAGTCGAACCGTAACGAGCGACTCATTGGCCATTGCACCACGGGCCGCGTTTCCGTCGGAACCGAAGTTGTTCAGGCTCTGATAGCCGGTCTGCGTTTGGCCACCCTGGTTGATCATCGCCTGAAGTCGCTCAAGCGGATCATCGGGCATGACTGCATCACCCGGCTTGCGGGCTCGGCCACGCTGGTCCAGCTCGGTGAGCTGGGGAACAAAGCCATCGGTGTGCTGGAAGCCGCTTCGCGAGATCGACTGGACCGGACCGTAAGGAGCCGGAATTCGAAGGAGCGCGAGCATGAGGTCGGCGTACTGCTGGAAGCTGCCCACCGTTCCCGTCATCGTCACCGTCGTCGTATCACCCGCTGGCGCTGCTCCGATCGAATTGATGCGGAAGAACGCCGGAATGTACGGTCGGATCGCGTTGATCAAGTTGGGATATTCATCCACATGCTTGGTCATCGCGGTGACGAGGTCGATGTTGCGCTTCGTGTTCACCGTCCGAGGACCGGTTACGACGTCAACGATCTGCTTCTGATAAGCGACCGTCTCATCGTAAGGGCCCTGCAGCTCGGAGGCCTTGGCCTTAACGTCCTCAAGGATGCCCTTGGAGCGAATGACCATGAAGACAGCACCGGCGGCGCAAGCCACGAAGACTAGCGGACCGACGATCCAGGCGGCCTTTGAAGAGCCGCGTTGCTTTACCGTTTGCGGTATTAGGTTTAGTCTCATCCGCGAACCTTAATCGAAAAAGATGTGAAGACCGTTGCCGATTGCAACGACGAACTCTTGCTTGTGATCGTCGATGAAGCCGGGAGCGACTTTCCTCACGTTGATGTTTAGACGGCGAGTCGGGTCGAAGGCGTCACACTCGATGCCAAGACTCTTTGACAAGTATTGCGCCATTCCGGGGATCTTGGCCGCACCACCTGCCAGCAGGATTCGGCGAACATCGCCGCCTCGGCTGCGGAAGTAGTCAATCGACCGTCGAACTTCACCCGTGAATTCGTCAAGGACGCCGCTAAAGGAATTGAAGAGGCGCATCGTCTCCGCGTCTTCCGAAGGAACCGGAAGCGGGTCCGATGCGGCAGGAGCGCTGGGCTCGGGGGCCGCTTCGAATCCAGGCGGAACGAAGGCACTGGTTTCGTCGGCAAAGGGGTTGTACGGCTGGAATCCACCCGTGGCTCCACCCATGCCGCCTCCAGTGGCTGCCGACTCAGGGATCGATGCCCTGGCCTGCTTCAGCTGGTCGGCCTCGGTGTTGCTCATGCCCATCGCTTGGGCAATCGCGCTGGTGATCGCGTCGCCACCAATCGGCACCTGGCGCGGCATCAGGATCTTGCCACCCGAGTAAACATTGATCGCGGTCGTCTTGGCACCCATGTCGACCACACAAACCGGATCGGTGCCGAGCACGTCGCCGTAGCAAAGCTCAAGGCATCGTCCGATCGCGAGCGGCTCAACGTCGATCGCAGCCAGCGAGCGGCCCGACTTCTTCACCGCTTGGACGACGGTGTCGATGGCCGACTGTGGCGAAATCGCCATCACGACATCAACATTCGCCGAACCCGGATCTTCTTCGGGAAGCTTGCGGAAGTCACTGACCACCGTGCTCTCGGCAAACGGGATGTTTCGATTGATTTCCCACTGCATGTGCTCCTTGAGCTCATCATCGTTCATGCGTGGGACTTCGAGGGTGCGCACGAGAACCGAGGCTTGACCCGCGATGGAGACCACCGCCTGGTTGACCGTAGCGCCACACTCTGAAATCAATGCCTTAAGAGCACCGGCAACCGCATCCGGATTAAAAATTCCGGTGTGGTCCACTGCGCCTTCAGGAGTCGCCGTCATGCCAAGAGCCGAAATCGAAGGCTCGCGGCCCGTCGTCCGAATCTCTGCAACTTTAATCGTCTGGGATCCAATATCGATCCCGAGGACGCTACTTAGCTTTTTTGCCATTTGGTCCTTACCGTGCCCAGGGGCTTGGGCAATGTTAGCACTGCCCCTCCTAACCTGTCAACCAGTTCCCTGAAGTTCAACGATGCCTAGACGGGATATCGGAACAGATCGGTTCGCACGAAAGGCTAATTCAAGGGAAATCGACAAGCAAAATCGGGGCTCTCCGAGTTGGAGAGCCCCGATCTTAGCGTTGCTTGCTGCCTGTTTTTAGCGGCTGCCTGCTCGCGGGCTGAACATCGGCGCCAGGGTCTGGACAAAGATGTCCGTATTACCGGTGCGCGTGCTCGTCCAAAGGGTCCAGATGAGCGACGGTCGACGAACGTTCGGGTTACCCGCCTGGGCGTCCGGACGGTCGAACGGATCGATGAACGCCGAGATCTGCGACTCGTTGCTGGCCTGGTCCATCGGAACCGGAGCCTCTTCGCGCTCGGTGATCAGTCCAACGCGGAGTTGGAGCACGATCGGAGCGGTGAAGCCACCGTTATTCGTCTGGCCACGGTACGTGACCGTCACGATGCTGTCTTCTGCGCCACGCGTGAAGTAGATGCGACCTCGGGCCGGATCGACTTGATAGAAGTCGTTGGCCGGGGTGCCTGCCACGGTGAGGGTCGAGACGTTTCCGGGAGTCAGGAGAGCACCCGAAGCGTTCGTGAAGATCGCGCTCGGCAGCTGGACGCCGAATCGAGCGGTCTTGACATAGGGCCGTGCCGATTGTCCGTTACCCGAAGCCGATCGCGTGTAGAAGAAGTGGAACCGGTCGTTTCGGATCGGATCACCCACTACGGCGAACGCGCCGCTCGGTCGGAACCAGTAGTCCTGGTTCGTCTTGCCGCCGGCAAGGTCGAGCGAGTTAGGTGTGATGCTGGTCAGTCGGTTGTCGAACAGCACGGTCGAGGCCGAATAGGCGGCCGCGTCGGAGTCGCTGATGCGGATCACGCTCGGCTGGTAGCTGAGCAGGATCGACGAATTGCGCGCCGGTCGTGCGGTCGAGAATCGAACGCTTCCTTGGCTCGGGTCAATGTAGACCTTGCCGCCGAGGACGCAGTCGAAGCTGACGATGCCAGTTCCGCGTTCATTCACGCGGGTCCCGGGCACTTCCAGGTTCTGGACAGCGCCACCCACGAACTGCTCGAGCACGAGGTGGTTGGCCGTGTTGAATCCGGTGTTCAAGGAAGCCGATCGATTCCATCGGAGACCTTGGCTTCGGAACACGCCACGCTCGCCACCATCAGCCAGAGGCTCTTGGATGATCTGGTTCAGCCAGACCGTTTCCACGGGCGAGCTGACATTCGCGCCACCGGTACCCAGTCGCATGAGATAGGTCTCGGCGACCGCACGGCCCGTCAGGCGGCCCGTAAAGACCACATCCATAAGGTCGAGGTAGCCGCTGTTCTGCGCGCCAGCGATCGTTCCGGTGCCGAAGTAGCGTCGGAGGGTCATGCTGGGCGAAGCGACCGACTCGAATCCGTCGGGAGTGTCCACCGGCTTGGGCTCGGTCCAGGTTGCGCCATTGAACTGAGTCCAGTACAGTCGCGATCCACCCGCCGCGTTCCTTGCGTAGAACACGGTGGCGATGTCGCCGTCTTGGACCATCGCAAGGCGACCCTTGCCGCTCTGGACGTCGAAGTTGTTCGGAACCGGAGCCGAGAGCGTCACACCGCCCGGAGCCACCGTGGCCCTGGAGATGTAGATTCGCGTCTCGATCTGGCGACCGCTCTGGGCCTGCTTCTGGACCGATCCGATGAACGCCATGTATGGGCCCGTCGAGGACGCGGCCGAATAGGCTTCGCCCTGGAGCGGGAAGACCGGCGAACCGAACTGCCGCGTTTCGTCGATGACGGTTTCACCCGGCTGGACGTTGTACAGCACTGCATTCGCGCCGCCCGTGAGGTCGGGGAATCCAGCTGCGGTCTGCGCGCTCTTCTGGAAGAACTGCGTTCCACCCGGCACCCATGCGTCGAGGTCGCGAAGCGGGGTGAATCCACCGGCTGCGTTCGGCGTGGTACCGCCGAGCGTGGCAAGGTAGATGCGCCAATCGTCGCGCTGACTCGGGTTCGTCGGCGTTGCCGCGCTATCCGTCGGTCGGTTCGAGGTCCACGTGACGAGCATCGTGCCGTTCAACAATCGGTAGCCCGAGGGCTGCTGGTTGTTGTACATGTAGATCGACGTGGGGTCGAAGTTATCGACCATTCGGCCGGTCATCGGCAGGAGCGGGTCGGACGGCGAGCGTCGCGGCTGGAAGGTCGTGCTCGTGGTGAGACGAGTCTCTCGAACCTTGGCCTTGATCGTCGTTGCCGGATCGCTGAACGGCTCGAGCGAATCGCCGAGGTTGTTCAGGTCCATCGCCGAGTTAGTCGCGAGGTCGTCTTCGATGAACCGAATCGCCTGTTGATAGCTGCCCGACGGGAATCCGAATGGAACGGCCATACCGATTCGCGGTGCATTCGGCTGGAACAGGAGGTTGCCGGTTCCATCGAGCGTCGGGATCAGCGCGTCGGGGTTGTTGCCCACTCGACCCGTGATGCCGATCGCCGGGTTGGCGCGTCGGATCGGGTTGGTGACGACCTGGTTGCCCCGGCGGTCGGTGATTCGCGGCTTTTGAACAAAGGTGTTCGGGAGCAGCGAGAACGAACCGGCCGGGGTGAGACCGCTATCCGCCAACGTGTAGTTGGAGATCGAACCGGCATCAAGGTCGCTGAACAGGTAGCTCGCGCCGTTCAAGTAAGCAAGGTCATCCACCGCCGGACCGAAGATCGGCCACGGGTTGAACGCTCCACCCGGCGCAAAGGCAGTGCCCTTTGCGAGTCGAAGGTTCAGGAGGTTAACGTTGCCCTCGTTGCGCAGGACGACTGGTCGGAACATGTTCGACCATGCCGGGTTACGCGGGTTGAACGAGCTCGCACCGGTTCCCGGGAAGCCCGGCGTGAAGCCGGTGCCCGAGGCGAGCGAACCGAAGTCCACCGTCGGCGTGAGGTTATCGAGTCGTCGATCGGGGTTGACGCCCGCGGTGAAGGTGAAGCCGCGTTGGGCTTCCGGCTGACCCGTGATCGAGTTCAGCGTGCCGTCACTGTTGGTGTCGACGAAGATCGTGAAGCGACCGAGGAATCCACCCGGAAGCACCGAACCGCCGATTTCCGTGAAGCCGGGAGCACCCACCGGGCCCGGCTGGTAGCGCGGAACGCTCAGCCCGACCTCAAACGGAGTGACTGCCATCGTTCGGACCTGAGGGTTGTTAGTGTCAGGAATGAGCGGTGCGTTCAACGTGACCGGCGAGAAGATCGGGTTCTCCGAAATGCCATTCGGATCCTTGGTGACTCGAGTCGTATCTCGGCTCAAGTTCGGATAGTCAAGGCTGTTGTTCGGGAATCGAATCGGAAGGTCCTCAAAGCCTGCCGCGCCGATCGGTCGGAAGACCGTTGCGCCTGCGCCCTGCCACTCAAGCTCGCCGCGAAGCGCGCGAACGTTGTAGAGGCCCTGGCCCTGGCCGCGGAGCAGCGACATGAGGCTTCGGTCGACCACATAGAACGGAGTGACCGCCGATCCACCGTGGTTCAAAGAACCAGCGGAGGTGGCCAGCAAGGCACCGTTCTTGGCACCGACGAGCGGCGTGCCGTTGACTCGGTTCTCAGCATCCGACGGGTTCGTCGAAAGGCCGAAGGATCGAGCCGGGTCGAGGTTGGCCACCGTGATCGGACCACCGGCGAGTGCCTGGGTGCTGATCGCGATCGGATTGGCGACCGCGAACGTGCGGTTGTTCTGCGTCGGCGGGATCGCCACGACGGAGTCTGCGCCGCTGTCGTTGAGCGCTTGGGTTCGGATCGAGATCGTCACTCGACCGTCACCGACGGCGATGCCGTCTTGGCCGTAACCCTGGACCACGTAGTCGAAGATCGCAAAGCCATCGCGGAAGGCGGGCGGATTCGATCCGCTCACCGTGTCGAACTGTCGCGAGTTCGCTTGGAGCGTTCGCAGGGTTCGACCGCCGACTCGGAACGAGTATTGAACTCTCGGAGGAGCGACGACGGTGCCGTTCGGGGTCTGGGTCGCATACGGGAAGTTACCAACGAGCACGTGGACCGTCTCACCCCAGTCGAACGCGGCCGGGTTTCGAGTCATGTCGTAGGTGTTGCCCGTGATGACGTCGGCGTAGGTGAGTCGCTGAGGATCACCGGGGGCCAACTTCAGCCGGCGAGCGGCATCCGACGTGATGAACTTGATGATCGTGTTGCGGAAGTTCACGTTCGGTGCGGGCGGCTCGTTCGGAGGGCTGATTCGACCTCCAGGCGGAATGCCACCCACCTGCGGGTTGCCGGTTCCGTCGAAGGCGTAGAAGTTGCCTTCGCTATCGCCGGTGTACATCCAATTTCGACCCACGGCAAGGCCTGCCGTCTGGTCGATGCCGTCGCCTTGGTAACCCCAAGCGAGGCGGCCACCAAACAGGTTGAGCGTCGCGGGATCAGCAAAGAGTCCTTGGTAGCTGCCGTTCTTGGTCGCCAAGAGGAGAAGCGTTCGATCATACAGGTTCCCCGTTTGATCGGGGACGCTCACTCGCGACAGCGAAAGCGGAGCCTCAATACCGGCGCCGACTTCGTCGGTCTGCCACACGAAGGTTCCGTCTGGCTGGAAGGCATAGACGTTGCCGTTCGTGTTCGCCACGAAGAGTTGGTCAGTCGGGCTGCCAAGCTCGGCTGCCGTTCCGGCGGCAAAGCCTCCCTTGAAGGCCTCGAAGTTGACGGGGCCGCCCGGGAAGTTGGTGCCATTAAGGAACCACTGCCGAGCAAGGTTGAGCGGGTTCGCCGCATCCACGCACCAGAGCTGGCCGGTGGCAGTGTCGTCCTTCGGTGTGGTGCCGAAGTAAACGCGCTGCGGGTTGAACGCCACCATCGGCGTCGTGGTGACCGGTCCAAGCGTCGGCTGGTTGATAGCCGGGAAGGCCCATCGAACGGTCGTCGTTCGTTGAACGTTGTTGCCGAGGGCATCAAGCGCCCAAACGCGACCATTGGTGTCGGGGACGAACAGCGTCGGCTGTCCACCGACGTCGGCAAACGAGACCGAACCCACGATCTGGCCGAGAGCGCTTTGTCGCTGCTGCGGATAGTCCTGCGGGAAGGTCCAGCGTCGTCGGGTGGTTCCCGCCTTGCCGGTGCCAAAGTTCTGGTCGCCTCGGCCTGCCATTTCGATGCAGTAGACGCGGCCATTGCGCGAACCGATGAAGACGTAGTCGTCGCCATTGATTCGCTGGATGACGGGCGAGCTCAGGCCAAAGCCCTGGGGCATTTGGGCGAGCAGGACGCCATCTTCGCCATCGAGTCGATTGGCGATCGGCGCATTCGCGGGCACGTCGAGGTTGGGGTCGACGGCGGTCGGATTGGCCGGATCGGGAAGGCTCGGATAGGTCCAGTAAAGATTGGTGGTGCCGTCGGGATTACCCTGGGCATCGACGCAGTAGAGTCGACCATCCTCAGCCGGGATGAGCACGATGTCGCGCTCCGGCGGAATGATTTCAGCCGGGCTAAGTCGAACCTTACAGGTTGCTTGGACCGGCGTCGCGGTGACTGCCGCATAGACGGGCCGGACGAACCGGACGGCATCCGCATAAGCCACCTTCAGGTCGATGATGTCCTGGGGATCGAGCGAAGCGGCAAGGATTTCCACGCGGAGCGGGTTACCGTTCTGCGGGTCGTGCTTGTACTTGCGGGTTCCGATCGTTACCCAACCGCTTTGGGTGGTGACGTTGACGGTGAAGTCAAAGACGCTGGCACCCTCGTGGATTCGGACGACCTGTTGCGTACAGAACGGCTGGATCGCCGTATTCTCGCGCGGGCCAGGCAGGAACATCTCGACGTTGTAGTCGCCAGGAACGAGGGCAGGAACGTAGTTCACGCTCTCCGCCGTGTTCGGGTCGGCGATGACGGGGTTGGTCGAAATCAGATAGTTGTCGCCAATCTTGTCATCAGGCGTGGTCGTCACCGTCCATCCCGCGCTTGCGGTGGCGTCGGTGTTGTCTTCCGTGATAGCGATGTTTCGCGCGTTCGCGGCCGAGAACTTCCATCGGCGGTTGCCGGTGTTGTAGTCGTAGCTGCTCACCTCACCGGTGATGAACTCGTTGGTAAATCGAGGGTCGACATCCTGCGTGGCGGCAACGCGGTTGAACGCAGCCACCGTTCGGATCGGCTGGAGCGCAGCCAAAACGTTCGGGTTCGATCGAACCGTTGCGCCTGCCGAGTAGGAACCCACCGAAGGCTTGGCGAAAACGGCGTCGGCATAGACGACGCGGTCCGTCGGTACGACCTGCGGGTTGTTCGGATCGCCGTTCAGAAGGTTGTTGAACCCATCGCGGGCCATCGTGTTGTAAACGCGGACGCGGATGGCCTGGGCCGGGTTACCGCTGTATTGGAAGACGAGCGGCTGGTTTCGACCGGCTGCGCCAAGGCGAACGTAGCCGTTCTGCCAGGTGTCGACGATCTCTACCCATCGGCGGTTGTTGCCATAGAAGACCTCATAGACCTGGTAGCGCTGGTTGTTAACCGGCGACGGGGCAATGTCGGTCGGACCTTGCGGCACGTTCACGAAAAGGGCGTAGGTTCGCGGGGTGAACTGGTCGGCCACCGGCGGGGTCATCGTCCACTGGAAGTAGCGGGCGGTACCCGGCACGAGCGGCACGGTCGGATCGTAATCCACGCCGTCGACGCGGAAGGTCGACGCCACGATGCCGGTGTAGACGTATTCAGCCGTCCCAGCAGGCTCGGGACCTTGCTCGGGGGTGGCGTTGATCGGAATGATGGCCGCACCGCCAGTCGCCACGAGGGGACCCGCGTTCAGCCACGTTCCACCCGGAACGGCAACCGCCTCGGTCGAGGTCTGGTTGCGGAAAATTCCCGACGGGAACGGCTCTGCCGCATTCGGAAAGAACCAAGAGATCAGGCCCTGGCCCGGTCCGGCGCCAAGGACATCTCCGTTCGTACCCGAGCGCTGGTTATTACCGCTGTGGGTTGGAAAGTCCTGTGCCTGAGCGACAGAGACAAGGGCGACCAGGCCGAGACCTAGCGTTAGGTTTCGGCGGAGTCGTTGGGCTAGTAGCGCCATGGTATTCCTCATGCGAATCATCACCTTCGATCGGCAAAAATGGGTTGGAGAATGCCGCGAGCTCCCGAGATCGGCGGCAGTTCATAGCGAATGCTTAGACGTCCAAATCCAAGGTTCGTCTTTAGGAACGAGAATCCGTAGTTGCGGTTCGGGTTCGCCGGGTCAACCGCAAGCGGGTCGATAAAGCCATCGATCTGCAGGATCTCTCCCGGCAGAGCGACGCGGCCCAGGAACGTTCCGTTGGCCTGTCGGATGCCACGGGTGGTGCCGTTGTAGGCATTCACCACGATGACCTCACCCGAGTCGAGTCGGCGAGCATAGACTGCGTTGAGATCAGCAGCGTTACTCGTCGACGGGACACCCGGCGTGTTGAACGGAGCAGAAAGCGTCGTATCGTACGTGTTGCGAATGCCTCGCATCACTCGATAGACGGAGTTGGGCAGCATCCATCGCACCGTCCAGACCCCGGCGTTTTGCACCATTTCGTAAATTCCGGTTGCATCCGTGAACATGATCGCGGGTGCGTTGCCTTCGGTACGAGCGGTGACCGAGTAGAGCGTGCTCAGCTTCTTCTGCTGCGCCGCATAGGCGGGCGAGCTGAAGGTCGCGGTGTCCTCGTTCCAAAGGGCGTTAGCACCGATGGCGGGGACGAGCACCTCGTTGATCACGATGTTGGCTGCGGGGTTGAACGGATTGAGGATGACGATGCCGCCATTGCCACCTTCCGTCTGTCGCTGGCCGTTGAGGGCCGGCGAATCGAGTCCCGCGTCGGTTCGGGTCGGCATCGCCGATCCAATTCCCGCCACGTAGTAGTAGGGCGAGGCCGCGTTGAGCGGATCGACCTTCAGTCGCGTGATTGACGTGTACTGGAAGTTCTTGCCCGAATAGAGGCTCGGCGAGTGCCAGAAGAGCGTGCCAAGCTGGATCGGGTCCGAGATGCGTCGGTTCGCGTCCACCGAATAACGGTCCACGATGTCGACGATGCGTCGATTTCCAGCATCTGCGACCACGTAGTGGGCCCAATACTCAACCGGCTGGGCACCCGTGAAAAGGTTGTTGGCCTGGATCACGAACTCGCCAAAGAACGAGACATCGGACGGCGACGACAGCGAGGTCGGGTCGCCACCCTTGAATCCATCGGGAACGAAGTTGTCGTCCACGCGGAAGTTCTTGATCGAGCGAGTCTCGCGTCCCGACTGGTCGAATCGGATGACTCGGCTTGCGCCGCTGTCCACGACCACGATATCCGACGGCGAAGCGATGTACGCACGGGTCGGTCGGACGAGGTCTTGGGCTCTCGACGAGCCATTGACGTCGACGGTGCCGAAGTTCTCGGTTGAATCCGTGCTCCAGATCGGGTTACCCGCAGGGTCGAATCGGCCCACGCGGCCCTGATCGGCGACCAGGAGGTCAGCGCGAGAGAACGCACCGAACTGCGAGCCGGTGAAGACGCCGCCTGCGTTGGTAGTTCCACCGGCGATCACGAGGGCCTTGTCGCCACCGAAGATCGCGGCATCGCGCCTCGAGTAGCCGCTGCTCGGGCTACCGATGACGGTCTGGAACAGTCGCTGGACAAAGTTCTCGAACGATTCGAGGCCAACATATTGCGGCCATCGGACGTCCGGGTTGCCTTCGACGTCGGTTCCGCGAACGCGGAGTCGGCTGATCTGGCTGACCCAAGGCCGCGCCGTGTTCGGGATCAAGAACGGATCCGAACCGCTCACGTCTGCGGAAAGGGCGTTGCCCATGACGTAGGTTTGCAGCGTGAACGGGTTGCTGAATCCTCGGGTGAGGATGTCGGGCAGCGCCGAGCTCGAGGCAAGGAAGACCGTGTTGCCGGTCACGAACGGGGCCGTGCGCGAGGCATCGCCGTGAAGCACGACGTACCACAGGAGCGGGTTCCAGTTCGAGTTGTTTGCGTCCGGGTAGAAGATCTGGTCAGGCGCGCCGTTCGGGCTCTTCAAGATGACCGGTTGGCTCGTGCTGATCGCGCCCGTGATCTGTCCACGAGTCACGTTGGCAAGGCTGTTGATCGTGAGAACGCTCTGGGTTTGATCCCAAGTGTATTGGCTCGGGGTCAGCGTGCTGTAGCGGTTCGGCGTGCGCTTGTTTCCGCCTGCCGACTGGATGAAGTCCGGCTGGACGATCGACGAGCCGTCGGGGAACGAGCTGAGTCGAATGTTGGGCGACTCACCCTCGCCTCGGAAGGCCATCAGGATCGTGTAGGGGATGAACGGGATGTTGCCCTTGTTCCCCATCGCGGTGACGTAGACGGTGCCATTTCGAATCGCGGGGCCGCCGGTGAAGGTCAGGTTTTGGAACTGACCGGCAAGGATGGCCGCCTGCGGGATCTGCGTGAGTTCGTCGTTGTCTTCAAACGTCGCGCTGTAGCTCGCGGTCGCGCCCCCGCTCAGCTGAACGGTGTGCGGCGGATAGAGATCGTAGCGGTTGAGAACTCGGAAGTTGCCTCGACCCTCTTCTCGGATCGCGTAGAACGAACCGCCCGTCTGGCTCGGGTTGATAAAGCCACCGGCGAAGTTTCGCGCGGCCGTGCTCTGAACGGCATAGATCGTTCCTCGCGGCGAAAGCGCAAGCGAACCAATGAAGCGTCGTCGGTCGCTGGCTTGAAGGTTGAAGTCGTCGGGCATGCTGAGCGTGCCACGAACCACTTGACCCTGAAGCGCGGGGAGGATGCCACCCCAGTCGATCGTGTAATCAACGCGAACGCCGACTGCGATCTGGCCGCTGGGCAGCGTCGGGAGCGGACCGGTGAGACCGAAGCGAAGCTCGCCCGGCGTGGCTTGGACCACGGTGCCATCAAAGGCACTCGCCATCTGCGCGCTCGTCCAGGGGTCGCCGTTCTGGTCGATGATCGAAAGCTTCACACCGAGGTGCGAACCCGCACCGAGCGAAGCCGGAATTCGAATCGGGAGACCTTGGCGCGAGGCGCGGGTCTGCACCGAGAGGTAGCTGTTCGGACCGACGGTGACCACGCTGAGCGCGGAAGGCGGAGGATTCTCGCCCTTGGCGCCGAGCCAAAGGCTTACAAGGGTCGCCGACTGGTAGGAGGTGCCGTTGGCAACGCCCGGGCCATAAACGACGCGGTCGAGGCCGCCCGAGTTGTCGGCGATCGGGATGTAACCCACCGTGACGCTGTTTGAGAAGGTCGGGAGCACGCCGCTGCCCACCTGGAATCGGCCACCGCTCGAGATGTCGGTTCCGAGTCGAGGATCGGCAAGCCATACGCGGCCGACGTTGGTCGAACCGAAGCCGGGAGGCGGAATCTGGTCTGCGACAAAGACGACGCCATCTTGGACCGTGGGCGGCAGAGGCGCGTTCACGATCGGGTCGACGCCTGCGGGTGCAGACGGCGGCGCGACGACGTAAGCCGGAGCGATCGGACCCGCTTGGAGCTGGCCGTTCGCATTGGTCGGGAAGGCGTCAAAAGCCACGAGGCGACCGTTGCCGTCGACAACAAGGATTTGATCCTTGGGCACACCAGCCGGGTTGGCCACTTCGGTGCAGGTCGGAGAGGAGATCGGTCCAGGAAGAGCGGACGACTCCCAAATGAGGTCCATCGCGGAACCACCGGCGTAATCCGGGGTGCCGTCGTCGGCATTGCCGTCGCCATCAAGGTCGGACGAGGGGTTCGCGTCGTAGACACGGACCGTGTTACCGGTACTCACGACGAGCAGTCCGCGGTAGATCGAGCCCTGGGGCACGCCACCGGGAATCACGTCAGTATCAAATCGCTTGAGGAGCGGCGCGCTGACGTCGACCGCCGAGGAGCTCTGCTTGTGCGCGCCCTGGCTGATCTGGGGCGAGCCGGTCGGCAGGCTGACAAGGTTGACAACGAACTTGACGAGCGCGTCCTGGGTTCGGGTGAACGAACCGCCATTCGCGCGGTAGCCATAGTTGTTGACGACGACCCGGCTGGTGTTCTGAAGGTTGTTCAGGGTCTGCGCGTAGCCGCGAGCGGTGACGACGACAAATCCATCGCCCGACTGCGCGACCGAAATCGTGGGTCCGGCGGCGGTTGCGGCAACCGATTGAAGCCGGAGGCTCTCTTCGGGAAGCGGCATGTTGAGCGCGCCGATTCCGCCGAGCCCGGCGAAGGTGACGTTGCCGATCGTTCCCTGGTTGCCATCGCTCGCAAACGACCGAATCGAGGTGATCGAGATCGGGTTCGGGAACGAGACGAGCGGGTGGAACTGGTCGAACGAGTTCTCGAGTCCGCCGCCATTTTGAGCAAGGAACGGAACCGGGAAGTTGTTCGACTGGTCGATCGCAGTGCTGTTCGAAACGTTGAAGTCGACCCAAAGCACGCCGCCGCTATCGACGAATCGTCGCAGCTTCTCGCGCTCGGCGGGGTTCAGCGACGTATTTCGATAAGCAGGAACGAGAAGAACGTCGTAGTCCGCGATCTGCTGGTCGGTCGCGGTGGTGAGGTTGACCTCCCAGTAGGCGGCCATCCGCTTGGTGACCGATTCGCCGAGCGTCGGTCCCGGGTTCGGCGAGCCGATGAGCGTGTTGATCGCCGACCATCGGGTCACGATGGCTTGGGTGGCAACGCCGGGAGCGTTCGGGTTAAAGAACTTCCAGCCCGCCGGCTTGGCGGCGGTGTTCTGGTCGCAGTTCAGCCAGACGAAAGGCGTGTCGTTTGCCGGAGGATTCGCCGCGTTATTGTTGACGCGGCTACCTTCAAGCACAACGATGCCCGCGCGGATTTCTTGGGTCCGCTGGGCATAGCCGTTTTGCGCCTGGGCCCCAACCGATAGTGCGGTCAGGGCGATGGTCCAACTGAAGAGTCGTCGCAACATTAGGGGTTCACCTCGCCGAAGTAGGAGAGGGTGGGACTGACGGGAAGCCTTGGCATCGGCGGAAGCGGATTGTTGTTGGCATCTCGTCGCAGGTAGTCATTGATCGTGTTCGAAGAATCGAAACCGACCGGTCGTCCCGTCGCAAGGGCGGGATCGTAGATCAGGGTGAAATTGGGCACCACGAGGGCGAATCGCGGATCGTTCTCATTTCGACCCGGGAAGTGCTGGCGCGGGATCTGGCGCTCTTCGCCGTTCGACATTCGCTCGGCACCCTGCCAGCGAGGAATCCATCCCCACTTGCGGAGCCATTCGGCCTGAACGCTCATCGAAGGCGGCATGTTCTCGGAGATCGAACCGATCAGGTCGACCTTGATGTCGAGCGGTTCGCCATAGAACGGGCTGCCAGGCATCGAACCGAAGTTGTCGGCTCGCTCTTGGTCTGCGGTATCGCGGGCCACGGTCTGGCTTGCACCACCGCCCACCAGCGTCGCCACGCGGGCTTCGTAGGTGTCGCGTCGGTCGTTCGGATTCGTGTTGAATCCAGGACCGGGGATGATGAAGAACGAGCCTTCTTGAGCATAGACCGAGGCTTCGATCTTGACGTCGAGCGGGACGATCGCTGTTCGGGCGATGAGGTAGTCGTCGCTCGGCTGGCTGAACTGCGGGTTGGCGCGGAAGGTGAACTCGTTAGTTGAGTGCATCAGTCCGGTGTACGAACCCGTCGGGGTGCCCGCATTACCGGCCAACGTGAAGTTGCCGGGGTTGAAGGCGAAGCCCGAACCATCGAAGAGGTTGAAGTTGATCGACTCAAACTTCGGGAAGCGCTGGTAAGGCTGACCACCGATGCCGTAGATGATGCTCATTCCGGCGGTGGTGTGGCCCGGCTCGATCCAAGTGGTTCCCTGGTAGGCGAGGGCGGCGTTCGAGTTGAATCGTCCGACCGTCGTGCTCGCGGTGTTGATCGGGAACGTCGGGACGGCTTGGAAGCGAAGCGGGAACAGGTAGTTCCAGGTGTTCGCGGCACCAAGGCCAAAGTTCACATCCATCGAGAGCCAGGAAGCCGGTGCACCGCTGCCGCTGTCATCCATCGCGTGGGTGAGCAGGAGCTGCTGGGGCAGGTTCAGGTTGGCGGGGCTCGGCTGGGTGTAGGTCGTGCTGAACGGCACCCAAGTCGAAGGGCTCAGAGGGGTCGGCGAGGCGACCGGGTCGAGCAGAAGGTCCGTTCGGAAGCTGAGGTTGGCTCCGCCACCAGCGGCGAGCTGGACTGCGCCCGAGCTCGAACCGCCCTTCACGGTCAGTGCCTGGCCAGGCGAAGGACCGACGAACTGGGTCGTGTTGACTGCCACGTACTGGCGAGCCATGAGCATGAGCATCGAGCGGCTCGGCGTGGTGATCGGAAGTCCATAGCCAGCGCGGAAGGCGGGCACAGGATCGTTCACGGTGACGTCGTTACCGAGCACACCCTTGGTGATCGAACCGTCGATGTAGATGGTTCCGCCGCTCACGACGGTCATCGGCACGTTGGTGGCGATGGTTCCGCGAACGCGAACGTTGCCTTCGAAGTAAAGGACGCCGCCAAACGGCTGACCGAGGTCGAAGTCGGCAGGAGCGAGCGCGCCCGCAATCGAAATGCCCGGAGTGAGGCCGTTGACGATGCGGACATCGCCTCGGGTGCCGCGTCCAAGTCGGAATCGGAGGACGCTGGAGCCGCTGTCGGTGCCATCAGCCGCCTTCCAAGTTCGCTCAGCCACGTTCGGCGAGTTGCTGTTTCGAGTGATCGAGAAGCCGTCGATGAGGAGCTGAAGGTAGGCACCGGTCGGCACATAGTAAGCGCCGCGCCAGCCCGAGTTGGCTCGACCATTGAACGGGTTCAACCAATCGTAGAGGAGCGACTCGTTCGTACCCGCATCGATGCGTCCGCTTTCATCGTTTCGCATCTGCAGGTCGCTGACGTTGTCGACGTAGATGTTCTGGCCTTGGCCAAAGCGTCCCGAATTGCCCGCGTTGCCGATCACGCCCGATTCGGCGGTGAGCTGGACGTAGCGGTTGGTACCAGTCTGCTTGTCGGGGGCGAAAACGTTGGGCGCTTCGAGCTTGCGCACGCCGCGGGGGAAGCCGTCGGCGTCCACACCGGTCACACCATCGCGAATGGTACCAATCGTTCGGAACGTACCGCCTCGCGAGTCGAGGTCGTTCGGTCCGCCATTCGACATCACCGTGGTGACGGGTGCGTTGTAGCCATTGCTGACGTTCAGTCGAAGCTGGGCATTGGAATCCGCACCTCGGATGAGGCCGTACACGTTCCAACCGTCGCCGAGGGTCTTGTTGAGGTAGGCGTCGATCGTGCCATGAACGATTAGGTCGGTGTTGACACGAAGTCCACCACCGGTCGCGACCGAGGTCGCAGTGAAGAGTCCCACTGTCGGGTCGAAGATCGGAGCGTTCTGTCCCATCTGGACCGGCACCGCAAGGGCGACGTCGATCGCGGGGTTACCCGTCTTCACAAAGGTCGAACCCATCGCAGTCGGCATGCCGATTTCGGCAGCGCGCGACTCGTTGTGGATGTTGGTGATGAATCGACCTTGGTCGATGAGGCCAACCGAAGCGTAGGCGATGAGCTTTCGCTCTTGGGCGCGCTCACCGGTTCGAAGGGTGGTCGGGTCGGAGGCCTTCACCTCGCCCGATCGGCCCACCGATTCGATGACGATGTACGATCGCTGGGCGGCGGGGTTTCGAAGGCTGTTGGTCGTCGAAAGCAGGCTCGCCTCGGTCGGAGCATAGCGAACTCGGACGAGCGCGCGGCCTCGGTTGAACTCGATGCGGCTATAAGCGCCGAGTCCATCAGGTCCGCCGGCCTGGAGGTAGCTCAGGTCGGGATCTTGACCGTTGATCGCCGCGGTCGGAGTCGGTCGCCAGTCGGCACCCAGCGGGCTCGATTGCAGCTGCGCGTGGGCATAGGTGACACCGCTCTGGGCGAGATCGTCAGCCACCGATCGCTTTTGGGCGGTCGAGCCACTGACGATGCTCCGGTTTACGAAGCCCAAGAAAACGGCACCGAGGACAAGGAGCACACCGAGCACCGCGAGTGCGATGATCAGGGTCTGTCCTGAGCTTTGTCGTCGTCGAAACGTGAGGGTCGCCTTCATCTTGAGTTACCGTAGATAGTTCCGAACAGGAGCCTCTCCCGAGAGAGTAACGGTCTGGCCGTTCGGCAAATTCGATTGTGGGAAGTTCTTGATCGTCACCAAGACGCGCATGATCTGTCGCGAGTCGTATTCGACGTTCACCGTGTCGGTGAGCCCAACGCCACTCGGCTGAGAAGGTCGTGCGATTGCCTTCGTGAACTGGAACTTGTAGACGACCTTAATCGTGCCAGGTGTTCCATCTGCATAAAGCGCAGGAAGCGGAACGTTGGGGTCGCTGTTGAGCTGGATGTAACCGGCCTTGAAGCGAGGCTGGTAGACCGCGCTCACAAAGTTGGTCGGATCGTAGACCGCCGGATTGAAACCAGCAACTTCGGTCGGCGGCAGGCCAAGTCCAGGGTTGGCATAGTTCGGCTCGACCTGGTCGACATAGTTGATTCGATACTCGTTCGGGCCAGGGTTGGCGTTCGTCGTACGGGTGTATCGAACCGGCTTGCCGTAGTTCGGACCCGACTTCTGGTCCGGACCGTAGATCTCTTCGCTGCCGGGGACGATCGAAGCGCGCGAGAAACCGTTGGTCGGGTCGAGCGGGCTGATCGTGCCGTCCTGCTGGGGAAGAACCCGCAGGTCAACGAAGCGGTGAACATCCGGTCGCATCGTCGGGAACTGGTTCCAGAGTCGATTGAACTTGCGGTTGATCGAAGCAAAGAGCGGATCGGAGAACGGAGTGGCACCCTGCGATGCCGCGTCGCTGCTCGGCGTGAGCTCGAGGCCAGTCGCGGCGGTCGGGCTGTTCCCACCGAGCGGCGCGACGAGGGTGGCCGGGTTTCCGACCATCTCGCTGCTAAAGCTGGCGGTGACTCGTCCGAGGTTGCCATCGGCAAGGAACGGAACAAACACGTTCTCGAAGGTCGCCTTCGTCGCGAGCCATCCCGATCGGGCATCTGCTTGCTGGAGGGCATACGAGAACGCATAGGCGCTCACGTTGGGCGTGCTGAGGGCTCGCTCAAAGGCGTCGTGGTCCCAAAGCTCGGTTCCTGCGACGAGGTCATCAATCGCGCCCGCCGAGGTGATCGCGTACAGGCTGTACGGGCCACCCGGAGTTCGTCGTCGAAGGATCGCGTAAGGATCAGCGCTCGTCCAAGCCGGATTGACCCGGTTGAAGATCGGAAGCACGCGAACCACCGAGTTCTGCCAACCGGCCAACTTGGTTCGGAAGACTTCCGGACCCGCGATGACCGCGTTGTCTTGTTCGGCGCCAAATCGGACGACCTGCTGACCTTCAGCCGAGCCCTCGCTCAGTCGCTCCGGTCGGAACTGGATGAGCGGCTGGAGTCGCGGGCTGACGATGCCTCCCGGAAGGAGGTCGAAGACCGTTCGCTTGCTCGCCTTGTCAAAGACCGGCGTGATGAGATCGTAGCGGCTGAGTTCGGTTTGGATGACCGCCTTGGTCTTCCAGTTGCGAATGCGGCGTGCTCGGGCGTCGTTGTTGATGATCGCACCCAGCGTAAGGTCGCCGTTCGGGCGGAAGAAGTCGGGGTCGTCGATGATCAGTCGTCCCTGCGGGTCGACGTCAAAGAAGTCGGTGTTCGGGACAAAGCGGATATTGCCGTTAACGTTTCGCGGGACGCTCAGGGCGACCTCTGCTCGGTAGAGGACATAGAGGTTGTCCTTGCCGGAGCCGCGAGCCTGCAGTGTGCCGCCGAAGGTCGGATCGGTGCTCCAAACCTGATACGGGTTGTTGTACGGAGCGAACGGATCGCGAAGTCCAACCCACCATCGAACAAGGGTGACACCGGTCGACGAAGGCGTCGCGATGGTGCCGCGAGGGGCCTGGATCGTGGGGTCTTCCTTGTAGCCAATGATGTTGCCCGAGGCATCTAGAATCGGTTGGCCGGGGTTGCGATAGGCACCGCTCGGTCCGATCGCGCCTTCTTGGGCCGGCATGAGCAGGTCGAGCTTGCAGCTACCGAGGGCAACGGCAACGAGTGCGGACGACGAACCGGGTCCACCTGGGACCGCGATGTTGATCGACCCCTTGAGACCATCGTTCTCGCGGACGCTTGCCGCGTTGCCGATGTCACGCTGGACCTTCTCCATGACGCCGCGCGCTCGATCCTGAGCGTCGGCGAATGCCTGGGCGGCTCGGGTGAGGTTGAAGGTCTGGATGATCGGAAGAACGATGATCGTCAGGATCACCGCAGTGATCGCGATGACGGTCAACAGCTCAACGAGCGTATAAGCGCGACGAATCGATGCCATTGCCTTCATCGACTTGGATTGGCGGGGGTCTGTTCCCTTTCGCTGGGTCGTTACGCTCATTAGTTGGTACCTCGCTGGAGGAAGGATTCGTTGTTCGATCGGCGCATCGTGCGGGTCCAATCAACCACCTGCTGGTAGTTGGTCGCGGTGCCAAGGTTCAGCCGAATCACTTCGGGGTTGAACATGGCGCGGACGTTGACCGAAGCACCTCGCACGCCCTTCACTGCGTAGCCGTAGCTCGTGAAGTCAAAGGTCGTCGCAAGCGGGTCGATGTCGCGGATGTCTGCGTACGGGCCGAGCGCGTCGGTTCGATCCAGCTTAATCCGCACGCCTTCGAGGACTCGCGGCAGCGTGTCACCGGCGCGTCGGTAGTAGATCTGGTCGATGACGACTTGGCGTCGGACGTCGCAGTTCGGGAAGTAGATTCGGGTTGCCGAGGCAGGCGTCTCACCGGCGACCGGTGCGAAACCATAGGCAGCCGCCGTCCCACCCACGTAGGCGGATTGAGCGACCGGAGCGGTCACGCTGAATCGGTACGACTCCGATGCCTTGTAGACCTGCATCGACCATTCCTTGCGTCCCATGTAGAGCGCGCGGACGGTTCGACCTTCGGCGTTCACGACCACCGGAGCAGGCGCACCCGGCAGCGCGAGCAGAAGCTGGATTCCGTTGGCGTCGTTTCGATCGAAGTCGAAGAAGCGGATGATGCCTTGCGACTTGTCCACCGAGTAGGACGACTGCGTCGGGTTGACGTAGAAGTCGTTGATCGAGTTCGCAGGCGGCGCGGGGTCGGCCGGGTTCGTCGGGTTATAAACGTACACACCGCCGGTTTCCACGTCCACGAGGGCGAAGTCAGCCGCGTTGCTAAAGCCACCGGCGCCGTTCGGGACCGTGAATCCAAGTCCCGTGAACGAGCTGCCATCGACTTCCTTCTGACCACCAACCTTCAGGTTGCGGATCGGAAGTCGTTGAACCTTCTCAGCGGCGGTCGGAATGCGGAACTCGGTGCGAAGGACGCGCCAGTCATAGACCACATAGTCCACGCGGGCAACGAGCGCGGATCGGCGTCCGTCGCTGCGAACTTCTTGATATTGGTAGCCGACCGGGTTGAACTCGATGGTTCCCACCTGGGGCGAGAGCAATCGGAACTCGTAGGGGTTGTCCGCGCTGAACGCCGCACCAGTTCGGTCGGTGAACAGTCGTGCGACCTGGAGCGAATCTGCGCTCAGCCCGAGGAACGTTCCGGCACCGAGGAAGGTGGAGAGGTTCACGCTGAAGTAGCCACCAAGCGTGCCCGCCGGAATCGTCAGGACGAGGATTCGGTCACGCGGGATGACATTGCCACCCGAGTTTTGGTAGTAAGTCAGGCGAAGTCGGTACTGGATCGGCGTGGTGTAAGTCGGGAGCGAAATCCGCGCAGCGTTCGAACCGGCGTTCTCGAGGAAGTATTCGTACGACTCGACCGGACCCGCGGGCGGGGCGGTGAGCTGTCGCAGCATGTCGGGTCCATAAACAAGGACCGGAACCGGAGCGGCGGCACCGACGGGAACAAATCCGTAGTTCGGGCTCACGAGGATCGGCGCGAACTGGAGCGTTCGTCGGCTACCGACCGGAATCTGGGGGGTGCCCACCGGCGCGGGGATGAGACCACCTTCACCGATGACCAGTCGGGTGACGTTGGCACCCTGTTGGTACTGCCACTTGCCGAGGTCGTTGGCGGCAGCGTCTTCCGCGTTACCCGCGGCATTGACCGCGGTGACGTTCGAACCGAAGTTCAGGTCCTCGGGGTCGCGATTGCTGTCGATGTCGATTCGATAGACCCCTGCACCCAGGGCCGTGTATTGAATCGGGAGAATCGCTTCGGGAAGCAGGTCGGGCCGTGCCTTGAGTCGATTCATTTCGCCACCCGCGAGCGACGTGGCAGCAGCCAGGTCACTACGGTCGGTCAGGATCTTAAATCCGCCGGGGAAAATCTGAACGACGGCGAGGATGCCGGCCAGAAAGATCACGATCACGACCAGAAGTTCAATCAGGGTCGTACCGCGTCGTCGAAGGTTATACCGATTCAGTCGCATATCATCTCCGATGAGGCGGGGTGACGCCTCATCGTGTTCAAAGGTCTAAGGTTACAAATCAGGGGAGGTTGCGCCAGGAACGCTCGGCAACATCCTTGGAGTCGTACGGTCGGGCCGAACCACCGAGGAAGAGGACGATGTCCTGCTTCAGGCGGCTGACCTGAGCGTTCGAATACTCGCGATAGAAGCTGTTCCAAGTCACCACCGTCGAATCGGGCGGATCGTTGTAACCGAGCTGACGAGGATCGTCGTTCGCGCCGCCCGTCGAAAGACCGAGGTTGGTCCAGAACGGAGTGTAGCGAAGCTCGGTGCAAGCCGGGAGTCCATCGCCCGTGCAGAGGGCGTTGCCACCTGCTCGAACATCAGCGACATCGTAGCCGCTCACCTTATAGAAGAAGGCGGTGTTGGTGCCGTTGATGATCTCAACCGGGTTCAGAAGGGCAACCGGAACGGTTCGCGTCACCACAGTGCCAGGACCGAAGGCTTGTCGCGCGCCGACGGTGTCGTCCGCGTTGTTCACGAGTCCGTCGCCGTTCAAATCAAGAATGGGAGTCGTGCCCACCGGTCGCGGATCTTGGCTCGGCCAAACCGCTGCGGTCAGGGTCGTCTCGTTCACCCGAAGGAGCGCAGGGCGGAAGGTTTCAACCGCAGGAATGCGCTTCGGATATACAAAGCTTCGAAGCTGGGATGCAGGAACCGTCGCTCCGCCCGCCGTGTACAGCGTGGCAAAGCCCATCAGCTGGGGAGGATAGGCTCCCTGGTCGGCCTTGTAAAGCTGAATGGCATTGCGGATCGCATTCATGTTTGAAATGTCCGAACTCCGATACGCACTCACCTTAGCTCGGCTGTAAACCGGGGTGATGATGGCTGCTAGGATGCCGATGATCGCAATCACGACAAGCAGCTCGATGATGGTAAACGCCTTTTGATTCCCTCGCATACGCACAAACTCCACGAATCCTGCGGATTTAGACGGGGGTCAGTTCCCCACTGTTCCGCATGAATCTTTATCAATCGAACCATTTTACGGCAGGAACGTTGCCGGATGGTCAAGAACCGGTCGCATGACGCCAGTAATTTTGGACAGCGGTCACGATGGGCGACTCGAACAGCATGATCAGAATCGCACCGAGGGCGAGATAGGGGCCGAACGGGATCATCGTGTAGTCGGGGTTCCACTCCTCGACTTCCTCGAACGGTAGGATCGCGTCTTCGCCAAACCATGACTTGTAGAACTTCGGGATCGCAAGACCGATGAGGTCAAAACAGAGCACGTAGCCAAGTCCCGACTTGAGCAGCGACCCGATCGACTCCGGTTCTTCGTAGACTTCAGGTTCGGCAGGTTCAGGTTCGCCGTCCCCCTCGGCCGCACCCGGTCGATTCTTCGACTTGAGCAAGATCACTTGAAGGATGCCGAGGATCGCGCCGACCGCAACCGCCATGCCACAGCTGAGCACGGTCCCCATCGGAAAGAGCACCGCCCCAAAGCCGCGCGCCATCTTGATGTCACCGTGGCCCATCGCG
>JAFDWR010000005.1 GCA_018268355.1 Armatimonadota bacterium | reverse complement strand
GGCGAGATAGGGGCCGAACGGGATCATCGTGTAGTCGGGGTTCCACTCCTCGACTTCCTCGAACGGTAGGATCGCGTCTTCGCCAAACCATGACTTGTAGAACTTCGGGATCGCAAGACCGATGAGGTCAAAACAGAGCACGTAGCCAAGTCCCGACTTGAGCAGCGACCCGATCGACTCCGGTTCTTCGTAGACTTCAGGTTCGGCAGGTTCAGGTTCGCCGTCCCCCTCGGCCGCACCCGGTCGATTCTTCGACTTGAGCAAGATCACTTGAAGGATGCCGAGGATCGCGCCGACCGCAACCGCCATGCCACAGCTGAGCACGGTCCCCATCGGAAAGAGCACCGCCCCAAAGCCGCGCGCCATCTTGATGTCACCGTGGCCCATCGCGTCTTTTCCGAAAAGAAGTCGCCCGAAGAGCGCAATCCCCCAGATGATGCCGATGCCGGTGAGGGCGCCCGCGATTGAGGATGGGATGCCCCAGGTCGTCGCCTTCGGGTTGTGCATGATGTACAGCCCGACGTTATAAGCGATGCCGACCAGGAAGAGGAATCCGTTGATCTGGTCGGGGATGATGTAAAGCTCCCAATCGATGAAGACGATCGCGAGGAGGGTCGAGGCGGCCACTGCATAGATCGCCGCGCGGAGGACGTCGTTCCCAACGCAGAAGTTGTCCCACCAGATCCACGCCCAAAGCGAGCCATTCAGCAGCTCGACCCAGAAGTAGCGACTGGTGACCTTCTCGCCGCAGTGGCGACACCGTCCACCCGCGATTGCCCAACTGAACAGCGGCCAAAGGTCGGGCATTCGGAGCTGGGTTTTGCACTTGGGGCAAAAGCTGTGCTTGGGCTTGCCGAGCGGCATGTTTCGCGGTGTCCGATAGATCACCACGTTCAGGAAGCTCCCGATGAAGGCTCCACAGATGAAGCCCATGATCCATGTCCATTCGGGGAACAGTCCCATGAGCAGTTAGTATGCCCCAGGGTTGGCAAAGAAAAAGCCCCCCGACCGTAGGTTCGGCCGGAGGGCGTCTTGGTGGACTCGCTTAGGAGTCGTTGTCGCCGCCACCGCTGGACAGCGAGCTGATGACCTTAACGAGCGGCAAGAACATCGAGATAACGATGAAGCCGACGATAAAGCCGAGGAGCACGATCATGATCGGCTCAAGGGCGGCCGTGAGCGAGGCGAGGGTGGCTTCCACTTCTGCTTCGTAGAAGTCTGCGATCTTCTGGAGCATGAAGTCGAGCGAACCGGACTCTTCTCCGACACCGATCATGTGAACGACCATCGGCGGGAACAGTCGCGACTCTTCGAGCGGGTCGCCAATGCGGTCACCTTCTCGGATTCGAGCACGAGCTTCGAGCACGGCGTCAGCCATGATCGTGTTACCGACGGTACCGGCGACGGTTTCCATCGCCTGGAGGATCGGAACGCCCGAGGTGAGCAGGGTGCCCATCGTTCGGCTGAATCGAGCAAGACAAATCTTGTGGTGGAGCTTGCCGAAGACCGGAATCTTCAGCTTCACCTTGTCTGCAACGCGTCGTCCGAAGCGAGTAGAGACGAACACGCGATAGGCGAGCACGATCACGACCAGTGCGATGATGACGATCCAGCCCTTATAGCGAAGAACGTCAGAACACGAGATCAGGAACTGGGTCGGCGCGGGAAGGTCGTCGGACTTGAGGCCGAGGTCCTTAAGAATGTCGACCCACTGGGGAACGAACCAGTAGACGAGGAAGAACGTGATACCCATCGAGAGGATGAGAACCAGGACCGGATAGGTCAAGGCCGACTTAACCTTGCGGCGAAGTTCAACGTCCTTTTCGATGAAGTGCGAGAGTCGTTGGAGGGTCTCTTCGAGAACACCACCGACTTCACCCGCGCGAATCATACCGATGAAGAGGTTGTTAAACGTCTTCGGGTGGCGCTGCATGGCTCGGGAAAGGCTTTCACCACCCTCAACCCGCTCACCGATGTCGGCGATGATCTTCTTAAGCTTGGGATCCTGCGTTTGTTGACCGAGGACGTCGAGACAGCGGACGAGGGAAACACCCGCGTCGACCATCGTCGAAAACTGTCGACAGAAGATCGACAGGTTGCGCAGCTTGACCTTTCCAAACGATTTGGCCTTCGGCGACCGGGCCTTGATCATCGTCACTTCGGTGATCGTGAAGCCCTGTTCCTCAAACCTCTTCCTAAGCAGGTCCTCGCTTTCTGCGTCGGCAGTTCCCTTCTGGATTCCGCCGAGCGCATCTCTAAACGTGTAGCTATAGACAGGCATGTTTGTGTCCTCTTACTGGTGTTATCGGCCTCTTTGGGGCGCTCCAGGAGCACCACCAGGTCCGGCACCCGGTTGTCCGGGTCCGCCCGGGCCGCCCAGGGCAAGCATCTTCTTGAGCTCGTCTGGGTTCTGACATCGGATGAAAATCTCCTCCTGCGTCACCTGTCCCTTAAGGAAGAGGTCGCGAAGGCACTGGTCCATGGTGATCATGCCCATTCCACCGCTGGTTTGGATCATCGACATGATCTGGTGGGTCTTACCTTCTCGGATGAGGTTGCGGATGGCGGGGCTGGCGATCATGATTTCATTCGCCGGCACACGGCCCTTTCCGCTCGCCTTGGGCAAGAGCTGTTGCGAGATGATCGCCTGGATGTTGTTCGAAAGCTGAACGCGAATCTGCTCCTGTTGTCCAGGGGGGAAGACGTCGATCATACGGTCAACGGATTCTGCCGCGTTGTTGGTGTGCAGCGTGGCAAAGACAAGGTGACCGGTTTCTGCGGCGGTGATTGCGAGCGAGATCGTTTCGACGTCGCGCATTTCACCGACGAGCAGGACGTCCGGGTCTTCTCGAAGACAAGCGCGGAGCGCGTTGGAGAAGGCGCGGGTGTCGCCACCGAGTTCGCGCTGGTTGATGATCGAATTCTTGTGCTGGTGCAGGTATTCGATCGGGTCCTCAATCGTGATGATGTGGCTGTCGCGCGTCTCGTTGATGTGGTTGATCATCGCCGCGAGCGACGTCGACTTACCGGAACCGGTCGGGCCGGTCACGAGGATGAGGCCGCGAGGCTTTTCGGTCAGCTTCTTGAGGATCGGCGGGAGGTTCAGCTCCTCGACGGTCGGAATTCGCTGCGGAATCAATCGGAACGCGGCGGCGAGCGCACCCTTTTCGCGATAGATGTTTACACGGAATCGGGCGCGGCGCGGGAGCTGGTACGAGAAGTCGAGTTCGAGCGTGGTTTCGAACTTCTTGATGTTGTCGTCCGAAAGGATTTCATACAGCATGCGCTGGATGACGTTCGGCGCGAATTCGTCATAGTTGAGCCGCTTCAGGCCGCCGTCCAGTCGGACGATCGGCGCTGAGCCAACGCAAAGGTGAAGGTCCGACGATCCGAGGTCAACGACGTGGTGCAGAAGCTCGTCGATGTGGATGTCTTCGAGTCGCTCTTGCGGGCCGCTGCCGATGAGCTCCGGCGACTTCCAAGCTTGCTCGACGGATCCACCCACCGGCGCAAGACCGGGCATGAAGGTGCCCGCTCCACCCATCGCGCCCTGCGGTGCCGGTGTTCCCGGCATGGCGGGAGCGCCTGGCATCGGCGGTGCGGCGGGCGCACCGGGCATCGGTGGAAGTCCCCCCGGCATCGGAGGAAGATTGTTCAGCGGATCGTTGGATTGCATAGCGTTTTGGTTTTGAGATTAGGCAATTAGAAACCAGCGGTGAAGACGACGCGCATGACCTCTTGTGGGTCGGTGACGCCAGCGAGAACCTTATGGAGACCGTCTTCGCGGAGCTCTCTCATTCCGTTGGCCTTGGCGGCTTCCTTCACATCGTTTAGAGGCGCACGGCGGACAACGAGTTCCGCGATTTCCGCGTTCATCGTCATCAGCTCGTGGATACCCATTCGTCCTCGGTAGCCGGTTTGGCGGTTGTTCTCGTCGGGGATTCCGCGATAGAGAACCACCTTTTCATCCGGGTCTCCGGAGGGGACGAATCCGAATCGTCGCAGATCGGCAGCGGGAACCTCATAAGGCTCCTTGTGGTCCTGGTCGATCTTTCGGGCCAGTCGTTGAGCAAGAACGCCGATGACCGTGGCCGAGATGAGGTACGGCTCGACGCCCATGTCGATCATACGAAGGGTGGCGGACGGCGCGTCGTTCGTGTGGAGCGTGGAGAGAACCAAGTGTCCCGTGAGCGATGCTTCAATCGCGATTTCAGCGGTTTCAAGGTCTCGCATTTCTCCGACCATGATGATGTCAGGGTCTTGTCGAAGGAAGGCGCGGAGGCCGGTCGCGAAGGTAAGGCCCGCCTTTCGGTTGACCTGCACCTGAGCGATGCCGTTCAGCTGGTACTCAATCGGGTCTTCGACGGTGATGATGTTCACGCCGACCGTGTTGAGCTTGTTCAAGACCGAATACTGAGTGGTCGTCTTTCCAGAACCCGTCGGTCCGGTACAGAGGAACATGCCGTTCGGCTGGCTGACCAGCTCTTCGATCTTCAACATGTTCTCGTCGGTAAAGCCGAGCTTCTGCAAGCCGATCATAACACTCGACTTGTCGAGAATTCGCATAACGATCTTCTCGCCGAACGGAGTCGGGATCGACGAAACACGAAGGTCAAATTCCTTGCCCTGGTTGCGAACCTCGATACGACCGTCCTGCGGGATTCGTCGTTCGGCGATGTTCATGTCCGCCATGATCTTAAGGCGGCTGATGAGCGGGGCCATGAGGTTGCGCGGAACGGTCATCGCTTCGGAAAGCACACCGTCAACGCGGTATCGAACGCGGACGCTTCGCTGCTGAGGCTCAACGTGGATGTCCGAGGCGCGGTCGAGAATCGCCTGCTGGATGAGGGCGTTCGCGAGCTTGATAATCGGAGCCTGTTCGGCGAGCTTTTCGGCATCGCCTTCTGGGTCGGCATCCTCTTGCGTGCCGCGCTGAACACCAGCAGCGGCAATCGCGGCGCGAATGTCGGACCGCTGGTCGGCCATCGCCTTGTCGTCCGCCTTGGCTACGGCGGCGGGATCAGGGGTCGCGGTGGCCACGCCACCGCCAAAATACTTCTTGAGGGCGTCTTCGATCGCACCGGTGACGGCGAGAACGGGAACGACGCGGCAGCCCGAGGCCAGCGCGACGTCATCGAGCGCGGCGATGTTGTTGGGGTTCGACGTTGCGAGCCAAAGCGTGGTGCCGTCCTTCTTGACCGGAATAACGTTGTGGTTCTTGAGGATTCGCTCGGGGACGACGTTCAGTGCCGACGACTCAACCGTGATCCGGTCGAGGTCGACAAAGCCATATCCCGTCTCTGCCGCACGAGCCATCTGGATCTCGCGCTCGCCCACCAGGCCCAACTGTTGAAGAACTCCTCCGATATCGACAGCCTTCGTCTGTTCCCTGACTCGCTCCGCTTCCTTGAGTTGCTCCTCCTTCAAGAAGCCCTTTTCAAGCAGGAACTCGACCATCGATTTTCGCGGTAATGCCATACGATCTACACCCAATACACCGGAGTACGGACGCGGTCCGCTCCGTCTAGAAGGCCCATTTTAGACCAAAGGTTCAGAGAATGGGACCCCTCCACGGCACAATCTTCTCACGATCTTCTTCACGACGCGAGAGATTCTCGTAGTCACGACGGATTCGGGGGCGAAATAAGTTCAACTTGTTGGCCCGGGTACCCTGAACCTAGCATGAGGACCCGATTGGAGGCTTGGGTGCGCGCCGCACTCGCCGAAAAATTCCCCGATCTCGCCGACCCCAGCCTCGAGATCATCGACACGAAGTCGCCCGACCACGGCGATTACGCGTGCAACGTTGCGATGATCAACGCAAAAAAAGTCGGTCTCGCGCCGCGCGATTTCGCCTCCGCGCTCATCCCGGTTCTCCTCGCGAAGAGCGAAGGCTGGATCAAGGAGATCGACGTTGCCGGTCCGGGATTCATGAACTTCCGCCTGGAGCCCTCCAAGGTCGGCACCCTCGTCGGTGACGTCCTTGACCAGGCGGCGACGTTTGGCAATGCCTCAGAGAAGTCGGGCCGAAGCGTCAATGTCGAATTCGTCTCGGTGAACCCGAATGGGCCGATCACCATCGGCTCCGGTCGCGGCGCGGCGTATGGCGACACCCTTTGTCGAGTGCTCGAAGCCTCTGGCGACACCGTGGCGCGCGAGTATTACATCAACGACGGCGTCAACAGCGAGCAAATGCGCCTCTTCGCCGAGTCGGTTTGGGCCCTTGCGGAGGGTCGCGAGCTGCCTGAAAACGGCTACAAGGGCGAATACGTCTCCGACGTCGCCGATCAGGTGAAGGCGAAGGGGATTCCCGCCGATGCCGACACCGCCTGGTTCCAGGCCGCCGCCCAAGACCTCATGATCGAGCGTCAGAAGGGTGATCTTGCCCTGTTCGGCGTCGAGTTCAACCGCTGGTTCAGCGAGCAAAGCCTCCACGACAGCGGAAAGGTCGCCAAGGCCCTCGACGTTCTCAAGGCGAACGGGACCGCCGATGACCAGCCGCTTTCGAACGAGATCGTCCGCGAAGGCAAGGAGTCCAAGCTCGTCCAGAAAGAAGAGGCTCCCGGTCCGCTCTGGCTGCGCAGCACGCAGTTTGGCGACGACAAGGACCGCGTCCTCACCCGCTCGGATGGTCGCCCGGCTTACATTGCCGCCGACGTGGCCTACATGCAGGACAAGCTCGGCGACCGCGGCTACGACAAGGCCTACCTTCTTCTCGGGCCCGACCACCATGGATACGTCCCGCGCATGAACGCGGTCTGCCAGGCCCTCGGCTTTGCCTCCGAGCGATTCCAGATCGTCATCTTCCAGCTCGTCCGGTTCCTCAAGGACGGCAAGCCGGCCCCAATGCGCAAGCGCGATGGCAACATTTATGAGCTGCGCGACCTCATCCGAGAAGTCGGCGAGACGGTTGCCCCAAAGGAATCTCCCGCAGAGCAGATGCGAATCGGACGAGACGTTGGGCGCTTCTTCTATCTGATGCGGAGCCACGACACCTCGATGGACTTCGACATCGACCTCGCCACCCAGGAAGGCGACGAGAACCCGGTGTTCTATGTCCAATATGCCCACGCGCGAATCTGCTCGATCGTGCGCAAGGCGGAAGAGGCGGGATTCCAAGCCGACGCAGCCGAATCAGCGCGGCTCGTGGCGTTCGAAGAGACTCAGCTGATCAAGAAGATCATCGACCTGCCCTATGAGGTGCAGCGATGCGCGGTCGACTTTGGTCTCCACCGACTCACGACCTACGCGATTGAGCTCGCGCGGACCTATCACCACTTCTATGGCGCGTGCCGCGTGATTCAGCCTGAGCAGCCCGAACTGAGCCGTGCGCGCCTTGCGCTGTGCCAAGCAACGGCGGTCGCCCTGCGCAAGGCGCTTGATCTCCTCGGAGTTTCGGCCCCCGAAGTGATGGTCTCCCTCAGCGAACGGTGAGCTGAGGGATCGGAACGTAGATTCGCTGGGCGGGATCGTACATGTTCTGCACGGCGATCGAAGCGCCTTGGGAGGTTCCCTTGGCTTCCGCACGGAAGGTCAGCACGTACTGCGTCTTGCCCGGCTCAATCGCTCGGTCGAACAGGTCAATCTGAGCCTGCCGGACGTCCATCGCCTCGAACATATACGGCCAGTCGCCCGAGAACTCAGTTGAATCCAGCGCGAAGAGCACGGGAGGCACCGGCGAGTTCACGAGGACGGTGTCGAAGACCGTCTTCGTCTCCACCGTGATCACCTGCTGCACGAGTTCGCCCGAGTTGAACGTCGTCGTCGGCTGGCTCTCGCGGATGAGGGCGCCGGAATCGTTCTGACGGTTCGGAATCATCCGGAAATACTCGACCTTGACCGTCCCACGGCTGGTGTTGCTCAGCTTGGCGAGGTCTTCGGGTGAACCCCACTGGGTCGTGTTCACCGCGAAGAAGACGTTCCCGCTCGACGAGGTGACCTTGATCTCGTTCTCACCCGGCTTGAGGCTCGTGAGGTTGAGCTTCAGTGCGGCCGTGCGCTGTCCGGCGACGTCGAGGGTCCAACTGCCGGCGGGTGCGCCGTTGATCATCACCGTCACCTGAGTCGGCCCGGTTTGGTCCTTCTGTGCGGGCAGGTAGGCGGCGAGCGCTTGGAGCGCGAGTCGCGAGACGTTCGTGTTCAGCCAACTGAATCCTCGTCGCTTGCGCAGGAGGTAGCGGATGCCACCGATCACCCGAGGATCGGTGGGATCTTCGAGGGCGAGGACCTTCGCAGTGACCGCCGTGAGCTCGTCAGTATCCGTGTCAGTGCCCGACCAATAGACGTCTTGGCCCGACCTTGTCATCGACTTTTGGAGCGTGGCGAGCGATGTGTCGATGAGCTTCCTGTCCTGATAGTAGTGCCCAATCTGCACTCCGTACACCGCTTGCAGCGGGTCGGACGTGTCGAGGTTGAACTTGACCCGGTCGCCACCGGCCGCACCGAGGGCGTTCGCGAGTTGGGCGCGTTCGCGCTGCTTCCAGCGGTACGCCGACGCGGCGGACTTGTCGTTGGGGTCGGTCGGCTTCGCGGGTTCGGGCTTCTTGAGCTCCTTGGTCGCGTACTCCTTGGCGATTTTGAGCATCTCGTCGGGTACGGCAAAGCCCGACTGCTTGGCGATCGCCAAACCTTCAAGGGCAATCGCGCTCATGTAAGGCTCGCTATCACTGTTACCAAACCACGACCATCCGCCATCCGGGTTCTGCATCGAGCGAAGCCGCTTTACCGAGAGCCGCACGATTTCGGGGACCTGGTTGGTGAGGTCAGGGCGGGGCGAAGGGCCATCACCGAGGCTGTTCTTCACAAGGATCGCGGCGACCATTCGGCTTGTCGTCTGTTCGACGCAGCCGTAGGGGTAAGCCACGAGGTCTTCCATGCTTGCAAACATGACCTCGCCGAGCGAGCGTTGAACCACGACGTCGACGGTTCCAACCTGGCTACCATTGAGCCTACTGATCTTCACCGCGTTACTTGCGTCGCCACTCTGCGAATCGACGACGAGGGTTCCCGCTGGGCGAACCTGAACCTTCTCTTCGACGCCGTCGTTGAGCGGAGTTCCATCCACCCACGCCTTCGCGACAATGGAAACGGGTCCGACCGATTTGGGCGTGAGCTGATACACCTGGGTTCGGCTCTCGCCGATGGGAACCTCAAGCGTGGCGGGCGAGGGCAGATCCACACCGGTGAGCTGGAGGTTCACCTTCTGAACTTCCTTGGTGTTGTTCTGGACCGCAACCGGGATCTCGACGCTGTCGCCCACGCCGAGCGTTTGCGGGGCCGAGATTCGAACCTGGAGCGCCTTTCGAGCGATCACGCTCGTTCGGGCACTGCCGACTTCGGTTTGGTCCGAGATCGCAATCGCGCTCGCGCGCCACGAGGTCGTGTTGTCGGGCAAGGTGAGCTCGACGCGGCCCTTTCCGTCGGGACCGGTTCGAACCTGGGCTCGCCAGAAAGCAGTGTCCTTGAAGTTGCGGCGGACCTTGATGTGACCGGCCTTATCGCCGCCATCGAGGTACACGCGCTCAAACGAATAGCTCGTGTCGACCGACGAATCCTGGTTGGGATAGAAGTCGTCGAGCAGGTTTTGCCGGTCCTCGCGGACGGCGAAGACGGATTCATCCACTACCGCAATCGAGGTATCGGCGGGGACCGGTTTTCCGGTCTCGTCCTTCGTTTCCACGCTCAGGACAACCTTCTCGCCCGGCTGGACTTCAGCCCGGTCGGCGGTGACGTTGACCTTGAGCGTGTGCATTCGCTCGGAGATCTTGAGGTTCACGCCGGAGCGGAAAATCTCCTTGTTGCTGATCGCGGTTGCCATCACGCGGGGACGAACACCCCACGACTTTTCGGCATTGAACTCAAAGTGGGTGACGGGGCCGGTGACCGGCAGCACCTTGGACAGCTTCACGCCGTCCCCTTCGACGGTCAACCAGATCGCCGACGTCTTCGCACTGGTGACAATCGCGCCGCTGACCTTTTCGCCTGGACCGACCTTCGACTTTTCGACCGTGAGGTCAAATCGCTTCGACTTCGAATCCTGCGACCAGCTGCCCCCTTCGACATAGAGGTAGGTGTGCGAGACGATCTCGTTGCCACTCCTATCCCGGGTTGTGGCATCAAGCCGATAGCTGCCGCCATCCTTCGGCGTGATCGAGAGAGTCGCGGTGCCGTCGCTGCCGAGCTTGGCGGTCGCCTGTTCGGTGACGGTCTCCTTGGCGACTTCGTCGTTCGGCTCGATAAGAACGGCCTTGACCGTCACATCTGCGCCCGTCGCGGGGGTCTTGTCGGCATGGTTCTTGGCCGAAAGGGTGACTTCGAGCGGTCGGCCCGGCGGGCACCACCAGCTTGCTGGCTCGACGTCGAGAGCAAAGTCGCCCTGAACGAGGTCGGCCTTTCCGGTTGATCGGACGTATTCGTCGGATGAGTCGGTCACTTCCGCGCTGAAGTAGTAAGTGCCGTCCGAGACCACGGGGGCTTTTCCGGTTTCGTCCTCGTCCCGGTTCTTGAACTGGACGATGGCATGGCCCGATCCGTCCGTCGTGGCCTCTTGGCTATCGAGATAGGATCCTGATTCCGCGCCGTAGCCTTCATCGGAGTCCTCGTCGCCCATTGATGACCAGTCCGACTTGGTCAACGTGACCATGATCTTGGCGTTCGCGGCGGGTGCGCCATAGAAGTAGTCCACTTGAACTTCGGCGCTGACGGGCTCGCCGACCTTAAAGCGGGGCTTGGTGCCCTTCACGGTCACCGAATAAAGGGGCTTGCGGTAGTCGGCAATCGCGACGTAGTGCGAGCCACGGTTGTCGCTGCCATCAGTGACGTTGATGCTCAATCCACCGGAGGGGATGTCGGCCTTGGTCGGGACGGTCGCCTCGAAGTTGCCGCGATCATCGGTCTTGACCGTGGTCTTGGCGACGGTGTTGTCCTCGTTGTCGCGTGCTTCGAGCGTGAATTGCCGCGGTCCTGGCAGTCCATAAGTGTCGCCAACGACCTTTCGCGCTACGCCACGCAGCCGAACCGTGTCGCCCGGCTTGTAAACCGGACGGTCCGAGTTGATCGCGATCTTCAGCGCGGTTTCCGGGGTCTTCTCAAAGCCGCGAGCTTCGATGACAGCCACGTTCTCGCCGTGCTGGGCGGTGATCACGTCCTGGCTGTCGCCGCTCGGCTTGGTGAGGGTGGCAATGCCGTCCTCGTTGGTCCGCACCAACTGCAATCCCTGCTTGATCGGGACGCCCGGAAGAGGCTGGCCCGAGGCGAGATCAACCGCCATGACGTGCTGCTGATCCTTCAGGTAGCTCTGCTTCATGACGAGGCCGAAATCCGAGACGATGAAGTAGGAGCTCTGGACGATGTCCCCCGCCCGGAGCTTGACCAGGTAGAAGCCTGGCTTCATCGGGTCGAGCTTGATCGAGCCCGTTCGCACGCCTTCACCATCCGGGCGCGGAAGGTCCTTGCTCAGCTCAATCGCCTTGCTGGTTTCCTGTTCCAGGCGGACGGATTCGTCCCATTTGAACTTCGCGTACGCGCTGAGGAGGTCGCCGAGCCCCTTGCGCTCGATGATCTTATCGAGGCGGATTTTGTAGACCCGCAGGTCAATCTTGTCCTTACCGCCGAAAGCGTTGATCTCAAACGACGGCTTTTCGGTTGGCGTGAAGATGCGCTCGCTGACGTAGCAATCGGCGAACGGCGGAACGGGCGGAATCGGCTTGTCGAAAGTCGCGATTTTGCCTTCTTCGACGTTCACCACCTGCTCGAGTCGGTGAGCCTTCGTCGAGATCGCGATGCGGTAGCGACCGGTCGGTAGTCGACGGAAAGAAAAGTGGCCCGACGCATCCGCAACCGTGCTTCGGCCGACCGCTTCCTCGACCTTTTTCCCGTCCAAGAAGACCGAAACCGAGGCCTTCCCGAGGGTGTTCTTGGTCATCTCCGAGACGGCGACGCCGTCGATGCCTCCCACCGGTGTCTGCTGCTCAACGCCATAGGCGGTCAGGCCGGCCCAAACCGGGACCGCCATGAGAATTCCAATAAGAGGCTTAGCTTTCATGTTCGCCCTCCCCCGGGCGCGATTGTGTCCACAGAATCAGAAGTGCGACGATCACAAACGGTACAGCGAAAATCTTGACAAAGTTGGCCTTCTCGGTTCGGGTCCATTCATCCATGAGTCCAAGGGCCTTGGGGAACGCAACCGTGGTCGCGAACATCACGAGTCCGGCGGCAGTGAGACGTCCGATCGCCTCGCTCCGACCCGCCTCGATGAGGCCACAAACGCCGAGTCCAATCGAGACGCCCACGAGGGCGCTCGTGCCATAAACCGCGTTCAACAGCACCATCGATCCGACGAGGAGTGCCCAAAGCAGCGGCGCGGTGAGGTTGCCGAGATTGCCTTTTTGCTTCCAAGCGTCGGACCATTGCGCGAGCAAGATACCGATGCCAATGCCCGTGAAGCCGTGGAAGGTCGAAGAATCCGTAAAGACCGGGTTCGAGCCATACCAGCCCAGCGCGGCAGCGGCAAAGCCCGCCGCGAGCAAGCCGCGCGAGAGCCCGACCGCGTTCATCATCGCAATCAACGCGGTGAGGCAAATCGCCGCGCCTTCGACCTTGCCCAGCGTGAAGCTGACCGAACCAAACGCCACCGAAAGCACCGCAACCGCGGTCATGCGGCCTCGGTCATTGTCGAGGTCGGTGAGGAACATCGCGACGAGGACGAGGGCGCAGGCGGCGACCACGAGGATCGGATGGGCGAAGTCCCGGTGGAGGCCATAGACCAGGCCCGCCGTCAACGCGGTGCCGAGAAACCACTGCCCCCACTTGTTCTTGATCAACGTGCAAGAGGTGAATTGGACGATCACGCCCACCGCCAGCAGGCCCATGACGAGCTCCGCCGACCGACCAAAGTCGGATTCGCCCATCGTGAGTTCGCGACCCACCGCGGCGATCAGCCCCACGACCGCGAGCGGGGACGCCTGGGAATGCCGAGCCAGAAAGAGCGGCGTGATGAATCCCAGGAGGTAGGCAAAGCTCGATGCGTCCCTGTCCCAACCCAAAAGGTGTCCAGCGACGAGGCCGAGCAAGAGGCTCGCCGATCCGACGACGCGTGCCTTGCCATCGTCACTCAACAGAGCGAGGACGCCCGCTGCACACCCAACCAGCGCGAACATACCGGCGGTCTTGATCTCGCCATAGCCCTTGTTCACCCCAAAGTAGTAGTAGGCGGCGGCAAAGAGGCCAATTCCGAGCCAAACCGGCAACGAGAACTTGTTCTTCAACTCCCGAAGGTCGGACTGTGAGGCGCCCCACAGGGTGGCCAAAAGTGCAATGACACCATAGATGATCTGGGTCGACATGGTTGGGCTTAGCATAGGCCCTTTATCGACGTAGTACAAGAGGCGTGAAACAATTTGCCCTGGGCTATCATGGAAGGAAGAATGCCGACGCCAATTCCGCCTGAACCGCAACCCGAGCGTCTGCCGCTCAACGCTTTTGAGCAAACCCTGCTGCAGTCTGAAGTCGCTGAGCAGATCCGCACCGTCTTTGACCCCGAAATCCCGGTCAATGTCTATGACCTCGGATTGATCTATGACATCCAGGTCCAGCCCAACCGCGACGTCCACATTCTCATGACCCTCACTTCGCCCAACTGCCCGGTCGCGGGTTCACTGCCCGGCGAAGTCCAAACCGCCGCCCAGCAGACCTATGGCGTCGGAAAGGTGACCCTGGAGCTCACGTGGGACCCGCCTTTTGGGCTTGAGCGGATGAGCGAAGAAGCCAAACTCGCCTTGGGGTTCATGTAAGGCCATGAAATTCTCGACCCAAGAAGAGTACGGCCTACGATGCCTTCTCCAGATTGCCCGGCTTGGCCCGGAAGGGTCTCTCTCGATCTCCGAGATCGCCAAGGTCGAAGGGCTGACATCGCCCCACGTCGCCAAGCTCATGTCGGTGCTCCGCAAGGGCGGATTCGTAGTGAGCGCGCGGGGGCATGTCGGCGGCTACTCGCTCGCTGAGCCCAAGCTCGACATCCTCGTGAAGGACGTCTTGGAATGTCTCGGCGGCCGGCTGTATGACGCCGAGTTCTGCGACCGTCACTCCGGTGCGCTCGAGATCTGTACCCACGCGGTGGACTGCTCGGTACGGAGCCTTTGGCAGGTTCTTCAGTCGTCGATTGATCGTGCCCTGGAAGGCATGAGGCTCTCCGACATGCTCGACCAAGGCAAGTCGAACGTCACCTTTTTTGGCGAGACCCTTCCGAGAGCAACAATAGGCACCGCCGACCGGACGTAAGGAAAAGAAATGAGCTTCCCCGTCGAGATTGCCCCCGAAGCCGTTGCTCACCTTCAGCGACTCTATGCGAAGGTTGGCGAGGGCGTTTTCCTTCGCCTCGGCGTGAAGGGAGGCGGGTGTTCAGGCTTCGAATATGTGTCGAAGTTCGACAGCAATGCCCGTGAGTCAGATCTCGCGACCGAAGTGGACGGCATCCCGGTCCGGATCGACCCTAAGTCGGCCGAATTCCTCAAGGGATCCAGGCTCGTTTACACCGGCAACCTGATCGGTGGCGGGTTCAAGTTTGAGAACCCGAACGCGGCGCGAAGCTGTGGTTGTGGCACGAGCTTCACGCCGCTTCCGAAGTCCTAGTTCGCCGTCTTCAGCGCGGCCTCAGCGGCAGCCTTGATCCTGCCTTGACGGCTCGGAATGTTCAAGGCGAGCTTGAACACGTCGGCATTCCCCTTTGCATCCCACTTGGCCAGCGTTTGGATGGCGGTCACCACCACCGAGATCGGGGCCTTCGGGTTGATGAGGTTGCGGAAGGTCGAGGTGAGCTTCTGCGAGGCTGGCAGGTTCGATAGAGCCACCGCCGCATCGGCCTGACGGGCGATCGACGGGTGATTGAGAAGGTCAAGCCAGATCGCCTCATGCGCGGGGTTTGCCTTGCCCGCGAGGTTGCGGATGTTCGCGACCATTGGGAACTGGTTCTTGTCCTTCTGGATCGAGAGCAGCACCTGGGTCACCACGTCAACGGACGGATTCGTCGCCATCAGGCGGCGGATCGCGTTGCTGCGATCGATGCCGTTCATCGCGGTGGTGGCGATGACGAGGAGCTCATCGTTCGTCCAGTGGTCCTTCATCTCGCGCAGGAACTTCTGCATCGGGTCGACGACGATCGCGCGCGGCTTGAACCCGAGGTCAAAGGCGAAGGTCTCTTCGGCTTGGCTCAGGTTGACCTTCTTGATGACCCAATCCGCACCGTTCGAGAACGCGACTTCGCTCGTGAGCTTGTAGATCGGCACGCCCTTGCTCGTATCCTGGACCTGCTTGATCGTCACCTTGGTGGTCTGATCGGTCGAATCGGTGGTGTAGTCGAGCACGGGGTGGCCGGGCTTGAAAATCCATTGATCCCAGAACGGCTCAAGGTTGATCCCGCTCGCCTCCGACATCGCGCGGCAGAGCTGGTAGGCCTGGACCGGCTGGTGGCGGTGGGTTTGGAGGTAGAGGTTCAGCCCGCCAAAGAAAGCCTCGTCGCCGATCTGCATTCGCAGCGTGTGAAGAATCGTGCCGCCCTTCGGATAGGTGTGGCTATCGAACATCGCGCTCGCGTTGGCATAGATCTTCGTGCTGAGCGGCCGAAGGTAGCGGCGCGATTCGTTGAGATACGCGTTCGTGGCGTTGTCCACTTCCAGTCGGTAGGCGTTGTCGCCGCGCGAATGGAGGAAGTAGAGAATCTGGAAGTAGGTGGCAAAGCTCTCGTTGAGCCACGTATCACCCCAATCGCGGCAGGTGACGAGGTCACCAAACCACTGGTGGGCAAGCTCGTGGGAGAGCAGGCTGTCGGCATTTCGATAGCCTTCCCGCGCTTCGGTGATCGCGTTTGCACCGAGGGTGGTCGAGCTGACGTTTTCCATGCCGCCGCCAAAGTCGAACATCATGTTCTGGCTGTACTTCGGCCATGCGTACTTAACGCCGAGGACGTCGCTGAAGTAGCTGAGCATGTCCTTCGTGTTGCCAAGCGTGTCGTCGATGTACTGACCCTGGCCCTGCGGGACGACGTACCAGAGGTCCACGCCGCGCCACTTGTCCTTCTTCACGTCGAACGGTCCGCCGACGAGAGCAAGGAGGTAGGTTGCGTGGGGCTGAGTCATTTTCCAGGTGAAAGCCTTTTTGCCACCGTCGAGGTTTTCGGTCTTGATGAGGCGTCCGTTGCCGATCACCTGCCAATCGCCCTGGACGGTCGTTCGGGTTTGCGAGGTGGCGAGGTCGTTCGGCGAATCCCAGATCGGCACCCACTCGCTGTTGTAGGCGGGCTGGCCCTGGGTCCAGAAGCCGACCCGAGTGGACGACTTGTCGGTCGCGGTGGCCTGAATCCAGTGGAATCCGCGGCGGCCTTGCGGCGCGTCGGCCACGGTGTAGTCAATCGTGATCGTGAATTTCTGGCCCTTCTTCAGCGCGGGAATCTGGGCGGTGAGCAGCCGCTGCGCCGCGTCGTGAGTGAACCGGACCGACCGATTGTCGAACTTGATCGAGCTCACCGCAATGCTGCCCGCCGCCTGGAGCTGGATCGACTCGGGGCCGGTTTGGAGTGCCTGGTAGCTATGAACGACGGTGCCCTTCAGGAATCGCTTGGCGTAGTCGACCTGGAGGTCAAGATTCACATCTTGGAGGTCGGCGACGCGGTCCGGCGCATAGTTGATCGGCGACGTGGGCCAACCGGTGGCCTGCTGGCCCATGGCAGTGACCACCGCGAGCGCGCAAGCGAGAGTCGAAAGTGTTCGAAGGGGACGCATAGAGGCCCCATTATCACCAAAAAGCCCGAAAGTGCGCTAGTCACTTTCGGGCGTTAGATGGGGCTGGTCAGCTTAGAAAATTCGCAGACCGAAGAGTCCTCGTCGAAGCACGTCTTGGAAGAACAAGAGCGAGGTGGCGATGTTGCCAAGCTGGCTGATGTTCGGCGTGTTCGTTTCGGGGACGAAGATGAAGTCGCGCGGCTGGAGCAGGATGTTCTGCGTGTAGTCGCCCTTGCCGAGGTAGCGAGTGAGGTCGACGTTGATCGTCTGGACCTGACCGCCGGGAAGCTCTCGGAAGATCTTGATCTTCGAGAATCGGGCTCGGCCGGTGCTGTCCGCGCCCGCCATCGCCACCGCGTCGCCAACCGTCATCGGCTCGCGATAGGGGTACTGACCCGGTCGCGAAACGATGCCCATGATGTTGATGATGTTGCGGTTGTCTTCGGGAACGGTGAGCTCGTCGCCGTCTTCGATGACGTAGTCCTGCGTAGTATCGCCGCGCACGAGAAGCGCGTGGAGGTCAACCGGGATCAGCTCGGCGCTGCCCTTCTTGCGGAGGGTGGCTCGGCGAAGGTCGCTGCCGTCGCGGATGTAGCCTCGACCCTTGTTGAGAAGGGAGACGAGGGTTTCGCCCGGGCGCATCGGATAGGTACCCGGTGCATTGACCGCACCACCCACCGAAGCGAGAATCTCGCGGAACTTGACGATGATGACGCTGACTCGGGGGTTGCGCAGTCGAAGCTTGTCGATATAGCGCTGGGTGAGTTCCTTTTCGAGCTCGCCCGTGGTCTTGCCCGAGGCCTTGATCATGCCAACGAACGGAGCCGAGACGAATCCGTCGGGGCCAACCGGGACCTCGACCGCAATCTGCTGGTCGTTGTAAACCTGGATTCGGATCACGTCTTCGGGTTGAAGCGTGTAGAGGTCGCTTTGAACACTAGCCGTGGACTGCGAAAAGCCCAGCGCCGCAATCATTACGGCAAGAAGCACCCAAATCAATTTCATACGACGTTGCATACCGGTTTTCCCTAGTTAGCTTTCGAGGGGCATTGTACCACGACTACTCAGATTCGGCGAACTTCTTTCGACGGCCTTCGATCACCACCGTGAACTCACCTTTCCGAGGAACCTGCGCCTCCGTGGGTATTGTCGGCAACTTTGCGCGAAAGACTTGCTCGAACGACTTCGTCATCTCTCGACAGATCGCGTAGCGGCGGTCGCCGAGCGCCTCACCCGCGACCTTCAGCAAGGCATCGATCCGAAAAGGCGACTCGAAACAAACGAGGGTCATCGCCGAATCGGCGAACGGCTCAAAGAGCTCGCGCATCGGTCCCGGCTTTCGCGGCAAGAACCCAAGAAACGCGTATCGCTGGGCAAAAAAGCCGCTCAGCATGAGCGCAAGGGTGGGCGCACTGGGACCCGGGATGCCGCCGACCTCGATTCCTGCTTCAAGGGCGAGGTCGACCGCAATGGAGCCGGGGTCGCTGACGCCCGGTGCCCCGCCGTCGCTGAGAATCGCAACCTCTTGGTCCGAACCCTCGAGTTCATCGATCCAGCGGGCGATTTGGGTCTCCGACGTGTGGTCGTTCATCACGCGCATCGACTTTTTCACCCCAAGATGCGAGGCGAGCTTCGACGAAACGCGGCTGTCTTCAACCCACCAAGACTCGCAGGCGGTCAGCACCTCGGCCGACCTCGGTGAGAGATCACCGAGGTTGCCGATCGGGCTTGCGACCACCCAGAGTTTGGCCATTCGAGCTTTATTTGCCTGCGGGCTTCGGGCCCGATTCCGGCGTAGCCGAAGGTTTGGGCGCCGGCGAAGCCGAAGGACTGGGCGAAGGCGACTTTCCAGCCTTCTTCTGCTCTTCTTCGAATCGCTTCTTGGCTTCCTTTTCGAGTCGATCCTGCTCGAGCTGCTGCTGCTTGATCTCCTTGTTCAGGTCGGCGATGGCCTTGTCCGCTGCCGCGAGTTCCTTATCAATATCCTTCACCATCTCGGGGGTCAGGACTCCCGACTTGGCGAGCTTCATCTTCACGCCGGTGAGCCGGGCTCGACCGACGGCCATGCTGCTCGGGTCGGTTTGCGCCTCCGAGCTCATGATGCTGATCGCCGTCTTGAGCGCATCGACCGCCTTGGTCCCTTCCTTTGCATCGCCAAAGTAGTCGGCGAGGACCACGTAGCCAGCCGACGACGAATAGCTTGCGAGTGCTCGCTCGTAGGCCTCGGCGCGTCGGAGGAACATCGACTTCACGTCGTCACCCTTTGCGCTCGGGATGAGCTGGTCGACGATTCGGACGGTGAGCATCGCGCGGACGCCCGGAAGCGGATCGACCATGTCCTGGTCGGCCTCAATCTTGGAGAGAAGCTCTTGGAGTTCCTCCGGCTTGGGCGTCCCCTTCATCATCAGGGTCGTGAACTTGTCGAGCGCCTCAAGCGTCGGCTGCTTCCAGACGATCTCCGAATCGCTCGCCGCCATCATCTCATCCGAGATGACGATCTTGGCCTTCGTCGCGACATAGTCGTCGACATAGGTCTTCTTTCGCTCGGCAAAGTCCCTCGGGACGTTCGGCTTGACCTCGACAAACTTTCGAACCTCGTAGGCACCGCCAATCGAAAGCGGGCCAACAATCGCACCCGGCTTCGCACCCTTCAGCGCGGCCTCGAGCTCCTTGCTGAGGTTCATCCGTCGCTCGGAAATCTTCTGGCTGCTCGCGGGCTTGGTCTTGTCCGGGCTTTGCAGGTAGCGATCCATCAGAGCCTCAAAGCTCTTTCCGGCCTTGGCCTCCTTGATGATCTCCTCGGCCTTGGCCTTGGAGTTCGAGAACTTGGCGGGATCAACGTAGATCGACTTCGTGACGACGGTGTCGAATCCAGCCTTCACCTCTTCATCCGTCGGCTTCATCGTCTCCTTCACCTGGGCGACGAGTCGCTCGGGGAGAGCCTGGAGAAGCATCTGGGTGCGGAAGTCGGACTTCGTCACCGCGTTCTCTAAGACTTCTTTTCGTTTTTGGTCGAGGTCAACGTTGGTCGCCTTCTTCAGCGCATCCCTGAACTCGGCGTCCGTCGCATTCGCCTTGATCAGCTTCTTGTTGATCATCAACGCGCGCGTTCGGGCGATCTCAAGGTCAAACGCCTTGGCTGCCTCGTCGCGAATCACATCATCCGTGATCTTGATGCCGCGCTTGTCAGCGAGCCGGATCAGGCTCGACGTCGACTTCAGCTGGGTCAGCGACGATTGCACGAACTGGAGCGCTTGCTCCGGTTCGACCGGGCGGCCCTGAGTCAGCGACTTGATCGTCGTGCTGAGCTCATCCACTCGCGGCGAGAACTCGCCCGCTTGGAAGATCACCGGTGAAGTGTTCTTGGTCGCTTCGGGTTGATTCTGGCCATGGGAACCGCACTGCTGGAGCGTGCCCAAACCGACGCCGAGCGCCATGAGTCCCGTGAGGATCCAAACGCAACCCTTGTTGTGGAGAAGTTGATTGACTTTGCTGACCGACAAAACTGCCTCTTTCACGGCCCCGAAATTCCGCCCGTGGCGGCTGGACCGGAAGAAAAATTATGACACCAAGAAAAAACAGTAGACAAAAAGAGTCTATACTTCGTCTGTAGAGAACGAGCGTCTACATAAGGAGCACTTCATGGCCAAAGGACTGACAAAGCGACAAGAGGAAATTCTCGAATTCGTCAAGGACTATTCTCGACGGGAAGGCTATCCGCCCTCCATCCGAGAGATCGGCAGCAAGTTTGAGATCAGCTCGCTGCGCGGCGTGACCGTCCACCTCGATGCCCTTGCTCGAAAGGGCTATATCTCGCGGGCAAATACGCCGCGGTCGATCAAGGTCACCCACCCCGAGCACCAGCCGAAGACCGACATGATCATGCTCCCGATCCTCGGTACGATCGCGGCAGGCGCCCCGATCCTTGCGGTTGAAGAGGCGGAAGAGACGATGGCGGTTCCGCCCGAGAAGGTGCGCGGCGTTTCCAATGCGTTCCTCCTTCGCGTTCAGGGCGACTCGATGACCGGTGACGGCATCATCGATGGCGACCTCGTCATTATCAAACCCCAGGAGACCTGGTCGGAGAACGACATCGTCGCCGTGGTCCTCGACGATTCGGCCACCCTCAAGCGCGTTCGAAAGACGCCGAGCGGCGCTCAGCTCATCGCGAGCAACCCGGCCTACGCTCCGATCCCCGTCGATACCGAGAACGCTCGCGTCATCGGCAAGGCGATCGGCCTCATGCGCGACTTCTAATCGAGCGAACTCGCGGCGGCGAATCGTCCCTTGATGGCGGTCGCCGCCGCAGTTGCGGGCGAGACTAGGTGCGTCCGCGATCCCGGCCCTTGGCGACCTTCATAAGGTCGGTTCGAGGTGCTCGCGCTGCGCTCTCGTGGCCGCAAGATGTCGCCGTTCATTCCGAGGCACATCGAGCAACCCGCCCGGTGCCACTCAAATCCAGCGGCGATGAACACCTGGTCGAGTCCTTCCGCCTCCGCTGCGTGCTTCACCGACTGACTGCCGGGAACGACCATCGCGCGCACGCCTTCGGCGACCTTACGGCCGCGAACCACGTCGGCAGCCGCACGGAGGTCCTCCAGTCGCGAGTTCGTGCAAGAGCCAATGAAAACCGTATTGACCTCGAGTTCGGACATCTTCTGGCCCGGCTTCACGCCCATATAGCTCTGCGCGCGCTCCTCGGCGGCATCCGCAGGGGCAGGAATCGCTTCATCTAGGCTCACCGTCATCGCGGGAGTGGTTCCCCACGTGACCTGGGGCTTCAAGTCGGTGACGTCGAGCACGACGTGGCGATCGAAGGCAGACGGGTCGTCTGTGTGGAGCTCGCGGGCGCGAGCCACCATTGCGTCGAATTCTGCACCCTTGGGTGCAAACGGTCGATCTTCGGCGGCGATGTATTCAAAGGTCTTTTCGTCGGGGGCGATCATGCCGGCGCGCGCCCCCATCTCGATCGACATGTTGCACATCGTCATGCGGCCGCTCATCGGCATCGCGCGGACGACAGGTCCGTAGTATTCGGCGACGTAGCCCGCCGCTCCACCCGCGCCCAGCTTTCGGATGATGGCGAGGATGATGTCCTTCGGCGTGATGTCGGCAGGAAGTTCACCCACGATCTCGATGCCGAGCGACTTGGCCTTACCCGGCGCGCGCAGGGTCTGGGTGGCGAGCACGTGCTCCACTTCGGTGGTGCCGATGCCAAACGCCAGCGAACCAAACGCGCCGTGGGTCGAGGTGTGGCTGTCGCCACAGACAATAGTCAATCCGGGCAGCGTGATGCCGAGCTGCGGGCCGATAACGTGGACAATGCCCTGCCGCTCGTCGCCATAGCCAAAAAGTCGAACGCCGAACTCCTTTGCATTTTTTGCGAGAGCAGCGAGCTGCTTGCCGCTCATGCTCGACTCGTCGATGTCGCGGCCATCGGTGGGAACGCCGTGGTCGACGGTCGCAAAGGTCAAATCGGGGCGTCGGACCGGCCGATTCGCTTCGCGGAGACCATCGAAGGCCTGGGGTGAGGTGACCTCATGGACCAAGTGGCGGTCGATATAGAGCAGCGTGCCACCGCTGGGGAGGTCACAGACGACGTGGTTGTCCCACACCTTGTCGAACAGCGTCGAAGGCATATTTCTCATTCTACGCAGGCCCAGAAACGGTTTGCCTGGGTTGATTCGGCGAAATCGTTCGGTATAATGGTCTTTCCCAAGTGGGTAGATGCCCGAGTGGCCAATGGGAACAGACTGTAAATCTGTCGGCGAGAGCCTACGTAGGTTCGAATCCTACTCTACCCACCACCTCTTCTCTTCGCCGTTTCGACCGCTCGATTCGGAACTTTAGTGCCATTTGGCCGGTTTCTTGCAGAGAATTCCTCACAAAGACCGTCAGGATTGGTAGAAGACAGCCGATAACATCAGGGTATAACGGGAGAAGTCTGAAGGCCTTCGTAGCTCAGAGGTAGAGCATCCCCTTGGTAAGGGGAAGGTCACGAGTTCAATTCTCGTCGAAGGCTCCACGCGCTTTCCCCCGTTACAGGAACGGCATATATGGAGAAGTTGGTGCGTCAGGAAGACTATTTCTTTGAACCGCTGGAACCGGCCACGAATGGGGCCGAGGCAACCGCTGTTACGGTCCAGTCCTTTGCAGTTGTTGAGGTCGAAGAGCCCGTACAGGCAGAAGAGACGGAGATCCCTTCGCCTCGTTTCGAATCCACCGAAGAGCCCGAGACGGCCCAAGCCGTGGTCGAGGCACCGCTGCCAATGGTTCATCCGCGCCGCGAGGTGATCACTCGACCCAAGACCAGCGCGGCACCGCTCTTCGCCGTCCTCGGCATGGTGATCGGTGCGGGCGGCATGGTTGCCTACAACCAGTTCAACAAGCCCGACTTGAATAACGTGGAGTGGAAGGCCGCTCCCGTCCCCACCAACAGCATTAGCCTCGACGCGAGCACCGCAACGACCGCCAAGCTTGATGGTCCGGGTTCGCTTCTCCTCGGCGCGGCACCGCTCGGCGACTCAAAGCCGACCACCCCGACGCCAACCACGCCGAATTCGGCCAAGCCGGCCACTCCGGTTTCGAATGACCGCGAGGTCACCCTTCCGGGTCGCAGCCACAAGGTCCGACTCGCACCGCCGTCTGAAAATGGTCGATTCCGCATGGGCGGCTCTCTTCCTGGCGCAGGCGAGGGCGAAGTGCCTCCAGCCCTTCCGATGGTGGGCCAGATTCCGGGCACCGAAGGCCTGACCGTGAACGGCGCGACCGATTCGGGCAGCGTCGTCACGATGAACCTTGAGATGGGTGAGGTCGATGCCGATGCACTCCAAAAGCGGATGGCCAAGATCGCCAAGGAAAATGGCGGCGACGTCACCACCTACACCGATATCAGCACCAACAAGCCGGTCACCGAGGTTCGCGTCCCCCAGGAAAAGGAAGCGAAGGTCCTCGGCGAGATCAAGAAGCTCGGCAGCAATGGCGGCACCCTGAAGGGCCAGATTCGCAGCTCGGGAACGGACGTGATCCGCAGCGAGAACGAAGCCGGTCGCGAGCGACTGAACCAGCTCGCCGCCCAGCGTCGCAAGCTCCTCGAGAAGTATCTCGACGACGCGCCCGAGATCAAGGACTTGGACGCCCAGATCGAGCAGGTCAAAAAGCAGATGCGGTCGTCGAAGCCCACGAAGAAGGGCAAGTCTTCGGTCCGCGTGAAGTTTGATCGGGGCTAAAAAAATGCCCGCACAGGTGTGCGGGCGAGCTCTTCCCTATCATCGCCACAATTCGCTGCTCATGGCTTGTGTCTATGTAAGCACGCGAACGTTAAGGCCAGTCTAAGGCCGGACAAATCGGTATTCTTTTGGGCATGGCGCGCACCGTCGTCCCCGAGGCCGAAGCCCTCATCGACCATCCAATCCCCGTTCTCGACAAGGGTTTTGTCCGCATGGTCGACTACATGGGCGGCGACGAGCGCATCGTCCAATCCGCGCGGGTGAGCTATGGCGCGGGCACGAAGACGGTCCGCGAAGACCGTGGCCTCATCCACTACCTGATGCGGAACTGGCACACCAGCCCGTTCGAGCAGGTGCAGCTCACCTTCCACACCAAGATGCCGATCTTCATCGCGCGGCAGTGGGTGCGCCACCGCACCGCGCGGCTCAACGAAATCTCCGGCCGCTACTCGGTGATGAAGGACGAGTTTTACGTCCCCAATCCGGCCCAGATTCGGTTCCAATCGAAGAACAACAAGCAGGGCCGGAGCGACGAGACCCTCGACTTCGACGAGGCGATGGCGGTCATCCAGCAGTTCGAAGAAGAGCAGAAGGCGATCTACCGGAACTATGAGAGCCTGCTCGAAAAGAATGTCGCCCGCGAGCTCGCGCGGGTGAACCTGCCCCTCTCGCTCTACACCGAGTGGTATTGGCAGATCGACCTCCACAACCTCTTCCACTTCATCCGGCTGCGGCTCGACCCCCACGCCCAATACGAGATTCGCGTCTTTGCGGAAGCTCTGGCGCAATGCGCGAAGGCGGTCGCCCCCCTCGCCTACGAGGCGTTTGAAGAGCACATTCTGGGTTCGATCACGTTCTCGCGGTCAGAACTTGAGGCGCTCGCGAGGATGCTCCGCGGCGAAGAAAGCCAGCTTGAAGGCAGGAACGCAACGATCTTTGCCGAGAAGATGGCCAAGCTACAGAGCAGCGTTGCGGGCGAGCCCGCGGCGGAGCCGAGCCTGCCCACCCCGGGTTAATCGTCGACGCGCGAGAAGTAGATCACGGTGACGTGGTGCTCGGGCGTGATGAGCTCGCCGTAGATGCGGCTCAGCATCTCGATCACGTCGTCCTGGTTTCGGAACTCAGGATTTTCGCGCTCGATGTCGCGGGGCGTGAGCTCGGCGATCTTCTTGACCTCAACACGGTCGAGGACCGCGGTGTAGAGCTTCTGGCGCCGGGCGAAGCGTTGCCCAACTGTAATCCAAACCAGGTGGCCGGCGTCGTACTTGTCCGTCTTATCACCAAGCCGGATCGTCACCGACTTGCGATGGTTGCGGAGCACGTCTCCATAAAGGTCGGAATAAAAGTTTAAGGCGTACATTGCAGACTCCTTATTATGGACCCTTGCCGTGTTCACTCGCCAAAATCGACGGAACTGCGGCTCGTCTCGTGAATGTAATACAGTGTAACTACCATGAAGCGCATTTTCTGCCTTGCAACTCTCGCCGCGTTCTCCGTGGCCCACGCTGATCTCACGATCGGCAGCACTGCTCCCGCCCTCAAAGTCGCCAATGTGGTGAAAGGAAAGGCGGTCAACCTTTCGAAAGGACTCCACGTCGTTGAGTTCTGGGCGACCTGGTGCGGCCCGTGCCGACAGAGCATCCCCCACCTCACCCAGCTTGCCAAGAAATACAAGGGCAAGGTCGACTTCACCGGCGTTTCGGTTTGGGAGAACGGAAAGGACCAGCTTGGCCAAGTCAAGAAGTTCGTGGCCGAAATGGGCGCGACAATGGACTACAACGTCTCGTTTGACGGCGACGCGAAGTACATGACCAAGCAGTGGATGGAAGCCGCAGGTCAGAACGGCATCCCCGCCTCCTTCCTCGTGAAGGATGGCAAGGTGATCTGGATTGGCCACCCGATGGCAGGCCTCGAAGAGACGATCGACCAGGTTCTCAAGGGCACCTATGACGTCGCCAAGGCCAAGAAGGCCCTTGACGAGGAGCGCAAGCAGGCAGAACTCGAAGCGAAGGCCCAAAAGGAACTTTCCGGCCTGCTGAAGGACTTCAACACCGCGATCAAGAACGGCGACATGGACGGAGCCACGTCGGAACTCGAGAAGGTCATCAAGGACAAGCCTGCTTACAAGTGGATGCTCATGCCGAGCCTGCTCCAGATCATGTGCTCCAACGGTGACGCCCGCCAAAACAACGTCGCCAACGAGCTCGCCCAGCACTTCTGGGACAACGGCATGGAGCTGAACACCCTTGCTTGGACGCTCATCGACCCCGATAGCAACAACAAGTCTGCCGACCCCAAGGTCGCGCTGAAGATCGCAACCCGAGCCAACGAACTCACGAAGGGTGAAAACGCGATGGTGCTAGACACCTATGCGCTCGCTCTCTGGAAGAACGGCATGAAGGCCGAGGCCCTTGCCGCCCAGACCAAGGCAGTTGACCTCGCCAAGAAGATGAAGGGCCAGGAAGAGCTCGTGAAGGACCTCCAAAGCCGGCTCGACATGTACAAGAAGGGCTGAGCCCATCGCAGAAATGCGCAACAATGAGGGGCGTCGAATGACGCCCCTCGCTATTTACGTCCACACCCCTTTTTGCCCCTCAAAGTGTGGCTACTGCGACTTCAACTCGTTTGCCATGCAGGGCGAGATCATGGACGAGGTCATCGGGGCGATGATCGCCGAGATCGAGCGGTCGCCGATCAAGGGCACTCCAGCGAAGACGATCTTCTTTGGCGGCGGAACGCCGACCTATCTCCCCACCCATCTGCTCCTGCGGCTCTTCGAGGCCGTCGTCACTGCTCATCCGCCGGTGGCCGGGGCAGAGATCACGAGCGAGTCGAACCCTGGCACCGCCGACGCGGAGAAGTTTGCCGCGATGCGGTCGGCGGGGTTTAACCGACTCTCCCTGGGCGCGCAGAGCTTTGTCGACTCCGACCTTCGGATGCTCGAGCGCGTGCATTCGTCGGAAGAGATCGTGCGCGCCTTCCATACCGCCCGGAACGCGGGCTTCGACAACGTGAACCTCGACCTCATGTTCGCCCTACCCCGGCAGAGCTTTGACGCGTGGACGCAGAACCTTGAGCGCGCCCTCGCCTTGAAGCCCGACCACATCTCGCTTTACTGCCTGACGATCGAGCCGAACACGACCTTCTACAAGAAGCACCTGCGCGGGCAGCTTGAGTTGCCTGACGATGAGGCGCAAGTTGCGATGTACGATCATTGCCTCGCCGAGACCGCAGCGGCGGGCTTCGTCCAATACGAGATTTCCAACTTCGCCCTGCCGGGCAAGGAGTGCGCCCACAACCTCTGCTATTGGCATCACGAGGACTACGCGGGCTATGGCCCCGGTGCGGTGGCTTGCCTCGGCGGCGTCCGCGGGACCAATGTGAAGCACCCGCGAGGCTATGTGGAGGCGGTTCAAGCCGGCAGCGAACTGCGATTTGACGCCGAACCGATCTCCGAGGAGTCGCGCCGCACCGAACGGATCATGCTGGGCCTGAGGCTCAACGAAGGGCTCCCGACCGATGGCCTTGACCCTGACAAGCTGGCCGAGCTAGCCCGCCGAGGCTGGGTGGAGTGGACTGAGGACCGCGTCCGGTTGACGAGTGAAGGCCGTCACTTCTGCAGCGAAGTCGCGCTGGAACTGATCTAATCGAGGAAGGCGACGCAGGTCGGCGCGCCGGTCGGGACGTGGTGCAAAAACTCGCCCCCGCCAGTGTAAACGAGCAGCTCGTTCGACTTCTGGCAGGCAACGATCAGCCACTTGCCGTCGGGCGAAAAGCTGAAGTCGCGCGGCCCCTCCCCGGCGAGGTTGACCACCTTCCCCATTTCGAGGTCAGCCGATCGAACCCATCGAAGACGGTGCTTGGCGCGTTCGGCAACGACGACGAATCCTGCTTCCGGAGCGTGCTTAATCGCGCTTGCCGCTGCGCCGGGGGCTTGGAGGTCGGGAAATCCAACCGCGGTCGCGAGGACTTCCTTCGGGCCGGTCGGTTCGAGCCGGACGCGGTGAACCGCGCCATCCATCTCGCCGAGAACGAGCAGTTCAGCCTCCGAAATCTGGAGCGCATGCCTCGGCCCCGTCCCTGCCGGGAGCTTCAGCCTGCCCGTGATTTCGCCCGGGGCGAGGTCCACTTGGATCAGCTCGTCGCCACCGAGGTCGGTGAAGAGGACGGCGGTGCCGCCCAAGAGTGGGAGCGCCTGGTGGAGGTGGGAGCTTGACTGCCGGCCACTAACCGGCCCGCGACCCGTGAACGCGAACACGTGAGGCCCGACCTGCGCCTTGCCGCCGCCATAGCTCGCGGCGCAAAGCGTGCCCTTCACGAACGAGAAGTGGCAGCAGCCTTGGCCGATGGCGAGTTCAAAAGTGCCGCGAATTTGTCCCTCGCGGATTCTCGTGATCTTGGCGTGGGGCGCGCCGTCTTCGGTGAGCGCCCATATCTCGCCTTCATGGGGTGCGATCCAGGACGGACTCTCGACAGGTGTGGTTCGTACGAGTTGGACCGCGCCACTTTGGGGGTCGAGCGTCCATTCGGTGACGCCGGTCCCCTTGCCTTGCCCTGTGTAGCAACCCGTTGCAAATCGCACGAATGCAGTATCCCCAAAAAGACAAAAGACGCCCCAAGCCGGAAGTGGCTCGGGACGTCCTTCGGTCGCTCTGCGTTAGGCAGCGGCTCGGTCGTAGCTGACGACCGAAAGTCCGGAACCCGAACCCGTTTTGAAGTGCGCCAGCTTTCGCTGGAGGTCGGAAACCGCCGTTCCGGTCTCGCCGAGAGCGGCGATGACCTCTGACAGCATTCGAACCTGTTCCAGCGTGGCATCCGACATCTGCGAGGCAACGCTGGCGTTGGCCTGGCCGGTCGTGGCCACCTTGCGGATGACCTGTCGAAGCTCGTGCGACGAGGCGGCCATCTCTTCAGCGGATGCGCTCGACTCTTCGGCAGCGGCCGCGATGGTCTCGATTTCGCCACGCGCATTTTCAATCGCGCTGCTGATGTTCATCGCCTCGCTCAAGCTGGATTCCATCGTAGCAGCGATGGAGTCGACCGCCTCAAGGATGCCCGTCACCGAAGTGTGGGCTCGTTCGGAGAGCTGAGCGCCTTCTTCGATCGCATCGGTGGCGGTTCGGATGACCGAGATCGCGCTTTCGGCACGTTCGCGGGTCTGGTCGATGATGCCACGAATCTCCTGGGCCGATTGAGCCGACCTTTCGGCGAGCTTACGCACCTCTTCGGCGACGACAGCGAAGCCGCGACCTTGTTCGCCGGCGCGGGCCGCTTCGATCGCCGCGTTCAGGGCGAGAAGGTTGGTCTGCTCGGCAATCGACTGGATCGTCGAAACGATCTCGCCGATCTGGACCGACATCGCCTGGAAGCTCTCGATTTCGGCAGAAGCGCTGGCGGCCTCGGTTTGGATCCGGCGCATCGACGCCTGCGAATCCTCGAGAATCTCTCCCGTCTCGTTGCCCGCCTTCGCCGCCGACATCGCCTTGGTTGCCGCCGTGCTGATCTGATCGCTCAGTCGGCCCGCCGACTCGGAAACGAGGTGCATGCCCTGCGCGCTTCGCTCTGCGCTACTCGCGGTGCTCTCGGCACCCATCGCCACTTGGTTCACCGCCTCGTTGACCTGTTCGGCGATGGATTCCATCTCCGAAAGAAGACCCTTCTCCTCCTCAAGAGAATGGAAAAACTGGTCGGCTTGAACCTGAATCTCGGTGGCAAGGCCACTCGCCGAGTTGATGAGCGTTTCGTTCTGCTTGAACGAGTTCTGGATCGAAATCGAGACCGCGTTGACGTCACTGATCGTCGCACCGAGGGCGCCCGCGCTCTGGCTAAACTTCAACGCCATCTGGCCCATCTCGTCGGAGGACATCGGCTCAACCTTTGCGGTCAGGTCGCCCGATTCAAGTTGGTCGAGGCCCGATTGGAGCTGGACCGCAGGCTTCAAGACGAACTTTGCAAAGATCTGGCGGACGAACCCAGCGACGGCCAGGAGCAATCCGAGGCTGACCCAGCCAAACAGGCTGGCCTTGGCCGACAGAGCGTCGAGCTCGGAGAATCGTGTCTTGATCTCGGCCGAGGCAATCTCGGCGAGCTTGGATGATAGGGCACCGAACTCGTCATGCTTCGGCTGATACTTTGAAGAGAAGACCTCGGCAGCCTTTTCCGGCTTCTTTGCGTCGACGTAGCCCATGATCTCGTCCTCGAGGGGAGCGAGATTCTTCTCGTCGAAATCCTTCAGGACCGTGAAGGCCTCGGTGAGCTTGGCCGAATTGGGCAGCGCGGATGCAAGCTTTTCGGCTTCGCCCAGCTTGCCCTGGGTCTGATCGTCGCACTTCAGCTTGTCGGCCTTGCGTGCCTCAGTTGGCTCGGAAATGTAAAGCCGGGTCTGGAGCACCATGCGCCCGGAAGCCTCCGCAGCCTCCGCTTGGAGTTGGAGAACTTTGGCCAGCGGATAAATCTCGTTCTGCTGGCGAGCAGCGACCTCTGCTCGCGCCCGAAACGCAAAAATCTGGCCTGCGATACCGGCCAGGAGCATAGCGCTAAGTCCCGCCGTGACCTTGGCTGACAGCTTCCAATCCTGAAATTTCGACATGAGTGTTCTAGTTGTCGGTGCAACGAACTCTGAACCTCTACGGAAATGCAACAGAATTGCAGGAAAGAATGCACCTAGGCCGCGTTGACCGCCCGCTTCACGAGCGGCGAAATCGAAAGGCCCTGCACGACGACCGAGAAAACCACCACGCCAAAGCAGATCGACGTGAGCTGGTCGCGCTGGGGGAAGCCCTCGGGCAAGCCTAGGACGAGCGCCAAAGCAAGCGCACCCCGAAGACCGCCCCAGAACAAAAGGTGCTGGCCGATCGCGGGAATCTTCCATCCCGTTCGATGGAAGGCGAGCGCGCACCCATAGACCGAGACCGCGCGGCCCAACAAGACCAATCCGAGCGCGACGGCAAGGCTGCCGGCGTACTGTCCGAGCGGAACCTGAGCCTGCTTCACCCCGATGAGCAGGAAGATGATGCTGTTCGAGGCGAAGGCGACCACCTCCCAGAACGTCGTGACCATCGAGTGGTGCTCGTCGTGGAAGGAGCCGATGTTGCCAATGTTGCCGACCAGGAGCCCCGCGGCTGAGGCAGCGAGGATGCCGCTGAGGTGAAAATGCTCGGCGGCGAGGAAAGAGCCATACGCCACCGCGACGGTGATCGCGATTTCGACGAGCGAGTCGTTCGTTCGTCCGGCAAGCAGGATGCCCACGCCCGCGACGGCCAAGCCGACGACGATCCCGCCCAAAGCCACGAGCAAGAACTGGCCGACCGCCTGGATTGGGGTTGGGGCCATGTTTTGGGCGCAGGCAAGGGCGATCGCAAAGGCGACCGCCGCCGTCCCGTCATTCATGAGGCTTTCCGCTTCAACCAGTCGCGGGACCCGACCCTTTGCTCCTGCCTCTCGGAACGAGGCGATTACCGAGACGGGGTCGGTGGCCGAAATGAGGGTGGCAAAGACGAAGGCAACCGGCAGCGACCACTGCAGGGTCCAATGCAGCCCAAACGCGACGACGCAGGTGGCGATGAGCAGCCCGATGGTTCCGAAGACGACAATCGGAACGAGGTCCTTTCGCAGCTTGGACCACCGGATGTACAACGCCGCCTCGAACACGAGGGGCGGGAGCAGGAACGAAAAGATCAGCTCCTTGGTCAGGCTCAGTTCAGCGAACTGCCCGGTCGCGCCGAGGCCGAGGCCCGCGAGGACAAGCCCCACGGTGTAGGGGATGCGCAACCTCCGAGCCACCATCGCCACGACGATGATGACCACGAGCAAGATAACTCCACGTTCTGCCGTCATAGGCCTGAACCGTGGAGTTTACTTATTCGTCACCGGCAGCCTTGTCGAGCTTCTGGTTCGCCTTTTCGCGCTGGATGTCCCGGTTCTCCTTGCTCTTCTCTTCGAGCGGCTTTCCGCAGCCCCAAACAAAGACGGCGAGACACACGATGGAAAGGATTCGCTTCCACATAATCCTAAAGACTCAGATGCCATGACGCGAGGTTCTCGGCCGCGATCAAACGCGGCCGAGAATTGCATCCATCGCCCGCGACGCATTCGCGCAGCGGACCAGCGGATAGTGCGCATACGTGGGAATCATCTCCGCCACCACCGGGCCGTCATAGCCGATCTCGCCGAGCGCAGCCATAACCTCCGGCCAGTTCACGTCGCCCTCGAGGAGGTCCACAAAGCCCTCCACCGTGCCGACCGCGCGTCGGAAGTCCTTGAAGTGGACGCCATAGATGCGGCTTCCGAGTTGGCGGAGCCAATGCTCGGGATAACCGTAAGGCAGGATGTTCGCGACGTCGAGGTAGGCACCCACCGCCGGGCTTCCAATCGAATCGAGGAACGAAGCCATCTCGCTCGGGCTGAGGAGGAACTTGTTCCAAACGTTTTCGATGCCCATGCGCACGCCGAGCGACTCGGCGGTCTTCGCGGCGGCCTTCAGCCCTTCCCGCGCGAAGTTCTCGACTTCTTGGTACGGCTGAACCGGTCGATCCGGCAGGAAGAAGACCTGCACCGCGCCGGGAATGGTCAGGAGCGTACGACAGCCGAGCCACTTCGTGATGTGGAGCATCGCTTCCAGCTCTTGGGCGGCTTGCGAGCGCGAGGCGGGGTCGGCATCACCGAGGGCGTGGCCCCAGTAGAGTCCGCTCGCGACGCTCGCGACCTTGATGCCGATTTCGTCGGCCATCGACAAGAAGTCGCGGCACTGCGCCTCGGTGGTCGCGGTCGTCAGGTCGCCTTCGCCACCCACGCAAAGCTCGACCGCATCGAATCCATGCGACTTCGCGAGCCGCAGGAAATCGCGGACGGGCAGCTTGCCTTCGAGGCCGCCGGGATAGGACCAGTAGTTGATCGACTTTAGAATCATGAATGGGCTCCTTGGTGGTGGACTTGTCCGATCTCATTGAGCGCAACGGCAAGGGCCTGTCGCGACGATTCGGGGCTGCTCGCATCGACCGGCTTCCCTTCGCGGATGCAGCGCAGGAAGTAGTCGATCTCGAAGAAGTAGCCGCCAAGGTCGGAGAGGTTTCCGCCGACATCGCCTGCGCTCATGCGAGGCAGATCGGTCACGGGCTCGGGTGCCTGTCCGTCGCGATAGATCGTCAAGGGCCCGCCGTCGAACATCACAAGGCCTTGGTCGAAGACCGCGCGGAACGACATTCGAAACGGTGCGCTGGAGGGCAGATCCCAACCGCCTTCGAGCTGGACCGTCGTCCGTCCACAGCGCATGAGGGTGAAGACCCGGCTCACGCCGCGCTCATCGACGCTGCCACGCGAGATCACCTCGTCCGGCTCGCCGAGCAGGTCCACCACGAAGTCGGTGTCGTGGATGTGCATATCGAGGGCCGCACCGCCTGAACGCGGTTCCATGCCAATCCATCCCTCCGAGCTCCAGGTTGGGAATGCGCCAAACCGGGTGAGCTGGAGTGAGCGCAGATTGCCAAGTCGTCCGTCCTTCACGATCTCGCGAAGCCGAACGTATTCCGGCCAAAAGCGAATGCACTGGGCGATCATGAGCGTCTTTCCGCTCGCATCCCGCGCGGCGAGCATCTGGTCAGCACTCTCAAGGTCAATCGCCATTGGCTTCTCGCAAAGGACATGCTTGCCAGCCTGGAGCGCGCGAATGCTGAACGGCGCGTGGAGGTCGGTCGGCAAGCAGATATCGACCACGTCGATATCGGGGTTCGCCAAGATCGAGTCGAAATCGGGAGCGACTTCTGCCCCGAGCTTGCCCGCGAGCTCTTCGGCAGTTTGACCTTTGAGGGAAAGGACGTGATGGACCGCACAGCCGCCGATCTGACGGTAGACCTGGGCGTGCATCCGGCCCATGAATCCCGTCCCGACGAGGGCAATGCGTATCGTTGACTCTTGCATTCACCAAGTTTGAATCGAATCGGCTCGCCTTGGGGAGGGGCAATCGCGAAAATCTGAAAGCAAAATGGCCGGACCACCCGCAGGGGCTGATCCGGCCACGATCGATGGGACTTAGTTCTTGCGAGCCTTTCGTCGCCGGATGAGCGCGAGGCCACCTAGGCCGAGCGCGAGCATCGTTCCCGGTTCCGGCACCGCGACCGCGACGCCAAGACGACCATCGGCGAGGGTGTAGGTGAACGCCACCGCCTGGTTCTGGTCGATGAATCCGGTCGTGCCAAGCGCGGTGACCGTGCTGCCAAAGAGGCTGTCGCCGGTCTTGATGACCTCGCTGGCGAAGGAGCCGTTGTGGAGCATGACCGCTCGGTTGGTCCCGTTGAAGACACCCGTGTAGGCGACGATGTTTCCGCTGATGCTGACGTTCGAAGAAAAATCCGTGAAGGTTCCAGTCGAAGCCGGATCGCCCACCTTTGCGAGCAAGGTCAATGCGCCTCCTTGCCACCGATAAATGCCTCGGCTCGTGGCGGTGAGACCGAGGAACGCCGCCGTGCTACCGCTCAATGCAGGCTGGAGGACGTCGGTGAAGTTGCCGGTGAGGCCAACCGCGGCATCGCCGACCGTCACAATCGTCTGTCGCGTGCCGTTCCAGAAGTAGTTGGCGCGGCTGGTTGCGGTGAAGCCTTGATAGGCGACGTTACTACCGCTGATGACCGGAAGGCCGAAGCCCGAGAACACACCACCACCCGGTCCGGTATCGCCGGTCTTGTTGAGGGTGGTAAGGGTCCCGCCATTCTTAACGAAGATGCCGGAGTCGTTGCCCGAGTTGTAGGTGCCGTTGAAGACGACGGTGTTACCGCTGTTGCGCGAGTTGCCAAAGTTAGTGAAGGTGCCCACGGGAGCGGCGTCGCCGGTCGAAATGACTGTCGTGCGGGTTCCACCGTTATCGAGGAACAATGAGGTCGTGGCGCCATAAACGCCTCGGTACGAGATCGTCGTTCCACCGATCCCCGGAGAGCCAAAGGACGAGAACGTTCCCGAGGGAGCCGCATCGCCAGCCTTGGCAACCGACTGGTAAGTCCCGCCACCTGTGCCCCGGTAGACCAAGCTGTTCGCGCCATAGGTGGCAGTGCCAACCACGACGCCATTGCTCATCTGGATGACGCTACCGAAGCTCGAAAAGCTACCGCTGGGAGCTGCCGCCGTAGTGTCGATGACCGATGAATAGGTCCAAACTGCGTGGCTCGACGCCGAAAGCGTTGAAACGAGAACCGTCGCGAGGCCCAAGGCCGCCGACCGTGAAAATTGCTTCTGCATAAAATCCCCTCCGTCCGAGTTGCAACAGGTTTGCGCAACAAGAACTGTAAGAGTACGGGATTTGCAGCTTCGGCGACTTCCGCTTTGGACGAACCTGGTAATTCCTTGACAAGAAATGTCCTGAACTGTCGGAGACGCGGTCAAACCCTGATTCGGCGGGTGCGGCCAGGCAAAAAAATGGTCGGGATGACTGGATTCGAACCAGCGACCTCTGCGTCCCGAACGCAGCGCTCTACCAAGCTGAGCCACATCCCGAAGGACCTACAATATACCGCAAGGTCAGCCCGTTGGCAAGATCACACCGCAGGTCAGCCGCCTTAACCAATTTAAGGTTCGATAAAGACTTCCCTGAGTTCAAAGTCACTTAATCTTCCCCGGTCACATTTCTCCTTGCGTGCAGTGCACGTGGAGAGGAGAAATTCATGAAGAGAACTTTTGTTTTGGCCGGCATTCTTGTCGCCGCTCTTTCAAGTGCGCAATTTTCGACCGGTAACTTGGCGGTGAGCCGAGTGTCCTCGTCGAACAACGCGACCAACATCCTTGCCAACACTGGCAACGCCGTTTTCATCGACCAATACACCACTGCGGGAAGCCTGGTGAACAGCACCGCGATCCCGGTGGCCAACTTCGTCATCAGCGGAACGGCAACCTCGGAAGGCGGCCTCACCCGCTCGCTCGACGGTCGATTTCTGACCATCTACGGCTACAACGGCGCCTTCGCCACCTCGGTGACGGGCACCACTAGCGCGACCCTGAACCGAAACGTGGCTCGAATCGACGGCAACGGAACGGTTGATCTCTCGACTCGTCTCACCGACGCTCAGTCGGGCAACAACGCTCGAAGCGTGCTCTCGAACGACGGCAGCCAGTTCTGGACCGTCGGCGGCACCGGCGGCGTGAACTACTCGCTCCTCGGCGCCACGACGTCGACGTCGATCAACACGGCAGCTCCGACGAACCTCCGAAAGCTCGGCGCGTTCGGTGGAAGCCTCTATGCCAGCTCGGCAAGCGGCACCTCGGGCGTGTACTCGTTCGGTTCGCTTCCGACCGCAGGTCCAGTCACCCCGACCCTCCTTTTCGCAACGGGCACGGGTTCGAGCCCCTATGACTTCATCTTCGCCGACGCGAACACGGTTTACGTCGCCGACGATCGAACCGCGGTGAATGGCGGCGGTATCCAAAAGTGGATCAACAACGGCGGAACCTGGTCGCTGAACTACACGCTCGGCCTGGGTGCTGGCGCTCGTGACCTCGCCTACGATGCGGCGAGCAACACGCTCTATGCCGTGACTGCTGACGACGCTCAGTCGGCCGGTGTGGTCACCACCAACAACCGAATCGTTTCGATCGTGGACACGGGCGCTGCCGCGACCGCAACGACGATCGCAACCGCGAGCGGAAACAACCTCTTCCGAGGCATTGATTTCGCTCCGACGCCGGTTCCTGAGCCTGCAACCATGGCCGTTCTTGGTCTTGGCGTTGCCGCGATGATCCGACGACGACGATCGGCCAAGTAAGGCGAGGTCTACCAAACAAGAAAACGGGCGAGTGATTTCACTCGCCCGTTTTGCTTGGTGCTGGACGGGACGTCTCAGCGAGCCTTCTTTCGTCGGATCAGTGCAACGGCACCAATTCCGATGGCGGCAAGCGAGGTCGGCTCGGGAACCGGAGCAACGTCGCCGTTGATCTGGAAGTTGTCGACGCGGAACGTTCCGCCCGTTCCTGCCGTGAGAGTCGCTCGAACGTAGAAGGTCGAGAAGCCGTTCACCTGGGGAACCGAGCTGAAGTTGGCCGTTGCAAGGGCAAACGAGGTCGGAACGGTGGTGGCCACCGCGCCAAACCAGTTGGTGCCGTCAACCGACGCCTCAACCGTGTTGGTCTGCGGACCAGTGCCCGACCGCTGCTGCGCGAACGTCACCACGAGGTTCGAGAAGGTGCTCGTCGTCGAGTTGATCTGCCACGTGAGCGTGCTGTTGTTGGGAGCAGGGTTGAAAGTGAGTGCCGTACCGGCCGGGTCAGCACCAACCGCATTGATCAGCGAACCCGTAACCGTCGTGGCGGTCACGCTCGGAGTCAGCGAGGCCGACGAGACCGAAGAGTCCGTGCTCGACGCCGTCAAGAGCGTTCCCGCGTTGTTAAAGTTCCAATGAGCCAGAAGTAAGGCCTGTGACTGGGCGGTCAGCAACATGCCACCAACGCCCATTAGACCGATAAGAAGTGATTTCTTCATGATGTCGTTTCCCGAACCTCGCGCTGCCACCGCGTTGCGCGGGCCCAGCCTGATTCATTCGACTATCGTCTTCGGGGCCTCAAGGTGTGACACCGATTGACGCAACCTTAACCTAGGCCCCGGGAAGGTATCCTCTGAATCACACGACCGGCCATGCGCGGATCGGAGCCGCGGGTCGGTGCCAGGGCCACCGCATGAACAGCTTCAACGCAAAATCCACCCTCACCGTCGGAAGTCAGACCTACACGTACTTCAGCCTTCCGGCTCTCAAATCTGCGGGACTCAATCCCAATCGACTTCCCTTCTCGCTGCGCGTTCTCCTTGAGAACCTCGTCCGGTGTGAGGATGGCGTCACCGTCTCGAAGGGCGACATCGAGGCCCTCGCAAACTGGGATCCCCAAGCCGAGCCGAGCCACGAAATCCAGTTCATGCCCGCCCGAGTTCTGATGCAGGACTTCACCGGCGTCCCCTGCGTGGTCGACCTCGCCGCGATGCGACAAGCAATGGCGACCCTGGGCGGCGACCCCAAGAAGATCAACCCACTGCAGCCCGTCGAACTTGTCATCGACCACAGCTTCCAGATCGACGCTTATGGCACGCCCCAAGCGATCGACATCAACACCGAACTTGAGTTCAAGCGAAACCATGAGCGCTACGCCTTCCTCAAGTGGGGCCAGCTCGCACTTTCGAACTTCAAGGTCGTCCCGCCGAACACCGGCATCTGCCACCAGGTCAACCTCGAGCACCTCGCCCGCGGCGTCTTTGTTCGCGAGACCCCCGAGGGCAAGGTTGCCTACCCCGATACCCTCGTCGGCACCGACTCGCACACGACGATGATCAACGGCCTCGGCGTCCTCGGTTGGGGCGTCGGCGGTATTGAAGCCGAGGCGGCGATGCTCGGCCAGCCCGTCTCGATGCTCATCCCGCAGGTCGTCGGCTTCAAGCTCACCGGCAAGCTCCGCGAAGGCTGCACGTCGACCGACCTCGTCCTCCGCGTCACCGAAATCCTTCGCAGCAAGGGTGTGGTCGGCAAGTTCGTCGAGTTCTATGGCCACGGTGCGCTGAGCCTTCCTCTCGCCGACCGCGCGACGATCGGCAACATGGCCCCCGAGTACGGCGCAACCTGCGGCATCTTCCCGGTTGACCGCGTCACCCTCGAATACCTTCGACTCACTGGTCGTTCGGATGAGCAAGTCGCCCTCGTGGAGGCCTATCTTCGCGCTCAGGAGATGTTCTATGACGAGAACACGCCCGACCCGGTCTTCACCGATACCGTCGAACTGGACATCTCAACCGTCGAGCCGTCGGTGGCGGGTCCGAAGCGGCCCCAAGACCGCGTTGCCCTCTCCGGTGCACGCGAATCGTTCACCAAGAATTTCCCGCAGACCCAGCTCAGCGGCGGAACGCTAACCAAGACCCAGGTCAACCAAATGGACCAGGGTGCGGTGGTCATCGCCTCAATTACGAGCTGCACCAACACCAGCAACCCGTCGGTGATGCTCGCGGCGGGTCTCGTCGCCCGAAAGGCGGCCGCCCGAGGCATCCAACCCAAGTCTTGGGTGAAGACCTCGCTCGCCCCCGGTTCGCGCGTCGTCACCAAGTACCTTGAGAGCAGCGGCTTGCTCGCTGACCTCGAGCAAATTGGTTTCAGCATCGTTGGTTACGGCTGCGCCACGTGTATCGGCAACTCCGGACCGCTCCCCGACGCGGTCAGCAAGGAGATCACCGAGCGCGACCTCGTCGCGGTTTCGGTTTTGAGCGGCAACCGCAACTTCGAAGGTCGCATCCACCAAGAGGTCAAGGCGAACTACCTCATGTCGCCCCCGCTTGTCGTCGCCTACGCGCTGGCGGGAACCATCGACATCGACCTGCAGAACGACCCGCTCGGACTCGACCGAGATGGAAACGAGGTCTTCCTCCGCGACATCTGGCCGACCCAAGCCGAAGTCGCTGATGCGGTTGAGCACCACATCAATCGCGGCATGTTCATGTCGAGCTATGCCGAAGTCTTCAAGGGCGACGAGAGCTGGAACGCGATTGCCGCCACCGGCAGCGAAACCTATGCGTGGGATCCGCAGTCGACCTACATCAAGCATCCGCCGTACTTCGAAGGCATGTCGGCAAAGGCAAACAGCGGCTTCGCGCCTCTCGATGGCCTTCGCTGCCTTGCGATGCTGGGCGATAGCGTGACCACCGACCACATCTCGCCTGCAGGCAACATCAAGCTGAACTCGCCCGCCGGTCAGTTCCTCCTTGCCCGAGGGATCGACCCGTCGATGTTTAACAGCTACGGTTCGCGCCGAGGCAACGACGACATCATGGTGCGCGGCACGTTTGCCAACATCCGTCTTCGCAACCTCCTCGCTCCGGGCACGGAAGGCGGCATGACCACCTACCTCCCGACCGGCGAAGTCACGACGATCTTCGACGCGGCGATGAAGTACAAGGAAAGCGGCACCGGACTCGTGATCCTCGCGGGCAAAGAGTACGGCACCGGATCGAGCCGCGACTGGGCGGCCAAGGGAACCTGGATGCTGGGCGTCAAGGCGGTCATCGCCCAATCGTTCGAGCGAATCCACCGATCAAACCTCGTGGGCATGGGCGTTCTTCCCCTCGAGTTCATGCCGGGTGAGAGCCGTGAGTCCCTGGGACTGACCGGTCACGAGCCGATCTCGATTGAAGGCTTCGTTGAGGCGGCGGCATCTTCCTTCGCCAATGGCAAGCTGCTCTGGGTTTCGGCAGGAGACAAGCGGTTCCAGGTGAAGGTCCGCATCGACACGCCGAACGAGCTCGAATACTATCGCCATGGAGGCATCCTCCACTACGTCCTGCGCCAGCTCCTCGGAACCGCCTAAGCGCCGGATTTCAGGGGCCAATCGCGAATTTTTTGCGACTTGGCCCCTGAAAAGTTCACAAAATCCTTGCACTTTCGCATTTTTGTGCCCATAATATTGCTGGCAGATCTTGTATCTGCCACTCGAGAATTGCAGGAAGCGGCGTGATCCGGACGTGGAGACGGGTTCATAGGAAACTCAAGGATAGTTGTGAGTTCGTCTCGATACCATCCGTTCGCTTGCTCTTTCTCGAGTTGAGAATAGGAGCAAAAAACATATGAAGCGAACGCTTACCATTGCTCTGAGCCTGGTTCTCGGTGCTGCCATCGTGGCGCCGGTCTTTGCTCAGGATCAATTCCCGGATGTTCCTGCCAATCACTGGGCATTTAAGGAGCTCTCGGAGCTGAAGGCCGCTGGCCTTCTCGTCGGCTACCCGGACGGTCTGTTCCGCGGTGGTCGCCCTGCAAGCCGCTACGAGCTTGCGGTTGCGATCCACGCCGTTTGGACCAACCTCAAGAACCAGCAGGATGCCCTCCGCGCTCAGATGGAAGACCTGATGAAGCGACTGGACGGCTTTGCCACCAAGGCTGACCTCGATGCCCTCAAGGCACAGGTCGATGCT
>JAFDWR010000004.1:403-613369 GCA_018268355.1 Armatimonadota bacterium | reverse complement strand
TGTTTTTGTTCTTCAGACAGGCGTTAACTACGCTGTGCTCGCCGTTTCCGACGTGGTTGGAGATTATAGTGCTGAGGCTATTCGGCTGCTGAAACAAATTGGTGTGGAGCCAGTCATGGTGACTGGAGACAACCTCAGGGCCGCTGCTGCCGTTGCGAATCAAGTAGGAGTTGAGCGAGTGGAAGCTCAGGTGCTACCTCAAGATAAAGCCGAATTCGTCCGCAAATACCAAGTCGCAGGCCGCGTGGGCATGGTGGGAGACGGAATCAACGATGCGCCAGCCCTGGCCCAAGCTGACCTTGGTATAGCGATGGGCCACGGGACGGATGTTGCAATGGAGACCGCTGGAGTAACCCTTCTTCGATCAGATCTTCGCGGCGTCGCGCAGGCTATCCGCCTTGCACGCGCTACCCTTTCAACAATCAAGTGGAACCTGTTTTGGGCATTCGTCTACAACGTCGTTATGATCCCCCTGGCGGCCCTGGGCCTTCTCAGCCCAATGTTGGCAGCTGGTGCGATGGCGTTCAGCAGCGTTTCGGTCATCCTAAACTCATTGAGACTCCGCAGCTTTGATGGACGAACAGCTTAGGTTGCCGTGTGTTCGCGGTTAGAACTGAGCTTTACCGATTTCGCTTATTGAGAATGGCTAGAGGGTCTCGCCCCAGGTCTCTCCAAGGTCTCTCCAACGCGGCGGAAGACGGCGGTCATTTAGGTTCAACGGCGGACAAGTGCCTAGCGTCATTGAACCTAGAAAATGTCAGTCCTAAGGAGGGCGTCGGGGGTTCGAGTCCCTCCGGGGCCGCCAATCATCAATTCGACGCAAGAAGAATGCACTGAGGCTACCGAAGCCAGCAACTGCCCTTGCATTGAGCCTGGATTACCCTAGCCACTGCAGATGACTCACTTCACATGGGTCCAGTCGTCTATATTTGAGCGTTCGACCTGTAGACCTGATCAACATTCTTGATAACTCCTCTTGCATTAAGTCTTTGTTGGGGCCAATGAGAAGATCAACCTGAGATGCGATCTAAAAGATCACCCTTCGGTGAGCAGGCTATAACAAGTTTTGCCACTAGATTATACTTACAGCACCTTCAATACAGGCAAAACAAATAAAATTTTCACCGTCATCTTGAAATAGATTACCACACTTCAAACAGTAGGCGGCTCCGCCACTTTCGCCGGTTGAACAGCAGTGTATCTCGTAGCCGCAATTGAAGCAGAGACCAGCACGAGAGTCCTCTGGCTCTTGCTGCAGACCAAAGTCTACAAAACTCTCATGGCCGCACTCGTCACAATACGAGACCGGCCATTCTCCACCGTTCTGGACAATAGAATGTTGGCAACAGTCTAGTATGGTCTCAACGTAATCTGATGCTACGGTCTCAGCCGTCTGCGTTGCATTGCAATTGGAACATTGAAATCCGCCACCGATAATTGCTTCTTGGCGACAATACGGACATTCAACTGTAATCATGATTGCATAGAGCTTACCTTAACAATTCACTCTTCAAAAAGTTTCGAACAGCGCTCCTTTCGCCCGAAGATTCACGCTACAAATAAGTAGTTCCCGCGGTCGAAAATCAAATCCATCAATGTCGAGTCTGAGTGTTAGGACAAGCGAGCCTTGCCGGGTCCAACGACATCGCGCGACGGCCGTGGCCGAGATTTTTCACGCCTACGCTACACAGCGCATTTCGCCCGGTCGCTGGCAGAGCTGGCTCAATCAAGACCTCGGTCGTCAGGCGAAGGGATCTGCTTCTTGACCCAGGCTAAGAAAACCATAGAGTCCTGGCTCCCCATTGATTTTTCAGTCGCTTTTCAGTCACCGGTACCGACCATGAACACCCGCACTCCCAGAGGTTCGATTGACTCCTTTAGGACGCCGTTCGACATAGGAACCCGGCGATCATTGGAGAGGAACCGGGCCTCGCCTTTTGCTCCCGCGACCGTGATCTTGGCTTCGGGGACCGACTTTCGCGTGGGGTTCACGACGATGACGGTGGCTTGGCCATCGAGCAGCCGCCAACCGACTTCCAGCGGTCCATCTGCGCTGACCTGTAGCTGCGAGGGGTCCACCGCCCCCTGGAGCGTGCGCCCGGCCTTTCGGATGAGGGCATTTTGTCGCACCATCTCCTTCACGATCTCGGGCGGAGAGGCGTCAAAGCGAAAGGCATCTCGGCGAACCGACGCCGGGAAGTAGAAGATGCCCCGGGCACCGTGCAGAATCGCGTACCAGATTTGGGCCCGCATCTCCTCGGGGGTTGGGCAACGTGCACCAGCCACATTGCCGCTCTCGATCTCGCTGGCTTCGATGAAGACGAACTGCGGCTTGTTGGTCAACTTTTTGATCGCGCGCATCGGTTCGGCAATGAGCGCGATGTCGCCCCGGCGAGATTCGTGCCCACGGTTAAGCCAACCACCCGCCGGATAGAGGTCACTCGCGATCCAGTCGGCGGTGGCGACGAGGCGCGGATAGTAGGAGGCGTAGTTGGTTGAATACGAATCCCTTTGGGTCGTGAACCACGTGATATCTGGACCCGCGAAGTTGAGAAAGATCTTGCGGTTGGGGTCGATGCTTCGCCATTCGGAGTAGGTCTTTTCAAAGGCGGGTGTCCACGTTGGTGCCCGACCGGCGGCGTCGGGCTCGTCCCAATGCGACCAAGCCAGCAGATCCTTGCGGCCGATGTCATCCCTTGGGTTCGCGGCTGGCCGGCGGATGATGCGAAATCCCCCGGCTCGGGCGGCGCGGTCCCAGGCCACGGCGTCGTGATTCATGGGCACTTCAAGCAGGGTGTCGATGCCGCGTTGCTTCCACTTTTCGAAGGAGTCCACGGGCTGTGAAAACACTCCAATCGGGAAATGTCCATTGAGAAACAGGGTTTCGTCCTGGCGAGCCACCGTTGCTGGGATGGGCCGTGCGCAGGATGTCGCTGGCACAAGGAGGAGCAGGGACGCAAGGTACGCCATTCTTGACATCATCTTGAACTTAGGGACGGGATTGGCCGGGGCAAGGGTGCAAGGCTGGGGCGGGCGGACTTTCGGGTGGGGACGAGTGCCCTGTCCAGAAGCTAGGTCTCTTGGCCACGTCGGCCTCACCGCTCCGACGGGCGATGCTCTTCAAGCAAGACGGCGATGATCTCGCCATATTCGATACCGTCATGCGCGACGTCGGTGATGGCGCCGTAGTCGACGAGGAGTTGAAGGACGGGCAGCTGGGAGAGGGCGAAGACCACGAGGGGCATGCCGCTGGAGCTACGAGCGTTGACGTTCGCCCCCGCATCGAGCATGAGCTTGACCACCTGGGTGAGGCGCTGAACTTCTTCTGGCTTGTGCAGTCCCGAGCACTGGGCCACCACGAGGATGATCGTTGGTTCTTGGATTTCGCCGTCCCGACCGGCCCCGAGGTTCACGTTCGCCTCATGGCTGAGGAGCAGCTCGGCCATCTCGGGTTTGAGGCTGTTGCAGGCTTCCATGAACGCCGACCGACCGCCCTTATCCTTGAAGTTCGGGTCAGCGCCGGATTCCAGCAGGAACTCCGCGATCCCGGGGTCGCCCGATTCGACCGCGATGTGGAGCGGGGTACGACTCGGTTCGGTCGGCTTGATCGTCGCGCCGGCCTCGACAAGGATGCGGACATTTTCGAGCTTCTTGTTGTCGATCGCGACGCCGAGTGGGGTCAGGCCAAAGAGGCCCGCCTTGTTCGGGTCGGCGCCTTCGTGAAGCCACTTCCGCACCCGTTCGGGGTCGTTTTTCCCGCAGTAGTCGATGAAGCGGTGCTGCCTCGGCAACTCCAGGATCAGGAACCCAATGATCAGCAGGAGCACGACGAGGCCGACGATCATCCAGACGTTCATTTCCCCTTAACGACGAGTCGCGAGGTCAATTTGCCTCCGGCCGGTGGACGGGGGCTTCCGTTATCGCCTTTCGAAAACGAACCCGCTCAAGATCGGCTAAACGTTAAGACCATCTCGGTTTCTGGTGGGACCGCGCTCCAATCGTCGAATAACTTTGCCCGGAGTTGACGGATGGCGTCGTAGTCATTTGCGCTTAAGGGCAGGGGCGAAAATGAGTTGAACTCCTCACGCGTCCATCCGCCGGGAGTTGCGCGTTCCTGGTCAAAATAGCCGACCAGTTGTTCAACAATGACGGCATCGGCGGGGAGTGGTCCGCGCTGACCTTTGCCAGTGGTGTCTTCGATATCCCAACCTTCTTCGATGAGGCCGAAGAAGCCCTTGAGCTGGGTTAGGATGGATTCGACTGCGAGATGGGTGAGGTCGTGGTAGACGAAGTGGAGCGCTTGCAGCTGATTCTGCTTCTGGTGGGTGATCGTGCCGTCGCTTCGCTGACAAGAAATGAAGCCGGTTTGATCCTTTAGCTTGCGAAGGCTGACCCGGAGTGGCACCCCCAGACTCTAGCAGATTGAGCCCCCGCCAATCCATCGGTACTTGCCTTGATCCTTAACCTTCGGTGAAAACCCCGCGGCATGAGGCCTGACCGAAGTTAAAGAGAGGGGGCGTCCAATGGACGCCCCCTGGGTTTGAAGACTGCCCCGTTGGCGGCCGAGGTCGCACCTATTTTGGTGCGGTTCGGTCGGCAGGCAGGCCAAAGGGATCCTTGAACTTGCGCCACTTGTCTGGACCCGCGTTGTACTCTTCATCTGTAAGAAGAGCAGAGTTCAGCATCTCCGTTAGGCCAGGTTTGTCCATTCCGATCCCGATCAGGACGATCTCTTGGCGTCGGTCTCCGTAGGGTTCTTGCATCAAACGATGGATCCGAAGCCGAGACTCAGAATCATCGGGCCAATACTGCCTCGGCGCAGTGCACCACCAGGTTCCCGCGTGTCCGAAGCGACACGCTGCGCCTGCCTGATGCCACTCGCCAATCCACTGCATCCGCGTTGCGAGCCAAAAGAAGCCCTTGGACCGAATCACACCCGGCCACTCGCGGTTGATCACAGACCAGAATCGCTCGGGGTGGAAGGGTCGGCGAGCCTTATAGACAAAGCTCGAAATGCCATATTCTTCTGTCTCGGGGACATGTTGGCCCATGAGCTCCTTGATCCAGCCGGGCGATCGCTGAGCCTTTTCCATGTCAAAGAGACCCGTACCCATAACTTCGTCGATGGGAATCGCTCCGTTGGTGATCGGGATGATGCGGGCCTCCGTGTTCAGCGTCTTCAAGACGCCGATCACTTTCCCGAGCGTTGCTTCGTCGACCAGGTCGGTCTTGCTGACCAGGATTACGTCGGCAAACTCGATCTGGTCAACCAGCAAGTCGACCACCGTTCGATCATCCTCTTCGCCAAGGCTCTCCCCACGGTCGCGGATGTAGTCTGCCTCCGCAAAGTCGCGGAAGAAATTGAACGCGTCAACGACGGTGACCATCGTATCGAGTTGAGAGACCGTGCCAAGCGATTCGCCAAACTCGTCTTCAAACGTGAAGGTCATTGCGACGGGCAATGGCTCGCTAATCCCCGTGCTCTCGATCAGCAGATAGTCAAACCGGTCCTCCCTGGCCAGCCGCGAAACTTCTTTGAGCAGATCATCGCGGAGGGTGCAGCAGATACACCCATTCGTCATCTCGACCAACGTCTCTTCGGTGCGGGAAAGGTTTGCCTTTCCGCTCGCAACGAGCTCGTCATCGATGTTGATCTCGCTCATGTCATTGACAATGACCGCGACGCGCTTGCCCTCTCGATTGCTGAGGACGTGGTTGAGAACGGTCGTCTTGCCTGCGCCCAAGAAGCCGGAGAGAACGGTCACCGGAAGCCTCTTCTGAATGGTGCTCATAGGTGCCCTCCCGCGCACTTCGAACAGTCCAGCCATGGCCCCGTAGGCAGCTCTTGGAGGGCCGTTGGTGAAACACCCTTTTCGAACACGGGCCGGAAGAGCGTTGCGCCGGGAAGAAATGCCTCATGGCAACAGTGGCACTGAGTCTCCGACTCGATTTCGATTGGGGTGAAACCGGTGATGATCCAGCCCGCATGGCCCGAGTGAGCGGCCAGTGATTCGACTGCGGCCCGAATGGCCAAGGAGCGATTTCCACCATAAAACTGGTCAGCGAGCGAGCCGAGAAGTGAAACCGTCTCCTCATCCATGGTGAAGTTGATTCTGCGCATGAGTGTGTACTAGTATACACAACTAGGTCGGGCGGAACCGTCTTTGGCCGGCGTTCGGGGGAAGGTGCCTTTGAAACTCAGTCGGATCGAGCGTTCGAATTGACGATTCCCAGCCCATGCGGAATTCCAATAATCAGAAATTGACCATCCGCGTAAGATGAGGACATGATTACTGCTCTCGCGCTGGCGGTCATCGGCCGGGTTCAGGCGGGGTTCCCGGTGGGGTCGTACCGGCCGGACGTCTCGAAGGCGCCGGTCAAGTCTAGGGGCGCCCTTGACGCCTACTTCGGCCGATCGCTATTGAGGGTCCAGTCCGACGGAAGGTTCTTCCTTTGCGGAAGGCGCCAGCAAGGATATTGGCGACAGGTAGGCGAACAAACCGTGTGCGTGTACGACGGTTTCTTCATGATCTCGTCAAGCCAACCCACGGAAGATCTTAAGAAAAAGTGGCCGAAGAGCAACCTGGAGGGGCTGGTGTTGCGGCGAGGCCCGAACGGAACTCTCATCCTGAATGATTGGGGCCGGGTCATGGGCCCAGTGATCTTTCGGCCGATGCCAAAGCGCACCATTCCCGAGCTCATCGTGACGAGCCACTCAGAGGGCGATTCAATCCTGAAAGCTGAGGAGGAGGCCTTCTATGCGCTGCGGGATCGGATGGAGGCCGAATGGCCTCAGGTCCTCAGCTTCATCAATGATCCGAAACAGAGTGCGGCGATGCGAACATGGGCCGCCATCATGCTCGACGTAAAAGACCCCAAAGGCATCGAGGCCATGGCTCAGCTGATTTTCGACCTGAAGCCGACCAACGTAAAGAACCGGGATCAAAGCATTCGGAGGTCGTTGGCGTGGAGGATCGCCGACAACCCCACCGAAAAGTCCGCAGACCTGCTGATTGAAGCGACTCGAAAAGGGCTTCTGACGCCGACCAACGTTGCCCCGGCATTGGCAAAGCTCGGACCCAAGGCCGACATTCCGCTTTTGATTTCGTGGCTCACAACGACGCGGCAACGAGACAATGAGGCGGCCCTAGAGGCACTGACCGTCCTAGGGGGAGACGAAGCCCTCAGCCAGGCAAGGACTTTGGCATCTTCTCCCGAGGAGGGTGTGCAGCTAGCTGCCAATGGACTCATCGCAAGATTTTCTAAGGACGCTGCAGAGCGCAAGGCGGCAATCGCGAAGGTGGCCCGCTGGCTATACAGCTCGAACTTTGTTGTGGGGTGCAATGCGGTGCGAGCCCTTGGTGCATCGAAGTCGCCCGACGCCCTGCCGTTCTTGGCGGCAGTGCTTCTTTCTGATGCGTCCGGTATTGTCCGTCGAGACGCCGCCACCGCCCTTGGCGATCTCGGCGACCCGCGGGCGGTGCCTGCGTTGATTGAGGCGAAATTGCGGGAGTCAGGGGATGGGAAGAACCTCTTTGAGGAGGCCCAGGTGTGGCGGGCTGCTGCGGAGGCGCTTTTGAAACTGAGTCGGTCGAAGGGGTCGGGGTAGGGGTCGCCCCTGCGTCCGGGCGGGCTGTGCCCGAGCTTCTAAATGTCATCCGAGCGTGCTTTGGGGCAGCTGAATAGGTGGCGGCGCAGTTCACCCACGTCGCTCCGCTCCTCCTCCCGGAGGTAGGGGGCCAGGGCTGGGCTGTCGAGCCGAAGACGGCTCTCCCTAAGCTCGAGATTGGTTCTGAGCCGGCATACAGCGAAAGAACCAGCCCATAATTAGCTGCAAGGACCTCAAAACTGGAGTCTCGGGTAACGGATCAGGCCAACCATAGACGAAGGAGAGCATACATGGAGAAGAGATACCAAGTCTTTGTCAGCAGTACATACCGCGATCTTGAAGAGGAGAGACAAGAGGTGATGCATGCACTCCTGGAACAAGGTTGTATTCCATCCGGAATGGAGCTGTTTCCGGCGGCTGACGAGTCACAGTGGGAACTAATCAAGCGCGTGATCGATGATTGCGACTACTACGTTTTGATCCTTGGAGGAAGATATGGCAGCATTGGTCCCGATGGCATTGGCTACACGGAGATGGAGTACGACTATGCCAAAGGAATCGGAAAACCAATCGTCGCATTTCTCCACAAGGATCCAGGCGCTATTCCTGCGAGCAAGTCAGAAACGACGGATGAAGGTAGAGCAAAGCTAGATAGATTCAGGAAGAAAGTCGAATCGAAACTTTGTAAATATTGGAACAATGCTTCGGAGCTTGGGGGTGTCGTTAGTCGGAGTCTTATCAATTTGATTAAGACCCGACCTGCGGTAGGATGGGTTCGGGCCAGCGAAGTACCTGATCGAGGGACAGCGAACGAGATACTGACCCTACGCCGACGAATCGACGAGCTCCAGGCGGTTCTGAGTGAGGCGCAAACGTTGTCGCCCAAGAGCTCCGAATCACTAGCTCAAGGAGAGGATTACTACATCATCAAATTTTCGTTCTCTGCGAGGTCAGAGTTCGAATTCCCGACGCAACGATGCCACCGTAAGTTTAGATGTACGTGGAATGATATCTTCGCCAGAGTAGCCCCTTCAATGCTTCATCAAGCATCAGAATTCGATATCAATACTGCGTTAAATAGCCTTGCAAAAGACGTCACGATTGAAGACCTCCAGCAAGAGGAAGACCTCGAGGACTGTGAACTGTACGATTTTTCCATAGATAATAATGATTTTCAAACAATCATGCTGCAGCTTCGGACACTCGGTCTTGTGATACATCATGGCAACGCAAAGAAATCCAAAGACACTCGGAGGTATTGGAGTCTAACTCCATATGGGGATCAAGTCATGACGCATTTGAGGGCAATAAGAAGGGGGCCTACGTCGCAGTAATTTTTCAATCGCACGGTTATAATCTCTGCTACCGTTTCGGGATCATACGGTCGTTGCACGGTCTCAGCAATCAAGACTGGCGTTCGCTGGCGCCGGTGATAGTCTCTTTGCTCCAGGCTTGGCCCACCCGCGCCGAGGCGCAGCCCGAGCGCAGCGAGGGAGGGCGTGGCCTCGGGGAGGCGCGGGCGGACCACTCTCACAGCAGCTTCAGGGTTCGGAGCCACCGCTCGAGCAGCTTCGGCCACGCCCCGATTGGCAGCGAAGGCTTCCGCAGGCCGAAGGCGTGGCCACCGCGCGGGTACAGGTGCAGCTCGACCGGCACCTTGGCGTCCCTCAGCGCTTGAAAGTAGCTGAGCGCGTTGCGGGGGTCGTCGGTGGGATCGTCTTTCGCTTGGACCAAGAAAGTCGGCGGAGTGCTCTTCGTCACCGAGATGTTGGGGTTGAGCTTCAGCTTCGGCTGGCTCCCACGGGGGTTCGCGGCGCCCGAAGGGCCGATCCACAGATGCCCCGGATAGAGGGCAACCGCGAAATCGGGGCGGCAGCTGAAGTCGTCAACGCTATCTTGGCGGGGATACGAGCGCTTCGAGAAGCGCGTGCTGACGGCGGCGACCAAATGGCCTCCCGCCGAAAACCCGATGACGCCAATCTTCTTTGGATCGATCCCAAGCCCATTCGCCCGGGAGCGCACCCAACTGATCGCCCGCTGGGCATCTTGCAGGGCCTGGAGCGATTCGCGGTAGGGCCCCACTTTGGGGGTCGGCACCCGGTACTTCACAAGAACCGCAGTGACTCCAATCGAGTTGAGCCATTCGCAGATCTCGCTCCCCTCAAGGTCGATCGCAAGCAGATTGTAGCCACCGCCGGGATAGACAATCACCGCCGTCTGGGTGGCGTTCGCCTTCGGCCGGTAGACCGTCACCGTGGGCACGGAAACGTTCTGGACCACGGTCCAAGGCTTGCCTCCAACGGGCTTACCGGTCACCCGGATCATCGATTCGCGCGCTTTGAGGGCCAGCGCGTTCGGGGCCTTTCCGCTCCAAAGCTTGATCTGCACCTTGTCGCCGCCAGGGTTCCAAGCCTCGTTTGCACGCGCGCTCTGCGGTCCTCTGAGGGAGTGGAGTGCGATGAGGCACAGCGCATAGATCACTTTTTGACTCCGTCAATTGCCGCGCCAGTCATATCTAGTCATGTTACTTTGCGCTTTGGAGGTGGTGGGGCAGTCTGTCCCCATGTTTACACGTGGAAACCGGGCGTGCTGTGGGGCAGGCGGCTTCTGGCATCTGCAGCCCCCCTGTCTCTGGTGCCTCGTCCGGGCCGACAAAATCCGCGACTCAGGCGCCATGCCTTGGTACGGTGGCTTCAACCGGTGGTGCTCCCCCTGACCACCACCGGTCGAGTAAACACGATCAGGTCGCGTCCGGACTAGAGATGCTCAGCTTTGCTGGTGTAGTCGTTTTGGACTCGCCGTCATCGACCGTCTGCACGGAAAAGTAAGTGGCTTCCCACTTTGCCGGCAGGCCTTTCAGGCCTTTGAGATCGAAGACTCCGGGTCTACCAGGCTTAGCTGTCACTCCGGAGGCGGGGATGTTGAGTGTATTGAGGGCGCTCCGCCAATCTCGAGGTTCGGCCAAAAACTCGATCTCCATCACGTTCATTTTCCCTCGGGCGTAAGCGACTGAAACAGAACGTAAGCCCTTTCGCTCGTAGACCGCTTCAAGAAAAGCAGAGTCGCCATCAACTTTCTTAGGTTTTCCCAAAACCTTTTCGACATCAGCTCGACTCTTTCCAAGGATCGGCATCACCCAATTAGACCCTTCGGGCTTCGTCTTGGACGAAGTCGCTTTTGGGCTGTTTTGCGAAATGGCAAAGCCGACAACTCCGAGAACAAGGACAACGGTCGAGATGAGTGGCAAGGATAGAGGTTGTGTGACTTTCATGGTCTCAAACATTCTCTGTCCTTGATCTAGCGGGAGGCAAGGCAATTTCGCGCAACATGGCTCTGGCCGGTTACTTTGCGACAGTTTGCAGGCTCGTCAGTTGAGCTCGGGCGGCTGATTGTCCGGCTTGGTCTCCGACGGAGGCGTAGCCCTTCTCGCTCGCGAGAACGAGCTTCATCGCGCGGTCTTTGTTGCCCAACGACTGTTCGACGATGCCGAGCTTGAGCGCTGTGCTCGCGATCCAGCGGGGGTGGTTTTTCTTCGTCCAATAGTCTAGGCAATCCTCTAGAAGCTTCTTAGCTTCTTCATTTCTTCCAAGCGCGTGGAGTGACATGGCTTGAAGACCGTTCAGATCTGCGTAGATATCTGGCTCATAGCCGCCGATTAAGGTGTTGCGGGCCGTCAAATACCAAGCCAGAGCATCGCGGTGGGAACCTTTTGCCGCGCAAAGGCCACCGAGATCCCTCTGGGCGAGAGCCATGCCTTTGATGTCTTTGAACTCCGAGAATCCTGCCAAAGCATCGAGCAAGGATTGATTTGCAAGGTCAAACTTCCCTTGCCTTGTCGCGAGAACGCCTATGGCTTGTTGCAGAGGAGGTAGGTTGACCTTGGCATTCATTCTTTCTCGCAATCGCAATGCTTCGCGATAGTACTTCTCGCCAAGTTCCAAGTGGCCTTGTGCGACAGCGACGTCGCCTTGCATACGACTGGCTTCGGCAATGGCCCCAATATCATCGTATTCATTGGCGAGGTTTGCGGCGAGCGTAAACTCCGCTTTCGCAGTTGCGTAATCCCCAGTGTCATAGCTGAGCCTTCCGCGTTGCATCGCATCAACTGCTTGATCTGGCCACCGCGATTTCGTCGATTTCTGTTTCGAAGACATCGACCAAACGGTCATGATCACTATGGTCAGGAATGTGCCCACGGCGAATGCAATCCCAGGAAACCGACGCTTTTGAGTAGCGGAAGCGAGTTTTGAGGTCGGGATTTCGTCCTCGGAGGTCGAGAACCCGTCTTCCCGGTCCTCGTCGATAAGCGAGTCGTTCCACTCGATCCCCAGGTTCGCGATCACGAGCGAGAGAGTGGCACGGTCGACTCGAGAGCCAGCCATCAGCTTGTCGGCCGTGCGCGCACTTATGCCCATGGTCTCGGCACGACGTTCGCGAGTCAGCTTTCCACATTCTTCGGACTCAGACCAGAGCTTGATTGTACGTTGTTCGATTAGTTTCACAAGCTCGGGAGTGGCGCTGACGCCACGGCGCCGCAACTGATTCTTGCTCACCTTCATCATCGGCAGACATTGTACACACCTACTCGCCCGGCCTTTCTTGTACTCATTGGGGCCGGGTGAAAGGTTGTCGCCGCGAGCGGGACGAATCTTAGTCTATTGCCCCTGTTTCGAAATGTAGATGCGTACGGCAGAGATTGCTCCAGTTTCTCGCGTTTGGTTTCGAGGCATTTCTCGTTACAGCCAGAGACGGGAGTGATTGGGGAGACACCTTCAACGATTTCCGGGCCAAAGCCTTGGATGCGGGCGCGTTTGGCAGGATTGTTCAAGAGAAGGCGCTTTGGGCGGACACCGAGATCCACCCGTAACATGGGAGCCAAGACCATAGTCTCGCCGGTCGGAGACTGGGTCATCTTGCCGTCATCACACGGTCTTTGGGCGCTCTCCTCGGGTTAGACGGTGAGCCCAAGCATGCTACAGGGGGCAGCCTGTCCCCCAGTCTCTGAGTGAATGAGCAAAGCGACGAAGGCGATGACGGGCAGAGTTTGGGGGACTGTCACCGGCCGACGGTGCGGGATATCGGAGCGCGATGTGGACCTGTAGGTGGAGCCTTTCCCTCCGCTCGAACCGACGGCGGCGATGAAGGTCAAGGCCTGCAGAGCGAGGATCACCGCCCACCATCCCGCGCCGCTGCTTTGCCCATGCTGGGTGATGTTACTTCGAGGGGCGCGGGCGACGTTTGCCCCATTGGCGAACGGAGGGCGCTGGTGTATGATCGGCGCATGAGTGAGTCCCGACCGGTGCCGAGTGTGGTCGTCTTTGTCCACGACGTGGAGCGCGTGAGTGCGTTCTACGAGGGGCTGGCGGGGATGCGCCGGGTGTCGGGCGACCGGTCCCACACCGTCCTCGAGATTGACGGGTTCCAGATCGTGGTCCACCAGCTGCGCGGGGGTCCCGCTCCTGGGGGCGCGGTGGAGGCCTGCGAGGATTCGTACCTAAAGGTGTGCTTGCCGGTCGACCGAATCGCCGCGGCGCGGGAGCGAGCGGCGGCGCTGGGAGGGTTCGTGAAGCCGCCTAAGGCGGAGTGGGAAGCGCGGGGATTCCGCGCGTGCGACGGCCACGACCCCGAGTGCAACGTGATCCAGGTCCGCGAGTCGGCGGGCTGACGGGGCGCCCTATGAGTGAGGAGACAGGCCAAACTCCAGATGACAAAGAGCTCGACGAGACGATCCGAGTGTTCCGCCCGGATACCTGGCCGACCGTTCGGGCCGTCCTTTGGGTGCTCGGTGGATTGCAGGTCTTTTGTTGGATCCTGATCGTTCAGGATTGGATCAGCAACGGCAAGTTTCCCCAATCAGATTCGGCAAAGGTCATTGTCGCCGGCCCACTGATCGCGATCCTCGCTGCGTGGGCCCTTTCTCGGAGGCCGCCGAAGTACAACTACATCATTGTTAACGCAAAGGGCATTCGCGCGTTCACCAAGATTGGGGAGGCACAATTCGTTCATTGGGAGGATATCGAGCTCGCAATGGTCGGATACTCTTGGGGCATTCCTCATGTCGCGATCACGGTGACAGGGCGAAGGGCTCCTCTGGTTGTGCCAATCTGGATCGTCAACTTTCAGGCGTTTGTCAAGACGATTGAAGCTTATGCGGGCGAGTCGAACGTGCTCACTCAAGTGCTTCATACAATTCCGTCGGACCGAAAACGTTAGTAGGACAATTTCCGTAGGAGACAACGATGGAACCGACTCGCCGAGTTTTTCGCATGGATGCGTGGCGATTCACGATGTCCACGCTGTGGCTAAGCATCCTTATGGCGATCATCATCGCCGCCCTACTGCTGACGCATTGGATGTCTTCCGGAGAGAGCCCGAGCCCCGTTGACCTGTTAAAGTGGGTCTCGCTCCCTTTGCTCTACCTGCTGATGATGGGCGTCTGGATGTTCGGAGCATCGAAGCTCTTCCCGATCGATGTTGATTCAACCGGTATTCGTGCTTACAATTCCTTCGGAAGATATCGGCGCGAAGCCTGGGAAAACATCGAAAGCGCCATGGTGCGACGGATCGTTGGGATTCCCTATATCTGCATCTCGACCGCAGGGCGCAAGGATGCGCTGACCGTCCCGGTTTGGACGGCTGACTTCAAGGAGTTCGTCGCGACGGTCGAAAGGTACGCGGGCGAGTCGAACGTGCTCGCCCAGGTGCTCCACACGATTCTGACCGACCGAAAATCGTAGCGGGATCAAGGGTGGTAATACTTCGAAATGGATGCGCAGGAACAAGTCTTCCGATCTGACGCCGGGCGATACTTCCGGAAAACGCTTTGGCTTGTTGCTGCGCTCCAACTCATCGTCATCCTTGCCGTTGCACTGGCATGGATTCGGTTAGGCCGGTTTCCCGACTTTCCGTCTACCCGAGGATTGATCTTGACGCCACCCACCCTATGCGCGTTGAATGCCGTGGTGGTCTATGCCCTCGGAAAGAGCTATCCGGTGGTAGTCACTCCTGAAAGTATTCGCGCGTACACGTCAATGGGCGTCTATCGAAACGAGGCTTGGACCAATATCCAGTCGGCTGCCGTTCGACGACTCTGCGGAATCCCCTACGTCTGCATCACCACTCTGGGGAGCAAGACCGACCTCACCGTGCCGGTCTGGCTCGTGGACTTCCCGGAATTCGTCGCGACGGTCGAAAGGTACGCGGGCGAGTCGAACGTGCTCGCTCAGGTGCTCCAGACAATCTGAACCCGCAGGCTCACTCGTCTTCCCACAGGTCGTCATCCGCGACCCATTCGCGGAAGATTTTCGCACGGGCCCGAAGCAGCGGAGCGAGCTCATGCCAATTCGACTCTCTGCCCAAGACAAATTCGGGATGAGGGACCTTTCGCTCCATGTGGTCGGCAACGTCGTCCCACTGGTCGGCAAAGGCGGCCATCGCCTCGCGCGGGTGGACTACCCTGTAACCGGAGATGAAGTCGGTCGGTAGGTCGCCCGAGATCGCCCAATAGCCAATGGCGTTCGGCTCCACCGCGCTTTCGATCGCCCAGATTGCCACGATCGGAGGCACAAACCAGGCTGGCCACTCGCCAACTTCGTTGTATTCGATGGGCTGGGTCGCGAGGTAGTCGATCACGCGCTGGCGCTCGGCGAGGCACCACGCCTCTTCCACTTCGGGATCATCGTAATCGGGTTCGTCCACTGTGTAAGTCTAGCGGACGAAGCGCTAGAGCGGGTTATCCCGGCGCGAGCGACTTTCGGAAGTAAGATGAAGCGGGAGATCAGCTTGAGCAAAGACGATTACATGGAGCGGCTCATGTACCCTCCAGGAAGGGAGGGCTGCGGGCCAGGTGTTCTTCGCGGCGACAACGTGGGGCTGGAGTTCACCTACACGGACAGCATCGCCTGCCACGAGCACTGCGATTGCTGCATGGACACACTTTGCAGCCATCATCCGAACGTTGAGAACAGCTATGTCGATGGCTACGTGGCGATCGAGAAAAATGAGCGGGGTGAATGTGAGGTGTGGTTTTGCCCTCCATGCTTTGCCTGGCTGGTTTCGATTGGCGAAGTCACCCCGGTGGAGGCAAAAGCCATGACCGGAGAAGAGGCGACATCAGAGCAAGAAAAGATCTTGGACCGAGCCATCAGTGCCAGCGAGAGGATGGGAAAAGGGCAGTCTTGGTTGCAGATAAAGAGTGGTAACTTCGACGACGAAGGGGTGGAACTCCTTCTTCGCCGTGGCATAGAACCTCGTGAAATCGGGCTGATGCATACAAAGGTCAGCGAGCAAGGAATGGGGCGACTGGGCGAGCTGGACGGCTTGGAGGAACTGTCTCTTTACGGAAACGAGATCACAGCGCAGGGCCTTGCGAGCATGGGCGTAAGACCCGGGCTTACCCGGCTCCGGATTGACAGTTCGACGGTGATACCCGACAATTTTGGAGTGCTGGCCCAGTTTCCATCGCTGAAGCATTTGACCATTTGGCAAGATCCGGAATCCGATAAAGAAGACGAGGTAGCAAAACTGGGGCCGGAAGCACTCAGTCCGCTTCGAACTTTGACCCACCTGGAGGAGCTGACTTTAATCGGACTCCAACTCCAAAATGACCCGCTCGATTGGCTTTCGGAGTTCTCTCAGCTACGCGTCATCAAGCTGACGGGCACGCACGCGCAAGCGAGCGCGCTTGCCAACCTCGTTCGAAACCCGAACCTGACTAACCTTGACCTTTCCGACACTGAACTCGACGATGAGACCTTGATCCAACTTGTGGATCACTTGAAGATCGTTTCGCTCGACCTCGATAACACCCGAGTGACGAGTGAGGGCGCGCTCTATCTCGCAGATCGCGCTCCGTTGGAGGCGGTCTTTGCAAAGAACCTCACCTGGTCAAAAGAGGCCTGCTGCGCGCTGTTGACGATTCCAACGATGCAGTTTGCTGAGTTAAACGTGAATGGGAAGCTCTATACTTACTGCCCTGCGCTTGAGAAACCCAATTGGGCTCTGTTTGAGGACTAGCACCTGTTGTGAGTTTGGGTACGAAACCGCCGGTCGTCACGAACCCTTAACCACGCCCCGCAAACCATCGGGTAAACCGCCCGGCATGGACTCTCTCACGCGTCGCGACATGCTCGCCGCCTCGGCGGGCGGCATCATGCTTCCCAACCTGCTCAATGCGCCGATCAACCCGAAGCGCAAGCGCGCGCTGCGGATTGCCCACCTCACCGACATCCACGTTCAGCCCGAGCGGGGCGCGGCCAAGGGGATGGAGGCGGCGATTGAGCATGCCCAGGGTCAGAAGGACAAGCCGAACATGATCATCACCGGCGGCGACCTCATCATGGATTCGCTGGGGGCGGATGCCGACCGGACGCGGACCCAGTGGTCGATCTTCACCTCGGTTTTGAAGGCGAACCTCGAGTTGCCGGTGGAACACACGATCGGCAACCACGACGTTTGGGGCTGGAACGACCGCGCGAAGTATCAAAACGAGTCGAAATTCGGCAAGGTTTGGGCGTGCGAGGTGCTCGGCCTGACCAAGCCTTATCGCAGCTTTGACAAGGCGGGCTGGCACATCATCATCCTCGACAGCGTTCACCGAAAGGAGGGCAACGGCTATACCGCGCGGCTGGACGACGAGCAGTTTGAGTGGTTGCAGGGCGACCTCGCCAAGGTCCCCGCGAAGACGCCGATCCTCGTGGTCAGCCACATTCCGATCATCGCGGTTTGTTCGATGTTTGACGGTGAGAACGAGAAGACGGGCAACTGGGTGATCCCCGGGGCCTGGGTACATATCGACGCGCGCCGGATCAAGGACCTCTTTAAGAAGTATCCGAACGTGAAGATGTGCATCAGCGGTCACGAACACCTGCTCGACCAGGTGGTTTATAACGGCGTGAACTACTTCTGCAATGGCGCGGTTTGTGGCGGATGGTGGGGCGGCGACTATTACGAGTGCACCTATGGCTACACGCTGATCGACCTCTTTGACGATGGCAGCTTTGAGAACCGGTACGTTCCTTTCGGCTGGAAGACCCAGCCTTAGGCTTCGGGGGCGGTTTCGGGTCGCAATGAGGCGATGAGATCGCGAACGCCGCTGAGGAAGACCCCAGCGGCGATGAGCCTTCTTCCTTGACTGTTAATGCTTAGGTGCTGGGCCTGGGGCGGCGTTTGGGGCCGTTCATCACGCGGATGACGGTGCGCGGGGTGATGGGGTCGGGACCGATGGGGGCGAGGTCGCAGGCTTGGCGGACGAGGCCCTGGACATAGGGGTCATCGAGGTCGGCGACGCGGGTGAGCCGGATGTGGCGGATGCTCGCCCCAAAGCCGACGAGTCGGCCTTCGGGGTCGTCGAGCTGGGTCCCCTTGGTGAAGCCAATGTTCACGTAGCTCGTGTAGGTGGGCAGGTGGATGAAGTGGTCAGCGTTCCGATCGGTGAAGCCATAGGAGGGTCCGGCGGTGTTCGTCGCATCCCACAGGATCTCGATGCAAGGCGGCAGCATCGCGACCAGCTTCTCCCGGAGCCCCCTCGCCAGCGCCTGGGTCGCGGCCGGATAGGGGGCAAGGAATTCGGCGTATTCGGGCGGTTCGGGCAGGGTCATAGCGGGGCTCACCCCAGTTTATAGCGACTTTCGGAAGACTTCGAAGGCTTCTTTCTCCGCTTCTGGGATTCGGTCCCAGTGCTGGTTGTGGACGGCTCCCCAGAGGGCATAGAACATCAGCTTGGTGACCTGGGAGTGGCGCAGCTGGAGGTTGAGCCAGAGCTGGTGGAGGTCGCGCTGGCAGAGGTCGCCGTAGTTCTTCACGCCGAGCTCTTCGAGCCAGGCGGCGGTGGTCCGGCTGAGGTTCCAGAGCTCATGGAGCGGGGTTTCTGGGGTGGGCGGCGTGGTCCGGCGGGGCATGTGGTTTTCTACGGGGGCGATGGGGTTTTGGGTTGGGGCGTTCACACCAGACTCCCGGCGAGCTACGAGCGTGCTTTGGTGCAGAGATTTTGTAGTCGCCGACCGGCCCGAGGCCTCGCCCGGTCGCTTCGCTCCCCCGCCCTCGGTCGGCGAGACGAGGGGAGCCCCGGGGGCCTGCGGGCAGCCTCGGCAGCCGGGTCCCCCGCGACCGGGCGGAGCCCCGGCTTGCCGGGGCGAGGGTTTGGCCCGGGCGGTCGCGGGTGCAACTGCAACCTCAATAACCGCCTGCCCCATAGCACGCCTTTGCGCATCCACGAGCGCGGGGACAGCCTGCCCCAAAGCACGCTTGGTCCTGACCGGAAGCACGGGGACAGCCCGGGCGGTCGCGGGGACGACAGGGACTTTGGGGGTGGGGGCGTGGTCGAAACCCCGCCCGAGGGCGGAGGAGCGCAGCGACGAGGGCAAGGCTCGGGCCGGGCGGGGGTTCACCTGCACTCTCAATAGCCGCCTGCCCCATAGCACGCCTTTGCGCATCTACGAGCACGGGGACAGCCTGCCCCAAAGCACGCTTGGTCCTGACCGGAAGCACGGGGACAGCTCGGGCCGGTCGCGGGTTCACCTGCAACCTCAATAACCGCCTGCCCCTCAGCACGCCTTTGCGCATCCGCGAGCGCGGGGACAGCCCGCCCCATAGCACGTCTCGCAGAGTCCGGAAGCACGGGGACAGCTCGGGCCGGGCGGGGTTCACGGCGACCCGAAACTTCTGGATTCTTCCCCCGCCCAATCCCGTATCTTAAGTCAAGATGCGCGTTGTCATTCCGGGAGGAACGGGCCATGTCGGGCAGAGCCTGCGCAGGCACTTCGAGAGCCAGGGCCACACGGTGGAGGTCCTCTCGCGGTCGGGCCCGGGGGATTGGGACGGCCGGACGCTCGGGGCATGGGTGAGCGCGATCGACGGCGCCGACGTCCTGATCAACCTCGTCGGCAAGTCAGTGAACTGCCGGTACAACGAGGCGAACCTCGCGGAGATGCTCTCGAGCCGAGTGGACTCGACCCGGGTTCTCGCGGAGGCGATCCGCAAGGTCGAGCGACCGCCCTCCCTTTGGATCAATAGCTCGACCGCCACGATCTATCAGCACCGATTTGATGCGCCGAACGATGACGAAACCGGCAAGCTCGGCACCCTGAACGACCCCATGCCGCAAAAGTGGATCCGGAGCGTCGAGATCGCCTTGGAGTGGGGGCGAGCCCTCTTCGAGGCCGAAACCCCAGCGACGCGGAAGGTGGCGATCCGCTCCGCGATGGTGATGGCGCCGATTCGGGGCAGCATCTTCGACGTGCTGGTTGGGCTCACTCGGCGCGGTCTGATGGGCGCGCAGGCGGGCGGACAGCAATACATTTCTTGGATTCACGAATCGGACTTTTGCCGGGCGGTGGACTGGATCATCGATCGGCCCGAGATCACGGGGACGATCAACCTCTCTTCGCCCAACCCCTTGCCCCAGCGCGAGTTCGCACGCGCGCTGCGCGAGGCGGTGGGGACCAAGGTCGGCCTCCCCGCCGCGGCCTGGATGCTTGAGATTGGCGCCCTCCTCATGCGAACGGAGTCGGAGCTGCTGCTGAAGAGTCGGCGGGTGGTGCCGAGCCGTCTGCTGGCCTCGGGATTCAAGTTTGAGCATCCGGAATGGGGTGAGGCCGCCCGCGACCTGGTTGCAAGATTGAAGAAGTTATAAGTGGGCTGACTAACGATGGAATCCAAACCGCCCGGCCCTGTTCAGGCCATGAAGAAGTCTCGGAAGCGAGGGACACTCATCGTCCTGATTCTATTGATCGCATTTTCCGCCGTGGCGGAGGTCTACTTTCGCCATCGTGTCAGCCGACGTGAAGTTGACCGCAAGTGTGCGCCGGGGCAGCCAGTCGGTCCGTGCCTTGCACTTTTGGGGCCGCCCCACCGAACAAGGATTGGTCCCGACGGTCACCGCACCGCCCTCATTTGGAAGTCTAAGGTCTCGTATCGGGAGCCCGAACTCTTTGAGAGCGCCGACGGGGCGATTTTCGTACGGGACAGAGTGATCGAGTCAAAGGTCAATCTGGATATCGAGGAGAACCGTAAGGCCTTTTATGACGGTGTGTCTGAGTGGCCGGAGTCTGCCCCGGGTAGCGAGGGCCTGCGTCCGAGCAGCCAATAGCGACCCCGCGCCCGGGCGGAGCCCCGGCTTGCCGGGGCGAGGGTGTGGCTCGGGCGGGCGCGGGGGTTCAGCTGCAATCTCAATAGCCGCCTGCCCCATAGCACGCCTTTGCGCATCCACGAGCGCGGGGGCAAGAGGCTCTCCCGCTGGTATCTTGACCAGGTCATGCTTTCTCTTGGTCTTTGGGTTCTTTTGAGTCGGGTGCAGCCGACCAGCATCGAGTCGCAGCTCGCCGCCATCGAGGCGAAGGCGAAGGGCAAGCTCGGCGTCGCGATCATCCGGCCGGGGTCGGCGACCTACCTTCACAAGAACGACCGATTTGCGGTGGAGAGCGTGATGAAGATGGTGGTCTCGATGGCGGTCTTGGAGGAGGTCGACAAGGGCCGATGGACCCTCGACCAGCCGATCCTCTTTCGCCGCACGGACCTCAGCGTTTCGGTGCAACCGCTGGCCGAGTTGCTTGGCAAGCGCGACCGCATGAACGTGACCTTGCGCCAATGCATTGAGCTCACGGTGACCCAGAGTTGCAGCGCGTCAGGCGACTTCATGGTTCGAAAGCTGGGCGGGATCAGCAAGATCAACGCCTTTTTGCGGCGACACGGAATCGCGGGGATGTCGATTGATCGCCAGGAGCGCGACCTCCAGACCGGCGTGATCGGGTTGAAGTGGAAGGACGCCTACCTTGACCCCAAGGTATTTGATGCCGACGTTGCGCGGACGCCGAAGTCGGTGCAGGATGCGGCTTTCAAGCGGTACCTGAAGGAGACGCGCGATACGACGACGCCCGCCGCGATGGGGGATTTGTTGTTGAAGCTGGTGAAGGGTCAGCTGCTTTCGGCGAAGTCGACGGCCTTCTTGCTCGGCGTGATGGAGCGGACGGAGACGGGCGCGGACCGGCTGCCGGCGGGCGTCCCTTCGGGCTGGAAGCTGGCGCACAAAACGGGGACGAGTCGAACCTGGCAGGGCGTGAACTGCGCGACGAACGACGTTGGGGTGGTGCGGAATTCGAAGGGTGAGTGGGTGGTGCTGGTTGCGCTGCTGCGGGGTTCAACGGCGAGTGCGGATGACCGTGCGGCCGCGCTCGCGGGCGTCGCGCGGACCGCGTTGGGCGGTCGGTAGCTGTCCCCGCGCTCGTGGATGCGCAAAGGCGTGCTATGGGGCAGGCGGTTATTGAGATTGTAGCTGTCCCCGCGCCCGCCCGAGCTGTCCCCGTGCTTCCGGTCTCTACGAGGCGTGCTATGGGGCAGGCGACCCGCGCCCGCCCGAGCCACACCCTCGCCCCGGCAAGCCCGGGCTCCGCCCGGTCGCGGGGGCATCACTTTGCTGAATTGGGGCCCGATGGAATTGTCCCGGGCATGGGTCGGTTTGGGTGCCCTTGTCTCGCCGACCGAGGGCGGGGGAGCGAAGCGACCGGGCGAGGCCTCGGGCCGGTCGGCGACTACAAAATCCCTGCCCCAAAAGCACGCTTGTAGCTCGCCCTCAGTCGAACTTTGCGCCGGCGAAGGCGCGGACCTCGACCGATCCGCCGCAGGCGGCGGCCGCTTTGCGGCCCCACTCGGTAGCCTCGGACTGGTCGGCGCAGTCAAGAATCCAGACGCCGTCGACGTAGTGGCTCGCCTGCAGGAAGGCCCCCTCGGACGGGGTGATCGAACCTGCGTCATCCCGGAGGAGCGAGGTCGCCGAGGCCTGGTCCCGAAGTCCGCCTACGAAGCGGCGGGCCCCTGCGGCGACCATCTCGTCGTTCACGGCGTCGATGGCGGCGCGGACCTCGGGTCCGAGGTTGGCGGCGTGGTCAAAGCCCTGGGGGCGGTGGATCGCGACGAGGAAAAGCACAAGCGCCCTAGTTTAGGCAGATTCGACGATCTCGATGAGGCCGACGATGTGGTCGTTCAGCTCCTCGAGGTCCTCGGCGGGGATCCACCACTCGGTGTTGTGGGAAGCGCCCACGGTTTTGATCTCGTAGCGGTCCATAAACGCCTTTTCGACCTCGAACTTGGTGACGTAGCCGCTGCCGTATTCGTTGACGTTCCACGCGTTGACCTCCTGGGCATAGCGGAGGTTGGTCACGGGATAGAAGATGGGCTGGATGGGGAGTCGGGGCGGCCAGCGCTTGCAGCCCGAGGCGACGACGAGGTCCCACTCGGCTTGGTTGCAGGGTCGAAAAAGGGTGACGGTTTCGGACATGGCGCGGGTTAGGGCTGGCGGAGGATTTTGGCCATCGGTCGGCCTTTGGCGAGTTCGTCGACGAGCTTGTCGAGGATGCGGACCTCACGGACGACGGGGTCGGTGATCTCCTCGATGCGCACCCCGCAGATGACGCCGGTGACGAGGCTGCGGGCGGGGTTGAGGTTCTTGCCGGCGGCGAAGAGCTCGCCGAAGGGGGTTTTGGCGTCGAGGTTGGCCTGGAGTTCGGCAGCGGTGAATCCGGTCATCCAGAGGATGACCTCGTCGAGCTCGGCCTGGGTGCGGCCCTTCTTTTCGACCTTGGCGAGGTAGTAGGGATAGACTCCGCCGAGGGACATTTTGTGGATGCGCTCGTCCGCCATGGGGAGGTTGAGAATACCTCTGGGTGCCGGGCGGAGGAGGTTCGCATGGTGGGGATTGGGTCGTGCCTTGGGCCGTCGCCGCCCGCGCCTCACCCTCGGCTCGCGCTGCTCGCCTCCGCCCGCCGACGGCCCGGATGCGCAACAAGCAGCCGGTCTTGCACCCGCGCCGAGGCGCAGCCCGAGCGCAGCGAGGGAGGGCTTCCTGCATCGCCACAAATCCACTTGCCCCATAGCACGCTTGGGTCACGCTGACAAACTCGGGGACAGCCTCGGGGAGGCGCGGGTGCACCTGCCCCATAGCACGCTTGGATCTCGCTGACAAACTCGGGGACAGCAGCGGGCGACGACGGCCCCAAAGCTTGCCCTACTCATCCGAAAATGCGGGAAGAGCGTCGCGCGGCGACGGCCCCCAAAGACGCCCCAACCCGCTAGACTGGACCCTGATGCTCCCCCTTCTCTGCCTCGCCACGCTCCACCAGCTCCAGAGCCCGATCACCCTCAAGGTCGATAGCAAGCCGGCGACGGTCGAATCGCGGATGGCGTTCCACCACGTCCCCGGGTGCAGCGTCATCGAGATTCGCAACTTCATGGTCGTGCGCAAGCTGAACTTCGGCCGCACCGCCGCCTTCCGTCCGGCCCAGGTGACCGACGACACCCTCTTCCCGCTCGGCCAACTCAGCCAGCCAATCGCCCACGCGATGGTGCTCAAGGCGGTGGAAAACCGAACCCTCGACCTCGATTCGCCCGTGCGAACGAAGCTAAAGCGCTACACCCCGCCGAAGTGGGGGACCGAGCTCACCCTCCGCCACCTGCTGACGGGGCGAGGTGGCTACACGATGCCAAAGTACATGGGGTTCAACCCGCCCGAGACCGCGCCCGACCTCATCGCCGAGCTCCAGGCAGAGCCGGTGGCGTCCGACCCAGGGACAAAGTGGCACCGCTCGCCGGTGAATGTCACGGTGATGCAGGTCCTCCTCGAGGACGTGACGGGCAAGAAGGTGCAAGACCTGCTGCCGGGCGTGTTTGGCAAGGGGTCGGCCCAGTACTCGGCTAACCCGCCCGACCGTGACTTCGTCCGGAACGTCAAGGGCCACGACGAGCTTGGGTTCCCGGTCCCGCTCGGCGCAAACACCTATCCCGAGCTCGCGGCAACCGGCCTTTGGAGCACGAGCGGGCAGTTCGCCCGGTTCCTCATCCAGCTGATGAAGTGCCAAACGGGACGGGCGACCTCGCCGCTTCGACCGGAGACGGCCGCGCTCATGTTTGCGCCCATCGAGACGGAAGACGAGGATGGGAAGGTGAGCCGGAACGAGGCCGCCGCCTTCGGGAGCATGACGATGGGCGATAAGAAGCTGATGCTGCGCGGCGGCGCGAACGAGGGCTATTACTGCCAAACCTGGTTCATGCCCGAGCAGGGGAACGCGGTGATCGTCTTCACGAACCGCGACCTCGCGTGGCGGTTCGCGAACGAGGTCCGGGATGCGGTGGTTGGGGGCTGGTAGCTGTCCCCGAGAATGTGGTCTCTGACAAGCGTGCTATGGGGCAAGTGAACCCGCGCCGACCCGTGGCCACGCCCTCCCTCGCTGCGCTCGGGCTGCGCCTCGGCGCGGGAAACCCTTTCACGGGTGATAAGCGAGGTGGCAATTTCGAAGTCGAATGTCGGCGCAGGTTCAAAAGGGCCGTCGGCGGGCGGAGGCGAGCAGAGCGAGCCGAGGGTGAGGCCCGGGCGACGGCGGCCCCAACCTCGACCTACTCATCCAAAAATGCGGGAAGAGCAGCGGGCGACGGCGGCCCGAAAAAAGCTTCTGCTCCAATGGCCTGGCAGGAACGGCGGCCGCCGACGGCCCTGCTCAAAAAGCCGAACCAAAAGGGGATTTGGGGCGGATGAGGGGACTTGAACCCCCGACATCCTGAGTCACAGTCAGGCACTCTAACCGCTGAGCTACACCCGCCACACAGGAGTTCTATGATGACACGCCGCGGCCAGTCCACGCAACATGGGGGCCGCGACAAGGTAGAACGAGGAGGACATGGTGCCGGTTCTCATCGCCTTAGGCTCAAACCTCGGGGATCGGCGCGCCAACCTCCAGCGAGCGCTCGAACTCCTCGCCGGAGCCGTCCAGTGGCGGGAGCTCTCGCCCCTCTTCGAATCTGAGCCTGCCTACCTCGAAGACCAGCCCAGGTTCTACAACGCGGTCGGACTTGCCCACACCGGGATCGGGCCGCTCGACCTTCTCCACCACCTCAAGCAGGTCGAAACGGCGGTTGGGCGACAAAAGCGGGTCCAGAACGGCCCCCGCGAGCTCGATCTCGATGTCCTCGCCTACGGCTCGCTTTGGCTGAGCTCGCCCGGGTTGAACCTGCCGCACCCTCGGTGGCGCGAGCGAGCGTTCGTTGTCGAACCCATCCGCCACCTTAAGACGCAACTTCCCTCTTCGATCCAGGCCGACCTGCCCCATGCCGAAGGACTGCTCGGTCCCGTATCCTTAGTACACGATGCCGTTCTTCAAATACCTGGCTAGGGACTCCAGCGGTCGGCCCATCGAGGGCAATGTGAACGCGGGGTCGGAGGACGAGGTCGTCAAGATGCTCCGGACACGGGGGCTGTCGGTCGAACGGGTGGGCAATCGTCGGTTCAACTCGGCGGGGGTCGAACAACAGCCGCCCCCCACCATGCAGCCGATTTCCCGGGCCGCGCCCGTCTCGCCTGCCGCGAGCCAAGTCTCGCCGGTCCTCGCCGCCAAGGCTAAGGCCGACCCGAGCGATGCAATTGAGCCGCGCGGCTTCCTGAACCACACCAAGGAGCGCGAACTTTACTTCGCCACCACCCAGCTCGCGGCGATGTTCAAGGCGGGGTTCAGCCCCCACGACGCCTTTAGTCAACTCGCGGGCAAGTCGACCCGCCCGCGCTACGCGGCGTCGTACAAGGAGATTTCCGAGCACGCCCAACGCGGCGGACGCGTGAGCGACATCCTCAAGCGCGATGCCGACCTCTATCCGCCGTCGCTCGCGGCCCTCATCCGGATTGGCGAGGATGCGGGATGCCTGCCCGAAGCGATGCAAACCGCCTCCGACCAGCTGAATGCCTCGGTGAAGCTGCAGCGGTGGTTGAAAATCCTCCAGGCGGTGGCAATCGGGACGGTGGTGCTCGTCTTCGCCGGCCAAATGATCATGGCGGCAAGCTTGAACCAGTGGGACGCCCTTGAGAAAGATCCGAATCAGGCTGGCGCGCCACTCTTGATGAAGAACCTGGCCGCCCAGTTCCGGTGGCCGTTCGGACCGCTTTTGCTCGCGTCGATCGTGCTCTACTACATCGCCAAGCTCCTTTGGGCGAGCGTCCCCAATCGGGGTTTGCGGCACAAGCTCGTCCTCTTTTCGCCGTTTGGCAAGCGGGCACGGGCGGAGTCGCTCGGAATCTTCACGTGGGCCTTGGGACAGGCATCACGGGCGGGGCTCAGCCCGGCGACGACCTGGCGGGTTAGCGCGGAAACCTGTCCGAACGTCGACATCGCCCGGAAGCTGAAGGAAGCCAAGCTGCGGCAGGGCGAAGGCACCAAGCTGTCGGAGCTGCTCGCCCAGTCGAACGTCATCGCGCCGGAGCTGCAGAACGTTGTCCAGACCGGCGAGATCGTGGGCGATGTCTCGGGTGCGCTTGAACAGGTGGCCAACCACGAGATTCAGGAGTATCGCGACCGCGACCGGCTGATCATGGGCAAGATGGGATGCTGGGCGTTTCTCATCACGACCCTCGGCGCAGCGATCGGCATCGGGCTCTATTACGGCAAGTTCTTCATGCAGCTGATGAACAAGATTTTGAACACGGACTAACTCATGGCGCACCGCACGATGACCTCGAAGACCGGCGTTCGCCGACTGCACAAGGCCAGCGCGGCGGAGACGAACGAGATCGAGATCGCCTTCTTGCTCCAGGATTGGGACGACGCCTATAACGTCGGCGGCATGTTTCGGGTGGCGGACGCGGTGGGGGCGAAGGTGATGTATTCGAGCGGGAAGACGCCCCAGGTCGGGCATCCCCAAATCGCGGTGACCTCGCTAGGCCACCACCGGCGAGTGGAGTTGCGGCACTTTGATCGCCACGAGGATGCGGCCAAGGCGGTGGTGGACGACGGATTTGCGCTCGTTGCGGTGGAGATCAGCGAGGAATGCGTGCCTTATCAGAGCTTCGAATACCCGCGGAAGGTGTGCTTTGCGCTCGGGAACGAAGAGCGCGGGCTGTATCAGGCGGTGAGCAAGAAGTGCGAGGCGGCGGTGTTCATTCCGATGTTCGGCAAGGGCCGGTCTCTGAATGTCCATGTCAGCGCGGCGGTGATCGCCTTCCATGCCCGGTGTGCGGGCAAGCTCAGGGCTGAATGAGCTTGATGGGGGTCTGGCCGCGGGTAGCGGAGACGCGGACGAGGGCCTCAACGCTTTGGAATTCGCTCTGATGGAGCGGGGCTTCTTTGACGCCGTCTTGCGCGATGGCAAGGGCGCGACCCACGCCCGGTAAGGCCCCCGATGACAGCGGCGGCGTGAACCACTCGCCGTTCCGACGGAACAGGATGTTGCCGAACGGGGTGTCGGTCACTTCGCCTTGCTCGTTGAGAAGGATTGCGTCGTCCGCGCCGTGGCTTCTCGCTTCGGCGAGGGCGGCATCGTAGTCGGGGCGGACGTTGGTCTTGTGGCCCTGGAGGGGGTGGCCGGTGCGGAGCCGGCGGGAGGCAATGATGCAGCGGACCTCGGATTCGGCGGGAATCGGGCGACTGGAGAAGGTCACCGCTCCGCTGGGGGTGGCGAGCCAACGGCCGATCACGCCGCTGATGCCTTCGGGGACGGCGAGGAGCGGCGCGTCGCCAGGGAAACCGAGGGCCTTCCAGGACCGTTCCAGCCGAGCTTGATGATCGGCGTGATGAAGGAGGGTGCCGTCGGACTCGATCCGGCCGGTGGTGATGATGCCGAAGGGCTCTTTGGCGTCGTGGAGGACCTGGATCTTGCTCAGGCACTCCTGAAATTCGCCGCTCGCGGTGCTGTCCCAAACCACGCCGCTTCCGACCCCAAAGCCGTCCGGTGTGAGGGTGCGGATGGCGACGGAGAAGGTCGATTTGCCATCGGGCCAAACCACGCCGAGCGCGCCGCAATAGACCCCGCGCGGCCCGGATTCGAGTTCGGCGAGGAGCCGGGAGGTCTCGACTTTCGGTGCGCCAACGATAGAGGCGCAGGGGAAAAGCGCGCGGAAGACCTCAACGAGGCTGTGCCGACCCCGGGCGACGATGGTCGAGGTCATCTGGAAGAGGTCGCCGTAGGGTTCGACCTCAAAGAGCCGCCGGACCTCGACCTCGCGCGTGAGGTGGTGAAGGTCGTTGCGGATCATGTCGACGATCATCAGGTTCTCGGCGCGATCCTTCGGCGAGCTGGGGAGGAAGTCGGGGCCGAGGCTCTGGGGGGCGGTGCCCTTCATTGGCTGGGCGTGGAGTTCGTCGGCGCGCTGGTCGAAAAACAGCTCCGGCGAGAGGCTCGCGATCCAGTCGTCCTGATCGCGGAGGAAGGCGGCAAACCGGGGCGGATGGACACCGCAGAGGCGGGCGAAGGCCGCGGCAGGATCGTCGACTTGAACCTCGACGGGGAAGGTGAGGTTGGCCTGGTAGGTGCGGCCCGAACCTAGCGCCGCATGGACCCTCGCAAACCTCGCTATGTAGTCCGCCGAAGTCCAGGTTGTATGTGATTCAAGCCGCTCCGTTTCGCCGACGGAAACGAGCGCCGAATAGAACCGCACCGGTCCCCGCGAAACCCAGAACCGCGCCAAAGGACCACTCGCAGGATGGGTCATCAGAGCGGGATCGAAGGCGGCCGCCGCCTCATAGGCGACCGAGCCGAACGCAACCCGACCGCTCTCCGCGACGCGCGAAAGGAGCGGGACGACCTCAGCCAGCTCAAAGGCAGTCCAGACTTCGGGGTCAGAGAGGACGGCCCAGCCGGGGCCAAACGGCGAATCGGTGACGCGAAACAGCGCACAGGGATTCGGCAAGGACGAGGGGTCGATCCAAGGACCGCCATCCTCCCAGCCGAACCCGTCCCGACTCATCCTGGTGCGAGTTTGACACGTTGCACCAGAATAGAAGCATGGCGATGCCCGATCCAACGACCAAGAAACCGCTCGACTGGAAAAGCGTGGTTCGGGTGATGTCGCTTGCGCTTCCCTACCGCAACACGCTCATCCTCGCGGGGACCCTTTCGCTGCTCGGTGCGGGGTTGTCGCTCGCCCTGCCCCTTTTCGCTCGAAATGCGGTGGACCAGGTGACCAAGCTGAAGGACGTCGGCGCGCTCGACCGCGCGGCGTTTGGGATCATCGGGATCACCTTGCTCGCGGCGGCTATGTCGTACGCGCAGTACGTGATGATCTCGAAGATCGGCCACCGGATTGTCATGGAGCTTCGCAACCGGGTCTTTGGCCACCTGCTTCGTCTCCCGGTGACCTACTTCGATTCCAAGCGGTCGGGGGACATCGCGAGCTTCCTCAGCAACGACATTTCGCAGATTCAGTCGGTGGCGACGAGCGACGTCGTCAACTTTGCCTCGAACCTAATCAAGCTCATCGGCGGGATCGTCATTGCCGTGGTCATCGACTGGCAGCTTTGCCTCTTCGTGGTCGTGCTGCTCGGGGTGATGATGGCGGTTTTTGTCGTGCTCGGCAAGCGGCTGCGCAAGCTGAACCGATCCGCGCTCGACCGACTGAGCGAGAGCATGGGCGCGATGACGGAGAGCCTCGGCCAAGTTCGGCTGGTGAAGGCATTTGTACGCGAGGACCACGAGACACAGAAGTCGTTCGAGTCGCTCGACAAGGTATTTCGGCTGAATGTTCAGAGCTCGCGCTGGGAGGCGGCGATGGGTTCGATTGCGCTCACCGGGTTCACCGCATTGCTCATCATCGTGCTTTGGTATGGCGGTCGCGGGGTGATGAGCGGGACGCTCAGCCCGGGCGCGATTGTCGGCTTCTTCCTCGTCGTGACGATCATTTCGGGGCCGATGGGAGAACTCGCCTCGCTGACCACGCGAATCCAACGTGCGGTGGGTGCGGCGGACCGCGTTTTTGAGATCCTCGACGAGGCCCCCGAACGCGACGAGCCAAAGCAGGCGGTGAAGGAGGGCGGCCCTTGCGACGTGACGTTTACCGGGGTGAACTTCCAGTACATCGACGGCCAGCCGGTGCTTGAGAACTTCGATTTCCGACTCGCGGGGGGCAAGGTGACCGCGCTCGTCGGGCCGAGCGGCGGTGGCAAGAGCACGGTCGCTTCCCTGCTCTACCGGTTCTATGAGCCGAAGTCGGGGTCCATCCAGATCGACGGTCAGGAGGTGAGCGAGCTGCCGCTGAGCGAACTCCGGTCAATGATCGGCATCGTGCCCCAGGAGACGCTTCTCTTCAGCGACACGATCTTTGCCAACCTGCACTACGGGAACCTGGAGGCGAGCCGGGAAGAGGTCTTGGCGGCGGCGAAGGCGGCGAACGTCGACGAGTTTGTCCGCGAGTTTGTGGATGGCTACGATACGAAGATCGGCGAGCGCGGCGTGACCCTTTCGGGTGGTCAGCGCCAGCGGGTGGCGATCGCCCGGGCGATCCTCAAGAACCCGCGCATCCTCGTGCTTGACGAGGCGACGAGCGCGCTCGATGCGCAAAGCGAATCGTATGTCCAGGAGGCGCTCGACCGACTTATGGAAGGCCGGACCACGCTGGTCATCGCCCACCGACTTTCGACGGTGCAGAACGCGGACACGATTGCGGTGCTGAAGGACGGTCAGATCGCGGAGAGCGGTCGCCACGAGGAGCTGCTCGCACGTCAGGGGACGTACGCGCAGCTCCAGAACTTGTTGCACTAGTTCGACTTGCGGAGTCGCCAGAAAACGCTCGACTTGCGGCGCAAGGTGAGCGTCGTCTTGTCGGCGAGCGGCCCACGATCCTTCATGCGCCAGACGTCGCGGCTGGTCCAGTCGCCCTTCAGGCCGAGTTCGGCCTTGGTGAAGGTGATCTTCGAGTCGAACTCGCCGGGATTGACGACGCCAATCGCGACGTCGCCATTGGCGAGCGGCTTCGCGAGGATCCAGGCGTCGCTCAATTGGCGGACGACGCGGGCCTGCTTGCCGAGCTCGTCTTGGTTCACTTCGATAACTTCGGGGTTGGTGAGGAGGCCCTTGGTGAAGTCGTCGAGGCGGGTCATGTCGCCGCTATAGAAGAACGGCGCGGCCATAAGCGACCAGAGGGTGACGTAGCTGTACTGCTCGCTCGGGCCGTGGGTGGCGCGGACGCCGGTGCCACCGTCGCCGACCGCATACCAACCGAGAACGAGGTAGTCAGGGTCGTTCCACTGGCCGGGCTTCGCGAACTCGGTGAGGGTCATGTTGTGGGCAGCGACGGGCCAGAAGTTGTTCGGCGGGATGTCGCCGGTGGTCCGCCAGGTGTGGCCGCCGACGCTGCCGCCCCACTCCCAGACCTTGTCCATGCCGTATTGGCACATGTTGAGGAGGATGTCGCGCTTTTGCTTCTTCAGCAGGTCGCCCATCTGGATGTAGGGCTTCTCGAAGCGGGGGCGGCCCTCGAGGGTGGCAACCCCTTCATAGCTGCACCAGTCGTACTTGAGGAAGTCGAAGCCCCACTCGGCAAAGGTTTGGGCGTCGATGGCTTCGTGTTGCCATGCGCCGGTGTAGCCCGCGCAGGTCCAGGGTCCGGGCGAGGTGTAGAGTCCAGCCTTGAGGCCATGGCGGTGGATGTAGTCGGCCATCGCCTTCATGTCGGGGAAGCGGCTGTTGGTGAGGATGCGGCCGTTCTCGTCGCGGAGGCGGGCATCGCCCTTCTTGGTCATCCAGCAGTCATCGACATTCACGTAGGCGAAACCGGCGTCGGCGAGGCCTGAGCTGACCATCGCGTCGGCGGCCTTGCGCATGTAAGCATCGGTGACCTTGTCGTAGTGGGCATTCCACGAGTTCCAACCCATCGGCGGGGTGAGGGCGAGGGTATCGCCGACGACGAGCTTCATCGACTTGCGGGCCTTGCCCTTCGCGTTGGTCGCGATGAAATTGAGGCTGTAGGTGCCGCGCTTGGTGGGCGTGGTGCCGCGAAGGATGCCTTCGTTGGCGTCGAGGGTGATGCCCTCGGGGAGGCCTTCAACCTTGAAGGAGATCGGCCGCAGACCTTGGCAGGGGATGCGGAAAAGGAAGGGGTTGCCGGGCCGCGCGCCGTAGATCGTGGGGTTGTTGAGCCGTGGGCTGGGCTTCGGTTTGGGGGTGAGGATCTCAGCCTTTTCGACCGGCGGCATGACGGAGACGGGAGTCGCGCCAGTGGTCTCGATGGTGGCTTCGGCCCAGTCCGCGTGGTCGTAGTTGATGTCGTCGCCGCCATCCTTCACGACGAGGAGGAGCTCCTTCACGCCCTTGAGGGGGACGTCGATGAAGAGGGGCTCTTCCCCGCCTTCGAGGGTGCGGGTTTCAAGGGCGAGCTTGCCGTTGCAAAAGACTTGGAAGACGACCGAGCCGCGGGTGCCCACTTCAGCATCGACGCCGACCCAGCTGGTGAATCGGACCGCCTTTCCGTCGAGCTTGAGCCGCCAGACCATCGAGGCGTGGCTGCCGAGGCCGGTGGCGAACGACTTGGTTCCGATCTTGATCGGGCGGCCGTCCACGCTCTTGTTGACTTGGGGTTGTCCCCAGCCTTGGGTGATGGCGCGGAGGTCCAGGGTGGAGAGAGGGTGAACGCCCCCTTGGAGGGTGCCAAGGCAAGCAAGCCAAGTCGAAAGCATGACTCATAGCTTATTGCTTCGGAGCAATCTTCGACAAGCCGGGTAACGTCAGGAGGAATGAAGCCACGCGCGCTCGTCCCGGGCGATCTGATTTCCTTCGTCTCTCCCGCTTCTGCGCTTGACCGCGAGAAGCTCGACTTTTCTATCGCGCTCTTGGAGGGCTGGGGCTACCGAGTTCGGCTCGAAGACCACGCGCTGGATTCGTGGGGCCTTTTTGCGGGGACGGATGCGGACCGTGCGGCGGACCTGATGAAGGCGTTTACCGACCCCGAGGTGGCGGCGGTTTATTGCACGCGCGGCGGTTATGGCTGCGCCCGGCTCTTCCCCTATCTCGACCTTGATGCAATGGCGGCCTCGGGCAAGATGTTCCTCGGCTTCAGCGACATCACGGTGCTCCACACGCCGCTCAATAGGCGCGGCCTGCCAACGGTGCATGCGCCGATGGGATTGACCTTGCATACGCCGCGTGAGCCTTGGGTTTACGAGTCGCTGCGCCAGGCCTTCATCGGCGGCAATCCGATCCCCGACGAAGCGCCGAAAGGGACGACCCTCATTCCGGGCGTGGTTGAGGGCGAAGTGTCGGGAGGCTGCATGATCCTGATGTGCGATAGCCTGGGAACGCCGGAATCGGTGGACCTCGCGGGCAAGATCGTCCTCATCGAGGACGTGGACGAGTTTCCCCACCGCGTCGATGCGATGCTCACCCACCTCATCAACTCAGGCCAGCTTGGCTCGGCGGCGGGCCTCGTCATCGGCGAGATGACCCGCACTGACGAGAAAGCCGACCCGACGATCAAGGGCACGCCGTGGCGCGAGATCGTGAAGGAGCGGGTGATGCCGCTTGGCTTGCCGACCGTGATCGACTTCCCGTTTGGCCATGGAAAGCAGATGCTCAGCCTTCCGCAAGGCATTCGGGCCCGATTTGACGCCGGCGCGGGCACACTGGAATACTTGGAGTCTCTATGTCGCTAATCGTTGCCGTCCTTTCACTCAGCCAGGGCGCGCCGCGCCTGCCTTTGCAGATCTGGGAGAAGCGCATTGCTCCCGGGCTGGTTTATCGGGCGGAGATTGACCCGAACGTGCCGCGCATGATCCACGTTTTGCGATGGATGCCAGGCGGTCCCGTGCGTGCGGTGGCCGAGCTTGGTGGCGGGACGATTTATGAGCCGGGCGCGACCAAGGGTCGCGAAACTCCGAGCGGGATGGCGGAGCGCAAGGGTGCGATTGCGACCCTGAATGGCGACTTCTTCCCTTATGCGGGCGATCCGCTGGGGTTCATGATGCGCGACGGCGAGCTTCTGAGCGTTCCGTTTGTGCGGAAGTCCAACCCGTACGTTGTTCGAAGTGCGATGGGCTGGAACGACCGAGGCGCGTTTTGGCCGGTGGAGCCGATCCGATGGTCGGGAACGGTGGAAAGTGCGGGTCGGACGTCGGTGGCGATTGATGGCTGGGCCTGTGAGGCGGGCGAAAACGCGGTCCACGTGAATCCGCCCTTCACCGGGCAAGCCTGGTCGAAGCCGACCGAGTGCCTCCATATCATCGTCTCGCAGACGGATGGAAAGTGGACGCCGAACGGCACGGTGAGCGGCAAGGTTAAGGAGATCAAGACCGACATTCAACAGCTGCCGATTGAGCCGCGCGAGTTCGTGGTGACGGTGACGGGGACAAAGCGCGCAGCATGGGCGAGCACGAAAGTCGGCGACACGATTCGGGTCAAGAGCACCTTTTCTGGCTTTGGGAATGTGGACCTGACCCAGGCGATCGGCGGTGGTCCGACGGTCGTTCGGGGTGGAAAGTCGATCGTCGAGCGAGTGGCGGAGGACGAGGGGTTTGGCGGTGCGTTCCGCACGACGCCCCATCCGCGGACTGCGATTGGTCGCCGTGCGAACGGCGAGGTTTGGTTCATGGTCGTGGATGGTCGCCAGACGATGTCGACCGGTTTCTCGCTCGATGACATGGCGAATTGGTTCCTCAACAACGGCTGTGTGGACGCGATCAACCTCGACGGTGGCGGATCGAGCGAGCTCTTTGTGAACGGCGTGATTGCCAACCGTCCGAGCGACGGAACCGAGCGGCCCAACGCGAACGGCGTGATGTTCCTCGGCCCGAAGCCAGCCAACGCTGAGAATTACAAGATCCTGGGGACGGAAATGGTCCGGCTCGGCAGTCCCGCGAACCTCAAGGTGCGGGTGGACGGCGGCGATCCGGTGCCGAACTCCGAGGTGATTTGGAGCTGCCAGGGGGCGGGATGGATCGACCAAGGCGGCCGGTTGACCGTCCTTAAAGAAGGAAAGATCAACCTCTCCGCCTCGGTTCGTGGCAAGGTCATTTCTCAGGCGATTAGCATCGTCCCTTAGCGCATCCGGTTGACGCGGCCCATGTAGCCGCCGATGATGTACGGGAAGTGGCCGGGCGAGACGTGGTAGTGCCAGCCGCGCTCCTTGTCCTCGTGGGCGTTCAGCTTGTTGAGGGGGTGGGCGGTGTCGTCGCGGGCCATCACGCCTTCGCGTTCATAGGGGCCATAGACCGGGAAGCCATCGAGCGCGAACCCGATCAGCGGTGAGTGGTTTTCGCCCTTGTCGACAAAGGGCGTATTCACACAGATCGGATACTTGTGATAGTGGTAGTCGCCGCCGGGAGCGGGATGGCCGCAGCAGCGGTCCATGATCCGGCTTGCGTCGTCGGAACCTGCGTCGAACGGGTTGAAGAAGATGACGCCGTTTACCGCGACGCCGATCGGCCCCATGTTGAGCGCGCCGTTGTTGTCGTTCACGCCGACCGCGTATTCCTGGCCGGTGCGCTGGGGATCGGTCGGCATCGTGAACTGGAGCCGCTGTTCAACGACGTAGTTCGGGTTGTAGCCTTGGGTGCCGTAGCGATCGGGGAACTTGGCGATCGGGTGGTTCGGGATGTTCTTGGTGTAGATGGTCCAGCGACCGCCGGAGAACACGATCCGCACGTTGTCGGGCAGAAAGGTGTCGGTTTGGACCTGCTGGCCGTTCGCGGTGATCATCCCCGGCTTGAGCCAGCTCGTCATGTTGCCGCCGAAGGGCGCGGAATAGCCCGCCGCCTTGTAAAGGAGCTGGCGCGAGTTTTGGTCGGTGATGGTGACGGTTTCGCCGACAGTTTCGCCCTGCTTCGGGAGGTAGTACCAGCGTCCGCCGAGGGGCTTGAGCTTGGATTCGTCGACGATGAGGGTGGGATGGGACTTTGCCTTGGGCTCGGTCTTGCCGTTCAGGCTCGTTTCGGACTGGATGAGTTCGAAGTTGGTGGCGAAGAAGTTGGCGTTCGCGCCCTGGCCGTTGCCACCGTCGAAGCCGAGGGTGACGCGCACGGAATCGACCTCGGGAAATGGGAGGAGCTCTTCGAATTCGTAGGTGCGCCAGACGGCGGCCCCTGATTTCAGGTCGTTGCCGTTGGCGGCAAAGTCCTTTCGGTCGCGGAGCACTTCACGGTAGATCAGTCGTTTGGAGGTTTCGACGAATTTCTTACCGCTTTCCGTGAGAAAGTCTATGCGCATATAAAGTGAGTCGCCGGTGAGCTTGAACGCGTCTTCGGCGCGACCTCGCAGCCGGAAGGTGACCCACTTTCCGCCCGACTTGTCGAGTTGGACGATCTGGCTGACGGTGCCGGTGCCGCCGGTGACCGCCGAGTTGAGGAGGACGCCGTGGCCGGTCCATTCGTCGCGGTAGCCCGCAATGGTTGGCTTGGCTGCGCCGCTCAGGGTGTAGTGGACGAACTTCTTGTCCGCATCCGGCTTGTCGAACCCAGGATCGGAGACGCGGTTAGGTCCTACGGAATTGAGAGCGACGTAGGCGATGAGCGCAACCATGGCTTAGGATAGTGGCGTACGGATGAGGAATTCGTGAGTGAAGCAATGAAAATTCTGATGACGGGCGCGACGGGGCTTTTGGGGTTGAACACGGTTCCGCAATTGTTGGAGGCTGGCCATGAGGTGGTCGCCGTGGTTCGGAAGCCGGATGCGGCGAGGGAGCTGTTGGGCGAGCACCCGGGACTGAGCTTTGTGCAGGGTGACCTCGACCGGATTGAGGACATGGTTCCGCATTTGGCGGGGTGCGATGCGGTTGTTCATGCAGCCGCGCTCTTTACGGAATATTACGCGACGGGTGCGGAGTGGGACCGGTTCTATGAGTTGAACGTTCTGGGGACGCAGACGCTCTTTCGGGCCGCTCGCACGGCGGGGGTTGGTCGCGGGGTGTTTATCTCGTCGGTCGGAGTCATGGCGGCGCCGGATGGTCGTCGAATTCCGCCGGAGAGCATGTCGGACTTTTACCGCCGGAGCAAAGTTGAGGCGGAAATCCTCCTGGAGGGTGATGAGGAGCTGCGCGATTGGCCCTTGATCACGCTTCGACCGGGTTGGATTTGGGGTCCGAAAGACCCCGCACCGACTTCGACGGGAGCGATGACGCGCAACCTGATTGAGAAGGGCTCTGAGATGTTGCCGACGGGCGATGTGGTGGCGATGGTGGATGCGCGCGATGTCGGCAAGGCTATCCTAAGTGCGCTGACTATACCGGCACGTACGGCGACTTACCCGGTGGTTGGCGCGGAGATCCGGAGCATTGACGCGCTGCGGGCGGTGGCCTCGCACATCCCTCGTGCTCGGGCGAAGACGGTACCGGTCGGGGCCGCGCTGTTCCTTTCTCGGGTGATGGATTGGAAGGTGAAGGTCTTTGGCGGCAAGAACCCGATCCCGATGGAGGGTGTGAAGTTCATCGCGGGTCCTCTGACCGCGAACATGACGCAGAGTCATCGCGATCTTGGGGTGGTGTATCGGCCGTTTGAGGAGACGGCGAAGGATGTGGCGGAGTACTGGCTGGCGAGGCTTGGGAAGCAGGGGTAGGTGGGGCGCTTTCTGGGTCAGTGGAGTCCGGTGTGCAGGCGACCCGCTCCCGCCCGGGCCAAACCCTCACCTCGCTTCGCTCGGCTCCGCCCGGTCGCGGGGACACGGTTGGCGACGCTGGGTCCGAGTCCAACTTCCACGACTGTTCGAGGATCGCTCGGAGTCAGGGTCGGCCGCCAAACCCCCTGCCCCTGGGCGAAGGAGCGAAGCGACGAGGGCGAGGACGGGCAGAGGCAGGGGGTTCACCTGCCCCATAGCACGCCTCTGCTCACTGACCTACACGGGGACAGCGGGCAGAGGCAGGGGGTTCACCTGCCCCATAGCACGCCTTTGCTCACTGACCGACACGGGGACAGCGGGCAGAGGCAGGGGGTTCACCTGCCCAACTCGCAATCCCCGCCCCCGACAAACCCCAACTTCTGTTAACCTAAAACCCTCATGACCCTCGTTGGTGTCCTCCTTCTCCAGACCCTCACGCCCGTCCAAATGACCGAGGTCAAGCTCGGGCCGCCGACCCCGATCGTCGGCGGGAAGGTCAGCGACGTCAAGGTTGGCGACCTCACCGCGACCCTCTTTGTCCCCGACGGCTGGAAAGCCGACGGCCCCGCGCGCGTCTGCATGCACTTCCACACCGCCGCCTGGTACATCGTGAGCCAGTACCAATCGACGGGGCTGAAGGACCCCGTCGTCACTTTCAATTTCGGGCAGGGGTCAACGGTCTATGGCAACCCATTCAAAAAGGAAGGCAGCTTTGCCCCCTGGTTGGCCGAAGTCGAAAATCAGCTGCACACGAAGGTCGACCGGCTGGTCGTCTCCAGCTTCAGCGCGGGGTTCGGAGCGGTCCGCGAGCTCATTCGGCAGCCGGATTTCCTCGATAAGCTCGAGACCGTTGTCCTCTCGGATTCGATGTATGGCTCGTTCACCGGCGACCCCGCCACGCGGACGGTGCTGCCCGAGCACGCCGCCTGTTGGAAGCCGCTCGTTGAGAGGGCGCTCGCTGGGAAGACGACAGTGGTGATGACCTGCTCGGCGATCCACCCGCCGACTTATGCGGGGACAGACGAGGTGTCGGCCGCCCTCGTGAAGCAGATGGGCGGCGAGATGGTCGAGGTCACGCCCGATGGGTCGGAGCAGTCGCTCATTCGGCGGTATGACAAGGGGAAGTGGCACGTTTGGCACTATGCGGGGATCACGCCAACCGCCCACATGACCCAGGCGCGGCACCTGAAAGATGTGCTGCTCCAGGTCTATCCGAAGTAGGGTGGGCTATCGATTTGGCCGGACCGAGTTACTCACGTAGCTCTCCGCGATCTTCTTAGGAAAAGTGATTAGGATCGGCTCGACATACTGTGAACCATCCTTAAAGTAGAAGTCAAAGACGCGGTCGGCTAGTTTGAGTGAGGCTTGCAGCACTTTGTCGATGTCTCGATCTCGATAACCCTTCGCCCAAACGTCTAAACGTGGGTTCGACTGTGCCAATTCTTTTGTCGCCTCGATTTCAAACGGCTCTTCCTCCTTCCCTACGCCATAAACCTGCACCGCTAGGAAAGGCCGGAGACGATCTTGCTTCTCAACCTTGGAGCGAGGCGTACAAGAGACAAACCACTTTGGCTGGTTCAGGAAGGTGGGATTGCTTGAAATCCTAAACTTCAGTTGGACACCGTAACCGAAGAACACCCTTACGCCATCAACAACCGCCCACTCCCCGCGCACTTTCTGATAGATCACGGTCGATTGGAACTGGTTGAAGATCGAGAGCTTCGTCCCGAGAACATAGCCGTTGACCGAGAACTCGCGGGCGGTCTGGAAGAAGCCAGAGTAGCCATAGGTTGGATCGGACGAGATGGGGATCAAGTTTTCGAAGGGCTCCCCGACCTGGCGAATCATGAGGCTTGTCAGCTTGTTAGTGTCAAGGCGGAACGACTTTGGTGGAGCCACGGCGGGCAGGAAGTCCACGCCGGGTGCTCGTGTCGTCGCGTCCGCCGCCGCTTGGAGGAATGGGTTTTTCAAAGAGGTCACGCGAACCCGGTCGACCTCGTAACCAGAGTTGTTTGGTCGGATAACGATCCCGGATGGTGGAGCAAGGTCGCGCGGCACCAAAAACGTCTCGGAATTTGGCGGTTCTGCGAGGCAGAGCAGGGCGATCAGCGGCAGCATTTCGGCGTTACGCCTGGACTCAAGGGGTCACTTCGATTGAAGTCGCGCTCTTGATCTTGCTGATGTCGGAGACTCTCACCTTAACCGATAGTAAGTTCTTGATGGATTTAGGTGAAATGACGACGCGCTTGGTGTTGTCCGTGATGCCCATCAGACTATCAAACGTGCGATTCATGTTGCTGAAGCATCCAAGTAGGTCGAGCAGGCCATCCTTTAGAGCAATCTCACAAGGAACGTAGCTGTCAAACCCAATGGACCGGAAGGCATAGGTCTCAGAAATCGTTTTGGCATTCGCCCCAATCGCGAAAGAGCCAATGCCGGCGGTGGCATCCACTTTGAAGCCGATCCCGGTGATATCCAATCGACAGGCGGAGCCAAAGAAGGCCGAGCCTGGGATCGTCTGATTTCCTCCGCAGTTGAGCGTACAAGGCACCCAGTATCCAACACGAGTGTCACCAACAATAAGCGCGCTTCCTTCTTTGGCTTCCACCGAAACCGCCTGAAAGCCCAGCTTCAGGGCGAGATCGATCGTGAGCAGCCGAAACCGGTTCTCATTGTAGGGGCCGAGCGCCTTGTTTCCTCCGAACATGACCTCCTGGGTAGCGGGGTCAATTCGGAGTTCTTCAGAGAGCTTCCACGCGCCACCGGCAAGGGCGGAAGGCTCGATGGGGAGTTCGGCGAACCCCTTGCCGTCGTCGGGCGCAACGAGAGTGCTGAGGGCGAAGTAGGCGACCGCCGATGTGAGAACCATGCCGACACCCTACGCCGATGACAAGATCCTGTCAAGGGCGTGGGGGCGGGTGGTTAGCTGATCGCGATGAGACAGCGATCGAGCTTTTCAACAAAGAGGGCGATTTCGTCTTCCGTCACGTTGAGGTTCGGTCGCGTGCGGATGGTGCGCGTCCCCGCGCCGAGGAGGAGCAGGTCCTCGTTCTGCAAGGCGTAGCTGATCAGCGCGGACTTGCGCGCGGGGGTGTCGAGCGAGAAGCCTTGATAGAGGCCGAGGCCGCGGACGTTCATCGCGACTTTTCGGTGTCGCTTCACGAGGCTGCGGAGGCCATCGGCGAGGATTTCGCCCTTGAGAGCGGCCTCGTTCACGAGGTCCTCTTCTTCCACGATCTTCATCTCCTGGACCACGCGGACCATGTCGACGAGCGAGCCGCCCCACGTGGAATCGAGGACGCCGATGTCGCCGAGGGGTTCGATCATATAGACAAGGCCGGTTCCGAACTTCTTGCCCGAGGCGACCGCGGTGGGCGGGAACGGGAGGTCGAAGTGGTCGATTGCCCACATCTTGCCGGTCGCACCGAGTCCGGTTTGGACCTCGTCGAAGGCGAGGGCGACGTTGTATTGGTGTGCGAGTCGGCTGAGCCCCTGGAAGAACTCGGGAAGCGCGACGCGGTGGCCGCCCGCGCCTTGGATCGGTTCGACGATGATGCCGACGACCTCGCCCGACATCATCGAGAGGGCGGCTTCGACCTGGTCGAGCGAGCGAAGGGCCGCGCGCAGGTTGTCGGTGTGGGAGGCGTCGGCATCGAAGACGGGGAACGGCAACTTGATGTTGCCGCTGTCGGCGAGGCCCATGAAGTCCTTCGTCGCGACGGGGTCGATAGTCTGGGTGACGCCGAGAGCGAACACGGTTCGCCCGTGGAACGCCTTATCGAAGTAGAGGAACCGCTTGTTTCCGCTCGGTCGCCCTTCTTGCACCTGTCGCTTGTTGAACCTGGCGACGAGGTACTTCATCATGTTTTCGACCGCTTCCGCGCCTGAGTTGACCGCATAGACCTCCAGGGTGTCGCTGCGCATGGATTCGGGGGCGACGCGCAGGAGCATGCGATAGAAGTCGAGGCACTCGGGAGTGAGGAAGTCGGGGTTGGCGACTTTGTTATTAGCAGCCACTACTAGCCTTTGGACGTAGTCGGGGTCGCTGAGGCGCGGATGGTTGTGACCCAGGAGTTTTGAACCGTAGTAGCCCGCCCAATCGAAGATGCGTTGGTTGTCGATGGTGGCCAGCCACATGCCCTCGCTGGCCGTGATATCGACGCAAAACGGGTAGGGCTCGGCGATGACATAGTTGCCGAGTTCTTCCAGCATGGCTTTCGACTTTGGGCCGGGATATTTCAGGGTGGGAGGCGCAGTGGTAGGCATGATTTGAACGGGGGTCGGCTTCAATTATGGAACTTGGAGCCTTCGCATTCCTACGTCGCGCTTTCGGCGGGCGTTCCGGTATAATGCGTGTTCACGCCGTCGGGGCGTGGCGCAGTTTGGTAGCGCGCTTCCATGGGGTGGAAGAGGTCGCACGTTCGAATCGTGTCGCCCCGACCATAGATTTGGCTTTCGGCCCACCTTTTTGAGGTGGGTTTTTGGTTTTTCTTGGGGGTTGCTTTGCCCTGTGGCCCGGGTTGGTTAATGCGCATTGACGTGCTATGGGGCAGGCGGCTACTGGTTCTGCCAATGTCCCCCTGTCTCTGCCCGCTGTCCCCGAGTTGGTCGGTTCGGAAAAGCGGGCTATGGGGCAGGCGGCCCCCTGTCTCTGCCCGTCCTCGCCCTCGTCGCTTCGCTCCTTCGCCCAGAGACAGGGGGAAGGGCGGGCATCCCGCTGGAAGTACGCAGGGGGAGCCCAGAGACAGGGGGGAAGGTTGCGGCGCCCTTGTCGGGCATCCCTTGCTCCGAGGTCGCCTGGCAAATGTCGCTCGGCGTTGGTCCCTCTTAACCCCGCCCGAGGGCGGAGCCCCGGCTTGCCGGGGCGAGGGGTTGGCTCGGGCTCGGGCGGGGTCAGGCTTCCCTAAAGACGTACGTCGACCCACTCTCACATTCAGGGATAGGCCGGACCAAGTTCACAAACAAAAGTAGCCCCGACCGGAGGTCGGGGCTACCATCAAGCGACCGACTAGTTCCCCGGCGCGAGGGCTTCGCTCAGCACCGTCCCCGTGCAGCCGGTCGGCAGCTCCACCCGGAGCAGGCGACACAGCGTCGGAGCGATGTCGGTCACCGCGACCCGGCGGCTCACGCGGCCCGGGCGGACGCCGAAGCCCGAAACGAGGATCGGCACGTGGCGATCGTAAGCCCAGGGCGAGCCGTGGCCAGTCCCGGTTCCGCCACCGAAGTAGTTGCCCGGGTTCTCGAACACGAGGACGTCGCCGCTGCGGCTCACGTTGAAGCTGTTGTAGACCGCCTTGCAGAAGTCCCAGCCCGGAAGTCGACCATTCAACACCTGGTCGCGGGTGAAGGCGGCGTGGATGCCGTTCTGCTTCATCATTGCCTCGGCGACCGCGGTCTGGACCAGGGCGGGAGCAATTCCCTTCGAGGCAATCAGGTCGCGGTTGAGATACACGTTCGGTTCATCGAACGACTCGACCCATTCGCCCGCGCCATAGGTCTTCGAGACCTCGGCATTCACCGCGTCGACCAGCTTCTTGCCGTCAATGCGCATCGAAGGGAGCTTGTACTGGTTCTTCGCCTCCTCGACGATGGGCAAAACGCCGTGGTCGGCGGTGATGACGATGGTGACGTTCTTCAGGCCGACCTTTTCGTTGATCGCGTTGAAGAACTGGCTGAGCATCCGGTCGGTTGCCACGCTGATGTCCATGACCTCGGGGCTGTTCGGGCCGTAGGCATGGCCGATGTAGTCGTTCGTCGAAAGGTTGATCGCGAGGAGATCGGGGGTGTCGTCCTTGCCGAGTCCCTCACCGTCGAGCGCGGCGGTCGCGGTGTCAAAGACGTATTGCTGACCGAACGGGCTGGTGGTCCAGTTTCGATAGCGGTTCTTGGGGTTGTCCGGGCCAAGGGCGTGGGTGAAGATCGGCTTCGCGTTTTGCGGAGCAAAGGGCGCGGGGCGAGTCCACGAATACGCCTCATCGGGGAGCATCGGGGTCCAGACCTTCTTCAATCCCAGCTCGGGGACGGTCATCGCGTTGATCTTGGTGACCCAATCGGGCAGTCGATTCGCATAGAACGTGCTCGTGACCCAGGCTCCGTTGATCGTGTCGAACCAAATGACGGTGTCGGCGGCATGTCCGGCGAGGAAGATGCTCGCGCGGTCCTTGAACGCGACGCCGACGACCTTGCTGCGGCCGTTGGTGGCCATCTTTAGCTCGTCACCGACGGTGGAAACGAGGAGGTTGCGCGGGCTCATCGGGCTGCTGGGTCCGCCGACGGTCTTCGAGAGGGGGTCATCCGCGCAATAGACGGTCTTCTTGGTCGCGCGGTCATACCACTCGTTGCCGACGATGCCGTTGGTCGCGGGTCCCGATCCGGTGAGGATGGCGGAGTGGCCGGGGCCGGTGGCGGTGGGAATGTGGGTGTAGTGGGCGTCGGTGAAGAACGCGCCTTGCTCGCTCAGGTAGCGGAATCCGCCGACCTTGCCTCCGCTGCGGGCGGGAAGGTACTGACTGGCAAAACGGTCAACGTAGTCCATCCGGAATTGGTCGATGCTGATGACCACGACGAGCTTGGGCGTGGTTCCGGGGACAGGCTGGGCAAAGGAGAGGCCCGCAGAGACGAGCAAGAGGGCGGCGGCGAGGGTTTTCATGAGCGGCTTCAACCTGATTCAAGGACACAAAGTCAGTGGGCCAGCCGGCCGCTCGACATGGAGAGCGAACGACTGGCCCTTTGCGTGAGTATGACCTTTTCTTACTGAACCGGGAGGCCGGTCGTGCGGTCGATGACGGTTGCGCCGCCGATCGAATAGCCCGCCTTGCCCCACTGGAACTGTCGCGGGTTCAGGGTTCGGTAGAAGTCGGCGAACTTCGCGTGGCTGTCGGCATAGACGTAGTTGTTGCCGTTTCCGAATCGACCCGGGTGGGTGTAGCGGAGAACGTGGTCAACCGAGCTTGCGCCGGGGGTGCCGGTGTTGCAGGCGAAGATCGTTCGCGCTTCGGCCTCTTGGAGCGCCCAGAGCTGCGAAGTCGCGGGGAGAGCGTTCGAGAACGAGTTGGTGATGCTCGCGCTGTCGCGAACGCCGAGGGTCGGTCGGTAGGTTCGGGCTTCGCCGGTGGGTCCGCCGCGACGCATACACTCGATGCTCTCGGTCATCGGCGCGATGAGGATGGTGTCGGCGACGCCGTCAACCACGGTGCTGTTGATCGCGGTCGAGGTGTCGGCATCCGATCGCTTGCGCGGCATGAGGAGCTGGTTGCCGGTGTAGGAAAGTCGTCCGACCTGGATCGTGAACTGACCCGCACCGTAGCCCTGGGCCACACAGCCGTTGTTCTGGACGCCGGGGACGCCGAAGCCGCGGTTGTTGGTGCTCGCGTCGAAGCAGCTGGGTGCCCAACCGCCGTTCTTATCGACGGGGCTGACAAAGATCTGCTCGTTCTTGACGTAAGGGAGGATCATCCACGACCAGTGGAGCTCGACGACGCCGCCGTTCACGCGGTGGTTGTTGACCGGATAGAAGTCGTCGTAGTCGGTGATGTAAATCTGGAGCGAGGTGCCGAGCTGCTTGGAGTTGCTGAGGTCGGCGGCCTTCTTCGCGGCGAGCTTCGCTTGTGCAAAGACCGGGAAGAGGATGGCGGCGAGGATCGCGATGATGGCAATCACCACGAGCAGTTCGATGAGGGTAAAGGCTTTCCGAAACATGGCTTCCTGATTTACGGGCCAGATTGTTAAGCCAGGTTTAGCCACACATTATCGAATTGTTATGCTTTCTTCCCGGGTGGGAACCGGTGGGCGCGCTCGATCTTCTTAGCCTCCTCGCCGAGGGCGAGCAGGGTGCAGGCGTAGCGGAGGGCGGCGTGGCGGTGGAAGGTGGATTCCCGCTCGATCTCGGGAAGGGGGTCGCCGTCGGAGTTGACGCAGTAACTGAGGCTCTCGAGCTCGCGGATGAGCCGTTCGAGGTCGTCAAAGATCAGCAGCTTGCGCTCGGCGAAGAGCGCGCGGACTCGGGCGATTTGGACTTCGGGCGCGGCGATGGCCGGGCGTTGGATGGGCGCGCCCGCCTCGGCGAAGCCCTCGCGCCAGTCGCCCTCGCTGGGGGCGCCGCCGACGCGGAGGGGTTCCGGCTCGTCATGCCTCCAGCGCCGAACGTGGTCTTGGGGTGATTGCCCTGCGTCGTGATAGGTGCGCGTGACGTAGTGGATGCCGTTCTGCGGGTCGAGGGCGACCCAAACGGCGGCGGTGTTTCGACTGCCGAAGTCGACCCCCATGAATCGCTGCCAGTCCTGGGGAATCTCGAACCGGGGGACGGTGTGGGTGTCGCGCCGAAAGTCGGCATAGACCATCCCGGCAGGGCGGGTGAACTTCCCTTCGTACATCATCGCGAACCGCCAATCGGGGAGGACGCGCCGAGCTCGCTCGACCTCCGCTGGGTTCACTCGCGGGTTGGCAGTGGTGGCAAAGTTGATCACCTCGATGTCGGTACCGAGGGTTTCGGCGCGGTCGAGGAGATCGGTCTTCAGCCAGTTCCAGCTGTAGGGCGTCGTTGTGATGAGCGCGCGCGCCTGATGGACGAGTCGACGACGATCGAGGGCTTCCCAGCTTCCACGCTGGAAGTCGGACTGTCCGGCCTCGTCCGCCCAAATCGCCTTATAGGTGGCGGATTCAAGAGAGTCGGGCTTGGTGGCATAGCCGATGAAGACGGTGAGCGAGGCGTCGGGCTTGCCAAAAAGCTTCATCGCGCCCTCCTCGCTGAGGACAAACCGGTGGTCGGTCGAGCGATAGGTGCCGAGGCCGAGGGTGCGGCAAAAGACCTCGGCGAACTCGGGGATCGCCTTGCGCTCGATGAGGGTGATGGTGGGCCCGACGATGGCATAGTCGCCGGGCCCACATCGCTGCATCTCGCGGATGAGCCACCACGGACCGAGAACGGTTTTGCCGCTTTGCGCCCCCGCGATGACGGCGACGGTTCGCGCCTTTGAGTTCCAGGCGCGGCGCTGGCCTTCGTGGAACCAATCGGGGGAGGTTTCGAGGTCGAGTTCTGGTTCTTTGAACGTGGAAAGCCCCTCGGTTCGGGCTCGGTCGGAAAAGGCTTCGAGGGGCAGGGCTAGGCCTTCGCGAGATCGTTCAGAGTCTGTTGAAGTTCTTCGTGCCATGCAAGGAAGCGTTCGCGGTTGCCGAGGTGTTGGGCGGTGATGCGGGCGAGCTCGTCGATCCAAGCACCTTGCTCGAGGATGACCTCGCGGGGGGCGGGAAACGCGAAGTCGCCGAGGAGCTTGATCGCGGCGATACGCTCGCTGGCCTTCACCTCGCCGTCGCCGACCGCGATTTGGACGAGACCCGGGATGGAGTCGAGAATCGCCTCGCGACAGGCTGCCCGAATCTCAAGCGAAGTGCCGCGTAGGCTGCTCGTTAGTGGGCTTTCGGGCCTTCCAGGCGGGCGAGCCGCTCCCGGATCTCGCCCAACAGGTCCAGCATCTTCGCGTGAGCCTCGTTTTGTTCGGCCCGATCCTGCTGCAAGTTGTCGACGTCCTTCTTGGCCCCGTCGATCTCCCGTCGCAGGTTGAAGATCGCCGCCGTCGCAGGGATCACCGCCACCGACAGCACCTTCATCCAAAGGTCGATCCAGTCCTTCATTGACATGGATCACCAAACCGACAACCGCACTCCGCGACGGTTGATGAGGACGTTGGCGGTCGGCGGCTCGGGCGTGGTCACCGCCGAGATGTGGAAGCCGGAATCGTCGAGAAGGGCGCGAAAGGTCTCGTCGACTTGGCCGAACGTGATGCCGAACGCGCGAAATTTTACGGAGAGTTTGAGGGTCAACATGGTTTCCGCGTCCTAGTGCGCGGAAATCATGCAGTTGTCTAGGTGGTTGGCCGAATCGCCTCGATCAGCCAGGCCCGCATCGTGCCGACGCACGGCGACGCACCGAGCTGCTGGAAGTGGGCGGCGAGTTCGGCGATTCCCGCCTCGGCCTCGTTGCCAAGTTCGTTGAGCATCCCCGCGTTCGCCCCGATGAAGGCACGGGCGGCATCCTCGCAAGTGTCAAAGCTGACCTCGTGGACCAGTTCGGTGAGGTGGATGGGGTCAAAGCCAGCCTTCCGCAGGTCCGCTTCGATCACCGCCGGATCGCCATAGACAAACGGCTTGTAGAACATCGGTCGCCAGCCGTTCGCCACGCGGTTGAAGCTTTGCGCCTCAAGCGGCAGCCAGACCGTGGCGAGCAAACGACCACCGGGACGCAGAACGCGCCAAATCTGCGGATAGGCACGCTCCAGGTCCATGAACATCAGCCCAAACCCACACGCGACCACGTCGACAGAAGCATCTCGGAGCGAGATCGCCTCCGCGTCCATCACCACCCGCTCGCGACCGAAGGGGTTATGCACGAGCATGTCGGCATAGAGGTCGGTGACGAGGGTGTTCGACGGGAGGAACCGGGTGACTGCACCAGAGCCTGCCGCGAGTTCGAGGACCTCTTCCTCCTTCCCGACCTTGGATCCAAGATCGCGCCCAAACGGCTCAAAGAGGCGAGCGGAAAGCCCCTCGGCATAGGCCTGGGCGACAGCACCGCGGAAATGGAGATACTCGGCCACTCGTCGAGGCTACCCGTGCTAATCTAGAGTCATGAGCCGCGCCCTTCTCATCCTCCTTCTTCTTCTTGGAAGCCTGGGCCGGGCACAGACGGTTTGTATCGACCCCGGCCACCCGAGCGAAGTTGGCGAAGGCACGCGCGGCAAGCGCATCACCGAGATGAAGGCGGCCTGGAAGGTCGCGCTGCTGCTCAAGGCAAAGCTCGAAGCCAAGGGGGTCAAGGTGGTCCTCACCAAGCAGACCGAGAAGCAGTACGTGAAGAACCGCGACCGCGCAGCAACCGCGAACAAGGCGAACGCCGACCTCATGGTCCGGCTCCATTGCGATTCTGCGGGCGGCTCTGGGTTTGCGACCTACTATCCGGCCAAGCAAGGCACCGCGCAGGGCCGAACCGGACCGAGCGACGAGGTCCTCGCGATGTCTCGGGCAGCGGCAAAGGTGTTCCACGCCAAGCTCGCGGCCGGCCTCAAGGGTGCGTTGCGCAACAACGGCCTCAAGACCGACATGCAGACGAAGGTCGGCGCCCAAAATGGCGGCGCGCTCATCGGTTCGATCTTTAGCGAGGTCCCGGTCGTACTTGTCGAGATGTGCGTGCTGACCAACGATTCAGACGACCGATTCATGAGCAGCGCGGAGGGCCAGGATCGGTTTGCCCAGGCGCTTTGTGATGCCACGCTCGCTGCGATCAAGAAGTAAGCCGTGTTCATTCCGAATTACATTCCCGATCCGGTTGAGGTCACGGGGAATGCATCGCTTTCCCCTTATCTTGACCGCGTGAAGTTCGCCAAGAAGGTGGTCGCTTATCACTTTTTGTCGGTGGTGGGAGTCTTCCTCGCTTCGGCCGCCCCGTGGCCGAGGTTTGACCTGCGGCTGATCTCGATTGGGGTCTTCACCCTCATTTTCACGTTGAGCCTGGTGCGCATCGAGACCCGGGGCACCCAGCTCGACCAGCGGCTGTCGCTCATCCTCTTCCCTGCTCTTTGGGTTTCGCTCGCGTTCGCCCTTCATGAGATGCGCAGCTTGGGTTGGCCCGTTTGGTCAGTGCTTTGCGGCGAGCTCGCGCTCGTGATTTATGCAGCGACTTGCGGACGGGACTACAGCTGGTTTGGCCAATGGTTCCTTTCGCTCGTGGGTTCTAGCGTGGCTTGTTGGCTGGTCGCGAACCAGCTTGGATTGCCTGCCTCGACGGTGTGGGTTGCCCTTTTGACGAACGCGGGCTTCCTGACCTACGTCGTTTACGATTCGGCGATGATCATGCGGCGACGACGGATCGACGAAGCGGGCGGCGCGGTCGTCGACCTGTATCGCGACGTGCTGAACGTCTTTGGGTACGCGGTTCGTTGCTGGCGACACTGGAAGCAACACGGAATCTGGATTCCGCGCTGAGGGGCTATGGATCTCAACTCTCTTTCAGAAGAGCGCGCGATCCGCACCGCGCTGGGCCGGGTTCCGCTCGCCGAACTGGGCCTGCGGTTCGCCGCGCGGCGAAAGGCGATGAAGCTGAGCATCCGTGCCCTTTCCGAGCGCGCGATGGTGAGCAAGACGTCGATCGTGAACTTTGAGCAGGGCCGCTCGTGTCGACCCGGCACCCTCGCTAAGCTCCTCGCGGCCACGGGACTCCATTTTGATCGCCTCATCGAGCCTGTTGAACTGAATCCTGCCGCAGAGCCCACCGTCGAACGCCAAGCCGAGCGCGAATGGTACGACCTGGAGCGACTCAGCCTCGATCCGCTCGGCGGCGGCCAGGGGGAATCGGTGGCGGCCAAAATGCAAATGCTGAAGAATGCCTTTCCGGAGGTCGGCATCATCGCTGGGCTGGTCCGGCTGGAGGCCGCCAGTGAGCGAAGGACCCACCCCGGCAAGGAATGGATCTTTGTTCTCGAAGGGTCAGCGCGCATTGAGGTCGGCGACCGCACCTTCTCGCTCGGTCCGAACGACTCGCTTTCGTTTTCGGGTGAAACGCCTCACCGCTATGGCCCGGACGGGGGTTCGAGCGTTCTTTTGCTGATTATGCGGCTCGACGGAACTTAGTTTGTACCAATAGTGGTACAAACTAGCATCATGATGCTTTCACTCCTCGCCTTGTCGGTGCTTGCACCTCCGAAGCTCATCGAGGTCCGGGTCGACCCGCGAATTGAGCTGGTTACCGCCGTTTTTCGGCTCGCCGAGGCAGACGAGTACAACATGGACTCGAGCAAGTCGGCCTATGCGTCCCGCCTTGAGAAGGCCCTCGCACCCTACAAGGACCACGAGGCAGTGCGATTGGCTAGGGAGATTCGTGAGCGGACGGGAGTTGGGTTCGATGCGGTCCCGACGATTGCCGTCCATTACAGCGACATCATCCACCTCGACGAGCGGGTTCCGTTTGATTTGCCTCCCGCAAGGTGGGACAAACGCTGGAGCGCGAAGGACGCGCGGGCGTTCACCAAGGCTCTTCGCAGCTTCGTGAAGGACGCCCACTTTGCCGAGTTCATGCGATCAGAAGAGCCTTACTTCCGCAAAGTCGCCGAGGTCTGGAAGAAGAAGATCAACGCGCGGAAACCGGCAGTGTGGCTGCGCGACTTCTATGGCACCTGGCCCAAGCGCAGTCCCTACGTGATTGTCGGCATGCTCTGCGGCGGCGGGAACTATGGCATGTCGGTCGAATGGCCGAATGGAGACTTGGAGATGACGCCGGTTCTTGGCGCCGGAGGGTTTGACTCGGAGGGGGTTCCCAGCTTCGGCGACCGCGATCTGCCGCTCTTGCTACACGAGTTCAGCCATGGATTCATGAACCCGCTCGCCAAGTCCCACTTCAAGGAGCTGTTGCCGCCGACTCGGAAGCTCATGCCGATGACGATCACCGCGCTTTCGGCGAGCGCCTATGCTACCGATGAGCCGGTCCTTTTTGAGACGTTCGTTCGCACCGCGGTTCAGCACCTCGTAGAGAAGCACGTTCCCGAGATTGCGGCCGCGAACCGCGCGGAGGATCGACAGTCGGGGTTTCTTTGGATCGACGAGCTGACGCCCTCGCTCCGCGAATACGAGAAGAATCGAGCCCGCTTCCCCACGATGCAGTCGTGGTTCCCCAAACTGGTGTCGGCGATGAAGGCGACCGGCCAGCGAGCGGAGGAGATCGAGCGCCGCTGTCCCAAGGTCGTGCGTATTAGCGCGAAGTGGTCGGCGGACGGCGAAGAAGCGAACGCGGCAGTAGTGACGGTTGAGTTTGATCGCCCCATGAACCCAAAGTCGCGCGGATTTTCGATTGATACGGAAGGAGTCACGGTGGTGAAGAAGACTGAATTCGCGCCGGATGGGCGCTCGTTCTCGCTGACCCTCCGGGTTCCCAAAGGCAAGCCTGTCACCGGCTTCTTGAACCGCTTTGGGCGCGGGCTATTGAGCGCGGACCTCTACCCCATTCGCCCGATGAAGGTCGAGCTGAATCCGGAAGTGAACTGACCCAAGTCGGGGTCCGGCAGGTGATCCGCCAAGAGGTGGACGACCTGCCGGGCCTGCTGCATTGACAAACCCCGCCCTGCCGCGCACTAGGGCTGCCGATGCGCGACAGCGAAAACTTCATCGAACTCCCCGGCGAGGCGGGCAAGGTCCCGGAAGAAGCCTTTGACCTCTTCACCGCGCTCCCCGGGCGATTGGTGATCCTCGTTGACCCCGTGCGAGAGCGCCACGCCGGCCTCATCCTCCCCGACGAAGTGGCGGCGAAGACTCGCCCCGACGCAGGGACGGTCATCGCGGTTGGGCCCGGAGTGCCCCTTGCCCCTGGTGAGCGGATCCTCGTTCGGCCCTATCACGGGGCCTGGATTGAGGATGTTCCGCTTGGCGGTGAGCAGCGACAGGTACGCCTTTACGGCGTCACCCGGCCGTGGCACGAGTCCGCCCTGATGGTGTGGCGCGCCGAAGAATGGCAGCCGCTCGCCGACTGGGTCCTGATTCGGCGTGAGCCGAACGAGACCACAAGTAGCGGGATTTGGCAAGCCCATCCGGAATCCAAACCCGGTCGCCACGACGCCACCGTCATCCGCATCGGCCCCGGCCTACGCCGGTCAAAGACCTCGAGCCTTGCGCCGGGGCAACACGTCCTCGCCGAAAACGGCCCCAACGCGGGGCTGAAATTCAGGTTCGGCGAACTCGGAGACCTTGAACTGTTGAAAATGCACGATGAAGACGGCCACCTCCAAATCTGGAGCGTGGTCGAATGAGAACTTTCGCCCCTAAGGGCTTCGAATCGCCTGAGGCCCGCCTTGCCCTAGCCCAAAAGCTCTGCGGGAAGATCGACGCCTACGAAGCCTCGATGCTGTCGGACACCGACGATGGCGGACTCGCAACGTCCGAGCGGTGGAGCCGCGCCCAGCGCACCTACGACGAATCCTTCGTCCCCTCTTCGCTCCAATTCCTGCCCGGCGCCAAGCCCTACCATGTCGCCCTGCTGAACCCGCGCATCGACGGCATTGTCGGTGCGGTTTGCGGCGGGCTCGCCGCCGCGCGGCCCTATTTCGTGGTAAGTAACTCGGAGCCGGGACCGGACTCAGAAATCCTTGAGCGCGCCCTCCATGACCGGCTGCAGAAGGCCGGTTTTGAACGCCGGGTCCGCGATGCGGGTTACCAAGCCGCGCTCAAGGGTCGCGGGATGCTGCGCGTCCGCTACCTCGCCGGTGAGGGGCTTCGGATCGACGCCTTTGACGCCGAGGACTGCGTGGTTTATCCCACCTATTGCGAGTCGCTTTCGGCGGCTTCGGTGGTCGGTCACCGGTTCATTCTGCGCCGGGGCGAGCTTGTCGCTCGCCAGGAGGCGCGAACCTACTTTGCCGACGTCCCGGTGAGCGGAGACGATAGCCGCGCCGTCGTGAACGACGAGGAAGACGAGCCGATCATCTGCTACGACCTTGTGGCGAAGGTGGGCGACCGCTCGTACCGCGTCACCCTCAACCGGAAGGATGCGGTCCTCCTCGATATCGAGCCGTATGGACTCGCGACGCCCTGGTACTTCGCGCCCGCTTTCCGGTGCGATGTCGGCCAGTTTTGGCCTCGGCGGTCGATCGCCGACCGGCTGATGGAGGCGCAAACGCTCTACAACGATGCGTTCACCCTTCTTGTCCTGGGTTCGGCGGCGGCGGCCTTCCCCAGCGTAGCGGTGTCCGGCTTTGTCGGTCAAGAAAGCACGACCTCGACCGGGATCGGCCACTTCCTGTTCTTCCGCGGCAATCCGCAGTTCACCCCGATCCCGAGCGGGTTCCGGGGCGAAGCGCTGAGCTGGATCGCGGCGAACATCGAGCGGATTGCCGACTCCGTGAGCCGGTTCGGCCAACTTGGACTTGGCACGCCGCTAAGGGCGGGTGCCACTGCGACGGAGGCCAACGCCCTCGTCATGGGTCAGCAGGCCGGGGTGAGCGAGTACGCGGCGACCTTTGCGCTCGAGCTTGAACGCATGGCCAACCACGCGGCGGAGCTGATCCTGCGCCACGAAGGCCTCGGTGTCCGCTCGCCCAAGCGGCTGCTGAGCACCTGCCGATTTGAACTCAACGGCAAGAGCCTCGCGAACTCGCCCCAGGCGATCCAGCAGAAGATCGGCCTCTTCCTCCAAGGCGCACAGGCCCTCGGACTGCAAACCGTCCCCGCCGACAAAGCGGTCAACGGCGGGGCCGCGATGCAAGCCCTCCTCAACGCGCTCGACCTGCCGGTTTCCACGGCAAAGATCCTGATCTCAAACGATGAACTTCTGGCGAACCTTCGATCGGTCCAAAGCGGACTTGCTGCGACAAATCCTGAGCGAGGAGCGCCAAGCGACCCTCCTGGACCTCGCCTCGACGAACTCGGGGTGGGAGCAGACCTGCCACCTGCGGGGTAGGGCCTTTGTTCTCGACTGGATCCTCGGCGACGACTTCGCCGAACAAGCTCAGCGACGCTGGGCCGAACTCCAAACCCAAGAATCATGAACGAAACCGACCTCCAAGACCTTGAACCCACGGAAAGTCCGGACCAGCCCGACGAGCTGAGCGGCTATGACGTTGACCCGATCGACGACGAAGCCGACCTTGATGAGCGCGCGAGCCAGCCGGCCCCGAACCTGAGCGAAGACGAAGTGGCTGCGCTGCGGGCGGTCGCCCTCACCCCGGTTTACGAGCGGATGCTCGCCGACGAGGGCCTGCCGAGCGAGATTGCGCCGACCTTTGGCCTCGCGCTTGAACTCGGGAAGAAGCTCACCGCCGACCCCGAAGAGCAATCGACCTTTGCCAAGGCGCTCGCCCTCGGCATGCAACAGCTCCAGGCCGGTTCTTCGCCGCTGCGCGGCGAAGACTACGTCCCTCCCACCCGGGCCACCGGCATTCCGCGCGGCCAAGAAAGCGCCTTTCGAACCTGGATGCAGGACTGGTATCCCGGCACGCCCCCATCCGCCAAGCACGTCCGCGAGTACCTCGAACTCTGAACCTATGCGAACCCTCCACGAAGAGCCACCGCGCTCGCAATCCCAACGAAAATTCAAGGCTGACGACTACGAGTACATCCTCGTGCAGGTCACCAATCTCGACACCGATGCTGGCGACGACAAGAGCATGAAGCTCCGCCGCGATGGCTGGGAGATGGTCGATCCGAAGTCGGATCCCGAGCGTGATACCGGCGTCCCCGGCTACTTCTTCATGCGGAAGCCCCGCGAAGACGTTCAGCGTGACCGCCAGGCGCGCCGCGATCAGTTCCTTGCCCTCACCCAAACGCCTCTTGCCCAAGGACGGGTGCCTGAGGGGGCGGGACCGCACGGACGCCCCGTGACCGAGACCGTCGGCACCGAATCGCTCACGGCCACGGAGCAACAGGCCGTGGAAGCGATGAACAAGGCCCGCGAGATGAACGGCTAACCCCCACCCCAAAACCAACCCAAACCCTATGCCCACTACACTCCAACGAATCGTGGTGACGAGCCAGCTTGGCTCAACCGAAATCACCACTCCCCCCGCCGGGATCGTCGCCAACTTCAATGGCCGAAAGGGCGACTTTGTCACCCTCGACGCGACCGGCAAGGTCACCTCGGCGGCGAACTCAAACGCCCAGGTCGGCGCGACGGTTCGGCTTGCCCTTCTCAACCAGGCCGTCGCCACCGGCACCCCCGCTGGCACCCCGGTCTCGATTGAGAAGATCGACGAAAACACGATCATCGAGCTTCCTGCCACCCAGGGGAACGCCGCTGTCGCCAACCCTGCGACCACGATCCCCGCGATCGTCGGCACCCAGGTCGCCCTTCGACGAACGAGCACCGGCACCTACACCGCCGACCTCGCCGCGACGACGGGGCCCCACCTCGAGGTGATCGGGATCGGCACCCGCTATTCGATGACCGAGCCGTTCTCGACCGTCCTCGTGAAGGTCCTCCCGGGGGCCCGACTGCTCTAAAGGAGGAGCATTTCTATGGCAACTAGCACCACCAACCTCTCCCTCCAGGGCAACCCTGACCTGATGCGCAAGAACCTCCTCATGGCGAAGAAGCTGTATGAGGAGAAGGCGCGTCGGAAGAACTACATGACCCTTTCGGGTCGAAAGATCAGCTCGAACCAGCTCAACGAGGTCATCGCAATGGCCTCGGGGCTCGACCTCCCGCAGGTTACACCTGAGTTCGGCGCGATCCAGACCTCGGACATGGAGCAGGTCGCCCGAAAGGTCTACACGCCCCAAAAGCGCACCCTTCAGTTCCGGGTCAGCGACGAGGCGTTCATCAACGACCAGTACGGCATCATCAAGTCGTACGGCACCCTCCTCGCGAGCGTGTTTGACCAGGCCCGCGAGATCGCCGCGTCGGTCTACATGAACGGCGCCCTCGACACGTCGATCATCTCGACCCCGCAGGGCAAGCCCCTCGCTGCAACCGACCACCCGCTTGCCTCGGGCACGGACTCGAACACCTTTGCCGGTGTTCAACAGACGCTGGGCCCGATCGCGCTTGAAGAGGCGATCAATCAGCTGATGTCGCAGAAGGCCCACAAGGGCTATGCCGCGCCGAAGTATGGCCCGTTCCAGCTCGAAGTCGCCCCGCGCAACAACTTCCTCGCCCGCCGCATCGTGGGCGCAGTGAACCAGGCGGGCGGCAACTCGAACGACCCGAACGCCCTGCGCGACGACGTCACGAAGATCGTCGTTGTCCCGCAGTTCACCAACCCCGAGTGGTGGTGCCTGCGCTCGATTGCGGAGGAAGAGCAGCCGCGCTTCATGCTCCAGCGCTACGCCTTCAAGGTCATGCCGATCGTTTACGACGAGGACGTGGACGCCTGGAAGATCACCGCGAAGGAGTCGTACCTGTTCGACGTGAACGACTACCGAGGCACGTTTTACTCGACCCCGAGCTAAGCCAGGAGGACCATGGCCACCGCACAATCTATCCTCAACGCGTTTCGGCGCACCTTCCCCGATTGCAGCCAGGCCCGCGCCCTTGAACTCCTGAACGAGGTGGACGAAGAGGTTCTCTCGCTCATCCCGCTTCGAAAATCCACCTTTTGCATCCCGCTTGTGGCCGGTCAAGCCTGGTTTGATCTGCCCGAGTCGATCGTGCGTGTGTATCGCGCGGAGCTGGTCGATGAGAATGGCCGCCGCGTGCCGCTTGAGGAGACCACGGAGGCCGAGCTCAACCGGTCGGCTCCGGGTTGGCGCGGCGATGTTCAGGGCCTGCCCTCGCGGTTTGGCACCTCGGCCTCGATGACCGGAGGAACCGGGTTCCTTTGGCCCGCGCCTTCGAGCACGAGTCCGGTGGTCAGCTCCGTCACGGCGGGAAGCCCGACTTCGGTTGGGTTCGCCTCCGCGCACGGGCTCACCAACGGCCTGCCGGTCCTTCTAATCGGCGGGCCGGGTGGCCGCGACCTCAAGGGCTTTGCCAAGGCCATCAACCCGACCACGATCCAACTCTTTGCCGACCAGGCCCTGACCGTCCCGCTGGCTTCAGCCGGGGCGGCGGGGCCGATGCCCGGCCTGGCCTCACCCGGTCGACCGTTGCTGTGCCTGGATGCTAGCGTCCACGTCACGCTCTCCGAGTCGTCGCCGATGCCCAACCTGCCCCAGGTTCGGCGGCTCTATGCCAACGGAATGCGGATGATCTGGGCGATGGAGCGCCACGCGCAGCAAGCCGAGTTCTGGCGGGCGCAGTTTGAGCGTGACCTGCAGGCGCAGCACGAGCTGACCCTTCGCCGCGCGACCGGCGTCCAACTCCGGATCGAGCTGGTCCACCAAGATCCCGACTTCCGGTCGAGAGGAGGCTCGTTTTGAACCTCGATCTCCTTTCCTCGCGGGTGCCCTTCCGCGGAGTTCGGCCTGACCAGGTCGAATCCCGCGAACCGGGTCTTTGGCAAGCCGCCGAGAACGTTCGCTGGACTCCGGCGGGCCTCCAGGCCCGCGCGGCGACCGGTTCGGAGTTTCTCGGCGTTCCCACCGGTTGCGTCTCGCTCGTCGATGCGTGGTCGGGGACGCTCTATGGCGATCCCTACTTCGTGGCTGCGTTTCGGGATACCGGTGGCCGTCTGCGGGTCTATGGCGTGGCGGTTTCCGGTGGATTTGGCCCCTCGCTGGCGTGGTCCGAGTGGACCGCGGCCAGCGGCCCCGATGGCGAAACCCGGCTTTCGGGTGCGCTGAGTCCCAATCCCGACGAGGTGACCTTCTCGCCGATGAAGCTCAGCGATGGGCGCGAGCTGCTCTACGTCAGCCAGGGCGAGCAAGCCCTCGCGATTGACGTCAAGCTCGCGACGAAGGCATGGTGGATCCGCGATCCAGAGCTGCCCTTCGGTGCTTCATCGCCGAGGGTCCGGTTTGGGTGGCCGAGGTGCCTTCAGGTTGCCTCGGCCACTCCCGGACGCACCTACACCCTCAGCCACGGCACCAACTTCGAGCTCGCCGACACGACCACCGCGCCCTACACGGGTGCCAACACGGTGGTCCGGTGGACGGTTCGATCGGGGGTGACCGCGGCGGGACAAAGCGCGGAAGTTCGCTTCCCCGCCTCGCTCGACGGCCAGGAGCAGCTCCTGCTTGTCCTCGAAGGCAAATCGGCGGACCTCGCCCAGCGGCTCGCCCAATGCAAGCTGGAGATTCGCGGCGCGGGCTCGACGTGGTTCACGGTGTACGACCCGAATTCGAGTGATCCGCTTCGACGGGTGCCCGTTGCGGTGCAAGACTTCGACCCCGGCACAGTTCCGCGCCAGGTGTGGGCGTTTTCGCTCGCTCATCTCAACCTTGCGGACCGCGAGATTCGCTCGCTGCGGTGGACCTGGTCCGGGCCATCACCCACGACGACGGAGAACGCGCTGATCCTCGCGGTGGCGACCTCGGGCACGATCCCGGGCGACACCCGATTCGGCATCAGCTACGCCCTCGCGGGATCGGGGTCGGAATCGCCCGGATTCACGCCTGAATCGAGCCCGACCACGCTGAGGCTCGACGAAATCGGCGGCCCAAACCTCGTCACCGGCTCGGTGCCCGCTCCGTCGCTCCCGCCCACCCTCGCGAGCCTGCTTTACGACGTCCAGATTGACGTCGCGAACCCATGGCCGGGGAGTGGCGCGGTGAGCGGTGGGCGGCAGGGCATCCCGGACGCCATTCGTATCTACGCGAACAGCGGCGGGGGCCACGGGTTCCTTTGGCAAGGCGACTTCATCGCCGCCGAGGCGCGTCGCTTTGCCTCGCCGCGCGTGGTGTTTTCGACTTTCCCCCTGGGTTCGGCGACCACGATCGAAGCAACCGTCGATGCGATTGACGCCACTAGGGCACTGCCAACCGCGCTCCAGCGCGCCCCGCATCCTAGCCGTCAGGCGTTCCAGGCCTTCGGACGCCTCTTTTTGGTCGCGCCGAAGGTCGATGGCGCGGTGCGGTCCGAGGTGTGGTTCAGCGCGGACGGCTGGGGCGATCGATTTCAGCCTCTCGCGCTCGATCGCGACGGCCAAGTCGACCTCGGTCTCGGGTCATTCGCGAGCCTGGGAAGTGAGCGGCCGATTGCTGCTCTGGCGAGCGCGTCGTCGAACGGTCGGTCGAGCCAGGTGTTCGTCTGGACCTCGCGCCAGACGTTCGTCCTCGGGGGTCCTGCCCCGCTGAACGCGGGTGCGTCGGCCCTTGAGCTTGCGACCGCCTCGCCGTATGTCCAGGTCGGCGCGCGGTCAAGTCGACTTGTCGCTGAGTTCAACGGCACCCTGGTCTGGGTTGATGCCGATGGTGAGCTTCGGCGGCTTGGGGGCGGCGAGATCGCCAACCTCAGCCAGGGCCGATTCTCGTCGTTGCTGAGCGATGCTCGCCAGATCGCGGCCCAAGGCGAACGGCTCTGGATCGCGACCGGCGCGGGGATGCTCGTGTGGAACGCCCGGCTCGGCGAACTTGAGTCGGTCGATACCGCCGCCCAGCTGCCCAGTCGGCTGATCGCCGCGCGGTCGCAGGTCCTCGCTGGTCGCCTCACCGGCGGCTGGTCCATTTGGGCGGGCGGGACGGGCGGTGTGGCGGTTCGGCTGCGCACCGCGACCCTGAGCGTGCCCGACCGACAGACCTTCCTCGGTCCGGTTCGGGTTTGGGGAAGCGGCCTCACCGGCAGCCTTGAACTGCTCCGCGAGTACCAGCCTGGCGGCGCGGTCTTTCGGTCCACGCTCACCCTGACCGGCGACGACACTGACCTCGAGCCGCCGAGCCCAGTCAGCCCCACCCCCGCGACGGCCGACCAAGGTGGAAACCAGACCAACCTCACCCTCACGGCGACCCTCGCCGCCGGGGCGAAGGTCCAAGGGATTCGCGCCGAGCTCGTGCCGATTGCCTCCGGCGAAGAGGTGGTCGCATGGTGAATGTCGACCTCGTTGACCTCGATCCTGCCCTGATTGTCAGCTCGACTGACCTCGCCGCCGAGTTCACGCGCGGCGAGCTTCGGGGCCGGATCTCGGTTCAGCCCTCGCTCATCGACGTCGCGGACCTCGGCCAGCCGATCGCGGTCGCGTTTGACCTCGAAGTCGGCGATTGGACCGACGCGGAGATTCGCACCAACGCCACCGCCGCGAGCCCGATTTGGATGGACCTCGGCGGCAATGCGCAATGGCTGAATTCGGCTGCGCCGATGACCGTTCGACTCCCGCCCGGCAAGGTCCACATTCGGCTTGCCCGCAGTTCGGGGTCGATGCTCGTTTCGGGTCTTCCAGACTCCTTTTCCCTCACCTAGGAGGTGAATAATTGAACCAAAACCTTTGGGATTCCTTTGGGGACAATCCGCTCCTCGATCCCAACTCCAGCCGTCGCAACCAGGCCCTGCTCAGCGCGTTTGGCCTGAGCGAGGGCGGCGGGCTCGGCCTGGACTTCATTCGCCGGGCGATGGCCGCCCAAGTGGAACCCGCAGCCGACCTAATGTGGCAGGCTCGGCTTGCTGCGCCTTGGCTCGCGGGTGCCCAGCGCGATGCCATGATCCGCGCGACGGGTGCAGGACGTGCGTCGGCGGTGGAGTCGCTGCGCCGGTCTCTCGGCGCGAGTGCGGCTGCCCAATCGGCGGCTCTCGGTCGCCAACTTGGACGGCTCGGTTACGGAGCGACCGCCTCAAGCGCGTCCCAACTTGCCGCCGAGCAGAAGCTCAACGACCAGGCGAATGCCCTCGCCGCCCAAGATGCCACCCCGCAGGGTCAGGCCGCGCTTGCCCGCGGCCTCGGCGATGCGGTCAGTTCGGGGCTGAACAACCCCTATCTCGCGATGATGATGCAACTCACCAATGCCCAGGCCCGGCAGCCGCAGCCGCGCAAGGGTGGACTCTCCCTCGGCGGCCTCATTGGCGGCCTCGCGGGTGCGGTCCCATTCCTGGGCGGAAGCGGCCTCCTGGGCCGGATTTTCGGCTCGGGATCGCCGTCTAGCCTCCCGAACGACGTCCTTGGCGGCGTGCTCGACGGCCTCGGTGGCGCGGTCGGAGGTGGCCTCTCTTGGTAGACCCGTTTGGCGTTCAAGACAGCGCGCTCCAGGGCGTGCTCAATGCCTTCCTAGCGCCGGGCGAGCCCGAGCCCGCTTCTAGCATGGTGGTGGGAAGCCCAGATTGGCTGTCGTCGGCGTGGCCGGGGATTGTCGATGCGATCGTCGGTCACGCTCGCCAGCGAGCGAGGGACGCCGGTCACGCCGCTGAGCAGGCTCAGTTTGCGCCGATGCCGCTCCCGCCCCTGATGCCGGAATTTCGGCTGGGCGGTCCCGAGAGTCAGTGGCTGGGCACCACCGTCTTCCTCGCCGACCTCTTCGACCCCAGGGGCCGACCTGGAACGCGCATGGCCCGAACCCTCCTCGCGATGGGTGCCCAGCAGCGCGCGGCCCAGGCCCGGGCAGCGGAAGCCGACTACCGGCGACAGCGGGTGGAGTGGCAAAACGCAAAGCTCGCCAGCCAGGAAGCAGCGAAGACCGCCTACGACCAGCTGGGCGACCTCGCCAGCCTGGTACCGCCCACCGAGTCACCGGGGACCATCGAGGCAGAAACGCCCAAGAAGATGCCGTTCCCGGTGCCGAACCCGCCGACAGAGTTCCCAAGCGTCCAAGAACTCGCCAAGGACGACCCCGTCTTCAAGGGGTTTGACCTCAGCGAGCCGAAGCCAACCGCCAAGACAACGCAAAGCGCACCCCGCCCGCCCGAAAAAGGACCCAAGGGCGCGGCGTCGCCCAAGGCGCATCAGGCCCTCGCCAAGAAGCTCGTGAGTACCCAAGGGGGCCGGTTCGAGCAGTTCGCGGACCGAAACATCGCAGGGACAACCAAGGTCTCTCGCCACAAGTTTGGACAAGCGATCGACTACTTCAACAAGCCCGAGGTCCTCAAGGTCACCGCGGAGCGGCTCACCAAGACCGCCGGAATCACGCGCGTGATCTACAACCGCCGCATCTGGGAGCCGGGGACCGGCTGGCGACCCTACAAGGGGCAACACCCCCACGACGACCACGTTCACTTTGAGATGGGCCGATGAGGCCCAAGGAGCAAGATGTCTGTTTTTGACACCAATGGGATGAGATTCGTCCAGCCCCTCGTCGCCCAAAGCCTCTCCGGAACTACGCCGGCGAAGCTTGGCTCGGGCGAAAAGCGGGCGGGACTTCTCATCCGCAACCACGATCCCGCCGCCCTCGTTTGGGTCGGGATGGTCCCTCGCGGAACCTCGGCGCCCACCCTCACCGGGACCGCGCACATCCACGCGATCGCGCCGAACTCCACCCTCGCGCTCTATCTGAGCGAGTCGGTGGACGTCTATGCGCAGTCGGCGACGGGTGCCGCGGTGGCTATCTCCAGCCAGGAGTTCCGTAGCTGATGGGCGAGATCATCACGAATCAGCCCCCAACGCTGTCGGTTTTCCCGAGTGGCTGGAACTACCAGAGCATCGGACGCCGCGTTCAAGTCTGCGGTCGCCACGGCGGCGCGGTGACCCTGACGAACGGCGTTTATCGTTCCAACGGCACCCAAACCAGCGCGACCTACCGCTGGAAGGTCGTCGCCCTCGTCGATGCGGTCAACCCGATGGCTCACTTTGCCAACCTGCGCAGCGACAACGCAGGCGGGAGCATGGAGGTCGACGGTGACCACGCGATCACGGTCCGCTGTTCGCTGGAAAAGGACGGCGAAGGCACCCGCGTGGCTGGACTTTGCGATGGTAAGCCGTCCGCGAGCCTCGCCGCGGGCGCACTCGACGTGCCGTTTGAGTTTCCGATCCACCTCGTGAAGGGTCAGACCTACTGGCTGCGCGTCCACGTTTCGGTGGCGAGCGCGGGTCAGTTCTGGCCGCTTGGTCGCGTCGGTTGGGCCGCCCTCGGCGAAGGCTCGACCGCCAACGCCGACCAGACCCTCAGCGGCGACCCCGGAAGCGGCGACTTCTGGGGGTTCGGCCCCGTCGCCTTCACCGGAATCCCGACGAACGAGAACCCGGTCGTTTGGCTCTTCAACGGCGACTCGATCCTCAAGGGCTACTCCGCTTCGAACCCGAACGGACTCCCGAACCACGGCGTGCTCGCCCAGGCCGCCGAAGAGCTCGGACAACCCTGGATGATCAACTCGATCGTGGGCTATGGCCTTTACAGCGATGCCCCCGAGAACATTGACTACGGCAGCCCGGGAAGCGTCCCCAACATGCGCCTGCGGGCGCGGCTGGCGCGCTATGCCACCCACTACCTGCAGTGCGTGGGCACGAACGACATCAACAACGGTCAGCCCGTCGACACCCTTCGATGGCGCATGGCGCAGTACTCGCGCTGGGCTCGCGGCCTCGGACTGATCCCTTGCCAGACCACGCTTTCGGTTTGGACCGCCTGGAATGCGGCAAAGAAGGCCGACCTCGTGACGATCAACACGCTCATCCGTAACAAGACGAACGTGGGACCGCTGACCGGCGTGATCGACTTCGCCGATGCCTGGGAGACCGCTCGCAACAGCGGCGTGATTCGGTCGGGATACTCCAGCGATGGCGTCCACCCCGAACCTGGGGCAGGCTTTGATGCGCTCAAGACGGCGATGAAGACCGCCCTTGCTACCGTCCCGCGCACGGTCTAAAGCGCGGCATAAAAGCGGGCGCGAGCTTCTTGCGCCCGCTTTTTTCCATTCGGGCCGACCGCATTGATATGCCCCATCTTCCGGCCCTTGCGCTGTTGCTCCTTGCCGTACCAGTGCACATAAACCCCCTGATCCCCCTCCATCGCCGCCTCAATTGCGGGAAGAAGCTGGAACGGTCCGTCCGACTGACCGAGCAGGTTCGCCATCGCGACCTCGATCCCTTGGGGCCAAGCCGGCAAGAGACCAAGGCTCAACCGGACATGCTGCTCGAACTGACTGGGGCCACCCCAATCGAGGGTGTAGTGGCCGGAGTTATGCGGTCGCGGGGCGATCTCGTTGACCATCAACCCGCCATCTTCGAGCTCGAACAGCTCCACCCCATAAAGCCCGCACCCGCGCATCGCGCGCACCGCCGCCACCGCGATTTCGCTCGCGTCCACATCGGCGGGGTAGACGAGGTCACAGACTTGATCGACTTGCTCTGAGATCATCGTCGGATAGGTCCACGCCCGATCCTGGCCGTCGATCATCACCATCACAGCCAGCTCGCGCCGGAACGGGACAAACGACTCCGCGAGCCAGCCCCCCTTCTCCCAAATCGGCCTCGCCGCCTCGTATTCTTCGGGCGTGCGCGCCATCAGCGTCCCTTTGCCGTCGTAGCCGCCTCGGCGCGACTTGAGCACGAGCGGAAAGCCCAACTCCACGGGCCCACGCTCCGCTTCCACCGCATCGGGCGAACTCACCCCCGCCATCTGTAACCGCTGACGCTGGACGAGCTTGTCTTGGATCATGCCGAGCGATTCGAGCGACGGCGTCACCCGCTCCTCGGGGAAGCCAACCTTCGCCATCGTCGCCCGCAGCCGGTCGGCGTCGATGAACTCGTTCTCCAGCAAGACGTACTCCACCTCATTGAAGAACCCGATGTAGGATTCCGGTTCAAGCAGGTTGCCCACGCGGGCTTCCGCGACTCTAGAAGCAGGCGTTTTCGGCGACGAATCGACGCTCAGCGCGGTGAGCCCCATGCGCTGGGCCGCCTGAATCGACATCCGGGCGAGCTGACCGCCTCCGAGGAATCCAAGGTTGAACTTCATTTCAGGGCTTATTGGACTTGCGATAATATGCGCAATCCTAACCGTTGCGCATTCAACAATTTCGGCCCATAATTTCGTGCGAAGCTGCCCGTGTCCGCGTTCGCTCTCCCCTTGGCGGCCGGGCGCTTCATACCCCTCCCGCCTTGAGCAAATTCGCTCCGTGGGGCCATTCAATGCCGAGATGGGCGGCCGCCGTTGCCCCCACCGAATCCATTCCCACGACGTCGCCGAGGGCCTTCGGCGCGCATCCTGATCCGAGAACACAAACCGGCACGTACTCGCGGCTGTGATCGGTGGAGGTGCTCGTGGGGTCGTTTCCGTGGTCGGCGGTGAGGATCAAGAGGTCTTCCGAGGTCATCGAGCCCACGATCTCGGCGAACACGGAGTCAAAGTCAGCGAGCGCCTTGGCAAACCCAGCAGGATCATTCCGGTGCCCGTAGAGCATGTCGAAGTCTTCGAAGTTGGCGAAGATCATGCGGGCGTCTGAGGCCATCGCCTCGCGCAGCATGACCGCGTGCTCGGCGTTATTCTGGGTTCGCCGCACCGCGCGAAAGCCGCGACCACCAAACAGCTCGGGGATCACGCCGACGCCAAAGACGTTGCCCACCTTGTCGACGAGGTTGTCTGGCGCGACGAGCGGGAAGTCCTTCCGGCGCTCCGTGCGGCGATAGGCCCCCGGCTCCCCTTCGAAGGGTCTCGCGATGACGCGCTGCACGTTGTTGGGTGCGACGCAAAGCTCGCGAGCGCTGCGGCAGAACTCATAAAGCTGCTCAATCGGAATCACGCCCTCGTGTGCGGCGACCTGAAAGACGCTGTCCGCGCTCGTGTAGAGGATCGGGTTGCCGGTCGCCTGACTCTCGGGTCCCAGCTCGTCGATGATGCCCGTTCCCGAGGCCGGCTTGTTGCCGAGGACCTTACGGCCAATCCGCTCTTCGAACGCAGCGACGAGGTCGGCGGGAAAACCATTCGGATAGGTTGGGAATGGCACCGCAGTGTGGATCCCCATCATCTCCCAGTGGCCGGTGACCGAGTCCTTGCCCATCGACTTCTCCTGAAGCCGTCCGTAGCGAACGCCCTTGCCGCTCAGCTCGGCTGACGCGGGCGCCTCTTTCACCCCTGCCGCCGCGAAGAGACCTGCCGCAATGAGGTTGGGCGCGTGGATGCCTCCGGCTCGCTCCCAAACATGGGCGAGGGTGGATGGATAGTCAAAGTCGCCGAACTTCGCCGCATCTGGCGCCGCTCCCGCACCACATCCGTCGAGGACAATCACAATCGCGCGTTTCACTCTAGGAGTTATATCCCCGCCGGGGTCTCGACGACTTGACCGGGTGCAATCGGCACCTGGCTGCTGGTGAGGACATCGCGTCCCCGGATCACGCCGATCAGCTCGGTGCCCGCCACCGCCACACCCGCGAGCGCGGCTTGTTCGCGCACCCAGTCGACGAGGTCGTCAATCGCGGTGAGGTCGGGCAGCGTGAGGTTGAAGCTCACCTGCGAAAGGCCCACACTGGCGAGAGGAAATCCGAGGGCGCGCACGCCGAGGAAGCGGGGATCGCCTTCGGACCGAAGTCGGCGGGCCTGGCGGGCAAGGTTCTTCGCAAGGGTCGGGTCGGCCTCTTTGAGGTTCACGTTCATCGCGAGCAAGAATGCCCGCATCCCCACGACCGCGACGCCCCATTGCGGATGGGCGGCGCGCGGTCCAAAGTCGGGCGAAAGCTCCTTGCCGATCAGGCTGCCAAAGCCGCCCTTGCGGAGCGAGGGCAGGTCGGCCTCGTGGCGTCCTCGCTCGGACTTTTCATAGAGGTAGACCGGCACGCCCGTTTGGGCGGAGAGGTTCTCGCCAAACGCCTCGACGAGGGGCCGCAGCTCATCCCAGGCGTCGTCTTCGAGGGGAACAAAAGGACAGACATCCAGCGCGCCGATGCGCGGATGGACGCCGGTGTGCCGGGTGAGGTCGACATGGGGCAGCACGACGTGCACAAGCTCCATCAGCGCGGCGGAAAGCGGCTCCCACTCACCGGAGAATGCGCTCACCGTGCGGTTGTGGTCGGCGTCACCGTCAAGGTAGTGCAGGGTCAGGTCGTGGGCAAGAATCACCTCGCGCATCTCGTCGTGGAGCCGTCGGTTGCGCCCGAACGACCAGTTGGTGACGTTCAGAACCCTCATGCTTCGACCTCGCGCGGCCCGAGGTCAATCGTGCGGAGCTTGGGAGCAAAGATCATGGCAAAGGCGACGATGGTCAGCGTGATGATGCCGCCGATGAGGACCGCGTTGACCGGACCAAACCACTCCGAGGCGTAACCACTTTCGAGCGCACCCAGCTCGTTCGAGGCCCCAATGAAGATCCAGCTCACCGCTGCGACTCGACCGCGCATCTTCACCGGAGAATACACCCTCAGAATCGTCCGCCGGATGACCATGCTGATCCCATCGAACACGCCGCTAAGCAGAAGACAAAGCCCCGAGAGCACCCACCACCGCGAATAGGCAAACCCGATGATCGACAGGCCAAACCCGGTGACGCAGCCGAGGAACAGCCAACCCGGATTCTTGGTAGGCGGACGGATTGCGCAGACCAGCATCGCCACCCCCGCGCCAATTGGCGTCGCTGCCACGAGCAAGCCATAGGTCTCGGGTCCGACGAAGAGAACCTTGCGGCAGAAGACCGGGATCAACGCCACTGCGCCCCCAAAGAAGACCGCAAAGAGGTCGAGCGCCATCGAGCCCAGCAGGACCTGCGACTTCCACACAAAGCGGATCGCCTCGCCGATGCCTTCGAACAGCTTTCCGGGCGGGTGACTCTCGGCGGGCGTCGGGTGCAGGCTGAGGATGAAGAACCAGGACAGCGACCACAGAATCCCTGCGACGAGATAGCCGTGGCCGACGCTCCAATGCTTGGCGACCTGTCCAAAAAGGGCGGGTCCACCGATCGCACACGTCGTCCCCACCACGCTGAGGATCGAGGCACCGCGCAGGGCCTGTTCCGCGGGGACCACCTGAGCTTCAATCGCCGACAGCGCGGGGCGCGACAATCCTCCCGCAATCCCGATCGCGAAGGCGGCGGCGAGGATCTGGATGAACCGAATTCCGGGCAAAGACCCTGCCGAAAGCCACATCGCGAGGACCACGAACGACCCAAACCCCACGCACGTGAGGATGATCTTCTTTCGGTCGTACCGGTCGGCAAGGTAGCCACCGAAGAGGCTCAGCAGGATCGCGGGAACGGCTTCCGCGAGGCCAAGGTGCCCCACCGAGATGTCCCGGCGGGTGACGTCATAAATCTCATAGGCCAGCGCGGCGGCGGTCATGCTGAGGCCCACCGATGCCGCCCCGCTTGCGATCAACAAGCGAAGGAAGGCAGGGCCTAACGACCTCACTGAACCTTAACCTCAACAAATCCGGGGGGCTGCACTGCGGTGGGCAGATCGCCGACCCACTTGGGCACGGTGATCTTGATCTCGCAGATGCCCGCCTTGCTGGGCTCGTACCGCAGCGTGGTCATCCCGCCGAGCGTGCGCGTCTCCAGCGACTTAAGGTTTACGTTCACGATCTTTGTCGGGAAGCTGCAAGCGAGGCTGAATTGACCCGCCTTGGTGGTGCCCGCCTCCCATCGCAGGGTGATCTGGTCCCCTTGGCGCTCGGTGAAGAACGCCTCGGTGCCATAAACTCGGATGGGGCTGGAAAGGAGCAGGGCCGCGGGGTCGAGCGCGGTCTTTTGGATGCCAAAGAGCGTGTTCCGCGCCGCACCGAGGGAATCGATCATCGGTCCGATCACTTCGCCGCGCTTCTTGCGCTGATCGAGGAGCCATTGGTCGGCGGCGAGACCGGCCTGGAGCATGCCTGCTTCGGCTCGGCGGTCGTCTTCGGGACAAAGGAGGCCCGCCATGCTCGCGAGGGTGGTTGCCCGGCGGGCGACATTGTGGTCGTCGGCCATGAGCATCCAGGTCTGGGCGTCGCGCCGCCAAAGCAGCGAGGTGAGCAGCCCATTCGCTTCAGAATCGGACCGAACGCTGACCGAAATCGACTGCATGAGCAGCGCATGGGCGGCGGCGAGGTCCATGCCATGCCCCTGCTTAGTGAAGGGCAGCGCGCCGCCGGTGTAAGGCTCGGTGGCATAGTCTGCATCCTGGAGGTACTTCGCGAGGACGTCTTCCGCCGAGACGCTCACCGAAATGTCGCGCGACATCGACAGATTCTGGAGCGCGAGCTCGACCACGCCGGGGATATCAAACGCCGAGGTGTTCGCAGCCGCTTCAAACCGGGCATCGCCGATGCCAAGGCCGCGCCCACTCGGAATCCTTCGCATGGGGAACCGAACGCGCAACACATTGCCCGGCAGGACCGCACGCGGCCCTTCGGAAAACCATCCCGGCAGCTCGGTCAGCTTGGGCGAGATCCCGATGCCATAGCCGCCCTTCTTCGCGCCGAGCACCGCGCTCGGCACCACGGCACCCGGGCCATCGTAAATCCACTCCACCGCCACCGAAACCCGGTCCGACTCGACCACGCGCTTGAGCAGCTTCGGGGTCGGCGCTTGGTAGGTCTTCAGCAGCGGCTCGAGGTCGCGCAGCACCTTTCCGAGGGTGGCCGCATTGGCGGCAGGAAGCGGGTCGGTGCCGAACGGCAAGACGAATCGAATCCAGCCCTTATAGACGCCGTCCGTCGCGAGTCGCCACGCGCCGGGCTTGCCCTTCACCGTGAACGTACCCGTTCCCGATTGCATCAGCACCAGGATCGGCGGCGTTTGGTCGCGGAAGGTGAGCAGCACCCAGTTGCACTCGGGCGTCGGAACGTTGGCCCCGGAGGTGCCGTCGCTCCAGCTGATATAGGGCGCGCCGATGCCATTGAGGTCGAGCTCCATGCCTGATTCAAAGTAGAACTCAGGTCCGGGGGCAGCGAGGTCGAGCCGCGCCTTCACCGGGCGGCGTAAGCCACCACCCATTTGGACCAACTGTCGCTCCGCCGACGTCTCTTGGGGTCGCCAGGTCTTTGCCGCGCCGGGGAACCGCATCGGCTCCATGCCCGGAGCGACAATCGTGATCGATTCTTTGTCGACCCGGAAGCCGCCGATTTCTGGCGACTGGGTGTAGCCAAACCGGCCAAAAGACTGGGAAAAACTGACGACCGCCCAACAGAGAACGAAGAGGGCGCCAAACGCGCGCACCATACTGCGCATTAGCTTAGCGGAAAGTGGTTCCGAGGAGTTGCAATCCAAACCGCTTTGTGCGATTTGACCATGCGAGACCGATCGTCTGCTGGCCCAGGTTGTAGGTCAGCATCGGGAAGAACTCGTTGGTGATTTCGGTGTTGAACTGCGTGTACGTGTGCGAGTAAGCAAGGCCCCACTTGCCGCCGATGCCATAGGCAACGTCGAGGAAGATGTTCAGCCGCGGGACGTCGATCGCGCGGTTGCCATAAAGGCTCATGTTGAACCGACCCGCGTTGATGTTTCCCGTGATGGTCAGGCGATGCTTACCGACTTGGCGGCTGTTGAAGCCGTCGTCGAGGTAGTCGTACATCAGGAGCATGCTCGCCTGGGAGTTGATCTGCCGCGCGAGCGACATGCTGCCCGAGACCACGAACGGCTGCGACGTACGGCCGAGCGTCCTCGTTACCGACGCGCTTGCATTGAGAGTGGTGTTTCGGTCAACCGCCTGGGGCGTGAGCATCGATCGGAGCCGCATGCCAAAGGTGCGGTTCTCGGTCGTCGTCCCGTTGAACCGATTGGCATCGTAGGTTGCGCTCAGGCCATAGAACAGCGTGATCGGGCTCTTCTTGCTGCGGATTGGGTCGCTCTCCAGGTTGAGGGCGTTCGAAAGGAAGCTGAACTGCGGCCCACGAAGCGACCGGTTGTTCGTCGAAATCAGATTGAGCGCGAAGCCCTTAAACGGCTTGGAGTAGTTCAGCGAGCCGAAGAGCGACTGCTGGGCCGCCATGTCGGCATTCAGGCTCAGCGTAGAATCGTCGCCGAAGCGAATGAACTGCCGCGCGCCGAGGCTCCAGTCCTTTCGGGTCATGCCGGAGAGGATGAGGCCGCCGTTCATCTCGTCGCCGCGGTTCCACTGCATCTCATAGTCGAGCGAGATGCGGCTGGAAGCGCCAAGACCACGGCTGTAGCTTTCGCCGGTGCGCAGGCGAAGGTTAGTGGTCAATCCGGGCTGGAGATTGAGGAAGTAGGGATAGTCGATGCCGATCTTGTTATCGCGCACCGTGAAGATCTGGAATGCGTTGGCGTCGGTGCCCTCGATGCCGATTCGGTAAAGCGGAATCTTCGCGACCTTGGCTCCGCCCGCCGTGATCGTCGCATCTTGGAACTGCAGCTCGCGCCGCGGGAAGGCCACGCACCGTTTGGCGAGGATCGTGGTGATCGACTCGTCGTCGTCAACGAACTTGAACTGCCCTTCGGAGAATCCCTCTTCGGTTGCCTTCAGGCCGCTACTCGAGATTTCGGCGAGGCCGAGCGACGGACGAGCTTCGACCACGGGGACCAGAACCGGCCCTGCGGAACGGACGTCCACGAGTGAATCGGCATTGCGAGTGCCGACCGCGAAGCCCTTTCGGGCGTTCAATCGGAACCAAAGCTGTTCGACGGGAATCTCGTTGCGTCCAATCTTCACCACTGCCTTTCGGGCGCGGACGATGTAGTTCGGAACGTCGATCTGGACGTCGTCCGCGCTAATGAGGATGTCTCGATAGCGGACGCGGACTCCGAGGTCCTTTCCGGAGGCGTTCAGGAGCTTCTTGCTCGGACTGTAGGCGAGCGGGTTCGGCGCAACGACTTCGATAAAGTCCTTTGCCGACTTCAGCAGTGAACGATCGCTGAAAAATTCGATCTCGGTCTTGCTGATCGCGCCAAAGCTGGGCGCGGACGCGGTAATCGTGCAGGTGCCCGGAATCGCGGGAGAGATAAGCACCGCTCGTGCACGGCCTTGGACCGTGGTGACCGCGTTCTCGCGGAAGGTCGCATTGGTCGCCTCGAAGACGACGGGCGTGCCATCGGGAACGAGCTCGCCGCGGCCGGTGAAGAGCGTGGCAGTGATGGTGAGGGTGCTTCGCTGATCGGCGACACCCACATTGCTCTCGGGCTCAAGCCGAATTTGGACTCCGGAAGCAACGCCAAAGGCAGCGATCAAGATCGCCAACAAGACGTAGATGGGCTTCCAAATCCGCATCACCACCTAGGATAGACGGAAACGCAAAACGAAAAGTGCGGGATGGCCAATATTCTGGCCGTCCCGCACTAGGTTTTCGGTGTGCTTAGTTTCCGCGGGCTGCTTCGACGTTCGAGATCAGTCGAACCGTGAAGTTTCGCGTGGAGTTCGCACCGGCAGCGAAGATGAAGTTCTGTTGCTGCCGCATGTTGTACTGTCGCCCGGTCGCGTTATCGACGAGCATCACTCGGTAGTTCGAGGGGACGCTGTCCATACCCGGCCAGGTGAGGGTCACCGTACCCGCCTTGAGCGTTCGAGCAACCAGCGGGAACTCTTGAGTTCCGTTGCCGATGCCGATCGTCTGGGCGAGCGGGAGGATTCCTCGGAGCGTTTGGCCCGTGAAGTAGACCTGGAGGCTGGTCACCGGGGCTGCCGGCGGCTCCATGATCTGGTTTCGCGTGGTGGCGTTCGGCGTGCTGACGTTGGCGATGAAGTTTTGATCATCGATTTCCGTCTGCGTTCGACCAACGACCTGGAGCTTCCAGTTGACGTCGTTGCCCGGCTGAACGCTGGCCACTCCGAGCGAGTTGACCGGCGGGAACTGCAGGGTCACGTTCTGCGCCGAGGTCACGAAGATCCAGTAGCCGAGGTTCGGCAGGACCGAAGCTTCGGCCGAGACGTAGACGTAGCGCGAGTTCACCGAATCCCAATAGGCGAGGAAGTTCGCCACTGCACCTTCTGCCACGAGGCCGAGCCAGTCTTGCGACGTGCCCGAACCACCCTGGCTGACGCCCTGCACTTGGCGGAGCGGGAAGCTGTAGTTGTAGGGGTTGCCGATCAGGTTCCAGCCCGGACGGAGCTGAATCTGCGGTGCACCGGTGAAGAGGTCGATTGGCTGAGTCGGCGAGCTAGCGAGCGTCTGGACCAGCGGGTTGCTTGCACCCGTGTAGACGATCCAGTGGCCCTTACCGCGCTCAGGCGAGGTCGAGTTCACATACCCAGCTTGCGTGTTATCCCAGTCGAAAGCCTGGAAGACCGAAGTCGGGATGTTGAGAACCTTGAACCAAGCGGAGTCGGCGAAGACCCACGGCACGGCGACGAGGTTAGCCTTGGGCGACTTCTGGAGAGTCAGTCGCGGGGTCACCGAGACCTTGATCGTTCCGTCGATCGTCTTCTTGCCGAACGTCGGCGAGTCGACGACGATGCGGTAAGGCAGGTCGCCACCTTGCGATCCGTCGGACGAGACATTGAACTCGGTAAAGCCCGTGCTCTTCCAAGCGATGCTGTTGATCGTCTTCTGGGGGACGTCGGCGCTGAGGGCGAGGCCGCTCGGCGTGGTGTTGTTGTTGATCTTCGGGAAGGTGATCGTCACCGCCGTGTTGTTCATCGGAACACCGGTTTGCGGGACGCTCGGGTTACCGAGGGCAACGTTGTCAACCCAGACTCGGACTCGGAACGGGTTCGGGTTCAGCGCGCCACCGTTCGAGTTAAGAACGAGGGGTGCGTCGACCGTTGCCGCGTAGCCGCCCGGAAGGCTGGTTCGGGCCCACGGAAGTCGAAGATATTGAACGAATCGAGTGCTGCCATTCGCGGCGAGCGTTCGGGTCGGCATCTTCGTGATGAAGCTGGCGAGGCCAAACGGTCGGTCGGCGATGATTCCGTCTGCGAAGGGCGAGTCGCCCGCAGCATTCCAACCGTTGACGGTCGAGAAGCCACCAATGACGATCTCTTCGATGTCGGTTGCGTCCGAGTTCACGCCGCTCGAGTCGAGATTGTTCGGCGTCTTGCCGAGCTCAACGCGAAGGCCAGCCGGTCGCGCCTGGTCGAGGGTGAAGTCGACGTGGGTCGGGAATCGGCCCGGATCGAGCGTTCGCACAATGCGCTGCTCGGTCTGCGGCTCAGGTCGTCCGGGGATGGAGATGAAGCATCGTCCGCCCGAACCTTCGCCACCGTTGACTCGCTCGCCACCACCAGTGATGAACGACGGCACCGCCGTGTACCACATGGAGACGGTGTGCGGGTCGGTGTCGCTGTTGCTCAGGTCGTACTGAGCCCGAACGGCGTCACCGCGGGTGTCAAGCTGAATCTTGACCCGGATACTGTCTTGCGTAATTTCGTAGTAGGTGTAGCGTCCACCGTTACCGGCAAAGAATCCACCGGCCGAGGTGATCGGCGTCACCGTACCGTCGATGACGACGGCGAGCTGCGACCAGCAACCTGCCGGAGCTTCCGGCATACCGAAGGTCAACGGCATGTTGTTGTCGTCAGCGAGTTGGCGAGAGCCCGAGGGTCCGGTCACAAGGCCAAATCGACCGGGGACTTCGCGGGAGACTGCCGTGGCAAAGCACGGGCCAGGTCCACCGCCATAGGTCACCGAGCCGGTGATACCGACGGCAAAACCGATGAGGGGGTTTGCGATCGGGCCCGCGACGACAAAGGGCGTGGAATAGGGACTCGTTGGAGCGTTACAAACTGCCCAAGAGGCTTGTGCATCAGCCAGGCTCGCCAACCCCCCGGTTAGCCCAACCAATCCAAGAGCGAGAAATAATTGCTTCTTCATCGATACTCCAAATCTGATCCCCTTTAGGCGAAAAATGTTTCATTTTCACCTAAAGGGGTTGTGTGAGTGCGCGTCAGGATTTAGTCAAGTTACTCAGCAGGAGGCGGCGGCGGCGTGATTCCAGGCCGGGTGAACTGGAAGCCACCCTGCGGGAAGATGTACCGCTGACCACTCGGGTCTGCCACCGGCAGAGGATTATCGAGCGGGTTGCGAACACCAACGCGCCAGTAGAGCGGGGTCGTCACCGTGGTGAGGATCGTGCTGACGTCGATCGGTCCGATGGACAGAACGCCGCTGCTTCCGCTGAACAGTCGATTGTTGGTGAAGGCCACCGTCTTACCCTTGGCAAAGCCAGGATCCGACGAGATCTCGAGGCAGTACTCAAGCGTGATCGGGTCAACGCCGAGCGAGCTGAGGAAGGTGAACGTGGTCGGGCCGATCAAGACTGCATCTCGCGCCGGGCTCTGCTGGAGAGGAGGCGTCAAGAACGTCACAAGACCTTGAGTCTGCGTTCGGTCGCTAACGAAGTAGCAAAAGCCATCGCCGCCGCCGCCGTTATTACCACCGACGTTGCCGCCGACGTTTCCACCGACGTTGCCGCCGACGTTACCGCCGACGTTGCCGCCGACGTTTCCGCCGACGTTTCCACCAGCGTTACCACCGACGTTTCCACCGACATTGCCACCAGCGTTTCCGCCGTTGTTACCGCCGCCGCCGCCGGGAAGTTCCGACTGCAGAATGCGGTAGACGAGCTCGATGCGGTAGCTATACTGTCGTCCGTTCACGAGCGGTCGACCAGGATAGGTCGTCGCACCCGGAAGCGGGTTACAGGTCGAACCAATCGTCGAACCCGGAGCGAAGGACTGCCACTGAGCGCCGCCCTGTGCAGTGAGTCGATCCACGAATTCGGGCGAGGTGCTCACGCCAACCGGCGAAGCATAACCATCGTCGTTTCGATAGATCTGGTACTGAACGCGGTTGACGTTGCCCACGCCAAAGCCGTTGCCCGTCCAGTTGAGTCGAATAACAGGGTCAGAACCCTCAAGTCCAGGCTGAACATTGATTCGAGCAATGAGCTCTTGTCCGCCCGATCCGCTGCCCGTCGCGACGAGCGCGATGAGACCAAGAACGAGAACCACCGAGATCAGGCCGCTATTGTTACCGCGGTTGCGGGGCTTGGGCGCGCTGATCTTGCCATCCGGTCGGAGACCGAAGACGTCCGGCGTTTCGAAGATGACCGTGGCGCGGTCCGACGGCTGAATGCCCTTGATGCCACGCTTGACGCGAATGGTCGCGCTGTCAGCGTCCACATCAATGACTTCGGCGGTCGCCACCTGCTGGCGGCCACGCTGAACGACGATTTGCTGACCCTTCTTGAAGCCCGATCGGGTTCCTTGGTTGATCAGCGCGGTGCCGTCCGGCTGGGTGTTCATGACGGTCGCGGTCGGGAGCGACTGCGACTGCAGCTTGAAGATAGCATCGCTCGAAGCCGTCGAAAGGGCTTCATTCACGAGCGCGTCGTTGGCCGTGCTGCTCGGTCGAAGGCTCGATGATGCTTCGACGGCAACGCCGTTGACGTCAAGACCCGAGGCAACGTCGCGAACGCGAACGACCATCAGGACCTTGGCTTGCTTGCTTCCATTGGCGTCGGAAACGATGTAATCGACGATCTCACCAAGCACGAGCTTGCTCGCGCGGAGTTCGTCGCCCACTCGTCGAACGCTGTTCGGATCGGTGACCGGCGTGGTCAGACCCAGAGTCTCGATCGTGCGGACCACCTGCTCGTTGGCCACGATGTCGATCTGTGGCTTGAACTGGCCAGCTCGCTTCGAGAGTTCGGTGAAGATAGCATCGGCAGCCGTATTGCTGAATGGCTTGCCGCTATCCTTCCGATAGCTAAACGGGAGCACTGCCCACAGCGGGTTTTGAACCAGCTGGGCATTTGCTCGACTAGTAACGAGACAGAGGGTGATGGTCGGCAGCACAAGCGCCATCGAAACGATGTGCGCAACAACCTTCCCCGTTAATGATTTGATGAACCGCCTCACTTTGACGCGTCCTCCTTGAGTCCTCTCATCTTTTGCTCGGCCTCCAAAGTGGCCCGATTAGCGGACCATACCCCCAAACCGGATCGGTTTGGTGTAGTCAAGCCCGATAATCTGGCAAAACTCACCCTGTCGGCTGCGTCGGAGTATAGCACGGTGCTCCCAAATCGGCAACCACCATGCGCCACTCAGACTCGAACGAGTTGAGATACGTGTGCAAAGACGGAGTCCAGGTCGCAGTTGGTTCGGATGATTTCATCCGCAAAAGTGATCTTTGTGCGCGTGGGTAACTGGGTCGCCAACAAACCGTCAACTTGACCAGGGTCGTTGTATCGGGCGAGCAGGCGGCGGCGCTGCTCCGCGGGGCCACAGGTGACCACCCAGACCCGGTCAAACGCGCCCACCAGGCCTGCCTCGACCAAAAGAGGCACCTCTATATACTGGGCGGTCGAAATCGCCATCGCCTCAACGATGGGCCGATGCAAGATTCGGTTGACGAGCCGGCGCGCGGTCGGACTCGCGGCGATTTTCGCCCTTAGCCAGGCAGGATCGCTCGCCTGATCGCCAAAGGCCTCCCGGAGGCTGTCCTGGATCTCCTCGGTGGCAAAAAGGTCGCGGGCGATGAGGTCCGCCGAATCGACGGTGCCGCCCAGCTCGGCGATCATCCGCAGAACCGTGCTCTTTCCTTCCCCAATGCCACCCGTGATTGCAATCCGCATCCGACGCTTGAGGTTATAGACGATAAAAAGAAAATCGAACCCTTCGGCATCGCGCCAAAGGGTTCGATTCTTGCTCTTTGCGGAGCGGGAGACTTACTCGTCGGTCGGCTCGGCCGCTTCCGGAGTTTCCTCGGTCTCTTCGGTCTCTCGAGCCGAAAGAAGGCCCTTGAGCATTCCGAGTCGCTCGCCGATGGTTGCACCACCGGTGGCGAAACCGCGTCGGCCCGAATCGTCGAAATCGTCGTCGAAGTCTCGTCCGCGGCCCTTCTTGCCACCCTTCTTGCCCGCCGGGCGTCCGCCCACGGTTCGCGGCGATCGGAACTCTTCCGAGCTGTACTCGCCTGGCTCGTAGGGCTGAGGATCGCGACCTGCTGCACCGCCGCCCACCGCTCGCATCGAAAGAACCATGCGTCGCTGGTCGGGGCGAAGGTCGATGACCTCCACTTCCACTTCCTGGTTCTCTTCGACCACGTCGTTCGGTCGCTTGATGCGTCGGAACGACATCTCGGAGACCGGGATGAAGGCTTCGGCACCCTCGGGAAGTCGGATGAACGCACCACCCTGGACAATTCGGCCCACGGTGACGGTGAGTCGCTGACCCACCTTATAGTTGTTCTTGACTTCGTTCCACGGATCAGGAAGAACCTGTCGGTGGCCGAGGCTGAGCTTTCCGGTGTCAGGATCCAGTCGAAGGATCATGACTTGAATCTTCTGGCCTTCCTTGAACATCTCCTTGGGGTGCGAAATTCGCATCCAGCTCATTTCGGAGATGTGGAGGAGACCGTCGACGCCGCCGAGGTCAACAAAGGCACCGTAGTCGGTGAGTCGGCGAACCGTACCCTCCATGACTGCGCCCGGCTTGACGTTCTGGAAGATCTCTTCTTTGGCCGCAGCTCGTCGCTCTTCTTCCGCTTGTCGGTTGCTGAGGACGACCTTCTTTCGCTCGCGATCGATTTCGATGACCTTGAGGGTGAGCTCTTGGCCAACGTACTTCTCAATGTTGCGGAGCTTGCCGTTGCCGACGTGGGTTGCGGGGACGAAGCCTCGAACGCCGATATCGACCACGAGACCGCCCTTCACGCGGTCAACGACCGGTGCGGCGATGGACTCTTGCGACTTGTGAAGCTGCTCGATGCGGTCCCACGACTCTTCGAAGGCAGCTCGCTTTCGCGAGACGACGGCGGGGCTGTCGGCGCCGCCCTCAGGCTTGATGACGACGACAGTGATCTTGTCGCCGATGGCAAATTTCTCGTTGGCGTGCTGAAGTGGTTCGTCGGTCAGCTCGTGCATCGGCACGACGCCCTCGGCCTTGGTGCCGAGATCAACGAACACGCGATCCTTATCCACTTGGATAATCGTCGCTTCAATGCGGTCGCCCTTAGAGAGCTTCTTGAACCCCGTCTCTTCTCCCTCAGTGAGGTCGAGTTCCCCCTTCATGTAGGCATCGAAGAGGTCAGCGTCGTCGGCAACCTTGGTCTCGCCCTTGGGTTGTTCTGGGGCAGGAGCAGGTGCAGGAGCAGCAGCGGCCACGGGGGCAGCTTCAGGCGTCTCGGCGACGACATCAGTCGGAGCGGCGGCCACTTCGGCCGTCGGATTAGTCGGTAACTCTTGCTCAGGGGCAGGAGTGGTTTGCGATTCGGTTGTCATGAGAATGGGGTGAAGTCTCCGGGGGAGATGGAGGAATGATACCCAAAGTTCGCAGGTACGCTCAACCTGTGCGCAAAGCGGTGATTGACGTCGGGTCTAACTCCCTCCTCCTCCTGGTCGCAGAACGCGTAGGGTGCGCCTGGGAGAGCGTCTTCGAGGCTTCACGCATCACAGGCCTCGGTGAAGGCGTAAAGTCAACCGGAATCCTCGGCGAAGACCCCATGACCCGGTCGCTCCACGCCCTCTGGGAGTTGGTGGATTTAGCTCATAAGCACGGTGCCCAGAGCGTCCGATCTGGCGCGACAATGGCCGTCCGAATGGCATCGAATGCGAATGATTTCTTAACACGCGCCGCCGCGCAAGGGACGCCGGTCGAGGTCATTTCGGGTGACCAAGAGGCTGAACTGGGCTTCCGATCGGTGGCCGAAGACCCCCGCTTTTCGGGCGCGGACCGACTTTCGATCATCGATCCGGGCGGACAGAGCACCGAGCTCGTCGTCGCCGACCGCGTCGGCGACCGCTGGGACATCCATTTTCGGCGCAGTTTTCCGGTAGGAACACTAGGTCTGCAGGCCCCCGAAGTCCTCGGCTTTAGGGAGATTCTTGACCTCACTCGCCAGATCGACGAGATCATCGGCATGGCCTTTCGGCCGAACGAGCATGGCACCCCCGTCGTGCTGGGCGCGACCGGGACCAACCTGATCTCCATTCGCGAGAAGATGGCGATGTGGGACCCTGAGCGGGTTCACGGCCAAACGCTGGACTACGAAGAAGTCAGCAAGGCCGCCGGCTGGCTCGGCAAGCTCACCAACGAGGAGCGAGCGGCCGTTCCGGGCATGGAACCGGGCCGCGAGCGGACGATCCACCTAGGGGCGCTCATCTTGGAGAGGTTCCTCTTCGCCCTGCGTGCCTACGAGGTGAAGGTCAGCGTCCGAGGCTGGCGCTGGGCCTGGCTCGGCTGAGCTGAATGGGCCCGAGGCCAATCCCTCGCCCCGGCAAGCCGGGGCTCCGCCCCCATTCAGCTCACCGATCGAGCGCGTCCAACGCCGCAACCCACCGACGCCACTTCGGCGTCCGCTTCACCCGCTCCGCCAGCTCTGGCGGCAAGTTCGGCGACCGAAAATCGCGATGGACCTGCACCCGCATCCGCTCCGTCTTCGCCAGCTCGGGCCGCCGAAACCGCAAGACCTCCCACGCCTCGTACCACCACAGGTTCCACCAGATCCGCTGACTCGGATAGCCCTTCGCAAACGCCTTTTTCCACTCCACTTCGTCTGGGCTTAACTCGATAACTTCCTGCCCCGCGGGGTCGGCAAAACGGTTGATCCGCATGTAGGACCGCAAGTAGGCATGATAGAACGGCACCTCGAGCACCTTCCCCTCAAAGCAGCGGTTCACCAGGAAGTTGGTCGCGTCGTGGTCGAGGTGACCCTGTTCGAACGCACCACAAACCACGCGGTCCGGACGAACCGTGGCAAACATCTCAGCAAAGCGGTCGCTGAGCGGCAAAAGGTGGTCCACCACGTCGCCATCCGGCGCGCCAAAGACAAAACATCGCTCGCGGGGCACGCCGATCTTCGCCGCCGCCGCATAGGCCTCCTCCTCGCGGACCGGGTTGGAATGGGTCCAGCTCATCGACACCTCGGCCCCACCCTGACAAAGCCGCCTTGCAAACGCGGCAATCGAAATCTCGTCGTCGGGATGGGTCATCGCGAGGTGCCACTTTTCCCCGCGCTGGAAGTCAAAGAGGCTCATTCCGCTCCGAGTTTCTTCAGGGCCGATGTCGTGGAACGTCCTTCGAGGAGCGGCATGATGACGATCTCGCCGCCGTAGGCGTCGATGACCTTCTTCTCGGGAAGGTCTTCGGGGCGATAGTCGCCTCCCTTCACGTGAATGTCCGGTCGGAGTTCGCCGATCAGCCGCTCGGGCGTTTGCTCCTCAAACGAAATCACCGCGTCCACGCACCGAAGCGCAGCCAGCACGACGGCGCGATCTTCGAGGGTGTGGACCGGCCGATTCGGGCCCTTGCCCAGCATCCGTACCGACGCATCGCTGTTCAGGCCGACGACGAGCACATCTCCCAGCTCACGCGCCCGCTGGAGGTAGCCCACGTGCCCCGCATGCAAGATGTCGAAGACCCCGTTGGTGAACACGATCTTCTTCCCGGCAAACCGATTTTTGACTTCCGCAACGCTGCTCAGGCTCAACCCAAAACCTCCACGAGCTTCCTATATACCGCCTCGGGCTCAATCTGGCCGACGCCGCGTGGGTCGCGGAAGCAGCGCTCGGCCTGACCGTAGGGGCTAAACCGCAGCGGGTCGGTGACCGCGTAGAGCGCAATCGCGGGCTTCTTCATCGCCCCTGCAAGGTGGCTGGTCCCCGTGTCGCCCGCCACGTGGGCGACACAACGATCGAGTACCGCAACCAGCTGCCGGACCGACGTTTTCCCGGTGAGGTCGACGAACTCAGCGTCCGGACACGCCGCCTGAATGGCGGCGGACTTTTCCGCCTCGCCTTTGGTGCCCAGGAGGACAAACCGGAAGTCCTTCGAGGCCAACTCAATCAACGCTGCCCAACGCTCGACCGGCCACTCCTTGATCGGCCGACCGGCATTCGGGTTGATCGCGATGGCGGGTCGCCCCTCGCCCATCATCTCCGCCACCGCCGAGGCGTCGTCCGGGTTCGGCACGAGTCCAAAATCCACCACGTCGTCCGTGCCCAACGCGCGAACAACGTCGAGGTACTGATCCACGATGTGAAGCGAACTCGGGTCGGGCAAGATCGCCCGGGAAAAGAATCGCGAGCCCTCGCGCTGGCGGTGATAGCCGATCCGCTGCGGCGCCTTCGCCAGGAGACCCGCGAGCGAGCTCTTCAGAAGACCTTGGAGGTCGATCACGGCGTCAAACCCCTCGCCGTAGCGCGGCCACTTCTGCGGACTGAGCGACGGCTTCCAGACCGTCACCTTTGAAACCGCCGAGCAGCACTCGACCACGCCCGCAAAACGAGGATCGACCACCCATTCAATCTCAATTCCCGGGAACGCACGCGCAAGGGCCGTCGCGGCGGGGAGGCCACCAATCACATCACCCAGGGCGCTCAACCGGACGATGAGCGCACGCTTCATATCAATCCGAGGCGGCGGGCGCGTTTCCAGCGGTCGTGGAGCCAGAGCCACTGGGAAGGAAACTCGCGAATCATCGACTCGAGCACCTGATTGAGGTCCGCCATGATCTCCTCGGGCGGGGTCTCGGGGTCCTCATAGAACCGCGCGGGATAGATTCGAAGCAGATACTTCCCATCCGGCAAATGGGCAAAGTAAATCGGCAAAAGCGGCGCGCCAGTGCGCTTGTGGAGCACGGCTGGCCCGAGCGTCGTTCCCGCCGGAATGCCGAAAAAGGGCACCATTGCGTCGTTGCTGTTCTGGTCGGGCAGGATGCCAACGAGTCGCCCCTCGCGAAGGCGCGAGAGAATCTGGCGGACGGTATTGCCCCGGGAAAGAACCTCAAAGCCTTGGGCCGCTCGCTTCTTCGACATGCTGAGGTTGATCCCCGAATCGTCGGCGTCGCGGGCAACCACGGTGAGCGGAATCCCCATGAGGGTGCAAAAGTGGCCCATCCGCTCCCAGTTTCCAAAGTGGCCGGTGATGCCGAGCACCCCTTTTCCGAGGGCAGCCGCCGCATCGTAGTGCTCGCGCCCTTCCACCATCACGCTGTCCAAAACCTCTTGGGGGTCGCGAATTTCCGCCCGCATGAAGTCGGCGGCCACGCGTCCAAAGTGGCGATAGACCTCCTTCACCGTCTCCTGGATCTTCTCGTCGGACCACTCGGGGAAGGCTAGCTTCAGGTTCTCCGCCGCGCGAACGCGGTGCTTCTTGTCAATTCGATAGGCGAGCATCGCCGCCTTGGCCCCATAGCGGGCGGCGTTCTCGGGGGATCGGCGAAGGAAGCCGCGCTCGAGGAGGCGGAAGGCAAACGCACCCGCCTTGAGTTCAAGTTTCTTATTTCTGGAGGCCATTCAGCTTCTCTCGGAGCCAGTCGCGGAAGCGATCTTCGGGCTCGACATGGACCCGGTGACGCACAATGCCGATTCGTCGACCGGCGAGGTCACTCCGCTCTCTTAGTTTGACCCAATCCTTCGGCGTCACGACGATGGGAAGGTCGGCCCTGAGGCCATCCCAAAGGTCATCGCTCGTCATCGGATCGTGGTCGGGCAGGAGCTTGGATTCCAACACGGTCCAACCACTCTTTGTCAGCGACTTGAGGAACCGCTTCGGCTGGCCGAGCGCGCAAAGCACTTGGGCTTCACCGGGAAGGATCACCTCCCCCTCGGGGCTAACCACGACCGGTTCATCGGCAACGACCTTGAACTCACCCGGAACGACGAGGTCCGCCCGTTTTCGATTTCGCCGCGGCTCGCGATAAGGCCCCGCCGGGAGGCAGAACCGATTGCGAGGCAGTTTGGTATCGAGGGCAATGATGAGATCCTTGGCGAGGGGCAAGTGCTGCATCCCGTCGTCCATCAGCAAGATCGCACCCGGGAAGTGGGCCTCCGCCCGCTTCGCCGCCGTCACTCGATGACGCCCGACGATGAGCGGCAGGCTCGGCGCGAGCCACCGGATCATCGCTGGTTCGTCACCCCAGTCGCGCGCGTTGAGCGGTCCATCGGGGGCAAGGGTCGCGCTTTCGCTCGCCGGGCTACCATAGCCGCTGCACGAGAGGACCACCGCATGGTCCATCGACTGGAGCAACTCGGCCAGATACAGCACGAAGGGCGATTTCCCGGTTCCGCCGACAAGGAGATTCCCCACGCAGATCACCGGAAAAGGATGGCGATGGGCCTTTTTCAATCCGAAGCGATAGATCGCTAGGTAGCTCTGCCACCCCCCGGCATAGAGCCATGACAGCGGCACAAGCGCACCCCGAAAGAGGCGGTCATTCCATTTTGTCGATTCCCAGCGGTCGGCCCAGTGCTTCAAGGGTCCAGACATTGTACGTCGAATTCTGGGGCTGGTATCGTCGGGTCATGCCTGTTGCCGCCCTTGCCTTCCTTGCGCTTGCTCAGCCGATGCGCTCTTCTGAAGGCTTCTTCCTGAAGGATGGGGACCGCGTGGTCACCTATGGCGACAGCATCACCGACAACGGCACCTACGCCCGCTACCTCGAAACCTTTGTGCTCACTCGGTTCCCCGAGATGCGCGTGGCCTGGGTGAATTCGGGCTGGTCGGGAGACCGGATCACCGGCGGATCGGGCGGCACCCTCGACGTTCGCCTCGAGCGCGACGTGATTTCGCGCAAGCCGACCGTCGTCACCGTCATGCTCGGCATGAACGACGGCAACGTCCGCCCCGCTGAAGAAAAGCTGCTCGATTCGTTTCGAACCGGCCTCGTTGGCCTCATGACCAAGGTCGGCGGAGCGGTGCCCGGCGTCCGATTTGTGCTCTTTAAGCCTTCGCCTTACGACGACATCAACCAGGATCCCGCTTTTCCCGGTGGCTACAATTCGACCCTAGTTCGGTATGGCGACGTGGTCGAATCGGTGGCCAAGGAAACCGGCGCGGGCCTTGTTGACCTCAACACGCCGCTCGTCGACATCCTTCGCAAGGCAAAGGAATATAGCCCCGACGTTGCCCGGCGACTCATCCCCGACCGGATTCACCCCGAGCCCGCCGGCCACCTCGCGATGGCCTATTCGATCCTCAAGGCTTGGAAGGCACCCCCCACCGTCAGCGCCCTCGAGCTCGATGCAGGTTCAAAAAAGGTGCTGAACCGCGTCTACACGTGGGTCCGTGATGTCGATTTTGGTTCGACGATCGCCTGGACTCAAACCGACGCCTCGCTTCCCTTCCCGCTGGAATACAAGAACCCGCGCGTCGCCCTCGTTGTCCGCGCTGGCGGCGTGATGACCGACCTCAACCGCCAGAGCCTCCGCGTGGCCGGTTTGCCCAGCCCGACCTATCGGCTGACGATCGACGACGTCGTTATCGGTGAATTCACCCGCGAGCAGCTTGCCGACGGCATCGACCTCGCCCCCTATGACACTCCGATGAGCCGCCAGGCCTGGAACGTCGCCTTGCTCGTCCAGCAGCGCGCCGCGCTCCGCTATTCGATGTGGCGGACGATTGAGATTGGCCTGCGTGAGGTGAACGCGAAGGCCCGCGAGAACGCGCTTCGGGCGAACGAGGCCCTTGAGATCGAGGTCATGCGCCGGATGCGCGAGGTCGCCCGCCCGCAGGCCCACCGGTTTAGCTTGGTTCCGCTGGGGTCTTAAGCCATCGGTTCGAAGGGCGGCTGGTTCAGGAACCCAAGCCCGTGGTCGGCGGGGTCCTTGCCCTCCTTGATGAGCTGGTCGTAGACGAGCCTATATTCCCTTGGGATTGGCACGTTTTCGCTCAGCGTGACCGTTGCAAGGTATGCCTTGATCGCCTCATCGACGTCCTGAATGAACCGCTCGGAATCAAAGTCCGGCAGCTTTTTCTTCAGCCTTGGGGCCGCCTTCCGGGTGCCCTCTTGGAGCATGGTGACGAGGTGGTAGAGGAAGGTCGCCTCGCCGTTTTCGTACTGAAAGGGCAGGACCTTGAACGACAATCCCGCGAGGTCGAAGTCCTGGTAGACCCTGACATAGTACAGCCCCGCCTTCATGTTCGACGAGTCTTCGTGGTCCATCGGGGACACCGTGTCAATGGAGATGAGCCGGATGCTGGGTGAATAAGAATCAATCTCGGCCTCATCCAGGCGCTTCATGATGCGATCGAGATGGGAGAGGTAGCCCAGCGCGCCGAGCCGGATGCTCACGACACCAGATACACCGAAATCGAGCTTTCGCATGGCTTTATTGTCGTCTGCGGGATGGTCGAGCGTCAGTCCGCATGAATAGTGCCCTGGATCAAGTAGCAGATGGCGATAGGTTGAGTTCTCGTCATTCGCCCTCGTCCGTGCCTGAGAACGGCGTCGGACTCAGATCATAGAGGGACTGATCAATCCGGGCATTCGCGTGGTGCTGACTCCAGCGGTACATATCCGACTTGAGAAAGGTGTCCGATAGTGGCCCAAGAGCAAGCTCACGGTACTTCGCCATCGCTCTATCCATGCGTTCCAGGAAGGCCCCGACTGGGATCGCGTAGTTTCGCTTCTCGTCTACGCGGGCCCGTTCCTGCTTGATGGCCTCCAGGTGAGAGATGATTTTCTCGACGAGCTCCTCATCGGATAACCGGAGATCATCCAGGGTGATGACGAAATCAGTGGAGTAGTACTTGGCGCCGGTTTTGCGGATCAAAGAGGGCTTTCGATTGCCCTTCGGCATCGGGACCTTGCCCACCGAACCTTCCACATCGGGCGATATTGAGACACAGTCAAGGTCCTCGCCCTCGTCAGAAAGCAACTGAATCGGATCACTAAGGCAATAGACGATCCACGTTTTGCCATAGATCATGTGCTCCGGACCGTTGTAGGCCGTGATCGTCCAGAATCGAAAAGGAAATCCTGGCGCCTCCATTGATTGCATCCAATTCTATCGCGGCAGAGAGTCTGCGCCTTTGAGGCCTTAGTCCATCGACTCGAAGGGGGGCTGTTTCAGGAATCCGAGTCCGTGGTCGGCGGGGTCCTTGCCCTCCTTGATGAGCTGGTCGTAGACGAGCTTGAAATCCCTCGGAATCGGCACGGATTCATTGAGCTTCACCGTCGCGAGGTGGGCCTTGATCGCCTCATCAACATCCTGGATGAACCGCTCGGAATCAAAGTCCGGAAGCTTTTTCTTCAGCCTTGGGGCCGCCTTCCGGGTGCCCTCTTGGAGCATGGTGACGAGGTGGTAGAGGAAGGTCGCCTCGCCGTTTTCGTACTGAAAGGGCAATATTCGAAATGCTAGCCACACTATGTCAACATCTTGATAAACTCTAACCTGATAAAGCCCGGCTTTTGTGTATTCATTCGATTTGTGATGCATAGGAGCAACTGTATCAATTACTATCGAGCTCACACTTAAGTCATAGGGCTCAATCTCGGATGAATCCAAATATCTGACGATCTCCTTCAAGTGGGACAGGTAGCCAAGAGCGCTTAGTCGAGCGCTCAAGACTCCAGATTTTCCGAAATGCAGCCTATTCAATATCTTCCCTTGTAAGCCCACATCTTCCTAGTCGAAAATTCTCAATTCCCCTGGTGCTCTCCTTGACGAATGGTGTTAAGGTCGAGTTAAGATACTGTTCGACTCGTGCGAGTGCTCCTTCTACTAAACCCCAACCAACTAGATTCTTGAATGCTGATTCGGGGCCATTTTTGATTAGATCGTACCCAAAGGCTACAATTGCTACAACAAGACAAGCTTTACCTAGAGCATTTGCAGCAGTGCCAGCCCATTTGACATAGTTCCACTCACCTGGCATCTCCATTTCCAGCATTCTTTCCATGGATCGAATGAAAGCTCGGTCATGATCCCAGATTATGGGCTCAATTTCAAAATCCCACCACTTGCGCATCAATCTCGAATATCTCGTGTCTAAGTTGTAGGTAATGCCAAACTTAAGGATGGAGCCGTCAGGGCGCACCAACTTGTAGAGGTAGGTGACCCTCTGTTGAGGCTCCAACCCCGCCGGGTCCGCGCTCGTCACCGGGTTGTTCCCACAGTACGCGTACCAGTTCCGGCCGTCCTTCGCCGGGTCGCGGGTCAGGAAGCGACCCGTGTCCGGGTCGTAGGTGCGGTGGCCAAGCAGCTTGTAGCCCGACTCATCCTCTTGGTAGCCAAACGAACCCGCGTAGCCGAACGGCGACTTCCAAGTCCCCGAAGACCCGAGCACATTGCCGAACGCATCGTACTGCCGCTCCGCGCTCACCGCCGAAGCGCCGACCTGCACGTCCGAGTTCTTCAGGACCGACGCGAAGAAGGTCGAAACCCCGCCTCGCCGCTCCGAAATCCCGGGCGTATAGTCCGCCGCGCCATCGCTCAGAACAGGCGCAGTAACGCCCGAGCCATCGCGGACAAACGCCCGCGAGACCCCATTCTCAACCTTGGAGACCCGGGTGTCGAACCCGTTGTAGCCATACGAGCCGCTGAAGCCCGGACCCGTGATCCCCGTGATCCGCGACTCAAAGTCGTAGGTGAAGGTCCGAATGCCCGATGGGCCCGCAATCGCGGTCGTCCGACCCGCCGCATCATACGAATAGGTCCGCGTGCCCGAAGGCGAGACGACCGAAAGCAACTTGTCGCCGCCATCATAGCTGTAGGTGTCGGTCGACCCATTCACCGTGCGCGAGAGGCGGTTGCCGTTCGCGTCATAGGTGTACGTGGCGGAATATCCCGGCTTCGACTCGGTCAGGAGCTGGTCAATCGCGTCGTAGGTGTAGGTCGTCGCGGTGCCGTTTCGGGTCGCCGAAAGCACGTTCCCCGCGAGGTCATAGGTGTAGGTCTCGGTGCGAACTGCCGCCCCCGACCCATCCTTCAATTGAACGGTCGAAGGGCGCCCGGCCGCGTCATAGACCATGGACTCGGTGAAGCCATTGGCCATCGTCTTGACCACCGGGCGCGAGAGCCCGTCATAGGTCAGCGAGGTTGTCTCGCCAAACGGGTTGGTGACCGAAGCCACGCGCCCAAAGGCGTCATAGCTCGTCGTGGTCGTCCCCGTACCCACCCGCGTCATCGCGGTGCGCTGACCCGCTGCGTTATAGGCATAGCTGAGGGTCGAGCCCGGCTGGCTCAATCCCACCAGTTCGGAGGCCGCGTTATAGGTCCAGGTCGTCGTTCCGGTGGAATCGGTCATCGACGTCCGCCGACCGCCCGCGTCATAGGTAAACGTGGTGTCAGTGCCGGTGGGATAGTCGATGGCGGTCATCTGGCCGGCATCGTCATAGGCGTAGAGGATCGTCTGACCAACCGGGTTGGTGAAGGCAGTCGCCTGGCCCGCCGCGTTGTAGGCATACGACTCCACCGCACCATCGGGCAGGGTCATCGTCGCGAGCTGGCCGCGCGACGTGTAGGTGTAGGTCGTCGAGAATCCCCTTGCATTCGTCGACGCGACCACCCGACCACTCGAGTCATAGGTCAGGCTCGAGGATTCGCCCTTCGCGTTGGTAGAGCTGACCACACGGCCACCCGCGTCATACGAAACGGTGCCCACCCGGCCCAGCGGGTCCGTGCCAGAAAGCGTCCGACCGTCGAGGTCAAGGCTGAGCGAACTGGTGATCCCGCCCGGCATCGCGGTCGAAACGGGTCGACCCCAAGCGTCATAGCTCACCGTGGTCGTCCGGCCCAGCGCGTCCGAGGTCGTCAGCGGCCGACCCATGGTGTCATAGGTCGCGGTCGTGGTCTGGCCCGCCGGATTCGTGCTCGAAACCACATTCCCAAAGCCGTTATAAGTGAAGCTCGAGGTCCGGCCGAGGGCATCGGTCACACTCGTCACCTGGCCAAGGGCGTCGTAAGTCGAGGTCGTGACGACACGCCCAAGCGGGTCAGTCGCCGAGGTCAGCACTCCGTGGAAGCCATAGCTAAACGTGGTCACCGCGCCGTTCGGGTCAGTGATGGTGACCGGGCGATCGTCCGTGTTATAGGTGGTGGTGACCGTCCGGTTGAGCGGATCCTTCGCGGTCAGCAGGTTGCCGCGCGTGTCATAGGTATAGGTCCAAACCTTTCCCCGCTTGTCGGTGTGGGTGAGCACGCGCCGACCGGTGTCATAGGTGTAGGCGTCCGAGAACCCGGCCGGGTCCACCCGGCTGACCAGGAGGCCGTCGGAATAGTTGTCGACCACGGTTTGCCCGCCGGGCAAGGTGATCGTGGTCGCGGTCGAACCATAGGCATAGGTCCGGGTGAGGCCCGCCGGGTCGGTCGCCGAGGTCATCCGCTCCTGGCTGTCATAGGTCCACGACCAAATGCGGCCCGAAAAGTCCTTCTCGGTGAGGATGTCGTGCGCGGCGCTGTAGGAGAACTCGCGCCGCGGGTTCGTCCCGTTGATCGTCGGATAATCGACACTCGCGAGGTCGCCCGCCGAGTTGTAGTTGAACCGCCATTCGCGGCCCGAGGAATCCAGGACCGAGAACACGTGGCCGTCGGCGTCGTAGCTGAGGACCAGGTAGCGACCGTCGTTCGACTGAATCGAGGTGACCCGCTGCGAGACGCTTCGGTTGAGGCTGATCGCGTTCCAGAATCGGTCGAAGACCAGCATCAGGTAGCCCTGAGCCGAGAACCAATAGCGCGTCTTGTCGCGGAAGGTAAGGCAGAAGGTGCCGTCGCCGTTCTTCACCAGGTCGGCTTCGAATCCAGGTGCAGGCGTGAAGGTGCCCGAGGTCTCCGTGAAGGGCACCGTGAGGCCGTCCGGCATGTGGAGGATCGCCGAAGAACCCGGCGTGTAGTCGAGCCGAACCTCGTAGCTGTGGACCCAGCCGTAGCCAAACTCGCCGTCAACGTTGTTCTTGCTGTTGTGGACAAGGCCAAAGCCGACGCTGAGGTCGCCGCGCGCACCCCACCCCACGATCGGGAGTTCGGAGAGCTTGTTGCCCGTGTTAGTGTTCGTGAGGCCGGTCATGCCGGTGCCCGCCGAACCCACGCCGCCGCCACCGCCACCGCCACCACCGACGCCCGTGCCGCTGCCGCTGCCGCCCGTGCCCGTGGTTCCCGATCCCCCGGAACCCGAGCCACCTTCGCCAGATCCCTGGCCGCCGCCCTCCGAGCCCGAACCGCCACCGGTCTGGAAGCTCATCGCGACGAGGTTGTCGAGGCTGCTGAAGGCATAGAGATCCGCCCCTTCCGCGTCTCGCAGCCAGTTTCGATGCTCGTTGGCGCGCAGGTCGCGCAGGAGCTTGGGCGTCCACCAGGAGGCGCGCCGCCCGTCTCGGCGCGGGTTCGCACCCTTAAAAATGGGGGTGGGCCGATCTGTCTCAGTCTTGGCGGGCTTTCGTCGCTGAATCTCAGCCCAGGCGGCAATTGCCGACGAAACTGAGCCCATCGCAACTGCGGTCTGCGACAGGACCAAGGCAAAACAAACGACGATGGTGAGAGTGGTTCGTACCCATGACCTCATGGGAGCTTTATAAAACAGGTCTTACATTTTTGCCAAGTACTTTTTCTTTATTGCAAATATTTTGCACGTCGTCTTCTTACCCATCGTGTAGACAATGGGACTCTCGGCGCTCAGCAGTGGCGAGCACCACTCTCAAAAGTGAATTGGAGTGACTAAGCGACGGTCAGCACCCATGCTCAAGCAACAGGGACCACGTCACCCAATTGGGCAACCCTGCAATCAAGCCTCGGAATCACCCCAAAAAGCGTCTACGACGCAGGCTCAACCCGGCCCGAGACCGTTCCCAGGCCCACGCGATACCCCTCGCCCTGAGCCCAGCCGGTCATCGTGACCACATCGCCGTCCTCAAGGAAGGTGCGCTCCTCGCCCGTCTCAGAAAGCACAATCGGCTTCGAGCCGCGCCAGGTGAGCTCCAGCATGCTGCCGAAGGTCCCTTCCGCCTCGCCCGAGATCGTCCCCGTCGCATAGAGGTCGCCCGTCTCCAGCGGGGTGCCGTTCGACGACTGGTGCGCAAGCTGCTGGACAAACGACCAATACAGGTTCTTCGCATTGCTGCGACAGATCACCTGCGGCTGCTTCATCGACGGCGACTGGATCGAAACTTCAAGCTCGATGTCGTAGTGCGAGGCCTTCGGCGCGCGAAGGTGGGGCAAAACGGCCGGCTCCTGGGGCATGCCGTTCACGCGGAACGGCTCCAGAGCGTCGAGGCTCACCAGATAAGGCGAAACCGAGGTCGCGAAGCTCTTCGCGAGGAAGGGGCCGAGCGGCTGATACTCCCATCGCTGGGTGTCGCGCGCCGACCAATCGTTGACCAGCACCACGCCCGAAATCAGCTCTTCACAGTCACCAATCGGGATCGCCTCGCCCATATTCGTTCCCATCCCGACGAAGAACCCAAGCTCTAGCTCAAAGTCCAGCTCGCGGGTGGGGCCAAAGCTCGGCAACTCGTCGTTCGGACCCTTGGTCTGAACGTTGGGGCGGCGGATCGAAGCCCCATCGACGACCAGGCTCGAGGCGCGACCGTTGTAACCAATCGGCAGGTGGCGATAGTTCGGGAGGAGCGGCGGTTGGTCGGGGCGGAACATCCGTCCGACGTTGCTCGCGTGGTGGATCCCACTGTAAAAGTCGACAAACGCGCGGACCTCGGCGGGGAGAAGGACGTCGGCATCGGCAAGGTCAACAAAGACCTCCTTCTTCGCCGACTTGTCGTCGCGCAGCTTCGGGTTGTCCACCCGCAGGATGTCATAAAGCCCCTTGCGAACCTGGCGAAACACGCGCGGATCCAGGTAGCCGAACTCGTAAAACTCCGCCGCCTCGTCCTCGTCTTCCGGACCGCTCAGGAGTTCGAGGTCCATGAGCGCGCCAAGGTCGATCAGCTTGTCGCCGATCCGCGTGCCGAGCACCGGCTCGTCCGCGTTCGCGTGGGCAAAGATGCAAAGCGGCAGGTTTTGAATCGGGAAGTGACTTCCCTGCGGGACCTCAACCCACGACGAAGCCTTTGGCGAAACGATAAATCGACTCATGATAACCACCCCATACGCCGCAAGCCCTCGACGGGCTCTTGGATCGAACAACAACCAAAACCAAGGAACAGCTCGCGCGCCTCTTGCAGCGCGTCCGAACTCGCGGCGAACTCGCCAACGCGAAGTCCCTCATCGGTAACGACGAATGCGGCCGGATCCTGCACCTCGAGGACCTGAGCGAGCTCCTTGCGGCTCAACTCCTGCTCCATCGCAAAGGCGGTCGCGGCAAAGATGTTCACAAACCCGTGGTGGGTCGCCTGGAGCACGGGGTCGGGATGGGCGACCGGCTCGTGCAGCCCCGCCGTACACTTGAACGGCACGTTCGATTGCACGGTGGCCTGGATGAACCCCGCCACGTCGATCGCGCTCGGAAAAGCGCTCGCTTCCACGCCGCCGGTGCGCGCCTTCACGTTCAGCGAATCCATCGCCGCGATCAGGCCAATCGACTCGGGCACCATCGGCCCCCACGGCAGTTCGACAAAGATGTCGAGGTTGGAAAAGCCCTTCAGGTCGTGGGTGTAATGCTCAAGGTGCTCATGATCCGGAACGCGGATCTCAAAGCCAAGCACCTCGGCGCGGTTCTCGGCGAGCCGCTGGAACCGTTCCATGACGCTGACGTCGTGGTCAAAGCCCGACTTCCAATGCTTGTGGTCCGGCTGCGCCGTCCCGACGACGGTGAGGCCAATCGGGTCACGCCCATTGATCTCTTCGGGCGTGTGCTGGTCCAGTTCGACAATCAGGTCCTCAAGCCGACCCACGTTGATGACAAACCGGTCAACGATCCACCGATTCGGACCGTGGTGCGCGGCGAGGTAGTTCTCGACCGCATCGGTCACCGCGAGCTTGGCAGGAGGAAAAACTCCCGCATAGTCAACGACCTTGCTCAACCAACGCTTGGCAGGCTCACCCATGCCTAAAAGGATACTCCCGCTGGCCTAAGGAGCGTCAGTCCGAATCTTCCAGCCGAACTGGATCGCCTGTTGGCCTTCGTCGCTGCCTTCCACCACCGTCTCTTCGTTCTCCGGTTCGGGAGCCGCTTCGGGTTCTTCAACCACTTCGGTTTCGGCAGGCGCGGTCGAAGGGTCCCAGATCGCCTTGGGCGATTCCTTCACCAGGGCGCCGAGCACGCCGTTGACGAACTTCCCGCTCGCCGCCGTCGAATACTTCTTGGCCAGCTCGACCGCTTCGTTGATCGAAATCGCGGGGGCAAGGCCCGGCTCGTGATACAGCTCATAGACCGCCATGCGAAGCAGGGTTCGGTCCACCGCCGCCACACGGTCGATGTCGTAGTCGTTCAAAAATCGCTTGATCGTCTCGTCGATTTCGCTGAGGTCGCCCATCACGCCCTTGATGAGCCGATGGGTGTAGGCCACTTGGTCGGGCGAAAGGGTCAGCTCCGATAAGGCGAGCTCCGACGCCTCGTCGATGTCCACGCCCTCCCGCTGAAGGTCGAGCGAATACAAGACGCAAAGGGCTGCCTCTCGCGACTTGCGCCTCGACCTCAAAGCGTGGCGTCCTCTTTTTCTTGAAGGAATCGAGGGACAAAGGCGGTGCTGAAGTCGCCCGCTCGGTAGCGCGGGTCGTCGACCAGCTCGCGCAGGAACGGGATGTTCGTCTGAATCCCTTCCACGTCGAACTCGCGAAGCGCTCCCGCAAGCTTGGCGCAGGCTTCATCGCGCGTCTTGCCCGTCACGATGAGCTTGGCAATCATCGGGTCATAAAACGGGCTGACCGTGAATCCGGCGTAGCAGTGGGTCTCCATCCGGACGCCGTTCCCCATCGGCATGCACCACTTGGTGATCTTGCCCGTGCTCGGCGCGAAGTCCTTGCTCGGATCCTGCGCGGTGATGCGCGCCTCGATCGAATGCCCGCTCAGCAGGACGTCCTCTTGGGTAATCGGCAGCTTCTCGCCGTTTGCGATCTTGAGCATGAGGTGGACGAGGTCCACGCCGGTGATCTGCTCGGTGACCGGGTGTTCGACCTGGAGTCGGGTGTTCATTTCCAGGAAGTAGTAGTTGAAATCCTTGTCCACAAGGAACTCGACGGTCCCCGCATTCGCATAGCCCACGCTCTGGGCAACCCGCACCGCGGCCTCACCCATCGATCGGCGAACGCTGTCGGGCAAGCCGGCAAAGGGCGCCTCTTCGACCAGCTTTTGGTGGCGGAGATTCTGGATCGAGCACTCGCGCTCGCCGAGGTAGACCATGTTGCCGTGGTGGTCGCCGATGACCTGAATCTCGACGTGGCGCGGCTCGACCACGCACTTCTCGACCAGCATCTCGCCGCTACCAAAGCTCGCCTGGGCCTCCGCACTCGCGGTGCTGAAGAGCGAGGCAAGGTCCTCGGCGTCATCCACGCGGCGAATGCCGCGCCCGCCACCACCCGCCACTGCCTTGAGCAGCACGGGGAAGCCGATCTCCTCGGCGATCTTCAGTGCCTCGACTTCGTTCGCGACCGAGCCCACCGAACCCGGCACCACCGGACAGTTCGAGGCCACCGCCGCGTGCTTCGCGCTTGCCTTGTCGCCCATCGCCTCAATCGCGGCGACGGGAGGGCCGATAAACTTGATGCCAAGCGAATCGAGAGCGGCGGCAAAGTTGGCGCGCTCGCTGAAGTAGCCATAGCCCGGGTGGACCGCCTCTGCGCCGCTGATCTGACAGGCCATGAGGACGTTGGCGAGGTTGAGATAGGAGTCCTGGTTCGAGCCCGCCCCAACGCAGATCGCCTCGTCGGCGAGCTTCACATGAAGGCTCTCGCGGTCGGCCTCGCTGAAGATCGCCACGCTGGCAACCCCCATTTCGCGGCAGGCGCGGATGACACGACAGGCTATTTCACCTCGATTGGCAATGAGAACTTTCTTCAGCATCAGTACTTCTCATGTCCGAGGTGAACGCACTTCACCTCGCCCGTTTCTGGGTTGTAGACGTAAGGCTCTTTTCCGAGCGGACACCGATAAAACGAATCGCCGAGACGGGTTTCCTTGAGGTCGGCGGGAGGGGCATCGTCCGCGTTCGCGCGGGCGATTTGGATCGCGGCTCGAACCTGGCCCAGGTTGCTACGACAGACATCGTCCTTCGCCCCCGCGATGCTTCGGCCAATGATCGTGCGACCGATGCCGTCCTTTCGGCCCTTGGTCTCGCCCGTGCCCTTGCCCGTGAAGTACACCGCTGCCAGGATCGCGATGATCGCAATCGTGACGAGGAGGCCGATCAGCGTGTCGCCCTGGCGAGTTCGGCCGATCATGGCTTGACCCTCGCGAGGACCTGATTGAATTCAACGGGATCGCCCACCGTGACGAGGACCTCTTCGACCGTGCCCGCCGCCGAGGCTCCCACCTCGTTGGCGAGTCCCAGTGCCTCAACGACGGCCACCTTCTGACCCTTCTCCACCACGTCTCCGGGCTGGATGAGGACCTGTCGCAGGTAGCCCACGACGTTGGACTTCAGCGGCAGGTTCGTCGGCGCGGCGGGTGCTTCGGACGTCGCCGCCGATCCACCGGAGGCCGCACTGGCACGCGCCTTCGCCTTCACCGGCTTGAGGACGGCGTGGAACGACGCATCTCCCGATTGGAGAACAACCTCGTGAATCGAATGGCGTCGAGCCGTTTCGAGAGCATGCCGAACCGTTTCCGCATCAAATGAGGCCATGAGCCCTTCGAGTGTACCAATCCCCCAAGAAAAAGGCGATTGAGAAAAAGGGCGCCCGATTTTGGACGCCCCTTACTGAGGAGGAGAGGTTGTGTTGACGTTGCCGTAGTTCCGCCAATGCCTGCTCTTTTTTGCAGGTCTAACTGTGATTACGCGGACACCCTCACAATCGACTCAAAGTTTATAAAATGCCGCCTTCACGGCCTATGTGGCGGGATATCGCAAGATTGCTTGGTCTTGCCGCTTCCCCCTCGTGGAATTTCCCCCGCTAGGGAACAGGTGCATTTCTTCTGAAGTGCCCCAGAGAGTGGGTTAGGGAAGTTGGTCATGGGTGCAAGCAGTTTTGGCGAGATGGCGATGTCCGTCATCCGTGAGATATCAAACATCGGCGTCGGTCACGCGGCGACCGCCCTTTCGGGGATGACGGGGCAAACGTTCCACGTCACCGTACCGAGCGCAGACGAGGTCGAGCTGACCGATGTCCCCGCGCTGGTCGGATTCCCTGAGGAAGTTGCGGTCTGCATCCTGATGCCGGTCGAAGGCGACCTCACCGGCCAGATGGGCTGGTTGATGCCCTGGACCTCCGCCGTCGCCCTTTGGAACCTTGTGATCGGCACCGCACCCGAGGATCCCTCGTCGGTGGACGAGCTCGCGAGCTCCGCGATGCTTGAACTAGGCAACATCGTCGACTCCGGCTTCCTCAACGCGATTTCGGACATGACCGGACTGAAGGTCCACGCAAGCCCGCCTTTCCTGAGCATCGACATGGGCGTCGCCGTGCTCTACCAAATCTTTGCCGAAGCGCAGCTTGCAGGCCTCAGCGCCTTGAGCGTCCGTACAAGCATCCAGAACGAGACCGGCGACATCGAAGGCTTCTTCATCTACTTCCCGACCGACGGCAGCCTGCAAACGCTTTTCGCCAGCCTCGGCATCCAGGAGGCGGCATAATGACGGGCTCAACGCTGGTCGGAATGGCTGAGATCAAGGTCATCCAAGAAACCGGCTCGCTGGTTTGCCTCGGACTCGGAAGTTGCGTAGGCATCTGCGCCTTGGACCCCGTGGCCAAGGTCGGCGGCATGGTCCACGTGATGCTTCCAGAGGCTTTCAACGGCGAGCCTGGTGATAAGCCGGGCAAGTTCGCCGACACCGCTTTGCCTGCCCTGATCGCCCAGATGGAGGCTGCCGGTGCTCGAAAGAGTAGGCTCGTCCTCGCCGTCTCGGGTGGTGCCCAAGTCTTCAAGTCGTCGACCGGCGCCGCGCCCAAGCTCGACGTCGGTGAGCGAAACGGAGCCGCGGTTCGTGCCGCGATCAAGAAGCAAGGGCTGCGATGCAAGGCCGAAGACCTCGGCGGCAACCAGGGTCGCACCGTCACCTTCAAGCTCGACACCGGCGACATCATCGTCAAGACCCTCTCCGTGGGAGAGAAGAACCTGACCAACCTGAGGGCCGCATGAGCGCGATCACGTCGTTTTCCGGCCGCCCGAACCTGGCTCAGCTGCTTGAAACGACGACGGACCTTCCGGTCGTCTCGTCCACTGTCCTCGCCGTCATTTCGGAGACCGAAGCCGAAGAAAGCACCGCCCAATCGGTCGGACGCCTATTGCAACAGGATCCCGCTCTGACCGCGCGCGTGCTTCGACTCGCGAACAGCTCGTTCTATTCCCTCCGCAAGCAGGTCTTTGACGTCAATGAGGCGGTCGTCATCCTCGGGATGCGGACGGTTCGCCGTCTCGCGGTGGTCGCTTCGACCTACCCTTGGCTTTGCCGCGACCTTAAGGTGTTTGACCTCGCCTCGCCGGGCCTTTGGGAGTTCAGCTATGCCACGGCAACCTTCGCGCAGACGATCGCGGATCGATCGCGCAAGGCGTCTCCCGATGCCGCTTTCACCTGCGGCCTCCTTGCCGACATCGGCAAGATCGCAATGTCGATCTGGTTCGACGGCTCGGCTGATCTCGTCGGGGCACTTCGAGGCGATAAGTCACTCGCAATTGACCACGAATTCGAGCTTTTTGGGTTCCACCACGCCGAGGTCGGCTACCAACTCACGAAGATGTGGGGACTGCCCAACGAGCTGTGCGAAGCCATTCGATACAGCCACACGCCAAGCGAGGCCACCTCGCAAAATCCCCTGCTGGACTGCCTGCATTGTGCCGATTATTTGACTCGGTGCATGGGCATTGGCCTGGGATCGGAGGGCCTGCGCATCGAGTTTGACGGCGACGCCTGGTCTCGACTGGGGCTCACCGACGACGACTTCGATGGCATCCTCTCCGACTGGATTGACCAGTTCCAAGCCCGCCAAACCCTGTTCACCGACCAGGCACAAGCGGCATGAAAATTCGCGTAGCAATCATCGACGACAGCCCGCTGATCCGTCAGCTCCTCAAGGACATCCTGGAGAGCGCCCCGGACATTGAGGTTGTTGCCCTCGGACGGAACGGCGAAGATGCGATCACCATCGCGGCCGACGTTCGACCCGATGTCATGACCCTTGACGTCGAGATGCCCAGGATGTCGGGCCTCGACGCTCTGCGCGGCATCATGGCGAAGACCCCGATGCCCGTCTTGATGGTTTCGACGCTCACCCATCGCGGCGCGTCAACCGCCCTGGAATGCCTCGACATCGGCGCGTATGACGTCATCGGCAAGCCGATGAACGGCAGCTTCACCGCGATTCGGCAGATTCAAGACGACCTGCTCGCCAAGGTTCGGATGGCCAAGGAAGCCAAGATCGCGAGCGTTCGCAAGCCGCTTCTTGGGTCCGCCACGCCAGCTCCGGCAAAGCCGACCGCGCTCCCGTCAACGCTCGTCAAATCCGACCGCATCGTCGTGATTGCGAGCTCGACCGGTGGACCGAAGGCGCTTGGCACCCTGTGGGCGAACCTGCCCCAGGCCTTCCCCGCTCCCATCGTCATTGTCCAGCACATGCCCGCCGGGTTCACCGAGAGCCTTGCCGCGCGGTTGGATCGCATCGGAACCGTCCCTTGTCGCGAGGCTGTGATGGGCGATTCGCTCCAGCCGGGACAAGCGCTCGTCGCGCCGGGTGGCTTCCACCTTCGCATGATCCGCAACGGACAGATCAAGCTCGACGAGGAGCCCTCCGTCCACGGCGTGCGCCCCGCCGCCGACTACCTCTTTGAATCCGCCGCCGAGCACTTTGGCCGAAAGGTCATCGGCGTGATCCTCACCGGAATGGGCCGAGACGGCGCGGAAGGCGCAGTCAAGATCAAGGCTGCCGGTGGCACCGTTTTCACCGAACACGAATCGACCTGCACGATCTATGGAATGCCGCGCGCTGCCGTCCAAGCGGGAGCAAGCGACATGCAAGTGCCGATTCAAGACATGGCGATGGCAATCACCGCCGCCCTTGCGGGAAGGAAGACCCATGCAGCCTGACGAGACATCCTGGAACCGTTTCTATGCTTCGCTGAAGCAAAAGACCGCCATCGACTTGCACCTCTACAAGCCTGACCAGATGCGCCGCCGCATCGTCAGCATGATGGAGTCGAAGGGCATTCCCACCCTCGACAGGTTTTGGACCCTCTTGGGTTCAAGCGAGGCGGAGCTGCGCTGGTTCCTCGACAAGATGGCGATCAACGTCACCGAGCTCTTCCGTAACCCCGAAAAGTGGGATGACATGCGGTTGCGAGTCCTGCCCGAGCTCCTGAAGGTGAACCGCTCGCTCAAGATCTGGAGCGCGGGATGCTCGCTTGGCGCCGAGGCTCATACCCTTGCGATCCTGCTCGACCAGCACTTCCCGGGCAACCACTCCATCTTGGGCACCGACATCGACATCTCGGCCCTCGAGCAGGCCCAGCGCGGCGAGTTTGGCGCCAACGAGATGCGAGGCGTCTCTGCCGAGCTTCGCGCCAAGTATTTCCGTGAAGTCGATGGGGTCTGGAAGGCCAACGCTCAGCTTTCGAAATACCTTCGATTCCGGCGCGGAGACCTGCTCGCCGACCGCTTCGATGGCAATTTTGATCTCATCATGTGCAGAAACGTGGTGATTTATTTCACCGATCCTGCCAAAGATGACCTTTATAAGAAATTCTTCGCGGCCTTGCGGCCGGGCGGAATGCTCTTTGTCGGTAGCACGGAAAGGATCTTCGATTATCGAAACATGGGCTATGAACAACCCTGGCCTTTCTTCTACCAAAAACCGAGTTCGGGAGAAAAACAGCAACAATGGCGAAACGCATCTTGATCACCGATGACGCGCTCTTCATGCGCGTCACGCTAAAGAACATCCTCACGCAGAACGGCTACGAAGTGGTCGGCGAAGCCCAAAACGGTGCCGAGTCGGTCGCAATGTACAAGCAGCTGAAGCCGGACCTCGTGACCATGGACATCACGATGCCCGAGATGGACGGAATCGCCGCGCTGAAGGAGATCAAGTCGATTGATCCCGAGGCCACCGTCGTCATGTGCACGGCGATGGGCCAGAAGAACATGGTGGTTGAAGCGATTCAAGCGGGGGCCAAGGACTTCATCGTTAAACCGTTCCAGCCTGACCGTGTGGTGGAGGCTGTGGGCAAATTGCTCGCTGCATAACGCATGAAGGTTGAATACATTGCCCCGTTTGCCGAGGCAGCGGTGGGTGTTTTTGAGGCCCTCATCGGGATGACTCCCGAGCGAGGACAGCTCAAGGTCTCGCCCTCGATGAACACGATGCAGCAGATCAACGTGGTCTGCGGCCTCACCGGCCAGCTTGAAGGCATCGTGGTCTACGGCATGTCGATGATCACCGCCGACAAGATCGCCTCGAAGATGCTCGGCCAGCCCGTCATCACCTTTGATGCGCTCGCCGCCTCCGCGATTGCTGAGCTCGGGAACATGGTTTCTGGTCACAGCTCGGCGCGGCTTGCTTCGCTCGGCTACGAGTGCGACATCACGCCGCCGACGATCATTCGCGGGCTTAACGTGTCGATCAGCACGACCGACATTCCTGCGATCCAGATTCCGCTCGAACTGCCGGACCTTGGCGTCTTCGAACTGAGCGTGAGCCTGCGACAGCGCGTCAGCCTCGCGGCAGCCTAAAAGCGAAAAACAACTCCTGAACAATGGGCGACAAATCGAACGATTTGTCGCCCTTTTTCATTCAAAATACGTGTATGCATCTCCCGCTTCTTGGGGCCGCTCTCGCATTCACGAACTTCCTGCAAGCGCCCGCCCAACCCCCGGTCGACAAAAACAAGGTCACCTTCGAGATGACCATTGTTCACACGAACGACCTCCACGGTCACTGGGAACCGACCAAGATCGGTGACGACACCTATGGCGGCTATGCTCGCCTTGCCACCCTGATCAAGAAGTACCGCGCCGAGGACCCCGACCTTCTCCTCGTCGATGCGGGCGACGTCTTCCAGGGCACGCTCTACTTCAATGTCTATCAGGGCATGGCTGACCTGACCTTCCTCACCAGGATGGGATACCGAGCGATGGCGGTTGGCAACCACGAGTTCGACCTCGGACCCGAAGTGCTCGCCAATTTCGCGCGCCGTGCGCCGTTCCCCCTCCTCAGCTGCAACCTCGACCTCGACAACGAGCCCGCGCTCAAGGGCCTCATCAAGCCCTACACGATCGTCACGATCAAGGGCGAAAAGGTCGGCCTCATCGGCGCAACCACCCCCGACCTGCCGATGATCTCGTCGCCCGGCCCCAACGTCAAGGTGGAAGAGCCGATCCACGCGATTGAAGAAGCGGTCGAAGACCTCGAGAAGCAAGGCGTCAACAAGATCGTCCTCCTTTCGCACCTCGGCTACACGCTCGACAAGGAAGTGGTCCGCAAGGTTCGCGAGATCGACGTCGTCGTCGGTGGCCACAGCCACACCCTCTTCACGGAAGACCGCAACGCGCCCTACGGCAAGCGCGAGGCCAGCTACCCGACCTACTTCTATCGAGCGGAGTCAGAAGACAAAGACAAGCCCGAACCCGGCGGCGAAGGCCCGGGCCAGGTTCCCGAAGATTGCTCGATCATCGTCTCCAGCTTTGAGTGGGGCAAGGTTCTCGGCCACATCAAGGCGAGGTTTAACTATCGAGGTTGGCTTGCCGGATGGCGCGACGCCGCCGCGATCCCCGTCGATGGCACCGTTGCCGAAGACCCCGAAATCGCCGCCCTCAAGGACGCCTTCTCCCGCCCGATTGACGGTGCTAGAAAGCAGGTCATCGGCACCGCCAAGGATCGCCTGAACGGCGACCGCGCGGTTGTCCGAAAGTCAGAAAGCACGATGGGCGACCTCATCGCCGACTCGATGGTCGAGGCGGGCAAGCTCGCAAACGTCCAGTTCGCGATCGTGAACGGTGGCGGTGTTCGCAACTCGATTGAGCCGGGCCAGATCACGGTCGAGGCGATCTACAACGTCCTTCCCTTTGGCAATGGCATCACCTTTGTGGAGCTCACCGGTGCGGAAGTCCTTGCCGCGTTCGAGCACGGTGCTTCGGGCTGGGAGGCAGGCGACGGCATGTTCCCCCACGTCAGCGAAGGCGTGAAGCTCACCTACGACATGAAGAAGCCGAAGGGGAGCCGACTCGTCTCCGCGAGCCTGAACGGCCAGCCGTTTGACGCCAAGAAGGTCTACAACGTCGCGGTGAACTCGTTCATTGCTCGCGGCGGCGACGGCTACACCGTCCTCGCCCGGGCAAAGGGCCGCCGCATCGAGTCGGGCGTGCTTGACTCGGAGTGCCTGCTTCGCCTCGTTCGTGCCCGGGGCACGGTTTCCGCTCCCGCCCTTGGTCGCGTCACCGTTAACTAACGAAGCGACAACTTAAACCGAAAGTCTAGGATCTCCGCGCCGACTTCGCCAACGCAGCCGGTGAGGAGACCCTGGGACCGACGGGCAAGCTCTTCGATGACCTCGTCATGGAGCTCGGCCTGGGCGGGTTGCCCAAGGTCAAACGAAACGATCACCCAAGCGCCCTTTTGAATCCCCTCGTCGACCTCGGACCAGGTCTGCGAGAGGGGCGCTTCCCCAACCGCGAGGTGCGAAAGCCGTCCCGGGTGGCAGAAAACGGGGTGGTTCACGCCGCGATGACTCGTGAGGACAAACGCCGCCCGGTTCGTCAGCAGGTCTTCGTAGCTCCCATCCGCACACTCCAGAATTGGCCCCGGCGCGGCGATCGGCCGGCTAAACCGTGAGGGCGAAAGCGAATCGTAGAGGTCCTCACTAAGCACAAGGTCGTCGAGGATCATCTGGCGCGTCCAGTTCGTGAGCCGGCCATCGTGAGTCAGGCCAAGAAGCGAACCGCCCCCGACCTCGTGGCCGAGCAACGTTACCGTTCGCCACTTCTCCGGCTCATCGAGGAGCTCGGTCGGGCTGAGAAAAGCGGTCGCGGCGAGCCCATGGCGGGCCAGAAAGGCCAGTTTTGGCAGGGCAAAGGTGGGCGAACCAAGATAAGCAACCGAGATCGCTGCCTTCGCCCGGGCGGACCAATTGAACTGGCTCGTCTTGCCCTGCACGGTCTCAGTCTAAGGCAATTCGGCGTTTCGGTGGGAGCCCAGGCGATTCCTGATCAAATTGCCAGTTTTGGTTAAGTTCCGCCTCAAGAACGCTCGGAGAGCACTCTAGCTTTTGTACACTAGCAGCGTTGAGTTCGTGTATCGATCTCGGGGCGGCAAAAGATCCCTTGACTGGCGAACTTCTTGACTTGGAGGAGAAATGAAAGGAACTCGAATTTTTATCGGAGCTGGCCTGCTTGGCCTCTCCCTCTCGGCGATGGCCCAATCTCGGACCATGGCGACTTTTGCTGATCCGGCGACGACCGCGACGAACATGTTCACGTTCACCGCGCCGCAGTCTTCGGCTGGCCCCCTCGGCGACACCGGCTCGCTGATCGGCTCGTGGAGCGCAAACGGTCTCACCCTGCAGACGCCTGGTCTGAACGGCGGCACCTATGCCAACGCTCGACTCGTCGTCGACAACGGCAGCGGCGGAGCGATCTCGGTCAACAACGGCAACACCGGCACCGGCCAGATCCGACTCTACAACGGCGCAGTTTCGCCCTCGAATCTGCTCTTCACGGTTTCGTTCCAGAACGCTCGATACAACCCGGTTTCGTTCGGTGCAGCTTCGCTGCTCGGCAACGGCGTGGTCTTCAGCGGTCCGATCGTTCCTGCTGGCCTCACCAACGCCTCGTTCGCCTTCTCGTTCGCGAACCAGGTTGTCAGCGGTAACTCGCTCAACATGACGGCATCGTTCACCTCGTCGGCAGTTCCGGAGCCCGCGAGCCTTGCCGCTTTTGGCCTTGGCGCGATGGCCCTCATCCGACGCCGACGCGCTTCTAAGTAACTTCTCCGAACGCGCGACTCAACAAAGCCCCAGTGCAAGGTTTGCACTGGGGCTTTTGGTTTGCTTGAATCAGCCTTCGGCGCGCTTCTTGAACGCCGCGTTCATGCCCTCAAGGTTCTTGATCACGATGTTGTGGATCACCTTCTTCACGAGGGCACCGAGCGTCGGCACGTTGTATTCGTAGTCCAGCTCGGTCTTGAGCGTGGTCCCGCCGTTTTCCTCGATGAACTCCCACATTCCTTCGAGCTGGTCGTAATCACCCTTCACCTGGCGAAAGGCGCAGGTGTGGTTCTCGTCGTTCCAGACGTCCTCTTGTCGCCAGCGGACCTTGAGTCGGAAGGTCGGGATCAGGCCGACCCAGTCGCTCACCACGCGGTTGCCTTCTTGTTCGACAATCGTGAGGCTGACCACATCGTCCATGAATTCGGGGAAGGAGGCGTTGTCCTTCGCGATGGCGTACACCTTTTCTAGCGGGGCTTGGATCCAGACGCTGACGCTGACGTGTGGCATGGCTGGAGTCTACTCCGTTGCGCCACCGGTGGCGAAGGACCGCCCCAGAGGCCCTATACTGAGAGCATCATGCTCATCGCCGCCCTTGCCCTTCTCCAACAGTTCCCCGAGAACAGCTCGCTTGACCTGCTCGGCCACACCCGGTTTTCGGCAAACGAGATTCAGCTGAATGCGACGAGCGTGGTCCTCCAGGCCAAGACGGGCGAGGTCGCGATGGAGGAGCTTCACCTGGTTCGCCCCAATCCCGGCGCGAAGACGATGACGTTCTCGGTTCCGCGCCTTCGGATGGGCGACGATAAGTCGGGTCAGCCGAGCTTTGTCGTCAAGGCGACCTTCAACGGTCAACCGGTGAACCTCACCGCTGGCGGACGCAACCGCGAAGGTTCGGGCAAGCAAGTGCTCTACACCAACCTCCTCACCGGAACCGCTCCCCTGCGCAAGGGCGCAGAGCAGCGGCTTGTCATCACGACCACACTCAAGTTCGGGCGCTGCGGCTATGAGCAAAAGCAGGGCATCGTCGCCTTCGCCATCGACCACCCCGGAACCGTGATCAACAAGTTCCAGATGGCCTTCAAGTACCCGGCAGGCACGACGCTGGGTAATCCGGGCCTCCTGCCTGCCGAAGGCGGATGGCAAACCAGCCAAACCGGCTGCTTCGTCCGCACGGAATCGGTGAGCAAGGACGAGACGCTGCTTTACGGCCTCACTTGGTACGCAGGCGATTTTCGACCGATCGGCCTGAACTAGGTATCCTTATCGCCGTGGCGGAACCAACACAGCGACCCCGTTTCCCTTGGTTCTGGTTGCTGGTGCTCCTGGCGTCCGCCTATGCCTTCTGGGTCCTCCCCCGACAGCTCGGTGAACCGAAAGTCGAGGTCGAATTCGTTCCCAGCAAAGGCTAACGCGAAAGGATTTCTCTACCCATGAAGGTTGCAATGATCGGTTATGCCCAATGCGGGCGAAGCACGCTCTATCGAGCGGCGGCAGGCGGTAGCGTCAAGGGCGATTTCACCGCTGTGCCCGTGCCCGACGAACGGTTTGACACCATCGTGCAGCAGGTACAGCCCAAGAAGCAGACCCCGGCAACCCTCATCCTCCACGACGACCTCGATTCCGTTGCCACCGGTGGCAAGGCGTTCTCCCAGAAGCTGATCGACCAGGCGAAGAAGGCCGACCTACTTCTCCACGTCGTCCGAGCCTTCGAGAACCCGATCTCGCCCTACCACGCCGAGGTCGATCCCCAACGCGATTGCTCGAATCTCGAAGTCGAGATCGTCCTCTCTGACCTCCAGATCATCGAGAACCGCCTGGAACGACTGCAAAAGTCAACCACGGTGAAGACCCCCGGTTCGACCGACTACCTCGACAAGGTCTCGCTCGAGAAGTTCAAGGCCGCCCTCGAAGAAGGTCGCCCGATCCGCTCGCTCGACCTCACCGAAGACGACCAGAACACGATCAAGAGCTACCAATTCCTCAGCGCGAAGCCGATGGTCGTCTGCTTCAACGTCAACGAATCTGACGCTGGCAGCCCGACCGAAGCGGTCAAGAAGGCGATGGCCGGCCTCGCCGAGATCGGCACCGAGTCGTTCGTCGCTTGCGCGACGATTGAAGAGGAGATTGCCCAGCTCGACCCCGCCGACCAAGGCGAATTTCTCGCCAGTCTCGGCTTGACCGTGCCCGCGAGCCACCTCATTGTCCGCGCGGTCTACGACGCACTCGGGCTCATCACCTTCTTCACCGCGGGCGAGAACGACACCCGCGCTTGGCCGCTTCGACGCGGCTCCTCCGCGCTCAAGGCCGCCGCGACGATCCACAACGACATCGCCAAGGGCTTTATCCGCGCCGAGATCGTGCACTACGCCGACTACGTTGCCGCCGGTTCGCTCGATGCCGCCTATTCGGCGGGCAAGATGAGCCTGGAAGGCAAGGAATACGTCATCCAAGACGGCGATCTCTTGCACATTCGTAACAAGTCCTAGGCCCGCGCAACCGTTCGACCGGCGGATTGCGTCCACATGGATATGCACTTCGTTTGGTTTGCAGTTGCTGGACTCATCGCGGGATTCCTCGCCAAGATGATCATGCCGGGAGACCGGAACGAGCCGAAGGGCTTCGTGATGACGATGCTGCTCGGCATTGTCGGCGCGATGGTGACCGGATTTGTCTTCCGCCAAGTTCTTGGCTGGAACGCCTCGGGGAACTTCATCGGAACGATCATTGCCGCCACCGCAGGCGCATGTGGCCTGATCTGGATCGCAAACGTCGTGCGCCGAAAGTAAACGCGCGGCATACTTAAGGTGTGATCGCGAGGACGGAATCCGGGACGTTGGTGGGCATTGACGCCCAATCCGTCGTCATTGAGGTCGACCTCCCGAGCGGCGAATTCCAGTTCATCATGGTGGGCCTGCCCGACCAGGCGGTCGGCGAGGCCCGTGAGCGCGTCCGAGCCGCGATTCGGAACTGCGGACTCGACTTCCCGAAGAGCAAGATCGTCTGCAACCTTGCCCCCGGCGACGTCCGGAAAGAAGGCCCGTGGCTTGACCTCCCGATTGCGATCGCGATCCTCGCCGCCAACGGCACCGTCAGCCCCGAGATGCTCGGCACCACCCTTATCGCGGGCGAGCTCAGCCTCGACGGAACCCTCCGCCCCATCAATGGCGCGGTTAGCCTCGCCCTTCTCGCCCGCTCGTCGGGGTTGCAACGGCTGATCGTCCCCGCCGAGAACGCTGCCGAGGCCGCCGTCGATCCCAGTTTGGAGGTCTATGGCCTGAGCAACCTGCTGGAAGTCGTCGAGTTGCTGAACGGAAGTGCCTTCCACGCCCCGTTCCGCTTCGAAGAGTCCCCATCGGCACGGCTCGCCACCTACGAAGTCGACTACAAGGAAGTAAAGGGCCAGAGCCACGCAATTCGCGCGCTGGAAATCGCCGCCGCCGGTGGCCACAACGTCCTCATGGTCGGACCGCCCGGTTCGGGCAAAACGATGCTCGCCCGGCGACTCCCCACCATCCTGCCGCCGCTTTCGCTCCCGGAGGCGATCGAGGTCACGCGAATCCACAGCGCTGGCGGTCGCCGCAACGGCCAAAGCGGCCTCATGTGGGAGCGGCCTTTCCGCGCCCCTCACCACAGTGCGAGCCACGCCGCCATCGTCGGCGGTGGAAGCAATCCCAAGCCCGGTGAGGTGTCGCTCGGCCACCTCGGCGTCCTCTTCATGGACGAAATGCCTGAATACGATCGGTCAGTCCTCGAGGCGCTGCGCCAGCCGCTCGAAGACGCCATCGTCACCGTCGCCCGGGTCCAAAACTCGATCACCTTCCCCGCGGGAACCATGCTGGTCGGCGCGATGAACCCCTGCCCGTGCGGGTTCAAAGGGTTGCCCGAGCAGAACTGCGTCAGCACGCCCACCCGCTGTGCCAGCTACGGCGCACGGATCAGCGGCCCGCTCCTCGACCGCATCGACCTCCACTTTGAGGTGCCAAGACTCAAGCCCGACGAGCTCCTCAATGCCCCTACCGGCGAACCGAGTGCGGCGATCCTTGAACGCGTCATGAAGGCGCGGGACCGCCAAACCGCCCGCTTTGGCAAGGCCGAAGTGAACGCCAAGATGGCCCCGAAGGACCTGCAAACCATGATCGTCCTCGACGATGAGTGCCAGGCCTTCCTCAAGGTTGTCGTGAATCGGTTTAACCTCTCCGCGCGCGTTTACGACCGAATTCTGAAGGTCGCGCGAACGATTGCCGATCTAGCAGGATCGGAGGAAGTGCGGAAAGCGCACCTCGCCGAAGCCGTGCAGTATCGCGAGCGAACACCCAACTTCTAGGGGCTGGCAAAATCACCGGATCGGCGCATTATGCACCCTCGCTGCATGATGTAATGATGAATTCAGATATCATCTAAATCTCACAACTTGCATTAAGTTTTGAGAGGAGAGATAGTTTTGAAGAAGATCCTTTTGACGGCAGCCCTTGCCACCCTTTCGATTTCGTCCTTCGCCCAGTTCGTGAACACGGGTTTTGAAGCACCTCAGTTCACCCTTGGTGCAGGCACCCAGCAGAACTGGGCCTTCGGCGGCGGCTGGACGATCGTGAACTCGACCGCAACCACCCCGAACGGCTTTGGCGGCCAGATGGTCCAGCTTGCTCCGACGAGCGGCACGAGCGCGACGAACGTGAACAACAGCATCGGCGCGATCAGCGGCGCGGTCTACGGCACCGGCGCTTGGACGGTCAGCACGAAGATCCAGGTGAAGAGCGGCTCGCCGAACAGCAACCGCGAATTTGGCCTTTCGGTCATCGGCACCCTCGACCTTTCGTCGAAGGCACAGATCACCCTCCAGCAGAACGGCACCGTTCGCGGCACCTTCGGCGACACCGTTATCCGAAGCACGCTCGGCACGCTCAGCGGCTCGTTCCTCGACCAGTGGATCAACATGTCGATCACGCTGGACATGGCGACCCGAACGAAGTCGGCAACGATCAACGGCCAGACGTTCAACCTGGGTAATTGGGGCACGCTCACCTCAGGCCAAAACATCTCGGAAGTTCGGTTCTTCAGCCAGGGTTCGGTCAGCACCGACCTCGGCAACGCCTACTACGATGACTTCGCGATCAATCCGGTTCCGGAACCCGCGACCCTCACTGCCCTTGGCCTCGGCGCGGTCGCGATGCTTCGCCGACGCAACAAGAAGGCCTAATTCTCTTCAGGACACTCTCAAGTAAAAGCGGGGCCCGGACGAAACGTCCGAGCCCCGCTTCCTTTTTTACTTTGAGGCAGGTTTTGCGAGCTTCTCTACCGAGTTCAGGAAGTCGCGGCAGCCGGAGCGGAACTCAGACTTCACATACTCCACCCACTTCCTCGCTTCGGCGACCTCGGTCAGCCCCTCGCTCTTCCGACCCGCAAAGACCAACGTCCGCGCGAGCATCCCGTGGACAAACGCGCGCTCATCCACCGAGGCGAGAATCACCGCGCGACGGGCAACATTGATCGCGCGCTGCTTCCACTCGGGCGCCTTGGCCTCCTTCGCGGCAAACGAGGCGAGCTGGGCGAGGGCAAACGGCTTGAGCGTGCGCGCCTGGATCGACTCCTCAAGGCATTCGACCGCGAACTCGGGATGCTTCGTAAGGACGTCGGAAATCCCGATCTCGAGCTTTGCCGAGGGGTCGTACTTGAGCTTCGCGACTTCCTTTTGGAACCCGGCGAAGTCACGCTTCTCGGCGAGGGCATTCAGCCGCGCGCGAGTCGCTGCTTGCTCCTGCTTGGCGAGTTTGGCCTTGCGCCGACCCTCTTCGTAGCGGGTCTTCTCCGCCGTCATGTTATAGGTCCCGTTCGTCAGCGCGGTAAGGACCGGCTCAATCGCCGACGGATGGCCGATCCAGGCGATCTTGCCATCGCCGTTGACGACAAAGCTGCAGGGAATGCCCGACCGCTCGGCCGCACTCAGCCACGCCTTCGCCACTCGTCCGTCGGCATGGTCCACCGCCACCGGGTAGGTCATGACCTTGCCGGTACCGGCCAAGAACTCCTTGATCCGAGCGGCATGAATCGGGCTGTTGGGGATGTTCTCGTCGGGCTGTCGATCCCACACATTCACGCCGAGAAACTCGATCTTCCCCTTGTAGACCTGGCTCAGCTGGGCCAAGTGGGGCATCTCGTCGATGCAGGGTCCGCACCACGTTGCCCAGAACTCGATCACGTGCAGGCGGCCGTCTCCAAACTTCTTTGGCGTGGCTCCGTTGAGCCAGCTTTCGGCCTCAAGCTTCGGAGCGGAATCACCAAGCGTCAGCACCGGTGATCGCTGCACGATCCGGCTGATTCCAACGGCGGCAAGGAGGGCAAGGGTAGCCATACCCGGTTTACGACCCACGACCAAGCCAAGGTTCCGAGCTGCCAAAATTGTAGGACGAAGGGCCGATCTCCCTTAACAGGAGATCGGCCCTTCAACGTGGTCCTACCTCGGAGAGGCTTAGGCCTTCTTGCGTCGTCGAATGAGAGCGACCGCACCGAGGCCGAGAGCGGCCATCGTTGCAGGCTCGGGAACCGGCTCGAAGTTGTAGGTTCGGATATTCGCGCCGACGCCAAAGGTGATGTTGTCCACCGCGCCATCGAATTGGTTCACCGATTGACCCCAGCCAGCGTTCACGCTGAAGATGTCGTAGCCCTTACCGTTGAGGGTGGTGAGCCAGTTGGCGAGCGTTCGCTGAGCCGAGCCATAGCGCGAAGCAAGGCCGCTCGTACCGCGAAGGTAGATGCTGTTCGCATTCGCAAAGAGATCGACGTTGCCCCACTGGCCGAACGTCCATGCCATCGACTCCGGACCGGTGCCCCACAGGTTATCGAAGACGAGCTGGCCATAGGAGGCACTGCCGCCATCGTTCGCGCTGAACAGCTCCAGTCGAAGGATTGCCATCGCGTTCGACAGATTCGACGAAGCGGTGTAGAAGTCGGCGTTTAACGCGCTGAGGTTATCGATCGAACCCATCGAAGGGCCGAGAATGTTGCCGTTGGCATCGAATCCGCCACCGAACGCGAGTTCCGATTGAGCGTTGCCGCCCGTACCCACCAGGTGAAGCGAACCGGTGCCGCTGCGTGCGTAGGTCGAGTCGATGCCGACCATGCCGCCATTGCGAACGTTGCGATAGACGAATGTCTCGCCGTACGCGCCGGTCGCGGTCAAAGCCTGAGTAGCGACCGAAGGACCTGCATTGGTGAATGCATCGCCCGACGGGTTGTTTGCGTTGATAATGGTTTGTGCCGAGCCGACGCTGGCAAGAGCCAGTCCAGCAAGGACGAGTAGTGAATTCCGCATCATTTGCCTGATCCCTTTTCCTTTTCACGACCAAGGGCCGCGATCAACCCTCTATTGCGCTCACGAGCACGATTTGTGACATTTGAGCCTGCGGGTATCCTGAATCCGGTATGTCCCACCTGGTCGTTGAACTTGGCTGCGAGGAGCTCCCCGCCACTTTTGTCCAAAAGGCGGTCGACGATTTCGCGCGCGGCCTTGCGGACGAACTTCGAGCGGCAGGGATCCTGGGTGCGGCCACTGCCAAGCCTTTCGCGACGCCTCGAAGGCTCATCGTGGGATTTGATGGCCTGCTCTCCCAACAGCCCGACGTGGTCAAGGAAACCCGCGGCCCCGCGCTCAAGGCCGCTTACGACGACGCCGGTCAACCCACAAAGGCCCTCGAAGGCTTTTGCCGATCGGCAGGGGTCGAGCTATCCGACCTGCGCAAGGACGACCAATACGTTTGGGCGGACAAGAAGGTGCTCGGAAAGCCGAGCCTGGAAGTGATCCAAGAGCTGATGCCGAGGGTCATCGGTAGCCTCGCGTTCGAAAAGTCGATGCGATGGGGTGGCGGCCGCATCCGTTTTGCCCGCCCGATTCGCTGGCTGCTCTGCGCCTTCGACGGCCAAGCCGTCCCCTTCAACTTCGCCGGCGTCGATGCCTCGCTCCAAAGCCGCGGCCACCGCTTCTATGCGCCCGAGGCGTTCACCGCGACTAGCCTCGATCAGCTTGTCACCGAGCTCCGCGCCCGATTCGTCGAGCCCGACCCCGAACGCCGCCGCGAACTCATCCTCAGCCAGGCGAAAACCGTGGCGAGCGGCACCCCTGAGGTCCACGACGCCCTCGTGGACGAGAACGTCTTCCTTACCGAGTGGCCGACCGCGATCAAGGGCACCTTCCCCGCCGAGTACCTCAAGCTGCCCGAACCCGTGCTCACCACCGCGATGGCCAAGCACGAACGCATGTTCCCGGTTCGCGACGCCAGCGGAAAGCTGCTCAACGAGTTCGTCTTCATCCGCAATTCGGGCCAAGACGCCGAGGTGAGCAAGGGCTGCGAATGGGTCCTCAGCGCGCGCTTCAACGACGCCAAGTTCTTCTTTGACGAGGACCTGAAGTCCTCGCTCGACCACTTCCTTGAGCGCACCGTCACCGTCGTCTTCAGCGAGAAGCTCGGTAACGTCCGCCAGCGCGCCGACCGACTCGCCGAGCTCTCCGAAGCGATCGCCCGGGCCACCGGTGCCGACGACTCGGAAGCCATCCTCGCTCGCCGCGCGGGACTCTATGCCAAGGCCGACCTCACCGCTGGCCTCGTGGGCGAACTATCGTCGCTCCAGGGTGTGATCGGCAGCGAATACGCCCTTCGCGAAGGCATGCTGAGCGAGGTCGCTTGGGCGCTGCGCGTTCAATACGACCCGAGCCAGATCAAGGGGTTCGACACCGTTGCTGAGCGCACCGCCACCCGGCTCATCCTTGCCGACCAACTGGATAAGCTCGCGGGCTACCTCGGTCTCGGGATGGGTCCTTCGGGTTCGAGCGACCCCTTTGCCCTGCGCCGCGCCGCAACGTTCATCATCTCGCTGTCGGGACTCGGTGACAAGGCCGCAGTTGAGATCCTCCCGCTCTTTGACGTCGCGCTCGAACTCTATGCCAAGCAAGGATTCGAGCTGAACCGCGACGAGGCCGTCCGACTCCTCGCCGAAGTCTTCTCGGGCCGATACACCGCCCTTTGGACCGACACCCGCCACGACGTCCTTGAGGCGGCCATGCTTGAAGAAGTGCCGACCGAGGTCCTCAACCCGCAGCGGGTCCGCCGCCGCATCTTGATGCTCGAGAAGCTCCAGGCCGACCCCGAGTTCGTCCAGACGATGACCCGCCCGCTCAACATCGTCGCAAGCGCGAAGAAAAAGGAAATCCCGTTTGCAACCGAGGGCGCCCTCGCCCAGATCGACGTCGCCGCGCTCGATTCGGTCGAAGCGGTCACCCTCTACACCTTGCTGAAGAGCCAAGAGGAATCGCTCCAGCGCAGCGTGGCCGAGGGCAATGGACTCCAGATCACCCGCGCGGTCGAGAACCTCGCCGATCCGATCCGCAAGTTCTTCGATTCCACCATGGTCATGGCCGAAGAAGAGGACATCCGGTTTGCCCGCCTCAGCCTCATGCAGGCGACGAGCGACCAGATCCTCTGCGTCGGCGACTTTAGCAAGCTCGTCGTTGCCGGAACATGAACCTGCTCGACTCGATCCAAAGCTACTTGACCCAAGAGGTTGCGCCTCGCGCCAACCAGCTCGACCGAGACCCCGACGCCTTGCGCGAGGTCATGGACCACTTTTGGAACGAGGGCTGGATGGCCCTGAAGCGTCCTGATCGATGGGGCGGCCCGGCAATGGATGAGGGCGACTTTCGCCAGTTCCAGCAGATGGTGGCGCGGGCCTCGGGCGCGCTCGCCTTTCTTCAAACCCAGCACCAAAGCGCAGTCTCAATGATCGCCAAGGGCGACAATGCGTCGCTCATGGACCGCGTGCTCCCCGGCATGGACTCGGGCCTCTACAAGGTGGGCATCGGGTTCAGCCAGCTTCGCCGCCCCGGACCGCCCCTCATGCGCGCCGAACTCCGGCCCGACGGTGGCCTCATCCTCAACGGCCACGTTCCGTGGGTGACCGGCTGGACCTTCTATGACGAGTTCCTGCTCGGAGCCTCCCTTCCCGATGGTCGCTGCACCTTCTGCCTGGTTCCGCTCGCCACTGGGAACGGCATCACCGTCTCGCCCCCGATGCAACTTGCGGCGTTTGAGGCCGCCCAGACCGTGACCGTCGACTTCGTCGACTATCCGGTGCCGCCGGTGGACGTTGCCGCCATCCGCGAAGGCGACTTCATCCTCCGAAACGACATGATCAACGTGTCGCTGCAGGGTCACTTTGCAATTGGGAATGCACGCGCGGGAGTCGACTTAGTACGTGCTGCTAATACCAAGCGGCCAAACCCCGCCCTCGACGAGGCAGCGGCAAAACTGGAAGCCGAGATCGACCGTTGCTCAGATGCGCTCTTCGAGAGCGACCTCCCCAAGGCGGACCGTCTCGCCACCCGTGCCTGGGCAATTGAGCTCGCCGGGCGATGCGCCCATGCCGCCGTCGTCGCGTGGGGCGGTGCCGCCAACAGCCTGGATCACCCCGCCCAGCGCGTGTACCGAGAGGCGATTGTCTTTTCGGTGAGCGCACAAACGCCCGATATCATGCGGGCGACCCTTGAGCGGCTGACCCGGTAGTCCGACCGGATTTTCACAAGTCTTTTGGAACGGTCCGGGGCTTGCCACCGCCAACGGCATGAAGTTCTCGCGACTCGGTCTCCTCGTTGCCGCCCTTGGTGCGGTCACGACCGCCATGGCCCAAGACGAAATCTCGTCGTGGAACCGCACGGCGCTGAACACCATTCAGGCTACGTCGACCGCTCCTCCCGTCGCCACCCGCGCCTTGGCCATGCTGAGCGTCGCCCAATTTGACGCGCTGAACTCCATCCAAGGCGGCTACCGCGGCTTTGCCTTCAACGGCGTGAGCGAATCCTTCGCCTCCCAGCGCGCCGCCGCCGCTCAGAGCAGCTACCGCATTCTCTCCACCCTTTATGCGAGCCGCGAGCCCGAATTTCGCAATCAGTTGAACTCGACCCTGAGCACGATTGGTGACCAAGCCAGTCGCGACGCCGGCATCCGAGCCGGTAACAACGCCGCCGAGGCGATCATGGCCAAGCGGCTGGGCGATGGCGCGGACACCGGCGGAAACTGGACCGGCAGCACCGCGGTCGGCCAATGGCGACCGACCCCCAGTGGCTACAAGTCGGGCGCACTCCCGAACTGGGGCAAGCAGCAAACCTGGGTCACCAACTCGGCAACGCAGTTCCGCCCCGCCGGTGTCCCCGCCCTCAACTCGGCCGAATATGCCCACGCCTTCAATGAGGTCAAGGCTTACGGAGAGAAGAACAGCACGCTCCGAACCCAAGATCAGACCGAAATGGCTTACTTCTGGGCGGCGGGAAGCGGCTCCGTTACCCCTCCCGGACTTTGGAACGAGATTGCGGACCAGATCGCAACCAATCGCTCGCTCAATATGCTCGATCGAGCCCGCATGTTTGGCGCGATGAATGTCGCGATGGCCGACGCAGGGATCGCCGCTTGGAATTGCAAGTATGACCAGAACTTCTGGCGACCAATCACCGCGATCCAAAATGCCGATCAAGACGGGAATACGCTCACCCAGGTCGACCCCGCTTGGCAGCCGCTGCTCGAGACGCCGAACCACCCCTCGTGCGTTTCCGGACACAGCTCCTTTAGCTCTGCCGCCGCCGCCACCCTTCGCGGTGTTTTTGGCACCGATGATCTTGCTTTCTCGTTGACGGAAGCCGGATACACCCGCTCGTTTAACAACTTAACGGGAGCCGTGCTTGAGGCTGGGATGAGCCGCATTTATGGCGGCATTCACTTCTCGTTCGACGATGTTCAGGGTCAACAACTGGGCTATGCCACTGGTGATTGGGTTTTCAATAACTCGTTCCAGGCGGTTCCCGAACCCACGACGATGATCGCGCTGGGGCTTGGCGGGATTGGTTTGCTGCGTCGTCGCCGAAAGGCCTGACCATAGACTCGGCGTAAAAAAGTGGGGAGGGGTGCCTTGCACCCCTCCCCACGTTGCTTTTCGCCGAGGCTTACTTGGCGAGGGCGTCGATCGCGCCGTTGAGGGCTTCGATGCCAGCCTTGTCGGCCTTGAAGTTCACCATCTTCTCGCGGACCGTCCAGTTGCGGTAGGCGAAAACGGTGTTCTTGATGCCCGAATCGAGGTTGATCTTGTACTGCGAGACAGCCGAGTCGTTGCGACCGATGACCGAGACGTCGACGCGGTTGCTACCGATCTGCTTGGCGAACTTGGTCGCAGCAGCCTTGGCGGCGTCCATGTTGGCGGGGTCGGTGATCCAAACGATCATCGACTTGAATTCCTTACCCTCGTGCTTGACCGAAGCCTTGTCGAGCGCCTTAGCGATCGCGAGGACGTTCTTGGCATCGTCGCCATTGACCCAAACCTGGACCTGCGGTCGGTTCTGGAAGGTGCAGGGGAAGCAGTTGCTGGTGTTGGCGAGAGGGCCCGCGACGTGGGTCGGGTGGAACGGCGAGACGCGCTCACCCTTGTTGAGGCCCGAGTTGAATGCGAGTGCGCTGGCCGCAATCGCGACCGAGCTGGCGAGAATCAAAGCTTTCTTCATTTCCTTTTCCTGTGGGAGAGTCCCTACATTTAGTCTAATCCGTTTGCGGGGTCAAAGTTCCCGGTTCTGCATGTTCTGTTGGTATTGGGCGGCGTCGGTGAGGCACTTTATGTCGCCGACCGCGCCCGATGCCTCGCCCTCGGCGAGCTTCGCTCGCCTCCGCCCACGGTCGGCGACCCGGGTCCGAGGTAGGCGTAGTCGACGCCCTTTCTTCGAACACTCGGCTTGTCCCCCGCGCCTCCCCGAGGCCACACCCTCCCTCGCTCCGCTCGGGCTGCGCCTCGGCGCGGGAATACGAAAGCCGACCTTCCGGCCCCAACAAGGCTGCTCCAAGGACTCACGACCAGCTCGCAGTCGATGGCGGCCGCCCCCACCCCCTGTCTCTGGGCGAAGGAGCGAAGCGACGAGGGCGAGGACGGGCAGAGACAGGGGGTCCTCTTGCCCCACAGCACGCCTTAGCCCTCTGACTATCTCGGGGACGGCGGGCAGAGACAGGGGGTCGCCTGCTGCCCCCAACGAAAAGGGAAAGCTCAGTTTTCACCTCCCCACCACCCCTCGTTCATCTCCCGTTCAACTCCCCGCCGGAGACTGGAACCCGTCATGATTCAATCCGCATCTTCTCGACGCGAACTCCTCCGCAACGCAACCCTCGCCGGAGCAGGCATCCTCGCCTCCGGGGCCCTCATCGGCTGCGGTGGCGACGGAATCTCCGGCTCCAGCACTCTCGACGCCCAAATACTCGGCGCAGCCAAGATCGCCGAAGCCCTCGCCGTCACCATGTACACTGGCATCATCACCGATGCCCCCTTCTTCTCCACCCTCAGCGCGGCTAACCAGGCATACATCACCGCCGCCCGCGACGAAGAGAAGTTCCACTACGACCTCCTGAAGGCGGCCACCGGCGGCACCGACGCCCAGCTGAACTACTTCTTCCCCACCGGCATGTTCACCAACGTGCAAACGACGATCAACACGCTCGTCACCCTCGAAGACGCCTTCATTGCCGCCTATCTGATCGGCGTGAAGGACCTCTCCAGCCCGAGCCTTCGCGTCCTCGCCGCCCAAATCATGGGCATCGAAAGCGACCACCGCACCCTCGGCCGCATCATCGGCGACGACCTCGGACTCTCCTCGATCACCGGACTCTCGGGCAGCCCGGAAAGCGTGGACCCGCCCAACAACAACGTCTATGAGCGGACGTACGGCCTCACCCAGATCTCCCAAGTGGTCACCGCGCTGACGCCCTTCCTTGCGAGCGGCACCAACACCGTCCAAAAGACCTTCAATCCCGCCCTTGCTCCGAGCAACACCGACCTCTATCCGAACCCCGCTAACGGATAATGGTGAGGATGGACGAAGCAACTGACCTACGCGACGACGGATTCGTCGTGCGGATCGCGAACCGTGCGGAGCTCGACAGCATGCTCCGCGCGGTTCTCACCGCGACCGACTACGGGATGTTGCTCACCGACCTCGACCACGTCGCCCTCGCCTGCAATGGCGAGTTCGGACGGCTCTTTGGCATCGACCCGTCCGCCGTCGTTCGCAACGATGTCCGCGCGGTGCGAAAGTCCGTCGCCAGCCGAATTGTCAACCTGAAGCACTGGATGAGAAACCTCGAAGTGGTCTATTCCGATCCCGAAGCTATTCAAATCGACGAGCTGGAGCTCAGCCAACCGAAGCAAACGCTTCGGCGCTCAACGATGCCGGTTCGGGACGAAAACGGGACGCCGATTGGCCGCCTCTGGACCTTCCTCGACATCACCGCCGAGGCCCGCGCGCGCCGGATGAAGGATTCACTCATCGAGGCAAGCCGCGTCGCGAGCGTCGATCCGCGCGAGGTCTACCAACGCCTCGTCGAGATCGTCGGCGAGTTCTATGGCTCGCTCAGCATCCTCAGTGTCCGCGTCGGCGACTTCATGGAGTTCCGAGCGGTGGGCGGGCCGAGCGAGATCCTGCAGGGCGTGGCCGGCAACGACCTCTCCGACTCTTACTGCCAGTTTTGTCTCGGTGCCGCGAGCCCGATCGCCATCCAGGACGCCTCGACGAACCCGGAGTACGACAACCTGCTCCCGGTGCGCGCGGGATTCACCCGCTATGCCGGGGTGCCGATCAGCACGCCAAGCGGCCACTTTATCGGCACGCTCTGCATCCTCGACGCTCGCTCCGATGAGCCGATTGGCCCCGACGACCTCAGCTTCCTGGAGCAGATCGCCTCGAAGATCAGCAACGAACTTGACCGCGAGTCCAAGCTCCAGGACCTCCGCCGCGACCTGCACCACGCCGACGAATCGCTCCGCCAGGTCCAGCGCGACCTCATCCGGAGCGAGAAGCTCGCGGTCACCGGACTCCTGAGCGCGTCCATCGCCCACGACATCCGCAACATCCTCGCCACCATCGCCCTCGAGATCGAGATGCGCTCCGACGACCCCGCCTCAGCGATCCCCGTCGTGCAGCAGAACCTGGACCGATTCGCCGTCCTCGCCCACCGCTTGATGAGCTACGCCCGCCCTGCGGAAACTGCGCAAACGCCGGTCGACCTCGGCGAAGTCACCGCCCGCGTCCTCGACCTCCTCAGCAGCCACCTTCGCGTGAGTCGGATCGAAATCAGGTTCGACCGGCCAGATCAGCCGGTTGCCGTACTCGGCGATGAGCACCGTTTCGAGCACGTGTTCATCAACCTCTTCATGAACGCGATTCAGGCGATGGGTCGTCATGGCGTGCTGACGATCCGGCTCGCCGCCGAGGGCGACGCGGCCCTCGTGACGGTCACCGATACGGGAAAGGGCCTCACCGCCCCCCAACTCGCGGCCCTCTTCCAGCCGTTTGCCTCGAACCGGGTCGGTGGCTTTGGCCTCGGCCTCTACAGTTGCAAGTGCATCGTCGATGAGGCGGGCGGCCAAATCAGCGTCGATTCCGTCCCCAACGAGGGCACCACCTTTACGATTCGCCTCCCCCTTCTGCCATGAACAGCGTGCTCCTTCTCGACGATGACCAGTTCCTGACCGAGTCGATCTCTCGGCTTCTTGTCACGCACGGGTTCCAGGTCCGGACGGCCCATTCCGGCGGTGACGGCATTCAGTCAATCCATGAAGAAGCCCCCGATCTGCTGGTCCTCGACCTCTCGCTTCCTGATCAGGACGGCCTGACGCTGTGCCGGAAGATTCGTACCAAGTGGCGCTTCCCGATCCTGATGCTCACGTCGCGGGGTACGTCAATCGACAAGGTTGTCGGGCTCGAGGTGGGAGCGGACGACTACCTGACGAAGCCGTTTGAGGCCCCCGAATTCTTGGCGCGATGCCGTGCCCTGTTGCGGCGGTCCACCGAGTATGCGGTGAACCAGGCGGAACAGGATGTCCTCACCGTGGGTCCGCTGCAGCTGGACCTGATCGCGCGCGAGGCGCGGGTGGACGACCATCCGATCGTCACCACCGACACCGAGTTTCGCATCCTCGAATACCTTGCCCGGAATACGGGTCGCGCGCTCAGCCGGGAGCAGATCTTTGAGCACGTATGGGGCTTTGATATCGAGTTCAGCAGCAACTCGCTGGAGGTGTTGATCTATCGCCTACGGCAGAAGCTGGACGCGCACCAGGCAGGCAAACTGATCCACACCCTGCGTGGGTTTGGCTATAAGTTGCAGGCTTAGTGGGTGCCTCTTGGGGCAGTTGACCCCCGCCCGGCCCGGGCTGTCCCCGTGTTGGTCATGAGGGCAAAGCGTGCTATGGGGCAGGCTGTCCCCACGTTGGTGGTTTCGCGATGGCGTGCTATGGGGCAGGCGGCTCCTGGTTCTGCCAATGCCCCCGCCCGGCCCGGGCCCCACCCTCGTCGCTTCGCTCCTCCGCCCCCGGGCGGGGGAGTTTCTCGGCAGCGAATCTGCCGAGTTCAGGGCGAAGTCCACCCGCTCACCGGTTGGAACCCTGGCCAGCTCCACGTGGAGAGAATCCCGCCGGGGCGAAGCTTGGGCGACGCGGAGCGTCGGGGTCCCAAGCGGGGCGTGGCCCAGGGCCGGCGGGCACGCTCTGCCCCAAAGCACGCTTGAACGAAGCCAAAACCTCGGGGACAGCCCAGGGCCGGCGGGCCAACCCCAAAAATGATAAATTCATTGCCCGTTAAGCCGACCGTTCATCATCCATTCAGATTCCCGCTCTTCAATAACTCCGTTATGAAAAAGAGCTTGTTGGCTTCTCTCGTCCTCGCAGGCATCGCCCTTGCGTCCCTTGGCGCCGCCCAGACCGATCCCATGCCGATGGGCAAGCCCACCCTCTACCAGCGACTCGGTGGTATCCACAAGATCGCCGACTTCTTCGACCGCCACTTCTCGACCATGATGAAGTCGAACCTGGTTAAGATGAACCCGCGCCTCATGAGCGCAATGAAGATGTTCCCCGCCCCCGCCGCAATGTTCGTCAGCATCGGCTTCACCTGCTCCAAGATCGGCGGACCTCAGAAGTACAGCCTCCTCGACGTCTCCCGCATCGAAAAGGGGTTCATGCTCAGCCCCGAAGAGTGGAAGATGTGCGACGACCTCGACCGCAAGATCCTCCGCGACATGAAGATCGACGACGCCACCGCAGAGGAATTCCTCGCCTGGCACACCAAGTCGGTCATGGACGCCGAGCCAGTTGAACTCATGCCCGAACCGTTCATGAGCAAGGATTCGCTCTACGCGCGGCTCGGTGGATTCGCCCCAATCAGCATGGTGGTCAACGACTTCGTCAACCTCCTCGCCACCGACAAGACCGTCCTCAGCAACAGCCGCACCGTCAAGGCGCTCACCGATGGCCACGTCTCTGCCGCCGGGCTGAAGTACCTCGTCACGGAGCAGCTCTGCGCCGCCGCAGGCGGACCGTTCACCTACTCGGGCCGATCCATGGCGAGCTCGCACAAGGGCCTCATGATCACCGAAAAGGAGTGGGACGCGAGCGCGAAGCTCCTCATCCAAGTGCTCAACAAGTACAAGGTGCCCGCCCGCGAGCAGAAGGAAATCCTCGGCGCGATCATCGGCACGAAGAAGGATATCGTCGGCCACTAAGGGCGTAAAGAAAGAGAGAAGGCTGCGTTCCCTGGTTTCCTCCTGGGGGATCGACGGCCTTCTCTCTTTTTGTTTTCTCTTACTTGGCGAGGCTGACGTCTTGGGTCACGTTCGTCGTGCCAACTTCAAGCTGCAGCACGTACGAACCCGCCGCCACGTACTTCGCTCGGCGGTCCTCATAAGGGTCTTTGAGCGGATCGGTCTTCGAACCCTTCACCTTCGGTCCCACCTTGCTCGGCGAGAGTAGAAGCTCGAGGCTCATCGAGTTGTAACCGACGTGGGCATCCACCGTCTTCTCAACGACGACCTTACCGTCCTTGGTCTTGAGTCGAATCACCGCCTTACCTGCGGTTTGCGACCAGAAGTCGACCGCGATCTGGGGCTTAGTGTCCTCGACATCATACGACGGTCGAGCCTGGTATTCCCAGTTCGCGCGGCGAGGCACGTCGACGTTCAGAACCCTCAGAGCGGTGGCCTTCAGCTCCGGCGTGAGGCCATAGACCTGCTTGAGCGGCATAACCCATGCACCGCGAGCGTGCGTCGCAATGACGAGGTCGCCCGCTGTCGGCTGAACCAGGAGGTCGTGGACCGGAAGGTGGGGCAAACCGCCCGCGAGCGGAACCCAGTTCGTGCCGCCATCGAACGTCACAAAGACGCCCATGTCGGTGCCGACATAGAGGATATCGGCCCGCGTCGGGTCCTCACGGACGACGTTGATCGACTCCATCGGCAAGTTTCCGGCGATCGACTTCCACGTCTTGCCTTGGTCGTCCGAGCGCCACAGGTAGGGCTTGAAGTCGTCCTCGCGGTAGCCGGTTTGGGCCACATACATGACCTTCTTGTCCCACTTGCTCGCGATGACGCGGCAGACCCACTTGTCCACCGGCGTGTTGATCGCGCGCCACTCGACGCCGCCATCCGGCGTCATCCACACGTTGCCATCGTCAGTCCCGACGATCATCAGGCCGAACTGAAGCGGGCTCTCGCTGATGTCCTTGATCGTGGAGTGCGGGACGTCGCCCTGGGGTCGATTCTTGGTCAGATCGGGCGAAATGACTTCGAAGGTTCGGCCCTGGTTGAACGAGCGGTGGACGAACTGGCTTCCGACATAGATGATGTCGTTGTGGAAGTTCGAAATGATGAGCGGGGCAATCCAGTTCCAGCGCAGGCGAGCACCGGCAGGGGCGGTCGGCCGCAGGCCGTAGCGCTCACCGGTTTTCTCGTTCAGGGCGCTAAACGCGCCGAACTGTGACGCGACGTAGATCTGGCCGTTGTTGCGGGGGTCGATCTGAACCGCACTGCCGTCGCCGCCGCCGATCTCGTCCCACGTGACGACTTGGTTCGGAAGGATGAAGGATCGTCCCGAGCCGATCTGGGTGCCGTTGTCCTGCATGCCCACCGCGACGCGGTAGAACGAACCCGTCGAAACCGCCAGGGTGGTGGTCTGAGCGACTTGCAGGTTGTTCAGGTGGCGGATGGTGTCGTCCTGACCCACGATGTAGGCACCGCCGTCATTTCCAACCCAAATTTGGCCGTTTCGGGGGTCAAAGTAGACCGCGTGGTAGTCCACGTGGGCCTCGCGAGCCCGCGGCTTCCAGCTTCGACCGCCGTCCTTGCTGCCCAGCAGGAGGAGGTTGCAGACATACACGTCTTCGGGATCGCGCGGGTTGACGAACGCACGTCCCCAGTAGTAGCCGCCCATCGAGCCAAGCCGACCGGTGTCGGTCTCGCGCCAGGTCTTGCCACCGTCGTCGGTGCGGAACATCTGGTCTGCGACCATCGCACCGCGGAAGTAATCCGGGAATCGCTTCTCAATTTTCGCCTTCACGTCGACGACCTTCAGCTTGCCATCCTTGACCGCCTTGATGACCTCTTCGGGGTTCTCCGAAGTCGGCAGCGTCGCCTTGAGGAAGGTGGTCATCGCCTTCGGGTCAGCGGCAAGGAACGAGGTCTCGTCGAGGAGCAGGAATCGGTTGCGCGTGATCTCGCCGGTGGGCTTTCGCTCGTCCTGGAGCTCAAAGCTCTGGTCGTCGCCTTGATTGTCATAGTAGGCATAGACCGTGTTTGGCTTGGAGTCGCAGAGCGCGATGCCGATGCGGCCGGCGTCGTTGCCGGTGGGCAATCCGCCGAGCTTGGACCAGGTTGCCCCGCCATCGCTCGACTTGTAGAGCGCGCTGCCCTTGCCTGACTCGCGGAAGTTCCAGGCGCGTCGGTCGCGATCCCACATCGCGGCATAGATCTCCTTCGGGTTCTTCGGGTTCACCGCGAGGTCGATGCAACCGGTGAACTCGTCGATAAAGAGCATCTGACGCCAGGTCTTGCCGCCGTCGTTGGTCTTATAGACGCCGCGGTCGCGATCCTGGGAATAGAGGCCGCCCATCGAGGCGACCCAGACGGTGTTCTCATCCTTCGGGTCGATGACGACCTTGCCGATATGGTGGGTGCCCTCCAGGCCCATGTGGGTCCAAGTCTTGCCGGAGTCGGTGGACTTGAACATCCCCATTCCCGCATAGCTCGTGCGCTGCGAGTTTGCCTCGCCGCTGCCGACCCAAATCGTCTTTCCGTCCCTTGAGACCGCCACGTCGCCGATGCCAAAAGCCGCCTCGCGATCAAAGAGCGAGGTCCACGTGATGCCATCGTCTTCCGTTCGGTATAGGCCGCCCGTCGCGTAGGCGACATAGACCGCCTGCGGGTTGTCCTTGGGCGAGGTGATCGCCATGACACGGCCGCTGTTGTTGGTCGGGCCAATCGGTCGCCACTTGATGCCTTCGAATGGCGAAGCCGCCTCGAGTTGAAGCCGTTGTCGATAGCCCGCCATCCGCTCGCTTGCCGGGGTCGCACGAATGATTCCGGGATGAAACTTCGTCCGTTCCTCGTCCTTGGTCATGCGACCGTCTTGTGCAAAGGCAATTGCAACGAGTCCCGCGAACATCGCCACGCTGAAATACCGTCCACTCATCGGGGACATCTTACCAATCCTCGTCATTTCGCTGGGATTCGGATGGGGTTGTGCCGATACTTTTCTTATGCGTTTGCTGCGCCGTGCGTCCTGGATCCATGCTTTCTGCTTGGCGGTTCTCATCCTGATCGGGTGTGGAGGCGGCGGTTCGTCGAGCGGTGGCGACAACGGCTCGAACGCGAACGCAGGCAACAACGCGGGCAATAACGCGGGAAACAACGCCGGTAATAACGCGGGCAACAACGCCGGAAACAACGCAGGCAATAACGCCGGGAACAATGCGGGCAACAACGCAGGCAATAACGCCGGAAACAATGCCGGCAACAACGCGGGCAACGGCGGAACCGTCACCCCGCTCGTCTATGTGGTCGGCGACCCGCTGAGCTCGAACCTCTTTGCGATCAACAGCGACGGAACCAGCCGAACCGCGGTCGCGACCGGTGGACTGACCGCCGAACAGCCGTCCGTTGACGCCGCCCGCTCACGCATCGCCTTTGTCCACTTCGACCTCTTCGCCGACATCTATGTCGCGACGACGAGTGGCGTCACCAACCTCACGAGCGGGTCGAACGCCGATAACACGGAACCCGACTACAGCCCCGACGGAACCAAGATCGCCTTTGTTAGCTCACGCGACGGCGGTCTCAACCAGATTTTTGTGATGAACGCGGACGGAAGCAACGTCGTCCAGCTCACCACCTTTGCCAACTTCAGCTTTGGAGCGCGGTCGCCTCGCTGGAGCCCCGATGGCACCAAGATCGCGTTTGTCGCGGGCGATACGTCCGACGACATCTGGGTCATGAACGCGAACGGAACGAATGCCAGCGCACTCGTGACGTCGCCTGACCCCGACTACGCGCCGACTTGGGCTTCGAACGGCCAATCCATTTTCTTTGTCACCGACGGCGGCGGCATCACGCCCAACGGCCTGATCTACAAGATCCCGTATCCAAGCGGCTCGATCTCCGCCGTCACCACCGGCACGGTGAACGATAACGAGCCCGTCGCGAGCAAGGATGGCACCGAGGTGTACTTCGTCCGCACCGACCAAGGCGTCACTCAGGTCTGGAAGGTGGTGCTGGCCACCGGAGTGGCCAGCGTGATCACCACGGAATCGCAGGCGGTCAGCCGCCCCCGAGTCGCGAACTAGGCTAGCCCGACTGCTTCGGTGACCCCGTGGTCATCTGGGATACGAACATCAGTGCCACAGCCTGAGGCAAGAACTTCGGTCGAGCGGCGAGGGTCGCCTGTGCGCCCTTCAGGTCGCCCTTGCTGAGCTGCCAACCCGCAATCGTCGCCAGCCCCGCCGGCATCTGATAGTCGTCCGGCATTCGCTTCAGCCGCTTCATCGCGGCGGCCTGGTCCACTTCCACTTCGACCCGCAGGGCAACGCGGTCTAGATAGGACTGCGACTTCGGGGCGAGGGTGGCAAAGATGTCCCCCTTCGCGATATAGGCGCTGGCTTCCTTGAGGTTCTTCATTCGGAGCGAGATCGACGAGAGCGCATAGTAGGCCTCCGCCTTGGTCTCGTTGTCCTTCGTGCCATCGACGATCGCGAGGAGCTCCTTCTTCAGGCTCATCTTTGCGAGGGCGTGAACGATTGCCTTTTGCTGAGAGAGCTTCTCTTTCGGATCAGTCTCCGATGCAATCGCGCCGAGGACGTCATCCTTTTGACCGCACCGAATCACGAGCCGATAGAAGTCCGAGGTCGTGAACCGGTCCAATCCACTGGCTGGAATCAGATTTAAGGCCTTGACCACGCCCGAACGGTCGTTTCGATCCATCAGGTGGAGGCTCGACGAGATGATCGTGTTGACCTGCATCGAGCTACCTTCGGAAGCGCGAACGATGCTGACGACGCCTTCAGCGTCGCCCTTCATCCCCGAGTAGATCCCGGCCCAAAAGTAGGCCTCCGACCGCGGGCTCTCCGCCTCGGGTCCGTCGCCGAAGGTGCCCCGAATCGCGCGAATGACCGAATCCGGCCGCTCATTCATGACGAGCAGACCGAGCTCCCGCGGAAGGTAGTAGTTCCAGCCGCCCGCGCTGCCGCCGTTGAGCTTCTTTGCGTGGTCGAGGCAAGCCTTCGCCTCCGACTTCATGCCGTAGTAGGCAAACGTGGCGGAAATGTCGAAATCAGCCTCGCTTCGATTCCCCTTGCTCGCCGCGTCCGACTTGAGGGCCTGCTCCATGAGCGGCTTGAGCCAGGTAGGCGCCTGGGGCTTCTTCGCCGGGGCCGGGGGGCCCTGCAAAGCGATGAGAGTGGTCAAAAGAGTGGGAAGGAGTTGCATGTTGGTCTTAACGGGTCGCGGTCGGGGCCACTTCGATCAAATCGAGGAACTGGGCCATTTGAACTAGGTGGTAGTTGTCGTGACCGACGATCACCCAGGCAAGATCGGCGGTGGAGAGGGGGCCTCGCTCGGGGTGATTCGCCACGTGGGACCATGCCGGTTCGGGAATTTGTTGGAGCCTTTCCAGCGTTACCGCACGTTCGCGCGCGAACTTTGCAAGCGCTTCGTCGACGTCCCACTCACCATACCGCTGCTCGGCTGCGCGCACCTCTTCATCAAGCGGGACCACCGCGAAGCCATCCACCTCTGCGCTCCCTTCCACCCGGGCGCGAAGGATCGGCTCCCAGTCCGCAAGGTGCGCCACCACCTCCCGCACCGTGAACCGGCCGGGATGGGTCGGAACGTCGAGTTGGTCGGGAGAGACAAGGGCCACCAGGTGCCGAAGAACAGCGGGTCCGCTCGACAAGCCGGGAATCAGATAGGGGTGCATGATGGAGATCTCCGTAAAACGATATCATAGAGACGACCGTGGCCGAGTTCTATCCCCAAACCCGCATGCCTCAGCCGCTGAGCACGCGCGAGGAGCAGATCATTCGCCTTGCTGCCCAAGGACTGACCGATAACGCGATCTCACACCGACTCGCGATCAGCCTCGCGACGGTCGGGACCTATTGGGGCCACTCGAGAAGCGGATCATCACGAAGGTTTAGGCAAGCCGCAAGCGCCGCCCATCGAATGCTTGAATCCTCAGGCCTTTGACCCCAATATTCGGCGCAAAATCTTCTGCTTATCGCTTTCGTTCCACTGGAGCTGCGGATAGAATTCGCCGGTCGGCTTGGCAGGGAAGAACTTGATCGTCTTTTGCTCCGTCCCGACTTCGACCATGAGCTCCACTTCTTTGTCTGGGTTACCGACCCAGATCGGTTTGCGACTCACGACCACCTGACCTTCCCGCAAGCCTGCAGCATACGCATTGGAGTTTGGGTCGAGTCCTGAAATCTTTTTGTCCTTCTTGGTGGCGGCGAAGTCGAAGCCAAGGTCGTAACGATTTGCTGGAGACCGGGTGATCTTCGCGACCGAGAGCTGGAACGTCTGCGGCAGGACGATGTTCTTCCCGTCTCGAATGATCGACTGGATCTCGGGCAGGATGCTTCGACCCAGGAGCGGCTTCATAAGTCGATCGACTGCGCCGACATCTAGCCTTGCCTGACCGTTCGCATTGCGGTCACGAAGTCGAAGCATCACACTTCCCAGGTTCTGCGCGCCGTTGGTGCGTCGAACAATTTCGTCGTTCCAGATCGAAGCGAGGAGATAGCCTCGAAGGTACGGCTGGCGCTGGGTTTCATAGTCTTCCCAAAAATCCTTCTCGACCTGTGCGCCGTTTAGGTTTTTCTTCGGCGAGAGGTAGTAGGACTTTGCAAAGTCGTTCCAACCGTGCATGTAAGCCGATAGCGATAGATTCCCCTCTTTAAGCGCGATCCAGCGGCAGAAAAAGTCTGTGAATCCCTCGGAGAACCAATACATCTCGATCTGGGGCTCCGGCAGCGTTCCGAGCTTGGGCGTATTCCAGTTGTGAAAGTAATCGTGGGAGACAATATTGGTCATCGAATCAATGTCCATGTTCGTCGTGCCCATCAAAGAGAACGAGTTCGTCAATCCCGTTCCACCCAAAGTGCTGCTGTTCGGATCCGTTTTCAACGGGAGGATCGAGACGAGGTAGTAGGGAGCGCTGTAGTCGTTCCAAAACTTGCGGGTCGCTTCGATCGTTTTTCTTATGCGGGTGGCGAAATCAGGGTCTGAAAACCCCCACTGGCCCCTCGTGGCGACGATGATTGTGCCTCCATTTGAAGGGAGCCGATGGATTCGGAAGTCGCCGCCGACGTAGATCCCGTGGAGCAATTCGTCCGGCGGACAGCGAAAGGACTGAACCGCTTTGCCCTCGCCATGACTGTTTGCAATTTGCCAACCAGTTGGGAAGGCTTCCCAACGAATTGTGAATTGCGCTTTCGACGTGCCGGTCCACTTTGGATGAACCCACATCGCATAGCCCAACGAATGCAAGTAGGTCGGTTGGTAGGTGAACTGGTAACGTGCTGCAGCATCTGGGTCACCGGGGGCCGATTGGACGAGGTCGTACTCGACCACCAGTTGGGCTTTTGGAGCGTGCACGAGAACCCTTTGGGCGGGAGTTTGGGGGCTAGATTCGACCTTGGCTTCGCCAACTTCTAGGCGCTGGATCCCTTTGTAAAACTCCTGGGCGTCGCCATATCCGTCCGGGAGTTCAAGTACGGTCTTTCCGCTTGCAGACCCGCGAAACGCCAGCCGAACGTGCAACGCGCCGTTGGGTCCGGGCCGAACGGTGTATTCGTATGAATCTGTTGGGGCTGCGCTTTGCCCCACGAACGCGATTGCAAGATAGGCGAGGCTCATGTGTTCGCAAAGCGTACGTGGGGGCCGGCGGAGTTTGTTCCCTACCAAAGAGATCCGCGCCCCCCCCTACTTCCTTGCGACCAGATGGAATTTCTATTCTGCCGTCCTTATCTGTCGGTAGCGACAAAATCCCATCCCATCGTCGTCGAACGACCAAGTCGTGTAGACCGCGTCCGGTGCGCCTACTGGAATTTTCGAACCCGGTGTACCAATCTCTTGCGGTAGAGAAGTTCAACGGTTTCGTCCCCCAAGTTGGTGCATTTGATCTGGAGCGTCTTGACTACCTCTTGGGCCAAACAGGCGACCGTCAAGGCTGAACCGACCTCGAGGCCTACTTTCCAGGATGAAAGGACTGTTGGTCGGGAGAGACAAGGGCCACCAGGTGCCGAAGAACAGCGGGTCCGCTAGACAAGCCGGGAATCAGATAGGGGTGCATGATGGAGATCTCGGTAAAACGATATCATAGAGATGACCGTGGCCGAGTTCTATCCCCAAACCCGCATGCCTCAGCCGCTGAGCACGCGCGAGGAGCAGATCATTCGCCTTGCTGCCCAAGGTCTGACCGATAACGCGATCTCACACCGACTCGCGATCAGCCTCGCGACGGTCGGGACCTATTGGGGCCGAATTCGCGTGAAGCTCGGGCCCCTCAACCGAACCGAGCTCGTGGCGAACTACCTGCGCGCGGAATCGGACCAAACCCTCGCCGACCTTCAAGAAGCCAACGTGGCCCTTCGGGCAAGGCTAGACGAGGTCGAAAGCGACCGCAAACTCTTTCAAACCCTCATCGATGCCGCGCCCGACCCCATGATCGTGGTGGACCGGACGGGCCGGATCCTGCTCGGCAACACTGCCGCGATCGACCTCTTTGGCTATGAAAGCCAGATCCTCACCCGGCTCCAGGTCACCGACCTCATGCCGGAGCGCTACCGAGTGAAGCACTCGATGCACCGCAACGACTACTTTGCCCACCCCGAACGCAAGGCGATGGGGGGACACGTCGGAACGGTTGCCCTCGATGCCGAGGGCAATGAGTTCTTGATCGCCGCCACCTTGAACGCAGTGGAAACCCCTGAAGGGGTGCGCGTGCTCTGCACGATCCGGCGAGTCCAGCCCGCCGAGGTCAACTAAACTTCGGGCGCAGAGTCGGGGTTCACCGCCGCCTTTCGCTCGCGGATCGCCTCGAGCAACCAGGTGAGAAAGAGCATTCCCGCCGCGACCGAAATCAACACGTCCGCGAGGTTGAACACCGGGAAGTTGATGAACCGCGCGTGGAACATGTCGGTCACCTTCTTGAACAGCAGCCGGTCGATAAGATTGCCCACCGCACCCGCCGCCAAAAGGGCCGCCGTCGTGTGGTGCCATTTCGGGTCCTGAGGGTTCTTCCAGCTCCACCAAGCGGCAACGCCGGCAATCGCAATCGCGATCGGGGCCATCAGGTAGCCGTAGCCCTGCATCCGGCCAAAAGCGACGCCCTCGTTGAAGACAAGCGTGAATTCAAAGAAGCCAGGGAACGGCTTCCCGCCGAGCGAGCCACCCGGAGGCATTGCCCCACGCGCCCAGATCTTGATGATCTGGTCGAGCAGAACGCCACCGAGAAAGAGGCTCCAGAAGAGCAGTCGTCGATTCATCAGAGGTTCAAAACGGCTCGATCGCGCCGCGAGAGTGCGTGTTCGCCGACCATTTCAACGTCGGGGCGGCGGAGTCGGCTCCGCTCGCACTTCAAAAACTCACTCTTTTCAAAGGTATACGCATCCTCATCGGCCACGCGTAACTCAAACCAGCTCATCTTGAGGAAATTGGCGAGCTCATACGGGTCAAAGCGGCTGAGCTCATCCACCGTTGCTTGGTCCTCGTAGATCGTCACGCAAACGTCTTGGCTGTCCTTCACGTCGGCCTCGGCCTTCCATGCCTCGAACGCGGCAAAGATGTTCGACCGCACCCCGAGAAGGGTCGCAAACGAGGTCTGCAGCGCGCTCGCCCGGATCGACTCCATCCGGTCATCATCCGGCAGGTCAAACGTCTCCGCGAAGATCGAATGCGCTTCATTGTCGCGGACAAACCCGTTTTGGACCATCAAGTCCCAAACCTCTTCTGCCGTGTGACAAAGCACCGGCGCGACGAGTTTGGTGAGCTGGACAAGGGCGAAAAGGCAGGCGAGCTGACCCGACCGCCGCGACGGATCGTCCTTCGCGTTGCAATACATCCGGTCCTTGATCGCATCAATGTAGAACTTGGAAAGCTCGTTGACGCAGAAGTCATGGACCGACCGCAGTGCCTGGTCGAAGTCGTACCGGCCATAGGCGTCGGCAACGTCCACCGCGAGCATGTCGACCTGCTCGACGAGCCATTCGTCGATTGGCAACAGCCCGCCCGCGCGCACACCGGCCACGCTGAAGTCGCCCGAAAAGCCCTCAACGTTCGCCATGAGGAACCGCAGGGTGTTGCGAACGCGGCGATAGTGGTCACCCGCGTTCTTAATCAGCGACTCCGAGCAAGGCGCATCGTTGGTGTAGTCGATCGTCGACGCCCAGTAGCGAATGACGTCGGCGCCATGTTGGTCCGAAGCGACCACCGGATCGACGACGTTACCGAGCCGCTTGCTCATCTTCTGGCCCTTCTCGTCGGTGATAAAGCCGTGGGTGAGGACCGCCTTGTAGGGCGGGTTGCCGGTCATCGCCGATGAGATCAGCAGCGACGAGTTGAACCAGCCACGGTGTTGGTCCGAACCTTCCAGATAGAGGTCGGCAGGCACCTCTTCGGTCCAAATGGAGTTGGCCCCGCTCGCAAGCACGACGTACCACGTCGAACCGCTGTCGAACCAGACGTCGAGGACGTCGGTTTCCTTCTCGAACTCGGTTTCGCCCGTGTCGGGGTGAACGTAGCCATGCGGCAGGATGTCGGCCGGGTCGGCCTCGAACCACGCGTCCGAGCCCTCGTGCTCCACGAGGTTGGCCACGCACTCAATCGCAACCGGATCAAGCACAGGCACGCGCGATTTCTTGCCATAGAAGATCGGGATGCCAACGCCCCATGGGCGCTGACGCGAGATGCACCAGTCGGGCCGATTGCGGATCATCGACTCGATGCGCGCCTGACCCGATTCCGGCAGCCACGTGACCTCGGGGATCTGGTTGAGGATGCTCTCGCGCAGGCCGTGGCGGTCAAGGCCAAAGAACCATTGCTCGGTGGCGCGGAAGATGACCGGCTTGTCGTCGCGCTCGGCGTGGGGATACTTGTGCAGGAAGTCGGCTTCGTGGAGGAGCGCACCGACCTCGCGCAGTCGATTCACGACCACGGTGTCGCACTCCTTGTACGAAACGCCCGCGAACTCGCCCGCGTCGTTGGTGAGGACGCCTCGCGCATCCACCGGCGTGAGCACCGGCAGGTCGTATCGCTGACCGGTGTAGAAGTCGTCGCGGCCATGTCCGGGAGCGGTGTGAACGACTCCGGTGCCGTCTTCCATCGTCACGTAGTCGGCAACGACGCCAAGGCTATCGCGATCGAAGATCGGGTGGCCAAATCGGCTGTGCTCAAAGGTCTTGCCCGGGTGCTCGGCAACGATTTCGGCGTTCGTCCAACCGAGGGTCGCGCCGACCTTCTCGACGAGGTCCTTGGCGATGACGTAGTGGTCACCACCGACCCGAACCACCGCGTAGGTTGCTTCAGGGTGGAAGGCCACCGCGAGGTTCGCGGGGATCGTCCAGGGGGTCGTCGTCCAGATGATCGTGTAAACGTTCTCGAGCCCGCGGTCCCAATGGTGCTTGGCCTCGCGCAGCGGGAACCGGACGTGGATCGCCTTGCTCGTGACCTCGTGGTAGATGATCTCGGTGTCGGCAAGCGCGGTCTGGCTCGTCGGCGACCAAAGCGTCGGGCGCAGACCCTTGTAGATGTAGCCACCCTCGACGAGGGCCTTAAAGACGCGCAGGATCTCGGCCTCGAAACGGTAGTCCATCGTTCGGTAGGGCTGATCCCAGTGACCGAAGACGCCTAGGCGCTGGAACTGCTTGGATTGGAGCTCGATGAACTCCTGGGCATGGGCGCGGCAAGCCTGGCGCAGCTCAACCGTCGTCGGCCGGATCTTCTTCTCGGCAAATTTCTTCATCACCGACTGCTCGATCGGCAGTCCGTGGTTGTCAAAACCGGGGACGTACGGCGTTCGGTAACCCATCAACAGGCGGCTCTTGACCGTGAAGTCCTTGAGCATCTTGTTGAGCGCGGTGCCGATGTGGATCGCCGAGTTCGTGTAAGGCGGGCCGTCGTGAAGCAGGAACCTCGGCGAAGAACCTCGAATGGACTGGATGCGCTTGTAGGTGGACGCCTTGTTCCAACCCTCTTGAATCTTGGGTTCAAGCGTGGGCAGGTTGGCCCGCATAGGGAGGCCAAAATTAGGGTCCGGCAGGTTCAGAGTCGCGCGGAAGTCCATGGGAGAACCGCATTTTACCCCCCGGCCTCGTGCCGAACCCGAGTCCCGCCCGTCTGTAGGTTAGGCCATGCTTGCTTTCGCGTTCTCGACCCTCTTGCTCGGTCCCACCAGCCAAGACACCCTCAACGCTTGGTTGAAGGGCCAGTTCAAGGATCAGGCGGCCATGTTGCCGCTGGCGGCGCCCCTGAATTGCCCCGAGCTGAAGACGATCCAGCCCGGCGTCGAGGCCTTCCGGCTCAACTTCCAAAAGTATCCGATGCAGCGCCAGCCCGTCCCCCCGCTCGGCCAGAACAACATCATGCTCGTCAACAAGGCGGGCAAGGTCGCAATGCTCAACGGCCTCGACGCGATGCGCTATTGGCTCGGCAAGGCAGTCCAGAACATCCCCAGCTCGCGGCTGCCCGTTGCCACCAAGCTCGCTTTGCAATTCACCCAGGAGCTCGTCACCGACGGCATGTTTGCCTTCAGCCCGGGCGAAATCAAGGTCAAGGCCGAGGGCAACAAGAAGCGATTCACCCTCCGCAGCCCGGTGAAGCCGAAGGGCGGCGATAGTGGCTGGGTCGAAGTCTCGCTGGTCTTCGAACCCGTAGGCAAGAACTGGAAGCTCTACACCTTTGACCGCGGCCACCTGCTCACCCCTGGCGTCCGGCCGATCTGCCAAGCAACCAAGCTCCTCGATCCCGATCCCATCGTCCGGCGCATGGCCGAACAGGACATCCTGATCATGGGGCGGGCGTGCAAGCCGTACCTCGATTGGATTCGAGCCCAGTCGAAGCCCGAGCTGCAAAAGGCCATCGACGCGATCTGGCAGCGCATCCTCGAACGGGATCGCGGCTAGTTCAGCTTGCCCGTTGGATCGAACAGCTCCAGGGCGCGCCTCGTCCAGCGGTCTTCGGGCAGCGGCTGACCCTCGTGCCAAACCCAATCTGCGCCCGCCGGCACCTCGCCCGTGCCCCAAAACTGCCCCGACAGCGCGTCGTGCTCAAGGCAGCGGTCGCCAAGAGCCTCGCGCCACGCATCAACCCGCGAAAAGGGGCACTGCGCCACCCAAAGGCCGTGGGGCGCGGTACGGGATTCGCCTTCAACGCGGCTCGCGAGGGGCCAGGTTCGCAGGTGGACCTCGGTGATGATCCCCAGCTTGCCCCGCGCCCCGAGGACCAGCTTGTGGAGGTCAAACCCGGCCACGCTTTTCACCGCACGGCACCCGCTCTTCACCACCTCGCCGCTCGCCAGGACCACCGTCGCCCCGAGCACCCAGTCGCGCCAACTGCCGAAGGTGCCAACCGCCGGATGTGGCAGTCGCGTATCCAGGAACCCGCGCAGGCTCGCGTGGTCGGGCAAGCCGGTCGCGACCCCGGGCACGAACGGGATCCACTGCCCGGTTCGGTTCAGTTCGGACTGAATCTCGTCGAGCGAGAGGTGGGTGCTGACGGTGACCACCTGGTCGGCGGGATAGGCGATCAAAACGGTGGGCAAAGCACTGAAATCCCAGGCTTCGGGGCTGCCTTCCAGGAACCGCGAACCCATAGGATGGGTCTGCACCCGATCCGTGAGCCGCACCCGCTCGGCAAGCTCGGCAATGGACTTCACCAAGCCACCCCGCGCCACCGCTTCCGGTGCTCAGCGCACGACTTCTGGTTGGGCAAGACCTTGCACGGATTGCACAGGTCGCCGGGGTTGAAGATCGACTTCACGAGGCCCTGCACGGCGAGGTCGGCGGGCGAGAACATCTCGCTCATCAGGTCAATCTTTTCCACCCCAATGCCGTGTTCGCCGGTCACCGAGCCGCCCAGCTCGAGGCATCGCCGCATGATCCGCTCGCCGGTCTCGATCACCCGCTCGACCTGCCCGGGGTCGCGATCGTCGAAGTAGAAACAGGGGTGGAGGTTGCCGTCGCCCGCGTGGAACAGGTTGGCGACGCCGAGCCCAGCTGCCGACGCCTCCGCATAAATGAATTCGAGCATCTCGGGCAGTTCCGAGCGCGGGATGACCCCGTCATGGGTGACGATCGACGGCGCGAGCCGCCCCATCGCACCGACGCCCTTCTTGCGCGCGACCCAGAGCTTGGCCCGCGCCGCGTCGTCTTCTGCGATCTGCACTTCGAGCGCGGCATGGCGGCCGAACGCCTGGCGCACCGCCTGCATCTCTGCCTCAACCGCTTGGGCGTCGTCGCCGTCGCACTCCACGAGGAGCAACGCGGCCGCCGCAGGGTGGTATTCCAGCCCGAATGCCGCCTTCAGCGCGCCGAGCACGCCCTTGTCCATCATCTCGAGTGCAGCGGGCAATGTCCCCGAAGCGATGATCGCCGCCACGGACTCCGTCGCATCGCGCACGTTCGCAAATGAGGCAAGCGCAGTGATCACGTGCTTCGGGCTTGGCGTCAGCCGCACCGTCGCCTCGGTCACCACCCCCATCGTCCCCTCCGAGCCAACGATCACCCCGAGGAAATCGAGTCCGTCGCCGCGCAGCGCGAACTCCTCAATCTCGCCGTCCACGGTGACCATCTTCAGCGCGTGGATGTGCTGCACGGTCACGCCCATCTTGAGCGTGTGGGGTCCGCCGGAATTCTCGGCGATGTTGCCACCCAGGGTGGAAACCGTCTGCGAGCTCGGGTCGGGGGCAAAGTGCAAGCCGTAAGGCCGGACGACGTCGCTGATCCGCTTGTTCGCGACTCCCGCTTCGGCGGTGAGTCGTCGATTCTCGGGGTCAACCGAAAGGATCTTGTTGAGCCGCTTGGTGGAAAGGGTCACCCCGCCGAGCGCGGCAAGCGCACCGCCGCTCAAGCCGGTGCCTGCTCCGCGAACGGTGTACGGCACGCCCGCTCCAACGCAGTAGCGGACGATCTTCGCGACCTCTTCGGTCGAACTCGGGAGCACCACCGCCTGCGGCTTGCTCCGATCCACCGTGTAGGCATCGCAGTCGTAGGCACGGAGGGCGGCGTCCTCGTGCAGGACCGCGTTTTCCCCAAGGATTCGGGCCAGATCGGCGGCGAGCGAACTCACTCCCTCAGTTTGGCCCATCCAAACGACAAGTGCGGGGTCGGCCATCGGCCAACCCCGCACTTCATTTCAAGAAAGGACGGCTTAGACCGTGCCTTCCGGGAACCAAAGACCAAGCTCGCGAGCGGCCGCTTCGGGGTCGCTGCTGCTGTGGGTGAGGTTGTCGTCAATCGTGAGTGCGAAGTCGCCTCGGACGGTGCCGGGGGTCGCTTCGAGCGGGTTGGTCGCACCCATCATCGCGCGGATCGCCTTGACCGCGTTGGTGCCTTGGATGGCCATCGCCACGACCGGTCCGCTGGTCAGGTAGTCGCAAACGTCCTTGAAGAACGGTCGCTCCTTGTGCTCGGCGTAGTGCGCCTCCACGGTGGCTCGTTCGGCGTGGATGAGCTTCATGCCGACAACCTTAAGGTTGCGTGCTTCGATGCGGCGAGTGATCTCACCGATCAGGTTGCGCTGAACTCCGCCGGGCTTAATCAAAACAAGAGTGGTTTCCATAAATCGTCGCTCACTAGGTTACCCGCTGGGCCTTTAGTCGAGGCTTGCGGCAGGCGAAAGGTTCCCGCGTGTAAAGTGATTCTTGTGCCAGTTGCCGAAGTCCGCAATCTCACCGTTCAATACGGCGCCTTCACGGCAGTACAGAATCTGAGTCTGGACATCGAGGAAGGTGCGACCGGGCTCCTCGGCCCCAACGGTGCGGGAAAAACCACCCTCTTGAAGACCCTTCTCGGGTTCATCCAGCCCGTCACCGGATCGGCGTCGGTCGGAGGACACAACGTCGCCACCGAATCGCGGCTCGTGCGCCAGGCGATCGGCTACATGCCCGAACAAGACTGCCACATCCCCGGAATGAGCGCGGTCGCCTTTGTCGCCTACGCAGGCGAACTGGCAGGAATGCCGCCCGACCAAGCCCTGCGGCGCGCCCACGAGGTCCTCGAATACTCCGGACTCGGCGAGGCCCGCTACCGAAACGTCGAGACCTTCTCGACCGGCATGAAGCAGCGCATCAAGCTCGCCCAGGCGCTCATCCACGGTCCCAAGCTCCTGCTCCTCGACGAGCCGACCAACGGCCTCGACCCCCGCGGCCGCGACGAGATGCTCGAGCTGATCCACAACGTTTCTAAGGCCAAGGGGGTCAACGTCCTCCTCTGCTCGCACCTCCTGCCCGACATCGAGCGCGTCTGCGACCGGGTCATCGTCATGTTCCGCGGCGAGGTCCGCGCGAGCGGGACGATCAAAGACCTCAAGAAGATTGAAGGCCAACCCATCGACATCGAACTGCGCGAAGACTCGCCCGCCTATGTTAAGTGCCTCGCCGACAACGGCATCACGGTGCTGACCACGTGGTCGAACTTCGTTCGCGTCGCCGGTCACGACCGCGTGGAGGCGATGGGGCCGCGATTGATCGGCCTCGCCGCCCAATCCGGCGCCCAAGTCCGCGGAATCGCGTATGCCCAACGCTCGCTCGAGGAAGCCTTCCTCCAGGCGGTGAACGTTTCATGAGCTCCCCCATTCTCGACCTGAGCTATCGCCACTACGACGGCCCGCTGCTGAATAACGTGGCTCGCTGGTGGTCCATCGCCAAGATGACGATGCGCCTGGGCGTGAAGAAGAAGTTCTTCTGGACCCTCGCCGCGCTCAGCGGCTACTGGTACCTGCTGCTGATCGTGATCTTCTACTTCACCGACCTCTTGGATCCCCGGTTCACGGAACGCGTCCTGTCGGTGATCCAGTGGAAGGACCAGTTCGTCAATGCGTTCTCGATTGGCCAGCTGATCTACTTCATCCTCGCCCTGATGATCGGAATCGGGTCGATTGCGAACGACAACCGGGCCAACGCCTTGCTCGTGTATCTCGGGAAGCCGTGTACGAAGTCGGACTACCTGATCGGCAAATGGCTCGGCATCGCGATCCCGCTCTTTCTCGTCGCCTGGGTGCCTGCGCTCGTGTTCTTTGTCTATGGCGCGCTGAGCTTCCGGTCGTCGGGATTCCTCACCCAAGACCCCTGGCTGTTCTTCAAGATCCCGCTGATGTGCCTTGCCCCCGCCGCGATTCACGCGAGCCTTGCGGTCGGCATCTCGTCTCGTTCGAACCAGGGTCGAAATGCGGGCGCGGCCTATGCGGCGATCTACTTTGCAGGGCTTTTCTTCACCAAGCTGATGCAGATCCTTTGGCTCATCGGTAGCCGCCAGGATAAAGGCACCGACCTCGTCCGCCGGTTCTATTACTGCTCGGTGGACGGCATCCAGATCGCATGGTCGAAGTTCGTGATGGGCACGAACGGGTCGATGCTCTTCCCCGCTCAGGCCAACCAGCGTGACTTCACCGTCCCCGCAATGGAATCGGGCCTCGTGCTCTTCGGATTCCTCTTTGTCTGTGTGGTCGGGGTGTTGCTCGCCGTGCGCCGAATCAAGGCCGTTGAGGTTGTCCGATGATCGAGTTGGTCAACGCGAGCCGCTGGTACGGCCAGGTCATCGGCCTTAACGACGTCACCTGCACGATCGGCCCTGGCATCACTGCCCTGCTCGGCATGAACGGCGCAGGCAAGACAACGCTCATGCGCCTCGTGACCGGCCAGATCCGGCCCACCACCGGCATGGTGACCGTCGGCGGCCACGAGCCGTTCGCCAACCCCGAGGTCTTCAAGATCATGGGCTATTGCCCGGAGATCGACAACTTCTACGAGACGATGACCGGCCGTGAGTTCGTGCGGTTCATCGGACGCCTCGCAGGGATGTCGGCCCCCGAAGCCAATCGCAAGGCAGACGAGAAGATCGAGCTTGTCGGGATGGCCGACCGATGCGACAAGAAGATTCGCGGCTATTCAAAGGGCATGCGCCAGCGCATCAAGCTCGCCCAGGCGATGATCCACGACCCGCAGATCATCCTCCTCGACGAGCCGCTCAATGGCCTCGACCCTGTCGGTCGCCACGAGTATCTCACCCTACTCCACCAGCTTTCCGAGCAAGGCAAGGCGATCCTCGTCAGCTCGCACATCCTCTACGAGGTCGAGCAGATGACAAAGTCGCTCATCCTGCTCCATCGGGGTCGGCTCCTCGCCACCGGCGACCTGCGCGTCATCCGCTCGCTGCTCGACAAGTACCCCCACCGGGTGCGCATCGAGACCGAAGAGCCGCGCCGCGTGGCCTCGCACCTCACCGCCCTCGCCTACATCGTCAGCGTTGAATTCAACCGCCTGGGCCTTGAAATCCAAGTGCGCGACCCCGACGCCTTCTATGCCGAGTTTGGCCGGCTCATCATCGAACAAAACCTCCAGATCACCGCGTTCTCGTCGCCCGACAACAACCTGGAGTCCGTCTTCCACTACCTGGTGCAAACCTGATGTTCGCCTCGTTCTTGTTCACCCATGCCGTTCGGCAGAATGCTCGGTTCAACCGGCTGCTGCCGTGGATCCTCGCTGGCTTCTTCATGGCGGGCATCGCCGCGCTGCTGGCCTCGCTTGGCGGCAACATGACCCCCGACGACCGGTACACCAATGTGACCCTCATGATGGTTTACCGAGCGGTTGCGCTTGCCGCCGCGGTGTTTAGCGCGACCATCGTCAGCCAAGAAGTCGAGCAAAAGACCATCGTCTACCTCCTGACCCGGCCAACCTCCCGCGCGACGATCATCTTCTCGCGCTACGTCGGCGGCGTGGTTGTGGTCGCCCTGCTCGGCATGTTCATGCAGTTCTGCACCGGCCTCGGCGCCTATGGCCCGAACGTCCTCAGCCAAGGCGTGTTCTACCGAGATCTCCTCGCGATCGCGATCGGCTCGGCAGCCTACATGGCGGTCTTCCTGCTCATCTCGCTGCTCGTGAACCGCGCGATGCTCTTTTGCATCCTCTACACCTTCGGCTACGAGACCGCTACCGGCAACCTGCCCGGCGAGAGCTACTACGCTTCGATCATGGCCCACATGCAAGGCATCTCCCAGCATGCGATGACGAGCGGGTCGAGCAACCGGACGGTCAGCATCCTCACCGGACAATCGTCGTCGAACTTGCTCACCGGTAAGGTATCGATTCCCGTGCTGTTGATCGTCTCCGTGGTCGCGATCGGGCTCTGTATGGCCTGGTTCACCCACTTTGAGTACATGCCGCGCGAAGACGCTGAGTGATCTTCCAGCGTAAGCAGTTAAGGCTATGTTCACCGGACTGATTGAGACTGTCGGGACCCTTCGCTCATTGGAGGATGGCGTCCTCCTCATTGAGGTTGACCCCGGAGCATGGCCCGACCCGATCCAGACCGGCGAGAGCGTCGCGGTGAATGGCTGTTGCCTTACCACGCTCACGACCACGAGCCCGCTTCGATTCGACCTCAGTCCCGAGACCCTTTCGCGCACCGCGCTCGGTGGACTTTCGGCGGGATCGAGGGTGAACCTCGAACGGGCGATGCGCGCCGATGGCCGATTTGGCGGCCACATTGTTCAGGGTCACGTCGACGCCACCGCGACCTTCGTCGGATCGCGCGAGGAGGGCAATTCGGTCGTGATGCGGTTCCGGGTGCCCGAAGGCGCGGGCAAGTACCTCGTCCCGAAAGGCTCGATCTGCCTGAACGGCGTCTCCCTCACCGTCGTCGACCCCACCGACCAGGAATTCGAGGTTTGGGTCATCCCCCACACCCTGAAAGCAACGTCGCTCGGCGACCTCCAACCGGGTGACCGACTCAACGTTGAGTACGACCACGTGGTGAAGATCGTCGAGCGACTGAGCGCGTTTAGTAAATGACCTTGTTGAGCGGGTACTCGACGAGGCCCGTCGCCCCTGCTCGCTTGAGCTCAGGGATCAGCGTGCGCACTTCGGTTTCGCTGAGGATGACTTCGGCGGCAAGCCAGTCGGGATCAGCGAGCGGCGAGAGCGTCGGCTGCTTCAGTGAAGGCAGCAATCCAAGAATGTGATCCTGCTGCGCCTTCGGCAGGTTCATCTTCAGCCCCACCAGTCGCGATGCGTTCATCGCGCCCGTGAGCAGGATTTCCAGCGACTCAATCTTCGCCCGCTTGAACTCGTCGTCGAGGGCGGCCTGGTTACAAACGAACCGGGTCGTGCTCGTCATCAAGGTCTCAACGATGCGCAGGTTGTGCGCGCGGAGCGAATTGCCGGTCTCGGTGTTGACGACAATCGCATCGGCGAGGGTGGGCACCTTCACCTCACACGCGCCCCAGCTGAATTCCACGCTGGCATTGACCTGGTTTGCCTTGAGGTAGCGCTCGGTGAGCCGCACGTACTCGGTCGCGACGTGCTTGCCTTCCAGGTCCTTCACCGACTGGATCGGCGAATCCTCATGCGCGGCAAGGACGATGCGAATTGGGTTGTTCGTCAACTTGCTATAGCGCAGTTCACAGACTTCGTGGAGTTCAACGCCGGTATCCGCGACCCAGTCCGCACCGGTCAGGCCCGCGTCAATCGCGCCCTGCGCCAAGTAAATCGGGATCTCCTGGGGTCGAAGCAGGATGGGCAGGAGTTCAGGGTCGTCGACGACCGGCTGATAGCTCCGGCTGGAAATCTTGAAGTGGAAGCCCGCGCGGGCAAAAAGGGCAAAAGTAGGCTCTTGGAGACTCCCCTTGGGAATCCCCAGTTTCAATTGGGACACACCCTATTCTACGCCGTGGGGAAGCCGCGCTTCGTCCACCCGGTCCAGCCTTCTGCCATGCTCACCACGTTCGTGAACCCCATTTCTTGCATCGCCCGCGCGGCAAGCGCGCTCCGGTGGCCGCCGCCGCAGTAGCAGATGACCGGCCGCTCGCGGTCGGCAAGGGCAGGGTCTCGCTTCGGGTGTTCGAGATCAACCTTGACCTCCACCCAGCCTCGCGGTAGGTTCACCGCGCCCGGCAGGTGCCCGGCTTCAAACTCGTCGGGCTCGCGAACGTCGAGGAGGAGCAGGTTCGGCTCGCTGAGCCGCGCCAGGGTCTCCTCGGGGGTCACCTCGGGCACATGCTCGAGGGCGGCTTGGACGAAGTCTTTGAGCGATTTCATAGCGGTTAGTGTTCGATGTAGTTCTTGCTGAGGCCGAGCTTTTCGGGGGCATGGAGTCGGAGCATTTTCTCCATCGCATCCTTCGGCACCGTGTTCGCGGTCGCCCGCGAGACGAGGACCATGAGGGTGACGGAGAGCGGCACGCCCCAGATCGCGGGTTGCTCCATGAGCGCGCGCACAAGCGGCGGCAGGTCCCAAGTCAGCACCTTCTTGTCGAGGAGCATGTGGCAGATAATCGCGGTGAGGGAAAGGAGTCCGCCGACGAGCATTCCCGTCGCCGCGCCCTTCGCGGTGAGGTTGCGCCACCACGCGCCAAGCAGCAGGAGCGGGAAGTACGACGCCGCGCCAATTGCAAACGCCCAGCCGACCATCGTCGCGATGTCGAATGACTCGACAAGCACGCCCAGCCCCATCGAGACGAGGCCCACGACGACCGCCGCAATTTTGAACGCGCGGAGTCGATCTTCGGGCTTGGATTCGGGCCGGAGGATCTTGCCATAGATGTCATGGGCAAACGCGCCCGACATCGAGACCAGCAGTCCGGAGAAGGTCGACATGAAGGCCGCAAACGCGCCCGCGCTGGTGATCGCGCTCAGCAGCTCGCCCCACACGCCGGGGAAGGCGATCTGCGGCAGCTTGATGACCACCATGTCGGTCGTGTTGCTGGAATAGAGCTCTGGAGCCCCGGTCCGGCCAAGAACGCCCCAAACCGGCGTGAAGACATAAAACGCCCCGAGCATGATCATCACCCAGAACGTGGTCTTGCGCGCCGACTTGCCGTCGGGGTTCGTGTAGAAGCGAACGAGGATGTGGGGCAAGCCTGCCGTCCCGCAAACGAGCGCGACGATGATGCTGATCGTGGTCAGGAACGGGAAGCCCCACTTCGAGGTCATCGGACCATAGGGGTTCACCCACTTTCCGTTCGTCGGCGCGTTCGGTGCAATCGGGCCGGGCTTGCCATCGGGAGCGGTGAGCTGGACCTCGGTCGCGGCCTTGAATTCAAACTTGGCCGCCGTCATCACCGGCTTGCCGTCTTTCATCACGGGTTGGCCCCCCTTGGTCACCGGCACCGGCTGGATGAGGAACCCGGTCTTTGCCGGAATCGAGAGCCCCATCGGTGCCCTGCGCTCGTCCGCCCGGCGTCGCGCTTGGACCACGGCCTGTTCCACCGGGAACGGATCTTCGCCCGGTTCCGGCTTTCGGGCGGGGCCAATTTTGCTCAGCTCCGCGCCATTGATGAACGTCACATAGGTTGGCTCGGAGGCGCTGAAGGCGAGCACATTGTTGGGTGCGGCGTCGGCCCCTTTGACCTTGATCGTGGCTCCTTGGGCGAGCCGGGGCGATTCGCCAGGCGCGGCGGCTGCCGCCTGCAGCGGCTTGCTATAGAACCCATAGACCCCGATCAACGCAAAGATCGGAAGTGAGATCGCGAACACCTTTGCCCAATATTGGAAGGCCTGGACAAGGGTGATTCCCTTCATGCCGCCGAGCACGACGTTCAGGGTGATCGCCGCACCGACAACGACGATGCCGACCCAATAGGGCCAGTCGAGGATCGCCTTCATCGTCACGCCTGCGCCCTTCATCTGGGGCATCGTGTAAAAGAAGCCGATGAAGAGCACGAAGATCACCGCGACCTTTCGGAACGCGGGGGAATCGAACCGCCCTTCGGCAAAATCAGGGATCGTATAAGCCCCAAAGCGGCGCAGTGGACCCGCGATGAACAGCAGCAGGAACAGGTAGCCCGTGGCATAGCCCACCGGATACCAAAGGGCGTCGTAGCCGTTCTTCATGACGAGGCCAGCCACGCCCATGAAGGATGCCGCGCTGAGATACTCGCCCGAGATCGCTGCCGCGTTCATCCAGGCGCCGACCGACCGACCAGCAACGAAGAAGTCGGCCGCGGTTTGCGCTTTTTTGGTCGAAGCGATGCCCATGTAAATCGTCGCAACGACGATCAAGATGACCGCGATGAGCGGGATCAACCCTCCACCTCGCGCTCTTCTTCGAGCTCAAGCTGGTCTGAGGCGGTGATGAACCGGCCGCTCAGCCACCAGATGATGGGATAGAAGAGCACGCCGAGCAGCAGCCACGTGGCGGTGAACCCAATGACGTTTTGACCCGCGACCTTGGGCGCGAGGAGGTTGGCCAGAGGGATAAGGAGCAGAAGACCGACAAAGACGGTGGCGACTTGCAAGGCGAGCTTGGCTTGTTGCTTCACCAGTCGGCTTAACAACGACTCAAGCTCTTCGGGGCTGCGTTCGCGCATGGGCGAAGCTTAGCCCGATTCGCCAAGAAAGGCAACCGGGCCGCGCTTAGGCGGTTTCTTTCGCTTGGACGTCCCAGATGCGGACGATCTTGTCTTGACCACCGGCGGCGAGCCTTCGACCGTCCATCGAGAACGTGACGCAGGCGAGCGGCTTTGGCGAGACTTCCATCCGGACGTTGCCGATTCCCTTGGCCGCATTCCAGAGGCCGAGGGTGCCATCGCGCGAACCGGAGGCGAGCAACCAGCTGTTCGGGTGGAACGCCATCGACTCAATCGGCTTCGTGTGGCCGAACATCATCTTTTCAAGCGAACCCGTTTGGAGGCTAAAGACGCGAATCGAAAGATCGACCGCCGCCACCGCAAGGAAGCGATTGTCGGGCGAGAAGGCGACCGAGGTGACCGTGGTTCGAACCTGGCGGAAGGTGTGGATGAGCGCGCCGGTTTGGGCATCGAACAGCTTTACCGTGGCATCCGCCGAGCCGCTCGCGATGTACTTTCCATCGTTCGAGTAGGCAATCGCGGTGACCGCGTCCTCGTGCTCCTGCTTTCGGTAAACGCTCTTGCCGTTCCAGGTGTCGTTGACCGCAAGCGTGCGGTGGAGCGAGCCTGTCGCGAGGTTCTTGCCGTCTGCGCTGATCGCAAGGCACGAAACCCACTCTTCGCCCGCCGACTTCCAGCTGTCGATCATCGGACCATTTAGGTGCCAGAAGAGAATTTGGCTTTCGGCCGCGCCCGCCGCGACGAGTCGACCTTCGGGGAAGGCCTTCATGACCGAGATCACGCCACTGTCGAGCTTAGCGCGCTGCACAACGTTGTCCTCGTGCCACCAGAGGATTTCGTTGTCAAATCCGCTCGTGATGAGGTTCTGGGAATCGGGCGCAAAGCTAACCGCATAGATCGGCGTCTTGTGGGCGTGGAGTCGGTGGCGCAGCTTAACCACAACCGGCTTGCTCGGCTTTGCCGTTCCCGAGGTGGGGCTGCTCGTCGAGATCGGGCCGCCGCCTCCCGCGAGCATCGCGTCATATTCGGCGCGTCGATCGGGGTCGCTGAGGGTCTTGAACGCCTCGTTGAGCCTCGCCATGGTCTCGTGGGCGTTGGTCTCGTTGCTGACGTCGGGGTGAAATTTTCGGGCAAGAAGGCGGTACGCACGTCGAATCGTGTCGGTGTCGGCGTCTGGTCGAACTCCGAACAATTCGTAAAAAGAAACCAGCGTTTTCAAAGGTGACTGCCCCCGAGCATCCTGCCCCTAAGGAAGCTCCATGATACAGGTTTGCCCCCTCGAAAGTCGAGTCTTCGGGCCGAAATCCATGGAAATTGATGTCCCCCGTCGGGGGTGCCCGGTGGGCTTGCGAGGCCGGACTTCCCCCATCGAATGGGGTCGTGTTACACTGACCTTCGGACCCTCGTGCGGGCGTAACTCAGTGGTAGAGTGGCTGCTTCCCAAGCAGCAAGTCGCGAGTTCGAATCTCGTCGCCCGCTCCAGTTTCGTCCCCACCGGGTGCAGCCTTGATCGTCAACTAGAAGCCTCACGGATGCGGGGTAATAGCGACGATCGTAATCGTGTTCTTGCTAGGCCCGTAAAACCAAAACACCCGCCACGCGGAAGGGGTTCGGTTCTCTACGTAGGACTCCCAGAGGTCTCGCCCCTCAGGAGCCTTGATCGAAGCGTACTTGTGTGAGTTCAACCCAGGGTGTTTTGGGTCAATCTCCAGAAGACCCAAGCAGCGTCGAACCTTGCGCAGCTTCTTCTCATCAATTTCGAGGGCATGGAGCTGCCTCGATGCCTCTTCCGTGAACAGGAGCTGAAAGGCCATTCAGCTCTAGTCCTCTTCAGAGTCCTCGTCCGTTGCGAACTCGGCAAACGAGCCGAGGCTGGAAACGTTGCCCTCCGCGGCCTGCTGTAGCCCTCTCTTGACGGACTCCATCGCCTCCGGATTGGCAAAGAGCCATGCCTCCTGTTTGTGGATCACGACGACCGGCCTCAGCAAGATGTCGCCATTGTCCAGCCTCTCGATGGCGAAGGTATCGTCGGCATGCTCTTTGCCGATGATGATGCGACCTTGGGCGTCGGGCTTTCGGAGCTCGTGCCCCAGGAACCTAGAATCCTTGCTTGCCATTGAATCTTGTCCTTCTCTTTGGTTTGAGAATAGTGTTCTCCCTATTCAGAAATTACTCCATTTATGGGGAATTCCCATTCCTACATTATTGACGACTTTTCGGCGTTGCCGTTTCCCAAATGGGGAGTTTTGATGTGAAAAGTGCCTCTTCCCCGGGGCGAGGATGCTGTGGGAATCCGGTGCCCAGTTTCGACTGGCAGAGCGTCGCCGGGTCTGGGTCCTGCTGTCAATGGATGGCTGGCTTGTCCCCCGCCGGGGCGTGGCTTGGGCGGCGCGGAGCGCCGGGGTCCCAAGCCGGGAGTGGCGGCGGGCCGGCGGGCCCTACCTAGACTCCCTCAGCGTCGTCCAATCCTTGCCATAAAGGTACGCCGCGAGCTCGCGCGGCCCCAAGTCCGGGACCTCGAAGTAGCGCTTCGTCCCCAGCATCCCGCCCTTCGAATCCTTCCGGAACACGGTCTCGAACGGTTCGCCGAGCACGAGAACCCGCACCCCTTCCGACCGCTGTTCGGGCCGGAAGCGGTTGACGAGTGCGTCGGCCCGCTTCACCAAATCGCTGATCGCAAGGCTCGAATTGTTCCAGAGCACCCGCCCCTCCTGGCTCGCCTCGCCCACATCGACCACGCCGAGGATCTCGCAGATTCGGTCCACCCTCTTAAGTCGGTACGGCCCAAAGTAGCGCGCCCGAGCGTGGCTATACGATCCGCCCGTCGCCGGGCAGAGGTAGCCCCCAGCCTCAATCTCGTGCATCGTCGTCACGCAATTCACAACCTCGAGCTTCGTCTTCCAGGTCGGCAACAAGAACTGCTGGTCAAAGTAGGCGCGCAGCTCTTCCACCGAGGCTCGCAGGTAGAGCGGCAGGTCCACCTTTTCCAGCGCATCGAGGAGTTCCTCAAACGACGCGGTAAGGAAGAGGACGCTGTCGCCAAATTCGTCGTGGGCCCGGGTTTGGAGCTCGCTGAGTCGCTCCTCTTGGTCTACGTCGAATTTCGAGAGCGCAAGGAGCGCCTTCACCCCCGCCGGTTCGGCCTGGAGCGCGACGAGGTGGTCGCGAATCTGCTCCCATTGGAACCAGTCCTTCAGCTTCGTCTCAACGTAGACCGTGAAGCTCGCCTGGGAGATTCGCCCGTCGGGAACGCTGAGCCCCGCCCTTTCCTGCTGTCGAAACCGGACGCCCACCGATCCGCCGAAGTCTTCGCCGCAGAGCTGGGTGAGAACGTCGGCGAGCAGCCTCGGCGACGCCTCATAAACCTGCCGCAGCATGAGCAAGCAGTAGTTGGTGGTTCGGTTCTCCTTTTGGTCGTAGCCCGAGAAGAGGCTGATGTCGCGGCCCATCGGGGTCTAGGTTACTCGGATTCGATCGCGGTCGCCGACCGGCCCGAGGCCTCACCCGGTCGCTTCGCTCCCCCGCCCTCGGTCGGCGAGACGAGCACTCGACCCACCCGAGTAAGCTCTCCCCCGACATGACCCTTCAAATGCACCTTGCTGCGTCCACTCGCGCCACAATGGCCGCCTTCCTCAAGGAGGTCGAAAAAGTCCCCGCCGACAAGCTCGAATGGTCACCCCTCGACGAAGGTCGGACCGTCCTCTCGATGGTCCAAGAGTGCGGAACCCTCCCCCGCTACCTCCTCGGCACCCTCACCACCTTTGAAGGCATCCGCGAGATGACGGAAGAGATCATGAACATGTACTTCGCCGATTGCGCCAAGCTCGACACCCTCGAAAAGGCGGTCGCAGAAGTCCGAACCCAATCCGAAGCCCTCGCCTCCCGCATCGAAGCCCTCACCGACGAGGAGATGGCGCGAACGGTCTATCTCATGCGGCCCGACCCCCGACCGATCGCCGACATCGCGAGCTATCACCTCATGAACATGGAGTACCACCGGGGCCAGATCTGCTACATCCAAACCCTCTACGGCGACAAATCGCTCTAGTCCAATCCGAATCCTCGCCAAAAGACCGGGGCAACCCACCCCGGTCTGCGCCACAATAGGTCGTCGACGAACGTCCTAACTTTTCGTACGAGGCACAAACTTCCCATGGACATCATGCGCATTCTCGAACAGATCGAATATCAATCGATTGAGCGTCCCCGGCGCTTCGTGGGGATGACCTTTGGGCTTGACCAGGACGAGCTGCGTCTGCTCATCTCGAAGGCGCGCGCCAGCCTCCCCACCGACATCAAGCAGGCCGCCTCCACCATCCGCGAGTCGGAGCGCATCGTCGAAACCGCTCGCGAAGAGGCCGGGATGACCGTTGAAGGGGCCCGAAAGGAAGCCGAGCGCATCGTCATCGAAGCCCAGCTCGAAGCCGACCGCATCATCGAGCAAGCCAAGCTCCGCCAAGCCCAGCTCGTCGCCGAAAGCGAAATCCTGAAGCTCAGCAAGGCCCAAAGCGACGAGATTCGAGCCGCCGCCAACCAGGAGGCACTCCAAACTCGCCGCGGAGCCGAAGACTACGCCTTTGAGGTGCTTACCAAGCTCGAAGGAGCGGTGGGCAAGGTCATGAACAACATCGAGCGGTCCAAAGCCGAGCTCCAACCAGAGCCGACCTCAAAGGACCGAGCCCGCGTTCTTTAATCCTTCGCGTCGTCTCGCTTCGGCTTCGAACGGCCCATGACGTCGCGGGTCGTTGCGTCGCGCTTCGCGCCGCGGCCCTTCGGCTTCACTTCGTCATCGCCCTTGCCGTGCGAGCTCTTGTTGCGCAGCCGAATCGGCGTCCCCTCCAGCGGATACTGCTTGCGAATCTCGTTCAAGAGGTAGCGCTCGTAGCTGAAGTGCAAGATCTCGGGATCGTTCACAAAGAGTAGGAAGGTCGGCGGCCGAGTGCTCACCTGGGTCGTGTAATACACCTTCAGCGGGCGACCCTTGGTCGTGTAGGGCCGTCGGAAGCAGGCATCCTGGACCAGGCGGTTAAGCGGGCCGGTGGCGATGCGGAAGCTGAAGTTCTCCACCGACGTGATGACGCGGTCGAGGGCCGGCTCAAGGCCCGCACTCTCAATCGCCGACGTGAAGACCACCGGCGCATAGGCCAGCTCCGGCACCTCGTCGCGCAGGATCTTCAGGAAGTCCTTCTTCAGCTGCGACTTCATGCGCGGCTGACCGTCCGGCGGCTCCTTCGTGTCCCACTTGTTGATCACCCAAACCACCGCGCGACCGGCGTCGTGCGCAGCCTTGGCGACTCGCTTGTCACCGTCCGTCAGCCCTTCTGAGCCGTCGACAATGATCATCGCGCAGTCGGCCCGCTCCATCGCGCGAACCGCACGGTCGACCATGTAGTACTCGACGGTGCCTTGGATCTTTCCGCGTCGGCGAATTCCGGCGGTATCCACAAGGCGGAACTTCTCGCCCGCATATTCAAGCTGGGTGTCGACCGCATCGCGAGTGGTGCCCGCCACGTTGCTGACGATCATCCGCTGCTCGCCAGTGAAGGCGTTGATCAGCGACGACTTACCAACGTTGGGCCGCCCCACGATGGCAACGCGAATCTCCTCGCGCTCTTCGTCCACCTTCTTGCCCGCGTCGGGGAGGATGGCGACCACCTCATCGAGCAAGTCGGCGACGCCGCGCCCGTGCAAGCTAGACACGGGCCAGATCTCGCCAAGCCCAAGGCGATAAAACTCGTTGGCATAGGCCTCTCGGTTGGCGTTGTCCGCCTTGTTCGCAACGACGAAGGTGGGCTTCTTCACCATGCGCATGGCGTTGGCAAGCTCCATGTCGTCGGGGTTAGCCCCATCAATCGCATCGGTGACAAAAAGGATTGCGTCCGCCTCTTCGAGGGCAACGTTCACCTGGATTCGAATCTGCTCGGCAAAGGGGTCGTTCTCGTCAAAGACGATTCCACCGGTGTCGACAATCTGGAATCGTTTGCCTCGCCACTCGCCTTCAGCATAGAGTCGATCGCGGGTGATGCCCGGTTCGTCCTCCACCACCGCGACGCGCGACTTGATGATTCGGTTAAATAGGGTGGATTTGCCGACGTTGGGACGCCCGACAATCACGAGAACAGGAAGTCGCGAAGTCATGGGAAGAGGTAAATATTACCGTTCTCAATGAAACCCACCGCCATTTTCGCTTCAATTCTCCTCGCGGGGCTCGCGGCCGCCCAGGAACAAAGGTACGGATGGTACATGGGCATCTCCTACATGGAGAATGCAAAGATCCTTGGCTCAAGCGAAAAGGTCGTCGCGCGAATGGTGAATTTCGGCTATGCCCGCCGAGATCCAAAGATCAGCCTTTTCAAGATTCCAAGCCAGCTGGTGATTCAGGGCTACTACATCAGCACCCAAAGTGCGGGCCTTTCGCCAAGGCCGGTTGAGAACGCCAACGGCCTCGGGCTACTCGTTTTTGGTCGCTACCGGTTCGGGGCGCCCGATCGCATCGGCGTCTATGCCGACATCGGATGGGGATTGCAATACGTGGACCGGCTTGCCCGCGACCTCGACTCGAATGTGAACTCGACGCCGTACCTCGGCCTCGGCATCCGCATCCCCCAGCCTCAAGGCGAGATCCTGGTCGGCCTCCAATATCTGCACGTCAGCAACGGCGGAACCAACGGTTCAAACCGCGGTCAGAACTTTATCGGCCTCGCGCTGAATGTCCGGTTCTAGCCCTTCTGAAAGGCAGGTGTGCCCGTCGCCGACCGCATGCTCGCGATCGTGCGGAGCACTCGCTTGGGTCCCGCGCCGTCCTCGAGTCGCTCTTCAATTTCGGTGATGCAGTGGTCCGCGCTCATGCCTTGATAGAGAACCGTGCCGAGCAGCGTGCTCTGGGCAAAGATCGCCGACTTCACCACGCCCTTCGCTGTCCATTGGGCGGCGAGAATGGCACCGCCGTCCACGCAAACGACCATGCCCTCCTCGGGCCACTGCGCCCAGAGGTCTTCGTCGCGCAGAGGAGCGACGATCTCCGCGCCTTCGACCCGGCAAGGTGCGGCGGTCTTGATCGAAACGCTGATCCCGCGCGCACTCGCCGCTCGCAACTCGGACTCCAAGGCTTCCACCGACGCCTTGGTGCCGCTGAAGAGGATCGAATGGGTGGCCGCTCGGACCAGTTCGGTCGCCGTGTCGAGGCTCTGCTCAAGCGACTTGATCGTCTGGATGCGGTCCTTTGCCCCGGCGACGCTTGCTTCGGCAAAAGCAGCTTCCGCCGCTTTCTTGCGGGCGTCAAACTCGCGCGTCAGCCTGGCGAGGAGTTCTTCAGGCGGGACGGGATGGACGAGGCGGCTCTCCGCGGATTCCACGACAAGCGCGTTCTTCTCGGCGAGCGACTGAATCGCCTTATAGACATTCGCGACCGGCTTTCCGATGCCCTGCGCAATCCGGTAGCCGGTGGCAGGCGATTCGGTGATGAGGAATCCATAGACCTGGGATTCCAAAGCCGTGAAACCAAAAGGCACAAGGACGTCGTGCGCGCTCATGCCTTTATTATGTGCACAAACTACTAAGAGCCAAGCGAATCGATCGCATCGATGCGAACAACAAGGACGGTCGTGTTGTCGCTACCGCCATCTTGGAGCGCAGCCGCGACGAGTTTCCACGCCGCTTCCGAAGGACCGTTGGCTTGGACGAGACCTAGAAGCTCGCCATCCGAAACGTGGTTCGTGAGGCCATCCGAACAAAGCACATAGGTGTCGCCCGCTGCGATGTCACACGGGATGATGTCGGGTACGACGTCAGCCGAGGTGCCAATCGCCCGCGTGATCACGTGCTGATAGGGGTGGTTCTCGCCTTCCTCGCGGGTGATCAAGCCCGAACGAACGGCTTCCTCCACCCACGTGTGGTCAACGGTCAGCTGCTCCACTTGGCCGTCCCGCACGCGGTAAACGCGAGAGTCGCCCACCTGCGCGATGTAGCCCTGACCCTGGAGCAAGACGAGCGCGCTGAGCGTAGTGCCCATGCCGCGCCGACTCGGCACTGCGATGGAAACATTGTTGACGTACCGGTTTGCCGCGCCCACCGCGCCTTGCATCGCGGCGGTTGGGTCCTCGGAAGGATGGTTGAGATAAACGTCAATAAACGTCTTGGTCGCGAGCTCGCTCGCGATCTGACCAGCGGCGTGGCCGCCCATGCCGTCACAGACGACAAAGACCTGCCCTTTCCGGGCGAGGGTGCCGTCGTCCGACGGAATGAAGAACTCAAACTTGTCTTCGTTGTTCTCGCGCACGCGGCCAAGGTCCGTCTTGGCGGCAACGCGAACGTCCACCCGTACCTTCAGTTCGACCGGGGGAAGAAGCTGCTCAACCGAATAATCCGCCGTGATTTCGTCCATGGGCTGCCCCTCACTCTACCAAGAAAGTCCACTTCTTCGGCTATGCTTCGCTCAAATGCGTCTCTTTCCCAAGCCGCTTTCGTATGAGCCTTCCAAGGGCCAGTTCACCTTTGACTCCGGGGTCAAGTTTGCCTCGAACGCCTTTGCCTCCGAACGCGAATGGTGGAACGAGACCGTCAGTCGGGCATTTGGCTTCGAAATCGGCGTTGGGCGCGCCGCCAGGTCAATCGTCTTGCGCGAGGCTGCGGAGTCGGAAGTCGGAACCGACGGCTACCGCCTTTCTATCACACCGAAGACGATCACGATTGCCGGACACCGGGCGGGCGTTTTCTATGGCCTCGTCAGCCTCGTCCAGATGCTGCCTGCCGCCGCCCTCCGCAAGATCCTTGTCTCAGGCGTGAAGTGGTCGATCGATTGCGCCGAGATTTGCGATGCCCCACGCTTCCCATGGCGCGGCGCGATGCTCGACCCGTGTCGGCACTTCTGGCCGAAAGAGGACGTGCTCAAGTTCATCGACCTCCTCGCGCTCCAGAAGATGAGCTCGCTCCACATTCACCTTTGCGATGACCAGGGTTGGCGCATGGAGATCAAGAAGTATCCGCGCCTCACCGAGGTTGGCGGCTGGCGCAATGAGACCGTGATCGGCCGCAACACCGGGAAGTTCGACGGCCTCCGCCACGGCGGCTTTTACACCCAAGACGACCTCCGCGAGATCGTCGCCTATGCTGCCCAGCGGCACATCAACGTCGTGCCCGAGATCGAGATGCCGGGCCACGCAAGCGCAGCCGTCGCCAGCTATCCCGAGCTCGGCAACACCGGCAAGCCGATCCAGGTTGCCAAGCAGTGGGGCGTTTTTGACGACGTCTACAACGTCGAAGACGGCACCCTCAAATTCCTTGAGGACGTTCTCGACGAAGTGCTCGATGTCTTCCCCGGCCCGTTCATCCATGTCGGCGGCGATGAATGCCCGAAGGTGCAATGGAAGCAGTCGCCGCGCGCCCAAGCCCGCATGAAGGAGCAGGGCCTGAAGAACGAGGAAGAGCTCCAAAGCTGGTTCATCCGCCACTTCGACCGCTACCTGTCGTCAAAAGGTCGCCGCCTGATCGGCTGGGATGAAATCCTTGAAGGTGGCCTCGCCGAAAAGGCCGCCGTCATGAGCTGGCGCGGCATCCAGGGCGGCATTGAAGCGGCCCGACAGCGCCACGACGTCGTCATGGCCCCTGGGACCCACACGTACCTCGACTTCTATGCCACCGGCGACACCGAGGCTGAGCCGCTTGCGATTGGCGGCTACACGCCGCTCCACCGGGTCTACCAGTTCGAGCCGGTTCCCGCCGAGCTCAACGCCGACGAGGCCAAGCATATCCTTGGCGCCCAGGGTCAGCTCTGGTCCGAATACCTCACCCACTGGAAACTCGTCGAACGGCGCGCCTTCCCGCGCCTCTGTGCCCTTTCCGAGGTGCTGTGGATTCCCGCCGCGACCAAGCGCTCGTTTGATGACTTCCTCGTCCGGCTGAAGATCCACCTGGAGCGGCTCCACATGATGGATGTTGCCTACCACCCGCTCGACGGCGACCCCGGCATCTCAGTGGCGGGGCGATGGATCGGAAACGAAACGCTCAAGCTCGACCTTTCTCGCATGACCAATTCGGTCGGAGATTGGAAGCTCAGCGTCGCGCGGACGCGCGGCAAGGGCGCGGTGAAGGTCCGAAACCTGAGGGTCCTCGGTCCGGCCGAATCGGTCCTTTACGAAAAGGCGGAGGCAACCGCAGACGGCAAGTTCGAGGTCGTGATTCCGATCAAGGACCTCGCCGATGCACGGTCGCTTCAGGTTCTGCTGACCGTCGAATCGCCGACGCCGGACGTCGAAGGCGAGATTTGGTGGAAGCCCAAAGGATCGACGAGCAGCACGTGAACTTCGTCTTCGTGCATCGTCCTGCCGCGTCGAAAAGCTGACTCCGCCTCGGCTCCGAGCCGCTCGGAAACGAGAGTTCGGAGCTTGTGCATGCAGCTCGACCTGATCGAGCCCGTGGTGAGGCCCATCGCGCTCATGCGGGCGTCATAGACGCCGATCGCCGATCCTGCCGCCGCCCAGGCCTCGCGGGCCGCGAGGTGGTGCGCGGCCTCGCACATCCATTCCAGTTCGACGATTGCAGACCGAACCATGGACGAACCGCCCAGGTAGGCCGCATAAGCATCGTCGGGCTTGCCGAGCAAACGCTTCGTCCAAGAAAGGTTTGAGAACATCGAGCTCAAGAAGGTGTCACCGACAAGCTCGCCCATCACCCCGATGCCGAGTTCGAGCACTTCTTCTGCCTGGTCGGGCATGTCCTGCATGAGATAGCAGCGGCCAAGGTGGCCGAGGACGAGCGCCTCCAGCACCTTCGAGTCCAGCTTTCGCGCCAGGGATAGGGCGCGCTCCAGGTCGCGCTCCGCCCGGTGGATCCGCCCCCGAAGGGCGTGGACGGCGGCAACCTTACAAAGGCAGTGGATCACGCGGCATCGGTAGCCCTTCTGCTCAGCAATGAGAATCGCGGCCTGGGCCACTTCGGCGGCCTGGTCGAGCCGACCCTTCTTCCGCAAGGCCAAGCTTTCACGGCAAAGGGCCATCACGAGGTCGCGCGCACTGGGCTGGTCGTTCCGGCGGATATCGTCGTAAAGCTGAATCGCCGCGTTCATCATTCCCGCCTCAAGAAGGAGGTCCGCTCGGGCAATTCTCGCCTTCATCTGCACCGTCGGGGACTTCGCGGGCATGCGGTCCAGCCAGGCAAGGCCGACCTCGGGCCGACCGGTGAGGGACCAGTGCGGCACAAGGAGGCAGATAATCTCGGCCGCTTGCTCAGCTTGTCCGGTTTGCGCAAGCCAATTCAGGGCAGTCTGGATCGTGTCGGCTTCGCGGTTGAGCTGGAGCCAAGCCTTCACCCTTCCGTCGTGATCGTGGGTGCGCTCAATCTGCTCCAGTCGCTCCCGGAGTCGTCGGGCGAGCTGATTCTTGGTAAGGGCGGCGTGGTCGGGGGCAATTTGACCATAGATAGCCTCGACGGTCAGGCGCGGAATGCGCATCAACGTTCGCGCTTCGCCCGGCCGCTCTTCGATTTCAACGAGGCCGACCTGGATCAGCCGCCGAAGCCGGCTGGGGATCGCCTCCACCGTGCTGAGCAACCCCGCGGCCTCCATGCTGAAGGTGCCAGGGAAGACGGTGAGCTGCACAAGGAGCTCAAGGTCCACCGGGTCGGTCATCGCAATCGCCGAGTCCACTGCGGCACGCATGCGGCGAATCGAGTCGGGCAAGTCGGGACGCTCCAGCTCGAGCAGCAATTCCTGCGACTCCAAACGGTTGAGCACCTCGGCGGCGGGCCAGAACTTGAACCACGACGAAATCAGTTCAAGCACCTGGGGATTACCGCCCACCCGGCGACAAATCTCGTAGATCGGCGCGGCCACTTCGTCATCCACGCGCGCGTCCGGACGAAGCAGGCTTAGCCGTCGCAGAAGCAAGGCGGAAGCAGGGTGCGACCGCACGCTTGCCAGGGTCGGGACATCAGGCAACCGAAGACCACCCAGCGCGACCTCCACGAACCCTATTGGATGCGGGAGCGCAGGCATGACGGCAAGAAGGAACGCATCGCGCGATGCCAAAACCGCTGAAAGCTTCTCCAATTCAAGGTCATCCATCGACTCTTCGCGGTCGATGATGACAACCGATCGAGACGTAGCCTCCGCCGGATCGAGCGCGATTTGCACTCCGGCATTGGAAAAGAGGCTTTGCGCTCGAAGCAACAGCCACGTCTTTCCTATGCCCACCGGACCCGTGATGATGACGCCTCGCTCACGATCCTCGTAGGCCTTGAGAATCCGATTCAGCTCATCCGCCCGGCCGTCGCCATCTTCCGCCGGAACCCGTGGGATTCCTGAATGCTCGGACAGAGGAACCGGAGAGGCGATTGGCACAACCTGGCCGGTGGCGAGGCCCCTTAACTCACGATGGAGCGGAGCCAGCTCGGGATCGCGAAGCGCAAGCTCTGCGACGGCGAGCGCTTCGTCTTGGCGGCCAAGCTCGACCAAAAGCGCAACCCAATCCGTGAGAGCCGAGCCGAAAAGGTCTTGGAAGCGCTCTTGCTCAGAAAGCAGCCAACCTTTCGCAAATCCGACCAGGAGCTTGCCCTGATACCCGCGGCAGGCTGCCTCGAGATACGTGAGTCGCTCGGGGGTTTCGGTGGCGTGGATGGCATAGGCCATGTTGTGCTCAAACTCAGCGGTGTCGGTCTGGATGCACGTCGGTAGCAACGTCAGCGTGCGGAGATCGGAGCGGATCACCTTTCCTGCCAGATCTGGAGTTGGCTCAAGGTTTCGGCGTAGCCAAGAAACGGCTTGGTTGAGCCGGTGGCGAGAGATGTCGAGGGGGGCTTCGGGCCAGAGCGCTTCCGCGAGCTCCTCTCGCTGGAAGTTGGTCCCGATCCGGGTGGCGAGCATGCCCAGCAAGGTCCCGGTCTTTTGGGTCTGAAAATGGGTGAGCACCCGGTCCGGCAGGACCGCGCGCAGGCCGCCGAACGCCTCAATGCGAATCGGCTTCTGATCTTCCGCTAACCTAGTATCCTTCTCTTTCAACTTCCGCTCTTCGCCTTAACAATACACGACGACAGTCGTGCTGCCGGTTCCGTTCCCCAATCCACTCATGACCCTTGAAGTCATCGCCCAATCCGTCTACGACGCCCACCAAGCACGTCTGGGCGGTGCCGACCGCGTCGAGCTTGTCAGCGCGATCTTCCTTGGCGGCCTCACGCCGTCCCACGGCCTGGTCGACGAGGTTTGTCCTCTTCTGCCTTCCGCAGTGATGATTCGTCCGAGACCGGGAGGTTTCGACTATGGAGAGGCCGAAATCGGTTCCATGATTCGCGATATAAAGTTCGCGGCGGACTGCGGGGCCGAATCTGTCGTCTTTGGCGTGCTCACTCCTTCCGGCGAGCTCGATCTCGACCGCTGTCGGCGACTCATCGAATCGAGCCCGCTTCCCTGCGTGCTCCACCGGGCGGTCGACGCCACCACTGACCCCGTTCGGTCCTTCGAAAGTGCCCTCGAGATCGGTTTCACGCGCGTTCTGAGCAGCGGCGGAGCATCCACTGCCTGGGAGGGCCGCGCGAATCTCACCAAGATGGGCGCCCTGCAACCCAACGCCGTTCTAGCCGGCGGAGGCCTTCGACCCCACACCATCCGCGAGTTCATGGCCGCGACCGGCATCAGCCACCTTCACGGAACCGCCTTTGAAACCGTCACCGACACCTCGACCCAAGGTGCACCCCACCTACGCTATGGCAGCGAAGGCAGTCCTCCCGAGTCGGAAGTGAAGCGGGTTTCCGCAGGGGTCGTCCGCGCGATGCGCGCGGCGATGAGTTAGGCGCGGCCGGCCTTCTTGCGCTTGGAATACTCCTGGAACGACTCCAGGCTCCGCACAAACAAGAACGCACCCACACCCACGAGCAGCGTGGCGACGGTGTACCAGAGCGGGCCATTCTTGCTGGAAATCCCAACCGGGACCAGCGCGATACCGCCCACCGCGAGCAAGGCACCAATCACCTTTGGCCAGTGCAGGCCAATCTCTTCGCTCAGATAAGCCGGAACGTGCGGCGCGGACTCGTTGCAGTAGCCGTCAACCTCTTCCCACGCTTCCGCGAAAGGAAGGTGGAACTTGGCGGTGACCAAGTCGGTGAGCGTTCGCCGGGAGATCGGCGTTCGGGACTCGGATGCAGCCTTCACTTCCGCATCCAAAAACTCCTTCATCACCTCCGGTTCAATTTTTCGAGACAACGTAATGGACATAGCATCAGCACCCCAGGGCTTATGTCGTGCAGTGTAGCGGAGAATTGTTAAATCTCCAAATGGAGCTTAGGTCCCTGAACCGCGAGGGCAGAACTTGTACACTTGAACCATGCGTCGCGTCGCGCTTTTGCCGCTCCTTTTGCTTGCCGCCCTGGCTCAGGGCGCACCGATCAAATCGCGTCTTTCCCTCGGCGGCACATCCATCGCCGACAACACGTTTGACGTCGCGGCAGACGGCGGCTTCACCAGCACCACGGTGGGCAAGATCAACGGCACCGACATCAGCTCGACGATCAAAGGCGCGATGAAGGATGGGAGAATCGTCGAGGCCACGATCAACGCCAAGCCCAACCCCACCACCACCGTCGAAGTCCGCTACAAGGAAGGCTCATCGCAAATCTTTGTGAACGGTGCAGCGGCGGGCAAGTCGGTCAATGTGGATTCGGGCCTGCTCTTTTCGAACTTCCATCCCCAGGTCACCGCGAACCTCCTCAGCGCGAAGCCGGGAAGTTATCAGATTCTCATCCTCGACAGCGGCGTTCTTGTCCCCTGCGAACTCGCGGCGGGTAAGCCCGTCACCGCCAAGGGCAAAACGCTCCAGACCATCAGTGGCAGCCTCGCTGGACTCAGCTTCAAGATGGTTCACGACCAGGGCCTGCTGTTGCTCCTCGAAGTGCCGTCGCAAAAGTTCCGCCAGCTCGTTGAGGGCTGGGATGAGCTCGGCCAAGACCCGATGGCCAAGTTCCCCGAGCTCAGCCAGACGAAGTTCGAGGTCGTCACGATGTCGAAGGTCGCGATCCCGATGCGCGATAAGGTCAAGCTGGTCGCTGAAATCGCTCGACCGAAGGCACCCGCCGACGCCAAGTTCCCCGTCATCCTCAGCCGCACGCCCTACGGCCGCGTCCCCAACATGGCGGAGGCCAGCTTCTGGGCCTCGCGCGGTTACATCTTCATCTCCCAGGACGTCCGGGGTCGAGGCGACTCCGACGGCGACTGGGATCCGCTCATGAATGAGCGCAAGGACGGCTACGACACTATTGACTGGATCAGCAAGCAGCCGTGGTGCGACGGCAATGTCGGGATGATCGGCGGCAGCTACCTCGGGTTCGTCCAATGGTGCGCAGCAGTCGAAAAACACCCTGCACTCAAGGCGATTATCCCCCAGGTCAGCCCGCCCAACCCGGCTTACAACATCCCGTGGAACAAGGGGCTGTTCCTCCTCGCGGGCAACGTGTGGTGGTCCAAGATCGTGACCGGCAAGAACGCCGACTTCTCGTCGATGGGCCAGGTACCGGGAGCGAAGAACCTCGATGTTCTTCCGCTCAACAAGGTCGACGACGCCGTCTTCACGAAGTCGGTCCCGTTCTTCGACAAGTGGCTCGGCAGGCCGCAACCCGACCAATGGACCTCGTTCCAGATGAGCGAAGTTGCCAAGGTGAAGATTCCCGTCCTCGCGATCAGCGGGTTCTGGGACGGCGACGGCATCGGTACCCGGCTGAACTGGGAGGCCCGCCAACGCGAGGGCCACACCAACCAGTGGGTCGTCTTTGGCCCTTGGGAGCACGGCTTTAACGCCAAGACCAAGTTCGGCGACGTTGACTACGGCCAGGACGCGGTCATCGACCTCGATTCGGTCTACCTGCGGTTCTTCGACACTTACCTCAAGGGCAAGGACGTCTCGTGGACCAAGCGGCCGCGGGTCCACCTCTTCGTCTCAGGCACCAACGAGTGGATCGACGCCGACGATATGCCGGGTAAATCGTGGAAGCCGACGACCTGGTACCTCTCGTCGAACGGACCGACCAACGGTCGCCGCTCGATGGGTCGCCTTGTCGAAAAGCCCACCGCCAGTGAGCCAAGCCAGATCTTTTACAACCCCGCCGACACCCTCATCCGTGACCAGGACACGTCGATGAGCGGGGCCACGACCAAGCTCGACTTCGCCCGAAACGAGCAAGGAAATCTGGTCTTCCGAGGCCCGATCCTCGCCCAGCCGATGACGGTTTCGGGTTCGATTGAGGTCAAGCTCCAGGCCAGCTCCACCGCCACCGAGGCCCAGCTCTCGGCGATCATCGCCGAAGAGAACGAGAAGGGTGAGATGCGCTTCGTCGGCCTCCCCGACGCGATGCGGATCGGTTGGATCGCCAAGGGGGCCCCGCTGCTCCAGCCCGGCAAGGCTTACACGGTGAACCTAACGCCGTGGTGGTTCGCCCACACCTTTGCCAAAGGCAGTCGACTGGTACTCCTGCTCAGCTCGGACAACTTCCCTTCGTTCAACCGGAGCCTCGGCTTTGGCGAATCGCCGCTCACCGCAACAAAGATGCGCACGGCCGTGAACACGGTCTATCACGACCTCGCCCGACCCGCCTCGATCAAGTTCTGGGTTGTCCCGCGCTAACCGCGAGTCTTGAGGGCGTGGCAGACCGCGATTGCGAGCGCGTCGGCCACGTCGTCGGGCTTCACCGGCTCGGTGAGGCCCAGGATCTTCTGCACCATGAACTGGACTTGGTGCTTTTCCGCCTGTCCAACGCCGGTCACCGCCTTTTTCACTTCGGGCGGCGAGTACTCCGCCCAAGGCAAGTCCAGCTCGGCGGAGACCGCGAGCATCACGCCCAGCGCCTTGGCGACGTCGAGCGCGGTGGTCTTGTTGGCGGCGAAAACCTGCTGTTCGGTCGCAAACTCGTCGGGTTTGAACTCGTGGAGGACCGCCGTGAACTCCTGGCGAATCAAGAGCAGCCGCGCGGGAGTGGGGATGCGCGGGGTCTTGATCAGTCCAAATCGGATTGGCGTGAGCTTCGAGCCAACCTTTTCGATCACCGCCCAACCGATCCGCTCAATGCCGGGGTCGACGCCAAGCACGATCATGTTCGCTTGAACCGCCGCAGGAGTTCATCGTTGGTAAAGGTGAGCGTGATCGGCCGTCCGTGGGGGCAAAGGTAGGGGTTCTCGGTCTCCGCGAGGTCCACGATGAGCCGCTCCATTTCCGCCATGCCGAGGGGGTCGCCCGCCTTCACCGCGAGCTTGCACGACGTCGTGATCCAGATCTGCTCCCGGGTCGGCACTAGCCGCCGTGCGACACTCGATTCAACCAGCTCGTCGATCATGTCGCGCAAGATTCGCAGAGGGTCGCGCGACCGAACCGCGGCGGGAACCGCACGGACGACGTAGCTCTCGCCGCCAAACGGCTCAAGGTCAAACCCGACGGCCTCCAGCTCGTCAAGGCGGTCACGGATGAGGATCGCCGCCCGCTTGTCGAGGGTGAGTTGGAGCGGCACAAGAAGCGGCTGCTTCTCCACGAGCGACGACCGCTTGAGGCCGCACAGGTATTCGTAGAGGATGCGCTCGTGGGCAACGTGCTGGTCGATGAGGACGATCCCGCGCTCGGTTTCGGCAACGATGTAGGTGTTCATCGCCTGACCAATCACCTTGAGCCCGCGCAGTAGGTCGGCAAACGGAAACCGCGACGTGTTGATCGAGGGCGCGGTGACAAACGGGTCGTCCGTCGCCATCACCAGCCCAAGGTCGGCGACCGCCCCGCTCGCAGGCAATGGCGCTTGTAGCAGGGTTGGCGCCCAAGCCTGGGCCATCGCCGCTTCCGATTGTCGGATCGCCTCGTTGGTGTCCGAGACTGCGCGGACCGAGGGCATCATGCCGTGCTCGAGGAGCGACTGCTTGATCGCGATTCGAAGGGCCTCAAACGCGGCCCCCTCGCGCTGGAACTTCACTTCGGTCTTGGTGGGCGAAACGTTCACGTCGACGAGGTCGGGGTCGATCTCAATCTTCAAGAACAAAACTGGATAGCGACGCTCGGGCGTGATGTCGCGATAAGCGACGTCGAGCGCGGTGGTGAGGGTGCGGGTGCGGACAGGGCGTCCGTTGACGAACACGGTCTGGTAGGACCGGTTCGGCTTAGTGACGTGGGGCGGACTGATGAATCCGGTTACGTGGAGGCCACCCAGCTCGGTGCGGACTTCGGCGAGCGCGCGGGCAAGGTCGCGGCCCCAAACTTCGGCAATCGCATTCAGGGTGTCGCCGTCCCCGGTGGTACGGATCGCCTCCTGGCCGTTGTGGGTGAGGAGGAAGCTCACGTCCGGATAGGCCATCGCGTAGCGGCCCACCACATCGACCATCTGCCCTAGTTCGGTGGTGTCGGACTTCAAAAACTTCAACCGGGCGGGGGTGTTGAAAAACAGGTCCTCGACCGTGAACTCGGTTCCTTTCGGGCCGCTCTCGGGGCGCAGTTCGCGGAGTTGGCCGCCTTCCGAGGCGATGACCGTCCGGGGTCCATCCTCGGTCGCAGTCTTGAGCGTCATCCGCGAAACCGACGCGATCGAGGGGACCGCTTCCCCACGAAATCCGAGGCTGTGGAGGGCCTGAAGGTCATCGACGGACTGAATTTTGCTTGTCGCGTGGCGCTCAAAGGCGAGCTTGGCGTCGATCGGGCTCATGCCGATGCCGTTATCCACCACGCGAATGAGCGAACGGCCCGCCTGTTCAACGTGAACTTCAATGCGAGTCGCGCCGGCATCGAGGGAATTCTCGACGAGTTCCTTCACCACGCTGCTCGGGCGTTCGACGACCTCACCAGCGGCAATCTGGTTTACGGTGTGGCCGTCAAGAGCGCGGATTCGCGATTCCACCGATCCATTGTGGACGAATCGATGCCAAAGGGCATGGAGGATTTGCTGGGATCAGCCGATGATTCAAGAGGCAAGGTGTCGCTCGTTGGGTGCAACGAGGCCGACATGCTGGAAACGGGTAGACAATGTTTGTTCTGATCGGAATCGTCGTCGTGGTTGTCGCGGTCCTTGTGGGCTACGTCATGCACCACGGAAATATTGGCGTGTTGATCCAGATCAACGAAATCGTCATTCTCGTCGGTTGCGCCGTCGGGTCGATGATCGCCGCCAACGGAATGTCCGGCTTTACCGCCGCGATCAAGTCTGTTCTGGGCCTCCTCAAGCCGGACCCCTACACCAAGGGCACCTTCTCGGACCTGTTGAAGATGATGTACCAGCTCTTCAACGTAGCCCGAAAGGAAGGCCTCCTCGGACTCGAAAAGCACATCGAAAACCCGAAGGACAGCGACATCATCAGCAAGTTCCCGTCGTTCCTTGCCAACCACCACGCGACCGACTTCTTCTGCGACACGATGAAGGTCATCCTCACCGGCGCGGTCAGCCCGCATGACCTTTCGGAGATGATGGAGCTCGACCTCGAGATCGCCCACAAAGAAGCGGCGATCCCGGCCGATTCGATTCAAACCACCGGCGACGCAATGCCGGGCTTTGGTATTGTTGCCGCCGTCCTTGGCGTTATCATCACGATGGGAAAGATGGACGAAGGCGCCGCCGTCATCGGTCAGTCCGTCGCTGCCGCACTTGTCGGTACGTTCCTTGGAATTCTCATGGCCTACGGCATCTTCTCGCCGATGGCCACCGCGATCAAGAGTCGCCTGGAAAGCGAAGGTCAGTACATGAACTGCATTCGCTACGCATTGTTTAGCTTTGCTCGGGGTGAATCCCCGATCACCTGCGTCGAGTTTGCTCGCCGCAACATCGCAATGTCTGTTCGACCCGGCTATGCCGAAATGGAAGCCGCGGTCAAGGATAAAGCCGCCTAATGAAAAGAACCCTCCGACTCAAACGGCGGACACTCCGCCAAATTGTCGTTCAAAAGCAACACGAAAAGCGCAACCGCGCGGTCAACAAGGCCGACGTCGAGGTCACCACGTTGATCGCGATGCTGCCCGGCCCCTGGCGCCCGATCCCCTAACCCGATTTCTCGGAAGAGCTAGCCCATGGCAATGGACTCCCAGCCTATCATCATCAAGAAGAAGAAGGCCCACGGTCACGCCCACCATGGCGGCTCGTGGAAGGTGGCCTATGCCGACTTCGTCACCGCTATGATGGCCTTCTTCATGGTCATGTGGATCATGGGCCTTTCCGACGAGACCAAGGCTTCGGTCGCGGGCTACTTCAAGGATCCGTTTGGCTTCGTGAAGACGATGCCGAAGGAGTCCCACGTGATCGACACCAAGGGCATGCCCGAAGGCAGCCCCGGCAACACGAAGAGCCGAGGCAAAGACCCGACGACGCTCGAAGAAAAGAAGCTGAAGGGCCTGCGCGACGAGATCAAGCACGTCGTCGAACAAACGCCCGAACTCGCGACGATCAAACAGTACGTCACGATGGAGCTCACCAAAGAAGGGCTTCGCATCGAATTCGTCGAAGGCGCGGGCGCGGTCTTCTTTGACAGCGGTTCATCGCACATTCGAACCAATGCCGAGCAGCTCGTGAAGCGGCTCGCCCCGATTCTCGCCAAGACCAAGCGCGGCATGATCATCGAAGGTCATACCGACGCCAAGCCGTACGCCTCGAACGAGTACACCAACCTCGACCTTTCGACCGACCGTGCGCGGGCGATGCGACAGATTCTCTCCCGCTATGGCGTGCCGCTCGGCCAGTTCCGCGCCCTGCGCGGCCTCGGCGACACCAACCTGCGCGACCCATCGCAGCCCTACAGCTTTGTGAACCGACGCGTGACCTTGCTCATCCCGACTCAGGACCCCAAGGCCGCCAAGGACGGACTCCCCGCCGACATGCTCAAGAACGAGATTCAAGGCGCGTTCCGCAAGGACAAGTTCGAAATCGCCCCCGACCTCGACAAGTAAGGTCCCCAAAACAAAGAACGAGGCCCCTGCCGAAGATCGGCAGGGGCCTCGTTTGGCTTTGCGCGGGGCTTAGTTGCCCGAGCGGTCGCCGGGTTGATCCGGACCTGCGTTGCGCAGACCCATGTTCGTCGCGCCGTCCGGACGTGCGGTCGGCTTGGACGGGTCCATGCTCGCCGCGGGCGTCGAGCCCGACATCGCGGCTTGCTTATCCGCGTTCGAACCCTGGTCCTTGTCCTTCGATCCGCATCCGACGAGAAGCAGACTGGCAATCACGATTCCAAGAGTGAATTTCATCAGTTTTGGAAGGTGTTGTCCGGGCTGAACGCCGCGATGAAGAGGATGCCATTGACGAATCGGCCTCGGATGGCGAAGAGGTCGATGTAGCCCTGGCTATCCAGCGAGTTGAAGAAGTTGACCGTGTTCGTGCTCGCCGGGAACGACATTCGGTTGCCGTTTCCAAGGTTCACCATTCGCGCCGACGTGTCCGTCGCGACGAAGATGCTGCCCTGGCTGAAGGTCCAGAACGAAGGACCACCGACCGTGCGCATCGGATAGGTCACGCGGTACATGCCACCGCCGGTCGCGTCGGGCTGGGGCTGACCTGCGGGGTTGTACACGCAGGGGCCGGTGCCGTTACAGTTCAGTCGGGGGTTCGACATCGACGCGCCGAGTCGCGAGATCTTGCCCATGCCTTCCCAGATCAACGGGAGGGTCGACGGAGCGGCAACGCCGGTGGTCGAGTAGTTCTGGAGGAAGCCATTGAACGTGAAGTGAGCACCCTCGGGCTGTCGCAGCGGAGCAGCGTAACCGGCGGTCCAAGCAGCAGCGTTGATGCGTCGTCGCTCGAAGGCGGGGACGTCCAGGATCTGCCAGTTCTTCAGGTACGGCTGAACCGTGTTGTTCCAGACCACCGCATGCTCGTTCTGCATGGGGACGCTGGCGAACCAGCCGGCCGGATTCTGGACCGAGTCGTCATCCGGATAGTAGCGGATGGTCGGGAGGGCGCTCGAGTTCGGGACGCTTCCGGTCGGGAAGAAGTCGTCGAAGTCAGCGGTGTAAAGGATGATGCCGGTGCCGGTCTGCTTGGCGCTCGAGATGGCCGAGGCTTTCTTTGCAGCTTCCTTGGCTTGGGCGAAGACGGGGAAGAGAATCGCGGCGAGAATCGCGATGATCGCGATTACCACGAGGAGCTCGATGAGTGTAAATGCTTTGTTCCGTTGCATGGTGTCCTCAACTCAAATAGAGATAAGTGCAAAAAAATATAGGAATGTCCGGGTTGAACCGGTCAACGTTGATTCTAACGCGAAAAATCCTCAGTTCCTCACCAATGAGCAGAAATTGAGCCAATCGCCGTTGATTAGGTGCAAATCTCGGTCCTGTTTCGTCGCTGAGAATAGTGGCAACCCTCGGCGCACCGCTCTGGAAGTTCAACCTCACCCGCGTCCTCGTGATCGACGTTTCGGACGACTACCGGACGATGCAGCACCCGCTGCCGAACGACCTCTATCCGGTGCTGAAGGAGACCTGGCTCCCCAAGGTGGGACTGCGCGGACGGCTACCCCATGAGAGCCTTTGCGAGGGCTACCTGTACGACTGGCACGATCCAGACCCGCATCTCGATGGCACCTGGTACGTCGGCGTGGTCGATGCCACCCTGGCCCAAGAGCTCCTCGACGGCGCAAAGTCGGCCTGAACCCAGAGAAAAGGCCCCTGAATCTCGGGGGAACTCCCGGTCGAGATGCAAGGGCCGCAGTGAGTGACAGGTCCTTATCGAATCCGATCGGCAATCGCGCGTCGGATCATGGTGTCGGCGATGTCGTCGCCGCTCGGGTTATATTCACCGGCTTCGATGCGCGCCTTGAGCGAGGCGATCATGTCTTCGCGGTCACCCATTTCGCTGATGCTTTGCGTCACTTGTTGGACGAGCTCGCGGTCCTGGGCTGGGTCGTAGACCGGCGTCTCGACGTCGGTCAATTGATCTTGGGGTTCGCGAGAAATCTCGCGAACCTTGCTTACTTCGATGTCTGAAATCCGCATTTGAGTTCCCTCCGCCGATTCAGACAGGTAACCCGGCTGTCTTCCCGCCATTCTCCAGCGCCCGAAGACCCATGGGCTTTGCGTGAGCAGGGTCGCCCCTGTCGTGCCTTTTTCTGCCTGGCCCGTTTCCGAGCCGACTTATTAGGGACGTCGGCAACTTTCTAACCGTTCCTCAGGGTTTTCCGAAAAAATTTTCAAAAAACTCGTAAAGGTGCGTTGGGGCGACCGCACTTCCAGATTCCCGACCCCATCATTCGACGGTGCCATCGGTAAACTGAGGAGAGAACACAGGAGTTCCCAACCATGCGATACCACGCCCTTGGCCGACTGCCCAAGAAGCATCATATCCAGTTCCGCAAGCCCGACGGTGGACTTTACACCGAACAGCTGATTTCGACCTACGGTTTTTCGGGACCGATGTCGACGACCTATCACATCAACCAGCCCACCGAAGTCGTCGGCTGGGAAGACCGCGGGTCGGTGAAGGTGGAATACGTTGAAGATGCCGAGCTGCGGCACCGCCACCTCAAGACCAAGCAGATGCCCCCTCGCGGCGATGCAGTTTCGGGTCGATTCCCCTTGATGGGCAACTCAGACGTCGAATGGCACCAGGTCCACGTCGCCGAGCAGATGCCGACCTACTACAAGAACGCTGACGGCGACGAAATCCTGTTCATCCACGACGGCTCGGGCGTTCTCGAGTCGATGTATGGCAACGTGCCGTTCAAGCCGGGCGACTACCTGGTCATCCCGCGCGCCACGATCTACCGCCTCGTCTTCGACTCGCTTCCAGTGCGCATGATCGCCCTCGTCGCCTATGGCGAGGTCACCACCCCCAAGCGCTACCGCAACAACTACGGCCAGTTCCTCGAGCACGCCCCGTTTAAGGAGCGAGACTTCCGGCCGCCGTCTGAGCTGATCACGATCGACAAGCGTGAGGAGCACCAGGTCCTCATTCGCGCCCGACACCGGCTGACGATGTACACCTTCCCGTTCCACCCGTTCGACATCGTCGGTTGGGATGGCTACGTGTACCCCTACGCGTTCAGCATCCACGACTTCCAGCCGATCACGGGCAAGATCCACATGCCGCCGCCCATCCACCAAACCTTTGATGGTCCGGGCTTTGTCGTGTGCTCGTTCTGCCCGCGCCTGCTCGACTACCACCCCGACGCGATTGTCGTGCCTTACAACCACTCGAACGTCGACTCCGACGAGGTGTTGTACTACTGCAACGATAAGTTCGGCTCGCGAAAGGGCATTGAGGAAGGGTCGATCACCCTCCACCCGCTCGGCATTCCCCACGGACCGCAGCCTGGCGCAACCGAGGCCTCCATCGGCGCGACGCGCACCGAGGAGCTTGCGGTGATGGTCGATACCCACCGGCCGTTCCACCTCACAAAGAACGCCTTCGAGATCGAGGATCCGAAGTATTGGGAGAGCTGGAAGACGGGAGTGACGCCGATTCAGGCGCCGCCAGGAACGCCCCACACCACGGGCGACTAGTTCACCGTTCGGGCCAGGGTTCTCCCTGGCCCGAAGTGGTTTTAGGGGGTGACGATCGGCGGGATTCGACGGCGATTGATTCGCCGATGAATGAAGCGGCCCAACTTGAACAGGATCACCCATGCGAGATGCAGCAATCCAATAACGGCAAGGACAACGTACGTAGCGTTCCAGGAATCGATCCTCACGAAGCGCATCAGCCTGCCGTCGGGTCCATAGTCGAACTTCGCGGCTGGCGCACGCTCCCAAAACTTCTCGTCAGTGTCGGGATGCTTTCCAGCCTTGATCTGACTCGTGATGAACTGGTCGCGACTTATCAGGTAGGTCATGGCCTCGCGCTGCAGGTCTCGCACAAGTTGAAGCGTCCCGTCCGGTGGGATACCCACTCCCTCCGCTACGAGCTTAGAGCCTGTGTATGACGATTTCGGATTGATCGCCTGGATATCGTAAAGGCGAGACCGGGAAAGCTCCGCGATTGAGTTCAGCTTGTCGTCGATGATAGTCTCATGCAAGGCCTCAGCAATGTCGGCGTTTTCCCATGCTGTTCCGAGCCGGATCAATCCGGCAAGTGCAATTTCAGTCTCCAGCCTCGTTCCCGACCCATGGTCTTCGAGCCACCGACTGAAGAGAGTCTCCTTGAACTCGGGGCTCTGCGAGGGCGGACTGGGTTTCAGAGTTCTCTCCCTCAACCACTTCATGTAGGCCAACTGAAATCTCTCCCGCCCGAAGTGCGCGTTGACATCGATCTTCAGCGCGTTTTCAATGTCGCTGATGCCCTTGTCGAGAACCGGAAGGGCCGCCTTTCGGTCCTTTGAACCCGCCCACTTCATCAGGTAGAAGCTGCCCCGGTTGGAATAGAACCGGTACCAATCGGGCGTTGTCCCCGGGGTTGCGCCAATGGCGGTCTTCTTCGACTCGATCGCGGCCAAGGCCTCATCAGGGCGATTCAGCCGTGCATAGGCAACCGCCATGTTGTCGTAGGCGTCCGCGTCCTCGGGGTTCGCGGCGATCTTCGATCGCATGATCTCGATCCGCTTTTCGTAGTAGAGCGGCGGATACGGCCGGTAGATCCCGAGCAGGGTCCCCACCGTGTCATCGCGCCCTCGAGCCTCCTCGGCAAAGGTGTCGTAGTCCCACATGCAGCCCCGGGACAATGAAACCAGCCCGATCAGAATTCCCAAAACCGCTCTCGCTCTCATATCGAATTGAACGAGGCCAGAGCCTGGAAAGTTCGAAGGTCGCTTTACCGAACGGCCGTGTACTAGGAAGCAGCCCTTCGGCTCTGCCATCGGCGGAATATCCAGCGGAGTCCTTTCATGAGCCCAATGGGACCCAGAACAACCATGCAAAGTGCCGTGAACATCATGAGAGCCGGATGCCACGATTGGGGGCGCATTAGCCGGTACCAGAATCCGCCCGGACCGTAGTCAAGTTTGGGTTCAGGTAAGCCACTCCAGAAGTTCGGATCCGTGTCTGGGTGTTTGCCGGCCTTAAGCTGTTGGAGAACCCACTCGTCCCGCGTCCGAACGTAGGCCTCTGCTTGGGGGATCAACTTGTCGAGCGTGCCCGCCGTGATCGAAGCTGCTCTGCCCCCAAACTCCGACACCAGACTCTGTCCCGTCATTGAAGTCTTTGGGTGCTCGCGCTCAATAGCCTCCAATCTACGCCTGGCCAATGCCGCAATCGAGGCATTACGCCGTCCTGCCAGAGCGCCTTCAAGAGCATGCACGATGTCAACGTTATCCCAGGCCGTCCCTAGCCGGATGAGTCCGGCGAGGGCCACCTCCCTCGTCTTGCCATCGCCGAGGTTTTGTTCCTGAATGTAAGTCGAGAAAGTGGTTGGCAAAGTTGAGAATTCTGGCTTTGCCATCTTCTCCGGAGTCACCACCCACTTCCGGAGCCACTGCATGTAGAAGAGCTGATACTTCTCCCGCCCGAAGTGCGCGTTGACATCGATCTTCAGCGCGTTCTCGATGTCGCTGATCCCCTTGTCCAGGATCGGCAGAGCGGCCTTCTTATCAGAGCTACCCGCCCACTTCATCAGATAGAAGCTGCCGCGGTTGGAATAGAACCGGTACCAGTCGGGCGTCGTGCCGGGGGTGGCACCAATGGCCGTCTTCTTCGACTCAATCGCGGCCAAGGCCTCATCTGGACGGTTCAGCCGTGCATAGGCAACCGCCATGTTGTCATAGGCATCCGCGTCCTTGGGGTTCGCGGCGATCTTCGACCGCATGATCTCGATCCGCTTCTCGTAGTAGAACGGCGGATACGGCCGGTAGATGCCCAGCAGGGTCCCGACCGTGTCGTCGCGGCCCCGAGCCTCTTCGGCAAAGGTGTCGTAGTCCCACATGCAGGCCCGGGACAACGAAACCAGCCCGACCAGAACTCCCAAAACCGCTCTCGCTCTCATACACAACCGAACGAGGAAGGCCCGCGAAAAGTTCGCACCGGGACTTTGTCCCCGAACTGAAAACGGGAGGATTTGACGCTCCGTGATATACTTTCGTCGCCGCAGGGCGGCATCAACACAGCATGAAGCGCTTTTGGAACTGGCTTAAGGCCCTCTTTAACCGGGGCATGGACAAACTTGAAGATCCGGACATCATGCTGGATCAGGCCAAGCGAGATATGCAGCAGGCCCTCGTCTCGAACCGCGAGAAGGCCGTCCAGGCCATTACGCAGCGCAACCGCCTCCAGAACATGATGGAGGAGGCCGAGAAGAAGGCACAAACCCTCGAATCGCAGGCCACGATGGCGCTGAAGCAGGGCAAGCGCGACCTTGCGCTCCAGCTCATGCGCGAAAAGATGAACAGTGACGCCACCGTCACCACCCTTCGCGAGAGCTACGAGCAGGCCAATGTCACCGTCGAACAGGTCAAGCTCGCGATCAAGCGTCAGGAGGAAGAGGTCCGCAAGAAGACCGCCGAAGCCCTCGCGCTCAAGGCTCAGTGGAAGCAAGCCCAAATTCAATCGTCGATCAGCAAGGCCCTCGAAGGTCTCACCTTCGAAAACCAGTTCGAAGGCTTTGGCGCAGCCCAAGAGAAGATCCGCGAGAAGCAGGCCGAGGCATCGGCTCGCCAGGAGATGCTCGGCACCTCGATCAGCGGCAAGCTGCTCGAACTTGAGGACTCCACCAAGGACGCCGCCGCCGAAGAAGAACTCGCCAAGCTCGAGGCACGCCTCGGAGCGGGTGCAACCATGGCCGAGGCCACCGCAGGAACCGTGCAAGTCGCTGATGGCGGCGCACCGGCACCGGTCGCTCCGACCCTCGATGCCGCCCAAGAGGCGACCCTACAAAGCGAAGCCGCCCGCCAACTCGAAGAGTTGGAGAAGCGGCTCGGAAACTAAGATCAGCGCCTACTTCGCGGAGAGCTTCAACCGAAGCGTCTTCGCGACGTCGGCGTGGATCGCCTTCAGTTGAGTGGGATCGGCCTGGGTGACAAAGCACAGCTTGTAGAGGTCCTTGTTGTGCATCATCACGTACATCGCCTCGTACTTCTTGGTGCCGTCCTTCATCTCCGCCTCGCCTTCATAAAGCAGGGCCTTTCCGATCGGTAGGTCCACCGGTCGTCCGGTGCCGAGTCCAACGGTTCCCGACTTGGCTTGCTTGCCCGCCTCTTCCAGCGAGAGATAGCCCGCCTGGGTTTCCTTCTTGACATAGAATCCGGTGGGAACCTCGCCGACGATGGGCTTGGTGCCGGTCACGTAGAGCCGGAGCTTGATTCCCTTCTTGAGCTGCTCCTCCTCCCGCTCGTTGTCCATTCCGCCGGTCATCTTGTCCATTTCGGCCTGAGCCGCGCCTGCGCCTGGCTCATTGCTGCCGATGCCCATGTCGCTCAGCGACTGGGTCATGAGCTTTCGGGTGTAACCGGTGGGCACGCCGAGGGTGACTTCCCCATCAAGGCTCGTTTCCGTCGTCCAGCCGTTAGGAACCGACGCGGGTCCCGCTTCTTTGAGAGTGGACAGGGGCTTGGCACATCCAACCAGTGCAACAAGACCCAAGAGGATCAAACTTCGCTTCTCCATGCCTACAAGAGTATCAAAGTTGAACGATTTTGGAGACCTTACTTCTTCTTTTTTGCGTTACGCTCGGCGAGCATAAAGAGGTATCCACCGCCAAAGATGATCACGAGCAAGAGAATCGGCACCCCGATCGTCCAGAGCTTTTGCTTGAGCGGGGTGTCAAAGCTCGGATCCTTCTCTCCGACCTGGGCGAGCAGTGAAGTCCACATTGACTTCTAGTTTACGGGTAATTTCCGCCCATGGTCACCGGGTTCGATACGATCATGGTCGTGCCGACCGAGATGGAGCGGTCCGCGCGGTTTTACGAAGCCATTCTCGGCAAGGCCCCGCAATACGCATCGACCCATTGGACCAGCTTTGACCTCGGCGGAGTCACCCTCGCCCTCCACCACCCCTACGAAGGCGGACCCAACCCCGGCGGAGGCATCGTGGTCATCTTCCGCGTGCCCGAACTCAAGGCGTTCATGGACCACCTCGCCAATCTCGGGGTCCCGCACGGCGATGTCCACGAGGTCCCCGCTGGCCGCCTCACCGAGTTCCGCGACCCCGACGGAAACGTCATCCAAGCGATTGAACGAGATTAGTCACGTCGAGTCGCCCGCCGGGATGGCCGTTCTCGCCGCCGGACTCTGGCCCCGGCTGAAGGTCGGCGACATCGTCTGCATGGAGGGCCCGCTCGGCGCGGGCAAAACCACCTTTGTGCGCGGGATCCTTCAGGCTGCCGGTCACCCCGGCGAGGTCCGGTCCCCGACCTTCAACCTCGTCCACCTGTACGACACCGATCCGCCCACCCTCCACGCCGACCTCTATCGCGTCTCGACATGGTCGTCGATGGGCCTCGAAGACGAAGTCGAACACCGCATCTCATTCGTGGAATGGCCCGACCGCCTGGAGGGTTTTGCCGACCCCGATGCCTGTTGGTGGGTGTTGATCGAGTTCGAAGGCGAAGGGCGACGCGTGACGATCCGTCCTCCGGTGCTAAACTAAGGGCGTCATGCAAAAGTTGCTCGACAAGCTGTTTCCTAACATCTCCTCCGAGGAGCAATGGACCGAGCTCATCGCACTTTCTGCGCCCTTCGCGCTTGCCCTTTTCATGGGAGGCCTCGGCTTTATGCTCGGCCCCGTCTTCATGGGAACGGCGAATGACATCAGCGAGCCCCTCAAGGGCCACGCGAGCATCCCCGCCGCCGGTATCGGCGCTGCGGCCGGACTTGTCCTCGGCATGACGCTGTGGACCATCCGACGGTCGGCCATGAAGGCAGAGGCGGAAGCCGAAGCTCACGGCCACGATCACCACGACGACCACGCCCACTAAGGCTTTTCGGGATCGCTGGGTAGGTTCGAATAGACCCTACCCTTCCACGTCGTCTTCCCTTGCTTGCGCCACATGAGCGAGCGAATGATCGTGACTGAGGCGATCAACAGGTTCACTGGCATGAAGAGCATCGGCCAAAGCGGGGTTCGCGCCGCGAGTGCGACAAACAGCCCGCTCAGCGTGAAGAGCAGCAGCGGCAGCCATCCCAGGCTCGCGGAGAGAAAGAATCCCGCCACCCAGGCCAGCGCGAGCACGGCAAACCACCCCGCGAGCAGCACCGACCCCACCGCCGAGCCCGCAATTTCATAGGAGTTCTTGCTCATCCCGTCGAGGGTCTCGCGCCAGTGGTCATACATCCGCACCTTGATCGCGTGGGTGAGGTTCACCACCTCGATCGGCACCTTCTTTTTGCCGAAGTAGCGGCCAATCGCCACGTCCTCGAGGATGCGCCCTTTCATCGCCTCGTTCGGCCAGTGCTCGCGGTAGACGTCCGCGCGGTACAGCGTCAGCTGGCCGTTGGTGAACATGTTGTGGCCCTTGCCGGTCCGGGCGACGAGTCCGAATGGGTTTTCGGCGAGCAGCGACCAACCGACCCACGCGAGGAAGAGCGGCTCAATGCCACGGCCAGGCAGGATCGTCGGGAACCCCGTGAAAATCGGCACCTTTTGGCCGCGTTCGGCGACGAGCGCTTGGAGTGAACCTACGAATTCAGGCCCCGGTTCAACGTCAGCATCGAGGAAGCACCACCAATCCGCCGAACTTGACTCGCTCGCCGCGAGGGCGAGCTGATGGCACGCGCGGTTCTTGCCCGACCAGCCTGCCTCGAGCGGCGTCCGGTTTTGGACCACGTTCGCGCCTGCCGCCGCCGCAATCTCCGCGGTCCCGTCGCTGCTGTCGTCGTCAAAAACGATCACCTCTGCTCCTTGAGCGCGCAGCGGCCGCACGACCCGATCAAGGTTGTGTACTTCGTTCCGAGCGGGAATGAGGAAGCAGATCGCCTCCGTCGCGCCTGCCTTCGGTTTGGGCCGCCGCATCAACACCAAGTTGCAGAAACTTACAAATGTGAATAGTGCGTACAGCCCAACGAGAACCCAAAGCATGTGATTGTTTCTTGATTTTTCTTAATTCTAGAGTTCGATCGGTGATCGATTGAAACCTTGCGTTCGCGAGGTTCTCGTACAGGAAGGTTCGATATGTCAATTCTCATTTTGGGCGCAATGACCCTAACATTGCGCCATCAGTCCTCTGATCCACCCCCCACACCTGCGCCGGCTGCCACCAAGGCTCCCGAAGCCCCGAAAGACGGCAATACCTTGCCGATCAAACCCAAGCGCAAGATCGAGTTCACCACCACGGAAGGCACGTGGATGTCGCTCGACCTCAGCCCCGATCAAAAGACGGTCGTTTTCGAGCTCCTTGGCGACCTCTACACGATGCCGATTGAGGGTGGCGAAGCCAAGGCGATCGTCACCGGCTTGGGCTTCGACTCGATGCCGCGATTCTCGCCCGACGGCAAGAAGATCCTCTTTGTCAGCGACCGATCGGGCGCGGACAACCTATGGACCGTCGACGCCGATGGCAGCAATGCGAAGGCCCTCACCACCGGCCGCAACACCCACTTCCTCAGCCCCACTTGGAGTCCGGACGGACGCTACGTCGTGGCGAGCAAGGGTTCGGGCTACCTTCCGATTTACAAGTTGGTCTTCATCGACACGAAAGGCGGCCCCGGAACCACCATCGGCCTGCCCTCGGGTCGCACCAACAGCATGGGCGCGACCTTCTCGCCCGACGGCAATTCGATCTACTTCGCGATGCGCGATGGAGCATGGACCTACGATGCCCAGTTCCCGATGTGGCAGGTGTACAAGCTCGACCGCACGACCGGAAAGTCGAAGTCGATCACGGGTGCCCTCGGTAGCGCGATGCGCCCGATGATCACGCCCGACGGCAAGTCGCTCATCTATGCCACCCGCGAGAAGACCCAAACCGGCCTCGTTCTTCGCGACCTAAAGACGAACGAAGAGCGCTGGCTCGCCTTCCCGATCGACCGCGACGACCAAGAGTCCCGCGCAACCCGCGACACTATCCCCGGCTACGCGATCACCAAGGACGGCAAGTCGCTGATCATCAACCTGCACGGCAAGATCCAGCGCATCGACATCGCGACGGGCCAAAACACGCCGATCCCGTTCAGCGCGAAGGTCAACCAGCTCGTCAACGACTCGGTTTACTTTGAGCACAAGGTGAACGAGTCGCCGATGGTGCGCGCTCGATTCCTGCGCGATGCCGTGGTCTCCCCCGACGGCACCCGAGTTGCCTTCCGCGCCTTTGGTCGGCTCTGGACCCAGGAGCTGAAGGACGGCGCAAAGCCCGTGCGCGTGACGAAGGATGACCAAACGGAGTTCTCGCCCAATTGGTCCCCGGATGGAAAGTCCCTCGCTTATGCAACGTGGGGCCCGAACGGAGGCGCGATCTACCGCGCCAATGTGGAGACCGGCGAAACGACCCGCCTCACCTGGGCGCTCGGCACTTTCAACACTCCGACCTTCACGCCCGACGGCAAGCAGATCATCTTCACCCAAGGCTCAAAGGAAGACGGCCTCGACACCGTCATCCACATCGATAACCACAAGTGCCTTGAGCAGTCGCCCGAGGAGATGCTCGCCGACCGCCTGCGCGAGATCGGTGGCCGCGGCCCCATCGGGACGTCGGAAACCAAGATCATGTCGGTCTATGGCGGCGACCCCCAGGACATCGCGATTGAGGACGCCGGACAATTCACCTTCGTGAAGGGCTCGAACCGCCTCTACTACTCTTCGTTCTCGGGAGTGGGTAGCGCGCGCCTTGACGGCTACGATCGGCGAGAAGAGGTGCAGCTCGGCGGCAGCTTCCCCGTTCTTTCGCCCACCGGCAACCACGTGCTTGCCGCAACCGGCACCGGCAAGCTCTATGTGCTCGACCGACCGCTGGTTGGTGGTCCGACCCCGCTCGCGACCGACTACGGCCCCTTCTCCAGCAAGGTGATCACCGCCGAAGGCAACGATTCGCCGCAATGGTCCGCCCAGGGCGACGCGATCTACTGGACGCAAGGCTCCAAGCTCTTCCGCCAAGCGCTGAACGAGGAGAAGCCAAAGGTCTGGGACATCACGATCGAACAGCCCCGCGCGGTGGCCAAGGGCAACCTGCTCCTTCGCGGCGCTCGCGTCATCACGATGAAGGGTGACCAGGTCATCGAAAAGGGCGACATCCTCGTCGTCAACAACCGCGTCCAAGCGGTCGGAGCCCAGGGTTCGTTTGCCGTCCCTGAAGGCACCACCGTGATGGACATGCGCGGGAAGACGATCTCGCCGGGCTACGTCGACGTCCACAGCCACTGGTTTGGCAACGACGCCCTGGGCTATCCGCAAAGCTGGGGCTACCTCGCCAACCTCGCCTTTGGCGTCACCACCAACCGCGACCCTCAATCGGGAAGCACCGGCATCTATGAGTTCGCCGACAGCATTGAAAGTGGAAGCTCGATCGGTCCGCGAATCTACACGACCGGCCCTGGCGTCTTCAGCGGCACCCCTTCGGACACCAAGGCCGAAGCGGTGACCTACCTGAAGCGATACAGCGAGGCCTATCAGACGTGGTTCATCAAGGAGTACGTTGCCGGTGACCGCCTCGCCCGCCAGAACATCGCCCTTGCTTGCCAAGAGCTCGGCCTCACGCCGACGACGGAAGGCGCGCTTGAAGTCAAGATGGCGCTCACCGAGATCATGGACGGCTACTCCGGCCACGAGCACGCCCTGCCGCTCATTCCGCTGAATGACGACATGGCCCAGTTCCTTGCCCGAACGAAGACGTACTACACGCCGACCCTGCTCGTCACCTATGGCGGGCCGTTCGGCGAGAACTACTACTTCCACAAGGAGCTGCCCGCGAACGATCCGAGGGTGCAGAAGTTCATTCCGCCGCGCCTCCTCGATAACCTCGTTCGACGCCGCGACAAGTGGTTCATGCCCGAAGAGTACGTGTTCGACAAGGTTGCCGCGAGCTGCGCCAAGGTCGTCCGAGCCGGCGGCCGGGTTTGCCTCGGCAGCCACGGTGAGTTCCAAGGCATGGGCGCGCACTGGGAGATCTGGAGCTTCGTCAGCGGCGGCATGACCCCAATGGAAGCCCTGCGCTGCGCGACGATCTTCGGCGCGGAGGCGATTGGCCTCCACAAGCAGCTCGGCAGCGTTGAGCCGGGCAAGTTCGCCGACCTCGTGGTCTATGACAAGAACCCGCTGGAGAACATCCGAAACACGACGAGCATCGCCTATGTCGTGAAGGACGGATTCGTCTACGAAGGCGGCAACATGGACCAGGTTTGGCCGACCCGCAAGCCACGACCCAAGGCCTATTGGGAAACCGGCCGTCCGGGCGTCACGATCAAGCCCTGATCGGATCGTCTGCAAAGTCCGGAGGAATAAATTCCTCCGGACTTTTTTTGTTAAAGGGTGCCGATTTCACGAAACTCTTTTCCCCGAATTGCTGTAGAGATTGGGGTTAGGGGAGTAGCTCGCCCTGCGTTGCGGGGTGCCTCAGGTCGTCAGTACGGGTCATTTGACCCCGGCCCAGGCTCAAAGAGCGAGACCTTTCGAAACAGTCGCGACGATTGGGGCTGTGTCGGAGGTCAAAGTTGCCCACCGCCAGCCACAATCGCGCGTAGATTGATAAAGTTTACGATGAACTGGAATTGGCTGATCTCATCCTCGGCGCTGTTATGCGTTGCCCCCGTGGCGTTGGCCCAGTCGTCACCGCCGCTTTCGGATGCCGATGTCTTGCGTGCGATCCGGACGTATCACCCGAAGCTCGCCGCCATGCGGATCGCGGTCGATGCTGCAATCGCCAAGGCCCGCGAGAAGCGAGGTGCGTTTGACCCCGTTCTCAGCGTCGGTGCGGATTCGATGCGCTATAACAGCAGCTCGACCCCCGGCAAAGCCCTTACCACCCTCTTCACGGAGACGAGCGTTGAGGTCCTTTCCCGCTCGGGCGCAAAGTTCTATCTCGGCCAGCGGTTCAACGATGGCAGCGTGAAGTCGCCCAATACGTCGGCGGGAGGTCTCGGCGAGTGGTTCTTCGGCGTGAAGATCCCGCTCAGCCGCGACCGAAACGTCAACGAAAAGACGATCGCCGAAAAGCAGGCCATCCTTGGCGAGCCGCTCGCAGAATTCGAGTTCAGCCTCACCCAGCTCAGCGTCATGCGCGACGGCCTTCTTAGCTACTGGGACTGGCGCGGTTCGGAGGACAAGCTGCGGGTGCAGAAGAGCCTCGTCGACCTCGCGGCGACGCGCCGCGTTCAGATCGACGACTTCGTGCGGGCGGGCTCGCGTCGGAAGCTCGACATCATCGAAGCGGATTCGCAGGTGAGCCAGCGCAGGGCCAACGTGCTCGTCGCCGAGCGCGACCGACTCGGGAAGTCGCTCAAGCTCCAGACCTACCTCTGGATGAGCGAGGCCGGGCCGCAATCCGCCCCGATCACCGATCAAGCCTCACGGCTCGTCCTCCCCGAGGCACCGCTCCCGCTTGAGGCCGAAGCCGCAATCAAGACCGCGCTCGACAACCGACCTGAGCTCGGTGCGATCGTCATTTCGCGCCGCATCCTCCAGCTCGACCTCGACCTCGCCAAGAACCTTCGCCGCCCGCAGTGGAACCTCGTCCTCCAGCCCGGAGTTGACCCGGGGACCAACGGCATCGGCGGCACCTACAAGGCAGGCATCTTCTTCTCGGTCCCGCTCCGCTGGAACACGGCGGACGGCGCGGCCGACAACGCGCGGCTGAAGTTGGCAAAGCTCGCCGCCGAGGAGATTGGCCTTCGACAGCAGATCACCAACGAGGTGCTCGACGCCCTCGGTGCGGTGAAGCTCGCCCACGCCCGCGCCATCGAGGCTCAAAAGGCGGTCGAGCAGCTTCGCCAAGTCGAAAACGGCGAACGGATCATGTTTGAGCTCGGCGGATCGAGCCTCTTCCTTCTCAACCAACGTGAACAGGCGACCGCTGATGCGGAAAGCCGTGCCATTGACGCCATTGTTGCCTACTTCCAATCGGTGACCCTTCTTGAGGCCTCCCTCACGGAACTTCAGCGCAAACCTCTATGACGCCAACCACCATTCATCCTTTCATCCGCTTCTGGCGCCTGTTGCGCGTCGAAAAGGGCGACCTGTGGACGATCCTCGTCTACACCGCGATCATCGGCATCCTCTCGCTAGCGATGCCGCTCGCGACCCAGGCGCTCGTCAACACGATCGCGTCGGGCTTTCTCATTCAACCGATCTTCACCCTGACCCTCATGGCGGGTGCCGCTCTGCTTGGCGCAGGCTTGCTCCAGATCGGCCAGCTTGGCGTCGTTGAGCGGCTCCAACAGCGCGTCTTCGCGGTTACCTCGCTGAAGATGGCCCGCCGACTCACCACGGTTAAGCTCAACGCGCTCCAGGGCACTTACACCCCTGAACTCGTCAACCGGTTCTTCGACGTTCTCACCATCCAAAAGTCGCTCGCCAAGCTCCTTCTTGATGGCTATACGTCGCTCCTCACCGCGCTCGTCGGGATGCTCATCCTCGGGTTCTATAGCCCGCTCCTCCTGCTCCTCGACTTCGTCATTCTCTTCGCGCTCGTCCTGCTCACGGTCGGGCTCGGCTGGAACGGCCTCCGGACCAGCATCTATGAGTCGAAGAAGAAGTACGCGGTTGCCGACTGGCTGGAAGACCTCGCGCGATGTGGCCGGAGCCTGAAGATGCACGGCGACAAGTTCTGGCTCGTACGCCGCGCGGACAAGCTCTCGGCGGACTACCTCGACGCTCGCGAGAGCCACTTCCGCGTCTATCGCCGCCAAGCGGCGGGCGTGGTCCTGTTCGACGCCTTCGCCACCGCCTCCGTCCTTGCGATGGGAGGCTGGCTCGTCATCAACGGCCAGCTAACCCTCGGCCAGCTCGTCGCGGCCCAGATCGTTGTCGCGAGCGTTCTCAAGTCGGTCGAAAAGCTCGTCATGCAGTCCGACCAGTTCTTCGACCTCCTCACGGGTCTCGATAAGGTCGGCCACGTGACCGACCTCGACGAGGAGCGACAAGGCGGCATCGAACTGGCAGACCCGCAGGATGGCAAGGGCATTCAGCTCGACCTGCGCGGCGTTCGGTTCAGCTATGACGGCGGGAAGAACTTCATCCTCGACGGCGTCACGATGACGATTCAGCCCGGCGAGAACGTTAGCCTAGTCGGAAAGAGCGGCGCGGGCAAATCGACCCTCGTCTCGCTCGTTTGCGGACTCGAAGAGGCCAGCCACGGCACGATCCTCATCGACAACGTCGAAATCCGCGAGATCGACCTCGACAGCCTTCGCCAGCACATCGCGCTCGTCGGCTACGAGAACGAGCTCTTCGACGGCACGATCGAAGAAAACATCGTCTGCGGTCGCTCGTGGATCACCCGCGAAGACCTCCGATGGGCCCTCGACGTCGCCCACCTCACCGAGGACCTCGACCTTCTGCCCGCGGGAACCGCGACCACGGTCGTTTCCGGCGGCGTGAACCTCAGCCGAGGCCAAGTCCAGCGCATCCTCATCGCCCGTGCGGTGGCTGGTCGTCCGCGACTCCTGATCCTCGACGAAGCGATCACCGGCATTGACGAGAACGTCACCGAGCTCATTCTCGATGACCTCTTTGACCCCAACCACGGTTGGAGCATCCTCGACATCTCGCACATGTCGGATGTCGTCATGCGCAGCGACCGCATCTTGCTCCTCCAAGGCGGCAAGATCGAGGACTGCGGCTCACCGCGAGACTTTTCCAAGAAGATGAACCCAGGATTTTCTGATCTCTTCCCCATTCTCGCTCGCCAGATCCGCGAGGACTGGGTTCGGTGGCGAGAGATGCTCGACAAGCGACAGAACAACCGAGGAGGCAAGAAGTCGTGAGAAGAAACGTTGAAAAAGCGGTTTCCGTCGAGAAGGCCGACTTCGAATCCCTGAGGCGAACGCGCCGCAAGCACGTCGGTCGTCGGATCTTCATCACGATCAGCCTGTTCCTGCTGTCAATCATCCTCGGGCTGTGCTTCATCCCGTGGCAGCAGTCGGTCACCGGCTATGGCAAGGTGACGATCTTCGACGCGATGTCGCGTCCGCAGAAGATCGAGGCCCAGATCTCGGGTCGCCTCGTGAAGTGGACGGTCCAAGAAGGCGAGACCGTCCAAGCAGGCCAGGTCATCGGTGAACTCGCCGACATCGACTCCAAGTTCCTCGATGAGTCGCTCGCAAATCGCTACCGCGACACCGTCGACAGCCTCACCCAAAGCCGAAATGCCGCCGAACAGCGCGCCCTGCGGCTCTTGCAGCAGCAGTCGGACCTCGGTCAGGCCCGAGAGAGCGCGATCCGCGCCGCCCAGCGGCGCATTGACCAAGCGAAGGCGGCCAAGAACGTGGCCCTTTCCCAGGTCCGGCAGGCCGACCAGTCGCTCGCCCTCGCCCGCCAGGTCGCGGTGGAATCCGCCAAGCGGCGCAAGCTCCAGCTTCGCGAGCGCGTCATCCAGGCCGAAGTTGCCCGCGATGCCGCCGATACCACGCTCAGCGTGGCGAAGACGCAGTACGAGCGGCAAAAAGAACTCCTCGGCAAGGGCCTCGTTAGCAACCGCGACGTTGAACTCTCCGAGCAGGACTTCATCCGCGCTCGTGCGGGCAAGACCGCCGCCGAACGGCAGGTTGAGATCGCCAAGCAGGACGAGCAGCTTGGCGGACTCGGTGAGGATCAGGCCCGCATCGAAGTCCTTCGGGCGAAGGCGGTTCTCGATCAGGCCCGCGGCGTGGTCATCGAACGCGAACGCGCGATCGACACCGCCTATCAGGACCTAGACCGGATCACCCGCGAGACGGCAGCACAGCTTGAATCGATCGGCGCGAGCGTCGAATCCGCGCGCGAATCGGTCAACAAGAACAACGCCGACATCGTGAAGACCGAGATGGATCTCGGCAACCTCAACATCCGTCGCGATCAACGCAAGATCATCGCCCCGATGACGGGCAAGATCATGAACATCACGACGGTGGGCGCCGGATCGACGGTGAAGGCGGGCGACGTCCTCGCGAGCGTGGTACCGCTCACCGAGGACCGCGTGGTCGAGATCACGGTCACCGACAACGACGTGCCCCTCCTCCGCACTGGCGACAAGGTCCGCCTACAGTTTGCGGGTTGGCCCGCGCTCCAGTTCTCGGGTTGGCAAGACATCATTCCGAGCTACGGAACGTTTGGCGGCAAGGTGCGATTCATCGACCCGCTCGACGACGGCTCGGGCAAGTACCGCGTCGTCATCGCCCCCGACCAGCACACGCTTGCCAATGGCCGCGTGGACCCGCCTTGGCCGGACAGCGCGATCCTGCGGCCCGGCACCGAAGCGACTGGCTGGATCATGCTCGGAAAGGTCTCGCTTGGCTTCGAGCTTTGGCGACAGTTCAACGCCTTCCCGCCGAACTTCCGATCTGGAAGCGGCTCCAAGATGTCGAAGGACGGCAAGGATGAGAAGGACGGTAAGGGTTCTGAGTCAACCAAGCTGAAGACTAAGTAGCCTTCGGGTGACGGAAATAGTAGGGGTGGGTCGCTTGGGTCCACCCCTTTTGCTTGGCCGTCTTCTCGCCCCAGACGCACTCGTCGGTCAGGTCGGTGAGGGCGGCGAAGGCCTCGTCGGCCTTTTCCAATCGCTTGATTTGCGTCGAATTCATCAGCTGAGCGCGCTTCAGCTCGTCGAGGATGCGGCGACCATCGAGGTCGTTGCGGTAGTCGTCGAGCTCGAACTCCTCCATGAAGTTCTCCGCCGCATATTCCCAGGCCTCCAGGCGGTCGTTGATCGGCACGGGTTCGTAACCCCGCGATTGGCAAAAGGCTTTCAGTTCAGATTTCATCGGTCAAGTTGTCGGCGGAAGTAGTCCTCGCCATCGTTGGGTCGAAAGAAGGTGCGAATAGTGAGGTCGGGGTTGAAGGCGAGAAAGGCCCCCGAATCTCGGTCGAAGCGGGTGGTGACGCCGTCGCCACGCTTGGCCTCCAGAAGCGGCTCGTGCACCGGCCGATCGCGCATCTCCTGGGCGAGTTGAAGGTAGGCCTCCTTGCTCGAGGCGCTGAACTCGCGACCATGCTTGCGGAAGTGCTCTTCCAGCTTCTTGGCGGAGGCAAAGCCGATCTCGGGATGGGTGATCGTCGGCTCCGAAAGGTCGTTCGGCTGCGGGTTTGACGTCGGGGCAGGAACGGCCTTCGTCTTCGCCACCACCGGTTCGTCCATCGGCAGGCGCTTGGTTGCCGTACCCGAGCAGCCCATGCCTAGCAAAAGCACCAGGATGAACGTCACCCATGTCACAGATCGCAGCCCAGGCATCGACAGGAGATTGAGTCTCTTAAAGGGGGAAATTTTGTCCACTCGTCTTTTCATCATATCGGGTTTGATCGTCACCGCGGCGGCTTCGCAAGCCGTTGTCACTCTTGATTCTTTTGATCAAGGTTCTTTCACACTTTCCAGTTCGACGGTGGGTTCGATCGTCGGCGCCCAACAAGGCACCAACGTCACCCCCATCAACGTCTACACTGGCCAGCGCGACGCGCTTCTGCAGATCACGCAGAACAACCTCTCGCTCGTTCCTGCCGTTACCGCTCAACTCCTCACCGGGGGCGGCGGGTTCCAGGTCGTCAGCGCGAACGCTGAATCGGCGGGCATCCTCTCGCTGAACTACAACGGCTTCGACACCATGAGCGGAACGTCGTTCAACAACCCCAACGGTGGCTTCACCGACGGGCTGCTGAACTCGGAAGATCGATTCCGCATCACCTACCGGTCAGCTGACCTCGCCGTCTCGGGAACGATCACGGTGGGTACGTCGAATGGCCCTGCGGTCAAGACCGCCAACTTCATCCTCGCCGCTCAGAACACGCCGGGATCCTACTCGGTTGATGTTGTCAACTCGGCCTTCTCGGGAGGTGGTCTTTCCTTCGCTGACCTTTCGAGCGTGCAGTTCGTTCGCGTCGACTTCGTGAGCGCAGCGGGTGGCGACTTCGTCCTCACCGAAATCGCAGCCGTTCCCGAACCGGCGACGCTTGCCGTGCTTGGACTCGGCGCGCTTGCCCTTCGCCGACGACGAAAGTCGGCCTAAGCTGGTTTCTGGCCCTCTCCAAATTCGATTGGGAGGGCCAGAAGTCCGTCTCCCGCGCCGTGGATCGGTATGATCTTGGATGTGGGCGCAGCACAAGAGATTGAGATCCTGATCCGGGCCAAGTACCCGATTCTCTACGTGGTCTCGTGGGAAGAACAACGGGTCGAACAGGCCCTCCAACGGATTGGGGTCGAACTCAGCCGAACGGTCTATTCCTGGACCCTGACCGCTGGATTCAAGCCTTCACCCAGCACCCGCGAGCCGATCAACAAGCTCCCCGCCGAACTTGAGGCCCTTGCCCAGATTCACGAAGGCCCCGAGCGATCGATCTTCCTCCTGAAGGACTTCCACCCTTACATGAAGGACTACCGGGTCGTACGCCTCCTGCGCGACCTCGCCGCACAGCTTCGCGGCAAGGCGACCACGATGGTCATCATGGGGCCCACCCTTAACCTCCCCTCGGACCTTGAAAAGGACATCACGGTCGTCGACTTTGGCCTCCCCGGCCCCGAGGAGATCGAAGCGATCCTAGACCAGGCGATCGACTCTGTGCGCGATAACCCCAAGGTCAACGCCAAGGTCGAGCCCGCCCTTCGCGAGCGCCTTATCCAATCGGCCCAGGGCCTCACCCTCGAAGAGGTTGAATCCGTCTTTGCCCGCTCGCTCGTCGAGAAAAGGGCCTTTGACCTGGAGGCGATCCTCGACGAAAAGAAGGGCATCATCCGCAAGACAGGCCTGCTTGAGTTCTATCCCGCGATGGACCGAATCAAGGACGTCGGCGGCATGGAACTGCTCAAGGAATGGCTCGACCGCCGTGCCAAGTCGTTCACCCAAGAGGCCAAGGCCTTCGGCCTGCCTTCCCCGCGCGGCATTCTCCTCCTCGGCGTCCAGGGCTGCGGTAAGTCGCTCCTCGCCAAGGCGGTCGCGGCGGAATGGAACCTGCCCATGCTCAAGCTCGACGTCGGCCGGATCTTCGGCTCGCTCGTCGGTCAAAGCGAAGAGAACATTCGCAAGGCGATCAAGATCGCCGAATCCGTCGCGCCTTGCGTTCTCTGGGCCGATGAACTCGAAAAGGGCTTCGCCGGAGTCGGCGGAAGCGGCGTGAGCGACAGCGGAACCACCGCCCGCGTCTTCGCCACCTTCCTCACCTGGATGCAGGAAAAGACCGCCCCCGTGTTCCTCATCGCAACCGCCAATGACGTCTCCGCCCTACCGCCCGAGATGCTCCGCAAGGGCCGTTTCGACGAGATCTTCTTTGTCGACCTGCCCGACCGCGAAGAGCGCGTCTCGATCTTCGGGATTCACCTTCGGAAGCGCGACCGCGACCCGGCGAACTTCGACCTCGAGGCACTCGCTACCGCCACGCGAGGCTTCTCGGGTGCGGAAATCGAGCAGGTCATCGTCGGGGCCCTCTTCACCGCCTTTGATGCGGGCCGCGAGGTGAGCCAAGAGGACATGCTCGAAGAGGCCAAGGCCGTCGTCCCGCTCAGCGTGATGATGAAGGAAGAAATCGGTCACCTACGCGAGTGGGCCGAGATGAGAACCCGGCCCTCTAGCGAGCAACACGGCGACTAAGCGCCTATTGGCCGAGGTCGACGCGGAACGGGGCCTTGCCCGCCTTGCCCGTCCAGTACGGCTCGTAAACGAGGCTGAGACCCTTGGCGTCCTTCGGGATATCGAAGGTCAGCGCAAACTCAACCGCCGCGCCGGGGAGCAGCTCCGCACCGCGCGTGGGACAGTCGATGCTGAGGCCCGTACGGTAGGCGTGTGATCGACCCTTGTCGTCGGCGAGACCCGAGACGCCGCCACCGGGCAGGAAGACGGTTTCCTTCGCCTTGGTGCCATTTCGGATGCGCATCGTGACCACGAGGAGGTCCATGTTCTCCGGATAGGCAGTGATCTCTTGGTTGTCGCCCGAGAACTTGTTGGTGTACTTGCTTCCCCGGAAAACCGAGGTCACCTCAAGCCGGACAAGGCCATTGAAGAGCACCTGACCCACCTTGCCATTGATCCCCTCAACTTGGTTGGCTCCGCCGCCCGGCGCGGAGAGTTCGATCCCGCGCGAGGTCTTCGAGACGGTCAGATTGAGGGCCGACGCCATGTCCTTGAGCGGAACATAGGTGACGCCGTTCTTTTCAATCGAAGTTCCCGCGTACTTGCCGTTCACATAGACCGACTTGCCGCTTTGGAGGGCCAACGCCATCGCTGCAACCGAGGCGAGGCCAGCAAAAATAAGGAGTTTGGGTTTCACCCTTACAGTCTAGCGACTAATCTCCCTCGAATCGCTCCCATTTTGCCGCCGCTTGACCTTCGAGGTCGAAGAGGAGACTGCGGTTGGCCTTCTCGACTGGTGAGAGCAGGTCGTCGGAATAGACGTCGATCGGCTTGTACCAGGATTGGCCCTCAAAGTAGGTCCTCAAAGCGGGCACCGCAAACCGCTTCCCTTTTCGGGCCTCGATCTCGGCCCGGAAGAATTTGAGCTCGGTAGCGCTCACCTCGCGCCAGTCGTCGAGGGCAAGGTTGGTCGTTTGGAGCTCCTTGAGCCGCTTCGATTCCTCTTCGGCAAGGGTGACGGCGAGGGCCGCCGCCGGCCCGGTGAGAGGTCGCTCTTCGCCCATCGGGCAGTACCATTCCTGGGCGGAAAAGTGGGCCTTCAACCACTCCGCCGAAAAGACGTGGCCATTGCGCGCAAACAGCTCGTTGCGCATGAGGCGCAGCTCTCGAAGGGTCGTGCCCTTGAGCTTAATCGGGCCTCGGGGGAGGGTGGAAAGCTCTCCGGGGAGCACGGTGGCTGGGCGCTTGGCGCGCGCCCATTCGGCGAGCGAGCGCACGTTCTCTTCCTCCGTTTTGGTGAAGGGCGTGGTCGTCGCGGACGGGCGATACCAATACCGCTCGTCGAGGTAGGCCCGGATGTCGGGTTCGGCCTTGAACTCCGCGCCATGGGCGGCAAGGATCTCCGCTCGCATCAGCCGCAGCTCATCCGCGCTCGCGTCAGCGACCGAGTCTTGGGTGATGCGGCGGTTGGTCCACCACCGAAGGTCGCCAAGGACGGGCGCAGGGCGCAGCGAAGCCTCTTTCGAGCGCAGGAGGTCGAGGTTCTTCACCTCGGTGGCCGAAAGTCGCGACGGTGAGTAGTCGGGGTCACCCTTGTACCAGCTCAGGCTGTTCAGGACCTCTTGGATCGCCGGATTGCGGAACACGCGACCGCGCTTCCCGCAAAGCACCCCGCGAATGAGCATGAGGTCTTGCACGCCTTGGCCCTGGAGCTCGGCAGGGCGGATCAGCTCCGTGCGAAAGTCGAACTTCACCCAGCGTTCGAGGGCGTCTTGCCGGTGAGCAATGATCCAAGCCGCAAGCACAACCCCCATGGCGACATTGTACGATGGAGAAGTGAAAAAGGTGGTCGCCTATATTCGCCCCCACTCGCTGGAGCCGGTGAAGACCTCGCTCGCCAACCTCGGCGGGTCGGGACTCTCGGTGGGCGAATGTCGCGGCCACGGCCGTTCGCCCGAAAGGCAGACGATCCCAAATGTCATCCCGCTCAGCCTGCGAAGCCGCGTCGAGATCGTCCTCCCCGACGAGCTGGTGGAGCCCGCGATCCAAGCGGTCATCAGTCAGGCGCGCACCGGCGACTCGGGCGACGGGATGATCTTCGTTTATCCGATCGAAGATTCACTCCGCATTCGCACCCTCGAAAAAGGAGAAGAGGCGCTCTAGGCGCCTCTTCTTAGTCTTCGCTACTACGAGCCAGCTTAGCGGCTGGGCGGTGCGAAGTAGGGCACGAGTCCGCGGCGAAGGAAGTAGTCATACGCCTTCTTCGCGCTCGGGGCTTGTCGGAATCCAAGGCCATCGGGGTCCAGGTCAGCAGCTCGGTTGAGCAAGGCCTGCGAAACCTGGAGGTACTCGCGTGTCTTCTTCTCGATCTCAGCCGACTCGCGTCGAAGCTTTTCGGCCTCTGCGGGGTTGGTGTTTCCGATCTTGCCCGCCTCGGCCAGCTTGTTCGTCGCTGCCCTTTGGAGGCTTTGAACGCGCTCTTGGAGGATGCCGGCGTAAGTGAAGAGTCCAGCGGCATAGCCGGGACCCGCCGCGACCGCCGCTTCAGCGAACTTCATCGCATCGAGGTCCTTGTCTTGGAAGAACGCGGCGAGAGCGAGACCGGTAAGGGCCTGCGCCGAATCCGGTCGCGCGGTTCGAGCCACTTCAAAGTAGCCCTTCGCCGATTCCAGGTTCATATCGACAAACTTCTTGACCATGTTCGGGGTCATTGCGATGGAGATCGCGCGCAGACCCTGTTCGCAGTACATCTCAACGCTAGCCGGTTCGGCGAGGAGGCAGGCCTCCATGAACTTGCGGCTATCCGCAAAGTTTCGCGTTCGATCCTGCATCACGCTGAGGTAGAAGTTGGTTTCCGCCCGCTGGCCCTCGTCCTTGACGAGGTCGGAGCCGAGGCTGCGAACGGTGTCCCACTGGCCCTGGCGAACCGCGAGATAAACCTGCGCGGTGCGCACACCCGAGTTCGAGGAGTCGTTGAGGATGGCGTTCTTCATCGCCTCCTTGCTGGAGTCACCACGGCCACGCTCGTAGTCCACCACGGCCTTCAGGGCATAGGTGTAGGCGTCGGGCTTGCCATAGCGGATTCCAAGGGAGACTGTTCGGTCGGCATCGTTGAGGCGACCCGCGCGAAGCTGGGCGAAGGCGAGTCGGTTGGCGATGTCGATGCGGCGCTGGTCGGCCTCGAACGGCTTTTGCAGCTGCATGATCGCCGCGCCATAGCGGCCGGCACCAATCGCGGTGTCGGCAAAGTCGATCAGGTTGTCCTTGGTGACCGAGGTGAAGCCGTCAACGCGGGCATCGAGCGACTTGCGGCGCATCGAAGCGGCATTGCTCAGCGACTCGCGAATCGTCTTGCCAAGCTCAATGAGCTCCTTTTCGCCACCCCGAAGGTAAGCGCCGAAGACCTGTCGAACCTGGAGGCTCGCGACGAGGTCAAGTGCAGCGATGTTGTTCGGCTCGACGGCGACCGCTTCCGAAGCCTGGGCGAGCGCGCTATCGAATTCCTTCTTGCCGGCATAGGCGCGGGCAAGGATCATGCGAGCAGGCACGTAGTTCGGCTTTGCCTTGAGCGCAATGCGGCCTTCATAGATCGCCTTCTCCCACTCACCCGAGGCGATGAACTCGCCCGCCTTGGTGACGTGGATGTCCGGACCACCCGAAACCTTGTTGTCCACCGTCAGCGTGAGCAGCTTTTCGTTGCGCGAACCCTTGGCGGTGAAGGCGACAAACTTGAGCTTGATCGGGCCGTCGGCCTCGTTCAGCGTGTCGATCTGAAAGTCATAGGGCGAGCTGTCGTCGGTGGCTCGGAGCTTTCCATTGACATAGAACTCGACGCCGGAGACCATCATCTCCGAATCGACGCGCACGCGGAAGTTCACCACGCCCTGAACGGTCGAGCCGTCCTTTGCGTTGATCGAAATCGTGACCGGTGTTGGCTTGGGCGCCGGCGGCTTCTTGCCACCCTGTCCAAGGACCATCTGAGCAAAGATAAACTGGATCATAGCGTTGTGCGAACCAAAAATAGGACGTCCGTCTGTCCACTATGTTACCGGCAAGACGGGCGCCCGAAGTCGAGTTATCTTTATTGGACGAGGCGACGGACCCGATAAGTTTTGCCCGCAAACCTGAACTCGCGTTCTTCCGAGGCTACGCTCGTGCCGTTTAGGACCACCGGTGAGTCGTCGCCGTGGATCACCACTTGGGCCTGAACCGGGCCATAACCGAGGTTCGGGGTATCGACATCAAGGTGGATCACGCCGTCCTTCTTCTTCATCGAGACGAAGACTTCGGTTTGGCCACCCTTGCGATAGTCGTAGCTCAGGCCGTCGTCGGCAACGTAGCGAAGGACCGATTCGCCGTCCGTCTGGTGCGGGAAGAGGTGGAAGGCCACCTTGCGCAGGTCGGTCTCGGTGACTTCGGGCTTGCCGCTGCGCATCGGGATGATTGATCCCTCGAGAACGTAAAGCGGTGTGCCGAATTTCAGCCGCGCGACCTCGTGAGTGCCCGCGCTGACCCATTCGCCGTGGCAAGCATCGAACCAGGGCGCGGTGCCGGGGAGGATGACCTTGCGCACGCTCGATTCATCGAGGAATGGGGCCTGGAGGATCGCGGGGCCGATCATGAATTCGTCGGCGACCGAACCGTGGCCCTCGGCCTCAAAGTCGTACATGAGCGGCCGGAGCACCGGGTTGCCGTTCTCCTCGTGGTCGATGAAGACCTGATAGAGATAAGGCAGCAGCCGGTAGCGCAGCTGGATGTAACGCCGCATGACCTCGCCGGTTCGCTTGCCCAGCGCCCAAGGCTCCTGCTGGCGCGAGTTCAACCCGCTGTGGTTGCGGCAAAACGGCATCAGGAAGCCAGCGCGAACCCAATCGGCCATGAGCTCGGGGGTGACGTCCCCGCCAAAGCCGCCCATGTCGGGGCCGTTGAACGAATGGCCCGAGAGAGCCATCCCGATCGCAGTGGGGATCGAGACCTGCAGGTAGAAGCGGTTGGAAACGTTGTCGCCGGTCCAGATCGCGCTGAATTGGCTCGAACCCGTCATGCCCGACCGCGAAAGGATGAACGGTCGCTCGTTCGGGGAGTGCTTGAGGAAGCCCTCAAAGGTCGCCATTTGCATGCCGAGCGCGTATTGGTTGCGGTGCATGCCGTGCGACTCCTTGCCATCATTAAACAGCATGTCGGTCGGATCAACCGGGCCCGTGCTCGGATCGTTCATGTCGACCCAACACGCGCCATAGCCCTCCTTTCGGAACGCCGCCGCGTGGTTCGCCCACCAATCGCGCGCCTTCGCCTGGGTGAAGTCAGGGAAAACGGTTTCGCCCGGCCAAACAAGCCCGATGTACGGCTTGCCGTTCGGGTTCTTGCAGAACACATCGGCCTTAAGACCTTCGTCGTAAACCGAATAGCCCTTCTCCGACTTCACGCCCGGATCGATGATCGGGACAATCCGTCGACCATTCCCGGCGAGGTGCTTTGCGGTGACCGAGGCCCCCTTCGGGAACATCTTCTTCGCGGTCTTGAAGATGCGATAGCCGTCCATGTAGTCGAGGTCGAGCCAAAGGCCGCTGCACGGCACCTTGTGCTCGGTGAACTCGGCGTCGAGCTCCAGGAGGTCATCGTGGCCGCCATAGCCCCATCGGGACTGGTGATAGCCGAGGCTCCAAAGCGGCGGGCGCGGGGTCGGGCCGATCAGCTTTTGGAACTTGCGGGTGAGCTCGGCGAGGCTGGGCGCAGTGATGATCCAAAGGCACGGCTGGCCCTGTTCCGAACCCAAAATGAGCGTCGGCGACGTGCGCTGCCACTCCACAAACACGCGGGTGCTGTCGTTGCCGGGCGTTTCGATCCAGGTCTGGCCCGGGTTGTGGATGAGGAATCCAACCCAGCCGTTCGGGGTCTGGGCGGCGACGTAGGGGGTCGTGAAGTAGCTCGGATCGGTCGGATGTTCGCCCCACTGCGTCCAGCTGAAATCGCTCCAAACGTCGGTGTTCCAGAACCGGCTTCGCACGCCGGAAAGCTCGGTCTTGTTGAAGGTCTTTTCGCCGAGGCCATAGAACTTGACGTCCGGGCCGAGGTTGAACCGGAACATGCAGGCGGCCTGGCTCACGCCAATCGCCTCACCCGCGGCAGCCTTGGCGAGCGGCTTGCCCTTGCCGAGCGTGACCTCGAGGTCCGCGCCCTTACCGGCCTTCACCGCACCGCTAGAAGAAGCCTTCGGAGGGAAAACCGGCGCAAGGCTGCGGTTCTCGGGCCACCAGGCCGAATCCTCAATGGAAAGGCGGCTGAGGCCGCCTTCGAAATGGTCCAGCTTCATCGTCGCACGACGATTGCCGAAGTTCAGTTCCCCCGTGTTGGAGTCGAACGAGGTCGCAAAATCAAAGTTGGCCGGGTGAGGGAACTTAGTGAAAAACATAGGAAACGAAGTTCTATTTTGACCTGCAAGAAGGTCCGAATATGCCCAAAAGCCCGGGAATTATAGGATCCCCGAGCCTACGAGCAGCGAAACGTTGGGCGACGGCGTGCCCGAGCTGAGCCAAGTGTAGTTCAGCGTGACCGTGGTCGAAGCCCCCGCGTCGAGTCCAGCGGAAACCTTAAAGTAGCCGGTGAACGGCTGGAGGGTGCTGAACCCGGTCGCGTTCGGGAATCGGAGCAACGGCCCGCCAAGGTCGACCCGCACGTAGAACGGACCTTCCACGCGGCTCGCCGAATTATTGGTGATCGTGACCGTCTGATTCCAAGCTGAACCGGCTCCGGTCGGTGCGTTGACGGTGAGATCAACCCCGCTCGGCGGCGCAGCCGCATAGCTGAGGTTGAACGTGTAAGCCGAGCTGGCCGTCACCGAGGTCTGACCAGGGTCATTGACCACTGTGCTTTGGGTCGGAATCCACTGGTTCGAAATCCACGACACCGCGCGCGGTCGGTTGCCCTGAACGCGCAGCGGATCGTTTCGTCTCAGGACGGTGCCCGCTTCACCCGTCGAACATAGGTAGCCGAACATCGACAGGGAGCCGAGGTTCGGCGAGCCATTCGGATAGAGCGTTCGGAGCGGGATCGCCGCCTCAAGGCCCGCCGCCGCATCCGAGCGATTCACGCGCGGCTTCCAAGCAATTGAGCAAGGCAAGCCGCGCAGGATGTTGATGCGGTTCGGGTTGATCTCGAAGAGTCCTGCCGCCGCGCCGCAGAAGTACGGCACCGCCGGACTACCCGTGATGCCGGTGCCGGGCGATGCGCTGTGGGGCGTGCGCCGGAAGACGGCAAGGCCGTGGGTCGCGAGGAAGTTCGGCGGCGCGGTGACGAGCGCGTTGCTGAGGAGCCGCGTTGCTGGGCCGCTGTCATCGGCGAGAACTTCAAGCTGGCTCATTCCGGTGCCCGTCTTGGTGTCGAGCCAAAGCACCATGCCGTTGGTCAGCCCTTCCGAGACGTCCACGTTACCGGCAAGGCCGATGTAGAGGTTGGTATCGTCGTTGCGCACGTAAAGCGCGTCGATCCGGTTCGAATTCGAGCTCGGATTGCGAAGCTGGAAGGCGTTCGCCGCGCCGTACTTCTGGAGGTCGCCATTCACCGCGCTGATGCCGGTTCGGTTGAGCTGCAAGAAGCGGACGAATTCTCGGTAGAGCGGGGGCCGGTCAGCCGAGCTCGCGTTGAACACTCGCACGCGGACCATGTGGAGGCCATCGTCGAGGTTCGAGAGGTCCAGGTTGTTGATCGAGAACGATCCTGCCCCGCTCGAAGCCATCGGCAAGAAGCCGTCGGTCAGCCCTTCGGGCGTGTTGAAGAGGTTGTTCAGACCCGGGAGGAACGCACCATTGTCGATCGAAATGAAGGCGTTTGCCCCCAGCGAATCGGTTTCCACCTGCACCGAGAGTCGACCGCCATCGAGAGTCGCCACGCGATACGAGCCGCCGCCCGCATAGATGCCGCCCGGGGTCACCGTGTTCGCGAGGACGAGGTCCTGGTTCGTGGTCGCATTGCGAAGGGTCACTGGCTCAACGCCTGCCCGCGGAGCGGCCGTCTTCGGAACGTAAACCACGAACCCGCGCGCGTTGTTGTTGTTGCCCGACGTGCTGTTCGGCGGAACCGTGATCGTCACCTTCCGATCACTCCCAACGGTGACGTTCGGCTGTTGGCCGGTGAGATCTTCCAGCACTTGGCCCGCGACAAACGCGGTGTCCACCGTCCGGGTGAGCGAGGTCAGATCGCCGCGAATGTTGAGGCCAACGAGCATCGTCGCCTGGCCATTGACGTGGCGCTCATAGATGTAGATGTTGTCCTCGACCCATCGGTTGAAGATCGGGCCGCGGGCAAATCGCGCCCGCGCATCGACAAGGCGAAGCACGGTGTCGCCGCCCGCGCCGAGAGCATCAAACCGGCCCGGCTTCGGGAACTGATTGAAGTTGTTCGGATCGAGGTTGTTGCCGTCGTAATAAACGATTGTCTGTCCCGGGCGGGTGAGAGTCAGGGCATGGGCGAGGTTGTTCGAGACGGGCTGCGCCTGGTCGTGGGACTGGACAAACGAGACGCCGACATCTTCGGCAAGGCCGCCGTTCTGGTAGGACAGGCCAGTGTTCGAGTCGATGCCGTAGCCGTTCGCAAAGGCGGTCAGCGAGCCAAATCCGTTCGAATTGAAGATGTTGTCGATCTGCGACTTCAGGTTGAAGTCGAGCATGTTCATGCCCGTCTTCGCGAACTCGCGGAGCTCGTAACCGTCGGTCGTGAAGTCCTCACCAAAGATGTTCATCCCCGGCTTGAGGTTGTTCATGTAGGTGATCCAGTTGCTCGCGCTATCGGTAGGCCCGCGCTGGTCGGTGTATTGCCCAAAGAAGCTCGGCGTCATGTGGCGGATCGCATCGAGGCGATAGCCGTCAAAGCCAATCCCGAGCGTCAGCCACCAGCCCCATCGGCGCAGGTAGGCCCGGATGTCGTCCTCGCGGGTGCGGAGCGAGGGGTAGTACTGCGCGCACTCGGGCTGGCGCATAAAGCGCGGCTTGCCGCCCGGTCCAAACGACGCCCAGCTTGGCAGCGAGAGGTTGGTCCCCGCGACCGCGTTGCCGTCCTCTTGGGCAAGGTCGGTGAGGCCGACGAGGTCGTTGTTCAGCAGGTTGTTCGAGAACGGTGACGTGTCCCCGTTGAAGTTGACTTCGTTGTTGCCCGTGTTCGAGGTACCGAAGATGTGGAAGTCCTCGGGGATCATGCCCGGATAACCGTCGATCGGCGATTCGGCCCGGTTGGCGTTGTGGTTCAAGACGAGGTCGGCGTAGACCTCGAGACCAAAGCGGTGAGCAACCTTGATGAGGTCTTGGAGTTCCTGCGCAGTGCCGTAGCGCGTGCGCACGGTGCCGAACTGGAGTCGATCGCCAAGGTCGAACCGGTCAAACGGGTTGTAACCGACGCTGAAGCCGCCGCCCGCCGACTTTTGGGGTGGCGGAAGCCAAAGCGCGGAATAGCCGGCTTGGACCACTTCCGGCAGACGGCGAATGATCGTCGCATAATCGGTGGCAAACCACTGGAGGATCGCGCCGCGCCGCTGCTTGGGCGTGAACCGATACACCGCGCCAAAGTTGCCCGAGTTGTTGTTGTCAAACCGGACGTTGCCGCCCGTCGAGGTCGCCTGGATGTAGAACTGGACCTCGGTGCCCGGACTGAGGGTCGGCACCTGGACCCGCCAGCGCGTGTTGTTCCCGACGTTCTGGAGGAACCCCATCGGCAGCGTCGTCGTGGTGATCCAATTGTTCGTGGTGTAAACCACGTTGACCGTCTGCCCCGCGCTGATCGGGAAGGTCTCCGCGACCACCGTCAGCTGCTGTCCGGAACTCAGGTAGCCGCCGCGACGAGGGAGGCCGCCAAACGTTGAATTCGGCGATCCCGGCACGGCAGCAGTCAGCGAAGTGTTGCCGACCCAGTCGAGCGCTTGAGCGTGGCTGAACCGGGCTCCCATCAGGGCGAGCGCGGCCAAGGCAAAGGTGCGAAGTTGGGGTCCTTTCATGGTCATCCGAAGCAAATGGGGGAAAGAGGTTAACGGCCCCCCAAACCGCTGAGCGAAACACCTTCCACGATGTACCGCTGGGTGAAGAAGAAGAGAATGAGCACGGGAACGATGGTCAGCGTCGCCGCCGCCATCAGGAGCCCAGGCTCACCGCTTTTCGCTCCGTTGAACAACTGGAGCGCATAGCTCACCGGCATCTTCTCCGGTGTGGAAACGTAAATCAGCGGGTCAATGAAGTTGTTCCAAGCCCCGATGAACGCAAAGATCGAGATTGCAGCGAGGGCTGGCTTCACGAGCGGCAGCATCACCGACCAGAAGATCTTGGGCGGCGCGCAGCCGTCGACCTTCGCGGCATCCTCAAGCTCGTTGGGCACGTTCATGAAAAACTGCCGGAGCAGGAAGATGTTAAACGCCGATCCGAAGAACGCGGGCACCCAAAGGGGATACAGCGAGTCGATCCAACCTAGCGACCGGAAGATGAGGAACTTCGGCAACAGGGTGACCGCACCGGGGAGCATCATCGTGCCGAGCAGGATGTTGAAGAGCACCCGCTTGCCGGGGAAGTTCATCCGCGCGAAGGCGTAGGCCACCACCGACGAGCTGAGCAACGTGCCGACCACGCAGAAGAACACCAAGACGAGGGTGTTTTTCAGATAGACGAGGCCGTTGTTGGTCTCCGCCGGGAGGTAGTCGAGCGCCTCCGAGTAGTTCTGGGTTCGCAGTCCAATGTGGCGGACTGGCTCCAGGTTCGCAGGCAGGAACGTCTCGACCTTGCCCTTCATGGACGCGGGTTCAAGGATTTCGAGCTGCTTGCGACCGTCTTCGATCTCCCTCACCACGAAGCCCTTCACCGCGACGTCCCCGATCTTGCCGGTCCAGACGGGCGCATCGCGCGGGACGACCTTCAGCTCGTTCATCCGGGCAAAGTAGCTCAGTCCGAGCAGCGACTTCGGTCGGTCGACCTGAATCTGCACACGGCCATCCGGCTCCTTGCTGATCACGGTGCCGCGGACCGTTCGACCCTCGAAGCTGCCTTCGTACATCGGGTCTTCTTTGTTGAGGTACGGAACCGTCTCCTGGACCCTCGGGACCCAGATGATGCCGTTCGCCGAGACCATGTCGCGGTCTTCCTTGAACGACGTGATGAGCAGCCAAAGGAACGGCACGCCGAAGATCACAGTGCCGAGGATCAGCATGCCCTGGATGACCACCGCGCGGCTCTTGCCCGATGACTTCAGACGAGTTCCGGACCACGCCATCGCGCTCACCGCTGCGATCACCAGCGCGAGCAGGCCAAGCGCAATCGGCCACGACATCGGGATGCCACCCTTGAGCACCTTGAGGGGCTCGTAGGGTCCGGTGTCGGGCTTCTGGAACCAGAGGAAGGCAAAGAGCGCGGCCACCGCCGCCCAGATTCCTGCCGCCGTCAGTCGAGCCTTCTTGATTTCGGGCGCGGTTGCGGTGATCGATTGGACGCTCCGCGTACCCACCATGACCGCCGAGACGGTGCAAACCCAACCCGCGAACGGCATCACCACCCACGTGAGGGGAAGGAAAGCTCCGCCATCTTTCGAAATCGAATGGGAGAACAGTCCGCCGACAACCAGGAAAGCCGCGCCCACTCCGGCACGAATCGCCACCGGCGTGAACCCGAGGTGCTGCTTGGCGCTGAGGTGGACAATCGCCGAGATGAGGAAGCCGAGACCAACCCAGCTAAGCGCAGTTCCAAGGACGTAAATCAGTTCAGCCGTCATCGCTCACTCTCGTAATAAACCAGCTTGCGGCTCACGCGGAATTGGATAAACGTGAGCACCGCGATGACGAGGAAGATCAGCCAGGCGAGCGCACTCGCATAACCCATCTTGAAGTACTTGAACCCGTTGTTGAAGAGGTGCATGGCGGGCGAAAGCAGCGAGTCGTTCGGGCCCGAGGTTCCGTTCGCGAGGATGTAGATCCTCTCGAACTCCTGCATCGCACCGATGAGGCCGACGATCGAGTTGAAGAAGATCAGCGAGCTCAACTGGGGCAAGGTGACCTTCCAGAACTGTTGCCTCGGCGAGGCGCCGTCGATCTCCGCGGCCTCGTAGAGCGTTTTGGGCACCCCCTTGAGTCCGGCAAGCCAGAGGAGCATGCCGCCGCCCGCGCCCCAAAGGCCCATGATGATGAGCGATTGCTTGGTGAAGGCGGGGTCGGTGAGCCAGCCCGGCGGATCTATCTTCAACCACGCGCCCAGCGTCATTTTCCAGAAGGCGTTGAAAAGGCCCTTGGCGGGATCGGGATTGAGAACGAACGACCAAAGCACCGCGCTCGCAACGACCGGGAAGATGCTCGGGACATAGAACGCGGTTCGGTAGAACCGGAGGCCCTTCGCCGCCGAGTTCAGCAGCACGGCGATCGCAAGACCCGTGCAGATGCCCAGCGGAACGCCAAGTCCGCCGAGGTAAGCCGCGTTGAGGAATGCCGCCTTGACCCGGTCAAGATCGGCACCGAAGAGGTCTTGGTAGTTCTGCGTTCCGACCCAGCGGGCATCCTGAAGCACATTGTATTGGGTCAACGAGAAGAACAGCGAGGCGATCATCGGGCCAAGGGTGAACACGACAAAGCCGATCACCCAGGGCGAAATGAACAGGTAGGCCCACTTCGATTCCGTCTTCGCGAGGTTGCCCATCCGTGCCTTCTTGTAGGTGCGGACCGCGAGTCCAATCAGGAGCGCGAGGAGTCCCAAACCAAGGTAGATCGCGATGTTCAGATTGACCTTGGGGTGCTTCTCTTGGCCAAAGACCGCGTCGAGTTCGCGCTGGACGTCGTTCTGGCTCTTGGTGAGCGCGGACGAAGGGTTCTCGCCCAAACACGCCGTTTCAATCGCCTTCACGTGGGCATCCCAAAGCACCTGACCGGCAAAGGTGACCGGCCGGAACTTCGCAAACGGGATCATCTCGATGTGCTGGCGAAGCGCACCGGCCGTCCGCGGATCGGCGGGCATGAACTCCTTAAGAATCAAGTCGTTGCCGGACTTCGAGGCCGCGAGTCGAGGCACGTAGGTTCGGCCCGCACGCCGCTCGGCGTCGCGCTGACCCAGGTGTTCAATGCGCCGCCCTTCCAGGCTCGTCGCGAACTTGATGAACTTCCATGCGAGCTCGGGGTTGCGGGCGCCGCGCGGGATCGCGTAGCTGAACCCACCACTCCAGGTGATGAACTTGTCCTTTTCACCTTGGAATCGGCCCTTACCCTCCACGCGGTCATCGGGTGAGGGCGCGGGGGCAGTCGCAAAGTCGAGGTTCGGCGCGTACCGGGCGAGGTTGTTGATGATCCAGTCGCCGTCGATCTTCATCGCGACTTTGCCGACGATGAAGGCATCGTTGGCGTCGGCCTGGAAGCCCTGCTCAAAGGCCTTCGCCTTGGCGTAGCCGTCGACGATCTTGTAACCGTCGATCATGAACTTCAGCGCCTCAAGCGACTCGGGGGTGTTGAGGGTGCACCTCCTGCCGTCGGGCGAAAGGAACGACGCGTTGTTCTGGAAAGCGTAAAGGTAGAGCCAGCTGTTGCCGAAGTTGGGCAAAAAGCCGGCGCACTTCAGCGAGCCGTCGGGGTTTCGCTCGGTGAGAATCTCGCTGTACTTGAGGACCTCGCTCCAGGTCTGCGGGGGGCGATTGGGGTCCAGACCGGCGGCCTTCAGTTCGGCGGCATGCCGGGCGAAGATCTCCTTGTTGTAATACAAGACGCGGTCATCGCAGCCGGTGGGGATGCCGTAAACCTTGCCGTCATAGACGACCTCGTTCCAGGTCGCGGGATAGTAGTCGTCCTTCTTCGGACAGTAGGGGTCAGAGACGTCGCGCTTGAGGAAGTCGTCGAGGTTGAGAAACGCCCCGCGCGAGGCCCAGTCGGAGATCGTAAATCGGTCTTGATAGACGGCGTCGGGAGCGACGTTGCCGACGATCGCGGTCATTAGCTTTTGCGGGTTCATCTCACCCGCGCCCATGCCAAGCACTCGAACCTTCGTGCCCGGATTGCGCCCTTCGAATTCGCGAATCACGCGCTCAAGGCCCTTTTGGTCAGGACCGAGGGCACGCCCCCAGATGACAATCTGTTGGGACGCGTTTTGCGCGGAGGCAAGTCCAGCCAGACAACCTGTCAGCGCAAGGAAAATGGATTTAAGTCGGCGCATCGCAACCATGCTAGCGGAACAAGCTGGGTTCGTTCAAAGAATGAACGAACCCAGATAGATTTGGACAAAAAAGACCCTGGGGTCTTAGTTCTTCTTTCGTCGTCGGATCAGGGCTGCTGCGCCGAGGCCGAGGACGGCCATGGTTGCAGGCTCCGGAACCGGGTTCACGGTGACGAACTGCTCGCCAGCGAACTGAGTGAAGTTCGGCATCGATGCATTGCCAAGGTTGCCGGTTCCCGAAGGAAGACCGCCAATGACCTGGTTCGAGATGAAGTTACCGCCCGAGATGAAGCCAGCGACCTTGATCGGTGCCGACGAGCTGAGTCCAAGCGTGCTTAGGAGCATCGAGAACTCGAATCCGGTGTTGACACCCGATCCGCTCGCTGCGCCGGTACCGCCGGTGACGCCCGCGCTGTTCACGTTGTTAAGCGCGAAGTCCGAAGACGTTCCCGCGTCGCTGCCCGTCCAAGCGAGACCCGTGTTTCGAGCCGTGTTCACGGTGAAGAGGTCCGCGCCGCCCTGGCCGGCGTTGCCGAGCTTGGCGAGGCTAACGAACCACTGGAAGTTGCCGCCACCGGTGTCGCCGCCGCGTGCCCAAAGCATGTGCGAAGCGTTGAAGCCGGAGTCGAAGGTCAGACCTGCAAGCGAGTTCGCAAAGCCGAAGTCGGTCGACGACACGTTGTCGTTGCCGATCGTGTTCACGCCACCAACACCGGTGTCGATGAACAGCACGAGCTTGTTGAAGTTCGTCTCGAGGTTGCCGCTGACGGTCATCGCGAGTCGCGAAGGACCATTGAGGCCGAAGACCTGGTCGATTTCAGAACCATTGGCAAGGTCCTGCGCTCCGAGATTCGAATCGCCGAACTGGGTCTGAATGTTTTGCGTAAAGAGGGCCGAGCCGTAGCCGGCTTCAGCCGTTCCGTCCACCGTGACGCTCTGAGCGAATGCAGCACCGCTCACAACGACAAGGGACAGAACCATGAGCGTTTTGTTCATTTTCACGTTCTCTAGTTTCCTCCACAGAATGGGCATCATGCCCCATGACAGATTCCATTTGACTCCTCGTCAAGGTTGCTCCAAAGGAGCCCTCTCGTCGAGTCGACACTTTTCTCGTCGAGGCCCGGATCGATCCATCAGATCGCCCAAGGCCTCCCGAAATCGTTAGCTATTGCCCGAACCGCCTACTTCTTGGCGCCCGGATAGTCTCCCGCCTCCGCCTTTGCGATGATCTTGTCCTTCTCGGACTGAGGCATTGGCGATCGCTTGATGAAGTCGATGTACTCTTCCTTGTTCATCTGCTGAACCATGGTCTTTCCATCGACGCCAGGACCCGGATCACCGGCTCCATGACATCCAACGAGGGTCAGACCGGAAAATACGGCGACTAATGCAAGGTATTTCATAGCTCTCATGCGTTAAGGCTGGGGCGGCGGAAGGTTCCGCCGCCCCAAGACTCGTTCTTACTGGACCGAAGGATCGCCCCAGCTGAAGCCCCAAGCCTTCCACTCAACGTTCGCACCGCTCCACTCCACGCCTCGCGGGAGAAGCTTCTGGAACTTGTAGTACTTGGCGTGGCCGTCGAAGTGACCGACGACGCTACCCTCAGCGTGGTAACCGCGGAAGTTGGCGCCCCAGAAGGCAGCCGACGGGCCCGAAGTGCCGCCCGGCCATTGGAAGAAGGCCTGCGGGAACTGGATCCAAAGGACAACCTTGGCGATGTCGGTGATTTCACCGTCGTTCTGGGTCTTGCCCTGCTGAACGCCGCCGTTACCGCTCGGCCACCATCGACCCGTACAGTTGGTCTGAGTCCAGCTGAAGAGCGAGCTGTTGGCTTCGTAGTCGAGAGGCGGATAAACATCCTGGTAGTAGGGGAGACCGGCCGTCGAAGGCTGGAGGCCAACGCATCCGTCCACCGGGTCGAACATGTAGTTGCCCGAACCGTTGTCGGCTTCTCGGCGCTGCATCGCACCCTGCTTCCAGGGCGAGTTGGCTGCCTTGTACATGTCGCGATTCTTGACGTAAGCCTGTTCGCGCGCCACGTTGATGTACCACGAAGGCCATTGGGTGACGGTGAGCTTGTCGTCAGCATCGGTCATATAAAGGATCGAGCCCATCACGGTTTGCTTCAGGTTCGAAATCGAGGCAGCCTTCTTAGCGGCATCCTTCGCAGAGGCAAACACAGGGAAGAGAATGGCCGCGAGAATCGCGATGATCGCGATGACGACCAGAAGTTCAATGAGCGTAAAGCCCTTCTTGAGAGTTTTCATGGCAGCTTGTTTGTTGTGAACCTTTCGGAGATTGATGATGAAGATTTGCCGAGGATCGCGACCTCTTTGGTCCGGTCTTGAGCAAGAATTCGACCCTCGCGTGCGGGGATCGCAATGACCGCGCCCGCAGGGGGAACCGTCAAATCGAGTGTCCGACCCTTGAGCGGGATCGGTCGTTGGGTCATTCCGTCAACGAAGCCCTGCTTTTGGGTCATGTCGTCGATGCGGAGTGAGGTGGGGAGCGAAAGCTGGATTGATTTCGGCTGGGAGCTGCGGTTGAACACGACCACCGCCGAGGCACCTTCATAGGTCCGGGCGAAGCTGGCGATGCCGTCGCCGTCGCGGGCTTCAAGTCGAACGGGATCACCCGATTGGAGCACGGTGCTGCTTCGTCGGAGCCGAACGAGCTTGCGGTAGGTGAGAAGAATGTCGTTGCCCGGCGAAACGAGGTCCCAGTTCATGCCGCGGCGATTCTCGGGGTCGCCGCCGCCCGTCATGCCGATCTCGTCGCCGTAGTAGATCGACGGCGCGCCGACCCAGGTGAACTGAATCATCGCGGCGAGCTTGGCCAATGCCGGTTTGTCTCCGACTTCGTGGAGAATGCGAGGGGTGTCGTGGCTGCCTAGGATGTTGAACATCACGCGGGACGACTGCGGAGCGTAGTTGGCGTAGGCGTTAAATAGGCCGTTCAACAAGTCGGAAGGCTTGCCAGAACCGCGGGTTCCCACAAACTTCAGCACCGCCGACCGGAAGAGGTAGTTCATCTTCGCGTCCCACTGGTCGCCACGGAGCCAAACGGTGCGGTCGCCCCAATCTTCGCCGACGATGTAGGCCTCGGGGTCGATCTTCTTGACCTTGTCCCGGAACTTGACCCAGTAAGCAGGATCAACCTCGTTGGCCACATCGAGACGCCATCCCGCGACACCCAGCTTCTGCCAGTACTCGGGGATACTGAGCATGTAATCGGAAACCGTCTTGTTCGAAAGGTCGAGCTTGGGCATCGAGCCGAAACCAGCCCAAGCCTCATAGTTCGGCTTCGGCTCGCGAACCACGGGGAATCCGTGGAATCGATACCAATGGGTGTAGGGCGATGCCGCCTGCTTCTTGACCACGTCGTCAAAGGCGAAGAAATCCGTCGCCGTGTGGTTGAAGACCCCGTCAAGAACGACCTTGATCCCTTGTCCGCGCAACTTTGCGACGAGTCGCGCAAGATCCTTGTTTGAACCCAGCTGCGGGTCCACTTGGAAGTAATCCGACGTGTCGTAGCGGTGGTTGCTCGGGCTCTTGAAGACCGGGTTGAAGTAGATCGCGCTGATGCCGAGCGAGCGGAGGTAGGGCGTCCGCTGGTCCACTCCAGCGAGGTCGCCGCCGAAGCGGTTGAACCAGGTCGGCTGACCATCCCAGGGCATGACGTCCTTCGGGTCGTTCTCCCGATTGCCGTTCATGAACCGGTCGGGGAAGATCTGATAGAAGACCGCGCGCTCCACCCACTTCGGGGTCTCGAACGAGCGGAACTCCTTCGCGCGGCAGACAAAGTCGCTGCTCGTCGGATAGTTCACCGCGGTCGTGCCGTCAACGACCTCAAAGTGGTAGCTGAGGTCGCTCTTCTTCGACCACTCGATCGAGCCTTCGTACGTTGCAAACGTACCGTCGTCGGCGGCTGACACCATGTTGATCGGCTTCGCCCCATTGACGATGACGCGAACGTTCTGGACGTCGCCCGATCGCGCGCGGAGCTTGAAGATGAGCCTGCCGCGATCGTAGTTCAGGTCAGGAATCGTCGCCTGGTGCTTGAGAGCTTCGCGGGTGACGAGTCCGTCGCCCACCTTGCCCGGCTTCTCGAATCCGCGCGGTTGGACAAAGAGGAAGCTGTTGACGTTGCCGTTGCCGTCGTCTTCGCGCTGGGCGTTCGCCGGGTCAACGATCCAGGTTCCGTCGACCACGAACTTGTAGTAAATCTTGCCCGGGTTCATGCGAAGGCGGCCACGCCAGGTTCGACCGTCCGCATCCTTGACCAGCAGGTCCTTGCCCGCTTGCCAGCCGTTGAACGTACCCGCCACCGACACCTGCTTCGCCTCTTGATTGAGGGTGAGCGTGAAGTCCACGTCCACCAGATCAAGCGATTGCAGGGCGAGGGCGAGCAAGATCATTTCTGCACCACACCTCGCGCGGACGACGATGAACCGCGCACCGAAATCGCACACGGCACGATCTCGCGGGCCGGGGTCGTGACTTGACCCGATTCGATGATGTCGAGGAGCTTGGCCACCGCCCGGCGAACCATGAGGTCGAGGTTCAAGCTCACCGAGGTCAGGCCGCCTTCTGCCATTCGACAGAGCAGCGAGTCGTTGAAGCCAACGATGCCGAGCTCATCCGGCACTTCCATGTAGCGGCTTCGGGCCGCCATGTAGGTGCCGTAAGCCATAAAATCGTCGAGGACAAGCATCGCGTCCGGACAATCCGGACCGTCGAAGAGCGCAAGCGAGGCATCGCGCGCCGCCTCAAGACCAAAGGCGCAGTGGACCACGCGGGGCTGCAGGCCGGCATCGACCATCGCCTGGACATAACCGTCAACGCGGTCGTCGGAGAAGACAAATCCTTCGGGACCGGCAAGGAAAACGATCTTTCGATACCCGCGGGAGATCAGGTGCTCGGTTCCGATCCGACCCGCCACGACGTTGTCGTTGTCGATGCTCGCGATCTCGTCGTTGTGGGGATTACCGATGATGACGAACGGGAACTTGTCCCTCTGGAGAAGCTCAACGCGCTCGTCACGAGCGGTCGGCTCGACGAGGATGAGGCCATCGACGCGGCGCGAGCGAAGCATCTCGTCGTAAACGTGCTCTTGGGACGCTTGGTCCGTAACGTAGTCGAGGCAGAGGTGGTACGGCTTGGCCGCGAGAGCGTCGACGATTCCAGAAGTAAGCGCAGCAAAGAACGGATCGTCGACGAGAGCTCCGCGCGGTCGTTTGAGCACGAGACCGATCAGGTTTGTCTGTTGAAGTCGCAGGCTCCGGGCGCGGACGTCGGGACGGTAGTTCTTTTCCCGCATGATGCGGAGGACTCTGTCGCGGAGGATGGGTTCGACATGATCATCGCCTGCCAAGACCCGCGATACTGTGGCCTGACTGACGTTTGCGATCTTTGCAATATCCGCTTGAGTTACCCTCATTGGCACCCTGGAATACGTATACGAATACGTATTCACACTCTATCAGGCATTGGGCCAAACTGCAACAGTAATTTTCAGAAAAGTTGCGCGCTCAACTCAAAACTGGACTTTTGGCGCCCTGATTCCAGCAAAATTACCGGCTGGCGCCTCACCCTCCGGATTGGCATCCCCAGAGGACTTTTCACCTACGGGGTGCGGGAGTTTCCCTTATGATGGTGGGACCTGAACGTCTCAGGCACCTATGAAGCCCTCAAGCCTTTTCCCCGCCGTCATCGCCACCCTTGGCCTTTCCCTCTGGCTCTCCGGCTGCCAACAGCCGCCGCGTGTTAGCACGCGCTTTGGACAGATTGGCAAACCCGCCTCCGGTGGTGGCGGAGGAGCTGGTGACGGGAGCATCGTTCTCAACTTCGCGCCCGACGCGGTGAACGCAGCTCCCCCCGAGATCGCGAAGGCAGGCACGCGCTTTACCTATCGAATGATGTCGGCGACCCTCGCGGGAGAAGGATCAACGTGGACCCCCAATGATCAAGGCGTCTGGGAAAACTCGAAAGGGGATCGCTTCGACCGCACCAAGAAGGAGGGCGGTGGCAGTTCAGACACGTTCGAGCAGTACGACCTCATTGCGATCGACGACAAGCAGTCCGTTCTCGTGAAGAACTCCTTCATGATCAGCCCGAATCTGGCCTCCCCATCGTCGTCCGGCGTCACGATGTACATGACAGGAACTCCCGGCTACGGGACGATGATCTGGGCCAACACCGACACCCTCAACAACCTCCCGACCGTCGTCGAACCTACGCGCCGGATTGTTCGTGGTCAATGGCGCATGGGCAATGGCATGACCGACGCGATCACGATGTTCGACTACTCGCCGACCAACAAGAGCTTCTATGCCTATGACCTCAAGTCGGGACTGATGATCGAATCGAGCATCTCGTCGCAAGGGCCTCCTTCGGAATACACCGCGCCGGGCGAAACGAATACCGGCAGCACCATGCTCGTCAGCACAGTCGCGGTCGGGGCGCGACCCCTGAACATCCCCTGGGCTGGTGATCCGGAGCCCGAGTGGGCATCGAACTTCAAGTCGGCCACTTATTCCGTCAGCTCGCAGTTTGGGCTCGCCGGAGCGGCTCCCCTTCCTCCTACCAATTCGAAGCTCAAGTTCACGGTGGATGAGCGAGGCACCGGCTGGATCCGAATGACGAAGAAGGTGATCTCCTCTGATGGCGTCGACCCCACTGCCGGTCAACCGATGCCCTTCATCACGACTCCGACGAGGCTGGACCCGCTGTGGATCTCGCCCGCCTCCCTTGGTCGACTCCAAGCTGGTCAAACCATCGACACCGACGAGTACACCAAGATGGTCGTGCGCGTGGTAGGGGTCCAGCAAGGGAATAACGGGTCGTTTGTCGTTATCGAGCACACGAACGGTTCGCAGGAAACGAAGATCGGCTATGACACCCGAATGGGAATGATGGTCTACTTTGAATCGTACAGCCCGACCCAGCACACGAAGACCGTCATGACCCTCGACGGTACGGAGTGAGACCCTCAGACACAAAAAAATCGCCGGACGGCGACTGAAGGATTGGAGCGGGCGACGAGATTCGAACCCGCGACCCTCTCCTTGGCAAGGAGATGCTCTACCACTGAGCTACGCCCGCTCGCGAGTGAGAGAAGTTATACCTTCTTGCTCTCGTGAGTGCAAGGGGTCGGCGAAATTCAGCCTAGTCTTCGCCGGGTTTGCCGATTTCCACGACGGTCGCGCGGCCCTGACCGAACGAGATGATCGAACCTGGAATGAGGCGAATCGTCTTGCCGACTGCCACCGTGAGCGTTCGACCTTCTGGCGTTTGCACCATCCAGGATGCGCCCGATCGGTTTTGCATGCCCATCGTGCCCTCGAGGGTTGGATGCGGAAGGACCATCCCGACCGCTCCTCCGGGGCCCGGAAAGGCCGACGGACAGTTGTCCATCGTGAGTTCGGTGCCCACATCGAGCCGTACCAGCCCACCTTCCATCGCGAGCCCCAATGGACCGGTGGGTGTAATCAGGGTCGAATCGGTCGTTGATTCAGCGGTTGGGGCGGGACCAGCGATGAAGGCAGGAACCTCTGGTTGCTTGGGTTCGGGGGCGGGTGCCTCCGCATACGACTCTGGAACTGACCTGAACGGGTTCTTGGGTTCGGGAGCGGGCGCGGCGGCAGGTGCTTCTTGCGCGGGCTCGGCAAAAACGGGCGGCAATCCGCTTGATTCGACCTCAAGCACGCCAAGCGTCAGCTTCCCGGGCGTCGGCAGGGTCGAGATCTTCTTGGTCATCTCGTCGAGGAAGTAAGGCGTCTGCCCCTTCGCGAAGAAGCTGCCCAGCGAGTCCGCCATCACCGGGAGATGAACGTCGGCATCGGGTCCCGAGCCGACCTCGACCGGCTTCCGGCCCAGCTTGAACCACGTCTCAGCGCTTCCGGTTTTCACGAAGACCGTCGGTCCGAATGGAAAAAACTGGCCGACACCAAGGAGGAACCCAAGCGCGGCGCCGAGGAACAAGAAGACCTGCCACTTGTCCGCCATCGGCATGATGCCGATCAGCGCCCAGAGCACAAAGCCGCCCACCGTTCCCGCGAGAATCTTGGTTGGCTGGGCAAAGAGCACCGCGACCACCGCAGGCACGCCCCAAAGCCAGAGTCCCGCGCCGAGCGGCCCCAGAAAGAGACCTGCCGCGAGGGCAAGCAACGCCGCGACGAGCCCGGCATAGATCGAGGGGATCCAACTCGTCCGGCTCATCCGGCATTCGACGAGTCCGAGGCCGAGGGCAAGCAGCAAGCCGAGAATCGCCTTCTTCAGCGCGCCGCCAAGGGGAGAATTGTCGAGTCCGGACTCCACCAGGGTCGGCTCCGCGCGAAGGTATTGCTGCACGGCGCGATTCGCCATGTCCGGCATCTTTGCGCTCGATTCCACGCGGAAGGCACGTTCTGCCGGTTCCACGAGCTGACGGATGGAGTTGGCATTGCACTTCGGCGCGCCATAAACCATGATCATCCAGCCCTGCTCGCGGAGCGAGCGCGCGGTTTCCGTCGCCTCAAAGCTCACGCTCGGCCGGTTGAGGAAGATCACGAGGTACTTCGCGCCCGGCTTCGACCCGAGGGTCGTCTTCGCGAGCTTGATCGCCTGTTCGAGGCCTCCGTTGATCGCGGGGACGGTGATGATCGGGTTGAACTTGGTGATCGGCGTGGCCTGGGCGATGTCGTTGAACGTGCAACCCCAGACGTCTCGCTTCAGGGTGCCTTCCGCCTTCACGCGCCGGGAAAACTCATACGCCGCGCGGGCAATCGGGCTCTCTCGCTCCCACTGGTTGTTGTCAAACGAACCCGTATCGAGCAGAACGGCAACCGTGACGGACTTCGCCTGCTTCTCCGACCACGACTTGGGGAGGAAACGAGCAAGCCCGCGACCGAGAACGGCACAAAGGGCCCCCACGACCACAAACCAAAGGATCTTTTTGATGCGAAAACCGGTCACGACAGAGAACCTTCATAGTGCCACAAACTGGCATCTAATTGGGGGCGAAATAGGTCGAACGGACAACCAAAACCGGGCTAGTGAAGCCCAATCCGTCGCGCCGCCTCTTCGACTTCCACCACTGCAACGCCGCGAGGGGCCAAATAGTCCCCAACCAGGCGAATATTCAGCGCGTCCACCCACTGTTGGTGGTTCGCGTAGAGCGGGACCACGTCCTTTCGGCCCTCCACGAGCATCTCGGCCACTTGGCCACGCACGCGGATGATGCCGAGCCGATCTGGCATCCCCTCGACCGCCCAATCGCTCGGTTCGGCCGAACCCACCCGAATGTCATCTCGCCCGAGACGGAAGGCCTCGGTCTGGCCTCGCCAACTCAGCTGTACGTAGTTGCGGCCCGGCCACCAATCGACCAAGGCGAGCGCGGCAACGAAGACGATAATCGCAGGGACGAACAGGAGGTCGCCGCGCAAAGAATGCAGGTAGCCGAGCATCGGCAACCCGATGCCACCGAGCACGAAAAGAGCCGTCCAATGTGGATTGCGCTGCCGGTAACTCACACTCAGGGCGACCATAAGCCCGACAAACGGCAACATCGTCTCGAAATTGAAAATGAGCGTAAGGAACCCGATGACAAAGCTGATCAGCACCTCGGTTCCCACCCAAACCGGGTTGAGCCGCAGACCCACTCGCCGAACCTGAAACGCCCCAATCCCGAGGGTGAGGAGCAACGTGGTCAGCGCGAGCTGGATTGCTCCCTTTCGCGGAGGACGGTAGCCTTGGAACGCACCTTCGAGTCGGGCCGCGCTGCGGTCAAGATCGGCAAGCGCGCGTCGCAACACGCGGTCGGGGCCGAGTTCGTTCTCGCGGAAGGCGAGTTCATCGCCGCTCGCGAGCAGCCGCAGATTTGCCGGATAGGCTTCCTGGCTGCCATAAACCGCGACGAGCCAACCTTCTCGGGTGAGCCGACCCGCGAGCCGTCGCTCCTCGGTGGTGATTTGGCGACGGTTGAGCCAGATCGTCATCAGCTTCGGCCCGTTCGTCGCGCCGAGTGCGGTCTGGGCCGCCTCAAGTCCGCGCTCGAGCCCGCCCGGTTGTTCAGGGGAGACTCTCACGGTCGGGAGAGTGTTGAGGTCCACCGGGGAAACATCGGAATTGAACCCAGCAGTCCAGACGACATAGCCTTTTCGGCTCGCGGCGGTGGCAAAGCGAGAAGGCAGCGCGGTCCAGTCTTTTTGGTTCTCCGCAAGGTCAACGAGCACGACAATACTGAGCGGCTCGACCTTGGCAACCGGGTTTGGCGCAAGCCATGATTCGACGAGAATGGCGGCCGCGCTCACGATAGCGGCAAAGAGGGTCCATATCACGCCTCGCCAAACGGGTTTCATTCTCTACCTAGCACAATAACGGACTACGCAGTATGATGCAAGGAATAAGACGATGCAACCCTCGCCTACGCCACAAGCTCCGACCGGTCCCTTGCAATTAGTCTTCGGAAACGGGAAATCGGTTCCCCTCCTCAAGGAGCGGAAGTTCCTCCGAGATGACATTCCTGAGCTTTTCCCTTCAACGGGCGACCCTGCCGTGGCCGTCGTGCGTGAAAGTCCTCAAGATCGAAATGTCATCGGGTTAACGAATTGCTCGAAGACGACTTGGAACGCCGTGATGCCCGACGGTCGTCAGCTGACGATCGAACCGTCAAAGAGCGTTCGACTCGTCCCGGGGATGGTCGTTCACTTCTCGGCCCAATCGCAGGCCCAGGTCCAACCGCTTTCGTCGGGAGCCGCCTTCCTCGCGAGCAAGGGTCGAACGATCTTCATGTCGGTGATCGGGTTGCTCCTCATCGGTGCGCTTGCCTTCGCCTTGATGAAGAAGACCCCCGACACCACCGCGCAGTCGATCGAGAACGTCAACCGCGCCCAAAAGGCGGTCTTCCTGATTCACGCCGAAGTGGGCCAGCAAGCGGGTGAAGGCTCCGGCTTCTTCATCGACGATCAGGGCCATGCGCTCACCAATAACCACGTCACGATGGGCGCGGAAACCGTCACCGTCGTGCTCCCCGGTGGCACCCAAACGACCGCCAAAGTCCTAAAGACCGACGCAACCCTCGACGTTTCGCTCATCAAGGTCGAAAAGACGACCGGCGTCTTCCTTAAGATGGTCTCGCCGAGCGAGCTGAAGATCGGCGAAGAGATTTGGACCATCGGCTACCCGCTCGGTGGTCAGGTTTCGAAGGTGGAATCGTCGGTCGCCAAGGGCGTCTACACCGGTCTTCGCGACGTGAATCAGGTCTTTGGCCCGCTGGGCATCAAGGGCTATGAAGGGTCGCAGATCCTCCAGACCGACGCCAACGTCAACCACGGCAACTCGGGCGGCGCGATGGTGAATGCCAACGGCGATGTCGTTGCGGTGACCCGGCTGATCTACCGCGACCTTGAAGTCGCCAAGGGGCAGTTCCAAGCGGTGACTGGCTTGAACTACGGCATCTCGATTGACGAGGTCCGGAAGCGATTCTTGCCCGGAACCGAGTGCGACGGACTTGCGCTTAAATAGAGCGCAGAAGACGGACCCATTCGTCTTCGGTCAACTGGAAAGGCCGGATTCGCTCGTCGAATCCGGCCTTTTTTAGCGCCTCATCGACCGCTTCCTTGCTGAGGCTCATTCCCGCCCGCAGGTTGTTGGCGAGGGTCTTGCGCGGCTGGCCGAACGATCCTCTGATGAGCCGGAAGTAGCGGTCCTTCTCTTCCGGTTCAACCGGAAGTGCCCGCGGGACCAGTTTGAGGACCTGACTTTGCACCTTGGGCGGGGGCATGAATGCGCCGGGCGGCGCATCGCAGACCTTGCTGATCGTGAAATGGGATTGCAGGAAAACGCTGAGCGAGCCTCGATCAGAGTTTCCGGCCGGGGCGAGGATGCGCTGGGCGACCTCGCGCTGCATCATGAGCACCGCGCCTTCGATGAGGTCGGCGCACTCAGCCACCCTGGTGAGGATCGGCCCGGTGATGTAGTACGGGATGTTGGAAACGAACCCGCGAGGGGCTGACAGGGGTTCGAGCACGCTGCGAAGGTCGACTTCGAGGACGTCGCCGAGCACCACTTTGGCTTTGGGAGCACTTTCGGCGAGCACCGATGGCATTCGCTCATCAATCTCGAGCGCGACGACCTCGGCAAATGCGTCGGAAAGGGGACCGGTGAGGATTCCTGGGCCGGGACCAACTTCGAGCACCGATGCCGAACCGGCAAGACCCTCGACAATCTTAGAAACAATGGGCCCGGAGCAGAGAAAATGCTGCCCCAGGCCCTTGTTTGCTGATAGATTGTGCTTCGCGAGGAGCCCCTTGAGGACTCCCGGCTCGGTCAAGTTCACCGTCGTTTGAGAACGTGAACCACGACTTTGCGTCGGCCCCAGGCATTGGCTTGGGACGAACTCGCCATCAACAGGTCGATGCGATTGCCCTTGATCGCTCCTCCGGTGTCACAAGCGAGGCCCATACCGTAGCCTTCGACGTACACCAGCGAACCGAGGGGAATCACGCGGGGGTCGACCGCCACAAATCCGGTTCGAAGGCGCTGGCCGGTTCGGCTCAGGTTGCTGCCTCCGTTCTCGGAAGGATGGGCGGTATAGGCCGTTGCCACCATGGTCAACACTCGACCGCGAACGAAAGAACCGCGGGAGGGCTGCCATGCGTGTGACGCTTGACCCATGTAGTAAATCGTGGGAACGGGTGCGACTCGCTCTTCCTTCACCTTCTTCTTTGCAACGAGCTTGCCGTTTGCATCGAAGATCAGCTCGAAGGTCCGAGTGACCGATCCTTCTTGACCACGCTGACCGAGTTCAATTCGGCCACCAGTTGCCAAGCGAGACATTTCGTATTGAACGGGCGCGGGAATCTTGGTAGTTTCCACGCGGGTCTCGACCCTTTGATTTTCGTTCTTGGGCTCGTCTTGCCTTGCCCACCCGTTCAGGGTGACCAGGCTCAACAGAGCCGCAGAGCTCACGATGTGCGAGCAGTTTCGCATAGTGATAAACCTCCTATTGCTTAGCTGCGAAGTGCCAGTATGACCGAAAAGCTGCCCCGAAATCAAGTCAAAGGCCCCCTCGGAGGGAGCCCTTGAGTTCAAACCAGCTGTCGGTCGAGTTCAAACGAAATCGTTCAAACTCAACACTAATCTCGGTCGTTTTGCGTGGATTCCTCACCCCTTGGGGCCTCCGCGCCATCGCCCAGCGATCGGCCGTAGATAGGAGGAGAATCACATGAGCCAGTTCAATTATGTTCTTGTCGGAGGTGGCGTCGCGAGCGTCAACGCAGTCATCGGAATCCGAGAAATCGACCCGGCAGGAAGCATCCTCCTCGTGGGTGAAGAGGCTTATCCGCCTTATGATCGCCCTCCCCTCAGCAAGAAAATGCTGACCAACCTCGACCTCGGCCTCGATGAGCCGGAGTCCAAGTTCCCCAACTTCTATGAGGACCAAGGCGTCACGCTGATGAGCGGCGTCCGGGTCGAATCCATCGACCGCGACGCCAAGACGGTCCAACTCAGCAACGGCGAGACGGTCGGCTACGAGAAGCTGCTCCTCGCCACCGGTTCACACGCGGTCCAGGTCGGTGTCGAAGGCAGCGACCTCCAAGGCGTTCAGACCTTCCGTACGATGGACGACATGATCCAGCTTCGTGAGGCCATCCGGGCCAAGAAGACGATCGCCCTTGTCGGCATGGGATACGTCGGCGCCGAGCTCGCGGCCTCGATCCTCGCCCACCACAGCAAGGTGATCATCGTCGAGCAAGGTGCGCATCCTTGGGCACGATTCGCCAGCAGCCACGCTGGTTCCTACCTTCGCGGCCAGTTCGTCACCAACGGTGCCGAGATGCGGTTCAACCACTCGCTCCTCACCCTCAAAGGTGATGGCCACGTCAGCTCCATCGTCCTTTCCTCGGGCGAAGAGCTGAAGGTCGGACATGTGGTCTTCGGCGTCGGCGTCGCCCTCAACGACGAGCTCGCTCGAAGCAGTGGCCTGGAGGTCGAAAACGGAAACGGCATCATTGTCGATGCCCACCTTCGCACGAGCGATCCGGCGATCTTCGCTGCCGGCGACGTCGCCAACTTCCCCGACGCGATGATGGGGGCGCGCCGATGGCACGCCGAGCACCACCTTCACGCGAAGTGGGAAGGCCACCAGGCGGGCCGGAACATGGCGGGCGCGGGCGAAACTTTCGAGCGCATCCCCTACTTCTGGAGCGACCTCTTTGACGACCACATGATCCTGCGCGGCGACCCCGACCGCGGAACCGTCGTGAAGTCGTTTGGCACACCCGATGTGGGCGAGTTCGTCGACCTTTACGCCGATGCCGCCGGCAACCTTGTTGCGGGACTCGCGATGAGCAAGAACGAGCCCTCGCTCGATGGCATCTCCGACGCGCTTGAGGAGCACATCAAGCTCGCGACCCCGGTCGCGGTCCTCACGAAGGAGATGATCCTTAAGTGAGCGACGCCAAAACGCTCAAAGTTGCCCACGACTTCACCTGCCCGTGGTGCCTCATCGGCTTCCGGCAGGCGAAGGAGCTCGCCCTCGAATTCGGTTTGACCATCGATTGGCGCGGCTACGAGCTTTGGCCAGAAGAACTCGCCTGGCCCGAGCCGAGCAACGCCGCCCCCGCACCCGAGAACAAGCCGAAAACGCCTTCGCGGTTCGAGTTTTTCCGGCTTCTTGAGGGTGAACCCCCGATCCTCCCGGATCGACCCAAGCGCGTCCGCACGCGGCTTGCCCACCTCGCGGTCGAGCACGCCAAGGCGTTCGGAACCCAAGACGCCCTGGTGGAGGCCTACTACAAGGCGCACTGGGAAGCGGGCCTGCGGCTCGATGACGAGGACGTGGTCGTTCGGCTCGCGCTGCCCCATGTCCCCGACCCGGCCGCCCTTATCGCGAGCCTGCGGAACAAAGTTGGCCTCGATCAGGTTGTCATGTTCGATGACGACGCCTATGCCAGCGGGGTCTACAACGTACCGACCTTCTTTATTGGCGACGCCCGCTATGCCGAGCAGCCCACTTCGGTCCTTCGCGAAGCGCTCCAAAACCTCACCCATCCTGCGTGATCGAATCGTTCTACACTGACCTCGAGTTTCCGCCGGCACCGCCGTCGCGGCCCTTCGTGTACCTGAACATGGTGAGCACGCTCGATGGAAAGATCCTTTCCGGCGATCGGCATGAACACGTGGTCGATCTCGGGTCAAAAACGGATCACATGCTCATGGACCGGCTCGAATTTGCCGCGGATGCGGTGATCCTCGGCGGCGGTTCTGCCCGCGCCAACCCGCCCGCCTGGGACCCCAAGAGCCCCATCCGAATCGCGGTCTCCGAGTCGGGCAACTTGAATTACGACGCCGCCTTCTTTCGGGGTGGAACGTCGTATGTCGCTTCGTCGAAGCGGTCAACCGCGGCATTGCCCGACCACGTTCAGCGGCTTGCCTTTGGCGAGGAGGCCCTCGACCTTCCCGCGTTGCTCGCGCACCTGCGGCAGATCGGGATCGAGCGGCTCCACCTGATGGGCGGGGCCGAGCTCAACGCTGAGTTCTTCGCCATCGACGCGGTGGACGAATTCTTCCTCACCCTCGCGCCCAAGGTGAAGTCAGGCCGAGACGTCCCGACAATCAGCGGCGGCGAGCCCCTGCCCCGCGCCGACCTTCGGAAGTACGACCTCATCTCCTGCGTCCCCCACGACAACGAAGTATTCCTACGCTACCGGAGGGCACGTTGAAGATCCGCTCGCCGCTCTCCGCCGACGTCTATCTGCGGCGCAACATCGGCAAGACCATCCCGCTCGTCGCGGTTATCGTCCTTGCCGTGCTGCTGATCTCCAGCATCGTCGCCCTGCTCAACTCGATCCCGCTCAGCATCCGGACGATCTATTCGAGCACGGCGGAATACCTCGGCGTCACCCCGCGCGGTGACACGTCCCAGACTCCGCTTTACATCGAGGACATGAAGCAGAACGCGCCGGTGCCTATCGAGCGAATGGTGGTCTGCCGCGCCTCGGGTTGCATGGTGCGGAGCATCGTCGGGCCGTGGCCGTTTGTTGTCCTTGGCCTCAACCGCGAGGACGCCGAGTTCTATCTCAAGCGCCAAAAGGTGGAAAAGCTGATCGGGAGGATGCCGGAATCGGGCAAACCCGAGGCGGTGATCTCCGAGCCCGTCGCCCGCAACCTTAAGCTCAAGCTCGGTTCCAATCTCCAGAGCCCCACCAACCCGGACGGCTATTCGCCCTTTCCGGTCAAGGTCGTCGGCATCGCCCAGACCGACCGCTGGCTCATGATCGGCGACATCGACTATCAGAAGGCGAACCACTTTCCGCCCGTTGACCTCGCGATGGCCTACGCGGCGACGCCCGACGACCAACGAAAGCTCGACGCCTGGGCGGTGAAGCACTTCAAGGGCAAGCGCGCCCAGATTTACACCTTTGCCCAGCTCGACAAGGACACCTCGAAGAACTTCGCGGTGCTCTATGCGATCCTCAACGTCATCATCGCGACCCTCGTCGTGGTCATCACGCTGATGATGGGGCTTTTGATCAACATCTACCAAGGCCAGCGCCTGATCGAATTTGGCCTGCTCCAAGCCCTCGGGTTCACGAAGCGGCAGCTCATCCGTCGGACGATCCTCGAAAGCGCGTGGTTCATCGCGATCGGCTGGATTCTTGGCATCGGCATGGCCTACCTCGCCCTGCTTGGCGTGAAGGCGAAGCTCATGAACCCGAACGCTTGGGCGCTGCTTGCCTTCGACAAGATGGCGTTCGCCTACACCGTCCCGGTGCCGATCGCCATCCTCATCGTGGCGACCTTCACCGTGCTGCTCCGATTTCGAAAGTTCGACCCGGTGGGCGTCGTGGAACGGAGGCTGGTTTGATCCGTTCCGATGCGGCGAGCCTGCGCTACGTCGACCACGGCCGCGAGGTCGTCGCCTGCGATGCGGTCTCGCTTGAGGTTCAAAAGGGCGAGTTTCTTGGCATCTTGGGTCCGTCGGGCTCTGGCAAAAGTTCGCTGCTCTACCTTCTGAGCGGCCTGAAGAGCCCAACCTCGGGCCGCGTCCTTGTGAACGACCAGGACATGGGGCAGATGACCGACGCCGAGCGCGCCAAGCTCCGCCTCAGCACCTTTGGGTTTGTGTTCCAGCAGCCGTTCTTGCTTGGCTACCTTTCGGCGGTGGAGAACGCCCTTGTGGGGTCAAGCCAGCGAGAGTTGGACCGCGCGTTCCCCCTCTTCGCTGACCTTGGACTCGGTGAAAAGATGCTTCGGCGGCCCCACGAGTTGAGCGGCGGTGAGAAGCAGCGGGTCTGCGTGGCGCGGGCGATCCTTGGGTCGCCGGACGTGATCTTTGCCGACGAGCCGACGGCGGCATTGGACCATGCGAACGGCCTTGCGGTGGTGCAGCTGCTGAACAAGCATCGCGGCGAGGGCAGCCTCGTGATGGTCACCCACGACCCGACGATGCTGGAAGCGGCCGATCGGGTGCTTCACCTCCACGAGGGCCGTGTGGAGCGAGTTGAGACCCGGTAGCTGGCCGACCGGGGGCGGGTCCCGGCGCAGCCGGGACGGGAGAGGCCTCGGGCCGGTCGGCCCACCAGCGCCGCCCAACATTTGATAAAGTAGAGACACGATGCCTTTGCTCGCGACTTTGACCTGCCTGGTGGCCCTTCGTGGTGGCCAAGGAAGCCCGCCGAACCTGCCCGACCTCATCGAAAAGGTGAAGCCGTCGGTGGTGAGCCTAAGGGTCGACGTCGACGACAAGATGATGTCCACCGGCACCGGGTTCATCGTCTCCACCGACGGACGGGTGGTCACCGCCGCCCACGTCGTCGAGAAATATCAATCCATCGAAGCCACCTTTGATGACGGCACCAAGAAGAAGGTGCCGACCGTCGAATACGTCGACGCCGAGCGCGACATCGCCATCCTCAAGCTCGAGCCTGGCACCTACAAGCCTTGTGCCCTCGGCGACTCGAACACCCTTCGCGACGGCGACACTGTCCTCGCGATCGGTTCGCCCTATGGCCTCGCCTTCACGTCGACGATCGGCATTGTGAGTGCGCGCCGCCCCCTCGATTGGCAGAAGATGCTGCCCAAGGGCACCCCGCCAACCTACATCCAGTTCAGCGCGGCGATCTCGCCCGGAAACTCCGGCGGACCGCTCTTCGACCTGAAGGGCAATGTCATTGGCGTCAACGTTTTCAAGCGCAAAGAGGGCGAGAACCTCAACTTCGCGGTCGCGATCAACGAAGTGAAATCGATGCTCACCATCCAGCGCCAGACGGGCACCGAGCGCTGGGTTGTCGTCTCCTCGAAGCGAAAGAAGCCCCTCACCGACCAGGCCTACGTCATCTACCGCGGCGAGAACCTGATGGAAGCCAAAAAGGAGATCCAGGAGCGACTCGACAACGGGTGGAGGATCACCAACCTTGCCGAGGGCACCAACCGCTGGGTCGTGCTCTATGCCAAGGGCATCAACTACGGCGAGCAGCAGCTCTTCCGCAGCACCACCTTCCCCACCGACGAAATCAAGAAGCGATGGTCGAACGGCTACTACGTGACGACCTGCGTCTATGGAACCAACGCCTGGAACATCGTCTTCACCAAGTCGAGTGAGTTCAAGAACCAGTCGTACAACGTGAATTCGGTCTATGACAAGGAGTGGGTCCAGAAGAAGTGGGCCGACGGCTTCACCATCGCCACGCTGGAGACCTCGGGGCCCAACATCATCCACCTCATGGACCAAAAGTCCGACGCCCGCGTGGACACGAGCTGGACAACCGCCACCCAGATCGACCAAAAGCAGATCCGCGAGAAGAAGGAGAAGAAGGAATTCCTCGTCTCCGTTCACAACTTCAAGGGCGACTGGCTGCTCGTCTTTGCCCGCGATCCGGAGATCGAAGATCAGAGCGTTACCTTCGGAAATGTCTATCCGGAGGAGTGGATCAAAGCCCAGTGGAAAAAAGGCTGGGATATCACCGTGATTCGCTAGATTTTGAACCTAAAACCCTGGAACCCCCGGACGATTTCGGGGGTCTAACCCTCCTGTCCTCTGAGGATTTCGCCTGGAAAAGACGAAACACAGAGGAGAAACGGTCCAAACGCAACCTGAAAAGATTGACAAAGGGGGGTAGGTCTGGTATCTTCCCCCTGCGTCACGGGCGGACCGTGGTGGCTAATCGTCGTCCGTGAGGACGGCCTTAGGAGAGATCCAGGCAGAACGATGCAGAGAGACGAGAGAATTTCGGTTCTAGAAAGCGCGGCTATGCCGCGACTCGTCGCGTCTAATCGGTCCTGTCTTTCCCCCTCGTTGGGTTTCTCGCGCAAGAGCAAATCTTGTGTCTGCGCACGGTTCTATAGTGAGGTAAACGTGAGTGGCCAGCATCTACATCCTTGTTAGCTCAGTTCTCGCGGCAGCAATTGCCGCTCCCACCCGACCCCTGGGTCGCATTCGAAACTTCCTTCGACGCAAAGCACAGCCGGCAACTGCCGCACCTGTCGTGACGCGTGAAGAAGGCTGGACGCTCATCCGAAGCGATGACCCCTCGACGTTTAACGAGTGGGTTCGACGCGACGAAGAAGGCTTCCCGTTCATGGAGGACGAAGAACCCTCCCTTGGCTCCCACCTGCTCGTCGAGATGTTCGGCTGTCATGGCTCGCTTCTCGAAGCCGAGCGGACGGTTGGCAAGGCGATGGTCGAAGCCGCCAAGATCAGCGAAGCCACCATCGTGGAGACGTCGTTCCACGAGTTCAAGCCTTACGGCGTGAGCGGCGCGGTCATCATCCAGGAGTCGCACTACACGATTCACACCTGGCCCGAGCACGGCTACGCTGCGATCGACCTGTTCTACTGCGGTGGAACGATCAAGGTCCACAAGGCACTTGAACTCCTCGAAGAGGCTTTCCAGCCGACTCGAACCAAGTTCATGGTCGTCCGACGCGGACTCCAGAGCGAAGTCGACCGACGCTAGATCGTTAACATCAACCTAACAAGGCCCCTGCAGTTTCTGCAGGGGCCTTGTTATTTCTCACCATCCGTGATTACATGAGCGCGATGGACGCAAACAAGTTTGAAATCATCGAAGGCCACATGGGTGCAAACCAAGTGAGCTTCCTGCTCGACAAAGAGTCCGGTCAAACCTGGGTCTTCGACGGCAACAACCGCCACGACGGCTTCTGGCGCCCCCTGGAGGGCGGCCCCAAAGACGACGACAAGAAGTAACTAGCGCGGAACGGCTTGGCCATCGACGATCGCCCGCAGGACGGTGTCGTTGGTCAATCCCTCTTGCTCGGCTTCGGCACGAAGCAAAACACGGTGCCGGAGAACGGGCAACGCAAGGTCCTTCACGTCGTCGGGGATCACAAAGCCTCGGCCACGCAGGGCGGCAAGCGCCTTCGACCCGTTCAAAAGGGCGATGCCTGCGCGCGGGCTTGCGCCGACCATGATCTCGTTCGACTCGCGGGTCGCCTTGACGAGGTCATAGATGTAGTCAAACACCTTGTCTTCGACCGTCACTGCTGCGACTTCGGCCTGCATCTCCTGGAGGCCTCCCGCATCGAGCACCGCTCTCACCCCCGCTGCTTCCAGGCTCTGGGGACGGAAGCCCTCATGGTGGTTCCGCAGCACCCGGATCTCCTTGTCGCGCTCTGGGTAGCCGACCTGGATCTTCAGCAGGAATCGGTCTTGCTGGGCTTCGGGTAGCGGATAGGTGCCCTCGTAGTCAATCGGGTTTTGGGTGGCGAAAACGAGGAAGGGCGGCGGAAGTTGGTAGGGATGGCCGTCGATCGTCACCCGACGCTCTTCCATCGCTTCCAAGAGGGCGGCCTGGGTCTTCGGCGGCGTTCGGTTGATTTCGTCGGCAAGGAGGATGTTCACAAACACCGGCCCTTTGCGCATCACGAACTCGGTGGTCTTGGGGTCAAAGACCATCGTGCCGACAACGTCGCTCGGCATCAGGTCGGGCGTGAACTGCACGCGGCCATACTCCAGACTCATCGTCTGGGCAAGGGTCCGCACGAGGAGCGTCTTCGCCACTCCCGGCACACCCTCGAGCAAAACATGCCCATTGGCGAGGAGGGCAACCAACGCAAGTTCCAAGGTCCACTCTTGACCTTGGATGATCTTCGAAACCTCTGCCCGAATCTGACCGGCTCGCTCGACAACGCTCACGGGGATCAGAATACAACAAAGGTCCCAAACCGTTCTGGAGGAAAATCGGTAGATTAATTCAGTCCATGCTGGAAGTTTTGCGTCTCGTCAAGCAATACAAGAACTTCGTCGCGGTGAATGAGCTCGATATGCTCGTCCGCCCGGGGGAGATCGTCGGGTTGCTCGGGCCCAACGGCGCGGGAAAGACGACCGCGATGCGCTGTTGTGCGGGCATCCTCAAGCCGACCTTCGGCACGATCCGCATCAACGGCGCGGACATCCAGACCGACCAGGCCAAGGCCAAGGCGGGGCTCGCCTTCGTCCCCGAGGTGCCCTCGCTTTATGAGCTTCTCACCGTGCAAGAGCACCTGAAGTTCATCGCGATGTGCTTCAACCGGCTCGACATCTTTGACCAACAGGGTGAGGCGATCCTCGACCGGTTCCACCTCCTGGAAAAGAAGAACGAACTCGTCGCGACCCTCAGTAAGGGCATGCGCCAAAAGCTCAGCGTCGCCTGTGCTCTCATCCACGAGGCCAACGTCTTCCTGTTCGACGAACCGCTCATCGGCGTGGACCCTTCCGGTGCCCGCGAGCTGAAAGAAGAGATCATCCGCCAGCGGGATGCCGGTGGGACCATCCTGATCTCCACCCACCTTCTCGACACCGCGGAAAAGCTCTGCGACCGCGTCCTGATCGTCAACAAGGGCAAGAACATCGCCGAAGGAACGCTGGCCGAACTCCAATCCGACACGCACATGGAGGGCCAGAGCCTCGAAGAGGTCTTCTTGAAGCTCACGAAGGAAGGCGATGAAGCCACTACTATTCCTCACGCTTAAATCGATTCGGAACGGTCTCGTTCGAGCGTTTACGACGCCCCGGCGGCTGTTGCCCGTCCTGTTTCTGCTGCTCTGGTACTACGGCGCCTTTGTGCGAGGCTTTGGATCGAGCGGCAAATCCACGGCGGCCTTTGGCAACATCAAGCTCGACTCGCTGAAGCCTGAGTGGATCGAGGCGTTCTCATTTGGCGCGTTCGGCCTGCTTTCGATTTTCATGATGGTCTCAATCACCGGCTATCAGGGTTCATTCCGCCCCGCTGATGTCGACGTTCTCTTCCCGACTCCGATTGAGCCGCGCTACGTCGTCATTTTCCGCGTGGTGCGGGACTACCTCATCACGCTCCTCTTCCCGCTGTTCTTTGGACTCATGGCCTACCGGCCGTTGTCCTCCGGCTACTCCGCGCTCAAGGCTGCCGACCCGGTCGCGCTCCAACAGACCCTTCGGATGGCCACCGTCGCCTGGGTTCTCACCTCACTGATGTTCGTGAACGTGGGCTACGCGGTGTCGATTTGGACCAACCGGTCCGACCTCGCGAGCGAGCGCAACCGAAAGATCATGCGCTTCGTGATCATCGGATTCCTCCTGAGTCTGTTTGCGGTGGCCTTTATGGCGGCGAAAGATGTCGCCTCGGTCAATGACTTCGTCCGCGCGATGTCCCAGCCCATCCTGCGCATCCTGCTCTTCCCCGCAACGTTCTGCACCTGGATCGTCACCGGCGCGGCGAGCGGCCAACCCCTGCTCCTAGTGAGTGGCATCCTGTTGCTCGTCGGGCTCTCGGTGGTCGGTTATCTCGCGACCGCCCGTCAGGTCGGTTGGGTCTATGACCAAGCGGCCAGCCGAGGAAACGACGCCACCACCCTGCGCTCGCTCCAAAAGCAAGGCGACCTCATTGGAATTGCCGCCGAGAGGGCGCGATCCGGAAAGCGCAAGGCGCGAAAGGAGACCTGGTTCACCCGCCTGCGGGTGCATGGATTCTGGGCCCTCACGTGGAAGGATGTCCTCCTTACTTGGCGTGGGTTGGGCGCAACGATCATCTTGCTCGCGGTGGTGACGGTTGCGATCATCATGATGCCCGCCCTGATCACCACCTTCGCGGGAATCCCGACGAAGTCGCGGTCCTTGCGCACGGATGCCGGGATGAACGCGTTCTTCGTGGCGATGGCAGCAACGTCGTGCTTCATGGTTGGCCCGACGATGTCCCAGGTCGCATTTGTCGAGCTGATTCGCCGGATTGACCTCCAGAAGCCGCTGCCGTTCACGCCGTTCAAGGTCATCCTCGGTGAGCTGATGGCCAAGACGATCGTGAGCGTGGTGCCGGTGTTCATCGGCGTGACCGCGGCGAGCATCATCGCGCCTCGTTTCGCGTTGATCGGGTTGGTTTGCCTTGTCGCAAGCATCCCGGTGTGCGCCAACTTGAACGCCGTGACCTTGGCGAGCACGCTCCTCTTTCCAGACCTCGACGATGCAACTCAGCGCGGACTTCGCGGGTTGGTTTCCACCCTCGGGTGGGCGATCGGCCTGTTCCCGTCCGTTCTGGTCACGATAGCGGCGGTGGCCATTGGAGCACCGTTGCCAGTGATCGTCCTGTTGTTCGGGGCGTTCGCGGTCGTCGGCGCGTGGGTTTGTATGCTTTTTGCCGCGAGACTCTATGCGAATCTGAACCCCGCAGAATAACCGGGATTTTGGGCAACCGGTACAATAGGCTCGGAGCTTGCGGCGGAACTCCGCACGAATTCGCTTCGTTATTGTCCACATCCCATGAAAGTTCTGAAGTCGACTCAGATCGCTATCGGTGCCATCGTTCTCGGTCTTGGCGCCAAATTGGGGTATTTCCTTTATTTGAGCTCGCAGCTGAGTTCGTTCAACCCGCCGCCTCTCAAGCCCGGCAAGCTCAACATCGTTGGCATCCAGTCCGACGCCTACGGAATCCGGATCAGCAACGACGTTGCCCAGCTCGTCGAACGCAAGGGCTCATCCTTTGATCCGGGTTCGAAAGAAGATGCCGGCCCAATGTCGGGAGTCGATGCAAAGCGCATCCCGATGCGCGAACTACTCCAGAGCCTTCAAGGCAACAAGGAGGCGCTCGGCCGCTTCATCATGGTGATGAACGACGCCGGTGAAACCGACGACTGGCCTCCCATCCGCAACGTTTGGCCCGCCGAAAAGCTGAAAAAGGCCCTCGACGGCAGTGATCCCAAGCTCACCGAGCAGCTCGAGCAAGACCTGAACATGAAGCTCGACGGAACGCCGCTCCAGAAGTTCCGGATGTCGTCCTATAGCAACGGCATCATCGTCGAGGTCCCGGTCCGCGTTCTCATCAACCTCGGCGGCAAGCAGACCAAGCTCACCGGCAAGGTCCAGTCGCCCTACCGACCCGTTTTCATCCAAACCCTCGAATCGAAGGTGAAGGAAAAGGCCGGCCTCACCGTCCAGATGCTCGCTGACACCTATGGCCTCCTCGCGGACACGATGCTCCGCGGCGAAAAGGGCGAGAAGGTCGAAGGCGGCGTGCGCCGCGAGAACATCAAGGCCTCGATTGAAGAGCTCCTCTCAAGCAGCCGGGCCGAACGACTTTCGACGCGACCCCAAGAAGTGCTCCAAGCCGCCGAAGTCCTCGTGAATGACGACCTCATCGTTTCCGCTTCGGCGAAGGAAGAGGACGCCAGCTACGACGGCAAGAAGCGCAGCTACACGATCACGCTTCAGCTCACGGACGAGGGTCGAAAGCGACTTTGGAAGTACAGCCGAGGACGCACGGGTGCGCAGTTGCTCGTGATCAACGACGGCGTTGCCGTCGCCGCCCCCATCATCCAACATGACCTCGCTCAGTCCGAACTCAGCATCACCCAGCTTCACGACAAAAACCTTGTGGATGAATTCGTCCAAGCCGTCAACGACTTGAAATCAACACGGAGATAAGACCTCTATGCGACCCACCCTCACCTTAACCCTGACCCTTGCTGCCCTCGCCCTGATTGGGTGTGGCAAGCCCGAAGAAACCGCTTCGGGTTCCACGACCAACCCGAAGACTCAGCTCGCCACGAGCATTGCTGATGTCGAGGTCAAGCCCGGCGACGAAGCCAGCCTGCTGCCGATCAAGCAGGGTGCCCGCTGGACCTTTGCAACTGAAGAGGCCGTGGCTGGACCTGGCGGCCAAGCGCGCGGCAACAGCGACGTCATCTTTGAGATGAGCAAGGTCGAACCGTGGGGCGGCGGCCAAAAGGTCACCATCGAAATGATGACCGGCGGCAAGGTCTCGAACCGCCAGATCTGGGGCATCAACAAGGAAGGCATCTTCCAGCTCGCCACCGGACTCAAGCTCAACGCCCTCACGCCTCCCCAGCCCATCTGCCGATTCCCGGTGAAGACGGGCGACAAGTACACCTGGACGGGCAAGGGAACGATTGGCGACAACGTGGCCGACATGACCACGCAATACGAGGTCAAAGGCAACCGAATCGTGGACACCGAGCAGGGCCAAACCAAGGCGCTGATGATCGAATCGGCGACCGTTCTCAAGAGCAAGGGCACCGTTGGTGAATCGCGACTCGCGGTCTGGATTCGACCGGGATCGGGCGTCGTCCGCCTTTCGGAAGTCACTAAGTTCGGCAACATCCTTCGATCTGCCAAGCTTCGACTCAAATCCACTTCAGGCCTATGAGACCCACGACCCTGATTGTCCTGTCGGCCGTTGGCCTCTGCCTCGTCGGATGCAACGATTCGAAGGTCCCCAATGCCAAGGTTGAGCCCTCCGCTTCGTCTTCGGCCGCGCCGACGCCAAAGCCGGACGTCAACTCGATCCCCGCGAACCTGAAGTCGAGCGACGCCTATGCCTACTTCGGCCTCGGCAACTCCAAGCCGATCGCGCTGAAGATGACCCAGAGCGACGGCAAGCAGAACAACGTCCAGCTCGGCGGTTCGGAGCTCACCTTTGTCGGCCTGGAAAACGGCAAGCCGCGGTTCGAAGTGAATTACACGGGGGACCTGTCGCCTCTTCTTGGGATGACAACCTATGAGCTCGACGAAACCGGCCTTCACAACGTGAAAATGACGAAGGGCGAATTCACGGGTGATAACCTTGAAATGCCCCTCGCGACGCCAGTCGGCAAGACCTGGAAGACCGACGTAAAGTACACCTATGGCGGCCAAGAGATCCGACAGATCATCGCGCTCAAGATCGCCGGTAAGGAGACCGTGAAGACCGAAGTGGGCACTTATGCCGACGCGATGGTCGTCACGGGTACTGGAACGATCGCCGATCTCGGCAAGCCGAAGGACAAGCCGCAAGACATGGTCACGAAGGCCTGGTACGTGAAGGATCGTGGTATGGTGCGGCAGGAGATCAAACTCTCCAAGAATGGCAAGCTCGCAACGTCAATGGTGATCGAAGAGCGTAAAGAAAAGTAGTTCGATGAAAATCAGTAGTGCCGTCCTGCTCGGGTCTCTTGCGTTCGCCATCGGCGGATGTCAGCCGACGACGGCCATGAATCCCTCATCGTCGAACTCCCCCGCTGGCAGCGCGATGCCCGTTGCGGTTCAAGGCCGGCCCATCCGGCTGGAAAACCTCACCGCACTCGGCAAGGTCGGCAAAGACGGCACCGCAAAGGTCAAGATCGCGGGCGCTGAGCTCGAGGTGAAGATCAAGCTCATCTCCGAGAACCAGCTTGAAGAGCTCGTGATCTCCCGTGACGATGTGGAACTCGAGCGCGAGAGCTATAAGCGAACGCCCAATGAACTTGGCGCGACCGCTGCCCTTGGCTCGGAATTCGTTCCACCGATCACCTTGCTCAAGGCGCCGATGACAGTCGGGGACTCTTGGACCTGGAAAGGGACGGTCACCGAAGGCGGCCCCGTGCGCAACGCGACGGCAACGATCAAGACCTCAGCCGACCGCGTTGAACTCCCCACGAGCAGCGTGGACGCCATTCGCGTTGACGTCGATCTCGCGATGGAAAGCGGCGGACCCAATCCTGCCAAGCGAACCCTGATTTACTGGTGCGCCCCCGGGCATGGCGTGATTCAACGAAAGTTTGGTTCAAGTGAGCGGAACGCGGCGGAGTAAGCCCGATGTCAAGCCTCACGGTTGACCGCCGATCCACTTCTGCCCGCGCCAAGGGCGGCTTCGACTACCCGCTCCTGCTCAGTGCCCTGCTGCTCCTTCTTTTTGGGCTGCTTTCGCTCTACAGCCAAGGCTACGGCAAGCGCGATAGCCAGTTCAACAAGCAGTTGATGAACGCGGCGATTGGCCTCGGTCCGTTCCTCGTCATGCTCGCGGTTCGGTCGCGAACGTGGATCCGGCTCGCCCCTGCGATTTACGCAACCAACCTGCTGTTGCTCCTGGCGGTGCTCGTGAAAGGCGTTTCGAAGTACGGCGCCACCCGCTGGCTCCAGTTGGGGCCAATCCAGCTCCAACCCTCGGAGCTCGGCAAGCTCTTCACGATTCTCACTCTCGCTTCGTTCCTCGCAATGCGCCACGACCGGCTGAAGGAGCTCTCGACCTACCTTCTGTCGCTGATCCACGTCATGGTGCCCGCCCTGTTGATCTTCGCGCAGCCCCACTTCGGCGGCATGAGCACGATCCTGGTGATCTGGTTTGGCATGTGCCTCGTGGCGAACTTCCCGTCGAAGTTCCTGTGGGTGACCGCCCTCGCCGGCGTCCTCGCCCTCGGCACCATCGTCGCGGTGCCCAAACTGCGGGAGAAGGTCTTCAAGGGATACCAGATTGAGCGCATGCTCGGCCTGATTTCCAAGAACGACGTGACCACCAAGAAGGACGCGAACTACCAAACCTGGCGGGCCGAGATCGCCTTCGGTGTCGGCGGCATTTCGGGTTCGGGACTCCTCAAGGGTGAACAAAAGGCGGGCGACTTTGTCCCGTTCCAATACAACGACTTCATCTTCACCGTGATCGGCGAAGAAGGCGGCCTGGTTGGCGCGACCTTCGTGCTCGCGGTGTTTGGATTCTTCTTCTACCGGGTGTGGCTAGTGATCCTGCGCACCCAAGATCCATTTGGCCGCTATGCGGCGGCGGGGGTGCTCTCACTCCTCGCCTTCCACACGTGGGTGAACTTGGCGATGGTGATGGGCCTCGTTCCCGTGGTCGGCCTTTGGCTGCCCTTCTTCAGCGCGGGAGGCACGGCCTTGTGGCTGTGCATGGCGTGCGTCGGGCTGTTGCTCTCGATCCGTCGACAAGAAGAAACCCAGATGTTCTAGGCCCCAAGTGTTTTAGGCCAGAATGACGCCGATCTGGCTGCCGAAGTTGATCTCGGTACCCCCGACCATCGTGACCGACCGCCCCGGTTCCACCTCGCGCGAGGTGCCATTGAGGCTCGCCGTCCACGAGGTCGATGAGGTGTTCTTTAGGCCCCAAAGGTCCTTCATCGTCGGGTGCTGGGCAACGATCCCCACCGGGTCGCCGAACTCGTAAAGCTTCGCGGGATCGACGTGGTGGGCAAAGAGCTCGCAATCGGAGTTGAGCATGATGTCGATCTTGCCAATGTGGAGGCGCGGCGGCCACTGGATCGGCTGACCCGATGCCCAGTCGTCGCGGCTCGGCTCGGCAGGGTCGAAGAAGTTCTCCGCGCCGCTCGGGCCATACACAATCGAGTCACGCAGACGGATGAGGGCGAGCTTCCACTCGCTTTCTCGGGTCCGCGCATAGGGCGACGTCAGGCCCTTCACAAAGGTCTGGATGAACCGCTCTCGGAAGAACTCAGGGTAGAGCGGCCAAAACGCGAGCGGATTCGGGTGGGCTTCCGGGTTGGGCCGATTTGAGACGTCGTCGGGGTGGAAGATGAAGAGCCCGTCGGTGCCGTACAGCGTGCGCCGCGCCTCGAGGTCAAGGCACTCGATGACGAACTCGCGCTCACCTTCCAGCGGGTGGCCAAAGCAGAACATGTGGAACAGCAACACCGCGAGCGACCAGAGGTCTGTCTGCGTGCTTGGCGCAACTCCGGTCGACATGATCTCGGGGGCCATGAAGCCCATGGTGCCTTGGACGCCTCGGAGCTTGCCGTCGTCGACCGCCACGTTGTCGTTGTCGCAGATCAGGACGTCGCCATTCTCGGGGTCAAAGAAAACGTTGCCAAACGAGATGTCGCGGTAGCAAAGGCCCAGCGCGTGGAGTCGCAGAAAGGCGTCGGCGAGGTGAAATCCGGCCGTCGCGAGGGTGCGAAACGTCGGATCAACCTTTCGCTTCATCAGCTCGACAAGGCCCTTGAAGCGCGCCGGTCGCAACGGCATCAGGTAGCCGAAGCCGTCCTTGCCTTTCGCCTCGACCACTGCCATCGGCCAAAGGAACCGCTCGTCGGGCGACCCCTTGCGAACGAGGGTCTGGAGGGCGGCGCGTTGCTCCTTCGTCGCGGAGGCGGGGTAGTACCACTTCAGGGCGAGCACCTCACCGCCAACATCGGCGGCATAGACCTCGCCTTGGCCACCTGCTCCAAGCAAACGAATGATCCGAAGACCAGTCGCCCCAAAGGGAATCTGCTCTTGTTCCTGGAACAACTGACCTAGCGCCATTTCCTCAACAGTATATCGGCCTAGAGATTCCCTGTGAATCTCCGACCATGAAGGTTGGAGCTTTCCATGCATCCTGGCTATTCACTTTTTATTTCTCGTGAGCTTGATCCTGTTGATTATCAATGCATTCGCCAAGAGTCGAAAGACTTCAGCCCTGGCGAGCGGAGCCCTGAGTGGGGCAACGTCGCGGTGCTCGGTCGAAGCGACAAAGGCGTGTTGATCGCCGGTGGCACGGCCTATTGGAGCGGCAGTTGGGGCCGTATCGACGCGATCTGGTCGTCCGCGCTTCCCTTCTCCGAGGAGATGGCCTCGCTCATCATCCACATGCTCGAGCGTGAGCTCGAAAAGAGCCGCTGCCAGACCGCAGAGCTGAGCCCGACCACCGAGGTCGGCATGCGAATCGCGCACCGCCTCGGCTACACGGCGACCGAAAACCGAATCTGGTCGAAGTCGCTCACTGCGGGCCTACGCTCGGCCTAGAACGGCCAATTCGCTTCCGCGAGACCAATGGTTGCCGGGTTGAGGTACCTCAACCCGAGCGACTTCGCGCGTTCCAGATCCGGGCGGATCGTCGCCCCATGGCTCGCCCACGCATAGCCTGAATAGCCGCCAAACGATGGCACCATGCCCGCATAGTGGCCAACCTTCGGGAACACCTTGCCGAACAGCTCGAGGATGGATTCCACCGAGTAGGGGCAAAAGACGATGTTGTCGGCTTGGGTCACGAGGAAGCCGTCCTTCGAGAGCGCGCGCTTGCAGTCCTCATAGAACCCTTGGGTGAAGAGCATCTCGCTGAGGTTGCCGTCCTCGCCCTCATAAACGTCGGTCGAATCGGCGACGATGAGGTCGTAAGGCTCGGTGATCGACTTCACAAACGGGAAGGCATCCGCGATGTGGAGGTGGACGCGGGGGTCATCAAACGCACCCGCGCTCAGGGTCGGCAAGAACTCCTTGCTCGCCTCAACGACGCCCGCGTCGATCTCCACCATGTCGATGTGGGTGAGCGACGAGTGGCGCACCAGCTCGCGGAGGACGCCGCCGTCACCGCCTCCGATCACGAGCGCGCGCTTCGGGGCTGCCATCGAGAGCATCGGCATCTGGACAAGGGCCTCGTGATAGGCAAATTCGTCCAGGGTGGCGAGCTGGATATGGCCATCGAGAAGCAGGATGCGGCCAAAGGCGAGCGTGTCGAGGATGTCGATCCGCTGGAACTCGGTTTGACGCGTGTGGACCCAATTCTCCACCTCAACCGTCATGCTGAGCTTCTCTCCTCGAATCGGGAAGGTGAAGAACTTCTCGGCCATAGGCCTTCGATTATCCTGGGTTTGGGGTCTCTTCGCCGAGGTCGAGGCCACACCGCGCGGCCCATTCTTCGGCGAGCAGTCGGTACGGCGCATCGAGGCCGTTGCGCTCCCAGCCAATGACTGCCTTCACCCGGCCCGCGACCAAGGTGCCAAGCGGCTTTATGGTGTAGGTCCCCTTGCGGAGGATCACGGTGATCCGGTCGCCCTTCTCGCGGAATTCGACGACGTCGCGATACGGGATCGAGCGAATCGTTGCCCCTTCCACGATGTCGATCCGGTCGTCGAGAAGGACGTACTCGACGAGGGCGGCCTTGCGGGCGGCCTGGTCTGCCATCGCGCCCTTGCCAAAGTCGATGACCGCACTCGTTGCCTTCTTGAAGCCTTGGCCGACCTTATCGACCACCGTTCCGGGGTCGAGGTCCGCGAGCTTCCGGAAGTTCGACTTCGCCCGCTCACGCGAGGCCGAGGCCCCATCTTCGAGCCAACGAAGGGCATCTGAGGGTCGATACCGAATCGGTTCCACGCCCTCAGTCTGCCCCAAATCGAAATGGACGATGCGCCTAGAGACCTAGTGCATGGGTCAATTGATCCAGATGGTCCCGCGGAATCTCCCCGGAGCTGACAAACGGCTCAATCCCCGCGACCACGCCCGAGAACGTGGGGCCGTCCCACGTGCCGAGCACGGCCTCTTCTGCATCGAGCTTGACCAGGGTCAACCGCGTCCCCGATCGTTCGTGATGCATGCCCTTGCTGAGCAAATCAGGGATCGACGTGTAGACGCCTTTCACGGTGCGGCTCTCCGCCGACGAACCATTCTCAACCACCCAGTAAATTCTTCGAAACATCGTTGTTTTCCTTTCTCCATTCGCGCCATCGCGCTGCTTGTTCTAACGCAAGAAGACCTAAAAATTCTCAACTTTCACCGGGCCAGGTTCGAGAGTTGCTACACTAGGCGCAGAACTATGTCACTCAAGATGCCTGGCGGAGCGATTGCCAACCGCCCTCTGCACTTCATTTGGATCGTGGACACCTCGGGTTCCATGTCGTATGACGGCAAGATCCAGGCGCTCAACAACGCGATCCGTGAGGCCATCCCGCACATGCGCGATGCCGCCGACGAGAACCCGAACGCCCAGGTCTTTGTCCGCTCGATCACGTTTGCAACCGGTGCGCAGTGGAACGTGCCCAAGGCGACCCCGGTCGAGCAATTCGAGTGGCAAGACGTTCGCGCCGATGGCGTCACCGACCTCGGGAATGCCCTCTTCATGGTCGCCGACCAGCTCCGCGTTCCTCCGATGGAATCCCGCGCGCTGCCGCCCGTCCTCGTGCTCCTCTCGGATGGCCAGCCCACCGACGAGTTTGATGCCGGCCTCGCCGCGCTGATGAAGGAACCCTGGGGCCAAAAGGCAGTCCGCGTTGCGATCGCGATTGGCGCCGACGCCGACCACGAGTCGCTCCAAAAGTTCATCGGCAGCAACCAGCTTCGCCCGCTCCGCGCCAACAACCCCGAAGCGCTCATTCGGCACATCAAGTGGGCCTCCACGGCCGTGCTGAAGGCCGCTTCGACACCGGTTGCGATGCCTGAGGCCGCGCCGCCTCCTGCACCCGCGCCCGCGCCACAGGCCGCCGCGCCTGCACCGGCACCTGCGCCCCAACCCGCTTGGCAGCCCGTCGCGATTCCTGCTCCGCCTCCCTCACCGATGGCAGACGCCGACGTTTGGTAAGGGGCACGCATGAGCTGGTTTCGACGCCGAAAGGAGCCGCAGTGGATCCTCTTTGGCTCGACCGTGATTGGGGCAACCCACATCCGCAAGGGAAAGCCGAATCAAGATGACCTGATGATGGGTCGTGACGGCACCCGGGCGGGCTTTGTCGCCCTTGCCGACGGTCATGGTGGCGAACGCTACACCCGGAGCGATGAAGGCGCGCGCGCGGCGGTCGAATGTGCCGGCCAGCTCCTCCTCGACATCCTTGCGGGCGGATCCGTGGACAACTTTGGCCAAAAGCTCGTCGAACGATGGCGTGCCGCGGTCAGCGAACTCGGCGACGACCCCATTCCTTTCGGTTCCACCGCGCTCGGCGTGGCGGTGACCCCGGAGCGGATCTTTGCCTATCGGCTCGGCGACGGCGATGTCCTCGCGGTCTCGGAAGCCGGGCAGGTGATCGACCTCTTTGAGAGCGGGAACGCCGACCTCGGCGACGACACCAACTCGCTCTGCACCGAGAACGCGGCCAACCTCTTCCAGATCGTCGATCACCCGATTGATCACTGGCAGCCGACGATGCTCTTTGCGAGCACGGACGGTTACGCGAAGTCGTTCCAAGATCGAGCCGGGTTCCTCGCCGTCGCGAGTGACCTCTATCAAGCCGCTCGCCAGCAAGGGCCGGAAGTGGTGGAGGCCGAGCTCGAAGGCTGGCTCCGCCAGACGAGCGATCAAGGCAGCGGCGACGACATCACGGTCGGCGTCATCCTGCGAACTTCCTAGTTGTAGCGCTTACGGAGCGACGCCATCGGCTTTTCTACGAGTCGATACATCAACCACGCGTAGAGCAGCACGAGCGGCATCGTGATGAGCAGCTTGGGCATGAAGCTCTTGGTAATGTGCTCCTCAACGAGGTCAAAGCCGATGAGGTGGACCAGGTAGATCGTGTAAGACATCAGTCCGACCCAGCGCAGCCACTTCGCGTTCAGCCAGCGGAACGGGATCTCCTTGTGCCGGCCGATCGCGCCACTGAACACCGGAATCAAGCAAAGGCCCTGAATCGTGTAGCGCCAGGAATGGCGGAAGGCGTTGTCGCCGCGGAACAGCACGAGCATCGCAATCAGACCCGCAAAGCCAACGCCGATCCAAACCCAAGGCATGGGCCTTGCCTTCGCATCCTCGTCGATCATCGGGTTGCCCCAAAGGGCGAGGATGCAGCCAAAGACGATGTTGTCGAGTCGGCTGTCGGTGGCGACGTACATGCGGGGATCAAAGCCCTGGGGAACGTTCGCGTAGCCCAGGTAGTAAGCCTGCACCAGCCGCCATCCGAGCGTTAGGGCGCAAAAGGCGAGCAAGGCGATGCCACGGTTCTTGGGCAGCATCTTCGCGAGTCCAAAGGCGAACACGGCCGGGAAGATGAGATAAAAGTGCTCCTCCACCGCGAGCGACCACATCGGACCCGTACCGGGTGAGCCGACCCAATCCCAGTTGCCCATGTAGTTGGTCAGAAAGGCGAAGTTGCCAAAGACCCCTTCCCAGTTCCAGCGATCGTGGAGCAGCCCCGCAAGGCCGAGGATCACGCTGACGATGACGGTGAGATACAGCGGCGGGAAGATGCGCAAGGCGCGGCGCATGTAGAAGTTCGGCAGGCTGATCTTCCCGTTCTTCGCAAACTCGAGCCGCAGAAGCGTCGTGATGAGGTAGCCGCTGAGGAAGAAGAAGATCGTGACGCCAAAGCCGCCGGGGATGATCTTCTCAAGCCCCGCATGGGCAAAGAAGACGATCATCACCGAGATGCCGCGAATCCCATCGAGCGATGGAATGTGAAATCCCTTTGAAGGCGCGGCGTTTTCTTGCGACATAGCGGTGCGGTCGGCGACCGACCGATGGTTCACGAGGCAGGTTTCGTGCCAAGTCTACTAGGCACAAATGGCTTCGCGCCGCTGATTGAGCATGCGCTGATAAAGCGCGCTGTACTGCTTCGCGCTTTCCGTCCATCCAAAGTCTTCGCTGAGGGCCTTCACCACGAACTCCGGCCATTCCGGCGAGCGATAGACCTCCAGCGCTCGCTGACAGGCGTTGATCAGGTCCACCGGCTCGGCTTGCTGGAAGACAAAGCCGTTCTTGCCTTCGCGTATCGTGTCGGCAAGGCCGCCGGTGCGTCGGACAATCGGCAGCGTTCCGTAGCGCAGCGCGATCATCTGGCCCAGGCCGCAAGGCTCAAATCGGCTCGGCATCGCAAAAAAGTCCGACCCGGCATAAACCGACATCGCCATCGTCTCGTCAAAGGCTTCGACAAAGCCAATGTCGTCGGGGTTTGCGGCGGCGAGGGTGCGCCAGGCATCGACAAGGTTGGAATCGCCCAGGCCTTGGACAACGAGCTGGAAGCCCATCTCGACGAGGTGCTTGGCCGATGAGGCAAGCACGTCGAGGCCCTTCTGGTGGCTGAGGCGGCTGACGACGCCGATGATCGGCTTGTCGCCTTCGGCGAGCCCAAGTCGCTCTCTCAGAGCGCGTTTACAGTCGGCTTTACCCGAGGGGTTCGCGGCATCAAAGGCCTTTGCGAGTCGCCGGTCGGCGGCGGGGTTGAACTCGCGCTGGTCGATGCCATTCAGGATGCCCGCAAGGCGGTCTTCCTCGGAGAGGTGGCGCATCAGGCCTTCCAGCCGGTTGCCAAACTCCGGGGTTTGAATCTCTTGGGCGTAGCGCGGGCTGACCGTGGTCGCCATATCCGCGAAGACACAGCCCGTTTTGAGGAAGTTCAGAGCGCCATAGGCCTCGGTCTCGTGGTGGTTGAAATGGGCGCGAGAGAGCTCGAGCATGTCGAGGATCTCGGGTCCGAACTCACCCTGATAGGCAAAGTTGTGAATCGTAAAGACGGAAACCGTGTTCTCCCAGGTGCGGCCGTGGCGGGCGCGCATGAGGAGCGGAATGAGGCCGGTGTGCCAGTCGTTGGCGTGGATGATATCGGGCGTCCAGTGCATCGCCTGGGTCGCCGCAAGCACCGCCTCGCTGAAGAACAGGTACTTCTCCACCCCATTCTGATAAATAGTCGCGCTGGAGGTCGCGCTCGCAAAGAAGTCGTCGCCGTCGATAAACCAATGCTCAACGCCATCGTGGACGGTCGTTTCCACTGTCGCCTGAACGTTCCAATTCTTGTTCAGCCGAACGTTGAAGGGGCCGCTGGCGGGCTTCAGGTCGAACCGGGAGTCCTCTTCGATGATCCGGTAGCGCGGACAAACGACGCGCACGTCGTGGCCGAGAGCGGCCAGCTGGCTGGGAAGCGAGCCCGCCACGTCGGCAAGGCCGCCGACCTTGGCAAATGGGGAAACTTCAACGGAAACAAACAGAATTTTCAACGGATTCGACTCCACCTTTTCGACGAGGTCCGGTCGACAATGTTCTCGTCGCGCGTGACCTTAGCCCTCCTCTTCAGCACTTCCATGCGAAAAACCGCAAGGACCTCGCACTTGTCACAGGCGATGAGGATTTCCCGCCCCAATGGTCGGCACAAAGCGTCCTAGCCATTTCCCTTGGAAGAAGGCATCGCCGATCATGCCCTCGCCACATTGCCAATACACTTCGTCGCTCGTTTGGAACTCAATTCGGTTGTTGGGTGCGAGTTCGATCTTCACGAAGTACTTCGGATCGTCCGCCCCTTCGAGCATCCACTCTTCCATCACCTTGCCGTTGTCAAAAATGTGTCGGCTGACCACCCGCACGCCCGTTGCCGATTGAACCGGACCCGTGTGCGCGTTCTGCTCGCCCAAAACGCCGAGAGCCAGACCTGCGCCCGTGCTGATGACGCCGCCGATGAGGAGGATGAACCCAAGCGCCAAAAGCGGCGAGAGGATAAAGCCGAGGCCGATGCAAAGGATCCCGGTAACCACCGCCCCGATGCCGCCATAGATCATCCAAGCAAACCGGTTGACCCTTGCTTTCTCTTGTTGCTCGTTCAGCATGATCCAGTTCCTGCACTTTCGCCCGCGACATAGCCGGTCGAAAAGGCCGCTTGCAGATTGTAGCCACCTACCGCACCTGCAATATCAAGAATCTCTCCGCAAAGGAAAAGGTTCGCTGCCTTCGTCGAAGCCATCGTGATCGAATCCACTTCGTCGAGCGCCACCCCTCCCGCCACCACTTCGCCCCGTTCGAGCGGGACCGCGCGAACTCGGCCGACTTCCCAGCCCTTGAGGGTCTCGATCAAGCGATTGCGATCTTTAGCGGTGAGCGTGGAAAGCGGGGTCGCGGGGTCAACGGCGGCATCCTCGACCACGCAGACTTCCAGCCGCGACGGCACGACGCCCTCGACGAGCGAGCGGGCGGTGCGCTTCGGATGCGCCTGGGTCGCCTTCACAAAGCGGTCCTTCATGTCCTCATAGCTGACGTCGGGCAAGAGATCGACCGTCAGCTTCACGTCGCCGGGCAGGCTTTCCGCGACTTCGCGGCTCACCCCGAGGACGGTCGGTCCGCTCACGCCGTGGTGGGTGAAGAGGAGGTCGCCGCGCCACCGGGCGAGTTCCTTCGAGGCCTTTGCCTTCAGCAAAACGCCGCGCAAGGCCACGCCGGATCGCTCCTCGGCCCAGGTCGGAGCTTCTTGCAAGTAGATCGGAGCGAGCGCGGGCATGATCCGCTTCACGGTATGGCCCACCGCCTTCATCCACGGGTAGCCGTCGCCGGTCGCCCCCGTTTTCGGGTAGCTGGAGCCGCCCACCGCAACCACCGTCGCGTCGGCACGGATCTCCTCGCCCGATTGAAGCCGTGCCCCCTGCACCTCTTCGTTTTCGAAGAGGATTTCGGCCACCGGTGACTCATAGCGAATCTCCACCCCCGCTTCGACGAGCAGCTGGCGGAGGATCTCGACGACGTCTTTCGCCGAACCCTCGACGGGGAAAACTCGGCCATCCTCGCGCACCATCAACTCAAGGCCGCGACCTTCGAGGATCGACATGATCGCGTGATTGTCAAACCGATACATCGACCGCCGCAGGAACCTCGCCTCGTCATGCCGAAAGCCTTTGAGGACTTCGTTGACCGTCCCCGCATGAGTGATGTTGCACTTGCCGCCGCCCGAGATCAGGATCTTGATCCCGAGGCGGTCGTTCTTTTCAAGAAGGGTGACCTTGGCACCGACCTCAGCAGCGCGAAGGGCAGCAAGCGTGCCTGCTGCCCCTCCGCCGACGACGAGGACATGCCGACTCATCGGCCGAAGACTTGCTTGAAGAAGCCGCGCATCTCCTCGAACGACTTCTTGTCTGCCTCTTCGTGATAAGCGGCACCCTTCGACGGATCATTTCCGGCGGTCGGAACCGTGAATGCGTGGACCGCCCCCGGATAGCGAACCAGCTTATGCCAGAGCTTTCGCTGGTCGAGCATCGCCATCAGATTGTCGATGTCCTTCTTCGGGACGAACGGGTCGACGTCGCCATGAAGGATGAGGAAGGCGCACTTAGCCTTGCCGAGGTCGGCGATATCAAGGCCGCCGTGGAAGCTCACCACGCCCTTGAGGGGAACGCCGGTTCGCGCGAGTTCAAGCACGCCGGTTCCGCCAAAGCAATAGCCCATCGCACCGACGCGGGATTTGTCGGTTTCCTTGCGCGCGATGAGTTGGTCGTAGGCCGCCTTGAGCCGGGACTGGAAGAGCGGACGGTCACCCTTGTACTTGCCCGCATTGGCCGCGTTCTCCTTTGGGTTCTTGGGTCGAACGTCGGCCCCATAGATGTCGGCGACAAAGGCGGTGTAACCGAGGGCGGCGAGCTGCTTCGCACGATTGACCTCATACTCCTTCACGCCCGCCCAATCGTGGACGATGACGACCCCGGGCCGTCGGCCCTTCATCGCGTCGTCGTACACGAAATAGCCTTGCAGCTTGGTTTCGCCGTCACGATAGTTCACGCTGTCCACCACCGGTTTGGCCACCGCAAGGCCAGATGCCAACGCCATAGCAAAGAAAAAGATCGACTTCATCGCCCCTATTCTATGCCGAATTTGGGCTGGTAATCTCACGAGCGATGCCGGAAGATTTCGAACCGCACAACGAGGGCGACGAAGAGCTCGACACGCCGCCAGCCTTCTTTCCGTATTCCGGCGACGAAGAGGAGCAGCCGGTTTCGCGCGGGCCTTTGGTTCAGGTTCAAGTCAAGGGTGTCTACCAGACCGAAACTGATCGCGATATCCAGCGCTACGTCTTCCTTTCCGATGGTTCGCGGCGGGAGCTTCCGATCATGATCGGCGCCTTTGAGGCCCACGCCATTGACATGCCGCTGGAAGGTCGGGTCCCCGACCGCCCGATCACCCACGACCTCATCAAGACGATGCTTGAGCGGCTGAGCGCGACCGTTGACCGCGTGGTCATCGACGACGTCTGGAACGGGGTCTATTACGCAAAGCTCCACATCCTCGCGGGCGGCGAAGACATTGAGATCGACACCCGGCCGTCCGATGCGATTGCCCTGGCCGTGCGTTTTGACGCGCCGATCTATGTCGCCGAAGGCATCCTCGACGAGGACACGCAGGTTTAGCCGAGGCGGCGGAAAGTCTTGGCGGGCAGGAAGCTCAGCACCCACCGCGCGAGGCTCTTCATTCGGGAAGGCATCATCCGCCAGCTCTTCCAGTAGTTCGCGCGGCCCTTTTTCACTTCGCCAGTCCAGGCATAAACCGTCCCCAGGCACGCCCGGTTGTGCGCAAGAGCGGCCTTCACGCCCGGACGAGCGAGCAGACTCGCATCGCCTTCCCACGTCGCGATCCACTCCCGAATTCGGGCATCGTCGCGGAAGATCTTTTCTTTTTGGTGGCTCGCATTGGCCCCATGCACGCGGTAGAAGCAGAGCGGCTCGTCGAGGTACCCGATGTCGGCCACTCGGGCAATCCGAAGCCACATCTGCCAGTCGCCGCTGCCGAAGTAGGCAGGATCGAACGGTCCAATCGAGTCCACGATCGGCGCCCGGAAGAGGACGGAGCTCGCGATGATCTGGTTGTGGTCGATCTCGGCGGCAAGGATGTCGCCCGACTCGGTCCGCGGATAAGGAAAGCCGAGCGGCGCCGGATCGGGATGACGGCGGCCGTCACCATCGATGAACCACCCGCCGCAGTGGACGAGGCCCGCCTTGGGGTTCGCGTCGAGGTACTGAACCTGCTGGGCCAGCTTTTCCGGAGCCCAGAGGTCGTCGTCATTGAGCACCGCGATGAACTCACCCTTGGCCTCGCGCAGGCCGACGTTGAGGGTGGCGTAGGTGCCGAGGTTGGTCTCGTTGAAGATCAGGCGAAGACGCGGGTCGGTTTGGGCGGACAGCCACTCGCGGGTGCCGTCGGTCGAGCCGTCGTCGAGCGCGATGATCTCAAATTCGGTGAAGGTTTGGTCGAGAAGCGACTGGTAGGCCAGTTGCAGGTGGCGGAGGTGGTTGTAGCAGGTGAGCAGGACCGAGACCCTCACGGTCGCTGAACCTCAACCTGCCAGCTCACGATATCGAGGTCGGGGTTGTAGGGCCCGACGAGGTCGTTCGCACCTTCCAAGCCGCGGTTGTTCACTCCCTGAACGTTGTTGTAGATCTGGGAGAAAGTGAGCGGGACGTTGATCCACTCGTTGATGCCGCCAATCGTCGTCGAGTCGCCGAGGCCATCCCAGACCTTGTTGCCGGGGTCCGTACCGGTCGGCGTTCGGTCCATCGTGAGGATGTTGAGCTGACAGAACTTGAGGTTCGCTTGCTCGATGCTCGTGAACCCTAGCTGCGAAAGGTCGACCGCGAACCGAAGGGTCTTGCCGTTCGTGGGCACCGGCTCAGTGATAACGGGAAAGCCAATCGGGATCCAGTTGTTGAGCGCGACGTCCTGAAACTTGCTGATCTGATAGCCCACTGGCGCGAAGGCATTGGGGTCCCACCGAACGAAGTGGGTGGCATTTCCCGCGACGAAGCCGTTGCCCCAGGGCGGGGCGACGACCGGAATCGGACCGGTCGTGGTCGGCGGATTCTCGCTCGTGAAGTTCATCGCGACGATGTAAACGAGGTTCGGCTGGAGCTGTCCGTTCACGGTCACGGTGACGAAGATGCGGGTGGAGGTGCCCGTTCCGTTGTCGGGGAACTTGGCGCATCCGACGAGGCCAAGCAAAGCAAGCCAAATCAGGGCCCGCTTCAAACGACCCCTTCCTTGACGCGGAGGAATCGGTGGCAGGATTCGCAGGGCGTCAGGCGCTCCGACTTGATGCTCTCGATGATGCGCTCGGCAAGCCGGTTGCCACATGCCGTGCAGGTCGTGTCTTTGCTGACCATAGCCATCGCCGTATCGCCCGTTCGCTTTCGAATCGCCTCATACTGCGCGAACAGATTGGGGCTTACGGCTTTGACGGCTCCAGGGCGGGCGGCTGTTGCCTTCGCATACTCTTCTTCCAGAATTTTCTTCTGTTCGAGGGCGACCTTGCGCCGCGTTTGGACCGCTTGCTTGGCCTCCTCAATCGCGGCTTCCACCTTCTTCACCCGCTGCTCGGCGGGGGGAATCTGTTCGAGAAGCTCAACCAGGCGGTCGTCGAGGCCACTCGCGCGGGTCTTCAGCGAGGCGATCTCCTTCTCCATCGTCTCAACTTCGCGGGGATTCACGACTTTCCCGCTGTAGAGATCGTCGTGCAATCGCTTTGCCTTGTCCAGGTGGCTCTGTTGTTGGAGCTCAAGGTCGATGTGTTCCGCGCGGAGGGCTTTGGTAGCTGCGGACTCCTTTTCGAGGAGCTGGGTCAATTGCTCAAGGCGGTGCGCCTCAGCTTTTCCAGGGTCAAGTCCGGCGGCTCGCTTCCGGATCTCCACAATGGCCGTATCAACAAGGTGGAGTTGCCACAGGGCTCGGAATTCTTCGGCAGTCGGCATGATTCGATTATGGCCCGTGCTATAATTTCGCACATTCCCACAGGGGTATAGCTCAGTTGGTAGAGCGACGGTCTCCAAAACCGTAGGTCGCGGGTTCGAGCCCTGCTGCCCCTGCCACTTCTCATGTTTTCCCGCGCCCTTCGTAGCGCCTGGGGTCCAGGATGTTTCACAATGTCCCCGGAATGATCAGAAGGATCGCGTTCTTCCTGAGCCTATTTGGGCTCGTCCTTGCCGGTTGCTCACCGTCAGGCTCGCTGGTTGGTGGGAAGCCCTATCGCAAGAAGAAGCCCGCCATCGTGAGCCTCTCTCCGAGCGCAACCGAAATTCTCCTGACCTACGGCGTCCAATCTCGCCTTGTCGGTCGCACCGAAGCCTGTAACTTCCCCCCTGCGGTCAAGCCGATTGAGATCGTTTGCACCGTGAAGCCGGATTACGAGCGCATTGCCAAGCTTGATCCGGGCCTCATCGTTTACGATGCGCAGCTCTTCTCCGCCGCCGACATCGAGCGACTGAAGGCCCCCGACCGCGAGCTCTATTCGATCCAGGGCGACACCGTCCCCGAGTTCATGGACAGCGTTCTTGAGCTCGGCCACCTGATGCACACCGAGCCGACCGCGAGCGAATACACCGACCGCATTTCCATCGCCTACAACAAGGTGAAGTCGGACCCGCTCACCAAGAAGGTGAAGGTTGCGATCGTTATCGCCAGCCCGACCGGTCAGCACATGATCGCAGGCAAGAAGTCGTTCGCCGCGAGCTGCGTGGGCGCGTGCGGAGCGGAAATCGTCGGCCCCGATTCCAACAAGTTTGAGGCTCTCTCGCCGGAGTCCTTTATCCAGATGGCACCGGATGGCATCATTATTGCCACCACCAAGAACGACGCGGAGGTTGCGGTGAAATCACTCGTTAGCGACCCTCGCATCAAGTCAATGGCAGCCATTGTCAATGACAAGGTTTTCTCGATCGACCAAGACGTCGTGCTCCGCCGGGGCTCGCGCGTCGACAAGCTGATTGAGATTAGTCACCGAAAGCTCAAGGCCCTTTTCCCATGAATTACGCAGAAATTGGAGTATTTGGAGGCTCAGGATTCTATAGCCTCCTCGAAAACGTGCGCGCCGTCAAGGTGGACACGCCCTATGGTCCGCCGAGTGACTCGGTGTTCCTCGCCGAAGTGGGTGGCCGAAAGGTTGCGTTCCTCCCGCGCCACGGTCGCCACCACACGCTTCCGCCCCACAAGATCAACTTCCGAGCCAACGTTTGGGCGATGCGCGCCCTCGGCGTGAAGGCCGTGATCTCGCCCTGCGCGGCGGGTTCGCTCCAGGCCCACGTGGCTCCCGGCTCGTTCGTCGTTTGCGACCAGTTCGTCGACCGAACCAATGGCCGCGCCGACACCTTCTTTGATGGCCCGATCGTTACCCACGTCTCGCCCGCCGAGACCTACGATCCTGTCCTTCGCCAGCTCGCGATTGACACCATCCGCAAGCACGGCATCGAGTGCCACGACAAGGGCACCGTTGTCGTCATCCAAGGCCCCCGATTCAGCACCAAGGCAGAGTCGAAGTGGTTCCACGATGCGGGTTGGGAAGTCATCAACATGACACAATATCCCGAGGCTTACCTTTGCCGAGAAATGGGCATGGCAGTGGTCAACATCTCGCTCATCACCGACTACGACAGCGGCGTCCACGCCGGTGCGGAAGCGGTGAACGCCCACAGCGTGCTTGAGGTGTTCGAGAAGAACGCGGCCAACATCAAGAAGGTCGTTCTCGACATGATCACCAACTTCCCCAAGGACCTCGATGGTCTTGGCGCACGGGAAGCGCTGACTTTTTCGCGAGGAGACGGCCACGCCGCCACTCCCGAAGATATTCGCATCTTCGAAGTATTAGACTAAGAAGCATGTTCGTCTCGATCGCGGCCCTTGTGGCGGTGCGGTGGGCTCAGGGAGCCCCTCAGCCTCCGGCGACGCCCCCACCGACCGCGGTCGAGACATTCAACTGGTCGGGAAAGAAGTTCTCGCTTCGCATTCCCTCGTTCCCCGAAACCGTCTCCACCGAGGCCCCGCGCATTGCGTTTGACGGCAAATCCCTTGCCCTCGGAAGCAACGGCCTCCCCCTTTATCGCTTCGAAGGCAATGGCGGCTACCCCATGCTCGACGCCGCCTACCAAGCGGCCAAGGCGAAGTGGACAGCGACCACCCCGGTTTCCCACATCAAGGTCTTCCTGGTGACGAAGACCGAGATTCTTTGGCCCGACCAGGACGGCCTTTTCCACCAGCGTACGTCGTCCATCGGCCCCCGCGACCAAGACCGGATCCTGAGTCAAATCGCATGGTTCCACGTCGCCGCGAATGCCGCTTTTGGCGGCAGCAAGAAGGTCGTCGTTGACGTCGAGATCGACAGCGATCTCCACCCTGCGACGACCGAGAAGGAAAAGCCGTTTGGACCGGCATGGGCCTCGCGCCTTGTCGAGCTAAGAACCAACTACGGCGGCTTCGACGCCGAAGATCGCCTCTTCCGTGGACCCTACGACGAGGTTTTTGTCCTTCATAGCGGTCTTACCTCCCCGAACGAGGAGACCTTTGTCGCTCGCGGCAAGCGCGGCTACATCGCCCCGGTCTACACCCATCCCATGTGGCTCGCGGAGTCGGGAATCACGGGCAGTTTGCTGATGACGTGGGCCCGCGACACCGCGGGCGGAACCGGAGGTTGGATCAACCAAGGTTCGATCAACGTCGCCTATTCGCGCGCGGCGGGTCTGCTCCAAAGCAAGACTGCTCCCAGCCAACCGAACCCAAGCAGCAAGCAAACTCTCCTTCCCATCGAAGCAGCCGAGTGGGCTGCCGCCAACTTGAGCCAGGTGAAGCCGACCTTTGATGAGGACGGCTTGCCCGCCCTCGCGGTGGACCTCACCCCCGCCGAACGCGCCAAGTTCCCCGCCGTCCAAGTCCCTCCGCCTGCTTCGGTCGCGACCTGGACGTGGACGGTTGGCCCGGGTCCCGAACCGGACGCGATCTCGATCACCGAACTCGGCAACACGCGCTCGGGACGCATGCTCGCGAGCACCGCGAGTGAAGGCCGAAAGCCGTTCCTTGAATTCAAAGTTCGCTCGACGTCGCGCGATCCGATCGCGGTGCGCGTCGATGGTCTCAGCAAGCCGATCGAAGTCGTCGTCGGTGTGAACTACCCGCTGCCGCCGTTCGAAGATAGCCGTGGACTCGAGGTCATTCCCGTCAGCTTCACGCCGAACGGTCAGTGGCAAACCATCCGCGTGGACCTCAGCAGCTATTGGCCCGAGGGCAACACGAGCGCCTTTGCGACCATCGCCGCCCCCACCTACGCCAAGCTGCACGACAAGGTTGAGTTCGCCGCGATCAACTATGATTTCGGCGCGATCAAGTTCCTCGACAAGGCAACCGGCGACCTCACGCCCAACAAGCCGTACGAGCTGGAAGAAGAGGTCCTGGCCAAAGAGACCCTCACCGCCGACACCGGCAAGCTCATCAAGCTGCTGAACGAGCGCTCGCCCGTCGTCGTCCTTAACGCGCTCATCCGGCTGCAACAAAAGCCCGACCCTTCCGCGATGTCAATGCTCGACAAGCTCGCGAACTCCGTGAACCACCGGATCAGCGAACTCGCCATGCGCAACCTCCTGCGGCTGGGTAGCAACGAAGCCCAAATCCTTGTTCGCGAGATGGTCACCCACGGCGCCTACCCACACGTTCGTGCCAACGCTGCCGCCGCCCTTGCCCCGCTGGGCGATGAGAACTTTGCCGGCCTCGTAAGCACCCTTTGGGCATCCCCGAGCTGGCATGCACGACTGACCGCGGTGGAAGTGCTCGGCACACTCCCCGGCACCCAGACCCCGCTCATGCTCGCGACGTTCCTCAACCAGCGCGAGCCGGAAGTCCGCCTCCGCGTCATCCAGCTCATGAACCTGGAGAACGACACGCTCGTGCGACGAATGCTTTGGACGGCAATCAACGACCCCTGCGACGCCATCCGCCTCACCGCCGCGCTCAAGCTCTTCGACGTCAAGGACCCGGCGATTCGAGCCGACGCCTACAAGGCAGCCACCGATGACAGCTTTGAGGTGCGATCAACGGTGATGGCCAAGCTCGTCACCCTCGGCGACGAGGCAGCGAGGCCGATTTATCGTCAGGTCGTCACCGACACCCTAGCGTCGATGCGCGCGCTCGCTCTTGATGGCTTTGCGGCGTTGAGTTCGCCAACGATGGTCGAAGAGATTCAGAACGTGCTCGACGATGGCGACGAACAGGTGCAACTCGCCCTTGTTCGCCTCGCCCTCAAGAAGCGAACCACCCTTCCCGCCGAAGTGGTCAGCAAGCTCAAGGCAAGCACCCACAAGTCGGTGCGCGAAGCGGCCGCCGCTCTCTAGGGCATCGCGCCGAGGAATTCGTCCCAGGCCTCTTCGTTGGGGAGGCCGATGACAATGTGGACGGTTCCGTCGGCGGTTTGCACTGCGGCGAGACCTTGCCCCGGTTTCAGCTCCTGGGCCAGCGACGTCCATTCAGGAAGGGGTTCAACGACCACGGTCCGCGAAAGCTCGCTCCGAGGCAGGACCAGCTCCAAATCGCGCTCAAAAGAGGCGGGAATCCACATCAGGCGGCGATAGTCGCGGCCTGGCGCATCGCTCGCCAGGAGGCGCGACCAAATCTCAAGCTCCAGCAAGGCTTCTTTCGAGCTTCCCGCGATGAAAACATCCACGCCCTCGACCGGCCAAGGCAAGATCAGCCCCCGCCGAACCTCGGGGGTGTAGCTCTTTCGCCAAATCATTGGCTGATCGTTTCGATGGCGAGATCAAAGGCTTCTTGGTCGAGCGGGTTCCCCTTCCAAACGATCACGCCGTTCTTGTCGATCACAACGGACATCGGGATGGCCTTCGCATCGTAGACGCGCGATGCATCGAACAAGTAGTCGCGATAAAACGGTGCCTTCACCGTCTGCTTATCCACAAACGCCTGGATTTCCTCCTCCTTTTCCGCCGAGATCAGCATGAACTCGACCTTGTCCTTGTACTTCTCGTAATGCTTCAGCGTGTGGGGCATGGACTCCATGCACGGCCCGCACCAGGTCGCCCAGAAGTCGATCACGACGCCCTTTTTGCCCTTGAAGGACGAAATCGAGACCGGCTGGTCGTTCTTTCCAAGCGGCACCACGCGCGCGTCGGGAGCCATCTCCTTACTGCAGCCCGCGAGGGCGACCAAGGCCATTCCGACCAGCAAAATCCGCTTCATGACTTAGGAAGTGTACAACGAGGAAAGCGGCCGGAAGTCGGCATGGGGGTCAATTCGAACCGCAACACCGGCTTCAACGCGGTAGGCATGGCCCTCATCGGTGGAAGCCAGGATGCGATAGGTGTCGTCGACGATCTGCATCGCCGCGCCGTCGGTGACGCCGATCCCGACACCCGGCTCGGTCGCCATCATCGCGTTGAACTCGTCGTAGCGGAACGGCTCGGCATGGACATGCGGACAATAGGCGAGGTCGACCCAGCCTAGCCCAGCGACCGGTGCGGTGTTCACGCCCGGGATCCCCTCGTACACCGGCCAGTCGGAATTGCCCACCCGGAACCAACAGATCGCCCCCGCGCTGACACCGCCCACCGGACGACCCTCGTCGATCGCAAAAGTCCGCAGGAGCCGGTCCACGCCAAGCTCCTTCCAGAGCGCAATCATCATCTTCGTGTTGCCGCCACCGACGTAAATCGCAGCCGCTCGCACGATCTTCGGGGCCGCTTCTTCGCCGGAATGGAGCCGAAGGACCTCACCCGCCACCCCACGCGAGGCAGTCCACCGCTCAAACCGCTCAATGTAATCAGGGTTGTCGCTCGATGCCGTCGGGATGAAGAGCACCGGACCCGCCTGGTTGATCTGCCCCAGGAACTCGTCATCAATCGAGACCGTGTTGTCCCAAGCACCGCCACCTACCGCAATTATCCGCATCTTGATCATTTTGGCCGGAAGCTTGACGTAGAATCAGAGGCTCTCCCCACCATGGTGTCCTCGACCGAACCTGCCTCTACCTTGAAAGAGAACGCGACTCGCGTTGTCTGGGCTTTGGCATGGCCGGCGGTCGCCCTCAACGGACTCCAGACCCTCAACGCCCTCCTCGACACGTTTTTCGTCGGCCACCTCCAGAGTGCCGCCCTCACCGCGATGGGCGCGACGGTCAACGTCATGTTCCTGTTCTTCTCGCTTGCGATGACGATTGGAACGGCGGCGACCGCGATTGTCAGCCGTGCCTATGGCGCAAAGGACCAGGAGGAGATGGTGCTCGGCGCCACCAAGGCCACCGGACTTGCCACGATCGCGGGCCTCGTCATGGCCGGCATCACCGTCCTCGTGATCCCGTTCGCGACTTCCTTCCTGTTGCCGACCGGCGCGGGCGAGGCCAAGAAGCTGATGGCGATCTACCTGGGCATCTATGCGACCGCGCTGCCAGCGATCTACGTCATCCAATCGCTCGCGGGTTCGCTGCGCGCCATCGGCGACACCAAGAGTCCGATGGTGATCTCCGGCATTCAGATCCTGCTCCACATGCTGATGAACTTCCTGTTCATCCGCGTGTTCAACATGGGGCTCGCGGGTGCGGGGCTTTCGCTTTCGCTCAGCGCGTGGTTCTCGGTGCTTGGCTACCTCGCGTTCATGCCCCGAACGCCGCTCGGATCGCTCTGGCGAATTCGCCCACCGGGGATGGACTGGGCTCGTCGACTCCTGCGGATCGCGCTTCCTGCCGCCCTGATGTCGGCCCTGCGCGTGTTCTCGCTTATCGCGTTCACCATCGTGCTCAAGTACACGGCCAACGGCGAAGCCGCGATTGGCGCGATGCGGGTTGCCTTCTCGATTGAGCCGATCATGTTCATGCCTGCGTTTGGCTTATCGGTCTCGGCAGCCACCCTTGTAGGCCAAAGCCTGGGCATGAAGAAGCCCGACCGCGCCGAAAAGCTCGCGTGGACGGCGGGGCACCACGGCGCGTTGATCGCGGTGATCATGGCGATCCCTGTGTTCTTCTTCGCGGAGCCGATTGCGATGGGACTGACCGGCGGCAAGGTCGCGATGGCCCAAGAGGCGGCCAACCTCCTCCGCTGGCTATCGGTGACCGAGGCGTTCTTTGCCTACGGCATGGTTATGACGGGCGCAATGCAAGGCGCGGGCGAAACGAAGCTGCCGCTCTGGATCACGATCTTCTCGATGTGGTTGGTCCGAACGCCGCTGTCTTACATCCTCGCGCTTCCGCTCGCGATGGGCCCCACCGGTGCCTGGATCGGCATGTCGGTAAGCCAAATGATCGCGGGTGGGCTCTCGGCGTGGGGCTTCAGCCGGGGTAGTTGGAAGACGCAAACGGTTTAGCCGCGCGCAGGGCAAGCAGGCAATCCGCCACGTTGTGGGTCCGGATCATCGCCGCACCCAGGTTCCAAGACTTCACCTCCACGATGCGCGTGGCGAGTTCGCGATCGCCATCGCTCAGCTTCTCGCCCTCGGCGGCAAGCAATTTCGAAAGGAATGACTTGCGGCTCACCCCAATGAGGACCGGATAGCCCTCGGCGGCGAGGCTGGGGATCGACCTCAGGAGCTGGAGATTGTGATCGAGCGTCTTGCCGAACCCGATTCCGGGGTCGAGCCAGATCGACTCCTTCGGCAGGCCGGTCTCGCGGGCCTGACCAAGCAGAAAGCTGGTCACCTCGGCGACGACGTCCTGGTAGGTCGGCGAGACCTGCATCGTCGCGGGATTCCCACGCATGTGCATGATCGCGACTTGCGCCTTGCCTTCCTTCGCGAGCGCCATCATCGCGGGCTCGCGCAGGCCACCCACGTCGTTGATGAGCTTCGCGCCTGCCTCAACCGCTTGCCGGGCAACTTCGGGCTTTTGGGTATCCACCGACACCCAAATCCCCTCCCGCGCGAGGCCATCGACAACCGGGATGACCCGTTCCAATTCCTCGTCGACCGAGACCGCCTCTGCGCCGGGACGGGTGGACTCGCCGCCGACATCCACCCACGTCGCGCCTTGCTGAACAAGGTCGAGCCCGCGCCGAATCGCCCGATGGTGATCGCGAAAGACCCCATCTCCGCTGAAGGAATCGGGCGTGACGTTCAGCACACCCATGATCGCGGGCAGCGGTCGGTCCAAGCGCTTACCTGCGGCCTTTGAACAGGCCGCCGAGCAGTCCACGAACCAACGTGCGACCGATGCCTGATCCCACCGCGCTGATCGTCGACTTGAAGAATCGAGTCACGAGCGAATCCGAGCGAGGAGCGGCGGTTCGACGTTCCGGCTCAGGATTGGCTTCGGCCTGGGCGGCGGCTTCCGCTGCGCGGGCCTGGAGCTTCTCAAAGGCCGATTCGCGGTCGATCGTCTCGTCGTAGCGGGTGCCAATCGGGCTGCTGTTGATCGTGCCGAGCCGGGTGCCCTCGTCGGGCGGGCCGAGCTTGCTGAGCGGGGGCTTCACAAACGTGCGCTGAACGACGTTCGGGGTGCCCTTCGGGTCGAGGGTGCTGACCAGTGCCTCGCCCACCGCAAGCTGGGTGATGACCTCATCGGTCTTGAACTTCGGATTCGTCCGGAACGTGTCAGCCGCGGTTTGGACCGCTTTTTGGTCGCGCGGCGTGAAGGCTCGCAGGGCGTGCTGCACGCGATTTCCAAGCTGGGCGAGCACCTTGTCCGGCACGTCGAGCGGGTTTTGGGTGACAAAGTAGACGCCAACGCCCTTCGAGCGAATCAGGCGGACAACCTGCTCAATCTTTTCGAGCAGCGCATCGGGGGCGTCGGTGAAGAGGAGGTGAGCTTCATCGAAGAAGAACACCATCTTCGGCTTCTCGGGGTCGCCGATTTCGGGCAGGTTCTCGAAGAGCTCGCTCAGCATCCAAAGCAGGAAGGTCGCGTAGAGTCGCGGCGTCTGCATCAGCTTGTCAGCGGCGAGGATGCTCACGTAACCACGACCGTCCGTCGTCGTGCGCATCAGGTCGTTCAGCTCGAGGGCGGGCTCGCCAAAGAACTGGTCTGCGCCCTGCTGTTCGAGCACGAGGAGTGCGCGCTGGATCGCACCCACCGAGGCCGCGCTGACATTGCCGTACTCCTTCTGCAGTTCGTCGGCGTGTTCCGCCACCGCTGCGAGCATGGCGCGAAGGTCCTTGAGGTCGAGGAGCAGGAGGCCTTCCTCGTCGGCAAACTTGAAGGCGATATTGAGCACGCCTTCTTGGGTCTCGTTCAGCTGGAGCATCCGGCTGAGAAGGAGCGGGCCCATCTCACTGACCGTCGCGCGGATTCGGTGACCCTTCTCGCCGAAGAGGTCCCAGAAGATGACGGGATTGGGGTGATAGTCGAGCGAGAAGCCGAGCTGTTGGGCTCGCTCTTCGACCTTGGGGTTGCCGCCACCCGGGGCGCACATGCCGGCAAGGTCGCCCTTCACGTCGGCCATGAAAACGGGGACGCCGATCTGGCTGAACTGCTCAGCGAGGGTCTGCAACGTGACCGTCTTTCCGGTGCCAGTCGCACCCGCGATGAGGCCATGACGGTTGGCAAGGCCAGGGAGAAGGGTCACAAGGTCATCGGACTTGCCAACGATGATCGGATCGACGGTGCTCACGGCAGACATTGTACTTTGGACCCGCCGCGTTGGGTAATTTCTCCGGGCATGGTGCAACTCAACGGCGAGTTCTTGAGCCTCGAAACCATTCAGCGCGTGGCAAAGCAAGGTGAAGAGGTCTCCATCCACCCCGATGCCCTCGCTCGGATGGCGGAGGGTCGCGCCGTCATCGACGACATCCTCACCACCAACCGCGTGGTCTATGGCGTCAACACCGGATTCGGCAAGCTCGCCGACATCGTGATCCCGCCGTCGCAACTCAAGACGTTGCAGTTGAACCTCGTTCGGTCCCACGCCTGCGGCGTTGGGCGACCGCTTTCCGAGCCCGAAGTCCGCGCGATGATGCTGTTGCGCCTGAACGTGCTGCTTCTGGGCCGAAGTGGCGCACGACCGCTGATCGCGCAGCGGTTAGCCGAGATGCTCAACGAGCAAGTCCACCTGGTGGTCCCGGAGAAGGGATCGGTGGGCGCCAGCGGCGACCTCGCCCCTCTCGCGCATCTCGCGCTCGGCGTGATCGGCGAAGGTCACGTGATCGAGAAGGGCCAAACGATTCACGCCTCGGAGGGCGCGACAAACCCCGTTGAACTCGAGGCGAAGGAGGGGCTCTCGCTCCTCAATGGCACCCAGGCGATCGGCGCGGTGGGCAGCCTTGCCCTCAGCCGCGGTCTACAAGCCGTGATGACCGCCACCCTCGCGGGAGCGATGAGCTTGGAGGCCGTGCTCGGCACCGACGCCGCCTTTGATTCGCGCATCCACACCTCGCGGCAGCACCAAGGCCAGATGGTGATCGCCCAAGTCTTGCGCAGCGCACTCGAAGGCAGCGAGATCCGGGAATCGCACCGCGAAGGCGACCCGAGAGTGCAGGATGCCTATTGCCTGCGTTGCATGCCCCAGGTCCACGGCGCGGCCCTGCTCGCGCTTGAGCACGTGGCCTCGATCTTCGAGAACGAGACCGCCGCCGCGACCGACAACCCGCTTGTCTTCACCGAAGGCGACGTCATCAGCGGAGGCAACTTCCACGCCGCGCCGCTTGCCTATGCCCTCGATTACGCGGCCATCGTCCTCACCGACCTCGCAAGCATTTCGGAACGCCGTATCGACCGCTTGATCAACCCGGACCTCAACGAGGGACTCCCCGCCTTCCTCACCCAGGAATCCGGCGTCGGCTCGGGCTTCATGATGGCCCACGTGACCGCGGTTGCCCTTTTGAACGAGTGCAAAGTCCTCAGTCACCCCGCGAGCGTCGACAACGCTCCCACCAGCGGCGGCAAGGAGGACCACGTTTCGATGGGGATGACCGCCGCCCTCAAGTTCCGCCAGATCGTCGAGAACCTCGAGACGATCCTTGCGATTGAACTGCTTTGCGCGGCACAGGGCCTCGAGTTCCGGCGTCCGCTCCGCGCGGGAGCGGGGGTCGAGCGCGCCTACGCCTGGGTGCGCAAGGCCGTCCCTGCCCTCGAGACCGACCGCATCCTCAGCACCGACATCGAGCGCACCCGCGCCCGACTCACGAGCGGCGACTACCCCGCCTAAGGCACAAAAGAGGCGGCCTCGGTCTAACCGAGACCGCCTCTTTGCATGTTTGCCGACTTACTTAGCCGAGAAGGGCGGCGTGGATTCCGGCGCGTTCGGAGCGCCCATGGGAGGCTGAGGGTTGCTCATATCCGGGCTGATCGGGCGTCGCTCGTTCGAACCCATCTTCTTGAACTGCTGAACCAGGGCCTCGTAGTTGAGAGGAACGTACAACGAACCGCTGTAGGTGTTGTTCTGGTAGTTCATCTCCATGGTCATCGCGGCATCCTTCGAGCCGAAGACCGCCATCATGGCGTCGCCTTCCGCCGAACCACCCGCGAAGTCGGCGATGCCGCTTCGGAGCGAGTTGGCGATGCGGAACGGATTGACCGCAAAGGCGAATCGGTTCGTGCGCTGGACCATCGCCATGTACGGCGCGTCGTTCGACATGTTCTGGCCCGACTTGGCGGCGATCGCCTTATCCAGCAGCTCGCGCGAAGTCGCGAAGTAGAGGGCGTCGCCCGTCATCTTCCAGCAGAACTTCTTGCCTTCCAGCTCATTCTGCGGCTGAATCTGCTCAGGCGCGGGCGTTGCTCCCGGTGCGGGAGGCGTGTTCGGAGCAGCTTCGGGCGTTGCCGTCGGCTTGGCTTCCGAGACGTCGCCGTCGCGGGAGATCGTCACCTTGTGCGACTGAGCATAGGCTTCCAGCTTCTGGACGAGCGCGGTCGGGTCGGAGCCGTTCTCCTTGGTCAGGACGAGCAGCATGTCGCCGTTGCGCATCAGCTCTCGGTCAATCGAAGCCTTGTTGCCGCGCAGCTGACCCGCGACAGACGTCGGATAGGCCGCCATGAAGAGCGTGCCGTTCATCGCGGAAAGGACGTCGTTCTTGAAGTTCAGGCCGGTCTCCTTCTCGAAGTCGGCAATGCCCTTGTCCATCGCGTCAGGATTGCCGCCCATGTTGTCCGGGCCAAAGTTCTTGACGCCGTTCATACCGTCTTGGATGTACTTTCCAGGCTGCGAGATCGCGAACACACCGAGGGCACCCGAGGGCAGCAGCTGGTAGGCAGCCGGCGAGATCGGGCTTGCCGTTGCCGATTGCTCGGCCCACTTCGCGCCGTCCGGTCCGAGCGGCGTATTGAACTCAAATCGCAGGCCGGAATTCTGCAGCGACGCACCAAAGGCCATCCACTTCATCAGGTTGGGCGCCTTGGTTGAGATCGACGAGATCATCTTCGGCGAGATGAAGCACATCAGGTTCGTGTCGGCGGCGAGGCCTTGTCGAGCGAGGGCGAAGTCGCTGTTCTGGGCGATCGAGCCCTTTGCTCCGACCTCGTCGAGGTGACCGAGCGACTTTGCGTTCGGCGCGATGACGAGGAAGTCGTTGTGCATCGTTGCAAACGTCGACGACGAAACTTCATAGACGGTGTGGCTGCCGACTTGACTCGTGGTCTTGCCGGACGACTTGAGCGCTTGCTCGGCGGCCGACTTGTCCTTGAGGCTGATGAGGACGATCATGTCGGGCTGGCCGGACGAAATGCCGTTGCCCCACATTCCCATCGCAAAGCTCGTACCGAGTTGCTGTCGGACCGTCGGTGCAAGGCCGGTGCGGCCAAACATCGAATCGACGCCCTTCGTGAACTCATCGTCAAGGCCGTTGGCCTTCATGGCGTCGCCGAGCTGGCGGAAAGCCTCGGTTTGGTCTGGCGACGGCGTGGTGTCGAGTGAGACCACCATGTCCACGTCAGCAGGAATCTGTTGAATCGCGGATTCACCCGGTCGGGAGAAGAACTTCTTGTAACCCGCGTAGCCGACGACGGCAATACCAGTAAGCGAGAACGTCAGGAGGGCGCCTTTCACCCATCCCCCTCTTGTGTGTCGATGTTGCATGCTCATTTTCTATGTTCCCGATGGCTCGGGGTTGCTCCTATGTTCACTATAACGGGTTTCTAACCTGACCCGATCCAAAGGTCCCAAGAAGGCGACAGTCCCAACCCGGCTGACGTGGAAAGGGAATGGCAAAACTGAACCCCACGAAGAACAGCCTTCCTGAAGATGCGCGCAAACAACTCGTCGAGCACCTCAACGAGCGACTGGCAACCCTGATCGACCTCCAGCTTCAGTCGAAGCAGTTGCATTGGACCCTCCGCTCGCCTCACTTTATTGCGCTGCATGAACTGCTCGATGAGCTCGTGGACGATGTTTCCGGCTACGCCGACCTCGTGGCCGAACGCGCGGCCCAGCTTGGCGGAATTGCCGATGGCACCCTCGCGACGGTCACTTCCAAGTCGGTTCTCGATGACCTGAAGGCTAAGAACATCAGCACCGAAGACCTTCTGCTGATCATCACCGATGCCCTCGGCAAGGCGGGCGGGGTGATGCGCGAGTCAATTGACTGGACCGACGACCTCAATGACGCCGCTACCTCAGACATCTTCACCGAGATCACCCGTGGGCTCGACGCTTGGCTCTGGAAGTTCGAAGCCCATCAGGGCAAGTAAGGCGAATCAGCCTTCGAAGTTGGGCGGTTGCCCGACGGACTGCTGAAGTTCCTGTTCGGCGATCTCAAGGTTCTTGAGGTCGCCGAGCACGGATCGGATCGCCACTTCTGCCCCGACCGAGCCGCGCAAGAGTGGATCGGCAGCGACTTTGGCGGTTTGCCGGTCGAGCCGGTCCGAAAGCTCCGCTATCGACTCGACGATGCGCCTGGCGGGCTCCAAAACCTGCACCGGTGGTTCGTTGACCTTCTGCTTGGTCAGGTTCTCCATCACTTCGCCGACGATGTCGATCACCTTGCGCCGATTGCCCGAATCCAGCAGGTAAGGCCGGTACAGGATCAGGAGCTCTTCCATCGACGCATCCGCCGCAACGCGGGCTTGGTCGCGGATCGTCTTGTAGTGCGCGGGAAGGTCGTCGCTCTCCCAGATCGTCGATTTGAGGATGCTATCGACCCGGCACCATTGCCTCGCCGCCTCGTCAAGAAGGATCGATGACGACTCACCCAGGTCGCGATGCAGCCGCCGATTGTTCATCCCCATCCGAAGGAGCTTGATGACCGCTTCGGCTTCGCGTGGCCTGCGCTTTTGGGCGCTATTGGCTCCGACCAGCTCGTGGCGGAAGCGGTAGAGAAACCACCCGCAGGCCGCCGCAATCAGGCCCACCGATGACCAGTAGAGCACGGGAATCTTCTCGCCCATGAGCAGGCCCGCGATGACCAGGATCATCCCCGCGCCAATCCACGGAAACTCCCCACCCTGGGTTCGCTTGCGGCGCTTCTGCTCCTCTAGGTAAGCCGAGAGGTGCGGAAACGATGCGGGCCGACCACCGAATAGCACTCCAAGAGTCTATCCGGTTGTCGGCCCGAGTCAGTGGGAGGGGACTAGGACTAGTTGCTCGCCTTGACGTTTTCGCGATTGGCGATGATCCGATCACCGTCGATCGCGCCGCGAATCGTCACCATCGTGCCCTCTTCGAACACGGCGACCTTTCCAAATCGATCGTGGAGAGGGGCAAAGCTGATGCGGAACATCTTGTCGCCCTGGGCAACGGTCATCGTGTCTTCGATGCGGTTGCCGAGCTTTCCGGCGAAGACGAGGCGGCGTTGGAAATCAACCACGCGATAGACGTGATCTTGGGTGGGTTGGGCGGCGGTGATGAAGATCATGACGATTCATCCTAACGTCAAAAACTGCGCCGTGATCCAACGTTCGCACCAAAGCCCGTGTTCTTGCCGATAAACTTCTCCCGTGTTCGTTGCTTTTGAGGGTCCGGAGGGCGGTGGCAAGTCAACCGCATTGCGCCATTTGGCCGAGCGATGGCAATCCCGCTTCCCCGAGGTGCCGCTTCTTTGTTCCCGGGAGCCAGGTGCGGGCGAACTTGGCGCTCGCATCCGCGAGATCCTCCTGCATGGCACCGCAATGCCCGCGCGCAGCGAGCTCTTCCTCTTCCTCGCCGACCGTAGCGCGCACGTCACCCAGATCCTCAAGCCGCATCTCGCCGCCGGTGGTGCCGTCTTTTGCGACCGCTACATGGATTCAACGTTCGTTTATCAGGCGATTGCCCGTGGTCTTGACGAGGGCTTTGTGCGCACCGCCAATGACTTCGCGGTCGAAGGGCTTCTGCCCGACCTCACGCTCCTCTTCGACCTCCCGGTTGAGGTCGGCCTCGGGCGGATCAAGGACAAGGACCGGCTCGACAACGAGCCGATCGCGTTCCACCAAAAAGTTCGCGAAGGATTCCTTCGGCTCGCCGCAGAAAATCCCTCGCGCTATGTGGTGATCGATGCCTCCCAATCGCCCGAGATGATCCTCGAAGCGTGTTGGGCGGCAATCGAAAGTCGGCGAGCCTAGGCCGCCATCTTTTCCATCTTCGTGCGCATGCTCGAAGGCAGAATTGCCTCCGGCTCAAGCACGACGATGAGGTCTTGGCCATCGCGAGCGACGCCAACCAGGAAGTCATCCAGCTGACCGCCGGTCACGCCCATTTCTTCCTGAATGTCGGCCTCATCGATGCTGCGGATGCCATCCACGCGGTCCACGCGAAGGGAGCATCGGCCTGCCTCAGTCATGATGACGATGAACGTGCCCGATTCCTCGTGGCTCTTCATCTCAAAACGTGCGCGTGCATCGAGAACCGGGATCGTGTCGCCCCGCAGGTCGAACACGCCAAGAAACATCTTGGGGGTGCGCGGGAGCTTCGTCACGCCCATCTCGGGCAGGATGCGCTCCACCTTTTCAATCGGCAACCCATAGAGCTCGGTGCCCAAGCTGAAAACGACAAACTTCAATTCGGCCATTAGAGAAAACCCTCGGCATTGTTGTTCCTCTTTCGGCTTTCCCAGGGGCCGGTAATCGTTTGGGATTTGTCGTCATTCAGACGGGGCGGGAATCTGCCCATAATGGGGCATGCTTGGCGCACTTTTGACCGCGGCAACGACCCAGGGTTCGGGCAATCCATTCGCCTCCTTTGGGGCCTTTCTCGAAAAGTCGCCCAAGCTCGAGGTGGTCTACACCTTTCGCCGCGCGCCGAGCGGACCCGCGAGCCGAATCAAGCTCGTCATCGACCGAGCGGGATCTCTGCGCCTCGACAGCTTCGACGGGACCTACAAGCTGATCCGCCAGGGCGACTATGGCGTCGAGCTGGACTTCGTCGGCAAGGAATGGGCGGACACCCGGGCCAACCCCCAAAACCTCTTTGAGATCGAGCCGATCATCACCGACGGCGCGACCGACCTCTTGCCCATGCTCCTCGCCAAGCCCGCGGAAATGGTCAAGGATGGCGCGAGCTTTAAGCAGCAGGGCCCACTCTGGGTTTCAGACCGCCAAGCGGGAGACGCCAGCTTCACCGCTAAGGTCACCTTTGGCCCGAACGGCTTCCCGAAGACCTACTCCATGCTCATCAAGGGCCCGACCGGCAGCCGCTACTCGGAGTTCACCTTTGAATCGTTCAAGGCGAACCCCGTCCTGAGTCCGACGTGGAATGACCTCCTCATCCCCGACAGCCTCAGCCCCTACGAGATCCCGCGCGGCATCGACACGATCCAATATGAGAGCAAGCCGAAGTGGGGATCGTGGCCGAAGGCCTCGGGTGGATCGGTCAACCTCGACGACGAGGTCACGAAGGGCAAGACGCTCCTCCTTGCCGTCGATCCCGATCTCGCGAGCACGCCGGAGTTGGTCCAGAAGCTCGCCGAGCTGAAGAAGACCCTCGGTGGCAAGGCCGCACTCCAAATCCTTGTCCGCACCACCGACGCCTCGGCGGCGAGCGCAATCGCTTCGGACGCCCTCATCGAAGCCCCCGACCGAACCCTCGACAGCCTCAAGTTCTCGGGCTATCCGTCGCTCGTCATGGTCAACAACGACGGCACGATTTTGCAAATGTGGAGCGGTTTTTCAGCCGAACTTTGGGCCAGTCACCTTCGAGAGATCACCCAGGTCCTAGAAAACGGCGAAATCGAACAGTAACTCGCGCGTATCCTTTCTTTGTGAAGTCACTCTTTTGGGCCTTGTGCCTTTTGGTTGCCGGCGTTCTCGCCGGCTGTGGACCTGGAAAGCTTGCCGTTCCGGGCGAGATCTCGGGCAACGTCTTTGACCAAGACGGCAACACGGTGCGTGGGGCAACGGTGAGCGTGTTCGACGGACCCTCCACCCAAACCACCAGCTCGGGCAACTTCGTTCTTCGCAACGTGAACCTTGCCCAGGTTCGGCTCCGTGTGAACGCCACCGACAGCAACGGCCTCCAATACTACGGCGAGACCTACGTGCCGATGTTTGATGGCGAGCGAAGCAAGAACGCCAACGTGACGATCATGCCGACGAACCGGATTGCTCGGCTGCGTGGTCGTGTGACCACGCCGAGCGGCGCGATCGTCCGCGGTGCCCGCATCTTCTGCAACAGCGGCGGCTCGACGAGCCATGCCGCGATCACGGGCCAAGACGGTGAGTTCCTGTTCTCCGCCATCGTGGGGAACCGCAACTACGTGGTCCTCGCGGGTGGCCGTGGCCTCAGCTCGGACGTTGCCAGCATCAACGTGCCCATCGGTCAAGAAGGCTTTGTGAACCTCGTGGTGGCGAGCGGTAATGATGTCGCCTTCACGCCGCCCACTGGCGTTTACGCAGTGTCGTGGACCACGCCGAACACCGTTGGCGTTCTCAGCAAGGATGGCCAGAACCCGCGCGACGCCTACGAGAACGTGAAGCGATCGTTCGACAAGGGCCGCGTTGCTCGGCTCGCCAAGCGGGCAAAGGGCATCACGCCCCTCCTCACCAGCAATGGCTCGCCGATTGAAGTCGAAATTGGCTGGGATGCGGTCGACAACACCGAGCTCCTTGGTTTTGGCGTCTATCGCCGGTTCGGCACCGTTGGCACGTTCAGCGCGGTCGACATCCAGCGCGACCCGCTTGGCAGCGTCTTCTTTGACAACGACGACAACCTCGTCGCCAACCAGACCTACCAATACGTGACGACCAAGATCAACGTGACCTATCCCGATGGCTCGAACTCGGAGAGCGGTTTCAGCAACGTTGTCACCGCCAACACCCTCGACGACCTCCTGCTCGACCCGGTCACCTTTGGGCCGCTCACCTTCCGATGGCGCGGCGGATCTGGTGCCACCCAGTACGCGGTCTACCTTTACGACCGCTATCCGGGAGTCAACACGACCTTCCAATGGACGAGCGAAGGGTCTCCGACGAACAACCTGTTCCAGCCGTACACCGGTGGCAGCTTGATCTCGGGACGGACCTACTACTTCCTCGTGCTTGGATTCTCGAACGGCGGCGATTCGCGCACGATCAGCTCCGTCGGTAGCTTCGTCGCCCCTTAACGGCAAAGGCGCATCGCCCAGGCCAGTACAATAAACAGGTTGGAACATCGCAAGCGTCGGGCCGCAGCCAAGGTTGCGGGGTGGATCGCCCTTATGGGGGCCGTGGGAGGAATCACCTACGGCACCCAGAGGTTGATCCACCTTGACGCCTTTGCCAAGCTCCGCGAACGCGACAGCATGGACCGCTTTGCGGCCAACATCGAAAACGTTTCGCTCACTCACTACTACCGCGACCGCTTGATCGCCAAGGCCGACGTGGGGCGGATCGTCCTCCTCCCCGACCAGCACAACATCCGCATGATCAACGTGCGTAACGGGCGCTACACGGCGGACAAGAACCTTATCGTCGAGTTCGAAGGTGAAAACGCGGTCTACGACTCAGGTCGCAAGTTCCTCGATGGACCCAATGGCGGGCACATCAAGTCGAAGGACTTTGACCTCCAGGTTCGGCAATTCCAGTTCGACGAGATCCGGTCGCGCATCTTTGTGCCGAGCGAAATCCAAGGCACCCTCGGCGGCGGCAAGGTCAAGGCGGCGAGCTTTGCTTACGCGGCGAAGGACCGCAGCTGGATCGTCGGTCACACGGTCTGGACGGGGCCGGTGGCGATGACGCTTGAACCCGGTCAAACCGGCCAGCGCGAGCAGTGGACGATCAGCGGCGACGGCGGCGGCAAGAACGACATCTTTACCTACACGAATGCCTACGCGAAGTCGAAAGACACCATCGTAAAGGCCCAGAAGATCATCCACGACCGAAAGGCGGGCGTGATCACCGCGATGGGCAAGGTCACCTACTTCTCCGCGAAAGCGAACATGCTTTGTGAGAAGGTCATCATCTACGAGCGCGAAAAGCGGTCGGTCTTCACCGGCGACGTCCAGATGGTCATCAAGGCCAAGGACCAGCAGACCGAACCCAAGGAAGAAGAAGTCCAGCCGCTCCGACCAGTTGTGCCCGATGGCCTCGCCGGCACGCCGCCCGACCCGAAGCGCACCGCCGAGCAAAAGAAGCTCGACGACGAGCTCCGCTCGTCGCAATCCGCGCGAAAGTATCCCGTCCAGGTCCGCGCCGACAAGATTGAGTATTGGTACAAGAAGGGCGAGCGTCGGGCGATCATCTCTGGCGCCCCCGAGGCATTCCAGGCCCTGCCGGGTGGCCGTTGGCGAAGGCTCTGGACCTACCAAGCATTCTATGACGGCGAGCTCGAGACCCTGAAGCTCACCAGCAAGCCTGGTCAACGCGACACGCGGATGCGCGACTCCATCGGTGACGATGTCACTGCCATTTGGTTGATCATTAGCACTCTGGAAGACGACGACGAGTGGTCGGGCAAGGAAGTGCGGGGCAAGATGATGGCCGATCCCGACGACGACAATGGAACTCCTCCGCCGGTCCGCGGACCGATTGGCGCCCGGATGCGCTAAACTTCTAGCGCGTTCTCATGTCCGAATCCGAGTTGCCGAACGGCCCGATCAACATCGAAGGTTTGCTTTCTTACCTTCCCCACCGGTATCCGATGATGCTGGTGGACCGCATCCTTTCGATTGAGGGAAACGTCGCCGTCGCGGTCAAGAACGTCACGTTTAACGAACCCTTCTTTCAAGGCCACTATCCAGGCCGGCCCATCATGCCGGGCGTCCTCATCATCGAGGCGATGGCCCAAGCGGGGGCAGTCATGCTGCTTTCGCAGGAACGGTTCAAAGGCTTTATCCCCCTCATCGGAGCGATCAGCGAGGCAAAGTTCCGCCGACCTGTCGTTCCTGGTGACCAACTCGTCACGACCGTCGAGCTCCTTTGGGTGAAGGGCTCGGTGGGCAAGCTCCACGCTGTGGCTCGAGTCGAAGATGACGTAGCAGCAGAAATGGAGATGTTGTTCAAGATTAAGGCGGCGCGGGAAGAGTGACGCAGGTCCACCCTCTTGCCCAAGTCGACCCCTCGGCCGAGCTCGCCGAAGGCGTGGTCGTCGGACCTTTTTCTTACGTTGAAGCAGGCGTCCGTATCGGAAAAGGGACGCGCCTCGACTCCCACGTGACCGTCAAAACCGGGTCCATCGTCGGTGAGGACAACTTCTTCGGTCAAGGTGCAATCATCGGCGGCGACCCGCAGGTCCGAGGCTTCACCAACCCCAACACCCAGCTGATCATCGGTGACCGCAACGTCATCCGCGAGTACGTCACCATCCACCGCGCGGCAAAGGACGGCGCAGCAACCGTGATCGGCAACGACAACGTGCTCATGGCCTATGTCCATATCGCGCACGACTGTCGGCTGGGCAACTTCATCACCATCGCGAACAACGTGGGCTTTGCCGGACACTGCACGGTTGAGGACTACGTGAACATGGGCGGCATGTCTGGCGTTCACCAATGGGTCCACATCGGCAAGGTCGCGATGATCGGCGGCATGAGCCGCATCGTCCGTGATGCCCCGCCTTTCATGATCACCCAGGGCCACGACCAAGTCCACGACATCAATGCGGTCGGCCTTCGGCGCTACGGAATCACCTCGGAGGGCCGAATGGCGCTCCACAAGTCGTGCAAGATCCTGTACAAGTCGGACCTCGCCCTCAGCAATGCGCTGGAAACGGTTCGACGCGAAGTCGCCCTCACCGATGACGTTCAGTACCTCCTCGCCTTCGAGGAGCGTCGTTATAGCGGCAAGAACGGTCGCGGCGACCAGCCCTAAGCTCAGACACAAAAAAGCGGAGTGGAGCCGAGGCCCCACTCCAAATTCACTTGATGTATGAGGATGTTCTGAAGGGATCAGGGATTAAGGGTGACCGTTCCAGATCGGCGTGCCGTCTGGTCGTGACACCACAACGTTCATGATCACCGGTAAACCGTTGATGCCGGTGGTGACCACATTGGCTTTCGAGAAGGCCGCGCGGCCACCGAGAACGGTCGTTGTTCCGCAGACCATCGGCGCCCACGGCATTCCCGTGAAGAAGTCCTTCGAGTAGACCGTCGTCACGAGGACCTGGCCATCCGACTCGTCAAGGTTGCGGCAAGCCCAATCGACCGCGAGGGTGGTGACATAGGTCGTGTAGTGGTAGCCACCGACGCAATTGGAGCGCGAGCCGACGTTGGGTCCGGCCTGATCGAAGATCAGGTTGAAGTTGCCGCCGTGGCGATTGATGCCGCCGCCGATGCCACCGCCTCCACCGCCGCCGCCAGCCGAAGAGCCGCCAGCCGAAGAGCCGCCAGCCGACGAACCACCGCCGCCTGCCGACGAGCCGCCGCCACCAGCGCTGCCCGAAGCAGTCGCGCTATTTGCAAAACCGACGAAGAGAACGGCGCCCAGGGCAACGCCAAAAGACCATTTGTACACGGATTTCATTACAATTCACCTAAGGGAGTCGAATCTTTCAGCGGCTCCGGGGTGAGAGAGTCCGTGCTTGCCCAGACAAATACACTTTGGCAAAAGTTTTTATGGTCTTTTTCGTTCTTTCTCTTTTCCAGACTCAAAACACGACGTCTCCCTTGCCCCAAGGCGAGCAGATGATGCCGTCAGTGAGTCTCGCCAAGCCCGCGCTCATCCTGGAGGGAAGCAACAAGGTCTATGACTTTCGGGGCGTGACGATGCGCGGGTCAACCGCCACCACCTTGCCGAACCAAAGGCGCGGCCTCGCGATCGAGGTGCGCGGCGACAACGTCACCCTCATCGAGCCGAAGATTCACGGCTACGCCTTAGCGATCCTCGCCCGGAACTGCAAAGGACTCAAGATCGTCCGCGCCGACCTCAGCTACAACTACCGCCCCCGCCTGCTCTCGACCCCCGAGCGCGAAGACGGCGCGGATTGGATGTTCTATCACAAGAACGATAACGATGAATGGCTAAAGGGCCGTCCAAAGGAGGGGATTCCACCCTATTACGGCGCGATCTACCTCTCGGGCTGCTCCGATTTCGAGATCAAGGGCTGCCGCGTCACCGGTGGCCAAAACGCGCTCATGATGACCCGCAGCAACAACGGCCGGGTCTGGAACAACGACTTTAGCTTCAACAGCGGGCTCGGGATCGGCATGTACCGATCGTCGAACAACCGCATCATGCACAACCGGCTCGACTTCAACGTGCGCGGCTATTCCCACGGCGTTTACAACCGAGGCCAAGACTCCGCCGCAATCCTCATTTACGAGCAGTCGAACAAGAACGTCTTTGCCTACAACTCCGCCACTCACAGCGGCGACGGCTTCTTCCTCTGGGCCGGGCAAACCACGATGGACACCGGCAAGGGCGGGTGCAACGACAACCTCGTCTATGGCAACGACTTTAGCCACGCCCCCACCAACGGCATCGAGACCACCTTTAGCCGCAACGTCTTTGCCCACAACCTCGTGATGGAGTGCTGGCACGGCATTTGGGGCGGCTACAGCTACGATTCCAAGTTCGTCGGCAATGGTTTCGCCTATAACCAAGAGGGATTCGCCATCGAGCACGGCCAGAACAACGTCATCGCCGACAACATCCTCGCCCGCAACGGGGTCGGCATTCGGCTCTGGCAAAACGCCACCCAAGATCCCAACTGGGGCTATCCGAAGAGCCGCGACACCGTCAGCCACGACTTTGACCTCACGGGCAACCTCTTTGAGCAAGCCAAGGGTTTTGCGATGAGCGTGCGCGACACCCTGCGAGTCCGGCTCGACCGCAACGAGATCGTCACCGCCGGTGAGCCTTTCCAACGGGCAGGAAACACCGAAGGATGGACCCTCAGCGACAACCTCGTGGTGAAGGGCGATGCGTCGGCCAACCCGCTCTACAACACGTGGTTTCCCAATCGATCCCTGTATATTGATGAGCCGAAAATGAGCCCGAGCGACCTGCGGGAATCGTTCATGACCGGGTGGAACGGCCTGCAACCCGCGAAGAGTAAGGCGGTCCAGGCCCTTGCTCCCAAAACCATGACCGGCGGACTCGACCCGTTCGACTTTCCGATTGAGCACCGCGGTCGCCGCTACATCGTCATCGACGAATGGGGCCCTTACGACTTCCGTCGTCCGCTCCTGAAGCTCGACCGGCTGAACGCCGACACCGCTAACTTTGAACTCTGGGGCCCGGCGGGAACCGCTCGGCTGAAATCCGCCGCTGGCATCGAAGTGGCGGCCAAGACCTTCAAGGTCCCCGGCCGATTCTCTGCGAAGCTCCTCGACTCATCCCGCATGAAGCTCGACATGGTCTACACCGGCGAGGCCACCGTCGACGCGGTCGGCGTCGTCACTCCGGCGGGCAAGCCGGTGCCGCTGAACTTCTCGCTCTTTCGGTGGCCGATCAGTTGGAAGGTGAACTTCTATCGCTGGGACGAAAAGTCCGACCCGAGGACGCAGGCCGAGGCCTTTGCCGCGGTTCTCAAGGGTAAGCCGATCCGCACCGAGACCAAGTCCCGGCTCGACTATGCGGGAGGGCGGTTCTGGGCGGGCGGACCGAACGACCGCTTCGCGACGATCGCCGAGGGCACCTCAACCCTCGAACCAGGAACCTATGACCTCGACATCGTTTCCGACGACGGCATCCGCGTCTACGTCGATGACAAGCTCGTCATTGCCGACGGCTGGAAGTATCAAGCGCCCACCCGCTACAAGGCCACCCTCAAGCTCGGCGGCACCCATCGGTTCCGCGTCGAGCACTTCCAGATTGACGGCTATGCCCAGCTCTCGGTGACGCTTAAACCCCGACCTTGAACTTCGACAGCAGCGCGTCGTAGTCGCCCGATTTCGCCCATCGCTCCAAGTGTTGGGCGCGGTGGACCGGCATCGGGTGGGTGTAGCTGTGGCCCATGAGTAGGAACACGACGACCTTGCCCATTTGGTCGAGCGGGCCTGCATCCTGGTAGGCCTGCGCTTGCTCGCGGAAGGCGTCGAGGCTTTGCTCCTCGCGGAGGCGGCTCGGACCCGCGGTGAGCGCGAGGTTGGCCATGAGGCTGGTCTCAAGGTCTTGGCTCACGAGCAGGCCCGCGCGGTCGGCGGTGAATTCGGCCTGCCGCATCCACTCGTAGTAGGCAAGGACCAAACCGTAGGTCGCGACGTCGCCGAGGCCGAGCGTCCGGCGTCCGAGCATCTCGAGAAGCGGCATCAGCACCTGGCCGACCGAGAAATAGAGCACGTGGTCGGCCTTGATGTGACCTAGTTCGTGGCCGATCAAGTGCATGAGCTGTTCGTCGGAAAGGGTGTCGACGAGCGAGGACCGAATCGTGATGTAAGGCCGCTCGACGCCGCCCGCCCAGGCATTCGGGAACGGGTTGTTGGCGACGTAAAGCTCGGGCTCGGCCATGTCGAGGACTTCACAAGCCTCGCGGAGCATCGAGTGCAGCGAGGAGTACTGCCGGGGGCCACAGCGCACCGACATCGACATGTTCATGCAATACAGCCAGCGGTCGATGCCGACCTCATAGAACTTCTCGATCGCTTGGGGGAGCAAGGGAAGCTTTTTGAGCTTGTCGAGGGCAAACTTGTCCCCTTGCGCGACGAAGTCGTCAACTTGTAAGCCCGTGAGCTTGATGCGGTCGGCCATTTCATCTCATCATACGGCCCAACGAGCCCGCCAATAGGGCATAGTTCCCGGAAAGGATGAGTCGCACGCGTGGAACCGAGGCCGAAGACCGGGCGGCGGACTTTCTGCTCGCCAAGGGCTACACGCTGCTTCGGCGGAGATACAAGGCCCGCGAGGGCGAGATCGACGTCGTTGCCCTGGATGGCGAAGTCCTCGTTGTCGCCGAGGTGAAGCTGCGCACCACGGGTCGAACCTATCCCGAGGAAACCCTCACCCCCGACAAGAAGCGCAGGCTCGTCAGTGCGGCCCGCCAGTTCAAGCACGAGCACGAACTCGGCGAGAAGAGCGTCCGGTTTGACCTCGTTGCCATCGACGCCGACGAGATCCGCCACTACGAAGACGTCTTCCAGCCCGAAGGCGACTAGGTACTCTTCGCGCATGCGATTTGAAGGCCAAGTGGTCGTGGTGACAGGGGCAAGCCGTGGGATCGGCAAGGCGATTGCCAAGGGCTTTGCCGCGGAAGGGGCCAAGGTGGCCTGCATTGCGACCACCCTCGCCGGTGCGGAAGCGACTGCCAGCGAACTCGGCGGCGGCGCGAAGGGCTATGCCTGCGACGTCAGCCAATCCGAGGCGGTCGAGTCGACCTTTGCCGCGATTGAAGCCGATCTCGGCACGCCCGCCGTGCTCGTGAACAACGCCGGGATCACCCGTGACACCCTCATGTTGCGCATGAAGGAAGAGGATTGGGACGTCGTTCTCCAGGTGAACCTGAAGGGTGCCTTCCTCACCACCAAATCCGTCGCCCGGCCGATGATGAAGGCTCGCTATGGCCGCATCATCAACCTCACGAGCGTGATCGGCCTCCACGGTGGCGCGGGACAGGCGAACTATTCGGCATCGAAGGCGGGCCTTGTCGGACTCACGATGAGTACGGCGAAGGAGCTCGGCTCGCGCGGCATCACCTGCAACGCGGTGGCCCCCGGCTTCATCGAATCCGACATGACCCACGACCTGCCCCAGGAGTTCAAGGACCGCGTCGTCAAGGATGCTCCCGCCGGTCGGCTCGGGTCGCCCGACGACATCGTTCCCGCCGTCCTTTTCCTTGCCTCGAAGGAGGCCAGCTACATCACGGGTCAGACCTTGACCGTCGATGGTGGTCTTTTCCTCTGATCAGGAATTGACGAGGCGAAAAAGTCGCGGTACAATTGGTGTCCCGTGTGCGCGGGTGGCGAAATTGGTAGACGCACTACCTTGAGGTGGTAGCGCCCACAAAGCGTGCTGGTTCGAGTCCAGTCCCGCGCACCAAACCCCTTTTCACTATGGATCCTGTGTTGCTTCAACCGGGCCAGCATCTCGTCTTCATCGGCGACAGCATCACCGATTGCGGTCGGCGCGACGACCCCGAGGGCCTTGGCCAGGGCTACGTTCGCAAGATCGCGGCGTCACTGGGTTCTGGGTTCCGGGTGACCAATCGCGGCATCTCGGGCGACCGCGTGCGCGACCTTGAGGCTCGGTGGACCGCCGACGTCCTCGACCTCCAGCCCGATGTCCTGACCTTGTTCGTCGGGATCAACGATGTTTGGCGCGTGTTTGACTCCGGGGCGGCGTTTGACCTCGACTCGGTGACCGAGGGCTACCGGCGGCTGGTGGAGTCGGTCTCGTGCCCGGTGGTGCTGATCGAACCTTTCGTGCTCCCCGTCCCGCCCGACCGGCTCATCTGGCGCCCAGTCTTGGACCCGCTGATCGCGTTTGTGCGTGGGTTTGAGTCGTCGTGCCGGGTGGTTCGTCTGGATGCACTGATGAATGGGGCGGCGGGCGACGCGCCCGCTTTGCTCGCCCACGATGGCGTCCACCCCACGGATGCGGGGCATGAACTGATCAAGGACGCCTGGCTGGGGCTTGTCCAACCCTAGTTCGCGAAGACCAGCGTAAACGCGGCGCCGACGTCCACTTGGCCCGAGGCTCGGACATCGCCGCCCATCCGCCGCATGATCCGGCGGACACTCGCAAGGCCAAGGCCGACGCCTTCGACCGTTTCGCCATGAAGGCGTTCAAACGGCGACATGATCCTCTCCGCGTCTTCCGGCGAGAATCCAACCCCGTTGTCGGCCACTTCGACCTGGTTCGGCGCGACCTGCCGCACGGTGACGACGAGCGGCCGCCCGCTCCTATACTTCAGGGCGTTCTCCAAAAGGTTCTGCAGGACCACGCGGCATAGGTCGGGGTCGGCCTGACAAAGAAGGTCGGGCTGCACCTCGAGCCGGGCATTGTCGTCCTTCGCCACCAGCTCGTTCCATGTCTCCAGGGCAATCTCGCTGAGGTCGACGGTGCGGGGTCGGATCGGACGCCGCGACAGCTTCGCCACCGACATCACGCCCTCGATCTGTTGGGCGAGCTTGGTGCAGACGTCGTGCTGGCGCTGGGCGAGCGACTTGAGGTCCTCATTCTCGTCCGCTTCTTCAAGGATGAAGTGGGCGTTGGCGAGGATCGACCGGATCGACGACCGCAGGTCGTGGGCGATGCCGTGGGCAAAGGCCTCGAGCTCCTGGTTTACCGCCTCGATTTCCATCGTGCGCATGCGGACCAAGCGTTCGAGGTCGTGGGTGTAGGTCCGGAGCTGCTCGCGGTCGCGCAAGTTCTCGATCGTAACCGCCACCGCGCGGGTGAGGCTCGAAATCTCATTCACGTCGAGCGCCTCCAGCCGGTTCGGCGTCTTGCTCATGAAGAAGATGAAGCCCAGGTTGCGGTCATCGCGTCCCCGAATCGCAATCTGGCGATAGGGGATCTCGGACGGACGTCCGAAGAGGACGCTCTCCGCCGTGCGGGCATATTCGCCCGCGATGGGGACCCACGCCCAGGAATCGTCGTACTCGAAGGCGATGACCACCTCGACGTCGTTCTCGATCTCCCGATAGGCGTTGATGAGGCTGTTGAGCACCTCGAGGGCGGGCGCACCCACCGCCAGCTGCTCCATCGAATCCGAAAAGCCCGCATGGAGCTTCCTGGCGCGGACCATCTCCTCGACGTCGTAGGCGAGGTTGCCCACCGCGACGACATTGCCCTGTTCGTCCACGATGGGAAACTTCTGGTGCTCGTACATGCGGCCATTGCCATACTGGCCGCGCTGCTGCCACGTGATCGACCGCCCGGTCGTCATGACCTGTCGGTGGTGTTCGATGAGCAGCTGGGAGTACTCGCTCGGCACGCTCGCTTCGAGACTCCGGTTGATGACCTCGCGGTAGGGGCGCCCCGACGCCCGGATATAGGCCTCGTTGCAATAGACCAGCTTGGAATCGGCGTCGCGAATCCAGGTGATGGCGGGAAGGTGGTCGAGGACCTGCCCAAGCTCCAAGCTTGGCCGCTCCATCTGGAGGGCGGTCGAGCGGCGGACCGATGGTACTGCCACTCCGGAGATCGAGCTCGATTCGGAAACGCGAAGGGCAAAGCAATCTAATCGAACGTGGCTGATCGAGTGGCACTTAAACCCGAGTACCGCAGAGTTTCCGTTCGACCGGATCGTCTTGATGAGCGTTGCACGGGACTCGCGGTCAAGCTGCCGGATGAAGTCGAACAGGGTGAACGTCTTGCCGAGCACCTCGGTAACGATGCATTGCTCCGGGCTCGTGACTTGGAATTGAAGCGACCTAGGATCAAAGGTCCAGGTTAGGCGCGGGTGGCTGGGAAATCCAGCATCGCCCCCCTTCTCCTCAACTTGTACCGCAGCAAATTCACTCCCCGTTTTCGCTTTCATGATCCCCGTAAAAACTATCGCTCAGATGCGACAGTTGCAGACATGGAGTACCAATGAAATACGCAAAAAAGCGCAAAAACAGCTTTATTGCAAGTTTCTAGCGTTCGTTAGGGATGACGATTCCGCGCACGATCACCCTCTGAGCGAAGAGGAAGACGAGCAGCGTGGGCACCGCGGCAAGCGTGAGGCCCGCCATGACGACCGCCTTTGGCGCGGTGAGCTGAAGCTGGTACAGCCAGACCGTGAGGGTCCACATGCGCTGGTCTTGGACCACGAGGAAGGCATAGATGAACGCACCATAGGCCGCCATGAAGGTGATGAGGGCGATGTAGCCGAGCACCGGCTTTGACATCGGGAGCGCGATGCGCAGCATCATCGTCGACTCCTTTGCCCCATCAAGGCTTCCCGCCTCAAAAAGCTCCTGGGGCAAGCTGTCGAAGAACCCCTTGAGCAGATAGATCGTGTAGCCGCTCGCCGCGCCCGGAAGGACCAGTGCCCAGTACGTGTTCAACAGCCCTGCGCTCTTGAGGAGCAGGAACGACGGGATCATCGCGACTTCGGCGGGAAAGGCCATCGTCGCGAGCAAGAACAGCAGAATCCGGCCCGAGGACCGAATCGGATAACGCGACAAGGCGTAGGCCGCGAGTGGGTTGACGATCAGGGCGACGGTGATCGCGAGAAGGCAGTAAATCGCGGTGTTGACGAGCGCGCGGCCGTTGGTGAGGATGAATCCGAGCGCGTAGCGATAGTTCCGGGAGGCGAACTCAGATTTGACGTCTGCCTCGCGCTTGGTAAGCGTCGCGCGTTCAAAGGCGTCGATTGGCATCTCGACCCCGGGACCCGCGACCGCCGCCCACATCTCTTCGACCGACTGCTTCGCATAGCGCGGCGGCAGGGCCTTCTCGTTGAACTTGGTCAGGAGCTTGGGGTCCTTCGGCAAGGTCAGCTCTTCGAAGGTCTTCGCCGTCCCTGCGACCTCGGGGGCTACGAGGGCGAACTGCGCCTTCGCTTCCGCTCGCTGGAACTCTTGCCAGAGGGCTGTGTTCCGAATAGGGATCCGGTATTCGGCGGGAAGCGTGGTCTTAAACTCTTTCCACTCGCGGAACTTGCGGGTGTTCGGCTCGGTCCACGCTTTGCGCATGTACTGCTCGATCGGCGGGCGAATATCGGCCCAGTAGAGGTTCTCCTCTTCATAGGCCTTGTTCAGCTCGGCCACCGTCGGATACTTCGTCTTCAGCCAGCTGATGTAACTCTCGGTCAACCTCGAAGAAAGCTGGTTCGCAGCGAGGAAGAAGCCCGCCATGTACCGGTCGGGCGGCAAGTTCATCAGGAACGTTTCGTACTTGGCGACAACGTCCGAGCTCGCCTTCGCGCCGATCCGGTTCGACTTCGCCATCGAAACGTTGCGGGCGTATTTGTCATCGACGTACTTGAGGAAGAGGTCGTCCTTGTCCGACCAATACTTCGGCACCAGGCTGTTGTCGTTCTCGTCGTAGGCCGACTTGAACCCGGTGGTGACCATCATGAGGAACGGATAGACGGTGGTCACCGCGCCCAAGATGAGGGCGCAGTAGATCATCAGCAAGGCAAATCTTGCCCTTGGACGATTCCGACCGACTTTTCCGACGAGGTTCATGGATTGGCTTGCTGGGCGAGGTGGGCGAGTTCCACCGGAGTGACCCAGGTGATACCTAGCTTTTTACCTGCCTCAGCGACTTCCTTCAGTTGGTCCGGCGAGTAATTCCAGTTGAGGATGAAGATTCCGGTAAATCGGGGGCCGTTGGGGTCGTTCATCCAGGCTTGGAGCCGTCCAACCGCCTCTTTCGGGTTGCCGATGTCCACCCAGTTGTGAAAGGCGACGCGGCCGTTCATCGGTTCAATCGCCTCGCCGGCGTTGCGAGCCACATTGCCATAGCCGCCCATGACCGCCTTCGCGGTGGGAACACCGGTGAGGAAGTCCTTGATGTACTTCCCGCCAAATCGGCCGTAGCGCATGATCCAGGACCACTCAAAGCCGTTGCGCTGGAGCGATTCGTCGGTCATGCGGAGGAAATCGCGGTAGGCTGCCTCGCCAAACCGCCCCGAGCCCTTGCCATAGTTCTCCAGCGAACAATAGCCAATCCCGGAGACGCCGCTACCCACCGAGTGACCCTTGGGCAGGTGGTCGACGTACCAATCGTAGATCGGCGGTGCGAGCTCGCGGAGAGTGGGCGCCATTGTCCAGCCCATTGGAACGCGGTCGACTTTGCCCGACCGCCAGTAGTCGAAGAAGAAATTGCGGAAGGTGCAAGCGTTGTCGCCGTCGCTCATGACGAAGGCTGCGTACCGCGCCCCCGGCTTCGCCTTCATCGTCGGCTTGGTGGTCGGGAATCGCTTGGTCGATGGTGGGAACCTGTTCCAGAGGCTGAGGTTGGTGAAGTTGTCGGTCGGGATGAGAAACTTGGACGACTCGCTGAGGATCGTGATGCCGTCCCACTCGCCGGGGCCAAAGGTGTCGCCCGACCACGGGTAGCCATAAACCGGGATGTTCGGGTCGAACTTGGTGGTGAGAACCTCGCGAATGTAGCTCTCTTCCGCCGGACGGTCCGCACCGGGCAGGTCCTTCTCGTCGCTACCGCTGATCCAGAACGTGAACATCTTGCGCGAGATCTGGAAGTCGCGCAGCTCATAGGGCCGGTGAGTCTGGGTGACGAACGGGACGGTGAACGAGACCGCCTTGGGGTCGAGCTGGGCACCGTAGTTCGCGAGAACCCACTTGTAGCCCTCCACGTTCGTGGCGAACTGCTTGCGCAGGTCCTTCTTGATGTTCAGGTCATAGGTGGCGATGAGCGCGGGATCGGCGACGAGGAGCGAATCCTCACATGCCGCGACCATCGTCGCAAGGTCCCCGCTGTGCGAAGGTGCATCGCCGAAGACGACCGCGCTCTTTACGCCGACCTTGTCGAGGAGTTCGCGGGTCGAGGCGAGTCGGCCTGCGACTCGAATCTTGCGCGCCCGAAGCTCCTTCAGCCAGTCCTCGTCGTAGCCGTCCGAGATGATATAGACGCCCTCGTTGAGCCCTCTCCGGTTGAAGAGGCCCTGGGCCGACGCGATGAGCAGGCGCTCTTGGTAGCTCTTGATCTCTCGCGCATCAAGGACCCAGACCTTGCTGAGGGTTGCGGGAGCAATCGCGAGCAGGGGCGGGATCACCGCTGCATGCTCCCAATCTCCGCCGCATACATCTCGCGGATGACCTTTCGCTTCACCTTCAGGGTCGGGGTGAGCTCGCCGGTCTCGATGCTAAACGACCGGTTCAAGACCACGAATTTTTTGACCAACTCAAAGGCGGCCAGGGTCTTGTTCACCGCATCAATGTCGGTCTTGATCAGCTTGCGGACCGCTTCGCTCGAGCCAAATTCGTGGTCGGCGGGGGCCTTGACCCCTTGCGATTGGAGGTGGGCCTTGATCTGCTCGCGCTTCGGCACGATGAGGGCCACGCAGTTCTCCATGCCGTCGCCCAGCACGACCGCCTCTTCGATCCACTTCCCTTCCTTCAGCTTGTTTTCGATCGGCTGCGGAGCGACGTTCTTGCCGTTGCCGAGGACCAGCAGGTCCTTCTTGCGGTCAGTGATCTTCAGGTTCTTGCCTTCCCATTCGCCGATGTCGCCGGTGTGGAAAAAGCCCTCAGGATCGATCGCCTTCTCGGTCTCTTCCGGCAGCTTGTAGTAGCCCTTCATGACCGCATCGCCGCGCAGGAGGATCTCGCCATCTTCCGCGATCTTCACCTCGATGCCGAGGGGCTCGCCGACCGTCCAGTACTTGTTGTTCTCCAGCCGGTTGACCACCGACCCGCCCCAGGTCTCGGTGAGGCCATATCCCTGAAGCACGTTGATCCGCAGGGCCAAATAGAACTCGGCGACCGCCGGAGCAAGCGCGGCACCGCCAGAGACGAAGAATCGGAACCGGCTTCCGAGCCGCGCACGGACCTTCTTGCCGACCAGGGAGTCGAGAATCCCCGCCAGCGGCGCGAACTGGCCCCGGGCGCGCTTGGTGCCCTGGGCAATCGTCATGTGGAACAGCTTTTGTCGGAGCGGAGGCTGCTTGGCCACGCCATCGAGCACACGATCGCGGAACGATTCGAGGAATCGCGGAACGCACGGCACCACGGTGGGCTCGAGCGTCGCGAGGTCGCTGGCGATGCTCGCGAGGTTTTTCGCATAGGCCGACGTGCCGCCGTGGTACATCACGATCTGGCCCGCCATTCGCTCAAAAACGTGGGCCATCGGCAAGAAGCAGAAGAACGTGTCGTCGCTGTGGATATTGATGCCCGGGCCCGCCTCCTTGGAAACGTGGAGGATGCCCTTGTGGGTAAGCATCGCGCCCTTGGGAAGTCCCGTTGTGCCGCTCGTGTAGATGATCGTGGCGATGTCGTCGGGCTCGGTTCCATCGACGAGGGCGGTGTACTCCTCGTCGGTGAGGTCGTGGTTCAGCGCGTTGGCGCGCAGGTCGTCGAGGGCGAGCACCGTCACGCCCTCCATGCCTTCGACCTTTTTCGAAAGCTCGGGGTCGCCCGCAATGACGATCTTCGCTTCCGAGTCGCTGACGATGTACTGCGCCTGGTCCGGCGGCAGGGTTGGATAAATCGGAACCACAATCGCTCCCAGCGTCTGACCGGCGAGGTCGGCCATCGACCATTCAGGCCGGTTCATGCTGATGATGACCACCCGGTCGCCACGCTTCACGCCGGCGTCGCGAAGTTGGGCCGCGATGCCCCGCGTGATGCGGACGAGTTCGGTGTACGTGATGCCCTCAACCTTGCCTTTTTCGGCAAAGGTGTAGACATGCTTGGTCGGAAACCGCGCGGCGGATTTCCGCAGAGAATCGGCCATCGATGTGGGCGCAACAATCGACATCGTGGGGGCATTGTAGCGCGAACGGCAGGATTACGGTGCGACCCTACTCCAGGCCGATCCAACCGACCGCATCATGGATGTCGCGGAAGGTCCGAAGTTCAGCTGGAAGGTTGGCCAGAAGCTCCTCGCCGTACCGCTTGGTGATGAACCTCGGATCGAGAAGGGCGATGATCCCTTTGTCGTCGGCTTGGCGGATCAATCGCCCCGCTCCCTGGCGAATCATCATCTTGCTTTGGGGCAGCGTGTGCTCGCGAAAGGCGTCGCGGCCTTGGTTCTGGAGCCAAGCCATCCGCGCGATCGCGCTCGGCTCGGTGGGAACCTCAAAGGGGATACGCACGAGCACGACGCAGCTGAGCGTCGCGCCCGGAGCGTCGAAGCCGGTCCAGAACGAGCGCAAGGCAAAGAGCGACGAGTGGGTGTTGCGCCGGAAGCGGTCGCCGACGCTCGCCGCGTTGAACCGGCCCTGGGTGAGAATCGGCAGGTCGGGCGAGACCCGGATCAGAGCCAGCACCGCCTCCATTTCTCGCCGGGAGTGGAACAGGGCGAGGGTGCGCCCCCGGCAGGCGTTGATGATCTCTGAGAGCTGCTTCGCAACTGCCGCGAAGTAGGCTGGTTCGCCCCCTTGTTGGCGGGCGAGCGTAGGATCGGGGATCGAGCCGTCGGGCGGCAAGAAGAGAGCGGCCTGGCGCGAAAAGTCGAACGGGGACGGGAGCGTTTCCGAGAAGTCGGGGACAAAGCCGGTTGTGCCGCAGAACTGGTCGAAGTTCCCGTCCACCGCAAGCGTCGCACTCACGCAGGTCGTCGGCACGCGGTCCCAGAGGATGCTCTTGAGCGGTTCGACGAGGTCGACGACATCGCGCCGAAGCGCGGCCCGACCTTGGTCCGCCTTTAGGTGGGTCACCGCAACCCCGGACTCGCGGAAGAACGACTCGCTCATGAACGCGGCCTCCTTGATGTAGGGCAGATAGGTTCGCGCGGTCTCCACTGACATCCGCACCGAACCCGCATCACGCCATTCGTCGAGCAGCTCTTCGACCTGCGTTGCAAAGGTGCTCGTCACCCCCGAAAGCTTCTCGGTGAGGGTCCGCGAGGTTGGTTCGTCTGCCGCACGGTAGACCCGTTGGACCTGGGGATGCTGCAAGAGGTCGCTGGGGGCGGCATGGAGGATTCCCGGCTCGCGAATCCCCATTCCCATCGTCATTAGGTCGGTCGCGACCTCGTCGAGGCCCCGCTTGAATCCGCCCAAAATCCTGGACCAGCGCGCCTCGCTGCCCATCGTCTTGAACCCCGGGGCGAGGGAGTTTTCAATCCGCGCGCCGAGGCTTGCAAGCATCGCGAGGCGGGACTCGTTGATCTCGAACTCGAGGCCGTTCTGGGCGGCGTTGGCGAAGTCGTGAGCTTCGTCGAGGACGAGGTAGTCGTAGCGACCGAGGAATCCGATCTTCTCCTCCGAGGTCTCGGCCTGAAGGCCGTCAGTGATGACCACCGAGTGGTTGGTGATGATCACGTCGGACTTTTCCGCTTCTCGGCGCGCCTTGAAGTAGTAGCACGGGTCATAGAGCGGGCAAAACCGCCCCGCGCAAACCGGCGGGACCGCCGCATCCTGCCACTTCATCCCCTTCGGGGCGTACTCGCGGAACTCGGATTCGATGCCGAGCTCGGCGTTGAGTTCGAAGCGAGGCGTGAATTCGGGATCGAGCCGCTCGAGTTCGAGGAGGCAAACGTACCGCTGCTTGCCGATGAGGAACGCGGTCTTGGGGGACGTCAGCTCGCTGGGATATTGCAGAACCGACTGGGCGAGCGGCAAATCGCGCCGCCAATACTGCTCGGCAAGCACGTTGGTGTAGGTCGCGATGACGATGCGCTTTTTCAGCGTCGCCGAGACCGCGAGCGCGGGAATGAGCGAAGCGAGGGACTTTCCAAGGCCGGTAGGAGCTTCGATCGCCGCGTTCTGGCCCGACTCCATCATCTCGCCGATGAGGAGGGCGGCTTGGACCTGGTCGGGACGGGGGACAAAGCCGGGAAGCTTGTTCAGCCGCTCAAAGGCTTGCTCAATCAACGCGGCGGCTGTCGTCACGGCAGGATTCTGACGTATATTGTGGAAACCATGAAGCGACTTGCCTCCTTCATTGCCGCGCTAGCCCTCATTGTTCCCGCGGCATGGACCCAGACCCCGCCCCCCGGCGATCCGCCCAAACCCAACGTTAACCAGGATCCCGTTACGCCCAAACTTGATGCCGATTCGAAGGCGACCCTGCTCCGCGAGATCGAAGACATCCTCTCGAAGCGCGCGTTTACGCCTGGGGTCGACTTCAAGAAGTGGCCCGAGTTCATGACCAAGCGAAAGGAAGCCCTCGACAAGGCGGAAACGCCAGAGGAATTCAGCCGCGAGATCAACAACGCCCTCCGCGAGTTTAAGGTGAGCCACGTTCGGTTCATGGTTCCGCGGCAGGCTCAGCAGCGCGTGAACCCCACCGCCAGCGGCCTCGGCCTCGGCACCGCCAAGGATGAAAAGGGCCTCAAGGTCACGAACATCCTCCCCAACAGCCCGGCAGCGAAGTCGGGCATCAAGGTGGGCGAACTGATTGTCGAAGCTGCCGGGAAGCCGGCGACCGAGCCGGATCAGCTCCGCGTGGACGTCGGCGCGAGCCTGAAGGTCAAGGTGCAGGCCACCGATGGCACCACCCGCGAGGTCGAACTCACCGCTGGAACTTTCTCGGCGATCCGCGAGAACACGGTGAAAATGATCGACGAGGATGCTGCCGTGGTGCGCATCAACTCGTTCACCAATGGCTACAAGCGCGAGGATATCGAAAAGCTCTTTGAACAGGCGTTCCCCCGCAAGTATCTGATCCTCGACCTTCGGAACAACGGCGGCGGCGCGGTGGCCAACCTTCGCCACCTGCTCAACCTCCTCCTCCCCACCGATGTGCCCTATGGCACGATGATCCGCCGCGACATGGTGGACGAATACGCAAAGGAGAAGGGCACTGCGAGCTATGACCCGTTGGTCATTGCCGAGTGGGCAAAGAACAAGTACAAGACCTCGCGCGGCAAGCTCACGCCCTATGCGGGCAAGATCGCCGTGCTCATCAACCGAGGGTCGGCGAGCGCCTCGGAGATCACCGCTCTTGCTTTGAAGGAAGTCGCGGGTGCGATCCTCGTCGGCCAGCCGTCGCGCGGCGCGGTTCTCGCTTCGATTTATCAGAAGTGCTCGTTTGGGTACGAGTTGCAGATCCCGGTGAGCGACTATGTGTCGATCAAGGGCTTCCGCCCGGAGGGTAACCCGATCCCCGTCGATGTGACGGTGGAAGGTCGCCCCGAACCTGGCAAGCCCGATCCTGGGATCGAGGCTGCGCTGCAGAAACTGCGCGGCGGCTCGTAGGTTGCGTTGGTGCTGCTCCGCCCTTTTGGGCGGGGCAGTTTTGTTTTGGCCCCCCGCCCGGCCCGGTGCTGTCCCCGTGTTGCGGGATAGTCAAAGCGTGAGTTATGGTTAGATGTCCCCGCCCGGGCCCGCGGCCTGTCCCTCGTCGCTTCGCTCCTCCGCCCCCGGGCGGGGGAAGAACTGCACCCTCTCCAGCAGTCGGACTGCAAAACTGGCGCCAAAGGATCACTGCGCCGGTCGTGCGTCACCGACAGACCTTGGGAGGGTAGCTCCAACCCTAAGTGGAGAAAACCCCGCCGGGGCGGTAGCTTGGGCGACGCGGAGCGTCGGGGTCCCAAGCAGGGGTGTGGCCCCGGGCCGGCGGGAGCACTCTGCCCCTGAGCACGATCCGCCCCACCTTCACACGATGCCTCACGCACCGGGTCGGCGGGGAGCCCTTCAATCCCCGCGCGCGGCAGGCCAAGCGGCATCCAACCCCAACCCCACCGACGCCCTCACACCCTCCTCCGCCGACTCCATCTCAGGATCGTAGGCGTGCACCTCAATCTTGAACGCGTCGTAGTGCGGATACTGGATCTCGTAAACCGCCGCAATGTCCTCCGGCGGCGACTTGAGCTCAAAACGGAGGTCCCCTTCCTTCAAGTAGGCTTGCATTTTGCCGGGTTGGGTCCGCCAAGGGCCCGGGCCAAAGGCCTGCGTCATCGTCGTCGGCCACTTCCCATTCCGCAGCCGGTAGTCGCGGACACTGTCGTCAACGCGGGTGCTGAACCAGGCGTACGTGCTCATATAAAGCTCCTCGCCCAGCTTGGGATGCTCCATCGGCTGACAGCCCCCAAGGCATAGGGTCAACAAGATTGCTCCAGCACACACCGACCGAATCGTCTTCACTGCTCTCAACACTTTACGACACAAACCACGGACTCCCGCCCGTGCAATCTCGCCGAAAACGCGCTAATCTGAAAACCATGACCAACGCCGAGCTCGCCAACTACCTGCGCGACCTGCGCGATTTTCTTATTATCGCGGGCTACGAAGAGTCCCACGCCACCCGCTACACCCAGATCGCGCGCACGATCGAGAAGATGCCCGAATCCGCGGAGCTCATGATGCGCGAGGGGCGCCTCACCGAAATCCCCCAGGTCGGCAAGCTCATCGCCCAATACATCCGCGAATACATGCTCGACGGAAAGTCGAGCAAGCAGATCGAATGGGAGAACGAGGCCCCGTGGTCCGTGGTGACGATGACCCGCGTCCCCGGACTCGGCGCAAAGACGGCAAGACGATTCTTCCAAGAGGTCGGCGCGAAGAGCCTCCACGAACTCAAAGCGGCCGCCGAAGCGGGCAAACTGGACCAGATGGCCGGGATTGGCCCGAAGATGAAGGCCTCAATCCTCGAGTTCTAACAGAAGTTAGGCGCCTGGTAAACGACCCGGTCGAGCACCGCGACCGCGGTCGCGTGGGTGCGCTCATGGGTAATCGAAACATGAAGATGGAGCCGCCCCGGATCGAACGACGGGCTGCTGATCCGCACCTTCGGCACACCTAACTCGTCGGGCAAGACCTCGACCTGCTGCCAAGTGAGCGGCAAACCAACCGCCTTATAAATTGCCTCTTTCGCCGCCCAACGACCAGCGACAAATTCCGCCGACGAACCCAGCTCGCGCTCGTCGGGGGTGAGAATGCGCTCCGCAAACCGAGGGCGCCGCCGCATCGCCTCGCGAACCCGGGCGATGTCCACGGTGTCGATCCCGAGACCCACAATCATAGCGGCTTGAATCGTGGCCAGCGCAGCGGGATACCACTCTGACTCAATAGGTTTTGATAAGCGCGCAGATGGTCATCGGAGTCCAACACTGCGGCCGGCTCCACACCGGTCTTCATGCAGTAGGCCGCGAGCAGCGCGGCCGACTCGCCGATGTTCCACTCGATCGGGTGCAACCGATAGCAGCCGTTGGTGAGGTGGGTCACGCCAAGGTTCTTACAGGCAGGAATCAAGTTGCTCGTCGACCGGCTCACCAGCGCCCCAAGCGGGACTTCAAACGGCAGCGTGCTCGTGTCGATCGTGTTCGCCCCGTTCGTCGAAGGATGCAAATCAAGGCGATAGGCGCCGATTCCCACCGAATCGCGGAAGCTCGGCGCAAGCACCTCGCCCGGATTCAAACCCGCATCGACGTGCTGTTCAAGCACCATGAAGTGAGCATCGAGGCGGCGACTTTCTCGGATGTAAGCATACTTAGCAAAGCCGTCGTCTGTACCCGTGATGTCCGGCCGTAGGTACAAACCAGGATAGCCAACCCCGCCATCGTGGCGCGGAGCTTCGGTTTGCAGCCAGTAGAGCAGGCTCAGGCTAAGCTCGCGCGACTCCTGGAGCCGCTGAGCCTTCACCGCCGCGGGAACATCGAGGATCGTGCCGACAAAGTAGTCGTTTTGCGGCCAGTTGACCACCGTCACCGGGTGGGTCGGCTCCGACCAAAGGTGCGGATCGATGATCTGGCGATAGGGGAAGAGCGCGTACCAGTCCTCCGGCCTGCGACCGAACAGCGGAAGCTCCTTGACCACACCAGAGTGCGCATGAAGAACGTCGAAGCCGAGGTGCTTTCCGGGCCAAAATGGCGGGTGATACTCGCGCCAGAAGTCGTAGTTTGCGGGCCGGTCGATGACGCGGTTCGAGCCCTCGTCGAGCGCGAGCGCCATGCACCACGTGATGCCCTGAACGTTGTCCCACTCGGCGGGACCGTCGACGGCATGCGGCTCATGAGTATCAGCCTTCGATTCCGCTCCGACGTGATAGCCCGTTCCCGTCATCGGGAAAAGGTCGCCGAGCTCGGTCGCATCGAGCACATACGGCGCGGAAACCACAAACGTGTTCCCGGTTCGCCGGTCGAGGAACTCCACCGCCCGAACCCGCGAAGCCGTCCCCGCTCGGTAGGCTTGGCCAGGCACAAAACCAGCTTCGTCCGGCGAAGGGTGCGCGTGACCGTCAACATCCGCGCGAACCGGAACCGTCTCCAGTCGCAGGTCGAGCAGACCCTGGGTGATGAACGGCTCAAGCGCGTCGGTGAGAACTTCCCAACCAATGCGCGGCTCGTGACAAAGGCGGCTCACCCATCCCGATCCGGGGTTCAAGAATCGGTCGGCCATCGCGAGGTCGGTGAGGGGCCGGGTGGCCCTGGTTCTCTCGCGGACGGCCTCACGGTACGCGCGGTAACGCTCCGTACAGCCGAGGGTTTCGATCCAAGGGTGTTCGTCGGGCGGGACAATCTGACTGGTGAGCTGACCGCCGACCCAATCGGTCTCCTCGGTCATCAGGACGCGGAGTCCGAGGCTGCACGCTGCCATCGCAGCCGCATAGCCTCCGGTTCCTCCGCCAACAATCAGTAGGTCAACGGCCAGTTCAGGCATCGACCTTTGCCGCGCCCACGCCGGCGAGCGCTGCATCGCCCATGAGTTCCTTCACAACCTTGATCTGGTTGATTCGATACTTTCGGGCGCGCGGGGCGATATAGCGGGTGTCGATCTCTTCGAAGCTGAACTCGGGTCCCTTGCCCGTCCACGTCGCGAGCGTGGTTCGCAGCCACTTGTTGTCGTCGCGCTCGGGGGTGTCCATCTTGAAGTGGGCGCCGCGGCTTTCTTCGCGGACCATCGCTCCACCGACAATCGCCTTCGACTGCTCGATCATGTTCACGAGTGCTCGGGTGAACGGCACCGCCTGGTTCGTCCAACCAGCATCGTCGATGAGGTTGCACTGGTGGGCGCGTTCGCTGAGGTCGGCGAGGAGCGACTGGGCCTCGACGAGCTCCTTCTGAGTTCGCCAGATGCCGCATCGGTTCCACATGATGTTTGCAAGCTCGTCGTGCAGCTGGTAGGGGTTCTCCTTACCGTTGCTCTTTCGGAGATTGTCGTACTTGCCTTGGGCTTCCTTGGTCGCTTCGGCCAGCGCGCTTGCGGGGGTCGAATCCGAACCGAGGCCCGCCTCTCGGAGGTAGGCGTTTGCGCCTTGGGCGGCGATTTCGCCACCGACCAGACAGGCGAGGAGCGCGTTTGCACCGAGGCGGTTTGCGCCGTGGTACTGGAACTCGCACTCACCGGCGGCATAAAGGCCGGGGATGTTGGTCATCTGGTTGCGCGGCTCGTCGACGTTCCACTTGCCTTCGCCATCGAGGTTGTAGTCGACCCAGAGTCCGCCCATCGTGTAGTGGACGGCGGGGTAGATGCGCATCGGAAGCTCGATCGGGTCCTCGCGCATGAACTTCTCGTAGATCTCGAGAACGCCTTCCAGCTTGTCGTTGATCTGGTCGCGCGAATAGGGTCCGCCCCGGCTGTGGTGAAGCTGGGTGATGTCGAGATAGACCTGCTGTCGCTTTTGGATGCCTCGATCCATGCGGCAGACGCAGTAGATGATGAAGCTGACGAGGTCGCGGCTGAGCAGGTTCTTGTAAACCGGGTCGAGCTCTTCGCAGACGTACCAGCGGTCCGATTCGGGGATGTCGGTCGGCCTTCGGGAATCCATCGGGTCACGCGGGACCCAGATTCGGCCACCTTCGCCTCGCACCGATTCGGAGATCAGTCGGCACTTGTCTTCGCCGGGGATTGCCGTCGGGTGGATCTGGACCATCTCAGGGTTGCCGTACTTGACGCCCTGTTGGTAGCAGATCGAGACCGCCGCGCCGGTGTTGATGATCGAGTTGGTGGAGCGGCCGAAGATGACGCCGTTTCCGCCCGTCGCCATGATGACGGCATCGGCGGCAAACGATTCGATCTCCATGGTGCGGAGGTTTTGGGCGGTGATGCCACGGCATCGACCCTCGTTGTCCTTGACGATGCCAAGGAACTCCCAACCTTCAAACTTTTCGACCATGTTAGAGGCTTCCCATCGCCGGACTTGCTCGTCGAGGGCGTAAAGAAGCTGCTGGCCGGTGGTCGCACCGGCATAGGCGGTTCGGTGCTTCAGGGTGCCACCGAATCGTCGGAAGCTGAGCAGGCCCTCACTCGTTCGGTTGAAGGGCACGCCCATTCGGTCGAGGAGGTAGATGATGGCGGGGGCGCGCTCGGCCATCCGCATAACGGGCGGCTGGTGGTTGAGGAAGTCGCCGCCGGTGATGGTGTCTTCAAAGTGGAGATAAGGCGAGTCATCTTCACCGCGAAGGTTCACCGCACCGTTGATGCCCCCTTGGGCACACACGGAGTGCGACCGTTTGACGGGGACAAGCGAGAAGATCTTGACCTTGTTTCCCGATTCGGCGAGCTTCATCGCGGCCATCAGGCCTGCGAGTCCTCCACCTACGACGATGACTGTGCGCTGCGCTGCCATATCAATCCTCTCTATTCTACGCAGTTCCGATGGGCGAGTGCGCTTGGCTGTCTTGGATTGCAAGGTGGGCTCGGATTGGTGGTGCAGTGCCCCCGCGCCCGCCCGAGGCTGTCCCCGTGTTTGCGGATTGGTCAAAGGCGTGCTATGGGGCATGCTGTCCCCGCGCTCCCAAGTGCGCAAAGGCGTGCTATGGGGCAGGCGGATTTTGAGATTGCAGCCTTCCCCGCGCCCGCCCGAGGCTGTCCCCGTGCTTGCGGGATGGTCAAAGCGTGCTATGGGGCAGGCGGCTCGTGACACCGCTCACGCCACCCTCGCCTCGCTGCGCTCGGCTCCGCCCCGGGCGCGGGTGACGGATTTCCATTGACGCAAACACAGCCTCGGCCCATCTCTCAACAAGGACCTCCGCCGACAATTAGACGCAGGGCGCCGAGGCGAGAGCTCTAAATCCCCCACGGGCTTGTCCCCGCCGGGGCGGTAGCTTGGGCGACGCGGAGCGTCGGGGTCCCAAGCTGGGGCGTGGCTGCGGGCCGGCGGGAACACTCTGCCCCTAAGCACGATCCGCCCCACCAAAAACGATGACTCACGCTGCGGGCCGGCGGGAACAACCCCAAAAACCCTCAACCCAAGCGGGCGATCGTCACTCCAGCCCCGCCCTCGGCGGGCTGGGCCTCCGCAAAGCTCGAAACGTGCCGATGCCGACGCAGCATGTCCGACACCATCTTCCGCAAAATCCCTTCGCCCTTGCCGTGGACAATCCGCACCGACTCCAAGCCCGCGAGCACGGAGTCGTCGATGAACTTCTCCAGTTCAAGCTGGGCATCCTCAAATCGCATCCCGCGAAGGCTGATCTCGGTCGTCGCAGTCGAAACCTTTTGCAACTGCAAGTTGGGGCGAGGCGCGGCCTTCGGAACCTCGTGGCTGAGCGTGAGACTGCTCACCTTCACCTCCATCTTCATCAACCCAAACTGCACCTTCACCCGCCCCGCCTTGGGCGCCTCGAGCACGACGCCTGCATGGGAATAGCCGTCCATCTTCACCTTCGCCCCCGGCTCGAGCTGGACCGAGGTCGTCGCCGCGACCGGACGCTCCTTGGGACCGAGCGCACGCTTCTTTTGCGAACCCTTGAGCTGAACCTGCTCGAGTTCGCGGCGAATCTCGGTCGCCCGGGCGGGGTTCCGCTTCAGCTCGTCAAAGAGCTCCTGCGCCTGGAGTCGGAGTTCGCGCAGGGTTTCCTCCAGCTCCTTCCCGGCCCGGCTCGCCGCCTTGTCCCGAATCTCCTCTGCCTCCAGCAGCTTCTTGCGCGCCCGCTCCTCCAGCTTGCGGAGCTCCTCGGTGCGACGGTCCGCTTCCGATTGAGCCTGACGAGCCCGCTTTTGCGACCGGTCGAGCTCCTCCATCAGCAGCGCAAGGTCAACATGCTGGTCGCTGAGGCCCTCCTTCGCACGGGAGATCACGCGCGGCGGAATCCCAAATCGCTCGGCGATGCGAAGCGCCTGCGACGCCCCCGAAGCCCCCATCAGCAGCCGATAAGTCGGCCGCAGCGACTTTAAGTCGAACTCCATCGCCGCGTTCTGGAACCCGGCCTGGGTGAAGGCAAACGCCTTCAGTTCACCATAGTGCGAGCTCGAAACCGTGATCGCACCCTGGTCCTGCAGCTCGAGCAAGATCGCTTTCGCGAGCGCGGCACCCTCGGCGGGGTCAGTGCCCGCCCCGAGTTCGTCAAACAGCACCAGCGAGCCCTTTTTGATCTCGCGCAAGGCCTCCGAGATGTTCTTGATGTGGCCGCTGAAGGTGCTGAGCGATTGCTGAATCGACTGTTCGTCGCCGATATCCGCCCAAAGCCCGTTGAAGTGCCCTGCGCGGACGTGGAGCGCGGGAACCGGAATGCCGGTTTGGAGCATCGCCACAAACAGGCCAACGACCTTCAGCGCGACCGTCTTTCCGCCCGTGTTCGGACCCGTGATGAGCACGCCCTGGACCTCGCGGCCGACCGCAAAGTCGAGCGGAACCACCTTCTCCGCGTCGAGCAAAGGGTGCTTCCCTTTTTGGATCTCAAGCACCGGCCCCGACAGCACCTCCGGAAAGACGCCGCCGATCTCAAACGCATACTTCGCAATCGCAAGCGCGGCGTCGATGCGCGCCCCCGCGTCGAGCCCGACGCTGATCTGACCGCCCACCTCGCCCACCCGCTTGGAGAGAGCCGCGAGGATCTTGCCGATCTCCTCCCGCTCGCGACCCGCGAGTTCGCGCAGCGTGTTGCCGAGTTGCAACACCTCTTCTGGCTCGATGTAAACCGTCGCCCCCGAAGCCGAAGCGTCGTGGACCACGCCCTTCACCCGCGAGCGGTATTCCGACTTCACTGGCACAACGTAGCGGCCCTCGCGAACGGTGTAAATCGGGTCGCTGAGGAATTCGCGCAATGGGCCGGTGGTCGTGCTTTGAATGCGCTCCTGGATGCGCTGAACCGTGTTTCGCTGCCGCTGGCGAAGGTCGGCGAGGGTCGTGCTCGCCCCATCTTTCACTTCGCCGCTGCTTTCCAAGCTCGCGTGGAGGGCATCTTCCAGCCGTTGCTCGATGGGCAATGATTGCGCTTCTTCCGCAAGGAGGGGGACCCGTTCGGCGCGGCCCGAAAGGAACGCCTTCATCTCGCGCATCCCGGTGAGCGCGTGGCCGACGTACCAAAGCGTTTCCCCCGCGAGGGTCGCGCCCTTTGCGGCCTGGTCGAGCGACCGGCGCAGGTCCCGGAGTCCGACGAGGCTCGGAGGCGAGGCATTCGCGATGCACTCATAGGCCTCCTTGGTCATCGCGAGTCGGCGCGTGGCCTCTTCGGTGACAAAGCTCGGCGCAAGGCCCTCGACCACCGCAGCACCAAGCTCGGACTCAGCATGACGCTGAATCCTGGCGAGGACCTTGGAGAATTCGAGAACGCGGAGGGCGTGCATCTCCTCTATTGTGGCGCGTCGATGCCCCCGGGCGACGTAGAATAGGGCAGCATGGTCCTCCTCGCGCTTCTCGCCCTGACTGCCTCCGAACCCACCACGATCACGCTCAATCCCACCGCGGATGTGTGGGCCTATGGGCACGCTTCTGACCCCACCAAGGACCCGTTCTTGCGCGTTTGGGGTGATGGCGAGGTCGCCCTTGCGCCGACCCTCGGCGAGGTCGAAAGCTTCAGCTACAGCTACCTGAAGTTTGAGTGGAAAGCGGCTCCCGCCGGCAAGCTAGAATCCGCCGAACTCGTGGTCCAGAACGTGGCCAATCCGCCGTTCGACGTAGAGGCTTCGAAGGCCGCCCCGCTCCAAGCCCGTCCCTGGCGCAGCGACTGGCAGGAAAAGGGCTTTGACTATGGATACACGACCAAGAACGGCCCGACGATGAAGGACAAGGGCCTTTATGGCGAGGGCTCTGCGACTGAGATCACCCCCGAAAAGCCGGTTGTGATTCGGATCAACCTGCTCGCCAAGGACAGCCCCTTCGCGGCCGACTTTGCCGCCGCGCCGAAGGTGATGTCGATGGTGCTGACCTCGAAGATGTCACCCCAAGAGGGCGGCGCGCGGACGGTCTACAAGCTGTTTAGCAACGACAACGGCAAGGACGAGCTTCGTCCGAAGCTCATCCTCAAGTTCGCGGCGGCCAGCAACCGGCGCTAGCGGCCGGTTCGGTAGAGGGCGACGATCTGACCATCAACGACCAGGAAGGCATCGCTTTCCTGAGCGCCAAAAACGGCGGCGACCGTGTGTTCTTTGCCCAGCGTCAGGACCGGGTTAGAACTCAGCGTGAAGCTGCCCACGACCAAGCGTAGACGTCGTCCCGGCTGGACCTCGAGGAAAAGACCGTCTCGCTTGCCGGGGCTGACCTTGTCAAAGATCCTTCCCGCAGCGTCCTTTTCGAGCCGGATTCGCGCCTTAAGGGTGAATGCCTTGGTGGGGTGGAACGGCTGGTTGCTTGGCATCGACCCGAATCCCTGCGGATTCATCGAGAGCTCGCCGCTGTCGAGGGCGCGGTCCCAATAGTTCCACTGGAGAATCTGGCCGGGGAAAACGTTCTTGCCTTTCGCATCCGTTCCACGCCGGAAGGGAAGGCTGTTGTCCGGGATCGTCAGCGTCGCGGGCGGCTTCAGCCCGGCGAAATGAGCGAGTGCAAGCGTGGTGAGTAGAACCATCAGGATAAGCCTCTGGGGTGGTTACGCAAGGGTGGATTGACAAGTTCCCGGGGCTGATCGTAGCGCTGATTTGCCGGCCCAGGAAGGACCCACCACGCCCCAACCCGTTTCGGGTTAGACTCACGGCGTTGCCCCGCAACGCCGATTGCCTTATGCCTAGTCTCATCCTCCTTGCTGCGCTTCGAGCGATCCAAGTCGCCGACGTCCCCCCGCTCATCCTTCAAGAGCCGACCGTCAGCAAGACAAGCATTGTCTTCCGGTTCGCCAACGACCTCTGGAGCGTCCCGCGAGAGGGCGGCGCGGCCACCCGGCTCACCTCGTCACCGGGCGCAGAATCGATGCCCCGATTCTCGCCCGACGGCAAGTGGATCGCGTTTTCCGGACAGTACGACGGCAACACAGACGTCTTTGTCATGCCGGCGACGGGTGGCGTGCCCAAGCGGCTGACCGCCCACCCCGACGCCGAGTTCGTCACCGGATGGTCGTCCGACGGTAAGTCGGTCCTCTACATCTCCAGCGCGCTCTCGCCGACCGACTACACCCAGCTTTTCTCGGTGAGCGTCGAAGGTGGTTTCCCCGCCCGGCTCCCCTTCCCGGCCGTGGCCCGCGCGACGATGAGCCCCGACGGGACCAAGATCGCCTACGTCCCAAACGGTAAGTGGCAGCAGGCCTGGAAGCGCTATCGCGGCGGCCAGACCACCCCAATTTGGATCGGCAACCTCAGCGACAGCAAGGTGAAGGCGATCCCGCGAAAGAACTGGACCGACGACCAGCCGATGTGGATCGGCGATTCGATCTACTACCTTTCCGACGCGAAGGGCAAGGTCGGCCTGAACCGCTATGACCTCAAGTCGGGCCGAGTTTCCGAAGAGGTCGCGGGCACCGACTACGAGTTCAAGACCGCCTCGGCAGGCGACGGCGTGATCGTCCTCGAACAAGTGGGAGGCATCGTCCTCTTTGACCCCAAAACTCGCCAAGCCAAGCGGGTGCCGATCACGATTGCGGGCGACTTCCCGCAGGTCCGAACTCAGTTCAAGGACCTCGGTCGTCGCGCCAACATCCGCGACCTTTCGCCCTCCGGCCAGCGGGTGGTGGGCACTGCGCGCGGCTTCATCTTCACCTCGCCGGTTTCCAAGGGCGATTCGCGGATCCTCAACGAGACCGCAGGCGTGGACCGATCCTCGCCCGCCTGGTCGCCGGACGGCAAGACGATTGCCTACTTCTCGGACGAGAAGGGCGACTACCAGCTCGTCCTTTGGGACGCGGCCACCGGTAAAGAGCAGTTCATCACCGTGGGCGACCGGCCTTCGATGTTCTCGAACATCGTTTGGTCACCCGATGGCAAGAAGCTGCTTTTCGAAGACATCTCGCGCACCTTGTTCGTCTTCGACGTCGCGACGAAGTCTTCGACAAAGGTCGACTCGCTGCTGCGCCGTGGAATCACCGCACTCAATGCTAAATGGTCGCCCGACGGCACCTGGATCACGTACGTCAAGGACCTCGAAAGCTCCTTCACCGCCGCGTTCCTTTACAACGTGAGCGAGAAGAAGTCGACCCAGGTTACCGATGGGCTCTCGCTGGTCTCCGAGCCCTGCTTCGACCGGAGCGGCAAGTACCTGTACTTCGCGGCCTCGACCGACGCGGGCTTTGGCTATGAACTCCAGGACATCTCGTCCTACCTCTCCGCCAACGTCACGTCGAACATCTATGGCATTTCGCTCCGCAAGGGCGCGCCGAACCCGCTCGAACCGGAATCGGACGAAGAGAAGACCGGCGCCGCTCCCGGCGAAAAGCCCGCCCCAGTGAAGACCGTGGTCGACCTCGACGGAATTCAGGGCCGAACCTTTGTTCTTCCGTTCCCGAAGCAGTCGTATTCCAGCCTCGAGCCAGGAACCCCCGGCGTGCTTTTCGCGATCGCCTCGGGGACGCGGCCGACCTCGATTGAAGGGCCGACGACCCCGCCCGTCCTCCACCGCTTCTCGTTTGAGGGTCGTAAGGTGACCCCGTGGGGCCAAGGCATCGACGAGATCAAGACCAATCCCGACGGAACCAAGGCGCTCGTTTCTAGCTTTGGCGGAGCCAGCGTTGTTTCGACCCTCGGACCGATTGGTGGCGGGGCTCCTGTCGCGGTGGGCGACCTCCGCGTGAAGATCAACCCGCTCGACGAGTGGCGACGCCTGTACTGGCTCGCGGTGAAGAAGCAAAAGCTCTCGTTCTATGACCCGAACGTCCACGGCGTCGACCTCACTCAGGTCGCCAAGCGCTATGAGGCGTTCTTGCCGCACCTGAAGACCCGCGCCGACCTCAACTACCTCTTCACCGAGGTGATGGGCGAGATCAGCGTCGGCCACATGTTCATCAGCGGCGGCGACAACGGCCCCGCCGGGGTGCCGAGCGTCCCCGGTGGCCTTCTCGGTGCCGACTTCAAGTTTGAGAACGGTCGCTATCGGCTCACTCGGGTCTTTGACGGCGAGCGATGGAACCCCGAGCTTTACGCGCCGCTCGCCCAGCCGGGCGTCGAGGCCAAGGCGGGCGAATACCTGCTGGAAGTGAACGGCAAGGAGCTCCGCGACTCGACCGACATCTATGAGGCCCTAGAGGCCAAGGCGGGCAAGCAGGTGCGGGTCAAGCTCGGCCCCACCCCGGATGGCAAGGGCGCGCGCGAGGTGACCGTCTTGCCGGTGGCGGATGAATCCAATCTCCGCTTCCGAGCCTGGTCGGAAGACAACCGGCGACGCGTGTTCGAGGCGACGGGCGGCCGGGTTGGCTATGTCCACGTCCCCGACACCAACGTCGGCGGTTGGCGCGAGTTCATGCGCTATTACTATGCCCAGTCGGGCATGGACGGCATGGTCGTCGACGAGCGGTTCAACCACGGCGGCGCGATTGCCGACTTCCTGGTTCGCGAGATGATTCGTCCCCAGGTGGCGGGTTCGCGAACGCGCTACGGCAAGGATTGGCGTATACCCGCGCTCGGCGTCTATGGCCCGAAGGTGATGATCATCAACGAGATGTCGGGCTCGGGCGGCGACATCTTCCCCCACATGTTCCGGTTCCACAAGGCGGGCACCATCGTCGGCAAGCGGACGTGGGGCGCGATGATCTCGAACTACGGCTTTAGCCTGCCGGACGGCGCGAACATCAGCACCCCCGACGACGCGATGTACAACCCGGACGGCACGTGGATGATCGAGAACATCGGCACCCCGCCCGACATCGAGGTTGAGCTCGACCCGGCGATGTGGCGGTTGGGCAAGGACTCGCAGGTCGAGGCCGCGATTGCCGAGATCCTGAAGCAGCTCGCCCAGAACCCGAAGAAGCCGATCAAGCGACCCGACTATCCGGCGATCCCGCCGTTCAAGCCGGGCGGTTAGTGGAGGGGCCGGTCCGAAGGTCCCACTTCGGACCGGTTTCACCCTTGCTCTGCTATCCTGCATCCATGCAAAAGATTCTTGCTCTCGCCGCGCTCGCTTCGGCACTCCTTCTCGTTGCCTGTAAGGGCGGTGGAGTCGTTGGAAAATGGGGCATCGACACCAACAGCCTTCCCGAGCAGGTGAAGGGCAACGCTCAAGCCGTTGAAATGCTCAAGAAGGTTGAGATCGAATTCAAGGCCGACGGAACGACCAGTGCGACCGGCCCCGACGGAAAGACGGAAACCGGCAAGTACGAAGTCAAGGACAAGACGGTCACCGTGACCGATGCCAAGGGCACGACCACCTCGGGAACGCTCGGCGACGACGGCGCGATCTCGATGACCAACCAAGGAATTTCGTTCAAGTTCGTTCGCAAGTAAGAACGCTGATCAAGAAAACCGAGTGGCCGAGGGTGATTCACCCCCGGCCACTTTGCTTTATTGCATGACATAAATCGCCTCTTCCTGCATACTAAAACCATGAAGTCGTGCGCAGTGGTGGCGGTGCTTGCTCTTGGTCTGGTGGGCTGCAAGAGGCCCACGCTTATTGGCACGTGGAAGATCGATCCCAACTCCATTCCCATGAAAATGGCGGAGGACCCGACCTACGCGCCGCTCCTCAACAACTTCAAGATCGAGTTCAAGAACGACGGGACCCTTACCGTCCAGGATGTCGGCGGGAAGAAGTATCCCGACCGGTACACGATCAACGGAACGAAGGTGACGATCGGCGGCACGCCGTCCCGACAGCTCGATATGACCTTCGAGGGCGGCTCCTTGTACTGGAACATCCAAGGCGAGAAGCTTCGCTTCAAGCGGGAGTAGGTTCCTCCCCGATCATCTTGCTGCGCTTGACGAAAACAGCCGCTTCCCGCATACTGCCGCGATGAAGCACTTTTCGCTGATTCCTCTCGCTGCCCTCTGTCTCATCGCCTGCGGCAAGGCCTCGCCCATCGACGGAACCTGGGTCATCGACGCCTCCAAACTCCCCGCCGGCGCGGCCAACACGCCCCAGGGCAAGGAAATGGTCAGCAAGTTCAAGGCTGAGTTCCAGAAAGGCGGCACCTGCAAGCTCGACATCGGCGACGGAAAGGACTACCGAGGCACGTTCGAAGTCAACGGCAACACGATCACGATCAAGGACGACAAGCAGACCCAGACCGCAACCCTCAATGCCGACGGCACGATCACGATGCCGGCCGGGCCCATCATGCTGACCCTCAAGCGCAGCTAAGGCCATGCGCTAGAATGATTCGCATGAAGGCACGTTTATTCGTTGGGCTTGCATTGACCGGAGCGTTGCTCGTGGCTTGCGGTGGCAAGTCGGTTGTCGGAGTTTGGGCGCCCGATCCGTCCACCCTGCGCGACGACCAAAAGAGCGACAAGAAGCTCGCCGATAGCCTCACGAAGGTCCAACTGGAGTTCAAGTCCGACGGAACCTACACGGCCACGAATCTGGAAGGCAAGCAAGAGAGCGGCAAGTACGAGATCAAGGACACCACGATCATGATGACCGGCGCGAAGGAAAGCGAATGGTCGGCCGTCATCGACAAGGATGGCAGCCTGATCGTCTCGCTCTCCGAAGTCACCCTGAAGTTCAGGAAGAAGTAGGCACGCCTACTTCTTCTTGGCTTCGGCCCAAAGGCCCTCAAAGGTCTCGACCAGCGACTCCACCGCAGCGAGACCACCCCGCCAGAACGCCTCGTCGTTGAGGTCGGTATCCACCATCGCCATAAGGTCATCGGGCGACTTCGATCCGCCCGCGGTGAGCATCGCCAGGTACTTGTCGGCAAACTCCGGCCCCTCGTGCTTGGCTCGACCGTAAAGAGAGAGCGCGAGCAGCTCGCCAAACGAGTAGGCGTAGACGTAGAACGGCACCGAGATGAAGTGCGAAACGTAGCTCCACCACACGCGGTGGTCGTCGCCGAGCTTCACGCTGTCGCCAAACATCGCCTGGAGCTCCTCGTGCCAAATCTGGCCGATCGTCTCCGCTTCCATCTCGCCTTCTTCGCGCCGCGTCCGGTGGCAACGACCCTCAAACTGGTACATCGCCGCCTGTCGGAAGACGGTGGCAAAGACGCCCTCGATCTTCTTGGCATAAAGCGCGAGCTTGTCGTCGAGCGAGGCCTTTGCAACCAAACTCTCAAAGACGAGCATCTCCCCAAAGGTCGAAGCGAGCTCGGCAAGGGGCAACGTGCCGTGGAAGTTGATGTACGACTGTGCGCGGCTCAGCGAGGCGTGGACGCCGTGGCCCAGCTCGTGGGCAAGGGTCATCACGTCGTCCATCTTGTTCAGGTAGCTCTGGAAGACGACGGGGTGGGTGTCGGGCGTGTTGTAGCTACAGAACGCACCGCCGCGCTTGCCGGGCCGAGGCTCGGCATCAATCCAACCCGCCTGGAAGAACTCGTCGGCGCGGTCGCGCATGTCCGTGCTGAACCGGCCGAACGCGTCGAGGATGATCGACTTCGCTTCTTCGAAGCTGATCTCTTCCTTCGCCTCGCTCAGGGGGGCATAGCGGTCGACGTGGGTGAGCTCGTCGAGGCCAAGGATCTCGCGCTTGATCCGGTAGTAGCGCGCAACCAGGCCGTAGTGCTCTCGGCAAAGCCGAATCACGAGGTCGACCGTCTCCGGCTGCAATTCGTTCGCCATGTGCCGCGACTGCTCGGGGTAGGTGTACTTTCGCAGTCGATCTTCGAGCGACTTGTCCTGCAGCAAGATGTTGAACGTGAAGACGAGGACCCGCTGGACCTCGGTGAGTCCACGGGTGAGACAGTCCGCCGCCGCGAGTCGCACGGCTCGGTCGGGATCGTAGAGCTTGTCGAGGACGTACGGTTCGGTGAGGATTTCCGGTTCGGTTTCGCCGGGCGCGAAGTACTTGAACTCGTGGTTCGAAACCAGCTCCTCATGCAGCCGTTCCCAGGCGCGGCAGCCCGTGTTCGCGGTCTCCTCGAGCAGGACCTCTTCGGCCTCGCTCAGCCGGTGGGCGCGGAAGGCGCGGGTGACGTTGATAAAGTGGAGTTTGTCGGCGAGCGACGGGTCGGCAAGGACCGGCCCCAGCACCGCATCATCCACGCTCTTGAGTTCAAGATCAAAGAAGATAAGGTGAGTGCTCAGTTCGGAACCCTTCTCCATCTGTTTTTGCATGAACGCGCCGAGCTTCGGGTTGCCGGTGTCGCAGGCAAAGAGGAGTTGGGCAAAGTTTTGCGGCTTACTCGCCTCAACGTAGATCGATTCGAGCTCGTTGATCGCCGCGCTCAGGGTCGCCGCCGTGAGGTCGGGCGAGTCGATCTTGCCTCGATAGGTCTTCGCGAACGCCTTGCATCTCGACTCCAGGGCCTTCCAGGTCTCCGCGATCTTCGGATCATCGAGGCCCGAAAAGAGGGCGGAAAGGTCCCAACGAACCTCAGGGAACGGCAACGTGGTCGCGGTGCTCATGGGTCGGAGTTTACTGCTGTCTGTCACAATTCGTAAGCGTGAGCACCGCCCAAATCCTCGATGGAAAAGCCCTCGCCCGTACGATTCGCGAATCTCTGAAGTCTCGGGTCGAGGCCCTGAGGTCCAAAGGGGTGGTTCCTCGCCTCGACGTGGTCGTCGCCGCCCAAGATCCCGCGAGCCTGGCCTACGTCCGGATGAAGCACCGCTGGGCCGCCGAAGCGGGCATGATCGGCGAGTCGTGGATGGTCGATGAAAACACCCCGCAGAGCTACGTCATCGACAAGATCAACGAGCTGAACGAGGCCCCCGAGGTTCACGGCGTGCTTGTCCAACACCCGTTGCCGAAGCACCTCGACGAAGACGCCGCTCTCCTCGCCCTCGGCGCGGCCAAGGACGTTGATGGCATCACGCCGGATTCCCTCGGACGTCTCACCGCCGGCCTTCCTGGCTTTCGCTGCGCGACCCCGCTCGGCATCATCCGACTGCTCGAGCACCACAAGATCGAAACCCAGGGCAAGAACGCGCTCGTGATCGGTCGAAGCAACATCCTCGGCAAGCCCGCCGCGCTCATGCTCCTTGAAAAGAACTGCACGGTGACGATTGCCCACCGCCACACCCGCGACCTCGCCGACCTTTGCCGCCAAGCCGACATCCTCGTCGCTGCCGTCGGCAAGGCCGAGATGGTCAAGGGCGATTGGATTAAGCCGGGCGCGGTGATCGTTGATGCGGGCTACAACAAAGTCGAGGGCCGCACCCACGACGTCGGCGATGTGGATTTCGAAGCGGCGAGCCAGGTCGCGAGCTGGATCACGCCCGTTCCCGGCGGCGTCGGGCCGATGACGGTCGCGAGCCTGCTCGCGAACTGCGTGGATGCCGCCGAAGCGCAGGTGGGCGAATGAAGCAAGAATGGCAAGCCTTTTTTGATGCGCACGCCCCGCATTACGACGAAAACCCGTTCACCCAGCACACCGTCGCCGAAGTCGATTTCCTCATCTCGCTCGTCGCCTTGCCCACCGGCGCATCGATCCTCGATGTCGGGTGCGGCACCGGTCGCCATTCGATTGAACTCGCGAAACGGGGCTACCGAGTCACCGGCCTCGACATCAGCCAGGGCATGCTCGACGTTGCAACCCGAAAGGCGAACGAACAAGGCGTCGACGTCCGTTGGATCCAAGGCGACGCGACGACGTTCGACCTCGGCGAGACCTTCGATGCCACCCTTTGCCTTTGCGAAGGCGGCCTCGGGTTGATCGGCACCCATGACGACCCCGAGACCCACGACCTGTCAATTCTCCAGCGCATTGCCGCCCACACCAAGCCAGGCGGACCGTTCGTGATGACCACGCTCAACGGCTATAACGTCATCCGCCAGATGAAGGACGAGATGACTGCCGAAGGCAAGTTCGACCCCGCGACGATGGTCTCCGCCTATATCGACGAGTGGGAATTGCCCGAGGGCAGCCGCCACATCCAGATTCGCGAGCGACTCTTCATCCCGCCCGAGATCGTGCGGATGCTAAAGGTCGCAGGGTTCCGGTGCGACGCCGTTTACGGCGGCACCGCCGGTCACTGGGCACGAAGGCCGCTCATGCTCGACGAGATCGAGGCGATGTACGTCAGCGTCCGCGCCTAGCTCTTGCCGAGCAGGCTTGCCGCGATCAGGTAGCCCTCAACCGGCTTTCGCTCCGCGAGGATGGCGAGGCCCTCATGTTGGGGGAAGGCGAGGTGCAGCGCGTGAAGCGCACCCGCCTCGTCGCCCTGGGCGTATCGCTGGACCGCAACGCGGGCCTTCGGGCTCTTTCGCACCACCGAGGTGAGCGTGCTCAGCAACTTGGCGTCCTTCGCCATGTCGTCGAGCATCATAAGTCGATAAACCTCGGGTTCCACGCCGAGGATGCGCGAGACCCCGAGCAAGCAACGCCGCCGTCCGATCCTCGACTTCACCTTCTCGCTGGAATCCAGGATGAGGTGGATATCCTCGGTGCCCCCGACGACGCCCAGCGCATAGGCCACTTCGCTCTCCGCCTCGTCGTCGAACTTCACGAGCGACTCCCGCAGGTACGGCAGCGCGGTCACCAGCTCCATCTCGGCGACGGCTTCCGCCGCCGCGATACGCACGCTAGGGTGCTTATCGAGGAGGGCCTTGGAGATCGGCTCTTCCGCTTCCCTGCCCTCGAGCTGGCGCAGACCTTGGATGCTCGCGCGGCGCAGGTCGGGATCGTCTTCGGTGAGCGCGGACTCAGTGAGGGCGTCCACTGCCTCGGGGCCGCCGACATCCGCAAGGGCGTGGGCCGCCGCGCGGCGAATCTGGGCGCGAGGACTATGAAGGAAGCTCGCGAGCAACGACGCCGCCGATTCGTCACCGAGCGCCCCGAGTGCGCGCACGGTTTCCTCCTCGGCGTGGTCGGGATAGTGCTCAAGCTGATAGCGCAGGGTCCGGACCGCGTCCTTGTCGCCGAGTTTGACGAGCGCGGCCGCCGCCTGACGCCGGACCTTCGCGCTCGGATCGTTGAGCGCCTTGGCGAGCTCGCCACCCGCGAACGCATAGCCGGTATCGGCCATGTTCTCAATCGCTTCCGCGCGTACTTCGGGGTCGACGCTTCTCTCCAAGCTGCGCAGGGCACGGACGCCCTTGGGTGTCACCGTCCGAAGGTGACCGAGGGCAGACCCCAGCTGCTTCGAACCCGGCTCGCGCACCTTGATGAGCAAGAAGAGCGAGCTTGCCCGGAGCACGGACGCCGTGACGAAGACTACCTTGTAGGCGAGTTCGGGGGCCATTTGGGTTCGAAGCGCACCCATGAGCCAAGCGCCCGCCAGCGGTGCGAAGCCGCTCACAATCGACTGCAAGGTCAGCCCCGCCGCGATGTAATTCGCCCGGTCCTCTTCCTTGGAGGTCGCGAGCAACAGGTTGAACTGCGAAAGCGCGACGCCGCTCCAACCGATGCCCATGATCAGGTGGCCCAGGAGCAGCGTGATCTTCGCCGCGACCGGATTGCCGGGGAAGCTGACCACCCAGGGAAGCGGGTTCAGCGCGAACATCAGCCCCGCAATGAGCAAGGATGGCCGCGCGCCATAGCGGTCGTTCAGTTGCCCCCACAGCTTCGAACTGAGGATCATGCCAGTGGCGTGGCAGACGCCAAAAAGCGAGAGGAACGTGAGGTCGAGCTTGAGGGATTCAAGGGCAAACGCGCCCCACAGGTTGCCGCCAATCGTCTGGCCAAAGAAGAAGATCGTGAGGAAGATCAGAACCGGGCGGAAGTCGCAGTCGTGGAATGGCTTGATGATCCGCCGCATTCCCGCCACAATCGGTTCGCGAACCGGGTTTTCGCGCGGGATGTCCTTCATGCGGACATAAAAGAACATGCTGATCGCCGCGCAGAGGATCCCCGCTCCAAAGACAATCGCGAACCCGGTGCTCGGCTGGCCACGGTGTTCGAACTGGTCGAACACAAACGCACCGATGAGCGAGATCACCGAAGCAACGGCGGTCAAAAGGGCGTTGCGACGGCTGAAATACCACCCGCGCGAGCGCTCGGGGACCATCTCGGCGAGCCAGTCGCTGTAGATCGGCGCGACGGTCAGCACGCAGCCTGCGGCGATCGTCACGCAAGCCACGATCACAAATAGCGAGACTTGCTTGGAGAGCGCGACGAGCGGCAACAGGGCGATCGGCACGTACAACAGCCGCCAAAGCGCGCCGCCGGTCCCCGCGAAGGTCTTGTAGCCGTTGTAGCGTCGACCCCAGCTCGCCCCGACGATCTGCAGCACGCCGAGCAGCGAAGGAAGTCCGGTCACGAGTCCAATCTCGTGGTCACCACCGCCCAAGTACTGAATGAACTTGACGATGAATGAGCCCCCTATCAGGGTTCCAAACGAGGTGGCGAACGCAGTATCGAGATTCGCCAGCCTCAAATTCTGGAGGTTATCAAACCTACTTTGAGGGGGCATTTTTGGATTGCCGTTAGCTTAGCCAATTTGTCGGTGAATGTGCCGTCCTATCGCGAGCTCTCCGAACGTCAAACGCAAGAGAAATCGGCGTCGTAGGACCATTTGCGAAGCAATCGGAACTCTCAACCGTCTCAATTTCGTCGGATAGGAACAGAACTCGAACCATGTCGGCCCTCTTTGCAGCTGCGAGCCTCACGCTCCTCCCCACCACTCTCCGCACCGAGATGCTGGTCCAATGGGCGTGGCAACAGGCCGACACCCCGGTCCAACAGGCCCAAACCACCCTGAAGGTCGACCCCAAGTTTCAGCCCGAAGTCGACAAGGACATCGAGCTTGGCAAGCAGTACGCCGCCGAAGTCCTCAAGGAAGAAAAGCCGACCTCAAAGCCTGAGTACCAGGCTCGCGCTGACCGCATCGGCTCCGAATTCGCCGATATCGCCAACCGAACCCACGCTAAGGTGACCTGGGGCGATCGCCGATTTGCGATCTTCCCATACAAGTTCACCGTCATCCAGGGCAAGGACATCAACGCGTTCTCGCTTCCGGGTGGCCAGATCTTCATCTATGAGGGCCTGATGGACTATGTGGAGTCCGACGACGAGCTCGCCGGCGTCGTGAGTCACGAGGTCGCCCACGCCGCTTTCCGCCACGTCGCAACCCTTCGCAAGCAACAGGACAAGGTAAGCCTAATGCAGATTCCGTTCATCCTTGCCGCGCTCTTCTCGCGGGGACAAGGCGGACTCGAAGGCCTGATCGGCGTGCAGATGCTCGGCCAAGCCCTTACGAGCGGATGGTCGGTCGCCGCCGAAGAATCCGCCGACTACGGCGGGTTCCAGTACATGGTGCAAAGCTCCTACAACCCTACCGGCATTCTCACCTTCATGGAGCGACTTGCCCGGGACGAGCGCACCTTCCTCGGCATCAACCTCGGCATCTATCGAACCCACCCTCCGAGCCGGGAACGTGCCGCCAGCCTCACCAACTACATGAGCAAGGCAGGGGTGCCGCTTCGCCGCAGTCTCGTCACCACCAGCTTCCGGGTCGTCGCCACCGAAGACAAAGGTGCCTATCGCCTGAAGTTCGGCAAGACCAACCTCTTTGCGCTTTCCGGAAAGGACCCCGCGCGTGTCCAAGAGGCGGTTTCAAGGCTGAACATGATGTTCGACTCGACACCCGCGATGTTCGAGGTCAAGGCTAGCGAGGATGGCTCGCTGATGTACCACGGACGACCCGTTTGGACGTTCACCGCCAGCGACCTTGATCAGAATCAGACCCTCAAGGCCAAGGCCCAAGACGCACTCAAGTCCGTCAAGGAGTGTCTCTACATCCTGAGCTTCCAGATCAAGAGCGCGAAATAACCGTTCTGAAACAAAAAGCCCGGGGGCGAACTGAGTTCGCCCCCGGGCTTGCCTTTTCCGACCTTACTGAATCGGGATGTGGATCGCGGTCGGCTTGACCTCTTCCACCTTCGGAAGCGTGATCGTGAGGACGCCGTGCTCGAACTTGGCGGCGGCGGCCTCGAGGTTCAAACCCTCAGGCAGGCGGATCGAGCGCGAGAAGGCGCCTTCGATTCGCTCACGCAGGAACACCTTGGTGCCCTCGCTCACTTCCTCAACCGTGGTCGAACCGGCGAGGGTGAGCACGTTCTTCTCCACCTTGATCTCCAGGTTCTCGGGGGCGATGCCCGGGACAGTGGCGCGAATGATTAGCGCGTTATCGCGCTCGAGCACGTCCACCGGAATGGCGGTGGTGCCGGGCTGGGTTCGGCGGGGTTCGCCGAAGATCTGCTCGAACAGGCTGTCGAACTGACGGAAGGACTCGCTTGCAGGAATGATTGTCATCGTCTTCATCATCTTTCATCTTGGCCATTTGATGGCCTACACTTAATATAACGTGAGTCTTACACTATCAAGTTTCATGAGTGCCCAAAAATGGCCGAGAAATTTTCACCCTGGAACTCAACTTCCGAAGATTGCGTTCAAAAGAGGAGGCGCGTGATGAAAAAGGGAAGCATTCTTTGGATTGGCCTTGCCGTTGGGGCGGGCGTTTTTGGAGCCTTGCAGGTGGACCGCTATCTCCACCCGACTCCGAGCAACTCGTCGGGCGTTGAAGTGCCCGTTTGGAACGAGGCGCGTCCCACCCTGGTGCAGAACACGGTCACACCCCAGGCTGGCGTAGACTTTCGCCAAGCCGCCAAGAAGGTCACCCCGTCCGTCGTTGCGATTGACGAGTATCAGCGGTTCCGCCGTGGCTTCATGTCCGATGAGACCGTCGAGCAAAAGGCCCAATCCGGCTCGGGCGTGATCCTCAGCTCGGACGGCGTCATCGTGACCAACAACCACGTTGTCTCCGGCGGTGAGGTCTCGAAGGTGAAGGTCCGCCTCAGCGACGGACGCTCGTTTGACGCCAAGGTGCTCGGCAAAGACCCCCGTTCCGACCTCGCGGTGCTCAAGATCGACGCGAAGGGCCTCACCCCCATCGTGGTCGGCAACCGAAACGACGTTGAAGTCGGTCAATGGGTGATGGCAGTCGGCAATCCGCTTGGCTTTGACAACACGGTCAGCGTCGGCGTCGTCAGCTCGCTCAAGCGCGACCTCCCGGTGCGCGAAGGTGGCCTGGTCGACGCGATCCAAACCGACGCCGCGATCAACCCCGGCAACTCGGGTGGCGCGCTCACCGACCTCCAAGGTCGCCTCATCGGCATCAACTCCGCCATCGCGAGCGGCACCGGCCAGAGCGTCGGCATCGGCTTTGCAATCCCGATCGACCGCGTCAAGCAGGTCGTTAGCGACATCATCAAGCTCGGCTATGCCCGCTACGCCGGCCTCAACGTCAACTATTCGCCCCAGCTCGATGGCGTCCTCGGAGACGCAGAGGGTCGCGCCTATATCGGCCAACAGCTGCGAATGGACTACGCAAAGGCTCCCACGCGGGGTGTTCTCATCGTGGACTCGCGAAACCCGAAGATTCAGATGGGCGATGTCCTCCTTCGCATTGCCGACCGAAACGTCGAACAGTCCTTCGATGTCATCCGCGCCCTCAACGCGCGAAAGCCGGGCGAAAAGGTGAAGATTCAGCTCTGGAGCAAGGGCGAAACCAAGGACGTCGAGGTGGAACTCTCCGAGATTCGGCCTGCCAGCGTGCAAGAATAAGATTCAATCTTTGACGCATCAATCCCCGAGATTCTTGCGTCAAAACGTCTATACCTCGCGGGGTCCGATGGCCCTGGGAGGTCAAAACTAGAATGCCTAGCTACAGTGATGGCCTCGGCCAATTCTTTGATATCCTGCCCGCCGTTGTGCGTGAGCGCCTGGAGCGAACCGACTCTCAATCGCCTCTGATCGAAGTTGTGCTCGACTATGGCCGCCCGGCAGAAGCGCGATATCTCCACCACGTTGAGCGCCTTCACGATGTGATCGTCTCGGAGCACGACATTGACTTTGTCACCAAGTCGATTGGTGAATTCGGCACCGACAATCGCGCGGGCATTGAGCGCACTCTTCACCGCATCTCGTGCATTCGAAATCGACATGGAAAGGTGATCGGCCTGACCTGCCGCGTTGGCCGCGCCCTCGAAGGCACGATCGACATCATCGACGACATCGTCCGGTCGGGCGCGTCGATTCTCATGCTTGGCCGACCCGGCGTCGGAAAGACGACCAAGCTGCGCGAGGTCGCCCGCGTCCTTGCCGACGAGGTGCAAAAGCGCGTCGTCATCGTCGACACGAGCAACGAAATCGCCGGTGATGGCGACGTCCCCCACCCCGCGATCGGTAGCGCGCGGCGGATGCCCGTTCGGGTCGCCGCCGAGCAGCACAACGTCATGATCGAGGCGGTGGAAAACCACATGCCCGAGGTCATCGTCATCGACGAGATCGGCACCGACCTTGAAGCGACCGCCGCCCGAACGATTGCCGAGCGCGGCGTCCAGCTCGTGGGCACCGCCCACGGTCAGACGCTGGAGAACTTGATGCTCAACCCGACCCTCGCCGACCTGATCGGCGGGATCCAGGCGGTCACGCTCTCAGACGCGGAAGCCCACCGCCGAGGCACCCAAAAGACGGTGCTCGAGCGCAAAGCACCGCCCACCTTCGACGTCGTCATCGAGCTCCTCGACTATGACCGGCTCGCCGTTCACCACAACGTCCAAAAGACGGTGGACATGATCCTTCGCGGTCAGCCACCGCGGCCCGAGGTTCGCGTTCGAACGAGCACGGGCGAAATGGAGATCGTGCAAAACGAGGAGACCGCCGAACTGGACGTTCCCGGCTTCAACCAGAAGTATCCGTCGCTCGGTCGGCCCCAGTCGGAGCCCAGCCCCAAGGCCGCCCCTCGGGCGAACGCCCCTGTCGTCGACGACGGCCCCTCGAACCTGCTTCGCATCTTGCCGGTAGGCATCGCCCGGACGCGGCTTGACCGCGCGATTCGCGAAAAGCGAGTCCCCGCCGTCGTCACGAGCGACCCCGCTTCCGCCGACGTGGTGCTGACCATCCGCAACAGCCAGCTCGCCAAGCCGAAGAAGCTGCGCGACATCACCGGGCGGCCGATGCCGACCTTCTACGTCAAGTCGAACACCTTCATCCAGATCTCGGAGGCCCTCGACCAAATGGTCCGCCGCGATGCGGGAAGTGGCGAGAACGAGCGGCAAGCGCTGGAAGAGGCTCAACAGGGCATCGAATCCGTCCTCGCGACGGGCAAGGCGCTTGAGCTAAGCCCTGCCTCGCCGGGAATCCGAAAGGCGCAGCACCAACTCGCGGAGGCGAGGCGACTGGCCACGGAGGCGGTCGGCGAAGAGCCGAACCGTCGCATCCGGATTCTGCCCAACCGGATTGCTTGATGCTGCAGCTCGTCATGGTCCGACACGCGGAGTCGATCCGCAACTTCGCGTGCGACCTTGCCCGTGACGGCGAGCCGGAGCTGCTCCGGGCACAGCTCCGCGATAAAATGCCGGAATCCTCGTGGCCGCTGACGCCGGTGGGCGTTTACCAGTGCCAGATTGTTGGTCAGTGGCTGGGTCATCATGGCCTTTTGGAGGCGGACCGCTTCGTCCGTTCTCCCTATCTTCGCGCTCAACAAACGAGCGAATCGCTCGGGGCGCGTGGCCCTTGGGTGGACGATGATCGCCTCCGCGAACGCTTATGGGGCAAAGTCGTAAGCGAATATAGTTGTTCGGACTATCTCGACGACATTGCGCACTCTTCGACGTTCGATTGGCGCGCTGACTATCCGGGCGCGGAGGCGCTGTCCGACCTCGTGCCGCGCGTTCGCTCGTGGCTCGACGACCAATGGGGCGCGGGGCGGGTGCTCGCGGTGACCCATGGCGGCTTGCTCATCGCCCTCCAGCACCTCTTGGAAAAGGATCCGCCCGTGCGCAGGCTGGGCAATGGCGCGGTGGTCGAGCTGCATCTCGAACGCGATGGCTCGGCGATTAGCGGCCGGATTCGCTACGCGCTCCCCGTCTTCGGGATGACCGAGTTCACCCCGTGGGCTATGCTCAACGGGTAGATGATCCCCCTCGTGGAGGTTACGAGTGAATGCGAAGCCCTCGGCTTTGAACTCAGCGGCGTTTGCGCGGCAGACGCCCCGCTCCATATCGATGCGCTCACCCAGTGGGTGGAAAACGGCTTCGCGGGGACGATGGACTACATGCGGCGTCACCTGCCGCTTCGCCGTTCGCCCACCGAACTGCTCCCCGGGGCAAAGTCCGTCATCGCAGTGGGGCTGAACTACTATCAGGACTTACCGCCTGGCCAAGCCAAACGCGCTCGCTATGCCCTGGGGCGGGACTACCACAAGGTCATTCGCGCCAAGCTGAGAAACCTCGAACGCAAGCTCGCCGAAGAACACCCGGGGGCTGGCTTTCGGATCTGCGTGGATTCCGCCCCCCTCCTTGAGCGCGAACTCGCTCACCTCGCTGGGCTCGGGTGGTTTGGCAAGAACACCATGCTCATCAACTCCAAGCGCGGCAGTTGGTCCTTGCTTGGGTTTTTAATCACTACGCTTACTATCGAAACAAATAAGCCCGCCGAAGGTGGTTGCGGAACGTGCCGAGCGTGCATCGACGCTTGCCCGACCGGCGCGATTGTCCACCAAGACGGTCGCTGGCAGGTCGATTCGAGAAAGTGCATCAGCTACCTCACGATTGAGAACCGCCAGCCCGACCTCACCGAAAACACCCACGGTTGGGTGTTCGGCTGCGACGTCTGCCAAGAGGTCTGCCCCTTCAACCATCCTCGCCCCAGCCAACCGCTCCGCGCCCAGCCCACCCGCGAGCCCGACTTCCAGAACGTGATCCCGTGGCCCACCCGCGAGGCTCTCGAAACCCTGACCGAAGAGGAGTGGGACCGCATCACAGAGGGCAGCGCGACCCGCCGAGCGAAGCGAAATCAGCTCATCAGAAACGCAAAGCGGGCCGGCGAAGTATCCTAGCAAGCATGTGCGGCATTGCCGGATATGTTGGACCGCGTGATGCGGTGAGTGTTGTCTTCGATCAATTGAAGAGGCTTGAATACCGGGGATACGATTCCGCGGGAATCGCCACGCTTCAAGGTGAGCAAATCGAGGTCCTGAAGCGGGCCGGAAAGCTCACCAACCTCGATGCCCTGCTGAAGGAGCGGCCGATCAGCGAGAACCATATCGCGATTGCCCACAGCCGATGGGCCACCCACGGCGGGCCCACCGACGAAAACGCCCACCCGCACTTTGACGAATTCGAACAGGTCGCGATCATCCACAACGGGATCATCGAGAACTACCAAGAGCTGCGCGACGAGCTCGCCCACCGCGGCCACCGGTTCCACAGCCAAACCGACACCGAAGTCGCCGCCCACGTCATCGGCGCGGAATACAGCCAGGGCGTCCCGCTCGAAGAGGCCGTCCGCCGAGCCTGCCTCAAGCTGCGCGGTGCCTATGCGCTTGTCGTCATCAGCCGCACCGAAAAGGGCAAGATCGTCTGCGCGCGAAACGCGAGCCCGCTTGTCCTCGGCTTTGGCGAGCACGAGAACCTGCTCGCGAGCGACATCCCTGCCCTGCTTCCCTACACCCGCGAAGTCGCGGTGATGGAAGAAAACACCCTCGCCGTGCTCACCGAAGAGGGCATCCAGGTGATGGATATGCTCGGAAAGCCGGTGCCGATCGAGATTCAACACATCGAATGGGATGTGGAAAAAGCCGAGCGCGGTGGCTACGAGCACTTCATGATCAAGGAGATCTATGAACAGCCCGAGGTCATGCGCCAATGCCTTGCCGGGCGCGTGGACGAAGGCGGCGAAATCCGCTTCGAGTCAATCTTCAGCGAGCATGTTTGGAACGAGATCGACCGCGTCAACGTGATCGCCTGCGGCACCGCCTACAACGCAGGCCTCATGGGCAAGCACCTCTTCGAGAAGCTGCTCCGACTGCCGACCGACGTTTATCACAGCAGCGAATTTCGCTACGGCGACCCCGTGCTTTCGCCCCGCTCGCTTGCCGTCTTCGTCTCCCAATCGGGCGAGACCGCCGACTCCCTCGCCGCCCTCCGGCTCTGCAAGGACCGCCGAATTCGGACCCTTGGCATCGTGAACGTCATCGGAAGTTCGATTGCCCGCGAGTGCGACCGCACGATCTTCACCCAGGCGGGACCCGAAATCTCGGTGGCTTCGACCAAGGCCTACACCGCCCAGGTCATGGTGCTCACCCTGCTCGCGCTCTATATCGCCCAGGTCCAAGAGACTCCCGGCGTCCGAACCCGCCAGTGGGTGAATTCGCTGGTCGGGCTGAGCGAGCTCGCCGAGGACTGCCTGAAGTTGGATTCCCAGTGTCAAGAGATCGCGGCCGCGTTTGATGGCGCACCGCTAACCTTCTTCCTCGGCCGCGGCGCGGATGCCTCCGTTGCCCTCGAGGCCGCACTGAAGATGAAGGAAGTCGCCTACATGCCGACTCAGGAATCACCGGCGGGCGAAATGAAGCATGGCCCGCTCGCCCTCGTCGAGCCTGGCGTCGTCAGCGTCTTCGGCGCGACCGACCCGGGCCTCGCCGACAAGGTGGTCAGCAACATGCAGGAAGTGAAGGCGCGCGGCGGAACCCTCGTGACCGTCGGCACCGAGCAGACCCGAGCCGTGCAATCGGTGAGCGACCATTATCTTGAAATCCCACACACGCCGTATCCGTTCCTCAACGCCTTGCTGAGCGCGATTCCGATGCAGCTGCTTGCTTACCACGTCGCGAAGCGACGGGGATGTGAGATCGACATGCCGCGAAACCTCGCGAAGTCGGTCACCGTCGAGTAACGGGCCTTAGAACGGATAGACCAGCTTCAACGCGATGCGGTTGCTCGACCGGATTCCGTTCGGATCGCCGTAGATGAAGTACCACTCGAACCCGCTCAGACCGCCGTTGCGGATCGCAAAGTAGGCGTTTGGCTTGCCATCAATCGTGATGACGCGGGCGGAAATAGCACGCACGGGGCTGAATTCATAAGCGAGCGTAAAGATTCCCTGCCGGTTCGAGCCCTCAAAGTTCAAGACGGAATAGCTGAGACCCAGGTCGAGCCGCTTCCAAAGTCGGAAGGAACCATTCGCGGCAACGTACGATGTCTTCGTCCCGCCGTTGCGGGTCCCCGTCTCGGCATAGATTCCAAACTGGCGGAAGCGATTGCTGGCGTTGAAGTTCAGGTTCGCTCCCCAAACGTTATCCAGCCGCCCAAAGTAGCGCGTGTTGTCCTTATTGATCCCAAACTGGATGTCGGACTTTGTGCGCCCGTAGATGTTGAAGAACGTGCCGACCTCTTGCGGGTCACCTTTCCAGGTCGTGAAGTTCGAAATCGAAAAGTTGCCGCCAAACGACCGCAGAGTGCCGGTTCGATACTCCGTGTTGTATTCGGTGTACCAAAAGCCGCCGCGACGGTCGGTCCAGGGGATGAACGCAAGGCTCGGGTTAAAGCCAACCGGCACACGGGTGTAAAAGATTCCCGAAAAGACCTTGGGGATCTGATAGACGAAGTTGGCACTGAAGGCGGTGAGCGGGCGGCGGTTCTCGCGGCTGAGGGTTGCCCCTTCCATGTAGAACTGGTAGTTGCCGCGCCGCATGACGAAGGTTCCGCCTGCGGTGGAGTCCTTCACTTCCGGCGTCTTTGTGGCCGTCACAAAGAAGGAGGCGCTCGTTCGAGGATCAAAGATCTTGGCAAGACGAAAAACGCCCTCAACCTCGTCCTTGCCGTCCACGGCAACGAGCGCGCCGACGTTCAGGGTTGGATTGAGTTGGCCAAACGCCTTGGCACCAAAGTCGAAAGCACCGATGCGTTGCGAGTAGAACATGCGCCCCAGCCCGAACTGTCCGGTGAGGTTGAAGAACCCCTGACCTTCGGTGAAGAAGGGCCGCACGTCGCCGATGAACCGTTCGGTCCGGGTGAACTCATTGCCCGCGATCTGGCTTTCGATGTTGCGGAAATCGGGATTGATCGCCGCGATTCCGGTGAGTTGCGGGTTGAATTGGTACCTTAAGTCAAGGCCACTCTGGAGCTTGAATTGCCCGTTGACATACTCGGGAACGGTGTACGCGAGGCCCCGGAACTTCGTCGGAATGGCGGCGGCGGGCGGCGAGATCCCCTCCCATCGAGCCTGGAGTTCGGGAAGACTTTGGAGCGTGAGGTTAGGCCAGCTCGAGGTCGTCAGCTGCTTCCCATGGTCTCGATCAAACGAGACGTCCATCACGCGGTCTTTCCCGTTTGGATAGTTGAGAATCCCCCAAGGGATCTCCATCTCCACTTCGAATCCGGTCTCGGTCCGGCGCACCGCACTCTTCCACTTTCCGGTCCATTCCTGCTTTCCGGCGCGTCCGCCCGCGATGCGTTCGCGCTGAGTGTTCAGCAAGTTTACGGTAAAGGTGGACAGACCACTGAAGCTGTGATTGCCAAGCGGGTTGATCGCAAAGCTAACCGTGTCTTCTCCGGGGAATGAGGATCCCCGTTGAATATCTCGACCAACGAGCTGGGTGGGATCCACCGCGAGGCACTTGAACGCCACATAGATCGCCTTGTCGTCATAGGCAAGGTAAGCCACGGTCTTATCGGCATACGGCGTACCCCGAAAAGGATCGATAAACTCGCCCGTTTGGGCCGCGCCCTTCCACTCGTCCTCGTTGATCGTGCCGTCGATGACAGGCGCCTTCTCCAGGCGAACGCCACGCAAAGTTTCAGGCGCAGACCCCATAGCGAGGCCGCAAACCGCAATCAGAGCACCAGATGCGCACGTGCGCAAAAACATAACCCATCTTGTACGCACGGCAAGTTCAAAATGGTGCCCGTAGGTCGTTTGGTGCGGAATGACCCTGTAAAAAGCACCAGGCCCAGCCGATAAATTCCTTGCGTGGGGTCGTCAAACGGCTCCCCGAACCAAGGAGAAGCGTCCCGAGGATGGCAAACGACAAGCGAGGCAAAGCAGACCAGGCCGTGAGCATCAGTGTAGCGAGCCGGATCACCGGCGTCGAGGTACACACCTTGCGCTATTGGGAAAAGGAGTTTGCAGAGTTCCTGAATCCCGTTCGAACTGATGGCGGTCAGCGACGCTACCGACCCGAAGACATTCAGACCGTTTTTCTCGTGAAGCGGCTTCTTCGCGACGAGATGTTCAGCATCGCCGGGGCTCGAAGACACCTCTCCTTTGCCTTCAGTCTCCAACGCTCGGCATGACACCATGGACGCACCGACTTTAAGGCGCTGGTTCGCCGAAGAACAGTTCCCTCAGATCGAAGAGGAGCTGCGAAAAGCTGGGGAGAGCCCAGCTTTTCGTGTCTTTTGGGCCCGACTTTACATGGTCCGTGGCCGCGAGGCCGACGCCTTCCGCATCCTCGAATCCTCGGAGGCCAACCCGGATTCCATCCTCGTCGCCCAACAGCTTGCCAACTACCTGCGATGCGTTGAGCTCCAATCCAAGAAGGACCACTCCCCCGAGCTTGGCTTTCTGAAGGACCGCTTTGGCGTCACCCCCGAGAATGTCGGGATCAAGATTTCAGCCTGCCTGATCGTCAAGGACGAAGAGGAGTGCCTGGGTCGGTGCCTCGAAAGCCTGAAGGGTGCGGTCGACGAGATTGTTGTCGTTGATACCGGCTCCAAGGACCGGACCGTTGAGATCGCCCAATCCTATGGCGCGGTCATGGGAACGTTTGAGTGGTGCAACGACTTTAGCGCCGCCCGAAACGCCAGCCTTGAACTCGCGACCGGCAACTGGATTCTTTGGATCGATGCCGACGAAGTCCTCGACCCCGGTTCGGCACGCGCCTTCCAACGGGCGGTCACCCGGCCCCAGTTTGGCGGCTTCAACATCCAGATCATCAACTACACCGAGAAGGACTCGGAGTATTCCGTCTTTGAGCATCACCCGATTCGACTCTTCCGGAACCTGCCGAGCGTCCGCTTCACTGGCAAGGTCCACGAGCAGATCGTCCACGGCCTCCAGGCTCTGGAACTACCCGGCGCGACCCTTGAAGGCGCGACGATCCACCACTACGGCTACACCTCGGAGATGATGGAAGCCAAGGGCAAGATTGATCGCACGATCACCTTGCTCGAACACGAAGTCCGCAACCAACCCGAAGAGGCATTCCACTGGTTCAACCTCTGCAATACGCTTTACTGCGCCGAACGTTGGGCCGAGAGCGAGCACGCGGGTCGCCAGTGCGTCCAGCGCCTTCGCGAAAACGATCCTTATGGCGCGATGTGCTACCAGTTGCTCACCGGTGCAATGATCGCCCAGGGCAAACTCGACGTCGCGATCGAGTTTTGTGACCAAGCCACCGCGAGGGGCTACGGAGGCATCCTCGTCGAATACGAGCGCGCCAACGCTTATCTGAAGATGGGCGACGGTGCCGGGTGCCTTGCTGCGCTCGAGAAGTGTGGCGTCGACCAATGGCCGGAAGGCATGACCGGCGATCGCTCGATTGTCGAATACAAGCGCAACATCATCAAGGGTCAAGCGCTTGCCCTGCTCGGCCGCTACGACGAAGCCCTCGCCGAACTTGATTTTGCCCTCGCCAAGGTGCCGAACTACGGCCCCGCGCTCTATAGCCGGGCGGCCACTCTCGAGAAGAAGGGCGACACCTTTGAGGCCTACGAAGCCTTCCTCAAGGCACGAAGCGATGCGGGCATCCTTGCCCTCGCCACCAAGGGCGCAGCCCGAACCGCCCTCGCCCTCGGGATTCTCCAAGCGGCGGCCAAGCTGTTCAAGGAAGCCTGGGAGGCCGATCCTGACGACTACGGTTGTTGGGTGGGTTGGACCGAAGCGGCGACTGCCTGGGGTGACACCGAGTCGATTCTGCTTGCCTACGAGGCCTTCGTGAAGCACCACGAGCCGACCAACGAAGTTCTGATCAACTGGGGACGCGCCCTCGCCGAAGCCGGCCAGGACGAGCGTGCCCTCACCTGCTTCACCGAAGTCATCAAGCGCGACCCGACCCAGGCGAACGCTTACTTCAACTGCGGCGACCTGCTTTATCGAAACGGCGCGTTCAGCGACGCCGCGCACCTTTATGAGACCGGCCTACGCGTGAATCCGAACCACGCCGACGGTTGGTTCATGATGGGCAATGCGCTCGCACAGATGAACCTCGACGAGGGTGCGAAGCTTGCCTACCGACAAGCGCTCCAGATCAATCCGAGTCACGCTGGGGTCCTGAACAACCTCGAAGTCATCGCCGCGTAAAAAAAGCGCCCCGACGGCGTGATGAGTGAACCGACGGGGCGAAGCGGATTTGGAGGAGTGATTCTTGCTTGTTCAAGAAAACCAAATCCGCATTCCTGCCGTTCCCGCCAAACGTAGGTTTTTTTGCCTGGTTTGAAATCGGGTGGCCGCCTTGGCCCTTTCCTTGAAAAAGAGGAAAGGCAAGAACATTCCAAACCCTCCCCAAAATCCTAGATTTGCCCTGCGATCCTCCTCTCGCGGGGCATTTCTGTTTTTCGACCTCGGGGCCGTACAATATGGCGATGCAGTACGGTTACGGTCAATCAGGTTCTCGAAGCGGCGGCGGAGGGGCCCGGATGCTGGTCATCCTGGGCGTCATTGCCTTCTCGCTGTTTGGCTATTGCAGTAAGCGTTCGGTCAACCCCATCACCGGCGAAACGCAATACGTTTCGATGACCGTCGACCAGGAGATCGCCCTCGGCCTCCAAGCCAAGGACGAGATGGCCTCGCAGTACGGCGACTTTGAGGAAGGAACCGCCGCCGCGAGCCTGGTCAATGAGGTTGGCCACGAACTCCTGCAGAACTCCGATGCCGGACGATCCAGCTACCGGTTCGAGTTCCACCTGCTCCAAGATCCCAAGACGATCAACGCCTTCGCCCTCCCCGGCGGTCAGGTGTTCATCACCCGCGCCCTGCTCGACCGACTGCAAACCCGAGGCCAACTCGCGGGCGTTTTGGGCCACGAGATCGGCCACGTTATTGCCCGCCACGGTGCCCAGCAGATGGCGAAGGCCGAGCTGAGCCAAGGCATCACCGGGGCGATGGTCATGGGAGCGTATGACCCGAGCGACCCCAAGGGTGCAGCCGGGGTCGCGATGGTCCAGCTGATCAGCAAGGCGGTGAACCTGAAGTTCGGTCGCAATGACGAGCTCCAGTCCGACAAACTCGGCGTTCGCTTCATGTCGCAATCGGGCTATGACCCCCGCGCGATGATCGGCGTCATGAAGATCCTTGAGCAAGCGGGAGGCGGCGGACGCCAGCCGGAATTCTTCTCCACCCACCCGAACCCGGAGAACCGCATCGACCGCATCAAGACCGCGATCAACGAGTACTTCCCGAACGGCCTGCCCAGCGGCCTGAAGCCCTAACGGCCGACGCGAGCGGCGATCGACTCGACAAACGGTCGCAGCTCGCCTTCGAGGAACAGATAGCCGGGAATCCCTGCCCGTTCGGCGGCGGAGACGTCGCGCACGTTGTCGCCGATCAGGAACGATCCGCGAACCTCAATCGGGTGCTCTGCCATTGCCTTGAGCAGCATTCCCGGCGCGGGCTTTCGCAGCTGGCTCTCCATCGTGAACTCGGGAACGATGCCGTCCGGATGATAGGGGCAGTGGTAGGTCGCGTCGATGTGTGCGCCGTGTTCGGCGAGCCGCTCATCGAGGTATTCGGTGAAGCGATAGAACTGCTCCTGGGTGAACTTGCCCCGCGCGATTCCCGATTGGTTGGTCACCACGACGACCAAGTAGCCGTTCTCATTGAGCCAGCGGATCGCCTCCGGCGCGGTCGGGATGAACTCCAGTTGTTCCGGCAAATGGACGTAGTCGTGATCGACATTGATCACGCCGTCCCGATCCAAAAAGGCACAAGGCTTCTTCATTGGGCGAGGGCTTTTTCGACCAGCTCACACATGATGTGGCCAATGAGGATGTGCATCTCTTGAATTCGCGGCGTGTGGGTCGAGGGCACGGCAAGGCAAAGATCGCACATCGCGGGGAGCGGCGAAACCCGGCTTCCCGTCCAACCGACCACCGTCATGCCGCGCTCCTTGGCGGCTTCGCACGCCTTGAGGATGTTTGGCGAACCACCTGAGGTGCTGATCGCGATGAGAAGGTCGCCGGGGCGACCGTGGGCCTCAATCTGGCGACTGTAGACGACATCAAAGCTGTAGTCATTGCCAATCGCGGTCATCACCGTCGTGTTGGTGTGGAGCGCGATTGCGGGCAGGGCTTGCCTTTCAAGCAGGAACCGACTGACGAACTCACCGGCGATGTGCTGGGCGTCGGCTGCCGATCCGCCGTTGCCACAGAGGAAGATCGTTCCGCCCGCGCGTAGGCAATCCGCGACCATCTCGCTGAAGCGGAGGATGTCGGGCGCCATCGCCATCGTGGCGTCGATCGTCGCGCGGTGCTCGTCGAGGATCGACTGGACCGCAGGGAGATTGATGGGATTGGAGTTCATGAGTTCGGCGGGTTAGAGGCGCTTGAGCATCTTGGGGAGGCCCAAGGTGTACCGGATGAGGAAGCTGATGACAAACGAGGGCACCGCGACAGGAAGGCTGAGGTGCTTGCGCCGCAGACGCCACATCAGCCGGGCGGAATCGCCCGTCTTATCGCTCGTCATGCGCTGCCAGATGCGGCGGAAAAAGCCCTTCTTGCGGCCGGGCTGGACGCCCATCTGGCGCAGGTTGATCGTGCCGGCGGTGGGCACCATCCAAAGCTGAATCTTCTCGCCCTTGCGCAGCTGGTACCAAAAGTCGTGGTCGCCCGCTGCCTGCGGAAAGTTGTCGGGGTCGAGGCGATACTTGGCGCAGATCGTCGCGTCGAAGAGCACGCCCTGGCCGCCGATCACGTCGGTCTTGAACGGCTCCTTCGGAGCCTCGGAAAGCGTGTTCCAGCGCTGCGACATCTTTCCGTAGAGCAGGAATCCCCAGTCGTTTTGATCGCTGTAATGGAGGTGCGGCTCCTCTTCGCCTAGCTTCAGATAGGCCGGGCAACAAGCAACGGTGTTCGGGTGGGCGTCGATGAACTTGATGAGCTCGGCGACCGAGCCGGGCACGAGCACGGTGTCGGCGTTGCCCATCATCGCAAAGTCAAACTTGCCGTCTTCGGCGACCTTTTCGAAGCCAACCTGCATGCAGGCGGTCCAGAAGAAGTGGTCAGGCACGGCGACCTCGAGGACGCGCTTAGCGAGCCCTTCGCTCAGCGGCTTGCCTGCGTTGATGACGACGATCGTCGTTTCAACGCCCGGAACGGGCTCCAGCGAGTCCACGAATCGGGTGAGGAGAGCTTCTTCGTTGTAAGTGGGGACAAGAATGGCAAGTCGCCGCATGATCAGCTCCCAGTGATGCAAGAAGTGTACCAGCGCATCAGAACGTACCATCTTGGCGAGACATCGGGGAAAAATTCCCCACGATGTGGTTTAATGTTCACATGATCCATCGCCGCGCCGCCATCAAAGTTGCCGAGGCCCTTTCCGATTCGCCGGTCACGATACTGCTCGGCCCGCGGCAGTGCGGCAAGAGCACGCTCGCCCGGACCTTTGAATCCAACGAACGCCGCTACGCCACCCTCGACGACCCCGATCTGCTCTACGAGGCGAAGCGAAACCCCAAGGGGTTCCTCGCGATGATGGGGACGCCGCTGATCCTCGACGAGGTCCAACGCGCGCCCGAACTCTTCCTTCCGCTGAAGCTGGCGGTCGACCAGAAGCGAACCCCAGGGGCTTACCTCCTCACCGGGTCGGCGAACGTCCTCCTCATGCCCAAAGTGGCCGATTCGCTCGCCGGTCGCATGGAGGTCATCGACCTTTTGCCCCTCACCCAAGCCGAGATGGAAGGCAAACCGGGCAATCTCGTTGACCGCTTGTTCGGCGAGCCGATTTCGGCCCGAGGCCGATGGGGCGAGCCCAACCTCGCGGAGCGGATTGCCCGCGGCGGCTTCCCCGAGCCCGCCCTCACCCGCGACGGCAAACGCAGGGCGGCGTGGGCGCAGAACTACGTGCGCACCCTGCTCGACCGCGACGTCCGCGACCTGTCCGTCGTCGAAGGCCTCAGCCAGTTCCCTCGCCTGCTGAACCTCCTCGGCGCGCGGAGCGGCGAGCCGACCAACATCAGCAGCCTCTCCCGCGAGCTGGGCATCGCCCACACCACCCTCACCCGCTACGTTGAGCTGCTCAAGTCGCTCTTCCTCGTCCAACAAGTCGGCCCCTGGTCCGCTGACCTGTCCGTCCGCCTCGCGAAGACGCCGAAGTCGTACCTCGTCGACCCCATGCTGCTCCTCCACGTCCTTCGCCGTGGACCCGAGGCCTTGAGCCAAGACCTTCGCCCTCGGTTGCTCGAATCGTTCGTCGCCGCCGAGCTCCACCGGCTCGTCGGCGTCAGCGAGCTTCGGCCCCTGCTGCTCTCGCTGCGAACAGTGAAGCACCACGAGGTCGACTTTGTGCTCGAATCACCCACCGGTGAGCTCGTGGGCCTCGATGTTATCGACGACAAGGTGCCAACCCGAAGCCACGCCGACGGCCTTGCCTACCTCTCCGACCTTGCCCCCGATCGGTTCCGCCAAGGCATCGTGCTTTACGAAGGGACCGAAGCGGTGCCGCTGCGCGAGGGCGTGGTCGCGCTCCCGATCAGCGCACTTTGGGACATCGAACCGCTTTCATGATAGAGTGAAGGCATGCCGTTACAAGCCGTGAATGGCGCGACGATGACCTGCATCTTTGGCGCAATGCCGTCGACGCTCATCATCACCCCCGAGCGAATCATGCTTGCGGGCGGCATGCCGGCCGGCAACATCACCGACTGCATCCCGATGAAGAACATTCCGCCGTTTGGAATGTGCATCTCACCGGCCAACCCCGCGTTCGTCTCGGCGACCGCTGCGGCGTTTGGCGTCCCGACGCCGGTGCCCTGCACACCGGTGATCACGGGAACTTGGATGCCGGGCGCGGTGAAGATGCTCCACATGGGTGCCCCTGCCCTGCACCAGGCCTGCACCTGCATCTGTGCGTTGGGTGGGGTGATTTCGATCACCAACCCGGGTCAGATCAAGCTGATGGTCAACTAGGCCTTCACCGAGCTAAACCGCATCTTGAGCAGCGACCGGATCTGGATCAGCGTGAACCCAACAAGGATCGCGCCCATCACCCATGCTGCCGCCGTCGCGTAGCCGAACTTCAGGTACATGAAGGCGTTCTGCCAGACCTCGAGGCCGATCGTGCGCGTGCTATTCACCGGTCCGCCCTGAGTGAGGACGAAGATGTTCTCCATCGCCTTGAAGCCCGCGATGAAGACGCCGAGCAGGTTGATGAGGATCAGCGGTCGAAGCGCAGGAAGCGTGACGTACCGAATCTTCTGCCACCAGCTCGCGCCATCCAGGTCAGCGGCTTCGTATCGCTCCTCCGCAACGTTCTTCAGCGCAGCCATGTAGAGGATCGAGCCGGGGCCCGCGCCCGCCCAGATGCCGGGGATCACGACGGCGAAGATCGCAAGGCTCGGGTTCCCCAGCCAGTCATTGGCCACCGGCCACGGCGCACCGCCAAACCACCCTCGGACCGGGTTGATCACGTGCTCAATCAACGGCGCGAGGAGCGAATTGAGGATGCCGGTCGGCGCACGGTCATAAAGCTGTCGCCAAAGGAGAGCGATGACGATCGACGAGGTCATCGCGGGCAGGTAGTACAGCGTCCGGAAGAACGCCCGACCCACCGGGATCTCGTTCAGGGCAATCGCAAGGGCAATCGGGATGAAGAACCCGATGATCAGCGACAGTCCAACGTAGAGGAACGAATTCCAAAGCGATTGGTAGAAGACGGGCTGACTGAAGACGCCGACGAAGTTGTCGATGCCGACCCACTTGCTATCGCTCGCGATCTTGTAGTCCTGGAAAGCGATTGTGAGGCCGCGCAGGAGCGGGTAGTACTGCCAAACGAGGATCGAGAGGGCCGCCGGGGCGACGCAGAACCACACGAATCGGACGATCTTCGACCGCGGCGTTCCCGCCGGCAGCCGCTCATAAATCGTTGATTTCGGCGCGAGCCGTGCCCGGATGATGACCCTTGCCAAGAAGAAGAGCCCGACCAGCCCTGCGCAGATCAGGATCCCCGCTGCAAAGCCCCGGCGCTGCTGCATCACCGACTCCGGCGTGTAGCCAATCAGCTTTTGGTTCATCTCCGCCGCGCCCCACTTCAGGACATCGCGCGCGGGAGTCGAAGGGTCGAGCCGAGCCTTGTCGAGCACGTTGTCGAGCACCGAATAGACCTGCTGGCAGTTGCGGCCATAGGGCTCGGGGTGACCAGTGGAAAAGAGCGTCTTGTTCGCCTCAACGTAACCAGGATCGACGGTCGCGAGGATGTCTTGGTAGCCAAACTTCTCCAGCCAGATCGGGTTGACGAGCTGGCCGAGGCCCATCTCAACGCACTTGTCGGTGTTGACCTTGGCCGCTTGCTGACCGGCGAAGAACTTGATGAACCGCCAGCACGCCTCGATCTTCTTGGGGTCCTTCACGCGGGCATTGATCGCCCACATGCCCGCGTTGATCTCGTTCTGGAACCCGGCAGGGCCCGCTGGCATCGCGGCAATCCCGATGACCGACGAATCGAGGTCATAGGTCGTGCTCGAGCTCATGAGGACGTCGTTCGTGTAGCCAAACCACATCGCGGTTTTGCCCATGCGAATGTCGTCGTTCATGCTCTTGGCGATATTCGCGACGGGGGGAAGGTCCTTTCCGCCCGGCACCTTCTCGGGCAGAACTAGCCGCCGGAAGAAGTCAACTGCGGCGACTGCCTTGTCGTTATCAATCGCCGACATCCAGTTGCCTGCCGCGTCGCGACGGACGACGTCGCTGCCGCTCTGATAAAGGAAGTTGGACCACAGGTAGCCGGGAGGCGTCGAGAAGACAAAGCCATAGCGGCCCTTCTTCTCGTCCGTCAGCTTGCGCGCGACCTGATAGAACTCATCCCAGGTCTTCGGCGGCTTCGCGGGGTCGAGTCCGGCCTCGAGGAAGTAGTCCTTGCGATAGTAGAGGCCGAGAGCGACCTGGAAAAACGGGATCGCATAGATGTGGCCGTCATAGCTCTTGACCACGTCGAGGATGGTGGGGTTCGTGCGACCGAGGACGTCGGGATCGCGCGCCACGAGGTCATCAAGCGGGCGGCAGAACTTCTGTTCGAGGAAGGTGTAGTACTGCCGGAAGTTGACATAGAAGATGTCGGGGGCCTTATCGCCCGCCATCGACATCAGGAACATGTTGTCGGCCTGATCGCCGACGAGGTTTAAGCCGCCTGCGTTGACCACGCTGATGTCGGGATTCTGGCGGTGAAACTCGTCAAAGACCGCGCGCCGGATCGCGGTGGTGGTGTTTGTGGTCTCTTTGGGCGGGATGCCATAGGCCGCGCCGCCCATCATCCGGATCTCGACCGGCTGGCTGAAGCCGAGCGCAGCTGCCATCACAGCAAGGGCAGTGAAAGCGGCTCGCCAACGAAACATGATGCGATTATACGGACGCGAGCCTGGTTTGTGCTCCCTCTATCGGGGTCAAACCAGGCTCGGCGTGTTTTGGGGTCGGATGGGTTAGCGTCGGCGGCGCTTGATGAGGGCGATCGCGCCCAGGCCAAGAGCGGCAAGGCTTGCCGGTTCCGGCACGGCCGACGAGGTGAACGAAGCGGTGTAGGTGATCTGGTTGCCGCTCGTCGTCGGGTTCGCGAAGGCGAAACCAAACGCACCGTTCGTGAAGCTGGAGACGTTCAACAGGCCGTTCGTGAACGAGATGCCGCTGTTGATGAGGAAGTTTCCGCCCACGCCCGAGTTGTTGTAAACCGCGCTTTGGAAGTTGATCGAAAAGAGCACTGCGTTCGCGCTGTTGCGGAAGGTCACGACGCCCGCGCTGACCGCGCCATTGCTGACCGAGATTGCACCGCCGCCCGCCGTTGCGAGGCTGAATCGCGCGTTGGCGAACGGGCCACCCGACAGATTCGGCGTGATGAGGGTGAGGCCGCTTCCCGTCCACGAGCCCGAAAGGGTTCCCGAGAGGTTCAGGGGATCGGTGTTCGCGCTGACGAACGTGATCATCGGCGTCGTCGCGTTAAGCGTGGGGTCTGCAAAGGTCGCAAGCGTAAAGCTCTGCGCGCTGACCGCACCGGCAAGCCCCAAAAGGCTGAGCCCAGCAAGGGTTCTCATATTCATAGTCTCCTACTCCCAAAAAACTTCACCAAAGTTGGCGAAAGTAACAGTGAAAGGATACGGGATTCGAGATCAAGACACCGTTAAAAGCTCGCTCTAAACGGCAATTCCACCCGAATCCAGGTGGAATTGCCAGGAAGCTCGCTCAAATGAGTGGCAATTAGACCTTGCTGCGCTTGAGATAGGCGTAAGCGTTGTGGTCATGGATCGACTCGTGGTTCTCCACCTCGATCTCATAAGAAACAACGCGGTCGTTCTTATCAAAAGATATCGCGACTTCACGCACGAGGTCTTCGACAAAGCGAGGATTGTCATAGGCCTGCTCGGTGACGAACTTCTCGTCCGGACGCTTTAGCACCGGATAGAGAGGAGCCGAACCTGCCGCCTCGATCATGTCGATGACATCTTCGAGCCAAAGGTGACCCTTCGGTTCAACCCGGACCGTGACATATCCGCGCTGGTTGTGCGCGCCGTAGTCCGAAATCTCCTTTGAACACGGGCAAAGGGTGGCAACCGGCACCGTGAGCAGCAGCTCAAATCGGTCGGTCGCGCCACCGGAGGCGGAAAAGCCGCATTCGTAGCCCATCATGCCCACCTTGCCCGTCACCGGGGCCGCCTTCGCTCGGAAGAGGGTGAATTTGACTTCAAGATGCGCGGTTTCTGCGACGAGCCGTTCTCGCAGCTGGGCAAGGATGGTGGGGATCGTCTCCACCGAAATGTCGTGATTGTGTTGACCCAGGATCTCAAGAAATCGGCTCATGTGCGTGCCCTTGAATTCCTTGGGCAGGTCAACCGTGAGCGTGAAATCGCCCACCGTGTGCTGGGGGCCATTGTCGCGTTCGCGAACGTGCATCGGGTACTTGACCTTGCGCACGCCCACGCGATCGATCGGAATATTCCGTCGATCCGGCGAGCTTTGAATATCGACCAGCGGGGTCTGTCCGGTCTGTGAAGTAGACATCTGCCCTTCGTCCTACGACGGAATAGGCGAAAAGGTGCACGCCTGGGGCATGCACCTTTTCGAACGGGCTTACATCATTTCGATGATCTTGTCAGCGAACTGGGAGCACTTGATTTCGGTTGCGCCATCCATCAGGCGAGCGAAGTCGTAGGTCACGTGCTTGCTGCCAATCGCCTTTTCGACGCCGGAGAGGATGAGGTCGGCGGCTTCCGTCCAACCCATGTAGCGGAACATCATCTCGCCGCTGAGGATCACCGAGCTCGGGTTCACGCGGTCGAGGTTGGCGTACTTCGGCGCGGTGCCGTGGGTCGCCTCAAAGATCGCGTGGCCGGTGTGATAGTTGATGTTGCCACCCGGTGCGATGCCGATTCCGCCGACCTGAGCGGCGAGGGCGTCGCTGATGTAGTCGCCGTTGAGGTTCATACAGGCGATGACGTCGTACTCCTTCGGTCGAAGCAGAATCTGCTGGAGGAAGGCGTCGGCAATCGCATCCTTGATGATGAGGTTGTGCTCGGGGATGATCTGCCAAGGACCGCCCTCGAAGTCGACCGCGCCGAACTTCTCCTTCGCCACTTGGTAGCCCCAGTCACGGAACGCACCCTCGGTGAACTTCATGATGTTGCCCTTGTGGACAAGCGTGAGGCTCTTGCGACCGTTGGCAATCGCGTACTCGATCGCCGAGGTAACGAGCCGCTCGGTGCCTTCCTTTGAGGCCGGCTTAATGCCAAAGCCCGAGGTGGCCGGGAAGCGAACCTTCTTGAATTGGTTGGGGAAAGCCTCCTGCATGAGCGCGACAAACTTCTTCGCGTCATCGGTGCCTTCTTGGAACTCGATACCGGCATAGATGTCTTCGCTGTTCTCGCGGAAGATCACCATGTTGACTGCGCCGGGATCCTTCACCGGGCTCGGAACGCCCGTGAACCACTGGACCGGGCGAAGACAAACGTAGAGGTCGAGCATCTGTCGCAGCGCGACGTTCAGCGAGCGAATGCCGCCGCCAACGGGCGTGGTGAGCGGGCCCTTAATGCCAACAAGGTACTTGTTGAAGGCATCGAGGGTCTCGTCCGGGAGCCAATTGCCCGTTTGGTTGAAAGCCTTTTCACCGGCGAGGACTTCGAGCCACTCAATCTTCTTTGCACCGCCGTAAGCCTTGGCCACCGCAGCGTCAAGGACTCGGACGCTCGCTCGCCAAATGTCGGGGCCGGTGCCGTCGCCTTCGATGAACGGCAAAATGGGGTCGTTCGGAACCTGCAGTCCCGCAGAGGTCATCGTAATGGGGCTACCCATGCCGAAGAGAATACCGCTACCTTAACCGCCGAACTGCTTGGCGATGAAGTAATACAGCGGGATTCCGAGCGTCAGGTTGAACGGAAAGGTGATCCCAATCGCTGCAGTCAGATAGTAGCCCGGCTTGGCGTCGGGCAGCGCAATCCGAACCGCGGCGGGGGCCGCGATGTACGACGCACTTGCCGAAAGCACCCCGAGGATCGTCGCCCCCGGTACGCCCATCTTCACCGCAAGGCCCGCGAAGACGCCAAGTGTCCCGAGGATCACCGGCGCAACGATGCCCAGAATCACGATGAAAACGCCCGCCTGACGCAGGTCGCTCAGCCGCTCCACCGCCAAGGTCCCCATCTCAAGCATGAAGAGGCAAAGCACGCCCTTGAACGGATCAACAAAGAACGGCTTGACGATTTCGAAGCGATGACCGGCGAGCGCACCGACGAGCAGGCCGCCGAGGAGCAGCATCACGCTGCGACCAGTGACGATCTCGTGCACGGCTTCCTTCCAGTGCAAGTCTTGCGGGCCACCGCTGCGCGCGAGGAACAGCGCGACAATGATGCCCGGAATCTCCATCAGCGCGACGAGCGCAGGGGCAAACCCCGGCGCGGGCGTCCCCGCCGATTGCAAGAAGGCCTGCCCGGCGGTAAACGTGACCGCCGAAACCGAACCGTAGTGCGCAGCAAGGGCCGCACTATCCGCCACCGACAACTTCCCGAGCTTGCGCGCGGCAAAGAAGATGAGGAACGGAATCGAAAGTCCGAGCGCGATCGTCGCGCCCATCGGACCAACGAGGTCGCCGAACTTCGCCTCCGCCATCTCGGTGCCGCCCTTCAGGCCGACGGCAAGGAGCAAGAAGGTGCTCAGGGCGGGATACATCCCGGGGGGAAGGCTGAGGTCGCTCTTCACCCACTTCGCGAGTGCCCCAAGCCCAAAGAACAACACGACGGGCGAAAGGAGGTTGTCGATGGCGGGGTTCGCGGTCACCACGATTTCAGTATGCCCCTATCGCCGCTTGGGCCGGAAGATGCCAAAGTGCCAGTCGGCTTCGGTTGGGGCGCGGGCCTCGTCGAGGAGGAGACTCGCGTCAGGGTGTTCGGCGATGGGCGGGTAGTCGCGGGGGTTCCGCTTTTGGGGTTTGCGCAGCTCCACGTCGTGCGTCGCTGCAAATCGATCCTTGAGCCGCTCGCTGAGGCCGGGCACAAACATGTCGTGGATCTCGACCACCATCGTCGCGCCCGCGAGGCCAGGCACCTTCACCGGATCAAGGAGGATGTCCTCATAGCCCTCGCAGTCGACGATGAGCAGGGCGCGATCCAGGTCCAGTTTGGCAAGGGCTTCGGGGGTCGCTTCTTCTCGCTGGTCAATGCGACCCGCAACCCCGTTGAGCTCGGCGAGGCGGGCAAGAAGCGCGCGGGCCTTGGGGTCCATGTCAAAGGCGATGATGGGCAGCTCGGGATGGAACATCGCGAGTCCAACCGCATAGTAGCCCTCGGCGGACCCGACATCGACGACCCGAGAAACCCCCGAAAGGTCGCCCAGAACGTCGGCAATCTCGGCCTCATAGCTCCCGATCAGCTTCGGCGCGAGCACCCCGCACACCGCGTCGTCGATGTACTTCATCCCCTTGAAGAGCCCGCCCTGGACCTCAAGACCGCTGCTATCGATGAACCGCCGCTCGGCCGCCGCGCGTTCTTTCAGCCGCTTCTCGTGCCAACGGTAGGCCCACCAGCGTTTCGCGCGGGAGAGGAGCCGTTGGTCGGGATGGGGGGTCATTCGTTTGCCCAGGTATTGATCAGCCACCACGACGCTTGGTCATGGGGCATGAATTTCGGATGCGTGATGATCTCGAAGGCGGGAAGATAACCCAGCGATCCGTCGCCGTACTCTTTGAGCCGCCGCATGACGGTTTCGACGTGGAGCTTGGCCACTTTGCACCGCTCGATGTCGGCGAGCGATCCGCCGATGTTGGTCTGGTTCGCAATCGCCACCTTCTCGAGGTCCTCAAAGATCTGGCGGCACGGGGCGAGGCTTGCCATCGCGAGTCCCACGATGCCTTGACCATAAGCCTGACGGGCCTGCTCGGCATATCGGACGAACTCCACCGCCTTCTTCACGAAGGTCGCGACGCCACGCATGCTTGGGTTCGGCGCAAACGTCTCCGCCCGGTCACAGATCGCGAGGGCCTTCTCGCCTTGCGGACCCTTCAGTTCGTCGGCATGGTGCATCCAGGCCAGGAACGGATTGCCGTAAAGCAGGAGACGACACTTCAGCGAGCTCCGGGTGTGCGAGTAACCAAAGATGCCGCCGAGTTCGTTGAGCTCAAGCCCCATCAGCCTCGCCCACTCACCGGCGCGCTCGCCTCCCGCCTGGTAGGCCTCCATAAAGCAACCCAGGTCGCCGCTCGGATAGGGCATGGGCGACGTGAGGTACTCCTCGGGGCCGCCGATGCTCGCGGGTTGGGGCCGCGACATTGCTTCGCCACTCGCCCGCAGCGCAGGCATCAACGTCTCGTAGTTGCCAAACAACCCGCATTCCCAGGTGGTCACGCACACGCCTTCTGCGCCGAGTTCTTGCGCCCCTTGGATGGCGCCGAGGACGTTTCGTTCGCTCTGGGCGAGGTGAAGCCAAACCGAGTTGTACGTGTGCAGCGTCGGCGAAAGGACGACCTTGAAGCCGTTCTCCATGTGCTGGCGAGCGGACTCCTTCGGGCTGTGGAAATACTTCCAATCAAAGAGAATCGTGCTCTTAGGGATGAACTGGATTGCTTGGGGATGCTCGGCAAACATGTCGGCCCAGAGTCCGGGGGTTCGACCCGCATCGACCACCTTTTGGCAGAGGCGTTGGAAGTGCTTGCCATACAGCACGGCCTTTCCGTCGACGCCTTCGACCTTCTCTTCTTCGGCGACCCGCGCCGCACACTTGGGACAGCGACCGAGTTGCGCGGTCTCGTCACCGCCGATATGGACCAGCTGGGCGGGAAAGATCGCAAGGACATCGTCGATGATGCCTTCGCAGACCGCAATGAACTCATCACAGCTCGGGCAAGCCTGGAGACCCTTGAACCGCTCCTCGCGCATCCGGTAGCCACCCTCGGTGTAAAGCATCCCCTCGTAGTGGCCCAGCAGGTTGACAAAAGGAACGATTTCAACCTCGGGAAACTCGGCGATGAGCTGGCGGATGACCTCCGGAGTCAAGGCGCCCTTGCCATGCGCCCAAGGCGTGCTCGGATAGGCGAATCGGTGCTCCATGTAGAGGCCGAAGTGGGTGTAGCCCGCCTCGCGCGTCATCTGGAGAAGGTCACGAAGATGGCCGATGGAGGGAGCTTGCTCGCGCGCAAGATCGTACGTCCACATTCGCATCTGCATCCCAATAGGCTACCTTTCGGAGGCGTAAACTAACTGAGTATGGGCAAGGTGTGGCGCGATCCCCAGGTGTGGCTGACCGTTGGCTGCGGGCTGTTTTTGGTGGCAAACCTTGCGGGTGCGCCGGTCTGGACCGCCTATGTGAGCGTCGCCCTCGGCAGCTATTTCGCCCTTGCCTCGGCCTGGGAGTCGCTCGCCAAGCGCGAGATCGACGTGAACCTGCTCATGGTCCTCGCGGCGGCGGGCGCGGTGCTTGTCGGCCAGCCCCTCGAAGCTGCCGCCCTCCTCTTCCTTTTTAGCCTCAGCAGCACCCTTGAAAGCCTGACGATGGCGCGGACCAAGTCCGCGATCGAAGCCCTGATTCGCCTTCGCCCCGACTCCGCGCTTCGCATTGAGAACGACCAAGACGTGCGCGTCCCGCTCCAAGAGCTTCGGGTCGGCGACCTCATCCGCGTCTCCCCCTTTGAACCCGTGCCGGTCGACTCCGTGGTCGAGCGCGGCGAGGGCTCGATCGACCAGAGCGCGATGACCGGCGAATCGATCCCCGTGAGCAAGAAGCCGGGTGACCCGCTCCTCGGCGGAACCCGGAACCTCGACCGTGGACTCATTGCGCGCGTTTCGGTTGAGGTCGGCGACAACACCCTCGACCGCATCGTCGCCCTTGTCGACGAGGCCCAAACCAACAAGGCGAGCGGCGAGCGGATCAGCCAGTGGTTCGGCGAGCGGTACACGATCTTTGTCCTCGCCGTCTTTGCAATTTCTGTCGTCACGCGGGTCGTTTTGGGCTCCACCTGGATGGGCGCGCTCGCCCAATCCCTCACGCTACTCGTCGCCCTTTCGCCCTGCGCGTTGGTCATTTCGACACCCGCTTCAACCCTGAGTGCGCTTGCCTTCGCCGCCCGGAAGGGCGTCCTTGTCCGTGGAGGCGAGTTCATCGAGCGCGCGGGTTGGATCGACACCGTCGCGATGGACAAGACGGGCACGCTGACCACTGGCAAGCCCAAGCTCGCCGAGATCTGCCTTTGCGTTCCCGTTGAGGTCAGCATTCCAGGGACGTGCATCGACAAGGGACAGTGCTGGCACGATGGCGCGACCTCGATGTCGAACGAAGCGGAGTCAATTCTCATCGCTTCGGCCGCCCTCGAGCAGTATTCCAACCACCCGATCGGCCTTGCCGTCCTCCAGGCGGCCCGCGAGCACAACCTCAGCGTCCCCGAGGCCGAAAACCTCCAGGTGGAGCCGGGGCGCGGCCTCGTCGGCAACGTTGGCGGGGTGCGGGTTGTGGTCGGCCAAGCCGACTACCTCGAGTCACTTGGCATCCAAATCCCGAGCGGATTCCTTGACCACGTCGCCGAGCTTGAGCGCAGCGGAATGCCGATGGCGATTGTCTCGATGGGCGACAAGATCGCCGGACTTGGATTCAATGACGCGATTCGCGACGAGGCAAAGACCGCGATTGCCGACATGAAGGCGGCGGGGGTGAAGAACGTCGTCATGCTCACCGGCGACACGGTTTCAACCGCCACGAGGGTCGCCGAGAGCCTCGGCCTCACCGATTTCCGTTCGGGACTTCTGCCCGGCGACAAGGCAACCGCAGTTCAGGACCTCGTCACCGGCGGCGGCAAGGTGATGATGGTTGGCGACGGCGTGAACGACGCTCCCGCTCTCAGCGCGAGTCACGTCGGCGTGGCGATGGGCGGCGTGGGCAGCGACATCGCGATGCAATCTGCCGACGTCATCCTCATGCACGACAAGCTCGCGCGGGTGCCGATGCTCATCGGCCTCGGCAAGCGCACGAACCGGGTCATCAAGACGAACTTGATCTTCGCGGCGAGCGTGATTGTGGTGCTCACCGTGCTTTCGCTCTTTGCGAAGCTGCCCCTACCGCTAGCGGTGGTGGGGCACGAAGGCTCGACCGTGCTCGTCATCCTCAACGGACTTCGACTTCTGGCCGAGCCTCGTAGCCACTAGACCGCGGCGGTCTGATCGGCGAAGGCGAGGATCGACTCGGCCGCGTGTCGCACCTGGGCATCGCTGAGATGCGGGTGGATCGGCAGGTTGAGGATCTCCTTCGCGGCAAGCTCGGTCTCGGGCAGCGAGCCTGCGCCGTGACCAAACGCCTTGTACGGCTCGTGGAAGTGGATCGGCACCGGGTAGTAGATCATCGAGTCGACTTCCTTGGTCTTCAGGAACGCCTGGAGCTCATCGCGGCGCGACGTGCGGATCGAATACTGGTGCCAGGTGCAGTTGTTGCCCTCGAGGATGGTTGGAAGCTGGACGCTTGAACCGGCGAGCACGTCGTTGTAGATTGCGGCGAGTTCAGCGCGGCGCGCGTTCCAAGCGGCGAGCTTGGTGAGCTTCACGCGGAGCACAGCGGCCTGGACCTCGTGGAGCCTCGACGTGTAGCCGAGGTGGTCGTAGTAGTAGCGCTCGCGGCCCATGCCGTGGACGCGGATCGACCGGCAAGCTTCGGCGATCTCGTCGCTGTTCGTGACGATCATGCCGCCATCGCCCGCTGCGCCGAGGTTCTTGGTGACATAGAAGCTGAACCCTGCGCCGATGCCGTAGTGACCGGCCGGCTTTCCGTGGCGGGTGCAAGCAAGGGCCTGGGCGGCGTCTTCAAGGACGACGAGGTTGTTCGCGCAGGCGATCTCGGCGATCTTCTCCGCCTCGGCCATCTGACCAAAGAGGTGGATCGGCAGAATCGCCTTGGTTCTCGGGGTGATTGCAGCCTGAATCTTGGCGGCGTCGATGTTAAAGGTGTGGGGGTCGATGTCGACAAAGACGGGCTTGGCGCCGGTCTGGACGATGGTCTCGACGCTCGCGACAAAGGTGAAGGCGGTGGTGATGACCTCGTCGCCGTGGCCGATCCCGGCCGCATCCATGAGGATTCGCAGGGCGTCTGTGCCGGAGTTGAGGGCGATGCCGTGCTTCATCTCGTGAAGGTCGGCGATCTCTCGCTCGATGCCAGCGTGGTTCGGACCCATGACATAGCCACCGCTGCTGATGACTTGGTGAACGGCGGCGTCCATCTGGGGCGCGAGCTCGTCGTACTGGGCCTTGATGTCGTAAAAGGGGACTCTCATGAGCGTAGCTGCGCGTCGTTGCGCATCACTATTGTGACTGATCTGGGGTGCGGGTGTCCGGTTTTTTGCCGGGTGCCCTTCGATCCTGAGGCTGGGGGCCGGTGGCGGCCGGTCATCCTCTGATCAGATACACTGTGGCTCGAATGCCCCTCCCTGCCCCTCCCGTTGGGGCTCCCGGTCATCCTCTGATCAGATACACTGCGGCCCATAGCTCCCACAGCGGCCCACAGGTTGGGGCTCCCGGTCATCCTCTGATCAGCTACACTTCCTCCGCTTCCGTGGGATCGCCGTAGCTCGTTGGGGCTCCCGGTCATCCTCTGATCAGATACACTACGCCCCGTACTCGCCAACGAAGGGCATCAGTTGGGGCTCCCGGTCATCCTCTGATCAGATACACTTACGGAGTTTACGAAGTTTACGTTTTCGGGGTTGGGGCTCCCGGTCATCCTCTGATCAGATACACTTTCGTCTCGCTTGCGCTCGCTCGCCCGCCCGTTGGGGCTCCCGGTCATCCTCTGATCAGATACACTTTGAGCGCAAGACCACATTTGGCCCAAAACGTTGGGGCTCCCGGTCATCCTCTGATCAGATACACTTATGCCCCCTCGTAGCGCGTTCTCGTGGATGTTGGGGCTCCCGGTCATCCTCTGATCAGATACACTTTCGGAGCCGCTCGACCGCTTCGATTGCCTGTTGGGGCTCCCGGTCATCCTCTGATCAGATACACTCACCTTGTTTAGGGACCCAGCAAAGCCAAAGTTGGGGCTCCCGGTCATCCTCTGATCAGATACACTCGATTCGACCGTCCGCTCGCTCTTCCTGCCGTTGGGGCTCCCGGTCATCCTCTGATCAGATACACTTCGAAGAGCTCGACCACCGCCGCGAACGCTGTTGGGGCTCCCGGTCATCCTCTGATCAGATACACTTGCCAGGCCGCCGATTGATGCTGCACGCGCGTTGGGGCTCCCGGTCATCCTCTGATCAGATACACTCCGGATAGACGCCTCCAGGCCCGACGCCCTGTTGGGGCTCCCGGTCATCCTCTGATCAGATACACTTTTACGCCGAGTTCGCCAACCTGACCCTAGGTTGGGGCTCCCGGTCATCCTCTGATCAGATACAGCTCGGACTCCCCCACTGCCCGACGATCATCTGTTGGGCCTCCAATGAGGATGACGGATCGCTTCATTCTCCTTCGGTCTTAAGGACTCGTCCAAGCGGGTCCAGCACGATGCGGTAGGCAATGTTCTGCGTCGAAGTAGATCTGGAAATGCAGTACGTGCCGGTATTTCGTTCTTTCCCAACGTCATGGGCCTTAATCGGCTTCCAAAGCGAAACCCGACCATCACGTTCAAGCGCCCCAACAACGGCCAGTTGACCATCCTTGAGTTGAACCGTATCACCACCACACAAACTCATCACGAACCGAAATCCTGGCCGAGGCGGGGTCGTGTCCACTGCCGGTTGACCTCTGTTCTTCCTGGTTGCAACAGCAAACAGTGACCGAACGGCCGCCATGCGTTTTCCGTCGGGTCCTTCCCAAATCGCAATATGGTGGTTGCTGCCCAGTTCGTAGGCTTGGCTAGGATTTCCATCCAGATCGAATCGCACCATTTTCGTTCCCACTTGTTTGACAGTTGCGGGCTCTCCTGGGCCGATGTTATCGACGGGGCGAACCGCCGTCTCCTTGTGGAGCGCACCCGTGAGCTTACGGTTCGGCTTGTGAACAACCATCGCTCCTTCAAGGGCCTTCTTGACCTTCTCACGAAGGTTGGGATCGGGGATCGGGAAGTGAATCTTGTCCGCCCGGGCCTCATCCTCTTCTTGGTAGTACTTCGACAGCTTCTGGAGCAGACTGCGGTTGGTGACCGCGACCACGAGCGCATCAAGGGCATGGTGGAGGTAGTTCGAGCGGAACTTTGGCATCGGTCCCGGATCGACCCCTCCGGCGATCAAGGCCTTGCGCTTCTCCAGCTTGGCCTCCTCTTCCGGATGGAGCGGGATCAGGGTGTCGAGCCCCCATCGCCGCCGAAAGAACGCGGTTGACCGACCTGGCATGACAGTGATGTCGAGGTCTCGGTCGAGCCGTTTCAGCGCACCGAGAATCTCCTTTGAGATATAGCCGGTGGCGGTCAGGAAGCGGTCGGAAAAGTCCTTGGGGACCTCCCTGCTCTGAATCCGCTGCTTCTTTCGCAGCGACATGCCTTTGAGTGCCTTGAGGCCAGCAACGATCAACGGCCAGCGGGGCGATTGGCCCCACTCCTCGTAGGGCGTTCGCTTTCCTTTCTCGCGGTTGTCTTGGACCGACGCAAGCACCTTGTTTTCGAATCCATCGATGAGCTCATAGCCCCGGGGGACGATGTGGTCGATCTCGTAGTCCGCCGAGCACGCTTCGACGAGGGTGATCGGCCCGCGTTCGGGATCGTAGGGCAAGAATCCGCCCGTCTCGACCCAAAGCTTGGCCTTGTCGAAGTTGACGCCCGTGGGTGCGAGCTTCGCTTCGAGGAGCCTCGCCCGAATCTTCTTGTTTTCGTTCTCGCGGTCCTTCTGACGCCTCTCCTCTTCGGCCGCTTGCTTTGCCGAGCGGGCGATTTCACGCGGGAGTTCGACGTGGATTTCCTTCAGCTCTGGATACTCATCGAGGTAGGCATTGATCACGCGGAACGCGTTGATCACCGCGCATTTGACGCCTGGATGGAGAATCCCATCCGCAAGGTCGGGAGTGAGGCGAGAGACCTTTCCGGCGCGGTTACCTTCGGCGTGATTCAGGCCAATTCGAGCACATGCGTCCGCATAGTTCAAGCCGGCGAGCATGCCCGGGAGAATCTTTCGAATCGCCTTGTGCGAGAGGCTAAGGGTGCCTTTGGGTAGTTCAAGCGTTGCGAGTCTTGCCGCTTCCTCCGAGGTGAAGCGAACACTTGCAACGCCATAGGTCTTCGACTTCAGGAGTTGGTAGCGATTGCTCGTCGCTCCGCGCTTATTCTCGTTGGCAGTGAGGTCATTGACGAGTTCGAGCTGAGCTTCCGGATTGAGAAGGTCCCACTTCTCACCGATGCTGTCTTTGATCACAGCGGCGGTCTGGTTGCCCCGCAGCTCTTGGAGCGTGCCTTTCTGCTTCTTGTCGAGCGGTTCGCGCGAGAAATGATGGTCGGCCGAGAGGCCAAGAAGTTCCTTCGCTCGCGCCCACTTGAGGTTCTCGCCGGTCATGAGTTGCGTGGTCAGGATGGCGAGCTCTTCAGGCGTGAGTCGGCGAGAGGTCCCGGCGGGCGGAACCACTTCCAGATTCGATAATCGCTGAACGATGTCGAACTTTTGCGCCGCCATCGACCAGCGATAGATTCGCCTCTGATCGGGGAAGAAGGTGCAGAACCCTCGTCGGTCCTTGTCTTCCCGGATGTCCTTTTGCATGAAGACGATATCGACAATCTGGTCTTGGACGGCCGGAGTGAGGATCGGGTGGTGCTTCGACTGGAGTTCGAGAATCGCGCGCAGCTCGTCGCGGACCATGAATCGGTCGGGGCGAAGGTAGGACCGGTTCTTGATCTCCTTCTTGAGAGCCTCGTTTTTGGCTGCGCGGACCTTTTCGTCCATCCTCTTGCCACCAACCTTCCGATTCACCTTGGTCTTGAGTCGGACAAGCTCGTTTTGCTTGATCTTTGCGGCGAAGAGTTGGCCAGGCGTGCGGAAGCCCGCCGCCTCCATGATCTCGCGGGTCCTTTTGATCTGACCGAGCATGACGCCGGTCTCTTCATCGTCCGAGCTCAAGTCTCGAACCATGTCGGGATCAACGGAGATAAACCGTTGGGCACGTGGGCTGAGAAATCCCCGGTGATTATTCAAGTGCGTGATAACGCGCGCGAGTTCGCCGGGAGTCAACTTGCGTTCGAGTGCTTCTGCGCGAAGGATGTAGGGCGAAAAGGATCCGTTCTCAGACTTTCCTTGACAGAGCATGCGTTCGCGCTCCTTTCGATCGGCGGGGAGGAAGCCGAGGGAGATGAGGAGCCGATAGAACTTGAGCTTTCGCTTGGCGCGGCGTCGAATCGTCTTCATTTGTCGCCGCTTCAACCCAAACTGGCCTTGCTTGTAGCCTGCCTCGGGGTCATTCGGGTCTACCATCGGTGACGAGAAGACATACGTGCCCAGGGTTTCGATATCCAGTTCTTCCTCATTCAGAAGTACCAGGCTGTGACCGACATTATTCGATCCTAAATCAATTCCAAGCGCTAGTTTCCCCATAAGCGTGTATTATAAAGAACGTATCTGATCAGAGTTGACGGAGCTCCAACAAAATTGGATTTCGCCAATTAGCACTCTTCGGAGTCAATCCTAGCCTGGCTGGGGAATAAGAAGAGCCTCTTCTAAAACGGAAGAGGCTCTTTGCTTTTTCGCTTCGGCGAAAATCCAAACTCAGCGGTTGCGGCGGCGACGCCGCAGACCCAACGCGCCCGCCACACCGAACGCAAGCAGCGTCGCCGGTTCCGGCACCGCCGTCACCAGGTACCCGTTGCTCACGCCCGTATTGATCGTCCCGTTTGCGGTCCAAGTCAGGCCATTCGCGCTCACCAGGAAGCGGCTGATCGCTGTGTTGCCCTGGTGGCCGCCGAGGAACGCTTCCGTGCCGTCGGGGCTGAAGGCGATCCCAACATTGTTCGGCGCGAATCCGACCGCGGTCGGCGCTCCGGTCACGCTATAGGTGCCATCAAGGTCGACCTTATAGATCGTGCCCGTGGAGTCAAAAGCGACCATGTAAAGCGAGCCACCGCGAAACGCCATTTGGTGCATGAAAGAGCCCGAGACGTTCACCGTCGTGGTCGAGCCAAAGCTCGAGGCGCCGATCGACGTGATACGGAGCTGGCCGCCCACCGTCTCGAACAGCTTTTGGCCGTCCGGCGAAACCCAGGCGTCCCGGGTAGTCGCACCGCTCGTCCGCGCGACGAACGAATAGGTGCCCGCGTTGTTCTTGAACCAGCTCGTACCGTTATTCACCGAGGTGACAAAGATGTCGCCGTTGGGGGCCATCCCCATGCCGTGGAAGCCTTGGTCCGAAGCCGAATTCTGGGTGACAATCGTCGCGCCACCAGTGAGCGCAGCCGCCCCCGAGACTCCCGAGAACTTCTGGACCGAACCCTGGCCGATGGTGTTGCCATGCCGGTTCGTCACGTAAAGATCGCCGGCCTGCACCACGAGGCCGATCGGGTCGCTAAGACTCGATGCCGGGATGCCGGTGACCTGGGTCGCCGCACCGCCGCTGAGGGCGACGCTGTATCGACGGACGCCGCCATAGGCTGCCGTGTTCGAGCCGTTTGAGCCTGCCGATGTCTCCGCCGAGTAAAGGTAGTAGTTCTGGGCCATGACTCCGATGCCACTCGCCACGAGGCCAAGCGACAGGGCTGCTCTCAATCCAAATTTCATTTCAATCCCCTCCGAAACGCCGCGACACAAGCCGCGCAGGTCGCGCAATGGCAACCCAAGATCAGGTTAAACCAGGCTGCGTGAAATTGCTTTCACGCTGGGCAGCGGGCGGCACTTTCCAAAAATTGGCCAAATCCCTTATAAACGCCGCATGGCTAATGTCCCGCCGCCCGTCTCGGGCTACCAGCGATTCGACCCCGCGAGCGAAACTTGTCCTTCCTGCCAGTCTCCGAACGTCACCGCGGTGAAATACACATGGTGGGGAGGGGTCATCGGTCCCAAGATGCTCAACCTCCACAAGTGCAACAACTGCAAGATGAACTTCAACGCGAAGACCCGGCAGAACGCGAACACAGGAATTCTTCTTTACACGGTCATCAGCACAGTGGTCGTCGTGGCCATCGTCGTCGGCATTCGGCTGGCGATGCGGTAAAGCGATAGTCCAGGCAACAAAAAACCCCTTTCTGGCATCAAGAAAGGGGCTTTTTTACGTCCTGCTGAATTCAAGCACAGCAGGTGTTGTCGAGGCTGACGACGAGTTCGCGCTGTAGCAAACCGCCCGACAAGTCCGAAAGATAAACTCGGTCCAGACCCGGCCGGCGGGTGAGCTGCTGCAAGTAGGCAAGGAGGTCCTCGGCTTCCTGAGCAGTGAGCACGATCTCGACATCGCTAAGGGTTTGATTATTCGCGTAGTCGACGATCTTCATGTTGTTTCCTCGCTGTTCCAACGTGGATTAACGTGCAATTTGTTCCCGAGTTCAGTGGGTCTGGGTCTTTTGGCGATTTCCCTTAACCTTGCGAGGCCGGCCAGAATGCGCCATAGTGTGCCGTGGAGTACCGATTCTCCCCTCAAATTGAGTCCATCCCGGCCACCACGCCCTTCATCGGACCCGAGACCCTGGGCCGCCGAGTGGGCCGTCCGATGCACCTGCGCCTGGGCGCAAACGAGAGCCTTTTTGGCCCGTCACCCCGCGTCCTCGAGGTCATCCGCGACCATGCCGCCGAGGTTGCGCTCTATGGCGATCCCGAGGCGCCCGAGCTTCGCGATGCCCTTGGTGGGGTGTTCGGCTGCACCCGGGATGAGATCCGGCTTGGATCGGGGATCGACGAACTCCTCTCGCTTGTCCTTCGCGCGGTGGCCGGTCCTGGCGACGCGGTGGTGACAACCCTCGGCTCCTATCCCACCTTCGACTACGGCGTGCGGGCATGCGGCGCGACCCTCGTCCAGTGCCCCTACCGCGCGGATGGCTTCGTCGACATTGATGCCCTCATCGCGGCGTCCGACGATGACCGCGTGAGGCTGGTCTACCTCGCCAACCCCGACAACCCCAGCGGCACCCTCACCCCCGCCGCCGATGTCTTGCGACTCGAGGCCGCGCTGCGCCCCGACCAATGGCTCCTGCTCGACGAGGCTTATGCCGACTTTGCCGACCCCGACGAACTGCCAAAGGTGCCCACCCGCCGCCTCATCCGCACCCGCACCTTCAGCAAGGCCCACGCGATGGCGGGGATGCGGCTCGGCGTGGTCCAAGCGCCGGTGGAACTCCTTGCCCAGCTCGACAAGTTCCGGATGCACTTCGGCGTGAACCGCCTCGCGCTGCTTGCCGGGCTCGCCGCCCTCGAAGACCGCGCCCACGTGGCCAGCGTCGTGGCCCAAACCCGATTGCTTCAAGCCCAGATCAGCCAAAAGCTCCCTGGCCGCGTCCGCCGAACCTGGACCAACTTCAGCCTCATCGACTGTGGGTCAAAGGAGCGGGCCGAAGCGACCCTCGCCGCGCTGCTCCAAGAAGGTGTCTTTGTCCGCAAGCCCGCCCAGCCGCCACTCGATGGCTACCTGCGGGTGTCGATCGGCCCGGAATCGGTAATGGAGGAGTTCCTCGGAGCGCTCCGCCGGGTGGAGAGCGGGGCGTAAAAAGGCCAAGAGCAAAGGCCAAAAGTGGAATGGCGGAGAGATCGGGATTCGAACCCGAGAAGCGCTTTAAGGCACTTACCCACTTAGCAGGCGGGCGCTTTCGACCACTCAGCCATCTCTCCGCGGGTCGAGCCGAAGTATAACATACCCTATGGCCGGGATGCGCCCCTTTGCTCACCTCACGCCGCGATCCCGGGCCTTTTTGCTTCTCTATCTCGGTCTTGTCGCCTTCTCGATTCTTGGAAGCCTGATGAGCGCACTCACCAAGCTTTCGCCCGGGCCGATCGCGCCCGTCGCCTCTGCGCTCACCTTGCTCGCGGGGCTTGCCGCGCTTTATGCGGAGCGCGTTCCCACCCGCGCGCTGGTCACGACGCTGCTCATCGGCACCTCCGCCGAGGTCATCGGGCTCGCGACCGGCTACCCGTTCGGACGCTACGTCTACACGACCGCGTGGCAACCCACCGTCCAGCTCGGTCAGCTGGGCCCCTTCCCGCTCCTCCTTCCCTTTGCGTGGCTGCTCATGGTGGGGGCCGCCGAAGGCACCGTCGGACCCCGGCAATACCGCGTGCTCATCGTCGCCTTGCTCGCCGCCGCGATTGACCTCCTGATGGAGCCGGTCATGGCGGGCCCACTTGGCTACTGGAAGTGGCTCGACAAGGGCCCCCTCCCCGGCGGCGCGCCGCTGCTAAACTTCGTCGGCTGGTTCGCGGTCGCTTTGCTCGCGACCACGGTCAGCCGCCAGAGCGAAGCCAGACCCACCTCCCGGTACGTCCTCGCCGGACATCTTGCGCTCACCGCCGGGATCGGCCTGATCCATGCGCAACTCGGCCCCCTCCCTTCGTAGGACTCAAAGGATGTCAGATCGACCCTTTGTCGTCATTGGAGCCGGTGTCGGAGGCCTTGCGGTCGCCCTTCGCCTCGCCCATCGTGGGGCAAAAGTGGTCGTGCTCGAAAAAACCGACCAGGTCGGCGGTCGAAACCGCGAAGTGACGGTCGGCGACGCCAAGTTTGACGGCGGACCGACGCTCATGATGATGCTCGACCCGTTCCGAAAGCTCTTCACCGACGTCGGCGAGAAGCTGGAAGACCACCTCGACATCCGGCTCTGCGACCCCAGCTACCGCGTGTTCTATCGCGACGGCAGCCGCATCGAAGGGACGACCAACGTCGCGAAGATGGTCGACCAGATCAACCGACTTTCGGGCCGCAAGGATGCCCTCGCCTACCCCAAGCTGCTCGGCGACCTCGCCGACCTCTACCGCGAGGCGATCCCGCGCTTCGTCGAGCGGAACTACAACCACATCGGCCAGTTCATCGGCGGCAAGGCCCTGCCGCTCGTCCTGCGCCACCGGATGCTCGGCAACCTCGCGAAGGGGATCGGCCGCTACGTCGAAGACCCCCGACTGCGGATGCTTTTCTCGTTCCAAACGATGTACCTTGGCCTCTCGCCCTACGACGCGCCGTGGGTCTATGCGGTCCTCACCTACATGGAATATGGCGAGGGCATCTGGTACCCGATGGGCGGCATGGTCGAGATCGCCCGCTCCATCGAGCGGCTCGCGACCAAGAAGGGCGCGGAATTCCGCCTCAACACTGCGGTGAAGAAGGTCGAGGGTCGAAACGTCATCCTCGAAAGCGGCGAAGTCATCGAGGCGGAGGCGGTGATCTGCAACGCCGACCTGCCTTATGCCGAGCGCGAACTCCAATCGCTGCCCGCGAAGCCGAAGCGCCGCTACAGCTGCAGCGCGCTCATGCTCTATGCGGAAGTGGACGGCGAGATCGACGGCCTGGAGCACCACAACGTCTTCTTTGGCGCCGACTTCGAGGGCAACCTGCGCCAGATCTTCGACGAGAAGCGCATTCCCACCGACCCCGCGTTCTATGCGGCGGTCTCTTGCAAGACGGATCCTGAACGCTGCAAGAATAGCCGTTCAAACTTGTATTTATTGATTCCAGCGCCCAACCTCGACCACAGCTGGACCGAGGCCGAGGAGAACGCCCTCATTGACGGCGCGCTGAAGCGACTCCAAGACGAAGTCGGCTTCGACCCCGCGCGAATCCTCCAGCGCAAGACCTACCGTCCGAAGGATTGGGCCGACGACCTCAACCTCGACCGCGGGGCGGCCTTTGGCCTGAGCCACGACTTCTGGCAGAGCGCTTACTTCCGGCCCAGCAACCGGTCGAAGTCGAACCGGAACATGGTCTTTGTGGGCGCGAGCACCCAGCCTGGAAACGGACTCCCGATGGTGCTCATCTCCGCCGACCTTGCCGAACGGCGGCTCGTTGACGATGGTCGCCTACGCTAACGCGGGGTCCGTCATCCCGAGTTCGCTGAACGCGCGAATCCGGATGAGGCAGGCATCGCACTCGCCGCAGGCTCGCCCCTCCACCGGGTCGTAGCAGGAGTGAGTGAGCGAGTAATCCACCCCGAGCCGAATCCCCTCGCGAATGATGTCCGCCTTCCGCAGGTTCATGAGCGGCGTGATGATCGTCACCGGGTTGCCTTCTACGCCTGCCTTGGTCGCGAGGGCGGCCATCCTCGCAAAGGCGTCGACGTATTCGGGTCGGCAGTCGGGATACCCGCTGTAATCCACCGCGTTCATCCCCGCAAAGATCGCTTCGGCCTCGAGGACTTCGGCGAGCCCCAGCGCAATCGAGAGCATGATCGTGTTGCGCGCAGGGACATAGGTGACCGGGATTTCCGACTCCATCGTGGACTCGTCGCGGCCCTTCGGGACGTCGATTTCGGCGGTGAGGGCAGAGCCGCCAATCTGACCGAGGTCAACAGAAACGAATCGGTGGCTCGCCACGCCCAGCTGGGCGGCCACCCGACGGCTGGCTTCAATCTCGACGTCGTGGCGCTGGCCATAAATGACGGTGAGGGCGTGGATCTCATAGCCCTGGTCCTTCGCCATCGCCACCACCGTCGCGGAGTCCAATCCGCCACTCAGCAAAACCACACCCTTCTTCATTCCGGGCAAGAGTTTACTTTCGGTAGGTCGCGGTGGCCATCTCGCGCACTTCGAGGGTGATCGAGACCCCGTTCTCGGCGGCCGATTCGGCGAACTGCTGCTTCATCTCGGCATAGAGGGTGTCCGCCATCTTCTCGCGAAGTTCGAGCGGGCGACCTTCGAGGACCCAAACGCTGAGGTGAGCAAACCCCGCTGGTGCGCCTTCGCCCATGACCCAGTTCGAGCGCAGCGTGTGATAGGCCTTCACCGCGACCGGGTTCACGGTCTCGAAGCCGCTGAAGATCGAAACGAGCGACTCCAGGATGTCGGGAATGTTGCCATTCTCAGGCAGGTCGGCCGTGGTTTCGAGAATGAGATGGGGCATGACCAGAATTCCTTAGGCCGACTTCGCGGCAAGGTGGGCCCTTGCGGCGGCGACCGTTCGGCGAACGCGGGTCTTTTCCTTTCGGACCGAAGGGGCAAAGATCGGCTCGCTTCCCTGCTCCGAAGTATCCACGAGGACGAGGGCTCGCTGCACGAGGTTGTTCACGATGTACATCTTGCCGAAGGCAGGAGTGCCGGGAACGTAGAGGCGCTCTCCGACCTCATAGGCCCGGAAGTTAGATTCCGTTCGGCCCGGTCGACGTCCGACCTGGAGGAGGAACTTCTTTCCGCCGCGCTCGACGAGGAGTTCGTCGATCACGCGCTGTCCGATCTTTCCTGCGAAGGCGACATCGCGTCGCGCTTCCAGGACCACACAAGGCTCTTCCGGAAGGAGGGCTTCGAAGAGGGGCAACGCTCGGAGGGCGACGGCGGACATATGCCGCCTAACTTGCGGCTCGTGTGCCAAACGTGCGGGGAAAACCCAATCCCGGCAACAACGCTTGTCGAGACTCGGGAGGTGTTGCGGAAAGGCACAGCCATGGTACGGAGGATGGCTTGGGTGTGTCTCATGTTGCCGGCAATGGCAATGGCGGGACCTACCGGATTAAATTTGATTCCGATCGCGGATACGGTCGGACCTGGCGAATGTCTTTTTGGCGTTTACTCTGCGGGCAACAAGTGGGACATCGCTAAGCGCGGCAACCTGTGGCACTGCGCAACGATTGGTCTCACCGACCGAATCGAGATCGGCTACGACAACAACTTGAACGCGACGACCTATGGCAACGTGAAGTTTCGCTTTGCCCAGGGCAAGAACTACGCGATCAGTGCGGGAGTCATGAACTTCGACTTCCGAACGGGGTTGAATGCCGTTTACGTTGTCGGTCGCTACGACATGCCGAACATGCGACTCCATGCCGGCGTGTACCGCGACACCGTCGAGCATCCGATGATCGGCGTCGACTTCGCGATGAAGAACGGCTGGACCGGCATGGTCGAGCACTTCGGCGGTCCGAACGGCTCAACGTGGGCAGGCGTTTTCATTCCCTTGCCGATGAAGGGTCTGGGCCTCACGTTCTCGGCGGGACTCCCGACCGATCATCACCAGCCTTGGCAACACACGATCAACCTCAGCTACGGCATTCGCCTCTAAGCTGACCCTTTTCGCGGCCTCCGGACCACCTCGGTTTGGGGGCCGATTTACGTTTCGGCCCAGGTTTTAATCCAGGCGACCGTCTCGTCGAGGGCGTTGGATGGACCGAGGATCTCGTCAACTTCGGAAAGGCCCTGGCGCTGGGCTTCGCGGAGGGGGCCGTCTTCGAGGATGCCGGCCACCGCTTTGCGGACCTCGCCGCCATCAATCGCGACCCCAACGAACTCGGGGACAAGGTCGCGCTGCAACGTGATGTTGGGAAGCGAAATCCACTTCGGCGTCTTAAATCGGATGAGCTTTGCCTCGACTTGCATCGCCTTCGAGGCCGCATAAACGACCACCATCGGCACCCCCATGAGCGAGGCCTCGAGGGTTGCGGTCCCGCTACAGACAATCGCCGCCCGCGCCCGCGAGAGCACGCCGTAGATGTCCCCTTCGGTGGTGATGATCGCCCGCTTGGAGAAGCGGCTCCAGGTTCGGCGCACGCTCTCCGCGCTCGTGGTTGGGGCAACCGCCACTTCGAGCTCAAACGGACCGAGGCCTTCGACCGCCTCGGCCATCAGCTCGAGATTACGCGCGATCTCCTGCTCACGGCTGCCGGGCAAAAGTGCGATTCGCTTCGAATTGAGCATGGGCTTCACGCCCTCATCGCGCAAAACCTGCTTGAGCGGATGACCATAAAACCGCACGTCCATTCCTGCGTCAAACATCGCCTTGGCCGACCACGGGAAGGGACTCACCCCGCCGTCGATCACCTCTTTTTGCTCGCGTAGGTCCTCCGCCTTGTGGTTGTGCTTCCAAGACCCGCGGGGGATGAAGTAGAGCACCTTCCAACCCTTCTGCTTCGCAAAGCGCGCCAGGCGGACATTCAGGAAGCCAAAGTCGATGGGGATAAAGATGCCCGGCTGAACTTCGGCGAGTCGGCGGCGGATCTTGAAGTACGCGGGCAGGATGCGGCCGACTACCTTGAGGCTTTCCACGATCGAGATTGCCCCCCAGCGGGTGCTGTCGGCGAGGAGGTCGAGGATGGCACCGAGCCGGGGACCGCCCACGCCTTCGAGCGTGACGCCCGGCACCTCTTTGGCAAGGAGCCGCGCCAGGGCCGCCGCATAGCGGTCCCCACTCGCCTCACCTGCACAAAGGAAGATGCGCATGACTTCGAGATTGTAGGCGAATCTCAGCCTGTCGCCCAATCGTCGCTCTATTAGTTGCCGACAATAGCCTCATGAAACGCCGAACAAAGATCGTCTGCACCCTTGGTCCGGCGGTGAACTCCCGCGAAGGCATCAAATCCCTCATCGACGCGGGAATGAACGTCGCCCGCTTGAACTGTAGCCACGGCGACTGGGAAGCCAAGGCGCAGTGGATCGAATGGATTCGCGAGCTCAGCCCCGAATGTGCGCCGGTCGCGATCATGGCCGACCTCCAAGGTCCGAAGTTCCGCATCGGCCTCATCGAGAACGACATCCTCGACGTGAAATCCGGCTCGGTGGTGACCGTCGGCGAGGGGATGGCCCAGATTCCGATCCACCAAAAGGAGATTCTCTCCGCCCTTGATCCCGGGGTGAAGGTCCTCCTGGGCGATGGCGTCGTCGAACTCAAGATCATTGACGGCGAGAACGGGCTGTATCGGGCGAAGGCGCTCAGCGGCGGCATCGTGAAGACCAAGCAGGGCATCACGGTTCGAGACCGCGTGTTCGACACGCCTGCCCTCACGAAGAAGGACATCGAAGACGTCCAGCAGGCAGTCAAGTACGGCGTCGACTACATCGCCCTCAGCTACGTGAAGCATGCGATGGACATCCGGCAGCTTCGCCAGACCATCGACCGGCTCGACCCCGCGATCCGAATCGTCGCAAAGATCGAGATGGCGGACGCAATCCAAGACTTGAAGAACATCCTCCAGGTCGCCGACGTGATCATGGTCGCGCGGGGCGACCTCGGACTCCAGATGGACATCGAGGCGGTGCCGATTGCGCAGAAGAAGATCATCGACCTCTGCACGCTCCACGGTCGCCCCGTCATCACCGCCACCCAGATGCTCGAGAGCATGATGGAGAACCCTCGGCCGACCCGGGCAGAAGCCACCGACGTCGCCAACGCGATTCTCGACGGCACCGACGCCGTCATGCTGAGCGGCGAAACCGCGAGCGGCCAATATCCAGTGGAGTGCGTCCGCACGATGGCCCGGATTGCCGAGCGCGCGGAAGGGATCTTTGACCGCGAGCGCCTAGAACGCGACTTCCAAGAGCGCAGCCGGTCTACGATCAGCCGGACCGAGGCGATTGCCCACAGCGTCGCCGACCTCGCGGCCAAGCTCAAGCCCGAGGCGATTGTCACCACCACCGCGAGCGGCCAAACCCCGCGGCTGGTCAGCAAGTTCCGGCCCAAGGCACCGATCCTCTGCGCGAGCTATGACGAAAGGGTGACCCGCCAGATGGCGGTGGTTTGGGGGGTTGAGGCGATCACGATCAAGCTCGACACCACGACCGAAGCCACGATCAGCCACGCGATTGACAGCTTTCTCCACCGGAAAAAGCTCGCCCTCGGCGACCACGTTTTGGTTACCGCTGGCGTCCCGGCAGGAACAACCGGCAATACGAATATGATATTGTCGGAAGTAGTGAGATGAGCAAGGAAGCGAAGATCATTGTCGGCACCTTCTTTTTTGGCATTGCAATTGCAGTGGGTGTCTATCTCGGCCGTGGGCCGTGGCAACTCTATCAAAAGCAGCGCGAACAGGCGAGACAGTCTGAAGCGATGGCAGTCAAGGCGGAAAACACCCGCGTTGAGCTCGCCCGCAAGAACGCTGAGATTGAGGGAGCAACGGGCCGCGACCGCCTCGCCCGAGAACAAGGGCTCTTGAAGAAAAACGAAGAGCCGATTGAGAAAACCCCATGACCACGCTTGCGCTGCTGCTGATCGCCCCGAATCAACTCAACCTAAAAGTCGGCGATCACTGGCCCGCCGCCGAGCAGCGCACGTTTCGCCAAGAAGGCGACCTCGTCTTCTCTGAGCGCTACGACATCGGGTTCAAGGTCCTGGCGATCAAAGAGGGCCTGATCGACGTTGAAGTCACCCATCGCCTCACCGAGACCGTCACCCCTGGCGTTCGCCTCGGGCCGCCTCCCGGCAGCAAGCCCGAAAAGTGGACCGAAACGTGGGACATCCACGGCGGAACCGTCAAGGCGAACTTCCACCCGTCCTATGCGGACACCTTCCGCGTTTTCCGTCTCGGGCGGCCCGTTCTTGGCGGAGGGTCCTTGGCCTCGTTCGTCGAAGGCCTGCCGACCGCGACCTGGACGATGGGCACCGACGATTGGAGCTTCGCCGAGAAGGACGGCATCAAGGGTAAGTTCAAGGTTGAACTCGACCCGAAGACCGGGGTTCCCGTTTCAGTGAAAGGCACCGTCCTCGCCATGCCGATTCCGGGGGGCGAAGAGGCCGCCGACCTCACCTACGAATTCAAGTCGATCCCGCCCAAGCGCTAGTGCGCGAGCACGGGGTCTTCGGACTTCGCTTCGCGAGGCTCGGGTGGCTTCACAAACCAGATCAGCACCGCAGGAATCGCGAGGATCGCTCCGCCGAGCCAATATGGCGCAGCGGGTGAGTAGGCAAAGAGCGGTTGACTTACGAACGGTCCAATGATCCGGGCGAGCGCACCCAGACCCTGGGTCACGCCAAAAACGCCGCCTTGGATGTCGTCCGGCGCAGAGGTGGAGATGATCCCGCTCATGTTCGGGTTGATGAGTCCACCCGACATCGCGAGGGCAAGCACGCCAATCAGCACTGGCACCCAGAGGTGGCCATAGGGCACAAACAGGAACGCGGGGACATAGACGAGGAACGAGAGCCGCAGCACCTTCATTTGGCCGTACTTCGCGAACACGCCAACCAGCACCGCCTGGGTGAACGCACTCACGATGCCGACCATCGCGAGCACGAATGAGCCCGCCGACTTCGCCTGGGTTGAAGGCAAGTGGTGAATCCAGTTCGGGGCCTCGAGCATGCGGAAATAGGTGGTCTCGAGGTTGGTGAAGCCGAGGTTCACCGCAAAGAACATGAGGAGCAAGACGCCGAGGGTTGGCACCTTGAGCGCGCGCCGCAAGTCCTTGACAAAGCTGCCCTTTCGCGCCGACTCTCGCACGGGTGGGTCGGGCAGCAGGAACAGGACATACAAGAAGTTGATCAGGCTGAGGAAGCCGCCCAGGAGGCCGATATAGATCGGATGGTCGTTGCCAAGCTGAAGCAACAGGCCACCCAGGGGCGGGCCGAAGATGAAGCCGAGGCCAAACGCGGCTCCGAGCGCGCCGAGCGACTTGGCTCGGTCCTTGGGCTCGGTGACGTCGGCGACATAGGCAAACGCTACCCCGACGTTGGCGGCGGCAATACCCAACGTGATGCGGGTGAGAATCAGGATCGCAAAGACGTCGGCCTTGATGTAAATGAAGTAGCTGATCGAGGCCATCATGCAGGTCACGAGCAGGATCTTCCGACGGCCGATGCGGTCGCTCAGCGAACCCAGATAAGGCGAGGCGATGAACGAGGCGATGGAATAGAGCGATAAGACGAGGGCAATGCCAATCGCCACCGTCGATTCCGGTGCCTTCGAACCCAAGAATTCACGGATGACGTGCTCGCCGCGAAGCTGCAAGTCCGGAATGAAGATGCCAAAGCTCAGCAGGTCAAGAAAGACAGTCAGGAAGATTCCCGCTATCGGATTTGGCTTCTTGGACTCGGTAGGCGTCATGCGATTTCTATTCTGACGCCACAGGGCAGGTTACGCGTGGCAAGTTTCCGCCCTTACCGAGATTCCGCGGACGGATGTTAAGGCACCAGAAGTTTTGTTCCGCCATTTTTTGCGTCACTTTTCGCAACGGAAGATCATCGATTGGGAAAAGATTGCCGTCAGAGAATGTGTCGGGCTTCGGCGTGATCGATCCCCCTCGCCGCCAAGCTCCGACAGCAATCCTAAGGGCCCGGTTCGCCGGGCCCCGCAACCTCCAGCCGGGGAGGCTTCATCACCCTCCCCTTTCCTTCCTCAAGTTAGGCCACCTTTGCTCCGGGTGGCCTTTCTGATTTTTTGGGTTTAGAATGGTGGGGTCGTGACTTTGCCAAGCCGCGCCCGGGCTGGAATTCTCGCCGCAACCGTGGCGGGAGCCTTAGGCTGGGTCGGCTGGACCCAAGTTTCCAAGCCTGCCCCGCTGCCGGTGACGGTGGTCTCCGCCTCGTCAGGCGCCGTTTCCCCGCCCAGCGAGGCTGAACTGCCGCTCGTCGTTGACGTCGAAGGGGCGGTCCGCAAGCCTGGGCTCTATCGGTTTGCTGTCGGCGCAACCGTCGAAGACGCCCTCACGAAGGCCGGCGGACCCGCTGAGGGTGCCCAGCTTGACCGACTGAACCGTGCCGCTGCCCTCAAGTCCGGGACCCAGCTCTTTGTGCCGAGGGTCACCGATCCCGACACGTCGGTCGCGAGGCCCTACAAGGGTCGAACCGTCGGCAAGCCGCCTCGCACCCCGCGATCGAAGGCCACCAGCTCATCGAAGCGGGCGAAGAAGCCCGCCGTGCCCCTCCCCGAGCTTGGATCGGTGAGCCTCAACGAAGCGACCGCCGCTGACTTCAACCAGTTACCCGGCGTGAGCCCCAAGGTCGCCGAGGCGATCGTCAACTACCGGCTCGACCACGGCGGATTTTCATCGCTTGACGAGCTCGGCTATGTCTCGGGGATCAGCCCCGCCCTGCTGGAACAAATTCGTCCCTACCTTCGCTTGTAGCCTTCTTAAACAGGCTCAGGAGCACGAGGCTGAGCAGAATAAGCGGCACCATCGCCATGACCGCCGCCGCGAGCACCCATTCCGGACGCCCGATGTGGTCGGCGCGAACCTGGGCGAGTGCGGTCGAGACCGTGCCTTGGCCCGGGCCGTCATAGGTCATCTGGGGCAGGAAGAGGCCGTTCCAGCTCGTCGCAAACGACGTGAGGGCGACGATTCCGAGCGCGGGGCGAATCCTGGGGAGGACTATGTGCCACCAGATCTGGGCGTGGCTCGCCCCGTCGATCTTGGCGCTGAGCTCCGGCTCGAGGCTGAGTTGGCGCATGAAGGCGGCGAGCATAATCGTGCCGCTGCCGATGCCGAACCATGCGGGGAGCCAGAGCGGCACGCTCGTGCCGAGCAGTCCGAAGGTTCGGAAAAGTTCGAATTGCGGAACCACGAGTGCGGTGCCCGGGATCGCGAGGGTGAGCAGGTTCGCGTACCAGAGAAGGGTGCCCGCTTCGGTCCTGAAGCGCACGAAGCCATAGGCCGCCATCGCCGAGCTGAGCACCGACCCGATCATGACGACAAGGCCGATCAGCACCGAGTGCAAGACCTTCTGCGGTCCATCTTCCACCCGCTTCCAGATGTCGGCAAAGTTTTCCCACCGAAAGCCAGTCCGGACGTCGGGGCTCGGCAGCTTGTCGAGCTGCGCCCCGCTCGGCGACATCAGAAACTTGCCCTCGGGAGTGATGCGGAGTACGGTTTCGCCCCGGTAGGTAGGCACCGGCTCGCCGATCACCTTGGCGCTGGGGTCGGCGTCGATCAGCTCGCCGCGCCGCGAGAACGGGAAGAGCACGCGGATTTTGCCATCCAGCCGCCGACCCACGACCTCGCCTTGTTGCACAAGGGGCGGCTCACCCACGACGCTCGTTTCCTTCAGCACCTCGCCCGGCCCGCCCGCGCGGCTGTCCAGTCCCGAGCCGACAAAGAGCCACACCATCGGCAACAGGAACGCCATCGCCCAAAGCCCCAGCTTTCGTGGTGCAAGGCCAAGCAGGCCAAGAACGCCGAGCACGAGGAAACTCGCCACCGACGGCCTCGGCTCGCCGACGGCGAGTGAACCCGGGCACACCGCCAAGCCAAGGAGCACGGTCCCCAAAAACGCAGCGGCCGCCCCTAGACGCGGGATCGCGAGGAAGACGACGCAGACCGCCACCATCACGATGCTGCCACTGAGGTTATCCGGCTCCCAGAACCGGTTGCAGCCCGGAATGAAGCAGAAGACTAGCCCCGCGAGCCAGATCGGCTCGCGCCGAATCCACAGTCGAACGAGGCCGAGGAGGGCGAGCGAAAGCATCAGTCGCCCCTCCTCGTCGCGGTTCGCCCCTGGGCCAGCCACAGCACGCCGATTCCTGCCGCAAGCCCAATGACACCGATCGCAACGCCCATCGCCGCCGCGCGACCCATGGTGAAATCGCGGAACGCCGCATCAAAAAGGTGGGAGCCGGGCAGGCGAAGGATGTCTTCCGGCCCAACCGTCGCGCTATTCGTGCGGAAGATCTCGGTCGTCTCAAAGCTCTGGAGGCATGCGAGGAGCACCCCGAGCGCGATGAAGCACACCGCCCAGCGCAGCGACGGCCAATAGGTCGATCGCCAGCGGTCCCAGCCTTCCGCACCATCGAGGTCGGCGGCATCAATCAGGTTTGCGGGGACCTCGCGCAGTGCCCCGAGCCAAACCAGCGAGCTGCCGAGCATCGACCAAACCAAGGTGGAAAACAGGGCCAGCGTGGCGGAGTCGGACTGCAGCAGCCACGACCGCGACTTCAGCCCCATCGCCTGGACCACGAGGTTGGCGAGTCCGGCCTGGCCCGCGGGAAAGAAGATCCAGCCCCAACAAGTCGCCGCCGCGACCGCCGGGATCATGCTCGGCATCGCAAAGATCCAGGCGAATCCGGGCCGTTTGCGGAGTTCGAGGGCGATCCAGCCGGTGAGGCCGACGACCACCGGCACCGCGATCACCGCGAGCAAGAGCGCATGAAGGATCGCACTGCGCGCCTGGCCGGGGGCGAAGAGCTCGGCGTAGGGTTGCAGAGTCCATCCTCCGGGCCGGGTGAGGCCGTCGTTGTGGATGGAACTCTGGAGCAAGCCGAGGATGGGCCCGCCAACAAAGCAGCTAAGCCCCACACCGACTGGGATGAGGAACTTGTAGGCGTATCTGCGGTCGCTGAAAAGCGCAAAAATCAGGAACCCGACCGCAAAGTAGGCGCCGAGCTTGAGCCCCTCGGACTTGCGCTCACCCCTCTCGCTGGGGATCTCGACTTTGGCGAACTCACGAAAGGTCCTTTCGTCGGGCGCGTACGGCCCCATCCGCGCGACATAGTCGAGCTGGGCCGAGGTCGGCTTTGGGAAGGTCGGCGCGCCGAGTTCGACGCCCTTTGGCAAGTCGAAGAGGGTGCGCCGGGCGGCACCCGGCGTTGAGGTTTCTGCTTCGCTTGCCGCGCGCTGACCCTCGGGCGAGATGAGGAATTCGATGAGCTGGAACGCCTTGGCACGAGATTCGGCGTTATTGGGCAGCACGAGCGCGGTACCCCCGACCATGGTGCCGAGGGGCGACGGGTAAACCGCCTCGCGGAAGGTCCCGCCCCGCCCGGCGATCTCGCTGGACGACCAATCGACGTCGAACTTCAGCAGGATGTCGCCCTTGGCATAGGCCATCGGCAGGTCGGTTGCCCAGTCCGACAGGACGTCCTCGCTTCCGCCCAACATGGGGAGACCCTGCAGCCCCGAGGCGAGGTCGAACGCCTGGTCACGTTGGGCATAGCGGTCGGCGAAGACAATCCGCTTGGGGTACTTCGCTTTGAGGGTCTTTACCACCCGTTCAAGGTCTTCTTTGGTTCGAATCTCAGGTGCAGGGCCGCCCCAGGCGTCGAGGTTGAGGAAGAGTCGGGTGACCTCGATTTGGTAAGGGACGGCATAGGACATGCCATCGAACTCCAACCCCTCTTCGACCACCTTACTGCTGCGCTTGTTACGCACAATTGGACCAAGGACACCCTCGCCTACCCACCGGCTCACCTCGCTTCGGTCGATGAGGACGAGGTCGGGCGGATGGCCGGAAGCGAAGGCAATCGCGAGTCTTTGGCGGTCGAGCCCCGACCCGGCCGCGGCGGCGTAGTCGATCTCTTGTCCGGTGGACTTCGCATAAGCGTGCAACGCGCCGAAGAATCCGACATTCGCGAGGGTGGGCGCGGGTCCCCAAACTTTGATCGGCCGGGCAAGGGCCAAACGACCCAGCAAGGCGAACAGCAAGGCAACGACCACCGTCATCCGAAAAAAGAGGAAACGAAAGCGCTCGACCATGCTGTCTTTGTAGTGTAGTAGCGCACTGGCTCACACAACAGGGCACGGACTATACTAGAGCGAGTTTTTGACCACTCCATATGCTCACCGAATTTGATCTGCGACGACGCATCTCCGACATTCGATCGAGTTCTGCGACCCCTTTTCGCAAGGCTCGTCAGTTCCTCGCCCTCGGGCGCACGGTGCGCAAACAAGAGTCCCGCCTCGTCTTCTTGCGCGAGCAAACCCCGCGCGAACGCGACCGGAATGGGTTTGTCCACCTCGACCGCCTCGCCCGGAAAATGCGGAGCCTCTACCTGGACCTGCGTGATGAGGCGCTGCGCGCGCTCGCGCGCCGTCGGTAGGCTTTTTTCTCGCTGGATTCGTGGCTGGTTTCAGGCTGAGCTGCCGGGAGGGGCTTGTCCCCGCGCCCGGGCGGAGCCCCGGCTGGCCGGGGCGAGGGTGTGGCACGGGCGGGCGTGGGTCGCCTGCCCCAAAAGCACACTTTGCTGATTCCGGAAGCACGGGGACAGCACGGGCGGGCGTGGGTCGCCTGCCTCAAAGCACACTTTGCTGATTCCGGAAGCACGGGGACAGCACGGGCGGGCGCGGGTCGCCTGCCCCAAAGCACGCTTTGCTGATCCCGGAAACTTGGGGACAGCCCGGGCGGGCGCGGGGAATGGAGCCTCACCCGCCCAAACGCGAGCCTGATTCCCCAATGCATCCGCCGAAGCCTAATCAATCCGAAGGGTCAATAGGCCCTATTCCGCTCGCGCGGCGAACTCCAGTGGCTTCCGAACTCGTATCGTTCACATGGAGTTACGAGCCCGTCAATATCTAGGGCGAGTCGACCGGGCTTTTGAACAAGGTGGCCTCGCCATCTCGTTCACCCACTATCCGGCGAGGCAACGTCAGCGGCTCCACTGCCACGAGAATCCAACCTACTTCCTGCTGCTCTCCGGGGCCTACATCGATGTTTCACCGAAACTGGGCGCGGTTGCACCGCAGCCTTTCGAACTCCTTTTCCATCCTCCCGGAGCGGACCATGAAGGCGTGGCGGGGCCAGACGGACGAATGGGCTGGAACCTAGAACCCACCGAGGAATGGCTCACCAAAAACGAAGTTTCCGCCTCCGACCTCGGCGACTATCGAGTCGACCACAGCGAGTTACGGGCGGTGGAGTTCATGCGTGCCGCTCGCGACCAATTCGACCGCCCGGACGATTTTTGGGTCGAGTTCCTGTTGCCCGCAGCATCCAACGCGGTTGAGACTCGACCTTGGATGCGCAAACTCACCCAGCGCCTTGCCGAAACGAACGACTGGACCCTTTCGAACTTGGCTCGCGACCTCGGAGTCCATCCCGTCCATCTGGCACGCGTTTTCCGGGCGCGCTTCGGCCTATCGGTATCCGAGTTCCTCGGGATTCGAAGAGTTCTGGCGGCCACTGCCCTCACTTCGGCCCGCGGATCTATGGGATTGGCCGCCCAAGAAGCTGGCTTTTCCGATCAATCGCACTTCGGACGGGCTTTCAAGCAGGTACTCGGCATAAGCCCTCGCGCATGGCTTCGCCAGGTGAGCGGCAAAAATGCAGAATGTTTCAATTGTTCTAGTTCACGGTCGTTCCTTCCGCAAGAATGAATTCGATGAAGCGAATTGGTTGGCTCTTCGGGAGCCTCGGATTGGTTTTTGCCGCCATCGGCGCCCTCGCCGGTGCCCAAGAGCCAGCATTTGACCAAGCCTGGCAAAAGGTCCAATCGGCCAGGGCCACGGCGCGAGGGCAATGGTCAAATCCTAAGCTGACGCAGGACGAATTGAAAAAGGTCACCGCCGATCTAGAGGCTCTCAAGGCCTTTTGCTTGCGGCCCGAGATTCGCAACCTTAAGGCTGCCGATGGAAGCCAGCTCGTCTATTTTCAGCGGAATGACATCCTCGTGGACCTGATCATTTGCTACGGCAAACTAGGAGATCGAGAGCGGGTGGTGACCAGCGCAGAAGAACTGAGGGATTCACTGACCGGTGAAGATTCGTGGATCATCAAAGAGAACAAGCTCTCGATGTTCTCGTTTTACGCGAACCGCATCGCCAGCATGCCTGAAGTGATCGCCCTTTTGCCCGATCCCAGGATAACGAAAGTGATCGGCGACCTGCGACGCCGCGATCCCGACTGGATGCTCGCAGGGATCCCCTACCCCGGCGGTGACACCGACAAAATCACTGCCGGTGACCGAATTGCTGGACTCTCGATGATTTGGTCCGAGGCAAAGTACAACTTTGCCAATTGGGACCTTGTCAGTGGCCTGGATTGGGATGGAACCTACCGTCAGTTCATTCCCCGTGTTGCCAAAGAACAGTCTCGCTACGAGTACTACGACCTCTTGCGCGAGTTCATGGCTCTTCTCAAGGATGCCCACACCGACCTCGGACTTCCAGAGAGCCTTCGAAACTCCATGGAGGTTAGAATTCCTCTCCCGATCAGGCGGGTCCAGGACCACGTTGTGATTTGGCGAGAGCCTTCCCCCAGCTTGGCCAAGTTCGGCTTTCGAGCTGGCGACGTGATCGAGACCATCGATGGTGTTCCCGCGATCGAGTACGGACAGCGCAAGTGGGGCAAGCTGGTGTCAAGTTCGACCCCTCAGGGGCACGATGTCAACCTCTACACGTACATGCTGCTGAGAGGGCCAAAAACAAAGAAGGTCGTACTGGGCGTCGAGCATGCCGACGGAACGAAACAAGCCATCACGGTTCGTCGCGACAAGCCTTTGTCAGGTGTGATGACTCCACCCTTTGAGTTCAAGATCCTTGCGGATGGAACCGCGTACTTCGCTTTTAACACTTGCAACAACGATGTGCCCGCGCTGAGTTTCGAGCGGCTCCTTCCGGAGATTCGCAAAGCGGGGAGGCTTATTATCGATGTGCGCCTGAATGAAGGTGGGAACAGCGGTGTCGGAGCCAGCATTCTCAGCCACTTGGTCGACCGTGATCTCAAGGTTGGAAAGTGGGAAACCCGAAACTACCGGCCATCCTTCCGGGCATGGGACCGAGCTTCGGATCGATACGGCGAAGAGGAGACCTTGTTCGCAAGTGCTGACAAGTTCACTGGACCGGTCGCCGTGATTTGTGGTCCTCGAACCTTTTCAGCCGCAGAGGATTTCCTATGCTACTACCGAGCATCTGGACGAGGAAAGCTTGTCGGAATGCCTACCGGTGGCTCCACCGGCCAACCGATGCGCTTTAACCTCCCTGGTGGCGGTTGGGCACGGATTTGCACGAAGCGTGACCGAAATGCCGACGGCACGGAATTCGTCGGTGTTGGCTTTGTCCCAGACATTCGGGCTGACAGCACGGTGGAGGACATTCGAGCCGGCCGTGACCCTGCCCTGGCGGCTGCTCAGAGGGTCGTTAACGGCGGCTAGCCACGGTCATCCTGCTCCCGAGAAGTTGCTGCGCATCCCTCTGGAGCTCCGGGATGAGGCGTCGCACGCCCGGGCGCGGGGGAACAGTGCGCGCCTTCGCCGTTAACTCCGGGGCATTCTTAAGGTCAATACCGACTTGTCACCGAGGACGGCCGCCATTCCCCCTGTCTCTGGGCGAAGGAGCGAAGCGATGAGGGCGAGGACGGGCAGAGACAGGGGGGACGGCCTCCCTCAACCCAACAGCCGACCCCTACCACCGGGATTTCAGCAAGAAGTCTTCTGCCTGCCTTCCCTCTCCCGAGGCATCACTCTCCGTCACCTCCGCAGGTTCGCTGATGTAGTGAACAAAATCGGTGGATCGAGGTGCGAAATAGCCCCCGGTGTCGTGAAGGACGTGCATCAGAAAAGCCCCCTCCCAAGGAAGTTCGACGGCCTCGACGGACCTCTCGAGGGACAGCAACTGGCTGCAATGCTTGAGAAGAGCCTGGCCCCAATCGACCCCCACACTGGGCTCGATCCAACCAAACGCATAGTCGATGGATTCATCAAGCTCGAGCCGCCGGAGAGTCTCGATGTCGGCATCGCTGCACCAAGCGATGAACGAGGGATCGTCGATAAGGACTTGGATGAAGCCTGGCTTCTCCGCTTGAATCTCGCGCAAGTTGGCAGGCGTCGGGTGACCTCGAAGGAAGAAGATCATGCCTTCGCACTTCAGCATGGCGCGAAGGGAGAACACGTTGTCAACCGAGACAAGCCGACGTAGAGAGGTGTACCCCGCAGAGCTGTGCTCTACCGACTTCTCAGCCAACAAGTACGCTTGCCCCGCCTCTTGAAAGCCCAGACCCTGCGTTCGCGAGGTCGGTGAAAGCTTGCGCATGTAGAGCATGTTTGGTGAACCTCGGGCCTCCGACGCTACTCGGAAAATTCTAATCCTTTCGCCCGTGCGGGCGCGGGTCGCCTGCCCCGAGTGCCCCCCTGCCTCTGCCCGAGCTGTCCCCGAAATTGTACATGCGGCAGGGAGTGCTGTGGGGCAGACGGCATCTTAACATTGCTGACGCGACCCTCGTCGCTTCGCTCCTCCGCCCAGAGGCAGGGACACCCCCGACAACGAATCCCGCCTCCCCCGCGTAAGAACCTCTATGCGCCCGCTCGTCCTCCTCCCCCTCCTCGCGACCGCAGCCCTGGCCCAAGCCCAAAGCGACACCCCCGACAAGGTCCGCGTGACCGTCGAAACCGGCTACGTCTGGCAGAACAAGAACGACGTCGCCGTTCCCCGATCGGGCACCAATTTCAGCTTCCCCGACCTCATCGGTCGAGGGCCCACCGGATTCCTGCGCATCACCGTCCTCACCACCCCCGACGCCAAGAACGGCTGGCGATTCGTCCTCGCTCCGCTCAGCCTGCGCGGAACGGGCACCTTCAGCTCGCCGGTCAGCTTCAACGGCACCACCTTCGCCGCCAACACTCCCACCGATGGCCTCTATCAGTTCAACTCCTGGCGCATCGGCTACTTCTGGCGATGGGCCAAGAACGAGCGCGGCACCTGGCGACTCGGCTTTACCGGCAAGCTCCGCGATGCCAAGGTCCGGCTGCGCCAAGGCAACACGGTCTCTGAATACTCAAACCTCGGCTTCGTCCCCCTGCTTCACATCAGCGGTGAAACCAAGCTGACCGAAAAGCTCTGGCTCGGCGTGGACTTCGACGGACTCGCCGGTGGCCCCGGACGCGCCTTCGATGGATCGGTCACCCTCAACGTGCCGATCGACCGCCGCGCCACTGCGTTCATCGGCGGAAGGTTCCTCGAAGGAGGCGCCAACGTGCCCGCGACGAGAAATTCTGCGCTCCTTACGTACATCACGGCTGGAGTTACGCTGCGGTTCTAGGGTATCCTTCCTGATTCGCGCAAGCCCGATGCTTCCCTCTCGGTTGCGCAAACCACAACCCAAGAGAATTTAGCCATGGCAAAGCGCGTTACTGGAGTTATCAAGCTCAACATCCCCGCAGGTAAGGGAACACCTGCTCCTCCCGTTGGTCCGGCCCTCGGTCAAGCTGGCGTCAACATGATGGAGTTCCTCAAGAAGTTCAACGAGATGACCGCCCCTCAGATGGGCTTCGTCCTCCCGGTGGAAATCACGGTTTTTGAGGATCGTTCCTATGCGTTCGTCGTCAAGCAGCCCCTCGCCACCGACCTCATCAAGCGAGCGATCGGCATCGAGCGCGGCGCGGCCAACCCGAAGACGGACAAGGCTGGCGTGATCTCGCGAGACAAGCTCCGCGACGTCGCCAAGGCCAAGATGAAGGACCTCAACACCGACGACGAAGAGATGGCGATGCGAATCATCGCTGGCTCGGCTCGCTCGATGGGCGTCCGCGTCGAAGACTGATCTTTTCAAGATTCAGCCAAAGGACCTAGCGATTTTTTCGCTGGGTCCTTTGCTTTGAACCGGAACTGAACTTCATTAACTCTTCGTAAACGAAGGGTTGGAGATTTAACGAACCTAACCGAAGATTGAAGTGTCTAAGAGGGTATCGATGCGCAACTTTTCGCGTCTCTTTTTGATCGGACTGGTAGCTTGCACCCTTTCGGGGGTTGCCGTTGCTGATGACCCAGGTGCGGGGCCGCTGAGCCTTGCCCAATCGGCTGCCGATTCCCTTCGAGAAACCACAGCGGCCGACATCGCCTTCCTGCCTTCGGCCATCCTGAAGTCGGGTGGCAGCAAGGATAACCTCGCGAGCGTCCTCGCCTTCCCGAACGAGTCGTTCTCGACGCTCAACCTCACGGGTGCGCAGCTTCGCGCCGCCCTCGAGCGGTCGGTTTCGCTCCTGCCCCAGACGAGCACCTTCTTCCTGCAGATTTCCGGCGCAGAGGTCACCTACCGCCGCGCCAACGGGGTTTCGCCCCGCATCGTCGACGTCCGGGTGAACAAGCAGCCCCTCGACGACGGCCGAACCTACGTGGTGGCAATGCCGACCTCGCTCGCGCGAGGTGGCTATGGCTACTTCAAGGTCTGGAACATGAAGACGTCGCTCAACCGAAACTTTGAGTCGATGACCCTTGAGCAGATCCTGAAGGAAAAGCGCGGAACCGATTCAAACCCGCGTTACACCGCCGTGGACTAAGACGTCTTAGCCATAGATGTCCCTCTTGCTCTCACTTCTTGCGGCGACGGTCATGGGCCAAGATCCCGTCAAGCCTCGACCCACCTTTGACCAAGCCGCTGCATGGAAGGTCCTCACCACGCAATGCGACTTCGGCCCCCGCGTGCCCGGAACTCCCGGCCACCTAAAGTGCCGCGACTACCTCGTTGAGACGTTCAAGAAGTCGTGCGACTCGGTCAAGACGGTTGAGCTCACCCACAACTGGTCGAAGGGCAAGAAGGTGACAATGTGGAACATCGTCGCGACCCAAAACTGGGAAAAAGCGACCACACGCGTTGTCCTCCTCGCCCACTGGGACACCCGCCCCACCGCTGACCAGGAGGAATCCGCCGCCAAGCGAAAGCAGCCGATTCTCGGCGCGAATGATGGCGCGAGCGGAGTGGCCGTGCTCGCCGAGCTCGCCCGCGCCGCCGACTTTCCGAAATCGGTCGGCATCGCCTACATCCTCACCGACGGCGAAGACCTCGGTCCCTCGCTCGAAGAGATGTTCCTTGGCGCCAAGCACATCGTCCAGTCCCGCGCGAACACCAAGCAGTATTTCGGCGACAACGTCCCCAACTACGGCATCCTGCTCGACATGATCGGCGACAAGAGCCTGCGCATTCCCGTCGAGCCGAATAGCGCCTACTACGCCCCCAAGCTCATGGGAGCGTTCTATGACCATGCCGCCAAGATCGGCCTCGGTTCAACCTTCCCGAAGGTCTACGGGCCGTCAATCGAGGACGACCACATTTGCCTGAACGACGCCGGCATCCCCGTCATCGACCTCATCGACTTTGACTACGAACCCTGGCACACCCTCGGCGATACGGTGGACAAGTGCTCCGCAGAATCGCTCGGCAAGGTCGGCAAGATGCTCCACTCGTGGCTGAAGCTCGATCCGCCATTTTCCGGTCCCGTGAAATAGTCCTCCCGTAAAACGGAGTATTACTAGCTATGCTCACGCCCTACGACTGGCAAGAGGGGATTGGACACCGCGCGTCCTTCATTGAAGCTCGGCTCGAACAAGGGACGCCGATCATCGCGCGCTCGATTGATGCGGGAATCCTCGTCGCCACCTTCCGGCGCCGTGCGAACAAGATCTATGAGGTCTATGACCACCTCGTCATGGCCTCCATCGGTCAGCAGTCCGACGTGGAGGCGATCCGGGTCGCTGCGATTGACTTTGCCCATCAAGAGGGCTTCAACCGGTCGGAACAGGATGTCACAGTTTCCCGCGTCGTGAATGCGCTTAGCACGTCGCTCAAGAGGGCCTTCTCCGACTTCCAGGCCTCGCCCGTCGTGGCGCGAACCGTCTTTGCCGAAGCAGGTGATACGGTGGACGCCGACCGCTACTTTATCCTCGACTACGACGGCGACTACACCGTGCACCAGCGCGTGGTGGTCGTTTCGGGGAGCCTCGATCTTGCAGATCGGTTGCTCGAAGGCGCGCGGGCCCTGCCCACCACCGAGAGCATCGACGAGGCCAAGGCCTCCACCCTTGCCCTGCTCCAAACCACCATCGAGCAGTTCGAGTTCGAGGACGAATTCAGCTTTGAGGCGGTGCTCCTTGATCGTCGAAGTGACCGCGAAAACCGATACGTCGTGTTGAGTCGCGCAGATTAGCGGGATAATAGGGGTCCATGTCGAAGGACGGGCGACCCATCAGCGATTGGTTAGGCAAGGTCTTTGGGCTGCTCGTTTTCTTGGGTGGCGTTGGCCTGCTGCTGCTCGTGTTCAAGCTTGCCTACGACCAGTTCAATGTCCCGCCCGAGCAGGTGCTCAAGATCAAGAAGGGTGAGCCGTTCGACGTCTCCATCGCCCTCCAAGGCTTCGGCGCGGTGTTCCTTCGCGTCATGCTGCTCGTCGTGATGTCGGTGGTGGGCTCGCTCGTCGCGAACCGCGGCATCGCGATGTTCACCGGTAGCCGCGCGCTCCCCGGCTCCTGGCTCCAGCCCAAAATGAAGAAAGCGGAGCCCACTCAGGACTCCGCTTCCGACGAAAGGGATCGAGCTTAGGCTCCGGCCTTCCAGCGCTTCGTCGCCTGGGCAATCCGAACGCCAAAGTTGAAGGCATCAGTCTTGTCCGCATCGCCAGGAGTCACTTCCGGGCTGTCGTTGTCTGACTGGGTGCCGAGCCCGAGGTAGTAGCCGTTCCGGTTGAGGCCGTTTGCCGACTTCACCGCAAGGGGAATCCATAGCATGCCCTGCTGCGCGGCGAGGGTCGCGAGGTACTGAAGCGTGACCTGCTTGTCACCGGCATTTGAACCCGAGTTGGTAAAGCCAGCGGCCAGCTTGTCCTTCCAAGCATCGCCGAACCACGGCTTGGCGGTCGCATCGGCAAACGCCTTGAATCCTGCGCTCGGGCCACCCATGTAGGTCGGCGCACCAAAAACGATCGCGTCGGAGGCATTCAGCACGTCCCAATCGACATCGTCGACCGAGAACAGGCGGGCTTCGACGCCCTCCACCGAGGCAAGACCTTCCTGAACCTTGTTCGCCACGACGGCGGTGTGGCCATAGCCGGAGTGATAAACCACAGAGATCAGCGCATTAGTTGACATAGCAAATTTATTATACGCAAATATCGCACGATGTCAAGCACCGTGAAGAAATCTTATTGAAATCGCCGCGGAGGCCGATCATTTGCAATAGTTGGGAGGCGAGTTTCGTCTAACTACTCAAGAACCGATGCCGACGTTTCAATACTCCGCCATTGATGGATCCGGCAATCGGACTCAGGGGACCCTCTACGCAGCCTCGCTTGATGTTGCCCTTGGTCAGCTCAGCCGCGACGGAATGAACGTCGAAGCGATCAGCGTGATGACCAGCCAGGCCGATCCGCTGACCCAGGCCCCGCCGCCCGTCGTCCACGAAGTGCCGACCCACGAGCGCACCTACATGCAAACCAACGTCGTCGGACGCGTGGTCGACAAGGTGCCGCTCAGCAAGCTGATGTTCTTCTTCCGGCAGTTCGCGACGATGCAGCGGGCGGGCGTTCCCATCGTCCAGGCGCTCGGCACCCTCGCCGGACAAGCTCGTGACGGCAAGCTGAACTCCATCCTGCGCGAATGCCAAGGCCACGTTGAAGCCGGTCGGCCGGTTTCGTTTGGCCTCCAGCGCTATCCCGAGGTCTTCACCCCGCTGATGGTGAGCCTGATCCGATCCGGCGAAGAAGGCGGCTACCTGGACCGCGCGTCGGACCTCGTCGCCAACTACATCCAGCAGGACATCCAGATTCGCGACGAGTACCGACGGGCCACGCTCATGCCCAAGCTCACGATCGGCGCTTCGATCCTCATCATCCTGGGCGCAAACGCCTTCATTGCCTCCCAAGGCAGCAACATCCGCATCTGGTCGCCGCTCACCCAGCCCATTACCTGGCTCTACCTAGGCCCGATCATCGTCGGCCTGTGGCTGTTCTTCAAGATCGGCCTCGCCAACCCCGCGATCAAGGCCCGCTGGGACCAGTTCATCATCAACGTCCCCTATTCCGGCCACACGCTCCACCAGTTCGCGATGGCGAAATTTGGTCGTGCCCTTGGTGCGCTTTACTCGGGCGGCGTGCCCATCCAGCGGTCGATTGAGCTCGCTGCCGACTCGTGTGGCAACGAATACGTTCGCGCGCTGATCTATCCCGCCGCAAGGAAGCTCCAGGAGGGTGAAGGCATCGCTGCGACCCTCCAAGCCACCGGTGGTCTCACGCCGATTGTCGCCGACATGCTCGCCACCGGCGAACGGACCGGCAACGTCGACGAGATGCTCACCAAGGTCGCCGAATACTACGAGGAAGAGGCGAAGGTGCGGGCCCTGGTTCTCGCGCGCATCGTGGGTGTCGTCGCGATCATCTGCGTGGCGATCTACGTTCTGATCGTGCTCATCAAGTTCTACACCGGCTACTTCCAGATGCAGTTTGATGCCGCCGACAACGCGACGATGATCTGGACCCTGCGGTGAGACCGAAGACGCACTACGAGATTCTGGAGGTCGCCAAAGACGCGACGCCTGACCAAATCCGCCGTGCGTATCGCCGCGTCGTCCTGAAGCACCACCCCGACCGGTCGTCTGACCCTGGCTCGGTCGAGATCCTCCACCAAGCCAACCGCGCGTTCGAGGTCCTGAGCGACCCCATCCGACGCCGGCAATACGACCGCGAGCTAAACCCGCCTCCCAAGCCGCCACCCACCGCCACGACGAAGACCTCAACGCCGCCCAAGGCCCAACCAAGGCCTTCGGCAGCGGCTTCTCAGCGCCGAACAGCGACCCCCGCCACCAACCTCCAGGCCGAGCTGAACGAGCTGACCATCCTCATCAAGCGAGGCAACTTCATGCTGGCGGAGCAGGCGGCGAAGAACATCATCGCGTCCAACCCGAAGGTCGGATTGCCCTATGCGGTGCTCGGCGACATCGCCCGCAAGAACGGCGACCGGAACGAGGCGGCGAAGATGTATGCCTACGCGATCCAGTTTGAGCCGAACAACACGGTGTACCAACGCCGCTACGAGCAGCTCCTCGAGCAGGTGGTCCCCGAGGTCCGAGCCTCGCGCGGCGACGCTGATGAGACCCTCGGCGCATTCATGACCGGCACCGCCGCCATCATCGTCCTCGGCTGTTGTTTCGCGCTCATGTGGACCGGTGGCAAACCCGCTTTTCCCAAGCTGCCTCTGATCGGCTCGTGGAACCTGACGACCTGGGTGGTGACGATCTTTGCGGGGGTCTCGCTTGGCAGCTGCCTGTCGATCGGAAACCTCATCGACCGAATCAACGCCACCGTCAGCACGTCCCTCGGCGGCCCTTCCCCAACCGTCGTCCTCGGCCTGCTCGCGCTCATCAATTTCTGGTTCGCGGCCGCCTTGTATGTCCTCATCGGGGTCACGCGGCAGGCGTTTCACTACAGCACCACGCGGATCGTCGGCTCGGTTGCGATGACCGTCGTGTGTTTCACGATCGGAGTCGCCTTCCAGGAGAAAGTTTTTGCGGTCGAAGTTTTTCTTTGGTCGGGGAACCTGATCTACCTTGCCGCAATGCTCGGTTGGCTCGTCTGTGATGCCTTCCGAGTGGAACGCTACCGCCTCTGACCGGCCATAATCAGAGACGTCATCATGAAAGTAAGCATCATCGGTGGCGGCGGACGAGTTGGATCCGACGCTGCATTCGCTCTTCAGATCGGTGGAAAGGTTCGCGAGATCGCTCTCGTTGACATGAACGCAGACATGGCCGCGGGTGAAGCCCTCGACCTCCGACACGGAGCCGCCCTCACCTCGAACATCACGTTCACCTCCGCAGGCGACTATTCCGTCGTCAACGGAAGCGACTGTGTCGTCATCACTGCTGGCCTCCGCCGCAAGCCGGACGAGAGCCGACTTGAGCTGATCAACCGAAACGTTGGTCTCTTCAAGAACATCCTCGCCAGCCTCAAGGATGCCAAGCTCAATGACGGCGCGACCATCGTTGTGGTCAGCAACCCGGTCGACATTCTCACCCACCTCGCTGGTCAGAGCGGCATCGTTCCCGTCGAGAAGGTTCTCGGCCTCGGTACAGTGCTCGACACCTGCCGATTCCGATCGCTCCTCGCCGATCACTTCAAGGTGAACGCGATGGACGTCAAGGCGCTCATCCTCGGTGAGCACGGCGACAGCATGGTGCCGATTCTAAGCTCGGCAACCATCGGCGGCGTCCCGATGACCAGCATTCCCGGCTATGCCGAGCAGGTTGACGAAGTCTTCCAGTTCACGCGCAAGTCGGGCGCCGAAGTCATCCGCCTCAAGGGTGGCGCGGGCCGCGCGGTCGGTATTTCGATCAAGGAAGTCGTGGAAGCGATCGCCCTGAACTCGGAAGCCGTCCTCCCGGTTTCGGTCTACCAGTCGGGTGCCCTCGGCATCAGCGACATCTCGCTCTCGCTCCCGACCGTCGTCGGTCGCGGTGGCGCGCATGCCATCCTTGAGCCGAGCGTCAGCGAAGCCGAACGAGAAGGCCTGCACAAGTCGGCTCAGTCGCTCAAGGACGTTCTCGCCCAGATCGACTAAGTTCTCCTTTTCGGGAAATGGAAGGGCGGGATCGCCAGGATTGGCGGTCCCGCACTCTTTTTAGGGCAGGCGTTTGAAGAGCCCCTTGGCCATATAGAGCTTCAGGGTGTGGAATTCAAGTCGTCCCGATTGAATCCTCGGATCGGCCTTTTGCCACTCGTTGATCTTTGCCTCATCGGTCTCATTGAAGATGTAGCCGCCGAGCGCCCAGGGGTTCTCATCGAGGAACGGGCCGATGAGTGCGGCGCGGCCATCGCGCATCAGACCCAAGTTGTGCTCAACGTGCTTGGCTAGCTCGTCCTTCGGCTCTGGAAGCTTGGGGTTCTTGCCCTTGGAGACCCAGGCAAACGTGAACATCCCCATCTCGAACTTCGTCAGTGTGGGCCAAGCAAACAGGCCCTTGGGCACCATCCAAGTGTGGAGCTCAAGCTTGAGCAGTCCCTCTTTCACAAAGGGGTCGTTCTCGAACTCTTGAGGAACCTTGTCCTTGGGCAACGTGAGGACAACCAGACCGCGCCGGTCGCCTCCATTCTCAAACGGCCCTGCGCAGGGTGCCTTGTGGGCCTTTCCTAACCGCTCCAGGTTCGCGATGTGGCCCTTTTGCATCGTTTCGAGCTGCTCGGCGGGCATCCCTTTGGAGCTTTTTCCTCGCATGAAGATGAGCAGAGTGACCTGCTCCATCGGCGGAAGCTTGAAGTCCCGGCGAAGTCCGAGGGCAAGAACGGCGGAAAGCATGATAAAAACTTATCCCAAATTGTTGCGGCGAGGAAAGGTTCGTGTGCCAATTCCTATGACTTTCGATCCCCTGCTGACGTACAATAAGACAAGTTTCAAAGATTTTTGAAACTTCAGAACGGTCATGATGGCGAGCGACCAAGCAATCTGGCACACCGAAGGCAGCGAAAAGCGGCAGGCGGTCCAGCGCATGTTTGGCGAGATCGCGCCGTCTTACGACCTGATGAACTCGGTGATGTCGGTCCGGCTTCACCACAAGTGGCGTCGCCTCGCCGTCCAGACCCTCCAATTGACCCCTGGCGAGCGCGTCCTCGACCTTTGCTGTGGCACCGGCGACTTCCTTGCCCCGCTCCGCGAGGCGGTCGGCACCGAGGGCACCGTCATCGGCGCAGACTTCTGCCTTCCGATGCTCGACAAGGCGGCAACCAAGTTCAAATCCGAGCGGCTCGCCCAGGCCGATGCCTGCCAGATCCCGATGCAGAGCGGCGTGGTCGATGCGGTCACCGTCGGCTGGGGCATTCGCAACGTCCCCGACATCGACCTTGCCCATCGCGAGATCGCCCGCGTCTTGCGGCCCGGCGGTCGATTCGTTTCCATCGACATGGCAGTGCCGAAGTCTGGCTTCATGCGCTGGCAGTCGAACCTCGTTTTCCACCGGGTGGTCCCTTTCATCGGCCGATTGATCGGCAAGGGCGAAGCCTACAAGTACCTGCCAAAGAGCACCGAGCGGTTTAAGTCGCGCGAAGAGCTGAAGGCCTCGATGGAGGCGGCCGGGTTCCGCGATGTCCGGATGAAGGACCTGTTCTTTGGCAATGTCTGCATGCACTGGGGAGTGAAATCATGAGCGCAAGCGCCTTTTTCCAAGCCGTCGACGGCAAAGTCTCAAATGAGGTGCTCGATCTCATCTCCTCTGAGGTTGCGAGAGTCGAGCAAGAGCTGGTTCGCCAGGTGGGCAGCCAGATCGGCACCGTTGAACTCGTCGGCCAATCCACCCTCAAGGCAGGCGGAAAGCGCCTTCGACCCGCGATCCTTGGCATCGCCGCCCGCGCGACGGGCCGCCCCTTCGACTCCGAGCGAGCAATCCGGCTCGGCGCATGCATGGAGATGATCCACATGGCGACCCTCATCCACGACGACGTGATTGACCAGTCACCGCTCCGCCGTGGACAGCCGACCGCCCACACCCAGGTCGGCGCTACGCCCGCGATCCTCGCCGGTGACGTGCTCCTCGCGAAGGCGATGGTCCTCCTCGCCGAAGACGGTGACCTGCAGGTCATCCGAACCGTCAGCCAAATGGTCGTCGAGATGGCCGAGGGAGAGGTCCGCGAGCTTGAAGTCCGCAACCAGTTTGACCTTTCGGAGCGCGAGCACATGGAGGTCCTTCGCATGAAGACCGCCGCCTTTATCGAGTGCTGCTGCCTGGTCGGCGCGATGATCGCCACCGACGATGCCACGACGATCCAAGCCCTGCGCGACTACGGCGCGGAGATCGGCCTTGCCTTCCAGATCGTCGACGACCTGCTCGACTATCGCAGCAACGACACCGGCAAGCCCAAGGCGGGCGACTTCCGCGAGGGCCAAGCGACCCTTCCCCTCATCCTGCTTCGGAAAAGCCTCAACAACGAGGAATACGCCTTCGCTCAGCGGCACTTTGGCACTGAGATCAACAGCGACGACCTCACGCTGCTCACCGGATGGATGCGCGACCGCGGTGCCTTTGACGAGGCCGAATCGCGCGCCGAGCGGCACGTGGAGATCGCCCTTGCCGCGCTCGAGCGATTGCCGAACTCGGAGTCGAGGACCCTTCTCGAATCGGTCTCCGGACTTGTCCTTTCGCGAAGCCGGTGAACGCGTTTCGCCTCGCGATCTTTGACCTCGACGGCACCCTTTATCGCGGTGACGAGGCCCTTCCCTACGCGTTGGAGGTCCTTCGCGAGCTCCATCGGCGCGGCGTGATTGTCCGCTACGTCACCAACAACTCCAGCAAGACGGTCGCCCAGACTGCCGAGAAGCTGCTCGGGATGGGCTTTCGGGTCGAAAACGGCGACGTGATGACGAGTGCGCTTGCCACCGCCCGCGCGCTCGCCGCGGCGGGCCACCAAACCGCTTGGACGGTCGGTGAGGCGGGCCTCAACGCCACCCTCGAAGCCGCCGGGATCACGATCACCAAGGACTCGCCCGACGCGCTCGTGGTGGGTATCTGCCGCTCGTTCACCTACGAGGTGCTCGATGAGGCGATGCAAGTCGGCCTCGGCGGCGCATCGTTTTATGCAACAAATCGCGACGCAACTTATCCTTATGAGAAGGGTCGCTTCGGTCCTGGCGCGGGGACGATGGTCGCCGCGCTTGAGACCGCGCTTGGCCGATCACCGGTGACGATCGGCAAGCCCGAGCCAACGATGATCCTCGACCTGATTGATGGCGCGGGCGTTCTGCCGACTGAGACCATCGTCGTGGGCGACCGCCTCGACACCGACATCGAGGCCGGCCTCCGGGCTGGCACCCAGGTCCACCTTGTCCTCACTGGCGTGGCCACCGAAGCCCCCGCTGGCGTCCCTTCCAGCCCCGATCTCCGGGCCCTGATTCAATAGGAAAGGGCGAGAGGACAAACCGTCCTCCCGCCCCGATTGGCCAAGCCCGCTTACTTCCGAGCCGTTCGTCGGCGGCCCTTGCTCCACTTTCGCAAAGCGAGGGCTTTTGGCCACCAATCGGCCTCAGATCATGAGTCCAAACAGAACTCGCGGTATCGCTTGAAGAGGTTATGGGCGGCCGGATAGCACGAATGGGGCGACATGAAGTGCGGGAACTCGAACGTGATGATCTTTTCCGCGACCGGACAGGCCGATTCCATCTTGAACCGCAGGTAGCGCCAGTCGGCGGGCGGGAACTTGATCGGCATGTCGCGATCGAAGGTCTCGAGGTTGGACCAGATCGTCACTCCGTACTTCTCGCCGAGTTCGCCGATCCCCTTCACAAAGTGGGGCAGCTCTTCATAGTGAACCTGGCCATCTTGGAAGGCGCAGATGTCGAACGAGCCCTTTGTCGCCGCGAAGATGCGGTCCCAGTGGTCAAAGCTCTCATCGAGGGTGAACCCGGCCTCGCCGAGCTGCTTGGCCCCTTGGGGATAGGGCGAGATGAGGATGGGGACGTTCTTCGCCTCGCGACACGCGCCGCCGATCTCGTTGAACAGCTCGATGATGTGGGCGTCGTTCTTCCCGGTTTCGTGGGTGAGATACCAACCAGCAAAGCTCTTGTGGTGGCCGTAGCGGTCGACAACCTCCTTGATGAAGGCCTTGTTCAGCTCGACCTCTTTCCACCAGGTTCGCCGCCACCAGTAGTGGCCGGAATCATAGGTCCCGAAGTAGAGGTTCAGGTTGTATTCGTCGGCGAGGGAGAAGAAGGTTTCGCCGAGGTCTTCGTAGATCGGGAGCAGTCCGGGGATGGTCTTCGCGGGGAAGATGCACTTGTTTCGATAGCCGGCGCGGATGATGATGACGGTGTCGATGCCGATCTCGTTGTAGAGCTCGAACTCCTTTCGCCAGTCGTCCTTGCCCCAGTTCTGGCTCGGAATGTCGTGGGTGATCTCGTCGAGGAAGGTTCCGGTGATCCGCGGCGCACAAGGCATGGCTCGGATTCTATCACCCCCGACCGTAATGATGGGGCGGCTCGGGCGTCATAATAGAGGAAGACAAGTTGGGGGCGTCAGGTTTCGACAGAGCTGAAGCGACTCCGAGTTGCGAGCCGAGGTTGGTCGGTTGGCCTCGTAAAAAGCCGTCCAGAAAGCAGTTGCGAACAACAACTACGCTTACGCAGCCTAATTGAGCCGCGTCGTCCGTCGTTCTCTAGCCGGTTGGGAACGGGTCGGGCGTCAAAAAATCCGGATCGATGGGAAAGCTTCTGTTCGTAGCTGACTCGTCTAAATAAATCGAACTGGACGCCCGCCTAGGCGGCCTCGGCAGAGGGCGGCGTCGAGATAAAGTACAGAGGAGACGCTCGTGGTGGCTCGTGGGAAGGCAGCTTTGGAAGGGAGTTCGATTCTCCCCGCCTCCACCAACTTATCTTCTTATTCCTGTGACTTCACAGGAGGTCGTCGTCGTCGCATAGGCCGGCCTCATAGAGCTTCCTTCCCGCCCATGCGGCGGCAAGAGCGCCGACGATGATGGCGGTGAGGCTCCCCAAGATGATGAAGACGACACCGAAGAGGTCGTTCCACTTGAGGATCCTCATCCCCAGGATGAACGTTCCCGCCATCAGCAGTCCCGTCACCCCGAGGAAGACATAGCCTTTGAGTCCGATGGGGCTGTACCCGTACATTCCGCTCTAGTTTAAGCCTCCTCACTCTTCGGGAGCATCCTTGCGACGAGGATTCCGATGGCAAGCGAGATCAGGCATCCGAAGACAATGAAAAGCACCCCGAAACCGGTTTGCCACGCCATGACCTTCTTGCCGAGGTAGAGGGTGAGTGCGACCAAGCCGCCCGTGGTGAGGACGAACCCCCAAAAGCGAAGGGTGGTGAACTCGAGGCACAGGAAGAGGAGGTCGATCAGGCATCCTGCTCCTTCCATCGGCTCCATGATGGAGATTGCAACGCCGCCGGGGGCGGGTTGGTTTCGTTTGGGCCGATGGTCCTGGCGGGGGTGGGGTTTTCGAGGCCGATGGACCCCGCCCGGCCCGAGCCTCACCCTCGTCGCTGCGCTCCTCCGCCCTCGGGCGGGGTGGACTGCGGTCGGCTCCGTTTACAGGCCTGCACTGACCTACAAGCGAAAGTTTGGCTCACGGCATTGGCCAAGCTTTTCCCCCGCGACCGGACGGAGCGAGATTGAACACCGCACCTGAACAGGAATCGCTCGTCCGAGGACGGCCGCCCCATCCCCCTGTCTCTGGGCGGAGGAGCGAAGCGACGAGGGCGAGGCGCGGGCAGAGACAGGGGGTCACTTGCCCCGACGCAGGGGAACTAGGCCCTCGAAGCCTGCTCCGCCATCGACTTCAACGCCTCGCACCGCTCCCGCAAGAAACGGGTCAAGTACCGGTCGAGGAAAACCCGCTCGGCGATCCAGCCGAGCGGGCCAAGCGGAGCGCGAAAGACCAACTCGTCGGTCATCGTGGTCACCCCATCAGCCTCCGAGAAGGCGTGGATGTGGCGCAAAGACTTGAATGCGCCCTTTTGCATCTCGTCGACAAACCGGTACGGGCGGTCCATCTCGATGATCTTCGAGGTGAGCCGCTGGCGTACGCCCAGGTGGACTGCCTCAAAGGTCACCTCGTCCCCGAGCTCGAGCAGCCCGGAGAGTCGGCCGCCGACAATCCGCTCCTTGGTCGCCTGGGTCGACTCGGCGTGGGCATCGACGTCGCGGGCGAGGTCGAAAACGACCTCGATGGGCGCATTGATTCGCGTTTCAATGTGTATTCGACCCATCACCTTGGGCTACGCCGCCGAGGGCGCTGGTGTCTCACTGGCGGATGGCCCCCAATCACTCACCAAAACCCGCGAACCAGCCCGCCCCGTGCGACAGCTCGCCTCGGGTCAGGCCATGACCGCCGCTGTGCCAAACGGCCTCAAGATCCGCGCCGCCCTCGCGCAGCAGCGCGTGCAACCGCTCCACGCTCGCAAGCGGAGCCATCTCGTCCCGCTCGCCGTTCACCGTCAAAACCCGCTTCCCGCGAAGGTCCGGCACCTCCGGCGGCTCGAGGGGGAGCATCGGCCGCATCAGCATCCCGCCCGCAAGCACGGTCGGATGCAGAAGCAGCAGCGAACCCGCGATGTTCGCCCCGTTCGAGAACCCAACTCCATAGACTCGCGAAGGGTCGAACCCATACGCACCCGCCGCCCAGCGGACAAACTCTGCCAAAGCGGCAGCCTCTTCCCGGATGCTCGATTCGTCGAATTTGCCCTCGCCATATCGACGGAAGAACCGTCGCATCGGCCCCTCCATCACCCTCCCCGCCGGGGAAAGCTGGTTAAAGGTCGGCGCGAGCGTGTCGCCAATCGGCAAGAGGTCGGTCTCCGATCCGCCGGTCCCGTGGAGGAGCAGCAAGGTGTTCGGCGACCCACGATCAACCCAAACGTGCTTGAACTCAGCCACCGACAACCACCCCCGAGGGAAGTTTCAGCCGAGGCAGGTTCGCCTCGATCGCGGCGCGATGGCTCTCGTACTGCGGCGGCAGGTAGAGCCCCGCTCCGAGGTCGGTGAGCGTCTCGTCGACCGTGAATCCCGGCCCAAGCGTCGCGATCTCATAGAGGGCGCCGCCCGGCTCCCGGAAGTAGATCGACTTGAAGTAGGTCCGATTCATCACCGGGGAAACGTGGCGACCCTGTTCATAAAGCCGCGCGTGGAAAGCCTCTTGCTCGGCCTCGTCCTTCACCGCCACCGCCACGTGGTGGATGCCCCCGTGGCCGCTCAGGGCCTCGCGATCCACCGTCGAGAGGTCGATGTGGTTGCCTTCGCCAATCGCAAGCCGGACCACGCCTTCCTTCTCGTCTAAGACCTCGCCGCCGAGCTGGTCGACGACGAAGTTCGCCGAGCTGCCGCTGCGCGAATGGAGCTGCATGGTGGTCACGCCTCGAATCGCATGCTCAAAGGGCACTTCCGAGCCTTCCCACCGAACGGGCTCCTTCGTCACCTTCTCCTGGAGGGCAATCGCAAAGCCATCCACGTCGCCAAACTCAAGCGACTCCTCCCCAAAAGGTGAGCGCGACCGAATCGCAGAAACGCCCTTCGAGGCCAGCCGCTCTTCCCAAAAGCCCATCGAACCCTCGGGGATGGCGAGGATCGTCGTTCCAAACGCACCGTTGCCGGTTCGGGCCGACCTTCCCCCCGCATAGGGGAAGAACGTGAGCGCCGTTCCCGGCGTCCCGATTCCGTCGCCGTAGTACAGGTGATAGGCGGTGGGGTCATCAAAGTTGACCGTGACCTTCACGAGCCGAAGGCCAAGCACGCCCGCATAGAAGTCGACGTTCGACTGCGCATCACCCGAGATTGCGGTGATGTGGTGGAACCCTTGGACGCTTAATTGGTTGCTCATGCAATTATTGTACACGCAAATAGTTGCAAAGGTTCCCGATCATCGGACGTTGACGATCCCCTGGGGAGCCTTCAGGTCGACATACGTGCGGATTCGGCCCTTGCCAATCACCTTCAGGACTTCTTCGAATGAGGGCTGTCGACCCTCAATCTCCGCCGCGACCCGGTTTCGTCGCTCGCCGTAAACAATGACGACGGTGGCCGGAAAGCTCACCGTCTGCTTTGGCCCGAGCATCTCGCCTGGCTTCAGTCCGAGTTCCTCTGGTTTGACTTCGAAGACAAACTCATCACCCTCGCCGGGGAAGAACGTTCGCTTGGCCGTCGGAGCGTCAATATATCGCGTAGCGTCGTGCAGTCCGCCGGCCATACTGAGATCACCCAAGGGGTCGTCAATCGAACTAGGAACCAGGAACCGAAAACGGTAGGTGTTTGGGGCAGTCACACCCGGTCGTCGACCGTAGTCGCCGCCATAGCGGGGGACCATGGCGACGCCCGCTTGACCAATTCTCGTAATCTCGTCTTTGTCCCGACGCAGGATCCACGATTCTCGGCCGACGATCATCGGGTGGTATCCGCTGGCCTTAATCTGAACATCCTCGAACTCAGCGATTCGGTGTTCAATGAGGAGTCCGAGCGACGTACGAGTGGTCGAAAACGGTGATGCCTGAACCCATTCGGTGGCGAGCTTCTTCTCAATCGCGGGAAAGGTTCGAAAGCCGCTCTCGCCCAACAACCACCGCCGAAAGATGGACATGCGCCCATCCGTGGTCGAAGGATCCGAGCACTGAAGTTGAATCCGGTACTGGAGGTCGTTCGCCGCGAGGGTGGCATTGAGATCAAGCGTCGCCTTGGCCTGAAATGACTCATTGGGAATCGGATCAAATTGGATGGTTCCGTTCGGCGCAGATGGCATCCCGGGGATCGTGCCTTCTTGCATCCCGAGCCCCGCCAAGCTCCACCGCGCGGCGACGTGGTCGCCTTCAACAAGGATCGCATCGCACGTTTCAAACGAGTCGTCCCACCCCGGCCAGAACGTGCCATAGAGGTTCTCGTCGATGTAGTCCTTTTCCACCGGGGCAATCATCCATGCGCCGTCTTTGTTGACGAGGAAGAGCTTGAGGTTCTTCTCGGTCGTGCGCTGGGCGTCGGACGAGTTGAATTCAATCCGAAGCGCGCGCAACGAAGGATCACAGGCCGAAAAGATCGCCTTGCGGCCCGCTGCCTTCACCGGTACAAGCCGCGCCGCCTTCAACGTGTAGTTCAGGTGGGGACCCTTGTCCACTTCGGACTTGGAACATCCCACCAAAGCCACCGCCGCAAGCGGATAGAGCAGCAATCGTCGCCTCATTCCATTACAGGTTAACCGAAGGACCCTGAACCGGTGGGACTCTTGGCACCCCGCGGAGTCGGATGGCCTTGAAAAACATCGATCCAACCTGATATCATTGTCGAACTATGATTCTCCGTAACTCCTAGCTCGGCGGCTTTCTTTCGTGCCGCTTCTTCGACCTTCGGCACCGCCCTGACCTACCCATAGGAGTTTGAATCTTGACCTTCCGCGACGTTTTACGCATCCCTGCCTATCGCAATCTCTGGCTCGGCCAGGCGATCTCGATCATCGGCGATGCCCTTTACTACACCAGCTTCATGTTCATGGTGAAGAAGGTGACGGGCAACGACTCGATGGTCGGTGTCGTTGGTGCGCTGGAGGCAATTCCGTTCATCCTCTTTTCCGGATTCGCCGGCGTTCTCGCCGACCGTGTTGACCGCAAGAAGATCCTCATTTGGAGCGACCTGCTGTGCGCGCTTGGCTTGATCGTCGCCGTGCTCGTGAGCTTTGGCGTCGCGAAGCCTCCGCTTTGGGTGCTGCTCGTGATGCCGTTCTTGTTGAGCTCGGTGCGGTGCTTCTTCCGACCCGCGCTGAACGCGGTCTTGCCGAACCTCGTGCCCAAGGAAGCGATCCCCACCGCGACGACGCTCACCCAAACCACGAACAACCTCGCTCCGCTCTTCGGACTCGCAATCTCGGCCTCTGCCATCGCGAGCATCTGGGAGTTCCAGCCGAAGCTGTTCTTCGTGCTCGTTTTCGGGGTGAACGCGGTTTCGTTCCTCGCCTCCGCTGGCTTCTTGCTGCTCGTTCCGCCCGTCATCCCGGACCGTGAGGACCTCCATGAGGCCCACCCGTGGCAGGACTTCAAGGACGGCCTTCGGTTCATCAAGGGTCGCCGCGAGCTCGTCGTGCTCATCGCACTGATCTTCTGGTTCCGACTCTTTGTCGCCCCGTTTTTCGTGGTCTACATCGCGTCGAACGACCTTTGGTTTGGTGGCAAGCCCTCGACTCTCGCCTGGTTCGAGTTCTCGTTCTTCGCCGCCATGCTCGTGGCGACACCGCTTGTCGCGAAGCTGAACATCCGTCGTCCGACGTGGTCATTTGCCATAGGGTTGGCGATGGTCGGCCTGTTTGTCGGGTTCATGGCGTTCTCGCGCAGCATCTGGCTGTTTGTGCTCTGGAATGCCCTGTGTGGCATCGCGATCCCGATCACCGACCTGCCGATCAACATCTGGCTTCAGCACACGATTCCCGATGAGTTCCGCGGTCGCTTCTATGCGGCGATGAACATGTTGGGCGCGGCGGCGGTGCCGATTGGCAGTGCCCTGGGCGGGTTGCTTGTCAAGTCGTTGGGCCTCGAATCGACGTTCATCCTCATGGGTGTCGGCATGATCGCGAGCGGATTGATCGGCTTTCTGGACGCGCCGTACCGGAATGTGCGGGCAATTCAGGCTGAATCTGAACCTAAGGCATCAACCGAGGGTGTTGCGGAAAGGATGAGTGCCCCATAATTCTTACTAGGATGCGGTCGAGCCTTTTACCAAACTTCTCGCTCAAGACGACTCGATTCTCGCTTGGGCTCTTCATTCTGCTCGTGCTGTCGTACTTCGGAACGACGATCACGAGCGGAAAGGTGTCCGCATTCCTCTCCTTTCCGACGGACTTCTCTCAGCTTTGGGGACTCCTCACCTATCCTCTCGCGGTTCCAGGGGGCGGAACAGGCCTAGCGAATCTGATCCTGACGTTGTTCCTGACGATGTACTTCTTGACCACGGTCGAGAGCCAGTTTGGAACCCTGAGGACGATGCTGTACTACTTCGGCTGCATGATGGCGGTCGCGTTCTTCATGGTCCTCGGTGCCAAGCTGTTGGAGATCCCGTTCGTCCTCAGCGCGGCATGCCCCGTCACCCTCACCCTGTTTGGCCTCTATGTGGGCCAGCACAAAAGGGCGCAAACCTGCCTCTTCGGAACCAGCTACATCCAGATCGAGTTCATCCTTGGCCTCTTTACGCTGCTGCATTACCTGCCCTTTCTCGACATGTACAAGGGCCCGGTATTGGGCGTTTTTGCTATTGTTCCGGTGGGTCTCGCCTATTGGTTCTCGGATGTGTTCGTGAAGTTCAGAGTCGGAGAGACCTCCGAGCGGACCCGAGTCGCGCCGAAGAAGGACCGGATGCCCGAATCGTACTACGAGGAGGCTCGCCGCCGCGAGAAAGAGCGCGAAGAGCGTGAGCGACTCCGCAAGCTGTTCGAATCCAGCCTCGACGAGGGCGACGACCGCTAGTCGCGCGGGTACGCTGAATCCATGCGAACGCTCTGGGGCGCAGGATTCGAAGAAGACACCAATCAGCTCGTCGCACGGTTCAGCCAATCCGTGCATTCGGACCTCACGTTTTGGCAAGAGGACGTGATTGGGAGCGTGGCCCATGCCCGTATGCTCGGCGACACCGGCATCATCTCGCGCGAAGAGTCCAACCTTCTCATTAAGGGACTTGAACAGATCCACGAAGAAGGTCCGGACCGTCTGCCCAAAGACGTTGAGGACATCCACACCGCGGTCGAAGTCCGCCTCCGCGAGATCGTTGGCGACGTCGCCGGCAAACTGAACACCGCCCGCAGCCGCAACGACCAAATTGCGACCGATACCCGGCTTTTCCTGCACAACGAGCTGCTTCGCCACCTTGACCTCCTGAAGAAGCTCCAGCGCACCCTCATCAGCCTCGCCGACAAGCACAAGGACGATCTGATGCCGGGCTACACCCACACCCAGCGCGCCCAGCCGGTCACCCTCGGATTCCACCTGCTCGCCCACTTCTGGGCCTTGCAACGCCACGGCTACCGGGCCGAGCGGCTCACCCTTCTCGCCAACTTCTCGCCTCTCGGCGCGAACGTCCTCGCGGGAACCAGCTTCCCGATCAATCGGGATCAAACGTCGGACGAGCTTGGCTTCACCGCCCCGATCCCGAACGCGCTCGACGCCACGAGCGACCGCAGCTACATCCTTGACGCGCTCCACCTCTGCGCACAAACGATGATCGACCTTTCCCGGCTGAGCCAAGAGCTTGTGCTTTGGTCGAGCCGCGAGTACGGCTTTGTCACCCTCAGCGAATCGGTCACCACCGGCTCCTCGGTTCTGCCGCAGAAGCGCAACCCCGACATGGCGGAGCTGATTCGCGGTCGGGCAGGAAAGGCGATTGGCAACTATGTCGCCCTCGCCACCGCGCTGAAGGGTCTGCCCCTCGGCTACAACCGCGACACCCAGGACGATAAGCCGCCGCTCTTCGAGTCGCTCAAGCTCACCCGCGACGCGATCCGGCTCAGCCACCTGATGCTCGAAACTGCGAACTGGCACACCGACCGAATGCGCGAAGCCGTACGCGGCGACTTCTCCACCGCCACCGACCTCGCCGATGCGCTCGCCGCGCGTGGCGTGCCGTTCCGCGAGGCGTTTGAGCAGGTCGCCAAGTTCGTGCGGCATTGCGAGGAATCGGGAATCAGCCTAGAAGACGCGACAATGGCCGACCTCCACCACTGCATCCCCGAGGCAAATGAGGCCGACCTCGTCCTCCTTCAACCCGAGGAGAGCGTCCGCCGCCGCAACTCGTTCGGTGCCCCCGGTCCCGAAGCGATGCGCATCCAGCTGGAGCGGGCGACGGCAGTGGTCGAAGCGGAAGGTTTTGCCGAGCTGGCCTAGGATCGGGACACTTTCTGGCGATTGTTCGTAGACAATGGGGTCGATCTGGTAGTCTTGCGTCTACCAATAAGGGCCGAAGACCACCATGCCGCAAGAGAAGATCATCGTTGTCGGAGCGAGGGAAAACAACCTCAAGAACATCACGGTTGAGATTCCCCGCGACAAGCTCGTGGTCGTCACCGGGCTGAGCGGCAGCGGAAAGTCCAGCCTTGCGTTCGACACGATCTACGCCGAAGGCCAACGCCGCTACGTGGAGTCGCTGAGCGCCTACGCGCGCCAGTTCCTCGGCCAGATGGACAAGCCCGACGTCGACCACATTGAGGGCCTTTCCCCTGCGGTTTCCATCGACCAAAAGAGCGCGAGCAAGAACCCCCGCTCGACCGTCGGCACCGTCACTGAGATTTACGACTACCTGCGCATCCTCTTTGCCCGCGCAGGAATCCCGAACTGTCCCAACGGCCACGGACCCATCGAACGCCAAAGCACCGACCAGATTGTCGAGGCTGCCCTCCAACTGCCGGTGGGGACCAAGCTCCAAGTGCTTGCACCCGTCATCCGAGGTCGAAAGGGCGAGTACAAGCAAGTGCTCCAAGACGTCGCGAAGGCGGGCTATGTCCGCGTCCGCGTCGACGGCATCTTGTATGAGGTGGACGAAGACGTCCCGATGGACCGCTACAAGCAGCACACGATTGAGGTCGTTGTCGACCGAATCGTCGTGAAGGAAGGCTTGGAGCGACGCCTCAGCGATTCGGTTGAGGCCGCGCTGAAGATGGGCAATGGGCTCGTGACCTTGAGCTATGTCCTTCCCGAGGGAGCCGAGCGTCCCCCGCTGATCCCCGTCGGCGAAGAAGGGCCCGATGGCAGCCAGGATGCGCTCTTCTCCGAGTCGTTCGCTTGTCCGGTGTGCGGCTACTCGCTGCCGTCGCTCGAGCCACGGATGTTCTCGTTCAACTCGCCGTATGGCGCATGTCCGGACTGTACTGGTCTGGGTACCAAGACCGAATTTGACCCCGAACTCGTCTGTCCGGACCCCTCAAAGCCGCTCCGCTCGGGCGCGATCCTCCCCTTCGTGTACAAGTCGGGCGAAGTGAAGGACTGGTGGCCCGAGATGCTCGATGCGGTTGGCCGCGTGATGGGCTTTGATGCCTCGAAGCCAGTGCGAGAGATTCCCGAGGAAGGGATGAAGGCGGTTTGGCAGGGCCTCCCCGAGCCGATCACCGTCGTCATGAAATACGGCAAGTCGGAGCGGTCGTTCAAGACCGAATGGCGGGGCGTCCTCGCCTCGCTCCGCAAGAGGCACGAGGAGACCGAGAGCGAGTGGGTGAAGAATGACCTCGCCCAATACATGTCGACGAAGCCTTGTCCGACCTGTCGCGGCAAGCGACTCAAGCCCGAATCGCTGAGCGTCACCCTCGCCGACCGCGACATGAGCGACGTGGTCAACGACTCCATCGAGACCAGCCTCGACTTCTTCCGCGCCTTGCCCGCGAAGCTCAACGCCCGCCAGATGACGATCGGCGAGCGCGCGATCAAGGAGGTCATCGAGCGGCTGAACTTCCTCAGCGACGTTGGCCTTGGCTACCTCACCCTCGACCGAAACGCCCGCACCCTGAGCGGCGGCGAGGCCCAGCGCATCCGCCTTGCCACCCAGATCGGCTCGGGGCTCATGGGATGCCTTTACATCCTCGACGAGCCGAGCATTGGGCTTCACCAGCGCGACAACCGCAAGCTGATCGAGACGCTTTGCCGCCTCCGCGACCTCGGCAACACCGTCGTCGTGGTCGAGCACGACGAAGAGACGATGCTCTCGGCAGACCACTTGCTCGAACTCGGACCCGGCGCGGGCGAGCATGGTGGCCAAGTCGTCGCCCAAGGCACCGTCGAGCAGTTCCTGAAGTCGGAGGCGATCACCGCGCAGTATCTCAGCGGTCGGAAGTCGGTCCCGATGCCCGAGACCCGGCGCGGCATCACGCGGGGCGAGATCGTGGTGCGCAATGCCCGTGGGCACAACCTCAAAGGCGTTGACCTGCGCATCCCGCTCGGCCAGTTCGTCTGCATCACCGGCGTTTCGGGTTCGGGCAAGTCCACCTTGATCCAGGACACCCTCTTCCCGCGCCTGATGTACGAAACTTACGGCACCCGTTCGGTCTGGGAGCCCCACGACTCCATCGAAGGCATCGACGAGATCGACAAGGTGATCGACATCGACCAATCCCCGATCGGTCGTACGCCGCGGTCGAACCCCGCCACCTACACCGGCACCTTCGACATGATCCGCGACCTCTTCGCGCTCACTCCCGACGCCAAGCAGCGCGGATACAAGAACGGACGGTTCAGCTTCAACGTGAAGGGCGGTCGGTGCGAGGCCTGCCGAGGCGACGGCGTGTTGAAGATCGAGATGGTCTTCCTTCCCGACGTCTATGTGCCGTGCGAAGTCTGTAAGGGCAAGCGGTACAACCGCGAGACGCTCGAGGTCCGCTATAAAGGCAAGAACATCGCCGAAGTGCTCGCTATGACGATCGACGAGGCGGTGGAGTTCTTCCGTCCGATTCCGAAGATCTTCCGCAAGCTGATCACGCTGCAACAGGTCGGCCTGGGTTACATTCGGCTCGGGCAACCCGCGACCACGCTTTCGGGCGGCGAAGCCCAGCGCGTGAAGCTCGCGACCGAGCTCAGCAAGCGCTCGACGGGCCGGACGATTTACATCCTCGACGAACCCACCACCGGCCTCCACTTTGAGGACGTGAACCGACTCCTGGAAGTCCTCCACCAACTCGTGGACCAAGGCAACACCGTGGTCGTTATCGAGCACAACCTTGACGTGATCAAGACCGCCGACACCGTCGTCGACCTCGGCCCCGAGGGCGGCCATCGCGGCGGCCAGATCATCGCTTGGGGCACGCCCGAGCAGGTCGCGAGCGAACCGCAGTCCTCGACGGGTGCGTTCCTGCGCGAGATCTTTGCCAAGCAGGCACCGGCCACGCCGCTCGTTGTCCATGAGGCCAAGGCGGTCGCGAAGGTCGCCGAGCCGCGCAAGACGAAGGTTAAGTCGAGTCGTTAAGGAACTCGTGAATCCGGGTCGCTTGGGCCTTGGTCATCGTCGGCACCGCCGCGATGTCGTCAATCGTTGAGCGTCGGATTGCCTCAACCGAGCCAAACGTGCGAAGGAGCAGCCGCTTCCTGCGCGGACCAATGCCGGGAATCTCGTCGAGCACGGAGCCGCCCGTGCGCTTGTCGCGCAGCTTGCGGTGATAGGTGAGGGCGAACCGGTGGGCCTCGTCACGCAGCTTGCGCAGGAGCAATAGCCCCGGCGACTGGAGCGGCAGCTCAACCTCGCGGAAGGCGTATTCCACCGGCGCGGGCCGGTCATAGGAATACTCGCGCATCGGCTCGACGTCGGCGTTGCGTGAGATCTCCATCGGGACGTAAATCAGCTCAAGCCGCTTGGCAAGGCCGACCATCGGGATCGATAGCCCAAGCTCATCGCGCGCCTTCAGTGCGGCCCCGAGCTGACCCTTGCCGCCGTCGATCATGATCAGGTCGGGCAGCTTGCTGAACTTCTCGTCGCCGTCAATCGCGGCCTTGAGACGCCGGAAGATCGTCTCGTGCATCATCGCAAAGTCGTTCGGGCTCTCCGGGTGATAGCGAATCTTGAACCGGCGGTATTGGTCCTTCGCCGCATCGCCATTCTCGACCACGACCATCGAGCTCACCGGCGACGTGCCTTGGATGTTCGAAATGTCGTAGCCCTCCACCCGCAGCGGCGGCGATGGCAATGCGAGCGACTCTTGCAGCTGATCCATCGCCTGATCGGCCCAATCCTGCCGTGCCGCAAGCTCGCTGGCCATCACCGCAAGGCTCTGCTCAGCGTTCGCCGCTGCCATCTCAACGAGGCGCAGCTTTTCGCCGCCCTGGGGCACCTCCAGAGTGACCGCCGAACCGCGCTGTTGGCGCAACCACGACTGGACGATCTGCCGCTCCTCAATCTCGATCGGCAGCAGAACTTCGCGCGGGACCTCGGGCGACTCGTTGTAGTACTGCTTCAGGAACTCGCCAATCGCCTCGCCCGCAGTGACTTCCTTCGCCCCGTCGAGCGCGAACTGCTTCTGGCCGAGCAGCTTTCCACCGCGAATGTAGAGCATTTGGATTGCCGCTCCACGCTCGTCCTTGACGAGGGCAACGACGTCTTGGTCCACGCCCTCGGCGGAGTTCACCTTCTGCCGCTGCTGGACGGATTCAAGCGCGCGAATCTGGTCCCGACGCTTCGCCGCAAGTTCAAAATCGAGCTCCTCAGCGGCGGCTTCCATCTCGGCGGTCATCTCCTCGATGAGGGTGGTTTCCTTGCCCCCAAGGAAGCGGCCCACCCGGTCGAGCACCTGGTCGTATTCGCTGCGATCGGCAAGGCCCGCACACGGCGCGAGGCACTGGCCGAGGTGGTAGTAGAGGCATGGCCGTTGGACCGGATCACCGCTGAAGCTCTTGCCGCATGGGATCAGCGGGAAGACCTTGTGGAGCAGCTGGAGCGTGTCGCGCACCGCATACGAGTTCGGGTACGGGCCGAAGTACTTCGCCTTGTCCTTTCGCACCTGGCGGGTGAAGAGCACGCGCGGGTAAGCCTCGTTCGTGATGACGATGTACGGATAGCTCTTGTCGTCGCGCATCCGGACGTTGAACGGCGGTCGATAGCGCTTGATCAGGTTGCACTCGAGCACGAGTGCCTCGATTTCCGAGTCGACCACAATCGTCTCGATGTCGCGCACCCGGTGGACGAGCCGTTCGATGCGCGGGCCGTGCTTGGCCGACGGCTGGAAGTAGCTACGGACGCGGTTCTTGAGGACGATCGCCTTGCCGACATACAGGACGTTGCCTTTTTCGTCGCGGTAGATGTAGCAACCCGGCGCGTCGGGCAGCGTCTTGAGCTGCTCCTGCACGTGTTCGTTCCTGATCGCTCGCGTCGCTCTTGGCATTCCGTTCCTTTCTCGTGCGTCCTTACTGCACGTCGTACCCGGGCGCGGGGTAACTTTTCACCATATGTCCAACCCCGTTTCAATCATGACGGCGATCCCGTACGTGAACTCGACGCCGCATATTGGAAACGTGCTCACGACCCTCGCGGGTGACGTCACTGCTCGCTACTACCGAATGCGCGGCGACGACGTCGTCTTTCAATCGGGCACCGACGAAAACGGCCAGAAGATCAAAGAAGCCGCCGACCGCAGCGGCGAGGGCGTTGGCCCGTTTGTGGACCGCATTGCAGGGCGGTTCATTGAGATCTTCAAGTCGCTCAACCTTTCCTACGACGCCTTTGTCCGCACGACGTCGGACGAACATCGCCGCGCCGCCCAAGCTCTCTTTTCTAAGCTCCAAGAGAACGGCCACATCTACGTCGGCACCTACGAAGGCTGGTACGACGTTTCGACCGAGACCTACTTCAAAGAGTCCGAACTCGTCGACGGCAAGTCGCCCGACGGCAACGAAGTCCGATGGGTGAGCGAGCAGAACTACTTCTTCCGACTCAGCACCTTTGGCGACCAGCTCATCGAGGCGATTGAATCGGGGCGGATGAAGATCATCCCTGAGACGCGCCAAAACGAGGTCCTCAGCTTCATTCGCCAGGGCCTGCGCGACACCTGTATCTCGCGGACGAACACCGGATGGGGCATTCCCGTCCCCGGCGACGACAGCCAAGCGATCTACGTTTGGTTCGACGCGGTCATCTGTTACATCGCCTCGCTCGGCTATCCGGATTCGTTCGACGCCAAGCGATGGCCGCCCGTCGTGCAGTGGCTTGGCAAGGACATCCTCACCCGGTTCCACGCGACCCTCTGGCCGGCGATGCTGATGGGCGCGGGCCTCGAGGTGCCGAAGGCAGTTGCCGCCCACGGCTGGATCCTCCTTGGCGGCGAAAAGATCTCGAAGTCGAAGGGCAACGTGGTCGAGCCGCTCGTCTTCACCGGCGAGCTCGCTGAGCGCGCGGGATGTCCGTCGGAAGTCGCCATCGACGCCCTGCGCCACTGGATGATCGCCACCTTCCCGTTCGAGAATGACGTCGTCTTCACCGAAGCCGAGTTCGACCGCCGCTTCAACTCGGACCTGGCCAACGACCTCGGTAACGCGCTGAACCGGTCGCTCGCGATGTCGCACAAGTTCGTCGGCGGCGTGATCCCCACCGACGCGCCAGACGACGAGATGCTCACCGCGATCCAGACCGCGAAGGACGCCTACGAGGCTGGGTTCGCGAGCCTGCGACTGGAGCAAGCAAGCGAGGCGGCGATGAGCCTGGTCCGGTTCCTGAACAAGTACATCGACTCCCAGGCGCCTTGGGCACTTGCCAAGAACAACGACCCGCGCCTCGGCTCGGTGCTCCGGTCGATGCTGCTCTGCCTGCGCACCTCGGAAGGTCTGTTCCGGCCGATCATGCCCCACGTGGCCGACCGCATCGCCGCGCAGCTCGGCCTGGCTCCGCTGACGTCGTGGGCCGCCATCGGCACCCCCGATTCGCTCCCCTCCGGAACCGCGCTCCAGCAACCCCAGCCGATCTTCCCACGACTTGACCCCAACGCCAAACCCAAGATGAACCCCACTCCCGAATCCAAGCCCGTCGAAAAGGCCGCTCCCGCCCCTGCCGCACCCGCTGCGACCAACGAGATCACGATTGAGGACTTCCTCAAGGTCCAGCTGAAGGTCGGCCGCGTCTTTGAGGCCGAGCCGCTCGAAGGCAGCGACAAGCTGCTCAAGCTGCAGGTCGTCATTGGCACCGAGAATCGCCAGATCGTCGCGGGGATCCGCGCGGGCTACACCGCCGAGGATCTCATCGGTCGCCAGGTGATCGTTGTGGCCAACCTGAAGCCCGCCAAGCTCCGAGGCACCGAGAGCCAGGGCATGCTGCTCGCCGCAGTGGACGAGGACGGCAAGGCGATCCTGCTCATGCCCGACCGCGAAGCCCCCGAAGGCGCGCAGGTTCGCTAAAGCCCGAGCTGCGGCCAGAGGGCGTCGATCTTCGCCTTCACCCCGTCCGACATCCGAATCAGCTTCGGATAGTCACGGGTGAAGCCGTTTTCGCCCGGCCACTTGTGGGTGCAGTCGAACCCGACCTTGCCGCCGAATCCAACCTGGACCGAGGCATGGTCAAGCTGGTCGACGGGACCGCGCGTGTGCAACGTGTCGCGGCCAGGGTCGCAGTTCGCGCCGATGCGGAAGAGCACCTCGCCGATATCTTGGACGTTGGTGTCCTCGTCGAAGATGAACACGAACTTGGTGAAGGCGAGTCCGCCCAGCCCCCAGATCGCGTTCATGATCTTGTAGGCGTGGCCGGGATACTTCTTCTTCACGCTCACGAAGGCCATGTTGTGGAAGGTCGCCTCGACGGGCAGGTTCATGTCCACGATCTCAGGGACGGTGAGCCGAATCATCGGCAGGAAGATGCGCTCCACTGCCTTGCCCATCCAGCCATCCTCCATCGGCGGGACGCCGACAATCGTCGCGGGATAAACCGCCTTTTCGCGCATCGTGATCGCGGTGACGTGGATGACCGGGAACTGGTCGGCGAGGGAGTAATAGCCGGTGTGGTCGCCAAACGGCCCTTCAAGCCGCCGCTCGGTAGGGTCAACATAGCCCTCGATGACGATCTCGCAATCGGCGGGGACCTCGACATCGACTGTCTTCGCCTTCACCGTCTTCACGCTCTCGCGGCGGATGAATCCAGCGAAGTTCATCTCATCAATACCGGGCGGAAGGGGCGAGATTGCGGCGAAATTATAGACAGGATCGCCGCCTAAACATATACAAACCTCAAGGTTCTTGCGCTTCTCGCCCGCGTCTTCCATCTGCCGCATACCGGTCTTGTGCATCTGCCAGTGGATGCCGCAGGTCTTCTCGTCGTGAATTTGCACGCGGTACATGCCGACGTTGCGCTTGCCCGTGTTCGGGTCATGGGTGAAAACGAGCGGGAGGGTGACGAACGGTCCGCCATCCTCGGGCCAGCAGGTGAGCACGGGGAGCTTGGTGAGGTCGATTTCGTCGCCCTTCCAAACCACTTGTTGGCAAAGCGCGGTGCCCTTCGCGTCCTTGGTCGGGACGTTTTTGAGTTCGCCGAGGAGGGCAAAGCCCTTCTTGAGCGCTTCGAGCTTGCGCTCGGGGATCTCGGGCTTGAGGAGGGATTCGATGCGTTCGGCATGCTCCTCGAAGTCCTCGCAGCTGAGGGCCATCGACATCCGCTTGCGCGAGCCCATCGTGTTGATCGCAATCGGGAAGTCGTAGGTCCGGACCTGCGAGTTGGTCTGGGCAATCGTCGCCTCATTTCCTCCCTTCGACTCGGGGTGGCCGGGCACGCCATAGCCGGTTCCGGGTGTGCGAACGCCCCCGCTACCATCGAGGATCGACGGGTGGCCTTGCACCGCGCTCTTCGGGTTCGGGGAGCCGAGCCGCGGGACGTTGCCGACCACATTTTCGAACAGCAGGGCGGGTCCCGCCTTTTTCATCACGCGATCCGCAATCTCGGTGACCTCAAGGATCGGGCTCACCGGCGCTTTGATCCGTTTGAGCTCGCCCTTCGACTCCAAGTGCTCGATAAATTGCTGAAAATCGCGATAAGCCATCCGCTCTTGAGTCTACGCAAGTTCAAAGTTGGGAATCGCGGTGCCCTGCTCCCTAAGCCCCGGCAAACGTACCGCCGATATTAGGTAGGGATACGGGGATGAAGGTTGTCGGCGCAAAGGATTTAGCTTGGATTGGCGGAGGAATCGCCATCACCGCGGGGGCGATTGCCCTCGGAAGTTTGTGGCCCGCCCTCGTCGGTGCTGGCCTCGTTGGCTTCGGCATCGCCCGATGGCAATCCCGGCCCAGCGAAGCCGAGTGGTTCGACTTTGAGGATGGCTATTGGGAGCCAACCGCTTTTGACAATCCCGTCCTTCGCGATGCCGCGAGGATCATGGACGACCGTTTCCAATGCCTGCAAGACCTTGCCGACGGCAAACCCGTGACCGTTGAATCCTGGTCGAAGACGGACGAAATTGCCCCCTTGCTCGCCTCAATCAGCGAGCGACTCCGAGCGGCCTCTCCGACTATCAACAAGCAGGATGTCACGCGCCAGAAGATGCTGGGCAGTCTGCACACTGTTGCGATCGACGCCACCAATCTCTCGCTCCACTCCACCCAGCAGGGCTCGATCTCGATGTCCGAGGTCTTTGCGATGGAAGGCGCCATCCGGCTCGTCGCTGAGTGGAACGCCGCTCAAAGTGAGATCGTCGAGCACAACGCCCGCGTTGTCGCCGAGCTCGGCGAAGGTAGCCAGCTCATGACCGATGCCGCCCACCGCGCGATGGCCTCAGTGGAAGAGAACTCCCAGTCGGCCCACCATGGCAACGAGGCGATGGACTCGCTCAAGGTCCGACTCGATGACCTCGGCCAGCACATGGTGACCGCCCAGGCGATCGTGGAGCAGCTTGGTCAACGCGGCAAAGACATCCGCGAGATCATCTCGACGATCACCTCGATTTCTGAGCGCACCAACCTCCTCGCGCTCAACGCATCCATCGAAGCTGCCCGCGCCGGTGAGGTCGGCAAGGGATTCTCGGTTGTCGCCGAGGAAGTTCGCAAGCTGGCCGAGCAATCGGCTGCTTCCGGCGAATCCATCCGGCTCCTCATCGAGCAGACTGAAGCAGATGTCCTTTCGACCGTCGAGAGCATGTCGATGCTTCGATCCACGGTCGTCGAAACGAGAAGTCAGGGCGACGAACTCTCCGACCGATTTGAGGCGATCATGAACACCGCCGAGAAGACGCACGAGTGCCTTTGTGAGATCAGCTCGAGCCTCCAAACCTGCGTGAAGAAGGTGGAGGAAAGCTCGGAATGGTCGCGCCAGCTCCGGCTCCTGGAAAAGGAATCGCGCGCGGTTCTTGAGGACTTGCAGGCTTCGGGTGCCGCCGTTCGTGATCGCATCGAGGTCACGACTCGACTGGCGAACGACGCTTCGCGCTACGCGGATACGATCTTGGAATCGACGTCAGCCTTGGTGAGCGTGGATCAGGACGTTGCGCGGCCTTCGAAGGCAAAGCGCAGCCGCGCCGCGTAGAGCAGCATCTGGGCCGTAGGGCGAACGGATGAGGCCGAGCTCGTCGACCGGCAACCACGGCGCAAAGCCAACCGATCCCGCGACCACAATCGCCTCCGGCATCCACATCGCTCGAATCCAACCCACCGCCAAGTGGGCGGCTTCTATGGCGGATTCGACCTGGGCCTGAGTGGGATTGGGACTCAGGGCGGCCCCGCCGAGCAGCTCTTCAAAGCTCTTGCCGCCTCCCGTGGGTGCCTGGTTCAGGCGCGGATAGTCGCCCCGAGCGTCGGTCCAAATCTCTCCCCGATCGACGAGGCCGCAACCCACACCCGTTCCGAGCGCGAGGGTCGCCACCCGACGCGCGGCAAAGGTGGGATGGAGCGCGTGGGCCCACGCCGCCGCGAGACCATCATTGAGTGCGACGACCTCCTTGGCAAGGCTCCGGAAGTCGGTGCCAACGTGGTTTGGAATCACGGGCAAGGCATCGGTGACGGTGGCGGTCTGCAGGTCGACCACGCCGCCCGAGCTCACCCCGACGCGGTCCACGCCCGCCCCTTCGACCCACGCCCGAATCTGATCGAGCCGGACCTCGCGGTCGGGTGACGTGGGGATGCGATAGACCTCGCCGAGCTCCCCGCTGGGCAGCACCGTGGCACACCGGATCCACGTCCCGCCAATGTCCACCGCTCCACACTTTGCCCGGGTCGGCTCGACCGCCGAGAAGAATGCCTTGGTTTGCTTGATCGGATCGTTGAGCGCACCACCCACCACGACCGCCCTCGCACCGGCGGCGATTGCCGCCTGGGCCTGCCACGGCTCGTAAAATCGGCCTTCCGCAATCACGGGAACGCGCACGGCGATGCAAAGCTCGCGCAAGAGGTCGAAGTCCGGTCCTGGAGTGGCACGGCGCGCCGGCGTGTAACCGGCGAGGGTCGTCCCGACGAGGTCGGCACCGGCTTCGACGGCAAAGAGGGCCGATTCGACCGAATCGCAGTCCGCCATCGCGAGCGCACCGCCGGCATGAACCCGCGCAATCAACTGATGGAGGGTTTCACTGCCGGGACGAGGCCGCGCGGTGCCATCGAGGGCAATCACCTCCACGCCTAGCGCAAGAAGCGCATCGACTTCGGCGAGCGTCGGCGTGATGTACACGTCCGAGTCGCCATAGGTCCGCTTGATGAGGCCAATCGTGGGAACGGGAAAGGCGGAGCAGATAGTCCGGATGTTCTCGACGCCTTGGAGGCGGAGGCACCGTACGCCTTGGCTCAGCGAATCGCCCGCCATGCGTCGAAGGACATCTGGATCGTCGACCATCGCGCCCTCCGACGCCTGGACCGAGGCCACCAAAGGGGACTCGGTCCAAACGGCGAGCAGGGCGTCGAGGGTCACTCTTTAAGGCTACCGGATCGGTTCGTTTCGTCGTACCGAGTAGCTCACCGTGGTCTTGGCGCCTGCCGGGATGTTAATCGTCCATTCAAGAACCGCGTTCGCCACCCACTGGTTGGCACCTGGGATGTCGCGGACGACCTTGCCGCCATCTTCCACCGCGACGACCATGCCGGTCACGCCACGTCGGACACGAACCTTGATCGGGTCCTTCTTTCGGTTTTGGAGCGTCAAGGTCGTGCGATAGACCACCTGGTCAAAGACCCACGTTTGGTTCTCGCTGATCCGGACCGTCTTTTGCTTGCGCTCGGTCTGCTTGATGTCCGAGGTGGTCTGGACGTCCATCGCCTTCGTCACGCGCACCGTGGCGGGTCCGCCCGGCGAGGTGTAGCGCATCATGTCCTGACCGACAACCTGACCATTGCGGAAGATCGTTGCGACCGCGGTCGAGAACGGCTGACCGGCGGTGTTCGTGAACTTGATCGTCTGCCAGACGTCGTCGCCTTCCCAGTTCCAAGAGTCGTTCGCGTCCTTCATCCACGAGCCGTCGAAACCGGCGGTTTCGCCCGATGGACCATAGATCGAGTTCATGCTGTCGACCGAATCCCATCGGAAGATCTTTTCGTAGGGTGCCTGGGCGTTGAAGAGCACCTGGTACGAGCGCCCGCCGCGCGGCAGGGTCAGGTTCTCGGATCGGTAGAAGAAGAGCTCATCGTTCTGCTCACCGCCAAGCTCGGGGGTGGCAAACGAACCCGCGATGTCGTCCGCCGAGATCGCAGGCGCCGAGTTCTTCATCATCTCCATCGCTCGTCCCTGGCCCATCATGCCGCCACCGGCATTCCCCGGAGGGCCACCGATGGACCGGACGAAGCTCGTGAGCGACTCACCACTCGTGAGCGGGTCAAAGATGCTGGCGTAAGGCAGGTTCGGGAATCCGGCGACGAACCGGGCATCCACGTCCTTCATGTCGACGAGGTCGTTAACGACCGTCGCCTTGCCCGTGATGCTCAGCTTGTCGGGCTTCGAGATGTCAATTGCATAGCCCGGTGCCCAGCTCATTCCCTGCTCAAGGCTGACCATGTAGAGCTTTCCAGGGCTGTCGGTTTCGACGCGCAGTACGCGCCGATCAACGGCACCCTCTTCGGTCTTGGAGAGGGTCGCCCCTGCGCCAAACGAGACCCGGCGAATCTCGCTCAGCGAGATCATGGAAACCGACTTGTCTTCGGCCTCGAGGGTGACGTTCGACCCCGCAACTTCGACGACCTTCGCCTTGATCACACCGAGGTTGGTGGTCGTAATGTCGGCGACCTTGCCAACGTTGAGTCGAAGGAAGCTGGCGAAGTCCGAAGCGGTGACCTTGTAGGAGTTCTTCACCGTCTCGTTGAAGGTCGAGACCGATTTGATCTTGTTCGTCGTGGTGGTGAACCAGATCGTGCCGAGGGCGGCTCGGGGCGGGTCGACGATGAGTCCAACGTTCTTGCTATCGAGCGGGATTTCTCGCGTGATCACGACAAACCCGTTTTTGAACATCGAAGCAGCGACGACTTTCGCCTCAGTCGCTTCCTTTGCCTGAGCGCCGAGCGACATCGCGGCGATCGAAATAAACAATCCCATGCCTAAAGAGACGTTCGTTCGACCGCCGCGCTTCGTTTAGCAGAACTGAAACTCAGGAGTCGCGAAGATCAACCTCGCAATCGCCTGGGCCATTGCCGCTGCGCTGTCACCCTTTGCCTTGCTCTGGGCCTGGCGGGCTGCATCCACGAGGATGTTGACCTTGTTCATCGGTAGCTCAAGATCAAAGATCGAGAGCAGCTTGCCGACCGCTTGTTCAGGGCTGGCGTCGCCGATGAGCGAAGCGGCCGGATAGCGAACATTGCGCGCGCCGGTGCCGAAGACGAGGTTGGCATAGTTGATGCGCTCGACCATCGTCGCCGAGGTCACCCAGTTCGCACCCGAATCCCAGCCCGCAACGTCGGGCGGGAACAGCAGGTCCATGCCCATCGACTTCATCTTCTGCTTCGCGAGAAAGGCGGGTCCAAGCTGCTGGCCAACGTTGTCGCCGCCGGCGGCAAGCCGCTGGGCAACCATTTGGCCGATACCGAGCTGGCGCAGAATCGCGATTGAGAAGTCCACCGGGCACTTGAAAATCTTGCGTTCTGCCCTCGCGCTGTAGAACTCCGGATGCTTCATCACGGTGCGAAGAAGCAACTTAATGTTCATGTTCGACTTATGAAACTTGTCTGCAACGGGCTGAATGACCTTCTCGTCCGGCTCGGGATAGACGAACCACTCCCACAGCTTGTGGGTGATGTAGAACGCGGTCCGCGGATTGTCGCAAAGGATGTCGATGACGTCGTCGCCATCGAAGGTGCCCGTCTTTCCGAGGAACGACTTGCTTCCGGAATCATGGAGAGTCGGGCGGAACTGGAATCCAAGGCTTCCGCGCGGGATCTTGGCGTTGTCGCCAACCGGCCGACCTTGTGGACCTCGTCCAATGCTCCAGCCGGTGAAGGCGCGTGCGCCCTCTTGGATGTCCTTCTCGGTGTAGTTGCCGATTCCCAGCGTGAAGAGCTCCATGATCTCGCGAGCGAAGTTCTCGTTCGGCTTGCCCTTCACGTTGTATTGGTTGTCGAGCCAGAGGAGCATCGCCGGGTCCTTGCTGACCTCGCGCAAGAGGGTGCGGAAGTTACCAGTGGCGTTGGCCCTCAGGACCTCGTTCTGGCCGTGCATGACCCGCCCGTTGGTGACCTTGCTGCCGCTCGTGGCGAAGTGGTCATGCCAGAAAAGGGTCATCTTCTCTTGGAGCGGGCGCGCGGTGACGAGCATTCGGCCCGCCCACCAGACGCCAACCGCCTGCGGATTGACGTTGTTGTTGTTCTTGTTGGCCATCGCCTCAACGTCAAGATCCCAGCCTTCGGGAGTGCCCTCGTAGTTCAGGAGCGTGTCGATGGCACCATCAATCCCGCCTTTGGACAAGTAAAAATCCAGCTCGGCTTCACTGGCTCCGAGCCCAAACCTGCGAAGCAGGTGAGCACACTTTTGCCGATCTGTCGTCAAAGCCATATCGGTCTGGACGGATGTCTCCCCACAGAGTTCATCATCGAATACAAAAAAAATGCCCATCCCAGCAAGGGATGAGCACTTTTCAGTTGAAGCCTGGCTTAGGCTTCCTTGGCGTTGGAAGCCTTGTAGGTGGCTTCGTTGATGAACTTGAAGAGCTTGGCTCCCTCGTGAACGGCGGTGAACGCGTATCGGACCTGTTCGCCCGACTTGGTCTTTCGCACCATCTTCATCTTTTGAACTGCGCTTTCCGGCACTTCAACATGTGAACGAGTTTTGAGGTTGTAAAACTTCATATTCTTTTCCCTCCCTGATCGTAGGTTTACCTGAGACGCAGGTTCACCGCGCCTCTATCATATACCGTGACGCAACTTGAGGGGGCAATGGATTCACCGAATTCGCTCAGGTTCAAGAAAAAAAGTCTCGATCTGGCCAATTTTCGAGAGATTTTAGAGCTGACTTTGATAAGTTCTCTACGAACGGCGGGGGCTTGGTCCGTTCAAAGTAGGGAGAAATCGAACCATGAACAACTCGAAAGGCGGGATTCCCGACTACGAGAACCGAGCCATTCAGGTCTTGCGAAGGGGTGGACAGCGCGTCACGAACGCGCGCATCCAGGTGCTCAAAGTGCTTGCCGCGACACCCAAGGCGGTGACTGCGAACGACATCCACCAGGCTGTTTTGGGCAGTAGCGAGCGCATCGACCTCGTCAGCGTGTACCGAATTCTCTCTGCGCTCCAGGGCGCGGGACTCGTTCAGTACGTTGGCACGATCGACGCTTATGCTCCACGCGACCCCCAAATCGACCGCCGAGTCGAGACGAGCGTGATCGTAGAGCCGGACCAGAAGGTCTTTGTCCCGATGCCGGTTTCCAACGAGCTGCTGATGCACCTCGAGGCGCTTTGCCGCCGCGCAGGAGCCACGCTTGAGACCGTGCGCATCGAAATTTCGGCACGCACCAACCGCACCGACCCGTCGTAAGCCATCCTCATAACAAGAGGGGATGGAGCCTTTCGGCTCCATCCCCTCTTTTCTTGTGTTTGGCCGTCCCGATTAGGGCAGCGGGGCCTGGACCATCTGCTGCTGTCGGCCACTGCCGTCGACTCGCGTGAAGCCGAGCGAGACCGTCTGGCCCGATCGCTTCTTGCTCATCATGTCGACGATCTCTTCCGGCTTGGTGACCGCCTTGCCGTCGAACTGCGTGATCACGTCGCCCGGCTTGAGTCCATAGCGCTCGGCGAACGAGCCCGGAACCACGGCGGAGACGACGACGCCATTCACGTCGTTCGGGAGCTTGAACTGGCTTCGCAGGTTTGAGTCGAGACTCTGCAAGGTGACGCCCAGCTTGGGTCGGCCATTCTTCTCGGAAGGATCGCCCTGGAAAGGGTTGTCCTTGAACTGCGGGAACGGCTGGTCGGGGGTGTCGATCTCCGAAGGAGTCTGTCGCGCCGTGACGGTCGGCGGCTCGGCCACGCGCACCGTGGTCGACTTCTTTTCCCCACCGCGGACGTATTCGACCTTGGTCTCCGAACCCGGCTCGTAGGCAAAGAGTGCGCGGCGCAGGTCGCCGTCATCGGTCACGTCTTGCGCGCCGATCTTGACGATCACGTCGTTCTCCTTGAGGCCAGCGGCAGCGGCGGGGCCATTGCTCTCGACCTCGCGGAGGATCGCACCGGTTCCGATGCCAAACTTCTTGCGCTCGTATTCCTTCAGGTTCGTCGGAGCGATGCCGAGGTAGCCGCGCTTGACACGACCCTTCTCGATCAACGTCTCGGCGAGCGTTCGAGCGGTGTTGGCGCTGATCGCGAAGCCGATGCCATTGCTTCCGCCCGAAAGCGAGAAGATCGCCGAGTTGATGCCGATCACTTCGCCGTCGACATTGATGAGTGGTCCGCCCGAGTTGCCCTTGTTGATCGGGGTGTCGGTCTGGATCAGGTCAAAGTAGCGTCGGCTGGAGCCTGTTCGCGGGTCGGGAATTTCGTTCGTGCGGTTGAGGGCGCTGACGTGGCCATAGGTGACCGAGTTCTCGAGTCCAAACGGCGCACCGATCGCCATGCCGAGCTGCCCGACGCGAACATCCTTCGAGTTCGCAAAGCGGAGCGTCGGGAGGTCCTTGGCGTCGATCTTCACGACGGCGATATCGCTTTCTTCGGCTCGGATAACCTTGCCTTCAAATTCCCGGCCGTCGTGGAGGACCACGGTGACCTTGTCCATGCCACCAACGACGTGGTCATTGGTGATCACGTAGCCATCGGGGCGGAAGATAAAGCCCGAACCCTCGGCTTCGACGAGGTCGGACGCTCCAAAGACGTTGGCGCTTCGGCCCTGAGTCCGGATGTGGACGACGGCGGGCGCGGCGGCCTCGGCGAGCGCTTGGAAGGAGCGGTCGAGGGCCTTGAGATCCACCATCATCACCGTGCGCTCGCTGGAAACGGAGACCGCAGGAGCGGGGATCGTGTTGAGGGCGGTCGTCTTCGCCGGGCTACCGATTCCTCGAGCACCGAGCGCAACTGCACCAATTGCCACCACCGCACCAATGGTCCAAACGGCGGGGTTGTTAAGCCATGCTTGCTTCAATTTCATCTTCAATTCACCTTGGTCCAAAAGAAAACGAGGGACCAATAATCATCAAATCTTCGCAACGTCATTCTGCGGAAGAGGAGTTCCCAAGTAGAACAAGAGTCCCGCCATTGGGTTCAGCACCGCGTTTTGGGTCGACTCCGTCGCCTGACGAACGATCTCGTCCATCAGCTGCTCTCGGATGCGATTGGACGCATCAACCTGGAGCAAGAAGGTGAGCTTGCCGACATCGCGGCGAAGCAGATCGGAAGAAACTTTGGCCTCGTCCTTGAGTCGCGCGAGCTGATAGAGCGTGCCGTTCGAAAGGCCATCCGAAAACCGGAAAACCACCGCCTTCGACTGCTCGAGCTCCATTTCCTTGGTCAAGACCTCGAAGCCAAACGGGAGGTTGTCGACCTCTACCGGTCGGATTCCCATTGCCCGCCTCGCCTCGCGCATGTCGAGGTTACGCCGCTCGGCATACTGGCGTCGTTCGGCGTCCATCTTATTCAGCTGGAACGACTGACTGTTGAGCTTTTCCGTGGTTGAAAGCGACTGGACTTGGAGCCTTGGTTTGGCCGCCTTGCCCTTGCCGACATCGAGGCGAAGGAAGAGCCCGGTTTGCGCGTCGATCACCATCGTTCGCTGATCCATCTCAGCGAATCTCGGGATTGCCACGAGTCGGTAGGCATCACGACCGAGGTAGCTGAAGTCGTCTTCAAGGTCAATCGTGTAGTTCCGCTCAACGAGGCCAATCCGACGCGCGCCGGTGACCTTGTCTCCCGAGGACGTCGTCACCATGATCGTGTTGATGTCCTTGAAGTAGGTCTGAATCTGGCGACCATCGTCGACCATCTCCATTCCGGCCCTGCTGAGGGGTTGGAGCCAAATTCGGTGCACCTTGCCGTCTCGGCTGCGCATCAGCTTGTGCTGCTCTTGCTCGCCGGTGCTCGTCGAGGTGTAGACCACGAGCATGACCACGTCCTTATTGGTCTTTTGGTCAAAGGCTCGCACGAGCATGTCCCGCACTCGTGGCGAGAGGCTCGACTGGCGGTACGTGACGTTGACCCTTGTCGTAACGCTTGTTGTCTTGCCGACCTTCTGCTGGGCGTAGCCGACCAGGGCAAGACCCGAGACCAGAAGGGCTAGTGTGATTCGGTTAGCGACCACCATAGACAGCGGGAAGACCTCCTACCGGACCCGCGAACGGATCGGTGGATGACTGCAGCATTTGCTCGCGACCAATCTCCATGCCAACCGGCAACGCATCGGACGACGTCCGGGCGGAGAACTGGTCAAGCGTGGGTTGGGAGGGGCTGGTACCCGCGTTCAGGCGGAGAATCAGCAGGGTCGCGAAAAGTCCAATCGAGGCAGCAACCGCCATCGCGCCGACGAGGCGCCAGGGCTTGGCGGCAGGAGCAACCGCGGGTTCTTCGGTTGCGACGGGCTCCATGCGGAGGCGAGCAAAGAGTCGCTCTTCGAGTCCTTCGGGAACCTCAACGCTGGCGGTGCGATTGAGGGCGAACTTGAGCGATTCGAGCACCTTGGCTTCGGAAGCGCAGGCGGAGCAGCTGGCGAGATGTTGGCGAATCTGCATCATCTCGTCGGTGCCAAGCTCACGATCGATGTAAGCAGACAACTTGGTGCTGGCGAGCTTACAGTTCATTGATCAAACTCCTATAGGTTGCGGGGGCCGCCTTCAGTAAGTATCGGCGAAGTTGTTTTCGTCCCCTATGGATGCGAGAACGCACGGTTCCGATCGAAGTTCCCATCACCTCGGCGATCTCTTCATAGGCCATTCCTTCTACGTCGGCAAGGACCACGGCTTGACGAAACTCTGGCGTCATGTTCATCAGACCCGCCTGGAGCGGTGCATCGAGGGTGGCATCAATGAGCTTTTGCTCGGCCGTTGCCTCGTCATCCGCAACATCCCAAGTGGCCAGACTTCCGTCGGCGTTCGGTTGTTCCAAGCTGAGGGTTTGCAGTCGACCCTTTCGGCGGAGCAGGTCGATGTGGGTGTTGCTCATGATCCGATAGAGCCAACTCGTGAACGGCATCGAGTGGTCGTATCGGGCGAAAAATCGGAAAGCGCGCAGGAAGGACTCCTGCAACAGGTCTTCTGCCTCGGCAGCATTTCCCGTCAGCCGAAAGGCGAAACCAAACGCCTGTTGGTGCGTCTGTCTCGCAAGCGATTCGAACTGCTCGCGACTGTCCTTTCCCATCTCGATTCGGGTTTGCGTTAATGCAACGTGCATTGCGTTTTCCTTTGAGCGTTCAAAGGATACGAACCCAAACCTTCGACGAGTTCCCATGGCGTGTTTTTACCTTCTGTGCCCCGAAGGATCGGCACGTCGGCAGAGAATGTCGGCGATCAAGGCGTCGAACTGGTAAATGGGACTACCATTGCCGACGATCCTGCGATGAGCTTCGACCGCTCGGATGGCGGCCTCCGGGTACGACGTAAGGTGGACGCACAGCCTTTCGGCGAGCAAGCTCACCGCCATCGCGTTCTGGGTCCGCGCTCCGTCTTCCGATTCGACCAGTTCGGCGGCTTCGCGCAGTCGATGGGCGGCAACGAGCGCATGGCTCGGATGCATCGACTTCAGGTCGCGCGCGAGGTGATCGATCCGGTTCCAGGCCTCTTCGGGGATGCCCTGGACGGTGGCGGTCATCTCCTCGCTTGCTTCGACCGCGACGCAAAGGCATCGCGAGCGGATGGTGGGCAGAATGCGTGAGATCGAGGCGGTGGTGAGCACGAACTTGACCTTCGCGGGAGGTTCCTCGATCATCTTCAGGAGGGCGTTTGCGGCGTCGCCGTTCATGCGGTCGGCATCCTCGATCACCACGACCTTGTGGCGCGCCATGAGCGGCCCGGTGCGAAGGAAGTCGGAAATGGGAACGGATTCCTCGTCCGCCTTCGTCGGCACGATCAGCCCAAGACGAATAATGCGGCTCGCGCCGACCGGGCGAACGGTGAGCAGGTCGGGAATCGTGCCTCGCTCGAACGCCCCACACGCCCTGCACTCGGCGGCATCGGTGGGATCAAGACAGCACCACACCTTGGCGAGCTGACGAGCGAGGTCGCGCTTGCCTACCCCTTCGAGGCCATAAAACATCACCGCGTGGACGCCATTGGTGCCCTCGGCGAGTTTGGAAATCAGCTCTTGGTGCGGCCTAGAAGCGGTGGAATTCATCAACGTTCATCACAAAGACCACTGCGCCGCCGACTTGCGCCTTGATCGGTTGGCCGACAAAAACTCCGGCGGGAGCGGTCTCGACGGGCGGACTTCCGACGATCTGCTCGCGGGTCTGCGAGTTCGACTCGATGACCTTCAGGAGTGACGGGACGTCATCGTCCTCACTCCCGATGAGAAGCGTCGTGTTGCCCTCACGCAGGAAGCCACCCGTCGACCCGACAAGGGTGAACTTGAACCCGGCACGGACAAGCTCATCGGTCATCCGAGCTTTGTCGCGGTTGTGGACGATGCAGACAACGAGCTTCAACCCGGACATTATAAACGAAGAGGGCCTCGATCCGAGATTCGAATCGAGGCCCCGTCGTTCAACCGAGAGGACTAGCCTCCGCGGTCGCGGCGAACTTCGCCGTTCTGCTTTTCAAGCGCCTTGGCCTTTTCGTCTTGCGACTGATAAGCCTTGGTCGCGCTGTCAGCACCCACGTCGCTTGCAGGGCTGCTGCAACCAATCATGGCGCCGATCACCACCGCTCCGATCAGCAGTCTCTTCAACATTAGTTGCTAAGACCCCAGAACGGGAAGTTGATGTTGAGGTTGGGGATCGGGTTGCCGAAGAACGTACCGCTCGACACGCCGCATCGGATGGACGACGGAAGGGTCAGTCCGTACTGAGCTGCGGTCGGGGTTTCGCTGAGCCATCGGCCAACCGGGATCGACTTGGCCGAACCGTCGGCGAAGCCAACCACGATCACGCCAGCAAACACTCGAGCGTCATCGTTCACGCCGAGGTCGTTACAGCTAGCATCGGTCTTTCGGAAGTTCGAAGCCCAGAACTCGCGAACAGCCATCGGGTAGACGATCTGCACGTTCTGCGTATCGTCGACGGTGGTGGTGACAACCGGAGCGAAGTTGATCGTCGGGTTGCTGAACTCGAACAGGAGCATGGCTCGCGAAACATCCGGAAGGCTGTTCTGGTTGCCGCCGCGCCACGAGTTGCGGAACGCTCGGATCGCGTTGGGGTTCGGGAAGGTGTTGAGCGCGCCGGTGAGAGCGAGGTTCAGCGCCATGCCGCCCATGATCTGGCCGTTCTGCGACCACTGTCGCGGGGTGCCAACGTCAAGTCGCTGTCGACCCGGGTGCTCGAACAGCTGGAGGTTCTTCGTGTAAGGAAGGACCCACTTCTGCCAGGCGTAGTGGTTGAGTCGGTAGGGGAAAGGACCTGCGCCCGAACAACCGTCGCCAGCAACAGCGCCGGTGACGTTGAGAGCAGCGTTCAGCGAGCTGAACTGCTGGCAACCGTCGTTTCGCGGGAACATGTCATCGTAGTCGGCCATGTAGATCTGGATCGACGTACCGATTTGCTTCTGGTTGGACAGAGCAGCCGTCTTCTTCGCAGCAGCCTTGGCTTGGGCGAAGACCGGGAAAAGAATCGCAGCGAGAATCGCGATAATCGCGATCACGACGAGAAGTTCGATGAGCGTAAAGGCTTTCTTCATATAAGGGCGACTCCTCGTCCCGACAGCTCGAAGGCCGGCGAGACGACTACCATCCTTGGACCTATGCATTGTGGAATCCGTTCTTTAAATTTCCGTTAAGGATTCTACATGCTCACCAACCCTTGACATTGCAAAGATTCTCAAGAAATTGCGGAAAAATCAGTAGAGCAGGCAGGCTTGCCGGGTGGGTTCGAACTCGGCACACTCGGCGAGGAATCGCTCCTTCACCTGGGCCAGCGGCCACAGGTTGTCGACCGCCTCGGTAAACCAGGTATCGCCCGCGAGGATGTCGATCGGACGCTTCTGGTACTCGTACTCGTAAGGCCCGTCGCGCCAGACCAGCTTGTCGCCATAAAGTCGCCGGATCTGCTGGAGAATGGCGACCATCGTGAGGGTCGATTCGTAGGTCGAGCGGTCGGTGACGTGGAGGAACACGCCGCCACAAAGCTCGCGGGCGAATTTGTTAAAGGTCGGCTCGAACGGAAGGGGCCGGAACACGCAACCCGGAAGCCCAAGGCCGTTCAGCGCGTCGGCAAGCTCCCAGCCATCGATCCACGGCGCGCCCATGATCTCGAACGGACGCGTTGTCCCGCGACCCTCGCTTACGTTGGTCGCCTCAAGGATGCAGCCGCCGGGATAGACCACCGCGCAATCGACGGTCGGCATGTTGGGCGAAGGCACCGCCCAAGGCAGACCCGTCTCCTCGAAGTACATCGACCGGTCCCAGCCCATCATCTTCACCACCGTGAGGTCGAGGCCGGGGAATTGGGTTTGGTGCAGGTAGGTCGCCACCTCGCCAATCGTGAGGCCATGGCGCGTGGGCAGCGGATAGAGACCGACAAACGAGTCGAACTCCTGGCGCAAGAGGTTGCCCTCGACGGTGATTCCATTGATCGGGTTCGGCCGGTCGAGCACCGTCATCGGCACGCCAAGCCGCACGCAGGCCTTCATGCAAAGCGCCATCGTCCAGATGAACGTGTAGTAGCGTGATCCGACGTCGGGGAGGTCGATCACCATCCGCTCGACGCCCCGCATCATGAAGTCTTGGGGTTCGCGGTGGGTTCCGTAGAGCGAGTGGATCGGCCAGCCGTAGCGCGGGTCAACCGCCCCCTCCCATTCGATCATGTTGTCTTGGGTGTGGCCGAAGAGTCCGTGTTCGGGGCCAAAGACCGCCGCGACCTTGACCTGACCCTTCTTCTCCGCGTCCTTGAGCTCGTCGATGCCGTGGCGATAGCGGCGCGAGATCGAGGCCTGGTTGCACACCCAGCCGAGGGCGTCGTTTTGCAGGGTGGAAAAGCCGTTCTGGAGGCAGAGGTCGAGTCCGGTCTGGGTGCTCATGTCGGGTACGAGGACGTTACCCCGCGAGCGGGCCTCGCGGCTTACTTAAGGAATCCCGTGAAACCGGCAGTAAACCGAGTCATTCCATCATCAAACAACACTTCTGGATAGACCTGAATCTCAATCCACTCGTTGGTCAGGTCCGTGCCCGGGCCGTATCCGGGTAGGTGCCCCGACGTCCGAAAGAACTCGCGTTGGAGACTCTCGGGAAGTTGACCGAACAGCTTTGACTCCTGCTTGCTCCACTCTGTCCGGTCCGGTAGCGTTGCTGCGAGCTCGCGCCCCAGCCGCTCCATCTCGGTCCTGATTTCCAGACACACTCGCTTCCTCGACTCGGTGATCGCGTCGAGTGCCTCTTTGATGACGGTGTTCCGATAGTCCGGCGTGATGCCGTCCAGGGTGTGAATGGTCAACGGTCCTTGGCTGGGCCAATAGTTGGGTGGCCGCTGGTCGGACATCGAAATGAACTTGAGTTCCTCGGCCCCGGTGCTTGCGGGAGCCCTCCACTTTGGCCAATTCGGCTTCTTCGCAGCGTCCATGAAGATCAGCGCATCGCCGGGCTTCCCCCGCTTTAAGTGAAGGCTGACGCCGCACCCCAAGAACACTTGGGTTCGTTTCAAATCAAGCTTTCTCGCGATCTGCCCGCCAATGATCGCCAGGCTCCCTTGGACCTCAAGCGGGAGGCGTCCAAACTCGACGAGCTCCTTCGTGGCGTTCTTGATCAAGTAAATGGCGGACTCCAGTTGTCGCCGCTCGTCGGCGAAGCTGACGAGGGAAGGCTCGACCAAGAAGGAGAACTGCTTGTACTTGAGGACGGCGAACTGCTTTGAGTCAGGCGCGGCCTGCGACCGCAGGATCATCTGCGCTTCCTCATCGGTGATCTTCGAGTCCTTCCCGACGATCAGGGCATATCTCTCATCGCCGCTAACGACGCGTGTCGAAGCCGGGAGGGCGAGGCCCGTGGGTCGGATGTAGAGCGAAAGGAGAAGCGCCGAGACCATAAATCACGTCCAAATCTATCTTATCAAAGAACGTGTTGCGGGACCAATCGTTTCGTAAAGAATCGTCCCCGAGAAGCCTCACAGACTCCGCATCATCTGCCGTCCACGCTCGGCGGCGGCGAGCGCCTCCTGCCGGCGGCCCGCCGAATTCAGCAGGTCGACCACCAGGCCCCAAGCCCGGCTCACGTGGGTCGGGCGCGCCTTGATGAAGTTCGCGCCTGCCTCGCTGTTCTCGTTGACCTTCGTGCGCATCTGGCAGGCAATCGCCTTTTCGGTCAGGGCGGCGAGTTCGGCGTCGCGACCCTTGCCGCGCGCGGCGGGGACCACCTCAAGGTAAACCCCGAGCAGAATGGGAGCCGCATCGGTATCCCCAACCCCTAAAATCGCCTCGACGTCCTTAATCGCGGTGTCCACATTGCCGAGCATCGCCTCAGCTTGGGCAAGTCGAAGCGAGTCGTTCACCCAGCGGTCGGTGTTCTTGCTCTTCTTGGCAAAATCGACCGCCACGCGAGCAAGCTGGGCGGTATCGCGCCATCGGCCCGCAGTCCGCAAGACCTCAACGTACTTCCAAGCCTCGGTGGGGCTGAGCCGATCAATCGGCGACTTCTCGAGGATGTCTTCCGCCGCCTGTTCGATGTACTTCTTGTACGTCTGCTCGTCAATCTCACCGGCGAGCAACCGCTGATAAAGCGCCTCGTTGGCACCCTTTAGGTTCTGTTGCAACACGTCGGGACCCATCACGCCCGCCTCAGCGGGATCGTTCGGATCGGGCGCGACGCCGGTCTTGCACCCGAACAGCGCAAGGCCAAGCACGGCCAACGTGACGAACCTATTCCGAGATCGTATAGCGTCGCTCCTCAAACCGGGCATCGCGATAGATTTCGCCGCCACAGAAGGTCAGCATCGTCTTTCCGCGCAGCGTCATGCCGTGGAAAGGCGAGTTCTTCGACTTGCTAAAGGTCTTCTTTCGGTCGTAAACCCATTCGCAATTGGGGTCGATGACGGTCACTGCGGCCACCGGCGTTCCGCCCGGTTCCAACGTGCCTGCGTCCATGCCGAGGATCTCCGCCGGCTTGGTGCTCATCTTGCGAATCGTCTCCAGCGGGCTCAGGATGCCGCGATGGGTGAGCATGGTCAGAGTCACGCCGACCGCCGATTCGAGGCCGGTCGCGCCGAAGGGTGCCTCGTCGAAGGGGACCGCGGTCTCGTGCGCGGCATGCGGCGAGTGGTCGCTTGCAATGACGTCGATGGTGCCATCTTGGAGCGCCTCATACAGCGAGTCCATGTCGATGCGCGTTCGGAGCGGCGGCAGGGTCTTGAACTGGGTCTGGAACTCGCCAATCGCCTCGTCGGTGAAGGTGAAGTGCATCGGATTGACTTCGCAGGTCACCGGCGCACCGAGGTACTTCGCCTGGCGGATCATCGCCACCGCACCCCAGGTGCTGACGCGCATGACGTGGAGTCGGCAGTCGGTGTTGAGAGAGAGGATGCAGTTGCGCATCACCGCGATCTCTTCTGCTGCGCGCGGGATGCCCTTGAGGCCGAGCATCGCGCTCACCGCACCCTCGTTCATCGCCCCACCCCGGGTGAGGCTGGTGTCCTCACAGTGGGCCATGATCGGCAGGTCGAGCTGGAGGCAGGTTTGCATTGCCTTGGTCATGACCAGCGAGTCTTGGATCGGGAACTGTTCGTCACTCGCGGCGACGATGCCCGCTTCCTTCATCGCGGCGAGGTCGGCGAGGTGCTTCCCTTCCATTCCGACCGTGAGCGCGCCCACCGGAGCGACAAAGATGCCGCCCGCTTCGGGCGAGGCCGCGCGGTCGAGGATGAAGTCGATGAGGGCGGGGTTGTCCAACACCGGGTTCGTGTTGGGCATCGTGCAGATCGTGGTGTAGCCGCCCGCCGCTGCCGCCTGGGTGCCGGTGATGATCGTTTCCTTATGGGTGTCGCCCGGCTCGCGCAGGTGGGTGTGCAGGTCGACAAGGCCCGGGGTGATCCAAAAGCCCGTACAGTCGTAAGTCTCGTCGATGTCGTCCGTGCTCGTGTCGCCGACCTCGATGACCTGGTCGCCCTCGATCAGGACGTTGCCGATCATGTCGAGTTCTTGCGAGGGGTCGAGGATGCGACCGTTCTTCAGGAGAGTTCTCATGCCTTCACCTTCTTGCCAGACTTCTTCGTCTCGGCCTGCTTGATGGCTCCGCCGCCGAAGGCCCAATGAAGAGCGGCCATACGGACAAAGATGCCGTTTTCGATCTGTTGATGGATCACCGAATGATCACCGTCCGCCGAAATGTCGTCGAGTTCGATGCCGCGGTTGATCGGTCCCGGGTGCATGACGAGGCAGTCGGGCTTGGCAAAGCGGAGCTTCTCGCGGTTCACTTGGTAGTTGCGGGTGAACTCGTCGATCGAGCTGACCATCCCTTCGCCCATCCGCTCGCGCTGGAGCCGGAGGGCCATGACGACGTCCGCGCCTTCAAGTCCGGCGGGCATCTCGTGATAGAGCGTGCCGGGGAGCATCGAGACGTGGCTGGGGAGCATCGTTCGCGGACCGACGAAGCGAACCTCGGCTCCCATCTTCGAGAGGAGCCAAGCGTTGGAGCGCGCCACGCGCGAGTGCTCCACGTCGCCGACAATCGCAACGACGAGGCCGTCGAGGGTGCCTTTTCGCTCGACGATCGTGAGGGCATCGCCAAGGGCCTGGGTCGGGTGCTCGTGGCTTCCGTCGCCTGCGTTGATCACGGGTCCACCGAAGTAGCCCGCCGCAAGTTGGGCCGAACCGCTCGATCGGTGCCGCATGACGAGGCCGTTCAATCGCTCGTGGCGCAGCGTGAGGATCGTATCGCGTAGGGTTTCGCCCTTGCTGATGCTGCTTCCCGCCGCCGCGAAGTTCGAGCATTTCAGCCCGAGATAGAACGCTGCTTGCTCAAAGCTGACTCGGGTCCGGGTCGAATTCTCGAAGAACAAGAGTCCGACAACCTGGTCGGACATCGGCTCGATCTTCTCGCCCGAGGTCACCTTCGCCTTGAAGGTTCGCCCGAGGGAGATGAGGTTCTGGATCGTTTCGACATCAAGGTGTCGAATGCCAAGAAGGTTACGGGTCATGATGTTTCCTCGGTGGAGTGAAGCAGAACGGCGTCCTCGCCATCAATTTCGTGGAGTCGAACTTCCACGCGGTCCGAGCGGAGCGTGTCGACCTTTCGGCCACAGAAGTCGGGCGCTATCGGGAGTTCGTGGTGGCCGCGATCAACCAGGACGGCAAGCTGGACCCGAGCGGGTCTACCGTGGGTCAAAAGCGCGTCGAGGGCGGCCCGGATCGTGCGTCCGGTGAAGATGACCTCGTCCACGAGGACGACGGTTTGACCGTTGACCTGGAAGGGGATTTCGCTTCCTTCGTCCACGCCACGCGGTCGGTCGTCGCGGCTGCCGCTCACGTCGAGCTTGCCGCAAGGGACGGTCTGTCCCTCAATCTGGGTCATCAGGAAGGCGAGTCGCTTGGCGACCGGCCAGCCCTTACGCAGCACGCCAACGACGACAAGCTGATCCGCCCCGCCATTGGCTTCGAGAATTTCGTGGGCGAGTCGTCCGAGCGTACGCTTGACGTCTCCCGCGTCGAGCAGGATCGTGCTCATCGCCCAAAGTATGTCTTATCCGAGTCCTTGGATGGCGGGGGCGGCTACGGGTTTATTTTCCGTCGATGTCCTTCGGCGCGGCGGTTCCCGGTGCAGGTGCGGGGGTTCCGCTCGGCGAAGCTGAAGGCGCGGGCGCGGAGGGCGACGGCGTGGTCGGCGCCGGGCTGGTCGTCGCACCCGGGGTTGCCGATGCGGTCGGCGACGGCTTGGCGGTGGGAGCGGCTTCTCCGGTCGAGCCCGTGCCGGTGTCGCCGGCTTGGCCACAACCGATCAAGGCAGCGGCAACGGCAGCGAGGATGAGGAAATTCTTCATGCGCCCTTAATTGGACCCCATCCCAAAGCCCAAGTTGGCAGGGATCGCGTCGGGCGGCAACGAAACGTCGGTGAGTCGCCACTGCTTCACGGGGAAGATGAGCCATTCTCGCGCCGATTCGCGGGCGAACTTGAGCGTGACGCCCTCGACGTCGCGGTCGATGTTGAAACCAAGGTAGCTCACCTTCAGGTTGACGGTGGACTGCACAATCGCGGTCCCTTCTGCGTCGTTCACGACGGGGTTGATCGACTTCACCACGATCTCCGGCTTGGCCTGGCGAATGAAGTCCGCGGCATCGCGGCCCATGATCTTGATCTCGTTGACCTTCAGCTTCTGGCTGATGAAGTCCATCACGCTGCCCGCGCGGCCCTCGCGGCTCGCCTTAATCGCCTCTTGGAGCGCTTCTTTGATCAGCTGCTGATCAGACGGACCCCGCAGCGTCATCACGCCCTTGACCCCCAAAACGATGGCGAGGAGAACGACGATTCCAATCAGCGCTTTTTTCATGATTCAATCCTCTAACGAGATTCGGATGGCCTTCCGTTCACGGATTTAGGGCTGAAAGCCCAGTTCGGCATTCATTTGCGCGACCGCGTTCACCTGCGACTTGGCGAAGTCGTCGAGCTTTTGGGCAAGGGACGGGTCGTTGAGGCCCAAGATCCGCGCGGCGAGAATGCCTGCGTTGGCCGCCCCGCCGATCGCGACCGTCGCCACGGGGATCCCCTTCGGCATTTGAACGATGCTGAGCAGCGAATCCATTCCCTTGAGTGCCTTCGATTCGACCGGCACACCGATCACGGGCAACGTCGTAAGGCTCGCGATCATTCCCGGCAAGTGGGCGGCCCCGCCTGCGCCAGCGATGATCACCTGGATCCCGCGCGATCGGGCGGACTGCGCATAGTCGACCATCCCAACCGGCGTGCGATGAGCGGAGACGACCTTCACCTCGTGAAGGATGCCGAATTCCTTCAGCACGTCCACCGCCGCGCCCATCGTTTCCCAATCCGTCTTGCTGCCCATCACGACCCCAACCATGGCCTAAAGGATACGCTAGACTGACGTCCATGCTCGCATCCCTTTCTGCCTTCGTCCTCTTGAAGCAGAGCAGCTATGACTGGTACAAGTTCGGCCCGTATGCTTCCGGTGTCCCCCGTCCCGATGTGACCCTTGGCTATGGCCCAGGCGACCGACACACGACGTTCCGCGAGCAAGAGAAAGCCCTCTTTGCGATTGCGGAGAAGGCGAAGGCCAAGGTGAAGGTCATCGAGTTCGGCCGTTCGGTCGAAGGGCGCCCGCTCCGGCTTTACGCGGTCTCGACTGCGGAGAACATCAAGCGGCTTGAGCAGATCCGCCTTGCCAATCTTCAAGCGGCAAATGGTCAACCGGTTTCTGCCGACCTCCCCGCTCTCGTCTGGGTCAACGAAGGCATCCACGGCAACGAAACCGCGAGCTTTGAGTCGGCGATGCCGCTCCTCTATAACCTCGCCGCGAGCTCGAAGATCGAGAAGGACCTCGCGAATGTCGTCGTGCTCCTGAACCCCACCTACAACCCGGATGGTCACGAGCGCTACGTCGTTTACTACAACTCGATTTCGGTCGGCGGGGCCAACCGCGATGCCTTTGAGGCAATCGAACCGCGAACGATCCACGGCCGCACCAATCACTACCGGTTCGACATGAATCGCGACCGCGTCGCGATGTCGCAAGACGAAAGCCGCGCCGAAGTTGCCGAGTTCCTGAAGTGGCGACCGCAGGTCTATATTGATCAGCACGGCCAGGTGGAGAACTACTTCTTCCCGCCCAACCAGCGCGCGGTGAACGACAACACCGACCGCGACCGCGTGGAGCAATGGACCCAGGTGTTCGGCCGCGCCTGCGCGGCGACGTTTGATGCCGCAGGATGGACCTACTTCATCCGCGACACCTTCGACCTCTTCTACTCCGGCTACCTCGACTCGTTCACCACGCTTTCGGGCGCGATCGGAATGACCCACGAGACCGACGGCGGTCGACTTGTCAAGACGACCCGCGACGACGGGACCATCCTCACCCTCCGCGACGGCGCGAGTCGGCACTTTGCGAGCGCAATCAGCGTCATCAAGGCCGCCGCCACCCACCGACAAGCCCTCCGTGCGAGCTTCGCGAAGTTCCAAAGCGACACCGTCACCGGCAAGTTCTCGCCCGAGGTGAAGGGTTATGCGATGACCGGCGACCTCCGAGCCCTGCGACGAGTGAAGGCGCAGCTCGGCTATGCCGGGATTGAGTCCAGCCTGGTCGAAGGTCTGACCTCGACCAAGGCCCGCGCCTTTGGTTCCAAGGATGCGAAAGCGGTCACGCTGAAGGGTGCGACGCTGATGGTTTCCCTGCTCCAGAGCCAGGGACGTCTCGCGAAGTCGGTCCTTGAGCCCCAGCCGCAGTTCGAGCCGGAGTTCGTCGCGAGCGTCCTCAAGGCCCACAAGCCACGCCCTGCCGGCGACTTCGAGGAGAACGACGAGGACAGCTTCTATGATCTCGCCGGGTGGTCGATTCCGTACGCCCACAACCTTGAGGCTTACGAGCTGATGAGCCTTCCTTCTTCGACGCGCCCTTACGCCGATCCGGAGTTCAAGTTCGATGTAGGCCGCGGCACTGCCGGCTATGCCTGGATTTATCAGGATGACGACGACATCCTCGGCGTGATGGACCTCTTGAGCCAAGGCGTAAAGGGCATGGTCACCAACCGCATGATGAAGATCGGCGGCAAGGACTACCCGCGCGGAACGTTCGTCTTCCTCCGCGCGCGCAACGACGCGAGCTACGTCGACAAGGTTCGGGAAACCGCCAAGCGCTACGGCGGCAAGGTCGAGATCCTCGACACGAGCTATCCGGATTCGGGCCGTCAGGGCCCGGGTTCTGAGTCCGTGAGCGCGCTCACCGCGCCGAAGATCGGCGTCGTCTTTGGCACCGGCGAGCGACTCGCCGACGTGGGCGCGATTTGGTACCTCATGGACCGCGTTTGGAAGCTGCCCTACACGCCGTTGCGCGCCGACAACATCCGCCAGTCGACCCTGAGCAAGCTCACCGCGATCCTCGTCCCGTCCGACGTCACCCTTTCGAGTGATGCCGTGAAGACGTGGGTGCGCGAGGGTGGAACGATCATCTCGCTGGGCGATGGCGGCACGCTCTCGGCGTTCAACGCCGGTGCGGGCAGCGGAACCGGCGACGGCATCCCGGGCGGAATCTTCCGAGCGCAGCTGAATCCAAGCACGAGCCTGAGCTATGGCTATGCGTGGGACGGCAAGGGCACGATTCCCATCTCGGTGCCGGTCGGTGGCTTCCAGTTCTTCGGTTCGAACAGCAACTCAGTGGTGAAGTTCGCCGAGGGGTCGGAGACGAAACTGCTCTCGGGCTGGGCATGGCCCGATGAAACCGAGAAGGCACTTGCGGGGACGGCATGGCTCCAGGAGACGCGGCTCGGCGCAGGCCGGGTGGTTGGGTTCCTTTATGACCCGACGGACCGCGTCATGTGGCCGGGAACCTACCGGATGATCCTCAACGCGATCCTGATGCGATAGCCTTCGCCCCGATCACCAGCCCCGCGCTGAGAAGGACAAGATTCTTCAGAATGTACTGGCCTTCCAGCGTGGGGACGATCGGGAAAACCTTGAACGTTTCACTTGGGAATAGCAGCATCGGCGTGAACGTACCCGCCATGTGAAACAAGAGGACAAGGGTTGCTGACTTCAGTCGATAACCCGTAAGAAAGGCGAGACCTAGACCACATTCTAGTGCTGCTATGAGCGGCAAACTGACCGCTGGTTTGAGAGTTCCGAGTGAAAGCTGTTGGATGGTCTTCCCGGCAAGAATCTCGGCCGGACTTGTACCTGGAAAGAACTTCAGGACGCCAAACCAGAAGAAGATAATCCCCATCGAAATTCGCAGAAGGGTGACCGAATGGGCCGAGACCCACTCAATGGTCCGGTCGGCGACTTGGATTCTTTCCGGGGACTTGGCAAGAGGAACGCTCATCATTAACACCGCAATCAAAGGACTGCCAGGCGTTAACGAGCAAGATTTCATAAGGTTCAGTAGGATTTGACCGGCAGTAGGCCCCGTCTGTCACAATAGGCCGTGGTTTCCTCGCTCCAACACGAACAAATCCTGTCCTCGCTCCGCGGCACTGGCTTCCGTGGAATGGCTTTTCGGCAGGCCGCGATGGAGGCCCTCAACCAGCTCAGCGACTACCATTGGTCGGGCATTTACCGACTCGAGGGCGACACCCTGGTGCTTGATGCCTACGTCGGCGCGGCGACCGACCACACCCACATCAAGGTCGGGGTCGGCGTTTGCGGCACGGCGGTGGCCGAGAACGCCAACCAGGTTATCGCCGACGTTCGTGAACTTGACAACTACCTCGCCTGCTCCCTGCAAACGCGCTCGGAGATTGTCGTCCTGATTCGCGAAGGCGAAACCATCCTCGGCCAGATCGACATCGACGGCCATGAGGTCGGTGGGTTTGACGCGAGCGACGAAGCGATGCTTGAGGACCTCGCCCGGCTCATCGCCGAAAGGTGGGCTGATTGAGGTTCGAGGTCGTCGTCGTCGGAGCGGGTCACGCGGGCATTGAGGCCGCGCTAGCCTCGGCACGCCTGGGCGTCAAGACGCTCTGCATCACGATGCGGAAGGACCGGATCGGTCACCTTCCTTGCAACTGCAGTGTTGGCGGACCCGCCAAAGGCCACATCGCGCGCGAAGTCGACGCCCTCGGTGGCCAAATGGGCCGAACCACCGACCTCGCGATGACCCATATCCGCCGGGTCGGCACCGGCAAAGGGCCCGCGGTCCAGACCTTCCGCGCCCACGTCTGCAAAACCCTCTATCCCGAGATCATGCAGGGCGTCCTGCTGAGCGAGCCCAATCTCACCGTGATCGAAGGGACTGTCACCCGGCTGACCGAGCAAGGCGGCAAGATCGCAGGTGCCGAGTTCGTGGCCAGCGGCGAGTCCGCCCCCCAGCGGGTGGATTGCGCTGCCGTCATCCTCACCACGGGCACCTTTTTGAACGGCCTCTGCCATGAAGGTCGAAAGAAGACGGTTGCCGCCCGGCACGGCGACCAAGCCGCGATTGACCTCGCCACATTCCTCTTTGACATCGGCGTCCACCTGCGCCGGTTCAAGACGGGAACGACGCCCCGCGTGAAGTTCTCGAGCATCGACTTTAGCAAGACCCTCGCGATGGAGAGCGAACCCGACGCAGGTCCGGTGAGCTTCTGGAACCATCGGCTACAGACTGACCGCGAGCTTCTGCCCTGCTGGCAAACCCACACCAACGCCTTCACCCACGACGTCATCCGCGAGCGAATCACGGAGAGCGCGATGTACTCCGGCGAAATCGAAGGCGTCGGCCCGCGCTACTGTCCAAGCATCGAGGACAAGATCGTCCGCTTTGCCGACAAAACGTCGCATCCGATCTTCCTGGAAAAAGAGGAGTGGCACACCGAGTCGGTATATGTTCAAGGCGTCTCCACCAGCCTCCCCGCCGACGTCCAAGAGGCGCTTTTGCGCACGGTTCCCGGACTCGAGAACGTCGAGATGATCCGCCCCGGCTACGCGGTGGAATACGACATGGCGGACCCGCTTCAGCTTCGGCCCACGTTGGAGTCGAAGCTCCTCGACGGCCTCTACCTCGCCGGTCAGATCAACGGCACCAGCGGTTATGAAGAAGCTGCCGGTCAGGGCATCGTCGCGGGGATCAACGCCGCCCGCCGGGCGAAGGAAGAGCCGCCGGTTGAGTTCACGCGTCGCGATTCCTTCCTCGGCGTGATGATCGATGACCTCGTGACCAAGGGAGTGGAAGATCCCTACCGGATGCTCACCGCGCGCGCTGAGCACCGGCTGCTGCTTCGCCACGACAATGCCGACCAGCGGCTCAGCCCCATCGGTCGAGAGATTGGCCTCATCGGCGACGACGACTGGCGCACCTTCGAGGCCAAGCGCGAGGCGATTGAGGCGGGGATCTCATCGCTCCGTACACACACGATTGCACCGAACCAGTCGGACGTCCTTGAATCGCTCGGGGAGGCACCGGTGCGCGACCGGACGAGCCTTTTTGACCTCATGAAGCGGCCAACGATGAACCTCGACCAGGTCGAAGAAGTCGCCGCTGGGCTGGGGATTGACCTCAGGCTCCCCGAGCAAGGCGTGGTTCGCGCGGCGATTGAGCTTCAGGGCATGTACGACGGCTTCCTGGAGAAGCAGGCGCGGACGATCGAGCAAGCCAAGCGGCTGGATGACCTCAAGATCCCGGGCTGGTTCGACTTTGAGTCCGTGAACTCGCTCAGCCACGAGGCGAAGGACAAGTTGGGGCGCATTCGACCCTCGACGATTGGCCAGGCTTCGCGCATTCCGGGAATTCGACCGACAGATATCGCGTTGCTGATTGGGACGTTGCGCTATGCTCGTCCCAAAGCCGACGCGATCCCGATCTCATGACCACTCCGACGCCAAAGACTGAAGGCCTCACCGTTGCCCCGGCAAAGGGGATCAGTGCGTGGGTCCGGCTCCTGCGCGTTCGGCAGTGGACCAAGAACCTCCTCGTTTTTGCCGCCGCCCTCTTTACGGGTCAAATCACCCAGGGTGGAATTGCTCTGCGCGTGCTTCTCGGGTTCGCCGCGATGTGCTTCATCAGCAGCGCGGTTTACATCTTCAACGACCTTCGCGACATCGAGCTCGACCGAAGTCACGCTCGCAAGCGTCATCGCCCTCTCGCGAGTGGCGCGATCAAGCCCCTCCACGCGGGGATCCTGGCTGTGTTGCTCGTCGTCGGTGGTCTCGGTCTCGCGTTTTGGCTGAACCGCTGGAGCCTGATCGTCGGCGTCACCTATCTCGCGCTTCAGGTTCTTTACAACCTGTGGCTGAAGCATGAGCCCGTCGCCGACATCTTTTGCATCTCGGTCGGGTTTGTCCTCCGCGCGGTTCTCGGTGCGGTGGTGATCTCGGTGACGATCTCGCCGTGGCTGCTTTTCTGTACGGGGTCGCTCGCGCTCATGTTGGGCTTTGCGAAGCGGCGTCAGGAGTTCTTGAACGAGGGGCCAGATGCGAAGACCCGCCCGAGCCTTGCCTCCTACACCAAGGATGCCCTCGACCGCTTTGTCGTCGTCTTTGCGACCTCGTCGCTGCTCTGCTACGGCCTGTATTGCATCGAAAGCACGACCGCCAAGCAGCATCCCGGCCTCGCCGCGACCGCGATCTTCGTCGCCTATGGCGTCTGTCGCTACCTGCTGATCGTGTTCGGCTCCAAGGAGGGTGAAGAGCCGGAAACGCTGCTGTTCAGCGACCGTCGCCTGCTTCTCTCCGTCGTTTTGTTCATGCTCACCGCCGCCATCGCCGTGCTCTCACCGCAGTACTCGGGGGTGCTGAAGTGAACGTTTGGCGTCACGTGATCATCATTGGCGCAACGAGCGGGCTCGGGGCTGAATTGGCCAAGCTGCTCGCCGCCGAGGGTGCGCGGGTCGCAGTCATGGGCCGCCGTGAGGACAAGCTGAACGAGCTCGCCGCCACCTCGCCGGACAACATTCTCCCGTTCTGGCACGACGTCACCGACCTGGAATCGGTGCCCGACCTCTTCGCCCAAGCAACCCAAGCCCTCGGCGGGCTTGACCTCCTCATCTATGCGGCGGGAGTCATGCCCGAGGTCGAGTTGGACGAGTTCGACACCTCGAAGGACGCCCTCATGATGGACACCAATGTGACGGGAGCGATGGCCTGGTGCAACCTGGCCGCAACCCGTTTTCAGTCGGTGGGTAAGGGCACCATCGTGGGCATCGGAAGCGTCGCAGGAGACCGCGGACGGCGCGGACAACCGGGTTACAACGCCTCGAAGGCCGCGCTGGCGACCTACCTTGAGGCCCTCCGCAACCGCCTCGACCGCCAAGGCGTCACCGTGGTGACGATCAAGCCCGGACCGCTCGCCACCGAGATGACCGCCCACCTCGACCAATCGAAGATGATGCCCGTGGAGCAGGCCGCCCAGAAGTGCCTCGGCAAGATGACCCGCCCTGGCGAGCACTACCTGAAGATCACCCACCGGCTGATTTTTGCGGTGATCCGCCTCATTCCGGGAGCGATTTTCCGCCGATTGAAGCTGTGACCAATTCGCCCCTCCCTTGGCATCGCATGGCCAGCCTTCAGGGCTTTGGCGGCAATTGCCGGTCCGACGGGTTCTTGTTCCACCCCACAAGCACGGCCGACCTTCATGAGGTTGCCGATCTTGCTCTCCAGTCCGGTCGCAAGATCGCGCTCCGAGGTTCGGCCCGGTCGTACGGCGACCCCGCCCAAGCCGCCGAGGCCTTTGTGCTCGATCTCTCTCAGTGGAACCAGATTCTCGACTGGAATCCGGAAACTGGGGTCCTCGTCGCTGAGCCAGGGGTGACGCTGGAGCAGATTTGGCGGCTCACGCTGCCCGATGGCTACTGGCCACCCGTCGTGAGCGGCACGATGCGGCCGACCCTCGCGGGAGCGCTCGCGATGAACATCCATGGCAAGAATGCCGCGGATGCGGGGACGCTCGGCGAGTGGGTCGATCGGATCGACGTTTGGTCGCCGCGCGGGACGCACATCCTTTTGCCGGACGATCCCGACTTCGCCAACGTGATCTCGGGGGCGGGGCTGCTTGGCGTAATCACCCAGGTCACCTTGCGCATGAAGCGAGTGCCGAGCGGCGAAGTTGACGTGAAGTCCCTCCACGCAGCCGATTGGGCTGGCCAGTTTGCCGCGTTCGCCGAAGAAGAAGGCGCGGACTACCGAGTGAGCTGGATCGATGCCTTTGGCCAAGGGCGTGGGCACTTCCACTCCGCCCACTATGCCGAAGATGGTCGAAAAGACCGAGCACAAGACCTTCCTTCGCGGATTCTCGGCCTTTGGCCGAAGGCCTGGGTCTGGCCGATCCTGCGGTTGCTGAACACCCGCGGGGGGATGCGCAGCCTCAACAGCGTAAAGGCCCTCGGGGCCAAGTTCGCCGACAACAAGGTCCATCGCCAGGGCCTCGTCGAGTTCCAGTTCCTGCTTGACTATGTCCCCAACTGGCAGCGAGCCTATGGCGCGGACGGACTGCTTCAGTTTCAGCCGTTTGTGCCCAAGGACCACGCGCGAGAGGTCTTTCAGGCCCTCCTCGCCGACGCAGCCGACGCCCGAATGGAGCCGTTCCTTGCCGTCATGAAGCGGCACCGGGCCGACAAGCTGAACTGGCTCTTTAGCTATGCCCTCGACGGCTACTCGCTTGCCCTTGACTTCAAGGTCCAACCTGCCTCGGGCGACCAACAAAAAGACCTCCTCCGGCGGATGACAGAGCGAGTCCTCGATGCGGGTGGGCGCTTCTACTTTGCAAAAGACTCAGTCTTAAGTCCCAGCGAAGTTCAGCGCTACCTTGGCGAAGCGACGCTGGCGAGATATCATGAAGCGAAGACAAGGCTGGATCCGAATGGCCTCTTCACGAGCGACCTTGCCCGGCGATTGGGCCTAGAAATCCGAACCCCTTAGGCAGCATCCTCGTCTAATCACATGGAGTCGAATCCCAACCGATTCGTCGAACGAAGTTAATGAACGCAAAAGCAATCCTATCGATCATCGTCGCCCCGCTTGTGCTCTCGGCAACGGCTTCGGCAGACCTCAAGCTTGATCTGGGCGGAGGTCGCTCGTTCTCGATCGCCGACATCCTGGTGAAGGACTCCGATCTCATCTCGTCGAAGCTCGGCAAGTCCAACGTCAACGTCATCGACCGGATCTCAAACGACCTGCACTCGTTCCTCGATGGTCGCGGCTTTGAAGGTGATCTGAACGAGCTCACCAACCGCTACCTTTCCGACCGACTGAAGACGAAGAGCCTCGATGCCAGCCAGCTCGACATCCTTCGCCAGCTTGCGGTCCGAGACGTGCTCGTGAAGCAGGCCGCCGATCAGCGACGACGCTATGTCCCGATCACGATGACGACCAACAAGTGCATCAGCCTTTGCAACAAGGTGATGGGCGAGATTCGTCTGCGCGCCTCCCGACTTGGGATCAACCTGAACGACACGCCGAAGCGACCGGCCGCGATCAACGCAGCTTGGCCGTGGGTTATGCCCCAAAAGACCGGCCCCAGCGGTGTGCCGATTGAGAGCTACAACGAAAAGGAACTCCGATCGACCTATCAGCACGTTGCCGCGCAGCTCGCCGACCTCGGCTCGGGCTACAGCGTCCTCAGCACGTTTGACGGTCGCCTGAAGGGCCTCAACGACTTGCTCGACAAGCTCGGCACCAAGAACCGAGGCTTGCTCGACAAGGTCGACCTCAGTCGCATCCGGCTGTAAGGGTCGAATCCTCACTCCAAGGCCCTGCTGAACCCGTTCGGCAGGGCTTTTTTGTCGCCGACAGAACGTAGAATGAGTTAATGGCACAGGTTGCTCTCCCCGAAAAGTACACCGAGATGGATGCTTCGACCACCAGGGAGCGCATCCAGGAGGCGAAGGCCAAGCTAGGCGACCGACTGGTCATCCTCGGTCACCACTACCAGCGCGACGAGATCATCGAACACGCCGACTTTCGCGGCGACAGCTACAAGCTCGCGAAGAATGCCGCCGCGACGCCCGACGCCGAGTTCATCGTTTTTTGCGGCGTCCACTTCATGGCCGAGAGTGCCGACATCCTCACGCCCGCGAACCAAAAGGTCATCCTCCCCAACATGGCGGCGGGATGCTCGATGGCGGACATGGCGAACCTCTTCCAAGTCCAGCGAGCCTGGAAGCAGATTGAAGAAGCAATTGGCCAACCCGGCCAGGTCATGCCGGTGACCTACATCAATTCGGCGGCCAACCTCAAGGCGTTCGTCGGCGAGCATGGCGGCACCGTTTGCACCTCGACCAACGCGCCGACCGCCGTCGAATGGGCCCTCAACGAGCGGCCGAAGGTGCTCTTCTTCCCCGACCAGCACCTCGGGCGAAACACTGGCGTCCGACTCGGCTATGACCCCGATGCGGACATGATCCTCTGGGATCCATTCAAGCCCCTCGGCGGCAATACGCCCGAGTCGATCCAGCGGGCGAAATTCATCCTCTGGAAGGGCCACTGCTCGGTCCACAAGCGGTTCACCGTCGCCCAAATCGAAGAAGCGCGGGCGAAGTATCCCGGACTGACCGCCCTTGTACACCCGGAATGCGAGCTGGACGTGGTGCGCGCGGCGGACCTCAACGGTTCAACCGAATTCATTGTTGACACCTTGCGCAAGTCCGAACCTGGCTCCGCGTGGGCGGTCGGCACCGAGGTCAACCTCGTCAACCGCATGGCGAAGGAGCTGCCCGACCGGACGATCTTCTGCCTTGACCCGCAGATTTGCCCTTGCGCGACGATGTATCGCATCCACCCGAGCTTCCTGCTTTGGGCATTAGAAAACCTGGTCAACGGAGAAGTCGTTAACCAGGTTCTCGTTCCCGATCACGTTCGGGTACCCGCGCTGATCGCCCTTCAGCGCATGCTCACCGTCTGTGCCTAGCGCGTGATGCGCGGGGTAAAGTCGGTGTCGGGCTTGACCGATCGGCAGTAGGCCGCCATCAGTCGCGCGCAGTTCTCGACGTCGGTGAGCGAGAGCACTTCGCACGGGGTGTGCATGTAGCGCAGCGCCACACCGAGGATCCCGACCGCCATACCGCCGCGGTTGAGCTGCATCGCGTTGCCGTCGGTGCCAGTTCCGCCCGGAGCGACGTCGACCTGATAGGGGATGTCCTCCCGTGCCGCTGCATCGCGGATCATCTGGAAGACGATCGGGTTGGCGTTCGCACCGCGCATGACGCTCGGGCCCTTGCCGAGGTCGAGCTGGCCGTAGCGCGTCTTGCTGACCGACGGATAGTCAATCGCGTGGTTCACGTCAACCGCGAGGCCCGACTGAGCTTCGATCCAGAAGGCCGACGTTCGCGCGCCGCGCAGGCCGATCTCTTCTTGTACCGTGGCCACCGCATAAACGCCCACGTTCGGGTCGAGGCCGCCGTCTTCCTTCAGGAGTCGAATCGTCTCCGCGACGATGAACGAGCCCATCTTGTTGTCAAAGCCGCGTGCCGTCGCGCGGTCGCCGAGAAGGTTCTGGAATTCAACTTGGTAGGTCACGACGTCTCCGAGGGCGATGACCGCCTCCGCTTCGGCGCGGTTCGAGGCACCGATGTCGATCCACATGTCCTTCAGCTCAGGCTTCTTCTTGCGCTCCTCTTCTTCAAGGAGGTGGATGGCCTTTCGACCGATCACGCCGCAGACCCGGCCAGCTTGACCATGAATCCAAACCCGCTGGCCAATCGCGACCGTGCTGTCATGGCCGCCGATGCCACTGAAGTAGATCAGGCCCGCGTCGTCGATGTAGTGGACGATGAAGCCGATCTCGTCCATGTGCCCCGCGAGCATGATTCGCATTTCGGCGTGGGGGTTGAGGATGGCGGCAACGTTGCCGTGGACGTCGGTCTTGATCTCGTCCGCCCAGGTATTCGTGTAGTTTCGATAGACCTCGGCCGCGTGCTCCTCATAGCCGCTGGGCGAAGGTGTGTTGACAATAAGTCGGAAGAAGTCGAGCGATTCAGGGCGCATGCCCCGATTTTGACCGATCAGCGGAGCCGCTTGGCGACTCGTGCTCGGAGAATGATCGCCACCGAGTTGAGGGTCAGAAGGGTCAGGATGAGAACGATGATCGCGCCGGCGGCCGCGACGTGGAAGTCAGCCTTGGATTCGCCCGACCAGTCGAAGATCTTGATCGGCAAGACGGTGAAGGTGTCACCGAGCGACTTGGGCGTCGCGCTGACGTAGGAGACCGCGCCCACGACGATGAGCGGGGCGGTTTCGCCGATCGCGCGGCTCAAGGCGAGGATGATGCCGGTCCAGATTCCGGGTGCGGCGTTCGGGAGCACCTGGCGGCGGATCGCCTGCCACGGCGTGCAACCGAGGGCGAGCGCACCTTCGCGATAGCTCTTCGGGACCGCCTTCAGCGCTTCCTGGGTGACGATGATCACCATCGGCAGGATGAGCAGGCTCATGGTGAGCGCGCCCGCGATGAGGCTTCGGCCCAGGCTCAGCCAGGTGACAAAGACGGTCAGGCCGAGCAGGCCATACACGATCGACGGGACACCCGCGAGGTTCGAAATATTGAGCTGAATGAAGTTGGTCAGCCGGTTTCGCTTTCGGTTGAACTCCTCGAGATAGAGGGCAGCCCCGACGCCAATGGGCACCGCGATCAGGCCGGTGAGGATCATCACGTAGAAGCTGCCCACGATCGCCTCCCAGAGGCCGGTCTTGACCGGGCGGTTGCTCAGCTTGCCGGTGATGAAGTGCCAGTCGACGCGCGAGAGGCCACCGACGAAGATCTTGGTGAGAAAGGTGATGAGGAGGACCACACCGAGGGCGGCAGCCGAGAAGCAGAGCCAGCGGAAGATGTTGTCCGCCCGTCGGCGACGGCGAAGCTGGGGATTCGAGCCAACGATCATGCGTACACCTGCCGGAATCGCTTCACGAGTCGCTGGGCGATGAGGTTCATGATGAGCGTGAAGGCAAAGAGGGTGATGCCGACCGCGAAGAGCGAGTGGTACTTGAACCCGCCGACCGCGCTGTCGCCCTTCGTCGTTTGGACGATGTAGGCGGTCATCGTCTCGATGCTTTGGGTCGGGTTAAAGGTGAAGTTGGGGGTCGAACCCGCCGCGAGGGCGACTGCCATCGTCTCGCCAAGCGCGCGGCTGAGGGCAAGGATGAACGACGCCATGATGCCGGAGAACGCGGCCGGAACCACGACCTTCATCGTGACTTCGAACTTGGTCGAACCGAGGCCATAGGCGCCTTCGCGAAGCGCGCGCGGCACCGCTCGGATCGCATCTTCGCAGAGCGACGACACGAGCGGCAGAATCATGATGCCGACGATGATCGCGCCCGCGAGGCCGTTCTGGTTCTGGATGTTCGGAAAGATGTTTTTCAGCAGCGGCGTAACGAAGGCGAACCCAAAGAAGCCATAAACGACGGTGGGAATTCCCGCGAGGAGCTCAAGTGCAGGCTTGAGGACGCCCCGAACCTTCGGCGAGGCATATTCGCTGAGGTAGATCGCGCTCAGGAGTCCGAGCGGGATCGCAATGAGTCCGGCCCCGATGGTGATCATCAGGGTTCCGAGCAGGAGCGGCCAAATGCCAACTGCGGGGGGCGTCTTGGACGGATTCCACTCCGTCCCGCTCACGAACTGGGACATCGATGCCTCGCGGAAGAACGGGAGGCTCTGACTGAGAAGGACCACGAGGATGCCGACGGTGGTAGCGATGGAGACGAACGCGCAGATCATCGTCGTCGCCTTGACCGCTTTCTCCCAACCGGATCGAGAGAAAAAGCCCCTCGAACTGGATTGAAAACGCGTTGTTCTTTCCAAGGTCGAGGGGCTCATGAGTCCTTCTTCTGCGGTGCTTACTTGGCGGCGTCGAGGATGTCGACCGTCGTCTTTCCGGCGGGGGCGGTTCGGAAGATCGAACCGGTCTTTCCAGCGGCGATGCGGGCCTTGATCATCTCATAGGCTCGCTCGGGAAGTAGGACGTATTGTCGTTCGGTGACTGCCTTGAGTCCATCGGCGCTGAGCGCGTACTCGAGGAACTTCTTGATCTCCGGTCGGTCAGCCAACTTCTTGTTCACGTAGAGGAAGAGCGTTCGGCCAAGCGGCTTGTACGAACCGTTCGCGATCGTCTCGGGGGTGGGCTCGACGCCGTCGATCGGGATGAGCTTGACCTTGTCCTTGTTGTCGGCGTAGTAGCTGTAGCCAAGGTAGCCGATGGCGTTCTTGTCGCCTTCGACGGCCTGGATGATCGTGTTGTATTCCTGCTGCGCCTGATATTCCTTTCGGATCGCGTTCTTCTTGCCCAGGCCCTTCTCGGTGAAGAATTCGTAGGTGCCGTGGTTGTCGCTCGGACCGGTGAGGTTGAACTTGTCGGCCGGCCAACCCGCGCGGACGTCGGCCCAGGTCATGGCCTTGGAATCCTCGCCGTAGAGCTTCTTGAGCTCGTCGGTGGAAAGCTTGTCAACGAAGGCGTTGTCCTTGTTCACGATAACCGAGATGCCGTCGTATGCGATCGGGATTTCAATGAACTCGACGCCCTTGGCCTTGCAGTCGGCTTCTTCCTTCTCTTCGATCGTTCGCGAGGCAGTGGCGATGTCGATCGAACCATCGATGAACTTCTTGAATCCGCTACCCGTACCCGCCTTGTTCACCGAGACGGTGATGTCGGAATTGGCTGCGCCGAAGTCTTCGGCCATGAGGCTCGCGATGGGATAAACGGTGCCGCTTCCGTCGATGGTGACCGAACCGGGCTTGATGCCGCCTTCGCCGCCCGACTTTGCTTCGCCCTTCGGCGCGGGAGTCGTACCGCCAGTACCGGTGTCGGTGGAGGGCTTGCAACCCACAACGCTGATGAGAAGGGCAAGGGCCGAAGCCAAGATCCAAGGTTTCATGTTGTGTCTTCTCTTTGGGGCGAAACCGCTCGCCCACCTTGCTCCATTTTGTGAGTCGGCCGTTAAGCGACTGTTAAGAATGTTAAGAACCCGGCATCGAATCATAGGGTTGCAATTCGGGGCCGGCGGGTGTCACACTCTCCAAACGCTCTGAAGAAAGCAGGTGCAAAGCCGAAGCGTCGTCCCGCAAGGGAGGACAGCCTGCCGAGGAGAGGACAAACGAGATTTTGATCGCCGGGCCCAAGGGTCAGGTTTGATCTCGCGGGGCCTCTGCTTGGTTGGCAGAGGCCCCGCTTGATTTTCAGATGAGCCACTTAGGTGCACACGATGCCAACAGCAGAGAAAGCACGAATTATCGACCAGGCGCGCGAGTGGTACTCCAACTCGGCAGGCGTTATCTTTACCGACTATCGCGGTCTCACGGTGAAGGAAATCCAGTCGCTTCGACGGGATCTCCGAGCCAAGGGCGCCGAGATTCACGTCGTGAAGAACACGCTCTTCCGGATTGCCGCAGGCGACGATGTGGCGAGCTTTGCGGATGAATTCCATAACGGAACCACCGCGATCGCCTTCGTCAAGGAGAACGAAAGCGTCTGCGCTAAGGCTCTGGTCGACTTCGCAAAAAGCAGTAAGAAACTCGTCATCAAGGGAGGCTACTTCGGCAAGGCGTTCAACGCCAAGCAAGTCGAAGCGCTCAGCGAACTCCCGTCCAAGGAAGTCCTCATTGCCCAGGTCATCGGAGCGATTGCCGCCCCGATCAGCAACCTCGTCGGCACCGTGGAAGCCCTGTATGCTCAGCCGATCCGAACGGTCATGGCTGCTGCCGACAAGGTCGCGGAAGGGAACGCCTAACGATCGAATTTGGACACTCTTGTCCATTCAAACTTAAACAAAACAGGAACCAATAACACCATGGCTACTACGGTTGAATCCATTGTCGAAAAGATTGCAGGCATGACCGCAATCGAACTCTCTGAACTCAAAACGGCTCTCGAAGAGAAGTTTGGCGTCACCGCCGCTGCTCCCATGATGGGCATGCCGATGATGATGGCTGGCGCTGGCGCCGCTGCTCCTGCTGAAGAAGAGAAGACCGAGTTCGACGTCATTCTCGCTGCTGCAGGCGACAAGAAGCTCGAAGTCATCAAGGTTGTCCGCGAGATCACCGGTCTCGGCCTCAAGGAAGCCAAGGACCTCGTCGATGGCGCTCCGCAGCCCATCAAGCAGAACACGAGCAAGGACGATGCCGAAGCGATCAAGAAGAAGATCGAAGAGGCTGGCGCCAAGGTCGAAGTCAAGTAAACGACCCCAAACGCAAAAGAAGATCGGCCACTCCGTTTTGGAGTGGCCGATCTCTTTTTTGCCTTATTCCTCGACGAGGTACTCGGCGATGAGGAGCGACGTATCCAGGAGCGCCTCCATGTGGGTTCGCTCATAGCCGTGGCTGGTATCAACGCCGGGGCCGATCAGGGCCACATCCGCCTGGCCACCCGACCGCCAATACATCGAGCCGTCGGAGCCGTAATACGGATAGTGGTCAGCCTTGAGGTCGATGCCGCGTCGCTCGGCGATCTCGCGGAGCTTGCCAGTCAGCCGCTTTGAATAAGGGCCGCTGCTGTCCTTCACACACACCGAACAATGGAATTCGTCGCCGTTGAGGCCGTCGCCGATGCAAGCCATGTCGAGGACGACCAGCTCGGCAAGGTCATCGGGGAGACCCGCGCGTCCACCGTGGCCGACTTCCTCATAGTTGCTGAGCAAGAAGCTCGTCCTTTGCGCCGGCGTCGCTCCCGCATCGCGAAGGGCCTTGAACGCTGCCAGCGCGCAGGCCACGCAAGCCTTGTCATCGAGGAATCGCGAGCGAATGAACCCCGAATCCGACTTTTCGACCCGGGGGTCGAAGGCGACAAAGTCGCCAATCTCAATCCCAAGGAAACTCGTCTCCTCCGCGTTCATCGTACGCTCATCGAGCCGGACTTCCAGCGTGTCTGCGTTGCGCGGACCGCTCGTGGCGTCCTTGTTCACGTGGGCGGCGCCGTTGACGTGGACGAGGCTGCCGCGGAATCGGCGGCCGCTGCGGGTGGCAATTGTAACGCCTTCGCTTTCGACCGTCGGCCAGTTGAGGCCGTTCAGGGCGGCGAGCTTCAGACGGCCATTCGGCTTGATCCCGACCACCATCGCGCCGAGGGTGTCGACGTGGGCGGTCAGCGCGCGGGGAGCGTCCTGTCGGTGCCCCGGCATCGTCGCCACGAGGGCCCCCTTGTGGGTCAGCTCGGTCGCGACCCCCATGTGCTCCAGTTCCTGTTGCACAAAGGCAACCGCATACTCCGTGTCGCCGGTTGGGCTCGGCGTATTAAGAAGGTCGATCAGCGTTGTGATCAGGTAGTCCGTCGAGATTTCAAATCTTGCCATCGTCGCCCTTGCTGCGCCGATTCTACCAATCTTCGGCCTTCATGCGAAGACGCACGTCGTCAACATCGCGGTCGATCTGGGCCACCATCGCCTCAAGGCTGTCGAATCGTTCCTCGCCGCGCAAACGGAAAAACAGGTCGAGATCGACGGTACATCCGTAAATTTCGTCGCCCGGATAGTCGAGCAGATAGGCCTCAATCGTCCTGCCCACGCCGTTGACGGTCGGCCTTTCGCCGATGGAAACCGCCGCCATGTACGACCCGAAGCTCCCGCTCGCCCGTGCGCCATAGACGCCGTACGCAGGGACCACCTGGTTGAACGACCGCGCGAGGTTGAGGGTTGGGTAGCCAATCGTCCGGCCCAGCCGCTGTCCCCCAACGACGACGGAATGAACCCGGAACGGCCGCCCGAGCCACCGGTGGGCATCTTCCATCCTTCCTTCGCCGACCGCCGCTCGCACCGCCGAAGAGCTCACTCGCAAACCGTCGAAAAGGAACGGTTCGACGATGCTGGTGGGCAGTCGTTGCGCGAGCCAATTGCCGTCTCCCTCGCGGTTCTGGCCGAAGGCAAAGTCGTGGCCAACCACGATCTCCTTGGCCCGAAGTCGGTCGCGAAGAACGCCGTCGAAAAAGTTCTGGGCAGTGGTCTGGCTCAGCTCGGCGGTAAAGGGCAGAACGAGCGCGACGGAGACGCCGAGCCGCTCAAACGCGGCAAGGTTCGCCGCGAGGGAATCCACCGCCTGCGGGGCGCGCGCGGGGTGGAGGACGGCGGCGGGGTGACGGTCAAAGGTGACAAGCGTGCAAGGTAGCTGGAGCTCGCGAGCTCGGTCCACTGCACGCCGAATGACGGCTTGGTGGCCAAGGTGGACGCCGTCGAAGGTGCCGATACAAGCCACGCTGCCCGGCCATTCTGGGACGAGGAGTTCCGGGCCGAAGTGGATGTCCATCAGCGCGAGGCGACGAGAACCTGGAAGCCCTTGAGGATCGCGAGGCCGTCGGTGAGTCCGAGACGATCAAACGCCGCGCGCTCGGGGTGGGGCATCATGCCAAGCACGTTGCCCTCGCGGTTGAGGACGCCCGCAATCGAGTCGACCGATCCGTTCGGGTTGTCGAGGTAGCGAAAAGCGATCTGGTTGTTGGCCTTGAGTTCGGCGAGGGTGGCTTCGTCGACGACGTAGCGACCTTCACCGTGTGCAATCGGAATCTCAATGACGCGATCCACCGCGCTTGTCCAGGCGCTCGTTCGGTTCACTGCCTCGAGCCGCACCGGCGCACAGATGAACTTCTGACCCTCGTTTTGCATGAGCGCTCCCGGCAGGAGGTCAGCCTCGCAGAGGATTTGGAATCCGTTGCAGACGCCGAGGACGGGCGCGCCTTTTGCCGCGAGTTCGCGGACGCCATCCATCACCTTCGCCTGCGAAGCCATCGCCCCGCAGCGCAGGTAGTCGCCATAACTGAACCCGCCGGGGACGAAGACGGCGTCAAAGCCAGCCAGCGAAGGCTCCTCGTGCCAAACATAGTCAGCCTGAACGCCGAGCGAGTCGCGCAGGGCATGGAGCGCGTCCTGGTCGCAGTTTGAACCGGGGAATCGAAGGACGGCGACCTTCATTCGACAACCTCAAATCGGTAGGTCTCGATTACCGGATTCGCGAGCAGCTTGTCGCACATCTCGCGGACGCGGGCCTCGTCGAAGCTCGTCAGGTTCAGCTCGATCATCTTGCCGATCCGAACGTCTTCGGCTTCAGCATAGCCGAGGCTCTTCAGGGCGTCGCCCACCGTTCGACCCGCAGAATCCAGCAATTGGGGCTTGAGGGAGACATAAACGCGGACCAACGGCATGCTTCCCAGTTTATCTGATCTGGACTACAGCACAAACGCCGCGCCGAGACCCTGAATCCGGCGACCAAACTCCACCGCCGACATCCGGGCCACCGATTGCTCTTTCTTGGCGTCGCGATGATCGACCACGATGACGCCGTCTTGAATCTGGAGCGCGAGCCGTCCGCCGAGGCCATCGGGCGTCTCGAAGGCATAGCCCATCACGACATTGTGGAACGACGTGGGGTCCGTGAGGTGAACCCTCGTTTCCGATTCGCGAACAAGGTAGACCCCGATCCGGCCTTCCGGGGCGACCCGGAATTCGAAGGACGCGCCGCTAGGCCGCTCGCAGCGGATAGAGAAAACTCGGCTCGAGGACATCTCAACCCAAGGACGGTGGATTCACCGGACTTGGTTCCGTTTCCACGACGACAAGCTTGGTTCCAAGGTGCTTGCTGAGGTCGGCAATCTGGGCCTCGATCATGCCCCGCATGAGATGAAGCTGCTTCTCGCGCTCCTGGCGGAGCCGCTCCATCTCCCATCGGAGGTCATTGAGTTTCTGCTCGTGCTGAGCGATGGCCTCGCGAGTGGCTGCGGTGGCTTGGTTCAAGATGGCGTCGGCCTCGGCCTTGGCCTTGGCTCGAATCTGGTCGGCTTCGACCTGTGCCGCGCCGCGGGTGGCAAGGGCCTCTCGCTCGGTCTGTTCCTTCATCGCCTGGATGGTGACGGCAGCGGTTCGGGTGACCTGCTCGGCATCTGCGGTCGCCTTTTGCTTGACCTCTTCGGCGAGGCGATGGGCGAGGATGAGGACCTCGGCGATCTGCTCGTGACCGGCCGACGGTGCGGCAGCGGCGGGCGCGGGAGCGACGGGGGTGGGATTGGCGGCGAGGGCGACGGGCTGAGCGGGCTGGGGCGCGATTGTGTTGGCCGGCTGCGTGTGCTTGGTCTTCTCCAGATCGTCGATCTGGGCATACGCCTCGTCCAGCTCGGCGTTCAATCGAGCGATCTCACGCGCAAGCTCTTGCAACAACTCTTTCGTCTGCTGCTTGTCATATCCCATCGCGACGATGCGCAAATCGGGATTGTTTAAATCAATAGTCCGCTTCTGGTCCATGGTGCCGCCCAGGTTGGTTCAGTACCTACTTACTGGCTCGGCGATGATTCGAAACTCCAGCCGAACTTCGTAGGCTCTTGGCCAGGGTAAGAATACGCGTAGGTCCCTCAGTTCTGCAAGCTGATATTGTTGCGAGCCAGCAAAGAATTTCCTTCCCTGGAACTCATTTTTCCAGTAATCCTGCAGGTATTCCGAGAGGTCGGTTCGCACAAAACGGTCCACTGCCGCAAATGCTTCGCCATACGTTTCTTCTCGGGAGGCAAACGGGCTGGCATCAATCATCTGATACGCCCGCGGCCTAGTAAATTTATGGTAGCAATAATCGTTAACAAAGCGGTGGAGCAAGAATTCCTGCTGCGCCACTTCGCGTTGGAGGGGGTTTCGGTTTTGTCGCCTTGCCAATAAGTAGACGTTGGCGGCGGGGATCGTCGTTCCCATCGTGTTCCCCGCCGTGTTCCACCCCGCATAGGCGAGGAGCTTGTGCATCCGGTCCTCTTCGGTGAGAACCTTGAAGAGCTCGGGGTCGGCGGTCCCATCCTTGCCGATGTTGATGTCGGCAACCGCGACGGGAAAGCCCTGGTCGATCTCGCTCGTCAGGGCATTGATGAAGTTCTTCATCGGCTCTTCGCCGGGGTTTGGAGTGTTCAGATACAGCGAATAGTCGTAATCCTCGCCCTGGTCGGCGACCTGCGCGCCGCTCGCGGCGATCTGGTCCTGCAGACTCTGTTCAACCGGCTTTGACTCATAGGGGGCGATGACGCTTCGTCCCGCCTCGTCGCTATAGACCACCCGCAGCTTTGGCTTCCAACCCGCCTTCAGGAGCAAGGCGCGGCTGAGGAGGATGTTCGCCTGTTGGTCGATGCCCTCACCAAAGAATGTCCGCGAAGTGACCTTTTTCGACTCGGCGAATGCCTTGAGCAAGCGGGTTTCGCCGAAGTGGGGACCGTACTGCTTGGCGTCATCCTGACCAAAGAGCAGGAAGTCGCACTCCTTCCGCACGAGCATTCGGATCAGCTCTTGTTGCAGCGCGACGTCGCGCTGGCGGACCGCCTCGTACCGCTGGACCTCGTTCGCGGGGATCTTTGCGAGCAGGTTCTGCATCTGCTGCAGGGTCGCCTGCGATCCGGTGCGGTGGACCATGTCGCGCAGCTCGGCGTAGCGCGCGAGGTTGATCCGCCATGCCGCCGTCGCCTTCGTCGCGGTGGGGGCGAGCCGCATGATCGCGGAGAAGCAATAGAACTTGGTCCGAGGGGCCTTGCGGCGAATCTCGGCCAGCCGCTTGAGTCGCCCCAGTGCTTGCTCCAGGGTCACGTCGTCCGTGCGCGAGGCGATCAGGCCGCCGTAGGCGACCATGTCGGTGCTGATGATGACCGCGCTGACGTCCTTGAAGTTCTGGCCCTCAAGCCACTTGAGGATTCGCTCGGGGTTGCCGGGGCTGGTGAACCGGCCCAATGCCTCGTAGGGCGGGGATTGGACGTCCACACTCGCCATGCGGGCGATCGAGGCGACAAATTGACCCGAGGCTGGGCGCGAGTCCAGGGGAATCAGCAAGATGCGCTCCGCCCATGTGCAAGCGCAAGCCACCACCATCGCTAGCACTGCCAGGGCCCGCATCGGTCGAAAGATACCCGTGAGCGGGTATGACTCGCCTATGCCCTCGATCCAAGACGCCGAGAAGTTGCTGGAGCAGTACGTCGAATCGCCTTCCCTTCGCCGCCATTGCCGCTGCGTCGCCGCCAGCCTCGCCTGGTACGCGGCCAAGCTGGGCGAAGACGTGGAGCGATGGACCGTTCTTGGCCTCCTCCACGACTTTGACTACGAGAAGTTCCCCGAGGATCACCCGCGCCAAGGCATGGAGATCCTTCGCGGCCTGGGTTACGACGAAACCTTCATCCGGGCGATTGGCTCTCACAACGATGCCCTCGGCATTCCGAGAGAAACCCGCGAGGAGCACTACCTCTTTGCCTGCGATGAAATCAGCGGCTTTTGCGTCGCGGTTTCGAGGGTGAAGCCGAACAAGTCGATCCACGAGGTCGACGTTCCGAGCGTGATGAAGCGACTGAAGACGCCTGCCTTTGCCGCCGGAGTCAACCGTGACGATGTGACCCAGGGTGCAGCCGAAATCGGCATCGACCTTGAAGAGCACGTGGGCAACATCCTAACCGCGCTGCAAGCCCAAGCGGAAAATCTCGGCATCCAAGGGGAATAAAGCCCCACCATTTCACCAATCGGGACCTTATGGCTCACGAGGAAGGACTAAACTAGAAGGGTCCGTTCGTGGAAGCCTATCAACGTTCGTTTTTGAACCTTTTCAAGCCTAGTTGGTCCTCACTGAGGCCTTGGCTTGATATTGCCATCGTTGCCTTTTTGATCTACCGGCTCCTGCTCCTTGTTCGGGGGACTCGGGCATGGCAGATCTTTGCGGGACTCGTGGTCTTCCTCGCGCTGCTTGCCCTCAGCAGCGAGCTCAAACTGGTGAGCCTGAACTGGATTCTTGAGCGGATGACGCTCCTCGGGCCGGTTGCCCTTGTCATCCTCTTTCTCCCCGAATTGCGGCATGGCCTCGAAGGCCTCGGCAAATTTGGACTCTTCGGTGTGCAGCGCATTGTCGCGAAAGAGGTGCCGACCTATGCCTCGACGATCGACGAGATCGTCCGCGCGGTCAGTCAGCTCGCCCGCGACCGCGTGGGTGCGCTCGTCGTTATCGACCGCTCGCTTGCCCTGGATGACATCGCTGACACCGGCCAGCATCTCGACGCCAAGGTCAGCGCGCCCCTCCTTCAATCGCTTTTCCACGACGGAAACCCGCTCCACGATGGCGCGGCGATCCTGCGCGGCGACCGCGTGCTTTCCGCCGGCTGTCGCCTTCCCCTGAGCGATTCGCGCACCATCGACCGCCGCGTCCACATGCGGCACCGAGCCGCGGTGGGCGTCACCGAGAACTCTGACTGCATCGCCATCGCGGTGAGCGAAGAGCGCGGCACCGTCAGCGTTGCTCAAAACGGATTCCTGAAGACCCTCGCCGCCCCCATCGACCTCTCGGAGTTCCTCGCCGCCGAGCTCATTGAGTCGCCCGAGGAGCGTCAGCGACGATTCCTGCGCCGCCGAACGGAGCGAGGAGAGAAAACGGGCGCATGAAGAGCAAGATCCCGCTCGTGCTTGTCTCGCTGCTCATGGCGATCGTGCTGTATGTGTATGTCGACGGCCAGAACTACCGCGACCTCACTTACAAGCCGATCGACATCCCGATTGTCCTCGACAACGTGCCGACCGACCTCGCCCTCGACGCGGGGCCGTCCAAGCTGACCCTATTCCCCCAAGGGCCGTCGCTCGACCTCCAGCAGCTTTATCGCCTGGATTCCTCGGGCAAGCGCGGCGCGACCATCCACGTGAATTGCCAACGGGCAAAGGCGGGCGAGGAAGGCGACTTCAGCTACACGATCGACATCCCCGATGGCCTTGAAGTCGAATTCAAGAACCGGCCAAGCGGCATCCGCCTCACCTTCGACCGCATGGCGAGCCGCGCAGTGCCCGTCGTGGTCGAATCCACCGGCATGCCGCCGTCTGGATTCCTCGTTTCGACGATTGAAGCGGACCCGGCCCGAATCCTCGTTCGCGGCCCCTCAAAGAAGCTTGAACAAGTAGCGCGGGCAGTGGTCGGCGTTGACCTTTCCACCGTGCGGTCAGGGCAGACCATCGAGGCCCCGATCTTCTTGCAAAAGGAGAACGCCGTCCCTGCCGATTCCACGGTTTCCGCCGACGTCGAAACGGTCAAGGTTCGCTTCGCCCTTTCGCCGCGACCCGAGGAAGTCCGCTTGGTGATCTCGCCGGTCGTCATCGGCCAACCTGCCCCCGGCTATCGCATCGTCCGCATCGAAATCTTGCCGAACCAGGCCAAGCTCTCGGGAGCTACGAGCCTGCTTTCCAACCTGAGCACGGTGGAAACTCAGCCCTTCGACATCACCGGCCTCAAGGCGACCGCTGAGTTCCGTCCGGGGCTAAAGCTGCCCGAAGGCGTGAACGACGCCACCGGCAAGCAAGTGTTGGTTCGCGTTGTCGTGGAGCCGTCCGAGGGGAACTGACGTTGCGCGAGATTCGACCCATTCGCGAGGAAGAAGCCCCGGCGTACCTCGAGCTCCTTTGTGAGGTCTTTGGCCTCGACTACAACCGGGCGGAGCCGATCTTCTTCACCGAGCCGCTCTTTGACCTCAACCGCAAGTGGGCACTCTTCGAAGGCCGCGAAATGGTCTCGATCATGACCACGGTGCCGCTGCAGTTTGGTGACTTTCGCGCGGTGGGGATTGCGGGTGTCGCCACCCGAGAGGCCCGCCGTCAGGAAGGCTTTGCGGGGGCGCTGATGAAGAAGGTGCTCGACGTTTCCGCCCGCAACGGCGAAACTGCCTCGCTCCTCTTCGCTCGCCAGCCCGAGCTTTATGCACGGCTCGGATTTGCCCCGCTCGACGACGTCATCCAAGGGCCGCTCCTCAGCACCCGAAACCTCACCCACTTCCCGATTGAACTGGGAGCGCTCCAAAACCTCTATGACGGGTGGGCGGCCGCCGACCGGATGCGACTCCGCCGCGACGAACAACGCTGGACCTACTGGCGGTGGGTGTATCGCGATGCCTACGCCGTGGATGGCGGCTATGCCTGCCTTGAGAACGGCCAATGCCGCGAGGTGATCCGCACCCCGGGCACCCCGTTGAGCCTTGGCGCGGGGATCGAGTGGTTTGGCCTCAAGTCGATGGCGGATAAGCTCGATCTGCCGCTCGTGAGTCGCCTCAAGACGATGTCGCTGATGGGCCGCGGGATCGACGTGTGCCCCGAGATGTTCCTGAGCGACCAGTTTTAGCTCATTTCGTCTAGCATCGCCTCGACGCGCTCTTTGATCTGATCCCGGATCACGCGCACCGCATCGATCCCCTGTCCGGCGGGGTCGTCGAGGCCCCAATCTTCGGTGACCAAGAACCGCGCAGGGCAGGCCTCGGCGTCCACGCCGCAGCCCATCGTGATGATCCGCTCCGCGCGGTCAGCCATCTCCTGAGTGAGCAGCTTCGGGGTCTGGCCTTCCATCGAGATGCCCAGCTCGGCCATCGCCTCCACCGCCACCGGGTTGAGCGATTTCCCGCCCATCGTCCCCGCCGATTCGCCGACGACATCCAGTCCGCGGACCGCGGCAAGGTGGTTCACAAAGGCCTCTGCCATCTGCGATCGACCCGCATTGTGGACACAAACGAAAAGAACGACTCGGCTCACGCGAGGAAGTCTAACCGCGAAAAGTTAAGAAGTGCGAAAATGCCGACATGCGTTCGCTCTTGATCCTCTCCACTCTCGCCACCGTGGTTGGCACCGGGCTCGCCCAAAACGATCCGGACTACACCCAGCGGATCCGGAAGTACACCACCGAGCCGTTCTTCCTCACCGAGCTCGTCGACCACCTTCCCGCCAGTAGCAAGGTGACGAGCCCGCTGAAGCACTTTGGCGACATCATCGGCGCACCTAATGTGCTCCACCATGTTGACGAGATCAACGCCTACATGCGGCTGCTCGCCAAGGAGAGCCCGCGCGTGAAAGTGGTCAGCATGGGCAAGAGCGAAGGCGGACGCGAGATGATCGCGGTGATCATCTCTGACGAGGCGAACCTCGCCCGTCTGCCCGAGATCGCGAAGGCGAACGCAGCCCTCGGCGACCCGCGCTCGCTCGCGAACTATCAAGGCGACGGCAACCTCGCAGGGGCGGACGAGAAGGCCGAGGAGCTGATCGGCAAGACGCTGCCGATCTACTATGCGACGGGCGGCATGCACTCGCCGGAGAGCGGCCCGCCCGAGATGGTCATGGAGCTGGCCTACCGACTCGCGGTCGAGGAAACCCCGCTCATCCAGAACATCCGGAAGAACTCGGTGGTGATGCTCACTCCGGTGCTTGATGTCGATGGTCGCGACCGGTACGTCGACACCTACCTTTACCGAAAGAAGAATCCGACCAGCCCGGCGATCCCGCTCGTTTACTGGGGCCAATACGTCGCCCACGACAACAACCGCGACAACGTCGGCATGGGCCTCGCGCTCAGCAAGAACCTCGTCAACCTGTGGCGGGGCTATCACCCCGTTGTCCTCCACGACCTCCACGAGAGCGTGCCGTTCCTTTACATCTCGACCGGCACCGGCGCTTACAACGCCTGGCTCGACCCGATCACGATCGACGAATGGCACCAGATGGCCTACCACGAGGTCGGCGAAATGACCAAGCGCGGCGTCCCCGGCGTTTGGACCCACGGGTTTTATGACGGCTGGGCACCGAACTACGCGTTCTACATTGCCAACGGCCACAACGCGATCGGCCGGTTCTATGAGACCCAAGGCGGCAGCGGCGCGGATACGCGGTTGATCCAGGTTGGCGCGCAGAGTCAGCGCGATTGGTTCCGGCCCAACCCGCCGCTGAGCAGCGTGCGATGGTCGATCCGCAACAACACCAACCTCATGCAGTCCGCGCTTCTGCTCGGGATGGACAATGTAGCGGCGAATAAGACTAAGTTTTTGCGGTCTTACTATCTCAAATCAAAGCGCAGCGTGCTGAAGCCGTGGAACGAGGGGCCCAGTGCCTACGTCATCCAGGCGCGCGCCAAGCGCGAGTGGAACCGGGAGTCGCTCCGCGCGCTCCTCAACCGCCAGGGCGTTGAGGTGACCAGCCTCACCGCCGACGTGAAGGACGGCGACAAGACCTATCCGAAGGGCAGCCTCGTGGTTCGGATGGACCAGCCCTACTGCCGCATGGCTGACATGCTGCTCGATAAGCAGTACTACCGCGCCGACGATCCTTCGCCCTACGACGACACGGGTTGGACGCTGGGGCCGCTCTTTGACCTTGAGGTCAGCCGCGTGAAGTCAATGGAGGTCCTCAAGCAATCAGCGGCTCCTGCCCCCGCGACCTGGAACGACGGACCGAAGTTCCCCGCCCCCGCCGAGAAGTTTGGCCGGATCGCCCTTGTCCACACGTGGCAGTCGACCCAGGACGAAGGGTGGGTGCGGATGGCATTTGATGCCGCCGGAGTGCCCTACACCTACGTCTCCGTCCACGAACTCCGCGACATCGCCGACCTGAAGTCGAAGTACGACACGATCATTCTTTCGCCGACGAACGGTTCGGCGCAGAGCATCGTGAACGGCATCCCGAAGGAGGGTCCGCCCATCCCGTGGAAGGCTCTTCCTGGATTCCCGCACCTCGGCGGCGTGGATTCGACCGACAACATTCGCGGCGGCATCGAGCTTCAGGGCGTGCTGAACCTCCAGCGGTTTGTCCAGGGCGGCGGACTGCTCATCTGCATGCAGGAGACCTGCGCGATTCCGATTCAGTACGGCCTCGTCAGCGGGGTTTCGATCTCGGAGCCGTCGGCCCTGTTTGCTCCCGGCGGCGTCTTCCGAACCGACAATGCGGCGCCGACCTCACCGGTGCTCGATGGCTTCGGTGATACGGTCGGCGTGTACTTCAGCCAGGCTCCCCTGCTGAATGTTGGCGGCGGGGGCGGTCGCCGGAACCAAGGCGCAGGAGGACGACCGAGTGGCCGAGGGGACCTGAACGATCCCGACGTCGTGCAGGGTCGCCCGCCGCATGTGGCCCGCTCGCAGCCTGACGATGCCCAAGGGTTCGGCGGCAATGCCCAAGCGGGTGCGCCCCGGCCCCAGGTCCTGCTTCGCTTCTCGGCGGCCAAGGACCTGCTCATCAGCGGCGGACTCGACCACGCGGAGGAGCTGGAAGGCAAGGCTGCCCTGGTGCGATGCCCGGTGGGACGCGGCAACGTGCTGCTCTTTGCGATTAATCCGATGTGGCGTCAATCGACCCACGGATCGTGGCCGCTGGTGTTCAACGCGGTGCTCAACCGATCGCGTCTCGGCCAGTAACGGTCAGGATCGCGACCTGGGGCGGACACAGGAATCGGGACGGCAGGAATGTCGTCCCGACCCCCCGGGTCACAAAGATCGGGGTCGGCGCTTCCGGATAGAACCCGTCGACGTATCGCTCGCCGTGCTTCGTGTGCATCGGTGCCCAGCCGCCGGGGAAGACGAACTGCCCGCCGTGCGAGTGGCCGCTCAGCTGGAGCGAGGCAGGCTCGGGGAGCCGCCAAACAAGGTCGGGCTCATGCCAAAGCACCACGCGCGGCCCTTGCTTGGCCCCTTTGAAAGCCTCTTCGGGGCGGGCGTAACCTTCAACAAAGCTGTCGATGCCGACCCAATCGATCCCGAGGTGCCGCCACGTCTCGTTGCGCAGGAGCCGAATGTTGAGCTCATCCATGATCGGATAGAGCAGGTCGGCCTGGCCGTCTTCGTAGTCGTGGTTGCCGGGGACGGCGACCACCGAGCCCTCCATCGCCAGAAGCGGCTCAAGGACATCCCCCAGGAGCGGGATCACGGACGGCTTCCAATTGCGCACGAAGTCGCCGACGAGACAGACCATATCGGGAAGCTCATCGAGGGCCAATTCCACCGCTCGCCGGGCGAGCACCGCGCTTTGGCGGCCACTCACGTGGAAGTCGCCGAGCACCGCAATCCGAAAGCCGTTCAACCGTGAGGGCCAATCATCGAGCGGAACGTGGACCCGGTCGACCACGAGTCGCCGAGCCTCAACGAGCGCGCCATAGGCGAGCATTCCGCCCCCGATGCCAACGCTTCCCCAAAAGATCCGCTTCCAATTCATGCTTACTTCGCCTTACTCATTGCGTCAATCGCCCGATAGGCCGTGGTGACCACGGCCGCGCCGGCATCCCGACCATAGAACGACAGATTGGCCTCGTAGCCGCCCCGGTCGTAGTCGTTGGGGGCCAAAAGGTAGCCGATCCAGCCGTTCGCGTGGGAGAGCACGAGCGTCGGTCGAAAGCCCCGCCGTTCTCCATACGCTTGAATCTGACGCCCGAGTTCGGCCGTCGGCTCGCCGGGGACCGCGACAACCGCCATGCTGCCCATCCGAAGGACGCCTACTTTCGCGCTTTCGGGCGCGAACCGCTCGACGAGGTTCTGGGCCATCGTCTCGGGAATCTTGTAGGTCTTCGCAAACGCGGGGTGGGGACGTCGCTTGGGCAACTTGATCGCCACCTCGACGAAGTTAATCGGATCTTCGGGCTTCCAAACCCGGCTCGGACGTCCGGCGAGGCGAGCGCGAAACTCGCGGGTGAAGGCGGCGATCTTCTCGGGCGCGGTGTCGCCGGGCGACTGCGGCGAAACGTCGCCGATCGGGCCGAGCAGAACGGGCGCCTTCGTGGTCGCCATCACTGCGCCCGGCCAATCGCCCCGGGTGCGCATCTCGCTCGAATCATAGAACGTCGCGTGGGCGGCATAGTGCCAAAACCCGACGCGGGGTCCAAAGTCGACCCGCGTACCGAGCGGGTCAGGTTTTGCCCCCGGACGACGCCCGCGATTGAGATTTAGGCGGGCCCGTCGCACCCCAAGATAGGGCACGGGAAGGTCTTGGGCGCGGATCGCCTGCCTAAAGATCTCGCCCGCGCGGAGTCCGGTCCAACCCAGCCAATACGGGTCGTACTTCGCGATGCCGGGGATCGCAAAGGTCATCCGGTCGTTGAACATCTGGCTGTCGGGCGCGCAATGGGTGTGGGTGGCGCAGAGGATGAGCCGGTAGTCGCTCGGCAGCTGGTCTTGGAGTTCTTTTCGCAGGCTTTCGGGGATGGTCAGGGTCTCCATGACCGCAAGGGCAATCGGCGCTTGGCCGCGCGGACGCAAGATCCAAACCCGCAGCTCGAGGTCGTCGCCCACCCCCACCATACGCTTGAATCCCCGCTCGGTGTAGCCGCCGAGAGGGAGCTTTTCGGGCGGCGTGATCGAGCCTTCGGCGTAAGCAACGCGCAACGCAGGCAGAAGGAGGAGGCTCAAGACCACGACTATCGTTTATGATAGCGGCGATGCCCTCCGCTTCGCCCCGGTCAATCAGCGTGGACCACTGTCGTGGTCTGGCCATTCTCGGCATGAGCTGGTCGGGGATGGTGCCGTACGAAACCCTTCCCGCTTGGATGTACCACGCTCAGCTTCCGCCGCCCAGCCGCGAATTCAACCCCAACGTCTATGGCATCACCTGGGTGGACCTCGTTTTTCCGCTCTTCCTGTTCTGCCTCGGGGTGGCGATTCCTTTTGCGCTCGGGGGTCGACTGGAAAAGGGCGATTCGCCGCGGTCGGTGGCGTGGGACGTGGTCAGCCGGGGCTTTGGACTGGCGATTTTTGCTCTCTTGGGTCAGCACCTGCGGCCCTACGTCATGGAGGGCTCGCCCAAGGCAGGGACTTGGGGCCTCGCGCTGCTGGGGTTCGTCGCGCTGCTGCTCGTCTTCGTTCGACTCCCTGCGACCTGGTCCCGGCGGGCGGTGATCGGGGCGCGGGGCGCCGGTTATGCCCTGGCGGCGGGAATCATCCTCACCCACGCCTATCCCGATGACACCACCGGCTTTGCCAACTACCGAAACGACGTCATTCTCATGGTGCTTGCCAACGTGGCGGTTTCGGGCGGCCTGATCTGGCTGTTCACGCGCTCACGGCCCTGGGTGCGAGCCTTGTGCGCGGCGGCGGTGACCCTGATCATCCTCGGCGCGACCCGGCCCGGACTGGCGAAGTTCATCTGGGATTGGGAGCCGTGGCACCTGCTCAGCAAGGGCCATTTTCCCGGCTGGTTTGACCTTGGCGAGTTCATGAAGTCGATGGGCTGGCCCGACCGATGGAAGCCGATCCTCTATCACTTCGAGTACCACAAGTATCTGCTCATCGTTCTGCCCGCCACCTTTGTCGGCGAGTGGCTGCGCGCCCCGCGCGAGGCGATCGTCACCCCGCGGCGAAAGGCGTGGGCCCTTGCGGCGGTCACCGGTGCGATGCTGCTGGTGGCGTTTTGGGGGTTCACCGTTCGGCATCACGAGAATCCGACCTTTCCCGCCTTCACCGACCTTTGGAAGGCGCTCGAGGCGGGCGAATGGGTGTCGCGCCCGGTTGTGGTGGCGTCGCTCGCGCTGGTGGGGCTCTATGGTTTGGCTTTCCGGATCGCCGAGCGGCCCGAACTGCGGCGGATGCTCGCCCTCGGCTTTGGACTGTTGGTGATCGGGCTCCTCGCCGAACCCCTCGGGGGCGGAGGACTGCGCAAGGACCCGCCGACCCTCAGCTACTTCTGGATGACGAGCGCGCTCTCGATTGCCCTCATCGCGACGTTTGAATCGCTTTTTGAGGCGAAGTCCGAGGCATGGAACGGCGGCTGGCTCGCGGCGTGTGGACAGAACCCGATCCTCGCCTATATCGCGATCACGAATGTGATTCCTGCGGTGACCGGCCTGACCCAGCTCAATGACAAGCTGGCCGATCTTTCGATGGACCCGTGGTTCCAAACGGGATGGGGACTCGTGAAGTCCCTGATGGTGGTGGCCTTTGCGGCCTGGCTCACCCGAAAGCGCGTGGTGATGCGGGCTTAGACGCGCAGGTCGACGTTTTGACCCTTGCCTTCCATCATCTTCATGAGGGCGGCGGCTTCCGTCTGTTGGGCATCGAGCATCTTGCGCAGCATGCCGACTTGCAGCTTAGCCTGCACATTGGCTTGCGCGGTCTGCGTGATCTCCGCCACGTCCGGCATTGAAACTGATCCGATCTCCATACCCAAGGATGGTATTGGCGGATTTGCCTGGGGTCTGGAGTGGAGATTTACTGGGTTTTTGCGGGGTGGGGGGTCACTTCACCGGCGTGAGGACGCCGATACGAAATTCAGTCTCAGAACTGCCCTCCCGCATCACCCGTCTTGTCACACCAACCGCCCCGCGTCGCCGCGGACGGGGTCGACGACCGGCCAGCCCGTCTCGTCCTCAAGCTCCGCGCAAGCCCGCGCCGCCTCATCCGCCGAAAGGTGGGCGCAATTGAGCGCGATCCCGCGCATCACCGGGCGTGGGAAGGCGCCGCACACCGTCGCGAGCTCTTGGTACAGCGCCACGAACTCCTTGAGCGGCGGAATCGCCACATCCGGGAGCCGCTTCAAGAACCGCTGGCCCGCGCGGTGACAAAGCACGAGGTCGGTGGGCATCGAGCCGCGCATGAGCGGCAAGGTGGCGGTGCTTCCGGGGTGGAGGAGCGAGCCCTGGCCCTCGATGATGACGAGGTCCTTGCCCTCCGCCACGTCGAGCACCTCGCGCTCGACCGCCGAACTCGCATAGTCCACGCGCACCGCGTCGAGCGGGATTCCGCGACCGGTGATCGAAATGCCGATCTGGCCGGTGGCGACAAAGCCCACTCGCCGGCCTAGGGCCTCACCCGCGCGCATGATTTCGAGCCCGGCAGTCATCTTGCCAATCGCCATGTCGGTGCCGATCATCAACAGGCGGGGGACGGTGAGCTTGGCGGCAAGCCCCATCCCGGTGCCAAGTCCGGGAGGCTCCTGGCGCAGGTCCCAAATCCACTGTCCGGCGCGCAGCTCGGGGTAGCGCGTGGCGAGCCGGTCGTGCAGCCCGTTCATCACGCAAAGTCCGGCGGAAACCGCCTCGTCGATCTCGGCGAACCAGTCGGCCGGGATTCGGCCCCCGGGGGGTGCGATGCCGAGCACGAGCACCTCCGCACCCAGGTCGATCGCCGACTTCAGGTCAGCGACGATGGGACAACGGCGGTCAACGCGGCCATAGTCGGCCATGTCGCGGACGGTCGCGCGGCTGTCGATGACGGCAACAATCGGATTCTTCGAATAGCGCAGGAGGCCATAGGCCATCTTGCCAATGTCCTCGTTGCTCGCGCCCTGCATCGTGATCGCGAGTCGCTGATCGGGCCTAAGCAAGGTGGCCTCCGTGGCCAGGAACGTCGGGCGGGGTGACCACGCCATCGACCAGCGGCGCGCCCGTCGCGGGGTCGGGGTTCAGGTTGGTGTGGCTGTCGAGGTCGATGTAGTCAAAGAGGGCACTCAGTGCCGCGCCACCCGCAATCGCGATGGACGACTCACTCATGCAGCCGATCATCGTCATCTTGCCGCAGGCCCGCGCGGCGGCGACGATGCGCAGGGCCTCGGTGATGCCACCGCACTTCATCAGCTTCAGATTCACGCCGTCGACATAGGCCTGGTGTCGGACGACATCAGGCGCCCAGCGGCACGATTCATCGATGAAGATCGGCAAGGCACGCTCGGCATAAACGCGCGGCAGGTCGGCTTCCTGACCCTCGGCCAGAGGCTGCTCGACGTAGTCCACCCCGCGCTCGGCGAGCCAGCGGATCATCGCAACCGCCTCGTCCGCCGTCCAGCCGCCGTTCGCATCCACGCGCAGCTTCGCGCCGAAGGGCTTCGCCGATTCAGCGGCGGCGAGAAAGTGCTCCTTGTCGTGGTCGCGGCCCTCGGGCGAGCCGAGCTTGATTTTCAGGCACTTCGCGCCCGTGAGTTCGAGGATCTTGGGGACGCGCTCGCGAGTGACCTCGGCGGGGTTGATGCCGATGGTGACGCTGGTGGGAACACCCCGCTTGGGGAGGCCGAGAAGTCGGTAGAGCGGCATGCCCGCTTGCTTGGCCAAGAGGTCCCAAACCGCGACATCGAGCGCGGCCATGGCGGGCGGGTCAATCGCCGCTTCCTTCATCTTCGCCCAAACATCGTGGGGGTTGATCGCGGCCTGGTCAAAAAGGTCGGGGTTGGATTGGAAAAACGCAGAAAGCTGGGCTTCGCCGCGCTCGGCGGTCCACGCGCTAGAGGTGGCCGGACTCAGTTCGCCGATCCCCTCATGGACGCCGTCGCTGAGGCGGACAAAGAGGTTTTCGGTCACGGACGTCGTGCCGCGACTGATCGCCAATGGGAAAAGCTTGGTGAGGTGGAGGCGTTGGAACGTGAGGCGCAGCATCCTCACGAGCCTACCCGCCTAGATAATTTCGCGAAGGCGGCGCCGCATCGCCAACTGGCGGAGCTTCTTGATCGCTTGGATTTCGATCTGGCGGACGCGCTCGCGCGAGAGCTTGAGGGTCTTCGCGACCTCGTCTTGGGGGTGCTCAACGGTCTCGCCGTCGAGTTGGAATCGCATACGCATGACGCGCTGTTCGCGCTCGTTCAATTCTTCGATGATGCCCTGGAGCTCTTCGACCACTTGGCGGGAGATCACGTGGGATTCGGGGCTGTGTTCGTCGGTGTCGCGGATGAGGCCGCCGAGGGTGACGCTTCCCGAATCGCCGACCGTCATGTCGAGCGAGAGCAGCTCCTGGGAGCTTTGGATGAGGGCGGAAAGCTTCTTTTCCGTCATGCCCATCGCGGTCGCGACCTGGGCCAGGGTGGGTTCAGTGCCGAGCTCGCGGGCGAGGCGGATCTTTTCGCGCTCGATGCGCCGGATCGACTGGGAAACGTGGGCGGGGATTCGGATCGCCTTCCCCTTGTTGTCGATTGCTCGGCCAATAGCTTGGCGAATCCAGTGGGTGGCGTAGGTGGAGAATCGGAAGCCCTTTTCGGGGTCAAATCGCTCGGTCGCTTGCATGAGGCCGATCGCGCCTTCTTGGATCAGGTCTTCGAGCGGGATCGTCCGATGGCGATACGACTTGGCGATGTTGATCACCAGGCGCATGTTGGCTTCGATGAGGCGTTGGCGGGCGCGGCCGTCCCCGAGCTTAGCCGCACGCGTCAAAAGGATCTCCTCTTCTGCGGTCAGAAGCGGTGATTGGGTCAACCTTCCGAGGTAACTCGGGACCCCCTCCTCGTGTTCGTAGGATTGCACGGCGATCAGTGGCTCAGGAATGAGGGAGAATTTGCCCCTCAAATGATTTGACGATGGAAATCGTGCTCAGGTTCTTTTCTTTGAATACGATTTTGCTTCGACGATCAACGCGCGAATTCTACCGTTTGATCCACGGGTGAACACCATCGAAATCGACAGGTTTTCGACCAAAGTCTTAACCTGAACGGGCCGACCGTCAAGTGTTATTTTCGTGGATGAATCGTAGGCGAAATGGACGACGGTGTCGTCCACCAGCACATCAATCATCTTTGCACTGGGCAAGGCCGCAATAAACAGGCCAAACGCCTTGCCCTGCTTGGGAAACGAGGCGGCGGACTTCTTCGCCACGGTGCTCAGCGACAGGGGATGTTCGGCCGCCTCGCCGACCTCCAGGCCGTCCGTTCGATCCTCAAAGCTCGCCCAAATCCACTCGCCGCTTCGGAACGACCGAACCTGACCCTTTCGGCCCTGGACGGCCACCCCCACCTCGCGCGGCACCCGCGCGAAGAAGATGAGCCCCGAAACGAGGTCTTCCAACTGGAGCCCCTTGGCGCTGACCTCGACCACGCGGCAACGGCGAACCCTTTGCAGCAGGTTGAGGCGAAGCCCTTCGGAGGCGAGGTCCCACACCTCCGTCCCCTTCGGCCCTTTGCGAACCCAAACCGGGGTGCCCTCTTCGAGCTTGTCGAGGGTCGCTCGCTGACCCTCGATCCAAGCGGTGGCTTGGCCCTCCAGCGTCACGCGGCGCTCCTTTTCGTCCACCTGGATGAACAAGGCATCCTCCTCCGCGCGAAGCCAACGGCCTTTGACCGGGGCCGCGACCGATGGTGCTGCGAGGAAGCATGTAAGATAGATGCACAAGGCATGAAGGAGGCGATTTTTTGGAACCGGCGGGCGGCGAAGTGGCTCCGCCTCCAAGAGCTTTGTCGGCTTTGCGAAAGCGGAATTGGCCGCCTGCGCCCGACCGAGCTCGCCGAGTTCATTGCCCTTTATCGCCTCGCCTCGGCGGATCTCGCCTATGCGCGCACCCGGGCATCGACGTCCCAATCGGTCGATCAATTGAACGACGTCGTTGCGCGAGCCCATGCCCAACTTTACACCGCTCCGCGGCGATCGTTTCTAGACACGATCCTCACGTCGATCATTCTCGCTATCCAAACCCTCTACCGCCGACGCCTCGCGGTGGTGTTTGCGTTCGTCACGATGATGACCAGCGCGATCGTCGCCTATGTCGCGCTCGACGTTACCCCCCAAGTTCGCAGTGCGGTGGTGCCGGGTGGTTTTGAGAGCAGCTTTGACATGTGGAAGAAGGGCCAGTACCCAAATCGCTCCACCGCGGAAGGGGCGCAGGCCACCCTGTTTTATGCGACCAACAACCCGCGCGTGGCGGTCATGACCGCCGCGATGGGTGCCGCCACCCTCGGCATTGAGTCGTACAACCTCAACTTCATCAACGGTGCCTCGCTCGGGGCGCTGTTTCACGAGGTTCGGGAGACCGGTCGCCAGGGCTTCGTGGCGACCTCGATCTTTGCCCACGGCGTCCCCGAAATCGGCGGCATCCTTTGTGCCTGTGCGGCGGGGTTCATCGTTGGCGGAGCCGTCCTCTTTCCTGGCCGTCGGCGGCGCGGCGACGCGGTGAAGGCGGCTGGCATCGATGCGATCGTGCTCACGTTCTTTGGCGTGATCGGCTGTTACATTGCCGCGCCCATCGAGGGCTTCATCAGCTTCAACGCGTCCGTGCCGGCCGTTTTCAAGGTGCTCTTCGGCACCGCTGAGCTCGCGGCGATTTTCTTTCTCGTCTTCCGCTACGGTCGAACGAGCGAGTAGCGGGCGGCGACCGCCAGCTTTTCCAGCGTCGTGGTTCGCGCCCTCTTGCTGAAGACATCGTAATCCTGACTCTCGATGCGGTCGAGGATCCGGGCATACAGCTCGCGGGCAAGCCGCACCGCCCGCCGCATCTCGGATGGCAGATAGGGGATTGATTCGTCCGAGCGGGCATAGAGCGCGCGCGCCCGGTCAATTTCAAATTGCATCAACGCCCGCCAACCCTCGCTGACCTGCCCCGCCGAGATTTGGGCCTCGGTCACGCCGAATCGGTCGAGGTCTTCCAGCGGCATGTACAGCCGCCCCCGGGTGGAATCCTCGCCCACGTCGCGGAGGAAGTTGGTCAGCTGCATCGCCTCGCCGAGTGCAATTGCCCCTTCGCGAATGTCCTCCCGACGGTCCGCACGGAGCGCATCGCACATCATCAGTCCGACGGCCGCTGCGCTCCCGCGCATGTAGCCCCGAAGATCGTCGTAGGTCGCATAGCGGCGAACATCGAGGTCGGCCTCCATCGCATCAAGGAAGAGATCGGCTTCGCGGACGTCGATCTGGGCCTCACGGACGACGTCGACGAAGGCGCGCATGACCGGGTGGGCGGGGCGGACGCCTTCCAGGCCATGGTGTAAGGAGTCGCGCCATTCATCAAGCTTTTGCTTGCGGTCGGCAAGGCTCAACTCGCCAGGGTTATCCACCCATTCGTCGGGCACCCGAACAAACCCATAAATCGCGTGGGTTCGGCGTCGAATCTCCTTCGGGAACCGCATCGTCGCGAAGTAGTAGGTGGTTCCGTACGTGCGGTGCAGGCGACGACAGGCCTCGAAGTCTTGCTCCGATGCAAAAGGGGCGTGGTCCGTCGGGTGGGAATCGAGACTCAAGGGCAAAGCGGTTAAAACCTGGATAGTGCATACGAGGTGCGTTCATGATGCGTCACAAGTTCACTTTTTGAACTTGCGAACATCCCACCGTTCGTTAACATCAAGCGTGCCTTGGGCGAGGACCTTGAAGGTGTCGGGCTCTTTCCGAACCCGGAAGGATGCCTCGGCGAGGAGCCGCTTCACCTCGTCCCGGGTCGCCACGCGCAGGTTCTTCGTCTCCGGATCGAGAGGCGCGCCAAAGAGGACATAGGCCTCGGGCCGCTCGTGCATGTTCATCTCATAGCGAATCGCGGTGGGGACGACCTTCACGCCGGGCACCTTCTTCGCGACCAGCTCTAGCGCCTCGCCAAACGGAAGCAGGTCGGGCCCGTGATGGAGGATGCCCTCGGCAAAGAGAATCAGGTCCTTCTTCTCGTCGCGCATCCGCCGGATCGTCTTGCGGATCGTGATCGCCCGCGCTTGGGGGTCATTCGGCGGGAACGGCATGCCGCCAACGGTCCTGAACAGGGGGAATGCCTCGAACTCGGCGATCCAATCGAGGGCCGGACGCTGGAGCGCGCTGACCACGTGGAACATCACATAGCCGTCGTGCCAGCCGTGATGGTTCGTGGCGTAGATGATCGGCCCTTCGGGCAGGTCAGTGGGCGGAATCCAATAGAGTCGGCGAAACGCCTTGCGCACCGCGCGGCGAATGTAGTTGCCGACAAACGTTCCGACGATCCCGGATTCTTGGGTCCCCAAGGCTCGAGGTTAGTTGCCCTCGGCCTGATCGAGCGACGATCCCGAGGCTCGCTGGGCGGCTTGCTTGGCGCGGTCCTTGGCGACCTGGCCCGCCGCGCTTCCGCCTCCCTCAACGCCTTCGCCCGAAACCGGCGACACCGGTCCCGCACCGGGAGCATAGGGCGTTCCCGCTTGGGGGGTGCCGCCACCTTGCTCGTTCTGGGCCGACTTGGGGGCGGCAGTCGGAGCCGACGTCGGGGCGGGGTCTTCTTTCTTCGCGCAACCTACTGCGAAAAGTGCGAGAACGGCGAGGCAAATCGTGCGCATGGCTACAGGTTACACGAAAGTTTCCGCCTGCTCGATCCGAGAATTGAAACGGGAATCTCTATGCTGCAACGTCGAACTTGGCTCGGGACTGGACTCGTGCTGACGATCGCCCTCACGGGGTGCCGTTCGGACTATGCTGCCACGCCCGTGCAGGCACCCGGAACGCCCAAGCCGGTGGTCAAAAAGGCCCGTCCGGCCAAGCGCGCTCCCGGCGAGATGACCATTGCCCAGTTCCAGGAGCGAATCCACCGCTATTCGAGCGACTTTGGCCGCGTGGGTGAAAAGTACGCGCCCAAGATCAGCCTCCTACTGGCGGCAGTGAATCAGGCCAAAGGCGAGGCCAGAAACCAGCTCAAGCTCGGCGCAGAGACGCTCTATGCCTTTGCCCGGGACCTTCACCGAATCTCCGAGCCGATGGAGAAAATCAATCCGCCCGCCGAGCTCGACGAGTGGAACAGCTATCAGCTGCAGAAGGCGGACGAAACGGTGATCGGCATCGAAAAGCTCGCCGATGCGGCCGAGAAGGCCGATGCCCTGCTCTTTCGCACCCGCGCCGACGAGTTTCGTCGACGGAACCTTGAAATGGATAAAGAAGCTGGTGAAATCTTGCGCAGATCGGGCTTCGATCCCGACCGCTTTGCGGCCAATCAGGCCTTCGTTCCGCTCAAGTAGACGCCTGCGATTTGACTTTAGAGGTCAAAAAAGGCCACCCTTGGGAGCATGAAGCGAACTTCACTTCTCGTTCTCGCTGGCCTCATGGTCGCCGGCGCCCTTTTTGGCTGTAAAGGCGGCGACGCTCCTGCAGCAACCGCAGGCGACAGCGGAGCTCCCAAGGCTACCGGCGGCAGCAGCGCTCCCGCAACCACCGCAGCCCTGACCGTCGAAGAGTATCAGGCCAAGGTCGAATCCATGGAGAAGGCGATGAACGCCGAAATGGAAACGCACAACGCCGACATGGCCGAAGCGCAGAAGAACGCTGCCGATCCCGCCAAGAAGGCTGAAGCGATGAACAAGATCGCTGAGATCTTCACCAAGGTGAAGGACAAGGCTGCCACGCTGATCGCTGAGATGTCGGCGGTCAATCCTCCCGCCGAGCTCAAGGAGTTCCACGAGATCTCGAAGGAGAGCTCGGGCCAGCTGATGACCTCGATGGGCGCGATGATCGATGCGTTCAAGACGGGCGACGAAGCCAAGGTCAAGGAAGCTACCGAATCCATGGGCAAGCTCCAGATGGAAGGCGAAGAGAAGCGCATGAAGGCTCTCGAAGCCGCCGGCTTTGATGTCGAGGCCTACAAGAAGGACAAGAAGCTCGTTAAGAAGGCCAAGTAAGGCTCTCGTAACTACACTTGAAATTCAGCGCCGGGCAGGTTCAAACCTGCCCGGCGCTCTTCGTTTCTTGGCACCACCCCTTTGACAATCTCAAGCCCAAGGCGGCACCCTCTTGGCATGAAGCGAACCTTTCTTATGGTTCTTTCTGGCCTCTCCGTTGCCGTCGCTCTTTTTGGCTGCAGAGGTGGCGAAGCTCCTGCCCCAGCGGTTGGCAATGGCGGTGCCAGTACCAATCCGGCCACCACGTCTGCCCTGACTCTTGAACAGTATCAGGCGACTCTCATAAAAATGGCCCGCGCAATGAATGCCGAAATGGAGCCGCTCAACGCCAAGATGGGAGAGACTGTGAAGAGCCTCTCCAATCCTGCAAAAAGGGCCGAAGCCATGAAGGAGTTTGAGGGCTTGATGGTCACGGCGAAGAGCCAATCGAGTGCCCGTTTCGCCGAGTTGGCCTCCGTGACTCCACCTGCGGAGCTACAGGAGTTTCATCGGGCTGCGACCGAGGGCTCAGCCGAGATTTTGGAGGCGATGGGAAACTTGATTGACGCCCTCAAAGCTGGTGACGTCGCTCAGGTCAAGGTCGCCATTGCGGGAGTGAGCCAGAAAGTCGTTGAGAGCGATCAGAAGCAGTTCAAGGCACTCGAAGAGGCTGGCTTTGACATCCCGGCTTACAGGAAGGACTTGACGTTGGTCAAGAAGGCCAAGTAAGCCCTTTCCTTTCTACAATCCGCAAAGCGCCGGGAGGTTCAAAGCCTCCTGGCGCTTTTTTGCTCAAGGGCCCAACCCTTTGACATTTCACCCCCAAAACCGACAACCTCTTGGAATGAAGCGGTTTGCTCTTGGAATCCTCCTCGCCGGGCTGGCGATCATTGGAGTTGTCTCTGGGTGTCAATCGCCAGCGGCATCCGCCCCTCCCGCGGGGGGAGCCCCGATGGGCGACTACGCCACCAAGGTGAAGAAGCTCTATGATGGGATGACCGAGAAAAGCAAGGCGCTGGAATCGGAAGATAAGGCGGTTGCCGACGCGCTCGCGAAAGGGGCAACGCCTGAGGCCTTTGCCGCCGCCGCCAAGCACTTTGAAAAGGTCCGCATGATCGGCGAAGGCGCGATGCAGGAATGGAAGTCGCTCACTCCGCCGTCCGCCCTTGCCGCATTCCACGAGCTTCGAGCGAAGCAGATGGCCGAGACCGACGTCCAAATCGGTGAGGTGATTGCCGCGCTCAAGACCGGAAAGATCGACGACTTTAAGGCCGCCGTATCCAAGCTCGCCAAGGCGAGCGAGTTGCAACAAGCGGAACTGCTCGATACGGTGTCGAAGGCGGGCTACAGCATGGTGGCCTGGCAGAACGACTTCGCGCTGGAGGCGGGAAGTTGAGGCAGAACGCCCTACTCGGCGCGGTCGCCGTTGCGTTGATTGCCGCCGGATGCACGCCGAAGGTCCAGACCACCGACATCGGAAAGGTCGGGCGGGTTGACCCCGAAGCGCTCAAGACCTACGCCGGGAAGATCAAGGAGTTCAACGCCAAGGTCGGAGCCGTCCTCTCTGAGTTCGGCAACAAGCAAGAAGCCCTGAAGTCGATGGACGTCGCCGGACGGCGCAAGGCCCTTGCCGAGCTGGCGGGTAAGGCGAAGGCATCGCTCGACGCCCTCGCGCCCGAGCTGCGAAGCCTTCCGCACCCCGTCGACCTCAACGAGTTCCATCTTGCCTATTCCGATGCTCTGACCGCCCTGACCACCGGCCTTGGAGACATCTCGCTCGGAGCCGCCAACATGGATTCCGACGCCGCTCTCGACACCGCGCTCAATGCCATCACTGACTCCAGCGAGAAGAACCGCCAGAAGATCGAGCGGGCTCTCATCGTCGCTGGTTACGACGTCAACGCTTGGACACAGAAGACGGAATTTGTCCCCGTCGCCAAACCGAACCCATGAAATCGCGAACCTTCCTTTCTCTCGCTGCCCTGCTCGTTGTCGGCGCCGTTCAAGCTCAAACGCCGATGTCGCTGTCGAAGTACAACGACTGGCTCCGCAACTACACGCAGACAATTCTCGTTCCGCGCGTCACTGCCGCCCAGTTCAGCGGTGCTGGCGACCTCAACGCGATTAGCTCGAATCTGAGCATCCTCATCGACGCCCTCAACGCGGTGGAGGTCGATGCACTCGAAGTGACCCCGCCGGTCGAACTGCAGCGATTCCACCGAGCTTGGGGCCGACTTGGCCAGGGCGTGGTCCCCGACCTTGAGCGCGCCCTCCGGGCGATGAAGAACCCGGGCAACGACCCGAGCACACTCAGCAAGGTCAACATTGGCGCGAGGATGGACGGCATGATGAAGAACCTCATGCGCGAGATGGACGACGCCGGGTTTGACTACGCGAAGTTCAACGCCAACAAGGGATTTGTCCGCGCGCCCCACCTTTCCGTCGCCGAATACGAGAAGGCGCTCAACCAGCAAGCGGAGAAGCTAACCCAGTCGGCCACCCGCCTCCAGCTCTACATGGGCAACAAGAAGACGTCGGACGGAATCTCGAAGGACAGCCGCCGCGTGGCGAAGAAGGCGTTCCAAGGCTTCGCTTCCGAGATGTCGGCCTACCGAACCCTGCTCCTGAAGATCAAGCCGCCGAAGAGCCTCGAAGGCGTCCACAGCTACATCGCGAACGACCTCTACGTGACCTTTCCGAAGGTGATGATGAGCCTTGGCACCGCGATCCAAGCCAACGACATGGCGGGGGTGGAAAAAGCAGCCAACATGATCACCGGCGTTGCGGAGAAGTTCTCGATCGGTCTGAATCAGCGCCTCAACAAGGCGGGCTTCAAGGATGCCGAGTTCGGCACCGACTTCCGGCTCGTCCGAACCGACGACTAAGCCGCACGTCGGCGACGTGAGCTAAGCAGCTTGGTCCGGTCGCGGTACTTGTTCACCGTGCGCCGGGCCACCTTGATGCCGCGTTCCGCGAGCATCTGGGCAATCGCATCATCGGAAAGGGGTCGCCCCGGGTTCTCGGTCGCGAGGATCTCCTCGATCATCTTTTGCACCCGAAGGGCGGGCTTGAAGAACACCTCGAACGGGACGATGTCCTTGTTCGGGAGTTGGACAAACTTGCCCTGGGTGGCCCGGCTCATCGTGCTTTCGTGAACGTTGAGGTCGGCCGCCATCTTGGACCGGGTGAGCGCGCGAAGGTACTGATACTCGCCGGTGGTGACGAATCCCGCCTGGTGCTGGACGAGGTATTCGCCGATCCGCATGAGGGTCGCCCGTCTTTGCTGGAGGCATTGGATGAAGTCCTGTGCCCGCGAGACGTAGGTCGAGATGTGGCGTCGCTCGCCAACATCCAGTGACTTCGCCGATTCAAACTGCTTCTTGTATTCCCGGTTCAGGGCGAGGCTCGCCGGGTGTGCCCCCTTCACCTCGATCACCCAACCCTGCTCGGTTCGGTCAATCACGAGGTCGGGGATGACGCTCACCGCGCGGCTTTCGCGAGTGGGGGCAGACGAGGTCTGATAGCCCTCCGCCGGATAGGGGTTGAGGCCCAAAATGACGCCAAAGGCCTGCTCAACGACGTCGATGTCGATCTTGAACCGCCGCGCGATGCGGTGCGCCTTCCGGGCGATGAAGTCGTCCATGTGGTGGGTGAGGATCGCCCTCGCCAGCCGGTCGATCGGCTCTTCCGAGCCTTGAAGCTGGAGGATGAGGCACTCGCGGACGTCCCTTGCGCCGACGCCGTGCGGCTCGCAAGTCTGGAGCGCACGCAAGACGGCTTCCGCCTCTTCGAGCGACACGCCCGTTTCAAGCGCGAGGTCTTCGACCGTCGACTCGAAGTAGCCGCGCTCGTTCACGTTCTGGACTGCATATTGGCCGCAGCCGCGCAGTTCGGGCGGGAGTTGGGGCAACAACGAAGCTTCAAGGTGCTCCCAAAGGCTGGTCGAGCTGGAAGCGAAGTCGAGCCAATCGAGGGTTTCGTCGTTGGGAAGCGAGCGTTTGACCTCATAGTCGTCGCTCTGGGGTCGAAATTCGTCGGGGGCGATGACCTGGAGGATCGCTTCGTCGCTCATCCGCTCCTCGTCATCCTGGAGCCGCTCAAGGGCAGGATTCTCGTTGAGCTCGCTCTCGATGTACTGCTCAAGCTCCATCGAGTTCAGCTGGAGAACCTGGCTCGCCATGACCACGCGCGGGTCGACACGTAACTGTGCCCCCGTTTCGATCCTAACTTCGTGACCAAACCTTGCCATAAATGCCCTAACCCTCACGAGGATTGTCGGAACGCTGAGGGCGAAGTCCTCTGGTTTGGTTACTGGGATTTACTTGAGGCCGCGCTTTGCCTCGTCGAGCCAGCGCAGCGCGTCGAGCGGCGTCATCGAATTGACGTCGAGCTCCTTGAGCTGGCGGACCACGGGTGGCTCTTCGGCTTCGAAGAGGGTGAGCTGGTAGGTCGGGGCCGTCTTGGAAACGGGCGGGGCCTCCGAACGATCTTCGAGCTCGTCGAGGACTTCTGCGGCGCGCCTCAGGACGCTGGGTGGCAATCCCGCCATCCTCGCGACGTGGATGCCATAGCTGCGGTTGGTGCCGCCGGGGATGACGCGGTGGGTCCAGATGATGTCGTCGCCGCGCTCATCGACGGCGACGCAGAAGTTGGCAATCGTGGGGATCTGGTCGGCGAGGGCGTTCAGCTGGTGATAGTGGGTGGCAAAGAGCGCCTTGGTCCCCATTTCGGCGAGGTACTCCACCATCGACCAAGCAATCGCGAGACCGTCAAAGGTCGAGGTTCCGCGTCCGACCTCGTCGAGGATGACGAGGCTGCGGTCGGTCGCATGGTTGAGGATGTTCGCGCTTTCGACCATCTCGACCATGAAGGTGCTTTGGCCCAGCGCGAGCTCGTCCTTGGCGCCAATTCGGGCAAAGATTCGGTCGCAGAGTCCGATCTTCGCCGACTTCGCGGGGACAAAGCTGCCCATCTGGGCCATGAGGACGATCAGCGCGATCTGCCGAAGGTAGGTCGACTTGCCGCTCATGTTAGGTCCGGTGAGCACGATCAAACGACGCTCACCGAGCTTCAGCGAGTTCGGGACAAAGCTCTTGCTCGTCGCCTCGACGACCGGGTGGCGTCCCCCATCAATCTCAAGCACGTCCTCTTCGACCAGTTCGGGAAGGCAATAGCCGCGCCGCGAGGCGACCTCGGCAAGCCCGGCGAGGGCGTCAATTTCGGCGAGGGCTTGGGCGGTCTGCAGGAGTCCAGCGGCTTGCTCGATGATCGCCGCGCGCAGCCGCTGGAAGAGGTCTTGTTCGAGGGCGATCGCCTTCTCTTCTGCGCCGAGGACGAGCGACTCATGCTCCTTCAGCTCGGCGGTGATGAATCGCTCGGCAGCGGCGGTGGTCTGCTTGCGGATGTAGTGCGAAGGCACCTTGCTCAGGTGGGCCTTGCCGACCTCAAGGTAGTAGCCAAACACGGAGTTGAACCCCACCTTTAGGGTCGAGATTCCCGTTGCCGCGCGCTCCTGGCTTTCGAGGGCGACGATGTAGTTCTTGCCGTTCTTGCCGAGCTCCTTGAGGTGGTCAAGTTCCGTGTCGTGCCCCGGCCGGATGACGCCACCATCGCGCAGGTGGGCGGGGAGCTCGGGCATGAGGGCGACGTTCAGCTTTTCCGCGAGTGGCCGGTGGTCGACGAGCTTTTCGCGCAGGGCCTGGATGCGGCCCTCGCCGAGCTTGAACAGCGGTCCCTGCAGGCCGGGAATTGCGAGCAGCGAATCGCGCAATGCGCCGAGGTCGCGGGGGGAGGCAAGGTTGGCGCAGGTGCGGCTGACGAGCCGCTCAAGGTCGCCGAGCCGCTTCAAGGCGTCGCGAAGGTCACCCCGCGGGATCGGGTTTCGATGGAGCCGCGCGACCGACTCTTGTCGCTCCAACAGCGTGTTTCGGTCGAGGAGCGGCTGCTCGACCCACTTGCGGATCATGCGCGAGCCCATCGGCGTCACCGCCTCGTCGAGGACGCCGAGCAAGGTGTGCTTCCGGGAGCCATCGGTCATTGACTGCGAGAGTTCGAGCGCGCGCCGGGTGGCGGCGTCGATCCGCATGAAGGCATCGACCTGATAGGTGCTGAGGCCCATCACGTGGTCAAGCGGGAGCTTGGCCCGATCCGCATACGAAAGGATCATCGAGGCGGCCATCGTCGCGGCGGGCCGGTCATCGAGACCATAGCCAGCCAGGTTCGAGACGTTGAATTGCTCTTGGAGCATCCGGACCGCGCGGTCAATGCGGTCGGACTTCCACTCGGTTGGTTGGAGGCCGAGCAGGGTTTGGATGATGTTCTTGACTTCCTCGGAATCCGGCGTGGTGAGGAGCTCGGCGGGCCGCAACCGCGCGAGTTCTTGGATCAGGCGATCGATGAGGTCCGCACCGCCGACCTCGGTGGCAAGGAACTCGCCGGTCGAGGGGTCGAGGCTCGCGATGCCCGCCTTGCCGTCGCTGATGCAGATCGAGACCAGGTAGTTGTTCGATGAGGCAGCGAGGAGGCTGTCCTCCATGATCGTCCCCGGCGTGAGCACCCGCGTGACGCCGCGCTTGACAAGGCCCTTCGCCGTTTTCGGGTCTTCGAGCTGGTCGCACAGGGCGACCTTCAGCCCTTGTTGGACGAGCCGGGCGAGGTACTTCTCGACGCTGTGGAACGGCACCCCTGCCATCGCAATGCGCTCGCCGCCATCGTCGCGACCGGTGAGCGTGATCTCGAGGGCGCGCGCGGCGATCTCCGCGTCTTCGCCGTAAAACTCATAGAAGTCGCCCACCCGCATCGCCAGGAGGGCCTCGGGGCGCTCTGCCTTGATGCTGAAATACTGTTGCAGCATGGGGGTGCGCGCCTTCATTTCGACCCTAGTGTATCCCGCTAGCCCTCCATTATCGCGAAGCAGTAGACTGGTCATCCTACGCATGAAAAGCCGCCTGATTCGAACGATTGTGATGGCCCTCTCGATTCTGGGGGCGTCGTTTCTGTGCAAGGCGTTCGGGCTGGGTTTCGAGGCCCGCGTAGAGAGCGTGAAGGACTTTCTCATCCTGCTGCTGGGCGCGATCATCCTCGGATTTCTCAATGGGACGATCGGTCGGCTGCTGAAATTCCTGACCATCCCGCTCAACTGTTTGACCTTTGGCCTTTTTGCGCTTGTGATCAACGCGGGCGTGCTCTTTGCCGCCGCGAAGCTGAAGTTCGGCTTCTGGATTGATGAGGCCCAGCCCATGCGCGGGTTCATTGCCGCCTTCGTGGCGAGCGCGCTCATCAGCATCATGAGCGGCCTTCTTGGCACCTTGGTGAGCGACGACTCATGATTCGGCGTCCGAGCCTTCGCAAGATCCTGGCCCCCGCCGCCGGACTCCGTAAGTCCGGCCTCGTCGTCTTCTTTGGCATCGCCCTACTCTTCTTTGGGTTTGCGCTGAGCTTCTCGGGCGTCATCGGCCCGAGCCTGGAATCGCTGCGCAAGTGGGCGGTCGACCTGATGGGTTCCTTTGTGCCGGTCGATTCGAAGGAGAGTGCGGCCCACCTGCTTGCGGGCGCGATGCTCTTCATGGGCTTGTACGTCACCTTTCTCGGGGTCCGCACCGCCTATCGGCAGATCAATGAGACGATCAACCCGAACCTCAAGTCGGGCGTGCTCAACGAGTTCGTCCGCCGCAAGCAGCTCGCGGAAGGGCCCGAGATCGTCGCGATGGGCGGCGGCACTGGCCTCAGCACCCTCCTGCGCGGACTGAAGCAGTACTCCTCGAACATCACCGCGGTGGTCACCGTCACTGACGATGGCGGCTCTAGCGGCAAGCTGATCCAAGAGAAGGGCATGATCCCGCCCGGCGACATCCGCAACTGTCTGGTCGCCCTTGCCGACGCGGAAAAGGCGATGACCGACCTTTTTCAGCACCGCTTTAAGGACGACAGCGGCTCATTGAGCGGCCACTCGATTGGCAACCTTCTCCTTGCCGCGATGCTCGACCAGAACAAGGGCGACTTTGAGCAGGCGATTCAACGCGCGAGTGAAGTCCTCAATATTCGTGGCCGGGTCACCCCATCGACCCTCGACCACGTCGGCCTCCGCGCGATCCTCGACGACGGACGCGAGGTCAGCGGCGAAACCAACATCGCCAATGCGGGCGGCAAGATCAACAAGATCTTCCTTGACCCGATGGATGTCCTCGGTAACAAGATGGCGATTGCCGCGATCATCGAGGCCGACATCGTTGTCATCGGCCCCGGAAGCGTCTTCACCAGCGTCATCCCCAACCTATTGGTCCCCGGCATGGTCGATGCGCTGCGCCAGAGCGAGGCGATCAAGGTCTACGTTTGCAACATCATGACCCAGCCCGGCGAGAGCGAGGGATTCAGCGCGAGCCAGCACGTCACCGCGATCCTTCGCAGCGTGGAAGCGCGCATTTTTGACTATGTGATGGTCAACACCGGGCTGCCTTCGGAAGAGACCTTGGCCCGGTATCGCGAGAGCGGCCAGCACCTGGTTGACGCCGACATCGACCTGGTTCGCGGCCTTGGCTACAAGGTCATCACCGGCGATTTCATGAGCTCAACCGACTTTGTTCGCCACGATCCGGCGCGGATCGCAGGTCGGCTGATGACCCTTCTCGAGCGGCGCTGAAGAAAGTTGGGACAGTCTTCATCTCAGTTTTGAACCTAGTTTTGGGCCTAAATTGGGCCACTGGACGTGGCACACTCTTGGTCAACCATGATCACGACGGCCCTGATTTCATCCCTGCTCGTCCTGCGCGCCGAGCCCTATCCCACGTACAAGATTCAAACCGGCGACACCTGGACCTTCAAGGTGAAGGCAAAGGTCGACGTGCAGCCCTACACCATCATCGGCGACATGAAGGTGAAGTTCGACGCGATGCCAAGCGGCAAGAACTGGCAGATGACCCTCAACCACAAGGTGGAGTTCGAGATGAACGGCGAGAAGGGCCCCGGCAACAACATGACCAGCGTTTGGGAGGTTTCGCCCCAGCTCGTGCCCACCGGCCCCGGTCAAGGCATGAACATCCAGGGCGAGCAGCTGCTCATCGCGCTCATGCTCCCGACGAAGGACCAAGAAGCCTTTGCTGGGTTCGCAGAGGGCAACCTTTACACCTCGAAGGTGACCACCGAGAAGGAGCTCACCAAGATCACGAGCACGGCCAAGGATTCGCGATCGACCCACACCGTGGAGCGATGGATCAACCCGAAGACGGGTCGCCTGGTCCAGGCCAAGGTGGTCACCACCGGCCCGATTGGCGGCATTCGCTACGAGCTTTTGCCCGTCAAGTAGTCGCGGTTTGGCCCTTCCGCCTGATCTTGGGGCGGGAGGGCCTTTTTTTGTCCCAACTTCTTATCTGAAGTCGGTCAGAATACAGCTCATCGTGAAGTCTGAGGAGTTTAAGAACCGCGTCGCGCAGGTCGGCTTTCCGACCCTGGGTCAAAGGATTCGGCGGGCGCGCACCTTCCACCGACTTTCGGTTCGCGACCTTGCCGACCGCGCCCAGGTGAGCAAGAACACGATCACCCGGCTGGAAAAGGGCCAGCCGGTCCACCTCGAGACGCTGCGCATCCTGGCGCGCGCGCTTCGGATTCGGCCGGAATCGCTCGTTGCGGCCGAATTCGACCTCGGCCAGACCGTTTTTGTCCATCACGCGAACGAGGGCCGGTGGTTTGATGTGAACACCTACGATGGGTCGGTCGCCACGAGCCCGGAGATCTCCCCTCTGCCCGAGAACTGGGCGGCGGGCCAGCTCCCGTTTTCACCGCTCGCGAGTCGCGACCCCGACCACCGGTTCAACCCCAACTTGATGGTGATCACCGGCCCCACTCCCGCGCGGTCCCACCGGGGCGAGGAGTTTATGATCGTGCTTTCGGGCGCTTGCCGGGTGATCTTTGACCACATGCAGGTGGACCTCGGCGTCGCGGACAGCATCTACTTTTGGGCCGCCGAGACCCACCGCTATGAGCCCCTGGAGCCTGACACGCGAATCCTTTCGATTGTCATCGACCCCTTCCCGACGCCCCCGGCGGGGCTGCGACTGACTCGTCGGGGGTGATTTTGGGGCGTCATTGGAGTCCGCCCAGAAGAGCGTGCTATGGGGCAGGAGAGCCCCCTGTCTCTGCCCGCGCCTCGCCCTCGTCGCTTCGCTCCTTCGCCCAGAGACAGGGGGCTTGCGACTGACGCGTCGTGGGTGAGGGGGGCCGTCAGGAACGCGCGTCGCTCGCATGCCTCGTGCAAACATCCCAGAAAGCCTCAGCGAGCACACTCTCGGACAGGACTCAGCTTTTTGGGCTGCCTTTTCTCTTCCAACGGAAGCTTCCGTCGGGAAGCCTTTCAAGCTCATCGTTGTCGCGTGCCTCGAGGTCTTGGATGAGCTTCAACTTCCACCGCTCCAACTTCACCAAGGGGTACATCTCGTAGAGCCACTGCCGACCACCGCCGTAGCGAACCTGAAGAATCCAGCCGTACCATTCGTCCTTCGTCGCCCACTTCGGCGAGTCAAAGATCAGACACTTCCAGACCGTCGTTCCCGGTTGCTGGGTTGAGGTGCCTCGGGTCAATTGAAGTATCGCCTTTTTCTTGGAATAGAGGCCCTTCAGCTCTTCGGCAAGGATTCGGTAGCGATGGGGTTCAGGTCGCCCGGCAAAGCTCTTCGCAAGAACCCTTTGGTAGGGCCGGTCTGGCTCGAGAATGTAGGCCCGCGCCACCTTTCGAAGCGCAGCGTCCCCGTCACTTTGCTTCGCCGCTAGGGCGATGAAGCAGACTAATCCTGTCAATTTCCTCCTCCTCCACCAGAACTGCCGCCAGAACTGCCGCCGGTGCTTCCGCCGTTTCCGCCATTTGACCTAGGAATCGTCTTGCCTGTTGACGGAGCTGGTCGCCAACCTTGCTTCTCTAGTAATCCAGCAAAATCCTTTGGACTAAAACCATACCCACTGGTCGCGTTGGAACCCGAATCTCCGTCATCATCGATTAACCCAAGAGACTGAAGAAAGTCAAAGACAAAGTCAGCACAATTCTTCCCTCTAAGTTTGTACCCCTGTTTTCCCTTTTTCTTCTCTTGCTTCGCCTTGTCCCGTACTTCCTTTGCCTTCTCCTTAGTGATCTCTTTCATGAATATTTTGGCTTTCTTTGATGGCGCATTCTTTTCGTCTTGAACATATCCATCACCGTAAAACCCCCACCATTCAATCTGGCCCGTGACATCGTCCCAGACACCGACCATAGCATGACTGCCTGAACCTTGAAAACCGCCAGGCTCTATGGCAACGACCACCCACAGACGAAAGCCACTGGGATCAACCCAGTTAAGGGGATCGTTCCCACAATACGCATACCAGTTTCTTCCATCTTTTGCCGGATCGCGGGTGATAAACCGACCCAGCGACGAGTCGTAGTACCGGTGTCCAAGGAGCTTGAGGCCGGTGGCGTCTTCTTGGTATCCAAAGGCACCAGCATTCCCAAACAGGCCGTTCCACGTCCCGCTACTAGAAGTAACGTTGCCAAAGGCATCGTAAGTTCGCGTGGCGGTGGTGGTTTGCGAAGAATTGGTCTGGCGGGTCTGGTTCTTGAGGCCACCATGGAGGTAGCTCGTCGTCCCCGCGCGACGTTCGCTCACTCCCGGCGTGTAAAACGCGCTGCTGTCACTGAGGACATCATCAGTGACGTACACCCCATCCCGCTTGTAGACCTGGGTGCTTCCGTTCTCCGTCTTCCCGACCCGGGTGTCGAGCCCGTTGTAGGTGTAGCTCGCCGTGATCCCCGGCCCCGTGACCGACGTCAGCCGCGACTCATAGTCGTAGGTCAAACTCGTCGTCCCCGCCGAGGTGACCACCGACGTCGTGCGGCCCGCCGCAGAAAACAGGAAGTCTTGAATCTGGCAAGCTTGCGTTCTGGTCATGTCAATGCTCGCTGAGGCAAACTACATTTCCGTGAGTAACTAGTTCCTTGGCGTTGGTCCGGCACTAAGGACTTCCTTTGGAAGGGTCTTCGGTAAACCTGCGGTGAAGTCAAACATCGACTGACGGACCCTTCGATAGCTCTCGCCACGCGGCAGGCACATTTGAAGTTCGCAAATGTAGTTTTGAACAACCAGATAGCCCGTCCATACTTCGTATCTTGGTTCCAACCTCATCACCCCATAGAATCGATTGACTCCGTATACACGCCATTGAGGCTCACTCCATTCGCCGGATGACTTTCGAACCCTCTGAAAGTCCCGTGCAACCACGGATGGCAAGAAGCTTTCCAAATCTCGCACCTCCCACTTGTGGAGTTCTCTCGGTTGTCCAATCTTCAAGTCAAAGAATACATCTGCCGAAGACACGAAATGGTCGAGGTCACCCTCTCTGCCGACATAAACCACCTTCGGCCCTGTTTGAGGCGAGGCTTCTGTTGCCTTCTTGGCCGATCCATTGCCGCATCCAGCGACGGCGAGAAGGATACCGACGACCACGACAACGATTCGAGCAAGGGTCACTCTTCACCATCCTTCAGACCTTGCTTTTCCCAAATGTGGAACAGAACAACGACCGGAAGAACGGAAGCGATCGAGCATCCAAACACGATCCCTAGACTATCCTTGCTTAGCGGTAACCCAAGCCCGACCGCTCCTCCAAGAAGCACGACCGGCAGACTCCATAGAAGCGCACAAGCACTGGGATTATAAGCAGACCTGTTCGCAAGCTTAAACGGGTCGGCGATCGGTCGGACGCCATCGAACAAACTCTCGTGAAACGGCCTTGCTTTCTCGAGCAATTTCAGGGCAGCCTTTCGGAACAGGAGGGCCGACAGGATTGGCACGAGGAACATGAGTGCAGAACCGGCAATCAGAAGTGGTGCAACAGCCATGTGCTAAGTCCAAGTGTTTCCGGTCGCCCTCGAAGAAGCGAAATCGACCGTGAGTTACCAATCCTTCGCCGCGGCAACTTTCATGAGGCCCTCTCGGCCCGAACAGCGATGGCGTCCGCACGGCAAACCACCACCGATAGTATCAACGCAAAGCGTCGAATGGAAGTTGCCGGCAACGGCCCCCTGCCTCTGCCCGCTGTTGCCGAGTTTGTCGGTGCAGCGAGCGTGGTGTGGGGGCAGGCGGCTCCTGGTTCTGCCAATGAGCCCCCTGTCTCCGCCCGCGCCTCGCCCTCGTCGCTTCGCTCCTCCGCCCAGAGACAGGGGGCCCTGGCGGCCGCTCCCTGCGGTCGAGGGACTCCTTTGGAAGTCCCTTTCCATCTCTGGTGAAGGCGCAGGCGAAAGTCTGGTCCCCGGAACCGGGCCGGAATCAGCTGCCTTCAATCAGAACGGTCACATCAAGGCCGCTTGATCGACCGTGGCGTGAGTAGCGCGACGCGGACTTGACTTTGGGAACCACCGTCTTCCTGCTTAACCTCTCTGTAGAGTCCAACGGCGAGCTCACCGTTCTTTCCTACCGCCTGGACGGGGCTGATCTTCCAGTCCTTCTCGATATCAACGAGGTCTCGAATCGAATAGAACTTTCCATCGATCCAGACGCATCCGGTGTAAGGCGCATACTCACCTTTGAGGCGGTAGCCGCCAGCGTAACCTCCTGGGATCTCCATCGACACCACGCTGTACTCGGCATTCTCCGGCTCGGGGAGGAACGAAATCTTGTGCCCATCCGAGACAATCGCCCGAGTTCGTCCCGCTCGATCAATCACTGCTCCGCCGTAGCCACCGGAGCCTAGAAAGCAATCGAATCTGACCACAGAACCCTTCAGATTGAATCGCGAACGCGTGGTGAAATACCGATTCTTCGCGTTCCAAACGATGCTCTGACAGGCGCTGACCCACTGATGCGTCGTCGGATCGAAGTAGCCGGGACCATAGCCACCCGAGATCATTGTAACGTTTCCAGTATTCAAGCGCGGCGCCTTGCGGTTGAAGATGGTTGGATCAGGTGCGGTGGCGATGATGTCGCCCCGATCATTGATGGCCCGAGGAATGACTTGCCAGGGATACATCGAGCTTGGGATGGGAAGAACCTTGGCCCGCCCATTGACGATGCGACAAGGAGTACCAAGCTCGCCAAGGATGAGCATATCGGCCATCATCTCGGGGATCTGCTTGTACATGTCCAGATTGCCCAAAACACCCGCGAATTTCATGCCCTGAGAATAGGCGGTGATATAACACTTGTCTTTGAACGGCACTGCACGGCCCGACCAAAGAATCCCGCCCTGGTAACTGTTATGGGGACCATCCACTCCATGGAGAAGGTTGTTTAACAAGATGTGCCCACCGTAGGTCACACCACCATTTGGCAACGAGAACGTTATTCGGTTGGATGTCTCATTGAGAGCTTGCTCTGGGGTTCGATCCGGAATGGCTCGAAACTGCTTCGCCGACCAGTAGCCAGGCGGCTTTGCACAGAAAATTTCCCCCTTGTCGGTGACGGCGCGGATGAAGCGAGGGCCCCAGCCCCTCGAAAGGTCTTCGAGCGTGAGCTCATCCTTCACGGTGGATGGATCTGAAATCCAGATGTCATACGCCGGAGGTTGCTGGGTAAGGGCGAAGGCAAGGAGCAAACTACCGAAAGTCATGGTGATGCGACCAGCATACAGGACTAATCATCAATGCGGGGCCCGCGCCCGGGCGGAGCCGAGCGAAGCGAGGTGAGGGTGTGGCTTCGTTGCCTACGGACCGCCTGCCCCATAGAAAGTTTTGTCGATCCCAGAAACTTGGGGACAGCCCGGGCGGGCGCGGGCGGACATGAGCAGAATTAGACGCCACCTGCCCCATAGCACGCCTCTGCACACTGACTAACGCGGGGACAGGTGCCCCAAAACAGTTACCAGGAGGCGTAGAAGGAGGGGGCCGGTATACTCCCCACCAACGAGCACAGCATGAATCAGCGCCTTCCAGACTGGCTTACCATCCGACTCCCCAAGCCCGACACGATCAAAGTCGTTGAGTCGATGATGCGAGAAAAGAACCTCCACACCGTTTGTGAGAGCGCTCGCTGCCCGAACCTCCCCGAGTGCTGGTCGAAGAAGACAGCGACCTTCATGATCCTCGGCGACACCTGCACCCGAAGCTGCGGCTTCTGCGCGATCAAGGTCGGACGGGGCGAAAACATCGACCCCCACGAGCCCGCCAACGTCGCCCAGGTCAGCACCGACCTCGGACTCAAGCACGTCGTCGTCACCAGCGTCGCCCGCGACGACCTCAAGGACGAAGGCGCAGGCCAATTCGCCCGCACCATCGAGGCGATCCGAAAGGCCAACCCGCTCACCATCATCGAAGTGCTCACCCCCGACTTTAAGGGCAAGCGAGAGTGCATCGAGATCGTCTGCAACGCCCGACCCGATATCTACAACCACAACATCGAAACCATCGAGCGACTCCACACCATCGTTCGGCCCCAGGCGCGCTACTCGCGCACGCTGGAGCTGCTGCGCTTGGTCAAGGAGCTCGATCCAACGATCCACACCAAGTCGGGCATCATGCTCGGCCTCGGCGAAACGAAGGACGAGGTCATCAAGACGCTCAAGGACCTTCGCGAATACGGCGTCGAAGCGGTGACGATCGGCCAATACCTCCGCCCCACGATGAAGCATCTCCCGGTGACGGAATACATCCATCCCGACGTCTTCAAAGAGTACGAGGCGATTGGCGAAGAGCTCGGTTTTGCATTTGTGGCTTCCGGACCCTTCATTCGGTCGTCTTATAATGCGATCGAGTTCAGCAAGAAGGTCATGGCCGAACGTCTCGCCGAAATGGAAACGGCAGGCGTCTAAGCTCCGACCCTCTCGCTCGCCGCTCGCCTAAGAATCGCTCATGCTGGGTTGGTCCAGGTTCCTGCGAACGGCAACGTTCATCCTTCCGGTCTTTCTGATCGCAGGGTGGGGCCTTGCCTACCTGCTGAACTGCCTCAACATGCTCACCTCGCCGGGGGTGCCGATCTTGGTGAAGGTCCCGACCCAGGGCGGCGAGATCCGGCTCTATGCCAAGTCGTTCTCGTACGAGTGGCGCACGGGCACCCTCACGGCGACCGCGCCCCACGTGGTCGGCCCAAAGGGTTCGCTGTTTAAGGCGGGGCGAATCGAGGCGACGGGGCTCAAACTCAACCGCGAATCGGACGGCCCGATCGGCGTGATCGCGAGCGACGCCACCCTGACGATCCGGCGCGATGGCCTCGGCACGTTCGAATTCCAATCCTACTTGCCGAAGTCGGAGGGGCTGAAGACGCCGGTGCCCTATTCGGTGAAGCTCGACCGCTCGAAGATCGTGTTCGAAGATCCGGGCTGGTTCCAGGATGCAAGTTTTGAGAAGCTGCGGCTCGATGGCATCGGCGACGAGTTCACCGCCATCATCGACGGCACGTTTAAGGGTCTCGGTGGGCTGAATGCCAAGGTCCAGGTGTCGCCCGAGGGGACGATCTTTGCGGAAGGCACCGCGCGCAATCTCGACATAGGTCCCGCGCTGCCTTCGATCCGGAAAACCGCCGAGGGTCGCCGCATCCCCGAGCTGAAGCGCATTTCCGCCAAGCGGCTCTCGTTCGATGGTCCGTTCACGCTGAACTGGGACCGGATTCACCCGCCCGAATTTGTGACCAATACGAAGGTCCTGGGCGAAGACGTCAAGTTCGACGAGTTCGCGATCGACCGCGCGAAGTTCGCTGGACTCCTCACCGATTCCGGCGCACGGGGCTCACTCGAGGCCAAGCTCCCCGGCCTTTCGGGCTCGTTCCGGGGCGGCGCAATGTGGGGCAAGAAGTTCGTCCTGGCCGGCAACCTCAATGCGGGCGCTCCGACCTGGTCCCAGGTGCCGAAGTGGCTTCGCGGTGTCCTCCCGCGCGACGTCGACCTGAACCGAGTGCGCTATGTCGGCTCGGTTGCCTATGACCGCACCGGCTGGTACCTCCAGGGTCCCGCCTCGGCTGACCGCGCGAAGGCCTATGGCGAAACCCTCCAGAACGTGCGCGTCGATCTCGGCCTCGACCCCAAGTCAGTGCTCCTAGCCCGGTTCAAGGCAACTTGGGAAGGCCAGCCCGCGCGGGGCGCGATGCGGATTGGTCTCAAGCCCGTCCGGTTCGAAGGCGGCCTCCAGGCGGGCAACGTCCGGCTCGACCGCCTCGCGAAGCGGTTCGGCGCGGACAAGGTTTCGGGACAAGCCAAGGTCGCGCTCTCGTTTTCGGGGACGGCCAAGCGGCCGGTTGCCCAGTTCCAAGCCACGGGTCGCGCCCAGTACTCCGACCTCTTGAAGGGGCCCTTCGCGGTCGCCGGCAAGTTTGGCGACAACAAGCTCGACCTGCAACGCGCGATTTGGCGGACCAACTCGGGCGACCTTTATGCCAAGGGTGAGGCGAGCAGCGGCCCCTCGGGTTTGAACCTGGACGTGGAGGGCAACCGACTCGCGCTGGCACCGTTTGTCGAGAACGCAAGCGGCGAAGGCACGTTCCACGGCAAGCTCACCGGCACCGCAAAGTCGGCCAAGCTGTCGGGCCAGATCGAGGCGTACAACGTCGCCTATGACGACTACAAGCTTCCGTTCTCCACCGCCGACCTCACCGCCGATTTGAACTCGGTGCGGCTGTCCAACTTGCGCGCGGTGCGCGGGCCGAGCGTGCTCGAGGGCAACCTCGCGCTGAACCTGAAGAACAAGCGGCTTGAGGGCGAGCTTTCCGCCAAGAACATCCTTCCAAGCACGATTGACCCCACGAGCGAGCTATTGGCTCTGATCAACGTGCCGAAACTCTCGATCAGCGGAACCCTCGACAAGCCTCTGGTCCAGGGTGAATTCGACGCCAAGAACCTCATCTTCGAGGGTCGAATGGTGGACAGCGTCACCGGAAAAGTACAACTAAACGGCACAAAACTGATTGTCAACGATGTCCTCGCCACCGCGTTTGGCGGGAACGCCACTGCGACCGCGACCTACGATTTCAAGACCGGCCAGGGCCTTGCCGAAGCGAAGTTCAACGAACTCCAGATCGGCGATGTGGCTGCGATTCCCGCCGAGAGCGGCGACCTTAAGGGATTGCTCAACGGCACCGGAAAGTGGCGCTCGACCAAACCCGGCGACTGGAAGGGCGAGTTCGCGGGCGCGGTGGATCGCCTCCGTCTGAACGGCATCGAGTTCGGCTCGGGCGGCATCGACCTTCGGGTGAGAGACACCAAGGTCACCGGCTATGCCCAGATCGGAAACGTCGACCGCTACGAGCTGATCGACAACCTGATCCTCGATTGGAAGGCGAAGACGATCTCCGCCGACATCACCACCGCGAAGACGCCGCTTAGCGACCTCTTCCACGCTGCAGGGCCGCTGCTGAAGTCCTCCAACCCCGACCTCAATCGCATCCTGAACGACACGAACGGCGAACTCAACCTCAGCGCGCGGGTGAGCGGAAGCCTCTCCGACCCCGATTGGCAGGTTTCGGTCGGCGAAATCGAGAAGCTCGCACTGAACGGTCGCGAGGGCGGCACCCTCCGCGTGAAGGCGGAAAAGAAGGGTTCGCTGATCGACGGAATTGACCTGAAGTGGGATTCGACTCAGGGCGTTCTCGGCGCCTCAGGCAAGGTCGACCTCAATGGCGACCTCGCGATCAGCGGCGACCTTAGCAACTTCCGGCTGAACCTGATCGGCGCGTATTACGAGCCCTTTGCCCGCGTGGCGGGCAAGATCGGCAACTTCTCATTCCTTGCCGAGGGTCCGACGAAGAGCCCAACCCTGCGCGCCTCGCTCGACACCGCGACCAGCGACGCCAAGGATGAAGAGTCGTACTTCGGCCTCATCGGCGCAGACGGCACCGTCACCCGGGTCCCCGAGCTCCGCATCATCTTCGACGAAATCAACCTACGGCAATCGGTGAAGACGGCGACCGGATATCACGGCGGGCTCACCGCCCAAGGTCGAATCGCGTACCGCGGCGTTGAATCGGCGGCGACGATCCAGGTCCCGCTGATCTATCCGTTCGAGATCCCCTCCGACGCCAACCTCCTCGCGAAGATCCAGTTTAAGAAGTCGGTGAAGGAACTAGAGGGCCTCATCAGCGGCCTCGACCCGACGAAGAGCGACGGCGCCCTCAGCGTCGACCTCGGCATCGGCGGCCCCCTGGATGATCTGCGGTTTGTCGGCGACGGCATCAGGCTTGACGCGAAGGTGCTCGCCTTTGCCAAGTCACCCCGCCAGTTCAACAACGTCGCTTTGAACCTTGGGCTAAACGGCGGCAAGGAAGGCAAGGACCCCTTCCTCGACCTCCGAGCCCAGAGCGCGCAGGGCGGCAGCGTGGAAGGTCGTATCGCCCTCTTCGCCCCGACCCTGAGGGGCCTGCGCGACTTCTTCCGAAGCGATTCGACCGACGATTTGTACAAGGTCAACCTTGATGGCTATCTCCAAATGAATAGCCTGGTGCTCGATGAGGCTCTGCCCGGCGAAGGCCGCGCGGCAGGCACGATCGACGGCCGGCTCGCCTTTGGTGGGGTGCTTCGCACGCCGGAAATCGGAGGCACGCTGCTCCTTCGGGGAGGCAAGCTGAGCCTGCCGACCAAGGAAGCACCTCCGGGCGAATCCACCCAGTTTGCGATTGCGCCAAAGTTCAACATCACGGTCAATACCGACGACCCCTTCAACGTTCGTAGCGCGCTGCTGAATCTGAACCTGAACGGATTCGCTCGCATTGGCGGCAACCTGAACGAGCCGGTGGTGAACTCGGAGATGAAGGTGGATCGTGGCAGCTTCCGGCTCCAGGCCGCCGACATTCGGCTGGAGCGCGATGGCACCGTGCGGGCCCGCTATGCCCCTGCCCCCGGCGTCACTCAAGCGGCAAGCCTCGACGTTGATCTCGTGGGCCGAACCCGCCTCTTCACCCTCGCGCCGACTGGCCGCGTCCAGGGTTACAACATCAACCTCACGATCAAAGGCGACATGCTCGACGCGAAGGGACTCTTCCTCGACGCGACCGCCAATCCGCCCGACCTCGACCGCCAGCGCATCCTCGGCCTTCTCGGCCAGGCCGACCAAATCCAGGCTCTCAGCGGCATCCTGAGCGGCGGCGGCCTGACCCAACAGCGCCTCCGCGATGCCTTCCTCGGTCTCGCCGCCCCCAGCCTCTTGAACCCGATCACGAACAAGCTGGGCAACTCGCTCGGCCTCGATTCGCTCATCGTCGAATTCGGCCTCGGCGCGAGCAGCGCGGTGAGCTTCACGAAGAGCCTGGGTCCCGATTTCACGCTCTACGGTCGCCGCGAGCTGACGAACCCGCTCCCGGGTGTGCGCCAGCTGTGGGAGCTTGAACTAGCCTATCGGCCTCGCCGATTCGGCCGATTCGGCATCGTCTTTGGTGCCGACCAAGACCATCCGATCCGAATTAGTTTTGAGTACGGATTTAGGTTTTAGGGTTCACGCGGGCACTCGAACGGTGTCCAGAATGGTAGATTAACGAGGATGCACCCGACGTTGGGTGCGGAGGGATCCTTGCATCGTCGATTGTCCACTGTCTTAGCGTTCTTGGCCTTTTCGGCTTCACTCATGGCCCAGACCGGGCTCGTCAAGGAGGTCAAGGTCACCGGCAATCGACTCATCACTGAGGATGCGATTCGGGCGCGTATGGCGACCAAGGTTGGCCAGCCCTTCTCCCAGCGGACGCTGGATCAAGACCGCGACTCGATCGACATCCAAGGCTGGTTCAAGGCGGTCGATACTCGCGCCGAGCTCGATCAGGACGGCAGCTATCGCGTTCTTGTCAACGTGAACGAGTACGCCGCGGTGAAGGAGATTCGACTCACCGGCGTGAAGGAGATCGACCGCGAGGACGTGCTTAAGGTCATTCGTGAGGCGATTGAGCCTGGCCTTCCGTTCCGAAGGACCCGCGCCAAGGTCATCAGCGAGCGAATTTCCAAGCTCTTCGAAGATCGCGGATTCCAGGCTGAAGTTGAAAGCTTTGACATGCTGGAGGAGTCGCCCGAGACCCTCGGCGTCAGCCTTATTGTCACCACGATCAACAAGATTGAACTCGTCGGCGCCACGGGAACGCTCCGAACCCGGCCTGCCGTTCTTCGCCGCCTGATCTTCAGCAAGGCGGGCGAAGCCTATAACATCAACAAGTTCACCGAGGACGTCATTCGCCTTGCAAACACGCGCTGGTTCGAAGAGCCGAAGGTCTCCGCGACCCCGGTGAACGGCCAGCCCGGCAAGATCGATATCGCGATCAGCCTCAAGGAAGCGCGAACCGGAAACTTCAACTTCGGCGCGGTCCTCGACCCCCGAAACAACATCGGTGGCCAGCTCGCGGTCTTCGATTCCAACCTCTTTGGCACGGGTCAGACCGTTGGCATCAACCTCCAGCAGGTTGCGGTTGGCGGAACGAGCATTGACCTCAACTACGGTAACCCGTTCGTCGATAACCGGCTTTCCACGATCAACGCCTCGGTCTATAGCCGCGTCGTCTTCCGATTCACCGGCCTTTTTGGTGCGGGCGGCGGCAACCCGACCGACGCGAAGCAGTACTTTGAGCGCCGCACCGGTGGCTCGCTAAGCGTCACGCGCCCGATCACGAAGGACCTGCGCCAAGCGATCACCCTCGGCGGACGATTCGAGGGAATCAAGACGAACAACCTCGACACCGTCACCACCAACGACTTCATTCAGCAGGACGGCTCGCTCGGTGTGCTCCAGCTCGGCTACACCCGCAACCGCCGTGACCTCGACCTGAACCCCTCACGCGGTGACTGGCTTCAGCTCACGTACGAACCCGGCGTGAGCGACATCACCCGCGTCGGTGGCCAGACCAACGACCCGACCTTCCTCGGCCGCGGCTTCTTCAACCGCATCACGTTCGAATACCGAACCTATTGGAGCCCGGGACAAAAGCGACGAACGATCCGCGACGTGGAATCGCCCCGTCGGACCTTCGCGTTCCGCCTTCGAGCAGGAACCGTCGTCGGACCGAAGGTGCCTTACTTCGAGCAGTACTTCGCTGGTGGTGTGGATTCGGTTCGCGGCTACTTCCAGGATCGATTCTGGGGCAAGAACCTCCTGACCATGAACCTGGAGTATCGAATGCCGATCCAGAAGAGCTTTAACCTGATCGCCTTTGTCGACTACGGCGGCGCTTGGGGCGGCTATGGCACGGTGGGCTCGTTCACCCAGTCCAAGACCTTTAAGATGCACGTCGGCTTTGGACCTGGTGTGAGCTTCAACTCGCCCTTCGGCCCCATTCGCGTGGACTATGGCTTCACGCCAGAAGGAAAAAGCCAACTCCACTTCAACCTTGGAACGTCTTTCTAAGAAGCAACTCGATATGAAGCAACATTGGGAAAAACTCGGGTGGCCTTTGGCTGCCGTTTTCGGAGGCATGCTCGTCCTGAGCGGCTTCCAGGGAGCGACCACGAAGTTCGGCGTGGTCGACCGACAGAAGGCGATCTTGACCTGTGACCTGCAGGCCAAAAGCGCGGATATGTTCCAGATTGAATACAAGCGGCGCGCCGAGCTCATCGAGTTCGTCCGCACCTATCCGGTGATGACCGAGGCAAACGCCAAGCGACTTCGCGACCTCTTCCTGAAGGCATCGCCCACCGCGAACGAGACCGCCGAGCTGAACCGCCTGAAGAACGAGGCGATGGACGGCCAGAAGAAGTACGACGCCCTGAGCACCAAGACCGGCATTTCTGGCGCCGAGAAGCAGCAGCTTGACGAACTGGGCCGACGAGCCGGCCTCATCAGCCGCCTCCTCCAAGAGTGGAGTGGCCAGCTCAGCGACGAGCTCAACCAGCTTCAGACGAAGTACGGCAATGACATCGCCGACAAGGTGAATGCCGCGATTGGCGAAGTGGGCAAGAGCCAGCAGTTCACCATCGTATTCGACAAGGTCGTTGCGCCCTATGGCGGCAACGAAGTCACCGACGCTGTCGTCAAGGCGACGAACAAGAAGTGATGAAGAAATCATTCCAACTCGGCTGGATCTTTGCCGCTGCCTTTGCTGCGGTCTGGACCACGACCGCCATGCAGTCGACCCCCGACAAGTTCGCCGTCGTCAGCGTGAACAAGCTCATCTCGGACAGCGGTCCCGCCAAGGCCACCCGCGCCTCGATTGACGCCTTCACCAAGCCCCGCAAGGACCTGATTCAGTTCCTCGTCGACAATCCGGTGGCGACCTTCGAGCAGATGCAGAACCTGCGCGACGTCATGCTGCGAACCAAGCGGTCGCAGGAAGAAGAGCTGAAGCTGCAGACCCTGCAGAACGCGATCAAGGAGTCGTCGAAGAAGTTCACCACGCTCTCCGGTCTCCCGACGCCAACGGCGGACGAAAAGACGCTTTACAACGAGCTGAGCGACCGACGCAACAAGTGCCTCGCCAACCTCCAGGGCTGGCAGTCGACGTTCCAGTCGGAGATCCAGGAGTTCGGCGACGGCGAACAGGACAAGCTGACGCAAAAGATCCGCGAGGCCACCGCCAACGTCGCCAAGGCCCAGGGCGTAACGCTTGTTTACGATCGTCAGTTTGCGATTTATGGCGCGATCGACATCACCGATGCAACGCTGGCCGCGATGGGCGCTCAATAAGTCGGCGTGGATGCTCGCGGGGCTCGTCCTCGTGGGCCTGCCCGGTTGCGTCGCTCCGATCGAGACCGTTTACATCGACTACGATCGCCTCGCCGTTCCTTCGGAAGGCTGGTCACCCGCCACGGCGGCGGCTCCTGTTGCGCCGATCAAGGTGAGTGGCGAATCGTTCTCGGTCGGGGGCCTCAGCGCGGCCACCGAAACGAGGCCGGTCCTCACGACTGCCGCCGAGCTGCGCAAGCTGGATGCCCAGGACCGCGCTCGCGCGCGCCGAAGCCTTTCCGCGCAATTCCAAAAGGTTGCCGACCGCGAAACCGACCGCTGGTTCCTAGAGCAGCAAGTCAAGCTCGACAAGGCCACCGAAGAGCGACGCCAGAAGTGGAATGCCGAGCTTTTTGCCCGGTTTGAGAAGTGGGCCACCGCGAGGGGTCCGCTCCGGATTGACCTCGAGACGATTTCGAAGTGGAACACCGGCCGCGTGAAAAATCGACCCGACGAGGAGGTCACCGCTGCGAAGGATCGAGTGCGCAAGGCGCTTGATGACCAGGACCGCGCATACTTCGACGACCGCAACCTCGCCCTTTCTCAGCTTTCGGGCATGGAGGCGAAGGACAACACCGCACTCCAAGGTGAACTCGCCCAGCGCCGCCTCGAGGACTTTGACCTCAGCGACCAACGAGCAGCCACGCTGATCCAGTCGCGCGGGAGCGTTCCTGAGCCCAAGTTGAACCTAAAGAGCATCGAATTTAGCGCCGTTCCCGGATTCTCGGTCCGCGTTCCTAGCCCCCAAAACGGCCCGACTCTCGCGCCGATCCGGCCTCGACTCCCTGGCTATGCCGACGGCGAAGCCAAGCGCCGCGTTATGCGCCAAGCGCGGATTTGGGCGGAGGGGAAAGGCTACCGAATCACGACGAGGCCAACAGATGGTCGCGATGCCACGTCAGAATTACAGAGATGGCTGACGGAACGATCGGTTGGACGCTAGGCGACCTCGCCGCCTTGGTCGGTGGTGAGGTTGAGGGCGACCCGGGCACCCGGATTCGCCGACCCGTTTCCGCGGGCGTTGATGATCCCGAAGGGATCACTTTTTGTGAGTCGGCTGACTACCTAGCGAAGGCTGAAGCGACATCGGTTGGCGCATTAATCCTTCCTCCCGGACTGTCGAGCTCGAAGCCCGCTCTTCGACATCCGGTTCCCCGGCTTGCCTTTGCGAAGGTGCTCGCCCTCGCCGATCGCGCCCTGCCGATCGAGGCGGGAATTCACCCCACCGCGATTGTTGACCCCGCGGCTCAGGTCGATCCCAGCGCGTGCGTCGGAGCCTATGCGGTGGTCGAGCGGAGTGCGGTGGTTGAGGCGGGAGCGCGGATTTATCCCTTTTGCTACATCGGTGACGGCTGCCGGATTGGCGCGAAGGCCACCCTCTATCCCCATGCGGTTTTGTATAAGGATGTAAGCGTCGGACCTGGCTCGATCATTCACTCCGGAGTGGTTCTTGGGGCAGATGGGTTTGGGTTCATGTGGGACGGTCAGCGGCGATTCAAGATCCCACAGGCCGGAAGCGTTGAACTCGGCGCCGGCGTCGAGCTCGGTGCAAACACGACGGTGGACCGCGCTACCACGGGCACGACCACGATTGGCGCGGGGACGAAGATTGACAACCTCGTCCAGATTGCCCACAACGTGACGATTGGCGAGCATGGCGCGATTGCCTCGCAGACCGGCATCGCGGGAAGTTCGACCCTGGGCGACCGAATCGTGATGGGTGGCCAATCGGCGGTCGGCGACCATGTCACGATCACCGCCGACGTCACGTTTGGCGGGCACACCGGCTCGGCGAAGGACATTTCGGAGCCCGGCGCGTACTTCGGCATGCCCGCCCAGCCGGTGGGCGACGGACTACGCAGCTACATGATGGTGCCCAAACTTCCCGACCTCGCTCGCCGCATCCGCGAGCTTGAAAAGAAGGTCAAGGAACTCGAATCTCAATGATCTTAATGCGAAAAACGGTTGGGGCACCGATTGTCCTCGAAGGACGGGGACTCCACAGCGGTGAACCCACGAAGGTGACGATTCACCCCGGGGAGCACGGGATCGCCTTTCGCTACAACGGTCAGCGATGGAATGCCCGGCCCGAAGAAGTCACCGAAACGACCCGGTGTACCAAGCTCGGCGAAGTCTCGACGATTGAGCACTTGATGAGCGCGTTCTGTGGCCTCGAGATCACCGACGCGGAGGTCGAGCTGACCTTCCCCGAGCTACCGGGGCTGGATGGTTCGTCGCGGCCCTATGTGGTCGAACTGTCCAAGTTTCCTTTGCAAAATATTTCAGAATCGGAGTTCTTCACTCCGTTCAAGCGGGTGTACGCCCACATCGGCGACGTGAAGATTGCGATGGGTCGCGGGCGCGGCCACTGGGACTACGAGTATGCGACCGACGACCGCTGGCCCTATCGACAGAGATACGAGTCGACCGACGTGGTCCGCGATTACGCCCATGAGATCGCCCCCGCGCGCACGTTTGCCCTTGCGGAGGAGATTCCCATGATCGTTCAGCACGGGCTGGGCAAGGGCCTGGACGAGAACAGCGCGGTGATTGTGGGGGACGGCGACTACAAAAACGATGTGCGCTTCCCCGATGAGCCTGCCCGCCACAAGCTGCTCGACCTCATGGGCGACCTCTATCTCGCGGGCGTGCCCGCGTCGCTGTTGAATGTGAGCGCGGTGCGCTCGGGCCACCGAACGAATGTCGCCGCCGCCGCGCTGCTGCTCGAGCACGTCTTGGCCGAGCATCGGTGACGGGGGCTTTCGTTGGGCGACCGCGATGTGTATAGTATTGAAGTTCTAGTATGAGTCGCCTTCCTGAACGACCGGATGGTTCTGAGTTCCTGCTGTTTCAAAGCGCCGATGGTGCTGCCTGCGTTCAGGTGAGGCTCTACGGGGAAACCGTATGGCTGACCCAAGCGCAAATGGCGGAGTTGTTCAACACGACCCCCCAGAACATCACGCAGCACATTCGATCGATCTTTGAGGAAGGCGAGCTAAGTTCGGAGGCAACTTGTAAGGAATTCTTACAAGTTCGGTCGGAAGGTGCGCGGCAGGTTCAAAGGAACCTGACCCACTACAACCTCGACGTCATCATCTCGGTCGGCTATCGGGTTCGGTCCCACCGGGGCACCCAGTTTCGAATCTGGGCCACCCAGCGGCTGCGTGAGTACCTCGTCAAGGGCTTTGTGCTTGACGACGAACGACTGAAAGAGGGTCGAAATCTCGGCGCCGACTACTTCCAGGAGCTCCTGGAACGCATCCGCGACATCCGCGCGAGCGAGCGGCGGTTCTACCAAAAGGTCACTGACATCTACGCCACCGCGATCGATTACGACAAACGGCATCCGCTTACGCAGGAGTTCTATGCGACGGTCCAGAACAAGCTCCACTGGGCGATTCATGGTCAAACCGCCGCCGAGCTGATCGCTGACCGGGTCGATGCCTCGCAGCCGAATATGGGGCTCACCACTTGGAAGCAAGCTCCTGGCGGACCGATCCGTCGGGAGGACGTGAAGGTCGCGAAGAACTTCCTGAACGAGGATGAGATTCGCCGCCTGAATCGCCTGGTCACGCAGTACCTCGACTTTGCGGAGTCGATGGCCGAGCGGCGGCGCGCCATGACGATGGCGGATTGGAAGGAGCGGCTTGATGCATTCCTTCAGTTCAACGAACTCGGCGTGCTCGATAACGCGGGGAGGGTCAGCCACGAGGAAGCCGTGAGCAAGGCTCTCGGCGAGTTCGAGAAGTGGACCGACCGCCGGCGGGCGCTCGAAGCGGAGACGCCGACGAGCGACTTCGACCAGCTGGTGGATATGTCGAAAGAGTTGGGCAGAGGCGAGTAGGGCTGTCCCCTTGGGGGCAGCTGTCCCCGCGCCCCTGAATGCGCAAAGGCGTGCTATGGGGCAGGCGGCTATTGAGGTTGCAGGCGGCCCGCGCCCGCCCGAGCTGTCCCCGAGCTACCGGTCTCTGCGAAGCGTGCTTTGGGGCAGCTGTCCCCGAGCTACCGGTCTCAGCGAAGCGTGCTTTGGGGCAGCTGTCCCGCTCCCGCCCGGGCCACACCCTCACCCCGGCAAAGCCGGGGCTCCGCCCGGTCGCGGGGGAACAGGCTCGACTTCGCCGTCAGCCAGGGCAATCATAAGTGAACACAGACTTGTCACCGAGGTCGGCCGCCCCCTCCCCCTGTCTCTGGGCGAAGGAGCGAAGCGACGAGGGCGAGGCGCGGGCAGAGACAGGGGGTCCTGCTGCCCCAAAGCACGGTCTGACCCACTGACTATCTCGGGGACAGCGGGCAGAGACAGGTTCAACCCCGCCCGAGGGCGGGGTTGAACCTACCCCGACGCGGGTTCCGCGCTCGGATAGCTCCCCAACACCACCGTCTCCAGCGCATGACCCTTCAGCTCCTGGATCGCGACCTGCAGCTGCTCATCGCTACGGTGGCCCGCACAATCGACATAGAAGATGTACTCAAACGTCGTCCGCGGCGCGGGGCGCGACTCAATCATCGTGAGGTTCACCCCGTTCATCTCCAGCGCGCCAAGCGCGCGATAAAGCTCGCCCGGGCGGTTCCGGAGGTTAAAGAGCAAGCTCGTCTTGTCGTTCCCGGTCTTCGCCGGCTCGTTGTAGCCAATCACGAGGAAGCGGGTGCGGTTGTTGCTGAGGTCGTGGATGTTCTCGTGCAGGAGCGGCAATCCGGCCTCCTCCGCGCCGAGCGGGTTGGCAATCGCCGCCCCGTTGGGGTCCTTCGCCGCTTGGAGAGCGGCCCGCGAGGTCGGCACCACCTCCACCACTTCGGCATGGGGCAGGTTATCCCGGAGCCACCGGCGACACTGTTGCCAAGGCTGGGGTCCGGCATAAACGCGCTGAATCGAAGCAAGGTCAGGGGCATGGCTGGCCAGGTGGTGGCGGACCATGATGTAGGTCTCCGCGCAGATCTTCACGTTCGTCACCGGGAAGCCATCCAGCGTCTCGGGAACCACGCCGCCCACCGAATTCTCGATCGGCACGACGCCATAGTCGCAGTGCCCGCGCTCAACGGCGGCAAAGGTGTCGCTGATCGTCTCCACCGGCGTGTAGTCGGCCGACGCGCCAAAGGTCTGCCGCGCCGCCATGTGAGTGAAGGTGCCGGGCGGACCCCAGTAGGCAATCGAGAGCTGCTTTTCGACCGCGCGCGCCGCGCTGATGATCTCGCGGAAGATGCCGGAAAGCTGTTCAGGCAGGAGCGGCCCCGGGTTGATCTCGCGAAGCCGATTGTAGATGTGGCGCTCGCGCTCGGGGGTGAAGAACGGCTTGCCGTCGAGGCCCTTGATTTGGCCGATCATCCGGGCGCACTCGGCCCGACGGCTGAGGAGGCGGACAAGGTCGGCATCAATCCGGTCAATCTCGTCGCGAATCGAAGGCAAGTCGGGCAGATTTGGGTCCATGGTTTTTCGGTGCGACGATCCCCATTGACCGTGGTGCGCCCCTATTTTACGTCGTCTTGAGTCAACCGGGGGCGTACAATGGAGGGGCGATGGCTTCCGATCTCCACCGTATACTTGAAGCGCCCGTCCGGAATCCAGGGATTCCCCTTAACCTCGATTGGGTGACGTCGAGCCGCGTCAACAAGAGCGCGGTCGAACGACGATGTTCCACGATGACGGGTCGTCGAACGGTGAAGAAGGATTGGCAGGCGGCGTGGCTGCTCAAGGCGATCACCTGTATCGACCTGACCACGCTCGCAGGTGACGACACCCCCGGCAACGTCCACCGACTCTGCGCAAAGGCGATGCGCCCGGTGCGCGAAGACCTCCTGGAAGCCCTTGGCGTCCTCGACCTGAAGCTGAAGTGCGGTGCGGTCTGCGTTTACCCCGAGCGAGTGGCCGATGCGGTTCGCGCCCTCGAGGGCTCAGGCATCCCCGTCGCGAGCGTAGCCGCAGGCTTCCCCCACGGCCTCTCTCCGATGAAGCAGCGCATCGAAGAGATCCACCGTGCGGTCGAATCGGGCGCCGAGGAAATCGACATTGTCATCACCCGCGCCCACGTGCTCAACGGCGAATGGACCGCCCTGTATGACGAGGTGGCCCAGTTCCGCGAGGCGTGCGGCGAGGCCCACCTGAAATCAATTCTTGCCACCGGCGAACTCGCCACCCTCACCAATGTCGCCCGCGCCAGCCTCGTCGCGATGATGGCGGGTTCGGATTTCATCAAGACGAGCACGGGCAAAGAATCGGTCAACGCGACGCTGGGCTTCGCTCTGGTGATGGCCCGCGCAATCCGCGACTTCCACCAACAAACCGGCTACAAGGTCGGTTTCAAGCCCGCCGGTGGCATCCGGTCGGCCAAGCAGTCCACCGACTACCTGATCCTCATGCGCGAGGAGCTCGGACGCGAGTGGCAAGAGCCGCACCTCTTTCGGCTCGGCGCAAGCACCCTGCTCAGCGACATCGAGCGGCAGCTTGAACACCACGTCACCGGTCGCTATTCGGCCTACAACCGACACCCCATGGCCTAAACGACGATGCGAGTCTATATTTCCGCCGACATCGAAGGTTGCACGGGCCTTGTCAGCTGGTCGCAGTGCGGCCGGCCCAACAGCAACCACTATGACTACCCCTTTGCCCGTCGAATGATGACGGGCGATGTCCTTGCCGCCGTCCAGGGTGCCGTTGATGCAGGCGCTGACGAAGTGGTCATCAAGGACTCCCATGGCAATTCGAAGAACCTGCTGATCGAAGCGTTCGACGGGCTTCCCGTGCGCCTCATCAGCGGTCACGGCTCCCATGACCACGGGATGATGGTCGGGGTCGAATCGGGCTTCGACATCGCCTTCCTCGTTGGCTATCACGCGATGGCGGGCACCCTCCACGGCGTCATGGAACACACCGTCACCGGCGGCGTGCATCGACTTTGGGTGAACGGCGCCGAGAACGGCGAGATTGGCCTTTCTGCCGGCGTCGCCGCCGCCTACAACGTGCCCATCGGCCTCGTCACGAGCGACCGCGCGGGAGCTCAGGAGGCGGATCGCCAACTCTATGGCGTGACCACGGTGAGCGTGAAGGATGGCCTTGGGCGATACATGGCGAACTGCCTTCCTGCCAGCCAAACCCAGCCGATGATCCGCGAGGCGGCGAAGAAGGCCTGCCAATCGATCGGCCAGCTTCGATGCCTGCCGTTTGAGCATCCGTGCGTGATCCGAATCGAGTTCAACCGTGCCGAGCAGGCGGACTATTGCATGAGGGGGAGCGGGGTCAGCCGCGTGGATGCCTACACGGTGGAAGTCCGCGGGGAAACCTACCTTGAAGCCCACCGCGCGGCGTGGATGCTCTTTGGCCTCTCGTTCCCGGGTAGCGATGCTGGCGATTAAGCGGTTCGCTTGGCTGTTGCTGTTTGCGTTGACCGCAACATGCGGGTGGGCGCAGACGCTCCTGCCGCCGGTCAATGAGCCGCCACCCTCGATCACCTTTCCCGCGATTCGGGAGTCCCGGCTCGACGACGTCAGCCGGGTCTTCAGCGTACGGTTTCCTTCGCCCGTCACGACCGAGGTCGTGGAGAACAACACGGTGGGCGTTCGGTGCTACGTACCCGCCCAAGCGACGGGTCCCGTCCCCGTTGTGTTGATCCTCCACTACTGGGGGGCGAAGGACCTCCGAATCGAAGAGGGCATCGCGATTCAGCTGAACGAGCTTGGCATCGGGGCGGCTCTCATCAGCCTTCCGTATCACCTTGAACGGCGACCACCCAACACAGTCTCGGGCGCGCTCGCGGTCCGGCCCGACCCTTCTGCCTTGCGCGAGATGATGACCCAGTCGGTCCTCGATATTCGGCGGACGGTCGACTTCCTGCTGACCCGGCCCGAGTTCGACGGCACCAAGATTGGGATCTCGGGGATCAGCCTCGGGAGCATCGTGGCCTCGCTCACCTACGCGGTCGATTCGCGCATCCGAAGTGCCTGCTTCACCCTTGGCGGCATCGACCTCGCCAAGCTGATTTGGACGAGCTCAAGGATCACGACCGAGCGCGATGTCCTGCGCCGAAAGGGCTACACCGAGGCCAAGCTCCGCGACGAGCTCGCAAGCGTCGAGCCGGGCCTGTACCTGCCCCAACGCAAGACCGGAGCTGCGTTCGTCATCCAGGCTCGCTACGACACGGTGGTGCCGCAGGTCTGCTCCCAAGAGCTCATCGACGCCCTGCCGAACCCCCAAATCCTCCAGATCGACACGGGGCACTATGGGGGCGCGCTTGTGCAGCGACGCCTCACCCGCGAGATGGTGACCTTCTTCTCCCGCGAGTTCTCGGGTCAGCTTTATCGCGCGCCGAAGGGCATCCTCACTCCGACGATCCGAATTGGGGCGGGCGTCTTCTCACCGAAGGGGTTTGATGCGGCGGTGGGCCTCGACCTGATTCGTTCGCGCCACGGATCGCCGTTCCTCTCGCTCCTCATCACGCCGCGCGAGCCACGGCTTTACTTGGGGCTCCCGCTGACCGTCAACCTCTCGGTCGGGGCCTATCTGTCGGCGGCGAGGGTGGGAATCGGGTTGCTTTGGAGCATCGTGCTTTGAACCTCGTCGAATCGGCCCAGCGGAACCTGGCGGAGACCTACTTTGCCCTCGGCAAGTCGGTCCCTGGGAGCCGGATTGTGGAAACCGCCGGGTTTCGGGCCTGCCTCTCACGGCAAGATCACCCGATTGGCAATTTCGCCCTTGGCCTTCGGCTCGATGTGAACGTCGTGCGAAGTCTCGTTGGCCTAGCCCGGCGGCACCACCGGTTTCAGGTCTTCCACACCCTGCTCGACACGCCGACCGGCGTGGTCCCCGAGATGCTCAAGCGGGGCGGCTTCGAGGAAACGAGCCGGCTCCACGTGATGAGCGCCAGTGGCGCGCCCTACGAGGGCGACCTCGTCTCCGAATGGGCGCACGACGAAGCGGGCCGCGAGGAGATCGCCAAGTTCATGGCCAAGCAGTTCTTCTCCACCGCGAGCACGGATTTTCGGCGCGTGATCAGCCAGGCAACCACCGCGGCCGACTCGCTCCCGCTCGTTGGCTTTCGTCAGCGGGGAAAGCTCGTCGCGGCAGCGATGATCCAAGACACAGACGTGATCGGCCTCTACAACCTGTGCGTTGACCACGGGATGCGGGGACGCGGATGGGGCGAGGCAGTGGTTCGCAGGGTGCTTGGTTGGGCTCACGAATCGGGCCGAACCGTGACCCTGCAATGCGAGCCGAACCTCGTGCAATGGTACGAGAGGCTCGGATTCAGCAATCTTGGGCGAGTGATTGTCTATCGTTTGGCAATCTCGTCGAACGTCGCTATAATGTAAGCGGCGTAGCCTATGCGAAGGGCTTTTACCCTTATCGAGCTGATGATCGTGATCGCGATTCTCGCGATCCTTGCGGCGATTTTGTTTCCTGTTTTTTCTTCGGCGAAAGAGCAGGCGCGCCGGGGTGTTTGTCTCAATAGCCTCCGCCAGGCCCAGCTCGCCACCACGATCTACGCCAACGACTACGACGACATGTTCGTCGTGGTGAACCACCAGCCGAATGGCATCGTGAACTCGCGCATCGACCGCACGTGGGTTCAAATCCTGATGCCGTACGTGCGCAGCTTCGACACGTTCTTCTGTCCGTCGGCCAAGATGGGCGGCGAGCGCCCCGAGATGACCTTCGACGAGGACCTCGTTCCCGGCGACACTTATTCTCGGTTCTATCAGGCCTCCCAGCGCGTCAACGTCGGCTACAACTACCTGTATCTCGCACCCGTCGCTCGCGTTGGCAACACCTGGACCGCTTTCCCGCGCTCGATGACCTCGGTCGGCGACACCAGCCAGACCCTCCTCTTTGTGGACTCGATTGGCGACCGAAGCTCGAAGGTCCAAAGCCTCGGCAGCGGCAGCTGGCTCGTTTCGCCGCCCTGTCGCTATTCCAGAGGCGGCTCGGGCGTTATCGACACCTTCGGTTTTGACATCAACGTGCCGGTCAAGACGTTCAACATGCCGATGGGCTGGGACCTCAATCCGCTTTCGCCGTTCCGCTATGGCGCGGCCTATCCTTGGCACACGCAAAAGATCAATGTGATCCGCGTCGATGGCAACGCCAGCTCTGTGGCCCCCGAGCGACTCGCGGAAGGTTGCAACCTGCTACCGAACTGGAGCGGCGTGATCGAAGACCGCAGTCGCTATGCCTGGAATGGCATCAACAACGTCCGGTAGCGTGACATTCTCCGCCGCTGCGGACGTAGAATCGGGAGTCCATGGAGTTTGCATCGGTTGCCACCGCCCTTGAAGAGCTGCGTAAAGGGCGCATGATCATTGTCGTCGACGACCCCGATCGTGAGAACGAAGGAGACCTCGTCGTTGCGGCAGAGATGTGTACTCCCGAGGTCATGAACTTCATGATCACCCACGGGCGAGGCGTTCCGTTCATCCCCACCACCGCGCAGCGACTCCAAGAGCTCGGCATCCCGATGATGACCAAGCAGAACACCGCTCGCCACGGCACCGCGATGGCCGAGACGGTCGACGCGCTCCACGGCGCGACGACGGGTGTTTCCGCCGCTGACCGTTCGCTTACCGCCAAAGTCTTTGTCGATCCAAACGCCAAGCCGACCGACCTCGGCCGCCCGGGTCACGTCATCCCCCTTCGCGCCGAAGAGGGCGGCGTCCTCCGCCGCGCTGGCCACACCGAGGCCATTGTTGACCTCATGCTCCTTGCCGGTCTCCAGCCCGCAGGCGTCGGCTGCGAAATCATCGACGACAACGGCGAGATGATGCGCATGGACGGCCTCGTGAAGTTCGCCGAGAAGCACGGCCTCCACATCCTGACCATTGCCGATCTCATCGCCTATCGTCGCCAAACCCAGCGACTCGTCGAGCGTGCGGCGGGACCCATCGATTTTCCCACCAAGTACGGCCATTTCAAGCTGTACGCCTATCAGCCCCAGATCGAGCACGACCCTTACGTCGCGATCGTCAAGGGCGACGTCAACACCGACGAGCCGACCCTTGTGCGGATCCACTCGTCGTGCCTCACCGGTGACCTCCTCGGCTCGCTGCGTTGCGATTGCGGCGACCAACTCACGCTTGCCTTGGAGAAGATCGAGGAAGCCGGTCGCGGCGTGGTGCTTTACATCATGCAAGAGGGGCGCGGCATCGGCCTCATCAACAAGCTCAAGGCCTATGAGCTCCAAGACCGGGGAATGGACACGGTTCAGGCGAACCTCGCGCTCGGATTCAAGGCCGACCTGCGCGACTATGGGCTCGGTGCCCAGGTCCTCAGCGATCTTGGCCTAAAGAAGCTGCTCCTCATGACGAACAACCCGAAGAAGGTCTCCGGACTCTCTGGCTATGGGCTTGAGATCGTCGACCACGTGCCGATCATCGCGGAACCGGTGGAAGAGCGCAAGCGCTACCTCGAGACCAAGCGCGAAAAGCTTGGCCACATGCTGCCAAGGAACTAAGACAGCCGGAATCGGAACACGGCCGCCATCGCGGCGAGGTTTTGCGCGGCAGGTGCCTCGGGCCAGCCTTCGAGGGCGACTTTGCGGTCGCTCATGAGCCGCCGATAGAACTCGTCACCGAGCTCGCGGTCTTGGTGCAAGAGGTCGCACAGAAGGTCGGCCGCGGCGCGGCGTCCAAACTCGATCAGGCACCACTCGACCGACGCGACCGGTCCCAAGAGGGCACCCCGTCCACCAAACATCGACGGGCTGACAAGGCCTTCGGCGAGTTCAAATGCGGTTTGGAGTGACGCCTCGATCCGGTCTGCCGCCACGACCTGCATAGAGTCGTTCGGCGCGTTGAAGAGCACGTAGGTTTGCTCCTCCCGCCACTGGCCGAGGTTCCCGCTCACCACGCGCTCGGTCGGCTTGCTTGTCGGTCGGTAGTAGCGTCGGCGCACGTCGAGAAACTGTTCGCTACTCAGGAAGACATTGACCACGAACGGATTCCAAGTCTCGGTGCCCGGTTGCGGCGCACCCCGGAGGCAGACTTCGAGCCGCCAGGCTCCATCATCGCGAACAAAGAGCGGTTGGCCACCGTTGTGGAATTGCCGCAGGTCGTGAATCTCCAGTCCCGGCCAAAGCAGCGAGGCCACCGGCTTCATGGGGCAAGGGACACGCATGCCGCCCCCAACACGAGCGAGGTCTTGACGGAGCGCTTCGAGCGTTGGATAGGAATGCTCAACCGCGGGCATGATCCTCATTATCTTACGCCGGGAAAAAGCTAGATCGGAGGTGGAGGCGGTCCACTCTTTTGTTTCTCGCCCTCGCTCATGGCTCGCGAGCCCCAAAGCACCGCCCTCGTTCCCGAAGCCTCAATCCACGTTTGGCCGAGTGCGCTTGGGCCGCCTTGGCTCATGAGGGCCGTGTTCTCCGAGACCGCGACCATGCCCGGAGGGCATTCCTTCTGCAGGTGGGCGGCGATATCAATCACAGAGGCAAAGTTGACCGACCGGATGTCGCCCGCGTCGGGGGCAATCACGGTGCCGGTGTGGACGCCGATGCGAACACGGATCGGCGCACCGATCTTGTTGCGGAACGTGTTGAGTTCGATCAGGCCGGCCTGGAAGTTCTTCGCCGCCGAGACTGCCGATTGAGGCGAATCGAAGGCCATCGTGATGCCGTCGCCGGCGGTCGAGTGGACACGGCCGAAGTGCTTTCGAGCGATGGTCTCGGCGTACTTGTGATACTCGTTCAGCGTGAACTCAACGCTGAGGCGGTCGGCGAGCTGCTTCATCTTGGTCGAGCCCACGATGTCTACGCTGACGAAGGTGACCGGCTGCTCGTTCTCCTTCAGCTTGTCCTGGATCTGAACGAGCTGCTGGAGGAGTTCTTGGCGCTCAGAGATCGGGTCCTTGAGGCCCAGCTTGTGGCGGATACCGCTGTAGATCACGTGGAACACAAAGGCCAGCACCGCCCCGAGCACCGCCATGAGAATCATGATCGGGGCAGAATCCCCCGGCTGACCGAACAAAGGCCGCAGGAAAGAGCCCATGATCGCCGCACCTGCTCCGCCGACCAATCCCGCGAGAAGCGCACTCTTCTTGTCGCGCGAAGTGCCCGCCATCGCGACGGCGCCAAAGGCCGAAAGGAAGGTCAGGATGCTGAGAAGGCCGGTCCAGTTGTAATAGGACTGCCGGATCACCGCGTTGAGGGTGCTGAAAAGGACGTAGCCGCTGGCAAAGACGCTCGCGCCCAGGATGTTTCGAATGCCAGGGTCGAACCCGAGGAACGACTTTCGGATCTTTTCGAAGGGCGTGAGGTTCTGGCTCGTGCTTTGGGTTGTGATGACGAGCCGGACGTAGTCGATCGGTGCACCGGTCGCCTCGGCAACCGCCAGGATCGCGCTATCGTCAAGCTCGCCCCCGTTGGACTCGCGAAGGCGATCGGCCAGGCGCAAAACCTGTTCCGCTCCGGCGAGGCCAGAGTCATCACGAGACGATTCCAGGGACTTCAATTTCACGTTTCTTGCGGATAGTTTACAACCCAGACCAAATTTCCCCTAAGGACCTTTGAAATTGCCCAAAGTCCGTCTAAACTGCAAGGCATGAGGCGTCGCGACCCGGCTGGCAATTTGCTGGCTTCTTCGGCTGCGGGTCTCTTTGTCCTCGCTGGGGTGCAAATTGTCCTCGGCTACTACCTTTCGACCAAGGTCCACGGCGGGCCGGATGAGGTTCGACGGTCGATCGAAGCACTCCGAAGTCAATCCAGCTTCAACGCATTGCTCGTTTCGCTCCACTACTGGGGCTCGTTTGTCCTGCTCCTCCATGCCTCGTTCCACCTTTTGGCGATGCTCTGGTGTGGGTGGTATCAAAAGCCGCATCAGTGGCGATGGTGGGGGACGATCACCCTGTTCTTGGCCGCGCTGGGCTTCCAGATCACGGGCAACTTCCTGCCGCTCGACCAGCACGATGTTCGCACCGTCGTGGTGGAGGCAGGAATCACCTCACGGATGCCCGGACTCGGCGCGACCGTGCGTCAATTCATGCTCGGCGGAGCCGAAGTCGGTCCCCAGACGCTTGCCCTTTGGACCAAGCTCCACTCGGTTGGCTTGCCGATCCTGCTCGTGGTCGGCACCCTTGGCGCGTTCGTGTCCCATTTCCGGCTGAAGGACACAAAGGTCTTTGTCCCTGCCGCGTTCATGAGCCTGTTCTTTGCCTTTGCGCTCTGCCTCCTTGTTGAGCCAGCAGGAGGCACGGCAGCGACCGCCAGTGACTGGAGCAGCTTTGACGCGCATCCCAGCTGGTACGTCGCCCCAATGCACGTGCTGTTGAGCACGTTCGACAAGCTCTCCATCGGTTGGGTGGGCGCGATGGTTCTCCCCGGCCTGTTGGTGGGTTTCCTCTTTGCCCTGCCTTTCATCGGCCGGAAGTTCACGCTCCAGATGATCCGGGTGATGACGGTTTCCGCGCTCGCCGTTCTCGGTGGACTGACGCTTTGGGTTCGACCGCAGATCGCGCCCATTTCAGGCAGCCAAGACATCAAGGCACCCGATCCCGGTCCGACGACGAGCCCGACCGCGTTTAAGCTCGATCCCAAGCTCGCGGAGGAGGGCCAGCGGCTGTTCAATTCCCAGCCTTGCGCCAACTGCCACGGCACCGACGGCACGAAGGGCGCAGCGGGGCCGGACCTGACCAAGGGCGACGTCCTCCTTCGCGATCCTGAGGTCCTTCGGGACTACATTTTGAACCCGGAGAAGGTCAAGAAGGGATCGACGATGCCCGCCTTTGAGGGCAAGCTGAGCAACGACCAGATTAACCTGCTCGTGCAGTTCATCCTCAGCCACCGCCGCTAGGCTTAGTGGGCGGGGCGGCGGCGCTGCTCGCGAAGGGTGCCCGGGTAGGAAACCACGATGTCGCGCGTGGGACCGACCCAGCCATCGTCATCCTTTCCATTGGGGCCCACCGAGTAAAGGATCAGCCCTTCCGGCAGCTTCTTCATCTTGATCGGCCCGGTGCCATAGACGTCCTTCGGCAGCTTGATTTGGCTTTCCGTTGGCCATGCTCCTCCGTGCGCCTCGCGGTAGCTCAGGATATCGGCCATCGACAGCAGGAGCTCGCGACGGGCTAGGCCGCCCTTGGTCGCTTCGATCAGCTCGCGGACGACGGGAAAGAGCATGATGCTCACGAGGTTCTTGCCCGTGGCACGTCCGAAATCGAAGTTCGTGTCCTTGATCGCCTTGTCGATGGCGTCGAGGTCCGACCGCTTGCCCGCCGTCGCTTCTGCGATCTTGTTCCAACGTCGCAGGAGGTCGGAGAAGAGAACGTCTAACCACTCGACCTGATTCAGGCCCTTTGGCTTGAGCCGCTCCACTTCCTCTTCGGACTTGGCGACGAGGCTGGCGGCGGCTTGCTCGATGAACGCAGGTGCCTTTCCGTTGGAGGAATCGCGCAAGAAAAGCGTTCGAAACTGCATGTTAACCGCCTGCTCGAACCGCATTGCCTCCCAGAACGGCACGTCCTTGAGGCAGTCCTTGATCGCGGTGATGACCTTTTCGCGCTGCGGGCGGTTCAACTTCTCAAGGATGTCGCCGAATTCACGAAGGACCAGTTCGGAGACGGTCACTTCGACGCCAATCGAGAGGATCTGCGGCTGGCCCCGAAGGACCTGGCAGAGCTTCAGCGAATCGCTTAGGTCTTGAATGGCAGGCCCGTACTCCTTTCTGGAGATATGCACCCGGGCGCGGGCCATGAAGAGTCGGCAAAGCCGTCGCACCAGCCCAATCTCGGGATACTGCGCGGCGTTGGGGTCGTCGAGCTCCAGCTCGGTGCGGAAGACGCGTCGTGCGCCAATCGACCGCGAGGTGTTGAAGGTCGAATCGAGGCGGCGGGTGGCCTCGCCCACCTCTTTGCTGGCGTAGTTCACCTGGCCAGAAAGGAGCAGCTTGGCGTCGGATTTGATCTGACGATTGGTGTCCATCGTCTTTTGCAAATTCGCAAGCAACGGCGCGGCATTGTCGCCCGGCGAGACGCGTGGAGCGATGTTGTCCAACGTGTCAAAGCCATTGGTCTTGGCGCGAGCGACTTCCTTCGCATAGTCTGCGCGCACGGTGTTTCCCGACATTCCGCCGCCACAGCCCACCAACATGAGAGCTGCCACCACCGAAGTCGAAGCGGTTAGGGCCCACTTCATGAGAACACTTTACGGCATCTTTGACTTTTCAAGTACTTTCAACGCTCGAAATTGACAAGGTCGCCCACACGAACGGTCCCGAGACGAGTCGGAACCAGGTTCACGCCGAAGTTCACACTCTGGCCTTCCTTTCGATAGGTGGCGAGCGTTTGGAGCGGTTCGACGCCGCCCTCGCCGGTGTCGGGGTCGAGGGTGGTCACGATGCATCGGCCGCAGGGCTTTACGTTCTCAAATTCGGCATCCGGGAGCCGGACCCAACGCGCGGCATCCTCATCGTGGGGGTTGCCACCGGTCGTCGTGAGGTTGGTTCGGAATCGGCGCATGGAGAGGCCCTCGCCCACGCGGCGGTTCAGCTCGGCCAGCGAGGCCTCGCCGATGAGGAGCACTGGATAGCCGTCGGCAAAGCTCACCTCACCCTCGCCACAAGGCCGGTGCGACTCGTCATCCATCGCCACGAGCCGGACCGAGAGTCCGGTGGCTTTGGACAACCACGAATCGACGGTGGGATCGACGAGCCGCGCGGAAACGTCGCTCTTCCAAACCACAACGTCGAGGCGTCCACCGCTGGGTTCGCGGGGGACGAGGCAAGATCCGTGGTCGGGGTGGCTCAGCTCCCAGCCTTCGGCATGGGGTTTCACGCGAAACAAGGCAAGGCCCGCGTGCTGCCGCTGGGTGATGAACTTGCCCTCGGGGTCGACCATCATCATGCGGCGGTCGTCGCGCAGGCCGCGCGGCTCCACCACTGCTTCCTCGAGCGAAACCGGACCGAGCGACTTGATCGGATAGATCGTGATTGACGAGAGGCGGATCACGGCGCGAGCACCTGCTGGGAGGTCTTGAAATGGAGCTTGGCGACCTTGCCGAGGGCTTCGGGGCCGTGGAGGGAGACAAATCGCTTTCCAGTGCCGATCACGTTGGTCGCCCCTTTCGGGAGGTCGATGCCAAATTCGATGCTCAGCTTTTTGAGCCGGCGAAGAAACTCTGCTCGGGCGAGGATCGAGGCCGCCGCGACGGCGAGATCGGCTTCGGCGCGGACTCGGCTGACGAATTCCGCTTGTCGGCCGCGCTCGAACAGGGCGGACTTCACGCGCCCGCCGCCCTTGGCGAACTCGTCGCTGATGATGGTTTTCGCGGGCTGGACTTCAAGCACATTCTCGATGGCGCGGGCATGGCCCCAGGCGAGGAGCTTGTTCAAATTGGCAAACTTTAAGTACATTTCGTTGTACTTTTCCGGGCCAATCGCCACGATGGAGAACGGACAAACGCGCTGGATGCGTTCGGCAAGTTGGATCGCCTGGGCGTCGGTCAGCTTCTTGGAATCCTTCACCCCATCGAGCTCAGCCAAGTGCTCGGGGCCGACGTAGCACGCCGCCACCACCAATGGGCCAAAGAAGTCCCCTTTGCCCGATTCGTCCACGCCGATTCGTCCCTCGCTCATGCGTCGTCGAGGGTACCCGGGCGTTAGAATAGGGGTTAGGATGACGACACCACCTCCTGATGTGCGGCAAGAGCTTCGAGGCATGGGGCCGAGGCACCTTCGGGTGATGATGGCTTCGATCCAGGCGGCGAAGTCGCTGGGCTACCTCGCGAGCGAGCTTTCCGACCGCATGGTCGAGCACTGGGGGGTGAGCCGCCCGGTTGCGGACTGGGTGGTGGAAAACGCCTCCAGCGATTCGCCTTTGCAAAATGTCGAGGGCGAGAACGAACTTGGGCGACTCTTTCGGGTCCTTCTGCGCGCGTTGGTTTTTTGCATCCTCGCCGTGCTGTCCGACCGCACCACGGATGGTCCCATCCGAACCGTTTTGACCTCAATCAGCATCATTTGCGCCACGGTTTATGGCATCGGCGTGGTCTTCCTGACCATCCGGCTTTGGCGTCAAAGGACCCACCGCAACTCGTAAAAATCCTTGGGTCCCCTTGCAAAACAAAAAAACCTGCTGTATAGTACGGTCGCGAGGTGTTCATCCGGGCAATGTCCGGTGGGTTCTCGCCCTTCCGGGCGACCGGAAGAGTTCAACAACTGGAGGTACTAAACAAAATGAAGAAGTTTTTCGCGATTCTCGTGGCAGTGGCCGCACTCAGCATGGTGATGACTGGTTGCAACAAGGGTGACGAAGCCGGCGCTGGCGCCAGCGGATCGCCCGCCGCTTCGACGTCGCCCGCTGCTAAGTAAGCAGAATCGCAGTTTAATCAAACTGTGGGAAGCCCGGACGCTCCTTGTGAGCAGCCGGGCTTCCGGGTTTTTGGAGGTCGACTATTCGCCGTAGATGATCTCGTTTTCGATGTCGCCGTCACGGTCGACGTTGCCGGCGATGATGCAGCGGCGGATGGAACCGCTCACCTTCACCTTTGCGCCGGGCAGCACCACCGAGTCGGTGATTGACCCACAAGCCACGTCTGCGCCCTCGCCGATGACCACATGGTCGCTGGCGTCGCCAGAGAGCTGGCCTGCGACGACCGGGGCATCTCCGGCGAGGAATCGGCTCGTTTCAAGGAACGAATCGAGGGTGCCGGTGTCGAACCACGCGCCTTCATACACGGCGGCAAGCACGGTCTCACCCCGGTCGATGAGCATCTGAATCGCATCGGTGATCTCGAACTCGCCGCGCCCCGAGGGCTGGAGGTCCGGGAGGACCTTCCAGAGAGCAGGGCCAAAGAAGTACATCCCCGCCATCGCAAGGTTGGATTCGGGATTCTGGGGCTTCTCGACGAGGCGGACAATCCGCTCGCCTTCCACGGTCGCAACGCCAAAGCGCCGCGGGTCCTCAACCGGCTTGACCAGGTTAAGGTTTGCGCATCCCGAATCGCGGAATCGGGCCGCGATTTCACCAAAACCGCGATCGTAGATCGCATCGCCCAGGTAGAGGACAAAGCTGTCGTCGCCGACGAACTCCTGGGCAAACCCAACCGCATGGGCGAGGCCCTTCGGCTCAGTTTGGCGGACAAAGCTGAGCTTCACGCCGAACTTGCTGCCGTCGCCGAGCGCGGCCTTCATCTGGCCCTCGTTCTCGCCCACGACAACGCAGATCTCGTCGATTCCCATGCCTTTGAGCGCATCAAACGCATAGGCGAGGGTCATTTTGTTCGCAAGCGGCAGGAGGGGCTTGGCGATGTGGTGAGTGATGGGATAAAGCCGACTTCCCTTGCCGGCAGCCAGAATGACGCCTTTCATTGTTGAACCTACCTGGACAGATTACCAGCGCGGGGTGGTATGGTCGAACCATGCCAAGGATGGGCTGGACGATTGTAGGAGTGGTCGCGGTTGCGGCTGGATGTCGAGGAAAAGTAGAAGTTCCTTATCCAAACTATGTCCCCAACGAGCCTGCGGCCTCGATCTCGTCGGAGAACGCCTTTGCCGACTACGTCGCCGCCGCCGACATGGTGGAAGCCGCCACCGCGGATTTCAAGAACTACGTGGCCTTTGACAAGAAGGCGCGAAACAAGGCGCTTCTGCTTTCGGAGAACGGCTATCGCAAGCTCGTCGGGTCGCGGCGCAAGCCGTTCGAGTTCGTCTTTGTGGGCCGCGAGCCCACCGTCCTGCCGCCCCACCATGTCGGTTGGCGGATGCTCGGGCGCAACTTCGTTTGGCGGATCGAAACCGCACTCTCCGAGAATCGAACGTCGGCCGCGGTGGAGATCGCGCTTGCGGGCATCCAGTTCGGCATGAACCTTTGCGGAGGCAGCGTGGTTGATGCGACGCTCGGGCTCGAGATCGTCGACGAGTGTCGCCGCGCGATCGCGCCCAACCTCGAGAACTTCCCGGTGAACGACCTCAAGACCTTGGGGCAAGGCATCCGCCAGATCCTGAAGGCCCGCCCCAAGTTTGAGTCCATCCTCGCCCACGAGCGGTTGAACATGCTTTACGCGGTCCAAAACGTCCAAGACGCGGTCCGGGACAACAAGATCGGCCCGCTCGTCGCGCGGCTGGGCGGCAACAGCCGCGACACCGCCAAGGCGCTCCAATCGCTGCGCGAGGACGATACGAAGCGGCGCGACTTCTTCCAGGGCTTCTCGGGCGAGATTGACCAGGAGATCAGCGCGGTCACCCACGACAGCCAGCAGCCTTACGCGAAGATTGGCGAACCCGACAAGGAGCGCGACCGACCGTGGTCAACGCTTTCGCTCGCGTTCTTCAAGGGTGGACGGCGACTGCTGCCAATGTGGACCGCGAGCCTCGCCCGGACGCGGCTCCTCGGCCTCCACGCCGGACTTTGGAGCACGGTGAAATCGACCGGGGCGGCACCCGCCACGATCAAGGAGGGCGATGAGCTCTCGATCGACCCCTACACGGGCCTCAGCTTTGTCTACAAGGCCGACCGCGCCGCCTTCCGCGCCTATTCAACGGGCGAGGACGGCAAGGACGACGGCGGCCAATCCGATGGCTCGGGCAAGACGCCCGATCTGGTCCTCGAAACCATCAACCGCCGCTGAGGCAACAAAAAAAGACCTCCCTGCCAGATCGGCCGGGAGGTCTTTTCAGTTTTCGACTTAGAATCGGTAGCCGACGTAGATGCCGACTGCGTTGGCGCGGACGCCGCTTGCGCTCTTGTCGGTGAGGGTGAGGATCGCTTCGGCGCAGAGGTGCGAACCGAGCTCAACGCCAAGGCCACCGCGAAGGAGGAGCTTGGTGCTGCTCTGTCCGACGTCGATGATCGCAGCGCCGATGCCAAACGTCGCGTACGGCGTGCCGTAGCGACCGAGGCTCGAGCTGTTCTGACCGAGCCAGAATCGCTGGTTGAACGCGATCGGGAAGACGTTGCCGTTCACGCCGTTGCTGCTTCGACCGAACCAATCGAGCGAGATGTAGCTCTCGCTGTTCTTGAGGTTCAGGAACTGATTCGGGAGGACGTAGTCAACACCGACGCCGAAGAACGTCTTGCTGAAGTTGCGCAGAGCGCTGTCGACGGGCAGGACGAGACCTGCACGGAAAGTCAGATTTGCCGGATGGACATCCAGCTGTGCCGACGCGCTTGCGACGACACCGAGCGCGGCAACCCCGGCCGCCATCTTGAGCATCTTCATGTTTTCCTTACCTTGGGTGCCACACCGCCAGATTGGCGACGCTTTACCGGAACCAGCACCATCGTGACGCATTTTGGCTCCGCGCGTCAATCGCTGGCACTTAACGGGTTGGACGTGCTCGCAGGATCACCAGGTTCGAGGCGGCTACACTTGATGCATGAGCGCGCCCCGACTCACGCCCGAATCGTCCGTCGTCCTCGTTGTTGACATCCAGCCGAAGTTCCTGGCCTCGATCCACGAGAACGAGCGCGTCTTGCGCCGGGCGGAGTTCCTGCTGAAGGTGGCAGGCGCCCTCAGCGTGCCCGTCTATGCCACCGAGCAGAACGTCGAGCGCATGGGAGGCACCCATGAGGCCCTCGTTCCGCTCATCCAATCGACGAGTCAGAAGATGGTTTTCAGCGCGGCGACGCCCGAGGTGATGACGTGGTTGAAGGCGTCGGGTCGATCGCACGTGGTCCTCGTGGGCATCGAGACCCACATCTGCGTGACTCAGACCGCGCTCGACCTCATTGCGGCGGGCTACGGGGTGGTGCTGGCCGAAGATGCGCTCTCCGCAAGCACGCAGGCGCGCCACGAGCTGGGCCTGAAGCGAATGGCGGCGGGCGGCGCGACAAGCATCCACACCGAGGCCCTTGCCTACGAATGGATGGCGACCGCCGAGCACCCTGCGTTTCGCGAGGTGCTCAAGCTGGTCAAAGAAGCCGGCGCTTAGGGCAGCTTGAAGACTTTGTCTTCAAACTTCTCGGGTCCCGTCCAGCGGGCATTCCAAAGGCTCTTCACCTTGCCACGCGGGCTCTTCGCCTCCGAGACCATCGTGACCGGCAGGGCGCTGCCCATGTCAAACGTCATCGCGACCTTATAGGGGCCGAGCTTCTTCTCGCCCGACTTGGTTCGGGTCGTGACGACGCGGATCGTCTTGTAGGTGGTGCCTTCGACCTTCACCGCGCGCTCAAAGACCTGTACCTTGTAGTCCTCTTTCGCGGCGAGCGCCGCGGACATGTAGTAGGCAAACGGGGTCGAGCCGTTCATCAGGCCGCACATTGCGTACTGCTGGCCCATCCACGGCCAGGTCGCGACGATGCCTTTGCTCGGCAGGAGCATCGGGGCAAGCTTGCTCGGAGCGGCGGTCACCCAGCCGTCATCAAGCAGGATTCCCGCGCGGTCGCCGTTGCGGATCGCGGGCGTGACTGACACGTCGAGGATGTTGCGGACGCGGCCAAATTGCACGGCGACGTGGTCGGCGTCCCGAATCTTGACAAAGCCTTGGGTCTGGCCCTTGCCGTTCGGCATTTCCACCGCAAAGTCGACGACCGCCTTGGCGTCGGAGAGCTTCTTGAGGGCGGCATCCGCCTTCCGGGCCAGTTCGAGCGGCTTGACCTTGGAGGGCTTGTAGCCTTCGGCTTCTCCAATCCCTTGGGTTTGAAGAAGGGAAAGTCCGAGCAAAGTTGACAGGATCACGCTAAAGGTTTACCCGACTTGGAATGCCTTGCGAGTACGCCAGACGTCGGGCTGGAGCTCGGCGAAAGGAGCATCTTTCAGCTTGCAATCTTCAAGGAATTCAACCTCAGCCTCGGTCAAAACCCCTCCGTCAGCCACGTTTTCGGCGAGGTCGGCGAGCCGGAAGAAGCGCTGGACGTGGTCGTCGAAGCGAATCTCGGCATAGTCTCGCGCCGCCCAGGTGGAGATCAGGAACTGCCAATCACTTGCTTCTGCGAGGAGCAGCTCGCGCGCGGCTTGGGTGAGGATCTCGCGGGCTTGGCCAGTGAGGTTGCGGTCGGCGAGCTCGCGCATCCGTCGCTCGGCGGGATAGAGCTTTTGCCACGTCCAGGCGTTATCGTCGTTGAGCCAGATGTAGTGATAGCCGCCTTCGCCCCAGCTTCCTTCCGGCATGTGAATCATGTGGTGGGCGGGGTGTTGGTCGAGCATGTCGCCGCCGGTGACCATCTCGACGGTGCCGTCCTTTGCCATCTCGCGGGCGACCTCATAGAGGAATTCGGGGCCTTCCCACCACCAATGGCCAAAGAGTTCGGTGTCGTACATCGCGACGACGGTGCCGACGCGGTCGGCGACGCCCTTGTAGTGCGCGAGGGTGCTCTTTAGGGTCTGGACGAAGTCCTTGGCGTGCTCGACGATCTTCTCGTAGGCGTGGTAGGGGTCGTAGGGCTGCTTTGCGCCGAGGTCGGCCTTGTTTTGGCTGATGCGCCAGTAGCGGTGGCGCCCCGGATAAAGCTGCTTGTGGAACTCAAGGTAGTACTCGCTGCCTGGATAACCGACGTCGCCCGACCAGACCTTGACCGTCGTTTCGGGGTCGCGCGCAAAGACGGTCACGCCGTTCTCAAGGACGTAGTGCTCGTACTCGCTGCGGAACTCCTCGCTCGGCGTGAAGAACTTGCTCGACCGGGCAAAGAGCTCGGCAAGCTGGGGGAATTTCTGCGCGTAGGTGCCGAGCGGCTGGCCGCCGCGGATCATGTGGCTGTCGACAAAGAAGTATTCGATGCCGTGCTGTTGAACAATCTGCTCCGTGCCGAGCCGCGGGAAGGGCGCGCTCGCCTCGACCGGCGACTTCCAATCGTAGCTGGGGCGGTAGGCGCATTCCGGTAGCCAGATGCCGCGTGGCTTTCGGCCGTAGTGCTTTTCGTGGTTGGCCACCGCGACTTGGATTTGGGCGTGGCAGCTCTCTTCGGTGGCAAGGAGCGGCTGGTAGCCGTGGGTTGCGCCGCAGGTGATGATCTCGATGCTGCCTTCCTCTTGGAAGAATCGGAAGCCGCCGACGATGGATCGATCCCACCGGTCGCGAAACTGATCGAGCGCGCGCTGGAATTGGTGCTGCCAGAACCGGGCAAGGCCGACCATGTTCATCTCGCCCTTGGCGAGGAACCCTTCCGCGTCCTTCTTCGCGTAGTCGATCTTCTCCTGGCAGTACTCTTCGAACCCGGCCTTGAAGCTCTCGTCTTCGAGCTGCTCAGAGAGAATCGGGGTCATGTTGACCGTCCAGCGGGGCTTGATTCCCTCCTGGAGGAGTCGGTCGAGAGCGAAGAGGAGCGGCAGGTAGCACTCCGCCGCCGATTCATTGATCCAGTCGGTTCCGTGGGGGCTTTTGCCGTGGCTCAACACGTAGGGCATGTGTGAGTGCAGGCAAAGCAAGAAACGCCCATGGATCATAGGCTTGATTGTAGCGGGTTTGCGGTCAAAATCGGGGCGTGACAAGGTGGAGTATCGGACCGATCGGCTTTGCGTATGACGATTGGTCGGGGGTGTTCTTTCCCAAGGGTCTTCGAGCCGAGGGCAGACTGCGCTTCACCGTCTCTCAGTTTTCGGCCCTTGAGCTCGACACCACCTTCTACGCCTTGCCGAGCGAACGCACGATTGAGTCGTGGTCAAAAGCGATTCCCGCTGGCTTTTCGCTTTCGCTCAAGGCTCCGCGCGTGGTGACCCACGGCGAATTGGCGGGGTGGCTCGCAAGCAATGAGGCGCGGACCGCCTTTGACGACTATCTGGCCCGCATTGCCCCGCTGGGCCGGGATGTCGTTACGCTGCTCCAGTTTCCGCCTACCTTTGTGCTCGGCGAGGAACTCGCCTTGGAGCGGTTCCTTGCCCAAGCGGTCGAGAAGCATCCAGGGCTGCGGCTGGCGGTGGAGTTTCGGCACCGGTGCTGGTGGCGGCCCTCGGTCACCTCGGCCTTGACCAATCTCGGGGTGATTTGGGTTGCTGCCGACCTCGCGGGTCGGGGTGAGTCCGCCCGAATTCCTCAAGACTGGAATGCGCCCTTTCCGCCGGTGGACACCGGCGGCGAGATCTACCTTCGGCTCTGCGGTCAGCACGGCCAGTACGAGTTCGACAACCACGAGCTCTTCGATGCCACGCCGCGGCTCCGGTGGTGGCTGGAGCGGCTCGGTGATCTCTCGGGCCGGACGGTCCGATGCGTGATTGGCAATAGCTATGCCGGCCACGCCCCGGCGACAGCAAACCGACTACGGCGGCTGGTGGGCGAGGCCGAGCCTCCCCCGATTCAAGCATCTCTCTTCGACGGGCCGATAGAATAGAGCCATGCCGGAACTCCTTTGGGCACCTTGGCGCATGGCCTACGTTTCCAAACCTCAAGAGGGCGGCACGGGCAACATCTTTGTCGACCTCCCCGCCGCGGGTGACGACGCGAAGTTCCTGATCCTCCACCGAGGCAAGGAGGCGTTCGTGATCATGAACGCCTATCCGTACACGAGCGGGCACCTCTTGGTCGCGCCGTTTCGGGCGGTCGCCACGATCGAGGAGATGACCGATTCCGAGCTCCTTGAATGCCAGAAGCTGATTGTCCGCGCGATGGGTTGGCTCCGCAAGACCCACGGTCCGCAGGGCTTCAATGTCGGCGCGAACATCGGCCCCGCCTCCGGCGCGGGAATCCCGGTCCACGTTCACTGGCACATCGTGCCGCGATGGACGGGCGACACGAACTTCATGACCACGATTAGCGATGTGCGAGTGATCCCCCAGAGCCTGGACGAAGCCTACGCGAAGATCAAGGCGGTGGTCGATGCGGACGCTGGTTGAGCTGCGCGCCCAGGCGATCAACTGTCAGGCTTGCGGCCTTGCCGAAAAGCGAACCCACGTCGTTTTCGGCGAAGGCGACCAGCTTTCACCGTTAGTCTTGGTCGGCGAAGGTCCAGGCGAAGAAGAGGACAAGTCCGGACGACCCTTTGTCGGTCGGTCGGGCAAGCTGCTCGATGAAGCGCTTGCGGAAGCGGGCCCTGGGCGCGACAAGGTCTACATCTGCAACACCGTGAAGTGCCGCGCTGCCGACTGGTCGCGTGGCAAGCCCGACAACCGGCCCCCGACCGAGGAAGAGACCCTCGCCTGTCGACAGTGGCTGATTCCCCAGCTTGAGATCATCAAGCCGATGGTGATTCTGTGCATCGGCGCGCCGAGCGCAAAGAATCTGATCCGCAAGAATTTCGCGATTACCAAGGAGCGCGGCATCCTGAATCCGCCCGGCGAAACGCCCGCCCGCGCGATCCTTGCCACACTCCACCCGAGCTACATCCTGCGCCAGCGCAACATCAGCGGCGACGGCGGCTACAGCTTGCTCGTCGCTGACATCCAGAAGGCTTGGGAAACTGCGATGAAGTTGCGGGAAAAGTTCGGCTCCCACCACCCCTAGGGCCAAAACCTGACAAACGACACCAGGTTTGGATTCGCGGGTTCCCTTGGAGAGTCCAAATTGGCTAAAGTGGTGGAACTGGACGGAGTTAGTCTCATGCGTCGTTGGACCCTCAACCTGCTCACCTTTTTCGTCGCCGCAATGAGCGGCCTCGCTCACGCCCAAAGCGTGTTTCGGCTCAATGCCGCCCCCGAGGTCAACGCTGGCTTTACCGCGACCTTTGTGGTCCGGTATACGCCGCCGACGAACCAGACCAACATGGAGATCGGGCTGCGCATCCTCGATCCCGCCGCCGTCGACCGCGTTCAGGGTGACGCGAACGCCGGTGTGGTCACCTCAAATACCACGAGCCTTGTCGCTTGTGTCGCGAGCAGCCTCACGGCCGACCAGCGCTGGTTCCTGAACGTTCGAATCAAAATCTTGCCCGGTTACACGGGCCCGTTCCGCGTCCAGGCTTACTACAAGAATGCGGGCAGCGCCATCAACCTCGGCATCGCCGATGCAGGTTGTGGCGTCGGATATCCCCGGCCTACGCTCGTCCTCCCCGCCGCAAACACCACGGTGGCGGCAACCCCGATGTTCCGGATGACGACGGGCACTCCCGCGATCACCGCGAGCTATGAAGTCGAGCTCTTCAACCTCGACACCGCGGCAACGGTCACCAAGATCAGCCCGGCGACGACGACGAACTCGACCTACAACTTCTTCACCAACGCGGGCACCGGATCGGCCGCCTTCGCGAACGGAATTCCTCCTGGACGCTACCAGTGGCGCGCCCGTGTCCGCGATGCGAACAACCTCACCGGACCTTGGAGCGCGTACCAAAACATCATCTGCAATGGCGGCTTTGACGTCGCGGGTTCGCTGAGCATCGCGAACTTCCAGAGCTTCTTCAACGCGGGTTGGCAAACCTTCTATCAGGCCGGATTTGGCGGTCGAAACTACTGGTCGTCGGCACGCCAGAACCTCCTGAACGCCAAGTCGGTCGGCATGAAGCTCGGCGTGTATGCGTTCATGAACTTCGACAACGGTGCGACCTTCAGCGGCTCGCCGAACGACCAAAACGGCATGTGGCACACCGACCGCGCGTTGATCGCGGCGGGCTACGACAACTCGCAGGTCGACGTTGCCGACGCGAACCTTCGCGTCCAAAACCGCATTGCCGCGCGCACGGCGATGAACCTGACGCTCTATTACGTCACCGCCGACCTTGAGAACACCTTCCAAGGCAACGTGGTGCGTGGCACCGCGCTCGCACCCGCCGGTGCTCCGATGACGACCGCGCTCAAGGTGCAGCGCATGGCGGAAGCGGTCCAGCGAACGCGCAACCTCGGCTTCTGGCCGATGATCTACACCCGAAACGAGAACTCGAACACCTGGTGGAATCAGTACACCGGCTCTTCGACCGATTTCTCGGATGTTCCGATTTGGGACAGCCAGCCGGACCTCGGCACCGACTGGTACGGCGACCACCTCGACAAGACCGCGAACGGTTCGACCAGCTTCGTGCCCTTTGCCGTCTATGGCGGCTGGACCGCCCGAAGCGGCAAGCAGTGGTACATCCCGCCGGGAACGGTCTCGAATCCGGTTCCCCTCGGCCTCAGCAGCGACCTCAACGTTTGGGACTGGGCGATCTGGACTGTCACCCCGCACCCGCTCCCTGGCGACACCGCCGTCCGCTACCGACCCAACAGCGTTTCGATCACGCGGCTAGCTAACGGTAGCTACAACGTCGCGGTGACGATTGAAAACCTCGGCACCGTTGAGGCGTACGCGGTTCGGCTAGACAACATCCGGCTCGGCGGCGCGACCCTCGGCATTCGGCAGGGCCTCGGACGGCTCGACGTGGGTACCGGCGGTGCAAAGACGCGAACGGTGAACATGGCTTCTTCGGCAGGGCTTCCTGGCGCAAGTGTGAACCTCACGTTTGACATCTGGACCGGCCAGGCGACCACGCCGACGCCGGTGACGATTCCAGTCACCTTGCCATAAGACCCGGTCCTTTAGGGCCGAAGGGTGGGACAATAGAGCAGTGTTGAGACCGCTCTATGTCGCGCTGTGCGGAGTTTGCATCGCGCTCGGCTTTGTCGGTCTCGGGGTCCCCGGAATGCCCTCAACGGTGTTCTTCCTCATCGCCCTTTGGGCGGCCGAGCGGAGCTCACCGGAGATCGAGGAATGGCTGCTGGAGCGATCCCCCGCGGGTCCGATCCTAAAGGATTGGCGCGCCGATCGGTCGATGACGGTTCGCTCGAAGATCATCGCCACATTGGCGGTCTGGGTGACGATTGGGATCTCGATTCTCATCGTCAAGCGCATCGAGGTGAAGATCCTGCTGGGCGTCGTCGCGCTCGCGCTCACCGTCTTCTTTGCTGTAGTGAAGACCAAGCGCTCGGAGCCTGAATCGTGAACGTGGCGATCCAATCGGCGGCAGTGGGTCTTGGCGCGGCGATTGGGGCCAACCTGCGCTATTGGGTGGGGGTCGCGGCGGGTGCCTCGGCAAAGGTGGTTTGGCCCTGGCCGACGCTGGTGATCAACGTGACGGGTTCGCTTTTCCTTGGCGTGGTCACCGCGCTCGCTGAGCGGCAAGGGTGGTCGCTGGGCTGGAAGTTGTTCCTCGGGGTTGGCATTGCGGGCGGCTACACGACGTTTTCGACCTTCAGCCGCGAGGCGTTTGATCTCCTCGCGGCGGGTCGGACGGCGGCCGGGCTTGGCTACATGGCGGCGAGCCTAGGGCTATGCGTGGCCGGATATGCGCTTGGCTACCTGTTGCCGGGCTGGTTCGGTTCGCGGTAAGCGGGTCGCCGACCGGGGGCGGGCCCCGACGGAGTCGGGGCGGGTGAGGCCCATCAACAGTCGTAACTGGGCCGGTCGGCGATCCGAAACTACTTCTTCGGCGTTGTGGTCCAGTCCAAGCTCGTTCGGAAGCTGCCGTCGTTCATCTCAATTCCCATCGAGCTAAACGGCATCTTCTCCCACGACCCATCCCAGGTCGTCGCGATGCGGCGCACCCCAAGCTGGGTGATCGGCGTCACTTCGCCAAGGTCGCTGACGCCGTTACCATTGCGATCCTGCCAGCCGACGATGCCGGTCAGCTCTCGGCCCGAAAGCCAGCCATCCCGATTGTCATCGAGGGCCGCGAGAGCTTTGTAGCCGTTGCCGAGCTCGGCCCAGAAGGTCCCCGAACCAAAGAGCTGTCGCCCCGAGGTGATCTTGCCCGTCTGGGCAGGGTCCCAAGCGAGGAAGATGGTGGACGGAGCGACCCAGTCGAAGGTGCGCGTCACGCCATCCCCCACGAGGTCAAACTTCACTCGCGCATTGGGCCGCAGCAGTTCGCTGAGCCGAGTCGAGGGATCGGCGGAGAAGACCACCGGCGTGATCGGGCCCATCTTGGTCTCGAGGGTTTTCATCGTTTCCACGATCTCCATCCGCTCCTTTTCGCTCATCTTGACCACCTTCGTGGACTCGCAGATCGCCATGTAGCGCTGGCCAGCCTCGGAAGCGATGTAACGGTCGCCAATGCCGATCATGCGTCCCTCGCCCTTGAGTTCCTCGTCGCGAACCTTCAGGTAGAGCGCCTTGTACAGGGCGGCCGCCTTGATGAGCCACTGGTCACGGTTCGCGGTGCCGAGCTGGGAGGCGAACGGTGCCGCCTGCTCGTGCATCCATGCGTAGCCAAGTTCGGCAACCGGGCGAGCCTTGAGCTTGATCGCCTGCTCGTAGAGCTTCACCGACATCCGGAAGTCCGCGACCTCCTGAGCCGAGAGCTTGACGCCCTTCTTCTCGCGAGGCACCTTCACCGATGACCACGCAGGGAATCCCGTGCCGGGACCCTTCACGTAAAACTGGGTTACCGGCTTCGCGAGAGCAAAGCGAAGGCTATAAAGTCGAGCCAGGGTAAGGGCCGTCTCCGCGTCCTTGGGCTGTTTCTTCAGTGACTCGGAGACGTTCTTGATCAGCCGATCCACGGGAACGTCGTTGTCGGGGCGAATCCACATGGCGGTAGCGGAAACCGAAAGCGCAGCAAGTGCAAGCCAAATCAATCGCTTCATGGTGGCTATGACGAACGGCCCGGGGGGCACGTTTCAGTTACCAGAGCCACTTGGGGATGACGAGCCGCCGTTCCATCTCGCCTTTGGCGAGCCGGATGTAGCCGACATTGGCGGGCATGATCCAAGCCTGCAAAAACACAAACACGGAGAGCGCGGCCACCGCAAACTTGCGACGGACGGGGTTCTCCCAAACCCGGCTGAGCAGCCAGGCGAGCATGATGATCCCGAACGCATAGGCCGGCATGTAGTGATATAGGAACATCACCCGCTTCACCGGGGCATAGGGCAGCCAGGCGGAAAGGAATCCTGCCATCGCGGGGGCGACGGGGTAGTTGAACAGCTCGGGCCAGGGCTTGGCGGCGGGGTCGAGGCGCTTGCGCCTCTTCCAGAGCATCCCCGCGACAACGAGAAGTCCGGCGGTGCCAATCGTGGTCCCGATGAGCACGCCTGGGTTCGGGAACGCCGAGATGATGACGTTGGTGTTGTCGGGCCGCTCCTTGTACATGAAGAGCACGGGACGACCCATGATCGGCCAGGTGATCATGTGGGAGCCGAACGAGTGCCCCTCGGTGAGCCCGGCATGATACTGCTCCGCCTGGACGTGCCACTTGAGCGCGGACTCGACCGGGTTCTTGGCCTTGATCATCCATTGGCCCAGCACGACAATCGAGAAATAGAGCCCAAACGTGAGCGGCAGCAGCTTGAGGAACGGCTTCCAACGCCCTTCACGCACGAGGATCCACAGCATCGGCACGATGGTGGCGAGGGCGGTCCATTTGATCGCAATCGCGAGGCCCAAGAACACCGCCGCGTAGGTGACCATCCACGGTTCCTTGCACCGCAGCGCGAAGTAAACGCTCGTCAGGATGAAGAAGACAAGAATGCCGTCCATCAGGCCCGACCGCGAATAGACCAGGAACATTCCGTCCACCGCGATCATGAATCCGGCAAAGACCCCGGCCCAAGTTGAGCCAGTCATCCGCCGCGTCACCGCGAAGATAAGCGGAATGAGGGCGATGCCGAAGGCGAGCGGGGCAAGCCGCCATCCGATGGGGTTGTTGCCCCCGATCTGGATGCCCAGCGCAATGATGAGCTTGCCGAGCGGGGGATGGACGTCGTAAAACTCCTTGCCCTTCAGGTAGTTCGCCGCGAACCGAGGGAAGTAAATTTCGTCGAAGACGTTATCGTTGGGATAGAGGTCGTTCGGGAACCGCAGGTAGTTGGCGCGATAGAAGATGCCAAGACCGATACCGACCACAAGAAGGCCAATCAGTACCCAGGTGAGTCGGTCAAATCGGAGCTTCATGCGGCTCTCAAATTGTAGCCCGTCTTCGCGGAAGGTACCCTGATGAGCATGACCGTTCGCGAGTTGCGCGAGAAGTATCTGGCGTTTTTTGAGTCCAAGGGGCACATGCGGCACCCGAGTGGCTCGCTGATCCCTTTTGACGTCACCGGCAAGCTGGACGAGAGCCTGCTGTTTAATGGTGCCGGCATGGTGCAGTTCAAGCCCTACTTCCGAGGCGTCGCCACCCCTCCCAACCCGCGACTCACCACCGCCCAGAAGTGCGTCCGAACCGGCGACATCGAGTCAGTTGGCGACACCAGCCACCTCACGTTCTTTGAGATGCTGGGCAACTTCTCGTTTGGCAACTACTTCCGCACCGACGCGATCAAGTACAGCTGGGAGTTCCTGACGTCGAAGGAGTGGCTCGGGCTCGACCCGAACTTCCTCAGCTTCACCGTCTTCAACAACGACGACGAGGCCTACGAAACCTGGTCCGAACTCTTTCGGAGCGTCGGGATCAACCCCGACTACCGCGTGTTCCGGCTCGGCGAAGAGACCAACTACTGGCCTGCGGGAGCTTACAGCGCGGGCCCTCCTGGACCTTGCGGCCCCAACTCGGAAATGTTCTACTGGACCGCGAACACCCCTCCTCCCGGCGAGGGCTACACGGTTGAGGATTGGCTCCGCGACGACGACGCGAAGAACTGGCTCGAGATCTGGAACGACGTCTTCATCCAATACGAGTGGCAGGGTCACCTGCGCAACCCCGAGCGCCCGAGCGACGGCTACGTCAAGGATGGAATGCCTGAGCTCCCGTTCAAGTCCATCGACACCGGCATGGGCCTCGAGCGCACCGCCTACGTGCTGGGTGGGTTCAAGAGCGTTTACGACACCGACGCCTTCCAGCCGATCTTGCGCGTCATCGAGGGCATCTCGGCGGGCAGCTATCGGTATGGCTCGGACGAAACCCGAGACACCGCCGCTCGCATCATCGCTGACCACATCCGCACCGCTTGTTTCTGCATTGCGGACGGCATCCTCCCCGGCAACAACGGCCGCGGCTACGTCCTGCGCCGCCTGATTCGCCGTGCGGTGCTCAAGGGTCAGCGCGGCCTTGCCTTTGAAGAGCCGTTCTTCCACCGCGTCTACGAGGGCGTGGTCGAGGCGATGGGAGACCATTACACCGACCTCGTTGAGAAGCGCGAGCTGATCGTCACGACCCTGATCAACGAGGAAGAACTCTTCCGAAAGACCGTCCGGCAGGGCACCGAAATCCTCCGCGACGAACTCTCCAAACTCGCGGTGGCGGGCAAGAAGATCCTCGATGGCGCGTCGGCGTTTAAGCTCTACGACACCTATGGCTTCCCGCTCGAAGTCACCCGCGAGCTCTGCACCGAAGCGGGCGTTGATGTGGACGAAGACGGCTACGAAGTCGCCCTGAAGGAGGCGCAGGAGCGCTCCCGTGGCAGCCAGAACCTCGACTCGGTTTACGGTGGAGTGACCGGCATCAACTTCGTCATCATGATCGACGACGAAGAGGAGCCCCAGCCGCCCACCCCGACCAAGTTCGTCGGTTACGACCAGACTCAGACCCAAACCCAGATTGCGGGCATGCTCGCCGAGGGCGACGCTCAGGGCCGCGCGACCGGACTCGTCGTGCTTGCGCTCGAAGAGTCGCCGTTTTATGCCGAAAGCGGCGGCCAGGTCGGCGACACCGGCGTCGTGGCAGGTGCAGGATTTACCGGCAAGGTCGTTGACACGATCAAGCAGCAGGGCGTTTGGATTCACGCGGTCGAGGTTGAGACCTCACCGATCGCCATCGAAGGCTATCCCGCCGAAGAGGTCACCCGAACGCTCAACGAGCGGCTGATGAAGAAGACGGTCGAGGCGTCGGTCGATACCGCCCGCCGCGGCGCGATCACGCGCAACCACACCGCTACCCACCTTCTCCACGCTGCCCTGCGCGACGTTCTCGGTCGCCACGTGAACCAGGCGGGCTCCTATGTTGGCCCCGACCGACTTCGATTTGACTTCAGCCACGGCAAGGCGATGTCGCACGAGGAGATCGCCACCGTTGAGCGCATTGTCAACGAGCAGATCCTGGAGAACACGCCGGTGCAGATTTACAGCGACATCCCCATCACGGAAGCCAAGGCGCGGGGTGCGATGGCACTGTTTGGTGAGAAGTACGGCGACTTCGTCCGGATGGTCGAGATCGGCGACTTCAGCCGCGAGCTATGCGGTGGCATTCACGTCCGCGCGACGGGCGGGATTGGTCCCTTCAAGATCCTCAGCGAGAACTCGGCGGCAAGCGGTGTTCGACGCATTGAAGCGGTCACCGGTACCGGCACCTTCGATTGGATGGACGACCAGAGTCGCCAGCTCCGCGAGGCGATGGCGAAGCTGAAGCTCGGCCCGCGTGCGCCGCTGGCCGACCTCAGCCACCAGATCGACCGGCTGCTTGAAGCCCAACGTGAATTGAAGGCCAAGCTTGACCGGGCTCGATCCCAGGGTGGCGACGCGGAGGCGGCGGTCGAAGCGGTGGGTTCGGTCCAGTTCGCGGTTGCGAACCTCGGTGAATCGGACGCGGCAGAAGCCAAGCTCGCAGTCGACCGCCTGGTCGAAAACCAGCCGCTTCGCGTCGGACTCGCGGTGGCGATCCACGAAGGCAAGGTTATCTTCGCCGGAAAGGTCGGCGCCGATGCGCTCGCGAAGGGTGCCCACGCCGGGAACATGCTTAAGGCGGCCGCAATGGCAGCGGGTGGCGGCGGTGGTGGTCGTCCGGACTTCGCCACGGCGGGCGGCAAGGATCCCGCGAAGGTGAATGAGGCGATTTCGGCAGCGAAGGCCGCGCTGGCATCCATGGTGAACTGAGATGGAACCCGAGGCAAATCCCGGTCCTCCCCCGATGCTTGAGGAGCGGGTGCCTTGGGCTTGGCCGCTCTTTTGGGTGGTCTTCCTCACCTATATCGGGCTTGGATTGGTCGGCTACTTCAGCCGAGACGAGACGCCTTCCTTTGAACGCGCGGGGACGCTGGTCCAACGCGGCAATCAGGAGCTGCTGACCGACAACGACGAGTCGTCGAAGACGTTTCGGCAGGCCCTCGTCATGGTGGACAAGCTGCCAGTCATCGAGGCCGACACGAGGGCTTTTTCGCGCACGACGTTGCAAGTCGTTCTGAAGCAACCGCCCGCCACCAGTGACCTTGCCACGCTCGCGAAGTCGAAGAAGAAGCCCTATGCGCTTTTTGCGCGCATGATCTCGGCCCAGAAGGTGACCGAGGACGACGTGAAGGCTTACCGCAAGGAGGCTGACCTTAAGGCGCCCTTCCACCGCCTCGGTGAATACGTCTTGATTCAAAAGGCGGGGATGAAGTTTCCGAGCGTCACCGATCGCTTGCAGTGGGAGAGTGTCGTCGCCGCGTTCGCCTACTTAGGGCTTGGCGTTTTTGGGCTCTTCATCATCCCGGTCGCCTTCCTGACGAACGGCTTGCGGATCAAAGGGCACCCGGTTGCCCAGTTGACGCCCGCCCAAGGCGAGATCGGCGCGGCTCGCTCGGTGATGATCTTCGGCTGGTTCATCTGCGTCGGGGTGCTGCTCGCCCTCGTGCCATCGTCGCTTGGCATCATCCTTCGCACGCTCCTCATGATCGTCATCGGGCTGGCTGGCATCTTCTGGCTCGTCACGGCCCCCCTCAAGGGTCGCCGCCATCGATTGGCCGATTATGGGTTCACCTCGGAGGGCCTGCTCGGCCGAATCGGGATGGGCTTTGGGTTTGCGCCGACCGCCTCGCTGATCGCCTTTGGACTGGGCATTGTTGGCACCTTCCTTTTCCGAAATCTGCCGAGCGCCGAGCACCCAGTAAGCGTGACCCTGGAATCCAGTCCGTCGATCCTGGTGGTCATCGGCCTGATGCTTCAGGCTTGCGTGTTTGCCCCGGTTTTTGAGGAGCTGATGTTTCGCGGGGTCATGTTCCCCGCCCTTAGTCAGAAGCTAAAGAGCCCGTTTTTGGGAGCGTTGGTGTCGTCGCTGATCTTTGCGGCGATCCACCCAACCGGCATCCCCGCCTGGTTCGCACTTGCTTCGCTGGGGATGTTCGGCTGCCTGCTGACGATGACGACGCGGTCGATTGTGCCGGCGATGGTGCTCCACGCGACCCACAACTTCGTCACCTTGCTCGCCGCGCTGAACTTCAGCGGGTTCTAAAAGCAGCGAGGGGACGCGGTGCGTCCCCTCGTTTCGTTACGATTGCCCCTAGACCCTTATTTGTGGATCGCGTGGCCGGCGGCGTCGTGGAAGGCTTCCATGACCGCTTCTGCCATCGTCGGGTGGGCGTGGATGGTGTCGACAAGGTAGTCGAGGGTGGCTTCCAGCTTCAGCGCAACAACGCCTTCGTGGATCATGTCGCCGACGTGCGCGCCGATCATGTGGACGCCGAGGATCTCGCCGTACTTCTTCTCGCAGACGACCTTGACGAAGCCCTCTTGCTCGGCGGTGGCCATCGCCTTGCCGAGCGGTCGGAACGCGAACTTGCCGATCTGGACGTCGTAGCCCTTCTCCTTGGCTTCGCGCTCGGTGAGGCCGACGGCAGCGACTTCGGGCGAAGTGTAGGTGACAAACGGGACGGCCTTGTAGTCGAACTGCTTGGTCTCGCCGCGAACGATGTTTTGGACGCAGTGGATGCCTTCCGCGCTCGCCACGTGGGCGAGCTGGATTCGGCCGGTCACGTCGCCGATCGCGTAGATGTTGTTCACGTGGGTTCGGAGGCTGTCGTCGACGACTTCAACGCCGCGCTTGTGGAGCTTCACGCCGAGGGCTTCGAGGCCCATGTTCTCGACATTTGCCTTTCGACCGACGCCGAGGAGGACAACCTGGGCTTCCACGACTTCGACCGCGTCGCCCTTCTTGATGTGGACCTTCCACATGTCGCCTGCCCGCTCACACTTCTCGATCGTCGATCCGGTCTTAACCTTCACGCCCTGCTTGCCGAGGATCTTGCCGAGTTCGGCGCCGAGCTCGTGGTCCATCGTCGGGACGAGGGTGTCTTGCATCTCGACGAGGGTGACCTCGGTGCCGAGGCCATTGAAGACGTAGCTGAATTCGCTGCCGACCGCGCCGCCACCGAGGACGACCATGCTCTTCGGCACGAACGGGGCAGTGACCGCGTCATCCGAGGTCCAAACGCCCGCTTCGCGGCCGCCTTCGAGGCCGGGGATGTTGAGGTAGATGACGCTCGAGCCCATCGCGAGGATGAAGTGCTTGGCGCGGAGGGTTTCCTTCTTGCCGTCCTTTTCGACCTCGATCGTGTGGGCGTCCTTGAACTTGGCAAAGCCTTCGACGTGGCGGATGCCGTTCTTCTTGAAGAGCATTCCGACGCCTCCGCGGAGGGTGGTGACGATCTTTTCTCGTCGGGCCATCATGGCCGGGAAGTCCATCGTGATTTCGCCGCTGATGCGGACGCCGAACTGCTCGGCATGTTTCACGTGGTGGAGTCGCTCAACGCTGGCGATCATCGCCTTGGAGGGGATACAGCCCCAGTTGAGACAGGTTCCGCCGAGGTATTCCTTCTCGACGCAGATGGTCTTTTGTCCCATCTGGGCGGCTCGAATGGCGGCGACATAGCCACCAGGCCCGGCTCCGATCACGATGATATCTGCGTCAAAACTTCCGTCTGCCATGGATTGTTCCTTTTCTTCCGGGGTGGGGATTGCCTTCAGCTCGGCGACCAGGCTTTCGATGGCCCGATCGGTCACCACTGCGGGTTTGGAGCTTGCATTCACCTTCTTTTCCACGCCGGATTTGGGGTGAATTGTACCTTTTGGGGGAGGTGGGTTCCTTGGGGTTCTTTTGGGTTGCCTGTTGGGGCGGGAAGGACCCCTGTCTCTGCCCGCGCCACACCCTCGCCCCGGCAAGCCGGGGCTCCGCCCAGAGACAGGGGGTGAGAGATTCGCCTCGGAGCTCGGCTCGGGCCACACAAGTAGCGATATGCTATGGGCGGGAGACGAGATAGGTTAGATGGGTATCCCCTTCACCCAGGCCCGTTTTTCCGAGTCGCCGATCAACCTCGTGCGCCTGGAGCAATCAAACGATGAGACCAAATGACAAAAAGCAAATGCCGGGGGCAATCTTCGTCGGATCCCTGATTCTAGCGATTAACTTCCTGGCCTACTTGTTTCGACCCAACAAGCAGCCCAACATTGTCATAGCTGTGGCACTAGGCTTTGTAGCGATCCTCCCGATCGTGTTCTTTCGTATCCTTTCTTCGAAAGATAATCAGTGATCACCTAGCTCCCCCGCGACCGGGCGGGCTCTCCCCATGTTGGCCATCCCGTCGAGGCGTACTTTGGGGCAGGCCGCCCTTTCCCCCTGTCTCTGGGCGAAGGAGCGAAGCGACGAGGGCGAGGACGGGCGGAGACAGGGGGACACGCTGCCCCATAGCACGCTTTAGCCCACGGACGAACTCGGGGACAGCGGGCAGAGACAGGGGGTCCTCCTGCCCCACAGCACGGTCTGACCCACTGACGAACTCGGGGACAGCGGGCAGAGACAGAGGGTGGCGAACAACCTAGGCGGTCGCGGTGCGTCCCTTCACCCGTCGCTGACGAGCCCGAGCAAAGTGGTGGAAGTGTTCCCGAACCGAGAGCACCCACAGACAAGTGGAGAAGGTCACACAGCAGATCGCGACGAGGTTCTCGCCCCGGTTCTGGGCCAGGGAAATGATCCCTACAAAGACCGCCAACCTCAAGGGAGAAGTGATGTTCACTGTGTTGAAGTAGATCGGCCGGACCCTCGGATAGCCCATCAGGCAAAACATGCCGAGCAAAATCCCCGCGGGAATCGTAAACCGATTGAAATCCGCTCCCGTCGGAGGATCGCAGACATACCCCGACCATTCCGCGAAGAGTCGACAGCCATAGCCAAAGACTATCGTGTCCAGCAACAAGCGGCCGATGAACAGCATGAGCGCGGGAAACCCAGTCCACTGAGCTCGCCGGATGCGCCTTAGCCTGCTCCGGGCTGCCCACCTCCTAAAAGTCCTTCCCATTTCTCCCAATCTTTAGGATAACCGATCAACGCTCGATTGCCAAACTTCGCCGTTTTTCACGAATCCAAGCCGATATCAGCATCAGCAAAACGGGAACGCCCCACCAGACCAGAACGAACCCGACCGACTCGTCGAGTGCCACCCAAAGGAACCCGAGCGGACGCCATCCCTCATCCTTCTGCCAGCCAAAGATGAAGACGTGGAACACAGCAAGAGCCGACTGGAGGCCAAACCACCGCCAGCGCCCCAGGCCACTCGCCGACCAACCCAACATCGCCGCACCGAGGACGGTCAGCGGCAGCCGAGCATGGCCAAGGTTGAAGCCAGCGGTCGCTTCACCCATCGTGGGGCCATCGAGGAACGGGATCGTGTAAACGACAAGCCCGACGACCAGCAAGGCGAGGTTAGGCAGAATCGAGCTTGGCTTCACGACGTTCACGATTCAGCTTCAACAACGCGAAGAGGTTTAACGATCCAAACAGAACCGCCGCGCAGAGCACCCAAGGGAGGTTGAACCAGGCGAAGTTCAGCTTCAGCTGCCAAACGAGCCCGTTCCCGGCGAGCAGGAACAAAACCAGCATCACCGCCGCGAGTTCGAAGGGCTTGGGCCGAGTTCGGAGAACCCATGCCGTGAGTCCGGCATAGACCACGAGTGCCCCTAGCCCTGCCAGCAAGGAGGTTGCGCGCAAGGCTTCCTCACGGTGTGCCCATTGGACCATCTCGAGAGAAACCCAGGTCCAGAAGAGAATGTGGCCCAGGCCCTCGATCAGGTTCGAGGCGAACGAGCGCCGGATGGCCTTCATGTGGCCTCCGGGGCCGGGGTCGGATTCTCTAGGGAGTCGAAGTACTCGAGCACCTGAAGGACCATGAGGGACGCGAGCACCGCAACGATGGCAAAGAGCGCCCCCGAGAGTCCGGCCGATTCGGCCAAGAATGCGCCCAGGCAAAGTAGGGCAAAGAGGAGCAACCACATCCCGCGAGATTCAGACTTCGGGTTCCTCTTAAGGTAGGCGAGTCCGATGATCGGGCTAAGCGAGAAAAGAAGTCCCAGGATGATGGCGATTTGTGACTTCTGAAAGAAGGCCTCCGTGGGCGCCCTTTCCTGGAAGAGGATGCCGATGATGAACGCCATCCTGAGGGGCTCCCCAACAAACAGCTTGAGAGCCCTCCACCACTTCGCCCGCTTCGGCTCGGGGGACGAAGGGCTGGAGGGGATGGGGGTCGGCTCGCGAACAGCTTCCATCGACGACGCTCTCTCGCTTCATCATACACCGGATGGTGACTTTGGTAGTCCCTCTGGGGGCATGGAGATGCCGATGGCCCGGTTGAGCCACCTCCGTATGAACTTTCCGGTGGCGACGAAGACCAAAGCGAGCACGCCCACTCCGATGTGGGGCCAGGAGGCGGCTCCCGACTGGGCGAGGGCGACGACCGCCGCGATAATGCCGATCGGAAGGGCGATTATCACAGCGAGGACGCAAGATTGGGGTTGTTCTTCTTTGAGCGCCATGATCGCGCCGATGAGGAGGCCAGCGGCGAAGAATCCGAGGACCATCGAGCCGAAACGGAACTCTCCAGGCGCAGAGACTCGATCATTGACCGCCAGGAGACCCCACACGCCACCCATGAAAAGGATGAAGTCGACGACCTCTACCGCGGCGCGGAGGGTCAAGTGGGGTGGCTTGGGTGCCGGTTGATCGGGGGTGGGGACGGTGGTGATGACCTTAGTGTAAGGCAGGTGGGAAGGAGTCGTCTAGCGGTGGGCTTTTCGTGGGCTGTTTTCCCATCCCCCTGTCTCTGCCCGCGCCCGCCCGAGCCGCACCCTCACCCCGGCAAGCCGGGGCTCCGCCCGGTCGCGGGGTACAGTCGGTGGCAATCAGATTGGGTGAAGTCCAAGCCTTCGCTTGCGAGGGCGGCCGTCCCACCCCCTGTCTCTGGGCGAAGGAGCGAAGCGACGAGGGCGAGGCGCGGGCAGAGGCAGGGGGACATGCCTGCAACCTCAATAGCCGCCTGCCCCATAGCACGCCTTTGCGCATCTACGAGCGCGGGGACATGCTGCCCCATAGCACGCTTTAGCCCACGAACGAACTCGGGGACAGCGGGCAGAGGCAGGGGGTCACTTGCCCCGGCGAAACGGGGCGATCAACGCCTTGGTGTGGCTACCCATGACAAACACGAGGAGGGGAAGCACGATGGGCAGGCTCACGACAACACCGGAAACCCCAAACCTAGTGGTCTCGTAAATCGCCACGCCAACCAAGACGACGAGCCCCAAAAACATCCAGCCCAAGAACTTTGGTCGGGACTTCTTCGCCCACAAGTAGAACCCAACGAGCGCGGCCAAACAAAGGGAGCCCAGGATTAGGCCGAGAACTTGGTTTTCCGGGGACTCGCGCAGGACTTCTGGAATAAGGCACAAAAGAGCAATACCCAAGCCGAACTCTAACAAAGTGTTGAACCAGCCAAGCCACGGAAGCGACGGTTCCTTGTGCTCATTGGGGTTCGTTTCCTTGCTCACGTCTTCCATCGGGGTTATGGTCCCATTGTAGCGAGTTTGATTTGGACTAGGGGAGGATGAGCGCGCAATGGAGGCATGGAGACGCGGGCAGCGTGTCCCCCTGTCTCTGCCCGCGCCACACCCTCGCCCCGGCAAGCCGGGGCTCCGCCCAGAGACAGGGGGATGGGGCGGAGCACCCTCCCCACAACTCCTCGCTAAGCCGGATGAAACTTCGACGTGGCGATTGCGCGTTGCTTTTGTCATAGAATGGACTCATCAATGGACGTGATCCCGGATCAAAAGCCCCCCCAACCGGTCATGGGATTCCTTTCACGGGTCTTCTCGTCGCCGTGGACGCTCCTGGTCGCGGTCGTCGTGGCGAGCATCCTGAAGTTCCTTGAAAACCCAGGCGAGCGCATCCACATGAACGTCTTCGCCCTACGAATCTCGGCGGTCGTCATCAACGCGCTCGCCATTCTCTGGATCAGCCGAGACAAACCCCAGGCGCCCAAGACGGCAAGCCTCGCCATCTTGGCATTCGTCTTCACCGCGGGAATATCTTGACCACCTACCGATGGCAATGAAATGAAGTCCTATAAAGGCCGACTCGCGCTCGTTTGGGGGTTTCTGTCACTTCTTGTTGGGCTGCTCATCTTTGGCGTTGTCGGCACCGTGCTCTGGTGGCGTTCCATCGGACTGGACGCCTTCTTTCCGCTCGCCGTGGCGGGTTTGTGGAGCAAGCCGTGGTCGATTTTGATCGACGAAGAGGAAGGTTCCTCGGCCGAGTGACCCTCACTTAGGATCGAGCGCGTTCGTGATCAGCTGGGTCGTCGCGAGGCCGATGGTCGCCAGGACCACCGTGCTCAGGCGGGCAACCAACTCGCCCCCATCCTCCCACGTTTCGTCGTCCACTCTCCGCATTTCGACCCAGGTGTCGTCAACCTGGGTGATGAATCCGGTTTCCACTTCTTCGCTCTCGAAGAAGAGCTCGACCGGCACGCGATGGTCGCGGATCTGGCCGAGGACCTCCTTTCCGATCGTTTCCGGTCCAAGGCTCAGCTTGAGAAAGTCGGCATTGGCGGCAAGGTTGAGCGGCGGCCGGGGGTTGAAGATCAATTGGTTGATCCTGTGGAGGGGGATGAGGCTCACCCTCTCCTCCCGCGGGGTCTCCGGCTTCAGCCGGACGGCGAGGAGGTGCTCGTTGGCGAAGAGGAGCGTCCCTTCTGGGGCCCGGTAGGTTTCGGTGAGCTCGACGTCAACGTTTCGTCCGATGCGGCTGGAGATGTCCATGGGGTTGTGGGTCTAGTGTAGCTTGGGTGGAGTGTGGGAGTTTCCTGTGCTTTGGGCGGATGTGAACCCCGCCCGGCACGTGCTGTCCCCGTGCTACCGGTCTCCACAAACCGTGCTTTGCGGCGGGCGGCCCGCTCCCGCCCGGCCACACCCTCACCCCGGCAAGCCGGGGCTCCGCCCGGTCGCGGGGCAAAGTCGGTGGCCGTCAGATCGATCCTGAGATCCAATTCGAGAACGCTCGTACGCGAAGACAGCCGCCGTTACCCCCTGTCTCTGGGCGAAGGAGCGAAGCGACGAGGGCGAGGCGCGGGCGGAGACAGGGGGTCGCCTGCCCCATAGCACGCTTTAGTTCTCTGACAAACGCGGGGACAGCGGGCGGAGACAGGGGGTCGCCTGCCACATAGAACCCTTTAGTTCACTGACAAACACGGGGACAGCGGGCAGAGACGGGGGTCACCCGCCCTACAGCGCTCCGACCACCGTCCGCAGTCGACAGCTCACCAGCTTGTCCGACGCATCAAAGACAAACTCAAGCTCGTAGTTGTCGCCAAACGAGGGCACGAACCACGGGAAGTGGATCGGCAGCTGAGCGGTTAGCCCCTGCGGTTTCACAAAGGGGTCCCACCGAATGCCGTGCGACGAGAAGCACGCGAGCACCTCCCGACGCTCCTTTCCAACCACGGCGCACTCTTCCTTCACCACCAGGGCGTGGGCCAAGGTGCTCGACTTGGCCAAGATCGTCGCCCCGTACCAAAACAGGAGCAATCCGACGACCGCAAAGATGACCTTCCCTTTGCTGAATTGCCTCGGCGCCCGGGTGGGGGCGATGTCATCCTCGGGCAGGTCCACATCCGGGAAGAGCGTCCCCACGATGTAGCGCGCGTGGCGAACCCAGTCCGCATTCCGGGGCCAGGTCTTGTCGTGGAGCTGGACGCCCTTTGGCAGCGTCTCCCACGGCGCGACCACACAGGCATGGGCCCGGAGGCTATCGGAATCCCAAACGCCCATCTCGCTCACTGCCGAAGGCTCTCCGGCGAGAAAAGCCTTCACCTCGTCAATCAGCCGGACGTCGAGAACGGGCTCGCCCGTGAAGCGGAACAGGTAGTACTCCGGATCGTCCACCAGCTCGCCGGTCGCCTTGTCCAGGGTCTGACGCTGGATGATCGGCTCCACCTCGGAGGCGGGGACGAGGCCGGCGTCGCCCCCGTTGTCGCAGTACCAGTTGTCCCCAAAGGCCGCGAAGACATCCCGCATCGAGTCGGCGTTGATGTCGACTTGGAAGCGGTAGGTCGTCGGGATCGGCTTGCCCGTGTTCATGACTGGGAGTGCTTTTGCTTGCTCCTCGAAGTTTAACGATCCTGATTGGGCATTGGTTCGCGGGTGGCGGAGCACCCCTGTCTCTGCCCGTCCTCGCCCCGTCGCTTCGCTCCTTCGCCCAGAGACAGGGGGATGGAGAGCCGCCGCTCACCTCGTGACCTCTCAAACACAAGCTTGATCAAAAAAGATTCTTCTCGTCCCTCGATGATCTCAAGGTGCTCATTCATCCTTCGCACCTAACTTTCAATCTCATTTACGAAAGGCCTTATCTGTTCATACCATGCCTTGATTCGCGCATCAACGATTATGTCACGAGGGAGAATTTTTCGATCCAGACGCACCCCATCGATTGTTCGACAACGAGATAAAGCAACATATGTTTGACCTTCACAGAACGCACCTTCACCTAGATCAACTTTGACGGACGCAAGGGTTAGTCCCTGAGCTTTGTGTATGGTAAGGGCCCACCCCAACGTGAGTGGAAATTGCGTGAATGTACCAACGACCTCTGATTCAATTCTCATCGTTTCTCGATTATAGTAATATTCAAACATTTCCCACATGGCACGCTCGACCTTTACTTCGTTGTTTACATCAGCTATCTTAACATAGATACAGTCTGCGTCAATCCTAGTAACTTCTCCAACGGTTCCATTGCTCCACCATGGTTGATTATTCTTGACGAAAAGTACCTGACATCCAACTTTTACGCTCAAAACAACGGGAGCTGGCAGTGGATCTCGATTTGGATCATAGCGCCCAGTATGGCTTGAATTGAATGACCACTCCTTTGAATCCAACGCCTTCAATTTCGTAGCGTTAATGCCCGCTGCCAATCTCTTCGTAGGAACTAGATGAACCTCATTTATTCTCGGATTCGTTGCTTCAAGGTGGCAATTTTGATTTAGATCATTTATGACTGCATCCAATTCCAAACCTATGCGCAACTTTTTCAAGAGACTGATGAAGACTACATCAGTTTGTCGCATTACCTGTTGGAGCTCGATTGTAACAAGAGGTACCGTCTTCAAAATGTCTGCGAAAATGAAGTGCGGACCACCATACCTGTGGGTAAAAAACCGAGCCTGCTCCGCATCGACGACAACAGGAGGTAACTGCAGTAAGTCGCCTACAAACACGACTGGCACTCCTCCAAACGGCAATGCGCAGTTACGTTCCTTTTGCAAACTTAAGTTGATGGCATCAATCATGCTCGCATTTACCATTGAAATCTCATCTACAATCAACGCCTCCAGATTCTTGACCACATCCCTTGAACTTTGTTTCATTCTGTAGACTTCGTCCGGGTTGATGGTCTTCGGCGGAAATCCGAAGAACGAGTGAATAGTTGCGCCCCCAACATTAAGGGCTGCTACGCCAGTTGGAGCAACAACGGCGATGTTCTTAAGGTTCGTCTGGAGGTAGCGAATCAAAGTTGACTTTCCGGTGCCGGCCCCACCTGTCACGAAAATTGCTGGGCACTTGATTTGGAGGGCTTTGAGAACAAAGAGATACTCTGGCAAGGGCCTTATGTCTGTTTCGGCCTGTTTCTTTTGCCCAGGTTGGGGTTGCCCTGTTGGGCCCAGTTGAGCAGTGATATTCCGAGAGTCGGGCCTGACCGTGTTCTTCGTTCCCAGGATCGCTTTAGCTAGTTCGCGGATCGGATCAAACATGCTCATCGTGGTTTCACTCCTGGAAGAAATCTCCTTGGTCTGAGTCTCTCGCTTCAATGCTACAGGATGCTAGGCGCCTGAAAGTCACGACAGTTGACGTGAAGTGCCTTTCTTTCTCAAGCCTTCAGGTCTTCGAGCAAGAGGGCTGGATTCGCTTTCGCAGCCTCAGTTGGATTTGGACCTCGCAGCGAACGGATTTCACTCTTCCTCATTGAGTGTGGATCAGAATTGCCCCATTCCCATCCCCGCAAAAACCCCCGTACAATAACGCCATGAGAGCCTATGCCCTGATTCCGTTGCTCCTCCTCGCGCAGCCCCTCCTTGCCCAGTCGGGCAAGCCGAAACCGAAGCCGAAGCCCCCCACCCCGTCCTCCCAGGGAGGCAGCATCGTCCTCGGCACCAAGCAGCTCCCCGGCGAGTTCGGAAAGTTCGGCCAAACCTACACGATCGGTAAGGAAGCCCCCCTCAACTTCACCCTCGTCTCCGCCGAATACCGCGCCGACCGATTCCTCGCCGAAGTCACCGACGGCGTCGTGGGCTGGAACCCGATGAAGACCGAAAAGCTCCTCATCCTCAAGTACACGGTCCAGAACCCGAACAACAAGGACACCCGCCTTTGGTACAACTCGTTCAACATCCAGGCGATCACGGGCGACGACCGCGTCTTTAAGCTGGCCCACTCCCCGTGGGTCGGCGATGCCAAGCGCTATGTCGACATGCAGCTGAAGCCGGGCCAAAAGGTCAGCGTCACCTGCTGTCTGCGCGTTCCGAGCGACGGCGAAACCCCGAAGCTCATGGTCCAGCGCACCTATGACGACTCCGCCGCCGTGGTCCGCTATGACCTGCGTGGCAAGGTGGCGAAGCTCGCCGACAAATGGTCGGAAGACGGCTTCACCCCGCGCGATTCGGTGAACCTGAACCTCGGCGAGGCATGGCCCTTCCCCGGCTACGATGTCACCCTCGTCAGCGCAGAAAAGAGCACCACGATCCTCACCGGATCGGACAACTACCTTCGTCCCGAAAAGGACCAAGACCAGTGGGTGCTCAAGTTCCGACTGAAGGGCGTCGCCTCAAACAAGAGCCGCTGTTGGTACGGCTGCTGGGGCGTCCAGTTCAAGACCGAAGATGACCTCATCGACGTCTACACCCACAGCAAGCTGATCCGGTCGAGCTCGGAAGCCTATTACGACGGCGAAGTGCCCCAGGGCGAGGAGATCACGGTCCGCCTGATCTGCAACGTGCCGAAGGGTACGAACCCGAGCCAGATTCGAATCACCTATAAGAACTGGGACGAGAAGTACCGAACCGCGAACTACAAGATCGGCGGTTGATCCCGCCTGCGCCGGTACACTGGTGGCGATGGCAGGCTCCCTCGCCACCAGTAACCCAGACACCAAGCTTCGCGTTGCCGAATCGTTCCTTTCGATCCAGGGCGAAGGCATCCTGACCGGAGTCCCGTCGTGGTTTCTGCGGCTGAGCGGCTGCAACTTGCGGTGTCGCTGGTGCGACACGCCCTATGCGAGCTGGAGTCCCGAGGGTCCCACCCTTCCCCTCGACGAGATCCTTGCGCTTTGCGACCGCGAGCGTGGCCCCGCCCAGCACGTCGTGCTCACCGGCGGCGAACCCATGCTCTTTGAAGGGGTCGAGGCCCTCACCGCGGGCTTTCGCGAGCGGGGATTGCACATCACGATCGAAACCGCGGGAACGGTGTTTCGCGCGGTCGAATGTGACCTGATGTCGATCTCGCCGAAGCTCGCAAGCAGCACGCCGGACGAGGATTCGGGCTGGGCGGCGCGCCACGAGGCCTCGCGGCTTTCGTTCGACGTCTTGCGCCGCCTGATCGAGGCGTATCCCTTTCAGTTCAAGTTCGTCGTTGGCGACCGCGCGGAGAGCGACTTCGCGGAGATTGAATCGATCATGGGCGAGCTTCCGGGGGTGCCGAGCGACCGCGTGCTCATCATGCCCGAAGGGACCGATTCGGCGACCTTGCACGCGCGGGCGCGCACCCTTGTCGAGCCTTGCATTCAGCGCGGATGGCGACTTTGTCCCCGGCTCCACATCGACCTCTTTGGAAACACAAAAGGCACATGAAACGGCTTCTCCCTCTTCTTGCTCTTGCTCCCGCCGTCTTTTTGGCCGGGTGTGGCCCCGATCCAAAGATGCCGTTTTATGGCATGTGGGTGGGCACGTTTGAACCCTTCGACAAGGGCAAGGTCGATGGCACGGTGAAGGCGTTTGTCCAGCTTTTTGCGGGCGACAAGTTCAAGCTCCACGTGGATGCGCCCCACCAGAAGTGGGATGTCATCGGCACGTGGTCGATGGAAAAGAGCCGGATCACGCTGAAGTGTAAGGAACTGCAGGCCGAGATCCCCGACGAGCTCGACCAGAAGACCTTTGGCTTCACCGCAATCACCAAGGAGTCGCTGCTGGAGGCTTATCGCAAGCCGATCATCTTGAAAGTGGCGGCGGATGGCAAGTCGATGACGGCGGTGGAATCGGTGATCGATAGGGTGGACGGCCGGTACGAGTTTCGGCGTACCCGCCCCGAAAAAGTGTACTGAGGACCTATACTAGGGGCATGAAAGCTGCCCTGATCGTTTCCGTTCTCGCCGTCGCCCTTGTGGGTTGTAATGGCGGAACGTCGGCCTCCTCGCTTGCCGGCACCTATGCCGCAGACCCTTCGTCTTTCAAGATGCCTGCCGATTCCAAGTCGAGCGGCATGGAAGGCATGGCGAAGATGATGATGGAGTCGATGAAGCTGGAGCTGAAGGCGGACGGGACGTTCAACCTCAACATGATCTTTGAGATGTCGGGCAAGTTCACCGTGAACGGTAATACGATCAAGCTGACCCCGGACAAGATCATGGGTCAGTCGATTGAAGAGCTGAAGAAGCAGCCGGGGGCAAAGGTGAACCAGTCGGACCTCGAGATGGAGATTCTTGAGGGCGGAAAGAAGCTCAAACCGATTTCAAAGAATGCCACCAAGGACGTCGGCGAGTTCATTTTTGTGAAGAAGTAAGGTCAGGGCGTGGCGGTCAAGGCACTTTTCTCAACTTTTCGGAAAATAGTAGACACACATTCACGTTTTGTGTGTACAATCGATTTCGTTGAGGAAAAACACCATGGCTGCATCGTCCACCAAAGAAACCATGACGGACCGCGAACGCGCGCTTGATCTTGCTCTCTCCCAGCTTGAAAAGACCTTTGGAAAGGGGTCGATCATGCGGCTGGGTGGCTCCGAGCGCCAGCTCGTGGCGGCCATCTCGACGGGATCGCTCTCGCTCGACATGGCGCTTGGCATCGGCGGCATCCCGAAGGGCCGCATCACCGAGATTTATGGACCGGAGTCGGGCGGAAAGACCACGCTCGCCCTCCACTGCGTCGCCGAGGCCCAGAGGCAGGGTGGCACCGCGCTTTACATCGATGCTGAGCACGCACTCGACCCCGAATATGCCCGAACGCTGGGTGTCGACGTCGATAAGCTCTACATCGCCCAGCCGAACAGCGGCGAAGAGGCCCTCGAGATCGCCGATGGCATGATCCGCTCTGGCGCGATTGACGTCGTCGTCGTGGACTCGGTTGCCGCGCTCGTTCCGAAGGCCGAACTTGAGGGCGAAATGGGGGATAGCCACGTTGGTATCCAAGCCCGCATGATGAGCCAGGCCCTTCGAAAGCTCGGTGGTTCGCTGAACAAGTCGAACACCGCTGCGATCTTCATCAACCAGCTCCGCGAAAAGATCGGCGTGATGTACGGCAACCCGGAAACGACTCCTGGTGGTCGCGCGCTGAAGTTCTGGTCGTCGGTGCGGCTTGAGGTCCGTCGCGGCGATGCGATCAAGTCGGGCGCGGACCAGATCGGCTCGCGAACCAAGGTGAAGATCGTGAAGAACAAGGTTGCCCCTCCCTTCCGCACCGCTGAGTTCGACATGATCTTTGGCAAGGGCATCAGCCGATCGGGCGATCTCCTCGACGTCGCGGTGGCGCGAAACCTCGTCGCTCGAGCGGGCACCTACTACAACTACGGCGAAGTGCGTCTGGGTCAGGGCCGCGACAACGCGCGCACGTTCCTCGATGAGAACCCTGCCGTGTTCAACGAACTGGACAAGAAGGTCCGCGACCTCTTTGCCGCCGAGCGAGTTGCGGCTCCTGCGGTCGCCGCGGTTGAACAAGAAGAGGGTCCCGACGACCTCGAATAACCTTCCAGAAGGGCTCGATCTCGCCCTGAAGCAGATCGCCAAACGCGAAAGGAGTCGGGCCGAAGTGGCTCGATTCCTTTCCGAGCGTGGGATTGATCCCGATCCCGTCCTCCTTTGGCTCGAAGCGAAAGGAATGGTCAAGGATGATCGGCTTGCCGAGGAAGTGCTCCAGGCCCAGTTGCGAAAGGGGAGAGGCGTGCATCGACAAAATGCAGAGCTTCTGCGACGGGGCCTGGAGCCAACGGCAAGCGGCGAGAACGACCTCGCACAAGCACGGGAATGGGCCGAACAGCGGCTCTCGAAGGGTGATTCGCTCGCGAAAATCGGTCGTGGGCTGAGCGCGAGAGGATACGATGAGGACTGCGTGCGAAGCGTGATGGAGGAATTGGAATCGCGATGACGGAGTGGCTGTTTGGGCTGGGTGGAGTGGGTATCGGCGGCGGGATCGCCTATGCCCTGCTGAACCAGCGCGCCAAGGCCGCCGAGCAGCAGCGGCTCCAGCTTGTCGACGAACTCGCAGCCGCCCGTAAGCAACAAGAGGAGAAGCGCCAAGCCGAGCGCGACGCCGAAGCGGTTCAGCGCGAGGCGGACCGCCGTGAGGCCGCCCTGCTCCAGGAGTCCGAGCTGCGCGCCAAGGAGGCAATCGTCACCGCGATCGAACGGCTCTCGGGTCAAACCACCCAGGCGACCACCCACCAGCTCGTCGACCTGCCGTCAGCCGACATGAAGGGGCGGATCATCGGCCGCGAGGGCCGAAATATCAAGGCCTTCGAGCAGATCACCGGGGTCGACCTCCTCATCGACGACCACCCCGATGCTGTCGTCCTCAGCACCTTCCACCCCATCCGCCGCGAGGTCGCAAGGCTCACCCTGCTCAATCTCATGCTCGATGGTCGCATTCATCCCGCACGCATCGACGAGCTCCACCAAAAGGCGGAGAAAGAGATCCATGCCGCGTGCCTGAAGTTAGGTCGCGATGCCGCGAAGGAAGCCAAGGCGGGCAACGTGAATGACCAGATTGCCCAGGTGCTCGGCCAGCTCCACTTCCGCACGAGCTATGGCCAGAACGTCCTTCGCCACTCGGTCGAAGTCGCCCACATCGGGGGCATGATCGCCGCCGACCTCGGCCTCGACGAAACCCAAACCCGGCGGGCCTGCCTCCTCCACGACATCGGCAAGGCGCTGGAATCCACGAGCGGATCGTCCCATGCCCTCGCGGGGATGGAGTTCTGTCGCCAATCGGGCGAGCCCGCCGCGATCAGTCACGCCGTCGGTGCCCACCACCGCGAAATTGAACCGGAAACGTGGCTCGACGCCATCGTCATCGCCGCCGACACCGCGAGTGCGGCCCGGCCCGGCGCAAGGCGAGAGAACCTCGAATCCTATGCCAAACGGCTCCTCGACCTTGAGGAGATGGCAATGCGGCTCCCCGGCGTGGAGCGGGCCTACGTGATGCAAGCGGGTCGCGAGATCCAGGTCATTGTCGACCCCGAGAAGGTGGACGATGTCTCCGCCCAAGAGGTCTTCCACCAACTCATCAAGACAATCGAGGCGGGGGCCAGCCAGCCGACCGCCGTCCGCGTTACCGTCATCCGCGAGAAGAAGATCACGGGCCTAACCCAACAATGAGCGTCCACAGCCTTCCCACCCCCTTCGGACAAGCGATTGTCGTGCTGAATGAGTCGGGAGCGGTGACCAAGCTCACCCTGGGAGACATCCAAGGCGCGCCCGAGCTCACGCCCGACCACCCCGTCTACCAACAGCTCGCCGAGTACTTCGCGGGGAAAAGGACCGAGTTCGACCTGAAGCTCGCGCCGAGCGGCACCCCGTTTCAACAAGAGGTTTGGGCCGCGCTGCGGGAAATTCCGTTTGGCCTGACGAAGACCTATGGCGAAATCGCCAAGGGGTTGGGCAAGCCCGATGCGATTCGGGCGGTGGGAAGAGCGAACGCGCTGAACCCGATCTGGATTCTGATTCCATGCCACCGGGTGATTGGGGCGTCGGGGTCGCTGACAGGCTATGCGGGGGGTCTCTCGATGAAGCAGGGGCTCCTGGAGCTTGAATCGCGACAACGCTCACTTTTTTGATGCTGACGGCGCCTGAGGCCTCTCCCTCGCCCCGGCAGGCCGGGGCTCCGCCCACCGTCAGCATCTAATTCTCGACCCCCTAAAAAAGGGAGTGCCGCCCCGTCCCATCCAGGGAACGGAGCGGCGGTTGGAGTTGCACGAAGCGACTAGTTTCGAACTTAGCCGCGCAGAAGGCTGAGAACGTTCTGCGGAGCGCTGTTCGCCTGCTGCAAGACGGAGAGACCGGCCTGCTGGAGGATCTGGAGCTTCGTGTAGTTGGTCATCTCATCGGCGACGTCGGTGTCTCGGATCGTCGATTCGGTGGCCGACAGGGTTTCCTTGGCGATGCCGAGCGAGCGGATGTTCGACTCGAGCACGTTTCGCTGGAAGGAACCGATTCGACCGCGGGTCTTGCTGACCTCTTCGATCGCGGCGTCGATGACTCGGAGGGCATCCTGAGCACCCTGCGAGGTGGTGATGTCGAGGTTCGACATGTTCTTGCCGACGACGACTCCGGTGCCCAGCGTGCTGGAAGCGAAGTTGCCGAGGGTAAGGCTGGTCGTTTGGCCAGCGTTAGCGCCGATCTGGAACTGGGCCGCGCCGACGACGAGCTGTCCGATGCTGGCGTTGGTGACCGAGGTGCTGTTGCCAGCCTGGGTCAGGACGATTCGGTTGCCCTGGGCATCCTGGAGCGTCAGACCGTCCGAGCCGTTGATGCTGCCGGTGAAGAGCGTCGTGCCGGTGATGCCGGGCAGGCCGACCTGGGCTCGGGACTCTTGTCCAACCGCACCCTGGTATCCAGGAGCAGCGAGAAGGACGCCGGTGCTATCGGTGAGGTCGACTCGAGCTTGCGAACCGTAAGCGATCGACTGGAGCGTAAGGACACCCGTGTTGTTGGTGATCGCGACGACGCCGGTCTGAGCCGAAGCTGCGTTGATCTTGTCGCGGAGCGTGGCGACGGTGTCGGTCGAGGTTGCGTTGAAGGTCACGCCGTTCAGATAGAACGTGCCGGCATTGGCGCCCACTGCAACGTTGTCGTCGAGACCGAAGTCGCGGCTTCCAACGACAGCCTGCGTGGCAGCCTGGGTCACCGTGATCGTCACCGCACCGTTCTGCGTGATCGACTGGCTGTTGTTGCCGATGAGACCGTTGAACGAGATCGCGCTGATCTTGGTCGCGTCGGTGATGCTGGCGTTCACACCGCTGCTTCCGTCGAGGAGGCGCTTGGTGCCGAACTGGGTCTGGGTCGAGATTCGCGAGATCGAATCGGAGATCGACGTGAGCTGCGACTGGTTCGCTTGAATCTGCGACGAGCTGGCCGCACCGGTGTTACCGGCGGCAACGGCGAGCGAACGAGCGTCGCGGAGAAGTCGACCGACTTCGTCGAGAGCGCCTTCTGCGGTCTTTGCGTAGTTGATGGCGTCCTGGTTGTTCTTGGTCGCCTGCTCAAGGCCGCTGATCTGAGCGCGGAAGTTCTCCGAGATGATCAAACCTGCGGGATCGTCGGCCGCGGAATTGATCCGCATACCGGTGCTGAGTCGAGTGATCGACTTTCCAAATTCAGTGTTCGTGCCGCCCAGGTTGCGAAGGGCGTTCATCGCCGTGACGTTAGTGTTTACTCGAAATGACATCGTGCTTTTCCTCCGTGATTCTCGAGGGCGATGGAGCGGACCATCCGTGGTCGCTCTTGGTCACCGCCTCAGTGAACAACACCAAGGTCATTCCCCGTATTTCTGCCAGAAACCCAGGTAAATTTACCTGGATTCACGTGTTTTTACTGGCTGGTAAGGATGCGAGGCTTAGAACTGCCCGCTTGAGCGTGCCTCAAAGTAGGCGTTGACCAGGGTCGAGGCCAAATCCTGTGGCTCGGCCTCAAGGTGCCAGATTCGCGACCGTGAGAGAATGCGTCCGACTTCCTCGCGAGAGGCGTTGAGAAGTCCGGCCGCCGCGCGGCTCGCGACCGCCGTTCTTTCCGGCGAACGGTTCTCCAGGGCGGAAAGAAGCGTGGGATCGGCCACACGCACCAAAAGCACGCGATGGCGGCGCGCAAACGGCCCCAACACGGCGGCGAGCTCCTCGGCCCGGACCTCTTCGTCGATGTCGGTGAAGACGACGATGAGGGCGCGGCGCTTCCATCGGCGGTCGAGATAGGTGATCGCCCGGGCGACGTCGCCTTCGATCGGCTCGGCGACCAGGTCGTGCATCGCCTCGATGAGCATTCCCACCCGGTTGCGACCCTTGCGCGGGGGCAAAAACTGCTTCACCGCATCCGAGAAGACGAGCAGGCCCACCTGGTCGCCCGCGCGGTTCGCCGCGTTGATGAGCATCAGGCTGCTATCCAGTGCGTGGTCGAGCTTGCGGACACCCTCAACCTCGGAGAGCATCACGCGCGAGGTGTCGACGACAAGGATGACGGCCTGGTTGCGCTCGACTTCGAACTGCTTGACGACGAGTTTGCCGCGGCGAGCGGTCGCCTTCCAGTCGATCTTTCGAAAGTCGTCGTCGATTGAATACTCACGAAGCGACTCAAACTCCGAGCCCTGGCCCCGCATCCGGGTGCGCCGAATTCCGATCTCGCGGAGCCGCCCTTGTTGGTTCAGGAGGTCGAATTCGCGCAGGGCAAGGACGTTGGGATAGACCCGAATCGGCTGGGCGGTCGGGAGGCGCATCTTCTTCTTCGCGAGCCCCAGCGGGCAATCCAGAAGAAGGTCGGTGCCGCGGAAGTAGTCGCTTCCCCGTTCGGGTGGGGTGAGCTCGTAGGTAAAGGTCAGCCGTCCGCTCGTCTCGAGCCGAAACGATTCAACGTTCGGCGACATCGCGAATGTTGACGGCGGCAGATCGAAGATTTGGCCCGAGATTAGGCGCGGGCTCAAGTTGGTAAGGCTGACCTCAATCCGGTTCGCGGTACGGACTGAAAGGACGGGGTCAAACTTTCGAATGAGCCGCAGCTGCGACTTCTTCGGAGCGATCAGGGTGGTGATCCAGGCGAGGAGCAGGAGGCCCAAATCGTAGGGGATGACCAGCTCGGCCCGACCAGACATCGCGAGGAGGCCGGCCAAAGGGATGCCGATTGAAAAGAGGACCCAGAACCGCCACGTGAGGATCAACTGCTGTAGACTCCAAGGGTCGGAATGCAAAACGAACTTGTCATTGTTTCGCCCGAGAAGACCATTCTAACTTACCGGTTAGCAGGTTTGGGAGCGCGTCTCTCAGCATTCCTCCTCGACACCATCCTGATCACCGCCATCATCGTTGGCTTTACCGTCATCGGGGCGATGAGTTTCCTGCGAGAAGCCACCGGCGGCGCGCTCTATATCTTCGTGATCATCACGCTGCCGTACGTCTATTTCATCCTCTTTGAGGCCTATATGGGAGGCCAGACGCCGGGCAAAGTGGCGAACAAGATCCGCGTGCGGATGGAAGACGGTTCGCCGATCACGCCGATCGCCGCGGTCGGCCGAAACCTCTTTCTGGTCGCCGACCTTTTCCCTGGATTTGGATTCGTCGGCATCACCTCGGTGCTCCTGAGCGAGCGGTCGCAGCGCGTCGGAGACCTCCTTTCTCGTACGGTCGTGGTCACCGAAGCGGTCCGTCCGGGCTCAGTGGCGGTTTCGCCCCACATCATGGGCATCCACCCGCAGGAAGCGCTCGTGGGCTCGCTCGATGGGATGACGATGGAAGAGTACGTGGCCCTTCGCCGACTCTGTGATCGCTATCCTGCGCTGGGTCCCGAACACGGCGAAAAGCTCTTGCGCAATATCTTCCTACCCATTGCCGAGCGACGGCGCATCCCCATCGTCAGCAACATCCATCCTCTCTATCTGGCCGAGGCCACCGTCATGAAATACGGCCGTGAGCATGGCTTGTTGTAACCCTGTGGAAACTGTCGGGGATAACTTTGTGGCCCCGTTCGCGGGGGAAAACTGCCACTTTTCCCAAGGCATGGGGGTTCACTTATTCACAGAGTTATCCACATCAGTTTATGATCGCATTTGTGTTCATTTGAACCTAAATGGCATCTGCTCAGGCCGACGTGAGCATGTTTATCCCCGGAAAAGTTGTCCTATCTAAGAAAAGAAGATGAATTCTAAATCTAACTCTCTCTTAGAGACAAGCGGGGAAAACGCCGGACTCGGCGTTCGAACGCTGAGGATTCGAGACTTCCGGAATATCGCGAGTCTCGACCTTGAGTTGGATCCAAAGTTCAACGTCATCCACGGACGGAACGCGCAAGGCAAGACGAACCTGCTTGAATCCGTCTTCACCCTCGGCACGACGAGGCTGCTGCGCGATTCGAAAGGGAGCCTCCCGATTCGCCATGGGGCCAACGAGGCCACCATCGAGGCTGGCATCAAAGGAGGCCGCACCGAGCTCAAGGTCGAGTTCTATTCAGGAACGAGGCGACGCGCGGCAATCAACGGCCTTGGACTGCCGAGGGCGAGCGACCTCATCGGACGGTTGCCGGTCGTCTGTATCAGCGTTGAGGATTTGAGCCTGGTCAGGGGTGAGCGAGCGGACCGCCGCTTGTTCCTTGACCTCGAAATCTCCACTTTTTCGCCTCGATACTTGCAATCATTGGCGACCTACAAGCGGGCGGTGGAGCAACGCAATGCGCTTTTGCGAATGGCGAAGGAGGGCTACGTGCCACCCGAGTCATTTGAGGTCTGGGAGATTCAGATCGCGGAGCACGGCGCACACCTTCGCGAGGCGAGGCTCGACTTCGTACGGGAGCTTTCGCCCCACGCGATGCAGGTTCACGAGACCCTGGGCCAAGGCGAACAACTCACCCTCGAGATCCTGCCCAGCGACGACCTCATGACCTCGGCGGAGATGCTGGAAGGCCTTGAGATCAGCCGCAACGCCGACATCGGCCGCGGAGGAACGTCGGTCGGGCCCCATCGCGACGACCTTCTCATCGCGATCAACGGGGACGAGGTCCGCCACTTTGGGTCGCAGGGCCAGCAGCGCACCGCGGTGATCTCGGTGAAGATGGCGACCTTAAACCGCTCGGCCGAGCACTTCGGACGCGTTCCCGTGCTGCTCCTCGACGACATCCTGTCTGACCTCGACGAGCGCCGCCGTGCCCTCCTGATCGAGCTGGTTCACCGCCACGCGGACCAGGCCATCCTCACCTGCACGGAGGCGAGCGCGGCCGGCGAGCGGATCCTCAGTCTTGCCACCGTCTGGACGGTCGAAGGAGGCAGCGTCAGCCTTGCGTAAGGTCAAAGACATGCTCTTTGCCGCCGTCCAGCGCGACGAGGTGGTTCGTGCCGGGCTGGTGCTGCGCGCGGTTCGTGACTGGGAGTCGATTGTCGGCCCGCTGCTCGCCTCGCGGTCCTGGCCCGACCGCTATGAGGGCGGGGCGATCTGGGTGGCGGTCGAGGACTCGGCATGGGCCCAGGAGCTGCGGATGCGCAAGGATCTGCTGCTCTGCCGAATCCAGGAGCGGTTGGAGGACCCACGCTGGGTGACCAACCTTCGCTTTGGGGTGCGGCCACTGCCCGAACGCCCTCCTGTTGAGCCCGAACCGGAGTTCAAAGAAATCGAGACCGAATCAAATGACGGGCTGAGCATTCGGGAGATCGCCGAGCGCCGGTTGCGCGAGTGGAACGGTGAGGAATAAATTTGCCCACCGGCCGTTTGTGCTCTTCGCTGCCGGGCTGGCTTTCGGCCTCGCCTTTAACTTCCCAATCCTTTCCTTGCCGTTTCTGGGCATCGGATTTGCCCTCGGTGTGATCGGAGAGCGAAACTTCCTTTGGGCGAGCGCAGGGCTCATTCTAGGGGCCTTCCTGCGGCCATCACCCATGACGGTGGTCGAGTATCGTGCGCAGTATTCCGGCCTTGCCACCGTTCTGAACGTTCCGGAGTTGCGCGATCGGGAGCAGACCTTCCGCCTGCGGATTGAGGGATCGGAGACCGTCGTGCTCGCCAAAGCCGCCCCTGAGCGTTTGATCGCGCTGGGCGATGTGTATAGGATTGATGGCCAACTCTTGCCACTATCGTCGAACATGCTCGAACGTGCCGACGACATCGGGCTTTCGGGTCGCTTCATGGGCGAGATCGGCGACTTGCAATCGCGGTCGGCGCTTGCCACCCTCGCCACGCGGACCCAGCGGAGCTTCATCGCCTTCGCGCGGAAGACGCTGCCCAAGTCCTCGGCGGGATTGTTGCCCGCCCTTGCGGTCAATGGCTATGGCGACCTCGACCCCGAGTTGCAGAAGAACCTGCGCCGAACGTCACTCGTTCACCTCATCAGCGCGTCGGGCTTTCACGTCGTTTTGCTTCTTGGTTTTCTGCAGTTTCTGCTGAGCCGACTCGCGATTCCAAGGCCGATCGTGCTTGTGGCTTTGGCGATAGTTGGCGCTTTTTATTGCTTAATTTGTGGCCTTTCGCCGACGATTTTACGCGCTCTTTTTGCGAGTCTTTTAGCGGGTTCGGCCTACCTTTTTCGACGCCATTTTGACGTCCTGAACGGCCTTGGATTGGCGATTTCCGGACTCCTAATTCTCGAACCGCGATGGGTTTATGGAATCGGAATTTGGATCATGGTCGCGATGGTCGTCACGCTTGAGCTCTTTGCCGGAATCGACGAGGGGGAGACGCTTCAACAGAAGGTCATGATGGTGGCGCGTTCGTCGTTTTGGGCGTGGGTGGGCAGCTCCCCGATCATCGCGTATGCCTTTGGCACCGTCTCGCTCATTTCGGTGGTGGCGAATGTCCTCCTCGCGTGGATCATCGGGCCGATCTTGGCCCTCGCCTTAGTCGCGTGGGGGTTGAATGCGGTCGTTCCGACCGTCGCAGAAGGGATCATGCAATGGGTGATTGCTCCCGCCCTTCGGGTCTTCGAGGTCGGCGTGAATGGGCTCGGTGGACTGCCGATGGCCTCGGTCGAAGTCCCGCCGTTTTCGCCCTGGTGGCTCGTCGGTTTCTACCTGCTGCTGTTCATCGGCTTCAATCCCGCGCGCCGTCGGACGATGGCATAAACTGGTGGCATGAGGCGGGCGTGGCTCCTTGGGATCGCGGTGACCTGCCTGGTGGGTTGCCAGCCTCCCGCGCCCGATCGTCTCGTCTTTTTCTCGGTCGGCCAAGGTGATTCGGCCGCCTTCGTTTCACGTGGAACCGCGATCCTCATCGACACCGGTCCGCGCAACGGCGACTACGACGCAGGCGAGCGGATCGTGGTGCCGCGACTCAAACGCCTGGGGGTTTCCCATGTCGGTGCGATCATCCTCTCCCACCCCGATCTCGACCATATCGGCGGGACCGCAGCGGTGCTGAAGGCCTATCCCGAGGCGAAACTCATGATGAGTTCGACCTTCCGCAGCCATCCCAAGCTCCAAGAAGCACTGCGCTCATGGGGCCGCGCGGACCAGGTGCAATGGCTGAAGGAGGGCGACCGGATCGAGATCGGCAACGCCAAGCTTGAGGTCGCCTGTCCGCCCTGGCTGGATGAAAAGAAGGACAACGACGGCTCGCTCTTCGTGCTCTTGAATGTCGGCGCGGCGACCGCCTACTTCCCAGGCGACGCACCCGGCACCGTCGAGCGCGAGGTCGAATTGAGGCGGCGGTGGACCGCCCAAGTCATGAAGGTGAGCCACCACGGCAGTGGGTCGAGTACCCCTGAGGACGTCATCGAGCAACTGAAGCCCACCTACGCCGTTTTGAGCGCAGGGAGGAACAACACCTATCTGCATCCCCACGGCGAATCGCTCGTCCGGCTTGCCGCCCATAACGTCGTGATCTGGCGCACGGACATGCAAGGCGATTGTACGTTCGAGGTCTCGGAAAAGGGGTTCCAACCGGTACCCTAAAGGGGTGGATCAATTGCGGGTGGTGGACGTTGCCTTCGACCCGCGTGCGGGCGGATCAGGCGCGATTTACACCTACCTGGAGGCCGAGAATCCGCTCGAGGTCGGCCAGGCGGTCATTGTCCCCCTCGGCACCCGTTCGATGCTCGGCTACGTGATCCGGGCGTACGCAGCGGCCCCTGACGAGCTCGGCATGAAGGTCGAAAGCCTCCGCCCGGTGCTCGCGGTGGTTGAGAACATCGGTATCCCACCGATCCTCGTCGACCTCGCCGAATGGGTGGCCGAGGAGACCTTGAGCCCGAAGACGGCCTCGCTCGCGCCCTGCATGCCTCCCGGCGTGAAGGAACGGCTGACACGAGTCTGGAAGCTCGATACGCTCACCGATGACCTCACTCCCGGCCAACGAGAGGTCGTCAAAGTGGTCCAAGAAGCGGGCGGCGAGTGGATGGAACCGGTTTCCCAGAAACCAAGCGCGGCGACCCTACGCACCCTGCGGCTCCTACGCAACAAGAAGGTGCTCAGCGAATCGCTCCAGCTGGTTCCCTTCAGCGAGCGGCGTGAGACCACCAAAGCGCTGCGGCTGATTCCCGAGACCGACCGGCTCGAACAGTTTCTCGTGCAACAGGGCAAACGAAAACCCGCCCAGGCGGTGGCCCTGATGTGCCTGATGGGCACCGAGGCGGGATCGAGCTTCTTGTCCACCGAAATCAAAGCGATGGCGGGGGTGACCGACGCCACGATTCGGGGACTCGTCTCGGCGGGGCTGCTCATGGAGGTCGACGACGAGGCGGTGACGGTTTCCGTTGCCCCCGAGCTCAATCCCACCCAGCGATTGGCGGCGGAGGCGATCACCGAGTCGATTCGCCAGCGCGAAGCGCAGGGTTACCTGCTCTTTGGCGTCACTGGCAGCGGCAAAACCGAGGTCTACCTGCGCGCGATGGCGGAGTGCCTTCGCTCCGGCCGCCAAGCGCTCTACCTTGTCCCCGAGATCGCCCTTGCCTCCCAGGCGATTGCCCAGCTCCGGAGTCGCTTTGGCCGCCGCGTGAGCATCCTCCACTCCGAGCTCTCGCCGAAGGAGCGACTGACGACCTGGTTGACGATCCGGAAGGGCGAATCGCCGATTGTCCTCGGCGCACGGTCCGCCCTCTTTGCCCCGCTCACCGACGTCGGCCTCATCATCGTTGACGAGGAGCACGAAGGAACCTACAAGCAGGAGAGCTCGCCTCGCTATCACGCACGGACCGTCGCGCGCAGGCTTGCTGAGCTGCATCAATGCCCGGTGGTGCTGGGTTCGGCGACGCCGAGCATTGAATCCATGCACGAGGCGGAGGAGACCGAGGAATCGGGTCGCGGGCTGCGGCTGTTGACGCTTCCCCACCGCGCGGTGACGGCGGCAAAACTGCCCGACGTCGAGATCCACGACCTTGCGGGGGGCTACAAGGCGGGTTCGCCTTCGATCTTCACGCCCGTGCTGCACGATGCCCTCGCGGAGACGCTGGATAGCGGCCACCAGGCGATCCTCTTCCTCAACCGGCGAGCCTATGCGCCGTTCCTGCTCTGCCGGGATTGTGGGTTCCGGTGGGAGTGTCCGAACTGCGCCACAACTCTGAGTTTTCATCGCCGGGTCGCTCAGCTGAAGTGTCACCACTGTGGGTTCCAATCGCGCGCGCCGGAAATCTGTCCGGAGTGTGACGGCAACAGGGTCGCGCCGCTGGGGGTCGGCACCGAGAAGGTCGAGGAGTTCGTGCGCGGGGAGTTCCCCGAAGCGCGGGTCGGGCGGCTGGACCGCGATATTGCCCAGCGTAGGGGCGCGATTGACGAGGTCATGGCAGGCTTTCGGTCGGGCGATTTGAACGTGCTCGTCGGCACCCAGATGGTGGCGAAGGGGCTCGACTTCCCCAATGTCACCCTTGTCGGAGTCATCGCTGCCGATGTCTCGCTGAACTTGCCCGACTTTCGCGCCTCGGAGCGGACTTTCCAGCTGCTCTGTCAGGTGGCAGGTCGCGCGGGACGTGGCGGCAGCAAGGGCCGGGTCATCATCCAGACCTTTAACCCCCATCACCCCGCGGTGGTGGCGGCGGCGACCCACGACTACCATTCGATCTATGAGTCGATCCTGGATGAGCGGCGCAAGTTCGACTATCCGCCGTTTGGTCGCATCGTGAACCTGGTTTTCTCGGGCGAGAACCTCCAGGAGGTGACCGCCGCGAGCCAGGACGCCGCCCATCGGCTCCGCCACTTGAACGTTTTGGGACCCGTGAACTGCGTTCTCGAGCGGCTCCAGAACCGGTGGCGCCGGCATCTCATCGTGAAACTTCGCCCCGGCGAGTCGCCTTCTGAGGTTGGTCGCGCGATCGAGGGCTTTGCGCCAAAGGATGTCAGCTGGTTCATTGATGTAGACGCGAACTCGCTGATGTAGCAGAATAGGAGATTAGGATGGACCCTAGCACTCCTTTTGATGCGGCGCGATCGGCAAACCTGCTCTTTTGGCTGAGCGGGATTGGCTTCGTGGTGTATCTGGTGCTCGATCTGCTCGTTCTGGTGCGAAATGAATCGTTTCGGCGCGGGATGTGGTGGTTCCGGGCGGGCGTGGTGGCCTTGGTCGTGGGTTCGGTGCTTTTGGGACGCTCGAATCAGCTGTATGCGGCCGGTCAAGCGAGTTGGGATGGCCTTTTGAAGGCTAGCTATGGCGTTCGTGGACTCGGATTGGTCTTGATTATAGTAAGTGTGCTTATGATGAAAGGAAAGAGGGACCCGAAGTGAGGGGCAGAGTTGTGATTCTGTCTGGCCCGAGCGGGGTCGGTAAGGACACGGTGCTGCTTGAATGGACGAAGCGGAACTCGCGCGTCCAGCGAGTCGTGGCCTATACGACGCGCTCGCCACGGCCGGGCGAGGTGAACCACGCCGACTATCACTTCGTTGACCGCGCGACCTTTGATGCGATGAAGGCAGACGGCGCGTTTTTAGAGGCGAAAGAGGTGTTTGGCAACGGCTATGCAACGCCGTTGAAGGACCTGGAGGCGATGCTCGACCGCGGCCTCATCGCGATTTTGAAGATCGACGTGCAGGGAGCCGAGGAGGTCATGTCACTCCGGCCTGATGCGCTGACGATCTTCCTGATGCCGCCCTCGATTGAGGAGCTTGACCGCCGGATTCGAAGTCGCGGATCGGACGACCCTGCCGTGATCGAGGTCCGGCTTGAGGGTGCCCACCGTGAACTGGAATCCGCCCAGCTTTATCAACACCGAATTGTGAACGACGATCTCGACAAGACGATCCAAGCCCTAGAGGACCTCATTCAATGACCCCCGATGAACGACTTGCCGCCCTCGTGGCGGGTGAAGACCCCAAGATGGTGGCCGAGCTGCCGAGCGGCTTTGTTGTCATGGGTGACAACCAGGTGTTGCCCGGCTACTGCCTCCTCCTTGCCTATCCGAAGGCGGGCCACCTGCTTGAGCTCGACCCCGAGGACCAGGCGATCTTCCTTGCCGACATGGCGCTGCTCGGTCAGGCCGTCCAAGAGGTGACGGGCGCGGTGCGGTGCAACTTCGCCATCTATGGCAACCTCGACCCGTTCCTGCATGCTCACGTTTGGCCCCGCTATCCGGACGAGCCGGAGGAGCAGCGCACGCGTCCTCCGCTCGCCTTTCCCCGCTCCATCGAGCCGGTGGCATGGTCGGAAGAGGTCCACGGCGAGATCCGTGACGCCTTGCGCGACGCGTTGCAGTCCGACTAGCTGTTTCACGTGAAACCTGCTTTGCACGTGCTACTACTAACCACCTTTCAACTCAAAATCCATGCTCGCCGTTGAAACCCACGACCTGTGCAAGACCTACGTTTCGGTCAAAAAGGAACCGGGGATCAAGGGTGCCTTGAAGGGGCTTTTCACCCGCGCGAAGGTGGAGACCCAGGCCGTGCAGTCGGTGAACCTATCGATTGAGCAAGGTGAGCTTGTCGGTTTTCTCGGTCCGAATGGCGCGGGAAAGACGACGACGCTCAAGATGCTGAGCGGCATCCTCCATCCGACGTCGGGCGAGGCCAAGGTGCTTGGGTTCACGCCGAAGGACCGCAACCCGCAGATGCTGCGCCAGATGAGCCTGGTGATGGGCAACAAGAACCAGCTTTGGTGGGATTTGCCCGCTGCGGATAGCTTCGCGGTGTTGAAGGAGCTGTATGAGGTGGACGATGCGCGGTACAAGAAGCGCCTTGCCCAGCTCATCGAGGTCCTCGACCTCGGCGACAAGGTGAACACCCAGGTTCGGAAGATGTCGCTCGGCGAGCGGATGAAGTGCGAACTCGTCGCCGCCCTCCTCCACGCCCCGAAGGTGGTTTATCTTGACGAGCCGACGATTGGCCTCGACGTGGTGAGTCAAAAGCGCATCCGTGACTTCCTTCGCGAGCTTCACCAGGAGGACGGCTCGACGATCCTACTCACGAGCCACTACATGCAGGACGTTGAGGAGCTTTGCGACCGCGTCATCATCATCGACCAGGGCAAGAAGGTGTTCGACGGCCGGTTGCAGACGTTAAAGGACGACTATAGCGACTCGCGGCGACTCACGCTCTCGTTCAGCGAGTCGGTCGACCAGGATTGGAGCGCGTACGGGCGGGTGGTGGAGTCGAGTCCGGAGCAGGTCGTGCTCGAGATCCCGCGTCAGGATGCCGCCCAGATCGTTGGAAAGGCGTTGCAGGAGCTTCCGGTCGCCGACGTTTCGATTCAAGATATCGACGTGGAAGACGTCGTTCGGCGACTCTTCTCAGGTTCAAAAGAATAACATAAGTCCACTTACTATAATTGGGAGAGCATGATGAGTGAACAAGAACCCGTGCAGGGATACTATCGTCAAGAACCACCGAAACCACCCAAGAAGGGCGCGCCGTACTATGGCTTGGACCGGTTCCTCGGCCTTCTCTTCGCCGTTCTCGGGGTGATTGTAGGCATCATGATCTGCGCGATCGGCCTCGCCGGGCCTGACGGCCCCTCGCCGTTCAAGGGCCTCGAGTTGGTCGTCGGAATCGTGATCATCGGGATGTCGTTCCTGTATTCGTATGCCTCCCGGAGCCGACAATGGGCCTTCATTGTGATCTTCGCGCTGAGCATTCTCGGGTTCATCGTGGGAGTCTCCCAAAGAACGCTCACGTTCACGAAATGGGACGATTACGTGGGGATGATTTGGCTGGTCTATTCGCCGCTGCGGCTGTTCCGGATCATCGGTCCGCCGCTGCTGAAGGCCGGTGAGTGAGGTGCCCAAACCCTTCTGGCTGGATCGACTCCTCGGACTCACTGGTCCAGACAGATAAGCGCGCTGACTACAATCCTTAACCGCCCACTGTTTCACGTGAAAACCACCTCCGGGTAAACTAGCCCCTGCCTTCAAGACATGAAGGCGAGGTGAATATGGACGAAAACTTGATGCCCTCGCGCTATGACGCGATCTCGACCGAACCCAAGTGGTACGCCTGCTGGGAGGAAGCTGGTCTCTTTCAGCCCGACCCCGACGACACGAAGCCGAAGTGGAGTCTGACGATCCCGCCCCCCAACATCACCGGTTCGCTCCACATGGGTCACGCGCTGACCTATCCGATTCAAGACATGCTCGGCCGCTACGCCCGCCTGCGCGGACACTCGGTGCTGATCCTCCCCGGCCAAGACCACGCCGGAATCGCCACCCAAAGCGTCGTCAGCAAGAACCTGAGCAAGCAAGGCATCTCCGCTGCCAGCCTCGGCCGCGAGAAGTTCCTCGAGAAGGTTTGGGAATGGCGAAAAGAGAGCGGCGACACGATTCTCCGCCAGTTCCGCTCGCTCGGCTGTTCGTTCGACTGGAGCCGAAGCCGGTTCACCCTCGATGCGGGCTACCACGACGCCGTGCTGAAGGTGTTCATCGACTGGTTCGACCGCGGCCTCATCTTCCGCGGCAAGCGCGTGGTGAACTGGGATCCCGTCCTCCGCACCAGCGTCAGCGACATTGAAACCGAACGCAAGTCGGTGCGCGGCAAGCTGTATCACATTCGCTATCCGTTCGCGGATGGCTCGGGCGAGGTCATCATCGCGACCACGCGGCCCGAGACGATGCTCGCCGACGTGGCGGTTGCCGTCCACCCGAGCGACGAGCGCTACACCGGCAAGGTCGGCAAGAAGCTGATCCTCCCGCTCGTGGGTCGCGAGATCCCGCTCATCGCCGACATCTATCCCGACCCTGCGTTTGGCACAGGCGCGGTGAAGATCACCCCCGCCCACGACCCGAACGACTTCATGGTCGGTCAGCGCCACCAACTCGACATGCCGGTCATCCTCGACGAACGCGCAAAGGTGACGATGCCGGGCCCGTATGACGGCATGGACCGCTACGACGCCCGAAAGCAGATCGTGGCCGACCTCGAGGAGCAAGGCTTCCTCGTGAAGGTCGAAGATCACGACCTGAACATCATCGTGAGCGAGCGCAGCGGCGAGGTCATCGAGCCCCTTCTCAGCGAGCAATGGTTTGTTGACCAGGCCAAGCTCGCCGAACCCGCGATCAAGGCGTTCCACGATGGAAAGTTCAACTTCTATCCCGAGCGCTATAACCGAATCTTCCTCGATTGGATGGAGAACATCCGCGAGTGGTGCATCAGCCGCCAGCTTTGGTGGGGCCACCGCATCCCGATCTACTACACCGAGGACGGCACGCCCATCGCGGCGATGAGCCAGGAAGACGCGGCACGGAAGGCGGGCGGAAAGGCGATTATTCGTCAGGATGACGATGTGCTCGATACGTGGTTCTCGTCCGGGCTCTGGCCGTTTGCCACCTTCGGCTGGCCAGAAAAGACCGCCGATCTTGCTGCTTGGTATCCGACGAATGTGCTCGTCACCGACCGGAACATCATCAACCTCTGGGTCGCGCGCATGCTCATGATGGGCATCGACTTTATGGGCGAGGTCCCGTTCAGCGAGATCATGATCCACGCGACGGTGCTCACCGAAGACGGCCGCCGCATGAGCAAGTCCCTCGGAACCGGCATCGACCCGATGACGATCATCGAGACCAAGGGCGCGGACGCGCTGCGATGGACCTTGCTCAGCCAGACCGGCGAGAACCAGGACATCCGCTATTCGGACCGCAAGACCGACGATGCGCGCAACTTTGCGAACAAAATCTGGAACGCAACCCGATTCGTGATCATGAATCTCGACGTGGATGCGGTGCCGAGCTTGGATTCGCTCAAGGGTCGCCTGCAGCCGGTGGATCGGTGGTTGCTCAGCCGTCTGAAAGGGCTGGAAGAAGTCGTCCGCGCGTCCTACGACGGTTTTGATCTCCAATCGGCCTGCCAAGCGCTCTATCGCTTCTTCTGGAGCGAGCTGTGCGACTGGTACATCGAGGTCTGCAAGTCACGCCTTCAGGACCAGTCGGAAAAGATCGTCCCCCAGACGGTTCTTCTGACCGCGATCGAGTCGTTCCTTGTCATGCTCCACCCGATCATGCCGCACCTGACGGAAGAGTTGTATTCGCACTTACCAATTGCGAAGCCGACGAAGTTCATCATGGTCCATCCTTGGCCAGAGATGCCGAGCTGGTTTGCCTCGCCCGAGGATGAAGCAAGCATCGAGCGGACGTTCGAGATGGTGCGTGCGCTCCGCGCGCTCCGCGCCGACCTCGACCTCACCCCGGGTCGCATGATCGACGAAGTTTATTACGAGGGTGACCTTAGCGGCTCCGAAGGCGTGATCTCCAGCCAGGCATGGGTGAGCGAGCTCGTCCCCGGAATGCCGGTGGTTCGTTCGGTCTCGACCTCGCGCCACGGCGTTGATTTCCATATCCCGGTGGAGGGCGTCATCGACGTCGACAAGCTCATCGAGAAGCTGGACAAGGAGTCCGAGAAGAAGAACGCGGACTGGACCAAGCTGACCCAAAAGCTGAGCAACCCGCAGTTCATCGAGCGCGCCAAGCCCGAAGTGGTGGAGGCCGACCGCAGGCTCATGAACGAAATCCTAGAGGATCTTGGCAAGATTGCTGTTAGGAGGAAAATCCTTACTGAGTCGTAAGGCGACCGACAATCAGGTCGCGGGTGCCTGGAGCATAGAACTTCGTCTTCGACGAAATGCTCCAGGCATATCCGTTCAGGGTGCCGTCCGGCTTGGCATAGAGCCGAAACTCGCCCGTGCCGATGCCTCCCGTCTTAGTGCCACGTCGCGTGTCCTTGGGTCCGTGGGGCGACGACGTGCAATCGAGGATAGGGACGATGTACTGGTCGAGATCGGGAATCTGGGGCTCGGCGGCCTGAATCTTCTCGACGGGGCCGTTCACAAGCATGAGGTGGCCGGTGTTGTCGGCCTCCTTTTCGTATTGAATCGCAATCCAATCACCGGGTTGTAGGTCGGAGACTTTGTCAATCGGCTCAAATGCGCTGCCCCTTTTGATCGCGACATAGAAGTCCTTCGCGAGCGGTTTCAACTTCGCAAAGGTCGCTTTGAACCAATCGGGGGTTGCCCAGGGATAGGCTTTTTGGAGCAGGGCAACGCCGAGGCCGCTGCAATCGGTGTTACAAACCGCGTTCTCTCCCCATGTGACGACACTCGGTCGGTGCTGGTACCGATTATTAGGTGCGCTTACTGCTTTGAGAAGCTCACGCGCCTCGTCGAGGTGTTTGGGGGCAGCAAGAACGGCCAGACAGAGGATCAATTCGACTTCTTTCCTTGATCGAGCGAAACCATCGTGCCCATGAGCGTCTTCTCGGCACCGGTTTGGTTGCCGGATTGCAGCGCGCGCAGCGCCATCGTGACCTCTTGGGCTTCGGCGGTGCGACCCTCACCGACGAGGAGCATTTGGGTCTTCTGCAGCTCGGCAATCGCGCCCATCTGGGTGATCTGGCCGGTCTTGAGGCCCATGATCGTCTTCTCGACGACGCGGCTGGCCTGGGCAACCTGGTGGGCTTGGCCCACTTCGGTCGCGACGGGCACGCTGTAGCGCGCGGAATCGGCGGAGAACTCAAGGGCGAGATCGAGGTCGATGCGCTCCCGACGACCGGTCAGCATGTCGTCGTACGCCAGACTCCCCGCGACCACGCGGTAATGGCCGAGGGGGTGGTTCGGGAATTCGAGATCAACGATCTGTTGGATGAGCGAGCCCCGTTCGAGATCGGCGAGCGGAAGCGTCACCGTTCCTCCTGTGGCGGACTGCGGCGAGCGCATATTGACCCAGCGCGCCAGCTTGAGTTCGAGCTCCAGGTTCTTGCCCACGACGGTCATGAGCTTCTCGAGCTCGGTGCGGAAGACCTCCGGGATGAGCTGCGGTTCGGGGATGTAGTAGTAGTTTCCACCCGCCTTCTTCGCCATCGAGGCGAGGAGCTCTTCGTTGTAGTCGGGTCCAAAACCGAGATAGGTGCAGGTGATGCCCTTCGCCTTGGCCTCGCCCGAGAGGTTGACCAGGGAGGCAAAGTCCTTGATCCCCGCGGTGGGGTCGCCGTCGGAGAGGACGATGAGCCGGGTGACGCGGCCGCCCTCGCTGTTGAGGACTTGGTTGAGGCCCTGCGAGATGCCTTCGTAGAGGTTGGTCGTGTTGCCGGGCTGGATGCGGGCGATGCCGTCCTTGATCGGCTGCTTGTTGGTGACGCGCTGCGGCGGCATGAGGACGTCCACCGTCTCCTCGAAGGTCACGATGCTCAGGACATCGTTTGCGGTGAGCATGTCGACGACGTGCTGACAGGCCTGCTTGCAGTATTCGAGGGGGAGGCCCTCCATCGACCCGGATCGGTCGAGGACAAGGCACAGGTTGAGCGGCATCCGGGCCGACTGGGGCGCGAAGCCCGACGGCGCGATCTCGGAGGGCGCGCTGAATTCGATCAGGAATTGCTCACGGGCAGGACCGTTGGCCATCGTCACGGTTCGGCCGGGGACCACTCGCGCCTGGAGTGCGGGACCGCTCGCGGGGGAGGCGGGCGCCATCGGCGACGGAACTGCGCTCATGGCAGTCGTCTTGTTGGGATCTGAAAAACCGCCAGGGTTCAGCATCGTCCGATTGGGATCAAAGGCCTGAGTTGGGTCCATATCGTTGCTCTATGTTAGTCTATCGGTTTCCAAGATGAAGGACGTTCGATATGGAAGGTGAAATTCCCCTCGTGGGCACAAAGTTGTCGCTCCGCTGGCCGGTTTTGGAGGATTCCGCTCGGATCTTCGAGCTCGCGGCGAACCCGAGCGTGCTTGACCGGGTGGCCCTGCCTTCGCCTTACGAATTGCACCATGCGGAGACGTGGCTGGCCTTGCTGCCGGGGCTCCGCGGCGAGGGCAAGGAGTTCCATTGGGCGATCGTGCCGCATGGGTCGGACGAGCTTGTCGGGGTGGTGGGGCTCATGCTGAGCCCGGCGAACGAGTGGGCAGAGGTGGGCTATTGAATCGGCGAACCGTATTGGGGGCAGGGACTGGGGCTGGAGGCGGCCCGCCTTGCGTGCCGCTTCGGGTTTGAGGGGTTGGGGTTGAACCGCCTGACGATCCGGGTGCGGAAGGACAACGAGGCGTCGAAGCGGATTGCGCTGCGGCTGGGGTTTCAGTTTGAGGGCTGCCTTCGGCAGCACATGAAGCGGGCAGGCGAGCTGCATGACCTAGAGGTTTACGGGCTGCTGCGAAGTGACGAACGGGCTTTTTAGCGGACTTTTGGCGAGGATCGCTTTCCCGCCCGCCCGGCTCGGCCATCGTGGCCTCGCAACCCCCTGAGGCGCGCCGTCCTGGCGCGCCGGAAGAGGGAGAACGCGGGGTGGGGTGGGTGCGAGCCCTCGGTGTAAACCGACATTCGGGCGGACTCTGGAATGGGTTGTTTCGGCCATCCGGGCCCGGCCGAGGCGCGCCGTCCGGGGGCGCCGAAGAGAGGGGAAGCTAGGTTCGCCCCGGATCGGTGCCCTGGCGGGCCGGAAGAGAGAGAACGCGGGGCGGGTACGGTGCAGCGCCTCAATTCGGGCTGAAGGCTGCATTGTTCGAGGCTAACCCTGTTGGGCCATCCAGGCCCGGCCGAGGCGCGCCGTCCTGGCGCGCCGGAAAAGTCGGCCTACAAGCTATCTGGAGGCAGAGCCTTGGTGAGGCGAGGCCGTTTGGTTGCATAACTCTGGGCCCACGGCCATCCTGGCCAATCTTGGCGCGCCGTCCAGGCGCGCCTGAGGCGAAAGCGCACGACCACAGCCAGCCCCCCGTCACTCACCGGCCTTCGGCAACGACAACGCCGCCAGAAGCACCCACCCGAGCAGAAAGGCCAGCGTCATCCCGAACGGCAGGAACCGATTCACCACCCGCAGGAATCCCAACTTCTCCACGAGGAAGTCACTCGGCGCCCAGGCCATCACCGCGAGCCCCAGCGACCACTTGGTCCCCGAGAGCCACTTCTCCGTCGTGTACAGCCCCGCGTCGAACAAGAACCAAACCTCAAAGAGCAGGCTCCCAGCGATCGGGCCAACGACGAGCACTGGGTCGAGCATCAGGCTGATCTGAAACACCATCCCGAGGCCCAAGTGGACAACAACCCGAAGCAGGGTCCACACGTAGAGCGGTGGTTCCTTCCTGACCTTTGCCATCCCCCTCGATCTTATCACTCCTTGGGGGAGCGGTCGTCGGAGCCTATCCCTCGCTGACCACCGTTGCCGACGCCGGACCCAAGGTCGTCACCGCCCATGCCGCGCCGAGGCCTTCTTCCTGTGCCCGGGCGGCCATCGGGGCCGCCTCATCGGCGTCGCGGACAACCCCGAAGTACGCCGCCCCCGAACCCGTGAGGCCCGCCGCCGAGGCACCGAAGACCTGGAGCCGCTCGATGCCGTCGAGGCATTCGCACGGCGCAACCCGCTCAAAGTCGTTGTAGAGCGTCCAAGGGTCGCCTGGGAAGGCAGCGAACTCGCGCGAAGTGGAATCCAGCGCCTTGTACATCTCCGGCGTCGAACACGTCACCCCTGAGGGCATCACCACGACGAGGTGGCGCATGGGTTCATGGTCTATCGGAGTGAGAATCTCGCCGTAGCCCTCGCCCTTCGCCGCCCCGCCGACCAGGAAGAACGACACGTCCGCGCCGATCGACTGGGCAATTGCGCTCAGCTCGTGAACCGGAATCTGGCCGCCACTGAGGTGGTTGGCAATCCGAAGGTATGCGGCGGCATCCGAACTCCCACCGCCGAGCCCAGCCTGAGCAGGAATTCGCTTGACCACGTGGATGTCGTGGGCGGGAAGACTCGCAATCTCACGGACAAAGCGCATCGCCTTCGTCAGGGTGTTCTCGGCGGGCAAGTCCATGCCGTCGACCGTGATCTTGCCGCTGCCACCGGTGGTGACGACGACCTCGTCGGCAAGCGAAATCGTGCGGAAGATCGTGCGCAACGGGTGATAGCCGATCCGATCCGGCGGGCCGACGGCAAGGAAGGTGTTCAGCTTGGCAGGGGCCAGCGTGCGAAGCGTCCGGATCACGCTTCCACCCGGAAGGTCGTTGATCCGATCATGACTTTGTCACCCTTTTGGAGCATCGCTTGGGGCGTCTTGTTCGCGTTCACAAAGATGCCGTTCGTGCTGCCGAGGTCGGTCACCGCGAGGCCAGTCGGGGTGGGCTCGAGCTTGGCATGACGCCGGCTCGTGCGGTTGTCCCAGCCGAGCGAAATCGCGGGTAGCTCGCGACCGACTTCCATGACCGACGAGACCGGGAAAACCTGGCCCTGCAGGGGGCCATCTTCGGCGACGAGCCGCCAGCTTGGCGCGGCGGGCGTGCCGAGGTTGATCGGTTGAGCGGGCCCTTGAATGAGGGTGCTCGGCGTGCCGGGGGCGAGTTGGGACTGCCGCAGCGGCCCTTGGGTCGCCACTTTCGGCGCGTTTTTCGCGCCCTTGACGTTGAAGATGAGCTGCGTCGTCCCCACCCGGATGACGTCGCCGGGTTGAAGACCGGCGGGCTGATTCGGGGGCAGCAGGTGGTTGTTCAAGTAGGTTTCGCCCTGGCCCGAGCTGTAGAGGTGATACACGCGCTTGTTCGAGGTGATGCAGGCGTGCATCGGGGCGACCGCCTTGTCGTCGAAGATCGAAACCGCCGCCCATTCGCTTCGGCCGATGTGGTTCTCGGTCGAGTCGAGCGGGTAGTCCTTGCCCTCATTGCGACCGAGCTCGCGCCGGAGCCAAGCCTGCTTCTGGACGACCTCGATGATGCCGATGAAGAGGCCGATCAGCGCGCCCGACATCACGAAATAGACCGCCCGTGAGGCACCGCCACCTTCGTTGACCTTGGAGGCCGAGGTCATGATCGTCGCGGGGCTGATCGCCTGGGCAATGGGGTCAAAGAGGAAACCGCCGATGCCGCCGCCAATCGCGCCGCCGATCAAGCCTTGGATTCCCTTGCGTGGGATGAGTGAGCTGAGGCCAATCCCGCCACCGAGGACGGTACCGATCGTCGCGAGCACGGCGGTCCGCCAGACCATCTGTCCGGGAAGCCCGGCCGCAGTGAAGGGCAAGAGAGGTAACCCCACGAGGCCCGCCAACTGGTGACCCGCCGGACCACAAATCGCGCCAAAGAGCGCACCGAGGCCGAGGCCGCGCCAAACCGGACCCACGCCACCTTTGAGGATGCCATCGACGAGGCCGATCAAGCCGCCGATCAAAAGCGAGGTGAGGAAGACGATCTTGATCTCCCAGATGCTCCACTCCGACATCTTTTCCAGGCTCGGGTGACTCGGCTCCAGGATCATCCAGCCGAGGAACCCGCCGAGGGCGCCTGCCAAACACTTCAGAATCAAGCGGCCCATAGATCAGCCCTCGAAACGCCACACAGACTGGCCAAATTGAACTTGGTCACCGGGCCGGATCGGCGTGTCGCCCGCGATCTTCGCCCCGTTGACGAAGGTGCCGTTCGAGCTACCGAGGTCGCGAACGATGACGCTTTGGCCGTGGCGAACCACCACCGCGTGGCGGCGGGAGACGGTGGACTCGTTGGGCAGCGAAAGCTCGAGGCCGAGCTCGCGGCCAATCGTCGTTTCGCCTTCATTGAGGGGGAATTCGTCGCCGTTTGCCATCACGAGACGCGGCTGGCCGGTCATCGCAATGGGGGCGGCGGCAAAGGCGGTGGGCGCAGCGTCGGACCCGAGATCAATCGGCTGAACGGGGTCGAGGATGATCTTCTGGGGCGGCGCGGGGGCCGGCTCGAAGGGGGTTCCGGGTGAGACGCCGGGATCGTCCCCGCGGGGAACGTCCACGCCAAGCTGCCTAAGCTGGTCGGCGACCTTGTTTTGATTCTTCTTCAGGAACCAGAAAATGCCCGCGATCAACCCGCCGCCGATGACGAGGCCGATCAGCCAGTTGACCCAGGTCGTTGTTGCGTCGCCCTTCTTCTCGGGTTCCTTCTCCTTGTCGCTATTCTCTTTCGGCTCGCCGCTCTTGCTATCTGCAGTCGGTGAAGGGCTGGCGGTTGGCTCGATGACGGTGGTCTCTTCCGAAACCGAGACCGTCTTCGAAAGGCCGTCATCAGGCTTGAGGGTGAAGGTGACTTCGTCCTTCTTGGTCACTTCCGGCTTGGCCTTCAGGTTGGTGGTGACGACGACCTTCAGCGGACCAAACGGGATGCCATAGATCGGCGCTTCGCCCTGGGAGGCAGGGGAAAGCAAGACATCGCGCGATTCCGCGCCCGCCTTGGCTTCAACGCGGGCAGAAGCCACCGGCTTGCCACGGTAGTCCACGCGAATCGTGACCTTGCCTGCGAGCGCCCAATCCTCCCGCTTCAGCGTCCAAAGCGCGGGGACCTTGTCGATGGGGCGGACCGCCATTCGGTTGGAGCCTCGGTCGAGGACCCAGACCTTGCCTTTGGAATCGGCGGTGAGGTCAAGCGTGAACGACTTGTCCTTCGCCTCCTTCGCGTCGGCGGGTGGGGTCGGTTCACCGGTCCAGACCAAGCGGTCGCCCGCGTCGGGAAACTCAATGCGACAGGTTTTCTGGGCAAAGGCAAGGCTGCTGAGCGCGGCGAGGGCAAAAGCGGTTAGGATTCGCAACTTGCCGTGATTTTAGCGCGAGCGGCGGGAAGTGCCAAGGCCACATCGCGGGCAGAGAAGCCAATCGGTCCAATTTGGTTCGCACAATGGTCGGCGGCAAGGCCGTGCCAGTACATCGCGCAGCTCGCCGCATAGTAGGGCGGCAGCTCTTGGGCCATCAGCGTGGCGATGATGCCGGTGAGGACATCGCCCATGCCACCGCTCGCCATGCCCGAGTTGCCGGTGCAGTTCACCGCCATCGGCTGACCGTGGTCGCCGACGATGCTGTAGGGACCCTTGAGGAGCACGCATTGGCCGAACTTGCTGACCGCGTGGCGGACGGTGTGGAACCGATCAGCCTGACACTCGGCGATGCTGAGTTCGAGTAGGCGGCTCATCTCGCCGGGGTGCGGGGTGAGGACACACGGGACGCGCGGGAGCGGAACGCCAAGCGCGATCGCATTGAGGGCGTCGGCATCAATAACGGTCGGCCGGGTCCACTCGCTCCAAACCTTCTTGAGGAACTCCAGCGCGGGCTCTTCGTGGGTCATTCCGGGTCCGAAGAGGCAAGAGAAGTAGCGGTTTTGGGAATCGATGAGGAGTTTGGCCGCATCGGCAGAGATGACGCCATCGCGCTCGGGAAGCGGGAACAGCAAGGCCTCGGGAATCTGGGCGGCGACCGCTTCGAGGACGCTCTGCACACCAGCGACGGTGACGAGTCCAGCGCCTGCACGAAGCGCACCTTTCGCGGCGAGCACCGCCGCGCCGCGCATTCGACTACTTCCCGCCACCACGAGCACGTTGCCGTTTTCGCCCTTGTGGCTGGCGCGTCGTCGCTCGGGGAGGAGATTGCCGACCCATGCGGCATCGAGAAGTCGCGCGTCGGTGGGATCTTCGAGAAGTTCGTCGGGATAGCCGATGTCGGCGACGGTCCAAAAGCCGGCATGTTCGAGGCCAAGGCCTTGGAAGAGATAAGGCTTGGGCTGGCCAATCGTGACCGTGCGCATCGCCCAGATGCTCTCGCCGAGCTCCTCGCCGGTGTCGCAATGGATGCCGCTCGGCACGTCGACGCTGAGCACGGGGACGCCGCTTCGGTTGATCGCCTCAATCGCAGTTCGGATCGGACCGGTCACCGAATGTTCGCCGCCCGAACCCAGCAGGGCATCGACGACGAGATCGCGGCAGCCGATCAGCTCCTGTCGGCGCGACCAACGCGGCTCGTCGGAAAAGATCGGTTCGACGCCCGCCGCGCGGGCAAGCTCACACTGTTCGCGGGTGGAGGGCTTGAGGTCGGCTTCGGTGGCGGCAACGAGACAATCGACGCCATAGCCAGCCTCTTTGGCGAGGCGAGCAACCACAAATCCGTCGCCGCCGTTGTGACCTTTGCCACACTGAACAACGATGCGCCCGCCCCGAGGAAGGACCTCGCGAACAACGTCAAACACAGCGCAACCAGCGCGCTCCATGAGCACGTTTGATGTCAATCCAAACTCGGCTTCGGCAAGTTGATCGACAATACGACTTCGGTCAGCGTTAGCGATCCACACGGCTTCAACTCCTGATACGCATTCCTTTGCAAAAAGTTAAAAGCTAAAGGTCTTTTCGTTTCAGACCTACCAATTTTAGGAGGCCGCCGCAAGAGACATGCATCACCCTTCGTCCCCGAGGGAATCGACGGCCGCGCACGAACTCGAGTCCGCACCTCTTACAAACATAGAGGACTTGTTGACGCTTTTCGTTACGCTCGACCGCGTAGCGGTGACGAACTTGCGGATCGAGTCCGAGCTCGCGCATGGCATCCTTCCAAGGCTTTCCGTGACCCGCGCCCGCTCGACCATGGCGCGCAAACGCAAGAAGGTGGGCGTATTCGTGGAGGAAGGTCTCCCGGACCTTGTCTTCGGTGTCGAGGATGCGCTTGGACAGCCGAATCTCGTTCTCAAGATAAAGGGCAAGCCCCGCCGACACGCGCAGGTTCTTCCACACGATTTTCGGGGCGGTGGGGATGGGAAAGTCGCGCATCACCTCGAGCAGAAGGGCATCGGTGAGCGCCTTCTGCTCGGTTTCGGTGAGCTTTTTCTCAGACGGGGAGTTCGGATCGTCGCTCAGCAACTCGTCGCTCGCTGTGGTCGAGAATCTTCTTTCGGAATCGCAGCTGCTTTGGAGTGACCTCAAGCAGCTCATCGTCGCGGAGCCAAGAAAGCGCTTGTTCGAGCGAGAACTCGCGGTGCGAGTCGAGCACGCTCGTTGCATCGCTGGTCGCCGACCGCATGTTGGTGGCGTGCTTTTCCTTCGTGGCGTTGACGACCATGTCTTCGTCGCGGCTACAAGCGCCGACGATCATGCCGCCGTAGACATCGGTGCCGACCGGATAGAACAAGGATCCTCGCTCCTGGATGTCTTCGTAGGCATAGCGGGTGAGCTTGCCCGGATCCTTGACGATGAGCGAGCCGGTGGTCCGGTTGACGACTTCGCCCTTGTACGGTCCGTAGCCATCGAAGATCGAGCCAAGGATGCCAAGGCCGCGGGTCATCGTGAGGTAGGCCGAGCGGAAGCCGATGAGGCCGCGCGTGGGGATCGAATATTCGAGCCGGGTGGTGCCGTTCTCCTGCGAGGCCATGTCCTTGAGGTCGCCGCGTCGCCGGGCGAGCTCTTCCATGACGTCGCCGACCGCGTCGGTCGGGAGTTCGAGAGTAACCGTCTCGTACGGCTCATGCACTTCGCCATCGACGCGCTGGAAGATGACCTGCGGGCGGGAGATCTGCATTTCGTAGCCCTCGCGTCGCATAGTTTCGATGAGGATGGCAAGCTGGAGTTCGCCGCGAGCCTTGACCTTCACCGAGTCGGACGACGAATCGCTGTCGACCTTCACGCTCACCGAGACCGCCTCTTCCTTCTCGATTCGGTCGCGAATCTTGTGGATGGTGAGGAACTTGCCGCCGTCCTTGCCCGCGAGAGGCGAGTTGTTGGCATAGAAGCTCATGCTGAGCGTGCTTGGCTCCACCTTGATCGCGGCGAGCGGGGCGGTGGTGTCGGGGTGGGCAATCGTGTCGCTGATGAGAACGCCGTCGAGGCCCGCGAGCATCGCGATCTCGCCCGCCTTCACGCTTTCGACTTCGCGGAGGGCCAGACCCTCGTAAACCCAGAGCTTGGTGACGTTGAATCCGGTCTTCTTATCCGCGCCATCGCGGCTGAGCTCAAGTCGGTCACCGACCTTCACTTCGCCACGCAGAACCTTTCCGCCGAACATGCGGCCCAGGTAGTCGCTGTAATCGAGGTTGTTGACCTGGAGGAGAAAGGGGCCTTCGGCTTCGACGCGGGGAGGCGGAACGGCGTTGGCGATCATCTCAAAGAGCTCGCGCATGTCCTTTTCGCCGCCATCGGGCGAGACGCGGGCAAAGCCGCCCGAACCCGAGGTGTAAAGGTGGGGGAAGAAGAGGTCTTCTTCGCTTGCGCCAAGGTCGATGAAGAGGTCAATCGTCTTGTCGTAGGCCCAGAGCGGACGGGCGTGCTCGCGGTCGATCTTGTTGATGCAGACGATCGGCTTCAGGCCGTTCTCGAACGCCTTCTTGAGCACAAATCGGGTCTGGGGCATCGGCCCTTCTTGGGCATCGACGATGAGCAGAACGCCATCGACCATGCTGAGGACGCGCTCCACTTCACCACCAAAATCGGCGTGGCCGGGGGTGTCGACGATGTTGATCTTCAGGTCTTTGTAGCGGCAGCTCGCGACCTTGGAGAGGATGGTGATTCCCTTTTCTCGTTCGAGCTCGTTGCTGTCCATGACGCGGTCCGCCATGTGCTGGTTTTCTCGAAACAGGCCTGCCTGCTTGAAGATTGCGTCGACGAGGGTGGTCTTGCCATGGTCGACGTGCGCAATGATCCCTATGTTGCGGATGGGGGAGGCCATGCGGGAGAGTGTACCGCCCCGGCGGTTTTGGTCCAGGTTCAAATGAACCTGAGAACTCGCCGAAGACCAGCAATCTTTTTGGGTTCAAAACTTGGGTTTGGCACAAAACCTTCGCTAAAATGGTTTCTGACTCACGTCTAACGTGGGATGGTGTTGCTTTGAAGCGTTTTGTAGTTGTTGGACTCGTTTTCTCGTTGGCGGTGTCGGGATGGTCGGTGATTGCGACCACGTCGACCACGCTCCCTAACCCCGCCGATACGACCTGGCAGTGGGTTGGCCAGATGAATGGTGCTTCGGCGGTCGCAATTGGACCGCGGACGGTGCTTACCGCCGCCCACGTCGGTGCGGGCAGCTTCGTGCTCGGCTCGAACACCTACACCGCGTTGAACTCGTTCGTCAATCCGGATTCGCCCGACCTCCTGTTGGTGAACCTGAATCAGACGCTGCCGGGCTTCTATAACGTGGCGACCTCGGCCCCTCTGAACTCGACGATCACAATGGTCGGCTTCGGCGGTAGCGGCGTGGTGAACGCAACCAACACCGGCTACAACCAGACGATTGGCGCGGGAACGCGACGTGCGGGCCAGAACACGCTCGACGACTTCCAGTTCGTTGGGACGATTGGCAACTCGCACCTTTCCTACATTGCTTCGGCGGGCGATTCGGTCCTCGTTGGCGGCGACTCGGGCGGCGGTTGGTTCAATTCGTCCGGCCAGCTGATCGGCATCAACAGCTTTATCTTCAACCTCACGTCGGGCTACACCGGTGCACCGCCCGCTCTTCCCGACTTCGGCTTCGCCTCCGCGAATCCGGGCTGGTCCTTCCCGACGGGCGGCGTCAACATCCCCGCGGGCACGGCGTATTTCGGCAGCGGCGCGATTGACGTGACGGCGTCGAACATCCGGACCTGGATCACGACGAACGCGGTGCCGGAACCGACGAGCATGCTTGCGATTGGCCTCGGCCTCGCGGCGTTGGCTCGCCGCCGCAAGGCTCGCTGAGCTTAGAAAGGTTGGCAATCGGCAAAACCTAAAGTCGATTGCCAACTTTCCACCCTAATCCCCGCATTCCTACCTGCCGAAGCTGAAGGTGGGATGAACCGAGGCGTTTACACTGGAGCCACCGGACTGCGGACGATGCAGCAGTGGCTGGATGTCACCGCGAACAATCTGGCGAACTCAACCACGACCGGATACAAGCGGGACGGCTTCGCGTTTGCCGAAGCGATGGAGCGGGTCATGGCCAGCAATGGCGGCGATGGCCGAATCCTCGGATCCATCGGAAATGGCGCGGTTCCCGTCGCCGAATTCACGATTTTTGACCGCGGGACGGTCTCCACAACGGGGAACCCGCTCGACCTTGCCATCGATTCGCCGCGTGGGTGGTTCGCGGTGGATCGTGGCGGTCAAACGATGTACACGAGGGCGGGCAACTTCACCCTCGATGCTCAGCGCCAGATCGTTGATGTGAGCGGAAACCCCGTTCTCGACCGGCGCGGCAACCCGATCACCGTGCCCCAGGGCCAGATCGAAATCAGCCAAACCGGCGCGGTCAGCGTCGGCGGTCGCCAAGTCGCCGAAATCGCGATCTATGACGGCCAGATGGCCAAGGTGGGCAGCAGCCTCTACCGAGCCGTTGGCAACCCCCTGCTCCTCGACACCCGCGACGTCCTCGTTCGCCAGGGTGCGCTTGAGCAATCCAATGTCAATCCCGTCGAGTCGATGATCAACCTGATCACGATTGGGCGGACCTTCGAAATCTCGCAGAAGTCGATCACTCAACAAGACGAACTGACGCAACGACTCATCCAAAGCCTCTCTGAGCGATAAGAACGCTGGACCTAGCCGGATTGGCTAGGAAGCAAGGCCCTGCGACGGACTGCGCAGAGCCAAAGATCGCAAGGATTGGCGGAAGAACAACTTAGGCCCGAGGTGCCCCAGAGGGGGCTCCGAAGGTCAGGAAAAACCGACCCGCCATGATGCGTGCACTGAATACAGCGGCGACCGGAATGGTCGCTCAACAATACAATCTCGACACGATCGCGAACAACCTCGCGAACGTGAACACCACCGCGTTTAAGGGTAACCGCGCGGAGTTCCAAGACCTGATGTATCAGACGTTTCGCGCTTCGGGCGTGAACACGGGTGCCACCAGCGTTTCGCCGGTCGCCACCCAGATCGGTTTGGGAACGATGTTCACCGCGAGCGTCTCGAACTTCGCGATGGGTCCGCTCCAGAGCACGGGCAACGCCACCGATCTCGCGATCAACGGCCCCGGCTTCTTCCAGGTCCAGCGCCCGGACGGCAACATCTATTACACGCGGGATGGCAGCTTTAAGCGAGACGCGAGCGGACTGCTCGTGACCTCGGACGGCTACCCGCTCGTCCCGTCGATCACGATTCCTGCCGGGGCACGCGCCATCGATATCAGCGAAACCGGCATCGTCAGCGCGATCCTCCCCGATTCGAACGACCCGCAGCAGCTCGGCACGATCGAACTCACGACGTTCCCGAATCCGACCGGTCTCACCAAGATCGGCCAGAACCTCTTCGCTCGCGGTGGATCGAGCGGTGACCCGACGAACGGCGTTCCTGGCACCGCTGGCATCGGCACGCTGCGAAGCACCTTCCTCGAAGGTTCGAACGTGCAGGTGGTCGAAGAGATGGTGAAGATGATCACCGCTCAACGCGCTTACGAGATCAACTCGAAGGCGATCCAGACCTCCGACGACATGCTCGGCACTCTCAACCAGCTCAAGCGATAATGATCACGTCTAGCCTCTTCCTGCTGACCCTGCTCACCCCTCCCAAGCTGACGCTTCGGGTGGATGGCGAGGGCTACCTTCGACTGTGCCGCGATGGCCGAGTGGTGTTTGCCGCCACCGCGACCTTCGAGGTGGTCGAGGGACGCCTGCGCGACATTGGTGGCGCAGAGCCGCTTCCAAAGATCTTCGTTCCCGGCGACGCTACCGCGCTCGACTGCGACCTCGAAGGCCACATCTTTGCGATCACGGCAGGAGGAAAGGCGGAAGTGGGCCGACTCGTGCTCGGACGACTCAAGTCGACCACGACCGACGGCCGCTACACGATCTCAATTGATCGTCCCCAGCTCGGTAGCCCCGGAGAGGACGATTGGGGCGTGATTCGACGCGAAGGCGGCAAAACGACGCCGATCAAGCAGCCGGAACCCAAGCCCAAGCAAGCCGAACCGAAGCCGAAGCAGACGGCCCAGCCGCAGATTTCGCCCAAGACCATCAAGACGCCGGTTGAGTCGTCGTGGACCGGCCCCGCCGAGATCGTCGTGCGACCCGAAAGCACGGTGAGCGGTGAATCGTTCACCCTCGCCGAGGTCGCTGAGATTCACGGCAAGCCCGAAGAGGTCGAAAAGCTCGGCAGCGTCAACCTGGGGCGATCCCCCGCGTTTGGCGTCTCTCGCGGCCTCGACCGCAACTTCGTGCTCATGCAGCTCCGCGCAGCGGGCATCGACGTCGACAAGGTGAAGCTCGGCCCGTTCCCGATGGCGAAGATCACGCGAGCGGCACAGTACCTGACCGTTGAAAAGCAGCTTGAGGTTGCACTCGGAGCGGCCAAGGCGAAGTACCCCAGCCTGCCCGACCTGACGTTCACCACCGATCCCGGCGCGCTCAAGCTCCCGAACGGTGAGCTGCAGATCAAGGTGATGTCGGTCAACAAGTCGCCGCAGTCGATCACGGTCGGCATTCAGATTCTCGTCGATGGCCAGGTGAAGCAGACGCGCATGATCGGCCTTGCTCCCGCCGGTGGCTTTGTCAGCCTCCCGAGCGGCACGAAGGTGAAGATCATCATGCGTCTCGGCGGGGCGAGCGTGAGCACCGAAGGCAAGCTCGCCGGTAGCGCTTGGATCGGAGAAACCGTGAGCGCAAAGCTCGATAACGGCACCGTTGTCACCGGCGTTCTCAAGGACGCCCAAACCCTGGAGGTTCAACTATGAAGAAGATTTGGATTCTGCTCGCCCTCGCGTCGAGCCTTGGCGTCGCCCAGACGAACAGCCTCGACAACGACGGCTCGCTCGTTCCCGACCGCATCCGCAACCCGTTCGTCGACCGAACCGCGACGAAGGTAGGCGACCTCCTGACGATCATCGTCGACGAGAACTTCGTCTCGACCCTGACCGCCAATACGACGGGCACCAAGAAGGATTCGAACATCATCGACAAGCTCGGCCTTCCGTTCGGCAAGATCCCGCTGCTCAAGGAGTTCCTCGGCGGGTTCAGCACCGGCAACACGAGCCAGACCACGGGCACCGGCACGACCAACAACACGAGCCGACTCCAAGCCCGGATCACGGTCATCGTGAAGCAGGTGCTCCCGAACGGCGCGCTCGTTCTTGAAGGTCAGCGCGCGGTGAAGGTCAACAAGGATTTGCAGCTCTACAAGTTCAGCGGCGTGGTCCGAAAGGAAGACGTCCGCCGCGACAACACCGTGCTCAGCGAGCAGGTGGCCGAGGCCAACATCACGACCGATGGTAAGGGCCTCATCGGCGACCGACAGCGCAAGGGCATCCTCACTCGACTTCTGGATTGGTTGTTCTAATGAAGAGAATTCTCCTCCTCCTTTGCTGTGCGGTGACCAGCCTCGCGATGGCGCAGGCCCCCGGTTCGCCGCCCAAGGTTCAGCCTACGCCCAAGCCGACGCCTGCCCCGCAGAACGGCGGTCCGCAGAACAGTCGGGACAAGCAGCTTGACCTTGAGAAGTCTCGCGATGGCCGAATTCTCGATGCAGAACGCAACGGCGTCGAAGCCCGGCTGAAGGAGATTGCCCGGTTCCGCGGCATCCGCTCGAACACGCTCCAGGGCATCGGCCTTGTCGTTGGCCTTCAGGGCACGGGTGATACGCGCCGAAGCGTCGTGACCCAGTCCATCGTCGCAAACCTCTTCCGCGACTACGGCATCAACATCGACGCGAACCAGATCGACATGCAGAACGTCGCTGCGGTGTTTGTCACCGCCGACCTTCCTGCGTTTGCGACGAACGGTTTGCCGATCGACGTGAATGTGCAGTCAATGGGCGACGCTCGCAGCCTTGCGGGAGGAACGCTCCTGATGACCCTGCTTTATGCGCCGGGCGACAAGGAAACGATTTATGCGACCGCACAAGGCTCGGTGACGCTCGGCGGTTTCGACATCCAAGCGGGTGGCAACTCGAGCAAGAAGAACTTCGTCACGTCGGGTCGAATTCCCGCTGGCGGCCTTGTCCAGCGTGGCGCACCGACCAAGGTGCTCTATGACGGCAACCGGATGTTCCTCGACCTCGAGATCTCGGACACCACGACCGCCGACCGCATTGTCGCCGCGATCAAGCAGGCCTATCCCGAACTGCTCGCCACCGCCACCAACCCGGGAACGATCCAGTTGACCCTGCCCCAGGGCCGCTCAGAAGTCCAGGTGATGAGCCAGGTCGAGCAGCTCCGTGTGAAGGTCGACTCCCAGGGCACGATTGTCGTCAACGAGCGCACGGGAACCATCGTCATGGGCGGCAACGTTCGCATCGGACCGGCGGTTATCGCCCACGGCGCGCTGAGCGTCCGGGTCGATGAGCAGGTGTTGATTTCGCAGCCGAACGCCTTCGGCCAAGGTTCGACCGTTGTCGCGGGTCAGCAGACGCTGAACGCCGAAGAGCGCGACGCCCAGATCAAGACGATCGCACCGACGACCACCGTCGCTGACCTCGCCCGGATCTTCCAGGCGCTGAACCTGAAGTCCGCCGACATCATTTCGATCCTGCAGGGCCTTCGCTCGCAGGGCGCCCTCAAGGCAAGGCTGGTGGTCCAGTGAACCTAAACCAAATCGCTCGCGGCGTCGCCATTCTCCATGAAGCTCAGCCCAAGGCGGCGGAGATGAAGAAGGCGGCCCAAGGCTTCGAGCAGATGTTCACCAAGAAGCTGCTGGAGACCATGCGCGCCTCGGTGAAGCACGTCTCGCTCGGTCAATCGTCGGGGTCGGAAATCTACGACGACATGATCAACCAGACCCTGAGCGAACGGCTTTCGAAGACGGGCGCCTTTGGCATCTCCCGGATGATGGAGAAGACCTTCAGCAAGTCGGTGATTGCCCAAACCGAGCGCGACATCATGCTGAGCGACGACCCCGCCAAGGCCTGGCTCCAGGGTCGCATTCAGAAGACCAAGTAACGATTTTTGAACCTAGGAAAAGCATCCATGAAAACACGAGAACTACAAACCCTCTGGTGGGACTGGCTGAGCACGAGCGAGAGATTGCTTCGCTCGCTGCACGAACAAACGGCAGCCCTCGTCCTCCGCGATGTGGCCCGGGTGGAGCGAATCCAGCCCGAGCTCGACCTCCTGACCGAACGAGTCAGGGAACTTGATGAGCGTGCGGTGGCTTGTGCCCGAAAGCTGGCCGAAGAGTTGGATACCGAAGCCAACATTCGAAGCTTGGTGCAAGTGCTTGAAAAGGCCGAAGCACAGACGCTCCAGGGTCTCGCCAATCGCGTGATGGTCGCCGCCCGACACCTCCAGGATGTCGTCGCGAAGAACCGCGCGCTGATGGAGAACGAGATGACCTACATCAATGGAACGCTCACGTTGATCGCCAAGGCGGCGGTCGAGAGCGATGGTCCCTTCAAGATCAAGCAGCCGGCCCCGGTCCTCGTGGATCACGCGGCTTAAACCGAGAATAAATACGAGGGTTCACCATGCCAAGCGCATTCCACGGAATCAACATGTCCAGTCAAGCCCTGCGGGTTTTCCAGCGGGCGCTCGACACCACGGGGCACAACATCAGCAACGTGAATACCCCTGGGTATTCGCGCCAGATGGTGCAGTTCGCGGACATGGAGCCGACGCTGTTTTACAGCGCGCCGAACCGATTTGCGCTTGGCAATGGCGTGTCCATCTCGGCGATCAGCAGGGTGCGCGACCTGTTCCTACAAGGTCGCCGCATGGAAACCACGAGCGAGCAAGGTCAGCTCGACAGCTACCGAACTCAGCTCAAGGGCATGGAGCAGCTCTACAACGGCCTCGGCGATAGCGGCGTCATCGGTGCGATGAACGACTTCTACAACGCATGGTCGAGCCTTGCTTCGAACCCGAACGAGCCGGGCGCACGACTGAAGGTCCAGATGGCGGGTCAAAAGCTCGCCGACACCGTTCGCGGGAATTACAATAACCTTCGATCGATGCAGACCCAGGCCAGTTTGCAGGTTGATCAGACGATCAAACAGGTGGATCAGCTGACCACCCAGATCGCCGACCTGAACGCTTCCATTCGAATTCAGAAGGCCCAGGGCGTCGAGCCCAACGACCTCTACGACCAGCGAGACCAGGCCCTTCATGCCCTCAGCGACCTTGTGGATGTGAAGACCTTCAATCAGCCTGATGGCTCGGTCAACGTCTTCATGGGTTCACGAATTCTCGTGGACCAAGCAGGCGCGACTCCGTTCCCCAGCGGCAGCTATGACACGCTCGCCTCGACGGTTTCGGATGGCGTGAGCAACTACCCCGTTCGCGGGGGTCAGCTCGCCGGACTCTTCAAGGGGATGCAGGCGATCAAGGACGGCATGGCCCAGCTCGACGGCTTTGCGAACCAGCTTCGCACCCAGGTCAACGGCATCCACGCCTCGGGCACCAACCCGCTGGGCAACACGGGCGTGAACTTCTTTGGTGACGTCACTCCGCCGACGCCGCAATCGGGCGCGATCGACTTCGACCTCAGCGCGGCGGTGAAGGCCGACCCCAACGCGATCGTCAGTTCGGCCACCGGCCTTGCGGGTGACGGCGGCCTCGCCCTCCAACTATCGCGAATGCGCGACGTCCCGGTGGCCGCGCTTGGCAACAAGACCTTCGGCAAGTACCTCACCGACATGATCGGCGCGAACGGCCGTGAGATCTCGAACGTGAATGCCGCGATTGAGACCCAAGGCGCGATCAGCGAGCAGATTGATGCCCAAATCCAGTCCACGAGCGGCGTTTCCCTCGACGACGAAATGGCCAACATGCTTCGCTACCAACGCAGCTATCAGGCGGTGGCCAAGGCGTTCAACATCTTTGATCAGGTGACCGAGGAGCTTATCAACCTCATTCGATAACGGAGCTAAGCCATGAGGATCAGCACCCAATACCAATTCGACCGCTACTCGCACGAGGTGAATCGCGCGAGTGAGAAGTACTTCAACGCCCAGCGGACGGTTTCGACCGGCAAGCGGATCGAAGCCTTCAGCGATGATGTGCTCGGCGCGACGACGACGGTGAGCATGCGCGCCCTGCGAAAGGGCATCGAAGGCTACGACGACAACCTGAAGCAGGCCAAGGTTTCGCTGTCGGTGAGCGACAACGCGCTCAGCGAGACGACCGCGATCATCAATCAGGCGAACCAGCTCGCCATTCAAGGCGCGAACTCGCCGACCGACCAAACGGGTCGCCAGGGCATGGTCTCGCAGATTCGTGAACTCCAGCGCCGCCTCCTCGACGTGGCGAACACCCGTGGCCAGAGCGGCCAGTACGTCTTTGGCGGTCAGAAGAACGACACTCCGCCGCTGACGGTTTCGGGAGCAGTCGCGACCTTCAATGGCGACACCAACCCGATCCTCGTGGAGACCGACCCGACGAACACGCTCCAGGCGAACATCACCGCCGGACCGCAGTTCAAGGAGCTCTACGACCGGCTGGAGACCCTCAAGACCAATTTGGAAGGAGGCAACCTGGGTGCGATCAGTGGCATCAGCCTTGGCGAACTCCAAGACTCTCTTCGTAAATTCAACGACATGCGCGGCCAGGTCGGAGCTCGACTCCAGACCGTGGACATCATGTCGAACCAGAATTCGCGCCGCACGGATGAACTGAGCGCGGGCATTTCGGACATCGAGGATGTAGACCTGTCCGAAGCCATTCTTAACTACAAGAAGGCCGAAGCCGCCTACCAGGGCGCGCTCACGGTCGCGAGCAAGGGCTTTGAACTAAGCCTCATGAACTTCATTCGATGATGGAAACGAAAACGAAACTCGTCGGTACGCGCTTTGGCGAACTTGAATTCGCTGAAACGGATGTTTTCACCTTTGAAGGTGGCCTTGTCGGCCTCGAGGGATGGCGAACCTTTGTCGTCCTGAACCACAAGGAAGACTCCCCGTTCCGATGGCTCCAAAGCACCGAGGACCCTCGGCTGGCACTGCTTGTGGTCGAACCCGGGCAGTTTGTCAAGGACTATGAATTTGACGTCTCCGACGCGGTTGCCAAGCGGATTGAGATGACCGATTCGGCCCAGGCGGCGGTGTACACCACGGTCTCGATTCCGGCCGGAAAACCCCGGGATATGACGCTAAATTTGGCAGGTCCGATCCTCGTCAACGTGCTTTCTCGGAAGGGAATTCAGTTGGTCCTCGATGATCCTGGCTATACTGTGAAGCACCGAGCGTTCCCGGAAGCGGACGAACCGAGCAAGGCCGCCTAAGCGCGAGCTTGTTCGGCCAAGGAAGGCGGCGTCATGTTAGTGCTCACGAGAAAGGTTGGCCAGAGCATCGTTATCGGGAACGATATCGAGGTCGTGGTCTTGGAAGTGCGGGGTGAACAAGTCCGCGTCGGTATTCGTGCGCCGAAGAACGTCGCCGTCCACCGCAAGGAGATCTTCGAGCAGATCCAGGGCGAGAACATCGCTGCCTCGGAAACGCGGCCCGAAGACGTTCCCGATCTATGAAGTGGTTCGAGCGCTACGTCATTGCGGCCGAGCTCTCGATGCCCGTCGTCCTTTGTTTTGGCACCCTGGGCCTTGCCCGCTGCTGGAAGTACGGCGCCCTTCGCGGCGCAGCCGACGTCCTTCTCGCCATTACCGCTCCCTGCGTTGCGTGGGTGTTCTTTGTGATCACGTCCTGCTCGTATGAGTCGCTCCTCGGGAAGGGTGGTCTGCGTTTTCCTCTCAACATCACGGTTCCCGCCGTTATGGCGGCCTTTGTCGGCGTGGTCGGCCAGATCATCGTCCGCACCGATGCTTCGTTGACCACGATCAGCGAGCGGTTTGCCCCCGCGAGCATCTGGACCGACTGGAACCTCATCCTCGTGGGGTGTGTGGCCTCGATTGCCGCGCTGAGCTCTTGGATCGCGTTGAGAAAGGATCGCTCCGAACCTGCTAACCTCTCCTCGTGAGTTCGGAGTATCGGATTCTATTCTTGGGTGACGTGGTTGGGAAGCCAGGTCGAGTGGCAGTGCGTGAGTACCTGCCTCACCTCAAGGAGCTCCACACTCCCCTTTTCACCATCATCAACGGCGAAAATTCGGCGGGCGGAGTGGGCATCACGCCGGACATCGCGAACGAGTTCTATCAACAGGGTGCGGACGCGATCACGCTGGGCAACCACGCCTTCAACAAGCGCGAGATCATGAGCTACCTCGAGTCCGGGAAGCCGATCGTGCGACCCGTGAACATGGCGCAAGGCGTGCCGGGGCGCGGGCTCTGCCGCGTGCAGAAGGAGGGCATCACCCTCGCGGTCATGAACGCCTGCGGAAGGGTCTACATGGACCACTACGACGATCCCTTCGCCGCAGTGGACAAGATGCTGGACTCGCTCGACACGCCGCACCGGTTCCTCGACTTCCACGCCGAGGCCACCAGCGAGAAAATCGCGATGGGTTGGCACTGCGCGGGAAGGGCAACCGCGGTGATCGGGACCCACACCCACGTCCAGACCGCCGATGAAAGAATTCTTCCCGGAGGGACCGCCTATCTCTCCGATTCGGGAATGTGCGGGCCTTGGAACAGCGTTTTAGGGATGGATCGAGAGATTATTTTGAGGAGATTTCGCACGGGTTTGCCGGAACGTTTTGAAGTTGCGCAAGAAACCGGTGTAATCTCTGGAGTGGTTATAACCGTCGAAAGAGAGACGGGGCGTGCATTGGCTATCCAACGCATCGCCATCGGAGGTGATTAAAGCAGTGCTGAAGTCGATCATTAGTTTTGTTGCTGGAGTCTGTGTTGCAGGTGGCGTCTATGCCCAGTCGCAGATTCTTTACGTGCCCGGTCGGACGATCAAGGATCAGAACATCGGCGTCAAGGGCTGGGGAAGCGGCACGATTGCAGAATCGACGGATGCGGCCTATGAGGGCACGACCTCGATCCGAGTGTCGTTCCGAAACGCCTTCCAGGGCGGCATCGTCCAATTCGGTGCTCCGGTGGACCTCGGCGGCGCCTTTGGCGACCGAGCCAACATGCTTCGATTTGCCCTTCGGCTCGCCGATTCCAATATGGTCCTCGGCGGACGCTCGGGCGGCGGAAACCCCGGTAGCCCCGGTGCCGACGGTGACGGCGGTGCGGGTGGTGCTCGTGGCGGTGGCGCAGGCGGCGCAGGCATGACTGGTCTTCGCGGTGGCGCGATGGGTGGCCCTCCGGGATCGCCGATGGGCGGACCGCAGGCGGGTGCTCCGGCTCCTTCGAACAGCGCAGACGCCGAGACGCTCAAGACCCTCCGCATGATCATCACCACGACCGATGGCAAGCGCAGCGAAGTTTATGTGAGCATCTCGAACACCGCGACCGGACAGCGCGGCTGGCGACTGGCGGCGGTGCCGCTCCAGTCGATCAAGGGATTCGACAAGACGAACAAGATCGTGAAGTCGATCGCCTTCTCGGGCGATGCTACCTCGACGATCTATGTTGGCGACATCCGCGTTGTCAACGACACCACGAAGATTCAAGCCGACACGACCCCGAAGGGACCGCTCAACCTCGCGCTGGGCGATTCGGTGGAGTTCACAGCCTACGGGTTTGGTGGCGCGAGCGTCCTCAAGTTCTCGTGGGACTTTGATGCCAGCGATGGCATCTCGACCGACGCCGAAGGTCAGGTCGTGAAGATCAAGTTCCGCAAGCCGGGCAAGTTCATCGTGACCCTCACCGTCACCGACGAGTACGGCCTTAAGCAAGGCGCTTCGCGAACCATTCAAGTCACCGTCAACCCGTAACCTGAACGGTGTGTCGGGAAAACTGGGTCCCTAGTGCAAAAAATGTTGTGCTAGGGACCTGAGTTTCATTTTCCTCGTAACTTTCTCATATCATTGCGTTAATATTGAATTAATTAATAGACATCCATCAGAATAAGGCCGGTGTTTGGGGGAGCGCCACCTTAAACTTGGATTTGGACGATATGAGAATTGCTGTAGGTGGAAAAGATAAGTTTGCGGTCGATGCGCTCGCAAGCCTTTTGAGTAACGAGGGTCGTCTTGACGTCGTTTGGAAGAGCACGGAGCCCCGCGAGCTCCTTGCCAAGGCGAAAGACCTCGTCGCCTGGATGATTGTCCTCGATGTGCAGGACATGGATCCCAAGGAAATCGAGTTCTACATGGGTGCTCGCACCATCGGCGATTTTGGAATTGTTATCCTCGCCGACAAGAAGTCGATCAGTAGTTTTGAAGCCAGCGGTGCCGACCTGGTTTGCTCGAAGGCCGATGGCGCCGAAGAGCTGTTCAACTCGATTCGCGAAGCCGCACCCAAGTTCACGCGCCAGATCCCGGGCCGAGTCCGCGATGGCCGAAGCAAGGGCTATAACGCCGAGCTGAACCTCACCCGACGCGAATTTGAAGTCGCCACGCTGATCGCCAAGGGTCACCCGAACCGACGCGTCTCTCAGGTCACCGGACTCAAGGAGCAGAGCGTGAAGAACCTCGTGAGCGTGATCATGCGAAAGATGGGCTGCGACAACCGAACCCAGCTTGCGCTCAAGGTCCTCGGCTCGCGATCCTATCAGTCGCTCGGCTAGACTTAGTCTGCTTTGGTTCTTCGCACGGTCACGGCCGCCGTCCTCGTTCTCATCGTCCTGGCGGCAGTGTTTTCGCCTTATCCGGGCGTCCTCATCGGGCTCGTCAGCCTGGTGTCCGTGCTCGGCGCGATGGAAGTCGGTCGCCTCACCGGGACGACGGGATTCGGACCGGTGATCGGAACCCTCGCGCTGGGAACCCTCCATTTCCTCCGCCCCGGAGTTTTCCTTGAGCCGTGGGTGCCGGTCTTGGTCTCGGTGGCGGGCATCCTCGCCGCCTACTTCGCCTGTTTCTCGACCTCAAAGCCCTCCAAGGAGGCCTTGTCGTTCCTGGCCGCGGGTTGGGTTGCCGCCCCGCTGTTTGCCCTCGCCGAATGGAGCCTGTCGCGGCAGCCGGTCGGCCAAGCCATCATCCCCTGCGTTCCGGTCTGGGTCGGCGATACCGCCGCGATCTTTGTCGGTCGCGCATTTGGCAAGCGCCCCCTCGCCCCCAAGCTCTCGCCGAAGAAGACCGTCGAGGGCTCGATAGGCAACTTGCTCGGCTGTCTGGTCGGCGGCGTGGCGATGGCGATGGCGTTTGGGCACCCTTGGTGGCGCGGCCTTCTGGTGGGCCTCGCGGCAGGGACCCTTGGTCAGATGGGCGACCTCTTTGAAAGTGCGCTGAAGCGAAAGGTGGGGGTGAAGGACAGCGGAACCCTACTTCCCGGCCATGGCGGCGTCCTCGATCGCATCGATTCCTTGCTTTTTACGATCCCCTTTGCCCTCCTTGCCTTCGTATAATGGCAATCCAATGGAGTCGGCAACCCTGCGTCCAAAGAAGCATAATCCGGTCACCGCATTCATCGCCGCATGGCTCGGCTGGTGCTTTGATGGCCTCGATGGCTATCTGTATGTCCTCGTCGCCCTGCCATTCGTGAAGGAGCTCCTGGGGCCGGAGGCCACGGTGGAAAAGGTTGCCGGAACCGCCGCGCTGATCCAAGCCTGCTTCCTGGTTGGCTGGGCGGTCGGCGGAGCGTTCTTCGGTCGGATCGGCGACAAGATTGGCCGAACCAAGACGTTGACCCTGACGATCCTCACGTTTGCGATCTTCACCGGTCTCAGCTTTTTCGCGACCGCGTGGTGGCATCTGCTCATCTTCCGATTCCTCGCCGCGCTTGGCATCGGTGGTGAGTGGGCGGCAGGGTCCGCGCTCGTTGCCGAGACCTTCCGCGGAAAGGGCCGACCGTGGGCGAGCGCCCTGCTTCAGAGCGGCTACATGACGGGGATGATCCTCGCCGCGGTCAGCGTCGGGCTCCTCTCCCACCTTCCCTATCGCTATGTTTTCCTTGTTGGCGTGATCCCGGCGTTGCTGACGATTCCGCTGCGGTGGGCGGTCCCCGAGCCCGAGGAATGGGCCGAGCACCGCAACTCGCGCGAGATGCCTAAGATCTCGGCACTCTTTGCCCCCGAGGTTCGCGGCACGACCTGGCGGGTCCTCGCGATCTGCTCGCTGACCCTCACCTGCGTTTGGGCGTTCCTCTACTTCAACAACCCGATCCTGCGCGGCCTCGAGAGCGTGAAGGGGATGCCGAAGGCCCAGCAGGACATCCTCACGCGGTCGGTTACCGTCGAATACACGCTCTGGACCATCGCGGGCAACTTTTTCGCCGCCGCTGTCGCCACCTTCTTTGGCTACCGCAAGGCGTTCGTCGCCCTGGTCGCGGGCGCGTTTGTCGTCTTTGTCATGGGCTACCGCCAGATCACCGATCTCGCCTCGGCGCGGCTCTGGTTCAACCTCACCGGCTTCTTTGCCACTGGCGTTTTCGCGCTGTACCCGCTGTACATTCCGCCCCTCTTCCCCACACTTTTGCGAACGACGGGGGCAGGGTTCTGCTACAACTTCGGTCGCCTAATCTCGGCGGTTGGTGTTCTCCTTGGCGGTGCGCTTTCGGCCCAAGTCGGCGGACCGGCGATGGCGGTCTGGTACGTCGGCTTCCTTTACATCCTCGCGTTCATCGTCGCGCTGACCTTGCCCGAGCCCGACTCACGACCCGCGCAAGTCTGAGAAGAGCTTGATCGCGAGGTCTTTTTGGACCGCGTGGTCGACGATCGGATACGGATAGGTCTTGCCGAGCTCGATCCCCGCCGCGAGGAGCTCCATCGGGCTCACCTCGTGGGGCCGGTGCCGCTGGTGGGCGGGCAAGGCGGCAAGCTCGGGCACCCATTCGGCGATGAACTCGCCCTCAGGGTCGAACTTCTCGCTCTGAAGGTAAGGGTTAAAGACCCGGAAGTACGGTGCGGCATCCGCGCCCACGCTCGCGGACCACTGCCAGCCGCCGTTGTTCTGCGCGAGGTCGAAGTCGAGCAGCTTGCGGGCAAAGTGGGCCTCACCTCGCCGGTAGTCGACGAGCAGGTCCTTGGTGAGGAACATCGCGACGACCATGCGGAGGCGGTTGTGCATCCAGCCCGTCTGATTGAGGCATCGCATCGCAGCGTCGACGAGCGGATAGCCAGTCATGCCGTCTTCCCACGCCTGGTAGTGCTCGTCGGAACCAGGGAATTCGAGGTCACGATAGGCGGAGTTGAAGGTGGTCTCGACGACGTCGGGAAGGTTGGCGAGGATGTCCTGATAAAACTCGCGCCAGATTAGTTCAGACATCCACTTGTCGCCGCCCTCGGCGAGCGCGACCCGAAACGCCTCGCGGGTACTGACGGTGCCGAACCGAAGGTGTACCGACAGCCCTGAGGTCGCGTCCCGGGTCGGGAAGTCACGATTCGCGGCGTATCGGCCAATCTTGCGAGCAAAGGCCCGGAGATTCTCCCGGCCCGCCGCCTCGCCACCGGGCGTCCATGGCTCGCCGCGCACAAACCCAACCTTCTCAAGCGGCCAATCTTGGACGTGCGGCTCAAGGTTCTTGCCAAAGGCGGCAGGGTCAACGACTGCCTCCGCCGCGTCCACTTCAGGCCGAAATCGGGTGCGCCACGCGCGAGCATAGGGTGAATACACGCGGAACGGGTCGCCGCCCTGGGTGAGCACCTCGCCCGCCTCAAAGATCACGTGGTCCTTGAGCGTCACGAACGGACACGCGAGTCGCTGGGCCACTTCGGCATCGCGATGATTTGCGTACGGCTCGTAGTCGCGCCCCGTGAACACCGCATCGACGCCAAGCTCGGCGGCAAGCTTCGGGATCTCCTCCACCGGGTCGCCATAGCGAACCATCAGCCGCGAACCATGCTCGGCGAGGCCGCGATCGACCTCCATCACCGAGTCGTGGATGAAGGTGACGCGGGTGTCGTCCTTGTCCTGCAGGTCCCGCAGGATCGTGGTGTCAAAAACAAACCCAACGACGACTTCATCCGCCTCGGCACAAGCCCGCGCGAGGGGGACATGATCGTAGAGTCGAAGGTCACGGCGAATCCAGACCAGGGCTCGGCGAAGGGGCTTGCTCACCCTAGGGTCTACGGGGCAAGCCGAAGGTGAATCGCGTACACTTTGCGCGTGAACCCTCCTCCTGGCCACCTTCTTGGCGCGCACATGCCCACCGGAAAAGGGCTCGGCGATGCGATTCGGTCAGGCAAGGCGATCGGTTGCACGGCGGTGCAGGTGTTCACGTCCTCGCCCCAACAGTGGAAGGCCAAGCCGATCACCGAGGCGATGGTTGCCGACTTCCGCGCGGCGAAGGCGGAGACCGGGATCGACGCCGTGATCTCGCACGACAGCTATCTCATCAACCTCTGCGCGCCTGACCTGGACAAACGCGCTCAATCCATCGATGGGCTTTCGCGCGAACTACGGCGGTGCGCGGAGTACGGCATCCCATGGTCGGTGAGCCACATGGGCGCGCACATGGGCCAAGGCGAAGAGGAGGGGCTGAAGATCGTCGCCGAATCCGCCCTCCAGGTCCTCGCCGAGACCCCCGACGAGGTCGGCATCCTTATGGAGACCACCGCCGGACAGGGCAGCTCGCTCAACTACCGCTTTGAGCACCTCGCGCGGCTCCTTGAGCTCACCGGCGGCCACAAGCGGCTCTGCGTCTGCCTCGACACCTGCCACATCTTTGTCGCGGGCTATGACCTTCGCACCCGCGAGACCTATGAGGCGACGTGGGCGGAATTTGAGCGGCTGGTCGGCCTCGACCGGCTCAAGGCGATCCACTGCAACGACAGCAAGAAGGAGTTCGGCAAGCGCGTTGACCGCCACGACCACATCGGCGAGGGGTTCATTGGGCCGGATGCGTTCCGGTGGCTGGTGAATGATCCGCGCTTCGTGAACGTGCCGATCATGCTTGAAACGCCCGAGGCCCCCGTGGGTCACGCACGGAACCTCCAGACGCTGTTTAGCTACGTGGAGGCGTGAACGGCCCGCCGCTGAGGTGCAGGTCGAGCTCTTGCGCAAGGTTCAGCGCAAAGGTGAGCAGCTTCTCGCGGGTCTCAATCTCCACGCCGTATTGGTCGGTCTCAAAGTAGGTCACAACGAGAACGCCAATCGTCGTCTCGGTGACTTCGTTGATCCGCACATGGGTCTTGTCGGGCACCACGTTCGCGAGGTCGTTCTCGATGAATGCCTGGAGCTTTGCGGTGAAGTCCAGGAGTTGGGGCGCGGTGCTCGTGGGCAGGAACCGGATGAAGAACCGCTGGCGGCGGAACCGGCGCGCGCCATAGTTCTCGACGCTCGCCTTGATGAGGTTCGAGTTGGGAAGCGTGATGATCGAATCCTCGAAGGTGCGAACCTTGGTGGAGCGAAGGTTGATCTCCTCGACCACGCCTTCGACCTTGTCGATCTTCACCCAGTCGCCGATCGCGAACGGCATGTCGAAGAGGATCGTGACCGAACCAAAGATATTCTCGACTGAGTCTTTCGCGGCAAGGGCGACGACAAGGCCGCCGATGCCGAGTCCAGCGAGCAGACCCGCCACGTTCACGCCAAACAGACCGAGGGTAGCGAGGAAGGCGAGAATCAGGATGCAGGCGCGGACCAGCTTGCGGATGACGGGGATAAGGAGCCGCTCCGCCCGTTCGCTCGGCTTGCTTCGGGCCGCGAGGAGGTCACACGTTGCCTCCCAGAGTCCCAGCAGCAACAGCGCACCCGCCACGAGGAAGGCGACTTCGGCTCCGAAAACCGCCTTGGCTTCCACGTCGAGGGGTAGATCGGTGACTTGGAGGCCGAAGATGACGACCAAACCGACCGTCGCGACGCCAAAGGCGCGGCGGATCATCCGGGCTGCGCGAACGCTGACCGTGCCAAGGCCCACCTTCTCGCGAAGTCGCAGCACCGCGCGAACCACAAGGCTGACAATCGTCGCAATCGCAAGCGCAGCGACAAGCAAGAGTCCCGCCTGGAGCCATTGTGGGGTGTTCATGCGCTTAGTCTCCGTTCCAATCTGCCGATCCACACCGTGAAGATCGGCGCAAGGACGAGGGCTGGCAAATAGGTCGACGAGCGAAGGTCTTTGATGCCCATGAGGCCAATTCCGGTTGCTAAGAGGATACAACCGCCGGCCGCTGTGAGTTCATTGAGCCTCTTTTCGTCGCGGAGCACGGGCTCGAGGGTCTTTGCGCCAAGGGTCAGCAGGCCCTGGAAGATGAGGACGAGAAAGGCGGTGACGAACAAGGCGGGGCCAAACGACGCGGCGAGAAAGATCGCGGCGATGCCGTCCATCGCGCTCTTGAGGGCGAGCAGCTCGATCTTCTTCTCCAGGGCATCTTGAACGCAGCCGAGAAGCGTCATTGGGCCGATGCAGTAGAGGACAAACGACGTGATCAGCCCCTCGTTGAAGCGTCCCCAGTCGCCGGGAAGGGCACCCTTGAGCGTCGTCGCGAGGCCATCAATCGCGCCGTGGATGCCGAGCATCGCGCCGATGATCCCACCGATCGCGATGCTCATCGCGGGGACGAGCGGGTTGGAGGTTCGGAGGAACATCCGAATCCCCATCCCCACGCTCGCGAGTCCGAGGCCCGCCATCGCCGCGGCGTTCCATTCCGGCTGCAATGACGACTTGGCGAGCACGCCAATCGCCGCCCCAACGAGAATGGTCGCCGTATTGAGCAGCGTGCCCCGCATGGATTAACCGTTGCGAGCGGCAAACTGGGCCATGAACTGGCTCAGCGCAACACATCCTTCGTGCGGCATCGAGTTGTAGGTGCTCGCGCGGCAGCCGCCGACCGATCGGTGTCCCTTCAGCTCGATCATGCCTTCCGCCTTTGCTTCCTTCACAAAGGTGTCGGTGAGTTCGTCGCTCGGCAGGGTGAATGTGATGTTCATGAGCGATCGGCAGTCACGCTGGGCGTGGCCCTTATAGAATCCGCCCGAGCCGTCGATGGCGTCGTAAATTAGCTTCGCCTTTGCCGCATTGCGCTCAAACGCGCCCTGCAGGCCGCCGTTCTTCAAGAGGTGCTTGATGACGAGGCCGATCATGTAGACCGTGTAGGCGGGCGGCGTGTTATACATCGAGCCGTTCTTCGCGTGGATGCGGTAGTCCAGCATCGGTCCAAGGCCGTTGGGGATCCGGTCAAGCATGTCGTCGCGCAGGATGACAAGGCACGCACCGGCGGGACCCATGTTCTTTTGGGCACCGGCATAGATCATCGCGTACTTGCTCACGTCGAGCGGCCGCGAGAAGATGTCGCTCGACATGTCGCAGATCGTGGAATTGCCGAGGTCGGGGTCGGATTGGAATTCGACGCCCTGGATCGTCTCGTTGGTCGTGAAGTGGGTGTAGGTTGCGCCCGAATGGTCGCCCAGCGAATCCGGGAGGCGATCAAAGTTGGTCGACTTGCCGTTCCAGGTGACGTTCACGTTGCCAACGAGCTGGGCGGCTTCGACCGCCTTTTCGCCCCAGGCACCGGTGACGATGTAGTCGGCGGTCTGGCCCTGGCCGAGGAAGTTCATCGCCAGCATCGAGAATTGGAGGCTGGCACCGCCCTGCAGGAAGAGGACCTTGTAGTTATCGGGAATCGAGGCAAGGGTGCGAATGTCCGCCTCAGCCCCTTGGATGATGCCTTCGTAGGTCTTCGACCGGTGGCTGAGCTCGGCGACGCTCGCGCCGGAGCCGCCGTAGTTCATCATCTCATCTCGAGCTTGCTCAAGAACTTCGACCGGCAGAACGCCCGGTCCGGCGGAGAAGTTGAAAATCCGGTTGTAAGGTTGGGCCATGCCGCCGTTGTACCTTGACGGCGGCATGTTTCGGTGAGAGCTTATTCCTCTTCTTCAGGTTCGTCGATGGCTTCCATTTCGTCCTCTTCGGACTTAGGCTTCTCGCCAACGATGTTCTCGAGTTGAAGGAAGGCGATGTTCTTGGTCTGTCGGTTCGGGCAGTTATTGCACACGAACTCGACCTTCACGCCCTCAAGCCACTTGGGGAGTTTGTCGATAGATTTGCCGCAGCTACAGGTCACCATGGTCGTTTGATTCGTTTTCTTGGTATTGCATCACCGTAAGTCGGTGACTGATGAGCCCGTTGACGAGCATCACAATCGCGGCCAGCAAGTAGAACAAAGCAATTCCGTTCTCACGCTTCTGGCCTGGGTCTCGGATCGCCGCATCGCCACGGATGAGGCCGATCACGAAGATGACAAAACCCAATGCCGCAAGCCAGAAGAAGGTGTTCTTCCAAGCTGCTGGTTTCGAAGGTTTCTTCGCCATCTCGATGAGAGGATACCCGTTTGAGCCTAGATCAGTTCCCCGTGAGCTTACGGGCGAAGCGGTTTGTCCACCGGAGGACGCACCGGCTCGTTGGCCACGGCGACGGCGGTAACAAACACGGTTTGGGCCGTCTTTTCGATCTTGTTGAAGTCGATCTTCGAGACCTCGTCACCCACGCCGTGGTAGTCCTCATGCACGCCATCGAACCAGAAGCAGATCGGAATTCCCTTCTGCGCATAGTTGTAGTGGTCGCTGCGATAGTAGAAGCGGTTGGGGTCCTTCGGGTCGTCGTAGCGCGGGTCGTAGTTGACCTTGAGGAAGTCGGCGTTCGTCTTGTGAACAAGCTCGCCGAGCCGGGTCGACATCATCGTCGTGCCGATCACATAGATCGAGTTCGGATCAGTGAGGGTCGCGTTGCGCGGATTGGTGTCGCCGGCCATGCGGCTTCGGCCACACATGTCGATGTTCAGCTGCGCGACGATGCTCGTGATGGGAACGGTCGGGTTGTTCGTGAAGTAGCTCGAACCCCAGAGGCCCTTTTCTTCGCCAAAGTGCCAGACAAAAAGGAGGGAGCGCTTCGCGCGTTCCTTGGCGGTGAGGGCGGCTTCGGCAATCGCGAGGATCGCAGTCGTGCCCGAACCATCATCGTCGGCCCCGTTGAAGATTCGGTCGCCGTCGCCGGTAGAACGAACGCCAATGTGGTCGAGGTGAGCACCAAGAGCAACGTACTCGCTCTTCAGCTTCGGATCCGAGCCTTCGACGATGGCGACGACATTTTGGGTCGTGGCGGTTTCGGTCTTGCGCTCAACGAGAAGCCGCACCATCGGCGAAGACTTGATCGAAGCGAACGCAGTGGATTCCATGAGGATGCGGGGCGCTTGGGCGGTGGCGTTTGGCGCGGTGAGCCCAAATCCACCCACCGGGCGGTTGAAGCTGCGGGCAAAGTTCGTCCAGTCAGCCCCGGTCGCACCCTGGTCACGGATGACGGCGACAGCACCCTTGTCGACCGCCACTCGGTCCTCTGCGAGCGATACGCTTTCGGCCATGAAGACGATCTTGCCCTTCACATCCGTCGTACCAACCTCGTTGTCGATGAAGACGGCGGGCCCGTTCAGGTCGCCTTGGCCACGGCTGACGACAAACTGCGAGCCGTAGCGAAGGGTGGTCGTGCCCCCGACGATCACCGCTGAATTGGTGTCGAGCTGCGATCGATAAAGGGTGACCTTCTGGAAAAACGATCCATTGTCGCCGCCGGGCTTCGCGCCCCACTTGCGCAGGTTATAGGCAAGAAATTCGGCGGCCGCATCAAGGCCGGGCGAGGGGGTGTCGCGGCCGAGGAGGGCGTCACTGGCAATGAAGGTGAGAATGTTTCGGCATTGATCGGCGGAGATCACCGACTTGGCGACCTTCTTCGCCTGGTTCACGGAGAGAAGCGCGGGGCCGGGCGCGATGGCGTAGGCAGTCGTGGTGAGCGCGGTGAGGGCAAGAGCAACGGTTCGGTTCATGGCGGATTTGCGGTCCTATCCGGCAACCTTACCCACAGGAATGGCCGAAAGTTCCCACTGAACTCTAGCGGGGTTGATCCCGTCAGCAATAATAGATAAGTAGAGATGCGAAAGTTGGTGTTTGCGCTGGCCCTGGTGTTCGCCGGGACGACGATGGTGCTTGGACAGTCTGTGTCCGAGTACATGACGATGCGCAAGCAGTACAAGATCACGCAGTCGGTTCCCAGCGATGTCCTCGAAAACTTTGTCGGAAGCAAGGTGTTCGAGATCAAGGGCGTCGTGAAGGGTGTGCTCAAGGTCGGTGGGCGATTCACGATCATGATCGAGCGCACCGACGGGGGAACGGAGTTTGTCGATGCGAGCGAATGCGCGGCATGGCTCCAGGGAACTGATGTCGCCGCCCGACTGATCGTGAAGGCCACCCGCGAGAACGATGCCGCTCCGCTGAAGGCGATCCTGCTTGGCGCAGCGCCGGAAGACGCGGTCAAGGGGCTCGACGTCGCACCTGCGGCCAAGACTTCAAAGTCGACGCCGGCTGCGAAGTCCAGCGGCTCCAAGCCGACTCCTTCGCCCCTCACCGGTCAGATCGGCCGAGGCAGCTCGAAGTCGTCGCGCGGCTCGAGCAAGCGGAACGCGCCCCACATGGTGCCGATTCCGGTGAGCGATGCCCAGCCGCTCTACGCCAGCTTTATCAAGAACCACAATCCGCGCCTTTCCGCGGCGGAAGCGAACGACATCGCCCGCGCGGTGATCGGCTACTGCCTCAAATACGGCGTGGACGCCCGCCTCATCATGGCGGTGCTCATGACCGAGAGCGACTTCAAGCCGAGCACGGTTTCGCGCGCTGGCGCGATGGGCCTCGGACAACTCATGCCCGAGAACCTCGAAGAGCTTGGCCTCACCGACGCTTTTGACACCTACCAGAACTTGTACGGCACCGTCCGACTCATTCGCGGCCACCTAGAGGACTATGCCGACAAGGGTCCCGAGCGGCAGCTCGTGCTCGCTCTTGCGGCCTATAACGCAGGACCAGGCAACGTCCGCAAGTACGGCGGCGTTCCGCCCTTCCGAGAGACGCAGAATTACGTCAAGCGCGTGATTTCGCGATACCGCAAGCTCTGCGGACTCGACTAGCTCGGGCGAACCCAGTCACTCATGCGAACCACCGCTCGCTTGGAGAGGTCCTTTCGTCGGCTCTCCTGAGGGGGCGCAAACGCAAATCCGTAGGTTTCACAAGCCCGCCGGAGGTCGGCCCGAAAAGCGGCTCGCGCCTCGGGGTTTAGCTCCATGAGCGACTCGATCTGCTCCTTTTGCATGCTCTCAAGGAGCTCAATGCGCTCGATCGCTTCGGTCGTTCGCGCTCGGCTCAGTGCCTTAATCGCTTCTCCGGTAAACCCTTGGGCCTCGAGGACCGCGCCGCGGAGGGCGTGGTAACCCGGCTCATAGGGGTTCTGGTCGATGAGAATGGCGAGCTGATCGAGCAGGGCGCGATGCGCACCCGTCGCCCAAAGCGCACGAGCAAGCAGCTCGCGAGATTGGAGATCGTGAGGATTGTTCCGCAACCGCGCTTCGGCCCAGCGTACGACGACATGGGCTTTCCCGAGACGCAGATAGTTAGCGGCTTTGTCCGGGGAGACAACTTCGTTTGACTTCATTTCCAAGCACCACAGGGACAGTCTTGCCGCCGTAGCTCCCACTGTATCCAAACTCGTGGCGGAACTAACCCGGTGATTCTGCTGGACCTACGTTCGAAACCAACGAAGCCAGTGATGATTACCAGGTCTAGGCCACGAGTTCGTCAACTTCAGGGACGTCGGAGGTCGCTGTCGCCTCGTTGGAGCTCGACCACGCCAGGTTTGCCACCTTACTGCGCACCGGCAGGGGCTTCTTGGGCGCGCGGTCCGTCGCAGGAAGCGCGATGAGGTTGGCGGTCGACGCGACGTCGCTCGCCCATTGGCTCGCCTCGCTCACGTCGATCACCCCGGCCAGGAAGACCACGTAGTGACCTTCGCCTCGCTTGCAATAAGCGGCTCCCGCCGGAAGCCGGGTTCGAATCCGTCGCTCAAAGCTCTTGCAGGCCACCTGGACGTTCTCCATGCCGTGCGCTTCGATGAGAAGCGCCTTGCGGATGACGTCGAAGACCGCGATCGAGCCAACTCGGTTGCGAATGAACGAAGCAAACTCGGACTGAGGCAGGAGTCCGCCCGTGACCTTGCCCTCGTCGAGTCGGGTGATGGCTCGGCTGAGCTCGCCCGCGACAAGTCGAAGGGATTCGGCGGTCGCCTCATCAATGCCGCCCATGCGGTGGGTCGATCCAGTAAGGAAACCGATGACTTGGCCGGATCGGTAGATCGGCGTGATCAGGGTGCTGCCGATGCGTCGTCGGCTCGCCTCTTCGGGGTCACATCGTTGGTCGCCGCGCGCATCTTCAAGCCAAAGCTCGGGAGCGCCGATGGCAAGCCAGCCCTGCAGGCCAGGACCCTGGGCAAAGCTCATCGCCTCAAGGAGATACAGCCTCGCGCCTTCGTTCGCGGCGAGGACCTCTTCACCGTCTTCGATGAAGTAGATCGAGGCACCGTCGATGCGCTGGGCACCTTGGAGGGTGCTGAGCGCGCGGTTGGCAAGCTTGTCGGGTCGGGCCGCCGATTCGCCGACGATGGCGAGGTCATAGAGGGCCTCAAAGGTCTGGGCGCGCTGCCGAGAGTCAAAACTCGTGTTCGTGGAGCGAATCCAAGCGGCGAGGAAGCTCGAAACGTCCTCCAGTTTGCTGCTCGCTTCGTCCAGCTTTTCGGTGCTGTTGTCAACGAGCGAGATCATCCCAACGAGGCGAGAATCGCCGAGGAGGAGCACGTTGCGCACCTTTCGGGTTTCGTCGCCCGCATGGCCACGGACGGCCTGAGTGAGGGCGTCGCGGAGCTTGATATCAGGCTGCTCCAGGTTGACGCGAAGCGGCTGTTGGCCTGCTTCGCGGGGGAATTCGGGGGTTGCCGCGCGGACGACCATCTGGTTGCGGTCCATCGACGCGGAAAAAATGGCAAGGTCGTCAACGCCGAGACTCTCGCGCAGGCGCTGGGCCATCTTGGTGTACATCGCGCTCTCGGGGAGTCCGACGAGCTCGGCGACGGTTGCGATCGTGCGGTCTTTGCCGGATCGCCGTTCAAGGTCGCGGTACTGATCGCGCAGCTGTCGATAGTTCTCGCGCAGGGCAAGGATGTCCTCACCGGGGCTCGCGACCTCGTCGACCCACATCGTTTCCCGCTCCTGGCGGACCATTTCGATCCAGGCCGCGTGCGGGTTGACCTTCTCAACCGTCGGTTGGGGCAAAACGAGCAAGAGCAGCACGACAAGCGCGCTCTGGGCACCCGCATAGGCGGTGATGCCTGGGCCAAGCGTGAGCTGGGCGGCAAGGATGGCCGCGCCTGTGATGGGAGCAAGAATCTGAACGCTTACCCGGGTTCGGTAGCTGATCCAAACGATGGGCAGGATGCAGGCAAAGCCGAAGGAATCGACGACACCCGAAAGGGCGATCCCCGCGAGAAGCAAACCGGCATCGAGTCCGCCCAAGATGAGCGCGACCAGCCCCTTTCGAAGGCCGCGGTGCTCGGTGATTGCATGCATCACGGCGAGGGCGCCAAATACGGCGGTCAGCTTCAAAAGCGTCGTGGCATTCTGAACCCGGGCGAACCACAGGCCCCCGGCAACCACGAACGACAAACCCAAGCGAACGAGAAGTTCGACCATCACTCTAGGTTTCGGCGAACCCTGTGAATTTCCTCAGGCTCAATGCAGCCTAAGCGTTCAACTGCGTAATATGAAGTCAGAACTGGGCGTCCCGAGTGGTCCCCGGTGGGATCGCAACGATGGGAACCCCTACACGCGAAGAGTTTCACCTGATTGGTGGCGGCAAGATCGTTTTTTACATCCTTGTCGTGATTGCCCTTTCCATCATGGCGGCCCAAATCGTGGCTCGCGTGAAGAAGTGGCAGTCGGGTCGGCCGATGGGCGGCAACCGCGAAGGGTTCAAGGCCTGGCTCCCCACACCGGCGGCTTTGAAGCGATGGTGGAGCAACGTCGCCACGTACATCCTCGCCCAGCGAAAGGTCCGCACCAGTCGGCGCAAGTCGGGCGCGCCGATGCACCTCTTCATCTTCTTCGGGTTTCTGAGCCTTCTTCTCGCGACGACAATCCTCGCGATCAACTCCTATGGCCCGGTCAAATTCCACAAAGGTGCGTTCTATCAGGTTTACGAAGCCACGTTTGACGCCCTCGGCCTTCTGTTTGTCATCGGATGCGCCTGGGCATTGGGTCGCCGCTACCTGCAGGATCGACGCGACCTCGGCCAAGCCGAGATGGGCGAAGACGATGCCTTTTCCAGCCAGCGGGTGGACCGTCGCCGCCGTCCGCTCAGCTCGTCGTGGCGCGACTATGCGACGCTTTGGCTCCTGCTGCTGATCGGCCTCACCGGCTACCTGGTTGAAGGGGCCCGCATCAGCAACATCCCGAAGGACTGGGACAATGTCTCGTTCGTCGGCTCGATGCTCGCGAAGGCCCTGCCAAATGTGAGCGACGGCCTTTACATCGGCATCTGGTGGTTCCACGCGATTCTCGTTCTCACCTTCTTTGCGGTGCTACCGAGCATGCGGATCCGCCACATCTTGTTCGCGGTTTCGACCGCGGCGGGCCACGAAGAGAAGCCGATGGGTCGGCTCGTGCCGATCAGCATGGAGGAGGTCGAACAGACCGAAAAGATCGGTGTCAGCCACACGTCGGACTTCACGCGCTGGACCCTGATGTCGCTCGATGCCTGCATGGAGTGCGGCCGATGCACCGAGGTCTGCCCGGCTTGGAACGTGGGCAAGGTCTTGAACCCCAAGGCGATTGTCCAGGACATGAAGTCGGCGATGAACGACGGCGTCGCGATTGCCGAGCGCATCTCGGATGAGGCGCTTTGGGCTTGTACGACGTGCAATGCTTGCGTCGAGGCCTGCCCCGTGCTCATCCGCCACGTCGACATGATCGTCGATGTTCGCCGTAACAAGGTGGCCGAGGGTCAGCTCGCGGGCACCGGCGCGGTGATGCTTCGCCAGATCGGGTCGACCGGCCACGCCTGGGGACAATCGGTCCACGAGCGCGAGAAGTGGATGGAAGGGCTGGATATTCCCCTCGCTCGCGATGGCCAGTCGTTTGAGTACCTCTTCTGGGTGGGCTGCGCAGGCGCGACCGACCCCGGCGCGATGAAGACGACGAAGGCGGTTGCCGCGCTGCTGAAGAAGGCGGGCATCTCATTTGCATGCCTCGGCAAGGAAGAAGCCTGTACGGGCGACCCCGCACGGCGCATCGGCGAAGAATTCCTCTTCCAGGACAAGGCGAGCCAGAACGTCGGCGTCTTCCAGAAGTACGGCGTGAAGAAGGTCGTCACCGCCTGCCCGCACTGCTTCAACTCCCTGAAGAACGAGTACGGCGACTTTGGCGCGCAGATGGAGGTGTTCCATCACACCCAGCTGCTTTCCGATCTCGTCCGCAAGGGTGACCTCGTGGCCGCCAAGCCCGAGCGGGGCAAGGTCGCTCTCCACGATCCTTGCTACCTGGGCCGCGTGAACAACGAGGCCGACGCCCCCCGCGCACTGCTGGGCGAAACGGCAGGGCTGAACAACCTGCCCCATGTCCCCGAGCCCGGCTCCACGAACCTCGCCGAGCCTGAGCATTACGGCCGAAAGACGCTTTGTTGCGGCGCAGGCGGCGGACGCATGTGGATGGAGGAGCCGCCGAATCAGCGGCCGAGCAATCGCCGCGCCGAAGAGCTCGTGAATACGGGTGCGGAGACGGTGGCCCTCGCGTGTCCGTTCTGCCGGATCATGCTCGACGCCTCGATCAAACAGGTCACGGACAAAGAAATTCGCCTCCTGGATCTCGCTGAGATGCTCCAGGAAGCGAATGATGCGTGAGGCTTAGAAGCCGCGGGGGAGGGTGATGCCGCGTCGGGTCACGACGTCTCGGAGCATCTTTCGTCCGCGGTGGATGCGCGATCGGACGGTGCCAATCGTCGCCCCCTGAATCTCGGCGATCTCCTGATAGGTCATGCCTTCAAGGTCGCAAAGCTCAATCGATTCGCGATAGACGGCGGGAAGCTCGCTGAGCGCGTTTCGGAGGCCGTTGCTGAACTCGGCGTAAACCGCTTCCTCGTCGGGCGTGGGGCTCGGATCGGGGATCGGAAGCTCCTGCACCTCGCCATCGTTCGGCGAAATCATCGAGTTGAGCGAGTCCGCCTTTCGAATCGGGTTGTCGCGTCGTCGGGTGTCCAGATAGGCGCGCTGCATGATGCGGAGCAGCCAGTTGAGGAACGGACGTCCCGGGTGGTAGCTGTCGAAGCCCTTCCAAGCCTTCACGAAGGTGTCTTGGACGAGGTCTTCGGCTTCCGAGGGATTTCGGGTGAGTTGGAGGGCCATCGAGTAGGCGCGTCGTTCGGTGGAGTTCATCATCTCCTCAAAGCGGCGGGTGTCGAACTCGGTGCGAATGACGTCCTGAAGGTCGTAGCTGTCGGTTTGGTCGGTCATCGTCTGGTCCTCGTTGTCCTTGATATTTATTATTCTACAATGATGTATTCAGATTATAGGTTTCCACAAAAAAACCAAAAGAAATTTCTTGTCCGGTCAAATACAGGGCGTTTTTGGGTCAGACGGGCCAATTCCTGTACAATCGCGGCACAGGGGTTCAGGGAATGAAATTCGTGCTCATCACCAAGGACAGTGCGTTGGTCGAAAGTGCCCAGAAGGGCTTTCACCCGGATGACGAGCTCCATGTCTACGCCGACTGGCGCGTGGCCCTTGAGAACTGCGCCGACGTCGACCTGATGTTCGTCGACCTCATCGCCACCCTGCTTGAACCCCACAAGATCGAGGGCTACGAGCAGTTCGCCCTCGCGAAGATGAAGCACCCCGTGGCGGGGCCAGTGAAGCTTGCCCTCCTTTCCCCTCCCGAGGACTACGAGCTCGACTTCATGGCGGGCTTCCCGGACTTCATCTACCTCCACTACCGCCACCCGATCGACTACAAGATCTTTCGCCGCGCTTCCACGTGGGTCTAACTGCCTACCAGGGTTGGAGGTGAGGGAACATTGCCCTAGGATGTGGGCATGGGTAACTTTCTCATCGGAGACGTGCTCGCGGTGGTGGGATTCTTTGTCGGAGTCACACTGGCCAGTTGGGCGACGATCCTGTTCACTGCCCTAACCTTTGCCCGCCATTCTGAGCGTGCCAAGGGACATCTCAAGACCAAGCCCTGGAAGGCAGGCCTGCAAGGCGTCGCGCTTTCGCTGATCCTCGCGGCAGTCGGCTTCCAGATCTTCAACATTCCCACGCTTCTGACCAAGATCATCGGCTTCTCGATTCTCTTCGTCTGGGCTACCCTCGCCACGATTGGCGCAGCGGGAATGATTCGACTCGCGGCAGAGCGCATGCGAGAAGAGGACCCCAGGGTTCGACCGTGGACCTCGATGGTGCGTTCGGCGGCCTATCTCACGATCGCCTGCCTGTTGCCGTTCATCGGCACGTTCGGCATCTCGTTCGCCGTACTCCTCGTGGGGACGGGCGCGGGATTCATGGCCCTCGTGAAGGAGCCTGCAACCGCGACCGCCGAGAACCAATCGGTGGCCTAAAGGGAGCAAGACCATGAGCGTTTCTCGACGAAATCTGATCGGAATGGGAGCGACGACCGTCGCCCTCACCGGATGCGGACGATTCATCCAAAGGGTTGGATCGGACCCCCTTCCCGCCCAGTTGACCGCGCCCACGGGCAAGGTCAGTCGTGAGGTTCGCCTCCTCGACCGGGCAGGATTCGGACCCCGGCCGGGTGACGTCGAGGACGTTCTCAAGCGAGGCATTGAGGCCTGGGTGACCGACCAGCTTCAGCCCTCGGACCAAGAGCCGCCCGCGCTCAGCCTTCAGCTTTCGCGGCTGGAAGCGACGCGCATGGACGGCATGGAGCTGCGCGATCTGCCCGAGGACGAGGTCCTACGGCAGCTCGCCCAGGCCCAGATTCTCCGCCAAATCTACAGCCCCTGGCAGGTCCGGGAGCGCATGGTGGACCTCTGGACCAACCACTTCAACGTTTACGGGCGCAAGGGCCTTGCGGCCTGGCGAAAGGTCAACGATGACGTCCAGGTGATCCGCAAGCATGCCCTGGGCAACTTCCCCGAGCTGCTGCGGGCCAACGCCCACTCGGCGGCGATGCTCGCCTACCTCGATAACCGGCAAAACCTGCGCGGCGCGCCGAACGAGAACTATGCTCGCGAGCTGATGGAGCTTCACTCGCTTGGCGTGGATGGTGGCTACACGCAAAAGGACGTTCAGGAGGTGGCGCGCTGCTTCACCGGTTGGACGGTCGAGGACCGATTCCTCCACCACGGCGGCGCGTTCCGGTTCAACCCGGAAGTCCACGACGACGGCGAGAAGACCGTCCTCGGCGTCCGGATTCCCGCCGGAGGCGGCCAATCGGACGGTGACCGCGTGCTCGACATCATCACCAAGCACCCAAGCTGTGCCCGCTTCATCTCGATGAAGCTTTGCCGAGCCTTTCTCGGCGATGCGAATTCGCCGATGGTGGACCGCCTGATCAAGATTTTTGGCGATACCGGCGGCGAGATCAAGCCGATGCTCAAGGAGCTGTTCCTGAGTCAGGAGTTCCTCGAAGGCGCACCGATCGCCAAGCGACCGCTCGACTACGTGGTGAGCGCGATGCGCGCCTCCCACGCCAACACGGATGCCCGGATTCCGATTCAGCAATGGCTGACGAAGATGGGCCAACCGCTCTTTGAATGGCCGATGCCGGATGGCTATCCGGATCGCGCCTCGTCGTGGACGGGTTCGATGCTCGCGCGGTGGAACTTCGCCCATGCGCTTTGCAATGGCGGGCTACCCGATAGCGAAGTGCCTTTTGAGCAGTGGGAAAAACGGGCGGAGGGTCGAAGCATGGCCAAGCTGTTCGCTGATTCGATCCTCGTCGGTCGAGACCGCGACCGCTACCTCGCGGCTTGTGACGGAAAGTCCACCCAGGCCGCGCTCGCCCTCGCCCTCAGCACCCCAGAGTTTCAGTGGAGATAGACCCATGAGTTGTCAGGAATATCAAATGCTCTCTCGTCGCAAGCTGTTCGTGGCTTCGGGCGTGGGGCTTCTCGGAGCGATTTCGGGTTCCGCGCTCGCACAAGTCGGTCTGAATCCGACGAGGGGTGCGGGACCGCGCGGCGACATCGTGGTGAACGTGTTCTTGCGCGGTGGTCTCGACGGCCTAAGCGCGGTTGCGCCCTACCAAGAGGCGAACTACTACGATGCACGCCCGAGCACGGCGATTGCCGCCCCCGATTCAACCAAGGCAAACGCACGGGACCGGCTGCTTCGGCTCGATGACCAGTTTGGACTGCATCCAGCTTTGGCCGCGCTTTATCCGCTTTACGAATCGAAACAGCTAGGTTTAGTGACCGCGGCCGGGTCAGGGGATCGGACCCGGTCGCACTTCGAGGCGATGAGCCTCATGGAGCGGGGCACGGGGAACGCTGGTGATGCGGGTTCCAACGGGTGGATGGCAAGGCTGTTAGCCGCGCGGGAGACGACGGGTTCACCGTTGCGTGCGGTCGCCTTTGCCACCACCATGCCCGACACCCTTCGCGGTGCGACGGATGCGCTCGCCCTCGAATCTCTCGCGCAGTTCAAGCTCGACGGCGACGCCCAGGCGATCCGCGCGATGTATTCGACCGGCGGCGACGTCCTGACCACCTCGGGCCGGGAGACGCTGCGCGTTCTCGAATCGCTCGAATCGACCGACAGCGCCAAGTTCAGGCCTCAAAATGGAGCGGTCTATCCCGACACCGAGTTGGGGCGCGGCCTGCAACAAACCGCAACCCTCATCCGCAGCGAGATCGGCCTGGAGCTCGCCTTCCTCGAGCGAACCGGCTGGGACACCCACGTCGCGCAGGGCGGTTCGACCGGACTTCTCGCGACGATGCTGACCGATGTTGCCCAGAGCCTTGCCGCCTTTTCGCAAGACCTAGGCACTGAGATGGGCCGGGTGAGCGTGGTCGTTCAGACCGAGTTCGGTCGACGCGTGGCCGAAAACGCAGGTTTGGGCACTGATCATGGCCGTGCGAGTGTGATGTTCCTCATGGGCGGCGGCTTCATCGGTGGCAAGGTCCACGGCACCTTCCCCGGATTGAGCAAGGAGATTTTGGAAGGGCCCGGCGACGTTCCCGTCACCACCGACTATCGCCAAGTTTGGTCAGAAGTCCTCACCAAGAGGGTGCCCGGCGTCGACCCCGTGCGCGTCTTTGGCCCCGACATCGGCCCTGCAATTGGAGTCTGTCAAGGGTCAATCTAGGCTCGGGGACCTACCAGCCAGAAAGTTTCCGTGGTAGAGTTTTGGTATGTCGAATGACGTGATGGCCCGAGTGGTCAAAGTGACCGTTGAAGAGCTCGGCGTTAAGGCCGAGGAAGTTGTTGAGACCGCCTCCTTCACCGAGGACCTGGGTGCCGATAGCCTGGATGTCGTCGAGCTAGTCATGGCTTTTGAAGACGAATTCAGCATCGATATTCCGGACGACGAAGTGGGCAACATTAAGACCGTCGGCGACGCGGTCTCCTACATCTCGGCCAAGGTCTAACCGGGCATGCCTTCGGGTCGTGTCGTAGTGACAGGTGTCGGAGCGGTTACACCGCTGGGCACCGGCGTGGACGTCTTTTGGCCGCGGCTTCTTGCCGGCGAGTCTGGCGTTGCCCCGGTCACTCTTCTCGACGTCAGTGAGTACACGACCCGAATCGCAGCAGAAGTCAAAGACTTCAACGCCGAAGACTGGCTGGAAAAGAAGGAAGCCCGCAGGATTGACCGCACGATCGCGCTCTCTTGCGCGGCGGCGGCGATGGCGATGACCGATTGCGGCCTCAAGGTCGAGGGTGAACTCGCCTACGAAGTCGGCACCTTGATCGGCAGCGGCATCGGCGGCCTTACGACGATGGGCGACCAGCACACTCGACTGGTCGAAGGCGGACCGAGCAAGGTCTCGCCGTTTATGGTCCCCTACATGATCCCTGACATGTGTTCGGGGTACGCCTCGATTCAACACGGCCTGAAGGGACCCAACACCTGCGTGGTCACCGCCTGCTCCACGGGCGCGAATGCGATCGGCGACGCCTATCACATCATCAAGCGCGGCGACGCGGTGGCGATGCTTTGTGGCGGCGCGGAAGCTCCGATCAACGAGATGGGCATGAGCGGTTTTTGTTCGATGCGCGCGATGACCACTCGAAACGATGACCCCCAGGGCGCGTCTCGGCCGTTTGATGCCGACCGCGACGGGTTCATCATCGGCGAAGGCGCGGCGGTCTTCATGCTCGAAGACCTCGACTTCGCACGGGCACGCGGCGCAAAGATTTATGGCGAAGTGGTCGGCTACGGCATGACCGGCGACGCCCACCACATCACCGCTCCCGATCCGGAAGCGAGCGGTGCCATCCGTGCGATGCGCAAGGCACTCCAGCACGCGGGCCTAGAGCCGAGTCAGATCGGCTACATCAACGCGCACGGAACCTCCACGCCGCTCAACGACAAGATGGAGACCAAGGCGATCAAGGAAGTCTTTGGCGACGCGGCCCATTCCACGCCGGTGAGCAGCACGAAGTCGATGATCGGCCACACCTTGGGTGCGGCGGGCGCGATTGAAGCGCTGATTTGCCTTCTCGCGATGCGCGACGGCAAGCTCCCGCCGACGATCAACTACACCACGCCCGACCCCGACTGCGACCTCGACTACATCCCGAATGTGGCGCGCGACGCTCAGGCCGCCTACACCATGTCGAACTCGTACGGCTTTGGCGGTCACAACGTGTCGCTCGTCTTCCGACGCGGCAGCGATGTCTGATCGCCCCGAGCTGGCATCGGCGGTTGAATCCTTCCTTGAGCACCTCGCTCCCCGGCGCAGCCCGAATACGCTGCGTTCCTATCGCGTGGACCTGTTGCAACTCATCCAGGTGGGCGAAGGGGCCTGGCCGCTCGCCCCGGACGATGTCCGCGCCTACCTTCGCAAGGTCGGCGGGACAAGCAAAACCCGGGCGAGGAAGCTGAGCGCGCTGCGCTCGTTCGTTCGATATGCAATTCGATTGGGCTGGCTCGAAACAGACCCCACCGCCGGGATCGAAGCCCCCATCCGGCGGCAGTCACTTCCCGCCGTGCTCACCCAGGACCAGGCAGCTGCGATTTTTACTTCTCCCGGCCCGATCACCGACCCTGAGCGCGACCTTGCCCTCCTCGAGCTGATGTATGGCGCGGGTTTGCGCGTTTCCGAGGTCGTGGGGGCCAAGATGATCGACCTTGAGCTTCAGGCGGGGACGCTGCGGGTGCGCGGTAAGGGCTCAAAGGACCGGATGGTGCTGTTCGGCGAATCGTGCCGCCGCGCGCTTCAGGAGTACTTCCTGAAGTCGCGGGTACGGCCGACGACGGGCGATCCCATCTTCACCGGCCCGACCGGCAAGGCGCTCTCCTCAAGGACGGTTTACAACGTGGTTCGTCGCTGGGCGACCGCTGCCGGCCTCCCGACCAACGTCTCGCCCCACACCCTGCGCCATAGCTTTGCCACCCACTTGCTCGATAACGGGGTGGACTTGAAGTCGGTCCAGCAGCTGCTCGGCCACGAGTCGCTGACCACGACGCAGGTTTACACGCACGTGAGCGTCGAGCGCCTGCGCGCGGTGGTCGAAGGTGCGCATCCGAGGGGCGGTTAGGCTCAAAATCGGCGACTTGGGCCCCGCTTCAAGTACAATTCCCCCGTGACCGTCCAGCCGATGCCCAGCCTTGTCGGCAAATCGCGCGAGGAGTTAGAAGCCTTCCTTCAGCCGCGGTCGGACGCCAAGCTCCGAGCCAAGCAGCTCGCCTTTCACCTCTACCGGCGGGCGGAAAGCGATCTTGAGGCGATGGGCGACCTGCCCCTCAGCCTCCGCGAGGAGCTTGCCCAGACCACGAGCGTCAACCCACTCATCATCGCAAGCCACCGCCGCAGCACCGACGGCGTCGACAAGCTCCTGGTCCACCGAGGCGACGGCCAAGTGGTGGAGTGCGTCCTGCTGCCCTACGATAAGCGGGTTTCCTGCTGCATCAGCTCCCAGGTTGGCTGTCCGATGGGCTGCACGTTCTGCGCGACGGGCATGGGCGGCTTTGACCGCAACCTCGATGCGGGCGAGATCGTGGGCCAAGTCCTTGCCCTTCAAAAACTCACCGAGCGCCGAATTTCCCACGTCGTCTTCATGGGGATGGGCGAGCCGCTCCTCAACCTGCCGAACGTGCTGAAGGCGATGCGCCTGCTCCACGACGAGGTGGGCATGAGCTACCGCCACCTGACGGTCAGCACGGTGGGCCTCGTGCCCCAGATTCGACAACTCGCCGAAGAAGGCCTGCCGATCCACCTGGCGCTCAGCCTCCACAGCCCGTTCGACGAGGTCCGCGACAAGCTCATGCCGGTGAACCACAAGTGGCCCGTGCGCGAAGTCATCGGCGCGATGCGCGACTATTCGAACAAGACCGGCCGCAAGGCGACCTTCGAATACCTGCTCATCAACGAGGTGAACGACACCCCCGAACAGGCGCGTGCCCTCGTCCCGCTGCTCAAGGGCATCCCGTGCGTCGTGAACCTGATTCCCTTCAACTGGGTGGACACCGGCCACGGCTTCTCGCGTCCCAGCCGTGACCGCGTGCGGTCGTTCCGGCGAATCCTGGAGGCGGCAGGGGTGAACACCACCGAGCGCGTGGAGCGCGGCCACGATATCGCCGCTGCCTGTGGTCAGCTGGCGGGTCAACACACGGGTCGATTTTCAAGGAGGGCCGGATCAACCGCGCTGCCGTTGGCCTCGTCTTGATGGTGGCCATCGTCGGGCTGGGTGGTTGCGGAAAGGGGCGCCGCGCGGCCTCCGCCAAGGCGAGCGAGTCGCCGTTCCCTCGGCAGGACGTCACCGTCCAATCGGGCAGCTTCACGGCGCGCAACGAAAAGTCGGCCACCCGCGAGGTGCAGTACACCGTTCACTGGACAGAAGCTGACCTTGAGATTGATCCGTCCAAGAAAGGGGGGATGGCAAAGGTGCGCGGAATCACGGGCGAGCTGTTTGAGGACGGGAAGGTCTCGGCCACTTTTGCAGCCTCGGAAGGCGTACTCAATCAACTCGAGAAGACGATGAAGGTGAAGGGTCAGGTGAAGGTCACTTCAAAGGCGACCCCCGATACGCTGACCTGTGAAGAGATGGATTACGCAGCCAAGGACGAGATCATCAAGGCAAGGGGCAAGGTCTATTGGACGGGCCCGAACGGGAAGGTCGGCCCGATGGACGAGCTTTGGGCCAGCCGCGACCTCAAGCGGGTTGCCACGCCGAACCTCTTTCAGGGGGTGCGATGAGCCTCATTACCGCGCTTCTGCTCGCCCAATCAGTCTTTCGCTATGAAAGCCCGGACCGCTCGATCACGCTCCAGGCGAATGGCGGGGCGGCATCCGTGCTCGGCCAAGATCGGCTGAAGTTTGAGCTAAAAGGGGCGGTCAAAGTGGTTTCGTCGAAGGACGACCTCGGGCTGAATGCCTCGTCGATGACGGGCGTGGTTCGGCGTGAAGGCAAGGGCCAGGTGATCGAAAACATGGTCGCCACCGGCGGGGTTTCGATGAATCAAGGGTCAATGGTTCGGCTGAACTGTGGTTCGGCGACCGTCAAGCGCTCGGGTGGGCAGTACGATGTGCAGATGCGGGGCGGGGTGACGATCAACTCAAGGGGAGCGACGACGGCGACCGTCACCGGCTCGTCGGGACAAGCCTTGCTCGGTCAATCCGGCCTCGTCCGGGCCGAGCTGAGCGGCGGCGTTCGGATCAACATGATCCAGAAGAGCGGCAACCTGATCGCGACGGGTCAACGGCTCGACGTGAGCAACCAGGGTCGCTCGATCCGGCTCAGCGGCGGGGTGAAGGTTCGTGGCTCCGGAACGGGCGGAGGCGGTGTTCCGTTTGGAACTTTGGACAATGTGAGCGAAGTGCGGATTGAGTTAGATAGTAAGGGACAGCTGGCCTCGCTGAGGTGGGGATCGTGAGCGCACTTTTGGCGTCCGCCCTCCTGGCTGCCCAGGGCAAGGTGTTTTTCCGGTCGCCGAACGGCGACTTTGTCCTTCGCAACTTCGACACCTCTGAGGCGACCTTCACGCCGGGAGGCATGACGTTTTCTGGCAACGGAAAGCCGGTGATCATCGAATTGCCGAACTACGGCACCGAGATGCGGTGCCCCAAGCTCTCGGGGACGACGGGGACAGTGGGACCCAAGACATTCCTCAAGACTGCCCTCCTCGAAGGCGGCCTGGTCATCACCGGCGACCAGAACAAGGCGGTCCCGATCACAGACGGCGGGCCAACCCTTCTCCCCGACACCTCGGGGATCAAGGATGCCAAGTTTGAACTCAAAACCGAGCGCGGGGTCTACACGGGCGAACCGGAAAGGGGCAAATTTGAGCTGCCCTCGCCGATGACCTTCACTCAGTCGTTCACCTTGGTCGATGCCGCCCAGCCAGGCACTCCATCGAACGTCCGGACGCTGTTTGAAGCCGGTCGGTCCATCCTCGAGGTCGCCCTCGGCAACGCCAAGGACGTCGTCCAATGGGCGGAGCTGCGAAACTCGGTCCATATCCACATTGAGATCGACAAGGTCACCCCGAAAGGCCCCGACCATCAGGTTTACGACTTCAAGGCGAACGAGGCCGACCTGAACTTCCGCGACCCGAACAACAAGACCGCCCAGATTCGCGGCAAGGTGATCATCACGGGCAACGCGGTCGGGCTCAACGGAACCGTCAACGCGGACCAGGCGACGGTTTGGTTTGCCCCCGACAATCGGGTTCTGAAAATCGAGGTGAAGGGCAGTCCCATCAACGCGGTCCTGAACGCAGGCGGAGGTGATCGATGAAGATTCGCGGCGTGGGACTCGAAAAGGCCTATCGCGGCCGAAAGGTCGTCCGCGGGGTGACGTTCCAGATGGACCAGGGCGAAATTGTCGGCCTTCTGGGACCCAACGGCGCGGGAAAGACGACGACGTTTTATATGACGGTTGGCCTCGTCCGGCCCAACGCGGGCAAGGTTTTCTTGGGCGACGAAGAGGTCACCGCGTGGCCGATGTATAAGCGCGCCCGGGCGGGAATTGGCTACCTGCCGCAAGAGGCGAGCGTCTTCCGGCGGCTTTCTGTGCGCGACAACCTGCGCCTCGTCCTTGAGCTCCGCAAGGTGCCCAAGGCCCAGCGCGAGGAGCGGGTCCAGCAGCTTGCCGAAGAGCTCCACATCACGAAGATCCTCGACAGCACGGGCAACGTGCTTTCCGGCGGTGAGCGAAGGCGCGTCGAGATCGCGCGCGCCCTCGCGTGCGACCCGAAGTTCATCCTGCTTGACGAGCCATTCGCGGGCATCGACCCGAAGACGATTGAGGAGATTCAGTCCATCCTCCTCACCCTTCGCGACCGCGGGATCGGCATCCTCGTCACCGACCACAACGTCGGCGCGACCCTCCGCATCACGGACTACAACTTCATCATCAACGATGGCGAGATCTTTGCCGAAGGGTCATCGCGCGAGATCGCGAGCAACGCCCTTGTGCGCAAGTACTACCTTGGCGAGAGCTTCAGCCTCGATCCGCTGGCCGAGGTGCGCGAGCGCCTTGTGGACAGCGATCCGGAGGACCTCACCGAGTAATGCTCCGCCGGCTGGATGCCCTGATCTTTCGAGAGCTGTTTGGACCTTGGGTGTTCGGGGTCGTCATGTACACCCTGCTCATCGTGGCGGCGACCTTTCTCGGCCGAATCAGCGACTACCTGAGCCAGGGCCTCAACCCGATGACGGTTCTGCTCTTTTTAGGGCTGAACCTTCCCGGCGTGATGGTTAAGACGTTCGCGATGGCCATGCTCCTGGCGGGGCTGCTCGCGTTTGGTCGGCTGAGTTCGGATAGTGAGATCATCGCGGTGCGTGCGGCGGGCGTGAGCCTGTTCAGGATCATGGTGCCGGTCGCGATTTTTGCCCTTGCCGTCGCGGTTGCTGCCTTTGCAATCAACGAGATTTGGGTTCCCCGGGCGTCGATGGAGACCCTCCGGCTGCAATCGAAGATCGAGCGAAACCTCAAGGGCAACCTCCAGCGCGTGGTGGGCTACCCGCTCGAAGAGAGGGGCAAGCTGCGCGGGATTCTCACTGCCCGCGACCTGAACCTCGAGACCCGCACCCTTCGCGAGGCGACGATCCAGCTCTTCAATGCCGATGGGCGCGTCGAGCAGTACCTCACCGCCGTCGCGATGCAGATTGAACCGCAACTGATCGCCAAGGGTCAGGGCTGGCGCATCGTGGGCGGCGCGACGATCACCTCGCGCGACGGGTCGAAGTACATCCAAGTCGATGGCGACGTCTGGCCGAGCGACTTTCCGCGACCGAACGTTAGTGCCGAAGCGCTTTTGACCGACAAGGTGAGCAATCTCGACGTCTTTTCCATGAGCGAAATCAAACGCGAGATCGAAAAAGAAAAGGCCGCCGAGAACCCGCGCCGCGACAAGATCGCCAACTACGAATTTGGCTATTGGAACAAGATCGGATTGCCCCTCGCGGCGGTGATCTTCGGCCTCCTCGGGGCGCCCCTCGGCATCCAGAATCGCCGAACCGGGACGGCATCGGGATTCGCGATCAGTGTTGGGATCAGCTTCCTTTACATCATGCTCGCGAACACGCTGAACACCTTTGCGATGAACGGAGCGATTCCCGCTTTTGTGGCCTCGTTCACGCCCCTCGTGATCGGCCTTATCGTCAGTTGCATCATCATCTGGAGGCGAAACTCCTAGACGATGGAACCGGGCAGCGTTTGGTTCATCCTCGGGATGATGGTCACGGGAGGCTTCCTCGCCTACTTCGCGGACTCGCTTGGCCGAAAGCTCGGCAAAAAGCGCCTCTCGCTCCTCGGTTTGCGCCCGCGTTACACCGCCACGATCCTCACTGTGCTTGCCGGCGTCGTCATCCCGCTCCTCGCGATGGCCGCGATGCTCATCGGCAGCGGCAGCGTTCGAGAGTGGCTGCTCCGTTCGGGTCAAGTGAAGCAAGAGCGTGACCAACTCCTTCGCGAAACCCAGAACCTGACGACGTCGAACTCGAAGCTCAAGCAGGACGAAGCGAGCGCGAAGGCCAAGCTCCAGGAAACCCGCAACCTGCTTGCCTCGCGAAGTAGCCAACTGAAGAACCTCAATTCAAAACTTTCTTTGCTGACCAAGCAAGCGGTCGGACTCCAGCGGAAGTTCAATGCCGCCGAGCGCGCGGTTGCCACCCAGACCCGGCTTGCTTCAAGGCTTTCGCGCGAGGTCCAGACGGGCCGCGCCGCCCTGGGTTTGATCAAGAATCAGCTCACCTCGGCAGACAAGGCCCTCGGAACCGCGAAATTGAGCCTGGGGTCGGTGCAGACGTCGTACTCGCGGCTGAATGCCGAATACCTGTCGCTGAACAGGGAGTTCCTCGCCCTTCGTGGCCAAGTCGACGATCTCACGTCGGACCGGGACTCGCTCAATACGCAGCTCGAAGATGGTCGCAAGAAGCTCACGGCGGCCCAAACCGAACTCCAGGACCAACGCCGCCGGCTGGAGGAGAACGAGGGTCGATTGGCCGAGCTCCAGCGCTCGCTCGAAGGCGCAAAGACCTCGCTGTATGAGCCGATCATCTACGGCGTAGGGACCGAGGTGGGCCGGAAGCCCGTCAACGAGAACCTGACCCCCGGCGAGGCCCGAAAGGCGGTCGAAGACTTCCTCTCCGCCATCCAAACGTCGGCGATTCAGCGCGGTGCGCGCAACAGCGACACCGTTCAGATCGTGCAGCTTCCGAATGGCCCGCAGATCATCACTCCCTTCCAAGACCGGCTGAAAGAAGAGCTGATCAAGGTGCTCACCGGCAACCGCGAGCCGATGGTGCTGATGTCGGTCGCCGCGTTCAACACGTTCCGAACGGAGTCGGTGCCGATCCAGACCCTGCTGAAGTCGAACCCGCTCATCTTCCGCAAGGGCCAGGTCATCGAGAAGCTGCGAATTGATGGTCGCCAGGGGTTTGTCGAAGTCCTCGACCAGGTGACCCAGCTCGCCCAGAACACCTTCCAGACTGCAGTCATCGCGGGGCTGATCCCGCGTGATGACACCGCAACCACCGACCCGCGTTCGCTGATCGCCGTCGTGTCGTCGATCCGGGCAGAAGGGCGTGTGGTCCAGGTTCAGGTGATCGCCAAGGAGGACACCCGGGCCGCCGACGACCTTAATCTTGAATTCAAGGTGGTTCGATGACGAAGACGGTTCTTGCGATTGATCCGGGAAGCAAGAAGTGCGGCCTCGCGCTCGTTCGGCGGGAATCGAACAACGAGCTAACCCTCCTGTGGCGAAAAATCGCCCCGTCCGAGGACCTCATCGAGGCGATTGATGAGGCAATCCAGATCGAGCAGGCGAGCGTTTTTGTGGTGGGATCGGGCACTCAGGGCAAGCAGACCGTCCAGCGGCTCCGCACAAAGTGGCCGGCAACCGCGATCCTCTCAGTGGACGAAAAAGACACGACCCTGCAGGCCCGCGAGCGGTATTGGGAGTTCAATCCTCGCCGTGGCTGGCGACGGCTGCTGCCGTCCACGCTCCAGGTTCCGCCCGTCCCGATTGACGATTTCGCCGCGTTTATCCTCGCCGAACGCGTCCTTCTGTAACGCGGCGGGCTACACAGATCAGGCTAAACCGAATATCCTTTTCGGTTAATGATCAGCACCTTGCTTGCACTCATGACTCTCGACCCCAAGCCGCCCATCGTGGTCGGTGTTGACCACATGGGATTTGGCCACTACGACGGTAAGTCGTGGAAAGAGATCCCCCTGAAGCTGAAGGGCACGGCGGTGCCGATGGAGCGCGTGGGCCTCGACGGCATCACGTCCTCGAAGCAGATTTCGCTCGAAGAAGGCGAAGGCCCCAGCGGCAAGAACATCTACTTTGATTACGATATGGGCGCGGGCTACGACGAGCCGGTTCTCCGGGTGACCGAGGGCTATGCCAAGCGCCGCACAAAAATCGAAGACCTCGGCACGAAGAGCGCGACCTATAAGGGATTTGTCGCCGACTTCGCCCGGAGCAAGGGCGTGAAGGGCGCCAAGGCAAGCGACGTCATCCTCACCAAGGTGATCCGAACCGACCTCAACGGCGACGGCAATCCCGAGGTCATCGTGGTCGCCCACAAGGGCTCGCAGGTCCTCGAAGGGGCCAAGAAATCGGACTTCGGAGCGACGATCCTGCGAACCCAGATCGGCAAGACGGTGAAGACCTACGAACTCTTCTTCCAAACCGGCTATCAGATGCAGCACGGCCCGTTCAAGAACTACCTCCTCGCGGTCGCCGACCTTGAGGGTGACGGCCAAACCGAGTTCGTGACCTACGACGCCGAGCCTTGGAGTGCGGGCGGGGTCATTTGGCGGCTGACCAAGGCGGGCAAGCTCGTCAAGGTCCACGAGCACGGCGAGGGAGAGTAGTTTCGGGTAGCTTAGAGGGTGCCCATGGGTCAATATCTCCCTTGTTTCAAGGCGTACGACGTTCGCGGCAAGGTTCCGAGCGAGCTGAACCCGGACATCGCCTACCGGATTGGTCGCGCCTATGCCGACCAAACCCAGGCTCAAACGGTCTGTGTTGGCTATGACATTCGTCTGAGCGGACCCGAGCTTTATGACGCCTTGGCCAGGGGCCTGAACGATGCCGGGGTGGACGTGATTCACCTCGGCATGGTCGGCACCGAAATGGTGTATTTCGCGACCGCGTTCTATGGCTATGACGGCGGCGTGATGATCACCGCCAGCCACAACCCGCCCGAATACAACGGCATGAAGATGGTGCGGTCGGAGAGCCGGCCCATCAGCGGCGACACTGGCCTTCTCGACATCGAGAAGCGGGCGAGCGACCAGCAGTGGGAGCGAACCGGAAGCGGCACTCGCCGTGACCAGAACGTCTACGAAGATTTCATCCAGCACCTCCTCGGCATCGTCCGACCGTCGGACCTAGAGTCGCTGAAGATCCTTGCTGATCCCGGTAACGGCGCGGCGGGCCTTGCGATGGACGTGCTGGCACCCCACCTCCCGCTCCAGATCGAAAAGCTGCGCTGGGAGGCGGACGGAACCTTCCCCAACGGCGTTCCGAATCCGATTCTCGACGAGGCCCGCGCGGTCACCGAAGAGACGATGCGCAAGGCTGCGGGCGAGGGTCACGCGTTTGACTTTGGCGTCGCGTGGGATGGCGACTACGACCGCTGCTTCTTCTTTGACGAGGCGGGCAACTTCATCGAGGGTTACTACATCGTCGGGCTGCTCGCCCAGGCGATCCTCCACAAAGACCCCAGCCAGGCGATCGTCTACGACCCGCGGCTAACCTGGAATACGCTCGACATCGTCGCTCGGGCGGGCGGACGCGCGGTGCTTTGCAAGAGCGGCCACGCCTTCATCAAGGAAAAGATGCGCCTCGAAGACGCCGTTTATGGCGGCGAGATGAGCGCGCACCATTATTTCCGCGACCATTGGTATTGCGACAGCGGCATGATCCCGCTCATTCTCGTGGCGCGCCTCGTCAGCCAAAGCGGCCGCACTCTGGGCGACCTCGTCGGCGAGATGATTGCGAACTACCCGTGTTCGGGCGAGATCAACTCGACGGTGAGCGACGTGAAGGCGACGCTGGAGAAGGTTGAGGCCGTCTATGGCCCGCTGGGAACTGTGGACCACGTCGATGGCCTCAGCATCGACTGCGGGGCATGGAGGTTCAACCTGCGAGGGTCGAACACCGAGCCTGTGATCCGGCTGAATGTCGAGTCCCGCGGTGACCACGGCCTGATGCAAGAGAAGACGCAAGAACTCCTTGCGATCATCCGAGGCTAGAACCGACCCCGCTGCCGAGTACACTCTTGGGGATGAACCGGATCCTCGTGATCGACGATGAAGAAGCGGTCGGCATGGCCGTCCAACGGCGCCTCCAGCGCGAGGGCTATGTCGTGGACACCGCCAACTCGTCCGAGGAAGGCATCGACAAGATCGCGAACTCGCCCAACCCGTACGACGCGATTGTCACCGACATGAGCATGGGCGAATCGACGAGCGGCCTTGAGGTCCTTTCGGCCGCCTTTGCGCGCGACATCTTTGCCGAGGTCATCGTGATGACCGCCTATGGCAACGTTGCGAACGCGGTGGAGTGTATGCGGCGTGGCGCGTTCGACTACATCGAGAAGAATTCGCCTGGCGTAGACATCTATGAGGTGCTCACGATGAAGATCGACCAAGCCCTCGATCGCCGCCGCCGCGACGTTCGCACGGTTGAGATGTGGGAGCGCGCCGCCAAAGTCCAAGAAGGTCGCTAAATGCCGAGTATCAGCGAACGATCCAAGCAAACCCCCGAATCGCCGATTCGAAAGCTCGTTCCTTTTGCCGAAGCCGCCCAGAAGCGCGGCACCAAGGTCTACTTCCTCAACATCGGCCAGCCCGACCTTGAGCCGCCGACCTCGTTTTGGACCGCCCTCGAGAATCGTGGGTCAAAGATGGTGGCCTATGGCCACAGCGCGGGACTGCCCAGCCTCCGCGAGAAGGCGATCAAGGCCTATCGCGAGCGCGGCATCGTCCTGAAGGCCAACGAGCTGATCATCACCACTGCCGGTTCGGAAGGGCTGATGTTCGCGATGATGGCCTGCCTGAATCCGGGCGACGAGATCATCGTTCCCGAGCCGCTTTACGCGAATTACATCGGCTTTGCCGCAATGACCGACGTCAACATCGTCCCGATTCCAACCTACATCGAGGACAGCTTTGCCCTTCCGGGGGTCGAGGAGTTTGAGCGCCGCATCACGCCGCGTACGAAGGCAATCCTGATTTGCAACCCGAACAACCCCACCGGTTGCGTCTATAGCCGCAAGCAGCTTGAGGAGCTTCGAGACCTCGCCCTGGCCCACGACCTGTACGTCTTTGCCGACGAGGTCTATCGCCAGTTCAACTACACCGGCGAGCCGATTCCGTCCGTGCTCCAGCTTGAAGGCCTGGAGCAGCACGCGGTTTGCGTCGATTCGGTGAGCAAGACGTTCTCGCTGTGCGGCGCGCGTGTTGGCTTCCTGATGAGCCGAAACGCCGAAGTCATGGCGGGTGCCCTGCGATTCGCCCAGGCAAGGCTTTCCGCCCCGGTTCTCGAACAGGCCGGCGTGGAGGGTGCGCTGGACGCCGATCAGGCTTACTTTGACGAGATTCGCGTGGAGTACATGGCTCGCCGCGACCTCATGCTTGACCGACTGAGCAAGATCCCCGGGGTCAAGGTCCCGAAGGTGGACGGCGCATTTTATGCGATGATCCAGCTTCCGATCGACGACTCCGACCGGTTCTGTCAGTGGATGCTTGAGGAGTTCTCGCACAACGGCGCGACGGTGATGACCGCTCCCGGAACCGGATTTTATGCGACCGAGGGCGCGGGCAAGAACGAGGTCCGCATTGCGTACGTTTTGAAGCGCGAAGACCTCGATGCGGCGATGGACTGCCTAGAGGCAGGCCTCGCGGCTTACCCGGGCCGGGTCGAGCTCGCCAACGCCTAACCTTCGCTAGAAACCGAGGCTCCAAACCTTCGATCATGAGTTGATCGAAGGTGAATTTGGATTCCGCAGGTTCAAAAAGGTAGCATTCCAATCATCACGGCACGTAGAAGGTGCTGTACGGTGCTTCCATGAACACACTTCCCAAGGCAAACACAAAGACGTGGCGAGAGAAAGTTGGACTCGCAGAGATGCTCAAAGGGGGCGTCATCATGGACGTCGTCAACGTTGAGCAGGCGAAAATTGCCGAGGATGCGGGGGCGGTTGCGGTCATGGCGCTTGAGCGCGTGCCTGCCGATATCCGTAAGGATGGCGGCGTTGCCCGCATGAGCGACCCCGAGATGATCCTGGGCATCAAGTCGGCGGTGGACATCCCCGTCATGGCGAAGTGCCGCATCGGCCACTTTGTTGAGGCCGAGATCCTCGAAGCCCTGGAAGTCGACTTCATCGACGAGAGCGAAGTGCTCACGCCTGCCGACCACGCAAACCATGTCGACAAGCACGCCTTCACCGTCCCGTTCGTTTGTGGTGCGCGGAACCTCGGTGAGGCTCTCCGACGCTGCGCTGAGGGCGCGGCGATGATCCGAACGAAGGGCGAGGCCGGTACCGGCGACGTCATCGAGGCGGTCCGCCACATGCGAACGATCATGGGCGAGATCCGCGAGGTCCAGAACGCCCGCGAAGACGAGCTTTATGTCCTCGCCAAGGAGCACCAGGCACCGATCGAGCTCCTGCGCGACGTCAAGGCGCTCGGCAAGCTACCGGTCCCGAACTTCTCGGCGGGCGGCATTGCCACCCCGGCCGACGCGGCCCTCATGATGAAGCTCGGCGCAGAGACGGTTTTTGTGGGCTCGGGCATCTTCAAGAGCGCGGCGAGCCTCAGCGACTCTGAGCGACTCAAGTCGCAAGCCCGACGCGCCCGCGCGATCGTGGAGAGCGTGCTGTTCTACAAGGATGCGCGCAAGCTCGCTGAGATCAGCCGCAACCTCGGGGAGCCGATGGTGGGCATCAACTGTTCGACGCTGAGCGACGCCGATCGACTCGCCGAACGAGGCTGGTAAGCCCCTCTTGAGTCCACGCGCCAGAGGCGTCCTGTGGACGCTGATCTCGGGTGCGGCCTTTGGCACGTATGCGATTTGGGTCCACCTCGCTCGTGAGAGCAAGCGGATGGACGCACCGTCGCTCCTCGCTTTTCGATTCCTGCTCGCGGGGGCAATCCTGGCCGTCATCGTGCTCTTGCGGCGAAAACCGGCGCAATCGTCGGTCACTGCGCAGAACCCGCTCTCGGCGTGGGCGATCCTCGGCGTCTGCTACATCGTCCAGAGCTACGCCTATGTTCGGGCGCTGGAGACGGTCTCGCCGAGCATGACCGCGCTCCTGCTCTACCTCTATCCGATTTTTGTGACCCTCGTCTCGGTTGCCTTCCTTCGGCAGAAGATCAACCGCGTTCAATTCGGCGCGCTCGTTTTGGCGGTCGCGGGCACCGCTCTCACTTTAGGATTCGCGACCAACATCGACCGGACCGGGCTCTTTTGGGGCATCTTGTCGTCGGTCGGCTACTCGGCCTACATCCTGCTCGGTTCCAAGCTGCTGGTCGGCAGTGACCCGCTCAAAGTGAGCACGGGCGTGATGTTCGTCGCCGGCATCGCCAACCTTGCTCTCGCGCATTTCGGCAACGGGCTGGTCTTGCCCCTCGTGGTGACCGACTGGGTGGGCGCGGTCGGCCTTGCCATCTTCGGCACCGTGATTGCGCTCGCCGCCTTCCTGATTGGCATCAGCTTGATCGGCCCCGTCGATGCAAGCACTCTTTCGGCGGTCGAACCCCTCATCACCCTCGTGCTCAGCATGGCTTTCCTCGGCGATCGCCCCCAGCCTTTGCAGTTTGTCGGCGGTGCGTTGATCCTGATCGGGGTCACCATCCTCGTGAGGGCGAAGCCGCGAGCGGTAGACTAGGTGCGCGGTGGCTTTCGAACGGCTTTCGGTCATTGTGCCGAGTTATAACGAGGAAGAACGGCTCTTGCGGACGCTGGAGCGACTGGCCGAGTATTACGATGCCCAGAGCTACGACTACGACGTCAACGTGGTGAGCGACGGAAGCAAAGACCGCACCAACGACATTGTCCGCGAGTTCGCTGCCACCCACCCCAAGTTCTCGCTCCTCGACTACCAACCCAACCGCGGCAAGGGCTACGCCGTTCGGCGTGGGATGCTCGCCGCGACCGGCGACCTCGTGCTCTTTTGCGATGCCGACCTCGCAACTCCCCAAGAGGAGACCGAGAAGCTACTCAAGGCGATGGAAGAGGGCGCCGACGTTGCGATTGGCAGCCGCCCCAAGGCCGACAGCAGCCTGGAAATCCGCCAGCCGTGGCACCGCGAGATGCTCGGGCGAATCTTCAATCGCTCGGTGCAACTCCTTGCGGTGAAGGGGATCGACGACACCCAGTGCGGATTCAAGATCTTCACCCGGAAGGCGGCGCACGACGTTTTTAAGCGGTGCAAGCTCAACGGCTTCTCGTTTGACTTCGAGGCCCTCCTCGTCGCGCGCGACCTCGGCTACAAGATCGCCGAAGTGCCGATCCGGTGGCGGCATCAAGAAGGTTCTAAGGTCGTTTTGATGCGCGATGGACCTAGAATGCTCCGAGACCTCGTCAAACTCCGCATGAAGTCCAAAAAAGCTCGCCTGTCGGAAAATCCGGAGTCATGAACGCCGAAGAGTACGGGCGAATGTTCGAGTACGAGGACCGCTACTGGTGGTTCGTCGGTCGACGTGAACTCGCGCTGAGGCTCCTGGATCAACACCTTGCCGGTCGGACGGATGCCACCATGCTCGACCTCGGTTGTGGGGCGGGCGTCGTTCTCGGCGAGCTCGGCAAGCGTGGAAAGGCGGTTGGAGTGGACATGAGCGACATCGCGCTCGGGTTCAGCGGCCAGAGGGGCCTGCCAAGGCTCGTCCAGGGTGACGGCGTTGCCCTTCCGTTTGCCGACAACCAGTTTGATGCCGTCGTCGGCCTCGACGTCTTCGAACACATCGAGGACGACATGGCCGCTTTTGCGGAGACCTTTCGGGTGCTCAAGCCGGGGGGAACGGTGACGCTGAGCGTCCCTGCGTTCAAATGGCTGTGGGGTCCCCACGACGTCGCGCTGATGCACTTTCGGCGCTACGTCCGGAACGACTTGCGCAAGAAGTTGGCGGAGAGTGGGTTCGAGGTCGTCCGTTGTTCCTATTCTGTGTTTTTGTTGTTCCCCTTCATCGTCGTGTTTCGTCTTTTCCAAAAGAGGAAGAAGGGGCCGCCGCGAGCGTCGCTCATCCAGGTACCCGGGTGGTTGAACCGCGCGCTGATCGGCATCCAGAACCTCGAGGCATCTTGGCTGTGCCGCTGGAATCTGCCCTGGGGCAGTTCGCTGATCGCGGTCGCCCGGAAGCCGAAGGACTAAGTTAGAACACCATGCTGCACGTTTCGCTCGCTCTCGCCTTGCTTGCCGCTCCGGCAAAGCCAAACGTGAACTGGTCGATCCTTTATTCCAAGGGGTCGGACGTTTTTGTGGCCCGCGGTGACGGGTCGAAGCCCAAGAAGCTCGTCAGCAACGCAGAGAATGCAAGCTGGTCGCCGGACCGGAAACAGATCGCCTTTTCTCGGGGCGGCTCGGTCTACGTCTGTGCGAGCGATGGCACCGGCGCGCGAAAGGTCTATGAAGGCCCCAAGCAGCTGGGCATGGACACCTCGAACGCCGAGCCGATGAACCCTTATGCGACGTGGCGCGGGAAGGATGGCAGCCTCCTCGTCACCGTCTACCAGTCGGTGGACGGAACCGGCTCCGCCCTCGTCGAAGTTGACCCCTCGGGCAAGGTTGAGCCCCTCACCCTTTTTGCCCCGAGCGACGACAGCACGACCTTCACGTTCTCGAACCAGGAGTTTGGGGTTTGGTCGCGCGATTCCAAGCGCATCGCCTTCTCGCGAAACGGCGACCTCTGGCTGGCGAGCGTTCTCGACCCTGCTGACCCGGCAATCAAGCCGAACGTGCGCTACACCTGGAGCGTGACCCGGATCGCCGCGATGGCCCGCTATGACGGCTCGAACTGGGGCGGCAGCAAGGACACGCTCGGCACCCGCGTCGTGAGTTGGTTCCCGAACAACACCCACGTCGCCCTTTCGCGGCAGCGACTCACGGGATCGGGGACGGAAGAGATCTGGGTTGTCGAGGTCCTCACGCGAAAGATGAACCGGCTGAAGATGCGCGGGTTCTCGCCGAGCGTCTCGCCGGACGGAAAGTGGATTCTCTACCGCGCGTTTGAGATGGATTCGCCCGATGCGAAGCTCCACGGAGGCATTGCCGCCTATGAGCTCGCGACCGGCCGCAAGATCAGCCTGATCTCAGACGGCGAAAACCCGGTCTGGTAAAGCAAATCGGGGCCAGATCGAATGATCTGGCCCCGATTTCTTTTGGCTAGCGACTTACTTGCCGCCGCCGCCCTTCTTGTCTTTCTTATAGTGGTCGGGACCACCGCCGGGCCACTTGTCGTTCTTCTTTTCACTGTTGATCGGGTTGCCCGAAGGTCCGCGATCATCCTGCGTGATTTCTCGCGCCGTGATGAAGAAGACGACTTCGCTCTTGGTCTTCGAATTGGTCGTTCGACCAAAGAGTCGACCGATGAGCGGGAGGTCCTTGAGGATCGGAATTCCGCCGTAGCTTCGTCGATCCTGCTCTTGGATGAGGCCGCCGATGGCAATCGTCTCGCCGCTCTGCAGGTGGAACTGCATGTTGGCCGATCGCTTGCTGGTCTGCGGGAGCTGACCGCCGCCGGGGACGCTGGTGAATCCCTGGAGAAGGCTGAGCATCGGGTTCATCTGGAGCGTGATCGTTCCGTCCGAGCCGACTCGCGGGCAGACCCAGAAGTCCACGCCGACATCAACCTTGTTCGTGACGACCTGCAGACCGTTGTTCGCGCTCTGGCTGATCGATTCGACGTAGCGGACTTCGTCGCCAACAAAGATGTTGGTGAGAACGCCGTCCTGAGCGATCGTGTTCGGCCGGGTGATCAGGTTGTTTCGAGTCGTGATCTGGTCGAGAAGACCGAGCGCACCGAGCGTTCCGCCACCCGGGAACTTCAGCGCCGCGCTCGAACCGCCGAGGGTCGAGTCGGTGCCGAGACCGTTGTTGAGTCGGATCGTCGAAAGCGTGCCCTTGGTTGCGCCGGTGAGATCGAGACCGATCTTCAGCGCTTCTTCTCGGCTGAGCTCCATGACTCGGAGTTCAATCGCAACCTGTCGGGGAGCGATGTCCACGAGGCGCAGATACTCACGAGCCTTGTCGATCTGGTCCTTCGAACCGCGAACCAGGAGCTTCATCGCGAAGCTGCCGCTGTTGATGTTGGCCATGCCATCCATCAGGTTCTCGGAGTTTTGAACCGGGATCGGGTTACCGTTGGGGCCCTGCGTTCCCTGACCGCCAGCCTGGCCGCCGCCCTGAGCACCGCCGCCTTGCCCGCCGCCACCCTGCTGCTGACCTCCGGGCTGACCACCATTCTGGCCATTGCCGCCCATCTGGCCGCGGCCCGTGGCTGCGATTTCGGAGACGTTGATGCCCATCATCGGATTGATCGGCGCGGGAAGCAGCTTGACCTTGAGGCCCGGAACGGCATCTTGGAGCTGGATCAGCGCGTGATTCGGTCGGATGAAGCGAAGGTCGATGACCTCGTAGGCAACGGGACCGCCATCGTTCAGGCTGTCCATTCCGGCGAGGAGGTCGAGAACGCTATCCACGTCGCTCGATCGGCCGTTGACGACGATCGCCTGTCGGCTCGAGCTCGTTCGCGGCGTTGCGACGATCTTCACCGCGCTGAGGTCGATGCCCTTTGCGTTGCGGAGCGTATCGAGAAGGTCTTCGGCGAGGATTCCCTTCGGTTCGTAGCTGCGCGTGATACTACCATTTGACTCCGGAACCTTGATGCCGGTGGCTTCGCAGATGCGAGTGTCGATCGCTCGGATCGCTCGCTCGACTTCTGCAATGCGGCTCGGCGTGCCGATGACGACGACGTAGCTGTCCTTGTTGGCCGTGTCCTTGTCGTTCGTCTTGGTCTGAACCGTGGTGTCCGGCTGCTGCTGAGCGCCACCCTGCTTGGGGTCGCCAGCTGCTTGCGGGGTCGGGGTCTGCGTCTGCTGGATCGAGATCTCTTCGCTCGAAAGAAGCAGGTCGTACTTACCGAGCGCAGTCACGACGGGAACCGCCTTGAGAACGGCCGCCTTGACCTGGAGGCCCTGGTGGCTGTGGATCGGGATGACCCGAGTCTCCGTCGCGAGGTCCTGTCGTCCGTTGATCTGCGAAAGCATGTCAGCGAACTTGGCCGGAGTGGCGACGACATAGGTGCCATTCACCTTCGTGTAGCGAAGACCCGCCATCGTGGTGACGAAGTCCATCGCATCCGGAAGGGTGACCGTGTTCAGCGAGATCGAGATCTTGCCCGTAACTTCCGGCGAGGTGACGATGTTCACACCCGATTGGAGCGCGAGGCTCTTCAGGATGAGAACGACATCCGTTCCGACGAAGTCGAGCGAGACCTTGGGCTCTGCAACGATCGCCGTGGTGAGCGGATTGGTCGTCAGCGCGCTGATCATCTTCGGCTGAGGATCGATCGGCGGCACCGCGGTCGGGAAGCTCGAAGGCTTCGGAGCGGCCTTGGCACCATAAGAGATCGTAAAGCCGAACTCGGACTTCGTGATCGTCGGGTTCTGGTCGGTCGTCGAGACGACGACGCGAACTCGAGCCGGCTTGGTCGAAACCACCGTGGTTCGAACTTCGCCGACGCCATTGGCACCGACGGTCGTCTTTCGCGACTTGCCCGAAAGTGACGCTTCGAACGTAAACGTGGTCGATGTGGCCGACTTGATCACCTTCGGTTGGGAGAGGTTTCGCCCAACGACTTCAACGATCACGCCGGTTTCGGTCGGACGAGCTTCGACTTCGTCGATTCGACCGCCTGCCCAAGCGACAGAGGACAAGATGAGGGCACCAAGGCCCATCCATTGACGTGTAAGGTTATTTGCCATTAGGTGACCCTCCGGTCAGTTCAATCGAGTGTTCTTTGCCGTCCTTGCGGCGAATACGGACTTTGCCCTTTTCGATCCCGACGACCTTTGCGTCGTCGTCGATCATTTGGCCTTCTTGAATCAAGCGCTGGTTGCCCTGGCTATCCACGAAGACAGCGGCGGGCTTCTTGCCGACGATGACGCCGGTGACGGTGTAGGTCGGCTCGACCTTCAGTCCCGGACCGGCCATTGCGCCGCCGCCAACGGGCGGAACGCCGCCCTTGCCAATCTCACCACCAAGCGGGAGCGGGCGAATCTGTGGTTCGCCATCGCCGCCATAGGTGCTGGGCACGCGAATCTTCCGACCCGAGCTCTTGCTTCCACCCTGGGTTGTGGCCGGGGTCGGCGTAGTCGGGACCGGCGGCTGTGCAGGAGCTGCCAATTCGGGGATGTTGGGCTGGGCAAACGGATCGCGCTGAGGAAGTAAGTTCGCATATTGCGGATTCTTCAGATCCTTCTTTTCGCCATCCTTGCCTTGCTCAAAGTCGGGCTTATCGAGGCCCTTTTTGGCTTCGGCGGCCGGAGCGGGAGGCGGGCTTCCACCCATCAGCTGGAAGGCACCCACGCCCAGGATCGCGACGCCCAAGGCGCCCATGATGATGATTTTCTTCTTGTCACCCATTGTTCGATTGGCCCTCCACACCAGCCGTCTTCGTCGCGTTCGGCGGGAAGACATAGGCTCGGACTTCGATCGTAATGTCGAGTCGATTCTTGGGCTCGCCGTTCTGCGCGGCCTTCGGGATCATCGTGACGGTTCGAACCGCGATGATCTTCGGGAAGGTGTTGAGAGCCTGCATGAGTCGCATCGCGTCGCCATAGGTGCCGCGAGCCTTGATCTCGATGTCCTGCTCTTCATAAGCCTTCTTCCTCTTAACCGCGCCGTCTTCGGTCTTGGTCGCAGGTCCCGAAGCCTTCGGCATCGGTCGGACGCCAAGGATTTCGATGCCCTGCTCCTTGCCCGTGCGCTCCAGCTCTTGGAGCAGCGTCGGGATGTAGGCAAATTCGGGAATGTTCGCCTCAAGGTGCTTGAGCTGAGTGGAAACCACAGTCACCTGTTCGGTGGACTTCGTGAGTTCCTTCTCAACCTCTTCCTTCGGCTTCACCTGCGCCTTCAGCTTGCTGACGGCGGACTCCTGTTCACCCTTGACGCCGAGTTGGTAGTAGGAGGCAAAGCCACCTAGTGCCATCGCGCCGAGGGTCAACAAGACAAAGGTCTTTGGACTGGGTGATCGCTTCACTTTGCGGGTTCCTCCTGGGTCTTGGGCTTCTCCTCGGCGGTGCCCGTGATCTCGGCTGAGATCTCGAACTCCAGTCCGTGAAGGTTGGCGGCAAGCTTCTCCTGCGTGTACTTCAGGCTCACGGCCTCAAGGTCATCGCTGTTCTGAAGTCGCTGCATGAACTCACCAATCGGTGCGTTCGTCGCCGACATTCCAGCAAAGCTCACGCTGATCGGCTTGAACGGATCGGCGCCGATGGCGCGAACCGTGGTCAGCCAAACCGGAGTCGGCGTCTGGACCGCAACGTGCTGCAGGATGCGACCCCAACGACCGGTCATCGCCTGGGCATCCTCAAGCGTCTTGACGCGAGGTTGCATGTCGGCGAGTGCCTTGTTGTTGTCGTCGATCTGTTCCATGACCGGCTTCAGTCGCTGAAGCTCAGCTTGGAGCTTCGACTGTTCGCCCTTCAGGCTCTCGGTCTCCAGGAAGAAGAAGCCGAAGAGGAGGAACGAGCCAACGAGAGATGCGCCAAACATCATGGCAAAGCTTCGTGCCCGTTGCTCTTCGCGCCGGACAATCTGCCTTTGTTCTTGAATGAGGTTAATCAGTGGCATCGTAATCTCCTAAGCGGCTTTACTAAAGGCCCTCATTGCCAATCCACTTGCAACCGAGAGCTCAAGGCCATCGGCCTCGGGATCACCGGAGTGCAAAAATCGCGTGCTCGAGAAAAGGCCGATCTTCTCGCACTTGATGCCGAGCTTGTGTTCGACATAGCGCTCAAAGCCCTTGAGCTTGGTCGCGCCGCCGGTGAGGATGATCGACTCGACGGGCGAGCCGGTCTGACCTTCGGCCAACTGCGACTGGTAGTAGTTCAAGCTACGTCGGATTTCGCGAACCAGCTCATCGAGGTGCGGCTGCAAGACGCGGAGTGGCGGATTCTCGCGAGGACGCGCTTCATCGAGGAGCTCGGCGAGGTCAAGCTGGGCCTTACCGGCCTCGGCATCGTCCTCGTTCAGCTTGAAGTAGCTCTTCAGGGCGTCGGTCCACATCTGACCGCCATGCGGGATGGCGCGAGTCATCGCAAACTGGCCCTTGGCGATGATGCTGAGGTTCGTCGTGATCGATCCCACGTCCACGAGTGCGAATGTGGACAAGTTCCACGGCCGATTCGTATCCGATTCGATCAAAGCGCGGTAGGTAGCAAAGGCTTCAACCTCCACCGACTCAACTTCGAGGTCGGCGACGGCAAAGGCAGCCAGTCGAGACTCAACGATCTCTCGCGGAGCCGCGACGATGAGCACTTCCATCTGACCATCTTCGGTTTCGCCTAAGATTTCGAAGTCAATGTAGGACTCTTCCGGCGTTCCCGGCACGTAGCGGCTGGCTTCGTACTTGATCGATCGTCGAAGGGCAATCTCGGGCATCTTCGGAAGCTTCACCGGTCGAACGAAGACGCTCGCGCCGGTCACGGCGATGTGAGCGCTCGACGCGTGGAAGTGACCTTGCTTCAGAAGGTCCTTGATCGCATCACCGATGAGGTCGGGGGCGCTGATGACACCGTCGCGCACCGACTCAGCAGGAGTCGGTGTGCAAGCATAGTTCACAACCTTGAACACATCGCCCGATTTCTCAAGCTGCAGTGCCTTGATCGTGTGGTGACCGATGTCGATGCCGACATAGGTTCGCTTTGGAAAAAGTCCCATTACGATGCCTCCTTCTTCTGTTGGTTCTGGACGGCGAGCCAGTCATCGAGGGCCGACTTCGAGAATCGCCATCGACCGTCAACCTGGAACGCGGGCACGCTGCCCTCGCTCGCAAGCTGCTCGAGGCTGGTGGCGGCCACGCGAAGGTAGCTCGCCGCTTCTCGGAGCGTCATGACCGAGTGCTGGCTGCTGACGACGCTCTTAAAGAGGGTGGCCATCTGCTCAGCAGAAAGGAAAAGTTCAAGTCGGACCACGTTGCCTTGCACTTGGTGCGAAGGAGCCTCGGGGGCCGGGCTGGTCGAAACCGTCGGCGTCGCGATCGGAGTGGGCTCTTCCCAGGCCGGGGTCGCAGCGGGAGCGGTGCTCGGCACAGCGGCGGTCGTGGGAATCACGGGCGCGCCAGACTGCGAAGCGGCTTGTCGAATAGCGTCAGCGAGGTTCATCGTTATGCGGCCTCCTTGCCCGAGTAGTCGGCGATGATGCTGTGCATCATAAAGCCGTCGATCACTTGGACCTTTTGTGCAAAGGCAAGCATGAGGGCGTTGTCGGCGAGCTGGCTGATGAGTCGCGGCGCACCCTGCGCATACTTGTGGAGTTCAAAGATGGCGTCGGGGCTGAACGGGCTTGATTCACCCGAATAGCCGGCCACACGGAGTCGGTGGAGAATCATCTCGCCGGTTTCGATCGCATCGAGGGGTTTGATGACCTGTCGAACGGCCATGCGCTGCTCAAGGGCAGGAACCTTCGCGATCTTCTGTCGCAGTTCCGGCTGACCGAGGAGGAGCAGCGAGATGAGGAACTGGTCGTTCATCTGGCAGTTCAAAAGAAGACGGAGCTCTTCGAGGGTGTTCGCCGACCGGATGAGGTGGGCCTCGTCGACGATCAGGACCACACGTTGGCCGCGTTCGTAATACGTGATCAGCGTGTTGTGAAGCTCTTGGACCAGCACCTGCCGGTTCTTGCTGTTCACGGGGACCTCAAGCTGGCCGAGGACCTCCTGCAGGATCTGAACCGGGGTCAAAATCGGGTTCACGATGAGGACCACCTTGGTCTTCACCGGGTCGAGCAACTCCAAGAGCTTTCGGCTGACCGTGGTCTTACCCAGACCAATCGGACCAAAGAGCATGGCCGCACCCTTGTTTCGGGTGATGGCATAGTGGAGCATCATCAGCGCATCCTCGTGGCCGCGGCTCATGTAAAGGAACCGAGGGTCGGGAGTCAGGCTGAAAGGTGGTTCGGTCAAACCCCAATAGGCTTCATACATCGTGCGTCGTCTCCGTAGGGCAGTCGTGCCCTGTTAAAGTTGTCGGGGACGCAATTCAAAAACCTCAGAGTCTTCTTGTAAGTTCGAAACTGAAGAGGCTGGGCCAACGAGGCAAAGTCCCCCCTCGTAGACCTTGGTTGATGGAACGGGTCTGGGAGCTCGAAGTCGCTGCAAGCCAAGAAGAGGTTTGGGCGTTCCACTCCTCGGCCGAGGCCCTGGAGGCACTCACGCCGCCGGGTCGAAAGCTCACCCCGCTCACCGACGATCTTGAGGTCCGTGACGGCGCTCTCCACGTCATGGGATTCAAGCTCTTCGGGATCATCCCGCAAAAGTGGAAGGCAAGGATCAGCGACGTTCGACCGCCCCACGGCTTTGTCGATACCGCCGAGCAGTCGCCGTTCAAGGCATGGCGACACCACCACGAGTTCATCGCGCTTCCGAATGGCGGAACGCTGATTCGCGACACCGTGACCTACATCCCGCCGGGAGGACCCTTCGCGGGCTTAGTGAACAAGCTCTTCGTTTCGAAGGACCTCGACGCGCTTTGGGCGTTCCGGCATCAAGCGACGAAAAAGGCGCTCGACAGTAAACTGGGCAAGCCGTGATCCTCGTCATCGACAATTACGACTCGTTCACCTATAACCTGGTCCAGTACCTGGGGATGTGTGGGGCCGAGGTGCAGGTTTTCCGAAACGACAAGATCACGCTCGACGAGATGCTCGCGCTGAACCCGCAGGGGATCATGATGTCGCCCGGTCCTTGCACCCCAAAGGAAAGTGGCGTCTGTGTCGATCTCACCGCTTGGGCACTCCGATCAGACGATTATCGGGCCAAGCCGATCCCGCTCTTTGGCGTTTGCCTGGGCCACCAGGCGCTTGGCATGGTGGGCGGTGCCGAGGTGCTTCGAGCAAGAAACGTGATGCACGGTAAGGCGAGCCCAGTCGAGCATGATGGCAAGGGCCTCTTTGAAGGGATGCCCAACCCGTTCAGCGCGATCCGCTATCACTCACTGGTCGTGGACTCGAATGCGCCCCCGAAGGACTTCATCGTGACCGCACGGTCGACCGATGACCACGAGATCATGGGGCTACGGCACGTTTCGTTGCCGATCGAAGGAGTTCAATTCCACCCCGAATCGGTGTTGACCGAATCGGGGCTGAGAATCGTTGAGAACTTCGTCAAGATGACGAATTAGTCGTTGGCGGCTTTCGCCTTTTCGATGTCGAGGTCGCTCGGCATTCGGAACCAGAACGTCGAACCCACGCCGACTTCGGATTCTGCCCAGATCTCGCCAAGGTGGACCTGGTTGACCAGGTGCTTGACAAGGAAGAGGCCGAGACCCGTACCGTAGATCTTTCGATTGTCCTCGTTGTCGACGCGGTGGAACCGCTCGAAGACCTTGGTGAGGTGGTCCTTGGGGATGCCGAGGCCTTGGTCCTGCACGCCGACGAGGATGGTGTCGCCCTCGTTCTTGGCGTGGACGGTGACCTGGCCACCATTCGGCGAATACTTGATCGCGTTGTTGAGGAGGTTCGTCAGGATCTGGTCGAACTTGTCCTGGTCGCCAACGATGGTTTCGGGAAGCTTGTTGTGGACGTTGAGGACCACGGTGTGCTTGTTGCTCGCCTGCTGCTGAACGGCGACCGACTTCTCAAGGAGCGGCAGGAGCTCAAACCGGGTGTAGTTCGGCTTGAGCGACTCGCCTGACTCGATGCGCGACGTGTTGAGAAGGTCGTCGATGAGGCGTCGAAGACGATCGCACTCGGAGACGACGATGCCGAGGAATTCCTTCTGGTCGTCGGGGCCGTAAAGCTCTTCGTCAATGCCCTCAAGCAAGGTGCTCGAGAAGCCCTTGATCGCGGTGAGCGGGGTGCGCAGCTCGTGCGACGCCATAGCCACGAAGCTCGACTTCATCTTGTCGATGTTCTTCATGTCCGTGATGTCGATGAGGATCGCGACGACGCCGACGTCCTTGTTGTCTTCACCGTACACGTTCGCGGCCTGAACTTCGTACACGCGGTCGTTTCCGTGGAGGGTGACGTGCAGGTCGGCCTTCGCGCCTTCCGCACCCTTGCGGGCGGCTTCGAGGACCTTGTGCATCTCCTCGTGGGGGATGACTTCGCGGATGACGCTGCCGACGGCCTCAGGACCGATGTCGAAGATCGCGCGGGCGGTGGCGTTGATCTGGCTCAGCCGACCATCGGGCGACATGAGCAGGAGACCGGCGGTCAGGGCTTCGAAGGTCTGGAGGAGCTCTTCGCGCTCTTCGACGACCTCGCGGTAAAGCTGGAGGTTCGCGATGATGGAACCGACGTTGCGGGCCATGCGCTCGAGCAGTCGCTCGTCTTCTTCGTTAAAGTCTTCGCCGTGCCGCTTGTTGAACGCGTGGAGGACACCAATGGTATTGCGCTCGATGACACGGTTTTCTTCGTCGCGCTTTTCGATGAGCAGCGGGACGGTCACGCCGTTCTGTACGTGGAGGAGACCAAAAGGGTCTTCTTGAGTTCGCGGGTCGGTCTGGGCGTCGTGGAAGATGGCGGGTTCTCCATCGCGGAAGACCTTGCCCGAGATGCCGTGGGTGGCGCGGATTCGGAACAGCTTGAGGTGAGCCTCGTCGATGCCATAGGCGGGCGGAATGCCGATGAGCTCGCCGATCTCACGATCGAAGAACATGATCGCGATCTTTTCGGCCTGGAGGATCATCGCGATGCGCTGGACCAATCGGCGAAGCGTGACGTCGGCCTCGTTGATCGGTGCTTCGGGTGCCGTGATCTCGTTGGAGCCAGCGGGCCGAGGAGCGTTCTCAGATCCTTGACGCTCAAGCTCGTTAATGCGCGCCTCGCGCTCAGCCAGCTTGCTGTTGAGCGATTCAACGAGCGATTCTAGCTCGCGGATCCGGTCTTGCGACCCATTGTTCAGTTGCTCATCCATTCCCAACGATCCTTACCTGCAACAAAACGAGACATTACCCTCCCGGAGGCTTTTTCGGCACGACCTTAACCGCAAATCGTGCCGAGATTGACTTTAGATCGGCAATTCACCCCCGTTCGCTGAAGGGGTCCGCACGATATACTGAGAAGACGATGGGTCGTGAGCTCGAGGAAATGCCGCTTTTTCCAGTGAATGCGGTGCTGTTCCCGTATTCCACCATCCATCTTCACGTCTTCGAGCCCCGTTACCTGGATCTCGTCCGCTACTGTCTTGAGTACGACAGCCCCTTTGGAATTGTGCTGATCCGCGAGGGCGAAGAGGTGGGCGGTCCTGCGGACCCCTATCTCGTCGGAACAGCGGTCCGAATCGAGACCGTGCATCAACTCGAACAAGGCCGGATCGACCTGCGGCTGCGCGGCGAGCGGCGGTTCCGCATCCGCGAGTTCGTTGACGGCCAACCTTACTCCGTGGGCCGGGTGGAACCGGTCGTCGAGATGGAGATCGAGGAAACTCCTGAGAACTTTGGCCTCGTTCAGACCTTCCGGTCCGAGTTTGAGAGCTTCATCAAGGCGCGTTTCAGTCAGCAAGACTTCAACATCAAGGTCACTTTCAACGACGATCCGCAGCTGCTTAGCTTCCTCGTCGCTAGCTTCCTCCAGATTCCAAACCTGGAGCGGCAGCGCCTGCTCGAGACGACCGACACCATCGACCGAATCGAGCTGATCATGCCCCACCTCACCAACATGATCCTCGACGACCGAGCACCGGTGACCTACAAGCTCGCAGCCCCGGATCGCTCGGAGTGGATCCAGCCGAACTAAGGGTTCGGTTCCAGGGTCCAGGAGCTCAGGTCTGCCGCCGCATAGGCGGCGTGGACGACCTTGATGATGGGTTCCAGGAGCAGCGGGTCGAAGTCCTTGTTTGTCCGCTCGCGGTTGCGCTGAAGGACCACGTCGAGAGGCGGAAGGACCGCGATCTTCTCCACGGTGACCCCCGCAAACGCTCGCTCGACCATCGCGTCGATGTTTTCGGGCATTCGGCAATGGTCAATCGCGACATCAAACCCCGCCGCCGCATAGTTTTTGGCGACAAGGGCGGCAGCGTCTTCCGCAAGGGCAAACTGGCGCGTCGTCTCGTCGGTCCATTCGGGCAGGGTATCGGCGATCCCACCGACGACCCACAGCCGGAGGTCATCCACCGGGATGCAGAGGCCACGCGGCCTTGAGGCCGCCCACTGCCGAGCCAGGGTCGACTTGCCTGCACCTGGCGGTCCGGAATAGATGCGAATCATGGTCATGAATATGGGCTAAATTGGGGCATGAGCGATATCGTCGCCGATGTCTTTGAGGCCAAGTTCCCAGAGCGACTGGAGGACCTGCGGGCCCTTCATGCCACCATCGTGGCCCACATGCCCAGGCAGCTTGAGGTTTCCGCCTCGGGCGGGATGATCAACTATGTGGTGCCGTTCTCGGTCTATCCCAAGGGTTATCACTGCTCGAAGAACACCCGGCTCTCGGCGATCAGTCTCGCTGCCAACAAGGGTGGCTTCTCGCTCCACATGTTCTGCATGTATGTGGATGGTCAAGACAGCACCTGGCTTAGCGACGAGCTTGCCAAACGAGGCATCAAGCTCGACATGGGCAAGGCGTGCATCCGCTTCAAGAAGCTCGACCAGATGCCGCTGGACGTCCTTGGCGCGCTGCTGGAACGAATCGACCTCCCGAAGTTCATCGAGCTGTACGATTCCATGCGTCCGGAAAACCGCAAGGCCGCGAAGGCCTAAAACAAGAGAGGCTGATCTTTTGGATCAGCCTCTCTAAAGGACTACGGCGCGCTAGTGCAGCCGGTGGGCGGCGAAGGAGGCGGGTTGGGATTACCCGACGAGTCGCGCTGGGCACTGAGGGCAAGATCTGAGTTCAGCGCTACCGTGCTCGAACCCGAGACAGTCGGTGCCGGTGCGGTGCAGGTTCCGATCAGCGTCGAATAGCTCTGACCCAGGAAGAAGTAATTCTGGAAGTAGAGAACCGTGTTCACCGAGCTGCTCAGAATGTGCATCTGGGTGGGCGAACCGCTCAATCGAGCCGTGAACGCACCCTTGCCGAGCGTGGTGCCGCGGCCGACCTCGCTGAGCGAGGAGTCGAAGAAGACGACCGTGATGCCCGATGCGGGGTTGTTGTTGGTGTCGACAACCTTGCCGAGGATGCGCGCAGAAGGAGCAAGGACCTTGTATTGGCGGGTGACGACGCTGCTACCAAATGACTCGGTGGCAGACACGGTGAAGGTGGTCGCGTTCGCGCTTGAGGCGGAATAGTTGCCCGAGCCCGAAAGCGTGCCCGCCGAGTTGCCGACGTCGGTGGTTGCCCAACCGGTGGCGCTCACCACGCGGCGTGAGCCGGAAGCCGTGTAGCCAGCGGCTTCGAAGCGGATCGAGTCGCCCGCCTGAAGCTGGAGCGGGTCAATCGGCTTGCCGGTGGGAACGTGGATGGCCTCGATATTGATCGCCGAGACGATAGGGTCTCCACCATCACCACCAGGGGTCCCCGTGCTTGAACTGCCTCCACCACCGCAACCGATAATCACCAGTGCGGCGAAGGCAAAGATGCCAAGAACTGCCGAAATTCGCATAGTCGTAAGACGCGATTGTACGCCAATTCCTCTTACTTCGAACGATGAACTTTGTCGGATTTGAAGGGGTAGGGCAAGAGATTGGCGAGAGGTATCGACGTGTGTTCACCCTCGTCACTGGCGAGATTCACGGTCGCCTTCAGCCCCGGCGAGAACTCGGCGAGAACCTGGCGGCACATCCCACAAGGCGAGCCGATGTCGTCGGTGACGACGACGATTTCAGTGAATTCGCGATCCCCCGCTGCGACCATCGCGCCGATCGCGTTTCGCTCGGCGCAGACCGTCAGTCCATAGGAGAGGTTCTCGACGTTACAGCCCACAAAAATTCGACCCGAGGTGCTCCGCAGCGCCGCGCCAACCTTGTAGCCGCTGAACGGGGCATAGGCTTGGTCGCGCACCGCCTTGGCTGCTTCAAAGAGTTCGGGGTCCATGGCCTATCGTAGCCGATGCCGCAATGGGCGGTCGCGTCCACGTAGCACAGAGTATGAAGTGGCTCATTTCCCTTTTCGCGTTGACCGGAATCTTCTCCGCCGCCTTCGGCCAGGAGGTCAAGGACCTCAAGGACGGCTTTGTGCGTGTTTCAACCAAGGACTTCGTGATCGAAGTGCCCAAGGACTGGAAGGTCGGCCGCGAGTCGTCATTCGGCCAGCGCGAACTCTTCTCGCCCGATGGCAGCCCGGTCATGACGACGATGACCGCGCCTCCTTCGCAAGACTTCGACTGGGAGCGACTCTATGAGATCTCGCTCTACTTCATCCGACGCGAGAACAAGGGCACCCCGACCGCCTACAAGATCGTCAAGAGCAAGCAAGGCTATGAGGCGATGACCTTTGCGATGAAGAACTCGAACGGGTTTGAAGATGCTCGCTACGTCATCCTTCGCTCGCCGTCGAACCGCATCCTCGCGCTCTCGGTGAAGATCAAGGACCCGAAGAAGGAGTCCGAGCTCGCCAAGACGTTCCAAAGGCTCGTCGATACCGCCAAGATCCTTGGCTAACCTGGTTCTGGTTTAACGACCTGAGCCACGTCCCATTCCGGTCACCCGCGAGAAGCGGAAGACCGAGAGAATGTCGGAGCGATCGTCCGTCCAAGCCTGAATTCCAGGCTGGCGGTTCGGTCGCTCCCAAAGCCCCTGAGCGTCAATCGCCTTGAGGTCGTCGTCCGATCGAGCCATGATGACGAAGTCGCTCGAGTTCTTTCCGGGCTGGGTGAAGGTGTCGCTCGACTTCACGAGATCGTGTCGAATCCTCGCCTTCAGCCCCAGGTCTTCCGCCGCCGCCGCGAGCACGGGCTCGAGCTCAACGTAGCGATTGCTGATGTGGAAGACCATGATCCCGTTCGGCGCGAGCTTCTGGAGATAGATCCGAATCGCCTCCTTCGTCACCAGGTGAACCGGAATCGCGTCGGACGTGAAGGCGTCGAACATCATCACGCCGTACTTGCCATTGGGCGCGCGCTGCATTTCCAACCGGGCATCGCCCATGACTAGGTCGACCTTGCCCGGGGCATCCTTCAGATAGGTGAAGAGCCGGGTGTCCTTCGCCATCGTGACGACCTCGGGGTCGATCTCATAGAAGGTGATGTTGCGATCCTTCGTGCTGAAGGTCGCCATCATGCCGGTGCCAAGGCCGAGGACGCAGAGCTCACGACCCGCCGGCGTGCCCTGGGTCGCCTTCATGACGAGTCCGATCCCGCTCGTCTCCATGTAGTAGGTGACCGTTCGGCGTGGCTGGTCGAGGTCCTGCATCCCGTGGAGGGTGTTGCCGTGGCGCATCGCGTGGTAGCGGTGGCCGCCGTATTGAATGAGGTTCACGCTGTGGGTGCCGAAGTAGCTGCGGAACTCAGCGATGTCGGGGTTGCCGCCATAAGAGATGTGGCCGAACCAGCCCACCGCCCAGCAAAGAAGGAAGCTGATCGCGATGCCGAGGGGGCGGCGAATGAAGATGAGCGCAAGGACCATCGGGATGCCCACGACGATGAGGGTGGGCGGCCAGAAGTAGCCCCAGCGCGCTTCGCCACCGGCGAAGTTCATCCGAAGGAGTCCGTAGCTCATGGCGGCAAAGGCGAGACCGAGCCCAACGCTGACCCAGACCTTTGAGTTGCGGACGACGCGCGGGGCGATCGCGATGGCGACGGCGAGTGCGATCGGATACTCGTACAGATTGGTGAAGATCACCGGGCTCAGGAGCGAGTTGAACGCGCCGCCCACCACGCCCCCAAAGCTGAGCCAGAGATAGAACTCGGTGAGGTGAGTGGGGTGGGGTTTGTTTTCAACGAGAACGGCGTGGCACATCCAGGCCACCGCGAGGAGCGCTCCGAAGTTGGCGATGAGCTGGTATTCGAAGAACTGGATGGTGAGGAGGTTGACGGTCACCATTGCCGCTCCGGCGAGCGGAATCGCGAACCAGGCGACGGTGCTCGACTTCAGGATCGGCTTTCGGGCGAAGGCAAGGATAAACGACACCAGATAGAGGCAGAGCGGGATCACCCAGAGCAGAGGAATCGGCGCGACGCTGGTGGTGACAAACGTGGTGCAGCCGAGCAGCAGGGAAACGGGCACCGCGCTGAGCAGGATCCACTTGCCGCGATCGGCCCAGGTCAAAGGTTGGGCAGCAGCGAGTTCGAGTCCGGGCATGACGTCGCGTCCTCGCTTCCAGGTGAACCCCGCGCACACTGCCAGGAGGACGATCAGCGCAACGAAAATGAGCCGCCACGCCGAGGTTTGGCCTTGGACGGTGAGACTGGGCTCCATAAGGAACGGATAGGCGAGGAGAGAGGCGAGGCTGCCGAAGTTGCTCGCCGCATAAAGGAAGTAGGGACTCTCGGCGAGGGGATCGTCGGTTTGGGCGAACCACCGCTGGAGAAGGGGTGCGCCCGCAGAGACCAGGAGAAACGGAAGACCGACCATCACGAGGAGCGTCGCGAGAACTTGGAAGGCTGGATTGTTCGCGCCTTCGGCGCCGACGCCGGCGGGGAGGGTGATGGGAAGCAGGAGGAACCCGAGGGATAGAAGCGCGAGGTGGAGGATGGACTGCCGCTTGGGGCCCAGCCACTTGACCGAGAAGTGGGCATAGGCATAACCACCGAGAAGGGCGGCCTGGAAGAAGAGCATGGTCGTGTTCCAAACGCTGGGAACGCCGCCAAACCGGGGGAGGATCATCTTGCCCACCATCGGTTGCACGAGGAACAGGAGGGCCGAGTTGACCAGGACGGCAAGGGTGAAGATCCAGCGCACGACGGTGGAAAGGACGTGGCAAGCTGGAGAAGTGGCGCGGAAAAGGGCCGCGCAATAGGTTCAAGACGGGCGGATTCGGGTCAAAGCCGCGATTTTCTCCAGAATTTTCGCCCTTGCCCTTGACATCTGAGGGTGGGTGAGCCTACAATATTCCTCGCCGCGCTCGAAAGAGAACGGAAAGAACCTTGAAAGTTTCATAGAGGAACAATCGTTCAGCAAGTGATTTTTTAAAACAAAAAATCAATCGGTGAGCCAGCTCCTGCGAGTTCGTCTCGGTGGAGTTTGGCAGTTCAAAAGAACAGTCACCGTCAGAAAGAGACAACCAGCCTCGAAAGAGGAAATTGGGATCAACACTTTCTTCGGAGAGTTTGATCATGGCTCAGGACGAACGCTGGCGGCGTGCCTAAAACATGCAAGTCGAACGAGACCTTCGGGTCTAGTGGCGAACGGCGGAGTAATACATAAGCAACGTGCCCCAAAGACTGGGATATACAGAGGAAACTCTGGGCAATACCGGATATGACGGAGAGATGGCATCTTCTTTCCATCAAATGGTTTTTCGCTTTGGGAGCGGCTTATGGCCTATCAGGTAGTTGGTGAGGTAACGGCTCACCAAGCCGACGACGGGTAGCGGGTCTGAGAGGATGATCCGC
>JAFDWR010000004.1:0-268 GCA_018268355.1 Armatimonadota bacterium | reverse complement strand
CAGCAGCCGCGGTAAGACGTAGGGGGCAAGCGTTGTCCGGATTTACTGGGCGTAAAGAGCGCGTAGGCGGTCTGTTAAGTGAGTGGTGAAATCTCCAGGGCTCAACCCGGAAACTGCTTCTCATACTGGCAGACTTGAGGAATGCAGAGGTTTGTGGAATTCCCGGTGGAGCGGTGAAATGCATAGATATCGGGAGGAACACCAATGGCGAAGGCAGCAAACTGGGCATTATCTGACGCTGAGGCGCGAAAGCGTGGGTAGCAAACAG
>JAFDWR010000003.1 GCA_018268355.1 Armatimonadota bacterium | reverse complement strand
CGTGGTGAAGGGGCCGTTCTCTTTCTGCGCCTCCGACGTATAGTAAAAGTGGAGAAGGACCCTCATGAAAACTAGAAAGTGGATTATTGCCGCCTCGTTGCTCGCCGTCACCGCCGTGGGCGTGACCCAGATCGGCCAGATCATCAAGGTCGTCGGCGTTGGTGCTGCCGTCAAGCAGTTCGGACCTCAGATCAACCGAGCCTTTAATGGCCTGACCAAGCACAAGGACACGGATCGCGCCTTCACCAAGGTCGTCCCGATCATCAGCATCGGCATCGACTCGCGCAAGGGCATTGGCGCCGCGCAGGTCATGGGCTCGAAGGCTCAGGTCGACAAGGTGGAAGCCGTCGCCCAGCTCGACCAGGACATCCTCGGACGCGAGGTCAAGATCCGCGCGATGGTGCCGATCGACAACGATGGTAGCAAGGGAATCCGCGCCGTCGATGGCGTTGGCGTCAGCGGCATCGTTGACCTGAAACTCTAGGCAATTTCGGCTCTACCTGGGGTAAATCCCCCGGTAGAGCCATGAATTTCTTTTCCAGAGTTTCCATCCTCGCCGGCGTCGCCGTTTTGTCGGCGACAAGCTTGGCCGATCCGATCAAACGGATCAACTCGCCCGCCCCTTCACCCGATGGCAAGCAAGTTGCCTTTTCGTGGCAAGGCGACATCTGGACGGTGGGCCGAGACGGCGGTCGCGCCACGCGACTGACCATCCACCCCTCGCTCGACTTTGATCCCAAGTGGACTCCGGACGGCAAGATCGTCTTCACCACGGCTCGCTATGGCAGCGGCGACCTCATGATCATGGATGCCGACGGCACTAACATGCGTCGACTCTCGTACGACGGTGGCAGCGAGATCGCGACCGGTATCTCGCCCGACGGAAAGTACATCTATGGTCACACGAGCGACTTTAGCCGACAGGATCTCTTCCGACTCAAGATCGACGGTGGCGACGTCGTCCGCCTCACCGACCACCCGTTTGAGCGCGAGTTCCAGGCGGTAGTTTCGCCCGACGGCACCAAGGTGCTCTATTGCCGAGGCTCCTACGGAACGCGGTCGTGGCAGAAGGCCGGCATGCAAAGCGCGGCGCTTCCCGACATCTGGATCGCCGATAACACGGTGCCCCTCACCAACCACAAGAACATCACCAACTCGGAATGGACCGAGATGTCGCCCCAGTTTGGCGTCGGAGGCACGGTGGTCTATGTTTCCAACCGAAACGGCTCACCGAACATCTGGAAGATGAACCTCAATGGGAGCGGGGCAAAGCAGCTGACCCAGCTCACCGGTGGCACCGCCCGTAACCTGAACGTTAGCGCGGACGGCAAGACCGCCACGTTCGAGTACGAATCTGAAATCTACATCCTCGACGTCGCCTCGGGCGCCTCTCGAAAGATGGACGTTGATGTCGCCGCCGACCAGAGGCTGAACCCGGTCTTTGACCTCACCCTCACGACGGGGGTTGACGACTATGCGGCTTCGCCGGACGGAAAGCGCATGGTGGTTGCCGTTCGCGGTGACCTCTATGTCCTTCCCGAGCGCGGAGGCACGACCAAGAAGATCACCGATAACCCCGGCATGGACATCTCGCCGGTGTGGGTCGATGCCAAAACCCTTCTTTATGAGCGGGCAGGCGAGAACGGCAAGCGCGAGCTCTGGACGTGGTCAACGGACGGAACGAGCAAGGTTTGGGCATCGAACCCAACTCAAGACGTCGGTAACCCGACGGTTTCGCCTGACGGCAAGCAGGTGGCCTACCTCGTCGGTGGTTCGGCGATCGTGGTCGCCTCCGCGAACGGCACGGGTGCGAAGACGATCATCGAAGGCAACTTCCTGGACGATCTTCAGTCGCAGGTCGCGAGCTGGAGCTGGTCGCCCGACAGCAAGTGGCTGGCGATCCCGCTTCCGACCGACCGAGGCGTCAACGTCGTCCTCGCGACGGTCGATGGAAGCCGAAAGGTGACCGTTGCCCGACTGCCGAAGGGCATCGACTCGCCGAAGTTCCTCCCGAATGGAAAGGGCGTTTACTTCAACTCGGTTGAGGGCGACAAGCAGCTCCTTTCCATCGTGGACCTCGTTCCCGCCGACGTCGTCTTCCCCGACGATGACCTCGATAAGATCGACGAACCGCGGGCGGCACGCCCAGAGGTGAAGGTCGACGTCTACGAGCCAAACATCGAGAATCGACTGCGGCGCCTCGTGACCGACACGACGTTCGGTGCGGTGGCTTCGCCGGATTCGCGTGCGATCTGGACCAACCTCAACGGTCAACTCGTTGCGGTCCCGGTGTCTGGCGGTCCTTCGCGGCCGGTCGAGGGCGTCACGGGCACGGCCGGTGACCTCAGGCTCAGCAAAGACGGCGGCAAGGTCTACTTCACGAGCGGCGGCAAGCTCAACGCGCTGATCCTTCAGGCCGGCGCGGTGGCTCCGATCAGCTTCTCGGCCCAGACGACCATCAACTCGCGAGTCGAGGAGAAGGCGCTGTTCGACGAGATCTGGTGGCAGTTTGACCGCTTCTATTACGACCCTACCCACCACGGAAAGAGCTGGAAGGGGCTGAAGGACAAGTTCGAGAAGATCCTGCCCTTCACCTACGACCGGTCGGACTTCTACGCGATGATGGGCGAGATGATGGAGGAGCTGGAGAGTTCGCACCTCGGGGCGACCGCTCCGCCCGATCCGGAATATCCCGGCACCGGCAGCGAAGCAATTGGCTTCCTTGGCGTCGATTGGGACCCGAAGGGCGTTGACAAGGGCGAGTACCTCGTTTCCTATGTCTTCCGAGGCTCCCCCGCCGATCACCCGCAGACCAAGCTCAACGTGGGCGACATGGTGGTGGCGATTGACGGCGTCGTGCTTGGTAACGGCAACGTTCCCGCCATGCCGCTGAAGGGCAAGGTCAACCGAAAGGTCAAGTTGACCGTGCTTCGCGGCGGCAAGAAGATGGACATCGTCATCCGCCCGACCTCGAATGCGGCGCGCGCCGGCGGCCTCTATGGCGACTGGGTGGCCCAGCAGCGCGAGCTGGTGGACAAGCTCAGCAATGGCCAGCTGGCATACCTCCACATCCAGGGCATGGATCAGCCGAGCCTGGAGCGATTCAAGCGCGAGATCCGAACCCTCACGCCGGGCAAGAAGGGCGTCGTCATCGACGTTCGCTACAACGGTGGTGGAAGTACGAGCCACGACATCCTTGGCATCCTGATCAAGACGCCTTGGCTCATCCGCACGACGCGAGGACCATTCGGCATCAAGCTCAGCGAGAACATCTTCCGCGGTGACAGCCTTGAGCTGCCGACGATCACGCTCATCAACACCTACTCGTACTCGAACGCCGAGGTGTGGGCGGAAGGCTTCCGCAAGCTGAAGCGCGGTTATATTGTCGGTGAGCGAACGCCGGGTTACGTCATCGGAACCGGTGCCGCCTCGCTCTGGGATGGCGGCTCGATCCGAATGCCGGCGATTGGCGCTTATGCGGTGGATGGCAAGGAACTCGAGAACGACGGTCGCCGACCGGACTTCAACGTTCCGTTTGACCCGAACGCATGGCTCCAGGGTCGCGACACGCAGCTTGAAAAAGCGGTGAGCGAGATCCTGAAGCAGATCAAGGGCTGACCTTGATGTATCCTTCCCCCTGGATTCTGGGAATTCAGGGGGAATTTCGTTCGTAGGCTGTGAATAGGTGGGAACCTCTTTTGTTGAATTGCCTTTTCCTTTGTGATCCTCGCGATCTACAAGTCAGCCTATGCACTGGCCCATCCATACCAACGCCTCTGACGGGGCGACGATACGAGATTCCAGAGTCATGATCCGTTCCTCAAGACCTCGTGACTTCGAGTCGTCGGTTCGTCCCCACCTCTCGGTGCTTTATCGCGTCGGGCTTCGTCTGACGCGTAATGCCGAGGAAGCCGAGGACTTGGTTAGCCAGACGATGGTGAACGCGTTCAACGCCTGGAGCCGATTCGACGGCGACTACGTTCGGAGTTGGCTCATCAAGATCCTTCGCAATGAGTTTCTCAATGTTCAGCGAAGGAAGGGCTCTCGACCCGTCGAGGTCGAGCTGGACGATGCTGAAGGGGTCTCGGATACCTCGTGGACCGAGGTTGTGGGCCGACTTGAGGCGGGAAGAATTTTAGAAGAAGTCGACCGTTTGCCCGAGGAGTATCGGCTTGCGGTGACCTTATGTGATGTGGAGCAAATGAGCTACGAAGAAGCGGCAGAAGCCATGGACGTTCCGGTGGGGACCGTTCGCTCGCGCCTCTTTCGAGGCCGTGCGAGGTTACGACAACGACTGGGCCACGTGGTCGCGGAGGAAGTTCGATGAACCCAATGGACCGCATTCAAGACTACGGCGATGGACGCCTTTCACCCGAGGAGCGGGCGGCGATGGAGAAAGATCCTTCCCTCACCGCTGAGGTAGACGCCTTTGCCGAGTACCGGAGGGTCGTTTCGGCCGTCGGCCAGAGCGAATTTGTGCCCCTTTCTCGGCTCGAGGATAAGCTCGCCACGCTTGCACGCCCCACCCGCAAGCCCAAGTGGGGCTGGCTCATGGTCCCGGCGGCAGCGGCCGCGGCCTTTGCGGTGACTCTTTTCGTGGTTCGCCCGCCGGCGAGTCCGCCCGTTGTCGCGGCGGCTGATCCGATGGAGCTTGAGCGTGGCGCGCCTGTCGCCGAGATGGATAAGCCCGAATTCTCGCTCGCACGCGGCATGGTGAAGCAGACCGCAGGCTTCGAAGTCCCCGACCTTGATCTACGGTCGAAGGGTGGCACCCTCGCAAGCGTCCGCATCGGAAAGAACTGGGCCGCCTTTGATTACACCATGGACAAGGAGCGAATCAGCCTTGCCGTGAGTCCGGACGACACGCCGCTCCGCAACAACAAGGGCGTCGTGGAAATGAAGGGCCACAAGTTCATGATGGGCAAGGGCATCGGCTGGAAGCACGGCAACCTCGCCTACTACCTGAAGGGTGGTAGCACGCTGGACCTTCGAAAGTTCATGGCGTGCACGATCTGCTGCATGTGTGAGGGCAAGGTTGTCCTCGGGACGCAGCAGAGCGTGCTGGTTGCGATGCGCTAGGCCATCTTGACGCCGACATACGGCGCCAGTGACCGCAGTTCGCCCATCAGGGTGCTGAATTGCTCGGGCGTGAGGCTTTGCGAACCGTCGCTGAGCGCCTTTCGCGGATCGGGGTGCATCTCGACCATCAGGCCGTCTGCGCCCACGACCATCGCTGCCTTCGCCATCGGGGCAACGTAGCGCGCTACGCCCGTGCCGTGGCTGGGGTCAACGATGACCGGGAGGTGGCTGAACTGCTTCAACACAGGGACCGCGCTGAGGTCGAGCGTGTTGCGGGTGTAACCCTTGTCGATCGGCATCACGCCGCGCTCGCAAAGGATGACGTTTGGGTTGCCCTGGTTGAGCACGTACTCGGCGGCGAGGAGGAACTCGTCGATGCTCGCACTGGGACCGCGCTTCAGGAAGACCGGCTTCATCGTCTTACCCGCCTCGATGAGGAGGGGGAAGTTCTGCATCGAGCGCGCGCCGATCTGGAGGATGTCCACATACTGGGCGACAAGCGGGGCCATGTCGCCGCTCATGACCTCGGAAATCGTGATCAGGCCGGTTTCTTGGCCCACCTGCTGCATGATCTTGAGACCTTCCTCGGCGAGGCCCTGGAACGCATAGGGCGAGGTGCGCGGCTTGAATGCGCCGCCGCGGAGGATGGTCGCGCCGGACTCCTTGACGATCTTTGCGGCAGTCGAGAACTGTTCGTACGACTCCACGGAGCAGGGTCCGCCCATGACGACGAAGTCGCCTGCCCCAATAGTAGTGTTCTTCACTACTACGCTGCTGGTGGATGGGTGGAACTCTCGTGAGGCTAACTTATACGGACGGCTGGTTTGGGTGACCTTGCTGACAAAGTCCAGCGATCCCAGCGCTGCTTCAAGGTTGGTTCGCTGGTCCGTACTGAGCGAAGCTGGGATTCCGACGGCAACGCGGTCCTCGCCGGGGAGCTCAAGAGGCTCAACACCATGCGAGCGGATGACCTCGCAAACCGTCTGGATTTCTTCGGGGCTCGCACCGAGCCGCATGAGGATGATCATTCTGGGTTAGGTTACCCGTCTGATTTGTGATAGGATTTAGGTTCAATGCTGTTGTTTGGATTGGTTGCTCTCGCCCAGAGGGTCGCGCTTGAAGCGCCCATCGAAGTTGAAGGGACGCTTTGTCACCCTCGCCGGCTGATCGTACAGTGCGATTCGCCGTCGACGGTCAAGCTCCCCGGAGGCCGTGTGCTTTGGTTCCGGCCCGAGATTGGCTACGCATGTGTAGAGGTTCCGAACGGAACCTTGCTCGAATCGCGTGCGTCGCTGCGCAAGCTACGCGGGATTAACCGCGTCGACCTCGACCGTGCAGCCAGGCCTGCCTGGACGCCCAACGATCCCACTTATCCCAACCAGTGGAATATGCCTGCGATGAACATGCCGGCGGCCTGGGATCGGACGCTGGGGTCGCCCAATGTCGTGGTGGCGGTGCTCGATACGGGCATGAATAGCCACCCCGACCTCAACGCCAACATCTATTCGAACCCGGGAGAGATCGCGGGGAACGGCATCGACGACGACAACAATGGCTACATTGACGATGTCGCGGGTTGGGACTTCGTCGCCGCCGACAACATCCCGAACGACGTTCAGGGTCACGGCACCGCTTGCGCGGGCCTAGTAGCGGCGGTGACTAATAATAACCTTGGTGTTGCGGGCACCGCGCCGAACTGTAAGGTGATGGGCCTGAAGGTCGCGAACGACAGCGGTTACTTCTATGATTCGGCGACGATTCCTGGATATATCTATGGCGCGAACATGGGCTGCAAGGTGTTCTCGTGCAGCTTCTTCTCCGACCGCGTGAGCGCGGGCGAGAGCGCGGCGATTGCCTATGCGAAGACCAAGGGCGTTCTCACCGTCGTCGCCGCCGGTAACGACCAAACGTGCTACTCCTACTATCCGGCTGCCTATGAAGACTGTCTCAGCGTAGCCGCCCTCGCCACGAACCTCAACAAGGCCGGCTTCTCCAACTTCGGAAGCTGGGTGAAGGTCTCCTCGCCGGGCGTGTCGCTGAACACGATCACCGCCTCAGGCGGCTACACCACGAGCTTTGCGGGAACGAGCGGCTCCTGCCCACAGGTGGCGGGAATTGCCGCGCTTTGCTATTCCTACAAGCCCACGGCGACTGTCGACGAAGTGAAGTGGGCGATTGAAGACTCGGCAACGACGCAAACTCAGGCTCCCTTCGGTGAGTTCGCCTCCTATGGCCGAGTGAACGCCAACGCCGCCCTCGCCCTGCTCCAAAACCCGGTGCTTTCGACCAAGCCGACCGTCGTCCGGTGGGTGAACACGATGCCGAACGGGTCGCCGACGAGCTCGCGACCGGGCATCACGCGAATCTATGGCCGCGGCCTGGAATCTGAGCGAAGCGTCGAGGTCTTCTCGGCAGGCCGATCGGCTCGCGTGATCCTCCAGGGTCGCAACTTCATCGATGTCCGGCTTCCCTCCAACGCGACCAACATTGAGCTGAGGCAGGGCGGAACCGCGATCTGGACGTTCAATCGCCCCGGACGCGGCACCGGCCTCCAAGACTTCTTCTGCACTGAGATCGCCTCGCCGAGCGGCAGCTTCACGGGCGGTTTCGCCCAAACGCTTGCCGCGGACGGCAGCTCCGCGACCTTCACCCGTCGCTCCGACGGTTCGATCCTGGTCCATGGCGTATTCCGCCGCGTCCCGAAGGGCCGAAACGCGGTTCTGAACGTCTCCCGGATGTTCAACGGCACCACGGTGGGCACCGAGAACATCCTGCTCTACGATTGGTCAACCAACTCCTACCCATACGGATCCTTCTTCACCGCGCTGACCGGCAACGTGCCCCAGACGATGAAGTCGAACTCCATCCCGGTCGGGCTGGTGGACCGATTCATCGACGACGAGGGAACGATGTACTTCCAGATCACGACGTCGACGAACCTGCCGACGGGAACAACGCTGAGCCTCGACGAAGTCAGCCTAACCTTGCTCTGATCGATTCGAGCAGCTGGATGCCGCCCGATTTGCTGAGGGAATCGTTGCCATAAGGACAGCGGGTCAACAGAAGGCAATTCGGGCAGCCCCCCTCGCAGCCGCAGGAGCGGAGGAGCTCCAGGGCGGTGTCGAGCCATCGAACGCGGTCGTGGACGAGCTGCTCACAAAGGCCAATGCCGCCTGGCACGGAGTCAAACAGGTAGATCGCGGGCCGCAACACGGTCGGCTCCAACAGGTACCACGTGCTCCCGAGGTCTTGGCGGTCGCACCCCGCCAGCAGAGGCGCAATGACGAGCAGCGCATGCTCCACCGCGTGGAGGGCCGCAATGCCATCATCATCGGGGACGAGGTCGGGCACTTCGATCCGTAAGGCCGAGGTTTCGATCTTGTACGGCGGGAGTTCGAGCTCGTGGTGGCTCTCTTCGACCCCCCGACGAAAGCCGGTGACCTTATATCCGGTGACGAGGTGGGTAACTTCAACCCGGTGCATTGAGAAATCTCCTTCGCGGAAGTATTCAACCAAGGGGCGGATCGTGCTCTGAACGTGTGATTGGGTTCCGTAGCCCACGTCTTGGATCCGAAGGTCAACCATCCGACCGGGAAGATTCAGGTGTTCAACGACGTAGGATCGGCCGCGGTGGAGGTAGACGCCGCCGGGGAAACACTCCATCAGGGCGCGCCAGTACTCCATCGTCCCGATGACCTCACCGTTCACCATGAGCCGGAACTCATCGCCCGAGGTGCCCCGAATCTGCACGTTCGACGCGGGCGACTCGTGGCTTGGATAGAAGAACCGACCGGCTTGGAATCGAAGCTCCCCGGCCCGTTCAAGCCCTTCGGCGCAGGTGAGGGCGGTGGAGGAATAGGCCTCAAGCTCGGAAGGGGAAAGGGCGCGCTCGGAGGCCGCACAAAGGAGGTGCGACCGCTCGATGTAAGGGTTGTGGAGGTCAATTCGCGCGGGTTCAGCAGGTCCGTTCCATAGTCGGTCAGGCTCGCGGGCCATGAACTGCTCCAAGGGGTCGTCGTGAGGGATGTAGATGACGAGCGATTCGGTGAGGCCCCTCCCCGCGCGACCGGCGCGCTGCCGCGCGCTCGCCACGCTGCCCGGATAGCCGTTGAGGATGACGGTGTCGAGGCTGCCAACGTCGATCCCGAGCTCAAGGGCATCAGTGGCAGAAACCCCGCGGACGATCCCTTTGTGGAGCCTCTTCTCGATGGTGCGACGCTCGGTGGCGGTGTACCCGCCGCGATAGCTCTCGACGATCACGGGTTCATCGTCGTTGTCCACGAGCCTTTGGTGGGCGTGCTTCAGGACCGCCTCGGTAGAGACGCGCGAACGGTTGAAGGCGATCGTGTGCCGGTGCTCCATCGAAAGGTCGGCCAGGAGGCGACCGGTGACCTGGTTGGGCGTGAGGTCTTCGTTGTTCTGGAAGGCACCCACGTTGAGGACGGCATAGACTCGCCGTCCCTGGGGCGAACCGTCACGGTCGATCAGGTGGGGCTTGCGACCGGTGAGCGCTTCGAAGTGCTCGGCGGCATTGGGAATCGTTCCGGAACAGGCGATGATCTGGGGTCGGTTGCCGTGCCACTCGGCGAGGCGCAGGAGGCGGCGGAGGATGTGGGCGACGTGGGAGCCAAAGACCCCTCGGTAGACGTGGACCTCGTCGAGGACGATTAGTCGCAGCGACCGCAGGAACTTGACCCAAAGCTCGTGGCCGGGAAGCATGCCAGCGTGGATCATGTCGGGATTGCTGATGATGACGTTGGCGACCTGGCGGATGCTGGACCGGCGCGACTTCGGCGTGTCACCGTCATAGGTCGCGACGCGCAGGCCGATCGACTCGCCGAGCTTCTCCAGACGCTCCGCTTGGTCCTGGGCGAGCGCCTTGGTCGGGATGATCATCAGCGACCGGGCAAACGGCTCTTCTTCGGCCTTGATGAGCAGGGGGATCTGGTAGCAGAGTGACTTGCCCGAGTTGGTGCCCGTGCTGACCACGATGTCCTCGCCGCGCCGGAAGGCATCGACCGCCTCGGACTGGTGGCAATAGAGCTTCTTGATGCCGCGACCGAGCAGGAGGGCATCGACATTCCGGGGCATCGGGTCGTTCAGCACGCCCAGCGTCTCGGCGCGAGGAAGGGTCTCAAATAGACTGAACTCAGGACCCAAGTTCACGGTCTTCGCTCGCGAGGATCTCTCGCATCCGCTTCTTGCTGGCGAACTTGACGACGATGATGGTTCCGATGAAGAGGATGCTCACCGGGATCGCCATCGCGAGCATCGTGATCCAGTCGTTGCTGGGGGTGACGATCATCGCCACCGCAAAGACGACAAAGGTCGCCTTTCGCCAGTTCTTGAGCAGCATCTCGGTCTCAAGCAGGCCGAGCTTGTTCAAGTAGAAGATGATGATTGGCAGCTGGAAGGCGAGCCCGAACGCGAGCAGCAGCTTGAGGCAGAAGAAGACCATCGAGCCCGGCTCTTGGATCAGCTCAACGGTGGGGAACTCCTCGACGTAGGTGGCGAACCACGAGATAGCGTTGGGGATGACAAACCAACAAAGGCCTGCGCCGAGGGCAAAGAGGCAGGCGCTGATCGGCGCGACAATCCGTAGCGGCTTGCGTTCGACGGGCTTGAGTGCGGGCGCAACGAAGTGCCACAGCTCGATGATGATGAGCGGCATCACGAGGATGAGGCCAAGGATCATCGCGAGCTTGAACTTGAGCATGAAGGCCCCCGTCGCGGTATTGAACGCCTCGCGATAGGGGACACCGCGCGCCTTGAGCACAGGCTCAACCTGGGCACGAATGGCGGAGTTCAGGAAGCCGTAAACGGGCCGGGTGAGGAACCAGCCGCCGATGAGGCCAAGGGTGATCCAGACGAAGCTGCGAAGGATCGAGCCTCGAAGGTCTTCAAGGTGCTCAACCAGAGAAAGCCGAAAGTCTTCCGGATCATCCGGAAGACTTCGGGCCTTTCGTCGCTTGAACCAGTTGGCCATCTAGGCCAGTTTACTGCTCAAGGATGAACGTCAACTGATTTCGCTGACGAATAAACATCGTCTGCGAACCGCCGCCTTGATTGCTGCCGCGTCCGCCGTTGTTACCACCGCCAGGCTGGAAGCCACTTCCGGGCATCTGCGTTCCGCCAAGTCGGCTGGTACCGGCTTGTCGGAAGAGGTTGCTCGAGGTGCTACCCGGTCCCTTAGGTCCAGGTCGGCCAGGTCGTCCACCTTCGCCGTTCTCGCCGCCGCCGTCCGGACCAGGTCCGCCCGAGCTGTTCATGCCGTTGACAACGGTCTTGGCATCGATGGTCTGATCGCGAACGATCTTGACCGGTCGACCAAGGTCGAGTGCAAACCAAATCGTCTCGCTCGATGAAAGCGTGTTGACGCCGTCATTCTTGCCGAAGAGGGCCATCTGGCCTTCCTTGGTCTTTGAGCCCTGCTCAAGCGAGTTTCGAATCTTGGCGCAAGGGTGACCCATCTCCCACTCGACGCCGACGAACTCGCCGCGCATAGGAACTCGGTCGTAAAGGGTGGCCTTCAGCGAATCTTCCGGAGTGACGCTGCCCTTGAGGTTGGACTGCAGCGAGCGGGTCGGCCAGCTGTCGCCGGGGCGAACCGGTCGGGTCGGAAGGTTCGGAAGCGGGAAGTTACCGAAAAGCTCTCGGGTTGCGCCCGTTCGGATCGGACCGAAGTCAGCCGTGTTGTGGGCAAACGGGATCGACGTGAAGATTTCGTTACCCGTGCTGGTGAACCGGCCGTAGAGTCCGGCCATTTGGTAGTTGTACCACTTGTCGACTTGGCCATTGACCGAGTAGTACTCGTGTCGTCGGCCATCGCGAGGGATGATTTGAAGTCGAAGAAGACCGTCGCCGTTTCCGTAGTTCGACTCGATCGAATACAGGTAGCGGAGAACTTCAGCTTCGGCAGGTAGCTCGGCGGCGCGGACACCCATCGTCTGCTGCACCGAAGAGATCACGCTCTGCGAGTTGCGCATTTCGACGCGGTACTTCCACTGGGTGCCACTGTTGAACTTGTAACGGAGGTTGAAGCCCTTGTTCGGAATCTTGATGCTGCTGATGTTGCCGACGCGGACGTTGACCTGCGTCTGGTTGATCTCTCGCGGGCGGTCAGCGTAGTCGACGTAAAGGACGGCGCGGATCGTGTAGAGATCATCGGCAATGCCCTTGGCCTTGGTGTCGAGGCGATAGACGAGGTAGTTGCCCTCTTGCTGCAGCGTGGTGGCCTCGATGAACTTCTCGTCGAGGATCTGCTCGCCACGGGTCTTGCCCATGAAGATTCCGACGTAGCCGGAACTCGGAACCGAGTTCTTCGGGAACTTGAGCACAATCTTCTCTCGGACGACCGGGGAGTTGGTGTCTGCGTTGTAATTGCGCGGGCTGACGACGGTAAACGGTGCCTGGGCACTCGCCACTCCGACGACAGCAACACTCATGAGAACTGCGGAAATTCGATTCATCGACTGATCAACCTCGGGCTAAGTGCCCAATTCTTACACATTTTGACGCCGTCAAGCGGCTCTCGTGTCACATTGTATTAGAAGGATTCGTGCCATGGAATCGTTCGGACGAGTTTTTTCGTCAATAGGCATCCACCCCCGGCTCCCCTTTTCATCTGAACAAGGGTCCATAATGTAAACAGATGTCTATCAGCACGGTCCCCCTCGACTCGCTCAATCCCGAGCAGAAGGAAGCAGTGATGCACGGCGAAGGGCCGATGCTCATCTTCGCGGGAGCGGGTTCAGGGAAGACGCGCGTCATCACGACGCGGATTGCCCGGCTGATGAACGAAGGCGTCGCCCCTTGGCGCATCCTCGCCGTCACCTTTACCAACAAGGCGGCCAAGGAGATGCGCGAACGCGTTGAACACCTCGTCGGCGCGGCCTCCAAAGACCTGTGGATCGGCACCTTCCACTCGCTCAGTGCGCGATTCCTCCGGATGGAAGGCGCGAGCATAGGACTCGACCCCAGCTTCACGATCTATGACGACAGCGATCAGCTGACCCTCATTCGGGAGATCCTCAAGATCAAGAATATCGACGACAAGGCGATCCAGCCGCGCGCCGTGCTCAGCGAGATTTCGAACGCGAAGGAAAAGCTCCTTACCCCCGAGGCCTACTCGGAAAAGGCGACCGGCTTCTTTGAGAAGATCGTCGCCCAGATTTATCCCGCCTACAACAAGCTGCTCAGCAAGGCCAACGCGCTCGACTTCGACGACATCCTCCTGTACACCGTCCGCGTCCTCGAACAGCGCGAGGAAGTCCGCGACAAGTGGTCGAAGCGGTTTGAATACGTCCTCGTGGACGAGTATCAGGACGTCAACTTCGCCCAGTACCGCATCGTCCAGCTCCTCAGCAGCCACTACCGAAATATCGTGGTCGTCGGCGACGACGACCAGTCGATTTATGCTTGGCGCGGCGCGGATGTCAGCCTGATCCTGCGCTTTGGCAGCGACTATCCGGACGCGAAGATCGTCAAGCTCGAGCGAAACTACCGCTCCACCAAGAAGATCCTCGCCGCCGCCAACGAGGTGATCTCCAAGAACCGCTCGCGGGCAGCTAAGCGTCTCTGGACCGACAACGAAGACGGCGCGCCGATTTCGCTCACGCAAGTCGGGACCGAACTGGACGAAGGCATGGCGGTCGCTGAGGCGGTGCTTCGCGACGTCCGGACGAAGTCGCGGAAGTACAAGGACTTCGCGGTTCTCTATCGAACCAATGCCCAGTCCCGCGTCTTGGAAGAAGCCTTCCTCACCTTGCGAATCCCACACGTCCTCGTCGGCGGACAGCGGTTCTATGAGCGCAAGGAAATTAAGGACATGGTTGCCTACCTGCGGCTGGTCTTGAATCCGAAGGACAACGTGAGCTGCCGACGGGTGATCAACACACCCCCGCGAGGCATCGGGGCAACGTCTCTCCAGCAAATCGAGACCTGGGCCAACGAGCGCGACATGTCGCTGCTCGAGGCCCTCGTCACCCAGGACGTCCAAGCGCTTCTGCCGAAAAAGACGGCGGTCGGCGTGCGGTCCTTTGCCTCGTGCATCCAGCACGCCAACGACCTCGCCCAGAGCCCAGAAGTCACCCCGGTCCTGCGAGCGCTCCTTTCCGAATCGACCTACCTTGAGGCCCTCAAGGCCGAGCACACGGAAGAGGCGATGGGCCGACTGGAGAACCTGCAGGAACTCCTCAACGTGACGATTCAATACGACGGCACGTCGGACGAGCCGTCGCTCGCGGGCTTCCTGGAGAGCGTGGCGCTGATTTCGGACCTCGATTCCGCGAACACCGATGGCGATGCGGTGACCTTGATGACCTTGCACTCCGCGAAGGGCCTTGAGTTTCCAGTCGTTTTCCTCGTCGGACTCGAAGAAGGCGTTTTCCCCCACTCGCGGAGCCTCACGAACGACACCGAGCTCGAAGAGGAGCGGCGGCTTTGCTACGTGGGCATGACCCGCGCCCGGCAGGAGCTTCACCTGCTCCACGCACACCGGCGCTCGCTCTACGGTCAGCCTAACTTCAACCGACGGTCGCGCTTCATCGACGATGTCCCGCCCGAAGTCCTCGTGAATATGGGCTCAACGTCGAACGACATGGGCTACGATTCGCCGAATCGGACCGTGCGCCAAGACCGGACGGGCAGCTACAGCGTGGTCGAGCCGCGCCAAGCGGTGGTGGAGTCGAACCGACCGCTGCGCAAGCCGGAGTGGAAGCCGCCGTTCGAGGTGGGCGACCGCGTCCGCCACGTGAAGTTCGGCGTTGGCATGGTGGTCGCGTGTGCCCCGATCAAGGACGACGTCGAGGTCACCGTCGCCTTCCCCGGCGTGACTGGGGTGAAAAAGCTTGTTCAGAAGCTGGCTAAACTTGAGAAAGCAAGCGAATGAAGCATTGGTGGGTCGGCTCGATAATCCTGGTTCTCGTCGGATGTAACAAGGCCGACGACCGGATGCCGCTCGCGGTGGGCAACACTTGGTCCGCCCACTCGCGGGATAGCTTTCGCGAGCTAGTCGAATCCATCAAGGTCACCCGCAGCATCTCAGTCGCCGGTGTGAGCGGCTTTGAGCTGAGTGGTCCTTTGGGGGTCTCCCGCATCGCCTTCCGCGACGGGCGCCTCGTCGCCGACCAGCTTGGAATCACCCGCTTCTCGCCGCCGATTCCGCTCCTGCTACCGGGTCCATCCGCCCAAACGGCGTGGACGGGCACCGTCGCCTCACCGGCGGGTTCGGAATCGACCGAAGCGAGGCTCGACCAGATTGAAGACAAGCTCGAGATCGACGGAAAGAAGGTCAACACCACGAAGACGGTGCTCACCTTTAAGATTAGGGGCAAAGACCTTGAGCTCACGACCTGGTTTCGAGCCGGAATCGGCATCGCGCGCCAGGAACAGCGGCTCGATGGGAAGCTAATCGTCTCGTTTGACACGATCTCGGGACCCTAAACGTTATAGTGAGTGAATCCATGGAACAGGCACTTTCTGTCGTTGGTCCGAAGCGCGTGACCCTCAAAGAGGTCCGCAACAACCCCAAGGTCCGCAAGCTCATCGATGGCGCGAATGAGGTCATGAAGGCGATGGGCTACACCGAGCATGGTCACCGCCATGTGGGCGTTGTTTCCGGCATCACGCGCTACATCATGGAGAAGCTGGGCACCCCGGCCCGGGAAACCGAACTGGCCGAGATTGCCGCCTACCTGCACGACATCGGCAACAGCGTGAACCGCATCAACCACCCCCAAACGGGCGGCGCGATGGCCTTCACCCTCCTGAACGAGATGGGGATGGACGCCGAAGAGATCGCCCCGATCCTGGGCGCGATTGGCAACCACGAAGAACTCGCGGGGATGCCGATTTCCACGATGTCGGCCGCGCTGATTATCGCTGACAAGAGCGACGTCCACTTCAGCCGCGTTCAAAATCCGATCATCGAGTCGTTTGACATCCACGACCGCGTGAACTATGCCGTCCAGAAGAGCCGGGTTGAAATGGACCCCAACAAGCAGGCGATTGAACTCACGCTTGAGATCGACACCCAATACGCGACGGTGATGGAGTACTTCGAAATCTTCCTCAGTCGCATGGTGATGTGCCGCCGTTCGGCGGACACGATCGGATACCGGTTTGCGCTGCGCGTGAACGGCACTTATTTGGAATAGCGCAGGTCGTTCAGGTATCATCTCGTTTCCTTGCCCACCCCTCGGGGATTGGGCTGACAGACCATAAGGAAAAATTGATGAGCGAAACCGCGCGAAAGTACGAAGCCCTTTACATCCTCCCGCCGAACCTGAATGACGGCGAAGTCCAGAAGATTGCCGACCGATTCAAGGGCGTGGTCGAGGGTCTTGGAGGCACCGTTGACAAGGCCTCGAAGTGGGAAAAGCGAAAGCTGGCCTATGAAATCGACGGTCACAAGGATGGCAACTACGTCCTCATGACGTTCGAATCTGAGCCGACCGTGCCGGCTGAACTCGGCCGACTGTTCCGCATTGCAGACGAAGTGATTCGACACACGATCGTCAAGCTCGGTGCGTGATAAGCTAAGACATGGTCAATCGAGTTGTTCTTGTGGGTCGTCTGACCCGCGATCCTGAGCTCCGCACCACGACGACGGGGAAGAGCGTCAGCGATTTCTCGATCGCAGTCCAGAAGAAGATCAAGCCCCAAGATGGAAGCCCGGATGCGGACTTCTTCCGGGTTTCGGCCTGGGGTGCGACCGCCGAGTACGTGAAGAACTACCTTGCCAAGGGTCGCCTCGTCGCGGTTGACGGTCGACTTCAATCAAGGAAGTACACCGCTCAAGATGGCTCGAATCGCGAAGTCGTTGAGATCGTCGCCGACAGCGTCCAGGGCCTGGACCGACCGCGCGAAGATGGCGGAACCCCGGTTGCCGCTGCAACCAGCGCTCCTTCGGTGGACGAATACGATCCCTTCGCCGACGACTAGGCTCTCGGTTTGAGACAAAAAAGCGGGGCTTCTTCCAACCTGAAGAAGCCCCGCATTGTTTTGGGTGGGCTTAGTCGCCCTTGATCGTGACGGACTTGCCGTTCATCGAGATCGTGATCGTGTACGAGCCCTTCATCGACTCGATGTCAACCATCTTCTGTTGCTTGGGGTCGAGATCGCTCGGCTTGAGGTAGCCGCGGCTCTTCATCAGCTCAAGCTGGGCGGGCGTCAGCGAGTCGATGAGCCCCTTCCAGTCTCGGTTGTTTCGGCGGGTCACGAACGTCGTCGAACCGTCGAGTTCGAACTTCATGATCTTGCCTTGAAGCGACTTATGGAGCTCGGCCATCCGCTTCTGCATCTCCGCACGATCCTTCTCAGTCATTCCATCCATCGGAGGGATGGAAAAGACCCTTCCGTCGAGCGACTTGCGAAGCTTTTCCATCTCCTTTTGGAACTTGGCTCGATCCTTGTCCGACCAAGCCTTCATGTTCATCGGCGGGATCGTGAAGAGGTTTCCGTCGAACGACTTTCGGAGCTTATCCATCTCCTTCATGAGCTCAGCTCGATCTTTTTCCGACATGCCCTTCATGTCCATCGGCGGGATCGCAAAGAGATCGCTGTTGAGCGTCTTGCGGAGCTCCTTCATGTGCTCGTCAAGCTCCTTGAGGTGCTTATCGAGCTCGGCTTGTGCCTTCGGGTCGAGGCCCTGACCATCCTTCAGGCGAAACGCGGTCGTTCCATTCCGGAAGACGGTGAACGACTCGCCGTCGCTGGGCGACCAGCTGCCGCGCTTGATCTTTACTTCACTCGGCTTGACCGTGCGCCACTTGCCCTGCTTGTCGAGCATGCGGAAACCCTTTCTCGTCCATTCGTAGGCCCGGACATTCTCGTCGTCGGGGAAGGTGAACTTCGGGTAGCCGAGCTTGTCGAAGTAGGGCGACGTCCATGCGCCGGATTCTTGGACCCTCGGCGGAATGAGGTTGACGCCATTCTGAGTTCGCGAGAGCCGATAGGCCTTTGGCGTTGTGTATTGAACGCGAGACGTGAGTCCACGGAGGCTGGCCACGTCGGGCGAGGTCACCATGGGGCGGGCGAGCGTAAAGTTCCGCGTGTTCACCACCGGCGGCACCACACGAGCAACCGTTTGGTTCTGCACGAGGACCGTCTTGCCGTCGCGCTTAACGACCGAAAGTCCGAGGGTGCCCGCGATGCTGCGCAGAGCCGATTCCTTGGTGGCATTGTTAAGCCAAATCGAGATCGTTCGGTTCTCGTCGTACTTGCCTTCGACGGTGAACTCGCAACCGGCCTTTCGAAGCCAATCAAGGACCTCGGCGGCGCGGACATTGGTGAGATTGACGGTCAGGTTGCCCTTTTCTTGAACCTGGGCGACTCCGCCTCCTGAATTCAGGGGCGCGAGTTGAGCGGTGGCAATCACTCCGCCGACAGCGGCGAGAGCGACGATTAGGCCTGCTTTCTTAGTGCTCTTCATCTACATTTCCTCCGGTCTGCTTGCGCAGAGACCTTAACGCCATCCTTACGCATGGGCCGGTGACCAAAAGTTCCGGGCCGGTAATCTTTAAGACATGGCTCACATGCTGGATCAGCGCGATTTCGTCACCCGACTCGACCCGAAGGGAATGTTGGAGAAGTTCGAGGGATTTGCGGATCAATGCCGCGAAGCGGCGGAGATCGCACGTGCAGCGGTGCTGCCCAAGCTGCGAGTTGATCCTAAGATCGTGATGCTGACCGGCCTCGGTGGTTCAGCGGCGGGCGGCGACTTCTGCCGATGCCTCTTCGAGGCCCACGGCGACCGACCCTTCCTCGTGAACCGGGACTACGTTCTGCCGAACTACATCGGCGATCAGGACCTCGTTTTCTGCACGAGCTATTCGGGCAACACGGAAGAGACTCTCTCGGCGTATGCCCAGGCGAAGGCGCGCGGCGCGCAGATCCTCGTCGTCACGAGCGGCGGCAAGCTCGCCGAGATGGCGGCGGCCGACGGCTACTCGGCGGTCATCGTCCCCGGCGGATTCCCTCCTCGCACCGCGCTGGGCTACATGATGGTGCCGGTGCTGGTCCTTTGCGAGAGGCTCGGCCTTCTCCCGTCGCAGCCACTCGAAGAGGCGCTTCGCGGACTCGACGCCGAGATCGCCTCGGTCGGCGTGGACGTTCCTTTTGAGTCGAACTCGGCCAAGCAACTCGCGGAAAAGATGCACGGCTCGGTGACCCTCCTCTACGGCCTCGGCTCGTGGCAGGGCGCGATCGCGAACCGATGGAAGGGCCAAATCAACGAGAACTCGAAGAACCTCGCGTTCCCGAATGCCTTCCCGGAGCTGAACCACAACGAGATCCTCGGCTGGGTGAAGGCAGGCGAGCAAGGCGTGAACCACTGGCGCGTGGTCGTCCTCGAGGACGGCTCGGAATCGGAAAAGATGAAGGCGCGGGCCCGCGTGACCCAGCAGCTGGTCGGAGCGACCGCCGAGTTCATTCACGTGAAGGCGAACGGCGCGAGCCTGCTTGAGCGGATGCTCCGACTCGCGGCGTACGGCGACTTCGCGTCGATCTACCTCGCTGCCCTGAACGGCATCGACCCCGAGAACATTGACTCGATCAACACCCTGAAGCACGAACTCGGCAAGATTCCCGGTTGATCGTTGCTAACGTGGAAATGCTTAGACTCGAAAATCTATAATAAGGGGTCGCATCATGCGATCCCTTTAGTCATGGCCACGCAGAATTCCGCCCCGGATGACGTGAGCGCTCCCAAGAGTGCACCCGTCGGGGAACATGCAGGGTCTGACATGGATTCCACCACTGCCGCAAATCCAGCCGGCACCCTCGGCTTCCAGAAGCTGAGCTTTTTCGCCGGGCTCCTCACCCTTTTCATCGTGGGTTGGGGCGGGCTCGTTCGCGCAAGCTTCTCGGGTGCGGGTTGCGGCGACCACTGGCCGTTCTGTAACGGAACGTTCAAGCCTGATCTGAGCAATACCGCGACCCTCATCGAGTTCCTGCACCGCGCAACCAGCGGAATGGTGCTCCTGCTCATCGCCTACGTTGCAGTTCGAGCGTTTCAGGTCTACGGTAAAGGCAGCCCGGTTCGGCGCTATGCGCTGTTCAGCCTGTTCTTCATGCTCGTCGAAGCAGGCGTGGGCGCAGGAATCGTCCTGCTGAAGCTCGTCGCCCATGAAGAAAGCGTGCGGCGGACGATTTCAACCTGCATTCACATCGGAACGACCTTCGCACTGCTCGCCGCGCTGACCGCGACTTACCTCGCTTCCAAGGGGTTTGAGCGGCCGAGGTGGTCGAGCCAGGGCGCGGTGGGTTGGGCCCTCGTGGGCGGCATCTTCGGCGCACTCGTCGTGAGCATCACGGGTGCTTGCAGCGCGCTGGGCCACATGCTTAAGCCGACCGACAACGTGATCGGCGCCGCCCTCCAGCAGGGTTCGCACTACCTTTACAAGCTGCAGCTCAGCCACCCGTTCGTCGCGTGTACGGTTGGGCTTTACATGCTCTTCCTCGTCGGGTTCATTGGCCACTTCCGCCCGAGCGACGAGGTCAAGCGGGCCGGTCGCGCGGTCATCATCCTCTTCGTCAGCCAAATCGGACTGGGCTTGCTCAACATCCAGCTGAAGGCGCCGATCTGGATTCAGGTGCTCCACCTCGTGCTCGCCGATGGTCTTTGGGTTGCGATCGCCGCGATGACCTACTTCGCGCTTGCGCCCCGGGCCACTCATGTCGAGAAATTCCAGTGGTCAGGTGCCGAAGCGGAGCCGCGCGCGACCGGAAAGGCTCTTCTCAAGCAGTACATCGCGCTCACCAAGCCCCGCGTGATCTCGCTGCTGCTGTTCACTACGATGGTGACGATGTTCATCCCCGCCAAGGGTTGGCCCGGCCTTGGGCTCTTCACCTGGGTGTTCATCGGCGGCTACCTGATGGCAGGTGCGGCGAACGCGATCAACATGGTCATCGACCGTGACATCGACGGCACGATGAAGCGCACGTCCAAGCGCCCGACGGTGACCCAGTCCATCCCCTCCGAGCACGCCCTCGCCTTTGGCCTCGGAACAGCCGCGCTCAGCTTTGGCATCCTTTGGGCGGGTGCGAACCTGCTGACCGCATTGATGGCGCTCGCAGGCTACGTTTTCTACATCGTCATCTACACCCTGCTTTTGAAGCGGCGCACCTGGCAGAACATCGTCATCGGTGGCGCGGCGGGGGCGTTCCCGCCCCTTGTGGGTTGGGCGGCGGTGGCTAACGAGCTCCCGGTGTTTGCCTGGGTGCTCTTCGGCGTCATTTTCCTTTGGACTCCGGTCCATTTCTGGGCGTTGGCCCTTCTGATCAAGGACGACTATCAAGCGGCGGGCGTACCGATGCTCCCCGTCGTGCGCGGCGACCGCTACACCGTCCAGCAGATCATTTTCTACATGGTGCTCACCGTGATGGCGACGCTCGCGCCCTTCGTGATGAAGGATGTGGGCTGGATCGCCTTGAGCGGCGCGATTGTTCTCAACGCGATCCTCGGGCTCTTCTGTTTTCAACTCTGGAAGCAGATCGACCGGCCTCGTGCCAGTCGGCTTTTCCACTACTCGATGCTCTATCTCGCACTCTGGTTCGCGTTCATCGCGCTGGACCGTGTGCTCTTGTCATGAAAAGTCACCTCACCCCCGCATAGAAACGCGGTCGGGAGGTAGCTTATAGTTGCGTGGGTGACGCGACGCGTGATGTCGTCTCGTCCTAGGCTAGGAATAGGTAAGGAATCTTAATGGCACAGATCTTCAAACCGTCATCGAACACGGTCGCGAGATTCAGTTTGTTCTTGGGGCTGTCAGCACCCGTGATCCTCGGCTTGGCCGGGGCGGCAGTTTCTCGCTCCTCACTGAATACAAAGGTAAACGTTCCCAAGAACCAGCCCGTTCCCTTTAGCCACCAGCACCATGCGTGGGAGCTCGGCATCGACTGCCGCTATTGCCACGTCAGCGTCGAGAAGTCGGCCCAGGCCGGCATCCCGGGCACCGAAACGTGCATGAGCTGCCACAGTCAGATTTGGACGAACAGCCCGCTCCTTGAGCCGGTCCGCAAGAGCTACGAGGAGAACATCCCGCTCAAGTGGAACCTGGTCAACAAGGTCCCCGAGTTCGTCTACTTCAACCACTCGATTCACATCAATCGCGGCATCAACTGCAACCAGTGTCACGGACCCGTTCAGCAGATGCACATCACTGCGAAGGGCAACAGCTTCCAAATGCAGTGGTGCCTCGAATGCCACCGCGCGCCGGAGAAGTACCTCATGGCGGACAAGGCCAACCCCGGCCTCACCCCTCGCCAGCAGGTGTTCGAGCTGTACTGGAAGGTCCAGCGCCAAGAGAAGCTCACCGCGCGAGAAGAGGCTCTTGTGACCGGCGGAACCGCGCGGTCGGAGAAGGCCGAAGACGTGACTGCGGGCAAGGAGCTCGTTCAGAAGTACGGAATCAAGACCCAGCAGCTTTCGGACTGCGGAGTTTGCCACCGCTAAGGATTTGACTTGATGGATTCCAACAACCTGCCTAATCCTCCTCAACTTGACCTCGACGCCGTCCGCGAGAAGCTGAACGGCAAGACGGGTCGCCATTACTGGCGCTCGCTCGAAGAGGTTGCCGAGACTCCGGAGTTTCAGCAATGGGTCGATGACGAGTTTCCGAATCGACGCTCGCTCGTCGACATGGACCGACGCGTGTTCCTCAAGTTCATGGGCGCGTCGATTGCGCTCGCGGGACTCACGGGCTGCCGCGGCTACTTCCTCCCCGAAGAGAAGATCGTTCCTTACGTCAAGAACCCCGAAGAGGTGACGATCGGCAAGCCGCTCTACTACGCTTCCACGTTCGTTCACGCCGGCTATGGCCACGGCGTTCTCGTTTCGCAGAACGAAGGCCGACCGACGAAGATCGAGGGTAACCCCGACCACCCGAGCAGCAAGGGCACGTCCAGCATCTTCATGCAGGCAGCGATGCTGACCATGTACGACCCCGACCGATCGCAAGAGGTCATGGCGGGTCGCGGCGACGATGCCACCGCAGATTCTTATCAGGCGTTCTTCCGCGAGCTCAAGGGCAAGCTGAAGGCAACCCAAGCCGCCCAAGGCGCGGGTTTCCGCGTCCTCGTCGAGTCGATCACCTCGCCGACGATTCTTGAGCAGCTCGCTGAACTCAAGAAGGCCTACCCGGCGATGACTGTCCACGCCTGGGAGCCGTTTGGTCGCCGAAACGTTTACGAAGGCACCCGAGTCGCCTTTGGAAAGCCGCTCAACCCGATTTACGACCTGTCGAAGGCAAAGGTCATCGTCAGCCTCGACGCCGACTTCCTTGCCGATGGCCCCGGCGCCCTGATGAACGCTCGCGGATTCGCGGCGGGACGAAAGGCAGCCTCGGAAGGCACGATGAACCGACTCTATGCGTTCGAGTCGGGCGCGTCGATCACGGGCGCGGTCGCCGACCACCGGTGGGGCATCCGCCCGTCGGCCATTCTCGACGCGGCAAAGTCGATCCTGAACGGAATTGAGAACGGCAGCGCATCTCCGGTCCAAGGGGTCGAGCAGCGACACCTCCAGGCGATGGTCAAGGACCTCATGGCGGCGGGAAGTGCCGGTGTGGTCGTCGCAGGCGACTATGCCGACCCCGAAGTCCACATCGTGGTCGCCCACATCAACGAGAAGCTTGCTTCGAACGCGCTGAGCTACACCGAAGCCTTTGACACCGAGGCAACGAGCGCGAGCATCAATGACCTCGTCAAGGCGCTCAACGCCAACAAGGTCGACGTCCTCGCCATCGTCGGGTCGAACCCCGTGTTCACCGCGCCGAGCGATCTTGAGTTCGAAAAGGCCCTCGGAAAGGCGAAGTTCAGCGTTCACTACGGCCTCTATCGAGATGAAACCGCTCGCGCCTGCGACTGGCACGTCCCGGCAACCTCGTTCCTTGAGGAATGGGGTGACGCCCGAGCGATCGACGGCACGGTTTCGATCATCCAGCCGCTCATCAAGCCGCTCTATAACAACCCGACTCCGGTCGAGTTCTTTGGCGCACTCCAGGGCGACCTCATCAACGGCCACGAGCGAATTCGAAAGACGAAGTACGCAGGAGCCGTCGCCGACGAAAATGGTTGGCGAAAGGTCCTCCACGACGGCGTCGTTCCGAATACGAAGCTCCCGGTCGTGAAGCCGACCGCCCAGCAGATTGCGGTTGAATCGAAGCCGGTCACCGGCATCGAGATCAGCTTCCGGCCCGACCCCCACATCTTCGATGGTCGCTACGCGAACAACGGCTGGCTCCAAGAGCTGCCGCGACCGATGTCGAAGCTCACGTGGGACAACGCCGCGATTGTCAGCCCGAAGACGGCGGCCGAGCTTGGCGTCAAGTCCGAAGAGTCGCTCACGATCACGGTTGGCGGCAACTCGGCGACCCTCGGCGTTTACGTCCAGCCCGGACAGCCTGACGGCGTCATCACCCTCCACGCAGGCTTTGGCCGAACCGAAGGCGGAACCGTCCAGAAGAACGCCGGTGTCGACGTCTACGCGCTTCGAAGCTCGAAGGCGCTCAACCACGCAGTGGCCGAAGAGACCCGAGGCTCGTCTGCGGTTTACGCACTGGCGACGACTCAGATTCACCACTCCATGCTCGGACGAGACATCGTCCAGTGGAACACGCTTGCCGAGCTCAGCGGACTTACGGGTGAAACCGCCCACGGTGCCGGCGAGCACAAGGAAGGCGAGCACAAGGAAGGGGAGCACGGTGCAGAAGAGGGCCACAAGCGCGAGCTGAAGGACCTCAACATGTATCCCGACGAGATTTTCGAATTCGAAGGTCCGCAGTGGGGCATGACGATCGACATGAACCTGTGTATCGGCTGCAACGCCTGTGCGATTGCCTGCCAAGCCGAGAACAACATCCCGATCGTGGGCAAGGAACAGGTCAAGCGCGGTCGTGAGATGCACTGGATCCGCATCGACCGCTATTACACGTCGCAGAACGCGGTGACGGGCCAGCGAACCGAAGAGCCGAACAACAAGGAAGTCGATCCGATCGACAACCCGATGCCGGTCTTCCAGCCGATTGCCTGCGTCCACTGCGAAAAGGCACCCTGCGAACCGGTTTGCCCGGTCGCAGCCACCGTCCACTCGCACGACGGTCTCAACCAGATGGTTTACAACCGCTGCGTTGGCACCCGCTACTGCTCCAACAACTGCCCCTACAAGGTTCGACGGTTCAACTACCTGAACTACTCGGACAACCAGCCGCAGTTCTCGGAAGCATCGGTGGACATCAAGCAGGTTCCCGGCCCGATCAAGTCGCCGAAGACGAACGGTATCCAGCTCCTCCAGATGCTGGTCAACCCCGACGTTTCGGTCCGAGGTCGAGGCGTCATGGAGAAGTGCACGTACTGCACCCAGCGCATCAGCGGCGCGCGAATCGAAGCCAAGAAGCTCGGTCGCGAACTGCAGGATGGCGAAGTGGTCACCGCGTGCCAGCAAGCCTGTCCCACTCAGGCCATCGTTTTCGGAAACATCCGAGACAAGGACTCGAAGGTCTTCAAGTCCCGACGCGACAAGCGCGCCTACCTTCTGCTCAACGAAGAGCTGCAGACTCGGCCGCGCACGTCGCACCTTAGCAAAGTCATGAATCCCAATCCGGAGATTAAGGCGTAATGGCGGAATCGAAGCAGAAGCTGATGGAGTTTCGCCCCCTCATCGAGGGCGAGCAGACCTTTGAGTCGATTGACCAAAAGGTCGCCGACTTGGTGTTGCACCAGAAAGGACGCTATCCCGTCAATCTCAAGAGCCCGTGGTACATCATCATGGGCACCGCGATTGGGATCTTCCACCTGCTGATCCTTTCAGTGGGCTGGCTGCTTTACCAAGGCATCGGTATCTGGGGCAACAACGTCCCCACCGCCTGGGCCTTCGACATCATCAACTTCGTTTGGTGGATCGGTATCGGCCACGCAGGAACGCTCATCTCGGCGATCTTGCTCCTGATGCGCCAGAACTGGCGTAACTCGATCAACCGCTTTGCGGAGGCGATGACGATCTTCGCGGTCATGTGCGCGGGCCTCTATCCGCTTCTGCACACGGGTCGACCTTGGGTTGCTTACTGGCTATTCCCGCTCCCGAACATCACCGGCATGTGGCCGAACTTCCGTTCGCCGCTCATGTGGGACGTTTTCGCGGTCAGCACCTACTTCACGGTTTCCGCGCTCTTCTGGTTCGTCGGACTCATTCCCGACTTCGCCACCATGCGCGACCGCGCCGAGAAGATGTGGATCCGAAAGCTCTTCGGTCTCCTTTCGATGGGTTGGCGCGGAGCGAGCCGCCACTGGCACCGCTACGAACAGGCCTACCTGCTCCTCGCGGGTCTTTCGACGCCGCTCGTCCTTTCGGTTCACACGATCGTGTCGTACGACTTCGCCGTCTCGATCGTCCCTGGCTGGAACGTCACCGTCTTCCCGCCCTACTTCGTTGCCGGCGCCGTCTTTGCAGGCTTCGCGATGGTGCTTCTCCTCGCGATTCCGGTTCGCAAGTGGTTCGGTTGGACCGAGATTATCACCGACAAGCACATCGACTGGATGACGAAGATCATGCTCGCCACCGGCCTGATCGTCTTCTACGGCTACATCCTGGAAGTCTTCTATGGCTGGTACAGCGGCACGAGCGTCGAGCTCAAGCTTCTGAACTTCCGATTCTCCGGTCCGTACGCCTGGGCTTACTGGTCGCTGATCTTCTGTAACGGCATTGCGATTCAACCGCTCTGGTCACAGAAGAACCGCCGCAAGGAAGGCCTGATCTGGGTGATCTGTCTCCTCGTCAGCGTCGGTATGTGGCTCGAGCGCTTCGTCATCATCCCGATGTCGCTGATGCAGAACTACCTGCCGAGCTCGGACAAGAACTACTACCCAACGGTTTGGGACTTCGGCATGTTCCTCGGAACGATCGGCATGTTCTTCATGTTCATGTTCCTCTTCCTCAGGTTCCTGCCCGTCATCAACATCTTTGAAATGAAGGATCTCCTTTACAAGACCCAAGGTGAAAAGGCGGCCACGGCACGAGAGAAGAAGCCTGCAACCGCGCCTTCGGGGGGTGAATAAACATGGCAGGATACAGCCGACACAAGGATGCGCCTTACGCGATCGTGGCCGAATATGGCACGCCGGATGAGATTCTGAAGGCCGCCAACACGCTGCGCGAAGCGGGCTACAAGAAGGTCGAGTCGTACACGCCGTTCCCGGTTCACGGAATGGACGAGGCGATTGGTTACAAGGACCAACGCATCCCGTGGATCGTCTTCATGGGCGGTCTCACCGGTGCGGTGCTCGGCTTCTCGCTGCAGTACTACACCGCGGTTTGGGACTATCCGCTCAACATCGGTGGTCGACCGCTGATGTCGATCCCGTCGATGATCCCGGTCACCTTTGAGTGCACGATTCTCTTCGCGTCGATCGGCGCGGTGGTGGGCATGCTCGGCATGAACATGCTGCCCCAGCCGTACCACCCGATCTTCAACACGCCGAACTTCCGGCGCTGCAGCCAAGACCGCTTCTTCCTTGCGGTCGAGGTCAACGATCCGAAGTTCGACGATGTGGAGACCAAGGCACTCCTCGAAAGCACGTCGCCCCTCAACGTGGCGAAGGTGGAAGGTTGATGAAGCGATCTGCACAGATTCTGGCCCTCGGCGGAACCGCGCTTTTCATGGCCGGTTGCCACACCGACATGTGGGTGCAACCTAAGATTCGACCGCAGCACGAAAGCACCTTCTTTGCCGATGGCGCTTCGAGCCGATCGCTGGTTGAAGGAACCGTTGCTCGCGACCACCTGCGAACCGACGACGCGCTCTTCACGGGCCGAATGAACGGCAACCTGGTCACCCAGTCGCCGATCAAGGTCACCAAGGAGTTCTTGCTTCGCGGCCAGGACCGCTATAAGGTCTTCTGCGTCCCTTGCCACGGCCAACTCGGCGACGGCCAGGGCATGATTGCCAAGCGCGGTTTGACCCTCAAGCGACCGATCGCCAGCTATCACACCCCTCGTCTTCGGGAGATGCCGATTGGGCACTTCTACGATGTCATGACCAACGGTTATGGCGCGATGTACAGCTACGCTTCACGACTTGAGCCCCAGGATCGATGGGCAGTTGCGGCCTATATCCGGGCCCTGCAGCTGAGCCAAAACGCTCCCGTCGATGCGCTCAAGCCCGAAACCAAGACCATGCTTGATTCGAAAGTCGCTCCCGGAAAGGAGATGGGCGGACACGAGGAGGGTGAGCACTAATGGCAGCCCCCGTGATGTCTGATCGACCTGGCCTGAACCTGGCCAAGCTCGGCCCGCTCGGCACCATTGTTGGCCTCATCGGGGCGGGTGCGGCGGCGGCCGTGGCCTGGTCCGACCCCAAGGCGAGCCAGAGCTACCTCTTTGCCTGGTTCTTCTTCGGCATGATGTCGCTTGGCTTCCTCGGCTTCCTTTGCCTTCACCACACGGTGCGAGGCAAGTGGGGACTGCCGGTCATGCGAATCTTCGAGGCGGGCGCAAGCCCCCAAGTGCTGATCATCATGGCGCTTGCCTTCTTGCCGGTGGTCATTCCCGTGCTTTCGGGCAAGTCGAGCCTCTACGAGTGGTCACATGCCGACGTCGTCGCCAACGACCCGATTCTCCAGCACAAGGCGCCTTACTTGAACCCGGTGTTTTGGACGATCCGATTCGTTCTGTTCTTCCTCATCTGGATCGGCATCAGCAACTTCCTCGCGAAGTCGACCGCCAAGCAGGATGAAACTGGCGAATACTCGAACGAGCAGCGACGATCGCAGATCGCACCGCCCGGACTCGTCGCCTTCTTCGTCACCGCGACCTTCGCTGCCACCGACTGGTTCATGTCGCTCGAGCCGCACTGGTACTCGACGATCTATGGCGTTTGGAACGTGGTCGGCGCGGGACTCATGGCCCTCTCGGTCACCGTCCTCATCGTCACGACGAACAAGGACCGCGAGCCGTACAAGGGACTGATCACGCCGAAGCTCACGAAGGACCTGGGCAACCTGCTATTCGCCCTCACGATGCTTTGGGGCTACACGTCGCTGTCGCAGTACCTGATCATCTGGTCGGGCAACATTCCCGAATACACGTCGTACTTCGTGAACCGACGGCTTGAGGGCTGGCAGGGCGTAGGCCTTGCGCTGATCCTCGGTCAGTTCTTCATTCCGTTCTTCGCCCTCCTTGCTCCGCGAACCAAGGCGGTGGCGAGCAACCTCGCGAAGGTGGCGGGATGGATCTTGGTCATGCGGCTGCTCGACAGCTACTACATGATCATGCCGTCGTTCCAGGCTTCCAGCCGACCGACGCCGATGCCCCAGCTTTGGGACTTCGTCGCGTTCATCGGCGTGGGTGGTCTGTGGCTGATGGGCTTCTGCCTCGCAATGAAGAGCAAGAAGCTGATCCCGACCTACGACGAGCGACTCTTCGAAGGAGATGGACATGGACACTAATCCGCACCGAAATCCTCTGGCTGACCTCGGTTACGAGCGCGAAGAGCTTCCGATGAAGCTGCTGGGCAAGGTCACCTTTGTCTTCTTCTTCGTCAGCATTGTCCTGATCGCCATCTCGTATGGCATCTTCATCGGCTTCGTGAAGGCACACAACCCGGACGCGCTTGACCTTGCCAAGGAGCAGGCCAAGACCCCGTTCATCAACAAGCTGCCCCCGGCACCAAACCCCATCCTCCAGACCAACCGAACCGCCAAGACCGACATGGCTGACCTTCGCAACGCCGAAGAGAAGGCGATGAAGACTCCGGCCTGGGTCGACAAGGCAACCGGCAAGGTCCGAATGCCGGTGGATGAGGCGATTGACGACTATGTGGAGAAGGGCGGAAAGGGCGAATCGTTCTAATGGTTAAAGCGCAACTCCGAACCCTCCTTCTTGCAGCGATCCTCGCGGTCGCGGCGTTCGGTGTTGCGCAAAATCGACCGATCGAGTCTGGACCCCAAGGTCCCTCGGGCGGCGCAGAGATCCAAAAGGCCCTCAAGCAGATGGGCCTCGACCAGCGACTCGGTGACGAGGTCAATGGCGACGTTTGGGTCACCAACGAAAAGGGCGAGAGGATTCAGTTCAAGTCGCTCATGGGCAAGCGCGCGATGGTGATCTTGCCGATGTTCTTCACGTGCCGCGGCGTTTGTGGCACCGAGGTGGAGAACCTCACCAAGGCGCTCATCAAGATGAGCGACGTCACCGCAGGTGAGACCTACGACCTCGTCCTGCTCAGCATTCGCCCCGTCGAGACCGCTGACCTTGCCGCCGCGAAGAAGGCCACCTTCATCCGCGATTACAGCCGCCCCGGAGCGGACGCAGGCGTCCACTTCTTGACCGGCGACCTTGTGGAAGTCCGAAAGCTCACCGAGAGCTTTGGTTTCCGCTACTACTACAACCCCAAGACCGACGTGGTCGATCACCCTGCTGGACTCGTGATCATCACGCCGAAGGGAAAGATTTCTCGCTACTTCTATGGCACGGAATACTCCATGCCCATCTTGAAGCAAGCGATTCTTGCCGCCGCGCGGCAAGAGATCGGCCAGAAACAGGTCCCCATCATGATGGGATGCATCAATGTGGACCCCATTACCGGCCAACGTACGGTGAACATCATCCGAACGCTCCAGGTGCTTTGCGGCCTGACGCTCCTCAGCCTCGTTGGCTGGATCGGCTTCATGGCAGTGAAGAACAAGGACGGCAGTTCGGTTTCCCCGGATGACTTAGCCCAAGGAGGAACGCCTGACGCTTCTGCTTAGGGCCTGATACAAGAGCCATGTTCAACTTCTCGATGTCGCCACCCCAGGCCTCGAACTTCGCAAAGTTCCACGATACGCTTTTCTATGTCCTGCTGATCCTTACGGTCATCTTCAGTGTGATCGTTGGTGCCGCAGTGATCTACTTCGCATCGAAGTATCGCGCGGGACGCGTTGTTGATCGAAGCCATCCGCCTCACGAATCGAAGGTGCTCGAAATCACCTGGTCGGTCATCCCGACGATTTTGGGCCTCATCGTGTTCGTGTTCTCGACGATGCTCTTCGTCGACATGCGCACTCCGCCGAAGAACGCGAGCGAGATCTTTGTGATGGGCAAACAGTGGATGTGGCACATCCAGCACGCAAACGGAATCCGCGAGAACAACACTCTCACGATTCCGGTCAACAAGCCGGTGAAGCTGACGATGATCTCGCAAGACGTCATCCACGCGTTCTATGTCCCCGCCTTCCGCGTGCAGTACCACGTCGTTCCGGGTCGCTACACCCAGATGTGGTTCACCCCGACCGAAAAGGGGACCTACCCGATCTTCTGCAACGTCTACTGCGGAACCCAGCACTCCGAAATGGGTGGCTATGTCCGCGTTCTTGACCAGAAGGAATGGAACGAGTGGGCACGAAGCGGCGGCGAAACCTCGCAGCGCATGACGCTTGAGCAGATGGGCGCACGAACCTGGGCTCGACTCGGCTGCGGCAACGGAAACTGCCACGGCACGTCGAACACCGAACGCGGTCCGTCGCTCTATGGTATCTACGGCACCAAGCGAAAGCTCAAGGGTGGAGGCACCGCGATTGCCGACGTGGAATACCTGCGCGAATCGATCCTCCAGCCGTACAACAAGATCACCGAAGGCTACGACAACACGATGTCGGCCTACGAAGGTCAGCTGAGCGAAGAGGAGATCATGAGCCTCATCGCCTACATCCGATCATTGGGAACCTCAAGCCAACCGACGACGGAGGCCGCAAAGGGCCAAAGTGGTGGTGGCGAGATGAAGCCCTCCACTCCTAATTTGGCGGCCGGCGCCCTTGGTGCCGACCAATACAATCGACCAGGACCCGACTCCGGCAACCTTGCCGCAGGAGCCATGGGAACCAAGGGGAACTAAAGGAAAGCCAATCGAATGAGTTCAACAGTTCTGCCGCCCTATGAGGGCACACGAGTTACGGAAGAGCCGCCGGAGAATTACATCACGGCGGGCCATACCGTCAAGTCTTGGCTGCTGACCGGAGACCACAAGAGGATTGCCCTCCTCTATCTGTTCTCGACTGCCTTCTTCTTCTTCCTTGGGTCGATCGCTGCGGGCCTGGTTCGCATCGAGCTCACCCGACCGAATGGCGTGATGCTGGAGAGTGAAACCTATAACAAGATGTTCACGGCTCATGGCGTCACCATGATCTTCTTCTTCCTGATCCCGGCCATCCCGGCGATCTTTGGAAACTTCTTGTTGCCGATCATGATCGGAGCGAGGGACCTTGCCTTCCCCAGGTTAAACCTGTTCAGCTGGTACCTCTACATGACCTCGGGCGTCATGCTCCTCATCGTCCTCTGCTTGGGCGGTGTGGACTCGGGTTGGACGTTCTACACGCCGTATTCGAGCATGTATTCCAACTCCCAGGTGACGCTGACGATTCTCGCCGCGTTCATCGCTGGGTTTAGCTCCATCTCAACAGCGGTCAACTTCATTGCGACGGTCCACAAGATGCGCGCGCCAGGTATGACCTGGTTCCGACTGCCGCTGTTCGTCTGGTCGCACTATGCAACGTCGGTGATCATCGTTCTCGGTACGCCGGTCGTTGCCATCACCCTCTTCCTCGTCGTCTTGGAGCGAACCTTCAAGCTGGGCATCTTTAGCCCCGAGCTTGGCGGCGACCCGGTGCTCTTCCAGCACCTGTTCTGGTTCTATTCGCACCCTGCGGTGTACATCATGATCCTGCCCGCGTTTGGCGTGATCTCCGAGCTCTTCGCGGCTTTCAGCCGACGCAAGATCTTTGGCTATCACTTCATCGCGTTCTCGAGCCTTGCGATTGCTGCGCTCGGATTCCTCGTGTGGGGCCACCACATGTTCGTCTCCAGCCAGTCGATGTACCAAGGCGTGGTCTTCTCGCTGCTCTCGTTCTTGGTTGCCGTTCCTTCGGCGATTAAGGTCTTTAACTGGACGGCGACGATGTACAAGGGCCAGGTTCACATGCGAACGCCGTTCCTGTTCGCCCTCGGCTTCATCGGACTGTTCACCGTTGGTGGTCTGACCGGTCTGTTCCTTTCGTCGATGGGAACGGACATGCACCTGACGAACACCTACTTCGTCGTGGCGCACTTCCACTACGTCATGGTTGGCGGAACGATCCTTGGCTTCCTCGGTGCGCTCCACTACTGGTGGCCGAAGATGTTCGGCGTGATGTACAACGAGTTCTGGGGTCGCATGAGCGCGCTCCTCGTCTTCGTTGGATTCAACGTCACGTTCTTGCCGCAGTTCGTAGTCGGCTACATGGGTATGCCCCGCCGCTACCACTACTACTACTTCGCACCTGAGTTCCAGGTGTACAACATCCTTTCGACCGCAGGTGCTTCGGTGCTCGCCGTTGGCTTCGCGCTTCCGGTGTTCTATCTCACGTCTTCGATCCGCAAGGGTGTGAAGGCGGGTGCAAACCCCTGGGGTGCGCACGGTCTGGAGTGGGAGATCCCCTCGCCGCCTCCGACCGCTAACTTCGATCGAATCCCGATCGTGACCGACGACGTCTACGACTACGAGTCCGACGCGCGCCGCCCGAACATCGAGATGATCGAAAGCCGAACGCCGGAACAGCTTGCTTCGACCAAGGAGACTCACTGATGGCTAGCGTCGCCCACGATCACCCCGAAGGACTGCACCACCAGTTCGAGGACATCGAACAGCAGAACGAGACCTACCTTGTTGGTATGTGGTCGTTCCTCGTGTCGGAGATCATGTTCTTCGGCGCGCTGTTCATGATCTACATCCTCTACCGATGGAAGTATCAGCCCGACTTCTACCTCGCGCACAAGAGCCTTGACGTCATGTGGGGTGGTGTGAACACCACGATCCTGCTCATCAGCTCGTTCGCGATGGTGATGGCCGTCCACGCCGCCGAACTCAAGAAGCGGATGAACGTGCTCAAGTGGCTCACGCTCGTGCAGCTCTGCGCGGTGGCGTTCCTCTTCATCAAGTTCACCTTTGAATGGCCGGCGAAGGCGCACCACGGCTTCGTCCCCGGTGTGAACTTCTCGCCCGATCCGCATTATCTCCAAGAGATGGGCATGCAGGCGCTCAACGTGCGCCCTGCTGAGATCTTCTTCTCGCTCTACTTTGGAATGACCGGATTCCACGCCCTCCACATCATCGTCGGCATCCTGATGATTGGTGTGCTCATGAAGATGTGGGCAAAGAAGCACCCGCTCGTCATCCACGACTACATCCCGACCGAGCTCATCGGCCTCTACTGGCACTTCGTTGACCTCGTCTGGATCTTCCTCTTCCCGCTCTTCTACTTGATCCCGAACTAAGCCATGAGTAGCAACACGCACGAACACCACCACACGGGCTCGCCGTCGGAGTACGTCAAGATCCTCCTGGCCCTCATGTTCCTGATGGGACTCACGATTGCCGTTGCCTACATCCCGGGACCCATCGGGCACTGGTTGCACGAGACTCGATTCGGTTCGATCGTCTCGAACGCGCTGAACCTTGGCATCGCGACGGTCAAGGCGACCCTCGTCGTCATGTTCTTCATGGGCGTCAAGCGAGCGTCCAACCTGATCAAACTCTGGGCGATTGCCGGGTTCATCTGGTTCACGACGATGTTCATGATGTTCGCCGACTACGGCACTCGCCACTTCGAAGAGGTCCAGGCCTTTGACACGAAGGACGCCGGAACCGCCTATCAGCGAACCAACGACCGCGAGCGACTGAAGAGCTATCAGATCGACGAAGCTCCGCTCAAGTCCCGCCCGTAAGGCTTCGGGACACAACAAAAAAGGCGCGGTTCCAACCTGGAACCGCGCCTTTTCTATTTGTGGGCCTTAGCGAAGGATCGCTTGCTGGACGGGGATCTGGGCGAGCGCGTGCTGGAGGTCCTCCAGGAGGTCCTCGATATCCTCCACGCCAACGCTGAGCCGCAGCATGGTCGGCGGGATGCCGCGCTCCAGTCGCTGCTCTTCGGTCATCGTCGCGTGCGACATCAGCGGCGGATAAGCGACGAGGCTCTCGACGCCACCGAGCGACTCGGCAAGGAGGAAGATCCGCGTCGATTCCGCGACCGCGCGAGCAGCGGCCTCGGTCTCGAGTTCAAAGCTCACCATGCCGCCGAAGCCGCGCATCTGCGACTTTGCCACTTCGTGGTCGGGATGGTCCGGAAGGCCTGGGTAGTGAACGCGCTTCACCGCGGGCTGAGTGGCAAGGAACTCGGCGACCGCCTGGGCATTCTGGTTGTGGCGGTCGATGCGACAAGCGAGCGTGCGCAGGCCGCGGATCGAAAGCCAGCAGTCGAACGGCGACGGATTCGCGCCGATCGCCTTGTTCCACTCATAAATCCATTCGCCGATCTCGGCGTTGTTGGTGATCGTCGCGCCGCCGACAACGTCGGAGTGGCCGGAAATGTACTTCGTCGTGCTGTGGACCACGATGTCGACGCCAAGGTCGAGCGGGGTCTGGTTGGCGGGCGAAGCAAAGGTGTTGTCGAAAACGGTGATGATCCCGTGCTTCTTCGCGATCTCAGTAATCGCGCGGATGTCGGGGACGCGAAGCGTGGGGTTGGTCGGCGATTCGAAGATCAGCAGCTTCGTGTTGGGCTGGATCACGTCTTCGAGCGAGGAGGGATTCTGGGCATCAAAGCTCGAAAAGCTCACGCCTTGACGGGGAAGGTACTTCTCGGCGAGGCGGAAGGTGCCGCCATAGATGTCGTTGGCAAGAATCAGGTGGTCGCCTTGCTGAAGCAGGCTGAAGGTCGCGCTGATCGCGGCCATGCCGCTGGAAAAGAGCGTGCAGCGCAGGCCGTTCTCCATCGAGGCGAGGACCTCTTCAAGGATCTTGCGGTTCGGGTTCTGACACCGCGTGTAGTCAATCTCGGGAATCTCGTCGAGGTTGTTCCAAGCGTAGGTGGTGGACTGGACCAGCGGAGGAACGACCGGTCGATAGGTCCCTTCCGGGGTCTGGGCCACACGAAGGGCCTTCGTTGCGAATCGCATACGTCTAGTATGTGGATGGCAAGGTCGATTTGAACCTGCGAACCCATCGAGTGCCAAACGAAAATGAGAAAATGCCGACTTGGGCCTCATAAAGAGAGCCAAAGTCGGCAAAACAGGTGAGTTGATTAGGCAGCGACAAGCCCACGGAAGGTGGGCGTGTATCCGGGGAAGATGGAGCCGATTGCCGAGGTGTTCGCGAGCCGCTTGGCCACGATCTCGGCGGCAACGTCGCGATAGTCGGTGGTGGGCATGAGGTCTTGCTCCTCAAAGAGCTGTCCGAGGCCAAGTCCAGGCCAATTCGCAAAGACCCGACCGCCGAGCACGTGGGGGCCCATCAGGAGCATCGCGTTGCCGGTGCCGTGGTCACAGCCTTGGCTGCCGTTTTCCCACACGTTACGACCGAACTCCGACATCACGACCACGGTGTAGCGGGTGAAGTTGGCACCGTTCATGTCGGCATGGAAGGCGGCGAGGCCCTGGCCAATCTCGGTGAAAAGCTCGTTGAGGTGCCCGTCGGTGGTGCCTTGCCCGCTGTGGGTGTCCCAATCGCCCCGGTCGATGCAGATCGTTTCGAGGCCGACTTCGGCGCGCACGAGGGCGGCCGTGGCCCGAAGCGCCTTGCCAAAGTCGTTATCGGGATAGACCGCACCACCCGCGGGCTGGTAGTTGGCGAAACCAACCGTGTCGAGCATGTCCTCGGTGTTTTGGCTCGCGAGGGCTGCCGATTTGAGCACGCCTGGAGCACGCTCATAGTTGGCGCGAAGGTAAGCCTCCAGCTGGAGCCGATTGTCCCAGCCGTCCGCGAACTTGAAGGACGTCGGATCGGGAATTGGCAGCGTCAGCGGCGCACCCGCAAGGCTCACCGGCAGACCGTCGGCAATCGCCATGCCGCGCAAGGGCGCAGTGCCATTTCCCGCGGGCACCGACTGCAGGTGGCGACCGATCCATCCCGTGTAGAGCGTGATGTCGTTCGGGCGGCCGAGCTCCATCCAGCGCATCGCGTCGAAGTGGGAGCGAGTCCACTGGTTGGCGACCGCGCCGGTGGCGTGAACGATGAGGAGTTGCCCCGCTTGGTAGGCAGGCATGAGCGGTTGGAGGGCGGGATGCAGGCCGAAGTAGCCATTCAGGTTCACCGCCGCGCGCGGGGAGCCGCTACCGGGCTGGGGAACTGCGATCGTCGGGCGTCGCTGGTAGTACAGCGGATCGCCATGGGGCGGACAAAGCGAGAGGCCGTCCATGCCGCCGCGAAGGAAGACTTGAATGAGGATGTCGCGCGCCGAGTTCTGGCTCTGGGCAAAGGCCATGCGCGGCATCCAGGCGGGCGTCGAGAGGGCGGCGATCATGCCGAGCTTCATTGCGCCGCCGACGACATCGCGCCGGGAAAGGGTGTTGTATTCGTTGCAAGCTTTCATGAGATCAAAACCATTGGAAGGAGTGGGAGGCCATCGTGAGGCCGAACGCCTCCCGGATGCTCCATTCGTCGATGCCTCGATTGGCAAGGTAGGCGCGTAGCTCGGCCTGGTCTTGGGTCGGCATTTCGCCGGCAAAGAACATCGTGTTGATCTTGCTGACCACCTGGGCGGTCGTAGTCAACCCCTGAATCAGGGTCGCGATGTTGATGCCGGTGCCATCCCACCATCCGCCGCCGAGGCCCAGGGAAAGGTTCCAGCGGGGAAGGATCAGGCCGGTCCAGTATTCGGCGGCATCGGGATAGCCGTTGGGCGGGGCCCAGTCGAACGGCGCGTGTCCCACTTGATAGAGGTAGCCCCAATAAACTGAGTTCCAGTCCGCGACGTTCGCCTTCATCGAGCGCAGCATCGAAAGGACCAGGTGTGACGGCCGCTTGTACTTGGCGGGAGCGATCATGACGAGCTGTTGGGTGAGGACGGCCCGGATCATCGCCTTGATGTCGCCGCCAGTGCTTCGGTAGACCTGGGCGACGCGCTGGACGACGGTAGCGGGAGCATCGTAGCGAAGGAGGTAGCGGGTGAGCTTCCGCGCGATGAAGTTCGCGGTGGCGGGGTGGTTCGCAATGAACCGGATCGCGGCTTCGCCTTCTTGGATGCCGCCCTGGTTGTAGGTCTGCCCCATGAAGACCTTGGGGCCGGCTTCGTGGGCTTCGGCGTCAAACAGGAACTCGCCGTGGTTGGGCTTGGTGTCGTCCCACTGATAGGACCATCCGGTGAGCATCTTCGAGAGGGCCTCCACGTCGTCTTGGGTGTAGCCGCTTCCCGCGCCCATCGTGTGGAGCTCCATGAACTCGCGAGCGTAGTTCTGGTTCGGGTTTCCGGCGTAGCTTTGGGCGTTGTCGAGGTAGACCATCATCGCGGCCGACTTCGCGGTGGCCATCAGGAGGTCGGGGAACTTGCCAAAGGCATTGCGGCGAATGACGTCGCGGTCATAGGGGACGAGCAGCCAGCCACCGACCTTGTCGGCATGGATGCTGAAGTGGTCGTGCCAAAACTCGACCATCTTCTCGAAGAGCTGCCGCTTGCCATAGCACCGCCGGTGGAGGGTCATCAGCTTGCAGTCGTGGGCGGTCTGCCAGTCGTCGTTGTATTGGGCAAGCTGGCGGGCGGTTTGGGACATCCGGGGCCAGCGGGCCCGGACGGTTGATTCGACGCTTGCCGCTTCGGCGACGGTGAACTGGGTTTCGAGGAGCCGGGAAAAGCCAAGTTGGCGGGCGCTGAGGGCGTCTTCCGGCGTCACTCCATAGGAGATTCGGCGAAGGAGCCGGAGTTCGGCGGTTCGCCAGTTGGTCGAGGGATCGGGTGGCGGGACCGATTGGGCAAGGGCCTCGACGGTGAGCGCACCCCCGAGAAGGGCAAGCCCGGCCGTCATCAATCCGCGACGCGAAGAGAGTTCAGATTCAGTTGGCGCAGTTTGTTCAAGCATTTGGACCTCAGATGAGGGCCCACCAGTCCGAGTGACCTGTTTCCACGTCGATCCAGAGGCACAGGCTGGTATTCCTTACAGGCTTGACCCTTCGAAGTTGGCCAAAAGTTCAAAGGCTCGGTCTCTTGCGGGGAAACGGGCAAGACCTTAACGCTTCGGCTTGGGGCTGGGGGTGGCTTCCTCGGGGTCATGGTACTTCTCGTACCTCACCTTGATCGGCGTCCCGTCTACGGTGACGGTGTCGAGTTGGACAAAGGTTTGATAGCCTATGGGCAAGACAACGACGAGTGTTTCACCCCGCCAAGAGGCGGTGACGGTGTCAGGGTGGCCAATTTTGTTGATCAGTAGGACCTCAGCACCTGGTTCGGACGAACCCACTCGCCGAACTCGGACGCTGAAGCTGTAACTGACGGTCGCGCCGCTGTTTCGCTTGACCACGAGACATTCAAACTTTCCGGAAGAATCCTGTGATCGGCCGATGGTCACTTCCTCTGTCTCGAACGCCGAAAAAATGGCTAGCTTGAGCAGGAACAAGCTCGCAGCGACAACCAATATGCCAATTAGGACACCAAGCCAGAAACTGTTAGTTCTGACCTTCATCGCCCTATCTCCTATTCCACCATTGACGAGGAACAGGCATCGTTCCAACATCATTGTGCATGCGGTCAATCTCTTGATCGCGCCAATCTTTATAATCGTTATAACATCGAATCATTGCACCAGTTGAAAAGGTACTACATTTTCTATTAAGTTCATTCATCCAGGACATGGCGTCGAAGTAGCCGCGCATGATGGCCAGTTGATCTTTCGGGTCATCTGCATACGGAAAAACCAAAAATGGTACGCCAAAGTCTGGACTGGAGGTATGGTCTAAGATTTGCGCTACGCCAGCTGCTGCAAGAGCCACATAGAGCGGCAATCCTAAGCAAGCAGCAACGTATCCGTAATGAAAATTTCCAGCCGTCTCATACTGCTTTCCGAATCGCTTGAAGTCCCATGGACCGCCCTTCTTGACTTGTTCCTTGAACCAGTCCAAGTTGAGAAGATGTCTTTTCGCCCAACAACAGTTTTTCCAGTACACTTGGTTGGGCGGCAGTATTTCTCTTCCAGCGTAGTCTCTTTCGGGTCTATTTCCGCTGGGGTCGGTGTACGTCACCGGGTTACTCATGGCATACGCGTACGGGTGCTCCCCACCCATCCATTCAGCCTCGCGGACGCGCGTCAGGAAGCTAGCGACACCTGCCATGTAAAAACGGCGAGGTTGGCTCGGGATGCCGGGTAGGCCATGGCTCGGGTTCTGTTTCATTTGTCTCTCTCTGTTTTGGCGATTGATCTCATTGACCTTGTTGACGAAATCAAGAATGTAGGCAAGACCGGCTGAATGTTCAAGTGCAAACGGACCCTTCGAAGTTCCATCCGGTAGCTCAAAAGTGATCAGGCTATTCTGAGGACCTGATCCGGTAAGGATCCAACGCGAGTTAGCTGGAAAATCCTCCAGGGCCATGATCCTACCAATGTCACTTTTGAGCCTCTGTTTCGAGTCGAAGGCACATGTCACCGTACCAGTATAAACACTCCGTACTGTTCCGGCGAGCTCGGAAAACTCTAACACAACAAACTACTGGTCTCAGCGAAACTTGAGCAATGCAACTCACGATCTGATAATTTTGGATCGGTCCGTATCTAGCGTTCTGCTCCTTCCACTGATCGGCTACCAAATTTGAGACGCCCGGAATAGCCTCACTATGTCCCTTCATGAGTTCGACGAAAACACGTTGAGTCCGCTCTTTCGCACTTTTACAGGCCCTCGACATAATCCAATTTAGCCCGCAAACAAGGCAGCTCGCCAAGATAACGACTACTGCAGCGAGATGGATCCGTTTCATGCTTTTATTAGCAAGATATCGAGGCAGATGTCTAGTTTGAACATTACGTTTATTGGAAGAGAGGAGCAAGCACAACGAATGATGCTTTGTGGATAAGTGTAACAGGTTTGGATTGGAAATATATACCAACCCGGATTAGTAAAGCTGTCTTTAACGCAGGCGCAAATCTTGGATGCAATGCCGCAACCAACCGCTATCCTAGTGCAATCAACTCTATAGGGATCGCTTCTTGAGATGCAAGAAGCATCTCTGTTTTGAACGTCGCCTCTACTGATGGCACCGCTGCTAGGATATAAGCCACCCGAACATCCGCCTCCTGGGCCAGTTACACAAATATAGCGATGGCTGACAATTCCCCCCAGAATCCCTGGAAGGGTCTTCTCGTCGCACAAATAAACGGCGCAATCTCCAAAGTTCCTTCCCATACCATTGGACTTCATCGGTTGGTTACCGCTCCGGTCAGAATAAGTCACTGGATTGCTCATTGCATATCCATATGGATGCTCCCCACCCATCCACTCAGCCTCGCGGGCGCGGGTAAGGAATCTCGCCACACCCGCCATGTAGAAACGGCGAGGTTTACCTGGGATGCCGGGAAGGCCATGACTCGGGTTCTTTTTCATTTGTCTCTCTCTGTTCTGGCGATTGATCTCATTGACCTTGTAGACGAAATCAGGAATGTAGGGTAGACCGGCTGAATGTTCAAGTGCAAACGGACCCTTCGAAGTTCCATCTGGCAGCTCAAAAGTGATCAAGCTATTTTGAGGGCCTGTTCCGGTAAGGATCCAGCGAGAGCCATCGGGGACATCCTCTCGGGCCATGATTCTGCCCACATCACACTTCATTTGCAGGGATGATCCCTCCATCCATTCTGGGAATTTGTCGAATTCGGGTTCGGCGGAAGGCGGAACAACCAAGTCATTTTCAAGGTCGATGCCGTCCCCGCTGAAGGTGAAGGCAAGGACCAGGCACTCGTCTATAGAGGCTCGGATTTGACTCTTGCTTTGGTATCCATGCCTCTCGATGGCTTGAGCGAAATCGGCTGCAAGTTGAGCGAGAGCGGGGTCGACGCTCTTAACCTGCTCAAAGGTGTCGTTCAACTTTGCCAAGCTATTCGGTCCGGATTTGGATTCTTCGAGTATCTGCGCCGCAAGCGCGAGGGCCATGAAGACCCCCTCGCGTGGATTTTCCGCCCGGTAACCAGCTTGGACCGCTCGACCAAGCGAAGCGATGCTCTCCGCTTGATCCCGCAAGATCATCGAAACGTCGAAGCCCCTCTCAGCGATAATTTGATTCACGCGAAGATCGGTCACAAACGATTGGATGAAGTTGAGCTGGTGAAGGCGCCCAGCATCGCTGACATCCTCAAGGACTCGCTCATCCTCCGCTTGGTCCACGTACTGAACCCAAAGGTGCCCAATCTCATGAGCGAAGTGCGTCTCGTGAACTTGAGCTGCATCGAGGAACAGCAGATTAGCCCCCTCATTACCCATCGTGTCGATCCAGTGACCGCTGGGCACTCCGACATCTCGTCGAAAGTGGGGCATGGTGTCAAGAATCAGAAGTGTCTTGGTGGTGCACCGATCTACGGCGGAGATGAATCGAGTCAATCGTTCGCTCAGATTCTGGGGAATGATGCTGGGAAAGAGATCAGCATCGGAGAAGCTTCCTTCACGCACGCGCTGGATCGAGTTCATTGTCGGTACGTGAACATGACCTTCTACCTCGAACTCCAAGCCGAAGCGATTGACCAATCGTGCGCCGACTGCCGGTAATCCCGAGCGCACTGCGGACAGATTATTCTTTTCCCTGCGAGCAGCGACCTCAAGAGCCAATCGAGGATCATCGATTCGTACGAAACGGTGTGGCGACTCTGTAATCGGTTCTGCAAATACTGCTTGAACTCGTCGGAGGTTATTCGCCATAGTCCTTTTATCATATAGCAGTTTCACCGGTATTGATCGTCGTTTTATTGTGCCAACTGAAAATGGAAAGTCCGCACGGCTTCGGGACAGGGGGACAAGGCCTTCTGGGTACCCTAGAACCTCCCCATGACGATCGACGAGCAGATCAAGCACCTCCGCCGCGGCACAACTGAGATCATCTCCGAAGAGGATTTGAAGAAGAAGCTCAGCTCGGGCAAGCCGCTTCGCGTCAAGCTTGGGGTCGACCCGACCGTGGCCCACGTCACCCTCGGCTGGGCGGTTGTCCTCCGAAAGTTGCGCGACTTCCAGCGACTCGGCCACACCGCGGTGCTCATCATTGGCGACTTCACCGCGATGATCGGCGACCCGAGCGGCAAGAGCAAGACCCGGCCCCAGCTCTCGCGCGAGGACGTCATGCGCAACGTCGAGGCGGTCTCGAAGCAGGTTTACAAGATCCTCGACCCCGAGAAGACGGAGATCACCTACAACGGCGACTGGCTCGGCAAGATGACTTTTGAGGACGTCATTCGCCTGAGTTCGCGCTACACCGTTGCCCGCATCCTCGAGCGAGACGACTTCACCAAGCGGCTGAAGGAGCAGCGGCCGATCTCGATGCACGAGATCCTCTATCCGCTCTGCCAGGGCTACGATTCGGTCGCGGTTCGGTCCGACGTCGAGCTCGGCGGCAACGACCAGAAGTTCAACAACCTCGTGGGTCGAAACCTGATGGAGCAATACGGCATGGAGGCCCAGGTCGTCATGCTCAGCCCGCTTCTCATCGGCACCGACGGCAAGGAGAAGATGAGCCAGTCGCTGGGCAACTTCATCAGCATTGTCGACACCCCGAACGACATGTACGGCAAGACGATGTCGATTCCGGACGAGCTGATGGAGAACTGGTTCGAGCTCTGCACCGACGTCCCGATGGACGAGGTTCACGCCTTGCTCAAGAACCCCGAGGTGAACCCGCGCGACGTGAAGCGGCGGCTGGCGATGGAGATCGTCACCCTGTATCACGGCGCCGAGGAAGCGAAGGCTGCCGACGACTTCTTCATCCAGACCTTTAGCCAGCGCAAGCAGCCCGTGGAGGCCGAAGGGGTCGCGATCCCAGCGGAAGCGATCTCGGAGGGCGCGATTGGCCTTGCCCAGCTCATCACCACGCTCGGACTCGCCGCCAGCAATGGCAAGGCAAAGGACCTGATGAAGGCGGGCTCGGTCGCCCTCGATGGCGAGAAGGTCACCGACCTCGCGGCCCGGTTCAGCCCGGCCGAACTGGATGGAAAGGTCCTGCGCGTCGGCAAGCACCAGTTCCGAAAGCTGAAGGCTTAAGCCTGGTCGACCGCGATGACTTCGAGGGGCGCGGCCTTGCCCTTCAACGTGCGCGGACCAAGGCTGCGGAACCGGAAGCCTTCAGGTCGCAGGAGCTGTTCGGCGAGCTCGCCGGAGATCACGAACGACTCACCGAGCTCACCGCAAAGGCCTTGGAGCCTCGCCGCCGTGTTGACCACGTCGCCGTGATAGACGATTTCGCTCTTGATCTCGCCGACTTCACAAGCGACCACGCTTCCGATGTGCGCGCCTGCCTTGAAGGTCGGGGCGATGCCGTATTGAACGATGTACTTGTCCGCCTTGAACTCGAGCTTCTTCTTGAACATGAAGTAGAGCTTGAGGACGCGGGCATGCTGAAGGCCGTTCTTCACCGACCACGAGATCACCGCCTCGTCGCCGATGTAGTGGCTGACCTCGGCCTTGGATTCGATGAGCGCCTCGGTGAGGTCGGCGAAAAAGTCGCGTACGAGGCGGCTGAACTCGACTGCGCCAAGCTGTTCGGCAATGGTGGTGGAGTCCTTCATGTCGAGAAACATGAAGACGCGCCGCTCTTCGGTCGGCTCATGGTACCGGCCAAGCATCCAGTTTCGGAGCACGCCCGGCCCGAGCTTCCGGCTGATTTGGATGACGCCCGAAACAAGGCAGATCGAGATGAAAACCGCGACGATCGTCCAAAGCACGATCGGGCTGAACAGGATCTCCATGTACTGGCTGAAGGATCGAATCCGCCCCGAATACATCCAAACCACACCGGCAAAGGTGAGAAACAGGGTGGCGAAGACGAAGCTGAACTGGGCGAGGATCGACAATCCGAACGAGGGGAACCGGATTTTGTACTGGACCGACTTAATGAGGTAGATCGATGTGCCAAAAATCAAGCCGTTGACGAGCAGCGTCCAAGCGGGGGCACCGGCCAATGGCCCAAAGAACCGCAACAGCACGGAAAACGCGACCGCATAGGCCACGGAGCGGGCCCATTCCAGAATTTCAAGCCGGGTTCTTTGTGTCACGGACGCTCTCCACTTTTTAGCGAAAACTCGCTATAGTCGGATCATTGTGAAGCGTCTTCGTGCAGGTTGGTTTATCCCTGCGATCCTTATTGCTGGTGTGGCCCATGGCCAGGAAAAGCCAGTTCTCCTCAAAAATGCCTATTTGGAGCTTGGCGATGGCCGAGTTTTGAAGTCGGGCTCCGTGCTTTTTGTCGGCGGAAAGATCACCCGTGTCGAAGCGGGTACGCCCTCGGTTTCCGACGATACGACGGTGGTCGATCTTGCCGGTGCGCACGTCTATCCCGGATTCATTGATGCTTATCGCACGCGGGGCATCGAGGCGGGCGACCCGCCGACCCAGGCCACCGCACCCGACAGCCGAACCCAGGCGCTCCCTTCGATGTGGCAAGGTAACCGCAAAGGGATGCGGCCCGGCATGGCGATCGACGCCTGGAAGAAGGCCCGCGAGAAGAACTCCGGACTCGAGGACCTGAAATCCGGCGTTTTGATCTCCAACGTTGCCTTCGGTGGCGGACTGATTCGCGGGGTCACCGCGATCGTGGGAGTCGGCAAGGATGGAGACATCTACAACGAAGGCTTTGCCTGCGACCTCAGCCCGCGATCCTCGGGCGGGCTTCCGGGCGGGACCGCCACCGGCTATCCGAGCAACATCCTCGGCAACACCGCGCTCCTTCGCCAAACCCTCTATGATGCCAAGCGATTCGCGCTATGGACGAAGGACGACGGCAAGGACGACAGCAACGCGATTTACCGCGCGCTCGCGCCGATGTGGACCGGCGGTCGCCGCGCGCTCTGGGAAGCCGATAGCGAGCGAGAAGTCTCCCGCGCCCTCGGCTTTGCCAAGGAGTTCGGGTTCACGATGACGATCAAGGGTGGCCGCGAGTGTGCGTCCCAAGCCGATGCGCTCAAGGCCGCTGGCATCGGAGTCATCCTGCGCCTCGACTACCCGGATGCACCGTCGACCAAGCCCTCGACGAACGACCTTGATCCGGTGCCCCAGGCCGTGCTCCTCGAGCGACTTGAGATCTGGAAGGATCGGGTGAAGAGCCCGGGCAAGCTCGCCGCAGCAGGCGTTGCCCTCGCCTTCTCCAGCGAAGGCGACACGATGGGTTCGTTCCTGCCGAACGTTCGCAATGCGATGGCGAACGGCCTTTCGCGCGACGCCGCCCTTCGCGCGCTCACCCTCGGGGCCGCCGAGCTTCTTGGCCTCGATAAGACCCACGGCACGATCGCGGTCGGCAAGAGTGCAGACCTCATCATCATGCCGGGCGACTTCGCCACCGCCGACATGGAGGCGACTCAAGTGGTCGTCAACGGCAAGCTGATCAATCTCAAGGAGGCCAGCAAGTGAGAACCCCTCTCGCCCTACTTTCCCTCGCCCTCGTGGCAACCTCGTTGGCCCAAGTCCCGTTTGAGACCGAAGCTGATCGCGCGCCGCTGTTCCAAACCGGCGGCACCGTCCTCATTCGCCACGCGCGGGTCCTCACGGTCACCAAGGGTGACCTGAACGACATGGACGTGCTCGTCACCGCGGGCAAGATCACCAAGATCGCGAAGAACATCAACATCGTGGGCACGCGCATCATTGATGCGACCGGTCTGACCCTCGCGCCGGGAATCGTCGACGCCCACGTCCACCGGGGTACCGACTCGACGAACGAAGGCACCGACAGCATCACCTGCGAAGTCCGAATTCAAGACGTGCTCAACCCGCGCGCCAAGAACCTTTGGCAGGCGGTCGCGAGCGGCGAGACCTCGGGACTCATCCTCCACGGCAGCGCGAACTGCGTCGGCGGCGAGTCGCTTGTCGCGAAGTTCAAGTGCAACCGGCCTCCCAACGAGCTCCTGATCCCTGATGCCCCGCGAATGGTGAAGTTCGCGCTCGGAGAGAACGTCACTCGTTCGAGTAGCGACAACTCGGCCCGCTATCCGCGGACCCGCATGGGCGTCGAAAACGTGTACCGCCGCGCCTTCATCGAGGCTCGCGCCTACATGAACGCTTGGGACGCCTACAACAAGAATCCGAAGGGCATGCCGCCCCGCAAGGACGTTCGGCTGGAGACCCTTGCTGACATCCTGCGCCGAAAGGTGTGGGTGCAGTGCCACAGCTACCGCGCGGACGAGATCCTCATGCTCCTGCGGCTTAGCCAAGAGTTTGGGTTCAAGATCGGCGCCTTCCAGCACGCGCTGGAGGCTTACAAGATTGCCCCTGAGCTCGCAGCGGCCGGCATCGGCGTATCCACGTTTGGCGACAACTGGGCATACAAGGTCGAGGCTTATGACGCGATCCCCTACAACGCGCAAATGTGCTCGGCAGCGGGTGTCGTCACCACGATCAACACCGACGGCGTCAGCGGCACGACCGCGCTGAACGTAGATGCGGCGAAGACGATGCATTTTGGTGGTGCTTCGGCCAACGAGGCTCTCGCCATGCTCACGATCAACCCGGCGAAGGTGCTCGGCATCGACCACCGAACGGGAAGCATCGAAGTGGGCAAGGACGCGGACTTTGTGCTCTGGAAGGGGCACCCGCTGAGCGTCTATGGCCGCGTCGAGATGACGTTCATTGACGGCGAGATCTACTTCCAGCGCCGCGACAAGTGGAACGTCAATGCCAAGTCGTACCACCGCGACGTCCTCCCGAAGGTTGCCTCGTCCGAAGTCGATCCGCTCCCGCCCGCTTCCTCGCGCTACGCGCTCGTCGGCGGAACGGTTTATCCTGTGAGTGGCCCGGTCATCCCGAACGGAACGGTCCTCATCGAGAACGGCAAGATCAAGGCGGTCGGAGCCAAGCTCGCGGTGCCGAGCGGCTTCGTGAAGGTGAATGTGGCGGGCACGCGGGTCTATCCGGGCTTCATCGACGCCGGATCGACGCTTGGCCTCCAAGAGATCGGCAGCGTCAGCGAGACCAACGATACGCGCGAACTCGGTGACTTCAACCCGGAGTGCCGCGCCCAGGTTGCGATGCAGATCGAAAGTGCCCACCTCGAGACCCCGCGCCAGACGGGTGTCCTTGCGGCTCTCGTGTCGCCTTCCGGTGGCATCGTGGCAGGCCGATCGGCAGTGATTGACCTCGGCGGATTCACGTGGGAGCAAAAGCTCGTACGCGGTGACGCGGGACTTGCGATCAGCTTCCCCGGCAACAGCAACCCGGCCCCGTTTGAAGCCGAGCTGATGTGCGAAGGCTGCGCCACGCCAAAGTTCGACAAGGATGACGACCACGTCCACACGGGCGAACTCCCCAACGAGTGGGCCGACCCCAAGAGTGGATTCCAGGCCCAGCCGCCGCGCGTGAGCTCGTCGGTTCGGCCGCTGGTCGACTTCTGGGACAAGGCGAAGAAGTACGCCAGTTCCGGTGGCACCGGCGACCCCAAGATGGACGCCATGAAGCCGTTTGTGACGGGTAAGGCGCCGCTGCTCCTGAACGTGCGCTCGGCGGGTTCGATCCGGTCTGCCCTCGACTTTGCCGAGGTCACCAAGGCAAAGATCATCCTCGTGGGTGCAACGGAAAGCTGGAAGGTTGCCGATCGCATCGCGAAGCTGAAGGTGCCCGTGATCCTTGATCCGGCCGGCCTCAGCACGCTGAGCGCAAACGCCCCGTCGGCCGACTGGATGCCCTACGACACGCCGTACGTCATTCCGTCTCTGCTCCAAAAGGCGGGCGTGAAGTTCGCGTTCCAGTCGCGAGACAACGCGCTGAGCTTCCAGCTGCCCTACCGAGCGGGCATGTCGTGCGCCTATGGCCTGAGCCGCGATGATGCGCTTCGCGCGCTGACGCTCTCGGCGGCCGAAATCCTCGGCGTGGATAGCCAGCTGGGTTCAATCGCACCCGGAAAGCTCGCCAATCTTTTCGTCAGCGACGACGATCCGTTCGAGCCGGCCACTTCGATTCGAATGGCGTTCGTCCGTGGCAAGCCGGTTGAGCTTTCGAGCCGATTCACGCGGCTTCGCGACCGCTACCTGGCCCGCCTGACTCCGGCCCAAGCTGCAAAAGTTCGACGATGAAACTCCGAGGCCTAGGGATTGCACTGCTTGCTCTATCGACGCTGTCGATGGGGCAAGCCCCTCGTGGGAACCGGGTTTGCGTTGTTCTTGGTGGTGGCGCGGCCCTGGGCTGGGCCCATGTTGGCGTTCTCAAGGCCTTTGAGGAGCGCCATATCCCCGTCGATTGCGTCGCCGGGACGAGCGCGGGCGGCCTGGTTGGCGGCCTCTATTCCATCGGTATGGCTCCCAGCGAGATCGAGTCGATGCTCGTCTCGGTGCCTTGGGATGAGCTCTTCACGGGGCGGCCGCTCTATGGCGACCTCCCGTGGCGACGAAAAGAGGACCGGCGGGACTTCCCGTTCCGCTATGAATTTGGCCTCCGCGGCAATGAGCTTCGGCTGCCGGGTGGCCTTGACCCCGCCCACCGCATCGGCCTCCTTTTAAGCCGGGTTTCGCTCGTTGCCTCGCCGATGGGCCGTGGCAGCGCGCTGCGCAACTTCGATGACCTTGTTTTGCCGTTCCGCTGCGTCGCAGTGGACCTGAACAGCGGGGAAGAGCGCGAGCTGAAGGGCGGATCGCTCTTCCAAGCCCTGCGCGCGACGATGGCGATCCCGGTCAACTTCACGCCGATGCTTCGAAACGTCGCCACCGTGGACCGCGATGGCAACGACGTGATGCAGAGCGAAGTCCTGGTCGACGGCGGACTGCTCAACAACGTCCCGGTGGACGTCGCCAAGCGGGCGTTTGACCCCGAGTTCGTCTTTGCGGTGAAGCTGAGCGGCCTACAAACCCCGTTTTATGGTCAGGAGACGCTCTCCGAGATCTTGACCCGCTCGATTGGCGTTGCGGGTGACGCGCAGCTCGACAGAAAGAACTCCAAGCCCGACATCCTGTTCACGCCCAACCTGGCTGAATTCTCTGGCACTGACTACGCCCGGTCCGAAGAGCTCGTGAAGCGCGGCTACGAAGAAACGAAGCGCGCGTTTGATGCGGGCTACTTTGGCAAGCTGGACGCTTTTCGCCTTTCGGATGCCGACTGGGAGGCCTACATGGCGGCGCGCAAGGCTAAGCGGGCCAAGCTCAACAATCTGCCGGTGCCTCGGTCGATCCGCGCGGTGGCGACGAGGGTCGTGCAAGACGATCGATCGGGACGAAGGCGACCCGGCGAACCCTGGATCAAGCTCGTCGAAGAGGACGCGCCGGACCTCGCGAATCGACTTTCCCGATTCCTCGGCATGAACCTGCTCGACAACGCGATTCTCAGCGAATTCGAACAAGAGCTCAACAAGATCGTTGGCGAGGGGCAATACGAAAACCTTGCCTACGAGATGGTGGTCGATGGCCAAGGCCGCCAGGAACTGCTGATCCGGGCGAAAGAGAAGAGCTACGCGCCGCCGTTTGCTAACTTCGGCGCGGACATCTCGACCTTTGACAACAACAACACCCGCCTTTCGATGCGGGGCCGCGTGACCTTCGTCAACCCCTGGGGGTTTGGCAGTGAGGCACGGCTCGACATCGGCTTTGGCGCGCGCAACTCCATCGGCTACGAGTTTCTGCGACCCCTATCGGGTCGAAAGCTGTTCCTCGCCCCGCGTGCGTTCTATAGCCGTGGCACCGAGAGCATCTTCAACTCCAGCAGCGAGCTCGTGAACTACCGCAGCGAGGTTTACGGCATCGGCGTGGACTTCCTCGCCCCGATTGGTCGCGACGGCGAGGTTCGCTTCGGCTACGAGTTTGGCCGCCGGAACAACACGGTCGCGGTGGGCCAGCCGTCCATCAACGTCGGTTCGGGCGTACTCAACCAATTCCGATTCCGCTATCGCTATGACAAGCAGGACGGCGACTACTTCCCAACGAAGGGTCTGCGCACCGACTCAGACATCCGGTGGGTCCTTGAGGCTCCCGGTGCCAAGCGCCAGTTCCTCCAGGCGGCAGTGAGGTTCTCGGACTTCGTGAAGATCTCTCGCGCAACGAGCGTGTTTGGCATCTTCGAGGGTGGTTCGACTTTTGGCGTGAACGCTCCCCCGCTGGAGCAGTTCTCGCTTGGCGGACCGTTCCGGATGGGTGCCTATGGTCTCGGACAGCTTCGGGCCGACAACTATGGCTATCTCGCCTTCGGCGGACTTCGCGGACTCGCAAAGCTGCCCGATGTGATCGGGGGCAGGACCTACCTTGCGCTCTGGCAAGAGCTCGCCTTTGTCGGTCCTGCCCGGGCGGGACTGAAGCTGAGGACGTCCACGAACGGTGGCTTTCTGGTTGAGACGATCCTCGGCCCAGTGTTCCTTGGCGGCAGCCTCGGCGACGGCGGGCAAAGAACGCTCTATCTGACCCTCGGCCGCGGATTCTAGTGCGGGCTGAGCTCGCGAATCTTCGACTTGAGTCGTTCCATGGACTCGGCCGAGGTTTCGCGTTCTCGGCTGGACCGAAGAGCGTCGAGAGTGAGCCGGAGCCGGATCAGGAAGTTGCCGCAGTGGTGGCACTGACTTGCATGCCACAACGCATAGGCTTTCTTGACTCCGCGAACGGAGCCATCAGCAACGCCTTGGAGCAAGTTCTCCATGTTTCGGCAAGGGGCGCCTTCGTCGTGGGTGTGTAGCTTCATCGAGTGTTCTCCATTCCAGTGAGTCGTGCGCGGAGCATCTTTCGCCCGCGAAAAAGTCGTGATCGGATCGTTCCCAGGGGGACATCGAGGGTGAGAGCGGCCTCTTCATAGGACATCTCTTCGATGTCACAGAGGGTGACCGCGATTCGGTACTCCTCGGGAATGCGGTCGAGGGCCTTCAGGATCGACGTGGCTTCGAGCTGGGCATCGATTCCTTTCCAAAAGCCGTCGTCGCTGATCTCTTCGTCTTCGGGTTGGCTGACTTCTTGGCGCACCTTGCGCTTGCGGATCGTCTGCAGCCACTCGTTATTGAGGATGCGAATGAGCCAGCTCCGCGGATAACGCCCGTCGAACGAATCCCAGGCTTGAATGGCTTTGACAATGACCTGGCCCACGAGGTCCTCGGCGTCCGTCTCGTTCCCAGACAGTCGACGGGCGACGCGGAGAAGGAGCGCCAACTCGGCTTCGAGAACGTCGCCAACCGAGGCTTTTTTGTGGTCGAGGGCTGCGGTCATCGTGATCGGGAGTTGAAATGATCGAGCGAATCGGATGGTTCCCAGTTGTCCTAACGTTTCGATGATACGGCGAGAAGCTTCATAATGGGGCTTCCCATGCCAGATTCCAAGTCCGTGAAGATCGTGACCCTCGGGTGCGCGAAGAACGACGTCGATAGCGAGGAGATCGCGGGCGTCCTCAGCGCCGAGGGCTATCAGGTCGACGGGACGTCGTCCAAGTCCGATGTGACGATCATCAACACCTGCGGCTTTTTGGAATCGAGCAAGCAGGAGTCGATCGAGGCAATCAAGGCTGCCGTTCGCGCCAAAAAGACGGGCAAAACGGGAAAGGTGATCGTGGCGGGGTGCCTCGCGCAGCGGCTGGGTAATGAGTTGATGACCCTCGCGCCGGGGGCGGATGCCTACGTCGGCGTCGGCCAGATGGGCCGCTTTGGCGAGATCGTCCAGACCACGCTGACCACCCGCGACCAGCTTTTCGACGTCACCCCGCCCCACCACCGCTGGGCGGAAGTTGCCACCCGCGCCCGCACCGGTCATCCGTGGAGCGCGTACCTAAAGGTCAGCGAAGGCTGTGACCACCGATGCACGTTCTGCACGATCCCAAGCTTCCGGGGCGGCCACCAATCCAAGCCACTGGAACGGATCCTCGAAGAAGCCCGTCACCTCGCCGCGACCGGCGTGCGGGAGATCAACCTGATCGCCCAGGACGTGACCCAATACGGCAACGACCTTTACCAAAAGCAGATGCTTCCGACCCTCCTTCGCGAGCTGAACGCGGTGGACGGCATCGAGTGGATTCGGATCCTCTACTTCTATCCGAACCGACTGACCGACGAGGTCATCGAGGCGATGGCGACGTTGCCCAAGGTCTTGCACTACATCGACATCCCCTTGCAGCACGCCCACCCCGAGACCCTCAAGCGGATGCGACGCCCCTGGGATGGCGAGCGCTACCTGAAGCTCTTCGAGAAGGTGCGCGCGGCAATGCCGAACGTTTCGATTCGAACCACCTTCATCGTCGGCTTCCCGGGCGAGACCCAGGCCGAATTTGAGACCCTTATGCAGTTTGTCCGCGACGCCGACCTCGACCGCGTCGGTGCGTTCTTGTTCTCGCGAGAACCGGGCACGCCGAGCTACGACATGCCGGATCAAGTCCCGTTCCGAGTCAAGCGCGACCGCTATGACAAGCTGATGAAGCTGCAACAGCGGATGTCGCTTGCCAAGAACCAGACCTGGGTCGGCAAGGAGCTCGACGTCTTGGTCGAAGAGCACAAGGACGGTTGGTCGATTGGCCGCTCGCATCGCGACGCTCCCGAGATCGACGGCCTTGTCTTCATTCCGGGAACGCTCGATAAGGGTTCAATCCTGCGCGCGACGGTCACCCAGGCCGAGCCCTACGACCTTTATGCCGAGCTTGTGGGTGGTTCAACGCGGGCACCGAAGCTGTCTCCGCTGCGGATGGCCGCGCCGAGCAAGCCGCTCTAAAAGCCGGGGATCATCAGCTTCGAATCGCCGCCGATGTCCTTGGCGATCGAGAACCACTTCCGGGTTTCGTAGTGGTCGCAGATGCGGCCAAGTTCGGCGTCGGCCTCCCCGAAGTAGCGGTCGATCGTCGCTCCGCTCTTGCCGCGGGCCTTTTGGAGTTCGGTGACGTCGCCGCCTTGGGAATTGCCGATCATGCCGAGGATGTCCTTCGCCTGCCCGGGGATCTCATTGAGTCCGCGCGAGAAGTAGGTGGCGAGGGCAGAGCATTCGGGCGGCGGCGTGACCGCGTCGAACTCCTTGGCGAGGTCCTCGAAGTTCTGGACCGCCTTCTGAATCTCAGCCGACGCATCCTCCACGACGGGCGCCTTGCCGTTCGGGCCGACGCTCGGCGCATCGGGGTCGGAGAGGTTCTCGATTTGGCCGAGCTGCATCCCGATTCCGCCGCCCGCGAGCATCCTCATCGCCACTGCGAGCATGTTGTTGGTCAGGTCGACCTTTTTCTTCTCCGTCTTCTCAACGAACTCAAGGTACTGCCGGATGTTGTCGGGCATCCCCTTCACCGTCTTCTCGAACACCGGCTTGGGAGGCTCGGCGGTGGCTTGGAGCACGGCGGGTCCGCTCGAGGACCGCTGGCTGAGGACGGACGGTCCGGGTCCGCCCGAATTGAAGCGAAGCACTCCGGTCACGGTGAGGGCGCCCAGGGTGGCCGCACACGCGCCGAGGGCGATCATGATGCCAAAGATCCACTTGTTCTTCGAGTTGGACTTTGCGCGCCCGCAATGGGTGCAAAACGGTGCGCTCATGTCAGGAGGTGGCACTCCCGGTGGCAATCCTTGTCCACAACGCCCGCAATGGCTCATGTGAACATTATTCAGCAGAACCTTCGGAATTCGTCTTGCGTCAATTGAAAACAAGGGATTTGTGGAAAACCCGAAGTAAGGCACCATGGCTGATCTGATTCATTCCGATGGCTCATTTCGCACGTTTGTCGAGGACGTCGTCTCCGAGGCTTTGTATGGCCGGCTAGGACTGTCCGACCGTCCTCCGGTTGACCAATACTTGGTCGACCTTCTCATGCGCTTCATGCACCGCAACGGCGTCTATTCCGTCACCGACGAGTTTGGCTACCGCGTGGAATCGGTGGCCAGGATGCTGGAAGAAGGCGACGTTCGCCTCAAGGCGAATTCGTTCGAGCGCGAGCGGCAGGTCCACCGCCACATCGGCGACTTCCTGCTCTTTTGGTCGGGCATGTTTCCGGAGCACAAGTTTGGCGGCGTCGATCGCTTTGTGAACCCGGTCGTTCAGGGTCAGACCAGCTATCTGATCGTCAGCAGCTTCGATCATCCGCCGTTTGACGAAGAGGCCGCCCTTTTCCGCCGCCTGGGTGCTGAGTTTGAGGCCATGCAAGCGGGGCTGATCATCGCGCGAGAATCAATGCCGGGATTGACGGCCTAAGCCGTTCTCGGCGGTAATCTGGCGCTATGCCCAAGCGCCCGATCCGAGCCGATGACCTCTTTCGAATCACCTTCGTCGGCGACGCCCAGTTCTCGCCCGACGGTCAGCGCGTCCTGTTTTCCAGGAAGCGCCTAAGTCAGGAAAAGAACAAGGCGGTCACCCAGCTTTGCGTGGTGGATTCGCAAGGGCACGTGGTCGAGCTGACCCAAGGCGAGAGCGGCGCGGCGCAAGGTCGCTGGGCCCCCGATGGCTCGTCGATTGCCTTCATCTCCAAGCGAGAGGGCGTGGCCGCGCAGATTCACCTCTTGCCGACGAGCGGAGGCGAAGCCAAGGCCCTCACGAACCTGCCCGAAGGCTCGATTGGCGAGATGAAGTGGTCGCCCGACAGCCGCTGGCTCGCGATCACCTTCCGCCCCGCCCTTCCCGAAACGACTTCGGCGGCCAAGAAGGCGCGCGAAGCCGCTCACGGCAGCACCCCGCCCCTCGTCACGGAGTCGGTTTGGTACCGGCTGGACGGCGACGGCTACTTCATGGAGCAGCGCTACGAAGTCATGCTCGTGGACGCGGCGACGGGTGAGGCCAAGACGATCCTGAAGAACCCCGCGCAGGACAACTACTCGTTCGATTGGGCACCGAACTCAAAGGAGCTCGCGATTGTGATCAACACGCAAAAGCGGCCCTTCGCCGAGCCACCGAACGACCAGATCTTCCGCGTCGACCTCGACGGCCAGTCGTACATGATTCCCGGACTGCCGAAGGGCGAAAAGTCGTCGGTGCGATGGTCGCCGGACGGCAAGTGGATCGCCTATGCGGGCGACGTGGATGAGAACGACCCCTGGGGCACCCGAAACACGCGGCTTTGGGTCGTCTCTGCCGATGGCGGGACGCCAAAGAACCTCTTTGAGTCGGTGGACTATGACCTCGGGGCATCGACGCTGAGCGACACCAAGGACGCCTCGTTTGGCTCCAGCCTCGACTGGTTGCTCGACTCGCGGACGATCATCGCCGCCTTCGGTTGGCAGGGCTCCGCACAGATTCTTCGGGCGACGCTCGATGGCGAGGTCGAAGTCCTTACCGAGGGCAACCACACGATCTCCTATGGCTCGGTTCACGCCGCCACGGGTCGCGTCGCTGCCTGCTATGGCCATGCGACGATGCTCGGCGAGGTCGCGACGGTGGAGCAGGAGCTCGGCACCGGTCGTTGGGTCCCCAAGGTGCTCACCCACTTCAACGGCGACTTTGCCGACGAGGTCGAGTTCGTTGAGCCCGAGGAGTTCTGGATCGACGGCACCCCCAACAAGGATGGATCGCCGAGCCGCGTCCATGGTTGGGTCATGAAGCCGGTGGGCTACTTGCCCCCGCGCCGCTACCCGGCCGTGCTCCAGATTCACGGCGGCCCCCACGCGCAGTACGGCTGGACGTTCTTCCACGAGATGCAGCTCCTCGCTGCGAGCGGCTACGTCGTCGTCTACACCAATCCGCGCGGTTCGAAGGGTTACGGCGAAGCGCATTGCCGCGAGATCCAAGGCGACTGGGGCCACAAGGATTGGGAAGACATCGAATCGGTGACCCGCTGGATGCAGGCACAGACTTACATTCACCCCGGCCAGATGGGCGTCATGGGCGGCAGCTATGGCGGCTACATGACGAACTGGGTGGTGGGCCATTGCAACGATTACAAGGCGGCGATCACCGACCGCTGCGTGTCGAACATGGTCAGCATGGCGATGAACAGCGACTTCCCGTTCAACAAGGACGGCTACTTCAAGGGCGTGGCGTGGGGCGACCTCGAGTCGATCCGCGAGCTTTGGCGACAGTCGCCGATTGCCTACTTTGACAAGGTGACGACGCCGATGCTGATCATCCACAGCGAAGGCGACCTTCGATGCAACGTCGAGCAAGGCGAATCGGTGTTCTGCGCGCTCCAACAGCAAGGCGTGGAGTCGAGGTTTGTCCGCTACCCGTCGACGACGTCGCACGGTATGAGCCGATCGGGACCGCCCGATCTTCGATTGCACCGACTCGGCGAAATCCTCGCTTGGTGGGATCGCTTCCTGAAGTAAGGGGTCACGAAGGCTCATAATAGGTTCTGTGAAGGTCGTCACCGGAAAGATGTCCGCCGAAGGGCGGCGAGTTGCCATCGTCGTGAGTCGATGGAATGAACTCGTGACCAAGGCTCTCTTGGAAGGGGCGATTGACGAACTGGCCCGCTATGGCGGGGCACCAAGTCATGTGATTCACGTGCCGGGGACGTGGGAGATTCCGGTCGTCGTTTCTGCCCTCCTCGCCTCGAAGGAGCCGCCCGATGCGATCGTCGCCTTGGGCTGCATCCTCCAAGGTCAGACCACCCATGCCCAGCTGCTCAGCGCGGATGTGGGCGGTGCGCTCATGACCCTGCAAACCGAGTCAAAGAAGCCGATCAGCTGGGGGATCCTTACCCCCGACACGCTGGAGCAAGCGCTCGATCGTAGCGGGGCCAAGCACGGCAACAAGGGCCGCGAGGCGATGGGTGCTGTCGTCGAAATGATGAGCGTGCTCGATCAGCTCGGCTGAGAAGGCACCTTGGGATAGCCCGAGAGCCGGATCAACTCCGCTTCGACCCAGGCCATGATCTCATCGGCGTCAGAAGACTTGTCGAAGGTTTTCGGCTCGCCCCAACGCGCGGTAATGAGCGCAAACGCAGGCCTCGGCGTGAGCTTGCCGTAAGGCATCATCCGCCGGGTGTTGTGTAGGCCGACGCAGATGACGGGCACGCCCCCCGAGCGAATCATCAGCGAAACCCCTTTCTTCAGGTCGAGGATCTCACCGGTGGGCGAAAGTTCGCCTTCGGGGAAGACGCTCACGACCTCGCCCGCATGGAGCAGGTTGATCGCGTGCTTGAGCGAGGTCCGATCGGGCTCGCCCCGCTTGACGGGAAAGGCGCGAAACTTCCGGATCACCTTGCCGAGAAGGCCCATTTCGAAGAGTTCGGACTTGGCCATGAAGTGGATTGGCCGTCGACAGGCGATCTGCACGAGGATTGGATCAACGTCAGCCTGGTGGTTGGCGAGAATGAGCACGCCGCCCTTCTTCGGCACCTTGCCGCGCCCAAAGACGAGCGTGGGGCCGAAGAGGGTGAACAGGACCCAGCTGAACGCCTTAGCGAGAGGCAATCGAACCCATCGGTGGTAGGCGTCGTGGGGGCTGACATCGAAGTCGCTCATGGCAACACCATTCTAAGGGCTTCAACGTAGGCGAGGTGCTCCTCGATGAGGACTCGCTGGGCGAGGGTCTCGGGCGTGTCGCCGGTGAAGACGGGACAGCGGCGCTGGAGCAGGATTTCGCCCTTGTCGTACTCGCTCGTCACGCGGTGGACGGTGCAGCCGGACTCTTTATCGCCGTCGCGAAGGACCGCCTCGTGGACCTTGATGCCATACATGCCTTGGCCGCCATGCCGCGGCAAAAGGGCGGGATGGATGTTCAGCACGCGGCCCGGGAACGCGCGCAGCACCTCGTCGGGCAAGAGTCTAAGGTAACCCGCGAGGCAGACCACGTCACATCCATTTAGCGGCACGAGAAGGCGCTCGCCATAGGCTTCGCCAGGTTCGATAACTACGGTCGGGACGCCGAGGGATTCAGCATTGGTCCGGGCGGGAGCATCGTCCCTCGGAGCGACGACGACGCCAACCTGGGCCTCGAGATTCCCCGACTGGCAGGCACGAATGATCGCGGCCATGTTTGACCCCGAACTCTTCGGTCCAACAAGGATTCCGATCACCGCTGCCATTCGTTCGAGGCTACCTTGGACCGATTCGTGTTGTTTTTGCTCGGAGCCGTGTCTATAATGGGGGTGCTATGCGAAGCATTCTGCGTGTTGCAGTGCTCGGTCTTGCTGGAATGGTCCTCTCGGTGACCGCGAAGGCAGTTGACCTTGCTCCCGGAGAAATGGCTCCTGCGCTTAAGGTGCAAGAGTTCGTTAAAGGTGCTCCGGTCTCGTCCTTTGACCCCAACAAGGTTTACGTCGTTGAGTTCTGGGCCACCTGGTGCGGTCCGTGCCGAACGTCGATTCCCCACATCACCAAGCTTGCCAAGGAAAACAAGGACGTCACGTTTATCGGCGTCAGCGTTTGGGAGCGACCGAAGGGTGCTGAGCGAAAGGATCTCGTCCAGAAGTTCGTCCAGGAGATGGGCGACAAGATGGACTACAACATCGCCCTCGACACCGAAGACAAGGACATGGCGATGTCGTGGATGCAGGCTGCAAATCAGAACGGCATTCCTGCGGCATTCATCATCAAGGGCGGTCGGATCCAGTGGATCGGTCACCCGATGACGATGGAAGGCCCCCTCGCCGAAGTTAAGGCTGGCACGTTTGACGTCAAGAAGGCGCGAGCCGCTTTTGACAAGGAAATCGCCGGCGAAAAGGCCGCTGCGGCTGCTCGAAAGGAGATCGCCGCCGCCGTCAAGATGATCAAGGACGGTCAAAAGGATGCCGGAATTGCCAAGCTCGACGCGATTGCCAAGGGTAACCCCGAACTGAAGGGCCAGGTCGATCAGGCCAAGCTCAGCGCGTTGATTTCGATCGACAAGCCTGCGGCTCTCAAGATCGTTGACGACATCGTCAAGGCCAAGAGTGGCGTTCAGATGATCCTGTCGATGTCGACCCAGTGGGCCGCCAAGCCGGAAACCGCCGGTTTCGCTGCTGACGCGGTTGCGAAGGCAATCACTAAGGTCGATGCCAACGACATTCTCCACAACTACTTTGCTGGCGAAGCCTACATGGCTCTCAATCAGGCGAAGAAGGCTCTGCCCTACTACGACCAGGTTCTGAAGCTCGTGCCGAACTCGCCCTACAAGGACAACGACCAGGTCAAGGCCCTCTTCAACAAGAAGCGCGAAGACGCAGCCAAGGCTGCCAATTCGAACTAAGGTTCTTGACACGTAAAGAGAGCGAGGCCCGAAGGGGACTCGCTCTCTTTTTTGTGTCTTAGGGTCTGGCTTAAGCCTCGGGGTCGAACAGGCTTGGCTTGCGTGGGGGCGGGGTAAGGCCAAGGTGCTCGTAGGCGAGGGCGGTGGCCTGTCGACCACGCGGCGTTCGGGAAAGGAAGCCGAGCTGCAAGAGGTACGGCTCATAGACGTCTTCCAACGTTCCCGCGTCTTCGCCCAGGCTCGCGGCGAGGGTTTCGAGGCCAACCGGACCGCCGTCGTACTTCGAGATGATTGTTCGCAGGAGGGCGCGGTCGATGCGGTCGAGGCCGGTCGAATCCACTTCGAGCGCGGTGCAGGCGATGTCAACGATCTCTTCGTCGATCGCGGCTTTCCCGTGGACCTGCGCGAAGTCGCGGACCCGGCGCAGGAGCCGGTTGGCAATGCGGGGGGTGCCTCGGGAGCGTGAGGCGAGCGCGTCGCAACCGCCGTCCGAGATGCCATAGCCAAAGATCGCCGCGCTGCGCTCGATGATCGCGCGGAGTGAGGCGACGTCGTAATACTCCAGGTGGGCGATGATGCCAAATCGGTCTCGGAGCGGGCCGGTGAGGAGGCCCTGGCGGGTGGTCGCGGCGACCACGGTGAACGCGGGGACATCAAGCCGGATCGACCGTGCCGCGGGGCCCTGGCCAATCATGACGTCCACCTTTCGGTCCTCCATCGCCGGATAAAGGATCTCCTCGACGGGGCGGGCGAGGCGGTGGATTTCGTCGATAAAGAGGACCGCGTTCGGTTCAAGGTTGGTAAGGATGCCGACGAGGTCGCCGGGGCGAACAATCGCCGGTCCCGATGTCACGTGGAGCACCGAAGACATCTCCTGGGCGATGATGTTCGCCAGAGTGGTCTTGCCCAGCCCGGGCGGGCCAAAGAACAAGGTGTGGTCGAGCGGCTCCGACCGATCCTGGGCGGCACGTAGGAAGACCTCCAGGTTGGCGCGGAGCTTCGGCTGGCCGATGAACTCGTTCAGCTTGCGCGGACGAAGGCTGACCTCGACCTGATCTTCAAGGCTGGCGGTGGGGTCGAGCATGTCGTCCTTTCTCATCGTTGGAGCACCTTCAAGGCGACCCGCAGCTGTTGGTCAAGGCCGGTGGCTTGCTGTCGCGCCTCTTCGGCGGCGCGCTCGGCCTCGGGACGCCGGTAGCCGAGACCCATGAGGGCATCGACCAGCTCATCCGGCGCGCTGCTCGGCTTGGCCGCCGTGGTGACCTTGGCGAGGAACGCCTCACGGCCGACCTTGTCCTTGAGCTCCAGCACCATGCGCTCGGCGAGGCGCGGCCCAACTCCGCTCGCCCGTGCAAGGGTCTTCGCATCTTGGTTGATGAGCGCGGAGGTTGCCACCTCTTCGCCCAGTTGGCCGATCACGGCAAGCCCAATCTTGGGACCGCAGCCCTTTACTTCACGGAGGAGGTCGAAGAGTCGGCGCTGGCTGAGGGTGGAAAAGCCATAGAGCGAGACATCGTCCTCGCGAAACACCTGTCGAATCCAGAGGATGATGGTCTCTTCGCTGACCGGCAGTTCAATCGCCACCGTCGCGGGAACAAGGACCTCATAGCCCACGCCGTGAACGTCCACGAGCAGGGTGGAACCGTCATTTTCGACGACTCGGCCGTTCAGGCGCGCAATCATGTCCTAAATATAGCCGAATGTCTACTCTTTTGGCGAACCAAGGAGCCAATTTGCCAGTTCGGGGTCACCGTAGGCGAGGTCCCACGAGTTGTGGCCCACCCCTTCATAGAGGGTAACGCGAGCATCCGGCAACAGCGACGAGACGTCGGTCGAACCCGTCGGCGGGACGACGTCATCCGCGAGGCCGTGGAAGAACCAGGCGTCGAGGCCGCGAATAGCCTCTGCCGTGGCGACGGGGTCCTCGGACCAGCCACAGATGGGCGCGATCACGTCAACGGGCCAAATCAGCCGTCGGCATAGGGCCATCGTCCCGTGCCCGCCTTGGCTGAGTCCGGTCAGGACCACACGCTGCCCTTCGCGGTGCGGGATTTCGGCGAGCGCGGCATTGATTTCGTCGAGGTGGGCGGGCCAAAGCACGTCCATCGCTGGCTTTTGGAAGCCGATCACGCGAAACGGCCAACGTTCGGGGTGCCGCTCCATCGCGAGAAAGAGGCCGTGGCGCAGGTTCTCGCCATCAACGCCCGATTCTCCCCGACCGTGCAGGTAGATGAGGGTGGGTTCGAGTTCTGGGTGAAGAACGTGCGTCTTCACTTGCCACCCGCTCGCTTGCGACGAACCTTTTCGAGGTTCAGCTTGGCGGGCGCATCGTTGGGCAGGAGCTTGAGATACTCCATCCACACTCGCTCGGAATCGGCGAGGAGACCGAGGCGGTCGTAAGCGTGGGCAAGGATGCGGTAGCTGTTGGGATGGGGCTTTTCCTTGAGCTTGAGCGACGGCTCCAGGAGGGCCGGAATCCGGTCGTAGGCCTTCTTTAGGAAGTAGTGATTGGCCTCGGGATACGGTGAGTTGGGGTTGTTCGGGAATCGCCGTCGATAAGCCGCGTAGACGAGGATCGTCTCTGGGTCGCGCTCGATGTTGGACAGCATCCAGCCGAGGTTGGTCAGGACGTCCTCGGACTCGGGATAGAGATCGCTCTGGAACCGCAGGGCCTGGACGATTCTCGGGAAGTCGCCGTCCTTGTACCAGCGGTCGTTTTGGGCCTCGATCCTCATGAACATCGCTCGCATCGCCTCTTGGACGCGGGGCGAATCGCCTGCCCGGACGAGACTCGTGAGTCCCGCGAGGACGAGGACCCAGGCGAGGCGGACCTTCATGATTCCAAGACCTCGGTCACGAGGCGCTGGACCAGGTCGGGGTTAGCCCGCCCCTGGGTTTGCTTCATGACCTGCCCGACGAAGAATCCCTTCACCGAGACCTGACCTGACTTGTACTTCTCGACAACACCCGCATTTGCTTGACAGACGCCTTCAACAATGGCGCGAAGTTCGGATTCGTCCGAGATCTGCGACATTCCCGACCGCGCGACGATGTCGCTCGGGAGGTCGCCCGTCTTGAAGGCCTCCGCGAGGACGTCCTTCCCCATCTTCGAGCTGATCTTGCCGCTCGAAACGAGCTGGGTGAGATCAACCAGGTGCTTGGGTCGAACCGGGCTCTCGTCGATCTCCCAGCCCTTCTCTTTCAGCGTCGCTGCGAAGTCTTGGGTCATCTGGTTGCAGATCGCCTTGGCTTCACCGCCGAGGGCGAGGCACTCCTCAAAGAAGGTTGCCCAGGCAAGCTCCGAGGTGAGAACGCCTGCGTCGTAAGTGCTCAGCCCGAGGTCGTTCTGGTATCGCAGGCTCTTGGCGAGGGGCAATTCGGGGAGTCCTGTGCGGAGTTCTTCGACCCAGCCCGCGTCAATCTGGAAGGGCGCGAGGTCGGGGTCGGTGAAGTACCGATAGTCGTTCTCGGTCTCCTTGATTCGCATCAGGTAGCTCTCCTCGGCGGCTTCGTTCCACCCGCGAGTTTCCTGCAGGACCTGTCCACCGCTGGCGATCACTTCGGCCTGTCGCTTGGACTCGTAGACGACGCCAAGCTGGACGCTGCGGAACGAGTTAAGGTTCTTCAGCTCCGTCTTTGTGCCAAATGTGTCGCTTCCCTCGGGCCGGACCGAGATGTTCGGCTCGCAGCGGAGGCTGCCCTGCTCCATCTTGCCGTCGCAGACGCCCAGGTAGAGGAGGATGTTGCGAAGCTGGACCAGGTACTCCTTGGCTTCGTCGGGGTGGTTGATGTCGGGCGGAAAATCGGTGACGATCTCCATGAGGGGAACGCCGGCGCGGTTGTAGTCGATGCCGCTGCCACCCGAAGGAAGGTGCATGAGCTTGCCGGTGTCCTCTTCGAGGTGGACCCGCCGGATGCCGATTCGCTTGGTCCCACCGTCGCCGGTCGGGATCTCCAGGTAGCCGCTGTGGCCAAAGGGGGCCTGGTACTGGCTGATCTGGTAGCCCTTGGGAAGGTCGGGATAGAAGTAGTTCTTGCGCTGAAAGGCCGAGCCGAGGTTGATCTGGCAGTTCAAGGCGAGCGCGGTTCGGATCACCATCTCAACGGCGAGCTTGTTCGGCACGGGAAGGGTGCCGGGGAGCCCAAGGCAGACCGGACAAACCCGAGTATTGGGTTCGCCACCGAAGCCAACCGGACATCGACAGAACATCTTCGAGTCTGTGGCGAGTTCGGCGTGAACCTCCATTCCGACGCTGGTGATCATCGTAGCCATGCCAGGAATGAGTGTACTTCACGCTGTTCAGGGTGAGGAGAGCCGGTCCCGGTGCCGACGATTTCCAATATGGGCGGCCCCTGGACCGATGCAGTCGATGCCAAGTTAACCGAGAAGTTTCTTCGGTTGCAGCCCGGCGTGCTCGAAATCGAGTGCTATTGGGACGAGGAGACTTTCGTCGCCGACCTCGTGGTCTCGGATGATTCGAACTGGTCCGAGCGGATGGTCCGCCTGCTCGTGGCGGAGGAGTTGGGGCTGCACCAGGTGCCCCGCCGAGTCCTCCTCTCGCTATCCAGACTTCGCGCGGCGTAAGCCACCCTTGAACTTTTGGGCGGTGCCCAAAGGCTCAAGGTAGAATTCTTGACGAAAAGCCCGCCCGTAGCTCAGCGGATAGAGCAACCGCCTTCAGTCATGTTGGTGTTTTCGGGCAAGCCAGAAAACCGCATATTAGGAGTGCCTGCAGCGAAAGTTGCAGCGTAGAACCCGTCAAATTCGGGGAAGCCCCGCCGAGCGCGGTGGTAATCCCGAGCCAAGTCGATTTCAGTTGAAGTCGAAAGGTGTAGAGATCAGACGGCGGGGACCTGCCTCGCTCTCACCGGCGAAATGGTCAAGGGATGATCCAGCCCACAAACCTTTGCCCAAGCATTGGGCGGCGCAAGCCGTAGAGGGGAAGCTAAGCGGTCGGTCGAAGGTTCGATTCCTTTCGGGCGGGCCAAATCACCCTGTAACTGGCCGAATGCCGATGCGTCCCAGCGCGGTCCACGCGGTACCCACCTGCTCGTCAGTCGGCGGCATGAGCGGAAGGGCGAGCGTCGGCGAGGGAAGGACGCCTAGGCCATGCAGCACCGCCTTGTGGACCCCTGGGTTTGGTAGTCCGCGAAGGCCTTGAATCACCTCCCGCAACAGTGCAAAGCGGACCCGAGCGGCGGGGTCGCCCGATTCAAAGCCTGCCCAGGCCGAAGCCAGCCACGGTGCGACGCTGTTCGCCGCCCCCGAGATCGAGCCGCTCCACCCCGCATCAAAGGCCGCCTCCAGCAGCGTCTCATCCCCGACAAAGAGAAGTGGATCCCGGCCTACCGCCTCCCGGTAGCTCGCCAGGTTCTCGGCTTGGCCCGAGGAGTCCTTCGCCCCCGCGAACTTCGGATGGTCGGCGAGGCCGGCCAAAAAGGAAGCGTCAAGCTCAATCCCCACCCGCTTCGGGAAGTTGTAAACCAGCACCGGGAGCGGAGAGGCATCCATCAGTCGCAAAAACCAATCCCGCACGCCGATGAGGCTTGCCTCACGGAAGTAGCCCGGCGCGGTCGAGAGGCAGGCCGCCGCCCCCGACTTCGCCGCCTGTTGGCTGAGCCAAATCGCCTCGGAAAGGGAGTTGCTCGCGAGACCCGCGATCAGCCGCAGCCCCGCCGCGCCCGCAATCGACTCACGGACAAGGTCGCGCTTGTCCACCGCAGAGAGCGACGGCCCCTCACCGTTCGTCCCGCCCAGCACCACGCCCTGCAGGCCCGACGCGGCGAAATGGGCGAGCAACCTCGCCTGTCCACTCGGGTCGCGACGGCCCTCGGTATCCAGGGCGGTGACGGACGCGGCGTAAATGCCTCGGGTGAGCATGCTCGACAGTTTACAAACTCTGCCATTTCCGGCTAGGGTGAGAGTGATGTCCCGAATCATCGCTCTTGCCCTCGCGTGCTCCCTTTCTGGCCTTGTCTTCGCGCAGGATCTTCTCCCGACCTATCCACGCACGGCGCGGGCGCGTGAGATGGCGAGTGCGGCGGCGGGTTCGGTCGTGCGCGGCACTGTCAGCAGCGTGACTTGGGGTGACGACGGCCGCGCGGTCAGCATGAGCATCCGGGGCAAGGACGTGATCGTTGACCTCGCGACGTTCCGCATGAGCGACGGCAAACTCCCCGAACCAGCCGATCGCCCTGGCCCCCGGCGCAATCGCCCAGACCGAGGCCGGCAGTTCTCGGTGGTCTATACGCCGAAGGGGGACAAGCGCGCGGAGTGCAAGGACCGTAACGTCTTCATCTCGGGACCCAACGGCGAGAACGCCTACCCGATCACGAAGGATGGATCGGTTCCCAACCGAATCAAGAACGGGGTTGCGAGCTGGGTCTACGGCGAAGAACTCGATGTTCGCGAGGCGATGTGGTTCTCGCCCGACGGCAAGTACCTCGCCTACTACCGGTTTGACGAAAGCAAGGTGCCCGACTACTATCTCGCCCTCGACCAGCGCAAGCTGCAAAGCTCGCTCGACATCGAGGCCTACCCAAAGGTCGGCGCGCCAAACCCTAGCGTTCAAATCTTTGTTTACAGCCTGCTCAATGGCACCACCACCCGCGTGCAAGCCGAGTTCGGCGCGGGCAAAACTGACGACCTCGCGCACTACCTCTACGATGTCTCGTGGTCGCCCAAGGGTGACGAACTCCTCTTTGTCCGCACCAACCGCAAGCAAAACACTCGCGAATGGTGCGCCGCGAATCCCCAAAACGGGACTTGCCGCATCATCCACCGCGAAGTGCGACCCGGCAGCTGGGTCGACAACCATCCCGAGGTCACCTGGTTGGGCCAGGACCGATTCCTCATCATCACCGAGCGCAGCGGCTTCCGCAACCTTGAGCAATACGACTTCCAGGGCAAGAAGCTGAGCACGGTCACCAACCTGAACGCAGAGGTCGAACGGGTGGTGAAAGTCGACGAAAAGGCGGGGATCGTTTGGTACACCGCTCGCGATGGCGCTCGACCGTCGCTTCGACAGCTCCACCGTGTCCGCCTCGATGGCACCGACGATGTTCGGCTCACCGATCCGAACTTCAGCCACACGATCAACCTCTCCGCGCGGGGCGACTTCTTCATCGACACCGCCGAGACCACCGAACTTCCGCCAGTGACGACGCTGCGTGACCGGAACGGAAAGGAAAAGCTCAAGCTCAACGAATCGGACCTCACCAAGTTCAAGCAGATCGGCCTGCGCCCGGTCGAGCGGATCGAGTTCACCGCCGCCGACGGCGCGACCAAGTGCTATGGCGAACTCAGCTTCCCGAGCGACTTTGATCCCGGCAAGAGCTATCCCGTCCTCGTTTCGGTTTATGCGGGCCCCGATTCGGCGGGCGGATTCGAGCGATTCCAGATGCCGAGCAACCTCGCTGAGCACGGCTACATCATCGCGAGCTTTGACGGTCGCGGCACTCAGGGCCGTGGAAAGGCGTTCAAGGACGCGGTCTATGGCAAGTTGGGCATCGTCGAGATCGACGACCAGGCGGCAGGTGTCCGATCGCTGGCCAACCGGTCGTACATCGACCTCAAGCGAGTCGGCATCTTCGGCACGAGCTATGGCGGCTACGCCTCCGCGATGGCCCTGCTTCGCTATCCTGACGTTTTCGCGGCGGCAAGCTGCAGCAGCTCGGTCACCGACTTCCGCAACTACGACTCGATCTATACCGAGCGCTACATGGGCCTTCTCGGCGACAACCTCGCCGGTTACGAGGCAGGGAGCGCGATGAAGTACGCCGACCAGCTGAAGGGACGAATGATGCTCTTTTTCGGCACGGCAGACAACAACGTCCACCCCTCGAACACGATGCAACTGATCGCCGCGCTCCAGCGGGCCCGGAAGAACTTTGAGCTGCAAGCGGGCCCGGACCAAGGCCACTCTGGCCTCAACATGGACCGTATGCTGGAGTTTTTCTACGGCGCACTGAGGCCATAATCCGACCATGTTGCTCGCTGGAAAGAAAGGTCTCGTCCTCAACGTTACGAACGAGAAAAGTATCGGCTGGTCGGTCGCGGATGAGGCTTGGCGCGCCGGTGCCACGGTCGGAATCGGCGGTCAAAGCGAGCGCATGATGAAGAATGTCGGCGAGCTTGCGGCCTCGAAGCCCGAGCGCATGTTTGCCCACCAGATCGACTTCGGCATCGAGTCCGACATCGAGGCCCTCGTTGAGGCCGTGCGCCGCGACTATGGCGCGCTCGACTTCTTTGTCCACTCGGCCGCCTTTGCCCCCCGCGAAGCGCTCCAGGGTCAGTTCATCGACACCAGCCGCGAGGCGTTCAACACCGCGCTTGAAGTCTCCTGCTACTCGCTGGTTCGGATGTGCAAGGCCCTCGAACCGGTCATGAACGACGGAGCAAGCATCATCACGATGAGCTATCTCGGATCGGTCCGCGCCTGTGCGAACTACAATGTCATGGGCGTCGCGAAGGCCGCGCTTGAATCGGCGGTTCGGTACCTCGCGGTTGACCTCGGGCCGCGCGGAATCCGAGTCAACACCGTTTCGCCGGGGCCGATGAACACGGTCGCCGCGCGCGGCGTGAAAGGCCTCCTCGATATGATCACCCACGTGGGCGACATCTCCCCGCTGAAGCGGGCGGCGACCCAAGAGGATGTCGGACGAACGTCGGTCTACCTTCTTTCCGACCTTTCGTCGGGAGTCACGGGCCAGGTGATCTACGTTGATAGCGGTTACAACGTGGTCGCGCTGTAGGCCGGTATCCTGAACCTATGATCGCTGCCGTTTTTCCGGGCCAAGGCTCCCAGAAGCCGGGCATGGGCAAAGAGCTCTATGACCTTCGGGCCGAGGCTCGCGCTGTCTTTGCCACGGTAGGTGCCGTCACCGGCCAAAACCTTGAGGCGCTTTGTTTCGAGACTGACGAGGACACTCTCCGCCAGACCCAGAACGCCCAGATCGCGCTCTTTACGGTCGGCGTGGCGGCCTATCGAGTGTTTGCTGCCCACCTCGAAGGTGCGATGTCGATCGACGCCTTTGCCGGTCACAGCATCGGCGAGTACGCGGCCTTGGTCGCGAGCGGAACGCTCTCGCTCGAGGACGGCGCTCGGCTCGTCCAGCGACGCGGACAGCTGATGGCGGACGCAGGCCTCGCCCACCCCGGCACGATGGCGGCGGTGCTCGGCCTGGATCGCGAGGAATTGGAAAAGGTTTGTGCAGAGGTCGACGGGATCGTGGTCATCGCGAATGACAACTGTCCGGGCCAGCTCGTCATCTCCGGCGAGGTTGCCGCGGTTGGAAAGGCGGGCGAACTGGCCTCGGCGCGCGGGGCGAAGCGAGTTTTGCCGCTCAACGTGAGCGGTGCGTTCCATAGCCCGCTGATGGAGGAGTCGTCGAAGGCGATGGCGAGCGCGCTCAGCGAGGTGAAGTTCACCGCTGGTGGCCGTGTGTTCTCGAATGTCACTTCCCAGCCGGTCGTTCAGGCCGAACGCTGGCCCGCCTTGCTCGAAGAGCAGCTTCGAAGCTCGGTGCGATGGACGGAGTCGGTCGAGAACATGCGCAACGAGGGCGTCCGCGTCTTCATCGAGTGCGGCGTCGGCGATGTGCTCTCGGGATTGCTGAAGCGCATCGATCGCGAGGCAAAGTCGCTCAAGGTGAACGATCTCGATTCGCTCGAAGCGGCAGTTGCCGCGATTCGCGCGTAAAAAAGCCCTTCCAAAATCGGTGAAAGGTCGTCTACAATAATAGTAGACGTGAATCTACCTTTTGAGCGTCAAGACCGGCGGCTTCGCTACGTGTTCCTCGATCTGAACTCGTACTTCGCCTCGGTGGAGCAACAGGAGAACCCCGAACTGCGGGGCAAGCCGGTTGGCGTTTGTCCGGTGATGGCAGATTCGTCGTTCATTGTCGCCGCGAGCTATGAGGCGAAGGCCTTTGGCGTGAAGACCGGCACCCAGATCGGCGAGGCGAAGCGGCTCTGCCCGGACATTCAGCTCTTGCCAGCGGGCTTCTCGAACTACGTTGCCTACCACGAGGCGGTGAAGCGCGCCCTGGAAGGCGTCCTGCCAATCGAAGAGGTCTGCAGCATCGATGAGATGCGATTCCGGCTCCTCGGCGAAGAGTGCCAACCCGAACGTGCCCGCGAGATCGCGCTTCGGATGAAGGACGTGTTGCGCGATGAGGTCGGCGAGTGCATCACCGCGTCGGTCGGCATCGCCCCCAACCCGTTCCTGGCTAAAATCGCGACCGAGCTCGAAAAGCCCAACGGCCTCGTCATGCTGGAGGCGAAGGACCTGCCGGGTCGGCTCCTTGAATTGCCGCTGATGGGCTTCACCGGGATCAACAAGCGGATGCGCGCACGGCTCGAGGCGCACGGCATCTTCACCGCCGCCGATCTCTGCGCGGCCAGTGCACGAGATCTCCGGCTCGCCTTTGGGTCGGTGATGGGCGAAGAGTGGTTCTACATGCTTCGGGGTTATGAGGCCCCGCGAAAGAAGACCCAGCGGCGGACGCTTGGCCACTCCCACGTCCTCGCCCCCGAGTTTCGCCACGAACAAGGATGCAAAGAGGTCCTCGTCCGGCTCCTCAACAAAGCCGCAGCACGCTTACGGGCTGAGGGCCTCTTTGCATCGGGCGTTTCGTTCCACGTCACCGGATTCGAAAAGAGCTGGGAAGGCCATGAGCGATTCGACTCGACCCAGGCCACCCAGTCGTTCTTGGATTCGTTCCACCGCCTTTGGCCCAGGGCTGACTTCATTCGGCCACGGTCGGTCGGCGTGACGTTCACCGGACTCATCGAGAAAGGCGCGGTCACCCCGTCGCTGTTTGACGACGACGACCAGACCGCTCAAACCGAACTCAGCCATGCAATCGACTCGATGAACCGGAAGTTCGGGAAGAACTCGGTTTACCTCGCCTCGACCCACCGGTCGAAGGACACCGCGAAGGAGAAGATCGCCTTCCAGAAGACCGCGCTGTTCTCCGAGGGGCTCGGCGACAACGTGATCTTCGACACCTTTCGCGGCATCCGGACGATGGACAACTAGTCGCTCAGGAAGCGCATGACCTTGAAGCCGGGCCGGTTCCAGATCGAGCTGATGCCAACGCCGCTCGAGGAGCGGGATTCGACCGTGCGCCCGTCGCCGATGTACATCGCCACGTGGCCTTTCCAGACCAGCAGGTCGCCCCATCGTAGCTCATCAGTCACGCGGCGACCGCGGCGGCTCTCGCCCATTTCGGCCGAGGTCCGCGGGAGGTTGATCCCCGCCTTCTTGTAGATGCTCATCACGAAGCCCGAGCAGTCGACGCCGCTGCGGCTCGTGCCGCCCCAAAGATAGGGCGTTCCGAACCAGGCCTGGGCCTCTTCCCAGATCGCGCGGGCGCGGTCGGTGGGCGGTTGCTGGGTTTCGACGCCGAGGGGAACGCGGAGGACATCTTCGCCAGGCTGGAAAGGCAGCAGGAGGTCGTCCTTGGTGCGGTAGGGCTGGCCACCGAGGTCAAAGACGCCGGTCACGGGTCCGCCGGTCTTATCCAGGATCGCAAATTCCCGCGAGCCGTCCTTGGTGATCAGCCGACCGCTTTGCCACTTCACCTTCGACTCGCCAGGGGCGTCCTTCGCTTCAAGTCGGGTGGGGGACCAATTCTGGGCGCGAAAATCGACGAGCACGCGGTCATCACCCTCAAAGAAGGTGGCCTTGCCGCCACTCAGGTCGAAGCGGGGGTTGACCATCTTCCAGCTTGGCGTGCGGCCAAATCGTCCGCGGTCGTCGAGCGAATAGCCACCGGTGATCTGGATCTCGGGGGCCTTGGTCATGAAGCTGCCGAGGGGACGAACCTGGTCATCCGTGAGGTCGAACGCACTGACTTGGCAGATCGGCTTGGAGTCTAGGCCGACGGCATAGGGCCGGGCGAGGAGGACAAAGTTCTCGGCGGTGGCCACGTAGGGCGAACCAAAATCGGCTTGCCAGCTGGGCGGAAGGGCTTGGCGAATCGGCGTGATCGAGTTGCCTCGCACCCACCACGCGCCCCACTTGTTGGAGGCGAGCCAGCCGGTTCCTGCGCGGCGAATGCTGCTGACCGAGCTGGTGGGAATCACCATGCTCGAGATCTGCTCACCTTCGCAAAGATTAAGCCTTGGACCCTCAGGACCGGTGCTAACGTAGGCGATCGTCTCGCCTCGCAATGCAACGGCGCTAACCGGACCATCCGACTTGATCGACCGGACACGCCGAAGCGGTGCGCCTTCGTAGAGATCTAGTGTGGATTTGTCCCGAACGAGGACGGCACGGTTCGAGTCCAGGTCAGAAAGTTGAGCCTGGACGGCCGAAGCTAGTAAGCCTAACAGGGGAATTGCGGTCCACTTCACGATACTGATATTCCGTCATCATAGCTGGTGAAGGTTTCTCACTTGACGAGGTTTGTGTAAAGATTGAGAGGAGAGGATATGAAGAGGGTTTTTTCTATTTCGATTTTGGCGGCCCTTGCTGCCGTGGGCTCTGCCCAAGTTCTGATCGTCGATTCCGGCACGGTCGAGCGCGTCTGGTCGTTCAGCTCGTTTGACGGAACGTTCATTTCGGACAACGTGATCGTCGATGACGCCAACAACCGGCTTGCGACCCCGATCAAGCTGATCGACAGCGGCCGAGGCAGCTACTACATCAGCGACCAGGTGAACAACGCGGTCCTCGAATACAGCTACGGCGGACAGTTCCTCAACACGATCGTCAGCGGCGAATCGAACATCCGCGGCATCACGATCAACAACGGCTTTCTTTATGTGGCGAGCGGCGGCTTGAACTCGATCCTGCGGTTCAATGCCGACGGCACCAACCGCACGGTGTTCTCGAACCTCGCTCAAAGCCCGTGGGACATCTTCTTCAAGGGTAACGACATCCTCGTCTCGAACTCGACGGACAACTCGATCACGAAGCTGGACCTCAACGGCGTGGTCCAGGGTCAGTGGAACGTGACCGGTGGCGGCGCGACGGGCATGTTCTTCCCGCAGCAGATCGTCCAAGACGGTGCGAACCTTCTCATTGCTGGCTTCAGTGGTGGACCTCTTTCGGGTGGCGTGCCGAACCCGCTGCCGGGCCTCTTCAGCTACGACCTGAACGGGAACCAGCTGCAGTACATCAGCTCGACGCTTGGTGGACGTGGCATCGCCCGACTGGGGAACGGCATGATCCTTTACGCCTCGGGCACGCGCGTGGTCCGCTACGACCCGACGACCCAGACCCACACCGACATGTGGACGGGCACGACCGCAAACAGCTTCCGGTTCATCACGCCGGTTCCTGAGCCGGGGACGCTCGCGCTGCTCGGCGGCGGACTCGCCTTCTTGGTTCGGCGACGTAAGTCGCGCTGAACCTCTGGCTAAGCAAACAGAAGCGGGGCGAGGATGGTTATCCTCGCCCCGCTCAGCTTTTACCCTTACGACTTTCGGCGTCGTCGCAGGAGGGCGGTGGCACCCAGGCCGAGGGCGACCATCGTCGCAGGCTCGGGCACCGGGTTAAGGCCGGAGATGAGCAGGTTGTAGTTGCTCAGGCCGGTGGTCGCGCTAAACGCGCCCACGCGGACGGTGAACGTGCCCGTCGTCGGGGCAACGTAGTTCAGGATCAGCGAGTTGTCGTCATAGAGCGACGTCGAGGTGCCGCCGAAGTTGTTGCCGCTAAACCGAATGTCGTCGTTGAAGGCGACTTGCGTTCCCGTGCCGTCGAAGATCGCAATCGTCGTATCGATCGAAGCAAGGTTTCGATCGGCGGGTGCGTTTACGAGCACGGAGATCTTGTTGCCCGCGGTCGCGGTGAACGAATAGAAGTCGTTTTCACCGGCGGCAGTCGATCCGTTGACGTTGATCGCAGTCAGCCCCGAGATCGGCTGAGCCTGTCCGACGATGGCCTGGGCGGTCCCGATCGTGCCGTGGGCGACGCCCGATTCGTTGATCGTGAGGCCAAGGGTCGGGGCGACCCCAGCGGCGAATTCCAGCTTGAGCAGCTCCCACGGGTTGAAGGTTCGAGGAACCGTCCGGGTGGCGATGCTCGCTCCGCTCGCGCCGGTCGCCATGATGTGGGCGTTCTGCTGACCCGTGATCCCGGAATAGGCCGTCGTTCCTGCCGAGCCACCGCCATAGACGAGGCTCGAGAAACCATAGGCATCGTAGTGCTCGAGGCCGAAGGTGTGGCCGAGCTCGTGTGCGCTCGTGCCGGTCAGGCCGTTGGTGAGTCGGGTGAGGTTCTGCGATCGCGTGAACGAGCTACCGACGTGGTCGGCAAAGTTGTTGATGTAAACGTCGGCCGACTCGTTGGGTCGGATGTTGCGCCAGTCGACAGACTGAGCCTCGCCATAGAGGCCGGCCGTGGTTGTTGATCGGTAGATCAGCGAAGGGCTCGCGCCGCTGCTCGTCGTGGTGAAGTTCAGGGTGAAACCGTTGTAGATCGACGCCAGGTTGGTCCTCACGTCAGCCTTGATTTGAGCGATCTCGGTGGTGGTGAGCGCGCTCAGTCCGGTCGGTGCCCAAGCGGTGGCAAAGATCGGGTCTGCGGCCGACCAATCGAGAAACACATCAACGGCCAGGGCGTTCGAGGTGAGTCCGGCCAGTCCAATCGTCGCCAGGCCCATCAGGGCCAATCTAATCTTCTTCATCAAAGCAACACCAACTCGCGAGTGCAAGAAACTCGCAGGAGTGAGACGTAGTGTAGCGAAGGTCTTCGTGAATCGCGGGTTAACCCCCGCAAAAACCCAGTAATTGGGCGGCCCATAGCCCGTCGGAAAGGGGGGTTATCTCCCAAGCCGAGTTCGACTCGGGGCCTTGCTTGTTGGGGGCGACTTCAATCGCGGCGAAGCCCTCAAACTCAGTCCAGGGCTGGAGCACCTCAAGGAGGCCTTTCAGGTGCAACCGAGAAGCGAGGACGTACGGGTAGGGTTCAGCCAAAAGGAGGTCCTTCACGTCGCCGATTCGAACCTGAATCCTGCCCTCGGGGGCATAGCGCAGTCGTAGGTTCTCGACCAATTCCCGGCACTCCGACAGGTGGTCGATGGCAACAACCTCCCAACCGAGGTCGGCGAGAAAGACGGCGTCCCGACCTTGGCCGCACCCAAGGTCGACCACCCGAGAAGGGGCATGCTCCGCGATCCACCGTGCCGCCGCCGATGGCTTCCAGAGCCTCAAGGGGCCGCCCGCATCCGACTGCACCGCCTCAACGAGCTTCCAACGGCTCGCAGCCCAAGCGCGAGCTTCGTCAAGGGCACCAGAAACCAGGGCGAGCTCGCTGCCAGGCGGGGGAAACTCGGCGATTCTGCGCGGAGCCTCCTCCCACGGAATCCACACGCTCCCCAATTGTTCGTGGGGCCCGGCGTTCCACAAGATACTTTCATTAAGCCTTGGTTTCATCACAAAATCGAACCGTAACCTGTCAGTTCCTTGGGGGAGATTGGCACAGAACTGGCTGGTACACTCCCCCCTGGAACCATGAGAATTTACACCTCTGAGTCGGTGAGCGAGGGCCATCCGGACAAGCTGGCCGATCAGATCTCCGATGCCTTGCTTGATGCGTGCCTTGAAAAGGACGAATTTGCTCGCGTTGCGATCGAAACTCTTCTCACTCGTGGCCTTGCCGTTGTGGCGGGCGAAGTCACCGTCGACGGCTATATCGAAGTTGCGGACATCGTGCGAAACACGATCAACGAAGTGGGTTACACCGACCACGCTCTCGGCCTTGATGGCGCGACGTGCGGCGTCATGGTGGCGATCCAGGGTCAGTCGCCTGACATCGCCGCTGGCGTTGACACCGGTGGCGCAGGCGACCAAGGCATGATGTTTGGCATGGCGACCAAGGAAACGCCGGAGCTCATGCCGCTTCCGATTGCGATTGCCCACGCCATGATGGCCCGCAGCGCTTCGGTCCGAAAGTCGAACCCCAGCCTCAAGCTCCGACCCGACGCGAAGAGCCAGGTCTCGGTCATCTATGACGAGAAGGGCCCGCGAAGCATCGAAACCGTCGTTGTTAGCCAACAGCACCACGAAGATCAGACCCAAGAAGAAGTCCGGGCGATCGTTCGCGAGCACATCATCAACCCCGTGCTCGAGCAGTACAAGCAGTACGTCAACGACGAAATCACCTTCCACATCAACCCGACCGGCATCTTCACCATCGGTGGACCGCAAGGCGACACCGGCGTGACGGGTCGAAAGATCATCGTCGACACCTACGGCGGCATGTGCCCCCACGGTGGCGGTGCGTTCTCCGGTAAGGACCCGACGAAGGTCGACCGATCGGCGGCATACATGGCTCGCTACGTGGCCAAGAACATCGTTGCGGCAGACCTCGCCGACCGATGCGTCGTCGCCCTTGCTTATGCAATCGGCGTTGCCCAGCCGGTTTCGATCAACATCGAGACCTTTGGCACCGAGCACGTGAGCCTCGAGACGATCGAAAAGCGCGTCCGAGACACCTTCGACATGTCGCCGAAGGGAATCGCCAACACGCTTGGTCTTCGAAAGTTCCGCTACTACCAGACCGCCAAGAACGGTCACTTTGGCAACGCGAGCTTCCCCTGGGAGCAGACGAACGCAGCGGCTTCGCTCCGCGGCTAATCGCCTGAGAATCGGGCCCGGTCATCCCTTTGCGGTTGACCGGGCCTTTCTTATGACTCAATCATGGCGTTTCGCCACGCAAGGAGCGCCCACTGGGAGGCGCGTTGGCGGACGTCCTCACGTGATCCGCGAAGCTGGTGCTCATGCACGCTGACCCCGTCCGGTCCTGCGACCGCGATGTAGGTCAGCCCGACCGGTCGCCCACCTGCGTCGCTCGTCGGTCCCGCGTTGCCGGTGACCGCGATGCCCCAATCCGTGCCGAGCCGCTCGCGAACGCCGGTCGCCATTTCCATGGCAACTTCGGCGCTGACCGGCGTGTGGGCGGCGAGGGTCGCCTCAGAGACGCCCAGCAGAGACGCCTTGGCCTCGGCGGCATAGCTGACGATGCCGCCCTTAAAACACTCTGAGGCGCCCGGCACCGAGGTGAGCCGCTGGGCAACGAGCCCGCCCGTCATCGACTCCGCGACCGAAACCGACGCTCCGAAGGCGACCGCGAGGTCCAGGACCGCCTTTTCGAGAGTGTCGTCGTCGGCACCGTAGACTGCGTTGCCGAGGATGTGGCGGATGTCGGCCTCTAGCGGACCGAGGAGCTTTTCGGCTTGCATCTTGTCTTCCGCCGAGGCGGTGAGCCGTAGATGAACCTCCGCCGGTTGGGCATAGGGTGCGACGGTGGGGTTGCTACTCGCGAGGATGTCGCCGAGGAGGGCTTCGACCCGGCTTTCCCCAAGGCCGGCAATGCGCAGGGTTCGCGAGAGGATAACCGCGCCTCGCGTGAGGCGTCCCAGGCGGTCGCGCACTTCGCCCCGGGCCATGGGCAGGAATTCGGACTTGGGACCCGGGAGCGCGATCCCGATTTTGCCATTCGCCTCCACCCAAAGGCCGGGGGCGGTGCCGTTGGCGTTGGGGATGATCTCGGCTCCCGCGGGCTTTTCGGCCTGACGTCCGAGTACGGGCAGCCAAGCGATGCGACGAACCGCGAAGATCTCGCGGAGGTGGCTCTCGACATCCCGATCAAGGACAAGGGGAAGGCCCATCGCTTCAGCGAGCGCGTCGCGGGTGAGGTCATCGCTCGTCGGGCCGAGACCGCCAATCGTGATGACGATGTCTGCCCGCGAGAACGCTTCCTTCAGCGTGGCAACGATCCGCTCCATGTGGTCGCCCACCGTCGACCTCCGCTGGCAAGTCAGTCCGCATTCTGCAAGGACCTGGGCCATCGTCGCGGCGTGGGTGTCGACAATCTGGCCGAGCAGGAGTTCCGACCCGACGGAGACAATCTCGGCGTTCATGTGCATCCATTCTACGGTTGGGTAGCCTCGGAAAGATGCGTCCGGGCAAACATCCCACCTGGTATGCCTTCGTTCGGGGAACGGTAAGGCTGTTCGTCTATCAGCTTCGCCTCGGCGGGATCAAGACGATCGGCGCGGAAAACGTCCCGAAGACCGGTCCGGTCATCATCTGTGGGAACCACGCCAGCCACCTCGACCCGCCCGGGATGTCGTGCGGATTGCCTCGCCGGCTGAGCTTTATGTCCAAGGAAGAGCTCTTTCGCGGGCTGTTCGGCAAGCTACTTCTTTCGCTCGGGGCATTTCCGGTTCGTCGGGGCGAAGGCGACTCCGAGGCCATCCGGACCTCGCTTGACCTGCTCGCCTCGGGCGAGGCGCTCCTCATTTTTCCCGAGGGGACTCGCGGCGACGGCCACCAGATGCTCCCGACCAACCCCGGCGTCGCGATGATGGCGAAGCGTTCGGGTGCGCCAGTCCTTCCCGTCGCGATTCTGGGGACGGACAAGGCCCTTCCGAAAGGGGCGAAGAAGATGAAGCGCCACAAGATCACTCTCGTCGTCGGTGAGCCGATTCGCTATTCCGACTTTGTGGGCGAGGGCAACGACAAGGGCACCCGCGAGCGGTTCATGGCCGAGATCGCGAACCGAATCTGCCAATTGGCGGCGACCCAAGGCGTGGAGCTGCTGCCGCCTCAGAACTTGAAGAGCGTCTGACCGGTCAAGAGGACCCGGTTCTGTTCAAAGACAATCCGCACGGTGAGGGCGCGGCTTTGCTTGAATTCGAGGCCCGCGCGGAGCGTCTTGCCGTCCAATTCGCCGATGACCCGGAAGTCTTCGCCGATGATCGGCATTCGGAAGGCGAGGAACGGCAGCGTGTCGCGTCCCTGGCTAACGCCGATGGTGAAGTCGGCAAAGGTGTTCAGGGCCTCGGTTTCCAGCCCGTTGCGGAAGGTGAGAGCGAGATAGGCGCGGCGGCCGAGCGCGCTGCGGTTAGCAACGTCGAGGAATCCGACGCTGATCCCGGGGCCGAGGTCAACGATGGGCGGTTGGAAGTTGTAGCTGATGTCGGCGGTGCCGAAATCGGTCGCCCCGATGCGCTCGGATCGCAGCTCAAGGTCGATGTTCTTCGTCAGTCCGGTGCCGAGATAGAACCGGCGGGTCCGGAAGGCCCCTCGCTCCTGCGTCCATTCAAATCGCAGCTCGCCAAGAGGCAGTCGGCGACCAATGGGGACTTCGATCAGGCGGTCTGCCCATGCCGAATTCACCATCGTGCAGATCATCGTGGCGGCGTAGAGGAACCTGGAGCGGGCAGTCACAGGGGGAGGATACTCGTAAACGCCTGAGGCTTTCCCAAGGTCCTGGGCGTCCAGTTCTTAACACTGTTAAAAGCCGTGCAATCACGCCGCCACTTCCAAGAAACCCTCGATGCCATTCGAGACGAGGTCGTCCACATGGGCGGCCGCGTTGTTGAAATGGTCCGGTTGGCGGTCGATGCGGCGATCACGGACGACACCGGCCTTGCCCAAAGGGTCGTCGAGATGGACGACGAAGTGGACGCGATGGAGCGCAATGCGCTTGAACAAACTGTCCTCGTCGTGCTCAAAGAGGCCCCGGTGGCGGGCGATCTGCGGTTCCTCATCACCACCCTCGGCGTCATCGGTGAACTTGAAAAGGCCGCCGACAAGGCGGTGAAGCTGGCGCGGAAGGTGCCGAAGCTGGCAGGGAGGCTCCCGGCCGAAATCAAGGTGCGGCTGAAGGAGCTCGGCGACATGAGCCGAGGCGCGCTCGCGGCGACGATTCGCCTTTACACCGAGTACAGCGCAACGACGGTCGAGGAGCTTATCCACGCCGACGACTTGATCGACAACGCCTATCGCGAGTGTCGCCAGTTGGTCCAGGAGATGATTCAGCGCGACCCCGACCAGATCGAGCGCTACCTCGTCGCCCTCGAGGCGCTCCACACGCTAGAGCACGTTGGTGACCAGGTCGTGGCGATTGCCGAGCGGATGCAGATGCTTCACTCGCCGTCGCCGTCGTCTGACAGCAGTCCCGACGCGAGCTGAAGCGACACTCGCGTGATCCTTCGGCGGGCCATGTTCTCCACCCGCATCTTTCCATAGGGCGTATCGACGCTATCGCCGGGGCGCGGCACCCGTTCGAGGGCATCAATGATGGTTTGGGCGAGGGTGTCGGTGTTGTCGTCGTCGAGCGGCAGCCGGAGTCGGCTGATGATCTCGTCGATGCGGACGTCGGCGCGAGCAGAGATTCGCCCCCCGGGGAAGACCTCGATCGTGGGTCGGTCGCTCTCCAGGCGGTCCTCAAGTTCACCGAAGACCTCTTCCACCACGTCTTCGAGCGTGAGGATCCCCGCGGTTCCGCCATATTCGTCGGCGACGACGAGGAGCTGGCTCTTTTCCGACCGCATGGTGCCTACGATCCTTTCGAGGGTCAGGCTTTCGGGCACAAAGACGGCAGGGCGGAGGATGGATTCGAGGCTGAAGCCTTCGCGGCCCATGTTCTTCACGATGTCGTGGAGATAGACCACTCCGACGAGGTCGTCGATGTCACCGCGACAAACGAGCAGCCGGGTAAACGGCAGCACCTTCACCTTCGAGAACACCTCCGCCTCGGTGAGGTTGATATCCAGCCACTTCACGTCGAAGCGGTGGACCATGATGTCGCGCGCGGTGAGCGAGTCGAGCTTGAGCGCGCGGGTGACGAATTCGGCGTGGGCCTTGTCGATCGAGCCTTCTTCGCTTCCTGATTGGACCATGACGACCAGTTCTTCGCGCGGGATCGCCTGTTGGTGATCCTCGTCCATCTTGATGCCGAACGGGCGCAGCAAGACCGCCGACGTGCGCTGCATGAGCCAGCTCAGCGGGAAGAAGATGGTGGAAAAGAAGCGGAGCGGCCGGTAGAGCAGGAGTGCCAGCGGCTCGGCGCGGCGCAGGGCGAGGTACTTGGGAAAGAGCTCGCCAAACGAAACGAGCACAAACGTGACGAGCAGCAGGCTGATCGCCATCGAGAAGCCGTGGTTCACCCGCTTGCCGATGAGGTCAGCGATCGCCTCGGTGATCGACGGTTCGACGACCGAACCCATGCCGATGCCGATCATCGTGATGCCGATTTGGCAGGCGGCGACGGGCGGCCCCAGGTTGTCGAGAACCTTGAGGAGCTCTTTGGCGGACTTGTTTCCGCGCTTGGCGAGTGATTCGACCTTCGCCCGCCTCGCGGAGACCACCGCGTATTCGGCAGCGACGAAGAAGATGCTCGCCAGCAGAAGGATGATGCCGAGGATCGCACCCAAGGCCTAAAGTTGCTCCACCATGCTTATCGTGAGATTATACGGGAGTGGATGAAGATGTCACTCGATTGCGGTTCGTGGTCCCTTCGGAGGGGTTGGACCGAGTTCTCGCTGCCTTGGAGGGTTATGGGCTTGATGGGCGAGAGTTGGGGCTGGCTTCGGTGCCGACGGGTCGGCACTGGCACTTCCGAAAACCGGGCGAGAAGGGGACGCTGGAACTGACGTCGGTGCCGGGTGAGGACGGGATGGTTGAGCTGGTGGTCGAGGTCCGGCGGAACCGCCGCGGCGAATGGTGCGCGGATGCGGTGGGGGTGGTGGAGAGGACAGCCGTTGGTGGTGATTCGGGCAACGCGTAGCGGCGCAGCAGAGAATTCGAGCGGAAGACCATCGGGGACCTAGGAGGTCGCCCTAGAAAGAGGAGTGGCGGAGAGGGTGGGATTCGAACCCACGGTGAGTTGCCCCACACCGCATTTCGAGTGCGGCGCACTAGACCACTATGCGACCTCTCCACCGACGATTTAACCCAAACGAGGGAAAAATTGTCTAGGGGGCGGGCACAGAGGCGAGCGCCTGGTCGGCGGAAAAGGGGCCGTCGCGGCGGCTGCCGAGGAACACATAGACTCCGGCAGGAGCGTTCTTTAGGTCGGGGCGCAGGTTCGCAAACGACGGAAACACCACGAGGTCGGGGCGCCGAGACCGAATCCGGCGAATCTGGTCGAGCTGATCCTTCCCCACGCAAACCAGAAAAAGGTTGTCGGAAACGCGCCTTGCGCTGGTCACCCAAGCGGCCACGCTCGGGCCGCCACCGATGAACGGACCCACCCGCTTGCCCCACCCTTGGGCGCGGCGAACCAGGGCGTCGCCCTCCGGGCCGCCGAGCGTGATCCCATAAAGCCAAGCCACTCGGGTCGCGGTCGCCATCGCCGACTCGCGCTGGGTGTCCAAGATCTCGGGGGGATTCAACCAAGCCGGCAAGCCTTCGGTGGCGGGGGCAAGGTGAAGCAGTCCGGTATCGGGATCGTCGAACAGGTCCAGCGCACGGTTCAGGACCCTTAGGCCAGCCCGGAACGGCGGCAATCGGCCGTCGGTGCGAAAGAGGATCCACTGCAGCTCGGCATAGGCGAGGTAGTCGGTCAGGAAACGGTTGGACTCGGGGTTGTTCACGTCGTGGACGACGTCGTCTTCGGTCCGCACCGCATCGATCCGAGCGGCAAGGTTCAGGGCCCACGATTTCAGCTCGTCGTCACCAAGGATTTCGGAGGTCTCGATCGCGCGCAGGCAAACCGAGGCGTTCACGTCGAGATAGCTCTGGGCGCCGAACTCGGGCCTCGGCCGAGGAGATTCACTCAGCTTCGTGAGCATTCGATTGACCATGTCCTTCTGGTCCGAAAGGTCGGCGGGATTGACAAGGTGAGGCACCATCGACGGGCTGACTCCGGGCCGAAGGTTGAAGTGCTCGTGAACCCAATCGCGCTCGTTGTTGTCCGGCACGCGGTTGCGAATCTGGCGGACATTGAGGCTGTAGCGCGGGTGACGGCGGTCGCCAAACTCCTTTCCGACCGCAAATCCCGCGATGAGGCCGTTTCCGTCGGTGCATTCGGCGCGAAGCCCGGTCCAAAGTCGCCGGGAAAGGTCGGCGTACCACGTCTGGCCCGAAAGCACTGACCCCATCGCGAGGGTGGTCGCGAGGTCGGCATTCATGACGCTGGAAACGTCGAATTCGGGGTCGCTCCAATCGGTCGCGTGGCTGCGGCGAAAGGCCACCCCGTCCATGAGGCTGAGGGTGGGCGAAACGAGGAAAGGATCGATGCTCTGGCGGAACGCATCAACCCGTCCCGCGACCAACATGCCGCGCCAGAGCGACGGCCTCACCTCTTGGATGCCGCCGATCGGGAATCCGCCGACCGCCGACTTGGCAAGGGCATAGGTCGAGGCATAGTAGCCTTCGAAATCGGGGAGCGCGTCGGTCCGGAGGCCGAGGTTGTTGAGGTCTTGCTCCTGATCTTGGTTGGGCTTGCCTTGGTTGAGGCTCACCTTGTTGCCGAACGAGCTTTCGATCTGGTTGAGGAATCGGACGAAGGTGCGCGGGTCGATGATTTCGCGCGGTCCACTTGGAAAGAGGGTGCCAAGCACGCGACCGTCGCCATCGAGGGCGGCGACATAGGTATCGCCAGAAAGTGGACTCGTGACTCGCCGGAGCGGCAGGATCGCATTCCCCCAACGGGGGTCGTCGTCCTTGTCCACGCGGATCGTCACGAACTTGGCCTTCAGGAGGGCTTGCACCTCTTTGGCCTCAAAATCGGTGTTGTCGAGCATGCGGCCGAACCCGCTGGCGGCTGAACCCACCACGAGGAGGATAGGACGATTGAGCGATCGTGCCTTGGCGAGCTCTTTGGGGTCAAAGGGTCGCCAGTCAATCGATTGGGTCGCGGCCTGGCGCAAGAACCCCATCGGGCTGGAAGCCAGGATCGGATTGACGGGCTTTTCGACGTAGCTGCTGAGAATCCGAGCGACGAAGGCAAACCCGGCCAAGGCGGAAACAATCCCGGTGACCACGATAAAGCTTGGCCGCTGCATGTGAACCTATTTTAGGTCGATTGGGAGACAAAGCGTTGGCGGGGTAACCTATTTCCCTATGTCGATCTCGATTGAGGAAGTGCGTCATGTGGCGCAGTTAGCTCGTCTGGACCTCAGCGACGCCGAGCTCATGTCCTTGCAAGGCGACCTCAACGCCCTGATCGATCACTTCGAGGACATCCAGCGTGTCGACGTCACCGGAATCGGTCCGCAGTCCCACGCCGTTGAAGTCCAAAACGTCTGGGCGGACGACCTCTCCCACCCCGGCATCTCTCGCGATTTGGCCCTGCGATCCTCGGCCATGACCAAGGCGGGCCTTTTCATCGTGCCCCAGATCATCGAGGAGTGAGCCAGCCGTGGAATTGCACCGACTTTCTGCCCTCGAACTTGCCGACCGACTGAAGAAGCGCGAAGTCTCTGCCGTTGAAGTCGCAGAGGCCCACCTCGCCCGCATCCGAGCCCTCGACGGCCAGATCAACGCCTTCCTGAAGGTGGACGAGGACTGGACGCTCCAGTCTGCCCGCAAGGCCCAAGAACTCCTTGATCGCGGCGAGGGCGGCGCGCTCACCGGAGTGCCCGTCGTCCTGAAGGACAACATCTCGACCGATGGCGTCGAGACGACCTGCGCGAGCAAGATCTTATCGGGTTATGTCCCGCCTTACGATGCGACCGTCGTGGCGAACCTGAAGGCAGCGGGAGCGACGCTTCTCGGCAAGGCCAACCTCGACGAATTTGCGATGGGCACCTCGGGCGAGAACAGCGCATCCGGCCCCACCCGCAATCCGTGGGACCTTGAACGTGTCCCTGGGGGTAGCTCGAGCGGCTCGGCCGCCGCGGTCGCCGCGTGCATGGCACCGCTTTCGCTGGGTTCAGATACGGGTGGCTCGATCCGAATGCCGGCCTCGCTTTGCGGACTTGTCGGCTATAAGCCGACCTATGGCCGAGTCTCGCGGTATGGCTTGGTCGCGTTTGGTTCGTCCCTCGACCAGATCGGGCCGTTCGCCCGCTCCGTCGCGGATTGCGCGGCCCTCGCTGAGGCGATTTCGGGTCACGATCCGCTCGATAGCACCAGCCTCGCCCATCCTCCGATCTCCCGCGACTCGGTGAAGCAAGATGACCTTCGCAGCATCAAGATCGGCCTTCCGAGGGAGCTCTTCGGCGAGGCCATCGACCCGGCGGTTCGCGAGGTTCTCGAGGCCGCAATCAACCAGCTCACCCTCGAAGGCGTCGAGTTCAAGGACATCTCGCTGCCGTCGATTGAGTACGGCGTGACGACCTATTACATCATTGCCCCCGCCGAGGCAAGCTCGAACCTGGCCCGGTTCGACGGCATTCGCTACGGTCCCCGCGCCGAAGGCACTGGCCACATCGGCCTCGTCGAACGAACCCGCGCCGAAGGCTTTGGACGCGAAGTCAAGAGCCGAATCATGATCGGCACCTATGCTCTTAGCGCGGGCTACTACGACGCCTACTACATCCGAGCGCAGCAGGTCCGAAGCGCGATGCGCCGCGAATTTGAACTCGCGTACCAGTCGGTGGACGCGATTCTCAGTCCCACCAGCCCGATTCCTGCCTTCAAGCTCGGGGAGCTGAACGCCGACCCGATGGCGCTCAAGCTCTTGGACCTTTGCACGATCCCCGCGAACATGGGCGGCTTCCCTGGCATCTCGCTGAACGCGGGAGTGACGGCGGGACTGCCGGTTGGCGTCCAGCTTTTGGGTCCGGCTTTGGCCGACGAGCGACTTCTCGGAATCGCAAGTGGTGTGGAAAAAGCCCTAGGCGGCCCGCCAGCCCATTGGCCGATTCCGTAAGATAAGAGTCCATTGGAAGAAATCCGCCGTTTAGATCGGGCCTTATTCATCCGGGAGCTACTCAATCCTGCTCGGCTCCTGGTTTGTGTGCTCATTGCGGCCTGTATCGCGGTCTTCCCCGGCTTTAGCCCCGGATTCAGCCCCGCCAAGCTGCTCTTCTTTGCCTCGCTGGTGGGAATCTGGCTCTATGTCACGATGGGCGAAGCGAAGGCAAAGCAGTTTCATTCGCCGCGCCTGCGCGACATGTGGCTGCAGTGCAAGGACCGGATGAAGCGGTTCGACGAGGTGATGGCGCGCGTCCGTAAGGACAAGATCGTCGAGCTCGAAGAACTCCCGCGCACGCTCGCAAGGACCTCCGAGTCGGTGTATGCCGCCCTCCGCCGGGCCGACCAGGTCACCTTCGAAATCCTGAAGTCGGAACGTGGGATTTCCCATGCGATGCCGCCCCGGCTCTCGGTTTCTCACGACCCTCAGTCAACCGAGCTCTATCGCATTGCAGACAAGAACCTCGCCGAGTATCGACAGCACTATTCGGCGGTGATGGCGGGTGTTCAACAGGCAGAGGCCCAAGCCGAGGTCTTCAAAACGACGGTCGATACCCTTCGCATTCGCCTCCTGGGGATGCGTCTCGCCGGGCGTTCGCCGCAAATGGCGAGTGCCGAACTCCTCACCACCCTCGCAGAAGCCAAGCTCCAGATGCAGGCGATCAACTCCGCCCTCGACGAGTTGGACCTCGGGCTCTATCCAAAAACGATCGAGGTCGTCAGCCCTACCGCCGGAAGTGAGTCCGACCAGGCCAACGACCTCGGACAATCGTCTTAGTCGATGTCGAACCGGATGCCCTGGGCGAGTGCCGGTCGCTGATAGCCAAAGTACGTCGTGCTGGTCTGACGTCGCATGTACGCCTTCCAGGAGTCGGAACCCGACTCGCGACCGCCGCCGGTCTCCTTCTCACCGCCGAAGGCGCCGCCGATCTCCGCGCCGCTCGTGCCGATGTTGACGTTGGCAATGCCGCAGTCGCTGTGTCGCTTGAAGTACTCGGCTTCGCGGACGTCGGTGGTCATGATCGCCGAACTGAGGCCCTGGGGCACCGCATTGTGGATGGCGAGCGCCTCTTCCAGCGTGTCGTAAGGGATCACGTAGGTGAGCGGCGCGAAGGTCTCGTTGTCGATGAGCCGCGAGTCGGCGCTGAGCTTCACGAGAGCGGGGCGAACGTAAACGCCCGGTCGATCCACGCGCTCACCACCGAGGACTTCGGCAGCCACGGGTCGAATGCGCTCAATCGCCGCTTGCATGAGGTCAAACGCGGCCTCGTCAATGAGCGGACCGACGAGGGTGGTCGATTCGAGCGGCGAACCGATCTTCGACTCCCAAATCTGTCCATAGGCGGTCGCGAGGGTGTTGTAGACCTGGTCAAAGAGGCTGCGGTGAACGATGACGCGCCGAGTGGAGGTGCATCGCTGGCCTGCCGTGCCGACCGCACCGAAGAGGATCGAAGGGATTGCGATGCCAAGGTCGGCGGAGGGCGTAATGATCATCGCGTTGTTGCCGCCGAGCTCGAGGAGCGAGCGACCGAACCGCGCGGCAACGCGCTGGCCAACGTCCTTGCCCATTCGGGTGCTGCCGGTCGCGCTGATGAGGGGCACGCGCGGGTCGTCGACGAGCTGCTTTCCGGCATCGAGCGCGCCGATGATGACCTGGCTGAGTCCGGCGGGTGCCTGTGGGAAGTCCTTGATGACGTCTTCGAGGAGGGCCTGGCAAGCGAGCGCGGTGAGCGGGGTCTTCTCGCTCGGCTTCCAAAGGCACGAATCGCCGCAGACGAGACCAAGGGCGGAATTCCATGCCCAGACCGCGACCGGGAAGTTGAACGCGCTGATGATGCCAACCGGGCCAAGCGGGAGCCAGTTCTCCTGCATGATGTGGTTGGGTCGCTCGCTTGCGATGGTGAGGCCATAAAGCTGGCGGCTGAGGCCAACCGCGAAGTCGCAGATGTCGATCATCTCCTGCACTTCCCCACGGCCCTCTTCGAGGATCTTGCCGCACTCGAGGGTGACGAGCCGGGCAAGCTCTTCCTTCACGCTGCGCAGCTTCTCGCCGTAGCGCCGGACGAGTTCACCCCGGATGGGACCCGGCACTTCGCGCCAGGCGTGGAAGGCTTCTTGGCTCTTCGCGATCTTGGCGTCGATCTCGGCAGCGGTGTCGATGCGCAGGGTGGCGAGCACGGAGCCATCGACTGGGCTGGTCACGGGCAGATCGGAACCGAGGAACTGGTCTAGATTGGGGATCAGGCCCAAGGATCGGTCGAGCGAGGCATTCATGCCTCTATTGTGTCGCTTTGGGGTGGCCTAAATCGAGCCGATGGCCGGAAAGAACCGGTGGACGACGCCGGTAAAGACGCCCGCTCGAATCGCAGGATCGTCCGCGAGCATCGCCTGCGCATCTTCCAGGCTTTCGGCGAGGATGAGGGCGATTCCCACTTCGGCTCCTGCCGTTCGGCCCGCGAGCTTGAGGCGACCAGCCGCTTCGAGGCCCTTCAGGTAGGCGAAGTGCGCGCCGATGATGGCGGCCTCCGCCTCCGTGCTGTCGTCGGCAAAGGTTGGCCGCGGCGGGGTGAGCCGAATGAGATACCAGTCCACGCGATCAGCTTAGTGGATCATGCCCGCGATGGCAATGAGTTCTTCGTGGGTCCGGTTGGGAGCCATGAGGAAGAAGGCTGCGCCTTCGCGCCACCAGGCGATGCAGTTCTGGCTGTTGGCTTGACCTCGAAGGTAGCCGTCCTCGGCGGTGTTCTCCGCTTCGATCTTTGCCGCGCCATAGACGATGACAAAGTCGAAGGTCCCGACCGCGTCGCGGAGCTTGACGCAGCGCATCAGCTTGCCATCGGACTCAAGTTCGGCCATGCCGACAATCGCGATTTGGCCGAGCGTGGCGACGTTGCGCTCTTCGGGCACTTGGCTATTGGCGAGCGCGCGCTTGCTGTCAGCGGAGGGGAACGGGAAGCTCAGGCCAGAGACGGCGGCGGCGACTTGGCCGGTGCGGACGGCGTTGGGGTTGGCGCGTCGGAGCATGGCGCCGACAAAGATGGTGCAAAGTACGAAGGCGCACATCGCCCAGGCGTAGCGGCCAACAAAGCCCTCAATTCGCTTTGTCTTGTCGATCTCGGTGAATCGAGCGCGGCAGGCGGCCCAGGAATCAGCGCACTCCACTTCGGGAAGACGCCCGAGAAGTTCCTTTTGACGGCGGATGGCGTCGATCTGAAGGGCAAGGCTCGGTTGGGTGCGCACGGCAGCCTCAACTTGGGCCCGCTCATCAGCGGTGAGTTCGCCGTCGACATAGGCATGAAGCAGTTCGACGTCGATCATTCTTGGTTACCTGGCTTAACGTAGCCTTCCATCAGTGCATAGTCCAACAAAAACTTTCTCAATAAAGCTCGGCCTCGGGCGATCCTCGATCTCACCGTTCCAATCGGAACATCGGTGATCTCTGCGATCTCCTGATAGGCCAAACCTTCCACATCACTCAAGAGGACGGCGACTCGGAAGTCCTCAGGCAACTTGCCGAGGGCTTCTTCGACCTCTGCCCCAACCATCTCGTCAAAGACTTGTCGGTCGGGCAGTTCGGCGGCTTCCGCCATGGGTTCGAGGATGTTGTCCTCTTCCAAGGAACCCATTTGGGGCCCGCGCTGTCGCTGTCGGTACTTGTTGATGTAAAGGTTCGTTACGATCCGGAGCATCCATGCCTTGAAGTTCGTTCCATCGAACCGATCAAAGGCCTCGTATGCCCGGACCATCGCCTCTTGGGCCAGGTCCTCGGCTTCCTCGCGTGAACGAGTGAGCCGGAGCGCGGTCCCAAAGACGGAGGGGAAAACTCGCTCAGCTTGCCTTTCAAATGCGTCCCGTTGGGCGCGTTTCCCGAAGAGCATGGGCGGCGCGAGTGTACCTCTCGAAGAAATCAACCTCCGAACGGCCTCTCCGGTTCCCGTGAGTGAAAGATTCTGCATTCCTGTTAGGTTTGCGCGGCGAAAATCTCACCCCGCTTCTAAAGAAAACAACAAACCAAACTAAAGAAATTCCACATCCGTCCGAGGATTTCACACAGCGAACGCACAAATTTCGAAAAAAAGTGCTTCGCGATGGAAAATTGGAGTCGGAAACGTGAGCCTAAGGATCAACACCAACATCCCCGCACTGACCGCGCTGCGAAACCTGCAGACGAACGCTACGGGATACCAACAGAGCATCTCTCGACTAAGTTCGGGCATGCGGATCAATACGGCGGCCGACGATCCGGCGGGATTGATCATCAGCGAAGGGATGCGAGCGCAAATTGCTGGCATCAACCAAGCGATGCGAAACTCGCAAGACGCGATCAATATGTCGAAGACGGCCGAAGGAGCACTGAACGAAGTGCAGCGACTGCTCAACGACATGCGAGCCCTTGCGGTGAACAGCGCGAACACGGCCGTCGTCGACAGCAACACGCTGCAAGCGAACCAGTCGCAGATCCGCTCGAGCATCGCCTCGATCAACCGAATTGCTGAGCAGACCCAGTTTGGTACGAAGAAGCTTCTCGACGGCACGGCAGGCGTTCTCGCCAACGTGACCAGTTCGGCCAACGTCAACAGCATCTACATGGGTGGCACCTTTGCCGGCGAGTCAATCGCCAGCGGTCCGATGACCGTTACTCGTGTGAGTGCGGCGACCCGAGCCCAGGTCACCCTTGACCGAACCTTCGCCACTGCGAACTCGGTGGTGGGTGCGAACGGTTCGTTCGTGGTCAACGGTTACTCGTTCTCGACCTCGTCGAGCGATACGCTGCAGAGCATTGTCAACAAGATCAACGCGGCCTCGAACACCACGGGCGTCAGCGCTGACATCGTTGCCGCCGGTCCGAACGTGAGCATCCAGCTCTCGCAGACGACCTACGGTGCTCAGCACAAGATCGACTTCTTCGACGCGACCGGTCTTCTCAACTCGACGCCTTCGGCGCAGAGCACGGGTGCCGACGCGGTCTATTCCGTCCAGGCGACGACCAATGGCAATCCGCCGATCCGAACCGCCCTCTTCACGGGTGGCCGAGGTCCGAACGAGTCGGGTCTGAAGCTGACGGATACTTACGGCAATAGCTTCACGCTGACCGAGAACGGCAACAACGTTGCGGCAGCGACCCAGATCGGCATGATTACCGAAGGCCAAGTCCGATTCCAGATCGGCGCCTTCAGCGACCAGAGTGTGAGCTTCGGCCTGCCGACGGTCTATGCCAACCGGCTGGGTGTGAACTCGGTGCCGGGCGACTCGATCGAGACGCTCGACGTCACGACCCAAACGGGTGCGCAGAACGCGATGAAGATCATCGACGACGCCATCACCCAGCTGGCCCGGATGCGCGGCGAACTCGGCTCGTTCCAAAAGAACTTCCTCGAGTCAACCTCGCGATCGCTCGACATCGCCAAGGAGAACCTCACCGCCACCGAAAGCTCGATCCGAGACGCGGACATGGCCGAGGAAATCACCTCCTACACGCGAATGCAGATCCTTCAGCAGAGTGGCATGTCCGTTCTTGCCCAGGCGAACCAGCTTCCGCAGCAAGTCCTCCAGCTTCTGCGGCAGTAAGTTCTCCTCACTCCATGAGGCACAGAGGTCCCACGGTCCGTGGGACCTTTTGCTGTATCCTAGGTCCATGTTGAAGTGGGCAGCTCTCCTCGCCATCCTGGGTGTCGGCGGCATGATCATCGCCGGCCGAATGGGAATCAACAAGAAGGAAGCTTCGGAACTGGAGAAGTCGGCTACCACGATGTGGACCCGCACCAAGGAAGCCGCCGGCAACTTCTCGGTTGCGGGGAAGGTGAAGGCCGTCCTCAGCTGGCGCAAGGGCATCAGCGGAGGCGACTTGGAAGTCTCCTCAGCGGGTTCGGTGGTGACGATCAAGGGAACGGCCAAGGATGCCGCTCAAAAGAAGCTGATCCTTGACCTTGCGAATAACGTGGAAGGCGTGGAGAAGGTCGTCGACGAGATTAAGGTCGCCGCACCGACGCCTTAAGCACCTTATCTGCGGTCGTCGAGAGCAACTTGGGGTCGAGCGGCCGGGTGCCATCTCGGTCGAGCACGTTCGCGATCGGCAAAAATCGTTCGAAGCCCCCGGTCGCCGAGTCGAGCTCGGCGGCAATGTCGAGCATCGTCAGGGCGTCTTCAAGCACTTCCTTGAGGGGCCGCTCTTCAAACGGGCCTTTGTCGCGGACCAAGTAGTCGAAGATGCCGCGGATGCGCTCGGAGCCTGAACCCGCCGCCGCAAAGCCGCCGCTCTGGAAGCGCGCACCGGCGATGTCGAAGAAGTAGACGCCAAAGTGGTCCTTCTTCTTGTCATACAGTCCCGCGATGGGGATGAAAACGCCCACGCCTTGCATCGCGCCCGCTGCGTTTTGGGAGAGGGCTCGGCTGATCTCGGCGAGCTTGCCTTCGACGCTGAGCTCGGTGAGGGAGATGCGCCGGTAGTACTTGAACGAGTGCTTCAGGAACCGGCAGACCTCGATGGACCGGGCAAAGGCGCCGCTGATTGCGATCACCGTGCTGTCATCAAGCGGCATGACCTTCTCCGCCTGGTCATACATGATCAGGTTTCCGGCGGTCGCGCGGCGGTCGGCGAGGGTGAGAACGCCTTCCTTATATCGAACCGCGAGGACGGTGGTGCCGTGAGTCTCTTCGGGCGTGCTTGCGGGCAGGTTGAAGCTCACCAGCTCGGCGAAGGTCTTGGGAGGGGCTACGTTCATTGGCCCGACCGCTGGCGATAGTTCTTGGCTCGGTCAGGATCAACCTTCTTAAGCCGTCGCATCAGTTCGTTGTCTGACTTGGGTTTGTTGACCTCGGGACCGCTGGGTCCAGATTCGTCGCCAAGCTTTCTCTCGCCGGGGCGTGAGATCGGTCGATTTAGTCGGTCGGGTTCCATGAGTTGAGTTCCAGAAGGGTCTCGATAAAGGATTCTACGTCGAGAATCTCAAAGATGGACGGAGGAACTTCGACGTCGGGGCGCAATTCGATCTCCAGGGTCCCTTGCTCGCGCCGAAAGGTAAGCGATCGCCAGCAGGCGGCGACGAGGTGGCTGGGGAAGTGCTTGGCGGCATAGCCCCGGAGGGCGGCGCGGGTGAGGCCAGAGACGGGTTCGGGGGTGAAGGGCCGGATCTCGCCCATCTGTTCGAGGGCGTGGTAAAGGCCTTCCTCGGGGTCGATGTTGCAGTACTCGAGGTCGATGGCTTGGGCAGCGGGGATCGACTCGGGTTCGGCGGACTCAATCACGTACCGCTTGGCGCACCAGTCAACGCGGTCGATGGCGCGGGTCCAGTCGGCGCGGAGGTCGCCCCGGAGGTCGCTCCAAAACTCGATGACGTCGGCGAACTCGCCGCCGAGGAATTGGCTGGCCGCTCCGAGGGTCGAGTCCAAGATGGCATCCGCCGTCGTCCAGCGTCCGCCGTCGAGCTCAATTCGGGCATCGGACTCCAGCGAGCGGCTGACCTGCTTGGCGGCACGGACCGGGTCCTTGATCGCATAGCGAGGCATCCGGCCGATCTTTTCGAGCTGGATCGCGATTTGGACGAGGCTGACCTTCAGCCAGGTCGACCAGGGGTTCATGTTTGCGTCGCCCGCGATGACGTGGAGGCGAATCCAATGGGCGGGGTCGGCATGCGGCTCGTCGCGGGTGTTGAAGACGGGGCGTCGGTAAAGGGTCTCCGCATTGGCCGCTTCGACGAAGAAATCGGCCCGCTGGCTGGTTTGGAAGGGAATCGCCGCCCCTTCCTCGGCGCCTGCCTTTCCCGCGCCGGTGTAGGCGATCCTCGCGACGAGAATCGGGGTCACAGCGGCGAAGAGTCGATCAAAGCCGAGCTCGCGCGGGCAAAGGTAGCTCTCGTGGGTGCCGTAGCTCGCGCCGTGGAAGTCCGTGTTGTTCTTGTAGACCTGGGTTCGAAGACCGGTTGACTCGGCGTAGGCACGGGCGGTCTCGAGCAGGATCTGTTCACCCAAAGCGTCCTCGCGGGTGAGACCCGCTGCGCACCATGCCTCCGGGGTTGAGTATTCGGGGTGGCCGTGGTCGTTGTAGAACCGTGCGCCATTGGTCAGGATGCGGTCGCTTCGGGTTTCGCTATCCAGGCCCCGCACCTCGCCCGCGTCGAACTTGGCATCGACGGGATCAAAGGCGAGTTGGTCGAGCCGAAAGCCGCGCAGATCGTTCCGGGGCGACTCATGACGGTAATCCCAAAGAGAAAGCACTTCGCCCGGATAGCTCCGGACGAAGTGCTTAGAATCCTCGATTTGGGTGGAAGCTCCGCGTCCTTCGAGGGCGATCCCGTATTCGGTCTCGATCCCGCAAAGAACGCGGTCCATAAGGCTACTTTCGGAAGACGACGAAGGTGCCGCTGCTGCTGAATCCGGTCGGCAGCGTTCCCGAAAGGGTGAACGAGCCTCGTCGGATCGAAGCGTAGGCGGACTGGGTGTTCGGGTTGCTCACCGTCGTGCCCGTCGAGTCCACGAAGTTCGAAACCGTACCCACGATGCCGTTTGCCGTGGTCGCCGGGTTGAGGTCGCCGACCGGGATGATCACGAGGGTGCCGTTCAGGAGGTTGACCTCACCGACGTACATGTTCGTGATCGACGTGCCATTTCGAACGTAGGCGACGCAAGCCTGAACGTTGCTGTCCGACGACTGCGGGAAGGTCACGAACTCAAAGTTCGAGGTTCCGCTCGTGAGGACCGTCGTTCGAGGCGTCCACGTACCGACAATGGTGTCGATCGTGATCGTCGGGTTCGGGATCGGCTGCGAGGGGTCGGGCTGGTTGAGTCGATACTGACCAGGCGTCGATCCTTGCGGGTTCGTCCAGGTGCCAGCGATGTACTCGAGGCCGACGGTGCCGGTGTCGTCGTTAAGGACGCTGAATTCGCCGGGCGAAGCCGTGCTGAGTGCGATGCGATCACCGCTCACGTAGAGTCGCGAGGCGGGGGTGCCGGCCTGCGGGAGAAGCGGTCGGGTCGCGACGCCCGAGATGTCGAACATCACGTAGTCGGCGAACTCACCCTGGAAGGTTCCCGCGACGGGGATGTTGGCATCGTAGAACGACTGCGGAATCCAAGCGTAGGTACCGTTGCCGCCCACGCCGTCATCCTCTTGGAACATCGTGTTGTTCAGCTTGAGGGTGATGTTGGTGGTTCGTCCGGGGAGAACGCGAATCTCGGCCGGGTTGATGGAATCGGTGACCCAGGCGTTGCCGGGGTTCGAGAAGTTCAGCGTTCCAGTCTGCGACTGAACGGTGAGCGACTGGATTTCAATCGGAACTTCGGTGAAGGTCAGACCGTTGCCAACGACGGCAGGATCCAGCTGGAGCGGGATGGCCTGAGTCGTGTAGTTGTCGAGTCGAACCGTTCGAGCCGGGTTCAGAATCGTCGAATACAGGTCGCCCGTGTTCGGGTCCCGCAGGTAGACGCGATTGAAAACCGCGGTGATCGGATCACCAATGGCGCGACCTGCGCCCGTCAAAACTGTGAATTGCGCTCGAGGAGTCGAGGAAAGATTCACGGTCGGGTACGGGTTGCCGGCGTTTCCACCGTTGCCATTCCCGTTTCCGTTGCCGTTACCGTTACCATTGCCGTTGCCACTGCCGCCGCCACCGCAGCCAACAGCAATCAACGTTCCAAGAGCGAGTGCCCATGCCCAATTCTTCAAAACCGGATTCTCCTAATTATTCGCCTTGCGGCCAATGAATGCGTGCAAGTATAGCAACATCGCGTCGCCAAACCGTGTGACGGATTGAAGGAAGCGATTTGTTTCTACGATTCGCAAGATTCTATCACGCTCAAGGGAGAAATTCGCTCGGGGGTACACTCCCGCGCGCTGTGAAACGGGATGACCTACTTGATCTGAACGACATATTGCAACATCCTGGACGCGAGCTGGCGGTCGATATTCAGACCGAATTGCCCGAAGAGGAGGACCTCGACCTGGTCAAACCGCTCGAAGGTTTCCTTGAGTGCGTCTCCACCGGCAACATTTTGATGATCAAGGGTGAGTTCAAGACGAGGGCGGTTGTTGAGTGCGCTCGGTGCACCTCACCGCTTGAAGTCGATGTCGAATTTTCCATCGACGAGCAATTCCAAGTCGAAGGCGTGCCGAGCAGCCTCAGCCAGACCGATTTCGCCCGCGTGGTTTCCGATGAGCCGTATGAGCTTTTTGACGGCAACCAGCTCATGGTCGAGCCGTTTGTCCGTCAGGCCCTGCTCCTCGAACTTCCTATGCAACCGCTCTGCGAGTTCGGGTGGGAACTGCCCTGCCCGCGCGATCTCAACCCTTCCGCCAAGCCGGGAGCGAACAATCCGTTTGATCAGCTCAGCAACTTGATCAAGCCGGAAGAATCCTAGGAGACGAATCAGCTTTTGAGTGACGGAAGCCATCAGAAGAAGAGTGAGATTGCCCGCGAGCGCGCTTCGCACCTGGTCTTGCCCAATGTGGTGGCAGTCGATGCGATGGGAGGCGACCACGCTCCGGTTGAGATCATCAAAGGGGCCCTAGAAGCGGCTCCGCTGCTGAAGGGCCGCCTCGTTCTCGTCGGCGACGAGGCGACGATTCGCTCGCACCTTCCCGCCACGATCCCGCCGAACATCGACATCGTTCATGCGAGCGAGGCGGTTGGAATGGACGAAAAGCCGCTCGAAGCATTCCGCAAGAAGAAAAACTCGTCGATCATGGTCGGCGTGAACCTCGTGGAGAACGGCGAGGCAGGTGCCTTTGTCTCTGCGGGCAACACGGGCGCGTGCAGTTCGACGTCGCTGCTGGTGTGGCGACAGATCCCCGGCATTCATCGACCCGCGATCGCGAGCTTCATGCCGAACAAGCACGATGGATTCCTGCTCCTCGATGCGGGCGCGAGCCCCGACGTTGATCCCGAGCACCTCGTCGAGTTCGCCGTGATGGGCCGAGCCTATGCCGAGCGAGTCCTCGGCCGCAAGAACCCCAAGGTCCACCTCCTGAACATCGGCGAGGAACCTGGAAAGGGCAACGCGTTCGCCAAGCAAGCGTTCACCTTGCTCGAAAAGTACGAGTGGTTCAAGGGCAACATCGAAGGCAAAGACATCTTCCATTCGGAGTGCGACGTCGTTGTCTGCGATGCTTTCGTGGGCAACATCGTCCTCAAGTCGGCGGAGGGCGTGGCCGAGCTGATCATCGACCTTATCCGCAAGGAAGTCCCCGAATCGAAGCTCAAGCGGATCTTGTATTGGCCGGTGAAGAAGGTGACCGGCCCACTTCGCAAGAAAATGGACTACGCCGAGGTCGGCGGTAGCCCCTTGCTCGGCCTCAATGGGATCACGATCATTTGCCACGGACGGTCAAACGCGAAGGCGATTCGAAACGCGATCCTCGTCGCCGAGCGTGCGATCCAATCCAATCTCGTGAACTCAATTCGCGAAGCAGCCCACTGACGGATCGGGTTTACTAGGCACGAGATGTCCATTCGTGCGGTCGTTCAAGGTTGTGGGCACGCGGTGCCCACCAAGGTTCTCACAAACTTTGACCTCGAGAAGCTTGTCGAGACGTCGGACGAGTGGATCGTCCAGCGAACTGGAATCAAGGAGCGACGCGTCTGCGCCCCCGGCGAGTCAACCGGAAGCCTCACCGTCCAAGCAGCCCAAGAAGCGCTCAAAGCCTCCAACATCTCGGCCGAAGAGCTTGACCTCGTCATCGTCGGCACCGTCACCGGCGAATTCATTTGGCCCTCGACCGCCTGCTACGTCCAGGATCAAATCGGCGCGAAGAACGCGGGCGCATTCGACATTAGCGCGGCTTGTGCAGGCTTCATCTATAGCCTCCAGGTCGGCGCAGCGATGATCGAGTCGGGCGTGGCGAAGACGATTCTTGTCCTCGGCGTGGACTGCCTTTCCAAGCAGCTGGACTATACCGACCGCTCCACCTGCATCCTTTTTGGCGACGCCGCCGCAGGGGTCGTCCTGCGGGGCGAGGAGAACACCGATCGCGGCGTCCTCAAGACCGTGCTGCGGTCCGACGGTGATGGCATCAAGCACATCAACCTCGAAGTCGGCGGAAACCGCTATCCCACCGGCTCACCGGAGGCCGAGGGCCACCGCGACAAGCTTTTCATGGCGGGCAGCGAGGTTTACCGATTCGCGGTCAATGCGATGAGCGATGCCTGTTTGAGTGTTCTTTCGCAGGCGGGCATGACGATCGACGATATCGACCTCTTTGTCCCCCACCAAGCGAACCTACGCATCATCAATTCGAGCGCAGAGAAGCTCGGCCTGCCCGAAGAGAAGGTCTTTGTGAACGTTCACAAGTACGGCAACACGAGCGGCGGCTCGATCCCTCTTGCGCTCTATGAAGCGGAAAAGGAAGGTCGCCTGAAGAAGGGCGACGCCGTGCTCACCGTTGGTTTTGGCGCGGGCCTCGTTTGGGGCGCAAACATCATCCGCTGGTGAGAGTCCTGACCGTCGGCTACGGTGCGCGGGGGATGGAGGCGTTCCTCGACCTCGTCCGCGACCACGGGATTACCCACCTTGTCGACGTTCGCAGTCGGCCCTACTCCAAGTATTGGATCGACTTCAACCGTGAGGCTCTCGCCCATCGGTTCGCGACCGGCGTGCCTCGCTATGTTGATCTCGGCGAGTTCCTCGGTGCAGAAGCGCTTGAGGACGCGGCCAAAGTGGCTACGGGGCTAGATAAGGTCGTGAAGGCCTCCCAGACGCCCGACGTGGTGGTCGCGCTGATGTGTGGCTGCCTGAGGCCGATGAGCTGCCACCGAGGGCGGCATCTCGCCCCGCTGCTGGAGGAAAGGGGCGTTGAGGTGCTCCACATCATGGAAAACGGGCTCGCTCAGCCTCACGACGAGGTTGAACGAGCCCAACTTCCCGAACAGGGCAGCCTGTTTTAGTTACCCGGCTTGGCGGCCTTAAACATGTCGCTGAGCGTCATGTAGCCCACGGGATCAAAGAGCACGCGGCGGATGAAGTAGTTCAGCTTGGTGTCTTCCTTGATCTCTTCCGGCTTCCTTCCGGGGCCAATTTCGCCGGCGGTGAAGGTTCCCGCGATCACCTTGATCTGGGTCGGGGTGAAGATCTTCTTCATCTCCTCGCGGACGAGGTCAACGTTTTCACCGGTGACCGCCTCGCGGATGATTGAAATGCGGTTGACCATGTTGCCGATCTTGTTGATCAGCGTCGTTCCCGGCGCCTCGTTGTTGTTCAGGCCAGCCTTGATCGCTTCGTCGATCTCGGCCTCAATCGCCTTCATCGCGTTGTATTCGGCGGTCTGAATCTTCTCAAGGTTGGTGCGGGCCTTCTCCAGCGCGCCCATGAGCTTGTTGATCTGCGCCTTCGTCATCAGGATCGGAGTGAGTCGGATGAGGACGTTCACCTGGCGCATCTTGAACTCGATGTGGTCGGCGTGTTCGGCCTGTTCCTTGGTGACCTTTTGGGCCATAGCAGGCGCACAAAGTGCGACCATGACGGCGAGCAAACAAAGGAGTCGTGATTTCATGAGGGATTCCCGGGAGGTTCTGGTTTGTCAGACGGTTCGAGTGGAAGCGGCGTTTCGCTCAGGCTTGCACTCACGAGCATCATGACGGCAAGCATCTGAAGGTGGATGAAAACGAGGCCGGCAAAGGTGGCGAGGGCCCAGCCGATGATCGACATCGTCTTGGGATCGGTGGACTGGAACCTCGTGGCGGCGAAGAAGACACCACCGAAGAGGATCATCAGCGCGCCGATCATGAAGAGGACGCCAAAGGCAACTTTGGCCCCTTTCGGCATCGGATCGATCTTGGCCTTGATCTGGAGTGACCGCCGGCTGTACCAGACGCCCCAGGCGACCCAGATCGCAAAGCTGATTAAGCCGAGGCCCAACATCACCTGACTAGGATACCGGTGGAGATACACTCAGCGCGTGATTCTCGTTTTTGGACTGATCTGCGTGGACCGCGTGATGCGGATCGACGCGATGCCCGGAATCGGCGGCTTTACGGAGATCAGGTCCGAGGAGACCTTTCTCGGCGGCGAGGCCGCGAACACCGCCAACGCCCTCTCGACTTGGGGCGTGCCGGTTGAGCTCCACGGGAATCCGATCGGGTGCGATGTCGACGGCGACTGGCTCGAGGCGCAACTCCAGAAGCGTGGACTCCGGGTTCCGAACCGAATCGCGGCCCAAACGACGCCGGTTTGCCAAGTCTTTGTTGACCGAGAATCGAACCGAACGATGTTTGGGAAGGGCTTTGGCCACCACCCTCCGCTCGAAGAGCTCGATGCGATTCCGTTTCGCGAAGGCGATTGGTTTACCGCGGACCCGAACCTGGAAGACCTCGCCCGCGACGTCGTTCGTCGTGCAGAAGCAGCGGGGATGCACCTCTACCTGATGGACTTCTTCCGGACGAGCGACTCGATTCCGGCGGGGAGCATTTGGCAGAGCAGCACCGACTGGGTCGGCGAGGTCGGCAACGGCAAGCGGAACCTGGCGTGGGTGCGCAACTGGACCCAAACCCACGGCTGCACGACGATCCTCACGGATGGCGCGCGCGGCCTCTATGCGATGCGTCCGGGCGGCGTGGCGACCTTCTATGAGCCGTTTGAGGCAGAAACCATGATCGACTCGACGGGCGCGGGCGACATGTTCCGGGCCGCGATGATCTGGCGACTTTCGGTCGGCGATGCCTTCGAAGAGGCGCTCTCGTTTGCGAGCGCGGCGGGGGCCCTTAAGTGCGGCTACCTCGGGGCGACGAGTTACGTCCCCACCGAGGTAGAAATCCGCGCATTGATGAACGCTTAGTTCAAGGCTTGCATGACGGCGGCGGCGATCTTTGCGCTACCGAACGGCGGCATCAAATAGATGCCCTGGACGCCTGACTTCACTGCCCGCGCAAGGTTCGAGGCCTCTTCAACGCCAATTGCGAGCGCGGAGGCATCGTCGGGCGCATCGGCGATCTTCTTGCGGAGCCAATCCGGGATTTCGATGCCGGGCACCTCGTTGTGCATGAACTCGGCATGGCGCTCCGAGCGCAGCGGCAGGAGGCCAAGGAGGCCCGCCACTCCCAGCTCGTTACAAATCTTGACCGTTCGGTCTGCGCCGCTCATCTCGAAGACGGGCTGCGTGTAGACCACCGTCGCACCGGCTTCAACCTTGCGGCGAAGGCGGTCATCTTCAAGCTCTTGGTCTTGAGCCATCGGGTTATAGGCCGCGCAGATCGTAAAGCCACACTTCACGCCCACCGAGTAGCCCGCGAGGTCGATACCTTCGTTGAAGCGGTTAAGGATTCGGATGAGGCCGATCGCGTCGATGTCGAAGACCGAAGTCGCGCTCGGGTAGTCGCCGATGTTCGCGGGGTCGCCGGTGACGGCGAGGATGTTTCGAACGCCGACCGCGTGGCAACCGAGAAGGTCGGCTTGCATCGCGAGGAGGTTGCGGTCGCGACAAGCAAAGTGCATCGTGGTCTCGATGCCGACTTGGCGCTGGATCAGCGAGCAGACCGCGGCCGGGTTACAGCGGAGCCTCGCTCGCGCACCGTCGCTGATGTTGATCACGTCGGCACCGGCAATCTTCATCGCCTTGCAACTGGCGAGCAGCTTGTCGAGGTTGAGGCCGCGCGGGACGTCGAGCTCGACGGCGGTGATGAACTTCTGGCCGATCTTTTGGGCGAGTTCGCTCGGCTCCGTCTCAGGGAGCGGCGCGCGCTCCTTGGTCGTGATCGAAAGTCCGGTTCGCGCCTTGGTCTTGACGCCCTTGCCCACCAGCTTGCGGATCTCGCGGATGTGGTCGGGGGTCGTTCCGCAGCATCCGCCGACGATCTTCGCGCCCTCTTCAACAAGGCGCATCGTGGCCTTGGCAAAGTACTCGGGCCGCTGATCGTAAATGATCTGCCCCTTCACGAGTTGGGGAAGGCCGGGGGTCGGGAAAGCGATGATCGGCAGCTCAGTCGTCTCGGCGATCTGGCGCACGAGGTCGAGCATGCGCTGGGGGCCGACGATGCAGTTCGCACCAAGAGCGACGACGTGGAGGTCGGCCATGTCCTTCGCCGTTCGCACAGGAAGGCCTTCGGCGAGCATTTCGCCATCTTCGATGTAGGCCTTGCTGACGACGATGGGAAGATCGGTCACCGACTTCACCGCGTTCACTGCGAGGGTGAGCTCTTCCATGTCGATGAAGGTCTCGAGCATGATGCCATCGACGCCGCCCTCGGCGAGGGCTTCGGCTTGCTCAGCAACCGCCTTGAACCACTCTTCGGCGCGGATATGCCCAATCGGTTCCAGCGGCTTACCAGCGGGGCCAATCGCGCCAAGGACGAGGCGCGAGCCTGCCGCTTCTCGGGCGAGCTTGGCACCGGCGAGGTTAATCGCCTTCGGATCGACGTTTAGGCCTTCGAGTCGAAATCGGTTGGCGGCATAGGTGTTGGTTTCGACAAAGTCGGCACCCGCATCGAAGTACTGGGCGTGAACAGCGCGCACTAGCTCCGGAGCAAGGATGTTGGCGAGGTCATAGGGCTGGTTCTTGAAGCCCATCGCCGCGAGACAAGTGCCATTCGCACCGTCGCCGAGCAGCACGTCTTGCTGCAATGCCTGAACGAAACTCACTTGGCCTTATACCTTCCGCCGGTTACGGGAAATCTGGGCAAAGACGGCTTGCCAACGAATTCTTCGTGCTTCTTCCCGCATGTTTTGCAAAGTCTCAACTTCTTCAAACGATGGCTTGAGTACCGGCCGTGCCAGCGCGGGGCCCATCAAGCTGCCTTTGCGGTCACAGTCGCCGAGGCCAAGGAAGTGACCCAGCTCATGGGCGGTGACATGGGTCAGTCGATCCATGGTGGCCTTTCGTCGGCTCGTTTCCATCGTGGAGACCGAGATCGTCGCCTGGGCCCAGCCATCGAGGCGGCCATCACGGACCCCGATCGTCCGGGTCCAATCGATGTAGCCATAGACGTCCTCGCCTTCGACGAGCACCTTCGGTTGATACTTGATCACGATGTCGGCGAGCTCGGGCTTATCGACAAATTCGATGTTGATCGCACCGGGGAGGGCTTCATTCCACACCCCAACGCCGCGCGACGCGATGAGCCGGGATTGGTCGCCTTCGAGGCCTTCGGCATACACCCGGTAGGTGCGCTCCATGAGGATCGTCGCGGTGTAAGCACCGGACAGGTCCCACTGCCCCTCAGCTGCATAGGCTTGGGCTTTGTCCAGGTACTTATTCACGACGTCGAGACATCGATCGGAACCTTGGAACCGGGCCAACGAAAGCGCAGTGGAAAGCACTGCCAGGGTTGTAAAAATGAATCGCCGCAAGACCATGGGTCTATCTCCGAATGGAGGAGTTCCACTTCCTGGCGGTGGATCCCCCAGTAATTTTTCGGGTGTTCCCGGCGGACGCTTGAGGCTTTGAAGGGCGGAATTCTTGCGCTTTTTGTTAAGGTTTTTGGCTCAAAAACATAAAGCAACCCATGAGGGTTGGCGGCAAAAAGGCCGCCGAAAGAACTTCGGCGGCCTTCGGTTTTTTCACCGGGACGGGCGGCTTAGTAGTCCCACTCGGCACTGAGTGCTTCGCGGGCGTGGCGCTCGATGTATTGTCGTCGCGGCTCAACCTTGTCGCCCATGAGCTTCGAGAAGAGCTCTTCGATCTCCATTTCGAACTGCTTGTCGAGGATGACTTGGACAAGCTTTCGCCGTTCCGGATTCATCGTGGTCTCTTCAAGCTCGTCCACGTTCATTTCGCCAAGACCTTTGAAGCGCTGGACGGTGAAGTTCTTCTTCTTCAGCGATCGGATGATCTCGTCACGCTCGTTTGCCGTCATGGCGTAGTGCCGCTCGCTGCTGCCGACTTTGATGACGTAGAGAGGCGGCTGGGCCAGGTACACGTGCCCGTTCTCGATGAGCGGCTTCATGTAGCGATAGAAGAACGTGAGGAGAAGGGTTCGGATGTGCTCTCCGTCAACGTCGGCGTCGGTCATGATGACGACCTTGTCGTAACGGAGCTTGGTCAAGTCGAACTCGATTTCGAGTTCCTTCTTGTCCTTCTTTCCGTTGCCGTTCCCGTTGTGGAGCTTGGTCTTGCCGTTGGTGCCGAAGTCGAGCTCGGTCTGCTCTTCCTCTTCTTCGGTGGCGCGTCCACGGCCGAGGGTGAGGTCGATACCGGTGCCAAGCGCGGCGATGATCGACTTGATTTCCTCGTTGTCGAGGGCCTTGTCGATGCGGGCTCGCTCCACGTTGAGGATCTTTCCTCGGAGGGCAAGGACGGCCTGGGTCATTCGGTCGCGGGCACCCTTGGCGCTACCGCCTGCCGAGTCGCCTTCCACGAGGAAGATTTCGCAGTCCTGGCGGTTCTTGCTCACGCAGTCGTTGAGCTTGCCGGGAAGGCCAAAGCTGTCCATCGCGTTGCCGCGTCGGACGCTCTCCATTGCCTTTCGCGCCGCTTCGCGAGCGCGCTGGGCGGTGATGCCCTTTTCGACGATCTTGCGGGCGACGTTGGGGTTCTCTTCGAAGAAGGTCATCAGGCCTTCACCGACGAGCGAGTTGGTGATGCCTTGGACTTCGGGGGTGACGAGCTTGACCTTGTCCTGCGAGTTGTAGGACGGGTTCGGCAGTCGCAGCGAGATAACCGCGGTCACGCCTTCGCCAACGTCGTCCGCGCCGAGGTTGTTGTCCTTCTCCTTGAGGAAGTTCATCTTTCGGGCGTAGGCGTTGATCGTTCGCGTCAGAGCCGCGTTGAAGCCGCTGACGTGGGTGCCGCCATCCGGGTTGTGGATGTTGTTGCTGAAGGCGAGAATCGTCGAGCTGTAGTTGTCGTGATACTGCAGGGCGACTTCGGCTTCTGTGTTGTCCTTAATTCGGCGGAAGTGGATGACGTTGTGGAGCGAGTTCTTGCCGTCGTTGAGATCTTCGACGAGCTGCGGGATGCCGCGCTGGTAGTAGAAGGTCTCCGTCGACTCGGGGTCTTGCTCGCTAATGAACTCAAATTTGACCTTCGAGTTCAGGTAGGCGAGCTCGCGCATGCGCGTCTTGAAGATGTGGATGTCGTACTCGGTCTCGGTGAGGACGGTGCTGTCGGCTAGCCAGTGCTGGGTAGTGCCGCTTCGTCCCTCGGTGTACTCGCCGATTTCTTGGACCGGGCCGGTCGGGATGCCACGCTCGTATCGCTGGCGATAAATCTTGTTGTTGCGTCGGACGGTGGTTTCCATCCATTCGGAAAGAGCGTTGGTACAGCTGACACCGACGCCGTGGAGGCCGCCTGACGTCTTATAGCCGCTGTCTTCGCCGCCGAACTTACCGCCCGCGTGGAGGACGGTCATGACGACCTGGAGGGCACTGACGCCCATCTTGGCGTGGATGTCGACGGGGATGCCGCGGCCGTTGTCGCTGACGCTCAACGAGTTGTCGGCGTGGAGGGTGACAATGATGTGGTCGCAGTGGCCGGCGAGGGCTTCATCGACCGCGTTGTCGATGACTTCTCGGAAGAGCTGGTGAAGGCCGCGCTTGCCGTTGTCACCGACGTACATGCCGGGGCGCTTTCGGACCGCTTCAAGGCCTTCGAGGACCTGGATTTGATCCGCCGTGTAGTCGCCTTCAACCTTGCTCAGCAGCTCATCAATCTCTTGAAGCTGATCGCTTGAATCGGAGGGCTGACCCTCGAGGGGCAGTTCGTCAGAGTGGTCGTGGTTGGCCATGATTGTCGTGGGGTGAATCGGCGGAATCCGAGGTGGTTTCGACGCCTAATTTGAACCTAAATTGTACCTGGTGTAAGGACGTGTTTGCCCGCAGGAAGGATGCCCGGGAAACAAAGCAAGAGGCGGCTCTGCATTGCTGCAGAGCCGCCTCGATTTTCTTGGAGGAAGAGCTTGCTTACTTCGCGCGCTTGCGTCGAAGAAGGGCGAGGCCACCAAGGGCGAGCGCGGTCATCGTGGCCGGCTCGGGAACGACGGTGATCTTGATGCCCATGTTCGCGACGGGCGAACCGCCAACGAAGCCGCCAATCGTGCCGGCGGGGCTGTTCGAAGCAAAGGAGACCGTCGCCGAACCAGCAGCGGTGGTGGTGAAGATCTGGTTCGCGCTCGAACCGATCGTCGGGCCGCCGTTGAAAACGACCTGACCCATACCAGCAACCTGAGCTGCCGTTGCACCGGTGTTACCGGCGCCGCCGCTACCAACCGAATCGTAAACGATGCCAAACCAGAACGTTCCGCTCGGGAGGGCAATGTTGTTGGGCGTCATGTTGCCGGTGACGATCGAGTAGCTATTTGCGGCGATCGAAATCGGGTTGAACGAGACGGCTGCGAGTACCGTTCCAGGTCCGCCGCCAGCGCCAGTCGAGTCGTAGATTCGGACACGAGGTCGAACCGAAACCGCGTTGACAGTATCGGTGTTCAGCATCGTGAACTGCCACTCCGACATGATCGCGCCACCGAAGCCCGAAATCGGCGTGATGTCGTCAGCGGTCATCTGGCCGATGAACGAGCCAGCGGTTGCGCCGGTATTGGTCAGCGAGGTGGTGAAGCCGCTGACAGCTGCCGACGGAGCCGAAAGATTGTCATAAACGACGACCTGAGCCATCGCACTGCTGGCCACGATGGCCAAAGCAAGAATCGAAAGAGTTCCCTTCATAAATTTCATCCCCAGTCATAAACCCAAGCTGATACACAGCTAGAGCTTTGCTAGCCTAAAAACCTTATCACAAGAATGTAGGAATTCTTGTTCCAGAGTCGAAACCTAGTAGAAAGACCTGTCCTAAAGTGACGGGTCGATGGCTGTAAGCGACCTTTGAAGAATTCCGAGGGCGTTTTGAAGGTCTGGAAGGAGCGGTTGCTGGGACCGCGCGAGCGAAATCGCGTCGAGGTCGATGGTGGCCAGCGTGAGGTGCTCTTCGAGCATCGGACCCTGGTTCAGCATGTTGCCGAAGGGGTCGACGATGGACGACCCGCCGATGAACCCCTTGCCTCCTTCGAAGCCGACGAGTTGGCAATTCATGGTGAAGACGCCGTGCTCCTCGCTGATCGCCTGGACCAGACGGTGGTAGCGGTCGAGGTTGCTGACCGTCTCACCCTTGAACCCGCGCCCGGGTGAAGCAGCGGGGACGAGGATCACCTGCGCGCCCTTCAGCGCGCAAAGGGTCGGCATGATGCTGTGCCAAACGTCTTCGCAGATCAGGATCGCCATCCGGCCAAGCCGCGTGTCGAAAACGGCGAGTTCCTGCCCGCGCGAGATGAATCGCTCCTCGTCGAAGACGCCGTAGGTCGGGAGGAAGATCTTGCGGTAGATCGAAACCGTCGAGGTGCGGCTTCCATCCCAGGTGAAGTAGCCCGCCGCGTTGTGGAGGTCGCCCCCTTCTCGCATGTAGAAGCCGATGACGAGGTCGATCGGGCGTTGAATCCCCGCCAGGAGGCCGTCCAGCCGCTTGAGGAGTTCGGCCTCGGTAAGGGACGCTTCCAGGACGCCACCTTCGAGGAAGTAGCCGGTTGTGATCGTCTCCGGAAAGAGGAGGAGTTCGACGCCCTCGGCGCTGGCTTGGTGAGCGATCTCGCCGATCCTTGCCAAATTGGCTTCGACCTCGGCCTTCCGAGGGGCAAAAGAGGCGCATGCGGCGAGAAAGCTCACGAGGTTAGGTTACCGCGCAGACTAGCGGGCGTAGACGCCGCAAGGCGATACGATCGCGCCGCTGTTACCGGCGATGCCGTGCTCAAGCACGTGGATTTTTACGTCCTCGCCATTCACTCGCAGACTTGCTTTCCCCGCAGCGGCCTCAAGGCCCTGCTGAGCAAACGGCATCGGTTCTCCCATCCCGCGGTGGATCAATTCGGTCGGGCCAAGGTCGGTGAGGTCGAACTCAAAAACGTGTCCGGCGACCTCGACCCGGGTGCGCATTCCGCCTTCAATATCGGTGATCTCAATCTTTCCGTTCAGGACGGGGGCCGATTCGAAGGGAGTGCCTGCGAAGACGTTCGGGCCAAAATAGGCACCGACGACGGGGTCCTCGCTGACATAGCCAACGATGGCATCCGGACCCATGCCGTTTGGTGCCCAAAGGATCATTCCGCTCGGTGCGCTTCCGACCGGCGTGTGAACCATGCGACCGAAGTGCAAGAGGACATTGAATTGATCGAGGCTCGGGTCAGTCTTGGCGACAAAGTCGGTGCCACCTTCCCAGCTCATCCAGTTTTGAATCATGTTGTTGCTCCTGTTGTTCTGCGCCTTTGGCGCCAAAGTATGGGTCTGACGGTCGGGAGCAGGTCTGGTATCCAGCGGCCCCCAATGGTGGGGCCTTTTGCCTAGCCAGACTGTAGGCTGAATTGTCCTTCAAGGAAGGACATCGTGTGGACGACTTCGATGGGGTGGCCCTGCTCCCGCGAGGCCTGCTCAATCCACTCATAACAGCCGGGGTTGCCGGTGACCACCGTTTGGGCACCCGTCGCGCGGATGAATCCCCACTTGCGATCGAGCAGCCTGCGCGCCATGCCCGGTTGGACCACGTTGTAGATCCCTGCACTGCCACAGCAGCGGTCAGCTTCCTCGAGTTCAATGAGGTTCAGGCCCGGGATCGCACGGAGCAGCTCGCGCGGCTGTTGGGTGATCCGCTGGCCATGGGCGAGGTGACAAGCGTCGTGGTAGGTGACGCGCAGGGCTTTTGACGGGAGCTGGGCGAGAACCGCGGCGAGCCCTTCGCGGTGCAGAAACTCACTGGCATCAAAGACGCGCTTGGCGAGGGGATCTAGCTCGGAATCGAACTTGCCGTACTCCTTCATCGCGCTGCCGCAGCCCGCACTATCGACAATCACGGGGACACCGCTCGGCACCGAGCCCGCGAGCGACCTTGCGGAGGCGAGTCCTTCGTCGATCTGCCCGGCGTGGAAGTGCAGCGAGCCGCAGCAGGGTGCCTCGATCTCCACGGTGCGATAGCCGACGCGGCGCAGCAGTCGCTTCGTCGCCTGGTGTACGGGGTCGTGCAAAACGCGCATCACGCAACCCAGGAGCAACGCCACCTCGCCCTTGATGGGCGGCAACTTGGACTCGTCGAGTGGCGGGAACGCGACCGGCTTCATCGGCTTCGGGATCGCGGCCTCGGCGGGCTCGTCGGAGAGCATCCGCTGGACAAAAGGCGGCACCTTGCGACCGGGAAGCAGTCCGGCAAGCTTGAATTGGAGCGAAGCGCGGCCGGGGTCGGTGAGGCCGTGGAGAAGCTGCTTGACTCCGCTTCGCCGAGGCAGCTTCGCCCGGGCGAGTTCCAAGATCTCGCCGTACTGCACGCCACTGGGGCAGGCAGTTTCGCACGCACGGCATCCGAGGCAAAGGTCGAGGTGGGGACGCGCGTCATCCCAGGTCAGCTTGCCTTCTTCGACGCTTCGGACGAGATAGATTCGGCCTCGGGGCGATTCGGTTTCGTCCCCGGTTTCGACAAAGGTGGGGCAGGACTCCAAGCAGAATCCACATCGGATGCACTGCGTTGTAAGGTCGCCCAGGTGGCCCATCAATTCGAGTGTACTCAGCCGGAACAAAACGGTCGGCTACGCTGTTTTGCGTTCACAATGACTCCCGTGGATCAAGATCGGCGCAAGCCAGCCCTCAGTCGCCGCCAGGTGCTCGGAATGGGCGCGTTGGCGGGTTTGGGCCTTGCTTGCTATGGCGACTTGAACTCCCGACGAATCCAGGTCGAGCGCCGCGAACTTCGGCTGCCCCAATGGGATGCCGACGGCGTGAAGGTTGCCGTCCTCGCCGACGTCCATCTTGATGATGAAGGCGTGGTCGCGCTGACTCAACAGGCGGTCGAGCTCGCGCTCAAGGAAAAGCCGGACATCCTCGTCCACCTCGGCGACTTCACCAGCACCGGCCTCGCCAACTACTACCCTTTCATCTCGAAAGCCTTTGAGGCCCTGCGCGATACGACGATTCCCAAGCTTGCGATCCTCGGCAACCACGACAAGCTCGCCTATGGCCAGAAAGACCTGATTTCGACCATCGAATCGACGGGCTGGAATGTGCTCGTTAATAAGCGAGTCGAGGTGCAGGGCATCACGATCTCGGGCGTGGACGACCCCCTTCGAGGCAAGCCGGACTGGAGCGTGGTCCGCGAATCGGGCGCTTCGAAGAGCTACATCAGCCTCGTCCACGAACCGGACTACGTGGACCAGAACTCATCGAACGTGAGCCTGCAACTGAGCGGTCACTCGCACGGGGGCCAGATCTGCCTCCCCGGCGGGTTTAGTGTCCACACGCCGAAGGGCGCGCGCAACTTCATTAAGGGCTTTTATTCGGGCGCGGCGGTGCCGCTTTACGTGTCGCGTGGCATCGGTACCGTGGGACCCAAGTTCAGACTCTTTTGCCCGCCCGAGGTGAGCATCCTCACCCTTCGTTCGGGTTAGGCGACGCCGGCAGGCGTTCGGACGCCGCAGGCTTCGAGCGTATAGGTCACGTTCATCGCGGCGGCGGCGCGGAGCTCATCGACCTTCTTCATCGTGAACTCGTCGCGTCCGACTCGCTGCTTCTGGAAGGCGACAAACTGTTCGTACAGCCGCTGGGCGGTCATTCCTTCGAATCCGGGCGCAGGGACATCAAGGAGTCGACCGAAGGCGGTGACCTTGGGGTCGTAGCTGACCATGAACGGAGTCACACCGACCGACGCAGCGAGAATTCCCGCGTGGAGGCGCATCGCGATCACGCCATCCATGCGCGAGAGTCGTTGCTGAAGCTGTTGGGGCGTCTGGAGCTTGCGGATGTCGGGGACCTTGCCGCCGTTCAGACGGGCGACCTCAAGGATCATCGGTCCGTCCTCGTTGCGGTCCATTTCGATCATCACCGGCATGTAGCCGTTCTGGAACAGCAGCCGAGCAAGGTCAGCGAAGAGCTTGACGACGGTGTCGCCCTTGCCGTGTGGTCGGACGCTGATGCCCACCGTCTTCATCTGGCCCACCGCGAAGCCCTGGGAGTCTTCCGTGCCGACCGGCGCGCCGAGCAGCAACGCAGAGTCGGCGGTGACGCGGATCGGCTTGGTGACGCCGAGCTCCTTCAAAAGGGTCATCGACGCAGGGTCGCGGACGGTGATGAGGTCGGCCATGTTGTAGGCCTGGGCCGTCCACCTTCGGCCAAAGAACTTTCGCACCGGGCCGACGCCCTGGCCGAGCAGGAAGACCTTCTTACCGCTGTTTTTGGCTTGTCGAACGAGGTTCAAATAGTAGTAGGCGCTTCTGGTCGAGGTGACGTCCTGGAAGATGCTTCCGCCGGGGAGGACGAGGGCGTCGCACTTGCTGATCGCTTCCTTGATCTTGGGGAAGTCCTTTCGACCGACGCTGGGAATGCCGTAGTTGCGGAAGGTCTCTTCTGGTGCGCCGCTCAGCGCCGTGATATCGAACTGCTTCGAGTCGAAACCCTGGGAGTAGCCCAGCATGATGGCGTCATCGCCGAGGTTGCCACAACCGAAGTAGCCCGCGAGAAGGAGTCGAGTCGGCACCCTATGCACTCACCTTGTTTTCGAATCGCCGCCTCAACACTTGCCAAATCACAGCTCCTAGGATAACACCTAAAACGAGTCCGACGGCGTTCCGGAGCAGGCTTAACATGAAAGGCGTGTGCAAATGGCAGAAGGTATTGACGATGTCGGTCTGACCAATCAGACCCGCTGAGATCAGCACCACCGCGACGGGAATCCACTTCTTCACGTCCGCACGTCGGCAGTAAGCGAGGAGCGAAAGCCCGACAAAGAGGGCAGGATGCCCGATGAGGAACGACTTGGTTCGGGGTCGGACCGGCAGGAAGGTGTCGAGCAGGTTGCGGAACTTGAGCTCCATGTCGCTGACTCCCGCGGCGTTGTCGTTGCCCGTGCGACTGTTCATGAACATCAGCGCGGCGAGGATGCCGATCGCGGTGAGGGCGCCGACCCAGGTCATCGGGTGCCGAAGGGCCGCCTTGAGGTCGAAGAAGTGGTTACACAGGAGCCACGTCCCGACGAGGATGGGGACGAACACCGCGACCTTGATGCCCTGGAACTCGCTTGCCTTGATGAAATAGGGAAGGCCGTTCAGGAGTCCGGCGACGACGAAGCCTCCGATCACCGAGATCCCGCACATCACGAGGAGGTCGAGGAAGGGATGATCGCCGCCGCGCTCCCGCAGCCAGCAGACCGCGAGGATCGGATAGACGAGCGTTGCGAGCAGGGCGGCAAGCCCAAAGCCGATCTTCAGACCCGCCACCGCCAGAAGCAGCCCGAGGACGGCGGCGACGAGCGTGATCGCATCAGACTGGGTCACGAGCTTTGCAGCTAGAACGAGGGCGGGGATGAGGCTCAGGACGATGAGGAGCTTGAGCCAGCTCGAAACCTCCGAGTCGGGATAAGGCTTCATGAAGCCGACCGCGCCGCCATCGTGGACGATCGAATCGTGGATGTCCTTCGCAAACTTGGCGAGAGAGGCGATACCGCTTGTGCCCGAGTTGCTCACCGGCCGGATGAGCAAGATGCGCATGTTCCGCTCTCGGCTCGCCTTTGCATACCTGTCGACCGCTTCTTCATAGGGCAATTTGTCGAGCTCGGCGGCTTGGGCCGAGTGGAGCCGAACGACCAGTTCGGGCGCGTTGTCGACGATGTTGGCGTCGCCACCAATCTTGGTGAATTCGGGGGTGGCGTAGAGAACGCCGTACTTGCGGAGCGCCTCGACGGTGGATTTCAGGGCTTCGCGCCGACCGAGAACTTGCTCGCCTAGGGGCAGAAACACCTTCGCGCCCATCTGGCGCATCCAACCGATCGTCTTGTCGATGTATTCAGGGGTCGCGCCGAGGGGGTTGCCGAGCCGTCCGATGACGGTCATTCCGGCGGCGCGAGCGGTCCGGCTGAGGTCGGGGTCGATGCCAAGGCTCGTCGTGCGGAGGTCGCTCATCGGAACGCCCACGATCACGAGGCCGCCGTCTTCGAGGGTCTTGAAATCCGCCTTCGGGAATCGGGCGAGGACGCCCTTCTTGATTCGCTCGGTGAGGCGACCCGAGGCCGGGATCGCGAGCATATCGCCTTCGACGTGGGCGTCATTTCGCTGGATGACCTCGCCAAGTGTTTCTTCGCTGATGACCGCGGCGTAAACGCCTTGGGCCCGGAGGTCCTTCAGCGCTTCGGGAAGCGTTCGGCCGTCCGAGGCGGCAAGGGTTTCGATGACATCCATGTCCACCGCAAGGGCAGTGGCTCGGTTGTTGCGCTCGACTCGAACCCGCTTTTGGATGGAAAAGGCACAAAGCAGGAGCGTGAGCGCGGCGCTCACGATGAACCATCGCGGCCAGCCGCCATCAAAAACCTTACGCATCATCGTCATCTTCGAACTCCTGCTCTCGGCCTAAAAGTATGACCGCTCGCCCACCCATGAGCAGAACGGTGATCATCCCGGCGAGGAATCCGCCCGCATGGGCCCAATTCGCAACGCCCTCCTGGGGGATGAAGATCTGATAGGCGAACCAGAGGCCGAGAACAATGTACGCCGCGACCTCAAAAGAAAGGAAGGCGAGGATGGGAATGACGATCTCGATCTTGCTGCTGGGAAAGAGAAGGAAGTAGGCACCAAGGACACCGCCAATCGCGCCGCTCGCCCCAATGGTGGGGACAATCGAGTGGGGATCGACAAAGGTGTGGGTCATTGCGGCGAAGATGCCCCAGCCCAGGTAGTACAAGGCGAACCGCCAGGAGCCCATCGCCGCCTCGACCGAAGGCCCGAAGACCATCAGGAAGACGCCGTTTCCGAAGAGGTGGAGCAGGCTTCCGTGGAGGAACATGCTCGTGAAGATCGTGACGATCGCGAAGCGGTCGGGACCCTTGATCGCGCCGACGACCTCGCTCGGCCGCATCGCGAGATCGCTGAAGATGAGGTTTGGCCCGAAGACCCTTCCTTGACGGTCCCAAAGGAAAAGTAGGAGGTTGAGACCCAAGAGTGCCCACGTCACATACGGGATTGTTCGGTGGGCGCGATCGTCGCGAATCGGCAACATGGGCTTCTGACTAGTGTACTAAGGACGCTCGCGAAGGTCGCCGCAACCTTCCGTGAAATCAACTGAGTGCGGACCCGCGGAGTTCCCCGAGTGAATAAATGCCTTCGCGGTTCATCCGCGCCACGAGTTGGCGGAGGGCCGTTGGCACCATCGAGGGCCCGCCATAAATCCAACCGGTATAGACCTGGACCAGGTGGCAGCCGAGGGCGATCTTCTCGTAAACGTCATCTCCGTTGAAGACCCCGCCGACGCCGATGATGACCTTCTCGGTCGGAAGTTCGGTGCGAAGCTGGCGGATGACGTCATTCGCCTTTTCCCTCACCGGGGCACCCGAAAGGCCGCCCTGCTCCTGGCTCAGGCTTTCGGGCGACTTCAGACCGGCTCGGCTGAGCGTGGTGTTGGTGGCGATCACGCCATCGACACCGGTTTGGATGACGACATCGACGATGTCGGTCAGGGCAGACGGTTCGAGGTCGGGGGCGATTTTGACCAGCAAGGGCTTTGAACCCAACGCGCCGCGCACAGCATGGAGCAGATCGAGGAGGGGGGCTTTGTCCTGCAGACCACGGAGGCCGGGCGTGTTTGGCGAGCTGACGTTGATCGCCACGTAGCTCCCGAAGTCTTTGAGCAGGGCGAGCGAGGCAAGGTAGTCGTCGTTCGCTTTCTCCAGTGGGGTGACCTTACTCTTGCCGAGGTTCACGCCGAAGGGCAAGGGCGAATTCGAACCCGCGAGTCGCTTGGCGGCGGCTTCTGCGCCCTCATTGTTGAACCCAAATCGGTTGATCAGCGCACGGTCGGCGGGGAGGCGGAAGAGGCGGGGCTTCGGGTTGCCGGGCTGGGCGTGCTGGGTAATTGTGCCGACCTCAAAGAAGCCAAAGCCGAGCTTGTGCCAGTGATTGATCGCCCTCGCGTCCTTGTCGAATCCCGCCGCCAGTCCAAACGGGTTTGGAAAGCGGATGCCAAGCACGGTTTGCTCAAGGCGGAGGTCCGTGAAGGCTTGCGAGCGGATGAGGCCGCGCTCGAGGAGGCCGAAGGCGAGATGATGGACGGTTTCGGGGTCGAGCCGGAAGGCGAGTGGCCGGAGAATGGACTCGTAGAACCCCATCAGCGTTGAAGTTTAGCCCGTGGGACGCTCTTTCGAACGGCCCACGGGCAGGCGGAGACTAGGCGAGGGGCCAGGTCTCGACGGTGACCTTTTGCATGATCGCCGGATTAGCCTCGAGCGGATTGTCTCGACTGTCTTTGGGGAGGTTCGCGATCTTGTTGACCACATCCATGCCCTCGATGACTTGTCCGAACACCGAATATTGTTGATCGAGGTGCGGAGCGCGTCCGTGCATGAGGAAGAACTGGCTTCCAGCCGAGTTCGGGTCGCTCGTGCGCGCCGCGCTGAGGATGCCCGGCGTGTGGGGGATGTCGTTGAACTCAGCCGGCAGCTTGTAGCCCGGTCCGCCCGTTCCGTGCATCGAGCGGTCGCTCGACTTGGAGTTCGGGTCGCCTCCCTGGATCATGAAACCAGGGATGACGCGGTGGAATCGAACGCCATCGTAAAAGCCCTCTCGCGAGAGCTTCTTGAACGCTTCGACGTGCTTCGGGGCAGCCTCGGGGAAGAACTTGACGACGATGCGGCCGTGATTCGACTCGATGACGACGATTTCGTCGCCAGGATTCGGTTCGGTGGCTCCGGGGGCGGCGGTTTCAGAAAGTGCCATGGTTACTTCACCGGCCACTTGACGATCTTCACCGTCTTGAGGACCACGGGGTCCTTCGCGAGTTCACCTTCGGTCTCCACGTTGACGATCTTGTCGACGACGTCGAGACCCTTGATCGTGTAACCAAACGCGGTGTACTGACCGTCGAGGTTGCCGGCGGCATCACCTTGGCAGATGAAGAACTGGCTACCTGCGCTGTCCGGGTCTTGCGATCGGGCCATGCTCAGGATGCCGCGTGCGTGGTGGACGTTGTTGAACTCAGCCTTTACATTCCAGGCCGGTCCGCCCGTGCCCCAGCTGCTTCGGTCCTTCGACTTCGTGTTGGGGTCGCCGCCTTGGATCATGAAGGTCGGGATGACTCGGTGGAACTTCGTTCCGTCATAGAACTTCGAGTTGGCGAGCTTCTTGAAGTTCTTGACGTGGTTGGGTGCCTTGTCGGGGAGGAATCCGAGGATGATCTTGCCCTTACCGGTGTCGAGAACCGCGACTTCTTCGCCGTCCTTCGGCGTTCGCTTTATGGTCTCGAACTGCGTCGGGGGCTCGGGGGTGGGGGTCGGCGATGCCGACGGGGTGGCGGTCGGTGAGGGCGATTCGCTTGAGGTCGCAGCAGGGGTTGAATCGGTAGTTCCGTTGCTGACGCTGGCGACCTTCGAGTCGCCGCAGCCTGCCAGGATTAGGGCAGAGAGGGCGGCATAGATGCTCCACTTCATGGTCCGATTATGGCACCGGGCGAAGGCCCCGTCGTTGCCCCAAGTCGTATCATAGTGGGATGTCCGAGATCATTGAACCGTTCCGAATTCGCAGCGTAGAGCCGATTCGGTTCACGACGCGCGAGCAACGGGAGGATCTCCTCAAGGCGGCCCATTGGAATCCCTTCCTGATCGATGCCGATGACGTATTGATCGACCTCCTCACCGACAGCGGAACGAGCGCGATGTCGGCCGCCCAGTGGGGCGCGATGATGGTGGGCGACGAAAGTTATGCGGGTTCGCGTAGCTTCCGGCGATTTGAGGCGAAGGTCCAGGAGATTTTTGGGTTCAAGCACGTGATTCCCACCCACCAGGGACGAGCCTCGGAAAAGATTCTGATGTCGATTGTCGGTGGTCCCGGCAAGGTCATCCCCAATAACAACCACTTCGACACCACTCGAGCGAACGTAGAGTTCACCGGTGCGGAGGCCCTCGACCTCGTCATTCCGGAGGGAAGGGAGCCCGATTCGCTCCATCCGTTCAAGGGCAACATGGACCTCGACCGGCTCGGCGAGCTCCTTCAGACGCGGGGAAGTGACGTTCCGATTGGAATGATCACAATCACGAACAATACGGGCGGAGGTCAGCCTGCGGCGATTGAAAACATCCACGCGGTGCGCAATCTGTTGCACGAGCACAAGAAGCCATTCATCATTGACTCCTGTCGCTTTGCCGAGAATGCTTGGTTCAACATCGAGAGGAATCCATCCTGTGCCAATAAAAGTCCGAAGGAAGTCGCTCAAGAGACCTTCAAGGGTGCCGACGGCGCCTCGATGAGCCTCAAGAAGGACGGCTTTGGCAACATCGGCGGGTTCCTCGCCCTCAATGATGACGACCTCGCGGAGAAGGCGCGAAACATCCTGATTCTCACCGAGGGCTTCCCGACTTACGGCGGCCTCGCCGGCCGCGACCTTGAGGCGCTCGCGGTGGGCCTGGAGGAGACCCTCGACCCCCACTACCTGCGCTATCGCGTTCAAACCGTGCGGTATCTCGCCGAGAAGCTCATGGCGATTGGCGTGAAGATCGTCCAGCCGCCCGGCGGCCACGCGGTCTACATCGACGCGCGCCGGTTCTATGAGCACCTGCCCGCCAACGAGTTTCCCGCCCAGGTCTTTGTCTGCGAGCTCTACCGCTTTGGTGGCGTGCGCGGCGTGGAGATCGGGTCGGTGATGTTTGGGCGCAGCATCGACGGCAAGGAGATCCCCGCTGATCGTGAGCTGGTCCGACTGGCGATGCCACGACGGGTCTACACTCAGGCCCACGTGAACTACGTTGCCGAGGTCATTGCGGAGATGTGGGAGCATCGGCACGAGGCGGTTGGACTGAAGATCACCCGCCAGGCGCCCTTCCTCCGCCACTTCACCGCGCACTTGGAGCCGGTTCGTTCAAAATAAGGCTGTGATCGAAACCTTTCCGAACCCCAAGCCGGGCCGCGACTATCGCATTACGCACGAGTGCCCGGAATTCACCTCTGTTTGCCCAAAGACGGGTCATCCCGACTTCGCGACGATCACACTGGAATACATTCCTGATCAAACGTGCATCGAGTTAAAGTCTCTCAAGCTCTACTACCAGTCATTCAGGAACGAGGGCATCTATTACGAGGCCGTGACGAACCGTTTGCTGGACGAGCTTTCCGCCGCTTGCTCGCCAAAGTGGATGCGCGTGGTCGCCGATTTCGCCGTCCGAGGCGGGATCAGCAGCGTGATCATCGCGGAGACCGGCCCCGAACCCGCCTAACTAAGACGGGGTGCCGTGGTCGCCTTCCCTTCGTGGATGGCGGCCTCGGCGGACATCGGTGACGACTTCCGGAGCAGCTGAGCGTAGAGTTCGTGGAGCTCGGCCCACGATCCGTGGCGCAGGGCCTCGTCGATCCATCGGCTCGCGTCGGTGTGCAGCCCGGTCTCAACGAGGAATCGGGCGACTCGCAACAGCCAGATCGGCTGCTGGGCGAGTGCATGGAGCCCCGCGTTCGGCTCCTTCGACATCGATTGCTCCAACCTAAGGAAGGCCAGGGCCTTGACGAGCGGGTGGAGCGGTGCGAGGTCGCTGAGTTCCATCTGGTGGAGCGACTCCATGTCCTCGTCGTTGCGGAGCGTGCCGAGGCGGCATCCGAAGGCGTGGACCAGGGGGCAGTCGCCGATCGAGGCCTGGGCCATCATGAAGAACGACTCGGCCACGTCAAGCTCGTCTTCGCGGAGATAGGCGGCGGCGCGCAGGATCGCGGCAGCGCCGCGAATCTCGATCCGCTCACTCGCTTGGGCGAGCTCGGCAAGGCTCGCCGAAGGCGTGATAGAAACTGTGGCGGGTGGGACGAGCGTTGGCAGCGGAGCGGGAGGCGCGTTCGACTCCCGAGTGGACATCAAGAGTTCTCCTCCTGCTGCGCGCACCGCGACCGCTTGGACGCCCACAAAGGCGACTCGCGTCGGCTTGGATGGCAAAAGAGTCATCTTGGCTTCGAGAGACTTCTCTTCTTGGTCGAGAAGGATCACTGTGGAATCGAGACGTGGCGAAACAACTTCAATGGAGAACCCTTCAGCGTCGATGGAGACCCAACCATTCTCGCTTGAGCCAAAGCCACGCGCGCCGAGCGGCGCAACACGGACGCGATTGATCCGTTGCGCAGTCTGGAACGGTGCCAAATGGAGCGAAAACTCGGGAGAAACCGCCCCCAAAATGCAGAGCGAATCGCGCCGCCATTGCGCTTCCGCGACCGGCTCTAACCCTTCGCCAAACACGGGCAACGGCCGCTCAAGCGTCGCCGAGACATAGCCCTCGTTCACCCATCGCGTTTCAATCTCGACCTCGGCACCCGAGGCTTGAACCCAGATCCACTGGTGAACGCTGACATCGGGCGCGATGAGGCCGAAAAGGAGGATTCCTGCGGGACCATCCTCGGCTTCGGCATTCAGCAAGCGAACCATCGGCGCGTGGAGGAAGCCCATCGCGCCCAACTCGCAATGGGCCACCTCGGGCCGAGCCGAGTCGCGCCAGTCGGTGATGCGCCCGGTTTCCAAGTCGACAAGAAGCGTCAGACGGTCATTCTGGAGCCGGACCTGGCGCGCGGAGTCATAGGAAACGGTGGCACTCATGAACAATGTCAGGGTACCTGCGCTAGAATGAGCCTATGAAGACCGCCCTCCTGCGCTTCGTCAAGTGGGTTCTGATTCCCTTTGCCGTGGCGGCGGTGGGATTCTTCTTCCTCGGCCCCAGGCTTGGCTACGTGCCTGACCCTCGAAAGAAGCCGACGGTCGCAGTGAAGTCACCGACCGAAGCGGACCCGAACCAGGTCGAGAACACGGAGCCAACCTTCCCCGAACCGGATGTGAAGGTCATCGCGACCCCGGCGAAGGCCAGCGTGGGCGTCGCCCCGGATGCCGTTGAAGTGCCGAAGCCGAAGCGAAAGAAGCGCAAGCCCACGCCAGCACCGTCGGCTGAACCTGAGCAGAAGCGCCCTGCGCCCCAACCTGACCCCGACAACCTCGATCCGGACGGCGGTACGGGCAAGATGGACGGCAACTAAGGGAGCCGGAAGAACGCCTTCGCGTTCGCGGTCGTGATCGCGGCCGCTTCCTCGCGCTCGATCTCCCAAAGGCTCGCGAGCGCAGCATTCACGTATTGCACATAAGCCGGGGTGTTGGGTTTGCCACGGAAGGGCACCGGCGTGAGATAAGGCGAGTCGGTCTCGATGAGCACCCGGTCGCGGGGAAGGCTTTTGACCACGGCTCGAAGCTCATCCGCCTTCTTGTAGGTGATCGGCCCGTCGACGCCATAGTAGGCATCCAGACTTGCGAGCCGGGTGGCATCCTCGGCGGTCCCCGCGAAGCAATGGAGCAGCGGCTGGCGGACATTCTCTTGGAGGAGGATGTCGATGAGGTCGGGGTAGGCCTCGCGGCAATGGAAAACGACGGGCAGGTTCAGGTCTCGCGCGATCTGAAGCTGGGGATAAAGGATCTCTCTTTGACGCTCGGGCGAGGTCGTGTCCCAATAGTAATCGAGGCCGATTTCGCCGATCGCGACGACCTTTTCGTGGCGGGCGAGGTCGGCAATGACCGCGAGGTCTTGGTCTGGTGTTCGGGCCCCCGATTGAGGGTGAATGCCGACAACAGCATAAATCTCGGGCCATTTCTCGCTCAGCTCGATAGCGATCTGACTTGTCTCAAGGTCAATACCGATGACAATGAGATGAGAGAGAGCTGCCTCACGGGCAAGATTGATGTGTCTCTCAACATCACCAAGCATCTCAGGCAAGTTGAGGTGGCAATGGGTGTCGATCAGGCTCATCGCGGCCGTTGACCCACTCGGCGGTCGGCTTCGGTCTGGAGGGCGTGCATGTCGCGCTCCAGCGCGAGCCGAACTTCCTCAATCTTGGCCTCGTCGGCGTCGGCGGGAATCTGATAGGGCGGCCCAAAGATCATCAGGCACTTGGCGAAGGGCATCGGCACCATGTGCTTGTCCCACGACTTGAAGAAGAAGGCGGGCTTGGCGCTGACCCCGCAGGGAACCAGCCACGCGCCCGACTTGCGGGCCATCATCAGGCTGCCGAGCTGAACGATGCCCGAGGGCCCGCGCGGACCGTCCGGCGTGAGCACCATCACGTCGCCTTGGCGCAAGATCCGGATCGACTCGACGAGCGCGCGCTCGCCGCCGCGACCGGTGCTCCCCCGAATAGTGCGAAAACCGAGCCGCTGATAGATCGTGTTCTGCATGTCGCCGTCGTTCGAGAGCGAGATGATCGCCCAATAGCCTCGCTTGTAGAAGGCCTTGGTCGCGACGACGGTTCGTCCATGCCAGCCAAGGAGGATCTTGCCGCCTTGCTTTTGGAGGGTTTCGTCGAGGCCTTCGACGGTGACGCGCCAGGTTTTGCCGAGCGTTCGCACCACGGCATGAAGGACCTTTTGGAGCACCTTTGGCCGGACGCGCCGCCACCATTTTCTCATTGGGTCCATCCTTTCGAACGGAGCCATTCGGTGGCAGCATGCATCGGATAGTCTTTTACGAGAAGCGCACAGTTGGCCTCGAACTTGTCGGGCTGCTTCTCGTGGTACAGCTTGACTAGCTCAAGCAGCGCATCGGGTCGCCTCGGCGAGGAAGTATCCGCCACGATGGAATTTAAAAGTTCCTCGGACAAGTCTTGATGGTCCTCAGAGAAGGATTCAGCCCATTGCAACCTACGGACCTCGGGAAGGCTCGATACTCCACCCGTGCGAAGCAGTTCAGCGATGTCCTCGGGGCGAGGGGTGATCCCCGGAAGGGTGGCGAGCTTCAGCCATGCTTTCTTTGCCTCATCGGCATGGCCCATTCGCGTCTCCGCCTCAGCAAGGGCGCGGAGTCCGTTGGGGTCGTCGGGATGCTCCTGAACATGCTTCTTGGCCGCGGCGAGCGCGGCGGCGGGAGAACGCTCGTTCATCTTGGCGAGCACCTGATGCTTCAGGTCAAGCTCGGCCATTTGGGGCGGCCGAACCAAAAGGCTAAGGATCAAACCGGCAAAGAACCCGCCGAGGTGGGCCCAATAGCTGACCGCGACCTGTTCGCCGATCGTCACAACCGCGCCGATGACCTGGAGGCCAACCCAGACGAGCGTCACCGCGAGGACGGACGCGCCGAACTTGGGCGCCACCGGCACCTTCAGTCGAAGGTAGCGCATCGTGTAAGCACCAATGCACCCCGCGATGGCGCCGCTTGCACCAACCAGGATCGGCGGATCGACCGAGCGCGAGGCGAGAAGGACGTGGGTGAGTTCGCCCGCAGCCGCACCAATGGCGTAGGTGAGGAGCAGCCGACCCGCCGAGCCGGTTAGCTCGACCGCCGCACCGACGGCGGCAAGGAAGATCATGTTGCCCAGCAGGTGAAAGACGTTCTGATGCAGGAACGGCGAGATGATCGCCTGGGCAAAGGTGGCGTGGCCGGGCTTTAGGCCGTAGGTTTCGACAAATTCCGGGTGGATGAGCACGTAAAAAGCCATCGCCATATTCGCGGCGATGAGCAGAATCGTAGCTACCGGAACTTGTCGAGACTTCACGCGTCTTGTAGGACCGATTCTGAGATGTCGACGTTCACGTAGGTTTCTTGCACGTCGTCGAGGTCGTCGAGGGCATCGAGCAGCTTGAGGAGCTTCAGGGTGTCCTCTTCATTGAGTTCGGTCTTGTTCGTGGCGATGTAGCTGAGGGCGGCATCCTTCGTCGAATAGCCCGCCGAGAGCAGTCCATCGTTCACCTTGTGGAGGTCTTCCATCGCGGTGATGACGGTGAAGGACTCGTCGTCGCCCTGGATGTCCTCGGCGCCGAGGTCGAGAGCGGCGAGCGTGAGCTCGTCTTCATCGACGCCAGCTCGGTCAATCGTGATCGTTCCCGCATGCTTGAACTGCCAGCTGACGCTGCCATTTTCTGCCAGGTTGCCGCCGTGCTTCGAGAAGGCGTGGCGAACCTCGCTCACCGTTCGGTTGCGGTTCTCGGAATAGCACTCGAGGATGATCGCCGCGCCCGAAGGACCATAGCCTTCGTAGACGATCTCTTCGTAATCGGCTCCCTCAATCGCGCCGCTACCACGGTCAATGGCTCGCTTGATGTTGTCGGACGGCATCGAGGCTTCTTTGGCCTTTTCGACCGCCACGCGCAAGCGTGGGTTCATCGCCACGTCGCCACCGCCCATCTTGGCCGCGACGATGATCTCGCGGCTCAACTTCGTGAAGAGCTTCCCCCGAATTGCGTCTTGTTTACCCTTGCGAATTCGGATGTTTTTCCATTTGGAATGGCCCGCCATGCGTCCATTGTGGCACGGACGCCCAAATGCGGCAAAATGAACCTGCCCCATGAGCTCAGAGCGATTTCAACGCACAAGGGACGATCATCGAAGAGAGACGTCGGAAGATTACGTCGAGATGATCGCGGGGATCTTGGATGAGCGGGGCAAAGTGAAGGTCGTTGAACTTGCCGAGCGCCTCGGTGTGAGCCATGTCGCGGTCTCCAGAAAGCTGGGACGGCTCCGACGTGAAGGCCTTCTGGAAGAGGGTCCTTCCCGTGAAATCGCCCTCACCGAGGCGGGCCGAAAGCTCGCGCATGTCGCAAAAGATCGGCATCAAGTCGTCCTTGAGTTCCTCCTGCTGCTGGGGGTCAAGCAAGACGTCGCCGACCACGATGCGGAAGGGATTGAGCACCACGTTTCACCCGAGACCCTGCAGGCGATGCGCGAATTTGTAAATGCCCAGCGCGGAACCTGAAGTCAGCCTGCCAGAGTGCCAATACTTCCTGGGTAGGGGAACGACTTGGAACTTCAAAGGGACGCCTGGCGACTGCCACTGAATAACACGCGGGTCACGCTGCAACGCATGCGCGACGCGAAGTTCTTCCGTGGATGGGTCACCTACATCGACCACCAGATGATCGATGTCAGCGCGTTTGAGCCTTGGCAAGTCGAACCGGGTGACGCGTTCACCCTCGAAATCGCGAGCGAAGGCACCATCGTGAGCTTTAGCGCCACCTTCTCCACCGGCAGCCCGGTTCGAACCGGATTCTTTGGCGGAGGGATGGAAGGCGCGGTCGCGGTCTATCGGTTCAACCTCACGGGCGAAACGAAGTGCCGCCACGCAGCCGAAGAGCCGCGATTCTTCCCCGATGGATTCTTCTGTCGCCTTACGTGGGTCGATGTGGAATCGTACGATAGCGTCACGATTCACAACATCAGCCGATCGGGCATGGGCCTGGTCTCGCCGAGCCGAGTCCCGAAGGGCGAGCAAGTCATCGTCGAGATCCCCTTTGAGTGCGGGACGATCAAGATTCCGTGCGTTGTCCGCCACTGCGTGAAGATGCGCACCGCCGCCGAGGCCTACCGCCTCGGGCTCCAATTGGGTGAGACCGACCGGGTCAACCTGGGCAAGTACAACCGACTGTACGACGAGGTCGTCGCACGGTCGATGGCGGCTTAAACCTCAAACACGGTCACGAGAATGACCGGCCGAGCACCGGCTTGGCGGAGGAGCGCCTTCTTGGCCACTTCTTGCAGCAGGTGACGCACTTTGCCGGTGTCCTTGCACTCGTTTCGGTTCAAGCTGTTCAGGCTATCGGCGACGATTTCGCGGATGTGCTTGAGCTTTTCTTCGCTGATGAAGAGGCCCGTCGACTGGAGAATCGGTTCGCCGATGATCTCGCCGACTTCGACGTCGACCGAGACCGCAATCGTGACCAAACCGTCCTTCGCGAGGGCATTTCGGTGGCGCAGGACCTCATCCGGGACTCCGGGCTGGCCGGTGGAGTCGATGAGGACCCGCCCGCACGGCACTCGGTCGCCAAAGAACGCCTTCGTCTCGTCGAAGACCAGCTTCTGGCCGACTTCGAGGGTGAACATGCGGTGCTCGGGATAGCCCATCTCGCGGCCAAGCTCGAGGTACTTGTGCTGGTGGCGCGGCTCACCGTGGACCGGAGTGAGATAGAACGGCTTGGTGAGGTTGATCATCATCTGCAGCTCTTGCTGGTAAGCGTGGCCGGAGACGTGGACCGGGGTGGGGCCTTCGTAGACCACGGTGCAGCCTTGCCGGAAGAGTCGGTTGATCGTGCGCCAGATCGCGCCCTCGTTGCCGGGGATGGGGCGGGCCGAATAGATCAGGGTGTCGCCCTGCTTGATCTGCATGCGGCCATACTCGCCCTTTGACATCTGGACGAGCGCGCTGAACGGCTCACCCTGCGAGCCCGTGGTGAGGATCGCAACTTCGTGGGCGGGCAGGTCCTTAGCGTCATCGAGGGTGATCATGATGCCGCGGGGTGCCTTGAGGTAGCCAAACCGGCTGCAGATGTCGAGGTTCGACTCCATTCGTCGACCGACCACCGCGACCTTGCGGCCAAACTCGGCGGCGACGTTCAGGAACTGCTGCATCCGGTGGATGTTGCTCGCGAAGGTGGTGAGGAGGACGCGGCCTTGCGCCTCGGAGAAGACCTTGCGCAGTCCCGGCATGACGTCCTTCTCGCTCGGGCCCCATCCTGGACGCTCGACGTTGGTGCTGTCACTGAAGAGGCTGAGGACGCCTTCCTTTCCAAGCTCGCAGAGGCGGGCGAGGTCGCTGAGTTTTCCATCAACGGGCGTGAAATCGAACTTGAAATCGGCGGTGAAAAGGAGGTTACCGTGGACGGTTTGGATGGCAATGGCCGCGGTTTCGGGGATGCTGTGCGTGATTCGGATAGGCTCGACCGTGAGACCACCGACCTCGACCTTCTCACCGAACTTCATGACGCGCAGATCGAGGTCCTTCCGGCCCGTTTTCTCCTCCATCTTGTCCTTGATGAGAAGGTGAGTGAACTCGGTGGCATAAATCGGCACGTTGAGCTCGCTCACGAGGTAGGGAAGCGCGCCGACGTGGTCCTCGTGGGCATGGGTGAGGAAGACCGCCTTCAGCTTCTCGGCATTCTCGACGAGGTAAGCAAAGTCGGGGATGATGATGTCGATTCCCGGCATCTCCTCGTTCGGGAAGCTGAGTCCCGCATCAATGAGGATCCAGTCATCGCCCTGCTCAACGACGGTGCAGTTTTTTCCAATCTCGCCCACGCCGCCCAATGCGACAACTTCAACGGTAGCCATTCCCCTAGAGGGTACCCGTCGGGCTACCTTCGAACTTGGATTGTTCCTGGATGACCTTCGGCTCCCACCACGGTGATGTGGATGGGGAGGAATTGCTTGATGACCCAGATCGCGGTCAACAGGCGCGGGGTGAGCTCGCTCACCTTGAAGCTGGACGAGCCGTCGGCGAGGACGGCGGGAATGATGATCTGGTCAGCGAGGAAGGGGTCGATGGTGGCGTCGGTCGCCATCCAGCGAGCGCATTCTTCAAAGGCTTGCTGGACGATCGTCTCGATGCGAACGCCGCGCGACCCCATCTGGGTGCCTCCGCCGAGGCCGTTTTCATAAACCGCGTAAACCGTGGCGTGGGCCCCAGGGTGCTCGCCGGGCACATCTTGGAGCTCGACGTCGATCTTGAGGCCAAGCTTCTGGGCGAGGGTTCGAAGGTGGGCGCGTCCGCGGTCACCAACCGTACTTGGCAAGTTGGAGGTCGTGATGACGCCATGGAGGCCGATCAAGCCGCCGCGCTGGGTCCAATTGATGCCCTGGATCGCGCTCGGCTCCACCTCAAGGCCCACCATCCCCGGCATTTCGCGTCCATAGCCCGCGCGGATGAGCTCGGGGAAGACGCCGAGGCCCATCTTGGCGAACACGCGGCAGGTGACATCGCGGAAATAGTCGAAGCCCAGCGCGCGCCGGCCAAACGTCTCTCCTTGGAACTTCAGGCTGGAATAGGCTCCGGTGCGCGCGAGGAGCGGGACAAGGGCGTTTAGGATCACCATCGCGTTCGGCTGGCGACCCATGAAGCTCTCCACCTTGAAGTCGCCGCGCACGGCCGAATGCTTCTTGCCGGGAACGAACATGAGCGACGGCGAGCCGTGCTCAAGTCCAACCGCTTCCGCCTGGCAGGCTTTGTTGAGGAGCTGGACCAGCGCAACGTCTTCGAGGTCGACGCCGGGGTGGGAGGTCCCCGCCCGGACGCCTTCAATTCGACAGCTTTGTTGGGTGAGGCTCGCCATCACGAGCGCGGTGCGAATCAAAGCTCCGCCGCCCTCACCGTACGAACCGTCGAACTGAATGAGGGCGCTTGTCATTTAGAGCTTCAATCTGAAGATCGCGTACTCGATCGCCTTAAGCGTGTAGGTGAGCCCAATCACGCCCAGGCTTGCACCAAGGATTTCGGTGAATGCGGCACCGCCCGACTTCGCTGCCGCGCTATCCACCTTGCCGAGGGTGGCGACATTGACGAACTTATCGAGTGCGCCCACCATGCTGCCGACCACCGAGATGATCGGGCCATGGAGCAGGAGGTAGACCAGGATGAAGGCGATGACGGTGACCGGGACGGCGACGCGGTACTTGTGCTTCTGGTGCTCGTTGTAGATCACGCACGAGCGGCATCGGTCCTTCTTTTGCTCGATCGTGAGCTTGTTGTTGCGCGGGATGTAGTTCGCGGCGAGAATGGCGTCCTTGGGGATGGGCTTGCCATCCATCGCCATCTGGATGACCTTCTCTTCGCACATGCAGCCGACGAGCTCCTTCCAGCAGGTGGTGCGGGAGTGGTAAATCGGGCACTTTTCGCGGACGAACTTTCGGCAGAAGGGAAGCTGCCAGCACTTGCCAAGGAAGACGTTCTGCTTCTCGTCGACGTCCTTGATGCCCTTGCCGTACTTGAGCTGGTCGGCCTTCGCGCCTTGCTCCATGCGTTGCCGCATGCGGATGATGCCGTCGATGACCACAAGCAGGACGCCGAAGACGAGCAGGATCATGCCGGCCGTCGCAAGCGTGCGCATCGCAGCGGCGGGGAGTTCCTTGTCCGCCTTGCCGATTCCTGCCGCCGGCATCCAAACCGGCGAAGTGGCAAAGACGATTCCCGAAACGAGAAGGGTCGGCCCAAGCCAGCCTTCATCCCAATACAGGTAGCTCGCGGCAAGGCAAAAGACAATGCCGCCAACCAGGGAAAGGTTGGTGAACAGGCCAACGTTCTTCAGGCCCTGTTTGAGAGCAGCGTCGGTGACGTCTGCACCGGCAAACACGCTGTAGAACGAGAATCCAAGGCCGATGAGGAGGGTGATCCCTCCGATGATCATCAGGCCCTGGGCCAACTTGGCAAGGAGATCCGCGAGGATCTCACTTGCCGAGTCGGATCGATTGTTTCCTCCGCCAATACTCATGTCGCTGATTCAGTCCTTAGCTTAGCGAAATTCGCACGGTCCGGGGAGGTGCAAATTACTTTCGGTTGACGCGTTCGAGATAGGAATCGCTTCGGGTGTCGATCTTGACGATATCGCCGACCTTGATGTGGAACGGAACCTGGATGGTTGCGCCCGACTCCACGGTTGCCGACTTGGTTGCGCCACCGCTCACGGTGTCACCCTTGAAACCAGGCTCGGTTTCGGTGATTTCTAATTCAACAAAGTTCGGAAGCTCCCAGCCGAGGGTTTCGCCGTTCGCCACGAGAGCGGTGAGTTCGGCGTCGTCCTTGAGGTACTTGGCCTGGTCACCGAGCTGAGCGGCGTCCACATCGAACTGCTCGTAGGTGTCAAGGTCCATGACCGTGATCTTGTCGCGCTGGCGACCGATGAACTGGTAGGCAAGCTTCTCGACGAAGGCCGGTTCGACCTTTTCGCCCGAACGGAAGGTCTTTTCGAGGGTCTGCCCGGTCTTGAGCTTTCGCAGTCGGGTGCGGACAAACGCGCCACCCTTGCCCGGTTTGACGTGTTGGAATTCGATGATCGTGAACACTTCACCATCGAGGTAGAAGTGCATTCCGTTCTTAAAATCGCTGGTATCGACGGCCAATTTCTTCTCCAAATGCCAAAAGGCAATTTCCCAATATGGTACCCGCTTGAACCTAGCGGGCCATCACTTCGCAGAGCAGCAGCTTCTCAGGGTCGATCACGCGCTCCGAACTGAGGACGTAGCTCAGGGGATGGCTAACCAGGTGATTGCCATCTACGCCGACCATCTCGCCTCGGAAGCCGCTGAGGAGTCGATTGGCAGCATGGGCACCCAGTCGCAGGGCAAGGACGCGGTCAAAGGCAGTCGGAGAGCCGCCCCGCTGCATGTGACCCAAAACCAGGTAGCGGGCCTCGTAAGGCGTGTTCTTCGTGATGAATTCCTGAATATCGCTCGCCCGTGCTGCGCCCTCTGCCACGACGATAATGCTGCTCCTCTTGCCACGTTCGGCGGCCACGCGGAGCGAATCACAGATCTCGAGCAGCGAATAGGGTATCTCGGGGATCAAAACAGCCTCAGCGCCCGTTGCAAGGCCCGCCTCGACTGCGATAAAGCCGTTTCGGCGCCCCATGACTTCGATGACAAAGACGCGCTCGTGAGAATACGCGGTGTCGCGGACCCGGTCGATGGCCTCCACGGCAGTGTTCACCGCGGTGTCGAAGCCGATCGAGAAGTCAGTGCCTGAGATGTCGTTGTCGATCGAGCCCGGCACGCCCATGACGGGGAAGTCAAATTCCTCGTGGAGCCTCAGCGCACCGGTCAACGAACCATCGCCTCCGATCACCACAAGGCCATCAACGCCGAGCTTCTTTAGGTTTTCAATCGCCTTCGAGCGCCCTTCGGCGGTCATAAACGGCTTGCTGCGGGCGGTGCGAAGCATCGTTCCGCCGGTCGTGATGATGCCACCGACGGCACGTGAGTCGAGCGGCAGAAACTCGTTGTCGATGATTCCCTGGTAGCCGTGGATAAAGCCGACCACTTCGCAGCCTCGACCGAGGGCTGCACGAACGACGGCGCGCACGGCGGCGTTCATTCCGGGGGCGTCACCGCCGCTTGTGATCACACCTATCTTTTGCATCTCGACAGACTCATTATGAACTGAGTCAGAATGGAACCACGAGACACCACGTTGATTCACGATCGACTTAACGCCAGCATTAGCGAGTACACCGATGTCGCCACCAAGGTGACGATCGATAACAGCTTGCTCGTGGCTTCGCGTCGATTGGATGACCAGCGGATCTTGGCGGTGGTCGACGAAGAGGGTTTCTACGTGGGGGCGATCACGCCGCAGAGCCTCGCCGCCGCCCTTCTGAACACGCCCAACGAGGAAACGCCCTGCTCAGCCGCCCTCGACCCTCGGCTCCTTTCGATTGACCCACTCATGCCGGTTGTCGAAGGGCTTCGCCGGAGTGCGGAGGAGTCGATCGAGTGCTTTGTCGTGGTTTCGCCGCGAAGGGAAGTCATCGGCATCTGGAATTCGAGCCTCGCGCTTGGACCTCAGCCGATCCTTTCACTGCCGCCGGTCGGCGGCATGGCAACGCCATTTGGGGTCTATCTGACCACCGGAAGCCACCGCGCGGGAGCCAAGTGGTACGGGCTGATGGCCACCGGCGCGGTGCTGATGATGATCATCTTCACCACCTCGCTCCTGGTGGAATGGCTGAGCGGATGGGCTTTTAAGGGTCTATCGCCGACTTGGCAAGACACACTTTCAAACAGTCTCGTTGTCGGTTTATTCCTTCTCGGAATGCGCTTAATCCCTCTCGCTGGTTATCATGCCGCCGAGCACATGGTTGTGCATGCCATCGAACAACAAGAGCCTCTCTCGGCCAACATTGTGCGACGAATGCCCAGGGTTCACCCACGTTGCGGCACGAACGTTGGAATCGCCCTCATGGTATTCCTCGGGATCCAGAACTGGACCCTCATTCCCAACCAGGAGTACCGCACCATGCTCGCGGTCTTCAGCACTGTCTTTCTCTACCGACCGCTCGGCAGCTTCGTCCAGTATTGGTTCACGACCCGGCCCCCAAGCTCAAAGCAGTTGAAGAGCGGCATCCTCGCGGGCGAAGAGCTGGTTCATCTGGTCCGGACCCAAGGGCCAGGTCGCACCTCGATTCCTGTACGCATTTTTAACAGTGGGCTGCTCCACGTGATGGCCGGCAGCACCCTTACTGCGCTGCTTCTCGCTTGGATTTCAAACCTTCTGGGGTATCCGATCCCCCTTTATTAGGTAAGATAGGTGCCTCGATATGGTCTACAACGTCGTTCTCGTGATCGCCATCATCTTGGCCGCCATGTTTACTCTGCTGGTCATTGTCACCGGTAAGGGTGACGCCATGAGCGGTGGATCGGGCGTGCGAACCACGTTCAAGGGCAAGCAGAGCTTCGACGACCTCATGAGCCGCGTGACCCTGATTCTCGGCAGCGCGCTCATTATCTCGGTCGTCATCCTCGACGCGATCGCCAACCGAATGCCCCCGAAGTAAGGATCCAGATTCAAAAAAGAAGCGGGAGCGACCTGGTCGCTCCCGCTTCTTTTTGTCTGAAAGTCGAAAAGGCCTTACTTGCCCTTAGGGGTGGGGATGTGCGGAGCCTTGGCGAACTTGGCCGGGTTGGCCTTGAACGAGGTCACGCAGCCGCCGCAGCAGAAGAAGTATCGGTTGCCCTTGTAGTCGGCGTACATCTTCGAAGCGGTCGCCTTCTTGATGTTGACCATGTGCTCGGTCATGACGGCGCACTTGAGTTCTTTGGGAGCCTTGGCAGGCTTGGCAGGACCAGCAAAAACGGATGCCGCGGCAAGACAGGCGACGATGACGGTGAAGGTTTTCTTCATAATGTGCTCCGAGGGTCAGGATTCGGAAAATCCTTCTGCCCCATCCCCTAGTTTAACCCGAGCGACCGCGCAGAGTTCCCATGATTCGAATCCTGCATACGAACGATTTTCATGGCAAGCTGACGGCCGAGCGCAAGGCTCGACTTCAGGAACTGCGGGCGACCTGCGACCTCTATGTCGACACCGGCGACGCAATCCGCGCTGGGAATTTGGCGATCCCTCTCGGCCGGGACCCGGTTTGGGGTCACTTTGCCGACCTCAATCTCACTGCGTCGGTGCCCGGGAACCGCGAATCCCACGTCCTTAGCTCGATCGTGGCGAAGAAGCTCGACGGGGCGAGCCACCCCATCCTCTGCGCCAATTGGTGGGACACGCAAGGGAAACTGGTCTTCAAATCGCACCTCGTCGTGTCGGCTGGCGAGGTCAAAGTCGGGTTGGTCGCCGCGATGGTCCCGATGGTCACCGAGAAGATGAAGACAAGACCTCTAAGTCAATATCTTTGGACTGAGCCAATCCAATCCATTCAAGAGGTGTTTCAGAACCACAAAAGAGACGCTGATGTGTGGATCGCGCTCACTCATATCGGAACAAGAAAGGATCAGCTCTTGGCCGAGAAAGTACAAGGTCTTTCTGCCATTATCGGCGGACACAGTCACGACAAGCTCCTTTGGGATTCAAACCAAGTCGGCGTTCCCATTGTCCAAGCGGGGTCGCATGGCCGGTTCGCAGGAATCCTGACGCTCACCGATCAAGGGAACTTCCACGCCCACGAGATCATTGATCTACCTAGCGGTCGCTGAGGCGGTCGGTAAACTAGCCACTTCATGTATCCAAAGCTCCAGATTGGCCCCTTGGCGTTGCCGACTTACGGTCTGGCCGTCCTGGTCGCCTTTACCGTGAGCGTCTGGATTGCCCTCCGCCGGGCGCCGAGGTACGGGATCTCGAAGTCCGCGGTCGTTGACCTCGCCTTCTATCCCCTTCTCGCCGGTGTGGTCGGTGCAAGGCTGCTCTTCATCCTTCAAGAGTTCCACCACATGTCGTGGAAGGAGGTCCTCTCCTTCCGATTTGAGGGCCTCACGAGCTTCGGCGGCCTCATCGGCGGGTTCATAGCGGTCGTCGTCGTTTGCAAAAGGCGCGGCTATTCGCTCTCGAGCATGCTCGACCTGCTTTTTCCGCCCTTCCTCGTCGGACAGGCGATCGGCCGCGTGGGATGCGTGCTGAATGGCTGTTGCTTCGGACGCGAATGCCCGCAAGACCTGCCCTGGGGGATGCACTTCAACCACATGGAGCACGCCCACCATCCGGCTCAGCTTTATGAGAGCTTGATCCTGGTTGGACTCTTCAGCCTCGCCATCCTCCTTGAGAAGCGGCCGTTGCCGAAGGGTGTTCTTGCTGCGGTCAGCGTCTTCTTTGCCGGTTTGGCGCGGTTCATCTACGAGTTCTGGCGCGCAGGCACGATCGAGGAAGTGAAGACGGGCGTGGCGAGCTCCACCCGGATTGGCAGCCTTCCGCTCACCGAAGCCCACCTCGTCGCGCTCGCGCTGATGATCACGGGCGCCATCGCCTACTTCGTCTGCCGAAAGAACACGACGGACCGGACCATCCCCACTCGAAAGGAGGAGCCGGGTGTCAGCTGAGGCCACCGTCGAGTTGATTCGAGTTCGCTATGGCGAAACCGACCAGATGGGGCACGCCTACTATGCAAACTACCTCTACTGGTTCGAACAGGCGCGAGGAGCCTGGTGCCGGGCACGAGGCTTCAACTACTCCGACATCGAGAAGCTGGGAATTCTGATGCCGGTGGTGGAAGTTCACGCGAGGTATCGCGGCGAAGTCCACTATGACGACGCCATCGAGGTGAAGGTTTGGGCAGGCGAAATCAAGCGCGCTGCCATCAAGTTCGACTATGAAATTCGAGTTCAAGGACGTGAGGGAGTGGTCACCGAAGGCTACTCGTGGCACGTCTTCATGTCCCCAGAAACGAGAAAGGCGATCACGCTGCCTTCCGAAATTCGCGAGTGGATGACGCGAAGTCCCTACCCGAATTCGGAAAACATGGCGTAGAACATTGAGATGGAGTCGGCGTGTCGGGCGTTGAGCCTGGGCGATGTGCTCAGAGAGTTGGATAAGCGCCACCCCGGCGTGCCCCTCCTGGCTTTGGGTCAGACCGTTTTTTGGGACGAGCCGATGAAGGCAGGCGTTGTCCGCGCCCTTCGCCAGATCGGAAGCTCCCGCCGCTTTGTTGCCGGCGTCCACGACACCGACTACTTTGCCAAGCTCAAGCGCGACCGCGCCCAGGTTGGGCGTTTTCGCCGCCTGCCCCACAATGACACCACCACGCGCGGCCTTTGGAGCGCGGCGGGCGAGTTCAGCAGCCTGTTTGGATCGGAAACCGTCATCACGCAAGACACCCTGCGCAAGGCGGGCGTCCGGCTTGAGCGGCTCGAGCAGGCGCGACCCGGTGCCATCGACGAGGCGACCGAAGCCTGGGGATGGCGGGGAATCGCTTCGCTTGACGATCCTGCACCGACCACCTTGCAGGTGAAGCTCGCCGACGTCGAGAAGGAGCTCTTTGCCGCGATCGATTGGTCGTTCAAGGAGACCCTGAACTGCCTCTCCGATACCGCGCGTCAACAGGCGGAGGAGCGGGCGGCGCAACTTCGGCGCGAATTAGCCGCGATTGCCCGGGAGATGAGTTCGGAGTCGCTGGCAAGCTACTACCGCCGCATCCTGCCCCTCATCTACAACTTCGTCTCGCCCGGACTCGGCAGCATCGAGACCACCCAAACGAGCGACCTGCTGCGGATCAACCTCCGGACCTCGACCCAGCCTCGATTCAGTCTTGCCAACGTCTTCTTTGCGCAAGAGACCCGCGCTAAGGCTTGTCAGATCTATGACGAGGCCATCGCGGGTTCCGGACTGTACAGGCTGGCCAAGTTTGGCTCTGGCGCAGTGCCGTTCGACCTGCTCATCCCCGGCCTCGGACGCGGAACCGTTCGCATCGGCAAGCGCGGCATCGTCATCGCCACGCCAAAGCCGCAGTTCCTCACCTTGAAGCGGCCGCTTCGGTCGGTCGAGGAGTTTGCTGAGCTCGTCGAGGCCAAGTTTGGTCCCGATTGCGTGCTTTTCGGCAAGGCGGTCACCCTCATCGGCATGCTTTCGGCCGAGTTCTCGTTCGCCTTTCACGAGGGCGCGAGTGGCTACGTCAGTCGGAGTATCTTCCTCCACAAGCAGCTTCGCAAGCAGCTGGGCTGGGAACAGCCGCTCAATCCGATCCTGCGTATCCAATTCTCTCCGTTCGATCATCTCGGCGCGACGTGTTCATGGATGCGTCTTCCCGCGCCTTTGCAAAGGGCATTCGGCAGCGAGGAGCTTTGCAGCCCCAGCTTCGCGATGCGATGGAAGGAAGTGGTCACCGAGCAGAAGGAGTTCCTCGCAAAGTTGCCATCGCTGAAGGGAATGCATGCCTGGATGACCTGGCTCGATCAGTCGATCGGCGGTCGGTGGGCGACCGTAGCCCGGGAGTACGACGAGATCAAGGGTGAGCTTGGCGCCCTCCTCAGCCAGCTCCGCGAACTGAAGGAGACCAAGCATCGCCTTTATGCTGAGCTGCGGGAGGCGAAATCGTGCCGGCAAGCGGCCGAACATGAATCCGGCGCACACTTCCGGCAAGGTGAGCTCGACGAGCAGCGAAGCCGCAAGCGGGCCGAACTACTCGCCCAGGTCGACCATTGGGCGACCCAATGCCGTCAGATCCGCCGCCAACTAAAGGAGATCGAGAGAACCCGCCGCGCGCTCGTTGGTGTGCCCGAAGTTCGCGATCTCAGGATCAAGCAGCGCGCTCTTGAACTTGAATCGGAACTCAAGCGCGTGAAACTCGTCAGAAATGCTGTGATCGCTGGTGTGGGTCTCGAGGCGGCAAATCGTCGCCCAAGTGCCTGGTGGTTCCCCCTTGTTTCGCCGGAAGGGGAGTGGTTCCGTACAACGGTGGAAACATCGACGGGCTGGTTGGAGGAACTCGGTTGATCCGATTGGAACGAGGAACGGACCCCCAGACCCTCAGCTTGCCCTTTTGGAAAGTCGAATCCATTGGAAACGACTTTGTCCTCATGCTCGAAGCCGACTTTAACGAGTTTCTGCCCGACATTCCCTTCCTTTGTGACCGAAAGTTTGGCATCGGCTCCGACGGCATCCTCGTGGTTCGACGCGAAGGCGAAAAGGTCGTCCTTCGGATGTTCAACAGCGATGGATCGGAGGACTTCTGCGGCAATGGCATCCGCTGTGCGGCCCACTTCGCTCGCGTGCAGGAATGGATCAAGGACCCGTTCATCATCGTGCACGGCGGGCAAGAGATCCCGATCCACGTGCTCGAGGACGGCCTCATCACCACCGAGCTCGGTCCGGCGACCTACGACCCGCAGATCATCCCCACCACGGCGGGCGAACTCTTCGACACGATCATTCCTTGGAGCGGCGGGGCGGACCTTCGGGGTTCCGTGCTTTCGACCGGCAGTGCACACCTCGTGTTGCAGGTTGACGAACTGCCCGAGGATGACGTTTTCTTCGAGGTCAGCCCCCAGCTTGAGAACTTGGCGATCTTCCCCGAGCGGGTGAGCGTCATGTGGGCGAAGATGGAATCTTCGGACCACGTTCGAATTCGAATCTGGGAGCGAGGGGTGGGCGAAACGCTCGGGTGTGGCACAGGTGCCACCGCGACCGCGCTTGACGTCATGCGGCGACGCGGATTCGGCGGCGCGGTGCGGGTGGAAAGCAAAGGTGGCCACCTCACGATCCAAGCGGAGCAGTGGGACGCACGTCCGACCCTGATTGGGCGCGCGCATGTGCGGTTTTCGGGCAACCTGCGCCACTTTGTGATGCCGTCCCGGACGACCATGCAAAGTCGTTAGTCGGATTCGCCCTCCGTGGTCTTATACTGGGCATCGGGAGCCTATGATTCGACCGCTTGTTCTCGCCGTTTTTGCCGCCTTGTCGGCCGCCACATGGGCTCAACCCGAGCTCGTGTTGCAGTCAACGCATCCGAGAACGAACGGTCTCGTTGATGTTTCGGAAGACGGCAAGTTGCTCGTGAGTGCAGATCGCAACGGTGGATTGCGATTTTGGAACGCTTCGACCGGTCTCTTGCTAAAAATAACAGATCTCGACAGTGATTGTTGGGAGATCGGCTTTGTTCCGAAGAGCAATGTTGTTGTTTCGGCGGGTTCCCTGGGTTGCCGCGCCGTTGAGGCGCCATCGGGCAAGGTTCTCACCCAATTCAAAGGGGTTCGCGGTGGTGCGGCGTGCCTCGACATCAGCCCCAATGGCGACACCGTCGCCTTCGGCGAGACCCGCGGCTTCCTTTCGCTTTGGGATATTCGCTCGGGGAAGATGCGCAAGGAGCTTCTTCGACTCCCGGCCGCGCCCCGTCGAGTTCGCTTTTCGCCCGATGGGAGCCTCCTCGCGGTCACGAGCGAGGATGGTGTCCTGCGGCTAGTCAACGCGTCGAATGGCAATGTGGTCGGGACCCTCTCCGGATTGACCGTGATCGCGCCCGTCGCCTTTAGCCCGAGCGGACGCAAGCTCGCGGTCACCCAGCAGGACCGGACGGTGGTGGTGGCCTCCGTGCCCAGCCTCGCGAAAGAGGCCGAGCTTCCCGCCGCCAGCTTTGGACCGACGATCGGCACGATCGGATTTTCGAGTGATTCCCAGCTGATGTATCTCGTGGGGAACGAGGTGGTCAAGGTCTCCGCCGCGAACGGCGAGAAGCAAACCACCAAGTTTGCCAAGCTCGGCCCCCTCGATTTCCGGTTGAACCGAGGTCGAAATCGGGCGATTCTCACCTTCGTTGATGATGTGATCAAGGTGGCCTCCCTCGACGACGAGCAGGTGATTTCCGAGGCCAAGGGCATCGGCGGCGGCATCACCGCGGTTGGATTCTCGAACGACGACCGGGTTGGGTTCACCGCCGGAGAAGATGGCGTCATCACGACCTGGGATGCGAAGATCCTCACCCCGATTGCCCAAAAGCAGCGCCACGACGGCCAAATCACGGGCGCCAAAGTTCGCGGCAGCGACCTGGTCACGTTTGGCGCCGATGGCCGGATCTCCACCAGTGCGCTCCCCACCCTTGAACCCGGGCCGAGCCTGCGAGTCGGAGATGCGATTCGTGGCGGCGACGTGGCCCCCGATGGCCGCGCGTGGCTCGTGATGAGCGACGGTTCGGTCCAGCTCGTCGACCTCCAGGCGAAGTCGGCGACCGAGAAGTTCAAGATGCAGGCCTCGAGCCGAACGCTCGCGGTGAGCCCGAACGGCGAATGGCTCCTTGCCGGGGACTCGGTCGGAAAGCTCTTCCTCTACAGCATCAGCGGCGACAAGATGACGGGTGAGTGGCAGGGCCATGTGGGGGGCGTCACCGGAATCGCCTGGTCGGCGGACTCGAAGAGGATGCTGACCGCGAGCTTTGACGGCACCGTGCGAACCTGGGACATCGGCAACACAAAGCCACGCTCTACGACCGATTACAAGCTGCCGATCCTTTGCGCGGCGACCAGTGCGGATCGAAAAGGCGTCGGTCTCGGGATTGCTGGTCAACAGGCGGTTGTCGTTTCACTTTCCAATGGTAATAAGGAAACTACTCTCGGCGTCGGTTCAGACAACGCGCGAGCGCTAGCATTTTCCTCGAATAGAAAAACAATTGTCTCGGGCGCAAGAGATGGTGCCTCGCGGCTGTTCCGAGCCGATAACGGTCAGTTTGCAGCGCGACGCTATGTCGCAGGGCCGAACGAGTGGGTCGCGATTGATCCCAAGGGCCGGTACGACGGCACACCGAAGGCGCTCGAATACCTCCACTATGTTCAGAAGGGCGAGATCATCCCTCTGAGCGCGCTTAGCGAGCGGTTCAATATTCCGGGTCTCTTCGGTCGACGCGCGACCTACACGCCGCCGAATGTCCAGCACACCAGCCCGCCCCCCGAGCCAGAGACCCCCAAAGTTGACGCTGCTCCAGAAGCGCCGGTTCAGATCGAGGCAATTCGACCGCCGACGACCGTGCGCTTTGTTAGCCCGACGGCCGACCTCAACACCGACAAGCCGGAGATCGAGATCACGGTCGAAGCGGCCAACCAAGGAGGCGGCATCGACCAGGTTTCGCTCTATCAGAACGGAAAGCGAGTGGGCTCGACGGTCAAGGATCTCACCGAGATCCCCGATCCGGATGCGAAGACCTATTCGAAGAAGTTCCGCGTTCCGCTCGCCCCGGGTCTGAACACCTTCACCGCGACCGCGTTCAACGTCGATCGTACCAAATCGGAGACCGCCAACCCGCTGAAGGTCACCTATGCCGCGAAGACGACGGTCGGCAAGCTTTGGATCATTGCGGTGGCGATTGATGAATACGAGAACCCCGCGTACAAGCTCACCTACTCAGTGAATGACGCGAAGGCCTTCACCGCCGCGATCTCCGAGCAGTCGAAGTCGCTCTTTTCCTCGATCGAGGTCGTCCCGGTTTATGACGCGAAGGCGAACCTGGATGGAATCCGAAAGGCGTTCGACCAGGTCGCCGCTTCGGCGGGCCCCGGCGACACCTTCATCTTCTACTATTCCGGCCATGGCGTCGTGACCAAGGATCCCGGCAAGGTCGAGTTCTACATGGTCACGCCGGGAGTCAAGAAGATGGATGACGGCTCGAACCTCGCCGACGTCGCGCTGTCCGGACGGACCTTCTCGACCTTGGCAACCCGAATCAAGGCGCAAAAGGTCATGGTTGTGTTCGATGCCTGCCATGCGGGCTCGTTCCTTGACGGAGGCAATCGTCTCTTCGACGAGAAGGCCCTGAACGTCATCAGTTCGAACTTAGGCAGTGGCGTGGCCATCTTTGCGGGCACCAGTGGCTATCAAACCGCGAGCGAGATCAAAGAACTCAAGCACGGTTTGTTCACCTATGCGATGTTGAAGGGCCTGAGCGGAGCTGCTTTGCCGCCCCCATCGAAGGGCCAGAAGGTCACCGTCGCCGACCTCCTCAGCTACGTCCTGCGGACGGTGCCCGCGCTGGTCGAGAAGTACGGAAGCCAATCCCAGGATCCGGTTGCCTTCTTTCAGGGCCGACCCTTCCCCCTCGTGATCGCAAAGGGCTAGTCAAAAAAATGCCCCGCCATTTTTGGGCGGGGCGAGCGTTGGACCAGTAACTTTCCCGATCGGGTGCCGGGTTGGGTGGTTGAATAGCGGTTTATTGGGTCTTCTGTCGTCGCAGGAAGGTCGGGATGTCGAGGTCAATCTCGTCGAGGCTGATCGGCTGCAGCTTGGTCTCCATCTCAATCGCCGCGCCCGTCTCGTCGAGGGTGATCGGCTCGGCAGCAATCGTCACCGGCTGTTGCTGAACGAAGACCGCAGCGTCTCGGCGGCGTTGCGAGGTGTCCATTCCGGCCGCGAGCAGCGTGACCTGGACGCTGCTATCGTCCGATTCGCGCAGGACGTGGCCCATGATGATGTCGGTGTCGTCGGAGTGGGTGAACTGAAGGATGTATTCCATCGCTTCATAGGCCTCTCCGATCGAGAAGTCGCGGCCCGCCGAGATGTTGACGAGGAGCTTCTTCGCGCCCTCGATGTTCGTCTCGAGCAGGGGCGAATGAGCGGCCTGTTGGGCGGCAAGTCGAGCTCGGTTGTCACCGCGACCTCGTCCAAGGCCCATCAGAGCGACGCCGGCATTGCTCATGACCGCGCGAACGTCGGCAAAGTCGACGTTGATGAGTCCGGGCAGGAGAATAATGTCCGAGATGCCTTGAACGCCTTGACGAAGGACATCATCCGCCGCCGAGAACGCTTGTTGCATCGTCGTCTTGCGGTCAACAAAGGAGATCAGACGATCGTTCGGCACCGTGATGAGCGTATCCACGTGCGAGATAAGCCGGTTCGCGCCTTCTTCAGCGAGTCGCTTCCGTCGCGGGCCCTCAAAGAGGAACGGCTTGGTGATCACGCCGACGGTGAGAATGCCGCGTTGACGCGCGAGATCGGCAATGACCGGAGCAGCGCCGGTCCCGGTTCCACCGCCCATACCGGCGGTGAGGAAGATCATGTCGACGCCATCCAGGAGTTCGGAGATGACTTCGATGTCCTCTTCGGCGGCAGCCTTACCGACTTCGGGGTCGCCACCGGCGCCGAGGCCGCGCGTGAGCTTGGCGCCCAGCTGCAGGGTAGTTTCCGCCTTGCTCATCGACAGCGCCTGCATGTCGGTGTTCATCACCACGAAGGAAACGCCTTGCACGCCCTCCGTGATCATTCGATTCACCGCGTTACTGCCCGCGCCACCAATACCGATGACCTTGATGTTGGCCTGATAGTTTAAGAGGTCCTTGGTTCGAATCGAGTCCGCCATTGCGCTGCCTTGCCCCAAAGCCATTGGTGGCTTGAGGTCAACGTAACGACGAATCGTTCGTCGAAAAGGGCGCAACGAAGTGACTATCGATCACGAAAAAGTGAAAATTGAAGTGTCTCGGCCAAGAAATAAGCATTCTCGAACCCTTTGAGATGCTCTTGAGCCTTCTCCGCCACCTTTCGGCCTTCGTTCATGGCTCCCTCGAGGCCGAATAGAGCGGGATAGGTCGTTTTCTCCCTTAATCGGTCACTTCCGGCCGCCTTTCCGAGTTGATCGGGGGCTCCGGTCTCGTTGAGGACGTCGTCGGCGATCTGGAAGGCAAGGCCAAGCAAGGAACCGAAGGAACCTAGCGATTGAATCTGAGCGGGCGTTCCTCCGCCTGTGGTCGCGCCGACTTCGCAGGCGGCCTGGAAGAGGGCAGAGGTCTTTCGCTGGTGGATGACGACGAGAGTATCGGCGTCAACTTGCTTGCCCTCGGCCCAGATATCAAGCATCTCGCCACCAACCAGTCCGGTCACGCCGCTCGCCCGCGCAAGAATCTGGACGCATTGCAGGCTTCGCACGGGATCAGGATGGCAGCGGCCCATCAGCTCAAAGCTCAGGGCAAAGAGGGCATCGCCGGCGAGAATCGCAGTCGCTTCATCGAACTTGCGGTGGACGGTGGGCTGGCCGCGGCGCAGGTCATCGTTGTCAATCGCCGGGAGATCGTCGTGGATGAGGCTGAAGCAGTGCACGAGTTCAATCGCGCACCCCGCGACGAGCGCATCTTCCGATGAACCGCCGACCGCCTCTGCGCACGCCATCGCGAGCCCAGGACGCAGGCGCTTTCCATTGCCGAGCGTGGCGTATCGCATCGCGGCATGCAGCAGCGTTGCGTCGTCTTCGACCGGGGGGAGGAGTTCACGGAGCTTGCTTTCCACCCGTTCGGCGTAGGCCTTTAGTTCCGATTCAAACCCCACGCGCTTGAGTCTACACGAGCAACGCGTCTAACCATCGGTATAGTGAAGGGATATGGCGACCTTGCGCCCGTTTCGTGGTTTGCGTTATTCGTCTCCGGTTGGAGACCTTGGATCTCTCACGGCACCGCCGTACGATGTCATCTCGGCGAGCGATCGCGAGATGTATGCCGCTCGCTCGGCAAAGAACATCGTCCACCTGACGCTTCCAGAGTCTCAGCCCGACGACCGCAGCAAGTTCGTGAAGTACGCACGGAGTGCGGCCGACCTCGCTGCTTGGCGACGCGAGGGCGTTCTGCAACCCGAAGCCGCGCCCGCCGTCTACCGCTACACCCAAACGTTCTCGGTGCCGCGAATGCCAGAGAAGTTCACGCGAACCTCGATGATCGCGCTGATTAAGACTGAGCCTTACAGCAAGGGCGTCGTCCTTCCTCACGAACAGACCTTCCCCAAGCACAAGGAGGACCGCATGAGGGTTCTTGAGGCGACGCGAGCCCACCTCGAGTGCATCTTCGGGCTCTATGAGGACCCTTCCGGCGGGGTTCTGGACAGCCTCAAGGCCGCCAATGCCGAAAGTCGTCACGAGTGCCTGTCCGACGACGGCGTGCACCAGGTTCTCGAACCCATTTCAGATCCCGCCACCGTCGCGGCGATCTTGCAGCAGTTCGAGGATAAGCGAATTTGGATCGCTGACGGCCACCACCGCTACGAGACGGCCGTTTCTTTCCGCGAGAAACTCGGCGAGCAGCCGGGAATCGTGGCCGAAGACTTCATGATGATGGCGCTCAGCTCGATGAGCGACCCTGGCCTTGCCCTCCTTCCGACCCACCGCATTGTCAAGAAGCTCGACCTTAGCGCCGACGAACTCCACCAGCGGTTCACCGCCCACTTCGACGTGAGCGAAGCTCCCAATGCCACCTTGCTCGACGACATCGAAGCCATCGCGGCGGCAGGCGGAAAGGCGTTTGGCGTCGCCCTCCCGGGCGGAAACGGCCTGATCCTCAAGGTTCGCGACCTCGATGCCCTCGCCAACGAGGTGGGTGGAGAAGGTTCGGTCGACCTTCGCCGGCTTGACGTTTCCATCCTCCACTCGGTGATCTTCGAGAAGATGCTCGGCCTCACCGGCATCGACTTCTTTGACTACACGCGCGACCCCGACGAGGCGATCTCGGCCGTCGAAAATGGTGCAGGCGGCTCGTTCCTCATGAACCCGCCGAGCGTGGAAGAGATGCGCGTGGTTGCGCTTAAGGGCGAAAAGATGCCCCAAAAGAGCACTTACTACTTCCCGAAGATCCTCTCTGGGCTCGTGGTTTGGAGCCTCGCGGACTTCGATTGATCAATCACGATGGAACTGCTGCTACTTGGTACGGGCGCATCGGACGGCATTCCGGCTTTCTTCAACGATAGCCGGGTGAGCCGCCATGCGCGCGAGCACGGTGGCAAGGATGTTCGCACGCGCTCATGCGCCCTCCTGAATGGCGACATCCAGATCGACTTTCCGCCCGATCTGTTCTGCCAGTACCGCCGCGAAGGGCTCGACCCCCAGGATTGGAGCGCGCTTGTTTTCACCCATTCGCACGAGGACCACTTCTGCGTCAGCGAGCTGCAGTACGCCCTTTTCCCGTTCACCGACCGGGAATCGCTGCCCTACGTGATCTATGCGAATGCCGAGATCGAGCGGAAGATCGAGGCGCGGTATCCCGAATGGCCGATTGAGATCGTCCAGACCCATTCGTTCGAGAGCTATCAGCTGGGAAAGGTGAAGCTTACGCCGATCGCTGCTCACCACAAAGAGGACGAGGACAGCCAGAACCTCATCTTCGAGCAAGACGGCAAGACGATCCTCTATGCCACCGACACCGGCATTTGGCGCGAACCGACGTGGGAGTTTCTCCAGGGCTGGTCGTTTGACCTTTTGATCCTGGAATGTACGGACGGAAAGGTCCCGCAGGCCTATCACGGGCATCTCAGCATCGAGACGGCGGTCTCCGTGGTCGACCGGCTGAGGAACATGAATGCCCTCCATTCAAGTTCAACGATTGTCACCACGCACCACTCCCACCTTGGCGAAGCGACCCATGCGGAACTCGAGCGATTGCTTGAACCGCACGCGATTCATCCTGGATTTGACGGGATGCGACTAACCTTGGGGTAAATTATCTGACCAGTTCATTTTTGGGCCAATAGCTATGCGAGTTCGAAACAAGGAAATCCGACAACGACGCCACCGCAAGGTGCAAAAGATCAAGGAGCACAATCGCGAGATTCAGGCAACCTACGGTAGCGGTCAGAAGGCTCCCAAGCCGGCCGCAGCTCCGAAGGCAACCAAGGCCGCCGCAGCCGACAAGCCGGCAGCCAAGAAGGCTCCCGCCAAGAAGAAGGCTCCCGCCGCCGAGTAATCCGGAAACGCTTTTCAGCTTTCGGCCCCGTGTTCGAGTTCGACCACGGGGCCTTTTGCTTTCGCCAGATTGGTCCCGAAGCGCGTAAACTTGTGCCATGTTCCTCGGCAGTTTCCTCCTCCAGGGCCCCGACCAATCGCTATCGTTGGTCCGTGGCGGGCCCGGCGATCAGGACGTGATTGCCGACGTCGAGGACACCACGCTGGATCGGGCCGCTCCAGAGCGCAACTTTGGCGGCGATATCGTTCTCCGCGGTTCAAAGTCCACGACGATCCTCGTTCGCTTCGGCGAAGTGGCTCGACTCGTCCCCAAGCGGTTTCGCGTGAAGTCGGCAAGCCTTGTGCTGAATGCCGAATCGAGCGGACCCATTAGCGCGGCCCGGGTCGTCGAGCTGAACCAGGCTTGGCAAGAAGGACCATTTCTCGTCCCGGGTCGAATTTCCCTAGATCCCGGACTCGGTGCCACCTTTCGGATGCGCCGCAGCGGCGTGCGCAAGCTGAGCTGGAATGCGCCCGGCAACCTCGGCGCGAAGGACGGGCAAGTCCTGTCGGGGCTCACGTATCAGCAGAAGGGCGACACCTGGACGATCAGTGGCCTCGCCCCGACGGTGAACCGGTGGCTGGAAAGGCCGTGGCGCAACGATGGACTTGCGATCGATTTGAACTCGATGACCCTCTTCACGAGTTCGGAGGGCGCGCTGGCGCTGAGGCCGCGACTTGAGATCACCCTCGAACCCATGGCCTATCTCGATGTTGCCCAGCCCGACCTCACCGTGACCGAACTGAGCATTTCGGATGCCTCCCTGCGGGCGCAGTCCACGGTGAAGAACATCGGGTCCGCGCCGTCCACGTCCCTCTCGCTCCGATGGGGGCTCGACGACGAATGGTCGTCGCCGATCATCCTTCGCGAGGGACTCAAGCCGGGCGAATCGAAAAAGTTTGAGTTCTCGCTGCCGCCGACCACGCGGGTCTCGACTCAGGAGCCGATTCCGATTCGGGTGGAAGTGGAATCGCAGGGCGAAAGCGAGCTGCAAAACAACGAGGCCTCGGGCTACTTCGGCGGAATTCTCGTGCCAGTCAAGGAGCCGAGCGCAGAGGTTTACCGCTGGGCGGAGTCGTTCAATGACCGCGCCCTCGCGCGGAGTCGATTCTCGGTCGCACCCGAAGGCATTCGACCGCGCATCACCGTCGTCCGCGGCGGCGAGGCATTGCCGACCTCGATGAAGGAGTTCTATTCTGTGGCACTTTCGTCGCTTCGGCTGCCTGCGCTCGGATCGGGGAGCGGCCTGCTCGGCGGCGATCCACGGTTCGATGGCCTGGTGCCCGCCTTCGCGCCGGTGAGCCTGGACAACTATGGCAACGGACCAGATTCGGACCTCAAGGCAAGCACTACCGGCCTGCTCTCGGGTCTGCATGCAGATATTCTCAATCGAGACGCATTCAACTTCTCCGAGATGACTTCGTTTGAGGCTGAGATGCCACAAGTCATCCTCATCAAGGCACTAACCATCGACGGTAAGGCTTTGCCCACTCAGGAGCTGGTCCTGTTCGATGACATGGCGGCCACAACTGAAGGGCGGAAAATCATGCTGAGCGACTCGGGAGCGGCGATTCTGCCTTCGCGACCAGGAGTTCAGAAGCCGAATCCCTTCGGGAAGCCGGCCGCCAGCCTAGACCGATGGGGTCTGAGCCTGAAGGTCAGCCGAGGTGGAATCACGGACGTCGCCTGGCTTCCGGCTTGGGCAATCTTCGAAGCGATGCACCGGGGGAAGGTCATCGTGCCATCGGTGGAAGCTCGTTTCAACGTCCCGCTCGATCCCGTCGATCTCCAGACCAACCTCGCCGCCCGGAAGACGGTCCGCGATGAGGCTAGTTCATTCCCGGCCCAGCTCTCAAGCATCGTGGACGAGCGCGGGGCCGGCTCGCTGACGGTTCGGGCGAACGGAGGCTGGATTGAAGTGGACCTGGGCCGTGACCGCTACCTGGGCGGCGTTTCCATTCGCACCGACGCCGCCAAACTGCCGGCCCAATGGAGCGTGATTGCCTACGGCACCGGACAGAACCCGGCGAAGGTGGAGCCGTGGATCCGCGGGTTCGGCGGTCCCGAGCGCGCCGACCGTGAGCACGTGCTTTATCCATCGCCGATTCGGGCGAGAACCCTTCGATTCGTTAACCTTGACCCCGCTCGACCTGTCAAGATCAGTCAAATTCGAATCTTCCCGGTCCAAAGCGGATCAACGGCGGCCAGTTCCCGGTAGAGGTTGGTATGGGCTTCAAGGCAGACGATCTCCACGCGGTAATCCTGGCAGGCGGCGAAGGCTCGCGCCTCAGGCCGCTCACGGTGGATCGCCCCAAGCCGATGCTGCCGGTGGGGAACGTTCCGATCCTAGAACACCTGATCACCCACCTGAAAAAGCACGGGATCAAGCGGATTACGCTTGCGGCCCATTATCTTGCTGCCGAGATTGAATCCTACTTTGGCGATGGGGCCAATTTCGGTGTCGAGATTGACTATTTCATCGAGTCGGTGCCCATGGGGACGGCCGGTGCGATCCGCGCCATGCGCGAGATGATCGGTGAATCGACTGCGCTGGTGCTCTCGGGCGACGCCTTGACCAACGCGGACTTCGAGGCTGCCTACCTCGCCCACCGGGCCAACCAAGCCAAGATCACGCTCCTGCTTAGCCGCGTGGAGTCGCCGCTGGAGTTCGGCGTGGTGGTGATGGATGCCGACCAGCGGATCGTCGGGCTCGTCGAAAAGCCCACCTGGGCCGAGGTCGTCAGCGACACCGTGAACACGGGCATGTACTTCGTGGAGCCGGAAGTCCTCAGCGAACTGGAGGCCGAACGAATTCTCGACTGGTCGGGCGACGTTTTCCCGCAGTGGATTGAAGGCAATCGCGAGATCTATGGCCACGTCATCCAGGACTACTGGAGCGATGTGGGGTCCTTTGCCCAATACAGCGCGGCCAATCACGATGTCCTTTCGGGCATCTTTGCCACCGACGAGCCTTCGACCGAGGACGGCCTCCGCGTGGGGGCTTTTTCCGTCATCGACGAAGCGGCGAAGCTGATCCCGCCCGTGATCATAGGCCGGAATTGCCGCGTAAAGGCGGGCGCGGTTGTCGGCCCCGACACCGTGATCGGCGACAACGTCCTGATCGAAGAAGGGGCCCAGGTTCAACGGTCGATCGTTTGGGATAGCACCTACATCGGCGCAAACGCGAACTTGGAGTCCACGATCGTCGCCAGCCGCGTCACGATCAAGCGCATCGCCGCGATCCAAGAGGAGTCGGTGATTGGCGACCGCTGCACGATTGAGGCAGGCGCGAAGATTCGCCCGCGGGTGAAGCTCTGGCCCGACAAGACGGTCGAACGGGGCGCGGTGGTTACCCATTCGCTGGTTTGGGGCACGCGTTATCGAGCGCAGCTCTTCCGCGATCTCGGCGTGGCGGGGATCAGCAACGTCGAAATCACCCCCGACTTTGCCGTGCGCCTGGGTGCTGCAATCGGCTCGCGTTTCCCGCGAAAGACGAGCATCGTCACCTCGCGCGACAGCACGCGCAGCTCGCGAATGGTCAAGCGGGCGATCATTTCGTCGCTGTTGAGCGTGGGCCTCGACGTCATCGACCTTCGGTCGATGGCAGTTCCGGTCGCGCGGCACTATATCTCGCGGTGCGGAGCCGGTGGCGCGATCCACGTGCGGAAGCTGCCAGGGAACTCGCGAGTCACGCTGATCGAGACCTTTGACCAAACCGGCGCCTACATCAACCGGCGGATGGAGCGCGACATCGAGAACGCCTTCAATCGGGAGGATTTCCGCCGGGCCGACTCGGATGAACTGGGCGTCATCGACTTCGCGGGGCGGGCGGTTGAGGGTTATCAGGCCGACTTCCACCGACTCTTAGACCACAGCCAGGTTCGTCACCGGATGCGCGTGGTGTGCGACTTCGGCTTCTCGGCTCTCGCGGGCGTGTATCCGTCGATGCTGGCGAGGCTGAACGTGGACGCGGTGAGCCTCAACGCCTTCAACGATGCGAAGCGAGCGCCGCGGTCGCCCGACGATCAATCGAGGCACATCGCCGAGCTACGCGGCATCATCCAGACCCTGCCAAATAGCATCGGCGTCGTTTTCTTTGACGAAGGCGAGCGGCTAGTCGTGGTTGACGAGCGGGGAAGGGTGGTCGAAGGACACCATCTCGCCGCCGCGATGCTCCACCTGGTCCGAGCGAGCCAGAAGCAGGGCATTGTCGTGGCAAGCTCGCTCATCTTGAGCTATCTCAATGCTGAGGGGCATCAAAATGGTGTCGAGGTGGTCGGAAGTAAGTCCGATGTGCGTTCGATCATGGAAGATGCGGCTCGCACCGACGTGCTCTTTGCTTCCGACGAGCGTGGGGGCTTCATTTTCCCCGGTCTCCATCCTGGTTTTGATGCCGCATTTGCCTTCGCTAAGCTCCTCTCCCTGCTCCAATCGCAGGAGGTGGCCCTGAGCGAGATTGTCGACCAGCTGCCGTTTAGTGCCCAGGCCTATGAGCAGGTTCACTGCCCAAGTCCGAAGAAGGGAACGGTGATGCGCAGCCTGCATGACTGGGCACCGTCGAACTGGCAGGTCAGCCTTGAGGAAGGCATCCGGTTCTCGGATCAGGACTCGTGGATTCAGGTCATCCCTGACGTCTTCGAGCCGACCCTCCACGTCTACGTGGAAGCGAAAGAAGACGACCGGTGCGCCGACCTGATGGAACAGATCCGGAGCGAGCTCGTGCGCGCGGTCGAAGCCGCCTCGAACTAGGCCGCGCTCAGCTCGAGGGCAGCGATGGGGTGCCCGGGCTGAAGGTTGACCGCGTTCAGGAAGCAAAGTCGCGCTTCGTGCTCGTTGCCCTGCCGCTTCATGCAGACTCCGCAGAGCGCCCACGCATCCGCAAATCGCGGGTTGAGCTCGACCGCCCGTCGGAATTGGTCCAGAGCATCCTTCACGCGGTCCGCCGCGAAATAGACCTCGCCGAGCTCTCGCCGGAGGTCGGGGAAGGTGGGAGCGATTTCGATCGCCATGAGCAGGCAGCGGCTCGCCTCATCCCAATTCTGATGCTCAATCCACTCCTGCGCCTCGAGTCGAAGCGTCTGCGAGGGGTGGAGCCAGGTCTCGACGTGATTCCAAAGTCGCTCGCAAGCGCGGCCATATTCGCCCGCCGTCATCTGGTCGAGGGCATCGCGAAAGGCGTTGTTCTCGCGGACCGAAGCGCGGTGGGCCCAATAGCGAGCGTCATCAAATCGGCTCTCGGCAAGATCGAGCACGGCGCGGTAGACCATCGCGAGGGTGTATTCGGGATTGATCTCCAGCGCGCGGCGAATCTGGGCAAACTCTTCCATCCGGTTCCCCGAGGCGCGATAGCCGCGGGCCAGAGCGACCCGGAAGTCGGCGTAATGGGGTTCAAGCTCAACGGATTTGAGGAGATTGACAAGGGCGGTTTCCACCCAGCCCTTGGCCAGCGACTCCATGCCAAGCATGTGATAGGCCTTCGCGAGGTGCGCTTTCAGCTTGGCTTTGAACGAATCGGTCCCGGTATCCGCTTGGCGAACGGCCTCAAAGGCGGCGATCGCCTCACTGAAATCCCGACGATCCATCAACCTGACCGCTTCATCGAAGACCTCGTCTTCACCAAAGCCAAACCACTTTCCCACCAGCGACATAGTGAGATTGTCGGAATCCGATTTGAGGGTCCAAAGGGGCCGGAGAAAGAAAAATGGCCATCCTGGCCAAGCGCCCGCCAATCCTTTGGCAAAGAGTACAGACGCAGCTCCATCCCCGATCGATGCGCCTCTCCGCTATGCTGTTCTTGTGTCTGCAGTCATCTTTGATTTCGACGGCCTGATTCTCGATACGGAAACCCCTGAGTACGATGAGTGGAAGGCCATCTTTGAGGCCTCGGGCCATGCGATGGACGACGATTGGTGGTTCCAGTTGCTGGGTTCGGGACCGCTGGGCGGGATCGAGCAACCGGCCGCCCGCTGGACGCGCCTGACCGGAAAGCCCGCCGACGAGATTCATGCGAAGGCGAGGACGAACATTGTCCGCCGGATCAACCAAGCGGGCGCGATGCCTGGCATTGAGTCATTGATCCGGTCGTTGCACCACGACCGACGCCCGATTGCGATTGCTTCGAGTTCAAAGCACGATTGGGTGGATGGCTACCTCGACCTCCTCGGTCTGCGACAGTTCTTCCCGGTCGTGTGTTGCGCGGACGACGTTCGGCAGGCCAAGCCATGGCCAGACCTGTATCTGCTCGCGTGCTCGCACCTGGGAATCGAGCCCTCGAAGGCGATTGCGCTCGAAGATTCGGTGAACGGAATCACAGCCGCCAAGCGGGCGGGGCTGCGGGTTTTCGCGATTCCGAACCCCCTCACTGCGCGGCTCGACCTCACCCTTGCCGATAGCGTCTTCGAATCTGCTTCAGCTATGGAGCTAAGAAAAGCTCTGAACCTACTCTAAAGTTTTCGCCTCGTCGTCCCAAAGATCTCAGTGGGCCCAGTAGCCCCATAGATTTGCCGAAGGACGAAAACGATGGCTGCCGAAAGCTTTGAATGTCAGATTGCCCAACTCCAGCTGAACCGATACGTGGCGGGTGAGTCGCTCTCCGCAGAGACGATCCGCGACCTGGAGGCCCACCTTGGAGACTGCCCCGACTGCCAGCAGGTGCTCGCCGAGAAGCGCGAGGCCTTGCTCGAGAAGGCGGGCGTTGGTAAGGAGGCTCCGGCAAAGAAGGCCGCCAAGCCGAAGGCCACTCCTCCCGCGAGCAAGCTCGGAAAGGCGATCAATGCCCAGCGAGCCGTTGTCAGCATCGAGGAGACGGAAGAGGATGAGCCGGTGGTCGAAGAGGCTCCGGTGACCCGCAGGGCCACCGCCGCTCGCGTTCAGCCGAACCTTAAGCTTGGACTGAAGCCGCTCGGCTGGTCTGCCGCTCTCGCCGCCGTTCTTCTTGCCATGAGCTACGCGGGCAAGAACGCCTCGACGTGGCTCGGACCGAAGGCCAACCAGACCACCCCGGCCGCAGAAAGCACGCCGGCACCTGCCCCGACGGCTAAGCCGTCGCCGGTTGCAAGCCCGACCCCGGCACCGGTCGTCGCCAAGAAGCCTGAGATCAAGATCGATCCGACCGCGATCGCCCTGATGGGTGAGGTCGGCATCCCTGAATCGATTCAGAACACCGAATTTCCGCAGACAGAAGCCCCCACTCTGACTCCGGTTCGCGAGACGGTTCCCACCGAACCCGTCCGCACCGAAACCACGGCCAAGCGAACGATCAAGCGCAATCGAACCTCGATTCGCAAGGCTCGAACCAAGGCCACCGCAAGGACCACTCGAAGGACCCCGACCAAGCGCGCCAAGACTCGCGCACCGAAGAACTCGGTTCGAGTCTATGACAGCGAGGGTCGACCGATCCAGTAACACTCGCCGGAGGGCAGCAAACCACCATGAAACGAACACTCATCGCAGCTCTAGTCGTCTTGGCCACGCTCGGTCACGCACAGACGCAGTCGCCGGCGGGCCCGCCCAAGACGGTGACGATCTCCGCCAAGGGAACCGACGTCAAGACCATCCTGGGCGACCTCTTCACCCAGGCGAAGAAGAACTACGTCATCGCGCCGGGTACCTACATGGCGCTCCACCTTTCGCTCAGCGACGTGGAGTTCGACGAGGCACTCCAGATCATCTGCACGACCGCCAAGCTGAAGTTTGAAGTCCAGAACGGGATCTACTACATCAGCATCCAAAAGCCTTTGATCGCGCCTGCGCCGCCGACCAACGATTCGACGCCGAAGCTCCTTCCGAGCACGGTTGAGACGAAGGTGACTCCGGTTCCGACCCAGTCGACCAACCCGCCGTCGATCAAGACCGCCAAGGAAGCGCTGACGAAGAAGGTGAGCGTCCGATTTGCCAAGGTCGACATCCACACGCTGATGAAGGTCCTCGGACGTCAGGCTGGCGTTGAGATCGAAGTTCTCCCGACGGTGCCTCTCTACAAGCTTGACGCACGGCTGAGCCAGCTCACGCTAGAGAAGGCGCTGACCCAGATCACGACCGCCGCGAACCTCGAGTTCGTTGCGACCGAGAAGGGCACGATCGAGATTCGACTCAAGAAGGCGCTCGATCCTTCGCTCGACTAGTCACCTTGAGGGCTGAACGCGGGCTGAGAATAGTCCGCGCTGTCCTTCGTCAAACGAGTCTCGCCGGTTGAATCTTGAGCGAGTTGGAAGAGGGCAAACTTGCCCTCTTCTGTCTTTTTGGCATAGATGAGTTTCTTGCCACCCGGGTGCCAGCTCACGTCGCGGAAGGTGCCCTGCATCAGCTTCTGGTTGCCGCCCGCGAGGCCCATGACCTCCATCTCGTTGAGCTCAACATCACCCAGGCCGTTGTACTTGCCGGTGAGGCAGACCAGCGCTTGGCCGGTGGGGTCAATCCGTGGGGCGGAGAAGCAGCGTTCGTTGCCATCGCTCTTGTCGAGGAGGCCCGACTTGCCAGAGGCGACGTCGAGGAGGCCAAGGCAGTGGGCATAGGGCCGGGTGAGCTTGCCGTTCTTGATGAACTCTGGCGGGGCATCCTTGGGGTCGCGCCAGCGGAAATTGGTGACCGAATAGACCACGACCGGAGCCACCGGAGAGACGTCGAGGTCGATGTGCTCGCCGAAGGCGATGAGCTTGGGCCGCCTCTCGTCGGGCGTTCCCACCAGCTTTTGGAAGATCAGGGCCTCGCCCGCTTCGGCCTTTAGAACAGCGACGACGGCTTCACGGCCGAAGAGATAGCGCGCATCTTTGAAGCTTTGACCAAAACTGCCGTATTGCTCATCGATCTCGCTTGAGCGACCGTTCCCCTCGGGGTCGGTAAGCGTCGCATCGTCCTTAGATCGAGGCGGGAGGACAACCTGAGTCGTGCTCTCGCTCTGGTTTGGATCGAATTTGAGGACCTTGCCGCCCGCGATGACCAAGGCGGTCGCAAGTCGGTCGTCTTTGTCCCAGGCGAAGAATCGCGGGGTGCTGAGCGTTCGCGTGCCGGTGGTTCGGACTTGGAACTCGCCCGACTGGGTGTTCCAGCGATAGATTTGGTAGTTCGGGGTTATCTTCTCGCCTGGCTTTTCGGGGAGGATTCGAACGACATAGGCGCGCTGACCATCGGGACGCCAGACGACGTCGCGGTCGTCGGCACCGTCAACCCAATCGGGCGACTCCTTCACTTCGCCCGACTTGGCGTCGATGAGGACCGCTCGGGTGCCCTTGTCGTCGGTGCGGAGAGCGATGATCTTGCCCTTCGTGTCGGCAACGGCGTTGTCGTTGTTGAGGTACTCGGGAAGGTATCGCCAAGCGCTGTAGAGACCGGCAAGCAGGATGACGGCGATCGCCGTCCGCATCACGCGCTTTTGAAGGATCTTTGGCTGTTGCTTTTCGCTCATGTATTCCTCAACGATTGGCCGACCGTAAGGCGTGCCCCGCGCGCGTAATCCCGCGCCGACATCGCCGTTTTACCCTCTGGTTGGACCTGGAGCCAGGTCACCGCGCCATTGTGGTGGGCAACGGTGATGCCTTCATCGAGGGCGATGATGGTTCCCGGTTCGTCGGCACCATCGGAATGGGTCAGGCGGTGAATCTTGAGCCGGCCGAGGGAAGTCGCCGCCCAGACACCAGGGTTCGGCGTGAAGGCCTGCCAGCGGCAGACGGTCTGGTGGGCAGGCTCCTCGAAGTCGAGAATGGTCTCGTATCGCTCGACTTTCGGGGCGAGAGTTGCCTTCGATTCGTCCTGGGGCAGGCGCTTATAGTTGCCCAGATAGAGGTCTTCCAGACGTTTCTCGATCAAGTCTGCGGCTATCTCGGCCAAACGATCTTGCAACTCGCCATAGGTTTCAAGCTCATTGACTGGCGTCTCGGCGATCTCGATGATGTCTCCAGTGTCCATGCCCGCATCCATCTGCATCAAGGTGACGCCGGTGACCTTCTCGCCCATGAGAAGCGACCTTTGGATGGGAGCCGCCCCTCGGTAGGCGGGAAGGATCGATCCGTGGAGGTTGATTCCCCCTCGCTTGGCCGATTCGAGGAGGGCAGGCTTCAGGATCTGGCCATAGCTCGCCACGATCAACGCGTCGGCATCCAGCGCGCGGATCGACTCGATGAACTGGAGGTCGCGCGCCTTCTGAGGGGTGAAGACCGGGATTCCGAGTTCGGTGGCGAGGACCTTGGCCGGCGTCGGGGTGAGAACCTGCTTTCGGCCCGTCGGCTTATCGGGCTGAGTGACGACGGCGCAGACGTGCTTGGCGATCCGGCGAAGGGCAGGAAGGGCAAACGATCCGGTGCCGAAGTAGACGAATCTCATTCTTCGTCGTAGGCATGGGGATCACGCCAATAAAGCGACCCCAGCTCGGCCCGATCGGTGAAGAGAACGCCGTCGAGGTGGTCGATTTCGTGCTGCATGACTCGCGCGTGGATGCCTTCGAGCTCAAGGGTGACCTCGCGGCCGCGCTGGTCAATCGCGTCGACTTCGATGTACTCGGCTCGCTTCACCTGGCCATACAGCGCGGGGATGCTCAGGCAGCCTTCTTCGCCGAGCACTTCACCCTCGGATTTCACGATCACGGGGTTGATGAAGCCGACCGCCTTGACGCCGTGCGGCGCAACCACGACGATGCGGGTGCTGAGGCCGACCTGGGGTGCGGCGAGGCCGATCCCTTCCGACTTCTTCATGATGCGGATCATGTCCTCGATGAGCAGGCGCTGTTTCTTGCCGTACTTGACGACTTCTGCCGCCTTGCGACGCAGCACGGGGTCGGGAATCTTTACCACCGGCATCTCGGGGCCGTGGGCATAAAGGTGCCGGAACTCCTCGGGGACGACGATCTCCATCTTGCCCTTAAGGATACCGAGCCACGACAACCCGCTCAATTCCCGCAAGGTCAAAGGAGCTTGGTTGAACCGCCCAGCCATGGGCGCTGAGGAGGCTTTTCACCTGCTCGGCCTGGGTATAGCCGACCTCGAGAACGATCAAACCACCCTTGTTTAGATAAGTCTTGGCTTCGATAGCCAGTTTCTCGTAGAAGAAAAGGCCCTGCTTGTCGGCAAACAAAGCCATCTCGGGCTCAAAATGCCTTACCTCGTCCTTGAGTGGCTCGCTTCGGTCGATGTAGGGCGGATTTGAGGCAATGAGCTCGAATTTCCGCCCTGCGAAGGCTTCGAAGAGGTCTGATAGCACCCACTCCACGTCGGCCCCTAATGCCTGAGCATTCAATTGGGCGACCTCCAAGGCTTCGGGCGAAAGGTCAGAACCGGTCACCCGCAAGGCGGGGTTTTCGAGGGCGAGACTGACCGCGATCGCGCCGCTACCCGTCCCGATGTCAAGCACAGTGCCCTGCTGCACTTCGGTAAGGACCCGCTCGACGAGGATCTCGGTGTCTTGGCGCGGGATGAGCACGGCGGGCGTGACCCGAAAGGGGCGGCCGTAGAACTCTCGCTCCCCGATGATGTAGGCGATCGGCTCGTGTCGAAGCCGCCGCGCGAGCAGTGAATCGGCAAGCGCCGGATCGATTTCCGAGTCCGACTTGGTGATGATTTCGGGGTGACTGAGGCCTAAAGCCCGTTGTAAGAGCACTCTGGCCTCAAGTCTCGGCGAGTCCACCCCGTTTGCAGCGAGACGATCAGTTGCAAGGCCGAGCCACTCAGAAATAGTCACGAGGCAACGGTGTAGGTCGCGAGACGACTTCGAATCTCATCCACAAGCTCCGCTTTGACCGCGATATAGTCCTCTTCATAGCGGATCTCTTTGACCTTTCCGAAGTCGTAACAGAGTTGGAGGGCCTGCGAATCCCCGTACGGGATGTGCAGATCGACTTCGCCGAGAACGCTCTTGAACTTCTTGCTGATGAGCGCGAGAAGATCGTCAATCCCACGGCCGGTCAGCGCGCTGATCGCCACAGAATCGGGGAAATCGGCTACCGCCTGGTTCACGAGCGCGGCATCGGGACACGCGTCGACCTTGTTGAAGACGAGGATCGTCGGATGCTGCCCCGCGCCGAGGAGTTCGAGGGTCTCGGTGACGGCGTCCATCTGGTCCTCCCAGGTCGGGACGCTGAGATCGACGACGTGGAGGATGAGGTCGGAATAGACCGCCTCTTCCAGGGTGGAGCGGAAGGCGGCAACAAGCTGGGTGGGGAGGTTGCGAATGAACCCGACGGTGTCGGTAAGGAACATGCCGTAGCCGTCGCCAAATTCAACCTTGCGGGTGGTCGGGTCGAGGGTGGCAAAAGGCATCGCGTCGGCGAGGAACTCGGAGCCCGCGAGGAGGTTCATGAGCGTGCTCTTGCCTGCCGAGGTGTAGCCGACGATGGAGACAAAGGGGAAGATCTGCTTGCGGCGGCCGGTGCGCTGCTGGTCGCGGTGCCGCTTCACCTCTTCGATGTCTTCCTTAAGGCGGGCGATGCGATCGCGGACAAGGCGTCGGTCGGATTCAAGCTTTGTTTCACCCGGGCCGCGCATACCGATACCGCCCCGTTGCCGCTCGAACTTCGTATAGACCGACATCAGCTTCGGAAGCATTGTGGTCAGCTGGGCGAGCTCAACCTGGAGCATGCCTTCCTTGGTCCGGGCGCGGCGGGCGAAGATGTCGAGGATCAGCTGGGTGCGGTCGATGACCTTGCAGCCCAACGCCTCTTCGAGGTTGCGCTGCTGAATGCCGGTGACCTCGCCGTCGATGAGAACAAAGTCCGCCCCCGATTCGGCCCTCAGGGCCGCGATCTCGGTCACCTTTCCCTTGCCAACATAGGTGGCTTTGGTCGGGTGGTCGACCCGCTGCCGGATCTGGGCAACAGGTTCGACGTGGGCAGCCTCGCATAGGCCGACGAGTTCGCCCTCGACGATCGAGTCTTCTTCCTCGTGTTCGTTGACAAAGACAAGGACGGCTCGCTCAACGGGCGGCAAAAGCGATTCAGTTGAGCGAGCCATAAAGATTGGGTTGGGGTTCGAGCTTAGAACCGAATGACCGAAACAACGATGCCAAGCGAGGCACCACTGAAGTCGAAGCCCTTCGTCTTCGCGTACCAGTCATACGACGCATAGATGCGGATGCGTTGTGCAAGGATCACGCCGAGTTCGCCGCCAACCGACGGAAGGATCTGTCGTCCGGTCGTCGTGTTGAGGCCCTCGGTGATTCGGTAGTCGGTATAAGCCGCGCCAGCAAGGAATCGAGCGTAAGGCTGGAATGAGTCACCCGGCTGAGCGAAGATCTTGCTGATCGAAGCGCGAACGGGCACGAGGATGAGTCGGTTGGACGCGCCACCGGTGAAGTTCACGAACCCAAAGTCAGGTCGGACCTTCCAGTTGTAGTCCATGTTGTTCGCGGTGAACGTCGCACCGAGCGCGTTCAGCTGCTTTCCAAAAGCGGCCTTGAACCGGGCTTGAGTGGGGAAGAACGTGGTTCCCACCGCACCGAGGTACAAGTTTCGGTCGTCCTTCTTCGGTTCACCCTCGCTCGTCTGAGCAAAGGCACCGGCGGCAAGGACCATAGGCAGGGCAAGAGCAAGAATTGGTTTCATCATGGATGCCTCGGAATTTTACAGGGAAAACGTTACCCCTCGTCCCTAGAGACGAGGACAAAGCCCTCGTAAATCGCAGAAAGATTACGAACGAGGCCGGTTACGGCAGCATTAAACAAAGCTTCACCGACCTGGGCCGTGCCGTAACTGGGATAGCCGTACGATCCGACGTCGGTCTGCTCATCAAAGTGGAGGATCAGTCCGCTCGTCTCGGGTGAGGTGACGAGGCCGCCATCTTGGGCCTTGTCGAGCCGGACGAGGTGGGGGGCGACATGGAGCATGAGGCTGGTTTCTGCCTCACAGGCATGCCGAATCCGCTTGAGGGGCCCGCGCAGGAGCTTTTCGCCCTCTGATTCACAGAAGGTGTAGTAGTTCGAGGCTCCGACGGTGAGATCGGGATTCTCCGCCTTGATCTCGCGCAGAGCGACGCCGTTGGGGTCGACATTGCCGCCGTGGCCATTGATGAGGAAGAACTTGGTGAAGTGGTGCCGGGTCATCGCTCGGACCGCGTCTTGGACGGCAGCAATATAGCCCGCCATCGAGGCAGAAACCGTGCCCGCAAAGGCCTGGTGGTGCGCGGAAGCCCCCATCCAGACCGTGGGGAGGAGTAGAACCTTGTCCGGGATCGCGCGCTCAACCGCTTCGCTGACCGCCGTCGCAAGGATGGAATCGGTGAACAGGGGCAAATGGGGCCCGTGTTGTTCCAGTGAACCGGTAGGGATCACGACAACCACGTCACGCGAAAGCTGATCCACCTCGACCGTCGTCATTTCGGCAAGCTTCATCGGTTCATTATGGCCAGGGAATTGGGGCCGTCGAAGTGTATAATCGTTTGGGCCAGTGGCCCAATTCTGGGCACCCACTATGGCGAAGATCATTTTTGTTACCGGCGGCGTTGTAAGTTCGATCGGCAAAGGCATTGCCACCGCCAGCCTCGGCCGCCTTCTTCGCCTTCGCGGCCTCACCGTCGCTCCCGTCAAGCTCGACCCGTATATCAACGTCGACGCGGGCACAATGAACCCCTTCCAACACGGTGAAGTCTTCGTCACCGAGGATGGTGCGGAAACCGACCTCGACCTCGGGCACTACGAGCGGTTCATGGACGTGAACTGTTCGCGCGGCTCGTCGGTGACGACCGGAAAGGTGTATTCGTCGGTCATCGAGGCCGAGCGGCGCGGTGACTACCTCGGAGCCACCGTCCAGGTCATTCCCCACGTCACCAACGAGATCAAGCGCACGATCCTCAACCTCGCGAAGGAGCAGGAGGCCGACGTCGTCATCGCTGAAGTGGGCGGCACGGTGGGCGACATCGAATCGCTGCCATTCCTCGAGGCGATTCGCCAGATGCGAACGGAGCTCGGCGCCGAGAACACGCTTTACGTCCACGTCACCCTGGTACCCCAGGTCGGACCCTGGGGCGAAGTGAAGACCAAGCCGACCCAGCACTCGGTTTACAAGCTCCGCGAGATCGGCATCTCGCCCGACATCCTAATCTGCCGGTCGGAGGTTGAACTCGGGGCCGACGTACGGGAGAAGATTTCGCTCTTCTGCGGCGTCCCGCCCGAAGCGGTCATTGAGTCTACGAACGCGAACTCGATCTACGAGGTGCCTCTGCGCTACGAACAACTCGGCCTCGGCGAGCTCGTCGCGAAGCGACTAGGCTTTGGCGATCGTGCGGTGGACCTGAAGGAGTGGGAAGGCCTCGTCGAGAACCTGTTGAACCCGACCCAAGAGGTCACGATCGGCGTGGTTGGAAAGTACACGTCGAATGGCGATGCGTATAAGTCGATTGCCGAATCGCTCATCCATGCGGGCATTCCTCGCCGCGCCAAGGTGAACATTCGCTGGATTGAGAGCGACTCGCTGGAGTCGTCCGACGCCGTCGCCAAGGCGGTGGAAGGCCTTGATGGCATCGTCATCGGCCCTGGCTTTGGCCTTCGCGGCATTGAGGGCAAGATCGAGGCGATTCAATACGCACGTGAGAACCGGCTGCCGCTGCTCGGCATTTGCTTGGGACTCCAGATGGCGGTCATCGAATTTGCCCGCAACGCCTGCAACCTCAAGGGCGCGAATTCGGAAGAGATGGTCGACAACCCGACCTATCCGGTGATCCACCTCCTGCCCGAGCAAAAGGGCGTGAGCGATAAGGGGGCGACAATGCGCCTCGGCTCCTATCCTTGTAACCTTGTCCACGACAGCCTCGCCGCGAAGCTCTATGGCGACGTCCGCATCACTGAGCGCCATCGCCACCGATTTGAAGTCAACAACGACTTCCGCGAGGTGCTCCAACAGCACGGCATGGTCATCTCGGGCGTCTCCCCGGACTATCGCCTTGTGGAGATGATCGAGATTCCGAGCCACCCGTTCTTCATCGCCACCCAGGCTCACCCTGAGTTCAAGTCGCGGCCCAATCGACCTCACCCGCTTTTCAAGGGCCTCGTCGAAGCGGCGGTCAAGCGACGTGCGGCCGCGGCAGCGACCACGCTCTAGGTTCCAAAATTAAAACAGCCCCCGCTGCAACAGCGGGGGCTGTTTTGTTGCTGGTTAGGCCGCTCGGAGGTGGCTGGTCGTCGGTGCTTCCTTCTCGGTGCCGACGAAGTCCTCGAGCACCTGGTTGAGGCGCTTGGCGGTGCCATGAAGCTCTTCGGCGTTCGCGGCAACCTTGGCCAAGGCGCTCGCCTGATTCTGCACCGCAAGGTTCACGCTCTGGGCTGAACGCGAAACCTCGTCCGAAGTTGCATTGAGCTCCTGCGCGCTTGCCGCAGTCGTCTCGCTGACCTGGGCCACGGTGGCGATCGCCATCGAAACCGACTGGCCCTCGCTGCTCATGATCTCCGAGGTCTGCTTCAAGGCAACCACTTCGGTGGCAACGGCTTGGTTCGAGTCGAGCATCTTTCGAAGTGCTTCGACCGCCGAACCGCTCATTTCCGAACCAAGGAGAACCTCCTTCTGGCTCTTGCGCATGCTATCGAGCGTGCCATCAACCCCGGTTCGAACCTCGTTGATGAGCTTTGCAATCTCGTCGGTGGCTTGTGCGCTGCGTTCGGCGAGCTTGCGGACCTCATCGGCGACGACGGCAAAGCCCTTGCCATGGGCACCCGCCCGAGCCGCCTCAATCGCCGCGTTGAGGGCGAGGAGGTTGGTTTGCTCGGCGATCTGGTTGATCGTGTCGACGATGTGTCCGATCTCGTCGCTCTTCGCGCCCAGCGCTCCAACGAGGTTGGCCGACGACTCGACCTGGGTTCGGATTCGGTCCATGCACTCGAGCGCGCTTCGAACCGCCTGGTCGCCTTCTTCCGCGTTTGCCTTCGCGACCGAGGCGTACTCAGTCTGGCGATCAACCGCAGCTTGCATCTCTTGAATGGCTGCATCGAGCTTCGTCATCGCATCGGCGGCTTCGTGGGTCGCGTGAGCCTGCGACTCGCATCCCTGGGCCAGCGAAGCGCATGCCTGGGCGGCTTGGCCGGTGATGACGGTGACTTCCGAGATCGTCTCGGAGATCTCATGCACGACACCCTGGGTCACGGCAGCCGACTCAGTGAGGATGTTGCTCGACGTATCCACCGCGCGCGCCTCTTCTTGGACCGAGCCAAACAGGACATTCAGCTTGGTCGCCATCAGGTTAAGCGCGCGACCGAGCTGGTCGTTCTCGTCGCGCACGGCGACCTGGACATTGAGGTCGCCATTGGAAATCCGCTCCGCCGCACTTGCAATCTCGCGCAGGGCAGAGGTCATTGCCTCGATGTCGGTAGAAAGGTCGCCAATCTCGTCCTTAGAGTCGATCTCAACCTTGGCGTTGAAGTTGCCGCTTGCAATCGTCTTCGCCGAGTTGATGAGCTGGGTGACGCTGCCGACGACCGCTCGATAGAACCCAACGAAAAGGAACGAGGCGATCAGGAGTCCCGTAAGGAGCAGGGTCGACACCATCGTGCGGCGGCTGGTCAGGCCATCCTTTCGCGCAGTGATAATCGAGGACATCGACTTCGTCGCGCTCTCTTGGAGCGCAGCGGTGGATCGAATATTGTCGTTGATGAGTCCGGCGAATTTTCCGGAGTTCTGAACCTGGATCTTGGTGAACAGCGACTTGTCAACAAATTCGGTGATCGCAGTGATTCCGGCGGTGGACTTGTCGAAGGCCGGCTTGATCGAATCAGCGGCAGCGGCGTTCGCGCCCTTCACCATGTCGAAGTCGCCCTTCATCGTTCCGGCTGGGATGGTGAAGAGGTTCGCGCTGACCTGCATGTTGCCGAAGTCTTCGCGGGTGATCGACTTCTTGGACTCGAGAATGAGGCCGAGGTCGCGGGCATCGGCGGCAAGCATCATCGCCTTCGGCGCTTGCACGAGGGCGATGTCCATCGCGTAATAGCTGTCGACATCGGGGTCAAGCACCAGCTGCGAGCTCGTTCCCACCTGCTGGGCAAAGTCAAAAATCGCCTGGGTCAGCTTCGAACCGGCTTCCTTGATCGCGACTGCGTTCTTCGCTTCGGCGGCCTTGAAATCGGTCCAAGCTGAGGTGACCGCCTTCCACTGCTCGCTCGCCTTCATCGCGCCCTGGTCGGCCTTTTGGAGGTCTTCCAGCTTGGCGATCGACTTCTCGACTTCGGAAGTGAAGGCCGCTTCGTCGCCGGCGACGTCCTTGCGACCAAGTGCGCTGGCAATGCGTGCCTGGCGGAGATCAATCGCGTTGTTCAGCAGCTCGCGCGAGGGCGCGAGGTACTGCGCTCCCGCAAGCTCGTTCGACGAGAATTGGATCGCCGTGTTGATCTCGCGGTAGAAGTAATACGTGACAAGGGTGAGGGGCGCGATGAATGCCGCGGCAATAACGGCGAACTTCATCGAGTAACGCAATCGACTCATGAACCGAGCCGCGGGCTGAAAAATCTTGACCATATCCGAGATGTCCTAGTTGGAATTCTCGGCAACGCGCCGGTTGAACCTTAACGATAAGGCGGCGAAAAAAGGTCAAAAAACGTCACCACCGAAGGAGTTTGGTGGTGAGCCCGGTGGGATTCGAACCCACGGCCCACGGCTTAAAAGGCCGATGCTCTACCGCTGAGCTACGAGCTCAAGGAAATATTACCCTCTGGTAGGCTTGAGGAGATGTCTGAGGAACGCGTCACGTACCAGTCGGCGGGAGTCGATATTGATGGAGCCCAGCGAGCTCTGAGGTCGGTTTCGAGCTCGATCCAAGCCACCCATGGTCCGTCGGTGATCGGCGGGATTGGCGGGTTTGGTGCGCTCTTCCGGGCCCAATTCCCGGGGATGGAGCAGCCGGTTCTGGTGAGTTCGATTGACGGAGTGGGGACCAAGACCAAGGTCGCCGCGATGGTCGGCGATCACTCCCAGCTCGGCGCAGACATCGTCAACCACTGCGTCAACGACATCCTTTGCCAGGGCGCGCGTCCGCTCTTCTTCCTCGATTACTTTGGCTGTGGACACCTCCAGGGCCTCGTGTTCGAAGAGGTCGTAGGTTCGATGGCGAGCGCGTGCGCGGCGGTGGACTGCGCGCTCATCGGCGGCGAGACCGCCGAAATGCCGCAGGTTTATCACGATGATGAGATCGACATCGTCGGCAGCATCGTGGGCATCGTCGACTTCGAGAAAAAGCTTCCTCGCCGCGAGATTTCGGCCGTTGACGTGATCATCGGCCTCGCCTCCAACGGCCTCCATACGAACGGGTATTCACTCGCCCGTCGTGCCCTATTTGAAGTCGGCGGCTACGGCGTGCGCGACGAAGTGCCGGGCACGGGCCTCACGATCGGCGAGGACCTCTTGCGGCCTCACCGGTGCTATTTCAACTCGGTTTATCCGCTCCTCGCCGAGAACGAGGGGATTCGCGCCCTCGCTCATCTCACCGGCGGTGGCTTCTTCGATAACATCCCGCGTGTGCTGCCCAGCGACCTGCGGGTCGTGATTGAAAAGCGAGCGTGGACCGCGCCGCCCATCTTCCACCTGATTCAGCAAGCGGGTGGCATCTCGGACCACGAGATGCACCGAACGTTCAACATGGGCATCGGCATGGTGATGGTGGTCGACCGGATGATCGCCCCGGGCATCGTCCAGCAGCTCATTCAGGCAGGCGAAAACGCCGCCGTGATTGGCGAAGTGCAGAACGGCGGAAACGACGTCCAGTTGGTCTAGCCGGTTCGGAAGACCATCCGAGCGTTGCCAAGAGCGATCTCTTGACCGTCGGCAAGCTCGCTCGTCTCGATGCGCTCGAACTCGTCGCGGAGCACGAACGTCCCGTTCGACGAGCCAAGGTCCGCGATCGTCCAAACGCCGTTCTCGTGCGAGATTTTGGCGTGGCGACGGCTGACATAGGCACCCTCAGGCAGCGGCCCCAGGTCAACGTCGATGGGTCCGACCGAAGGATCAAAGCGACCAATCACCGCGGAGTTCGAAATGTGAAACTCAACGTCGGTTTCCGCGCCACCGCGCTTCACCGTGAGCTTGGCGAGGGCGCAAGCGGTCGCTTCTTCTGACTGAGGCTCGTCGGCGACTACGGGTTCTTCCGTAACCGGGGCGTCAGCCATTTGAGCATCGTCGTGAGTCTGAAGATCGTCGGTGGACATCAATCGATACTATACAACGTCTCGACAACTCCTGTGGACTGTTCAAAAAACAGCCATGCCGCACCGGTCATCATCGCGACCTTAACGGACGACTCCGAAGCGAGGTTAGAGATGCTCTCAAGGCCGCCTGGGCTCAGGTCGGCATCACGAAGTGGCCACTTTACGCCCGAAAGGTGGACCCCGGTCGAGGGCAACACCGCAACGAGCGAGAGCACCGTCCCTGCGGCGACCGCGAATTCGTGGGTTTCTCCACCGTGGACGGAAACCAATATGCCGTTCCTTTGCGCGAGGATGGGCCGGAGCGGGTGGAGCGCGGCGACGTGAAGGGAATAGAGGACGTGATCGATGCGGTCGCCCTCGAAGCCGATGACGGTGACTTTGGCGTCTGGGGCGTTGGTGCTGACCCAGTGGAGCGCTTTCTCGAAGTCAGTGGTGTCCTGGTCGTCCGAGCGATGGAGGATCGCCTCCGGGAGCTCTTTTGCCCGCTGTATGGAGTCGAAATCGCCGACCACGACGGTCGGAACAACCCCCGCTTCGAGGCACCGGTCGGCCCCAGAGTCGGCGGCCACGATGGTGTCGTGACGGTCGGCCCACTCGCGAATGAGGGCGAGCGGAGCGTCTTCTCCCGCGAGGACAATAAGGACCCGATTTGGCATCTGTGTCCCTGTTCTACCCCTTGCGAAAACTTCTGCAAAATCACCTGCTTCGAGGCCCCTTCCCAGTTGTATACTGTGCCTCCCCATGAGCAGTAAGCCCGTCGATCGGAAGTCAAACGACCGCCAATTGACCTTGGAAGAAAGCGATGATCTAATTCGCCTTCGAGCTGCGTGGGAGGTCTGCCTTAGGCGTCTGAAGGTCGACATGCCGTCGGCATGGTTTGAGCGATTTTTGGTTCCGCTCTCCCCCCGGTCGATGGTTGGCGACGAGGCCACCTTTGCCTGCCCCAGCCGCTTCACCTACGCTTGGATCAACGAGCGATACGTCGAGACGATCCAGCGGATGCTGAGCGACGAGATCGGGCGCCCGGTGACGGTGAACATCCTCGTTGAAGGTCAGTCGAAGCCAACCGGCCAAGCCGCCGTTGCTGCACCCAGCACGCCGGTCGCCACGCCTTCTTTCCGCCTCGTCGAGAAGTACCAGTTCGAGAAGTTCATCGTCGGTCAGAGCAACCGCCTCGCATTCGCGGGGGCAAAGGCCGTCGCCGCCGAACCTGGGACCAAGTTCAATCCGCTGTTTATCTACAGCCGCCCTGGACTCGGCAAGACCCACCTCCTCCACGCTATCGCGCGCGAAATCCTCTCCCGGAACCCGCGCACGCCCATCGTCTATTGCACGGCCCAACAATTCGCAGAAGAATTCATCAACGCGCTCCAGAACAACCGACTGGACGCTTTTCGTCGCGCCCAACGGAACATCGACGTTTGGCTGGTGGACGACATCCAGTTCATCGCGAACAAGGACAAGACGCAGGAAGAGATCTTCCACACGTTCAACCACCTCCAGCAGTTCGGCAAGCAGATCGTGCTTTGCTCGGACCGACCGCCGCGTGACCTGCGCGTGATGGACGAGCGACTCCGGTCGCGGTTCGAATGTGGCCTTGTTGCCGATATCCAGATGCCGGACACCGAGACGCGATGCGCGATCCTTCGGTCGAAGGCCGAGCAGGAAAAGGTCGACCTCAGCCTGAACGTGGCGATGTACATGGCCGAGTCGGTCCCCGGCAACATCCGAATCCTGGAAGGCGCGCTGACCAAGGTCGCCGCTCAAGCCAGCGTGGAGGGTCGCCAGATTGACCTCGACCTCGCGAGGCAGGTCGTTGAGGACTATTACAAAGCCCACGCGGTGATCAAGCCGGGTCACGAAGAGATCGTCGTTGAAGTGGCGAAGCACTTCCGGCTGAGCAAGGAAGACCTGATCGGCAGCAGCCGAAAGGCCCCGATTGTCCACGCAAGGCACATAGCGGTCTTCGTCGCCCGCGAGATCACGGGTGATTCGTGGAATCATCTCGGCTCGTTCTTTGGCGATCGAGACCACTCGTCGATGATCCATGGCTACGATCGAATTCAGTCGATGATCAACGATGACAAGGACCTTCGCGCAACGGTCAAGATGCTGATCCGCAATCTCTATCCCATGGAATAGACCAGCACAAACAAAGAGGCCCTGACCGGATTCGGTCAGGGCCTCTTTTGTTTTGTTTGGGATCTGCTTATGGGTAGATGCCGCGTCGGATCGTCGCGTCGGCAACGCGCTTGACACCAATGATGTAAGCGGCCGTTCGCATGTCAGTCTTGTGCTGCTTCATCGCTGCTTCGACCGAGCCATAGGCGTGTCGCATGATGCGGATGAGCTTGTTGTTGACCTCGTTCTCTTCCCAGAAGAAGTTCTGCAGGTCTTGGACCCATTCGAAGTAGCTGACCACGACACCGCCCGCGTTGGCGAGGATGTCCGGGACGCCAAGGATGCCCTTGTCGTGCATGATCTGGTCGGCTTCGGGGGTGCAGGGGCCGTTCGCGCCTTCCACGACGAGCTTCGCCTTGATCTTGTCGGCGTTGTCCTTCGTGATCTGGGCGGCGATGGCGGCCGGGATGAGGACGTCGCAGTCGAGCTCAAGGAGATCGGAGTTGGAAATCTGCTCCGCATCCTTGAATTCGCGAATGCCGCCGTCTCGTCCGCTGTAGCGGTGATAGAGCTCGTCAATCGGGAGGCCCTTCGGGTTGTAGATGCCACCGACGGCGTCGCTGACGCCAACGATGGTCGCACCACCCTGCTCGGCCAGCCATGCGGCGACCGAACCGACGTTTCCAAAGCCCTGGACGACGATCTTTGCGCCGTTCAGGTTCATGTTGATCGTCTTGGCGGCCTCTTCCATCGCGGTGACCACGCCTCGGCCCGTGGCCTCGACGCGACCTTGCGAACCACCGAGGTCAATCGGCTTACCGGTGACGCATCCCGGGACGGTGTAGCCCTTCTGCATCGAAACCGTGTCCATGATCCAGGCCATGACCTGGGGGTTAGTGCCGATGTCCGGAGCGGGGATGTCGCTTCGCTCGCCAACGACCATCGAGATATCGGAGATGAATCGTCGGGTCAGCTTTTCAAGTTCGCGCTGGCTGAGCTGCTTCGTGTCGACCTTGACCGAACCCTTCGCTCCACCATAGGGAATGTTCACAACCGCACACTTCCAGGTCATCCACATCGCGAGAGCGGTGGTTTCCTGGAGGTCGACGTCCGGGTGATAGCGAATGCCACCCTTCGTCGGACCGCGGCTCGAGTTGTGCTGGACTCGATAGCCTTCAAAGACCGTCACTTCGCCGCTGTCGAGAACAACGGGGAAGTTGACGACCAACTGTCGCATCGGGCTGGCAAGGACCTTATGCAGCCCGGGATCAAGGTCGAGATAGTGGGCGGCGGTCGCGAGCTGTTCGCGTGCCATTTGGAAGACGTCTACGTGTTGGCTCATCGGTGAACCCTTGTCCTCGACTCAGAACCGAGCGGGGACCAAGATTTTTCTTAGCAACGCAAAAAGCGGCAGGACGAGCAAGCCGTTGAACGCTGCGCCTCCAATTGTATCCCCTAAGAACCTTCCAAAACCGCCGGAGGGAGCGATGAAGAAGTAAACCGTTTGGCAAAAGATCGTTTGACCTGCCGTAAAGACGGCAACGCTAAAGGGTGAAGGTTCAGCGGAAAGGGAAGCGGAGACCGACGAACCCAGGAATGCGGCGAGGACCCTCGTGATGACGAGCTGGAACATGTTCACGCCCGCGAGCACTCCCATTCCCACCGCACAGGCAAAGCTGGTCGAGGTCGTGAGGATTCGGGTGGCGGTGACGCTGAGCAGGCCGGTGAGGACCAGGCAGAAGTCGGGCTGGATGCCGACGACGGCGATGCGCGGGGCAAGGGACGCGTTGAGAATGAGCCCCAGCCAGGCGCCGATGAACGCGATCAGGAAGACGCGGAAGCCCCTCACTTCAGAACGAGGACCTCTTTCAAGTTGCCGAGGTTGCCCGCGGGGAAGATGCTCATGCGCGTGATCCCGTATTCCTCAATCCGCTCGGGGTTGAAGGTTCTGCCGATGATTAGGCCTTCGGGGATCTTCTCGCTGAGCCCGGAAGTGACGAGGATTTCGCCGGGGGGGATTTCGAGCTTGGTGTCGTTGACTTGGAATCGAAGGACGTTGCCCGCCCCTTCGACGAGGCCCGCGCTGGTGGGAAACTTCCGGAGCTTCGCTCCGATCTGCATCTTCGGCTGAGTGATGAGCGTCGCCTGGCTTGTGGTTGGTCCGACCACGCTGATCACGGCGACAATGCCGCTTGCGGAGATAACCGCTTGGCCCGGCTCAACGCCCTTGTCTTTGCCCACGCTCAGCGTGATTCGCCCTTCCCGGGCGATGTAGCCGATGACGTCAGCGGGGACTCGGCCCATGCCGGGCCGCCGACCAAGGCCGTTCAGCGCGCGGAGGTTCTCAATCTGGGTTTGCAGGTCGTCGACCCGCTCGGAGTAAGTCGCCCAAGCTGCCTTCAGCGAGCGAAGTTCGGCGAGCTCCCGGCGAAGTCGAGGACCCTCGATGATGCTCGCCACGGTTGAACCCGCGGAATCGAGGGCCGATTGAATCAGGTGGCTTGCCGGATAGATCAGGCGTCCGACGACGTTGCTGAAAGGGTCGATTTTGCCCGCGTTACGAGCGTTGGTCTGAAGCCGACCGAGGCCGAACCCTGCGGCAAGGAAGAGAACCAGGAACAGGGTGTCGCGCCGACCAGACATCACACATTCGTCGCCTTTTCAAGCATCTTCCGGATCAACGGGTTCTCGTGCATCGCCTCCACGACGATTCCGGTGCCCTTCACCACGCAGGTGAGTGGATCGGGGGCAATGTGCACCGGCATCTGGGTCTCTTTCGAGATCAGGCGGTCGAGTCCGCGAAGAAGCGCACCACCACCGGCGAGAACAATGCCGTGGTCCATCGCGTCGGCAGCGAGTTCGGGCGGAGTGGCTTCGAGCGTCAGCTTCACCGCTTCGACGATCGCGTTGAGCGGTTCTTGGATCGCGTTTCGGATCTCTTCCGACGAGATGACCGCGCTACGCGGAAGTCCGGTGACAAGGTCGCGACCCTTGACCGTCATCTCAAGCTCTTGCTCAAGGCGGTAGGCGCTGCCGATCTCGATCTTGGCCTGCTCTGCGGTTCGATCACCGATGTACAGGTTGTAGGCGCGGCGGACATAGGCCGAAATCGCTTCGTCCAACTCGTCGCCCGCGACGCGGATGGACCGCGAATGGACGATGCCGCCGAGCGAGATCACCGCGACCTCAGTCGTCCCGCCGCCGATATCGACAATCATCGAGCCACTTGGCTCGTCGACGGGAAGACCGGCGCCAAAGGCAGCCGCCATCGGTTCCTCGATGACATAAGCATGGGTCGCGCCCGCCTTCTTGCTCGCCTGGGTGACCGCAAGTCGCTCGACTTCGGTGACGCCGGAGGGAATTCCGACCACGACCGAGCGGCGGAAGGTGTACTTCGAGCTCACCTTGCTGATGAAGTGCTCGAGCATCTTTTCGGTCTGCTCGTAGTCGGCAATGACGCCGTCCTTCAGCGGCCGGGTTGCGACGATGTAAGCGGGAGTTCGGCCGAGCATTCGCTTGGCCTCTTCGCCGACCGCGATCGGCTTGCCGTCCTCCTTGTTGATCGCGACGACGCTGGGTTCGCGAAGGACGACGCCGCGTCCACCGACGTGGACAAGAGTGTTGGCGGTGCCTAGATCGATCCCAATGTCCCGCGTAAAGCGGTGCATGAATCGGCTGACGAAGGAATTCGGATTAGAGCTCATCGACGCTTACCTCGCCCGACATCAATCGCTTGGCCAGAGTTTCTTGGGAGATCGCGGAGAGGATGATCGTGCTCGACGTCGTAAAGATGACCGACTTGGTCTTGCGCCCTTGGGTCGCATCGATCAGGTCGGCGGTCTTGCGTAAGTTCTGGATCAGCCTGCGCATCGGAGCGGACTCACTGCTCACGAGGGCAACCACTTTGTCGGTCAGGACATAGTTGTAAAAGCCCACGTTGAGGACAGGTGGTGCAGGCATAAGAAAGTCGGTTCTCCTAAAGAAGGGCGAACCGACAGTCTACTCGAATTGAGGGGAGTCTTAGCGACCCATTCCAACTTGGCGAACACCGACGCTGGTCGGGCCGTTGCTGGTTCCGACGGCGGAAGCTCCGGCGCCCGGCTGAGTCGAACCGCCACCCGGCTGTCCACCGGCACCCGGAGCGTTGTTCGAGCCACCGGGAAGGGCGTCAGCCATCACGACATCGCTTGCCGGCAATGCAGGAAGCTTGGTGTCAATCGGCGCGGGTGCAGCCACTGCGGCCGGTTCTGGCTTGGTGAAGAAGCCGACGAGACTAACGATCAGCGCGATCACAAACGCGACGACCAAAACGATGATATCAGTGGTGTTTTTCATGGCGAACCAATCAACGATTTTCAGTGTAGACGATCTCTGGCGCAGGAAACGTTACAGCCCACCCCGTTTTCGGGTTTTCAAGGGGGCCAGGACAGGTCCAAGCCGCTAAAGTCCAGGATCGTGATCCAAAAGCGTTCACATTTCGCCCGAGATGACTTGTTCTTGGCCGAGTGAAGATGATATTGTTTCAATCTGCATCACTCTTCAGACGCGGAGAATTCTTCCGAGAATCTTGACCGTCTGAGCGAAAAGGAGCGAACGAAAAACAATGCCTCTCTCTGGAGTCGGAACCTATATTCCTGCCATCAAGGAGTTCCTCAATCACTGGAACACGATGAACATCGCGGTCGGCGAACGAGTGACCCTTGCGGGTGGATTCGGAATCCAAGACCTCGATGCCATGCGGCAAGAGTTGGCGACCGCCATCGCCGACGTTCAGACTCGCGACGAGAAGCGAATGGAAACGCTCAAGGACAAGGATGCGCTCCTCGTCCAGCTCCGAGAGCGCGTGAAGCAGTTTAGGGCGATGATCGCGGCCAAGATGCCGACCTCGAAGTACCGAAAGCTCTCGCCCACTCTCCCGACCTTCACCGCGAGCGAGAAGCTGCAGATGCAGTCGTTCGACGTCATGGTCGCGACCTGGGAGATGTTGAACCAAGAAACCGGTATTCAGGGCTACACCCCGCCGATGAAGCTCGCGGGCGGATACACGCTCGAGCAGGCGCACGCCGACCTTTCCGCACTGAAAGCCACCTACGTGACCTACACGGCGGCGGTCGAAGAAGCGGCCCGAGCTCGAAAGAAGCGCATTGACCTCATGAAGAACGTGGCGACCCGGCTTCGCCAGTACCGACAGGCCGCCGTGGCCTACCTGCCCACGGGTCACGCCCTGCTCGATTCACTTCCTGCGGTGGCCCCGACCGGCGCGGTGGACGTCGCCGCCGTTCAAATGACGGCCGATTGGGATCCGATGCGAGGCGCAGCCGTGCTCAGCTGGACTGCCGCTCCGCCCGAAAATCACGAGCGATTCGAAGTTCGCTACCATCCCGGTCCCAAGTACAAGGAGACCGAGGAGCAAGTGGTTGGATCGGTCCTCAAGGGCGTCCTTTCCGTTATCACCGACTACGGACTCGCGACCCCCGGCTCCGTCGCCCTCTTCCGGGTGTACAACATCACCTCGGATGGCGAAGAGAAGGGCAGTAACGTCGTTCATCTCGAGCGGCCCTAGGTCAGACCGGTAAACTGACGGCGTGGACTATCGTCGTCAGAGCATTCGCGACCTCATGAGCCTGCCCGTCGGGACGTCGGTCGAGGCGTTTGGCTGGGTGAAGACCCGCCGCGACAGCAAGGGCATCTCCTTCGTTCAAGTGAACGACGGCTCGTGTTTTGCCGATCTCCAGGTCGTCGTGAACGAGAACGTCATCCCCGCCGACACCCTCAAGGCGATGACGACCGGCGCTTCAGTTCGGATGAAGGGCGAACTCGTGGCTTCGCCGGGCACCGGACAAGCGGTCGAGCTCCTTGCCACCGAAGGCGAGCTCATCGGCCCCGCCGACCCCGCGACCTACCCGATGCAAAAGAAGGGCGCCTCGTGGGAGTTCCTGCGCGAGATTGCCCACCTTCGGGTTCGAGGCAACACGTTCGGCGCCGTTTTTCGGGTTCGGAACCGCGCCGCCTATGCGATCCACAAGTTCTTCCAGGATCGACGATTTGCTTACATCCAGACTCCGATCATCACCGCGAGCGACTGTGAGGGTGCGGGCGCGATGTTCGCGGTCTCGACCAACCTCACCGCCGACCACGACGGGCAGTACAAGCTTTCCGACCGCGATGCCGCGACCGACTTCTTTGGTAAGCCGGCCTATCTGACGGTTTCTGGCCAGCTGGAAGCCGAAACCCTCGCCCTCGGCCTTACCAACGTTTACACCTTTGGCCCCACCTTCCGAGCGGAAAACAGCTCCACCAGCCGCCACCTTGCGGAATTCTGGATGATCGAGCCCGAGATGGCCTTTTGTTCGCTCGAGGGCGACATGAACTTGGCCGAGGAGTTCCTTAAGGAAGTCATTGCCGACGTTCTTGAGAACTGTGCCGACGATCTCGCCTTCTTTAACCAGCGAATCGAGCCCGAGCTTCTCCAGACGCTCAACCATGTTTCCTCCGCCGGTTTCGAAAGGATGACCTACACCGAGGCGATCAAGCTGCTCGAATCGAGCGGCGAGAGTTTCGAGTTTCCCGTGTTCTGGGGTGCCGACCTCCAGAGCGAACACGAGCGCTGGATCACCGAGAAGAAGGTGGGACGCCCCGTCATCCTCACCGACTATCCGAAGGAGATCAAGGCGTTCTACATGCGGCTCAACGAGGACGGCAAGACCGTTCGCGCCATGGACGTTCTCGCGCCCCGGATCGGCGAGATCATCGGCGGATCCCAGCGCGAAGAGCGCTACGACGTCCTGGAAGCCCGCATCAAGGAGGCAGGCCTCCCCGCCGAACCGTACTGGTGGTACATGGACCTGCGCCGCTATGGCTCGGTGCCCCACGCGGGATTTGGACTCGGTTTTGAGCGTCTCTTGATGTATCTCACCGGAATGAAGAACATCCGCGACGTCATCCCCTTCCATCGCACGCCGGGCTCGGCCGACTTTTAGGCCATGCGAATCTTGCCCAAGTTCGATCCTAGGGTCGCTGCCGACCTAAGGCGGCATTGGGCAACGATTCGCCTCGGGCTAATTTGCGCCGCGCTGACCGGATTGATGGCAGCGGTGCTGCCGAAGATCATCGAGCTCGCCACCCGAGCGATCCAGGAAGCCGATCAGCTGCGCGACAAGGGCAATCTGACCAACCTGTATTGGGTCAGCGGCGCCGTCGTCGTCCTCTTCGCGATTCGATATTGGTTCACTCGCGGCGCTTCGTTCTACTTGAACGTCGCCGCCAACCGGCTCACGGCCGATCTTCGCAGTCGGCTCATGAGCAAGCTGCTTTCGATGCCGGTGTCCTACTTTAGTGAGCGACGGACGGGATCGGTCCAGAGCGCGCTGACCAACGATGTTGTCATCTACCAGACCGCGGTGAACGTGCTTCGCGACAGCATTGAGGGGCCGATCAAGGCGCTTGGCTCGTTCATCATCATCCTCGTCATCCAGCCGCAGCTCTCCCTCGCCGCCTTTGCGATCATTCCCCTGCTCGTGATCGTCGTCCAGCGGAACGCGAAGAAGATGAAAGCTGCCCAGGCGAAGGTTCAGTCCGACCTCGCCGACCTCAGCGGGACCACGCAGGAGATGCTCCAAGGGCACCGCGTCATCAAGGCGTTTGGTGCTGAGCGAAACGTGATCTCGAAGTACGACGCCGAGGTGAATGCAACGCTCGCGAGCCAGGAGCGCGCGGCCAAGGTCGTGAGTAGCCTCAAACCGCTAGTCGAGCTCCTCGGAGCGGTCGCCTTGGCTGGATTGTTCATCGTGGCTGGTTATCTCGCCTTGCGAGGTCAGCTCAACGTTCCAAAATTTGCCGGTCTCGCCTTTGGAATGGATGGCATCAATAGTGGATTCAAGGCAATCGGTAGTGTTTCAAATACTCTCGCCATGGTCCAAGCCGCCACGACGAGGATCTACGACGAAATCCTGGAGTATCAGGAGCCTGCACCCTTGGCGGCGGGGACGAGGACCTTACCCGCCTTCAAAGGCGAGCTGGTCTTCGAGCATGTCTCCTTCACTTATCCCGACGGAACCGTTGCGCTGCGCGATGTTTCGTTCAGGGTCCCGCCCGGCACCTCGCTCGCGCTGGTCGGAAAGAGTGGCTCCGGCAAGTCGACGATCGCCGACCTCGTCTTCCGCTTCTATGACCCCAGCGCGGGACGGATCACCCTCGATGGGGTCGACATCCTTGAGCTCGATCCGGAGTGGGTTCGCGGTCAGATGGCAATCGTCCCCCAACACACGTTCCTCTTCAGCGGCGACGTGATTGAGAACATCAAGCTTGGCGCACCGGCCGCCTCGGAAGAGACCGTCCGTCGCGCGCTTGAGCAGGCCCACGCGAGCGAATTCGTCGACGAGTTTGACGGTCGAGATGTGCCATTACTCGGCGAGAGGGGCGTCCGGCTGAGCGGTGGGCAGATGCAACGGCTCGCGATTGCCCGTGCGTTGGTCCGCGATCCGAAGCTGCTCGTGCTCGACGAGGCGACGAGCGCCCTCGATGCCAAGAGCGAGCAACACGTCACCGAGGCTCTCTATGAATCCATGGCGGGGAGAACGACGCTCCTGATCGCTCACCGTCTCACCACCGCCGCGCGGGCAGACCGGATCCTCGTTCTACGGGCGGGCAGCGTCGTCGAGGAAGGATCCCATCGAGACTTGCTCGAGAAGAACGGCGTGTATGCCGAGATGGTCCGAATCTTTAACGAGGGATTTGTCTCTGAGAACGAGGTCTTCTGATCATGCTTGAGGCAAAGGGAGTGAGCATCCAGAGAGGCCGAAGTCTTGTGCTATCGGATGTCAACTTCGCCGCGAGAAAGTCCAAGGTTTCGGCCGTTCTCGGCCCTAATGGCGCAGGAAAGACCACCTTGCTCCTCGCTCTCGCCGGTCTGCTCGAACCTCAAGAGGGCTCTGTGGAACTCGAAGGCAAGCCCTTATCTGCACTGCCGATGCATGCCCGATCCCAGAAGGTAGCGCTTGCCCCGCAGGTCGAGGACTTCCCGTTCGACTTCTCAGTGCGCGAGATTGTCGAGATGGGCGAGATGGCAAGGATGATCGGCCACAAACAAGCGGCTTCAACCAACGAGGCGGTCGACCGAGCGATCGCGCGGCTCCAGATTGAATCCATCGCCGAAAGCGCGATCACGCAAGTCAGCGGCGGCGAGCGCCAGCGGGCCAACCTCGCCCGGCTCCTGGTTCAAAACCCAGACTACTTCCTGCTTGATGAGCCGACGACTCACCTCGATCAGCAGCACCAGTCGCTCCTGGTCGAGTTGATCCAGGACCTATCCAAGGAAGGGAAGGGCGTGATCCTTTGCACCCACGACCTCAACTTGGCGCACCTCATCGGCGACGAGTTCTGGTGGGTCGGCGAGCAGCGCGTGGAGCCACTCGGAGACAAAATTAAGGCCTTTTCCGAGGACTCTTTGCGAGCGCGCTACGGAAAAGGCCTGCGAATCGGCTATGACGCCGACGGTCAGCCAGTCTTTGGTCAGACTACTTAGAGCCTGGATTCAGGCGATTGCCCTTGGTGTACCACTGGGTGCTCGGCGAAGAGTCGTTCGGCACCGGCTTGTAGTCCGCATCCTTAGGAACCATGATCGTGGGGCCAGTATCCGCGCCGCCACCCTCGGACACCATCTTCGCCTTATCGGGCTTTCCTGCCTTCTTGGCGTTCTCCATCCGGCGCTTCATCTCTTCCTTGGCATCACCCTCACGCGAAGGGGTAGTCATGTTCTTGCTGTCCAGCTGGGGGGCGGCTTCCTCTGGGTTCGGGTTCGAGGCCTTGAGGGCCATCATGTTATTGATAGCGACGCCACCAATCAGTACCACCGCGATGGCACCGAGGACAATCGGGGGTTTTCGAGTTTTCATGATGATTGCTACTCCGTAGACTCGCTTAGCGAGCGCGATGTTCTATTGTGTGCAAGGTTCTCGCCAAATGGTTCATCGTGAAGAAAGAAATGATCGGAATTGATGCGCGACTGGTCGGAGGAACCAATACCGGTGACAGTACCTATTGGACTTCGCTTGTTCGCACGCTCTTCCGCTTGGGTCTCGGCGAGGACCTTCTCCTCTTTTCCAACGCAAATCCGGCGGAAAACTATCCCGAGGTCCCCGAAAGCGCCTGGCGAGTCATTCCGGGCGGCTCTTCTCGTTGGTGGAGCATGGTGACGTTCCCCTTGGCGGCGAGGAAGGCCGGTTGCCGCGCAATCCACACCCAGTATTCGCTTTCGCCGCTTGCTCCGCGGGGGAGCCTGACCACGATCCACGACGTATCGTTCTTCATTGGCCCCGAGTGGTTCCGGCCGAGAGATCGAGTCTTGCTCAGGCTCGGCGTGGGCGCGTCCGCCCGCCGGGCGGGGACAATCTTGACCGTATCGGAGACCTCGAAGAGGGAGATCGAGACGCACTTGTCCGCTGTGAGGGGCAAAGTGGTCGCGACTCCACTCGCCTGCCCGGATTGGATCCAGAAGCAACCCCGAGACGCATCAATCCAGTCAAAGGTAGTCACCGTTCTGGTCCAAGGCAGCAATTGGTCAAGAAAGAACCAAGCCTTCGCTATCGAGGTGTTCGAAAAGCTTTCCGAGAAAGTCCAATGCCGACTTCTCATCACGGGTAAGCGATCGGTTGGCCTGCCCAATGCCGAGGTCCTGGGCTACCTGCCGAACGACGCCATGTCGGGAGTCTATGCCCGCGCCGACGTCCTCCTCTTTCCCAGCTTGCACGAGGGGTTCGGACTCCCCATCCTCGAAGGATTCCGAACCCGAACCCTTGTCGCCGCTTCGAACCGAGGGGCCATCCCCGAGGTCGCTGGCAATGGTGCCTTGCTTTTCGACCATTTCGATGCCGCCCGCTGGGCAGCCGAGATCCAAAGCACCCTCGAGAATCAAAGTAAACTGCAAACACTCCTCGACGAAGGTGAAAACCGCGAGAAAAGCTTCACCTGGGAGGCCACGGCGCGCAAAACCAGGGAGGCATACGACCGAACGAGATGAACTTTGACGAGAACCTTCTTTCGATGCTCGGTTGTCCGTTCGATCCGAGTCGGCCGCCCTTTGAAAAGGTCGGCAACTACCTCGTTTGCCGTTCGTGCGAAATCGCGTTTCCCATCGTCGATGGCATCCCCCACCTCTTGCCTGAATCGGGACGACCGATCTCAGAAATTCCGGAGCTGAACTCTTGAGCGCAGAAAGCAACCGCATCCTTGTCCTCCACGGACCGAACTTGAATCTCACCGGCTTTCGAGAGCCCGACATCTATGGCAAGCAGCCGCTCGAAGAAATCGATGAGTTGATCCAGAGCGAGGCGGCCAAGCTTGGCGTCGAGGCGCGCATCCTTCAATCCAACCACGAAGGCGTCCTGATCGACACGATTCAAGAGCATCGCCGCTGGGCCGACGGAATCATCATCAACCCCGGCGGGCTAACCCACTACTCGATTTCGTTGCGCGATGCGCTCGTCAGCGTGCGACTCCCGATGATCGAAGTTCACCTCAGCAATGTTCACGCGCGTGAGGAGTTCCGCCGACACTCGGTGATCGCTCCCGTCGCTTTGGGCCAAATCGCCGGATTCGGCGGTTACGGCTATGTTTTGGCCATGATGGCCCTCGTCCGGTTCCAGAAGGAAGTTGTGTAAATGGAGAATCTTAAGCGAATTCAAAACAGCCTGGTTGAGTGCGACATCCCCGCGCTCTTGGTCTCCGAGATCGAGAACGTGCGGTGGCTGACCGGCTTTACCGGCTCGAGCGGAGCGGTGATTGTCACCCCGAGCAAGGCGAGTTTCATCACCGATGCCCGCTACGATGTCCAAGCCAGGGACGAGGTGAAGGCTCCGTTCTCCGTTCACATCTTTGCAACGCCGAAGACGATGAACGACGAGATCGCGGACTGTCTCGACGCAAACGAGATCACCGCATTCGGCTTCGAGGCCGTCCATACGTCGTACGCGCAATATCAAAAACTCGTTGAGAAATTCCCTAATCACAAGGTTCAACCGGCTCCCGACCTGTTCGGCCCTCTCCGAATGGTGAAGTCGGAAGCAGAAATCGAGACCACGCGCCGGGCCTGCAAGCTCGCCGATGCTTGCTTCGACCATGTCTGCCGCCTCGTCCAGCCGGGCGTGAGCGAGTACGACCTTGGACTCGAGATCGAGTTCTTCTTCCGCCGCCAAGGCGCCAAGCTCGCCTTCGAGCCGATCGTGGTCGCCGGCGAGCGAGCGGCCCTCCCCCACGGCAAGCCGAGCGAGCGAAAGCTGCAGGCTGGCGACCTCGTGACGATGGACTTCGGGGCGAACCTCGACGGCTATTGCTCCGACCTCACCCGAACCGTCGCGATCGGCGAGGTCACGCCGCGCGTTCGCGAGATCTACGATAAGGTCCTCGCCGCCCAAGAAGCCGCCCTCGCGGTGATGAAGCCCGGAGTTTCGGCCGCCACCGTCGACAAGGCGGCCCGCAACGCGATGGGCGAAGATGCGAAGTACTTCGGCCATGGACTCGGTCACGGACTCGGACGCGTGGTGCACGACGGCGGCCGCCTCGGCCCTTCGTCGACGGACACCCTCGCGGTCGGCCAGATTTGGACCGTCGAACCCGGCATCTATGTCCCGGGCTTGACCGGTTGCCGAATCGAAGACGACGTGGTTGTCACCTCCGACGGCATCGAGATCCTCACCCATTCGCCGAAGGCCTTCACTCAATTCTAAGGAGCGCTGCCGATGCTAACCCTTGAGCATGTCGCTCTTGCAAAACAGGGCAGCACGGCAACCGTCCATCTTCGCCCGGGCCAGATGCTCGGGCTCTTCGGCCCTGCCGCGTCGGGGAAGAGCCAGCTTTTGGCCGCGATTGCGGGTCGGGAAGCGCCGCCGCGTGGGTTGGTGGCGACCGAGCGGCCGGTCACTTATGTCGGCCCGCGCGAGCTCTCGCGGCGGATCAAGGTTCAACAGGTTCTTCGACAAGCGGAAACCAATGCGGCGACCAAGGTGCTCACCGAGCTGAGGCTGTGGGACAGCCGCGCGAAGTCGGTGGGGCAGCTCTCCGATTCCCAGGCCGCCGCGCTTGTCCTCGCGGAGGCGATTGCGATGAAGCCGATGGTTCTCGCGATCGATTCTCTCGTTGATAGCCTCGATCCGTGGACTTTTACAGGCCTCGAACGATTGCTTCTCGAGCGAAAACGAACAGGTCTCACGACTGCTATTGCCTGCAATCGTCTCGAATTAGCCGCTCTGTGCGATGCAATGATTCTCTTGGATCAAAAGATGCCGATCTTCGTCGGCGAACCCATCGATCTCTTGACGGATCGCGTGGTGAGCGAGATCATCGTCAAGGCAGGCAAGGTTGGGCCAGTCGAATCGATCGTCAAGCCGTTTCGCGTGAAGGTCCGTCAGGTTGAAGGTGGGCTCGAGCTAAGCGCAGAAGAAGGCCAGGAACTCGCGGCAAGGCTCCTCGCCGAAGGCTATGGAACGGTCGAGACCGTCTTCATTCGGTCGGAGACGATTGCGCAAGCCATTCTCGCCCGGCTTCCGTGATCGTTCGCGCGCCGATGGGACCGCTGATCCACCCCAGCTGATCCATCGCGGTGAGCGCGGCGATCGTGATGCTCCGGGTCAGTTGCCAGATGTCGCGGGCCTCGGCGGTTCCGAAGGGCTCGTTCGCCTCGGTCAGCTTGGCCAAGAGTCGGCCTACCTGGCCCTTGGAAAGCAGGCGTTGAGTGTCAATCGGAAAGAGTCGAAGGGCAATCACCCCAAGCTCGGAGATCTCTTCGACCGCCTGCGGAGGCACCCTTAGCTCAGTGGCGATCAATCTCGATGTCAACGAGGCGATCTCGGACTGATCTAGAACCGTCTCGATACGCGAAAGAAGCGCCTCCTGAGCATTCGAGAGGCTCATGGGTTTAGTTTGGGTGCAAAGACCTTCATGTCGATCTCGCCGTCCTTCCAGACCCAAAGCTCGAAAGGATCGCGCGTGACCGCGGCGCCGTACTCGCCTTCTGTATTCATCGCAAAGACGACACAAGGATATTTAGCCGCGCCCGGCTGACGCCGAAGCATCTCGTTGATGACAAAGTCGCAGGCGTCCTGCGGTGAGAGACCCCGCCGCATCGCCTCAACGGCTCGGAAAGAAGCCACCCCGCGCCAAAGCTCTTCGCCCGCGCCCGTCGCTCCTGCACAGCCCGCCTCGTTGTCGGCATAGATCCCAGCGCCGATGATCGGCGAGTCGCCGACGCGCCCCGGGCGCTTCCAAGGCCAACCACTGGTCGAGCTCGCCGCGGCCACTCGCCCCGACTCGCAACCAAGCATGGTGACGGTATCACCATGGTGCGGGACCGCGTGCTCGATGTGAGTGAACTCGGTCTCGCGGTGATCTCTCCATGCATCGTACTTGCGAACAATCTCCTCGGTCATGAGTGAACGCTTCTCGAAGCCGTTCTCAAGGGCAAACCGTACGGCTTGATCGCCCGCGAGCATCAAATGCGGCGTCTTGACGCGAACGAGGTTCGCCAAGCGGATAACGGGACAGATGTTGCGCACCGCGCAAACCGCGCCCGCCGAAAGGTCGGACCCATCCATCAGCGATGCGTCGAGTTCAATCTCGCCATCGGCGTTCGGAATCGAGCCTCGACCAACAAGGATGAGGGAAGGATCCTCCTCACAGGCCGCGAGGCCCTCAATCAAGGTGTCAAGAAGGCCAAGTCCTCGTTGACCGGCGGCCGTGGTGGCCGACATGGCAGTTTGTCCAGGCTCTCGCCACGTTGCAAGAACGGTTCTCATGCGCGAACAGTCTACCGATCCTGATCGGCGGTCAGTCCAGGCGTGAATTCACGCTCGCTGATGAGGTCGGTCCGCTCGCGCAGGACGCTCATCACCACACTTCCCGCCGTTGGGGCGCGCATCTTCGGCGAGCAAAGCAGGATGAGCCGCTTCTTGGCGCGGGTCATCGCGACATAGGCAAGGCGCAGATTCTCTTCGGCATCCTTCTCTTTCCGCTTGTTGAGGGTCATGCGGTGGAAGAGGTTTTCGCCGTCCGGCGCGCAATCGAAGGAAATCAGTCCTTCACCGAGGCTGGTCTCGAGGTTCTCCTTTCGACGAGGAACCCGGCCGAGGGTGGCGACGATGACGTTATCGAACTCAAGGCCCTTCGAGCTGTGGGCGGTCATGATCTCGACCGTCGCGAGGTGGCCATCTCCGATTGCTGCCTCCCCTTCCTTGTGTTGGAGCTCGCGAATCTTTTCAATCCGGTCAGCGAACTCGCCCGGCCCCTCGTCGGCAAACTCGATCGCGAGCGTGAGGAGCTTTCGTGCGTTGGCGAGCATCTGGACCCCGCGGCGGCGCTGGGCCAATTCCGGCAGGAATGGGGAGGTGGCGTAGAGCTTGGAAATGATCTCCCAGGCGTTCAAGCGGTCGGCCTGAGCGGTCAAGGGCTTGAACCAGGCCAGAAACTGATCGAGAATGGCACGATCTTCTTCAACTGCCGGTGAGTAGTTTGCGAGATGGTCCCAAATGTAGCCGAGGCGACCAAGATCAAAGAGAGTGTCTAGCGAAACGCCCACAAAGCAACACCGCAACAGTGCGAGGAGAGCGTAGTCATTCGTGGGATTAGCCACTGCACGCAGCGCATTGGCGACATCGCGCACCTCGAGCTTGGTGTAGAACCGTGCTGAGTCGCCCCGATACTCGGCCTCGATCCCTCGCTGGCGAAGGGCACTCATGAGCATCTGACCGACGACGGATTTCTCCACGAGCACGGTCACCTGGGGGGTGTCTTCGCCCCAAACCTCCGCGTCGTTCAGGTACTTAATGATCGCGTCCGCGATCGCGAGCGGGTTCGAAGCCTCGAGGTTCCAGCGCTCAACACCCTCCGGGGTCACCGCCTCCGGCTCCGCATCGAGGTCAAACTCGGGCTTCGGGAGCATCGGCGAGTACGACGTCATCGCCTCCTCAAAGACGGTGTCGACGAGCCTGAGAATCGCATCCGAGGATCGGTAGTTCCGGCTGAGTTCGAGCGTCTCAGATTCATTCGCGAGCCGCTCAAAGCCCTCGGGGTCGGCGAGCCGGAAGCTGTAGATCGACTGTTTCACGTCGCCGACAAAGACCTCCTGCTCAAAGCCGATGAGGGCGAGCGTTTCGCGCTGGAGCGGGCTCACGTCCTGGCACTCGTCCATCATGAGCACCTTGTATTTCGCCTGGAGCCGCTTGGCAACTCGGGGCTGGGTGCGCAGCATCCGCCTCATTTCAAGCTCAATCGCGTTGAAATCGAGTCCACCGCGCCGCCGGATCGCGCTCTCAAAGGTGGTCCAGGCCTGCAGGCTGAGCTTTATCAGGCCAACCGTGAACTGCGCGGCGCGGATCGAATCGTCGTCGGCGTCCTTCTTTTGAAGGTGAATCTTGCTCTTCAGGAGGCCGGGTTCGGCGTTGAGTCGCCGCACGAAGCTCTCCGGCTCGGAGAGGAAGCCCTCGTCGAGGCCGTGGGTCGAGCAGTAGATCTTTTGCCACGTGCGAAGGGTGCTTTCGACGGTGCCGTACCGCTCCTCCAATTCGCCCGGCGACCAGCCGGTCCCGCGGAAGCTGCCGATGATCTTTTCCATCGGTTGCTCGAGCACGAAGGTGGGTTGACCGCCGCCCCGCCACGAGGGTTTGCCGAGCAAGGTTTGGATAAGAAGGCTAATATTCTCGTCCGTTAGGTCGGCCGTTTCGATGTCGTTTCGGATGATATCGAGCAGCATTTGACGGTCCTCGGAACCGTCAAAGATCTCAAACGCGGGGTCAATGCCCGCCTCGATCGAGTTCTCGCGCAAACATCGCTCGAAGAAGCTGTGCGTGGTCCCGATTGGGCCGGATTCGGCCAATTGGGCCTCGCGGTACCGATTTTGGGCCCGCAGCTCGTGGACAATGCGCTCGCGCAACTCAGCGGATGCCTTGTTGGTGAAGGTAATCGCGACGATGTTATCGGGCGAAAAGCCGCCCTCGATGACGAGGTTGACGTACCGCTCGACGAGGGTGCGAGTCTTGCCCGAACCCGCCGAGGCGCGTACGACAAGCCGGCCCGCCTTCGACTGGACCACCGCGAGTTGCTCTGCGCTGAGGGATGGCCTATTCATCCTCGAATAGGTCCTCCTCTTCGCCGAAGTCCTTCGATCGACGACAAAGCTCGCCGTAGCGGCATGTGCGGCAATGCTCACCCGGCGTCGTCGCGATCGCCTGGGTTTCAATCATCGTTTTCGCCTTCTTGGCGAGTGTCTTCACCGCCTGCCCGAACTCGCGGGCCGAATCCGGATAAGGTAGTCCATCGTTCACTTCGATGACCTTCAGCCCTTCGGCTTCCGCCTCGTTCGACCTTGGAAACCGGATGTCCTCATACGAGGGAACGTAGATCAGCGTGCGGCGGTCGCCCATCGACTCGACCTGGATGCACATTCCCTTGGCGGACTGGTGGACGGAGAAGGCATAGAGGCCGTAAACCAGGACGTCCTCTTCCTTCAGCCCAAATCGCAGACTTTCGTTGTCGCGACGCTTGCTGCCCGCAATCTCCTCAACCGCCGAGCTTTGGGTGAGGATGATCGTGTTGTAGAACCCGAGCTCGCCGACCACGGGGATTGTGCCCTTGAGCGACAGGCCGAAGACCTCTTTGGCCACTCCTTCCGATCCGAATCGCACATCGCGCCGAACATTGGTCAGCGGGAGCCGCTGTTGACAGTAGGCCTCGGTCCGAATCCAGCGGTCAAAAACGCGCTTCGCCGCCGACCGGTTCACCGTGCTCGCCACCTGGGACCAAACCGCCTCAAGTTGCCCGCGCGCCTGATCAAGATCGCCGTGGCCGAAAAGCTGGACCTGGCTCGGAAGCTTCCGAAGGTCGTACCACTCGGCTCGGGCCTTTGGCGGACGTACACTCAGCCGCCCGGCTTGGAACTTGAAGTTGCACTGCAGCGCGGCCATCGCCTCTTCGGGCCAGATCTCGATGGGCTCCTCGATGGGCGGATGTTCAACCTGCCACTCGTTGGGCAGCGGGTCCTTCTTGGCCCCGTCGAGGGCCTCTCGAAGTCGGCGGTCAGCCGCGTTCGTGCAGTCTTCTAGCTCGGGGGCAATGAGGCTGCGGCTGATCGAGGTGGGCACGATCTCAAGCGAGTCAATCACGTCGATGAGGAAGCTCGAGGGGATGGAGTTTGAATCTTGGTGGACCCTCGGGTAGCTCATCGTGATCGACCGGCTTGATCCGAGCAGGAAGAGCAGAATCTCCCTCTCCTTGGCCGAAAGCTCGGAATAGCTGGGCGTCCACGTGCCAAGTCCCTCCAGGTCGACAAGGGTCTTGATCTCCTCGCGGGTCAGGAGGGGGCTCTCGTGTCTGCGCCGAGGGAAGTCGCCCTCGATCATCCCCATGACAAAGAGCTTCTTCGCGCAAAGGATTTGGTCAACGTTCGAGGCAATCCGGATCTCATCGCGGTCACCGGTCGAGAAGCTGACTTCGCCGATCTCCCACGAACGGACGGCAAACCTTATGAAGTCGCTGAGCGAGAAGCTCGCCTGATCGACCTCATGGGCAATGTGGACGCTTGGTCCCAGCGCGCGGATCATGGCGGTGACGGCGGCGGCATCCCGGCCCGGCCAGGCGTCATCCCGCGCCGATCCGAGGAGTCCGAGCAGGTCCTTGAACGCGCCGAGCCAGGTGTGGAGCGGGTTGGTTTGGGGCGAATAGTGCCGTCGCCAGTTCAAGATCGGCGCAAGCCAAGCGGGCTTCTCTTCGTCGGCCACCCATTCTTCAAGGTTGAGCCATTGGTCGCCATCCGACTCCTCAATCAGCTCCAAGGCCTCACGCCACTCCATGGGAATTCGGCGCGAGGGGTTGAAGAGCGAGACCTGGAGGATGGAGGCGGTGTTTCGCGGCTGCTCACCGGAAATCCACCGGAGGACGCGCTGAATGATGCGGTAGGTCGGGTGCTGGGTCAGCTCCACGCGGCGGGTCGAGGAGATCCGAATCCCGAGCCGCTCGGAAACGGACTCCAGGAGGGGCAGCGTCTTCTCGTGGTCCCGGGCAAAGATGACGACCTCGTCGGCGCGGACTGAGTTTTCGCTGAGGAATTCGGCGGCGCGGCGGAGCGTCCATTCGGCCTCGGCGAACTCGTCGGCATAGGCGACGACCTCGACCTCGGTGTCACCACGGACGACATCGGTGGTGAAAAACGTTCCCGCGAGGTTCTGAGGCGGCTCGAAGGTGAGCGTCGGGTCGGCGAGGCGTTCGAAGGCGCGAAAGGTCCCTTCGGCCGGGTGCCGATAGGCCACGGTTGTGATCTTGACGTACCGGCTCGCCCACTTGATCCAGTCGATCTGGAGCGGGCTGATCTCGCTGTGGGTGAGGACAAAAAGTCGGTCGGGAAGCTCCACCTCGTCCGGTTCGAGGTCAAAACAGGCGCGCAGGAGGCGATGCGCCTGGGTCAGCCGCATCGAATGGAGCACGTTGCCAAGCTCGCGATCCAGCTTCCCAAGCTCCGAGACCCACTCGCGAGTCGGCGACTCCAGCCGCTCGCTGACCGCCTCGAGCCGGTCGGCGTCAAACCCAAGGTGGTGGAGTTCGTGGAGGACCTTCAGCATCTCCTGGTGGAAGCCAACGTAGGCTCCCGCCGCCCGAAACTCGGGCACATTGAAGAGGTCGCGATCGACGAGGGCGGCAACCGCCGAATTGAGAAAGGCGGGCCCACCGACGGCATAGGGAAGTCGACCTGCGTGTTGCAAGGCCTGCCGGGCGAGGGTGACGAGCGGCGTGATGAGGCCTTCTTCGGGGGCAAAGGCCCGAAGGGCGCTCAGCGAGGCATCGGCGGTGGCCGTGACGAGGCCGGGGGCTTGGCTCCAATAGTCGTGCAGGAGCTCGCGCAGGGCTTCGCCGTCTGGCACCATTTCGACGACTTGCAATCCCGTGCGTCCCATCCCTCTGAGAGGAGTGTAACATCGTTAGGTGGCAGAAAAGGTGTGGAACTCAGGCCGAAAGTGGGCGGGAAACCTCATTCCCGCTGCCGTTTATGTGCCGCTCGTGGTCGCTGCGGTGACCGTTATGTGGAAGCAGAACAACACCTGGGGGCTTGGGCTGGTGTTGCTCCTCGCCGCGTTGGCCGCCGCGTGGATCCTGACGAACTTCTGCGGCCTTTGGCAAAACGGGTTCATGAGCCGCCACCTTCGACGGGAGCTGACCGCCGACGGCGTGGACCTCACCGACGCCGTGTTCTTTGGCTATTGTTCGCCCAAGTTTCAGAGCCTTTTGGATGCTCATGAGGACGTCGGCTACCTCTGCTTCGAAAAGGACGCCGTGATCTTCCGCGGCGAAACGATTGAGATAGGCTTTCGGCGCGGTGAGGTGAAGCGGGTCATGAGCCGTCCCAACGTCCACTCGCTGCTCCTTCTCGGCCGCTGGATCGTCGTCGAAACCCTTGATGGGGCGCGGCATAAGTTCGAACCGCGCGTGGCTAACCACCTTCTTGGCAACCTCCTCCAAGCCAAGAGCCTCCAGGCCAAGATCGCCTCTTGCCTTGAAGGGCCGCCAAGCCCGAAGGCAAAGCCGACCTCAAAATGAACAAGGCCCCACTCCGATTGGAGTGAGGCCCGTCCAGTTGTTCTCGAGCTAATCTCGGAGGCGTCTTTATCGCAGGAGCGACAGAACCGACTGCGGAGCGCTGTTAGCCTGCTGCAGAACCGAAAGACCGGCCTGCTGAAGGATCTGGAGCTTCGTGTAGTTCGTCATTTCCTGAGCGACGTCCACGTCTCGGATCGAGCTTTCGCTAGCCGAGAGGTTCTCGACCGCGGTACCGAGCGATCGGATGTTCGATTCAAGCACGTTGCGCTGGAACGAACCGATCTGACCTCGAGCCTTGGTGACCTGGTTGATCGCCGCGTCGATGACCTTGAGGGCATCGGTCGCACCCTGGTTCGTCGTAACGTCCAGGTTGCTGAGGTTCTTACCCGTCACCACGCCGGTTCCGAGGTTCGCCGACGAGAAGTTGCTGAGCGAGAGGCTCGTGGTCTGACCGGAGTTTGCACCGATCTGGAACTGCGAGCTACCCACGACAACTTGGCCAACCGTAGCGTTCGACAGCGTACCGTTGCCGGCAAGCGTGAGTCGAATGCTGTTGCCCTGCTGGTCGCTCAGGGTGAGACCGTCGTTTCCGCCGAGTCCACCGGTGAAGAGCACCGCAGTACCGCCACCGACCGAGACCTGCGCCGTAGCGTCGGTACCCGCCGAGCCAGCATAGCCAGCCGAAGAGAGGAGGACACCCGTCGAGTCGGTCAAGTCGATCTTCGCGTTCGAACCGTAGCTGTTCTGCGTCAAGGTCAGGACGCCCGAGCCGTCAGTGACGGCGGTGACGCCGGTCTGGGCCGAAGCCGAGTTGATCTTGTCGCGGAGCGTAGCGACCGTATCCGTTGCCGAGGCATCGAATCGGACACCGTTGATGTTGAACGATCCTGCACGAGCAGCACCGACGGCGACGTTGTCGTCAGCACCGAAGTCTCGGCTACCGACAGCAGCTCGAGTGGCAGCAGCCGTGGTCGTGATGGTGACCGCACCGTTCGCATTGACGGCGGTACCCGAACCGATCGCGCCGCCGATGTTGATCGAAGCAACCGCGCTACCCGAGGTCACGAACGACTGGACGCCGGACGAACCGTCGAGAAGCTTCTTCGTACCGAACTGCGTGGTCGACGCAATTCGCGAGACCGAGTCGACGATCGACTGCAGCTGGTTCTGGTTGGCTTGGATCTGGTCTGCGCTGAGCGCACCGCTGTTGCCCGAAGCAACGGCGAGGCCGCGAGCGTCTCGGAGAAGTCGGTTAACTTCGTCGAGAGCGCCTTCAGCGGTCTTGGAATAGTTGATCGCGTCCTGCGAGTTCTTCACAGCCTGGTTGAGGCCGCCGATCTGGGCTCGGAAGTTCTCCGAAATGATCAGACCTGCAGGATCGTCAGCCGCCGAGTTGATGCGAAGACCGGTCGAAAGTCGAGAAATCGACTTTCCGAATTCGTTGCTCGTCGAACCGAGATTTTGCAGTGCGTTGATTGCCTGGACGTTAGTGTTTACGCGAAATGACATGTTTCCTCCGTGATTCTCTTCTGCCAAAGCTGTCGGGGGTGACCCCCTTCCAGCAGGTCTTCCTGACCATGGCGAGCACGTTCTCCCACGAACTTCTTCGTGCTCATGCCTTCAGCTTCCGTGTCGGGAGCCTTGCGACCCCCGTACGTTTGCTGTTTTCCAGAACAATCCAAATCAGGGCCAAGCAAAAATGACAGGAACCCGAAAAACTTGCGCCAATTCCTTGAGATAAGGCGACCCGAGGTACCTTCAAGTCGATGAACCTCACGCAGTTCGCGGCCCAGGCCAAGCTCGCCGTCTTCGAAGAAATCAAGACGGGCGGCGATCCCACGCAGGGCACGTTCTCCGCCGATGTGCTGCGAGAAGGCCGCACCAAGGGCGAGCCGGTGCTCGGTACGACGCGCTACGAGCCGGATGCGGTCATCGTCGAGATCATCTTCCCAAACCCGGGTGGCGGTTCAATCCTTCTGCCGATTCGGATTCAAACCCCGGAGCGCATTGTCCACCTACCGATTCCAAAGTGGGTGGTCGAGTCGATCTGGCAAGGCGACATCGCGGGTTCCTATCACTTCGAATCCGACGCAAGGCGAATGGTCGAGGAGTTCACCGCCCAGCTTGATCCCGAGGCCAACGCCGCCGTGTTTGCACCTCGCGGGGCAACGCGAAGGGAATAGGCCTAGAGCCGCTCGACTGTCGCGAAGAAGTCGGCGCCCTTGTTGCGGATCTTCGTGACCTTGAAGCCGAGCTCGGCCGCCCGCTTCGTCAGCGCGCGGTTCAGCACGAACGTGAATGCCTCGCGGCACCCGCGCGAGTTGAGGAATTCTTCTAGTCGATCTTCCACCGCCTTCGCCAAGACCGCCTGGTAGCCCGAAACCGAGTCCAGCAGGTCGATGGTTCGGCCCCGGAAGCTGAAATTCAGCCCTGAGCTCTTCATGAGGGACTGGAAGGTGACATCAATGCGCGAATAGGTGGGGCGGCCTTTAGGATCGACCATCGGCCGCATCTTCAGGATGACCTTTCCCCGTTGGATGCCCACCGTCGGGAGTTCGAGGGAGCCTAACGAGGTGTGCTGGGCGAGGATCTTCATCCCCTTCGCCTCAAACAGGCCGCTGATGAGAAAGCACCCGTCCTTCACTTCCGCGGTCGCGCGGCTCATCGCCATTGGCGCAAGCCGAAAATTGACGTCGCCAAACCAGCCCAGCGAGGCGTTCGCCCGAGGAACGCTGAAGGTCGCGCGCACACCACCGAGGTCGGGACCGAGATCAAGAACGCCGCCGGGCTGCCTCTTACCGCGTTCGATGGGGTCAGATTGCAGGCGCAGGCTTGCCTTGGTCAGAGCCTGGTTCAGGTCTGCGGCAAGGTTCTCCCCATAGATGGAGATTTCGAGGGGCTGCCAAGGGCCGCCTAAGATGACCGCGCTCAGAAAGGGGGTGATCACGCTACCTACTTTGACGAGGGCGGGGCAAAAAAGTTGCGGCCGGTCCCAGTGGGGGACCGACCGCAGGTGTTTCCAGCCTTGAGTGAGGCTTAGTTGATGCGTCGATTGGCGACCGAGAACTCGCGGACCACGAGGTCGCGTCGGTCGAGGCCGAAGACCCAGCTGTGCCAAACGGTCTGTCGGCGACCACTCGGGTCAACGAACTCGTGTCGAGCAATCACTCGGGCACCGTCGTTGTTTCGCCACACGCGCTCGATCTCGTACCGATTCGTTCGCGTCGTCTGGATGTTGTCCATGACGAGGTCATAGAAGTCTTCGGTGTTGAGCGAGTAGCCGTAGCGACCTTCGATGAAGATGTTGACCGAGCCACGGCGCGGGATCAGCCGGCCAATCGCGCGGCGATCGCCATCAAGGAATCCAGCTTGGAGGTCATCGAGGGTGTCGTCAAGCGAATTCCATCGATCGCGGTTGTCCCAGTTGCCGCCGCCGTTATTCCAGCCGCCGCCGTTGTTGTTGTTCCAACCACCGCCGTTGTTCCAGCCCGAGTTCCAACCGTTATTCCAGCCGTTGTTGTTCCAGTTGTAGGTGACGCCAACGAAGACGTTGGGCTGGCAACCCCAGTTGTTGATCCGGTTCCAACCGATGTAGCCGGGGAGGGTGGGGTAGTAGTACCAAGGCGAGATCACGCAGTTCTGGCCGAACGGGTTGAACACGTAGTTCGGGTACCAGAAGAAGTTGTCGTTCCAGCGTTGGTCGTACTGCCAGTAGCCGACCCGCCAATCATTCCAACCGTTGCAACCCGGCCAAGCGAAGGTGATTCGATCTTGTCGAATCACTCGGTTGAGCATGTCGTTGCGGTTGAAATTGCCGGGGATCGTCTCGATGTTGAATCGAGGCGCTTGGCTGTTTCGGCTCGTGAAACCGTTGTTCTGGCTGTTGTATTCAACTCGGCCGCTTTGGCTCGGCTTCTTGTTCAGGAGCTGGCCGCGGTCAAAGTTGTTCTGTCCGCCGGAGTTGTTGTTATTGTTGTTGCGGTTGCGGTTCGACCGGCTACCACTGCCGTTGTCGCCGCTGTTGTTACTACCGCCGCCTTGTTGCGAGCGAGATCCGGGGCCGCTGTTGTTGCCGCCACCTTGTTGCGAGCGAGGACCAGGGCCACTGCCTTGGCTTCCGCCGCCACCGCGCGAGCCGCCGCCGCTTTGCGAACCACCGCCCGAGCCACTGCCGCCACCCTTACCCTTGCCCATCATGCCGCCGCTTTGCGCGATGGCACTGAAAGAAAGGGCGCCAAGGGCGGCCACGGTCCAAATCATTCGAAGCTTAATCATGGGTTGTTTCAACCTCTTCTAATTCATTCTACGACCAACCTTGGGGGTGGTTACGGTGAATTTTAATGTCGGAAATGGCGGGTGCCCGTAAAGACCATCGAGAGGCCGAGTTCGTTGGCTTTCGCGATCACGTCCGCGTCCTTCTTGCTGCCTCCCGGCTGAATGAGGGCGGAGATTCCGGCTGCGGCAGCAGTCTCGACCGAATCGGGGAAGGGGAAGAACGCATCACTCGCGAGGACCGCGCCCTTCACGTGCTCGCCTGCTTGTTCAATCGCCAGCCGCACGCTTTGAACCCGGTTCATTTGCCCCGCTCCCACGCCGAGGAGTTGGCTCTGATTGCCGATGACAATCGCGTTCGACTTGACGTGAGGGATGACCGCCCACATCAGCCGCAACGCAAGCCACTCTTCCTCGGTGGGAGCCTTGTCGGTGACGACCTTCCACTCGTTCGCGGGGTCTTCGTCGCTCGATTGCGCGATCGCGCCGCCGCGAAGCGTCCGAATCCAGGGGTAGCTCGTGGCGGGCGGCAGGGTCGCTTCAAGGAGGCGAACATCGGTGCCCCATCCCGACCGGCCTTGGAAGATTTCCAGCGCCTCGGGGCTGAACGCAGGGCCAATCACGACTTCAAGGAAGTTGCCCTTCTCGGTCATCGCCTCGGCGGCGGCACGGTCGATCGGCTGATTAAAGGCGGCGATGCCGCCAAAGGCGGAAATCGGGTCGCTCGCCCTTGCGCGGCGATAGCTGTCGCCAAGGTCCGCGCCACACGCGGCCCCGCAAGGGTTTCCATGCTTGATGATCGCGCAGCTGCCCGCCGGCATGTCGGCGACAAGCTCGTAGGCCGCGTCCGCGTCGGCGACGTTGTTGTAGCTAAGCGATTTGCCCCAGTGCTGCTTGGCCTGGACCACGCCGCCCTTCGCCATGGGATCCACGAGGCAAAGTCCCGACTGGTGCGGATTCTCGCCGTAGCGAAATTCAGCTTCACGCGACCAACCCATGACGACGACTTCGCCTTGGCTCCAGTGCTGCCCCGCGGCCTCAGTCAGGTAGCGGCTGATCATCGAATCATAGTAGGCAGTGTGCCGAAACGCCTTCGCGGCCAGCTCAAGGTGGAGCGAGTCGCCGCCGTCGAGCGAGGCAATGACCCGGTCGTAATCGGCGGGGTCAACGACCACGAGGACGTTGGCGTGGTTCTTCGCCGAGGCGCGAATCATCGCGGGACCGCCGATATCGATCGACTCAATCGCGTCGTCGAGTTCGTGCTCGCCGCTCACCGTCTTCGCGAACGCATACAGGTTCACTGCGACGACGTCGAAGCCTTCGATGCCGTGTTCCGCCATCGCGGCAACGTGCTCTGGGTTGCGCTGGTCGCCGAGGAGCCCGCCATGGACCTTCGGATGCAGCGTCTTCACGCGGCCACCCATGATCTCCGGGAAGCCGGTCACCTCGCTGACATCGGTGACCGCCAGCCCCGCCTCACGGAGGTGCTTGGCGGTGCCTCCGGTCGAAACCAGCGTGAAGCCGCGCTGGACAAGGGCTTGGGCAAAGGGGATCAACCCCGTCTTATCGGTGACGGATAGGAGGGCGCGTGGCATGGTGGGTTAGCGGCCGGGTCGAGGTCCCGTTCCACCACCAGGTGTACCCGTTGCGCCCGTCGTGTCGCCGGGATTTCCGCCCGTGGTGGGCGGAGGCGAACCGGGGTCCGGCGTGTCGGGACCGTGAGTGGGTTCCTTCACGGTGAGCGTCTTCTTCCGCGTCGAGACATGACCCTTTTCGTCGCGCACTTCCAGCGTGTAGGTTGTCGTCTTCGTCGGTGAGACGGTCATGCTGCCTTCGAGAGGCACGGAGGCGGGCGAAGACTCCGTGAACAGCCTCGCGGTCGTTCCGAGCGCCTTCCACTGAAGGGTCACTGCTTCGCCGGGCTCGATCTGAGATTTGCTCGCCGCGAAGGTGTAGATCGCGACGTTGATCTTTTCGCTCACCGTCACGCGGATCTTCTGGCTCGTCACCGCCTTCTGGTCCCGGTTATAGGCGACGACTTGATAGTCGATCGTGCCGGTCACGGTGGGCTGAATGAGTATTTCGCTCACGTTCAGGTCGAGCGGCGTATTCGTCGGCTGGAGCACGGCGCGTACTACGTCCTTGCTGAACTTGTAGTCCAGCCAAACCGGCTCGCCGAGGGTCACGTTCGACTTGCGAATCGAGAACTTGTCGATCTTCGGGTCGGGAACGATGGTCGCCTTTTCCACCGTGAGCGAGAGCACCTTTTCGCTCACCTGCTTGCCGTCGTTGAGACCCACGAGCCGGACCGTGATGATCCCGTTCGTCGTGGTCTGGAAGGTGTAGTTGCCCTTCGCGGGGGCGGATTCAAAGATGCGGTCCTGGCCGATGAAAAGCTGGACGCCATTCGCCCGGGTCGCCTCCCACCGGAGGTTCACGCTTTGGCCCTCGGTCACGCGCGTCGGCTCCGCCATCAGGCTGATCGTGGCGGGTTTGGGAGCGACGGCGATCCACGCGACGAGGAGGAAGAAGGCCATCGCGATGAACGCAATCACACCCGACGACATCAGGGGTCGCTGTTCGAGCTGGGCCTGAGTGGTGGCAGCAACGTTTGACGCCGAGGTGCTTCGCCCGGTGACCGTGAAGCCAAACAGCTTCGCGCCCGCGATCAGACGCTGGTTCTTGGGGACGACTTCGACTTCTACCGACTTGGTTTGGCCAGGACCAACCGTCACGCGGTCGGTGACAAACTCGAAGGCGCACTGGTCGTCGAGGTCCGCGCCGGAAAGATGGAGCTCTTGGTCCGAGTTGCCGAGGTTCATCGCCGTGATCAGGTAGCGATTCGACTTCTTGGTCGGCGAGAAGATGCCGCGCTTCGGCTGGACCTCGAGAGAAAGATGGTTGAACGGCTTGATCGCGATCACGCCGCTCGCAGTGCGCGATTCGCCGCTGCTAAGCGACCGTGCCCGAACCACGAAGGGATAGTTGCCCGCCAGCGATTCGGGAGTGCGGGAAGGCTTGATGAAGACGCGCGCCACCCGTTCTTCGCCCGGATCGAGGGTCACGAGCGATTCGGGCATCGCGATCCACTCCGGATCAACGCCCTCGGCAACAAGCTCAACTTGATCCGTCGTCTCGCCACGGTTTTGCAACGTGATCGGGATAGGACAAGAGGCACCCGCGTCGACCGGGAACGGCTCCGGATTCAAGCGAATGCTAAAGCTCATGCAACACGAAGTTTAGCAGACCGCATGTCCCATACTTGAGACCTATGCGCGTCGTTCTTGGCGTCAGCGGAAGTGTGGCGGCTTTTCGGGCTGCCGATCTTGCCCGTGAACTCATGCGACAAGGGGCCGAAGTTCGGGTTTGCCTCACCGATGCCGCCCAGAAATTCGTTTCGGTGGCTCTTTTCGAGGCCCTGACCGGACAGCCGTGCCTCGTGGACACGTTCGAGGAGCCGAATCGCGGTCGGATGGCCCATATCGATTGGGCGCGCCAGGCCGACCTTGTCATCGTGGCTCCCGCAACCGCCAATACAGTCGCCAAGATTGCCCACGGCGTCGGCGACGACATGCTCACCACGCTCGTTTTGGCCTCGACGAAGCCGCTCCTCATTGCGCCCGCGATGAACCCCTCGATGTACACCAATGAGGCGTTCCAGGAGGCACTTCGGGTGTTGATGGCCCGCGGTGCGATGGTGGTTGAACCCGCCGAAGGCGACGTCGCGTGCGGTGAGAATGGCCAAGGCAAGCTCGCCTCGATTCCGGCGATTGTCGCCGCCGCCCTGGATGCGTTGCAGCAGTCCAAGATGCTCGCGGGCAAGACGGTTTTGATTACCTCGGGGCCGACCCGCGAGGCCCTCGATGACGTGCGGTACCTGAGCAACCGGTCGAGCGGCAAGATGGGAGCGGCGGTCGCCCAGGCCGCGCTCCAACTCGGTGCGGCCAAGGTCCGCATCGTGACTGGCCCGGCGAGCGTGGTTTATCCCGCCCAAGCCGAGGTTGCCCAGGTCATGAGCGCGGACGAGATGCTTGAATCAGCGCGGGCATGGGCCCCCGATTCCGACCTGATCATCGGCGTGGCTGCGGTTGCCGACTACCGACCCCAGACCCGAGTTCGGGGCAAGATGCGCCGGTCGGCTGAGCCATTGCAATTGGTCCTTGAGCCGAACCCCGACATCATTGCCGAGCTGGCAAGGGTCGCTCCGAAGGCCCGCGTGGTCGGGTTCGCCGCTGAGCCGACCGCCGACCTCGCGGTCGCCCGGGAGAAGCTCGCTCGAAAAGGGCTCTTCGCGATTGCCGCGAACGACGTGAGCGACACGAGCATCGGATTTGAATCTGGGCAAAACGAGCTTTCGGTGGTCTTCGCCGACGGCCGCGTACACCAGACGGGGCGGGGAAGCAAGCTGCGCTGCGCGCTATCGCTTTTGCAAGCGATTGGTGCAGACTAAAGTATGCGCGTTCGTGGTCTCGATTTCAGCTCGGCAAAACAGAGTCCATTTTTGCCTCTGGTCGAAGGATACGTCGATGGCGAACGCTTGGTCATCGACGAGATCACGATCTTCCGACGCCATGACCGACTGTTCGCTGCTCCTAAGCGCCAATCACGCGACGAGGTGGTGTTGACTGGGTACGACTTTCCGTTCGGCCAGTCGGTCGAACTCGCAGACCGCCTGAGCATGCCAAAGACTTGGAACGACTTCGTCCTTGCACTGCCGGAGGATCGCGAGGAATGGAGGCGCGGATTGGACGGGATGCGGGGCCAACACAAGAAAGGCGAAAAGGAGTGCAAGCGACAGACAGACGCTCTCCATCGAGCAGCACCGGCATCAAAAACGGGAAGACCCGCGGTCGGGATGATGTACTGGTACGGGGTCAAGCTACTCCTCGGTCATGAAGAGCCGATCTTCCCCGTTCGCGCTGGAGACTTGCGGCTTGGCTGCGTACTTGAGGCCTATCCTGCCGTGTTTAAGCGAACCATCAGCAAATCGCCAAGTGTTGGGCAGATATTGGAACGATTGGCTCAGTGTGGGGTCGAAGTTGGCCCCGCCGTTCTTGAAGCTACTCGAATCCACCCGCGACGCAAGATGGACATCGTCGACTCCGTCATCTGCGCCTACCAGGCGTGGGACTTCCACCGCTCAAACCCCGTCTGGCCGACCGAAATGCCTACGATTTTTGAGGGGGAGATTGCGGTTCGACGGTGATCGTCGTTCGCGAGGTTGAGCCCGAAGGCTTCGTCACGAGCGTGCTCAAACTCCCGCGCACCAGCAGCCCCGTCTTCAACTCAAAGCGAAACGTCCCCTCGACCGACTTCTCGCGGTCGCTCACGCTCAGCTCGACCTGAGTCGCGTCCATCGATTCCACCTTGCCCGTCGTGGCGGCGGCCACCCCGAACGAGCCGGCGGGCAGCTTCCAGGTCATGCCGACCTTCAATCCACCATCGGGAAAAGTAGGCATCCAGGGTACGGGGACAATCGCCATGTCCTCACGATCCACCGCCAGGAGTTCGTTGCGCGCAGTCAGAGTCCACTTGAATGGGGTGCCGCCAAGGATCTGCGCATCGACGATGAACGACGACGACTCCGAATCCGAGCTGCCTTCACGATAGGTGTAGGCGGCCTCGAGGGTGACGCGGTCGCGCTTGGTCGCCCGGCAGGCGATCCGAAGGCCAAGGACGGCGGTGCTGCTGCGGGTCGACGAGCCCGAAAACTGCTTCATGCGCACCTGATAGGTGCGAACGTCGCCCACGGCAGGCTTGAGCCTTAAGGTCATGCCAAGGGCGAGCAAAAGCGTCATGCCATTGGCCGCGTCGTTCGACGCTCAATTCGCTTCTCGTAGGCAGTTCCCTGGATGATTCGATCAACGAATATCGAAGGGGTGTGAATCTGGTTCGGGTCAAGCTCGCCCACTTCGACGAGTTCCTCGACTTCTGCCACGGTGACCTTTCCGGCGGTTGCCATCATCGGGTTGAAGTTTCGCGCCGTCTTGTTGAAGATCAAGTTGCCGTCTCGGTCGCCCTTCAGCGCCTTCACGACCGCAAGGTCCGCGATGAGGCCGGTTTCCATGACGTACCATTCGCCATTGAACTGGCGGGTCTCCTTGCCCTCGGCGACGAGAGTGCCATAGCCGGTCTTGGTGTAGAAGGCGGGGATGCCCGCGCCACCCGCTCGGATTCGCTCGGCGAGGGTGCCTTGGGGGTTGAACTCAAGTTCGAGTTCCTTGCTCAAGTACTGGCGCTCAAACTCTTCGTTCTCGCCCACGTAGCTGCTGATCATCTTCTTGATCTGGCGGGTTTGGAGGAGAAGCCCCATGCCAAAGTCGTCGACGCCGCAGTTGTTGCTGATGACGGTGATGTCCTTCACCCCAGAGTCGCGAAGCGCGACGATGAGGTGCTCGGGGATGCCGCAAAGACCAAACCCGCCCGACATGATCGTCATGCCGTCGAAGAGAAGTCCGTCGAGGGCGGCAGCAGCGTTGGGATAGACCTTGTTCATAGCGTGACCAGCGTCCGAAGTTTACCGTCCCTGCGTGTCGTCCTCGTCCTCGGGCGGCAGGTAGCGCTGCTTCGGTCGGATCGGTCCGCTCGGCGGCGTGGCCGACGACTTGTAGGTGTTGATTGCGAGCCCAGCGGTGAGAAAAGCGGCGGGAAGTCCAATCAAGCTGAGCACGGCCGCCACCCAGTTATCGAGGTGAATCGCCACCGTTCCCGGTCGAAAGAGGCCGAAAAGGGTCCAGCCGACGAACGCAAGGGCGCACGCCCTCGCGAAGGTCGAGAACAGGACGCCGGCGGGAGTTCGCGCCCGCATCATCGTCGTGATGAGGAGCACAAAGAGGAGCGACGGCATGCCGAAGATGAGGGCGAACTTGGTCCAAAATGGCCCCGTGACCTTCAGCAAAACATAGAAGATCGCGTTCACAAACGCCATCGGGCCAAGCAGCACCGAGCCGAGAGCGGTTGCGCAGCCATCAGGCATGTTCTCGACGCGCTCGGCAATTTGGACCGACCGTGCGAGGACCATAAAGCAGGCTGGAATCTCAAAGAGCGCCAGCACGATGCCGATCATGATCGCGAACGTATCCATCTTCAATCAGTATGGACGCCAAAAACGCGGTGGCTAGAGCTTTCGACGGTAGATCCAACTCGCGGGGATAGGACCTTCGGGTAGGTCCGGGCCGCTCACCGTGAGGGTGAACTGCGCGCGGCGGTTCATCGATTCCGCCAAGACGCTGAAGCGAATCAGTCCCGGCTTGAGCCACACCTTGCCTCGGCTCGCTTCGACGCCCATCTCGCCGTCACCGGCGATCAGGTTTGCACCGCCGAGCTTCACCCGGAAAGGCATCCAGCACTTCATCTGGAAGGTGTACATGCCCTGCTTGGGGATGTTCAGGAACCCATCGTAGCGGGCCATGAACGGCTTGCCTTTGCTCGGCACGTCCTCGGCTTGGATGAGGCTCGCGATGGTCCCGTAGCTCGGCGTGAAGGTCGGCACGTTTTCAATCGGCAGGCCCTCGCCTTCATAAACGAGGATGTCGATCCCCTGGGTGAACTTCGGCAGGTTCACGCGCGGCTGGACCAGGCATTCGACCCTCGCGTCGTCGCTCATCCGCCCCCGTGTATCGAAATAGGCCGCGCGGATTGTGCAAGGCTTGATCGGCAAGATCGGGCCGGGAAACTCGCTGCTTTTGGCGGTCGGTCGCGATCCGTCCAGCGTGTATCGAAGGGTCAGGCCGGGAATCGGGCTAGGCGCGAACTGAACCTGCTTCCCGAGGTCGATGAAGCAGAGATCGGCCTGCGGCTGGGGCTGGGGGAGTTTGGTTTGAACCTCAAGGGCATCGAGCCGAGGCCAGTATTGGCCGAGCCGGTCGGAAAAGTCGTCCCAGTTGCGGTTCGTGCTCCAAAGGGCCTCGCTCAGGGCCACCGCTCGCGGGTAGGCCATCCGCTCCACCTTGGCGAAGTCGAGGATCCACTCGGTCCAGAGGTTCGCCTGCCCACCGGAAACTCGCTCCGCATCGGCCGTCCCGCGAAGGGCAGCAGGGACGGGCTCGAAGGCATAAACCGATTCCACCGGGTTAGCCTCATAAACGTAGTCAAAGTAGCAAGGATCGGTCGGGCTCGCGACGACCAGCCGGCCCTCGCGCGCCGCCTTGACCGTGCGCTGTTCGCCGCGCCAACTCATGACGGCGACGTCCTTTGGAGCTGCCGTTTCGAGAACCTCGTCCCAGGCGATCACCTGCTTGCCTTGGCTCGCGGCGACCGCGCTCAGTCGCTTCACGAGGAGGCCCTGGAGGTCGGTCGAATCCCGCAAGCCGCGCTCCTTCAGCGTGCCTTGGCAGTCGGGGCAGCGCTGCCACGACCAGGTGTTCACTTCGTCACCGCCAAGGTGGATCACCTTGCCCGGAAAGAGCGACATGACCTCAAGCAAGACGTTAGTGCAGAACTTGGCGGTCGACTCGCGGCCCGCGCACACCACGTTAGGAGTCAGAAGGCCGGTCGCCTTGATCCAGGCCGGCATGTCCATCTGGCGACAAGCGAGTTCGGGGTAGCTCGCGATCGCAGCCATCGCATGACCGGGAAGGTCGATCTCGGGGACCACTGTGATCCCGAGCGAACCCGCGTAGCGGACAATCTCCTTGATCTCGGTTTGCTTGTAATAGCCGCCATAAGTCGCGCCCTGATCGCGGCCCGGGAAGCGCAGCTTGCGCATGTCCCACGGCTCAAACGGCACCCTGTAGGCACCTGTGTTCGTCAGCTCGGGGTACTTCTTTATCTCGATGCGCCAGCCGCCATCGTCGGTGAGGTGCCAATGAAAGACGTTGAGCTTGTGGAGCGACATCAGGTCGAGGAAACGCTTGACCTCGCTCACGGTGAAGAAGTGGCGCGAGACATCGAGCATGAGGCCCCGCCAAGCAAAGCGCGGTGCGTCCTCGATGTGGCAGCCGGGAATGCGCCAAAACTGGGGCGACTTGAAGTTTTCGACCTTGGCTGCGATGAGTTGCCGCAGGGTTTGCGCGCCCCAAAGAAGGCCGGCTGCGGTTGGGGACTTCACGAGCACTCGCTGCGCGTCAACGTCAACCGTGTAGCCTTCGGGCGAGGTTGAGGCACCGGGGTCAATCAAAAACGTGATCGTTCCCGTCGCGGGCCCGTCGGAGACGACGCGTCCGAGCTTGGTCACCCGGCTGAGGAGGGTGGCGGCGTCGCGACCGGAACCGTTGGTGACGAGCCTCGTCGAGGCAGTCATGCGGAAAAAGCCCTCGCGGCGTTCGACGAGGTTCGGCTTGGGAATCAGCGGAGGCAGCTCAGCTTTACCGGTTTGCCGCAAGGACAGCAGGGTTAGGACAGTTCCTAGCGGCATGACGCGATAGTTTACTAATCTGGCCGCAGCGCAACGAAGTGAATGCGATCACTTTTTCGCCGCGGAGGGTCAAGCGTGTAGCTGTGGAAGACGTCGATCCCGACAAATCCGGCCCGATGGAGCATCTCGCGGACTTCAAATTCTTCATAGGCGCGCTGGCGATGGACCTCTTCCAACTCTTGGCCGTCGCGCCAAAACTTCATCCGAATCTCGATGATCTTCTGGTTGGCGTCGTACTCCCCTTTCCACTTGTATTGAAGGCGGTGCTTCTCGCCCAGCTGCTTTTGGTCGAACAGTTCTTGCTCGAAGGCATAGGCGGTGTTGAGGTCAAAAATCCACGATCCGCCGGGGACGAGGTGCTCGTAAACGCGGTGGAAGGCCTGCTGAATGCCCTCCGGCTCCAGGATGTTGTTGAGCGAGTCGAAGAAGCTCAGCGCGCCATCAAAGGTGCGGCCAAGGTTGAAGGTACGCGCGTCCGCGACTTCATAGTCGACCGGGAGGTTCTTTTTCGCCGCCTTGGCCTTGGCCTGTTCAATCATCCCCGGGCTGAGGTCGATCCCGGTCATGTGCAAGCCCTCTGCGTAAAGCATCTGGCACATCGTCCCCGTTCCACAGGCGACGTCGAGGACCCGGCGCGGCTTGGAGCCAACTCGGCTGAGCAAGAGTAGGTAGTAGCTCGTCCACATCCGGTAGGGCACCGGCTTCATGAGTTCGTCATAGAACTCGGGGACGACGCTGAAGCTGTTCGTACTCACTGTCGACTAGGAGCGGTCAGCTCGTCGCATCGCGATCCACAGGCTGAGTGCCAGGCCGCACAAGACGAGCGCTGGGGGCAGTAGGGTCAGAGGCGAGAAGGTCTGATTCATGTTGGGTTTTGGCGTCGAATCGACGCAGGGCCAGTCGAGCGATGAAGATGGCGGCGATGAGAACGGTGGCGAAGACGAGGCTCATGCTGAGCGCGTACTCGAAACTCAGCTTCGCGCCGGAAATCGTGTCTTGAGGATGGCTGCTTGTTTGGCCCGCCTTGCCGATCCGGGGGAAGACGAAGATCAAGAAGGTGAGGGGTAGGAACGAGGCGAGAACGTAGCCCGCACAAGCGCTCGCCCTTCGAACTTCGTCTGCAATCGACGATCGGAGTCCGAAGTAGGCGCCGATGATGAGACAGACGAGAAGGAAGCTGGTCTGGCGAGGGTCACCCTGCCACCACGCACCCCACTGTGCCCGCGAGAAGATCATCCCCGTGAGCATCGTCAGAATGCAAAACGTCACCGAAAGGAGCATCGCGACGTCGAGCTTTTGGTCCATTCTCGCCAGCTCGGCCCAAGGACGGCCCGCGCTCTTGCCCATGTTGTGCCTGAGCGCTTGGTAGCTCGCCACCGCGAGGTAGCTGGGGCAAAGGATCGCACACGGGAAGTGCCAGGTGAAGATCCGCGCCATGCCAGGAGCGGGGAACAGCTTCAGCTCGGGGATCATGAACGAGTAGACCGTCGCGCCGATCGCGAGCAGAATGAAGCCGATTCGAGCTGGGGTTAGTTTTTCCACGTCCATGCAAAAAGGGTCGGACCTACCGTTGCGGTAAGCACACCGTAACATACGATGCCCAGGCTGCTCATCATTCCGCCGTCGGATTGAGGATAGCCCAAAGCCGCGCGGGTGCTTTGGACACCCATCACGATGATGGGGATGACGAGAGGGGTGGCAATCGCGCTCGCCAGGAGGTGGCGGTTCGAGGCCTTGGTCACCAGCGCCCCGCAAAGGCAAACCGAGCCTGCAAGCGACATCGCACCGCCGAGAATCGAGAGCAGCATCACGCCGTAACCCTTGATCTCCATCCCGACAAGCGGGAAAAAGAGTGCGCCGAGCACGATCGCGGCAAGAAGGACCTGGGCGACGCAGAAGAGGTATTTCGCAAGGAAGACCGATTCCGGTCGCGCGGTGAGCCGGAGAAGGTCGAAGGTGCCCTGATCCTCTTCACCCACAAAGCTGCGCGGCAGGGAGACGACGGCGGCAAAGTTCATCGCGACCCAAAACAGTCCGGCCGCGAGCGAGGTGTTCAGCTTCTCGTTGTAGGCCGCTTGGGCAAGGCTGACCAGCGCGGCAAAGCTGAGGAGAAACGCCGCCGAAAACGCCGCTTTCTCCCGAAACTCGGTTCGAAACTCCTTCTGAAGGAGCGGAAGGAGGTCACGCCTCAAGGTGCAACTCCACCGTCGCCAGCCCACGCTCGGTGGGGTCGTTTGTGGCGAGGATTGCAAGGCCACGTTCGCGCTGCTCACTCAAGATTCGCTCAACGAGGGCGCGACCGGCATCGTCGAGTCCGGCCGAAGGTTCGTCGAGCACGAGCACGGGCGGCTTGGCTTGGACGGCCATCGCGAGCTTCAACCGGGTCTTCATGCCGGTGGAAAGTTGGTGCCCCAGCTTCTCCTCCGCGCCTGCGAGGCCCACGGCGGCGATCTCCTGCACGGGATTTGAGTCAATCTCGCGTGCCGCCGCAGTGAACTCAAGGTGCTCACGAACGGAGAGGTGCGGATAGACGCTCATGTCGAGCGCGGCATAACCGACGAGAGTGCGGCGATCACCTTCGGGTAGCTGCACGCGGCCTTCGTTGGGGGCAACCAGTCCGACGACGGACTTGAGGAACGTCGATTTGCCCGCGCCATTGGTGCCGAGGACGGCGAGGACTTCACCCGGTTCAAGGCTAAAGGTCACCTGGCGGAAAAGCCACCGCGACCCGTACCGCTTTCCAAGGCCCTCGACGTGAACCACGCCCCAAGTATGCCCCAAGCCTTATGAGCCTGAGATGAGGATTCGAAGCCGTTCCGCAGCCTTAGGGTCGATCACCTTGAGCCGGGTGACGACGTCTTGGGCCGCCTTCTTGTCGCCCTTGGCGGCATAACATCGCCCCAGCCCCGAGAGGGCATCCACGCGATTGGGGTCGATCGCGAGTGCGTTCTGGAAGGACTCAATCGCGGAGTCGTACTTTCGCAGCCGTTCGAAGGTGTCGGCGAGGAAGGTGTGGGCGGTGGCCCACTTCGGCGAGGCCTGGACCGCGGCATTGTAGTAGGTCAATGCCTGGTCATATTGTTTAACGTTGAAGTAAGCGTTGCCGAGGCCGAGGAAGCTCGCCGCGTCGGTCGGCTCGAGGGCAAGGGCGGATTGGTAGGCGTCGACCGCGTTCTTGAGCTGACTCTTGCGCTCAAAGATGTCGCCGAGGCTGCGGTGGGCGCGGAAGTACTTGGGGTCAATGCCAAGGCAATCGCGATAGGCCTGGATGGCGTTGTCGTCTTGGCGAAGACCTTCGTAGACCTGGCCAAGCTGGTACTTGGCCCGCGCGCTGTCGGGCGTCTTTCGGAGCGAATCCTGAACCTCAAGAAGGGCAAGGTCCCACTTTTTCTGTCGGCTGAGGATCATCGAGCGGCGCAGCGCAGGGCCACCATCTTTCGGTTTGACCTTTTCCCAGTCGTTTGCGGCGGTGAGGGCATCGTCGAGCTTGTTGACCGTGATGAGGGCGTCGGTGAGCGAGAGCCAGGCGTTGGCATAGTCGCGGCGGAGGGAGATTGCCTTCCGGAAGAAAGGGATGCCGTCCTCGGTTTTCTTCTGGACGACGAGGGTGACGCCGAGGTTGTAATGGGCCTCCGGGCGGTCGGGTTTAAGGCTCAGATACTCGCGGAACTTCGACTCTGCGGTGGCGTAGTCGCGTCGGGCATAGGCGTCCGAGGCCAGCTTGAAGATCTGCTCAGGGTCAGACGACGTCGTGGTCGAAGGATCTTGGCTCCAACCCAACGGACACAGAATCAACGCCGCAAAAACCGCAAGCAAACCCCTCATACCTGACATTATAGCGGGGGTTATCGGCACCACGGCGGCAGTTTCGATCCTGGATGGGTCACACTTCAAAGCGGAGAATCTGTAGGTCAATGGCGATTGTTTCCGTTCATATTCCAGCGATTGGCGAGGGGCTTCAGGAAGCCCGTCTCGTGGCGACCCTGAAGAATCCGGGTGACAGGGTGCGGCGTGATGAGCCCATCTATCAGATGGAGACTGACAAGGCGGTCATGGACGTCGAGTCGCCTTACGAGGGCGTTATCGTCGAATGGCTTGCCCCGGTCGATACCGTGATGCCGATTGGCGCCGAAATCGCGAAGATGGAAGTGGTTGAAGCCGGCGAAGCGCCCGCTGCCGCACCTGCACCCGCCGCATCCGGTTCCGCCCAGGCTGGCGAGGAAGTCCCGCTCATGATCCCCGCGATTGGCGAAGGCCTCCAAGAGGCTCGCCTTGTCGCCACCCTAAAGAACCCCGGCGACACGATCAAGCGCGACGAACCGATTTACCAAATGGAGACCGACAAGGCGGTCATGGACGTTGAATCGCCCTACGATGGCGTCCTCGTCTCGTGGTCGGCCCCGATTGACACCGTCCTGCCGATCGGTGGCCAAGTGGGCGTCGTTCGACTGACGTCGGCCGCTGCGACGGCTGCTCCCGTCGCCCATGCACCGGCTGCTCCCGCCTCGGCACCTGCCGCTGCCGCACCTTCGACCGCAGCGCGCCCCGCCGCCAGCCACGATCTTCGCGCGATTCCGCCCCGAACCCGGGCCTACGCCAAAGAGAAGGGAATCGACGAAGCCACCCTCGTTACGCTTCCCGCCGCCGGCTCCAAGCTCATGCCGGAAGACGTCGATGCCTACCTCGCAGGGGGCAGCGCCAGCACCGCCGCTCCGACGAAGGGTCAGGGCTACACCGACACGCCGGTCAGCTCGAAGCAGCGCGTGCTGAACAGCCGCATGGTGCGCGGCAACGAACTCGTCGTTCCGGGCACGATCTCGGTCGCGGTGAACTGGGAGCCCATCGAGGCCCTGCGCGCTGAGGTCAAGGCGAAGGGCGGAGACTTCCAGCCGAGCACCTTCACGATGTTCGCCTACTGCGTCTCTCGCGTCCTCGAGAAGTATCCGCAGTTCCGGACCGCGATGCGCGGCGACGACACCTACCGCACCTATGACCACGCGAACCTGGGCATTGCGGTCGCCCTCGAAGGCGGCGAGCTTGTCATTGCCGTTGTCGAAAAGAGCGATGCGCTCTCGTTCCGCGAGTTTGCCGATGAGGCACGGGCCAAGATCGACCTCGCTCGATCTGGCAAGGATCAAGCGAACGAGACGGTCACGATCTCGCTGACCAACATGCAGAACTACGGCCTCCGCGATGCGGTTCCGGTCGTTGTGCCTCCGTCCGTCGCCACGCTCTTCATCGGTGAGGTTTACAACGGCCTCCGGCAGAATACGAGCGAGCTTCACCTCCAGCGAACGTGCAACCTGGGCCTCACGTTCGACCACCGCGTGCTCAACGGCGCGGCGGCGGCGAACTTCATGGCCGACATCAAGTCGACGGTCGAGGCGGTTCGGACGCTGATCACCCTCTAAACTGCCATGAAGCCGATCATCGGAATCACCGTCGAAGCGAAGTTTGACCCGTCAAACCCTCGGTCGCGGGGCAGCCTCGCGCTGAACTGGAACTACGCCGAGGAGGTCGAAAAGGCGGGTGGCATTCCGCTGTTGATTCCGCCAATGGCGGACCCTTCGCCGCTTGCCGAGATCATCCACGGCTGGCTGATCCCGGGCGGGGCCGACATCGACGCGCGCGAATTCGGCGAGGAGAACCATCCCGAGGTCGAACTCGGCGATCCCGCACGGTTTGGCGTTGAGAAGAAGCTTTATCAGGCGGTGAGCGCGGACCTTCCGATCCTCGGCATTTGCTACGGCTGCCAGTTCCTCAATGTGGTGCAGGGCGGCACGCTGATCCAGCACTTACCCGACGTCGTCTATCACGGCGAGCACTCGGGCGGGACCCTGCAGGCGTATTCGCTCGACGCCGACAGCCGACTGGCCGGAGTGGCGGGTCAGACTGCGATTGAGGGCAAGAGCTATCACCATCAGGCGATCGGTCGGCCGGGTGCTGATGTGACCGTCGTCGGCCACGCCGAAGACGGCACCGTCGAAGCGATTGAGCTTTCGGGCAGGCCGTGGGTCTTTGGCGTCCAGTGGCACCCCGAGCGCACCCCTGACGACAGCGCGACCCAGAGCATTTTCGCCAAGTTCGTCGCCGCCGCCAGGGCCTATGCCGAATCCAAGCATGGAGTCAGGGCATGAAGCGCATTGTCAACGGTGAAGAGGTTGAACTCCTCGATGCAGGGGTGAACGTTGAAGCCTCGGGCGAACAGCTCGTGGTCCGCGTGGATGGCGAACGCCGCACCGCAGTGGCGGTGAAGCGAGGCGATCAAGTCCTCGTGAGCTACCAGGGTCGGCAATATGTGGTCGAGAAGCAGCGACGCCGAGCAGGCGGCGCAGGCGCGGCGGCGGCAGGCACCCTCACCGCACCGATGCCGGGAGCAATCGTTGCCGTGCTCGTCGAAGAAGGACAGGCGGTGACGAAGGGCGAGCGGCTCGTCGTTCTTGAGGCGATGAAGACCCAGCAGCCGTTCCTTGCGCCGACCGATGGCACCGTGAAGTCGGTACCAGTTTCGGTCGGACAACAAGTGAGCGAAGGCCAAGTTCTGGTGGTCGTCGAACCTTAGTTCGCGATCCAACCGGGTCCGGGCGGTAAACTCTCGAACTGGCCCCACCTATGGATCAGTCCCGCATCCGGAATTTCTGTATCATCGCGCACATCGATCACGGCAAGAGCACCCTCGCCGACCGATTGATTGAGCGCTGTGGTGCCATTCGTGGTTCGGCCCAAGAGCAGATGCTCGACTCGATGGATATCGAGCGCGAGCGCGGCATCACGATCAAGATGGCCGCGGTCCGGCTGAACTACAAGGCTTCGGACGGCCAGACCTACCAGCTGAACCTCATTGACACGCCGGGCCACGTGGACTTCACCTACGAAGTCTCCCGCGCCTTGGCCGCCTGTGAAGGTGCCCTGCTCGTCGTGGACGCAAGCCAGGGCGTCGAAGCCCAAACCATCGCCAACGCGAGCATGGCGATGAACCAAAACCTTGAGATCATCCCCGTGATCAACAAGATCGACCTTCCCCACGCGGACCCCGAGCGGGCAAGGGAAGAGGTCGAATCGGCGGTCGCGATTGATGCGAGCGACGCGATCCTCTGCAGCGCGAAGGCGGGCATCGGCATCGACGAGATCCTCGAGGCCGTCGTCCAGCGTGTTCCTCCACCCGCAGGCAAGCCTGAGGCCCCGCTCCGAGCCCTGATTTACGACTCGCACTTCGACAGCTATCAAGGCGCGGTTGCCTATATCCGAGTTAAAGACGGCTCGGTGAAGAAGGGCGACAAGATCCAGATGATGGCGGCGGGCAGCGCGTTCGACGTCGATAGCACCGGCGTCTTCTCGCCGGGACTCCAGGTCAACGACGGCTTAGAATGTGGCGAGGTCGGCTTCTTGACCGCGGCCATGAAGTCGATTGGCGATGCCCAAGTCGGCGACACGATCACGCTCGTCAATCACCACGCAACTGAGGCTCTTCCCGGCTACCGCAAGGCGCTCAGCATGGTCTTCTGCGGCCTTTATCCCACCGACGGCGACAAGTACGACGAGCTTCGCGACGCGATCGAGAAGCTGCGCCTCAACGACGCCGCCCTCGACTTCGAGCCCGAGACGTCGGCCGCGCTTGGATTTGGCTTCCGATGCGGGTTCCTTGGCCTCCTCCACATGGAGATTGCCCGCGAGCGCTTGGAACGCGAATTTGGCCTCGAACTGATCCTCACCGCACCGAGCGTGGACTACAAGGTGACGACGAAGTCGGGCGAGGAACTGCACATTTCCAACCCTGCCGAGTGGCCGGACCAGAACGAGATCGCCGCGGTCGAAGAACCCACCGTCAGCGCGACGATCATGGTGCCAAATGAGTATGTCGGCGCGGTCATGACCCTTTGCCAAGAGCGACGCGGCACTTACAAGAAGACCGAGTACCCCACGCCCCAGCGCGTGATCCTCTACTACCAGCTGCCACTCGGTGAAATCCTCCTCGACTTCTTTGACAAGCTGAAGAGCTCGACACGTGGCTACGCGTCGTTCGACTACGACCTCGATGACTACCAGCTGTCGGACCTCGTCAAGGTCGACATCCTCCTCAACGGCGACATGGTCGACGCGCTGAGCTTCATCGTTCACCGCACGTTCGCCTACTCGCGCGGCAAGGCGATGGTCGAGCAGCTGCGAAAGGTCGTTCCGCGCCAGCAATACGAAGTCCGCGTCCAAGCCGCGATCGGCGCGAAGATCATCTCCGCCGACACGATCAAGCCGTTCCGAAAGAACGTCATCGCCAAGTGCTATGGCGGAGACATCACGCGAAAGCGAAAGCTGCTTGAAAAGCAAAAGGAAGGCAAGAAGCGGATGAAGCAGATCGGCTCCATCGAGCTGCCCCAGGAAGCGTTCTTGAGCGTACTTAAGGTCGCTGAATAGGCGCATTCTTGCCGAAACTTACGCAAGGACTCTGCGCGAAGCCCCCTGTTCTCAACCGACATTCTTACTTGGGATTGTCATGAGACTTCGACTTCGCGATTGGAAACTGGGCGTCAAGCTGGGCGTTGGACTCTTTCTTCTGAGTGCCGCAGGTGGGTTTGTTTGGTATGAGCTGGCATCCTCGGCAGCGAGCACCAAGCGGTCGATCGACGTGGACATGAAGAACCTGTATCGGTCGAATAGCTTCCTCGGCGATTTGAACCGCTACTCGCTCCTCATGGCCAATTACACGCTGCTCTACGGCATGAATCCGTCCGAAGAGAACAAGCGACTCAAAATCGAAGCCGACGACCATGCGGGGGAGACGTTTGACCAGGCCATCGGGCTGATCAAGCAGCTCCCAGGGTCGAACAGCGTTCTCGCCACCCTGCAAGAAGCCCAAACGCTCGACGAAGAGGTTTGTAACCCGCTCGAGAACCAGGCAATCGAGCTCGCTGGCAAAGGGGACATCAAGGGTGCCCAAGAGATCTTCACGACCAAGTATCAACCTGCTCGATTTAAGCTCCAAGCGCTGCTCGTGAAGGCCCAAGAACAGATTCGAGACCTGCGTTCCAAGACGGTTGCCCGAATCGACAAGGCATCGCGTGACGCACAACAGCGCAGTATCTATGCCTTGATTGGATTCCTCGTCACCGCACTCCTGACCTTCTGGACGTTCATGCGGATGGTCGTTCGGCCGGTCAAGCTCGTCTCGCAGGCGCTGTCGAAGACCGAAGAGGGCGACCTCACCGTCCGCCTGAACCAGAAGGGTCATGACGAGGTCGGTTTGATGGCAACCAGCCTCGACCAATCGCTGACCAAGCTCGGCTCGACCGTAAGCTCGGCAACGTCGGTCTCCCAGCGGCTGCGTGCCTTCACGAAGGACTTCACGAGTGTCGTCCTCAACATGGCCAAGCGAAGCAAGGCCAATGTGCAGGACATCGAGGCGATGCACCGACGCTTTACCGAAGACGTCGAGACCCTGGGCGAAATGAATCGCCAGGCCAGCGCGGTGAACACTGCGGTTTCGGAAGTGGCTTCGGGCGCCGAAACCACCGCTCACTCTGCCGAGCGTGCCGCCGCCAACATGCGGACGATGGCCGCGAGTGCCGACGAAATGGCCACTGCGATCGACCTTGCCGACCAAGCGGCCAAGCAAGCCCGCGAGAGCGGCGACCACTGCGAAACCGCGCTCGGAAGTGCCCGTTCTGCGATGGAAGAGATCCAGGTCGAAGCCCAGCAGGCCGCGGTTCAGATCGAAGAGCTCCACGCGATGAGCAGCTCGGTCGGCGCGATTGTCCAAACGATTCAAGACATCGCCGAGCAGACCAACCTCCTCGCTTTGAACGCCGCGATTGAGGCGGCCAGAGCGGGTGAGCACGGTAAGGGATTTGCCGTCGTCGCGGAAGAGGTCCGCAAGCTCGCCGAGCGATGTAGCGATTCGGCGGCCCAAGTTCAGCAGATCATCGACCAAACCCAGGATCGCGTCAACGCGGCGACCCAGGCTATCCATCGAGCGACGAGCTCGATTGAAACCGGCGCTCAACGATCGTTCGAGGCGTCAAGCTCGGTGAACGCGATTCTCGATTCGATGCGGTCGATTGCCGCGACGGTCGAGCAGGGTCGCCACGGTGCGCAGATGATCCAGTCGGCGATTGAGAATTCGCTCTCGGACGTGGAAAACATCGCCGCAGTGGCGGAGGAATCGAGCGCATGTGCCCAGGAGATGGCCGCCACCTGCGAAGACCTTCAGCAGTCAATCAGCAAGGTCGTCGACAGCTCGCGGGCCAGCCTCGCCGCCGCAAGCAGCATCCGCGAGGTCGCGGTGGCCGAGGGCGCAAAGATGCAGTCGATCGCCAAGAAGTGCGTTTCGCTCCAGAAGGAGGTCGATGGCCTCACCGACAAGCTGGGCTTCTTCCAGGTGGATTCGGTGGTCGTCGAAACCGTCGAAGAACCGGAACCGACGCTCCAGCTCAAGCGGCTTGATTCGCTCGCGGTGACGCAAGCCGAGCCCGCACCGACCCGACGGCGCACACGCGCCGATCAGGCACCACCCCGCCGTCGACGAGCCGCCTAGCTCCCGACAATCTGATAAGCCCCGCTCGGCGTGACCCTGACCTTGGGAACGCGCCGAGTTTTTTCAAAGGCGAGAAAGATCGGCTGGAGTTCATCCCAGAAGCCCAGATGGGCAGAATTCGCCTCGCGTAGCTCGGCATAGCGCGGCCCTTTCATCCGCGCAGGGAAGATGTGGACGGGAATTCCCTTGGCTTTGCCCATCAAGGCAAGAAGATAAATCTCCTCAATGATCGGGTCGGTCATCGCGAGGCAGCCAATGCTCACCGTGTTGCCGTGGATGAAGATGTCGGACCCCGGCGCCTCCTTGTTCGCGGTGCGGATGAGGTCGCTCGCGTTCGGATAGTCCAGGCCGAGGCTCAGGTAGTAGCTCGACTTTGGGTTAAAGCGATTGATCGTGTAGACGCCTTCGGGAACCTGGCCATCACCTTCCTGGCGCTTCGGCCCCGCGATCCCGGATTGCTTGGCCACGGTGTACGTTTGGATCAGGCGATACTCGCCGCCCTTTGCTGAACCCCAAATCTCGAGGGTCCCTTCCATTTTGAAGGCGCGGAAAAAGATCGAGGGACAAGGGTTGGGGAGCTTGGCGTCCTTGAGAAGCTTTGCCACCACGGCCCCTTTGTGCTGACGGGCGAGGGCGACGCGGTCGGTGGTTTGGCTCATAGACTTCCAAGCAAGGAGCATCGTGGCAAGCAGCAAGAGGCCCCTGAGCCAGAACTTGGTTCCAAAGGGTCCGTTCGCGGTAAATTTCATAAATGCCTCTTTCCCGAGATCAATTGGCGATGCGCGCGGCGCAAGAGCTCCGAGACGGATTTTACGTGAATCTTGGGATTGGGATTCCGACATTGGTCGCGAACTTCATTCTTGACGGGATGGACGTCGTCCTCCAGAGCGAGAACGGGATGCTCGGCATGGGGCCGTTCCCGTTTGAGGGCGAGGAAGATCCCGACCTCGTGAATGCGGGCAAGCAGACGATCACCGAGATCCCGGGCAGCAGCTATTTCAGCAGTGCGGACAGCTTTGCGATGATCCGCGGCGGCCACATCAATCTATCGATTCTCGGCGCGATGGAAGTCAGTCAGGAAGGCGACCTTGCCAACTGGATGATCCCCGGCAAGATGGTGAAGGGAATGGGCGGCGCGATGGACCTCGTCGCCGGCGTTCGCCGCGTGGTCGTGGTCATGGAGCACACGAACAAGGCGGGCGAGTCGAAAATCCTTCCCGCTTGCACCCTTCCGCTGACCGGCAAGGCCTGCGTTGACCTCGTCATCACCGATCTCGCGGTGTTTTCGATCGAGCGAGGGGTCGGCATGACCCTGATTGAGCTCGCTCCCGGCGTGACGGAAGAAGAAGTCCGGGCGAAAACGGCGGCGGCTTATGCCACCTCGCCCGAACTTCGAACGGTCGCGGTTTAGGCCGTCCAGACGAACGGCTCGGCGTCGGTGAGGATCCGAGCTTCCGTCTCCACGGATCGGAGCAGGTACTCCGGAAGCGTGAAGCACGCGTGGTGGAATCGCGGCGTGTAGTACCGGTTCGTCACGCCTCGGGCGGCAAATCGCTTCGCAATCTCCTCGGCGGTGAGGGCCATCGGGTCGTGCTTCTTCGAGGCAAGGACAAATCCCCACGGCTGGAAGAAGGTCGAGACGATGCCATAGTAGCCCGCGACGTAGGGGAAGACTTCCTTCATGCTCTCGAGCGTCTTGATGCAGCTCGCCATGCACGCGGGGTAGTTCTCGTTCGCCGAGCCAGCCTGCATCGCAAAGACGCCGTCGTCGCTCATCGCGTCGGCCGCGATCTGGAAGTACTCCTTGGTGAAGAGGAACTGGCCGGGGCCATCTTCGTGGGGGTTCGGCAGGTCGCTGAGGACCACGTCAAAGCCAGCGCCCTTGTGGTCGGCGAGCCATGCGCGGGCATCGGTGTGGAGGAGGGTCGTCCGAGGATCCTCGAAGGCGCCCTGGTGCCATTCGGGCATGTGAACCTTGACCATATCGACGAGCTCTTCGTCGATGTCGACCATGACGGCCTGATCAACGGTGTTGTGCTTGAGCGCCTCGCGGAGCGTGGCGCCCTCGCCGCCGCCACAAACCACGACCTTGCGTGGGTTCGGGTGGAGCGTCATCGCGGGCTGGCTCATGCACTCGTGGAAGATGTATTCGTCGAGGAGCGACGTCTGGATGTTGTAGTCCAGGAAGAGGGACTTGCCAAACCGCGGAACGGTGGCGATCTGGTAGGTCTGATACTGGGTCTTGCCCTCAAGAATCATCTTCTCGACTCGGTACTGCCAGATAGCGGCAGAAGTGTGAGTCTCGTTGATGAACATCCCGGTTGCGTCGCTGGACATAGGCGCTGATTTTGACATATTTGGGTTCAAAAAAGTCCCTCTCAGCATCGACTCTCCTTCGCTCAGGTCGCACGGCATCATCAAACCTTCACATCCGGGGTATTCCTTTCGCGTCGTGCCCATTTTCGAATTCCGATGCAGCGCGTGTGGGTCCAAGTTCGACGTGCTCGTTGGCATGACCCAAGAACGCGACGACGCCCAGTGTCCGAAGTGCGGGAGTGCAGACGTCAAGCGGCTGGTGAGCCGGTTTCGGCGCGGAAGAAGCGAAGAGGCCCGCCTCGATGAGCTCTCCGACCGGGTAGAAACGTGGGGCGAGCCCGAAAGTCCTTCGGAGATGCGCGAAACCCTTAAAGAGATGGGGCGCGCTCTTGACGATGACGCTTCAGAAGAGATGGAGCAGCTGTTTGAGGCAGAGCACGAAAACCCATGAAGCCCCTCGGTTCAATCACGGTCATCTGCGGCTCGATGTTTGCGGGAAAGAGTGAAGAGCTCATCCGCCTTGCCCGTCGCTCGCTCTATGCCAAGCGCCGCGTCCAGGTTTTCAAGCCCAAGATCGACAATCGCTATCACGAAACGTCGGTCGTCACCCACATGGGCGTCGAGCACGCGGCTGTTGCGGTGACCGGCGTCGCCGACCTCGTCGCGAAGGTCAAGGCCGATACCCAGACCGTCCTCATCGAGGAGGCGCAGTTCTTTGACGAGAGCCTTGCCGATGCGCTCGTCCAAATCGCAGACAAGGGCCGAGAGGTCATCTGCGCGGGGCTCGACCAAGATTTTCGCCGCGAGCCGTTCGGCCCGATGCCGAGGCTAATGGCGGTTGCCGATTCGGTGATCAAGCTCCGGGCGATCTGCATGAAGTGCGGCCAACCGGCGAGCCACACCTACCGGGTCATCGACGGCCGACCTGCCCACTGGGACGATCCGATCGTGCTCATCGGCGCAACCGAGAGTTATGAGGCGCGGTGCCGCAACTGCTTCACGATCCGCGGCGTGCCAAAGAAGAAAAGCTAGCCCCGGACGCGGGTGAGGAAGTAGTGGCTGTCGATCAAGGTCTTCGACTCGCCATAGCGAAGCCGGTTGATCGTCCCTTCGAGCTTTTCGACCGCCTGGTCTGACTTCTGGAGCCATACCTTGAGGTTCGAAACCGTGTTGTCCGGTGCGAACTGCTCGACCTTCAAGTTCAAGCGGTAACACTCGACTTCGCCGACGGTTTCCACCCCAACATAGGTGGCATCGAGCTTGAAGGTCGCTTCCTTCATCGCCTTGGGTTGCAGCTGGACCGTCCAGTTTTCACCCTCCTTCACCGCCTTGCCGGGCGAAATGAGGCTGGTCACGGTTTGGATCATCTGGAGGCTCTTGGTCGTCTCCGTGGTGAGGTCGGGCCCTTCGAGCTTCATCCAGTTGCCGAGCCGGTCCACCGTCCACTTGAGGTCGAGGTCGCTGCCTTTGCGCTGAACTTCGTTGGCCTCGGCGAGCGATTCGGTCCATCGGTCGGAGAGGGTGATGGTGCCGTCAGGATCAATGCCAAGCACCTTCCGCTCGAGCTTCCCGGTGAGGAGCACATCGACGCCGCTCATGCTCGAGAGCATCTTCATCTCGTACTTCTGGGAATCACCAACCGCGACCTTTCGATCGTAAACGAAGTCGGGCGCAGCTGGTTTGGGCGCGTCGGTGGGAGGCGGTTGAAGGAGGAAGAAGCCGATCATGGGTTGTCCTTCATCCGCCGCGCCGCGATCTGAATCTTGGCGTCGACGCTGTTCGTGACGAGCGGCGCCTTGTTGATCGTGCCGTCGAACTGGAGGATCGAGCCGTCCTCGACATCCACCCAGAGGAAGACGTTCGACGAACAATCGCCGCCACCCGACTCGCTGGCCTCAAGCTTGACCTTCATCGCGCGGCGACCCTCGACCGATTCCAGCGCAAGGGCGGTGAAGGTTTGCTTGGTCCTGACCTCAAATCCGCTCATGGCGATCTTCACTTCGAAGGTCCAGGTGCTGCCGATGCCGACTGACTTGTCGGGGGGACGGAAACCGGTCAGCGCGAGCTTGCGGCGGTCGGTGACCTGCTCAGCCTCGCTGATCTCGCTTTCGTAGCGGATCAATTCGTTCTTGGCGCTGAAATAGCGGAGCGTGGTCTCGGCAGGGATGTTGCCGAGGGCGTCGCTCGAACCCTGGCGGGTGGTCTTGAGGATGTAGCCACCCCGACCATCGACCTTCAAAACCGTCTCCTCAATCTTGCCGTCGTATCGGGCGGATTGGCCTTTGTAGGCTTGGACCTGCGCCTCGCGCATCACAAAGGTCTGTCCGGCTTTGGCCACCCTGCGGAGCAGAAACTCGGGCTTCGGCGGCTGGGAAAGGCAAAGGGCAAGGATGAGCGCGGTCATAGTGTCTATCCAAAAGACGTTTCAGGTCTTGCTTGAGTTCATCGCACTGAACACCGCGTGCTGGGGGTCTTTCGCGGGGGCGGTGATCATGCGGACGGCGCCAAAGATGCCAAAGACAACGACAAAGGCGAGCAGTCGACGATAGATCGGCGTCCCGAGGGGACGAAAAACGTTATCGCGAACGGCCAACGCAGAACGAACCGCGAAGAACGTGAGGATCAAGTAGGCGATGGGGCCAAGCGGGTGGGCAGAGAAGGCAAGCCCAAAATTGAGGTGAAGGAACGCGGAAATGCTCGTCGTAAGGCCGCAGCCCGGGCAGGGGCGATCAAAGAAGAGCATGCTCGGACAGGGACTGAGTCCAAGCTGGGTATGGGTGCCGTGGCCGCTTGGGTCCGGATGCAAATAGAGTCCAAAGCCGGTGATGAAAAGCCAAACCGCAGGCACGACAAGCTGGGAAAGGACGACCCGGCGTGAAGCGGTGAACTCAGGCATCGACGACCTCGTCAAGCTTGGGGATCACGCACTCGGGCTGGGCAACGCCCGCCTGGTAGCGCGCGACGCTGAAGACCTCACCGAACTCGTCGAGGAGCCCAACGTGCTTGGATTCAGCGGGGGCGATAAGCCGCAGCTGGCGGCCTTCGCGCACCATGCGAACCTGTTCGGGCACGAGCTGGATCATCGGCATCGGATGGAGGGCCTGGCGCAGTGGGATGAGGTCTTCGGCGGTCACCGAATCAACGGGCACTGCCTGCTCGATCCGGAACTTGCCGACTTGGGTGCGGCGCAAGGAAGCAAGGTGTGCTCCGCAACCCATCGACTGGCCCATGTCGTGGGCGAGGGTGCGGATGTACGTACCGCCCGAACACACGATCCTCATCTTCGCGACGTTGCCTTCGATCCCGAGGACTTCGACCTCGCCGATGTGGACGCGGCGCGGCGTCCGCTCAATCTCTTGGCCTTTGCGGGCGTAATCGTAAAGGGCTCGACCGTTCACCTTGACTGCACTGTACATCGGCGGAAGTTGCTCGATGAGTCCAAGGTGCTGCTCGACCACCTGGTCGAGGCGCTTGTTGAAGTCGGCGGGGAGGTCGCCCGAGAACGAGACTTCGCCCTCCTTGTCGTAGGTCGTCGTTGCCGATCCGAACTCGACCTCGGCGAGATACTCCTTCGGCTCAAGGGGCAAAAACTGTAGGAAGCGGGTGGCTGGTCCGACCGCGACCACGAGCAGGCCGGTGCCGAGAGGGTCAAGGGTCCCTGCATGGCCAACCCGCCGAAGTCCAAGCCTTCGTCGAATGGTTGCCACCACGTCGTGCGAGGTGCCACCGAGAGTCTTGTCTAGGGGGAGGACGCCAAGCATTGGTTCAGGGCGGAGACGACGTCGGCAATCTTGCCCTTGAGGTCGCCTTCTAGGTTCAAACCGGCGGCATTGCGGTGACCGCCGCCGCCAAATTGCTGCGCCACCTGCGCGACGTCGTAGCCTTGGCGCGACCGAAGCGAGACTCGCGCCACCCCGGCCTTCGACTCGCGGAAAAGGGCTGCGATCTCCACCGACTCAATCGCAAGGAGCTCGTTGACGAAGCCCTCGGTGTCCTCGTCGCGCGCGCCGCAGGCATCGAAGTCGGCACGAGAGAGAAAGGCCCAGCAGATGCGCTCGTCGGCTTCGAGGACCATGTGCTCAAGGACGTGGCCAAGCAATCGCGTGGCGGCGAGGGGCTTGCGACCGAAGATCTCGTCGCTGACGAGGTTGATGTCTGCGCCTCGCTCCAGGAGGGCTGCCGCCAGGTGGAGCGACCGCGCATCCGAGTTGCGGAACCGAAAGCTACCGGTATCGGTGACGATTCCGGTGAGGAGGCAAAGCGCGGTGGAAGCGTCGATGTCCGCGCCGACCTCAAGCAGGAACTCAGTGAGGATCGCTGCGGTCGCGCTCGCGGTGGTATCGACGAGGCGAAGGTCGCCGGGCTGGTCCATCGGAACGTGGTGGTCGACCACGATCATGAACGGGCAGGCCTCAAGGTAAGGGCGGGTGCTGCCGAGCCGGTCGAGCGAGTCGAGATCGAGCACGAGGCCAAGGTCGTGGCCCTCCATTCGCGGGACCGGACTCAAATTTTCCACTTGGGGCAAGAATCGTAGGTTTCGGGGCGCGGCGTGGTGACATATCACTTCGGCTTCGATGCCTACGGAAGTGAGCACGCGTTGCATGGCAAGGGCGCTCCCCAGCGCATCGCCATCGGGGTTCAAGTGCGTGCCAATGAGGACCCGCTTCGCCTCTCGCAAGCGGTTCCAGACCTTGGATGCATTCTCCTGAACGATACTCATGCCCGATGCAGGGTACCCGAGCGTAATTCGCGTCTCCGAGATTCGTCATACACTATGCGGGAATGGTCGCAATGAAGCAGGTTCTGTTTGGAGGTCTCGCGCTGAGTGCGCTGGCAGGTGGTTTGGTCGTCGCTGCACGCCAGAGCGAGCCCACGCCCCTGATCACCTTCACGACGTCGCTCTCAGGTCGCACCGACGCCCAGCGACACAATGCGGCCCTCGCCGTGCGCAAGCTGAATGGGGCTCTCATCAAGCCGGGCGGGACGTTCTCGTTCAACGGCCGCATCGGAACCTATTCGCGGGACACCGGCTATCGGCGCGCGCCGGTCAGCTTCAATGGCCAGCTGATCTCGGCTTGGGGTGGCGGCGTGTGCCAGACCTCGACCACGTTCTACAACGCCGCCCTGCGGTCCGGGTTCGACATCCTTGAACGCCACGCGCACCAGTTCGCCCCACTCTACGTTCAACCCGGCCTGGATTCGGCGGTCGCCTATCCGGGAATTGACCTCCGGGTCCGCAATCCCTATCCGTATGCGGTGCGGGTCGTGGCACGGATTGATGGCGATAGCCTGATTGTTCGGCTCGAAGCCCAAGGGCAGAAGAACGGCCTTTGCTCGATCGAGCGCGAAGTCCGTCAGGTGACCCACGATGCGCCGAAGGTCATCGGCGAGGGCAGCGCGACCCGCATCCGGAACACGGGCAAAACCGGCTTCGACGTTTCGGTCTATCGAATCCGCAACGGCAAGCGCGAGTGGATCTCCAGCGACAGCTACCCGTCGATGGCAAAGGTCATCGAACGAAGCTAGACGTGCTCGGGAAGGGGTTGGCCCTTCGTTTCCGGCGCCCAAAAGAGCCCGATCAGACCGAACCAGAAGATGAGGCTCAGCGTGCCGACCGCAGTCAGCGGACCCCACATGGACACGAGGATCGGAACCAAAAGCGGCACCAAGATTCCAAGGATGCGCCCCGCATTGTAGGCGAGGCCCGAGCCGGTCGCGCGAAATTCGGGCGGGAAGAGCTCGGGGAAGTAGAGCACAAAGCCCGAGGTGAGGCCGATGCCGAAAAAGGTCGAAAGCGGCAGCAGCAACAGCAGGTTTGAGGGTGTTCGGCCAAAGAGCATCACCGCCCAGACTCCGACCGGCGCAAGCAGGAAGAACAGCCCGAAGATGGGACGACGGCCAAACCGGTCGGCGAGCCACGGGAAGGCGATGACCCCGAGTAGGGTTCCGATGTGGAGCGTGAAGGTGTTGATGCTGAGGAAGTTCTTCTTCGCCTCGTCGCCAAAGCTGGAGGCGATCGAGTTCACGATGTTCGGCAGCCAGTAGGGCAAGATTTGCGCGCCGACCACACCAAAAACGCCAAAAAAGAGGGCAGTCCGCAAGGCGCGGCCCCACTTCGGGTTGGCGAGCACGACACCAACAGGGACGGCGGGACGTCGCTCGGTGGCCGATGGCTCTTGGACCAAGAACCGAATCGCCACGCAAAGCAGAGCGGGAGCCACCCCGGCAAGGAACAGCCATCGCCAATGAGCACTCGGGACATTGAGGTTGATCAAGGCGGCAAGGCACGGCCCTACCGCAGCGGCGGACTGCAAAACGACGGCGCCGAGCGCGCGCCGCTTCGTCGGCATCACCTCAGCGACCAGCGAGGCACCCGCAGCCCATTCGCCGCCGATCCCTAGTCCGGTGACGAACCGGATGACCAACGCCACCTGGACGTTCGGCGCAAACGCCATGAGTCCGGTCGTGAGGCTATAGATGAGGATGGTGACGATCATCGTCCGGCCCCGGCCCCATCGGTCGGCCATCAGCCCAAAGAAAAGGCCGCCGATGGCGGATCCTGCCAGGAAGACGGCTTGGAACCAAGCCTCATAGAGCGCGGAGGATTGGCCGACCGCAAGAAGCTCCTTGAGCATCGGGCCGCGCGCAAAGTTAAACAGCGCAGCGTCCATCACATCGAACACCCAGCCAAGCCAGGCGATGATTAAGATCCATGTCGGGGAGGCCTTCAAACGGCTCACTGCGAGACGATACCAGCGCGAGATTCGTCCCCACCTAGCAAGAGTTGCATGGGGATTGGCATAATCGATATTCAGATGGCCGACTTTCGGACGGTTTGGCAAGAAGCACTCCCGAAGGTGCGAGAGGGAGTGACCGGCGTGGGCGTATGGACCGCGCTCAATGCAGCGGTGCCTCTTGCCGCTGAATCGGGCCAATTTGTCCTTGGCCTGCCGCGCGAATTGGGTGAGCTGAGCGGTCACCTCCGGATGGCACTCACGAAACGCCTGATCGAGACAACGGTCTCGGAGAAGTTCGGCGAGGCCTATGTCCTGCGTGTCATCGACGGCACGGAGGACGGCGACTGGGAACTCGAAAAGCGCCGCGACGCAGAAAAAGCCCGCCTGAACGAACAGGCGATGAACCGCATGCGCGAGGAAATGGCCTCGCGCACGAACTGGGACACGATTTACGAACAGCTCGGCCGCCAGTTTGCCGCCACCCCGCAGCGGTCACTCCCCCAGAATCGCGCCCGCTTTTATGAGCAAGCGATTGAAGTCGTCGCCGAGGCCCGGCGAAGCATCACGACCTGGGACGACCTCCAAGAGCGAAACTTCGCTCGCTGCATCGAGCGCCTTGCTCAATACGCCGAGGCGCCGAGTGTCCTCGTCGCCGCCGATGTACTGAAAAGGTCCGGAGAGCTTTAAGTGCCCACCGCGATCATCCTGGGATCGGGCACCAGCAATGGCGTCCCGATGGCCGGTTTTCGCTATTCGCGGGACTACCTCGCTAACCCCAAGAACCACCGAACCCGCGCCGCTCTGCTGCTCGAAGGCCCCGCGGGCAATGTCCTCGTCGATTGCCCGCCCGAGTTGCGCCTACAGCTGACTCGGGAGGAGATTTACTCGCTCGAGTCGGTGATCATCACCCACACCCACGCTGACCACGTCATGGGGATGGACGACTTGCGGTCGTTCTGCATTCTTCAGCGATCGGACATGCCGGTCTTGACCCTTGAGGAGCACCAGGCCGCGATTCGGCGCATCTATCCTTACGCTTTTCCGCCCAAGCCGGAGGGGATCGAGGTGCCGCAGTTTGACTTTGTGCCGTTTGCTGACCACGTGCGGATGGGCGGCATGGAGCTCGACCTCTTTGTCGTGATGCACGGCTCGATGCCGGTGATCGGCCTCCGGTCGGGAGGCTTTGCCTATGTCACCGACGTCAGCTATATCCCGCCGGAAGCAGAAGCCAAGCTCCAAGGGCTCGACACCCTTGTCCTCGACGCGGTGCGATTGAAGCCCCACCCCAACCACTTCAATCTTGAGCAGGCACTCGCAAAGATCGAGGAGTTTCGGCCCAAGAAAACGTATCTGACTCACCTCAGCCACGACTACGACCACGACAAGACGAACGCCACGTTGCCGCCCGGAGTTGAGCTCGCCTATGACGGTTTACGTATCGACTTCTAGTCGTTCTTCAGCTTTTTCGCGCAAAAAGCTGAAGTGAAGCCTGAGGACTGGAGAGTTTCCTGCCAACTTTACGAGTACGACCCTTCCCATCGAAGGGGCGGATTTGGGAATTGGAGCGTCTATGCCTTGGGTGATCGGTGCCTTGACTGCAATGGTTGCGTTGGTCGCAGGCATTTTGGCAAAGGTCGATCCAATGACCGCAGTGAGTCGTGCAGGCCTGGCACTTATACTGGGATATGTTCTAGCTGGTCTATGGTACGGACTCATTGGGAATAGCACATCGACAAACTCTGAATCAGCCGAGCCGGTTTCTCCGTCCAGTAACGAGGGAGAGAGTGCTGCTGCTGCGGAGTTACCGAAAGCAGGATAGAGGGTATGCCGTTATCGCCAGAACAGTTAAAGCGAGCTTGGCTCGACTTCAAGGTCTATAAGAACCCTGAGGCGCGCGTTGAGCTCATCAACCACTATTCCTATCTCGTGAAGATCACCGCTGGTCGGCTTGTCACGAGTCTCCCCGGAGGCCTTGATCGCGAAGACCTGATCGGCTCCGGTGTCATTGGCCTGATCAAAAGCGTTGACCAGTTTGATCCGACCCGCGACGTCAAGTTTGAAACCTATGCCATTGCCCTGATCCGCGGCGCGATCCTAGAGATGCTTCGCGACGAGGACTGGGTCCCCCGTTCGATCCGAGAGAAGCTAAAGGCCCTCGACCGGACGATGATGGCGCTCGAAACTCAGTTCGGCCGTCCCGCCAACGATAACGAGGTTGCCGAGGCAATGGGCATCTCGACGGGCGAGGTCAGCGAGCTGATGGTCCGCATGGGCCGCACCAATGTCTATTCGCTCGACGACATCATCGGATCGGGCGACGGCGACGACCACATCCACTTTGTTGAACTCATCGTCGATGAGAATTCAAACACGGGCGGCGAAGTCGAAGGTCGAGAGATCCGACGCGTGCTCGCCGCAGGTGTCGATAAGCTTCCCGAACGAGAGCGACTGGTTGTCGCTCTTTATTATTTTGAAGGCCTCACCTTCAAGGAAATCGGAAAGGTGCTGGGCGTCAGCGAATCGCGCGTCTATCAGCTCCACACCCAGGCGATGACGCGACTTCGAACGTTCATGAAGCAGGAGGGGGGCGTCCACGCTCGCTAGGCATCATGGGCGCTCTGGAGCGAATCCAGAAAGTCGCCGGACCCTCGTTTGACGCGGGTCCCCTTCATCACCGCGTGTCGGCAGACCGCGATCGATCCCGCGGTTCCCATTCACAGCAAGAGGATGAGGACCAGGCGAACAACACCGACATCATCGAACTTCACGATGAAGTGGCCGAGGCTCCTCAGGCCATTCCTGCCCCCAGCTCTCCCCTGCCGGATGAAGAAAGCGGGCACTTTGATCTCTCGGCTTGAGCGATTCCGCGCCGTCTGGCACGTTTCTTGACCATTGGTTGTTAAACCGTCTTGGCGCAGGCACCGGGCCTGCGTGGGATACAATCATTTTTACCGGGGTACAGATTTTGAAGAAAGGATTTCACAACGTTTCGTTTTTGACCTGCGCAGCAGCGCTCGTTCTCGCCGGATGCGGCGGAGGAGCCGGTGGTGGTGCCGTGGCGGTTGTCAATGGCAAGCCCATCCTCCGAGAAGACTTCATCCGCACGATGCAGCTGAAGAGCCAAGCCACCGTCATCGTCGATCCGGGCCGACTGCAAACCCAGGGCGGATCGATTCCCCAGCAGCAGTACACCGGCGTCATCGCCGATGGCACGGTTGGATTCCAAACGCTCAAGGCGATGATCAACGACAAGCTCGTCCTTGAACTCGCTGAGAAGGCCAAGGTCCTTCCCACCAACGACGAAATCAACAAGGAAATTGAGGCTCGGAAGGCAGAAAACCCCAACTACCTGAAGCAAGCCACCGGCGCAGGGTTCACCCTCGAATACCTCCGAACGCAGCTCATGGTTGCCCTTGCCCAGGAGAAGTTCATCACCGCTGGTATCACGATCACCGACGCCCAGGTGGACGAGTACATCAAGGCGAACCCCAAGATGTTCGTTGAGCCCGCCACCGCTGAGCTCCTCTACATCGTTGCGAAGGACGACACCGACCGAAAGGCAGCCGACTCCGACCTCAAGGGTGGACAAAGCTTCGAAGATGTCGCTCGACGCTACAGCGCCGACCCGAACGCCGCCGCCAACCAGTATCGCTACATCGCTCCGAACGGCACGATCATGATCGACGCGATGCCGCCCGCGATTCAAGAGATCGCCAAGAAGACCGACGAGTCGAAGCAGACCGAGTGGATGGCTCAACAGGGCGGCTATGTCAAGTTCTTCATGCGGAAGAAGACCGCTGAGAAGAAGATGAACATCGACGATAAGATCAAGGCCAAGGTCCGACGCCAGCTCGCCCTCGAAGAGGGTTCGAAGAGCATCGACCTTGCCAAGCAGGTCATCGAAGCGCTCAAGGACAGCAAGGTTGAGATCAACATCGACGAGTACAAGATCCCGTTCGAGAAGTACATCGACGGACTCCGAGGCAACACCACGAAGTCGTCGGGCACGATGGAGAACGACAAGAAGTAAGTCGAATCCCGCGATTCAAAGCAAAGCGGCCAGGGCATCTGCCTTGGCCGCCTTCTTTTTGTCCAGACCGGTCCAAACCACCCAATCAGACACAAAAAAACGGGAGTCCGAAAATCGAACCCCCGAATGATTAATGCAAGGTTGGCTATCTCCTTTTTCAGCCACTGCTTTTGACGCATCATTCGTGCCGTTGTTCCTTGGGCCTTCGGAAGCCGTCCAACAACTCGCCGATTTTCCAGGTCAGCTGCGAGTTCGTCGCAAGGCAATCACACTCAATTTCGCGGCCCATTTGCAGTAGGTCTTTTTCCTTATGGCCGGCATGGGCGATCACCGCGACGCCCCCTGCGCGAAGGGCCGGGACAACGTGCTGGGCCGGGATCGTCTTGGAGCCAAGGTTGACGATGGCGACATCGAAGTCGAGGGCCTCGGGCAGACGATCGGTCGTCGTCGCCTGGTCGCCAAGGGCCACGATGCTCTTTTGAATCCGCGCGGACCAAAGCAAGTTGTCTTCCAAGATCAAGACTCGCATGACCTCAAGGGTATCCTAAACGGAGTAAGCCAGAGGCTCGATGGGGCGCCTCGCACGGAGCCAACCATGTCACAAGTGCGCGTACTCATCGCCGACGACGATCCAATCATTCGTCTCGACCTCAAGCAGATCCTCCAGAACCTCGGCTATATCGTCTGTGCCGAAGCGGGCGATGGCCAGACTGCCCTCACCGCCGCGCGCGAAACCCAGCCCGACGTCTGCATCCTCGACGTCAAGATGCCGGTCATGGACGGTATCGAGGCCGCGAATCTGATCGGTGACGAAAGCCTTGCCCCCGTGATTTTGCTCACCGCCTACAGCGACCGCGAGCTTGTGGACAAGGCGGCCAACGCAGGCGTCTTTGCCTACCTCGTGAAGCCGTTCAAGCCGAGCGACCTGACCCCCGCGATCGAAGTGGCCCACAGCCGGTTTGAGCAGAACCGCCAACTGATGTCAGAAATCAGCGGCCTTTCGGAACGACTGGAAGCTCGCAAGGCGGTCGACCGCGCCAAGGGCATCTTGATGACGGCGGAGAACATCACTGAGGCCGAGGCCTATCGCCGCATCCAGCAGCAGTCGATGAACATGCGAAAGTCGATGCGAGAGGTCGCCGAAGCGATCATCGTCGCGAGTTCGGTCTAAACCTCACGGATGTGAACCGGCACGGCGACGCCGGACCGGTTGATGACGACCTTCTCCGGCATGAGAATCTTGATCGTTTCAGTCGCCTCACCGACGACCTTGTCCATCACGCGCGAGAGTTTTTCGCACTCTAGCTGAATCTGCTGAAGTTCGTCCTCGCTGAACTCGCGGTCCGGGTGGTCGCGCTTTACGTCGGCGGTCACCGACGCCACGAAGTTCTCAATCGTCTCGCGGGTGGCCTTCAATACGGTCTCTGCCCGGCCCCAGGATTGGGGGCCATGCGCCCTCTTCATCCCGCGGCTGAACATGGTCACGCCAATCGCACCAGGAGCAAAGCCAATCCAGCTGTGAAAGCCCAAAACGATGGCGCCGCCGAGGCCAAAGAGCGCCAACCCGCTGATTCCAGCAAGCCTCCACTTCTTGGCCTCAGCCGCCGCTTCGATCCGGGTCTTCTCGTCGACCTTCTTCTCTTCGGTGACGCGAAACTGGACGACCCAACGCTCCATGCTTAGCCCAACCGATCCGGGTTGAGGTCCAGGAGCTCAGGGAGCACAAAGAGCCCATCCTTGCGGATGAGGACGTCGTCGAAGTAGATCTCGCCGCCGCCGTACTCGGGCCGCTGGATCATGACGGTGTCCCAGTGGATCGAACTCTTGTTACCGTTGCCTCCGGGCGGATCGTAGGCGTTGCCAGGGGTGAAGTGGAAGCTGCCTGCGATCTTCTCGTCAAAGAGCGTGTCCTTCATCGGGTGGAGGACATAGGGGTTGAATCCAATCGCAAACTCGCCGAAGTAGCGTGCACCCGGGTCGGTGTCGAGGATTTCGTTGAGCTTCGCAGTGTTCGGACCCGCCGTCGCATCGACGATCTGTCCGTTCTTCATCTCATAGCGGATGTTGCTGAACTCCGTGCCTTGATAGAGCGAGACCGTGTTGAACTGCACGACGCCGTTCACCGATTCTCGGACCGGGGCCGAGAAGCACTCGCCGTCGGGGATATTGGCTTCGCCGCAGCAAGCGACCGCGCCGATGTCCTTGATGCTCATCGTGAAGTCGGTGCCGGGACCGGTGATGCGGACGATGTCCGTCTTGTTCATCAGGTCTTGGAGCGGGGCACAGGCGCGCGCCATCTTCGCATAGTCGAGGGTGCAAACGTTGAAGAAGAACTCCTCGAACTTCGGCGTGCTCATCGAAGCTTGTTGGGCCATGCCGGGGGTCGGCCATCGCAGGGCAACCCACTTCGTCTTCGGCACGCGGACGCCAAAGACGACGGGCGTGACGTATTCCTTCGACCAAAGGGTCTGGACCGCCTCGGGAACGTCGCTTTGCTCGGCGTAGTTGTGGGTGCCGCGCAAGGCGATGTACGCCGTCATCTGCTCCATCTCAAACTTCTCGATGGTGGCGATGGTGCGGGCGTTGGCTTCGGTCATGCCGTGCATGAGCTGACGCCGAATGAGGTTGCTTTCCAAGCGGACCGCGACCTGCGCACCCTTCGACTGGGCGACGCGAACGATTTCGGCGACCGCTTGTTCCGGGATGTCAAATGCGTGGATGAGGACCTTGTCGTTAGCGTCCAGCTTTGTGGAATGCGAGCACAGCAGCTCGGCGAGCTTTGTGACCCTTGGATCTAGCATGCAAGCTAGCTTACCGTCGTGCGTCGACGAGCATGTTCAGCCAGTACTTCTTGCCAAGGTAGTCGGTGGCGACCTTTCCTCGGCCCATGCTGGCGTGGACAAAGTAGCCGTTGCCCAGATAGATGCCGGTGTGGCCGATCTTGCCGCGCTTGCTCGACCAGAAGTAAAGTCGGTCGCCCTGCTGGAGGTCTTCCAGGCGGGTGATGCGCTGTCCGACGCGGGCCTGTTCGGCCGCCGTTCGCGGAAGGTTCACGCCGATCTTGCCAAAGAGGCCCTTGACGAAGCCCGAGCAGTCGATGCCGTTATTGAGATCGTCACCGCCCCAGACGTAGGGCGTGCCGATGTAGTTCAAAGCGTAGTTGGCGACGCCTGCCGCGCCGCTGCGCGAGGAAAGAGTCGGCGTCTGCGACCGGCTCGAGGTCACCTGTCCGCCACCGGTGTTTCGCGGTGTCTGGACGTTGTCGGCGGTCACGTTGTAGGGAAGCTCGGCGCACTTCGTCTTCGGAACGTAGCCATATTGGCCGTTCGACATGTACACCTTAAACCAGTTCTCGTTGAACTCCTGGATGACCAGGTACTCGAAGGCTTTCGCGTGATAGAACGACTTGGCCGAGGTCTTTGGAGCGCGGTAGATGGTCGTCGTTGCCGTGGTTTGTCCCAACTTGCCCAGCACCGTCTTCGACGACTGGGCGAACCCCGTCGAGATGACGGCGGTCGAAAGGACGAGGGCGGCAAGAATCTTCATCATTGCGGGTTCCAAGTTGGATTATGGTTGAAATGGCGTTTTCGACCAGATCAGCAACGCAAAAAACCTGGCAATTTGTTCCTAAGGGATTAAACGTCGAAATCGGCGAGAACGTTCAGAAGAGGCCGAAGAACCCGTAAACTATGGGGCCATGGAACTCGCCTACCGAAAGCTCACTGCAGATGAAATCACCTCGGCCCTTGCCGATCTCGACGGCTGGGCGGTGGAAGGCGAGAACATCGCGCGGACCTATGAATTCAGAAGCTACCCCGAGGGGCCTGCCTTTGCGGTGAAGGTGGGCGAGCTCGCCGAGGAGCTGAACCACCACCCCGACATCCTGATCACCTATCAGAAGGTGCGCGTGGCGGTCCACACCCACGATGTCGGCGGCCTCAGCCCGTACGACATCGAGCTTGCGCGGCGCGTCAATGCGCTCGTCTAACTGAACAGCTGGGCGGCAAACTGGTCGGGCTTGAAGTCCTTGAGGTCTTCGAGCTTTTCGCCCACGCCGATGAGCTTGATCGGCACGTTGAACTTGTCGTAGACGCCGATGAGCGCGCCGCCTCGGGCGGTTCCGTCGAGCTTGGTGAGCACGAGTCCGGTCACCTGGGCGGTCCGAAGGAACGCTTCGGCCTGGTTGATCGCGTTCTGGCCCGTGTTGGCGTCGAGGACAAGGAGAACCTCGTCCGGGGCGCGCTCGAGCGACTTTTCTGCGATGCGGCGAATCTTGGCGAGCTCGCTCATGAGCTGCTCCTTCGAGTGCTGGCGACCGGCGGTGTCGGCGAGGACGAAGTCGATCTTCCGGGCCTTGGCGGCTTGGACGGCGTCAAAAATGACCGCGCCGCTGTCTGACCCGGGCTGGTTCTTCACGATCTCGCAGCCGACGCGTTGCGCCCAGGTGTCGAGTTGGTCAATTGCGGCTGCGCGGAAGGTGTCCCCCGCTGCGAGAAGGACACTGAAGCCCTTTCGCTTGAGCATTGCGGCGACCTTAGCGATCGTGGTCGTCTTTCCGACGCCATTCACGCCGACAAAGACCCATAGGGTGGGCCCTTCGTCGTTGACGTCGAGGCCCACCGCCTTCTTTTGGCCAAATCGGTCGGAAATCGCCTGCTGGAGCCTCGCCTTGATCGACTCGGGGTCAGTGATCTTCTCGTCGCGAATCTGACGCCGGAGGTCAGCAAGGATGTCGGTCACCACGGGATAGGCGGTGTCCGCCTGAATGAGGGCGTCCTCAAGCTCTTCATAGAACTCGTCATCAATCACGCCTCGACCCATCGCGCGGTCGAATTGCTCCATGAGCTTGCGGAACATACGATGGAAGGGTACCCGCCGAGCCTTCGCTCAAGGCCGGTAAAGAATCCAGTGGGACATGCCGAGATTAGACTAGACGGTGCACCGAGACTCCCAGATTTTTGCGATCGGTAAAGGGCGCGATGAAGGGGCACACGTTCTCTCCTCTCCTTCAACCCCGGAAAACCGGGGCTTTTTTTTTCGCGCGATTCGGCATATCGTAATGGGGGGACTATGATTCACGACGTTGATGCCAGCCTGACCAAGATGCTTCTTGCCGATCTCGTCAAGACGCCGGAGCTTGGCATTCGGTCGGAAGACCAGATCACCTTTGTTCCGCCGACCAATTACGAGAACGATCCGCCGAAGAAAACGACGATCAATCTCTACCTCCACGACGTGCGCGAGAACCGTCGCCGAAGGGAAGCCGTTCAAGATCGGCGGCAGCGGAACGACAACGAGTCGGCCACCCTCCGCCGTGCGCCGCTCCACCTCGACATGTCGTATCTGATCTCGGTGCATTCGCCCGAGGGGGCGGCGGTCGAGCACCGACTGCTCACCGAGCTGATCGGGATTTTCATGCGCTCGCCGATGATGCCGGTTGGATTCATGGGCGAGGACCTTGCCGTGAGCTGCGAAGAGTCGTTGATGCTCTCGATCGCTCAGGCTGACCACCCATCACAGGAAAATCCTGCCGCACTTTGGCAAGCGCTTGGCGGACGGCTTCGGCCAACGCTAGGACTGATCGTGACCGGCAGCTTCAACCCGTTCGAGGCCCGCGTCGTTCGACTCGTCCGCGAGGCGATGATGGGTATCGGTCAAGGCGTGCCTCCTCACGGCCCGAAGCGGCCGCTCGACATGCGCGGCACCCGGGTTACCGCGGCGGGGATCGTCAGTCGCCCCGACGGAACGCCGGTTCTCGGTGCCGAAGTCTCGGTGAAGGGGCGTGGGGCCAGCACCCGCACCGACGACCGTGGGTTCTTCTTCTTTCTCGACTTACCCGCGGGACGCCACACCCTCAACGTCCGCTCGCCCGGTTTTCACCTCGCCGAAGTCGTCACCCACGCGCCGCCTTTGGGGCGACCCGACCAGCTGGAGCCGCTCGGGATTGTGCTCACCGCTCAGAACGACCTTGAGGCGCTGGAAAGCGAAGTCGCCGCCTTGCCTGACCGCTACGAGCTGCGTCATGAGCCTGCCGAGATGCGGATCTCGCTCGCCGGACGGCTGGTTCGCGAAGACGGTCGACCTCAGGCATTCACCGAAGTTTGGGCGGGCGACCGCGTGACCCAGACCGACGGCGAAGGCTATTACGCCTTCTTTAACCTCCGGTCCGTCCCCGGCACGATCCGAGTCCGCGTTCCGGGTCGAGATGACCTGGAACTGCCCGCCGGTGGAGCCAAGACCGTCGTTGCCGCAACGGCCAAGAAATCAAAATAAATTTTCTTGTTGACGGAATTCAGTTCCCTCGCTAGAATGCTGGATAGGGGGAAACGCATCAAGCCAACCCCCAACACAGTCGAGGGAGGAACCCACTATGCCGGAGTATCTGGCGCCAGGTGTATTTGTCGAAGAAATCGATAGCGGTAGTAAGCCCATTGAAGGAGTCGGTACGAACACCGCAGCCTTCATTGGTTATGCAAAGAGCGGCGAGTTCAACAAGCCCATTTTCATTTCATCCTGGACGGATTACGTCCGGAATTTCTGCGAGGACGATGACATCGTCTATCCCGCCCTCGCTTCTCTGACCGGCCGGAGCATCAAGGAGCTCATGACGGCCAAGCGAACGGCTCGGAAGGGCTTGCTCGAGTTCGCTCAGAAGTGCGTCCACGATGCGGGCGGCAACTGGGCTGACTTTGTCAAGTCGAACAACATCCCGCTCGCCCCGTCGCCGTACTCCGACGACGCTTATCTGAGCTATGCCGTTCGTGGTTACTACGACAACGGCGGCAGCCGAGCCTATATCGTTCGGGTTGCACGCAGCGAAGACCTCAGCCTGTTCGAGAAGGGCCCCAAGGCTCTCCCCGGCGGCAAGAAGGCCGAAGGCTCGCTAGGCGGACTCCACGTTCGCGCACTTCACGGCGGCAAGGCTGGCAACGACATCAAGGTCGAAGTCGCCCATGTCGGCGAAGGCTTCTCCATCACGGTCACTCAGGGTGACAAGACGGAGACCTTTGGCAACGAGAAGGCCCCGCTCGCGGCAGGCAAGCTCGACGCCGTGAAGTCGAAGATCATCGAGACCCCGACGATGGCGGCAGAAGCCGAGCGACCGGCAGCCAAGGCGTTCAACCTCAACGGTGGCGCGGATGGCGGTTCGGTTCTCGCTGGCGTTGCTGCGCTGGAAGCGGAACTCGCTCGAACGACGGTCGGTGAGTTTGTCGGCGACGACGCAAGCCGAACCGGTCTTGGTGCGCTTTCCGCTCTCGAAGACGTGAACATGGTTTGTGTTCCGGACCTCATGGCTGGCGTGTTCCAGCGCGAAGCGGTCCAGGGTGCAGAAGTCGGTCCTGAAGTCATCGTGCTCGACGAGCAGCGACGACAGCAGATCATCGACGTCCAGAACATGCTCATCAACTATTGCGAGCGCATGGGCGATCGAATGTGCATTCTCGATCCTCTTCCCGGCCAAACGCCGCAAGAGATGCGAGACATGGCGCTCGACTCGCTGGCAGGTTGTGACCACGGTCAGGCTGCGATCTACTACCCGTGGATCAAGGTCATCGACGAAGTCAACAAGCCGGCTGGCAAGCGATTCCAGAAGTTCGTTCCGCCGAGCGGCCACGTGGCCGGCGTTTGGGCGCGCGTCGTCAATGAGCGCGGGGTCCACAAGGCTCCCGCCAACGAAACCCTCATGGGCGCGATGGCACTGGAGTGGGACGTCAGCAAGCCCGAGCAAGAGATCCTCAACCCGAACGGCGTGAACTGCATCCGCTCGTTCCCGGGCATGGGCATCCGCATCTGGGGCGCGCGCACGCTCGCCACGGTTGGCAACCCGAGCTGGAAGTACGTCAACGTTCGACGACTCTTCAACTACCTTGAGAAGTCGATGGAGCGCGGCCTGCAATGGGTCGTGTTCGAGCCGAACGACGCCGACCTCTGGGCCCGCGTGCGACGCAACATCAGCGCGTTCCTCCTCACCGAGTGGCGCGAGGGCAAGCTCTTTGGAGCGACGCCTGAGCAGGCCTACTATGTGAAGTGCGACTCGGAGACGAACCCGCAAGAGATGATCGACCTCGGACGACTTTACGTCGAGATCGGCGTCAATCCGGTGAAGCCGGCGGAATTCGTCATCATCCGCATGGGTCAATGGTCGGGAGGCGGCGACAAGTCCGAGTCCTAAGGGCTCGGACCCCTCTCCCCCAACGAAGCAAGTTTAGGAGAAACAGCAAATGGCAGAAACACTCATTGCAATGCGGTGGCACCTCGAGACCGACGGCATTACCGATGCCGTTTTCAAAGAGGTGACGGGTTTGGACTCCGAGAGCCAGGTGGTTGAAGTCACCCACGCTGGTCCGAAGGGAACCAACACGATCTTTAAGATCCCGGGCAACATCAAGTACTCGAACATCGTCTTCCGACGCGGCATGACCGACGACAGCAAGCTCTACGAGTGGCGAAAGCTCGTGGAAGACGGCAAGATCGGCGAAGCCCGAAAGAACGGAACCATCACGCTTTACGCGCCGGACATGACGGTCGTCAAGCGGTTCCACTTCTTCGGCGGATGGCCGTGCAAGCTGAAGGGCCCTGCCCTTGATGCGACGAAGAACGAAATGGTCGTTGAAGAGATGGAACTCTGTGTCGACAAGGTCACGCAGGAGTAACCTTTCTTAGATGAACAAATCGTCGAAAATGGGGCTCCAGACGGAGTACGACTTCACGCTTCCCTTGGGCTATGTTGATGCCCAAGGGACCGTGCACAAAAAGGGCAAGATGCGACTCGCAACCGCGATCGACGAGATTGCCCCGCTGAAGGACCCTCGGGTCCGAAACAACCAGCCGTACCTCGTGGTCATCCTCCTCGCCCGAGTGATCACTAAACTCGGAACCGTGGAAATGATCGACACCGGAGTGATCGAAGGCCTCTTTAGTGCAGACTTCGCGTTCCTTCAAGACTTCTATCGGAAGATCAACGAATCCGCTCTCCAAGAGGGTGCCGAAGGAAGCGAGGAAGACGAAGAGGGAAACTGACCGGCTATCCTCGGGGACCACTCTTCGAGGAAGTCGCCTACATCGCTTTTCACTTCCACTGGCCGCTCGACGACATCCTTGAGATGGAACACGCCGAGCGCCAGCGGTGGGTGAAGGAAATTAGCAAGATCAACCGCCGACTGAGTGGCGAGGAGTAATCCCGCTCTCGTCGGCGATTTCTATCCGGGCCCATGGGTTTATTTGACGATGTCCAGGATTTCGGAGGACGTCTCTATGACGCCGGGTCCGGCGTCGCCTCAAGAACCGCCGAATTTGCCCGCGGCGTCGCCGATAGGGGCGAACAAGGCGTTCGGGACATTGCCGGCCGAGCTTATGACATCGGTTCCGGAGCTGCCTCAAGGGCGGCAGACATCGCCGAAGGCATCGCAGGCCGAGTGTCCGATATCGCAGGACGGACCGGTGAGTTCGCCCGCCAGCTTTACAACGATCCCGTCGGAACCGTAGAGTCCGCCATCGCCGACGCAGCGGGGGCCGCCGCCAACGCCCGCGACGAAGCGATTGAAACCGTCACCGGCATCGCGCTGCGGATGCAAGAGCAGACGATAAACAACCTCGTTTCCAGTGCCCAGCGCTTCGGGCGGATCACCCATAACATCACGCAAGGGATCGCTACCATCGCGGAAGAGGCAGCCTCTGAGATCGTCAGTGGAGCCGGAATTCTCTTTCCCATGATCTCTCGTGCGGAGCTCGCAGTCCTGGAAAAGGTCCACCAAGGACGTGCGCTCGCCGACCAGCTTCAGCAACGCCTCATGGTGAGGCTTCAGACCTTCCTCCATGCCCGAATGGCCCGAGTTACAGTCGGCATGCTGGGCAAGGTGAGTCGACTGGCCACCCGGGCCACCAACATGATCATCAACATCGGCAACCTGATGACCGCCGGTGTGCTCACTGCGATGAACTTCGTGGTTTCAACGATTCAACGGTTCGAGCGGGGGCTGAACAACATCATCGCCGGAGTTCGAGCGAGGGTGGAATCCGTCCTCCACACCCTCAGCGCGATTCTGCCGGACGGAATCATGTCTCGGGTCCAGTCGTTTTTCAATACGATCAACGGCTATGTCGAGATCTTGCGGACCCGCGTGAACCGTTTCCTCGACTTCTTTGTCCAACAAGCCACGCTGATCGGCGTTTCCGTTGCGTCAACGATTCAACAGGTCGAGGTGATCCTTTTCTCGTCCGTTAGAGAGCTCGAGGCGATCCTCCATGGGCTGATCATCCGGGCGTATATTCTTGCCGACGGAACGATCGACCGATTGGTAAGCGAGCTCTCGATGGTGGTTCAAGGTTGGCTTGACCGGGTGACCCAAAAGATCGTCAATGCGATCTCGGTGCCGTTCAACTTCATCCGGGGGCTGATCATCTCCGCCGATGTCACCCCGATCCTCCACAAGATCGCCAACGCCGCTCGCCGAGTCGACAACATCGTCCAAAGCGGCCTGGACATGGTCCTCAACAGCGACATTGACGTCGGCGATATCGTGCGGACCCTCGAACCTATCGTCGCGGGGACCGGACGCGGGATCACCGCCGGGGCCGGAAATCCCTCCGAGGCGCAGTCACAGCACCGAGAAGCACCGCCTGACCCGCGTCGAGGCTCGCGCCACGCTCCCGGCCAAGAGGATCCTCACACCTCGCCGCTCGACCACGCTCGCGAGCGAGGCATACGGGGCGGTCCAGGGACCGAAGACCTTTTGCACCGCGGCTTTAACTTCATCGGCGAGCAGATCGACCGCGTCCTCGGCGTCGTTCGGCCCATCGTCCAAGGCGTCGGCCAAATGGTCCGCAATGTCGTTGGGACGGCGGCGCGAACCACCGAACGAATTCTCCAGCGGACGATGGCGCCGATCATGAATGCCGCACAGGCGGGCATCGGCATGCTTCGCCGAGCCGTGGGCGTCGTTGGCGGCGTGGTCAACGAGGCGGTCGACACCGGGCGGCGCATAGTCAGCCGCGCGTCCGACATCTTCAGCGTCGACCGCCTCGTCAACACGGTGGGGCAGGGCATTTCCTCTGCAATTTCGCTCGCAGGGCGAACAGCCGACCGCGCTCGGCACATGCTCGACCGCACGACCACGGTTGACCTCCCCACCCAACCGAACGATGGCGGCCTCACAGGGCCGTTCTATCCCAAAAACCGGATGGCCGACCCCGAAGCGGTTGATGCGCTCCACGCCGAAGGGGACGATAGGGTCCGCGACCGGGCCATCGGAAGCGGCGCGCAGGTCTTCATCAACGGAATCGACACGAGCCTTGCCGACCACTATCGCGCTGCCCAACGCCTTGCCAATGCCACCGGAAACACCGTCGTCGGCGTTTACAACGCGACGGGAGGCATGGGGATCGACCTCCTGCAGTGCGGGGCAGACAAGTTCTTTGATCGTTCGGCGAACCCGTCGGTCGCCACCTTGGTTCGGATCATCCGGGCCTACGGTGATGCCCGTCGACCCCATGGCGGCATGAACATCTTTGCCCACTCGCAGGGCAGCCTCATCCTTTCCGAGGCACTGCGACAGGCCCAGGGCGAAGGCATCGACCTTCGCCGCATCGACGCGACGACCTTTGGCAACGCGGCGTTTACCTTCCCCGAAGGGCCGACCTATCACCACTACATCCACGACGACGACCTTGTCAGCGGCACGGTCGGAACCGGAAGCCACGTGTCAAGGCTGCTCAACATGCTGCCGGGGCCGATCCGCTCGCTCGTCGGCCTGGGGCGCACGGCGGACCCGGCGGGAAGCACGGTCACCCTCCACCATGGCGGGTCGTTTATCGAACCCCATGCGGTCAACGCGCCCGACGGCCACGACTACATTGGCGACCTTGCCCGCTTCCGGGCTGCCGAGCGTTCGGGCCGTACCGGCACGGATCCGAACCACAACACGGTCGAAGTGGGTCGGGCGATCTATCGCGGCGTGACCGGCGCAGCGGCAGGAGCGGTAGGCAGTGCGGCCAGCGCGGTCACCGGCTTTGTCCGCCGACTCACCACGCCTCCACCGCCGACCGACACCTCGTTCTTGGGCGGCGTACGCCGAGGAATTCTCGGCGGTCTCAGCTTCATGGGCGGGCTCGCGGGCGCGGTGATGGAGGACGAGCGTCGCCGGATGATGCAGGGGGGCGTGGGTTCGCTCGTGAACCAGATGATGGGTGCTGGCGGTCTCGCTACCGCCGGCGCAGGAGCCGTCAATGGCGCGGCTGCGGCCGCGACCGCCCCAGGACCAACCCAGGGCAACGGCCCCACCCCCGCCGGAGATGGTCTGCGCCTTCGCGGTGCCGCCGACCTCACTCACCCGCAGTTCGGGCAGCAGTTCACCCAATTCTTCCGCTCGGCGACGAGTGGCGTTCCCGTGATTGACCCTCGGATGTCGAGCCATCCCGGCAGCTCCACCCCCGACCCTGCGCCGATCCCCGGCATGCCTCGCGCGGGCGGACCGATGATGCTCCAGCGAAGCGGTTCTGGCCCCGAGCCCATGGTGGATGCGGGTGCCCTTCACCAACAGCTTCTCGCCACTGGTGGCGTCGGCTTTGCGCCTGATTCGGGACTGATGGGCAAGATCGGTTCTGAGGTTGACGGCGACATGGGCGGCGCGCGGTTCCACACGGGGCCGGTTGCCGAGGCGGCTTCCCGCGACCTCGGCGCACGCGCCTTCACGATCGGTCGCGACGTCTTCTTTGGCCCCGGCGAGTACGATCCGCATTCGGCAGCAGGCCTTGCGCTGATCGGTCACGAGTTGACCCACGTCGGCCAACAAACGGGGCAGTCCGGAGACTCTGCGCGATTCCATTCAGCACGCGGCGGCGACGAGATGGAGCGCGAGGCCCAGCAGACCGCAATGCGCATCCTTTCGAACGTGGGCCAGCGCGACAAGATGCGGGTGGACCACCTGATTCGAACCTACGAAGCGGATCGGATGGTCAGCACCCAGCACAAGGCGCGCCTTGATCGACTGACGATTCAGGCTCTCGACCGTGCGGCGGAGATCATCGGCATTCGCAGGGCTGACACGATCAGGCTCGACCACCTGAACGTCGAAGTGTCGCTCGATCTCGACTCCCTGTCCGATGGCGAGGCCCTTGAAGAGCTCGCTCAGGCAATCGCGACCGAAGTGATGGCCCGCGCAGGTGATCGCACGATGGGCTCGACCGCCAAGCACCGCGCCATCCAGCTGGAAAACACCGCCCCCGCCCCCGCGCCGCACTCGGCGACCGGCGCAGGAGCCACCTTTGGCCGGGCGTATTCGGCGGTCCGCGGCGGACCGTACCAGGACGGTCGCCAGCAGTTCCTCAACGACCTCGGCATGTTCAAGGGCGTCCTCTTGCAGGTCACGAGCCTAGTCGATATCGTCCTTTGGGCGGACTACATGACCGCACACATGAACGAGGAAGCGGCCCGGTGGGGAGGCCGAATCGCTCGCTTCTTTGGTATGCGCACACCTTCCGACGAGGAGCTTCGGCGCCGGGGCCGAGAAGCGGACATGGCCGCAGCGACCGGCATGATGAGCAACTTGCCCGGCATGAACGGGTTTGGCTCGGTCCACCGAACCCTCATGCAACGGCCAACGCTCACGAACTACCTGCGGCGCTACCACCTCGTCGATGGCGATCCGCCGATGCTCCAGGTCAGCCGCGCCTTCAGCGAGCAATTCGACGCCTTCGCGACCTGGACCGCAGGTCAGCTCGACACGAACCTCGACGAAGGGCGCATGGTGCTCAGCCCGTACGAACTGGGCGAGCTCGAAGGCGCGATTGGAACCCAGGTTGCCCTTGCGGCGGTCGGTGCGGCTGAAGTCGAGTGGGCGGCGGGTCTCGTCCGAGCGATTGGCGTCGTGGGTGCGGTGGGCTCGGGTCGAGGTTTGCTCGACGCCATCGACCGCATCTACGCTCGCAACCCGAACCCGAGTGCGCGCGACTTCATGACCCACGAGATCGTCAGCGCGGTGCTCAACCTCATCGCGGGCATCGTCGGCCTGAGTGAGTCGATGGCCACCCGGCGGCTGATCCAAATCATCATCGCGATCGTGTTCTCGGTCGAGCTGGGTTACCAAATCGGCGAGCTTTGTACGCTCGTTGGACGCTGGAATCGCGAGCGCAACCCGCGCCAACGCGAGGCGCTTCAGCGGCAGATCATCGAGAAGGCGCAGCAGGCGTTTGGATCGTTCATGAACGTCGTGATGTCGATTCTCCAGGCGAGCCGGGCCACTCCGGCCGCTCGCGATCACGGCGCGATGTCGGGCGAAGCGACCGCACCCGCCAGCGGCGACCGACCGACGCCTCCACCGCCTCCGCCCGATTCGGCACTGCCTCCTCCTCCGCCTCCTGGTGGCGACGGTGGCGTGGCAGGTCCACCCCGGCCGCCCTCGGGTCCCACTGCCGCCCCAGTCGTGGTCGAACCTCGTCCGAATCCCACCGGACCGACAGTTCCCGTCGATCCTCATGCGGGGCCAGGCACGGGTACTTCACGCCCGACCACGGGTTCGCCCCAAGACCCGGCTCCAGGGGTGCGGCCCGCCGGTGGCGATTCCAACGCGACCCCGCTCCCGCCGCCCGAATCCAGGGCAAGCGGCCCAGGAGGAACCGGCTCAGACCGACCCGTCGCACCTCGACAAGGTGGTCGCGACACGATTCCCGACGGCCATCCGGTGGCTCCCCCCGAGAGCAACGGACCGCCTACCGTGCGCGATGGCGATACCGCACCGCCCACCAGCCGGGACCCAGCACCCTCCGAGTCGGAACCAACCCAGATTCGACCCCGCGCCGCCGGCTCCTACGAAGTCATTCCCGACCGTGCGGCCGCTCACTCGCGCTACCTCGAGATGCTCACCGCCGACCCAGGTCGCGAAGTTGGCATTTGGCGTCGCCCGGATGGATCTTACGTCGTGGTCCAGGGCGAACCGGGCCACGTGCCAGTCGAGTGGATGAGCGACCCGGGCAACGCAGGCTCAGAGCTTGTCGCCCATAGCCACCCGGTCACCGATCCCATCCACCACCTGCCTTCTGGGCGTGGGGGCGACTTCGAGCACATCCTTGGATTCCACGACCAGCCAGGTGCCGACAGGTCACGGCGGGTGGTCTCGTCGATCGATATCGTAGAGCCAAACGGCAACGTTTACACCACGTCCTATGGCTATGAGCCGTCAAACGCGACCCACCCGTACTTCCTGGAGTATCGGGACGTCAATGGCAACCTGAACACGGTCCGCTTCTCCGATCCGCCGTGGCATGCGGGCTCGACGTTTGAAGGGTTCATGTACGGTGGAAATGGCGAGGGCCGCTTCACTCGTCAGCCGGTTCCTGGCGGCGAACTCCTTCTGAGTCCCGCGCCCGCGCCGCCCACGAATCCGGCCACGCCAGCTGCGCGCGCGGCCAGAGGTGGCACCACGACGGGCCCGACGCCGACCCCGCCCGAAGGAACCGCCCCTTCGGGACGAAGTTCGACCGGACCGGTCAGCGACGATGCCCCCACCGGCCAGTTCAGGGCGGTCGACCCCGAGCCAACCACGACCAGAACGGTCCGCGACCATCCGGCAGTGGTGGATGACGATGCGCCTACCGGGCAGTTCAGAGCGGTCGACCCCGAACCGACGACGACACGAACCGTACGCGATCTTCCCGCGGTCGTGGATGACGATGCGCCTACCGGGCAGTTCAGAGCGGTTGACCCCGAGCCGACCACGACGCGCACGGCTCGCGACCTTCCGGCGGTGGATGACGATGCTCCCACCGGCCAATTTAGGGCGGTTGACCCCGAGCCAACCACGACTCGAACCGCAATCGACCACCCCGCGGTGGACGACGATGCACCCACCGGCCAGTTCCGGGCGGTCGACCCCCACGGCGAGCGCACGCAGACGGACATGCCCGCCGTCCGCGACGACACCCATGCCGACCATGCACCGGTCGATGACGAACCGACGACCCGATTCCGACGAAATCCCGATGGCACGATTGAGGAAATCGGTTGGGATAACGAGCCGACCCAGGTTGACCGCGCGCCGGTGCCGCCAACCGAACGTTCGCCCCAGGTTCCGCGTGCGCCTGGTGCGAGCACCGATCCTTTTGCGCTACCCGCAGGCGTCGAAAAGCCACCGAGACCGGACCGCACGGCCAGCCCTCCTGGCGTGGTCACCCGCGAAGCCAGCAGCGACCAATTCGTCGTGCGGGAAACGCAGCCGGGTGCCCAAGAGGCTGAGTACTTCTTCAACGCCCAGCTTGAACCCGATGGCACGATGAGCGCTGACGTCATCATGGAGCACGCCGAACAGGGCACGCGATCGGGCCAGCTCCGCATGGGTGAGATCCTCGACGATGCGTTGGCCCACTTCGGCCCCAGCGTCAAGGCGTTCGCCACCGATTGGGGACTCGGCTCGAACATTGACGCGTTCAATCACTACATGAACTCGGGCCAGTGCGATTTCTATCAGGCTGCTGCCAACACGCCCAGCGGCATCTTGCTTCGTCGTCGCGGCTTTGTGCCCCAAGACATCGTCGTCACGCCAAATCCGCCCGGTCCATACACGAGTGTGCAAATTCGTTGGGTCAAAACGACCTGAACGCCTTAGAATAGAGTGAGGGAGAAGAATGGGAATTCATATCAAAACGTTGAGCTTGAAGGTGAGAGTGGAGCGGTCCAGTTCTCGTCGCTCGCTCAACGCCGCTGTCGGTTCCGTCAGGCCGTCGATGAACTACGCGATGCCGATGGCCGAAGCCGGATCGAACAACCTCCCGCCCGAACCCAGCCGGATGGCGAGCGAACAGCGGTCGCCGGCCGGTGACCACGCTCCCGTCGCCCCGAGCAATGTCGACGCCTCCAAGGTCGCCGAACGAGTCTATGAACTGATGAAGCAAGAAGCCTATCTCGCCCAGCTTCGGGGATCGGTTCGTCAAGGTTAAGCCATGATCAATCCTACAACTCGCAGTACTCCCGGCGGACCCTCTGGGTCTTCAAAGCCACGCTCCGCACCGGCGGGCGGCGGCGGAAGCGGCAGTGGAAAGGGCTCCAAGAGCTCGGGCGATAACGATTCGCGCAGTCGGAAGGACCCATTTGTCAATTACAAGTTTTGGGTTCAAATCGACGGGATCAACGTGGCCGGGTTCACCGAGTGCTCGGCGATCTCGATTGAGACCGAGGTCTTTGAATACAACGAAGGGGGCCTGAACACCTACACCCACAAACTGCCCGTGCGATCGAAGTACTCGAACATCACGCTCAAGCACGGCCTCGATCCCGAAGAAGACCTGCTCAAGTGGTACCGCGACGCGATGGACGGCATCCCCCAGGGCCGCAAGAACGTCTCGATCATCCTCTACACGCAGGATGGCGAGGTGGCCAAGCAGTGGGATCTCATCGGCGCTTTTCCCGTGAAGTGGACTGGCCCCGACCTCAAGGCCGATGTCGCCACCGGTGCAATCGAGAGCATTGAGCTCGCCCACCACGGCCTCAACACGTCGAGCAGTGGCTCGGGTGGTGGCGGTCGAGGCGGTGCAGGTGGTGCTCCCGCCCCCGCGAACGTCCCGCCCGCCGAACCTGCGCCCTTCCGAACTGCGAAGGAACCAGCCAAGGAAACCACACCGCCCGGTAAGGACGATCAGAATCCGTTCAAGCGGTTTGATGACGCGCCGAAGACGGCGAAGGAATCCGGCGGGACGCCAGCGAAGCCGAGAAACGCCGGGCCGCAAGGACCTCCTGCTGCGGCGCCCGAAGGTAGCAAGTCGCCGCCGAGCCCGAGCAGCAAGGCGTCGCCCGATGCGGCGCGGCCCGAAGGTAGCGAGCCGCCGGACAGCGACATCCCGCAGGACACTTCAGAGAAAGGAATCAGCATCGAGAACTAAAGCGCCATGCCCGAAAAGGTCAACCTGAAAGAGCTTCCGATGCCCGCATCCACGATGCGGGTCGAGGCCTTTTTGCGCGGCCTTTCGGTGCGGCCCGAGGCCGAGGAGGACAATCGCTCGCTCGGCACCGCAGGTCGCAAAGCCGCCCACCTCGCGGACGAACTGAGCCTTGCACCGGGTTCCAAGCGTCGGTCGACCCTTGCAATCGCGGACGCCACCGAATTCTCGGATTGGCTCTATCTGAAGCGAGAAAAGCAAGCCGAGGAGCCCGAATCGAATGGCGCGGTGTACATCGATCGCCCCGTCCCGGTACCGATTTTCGTCGAAGCCGATCACCGGGGCGAAGAGGTGGACATCGATGCGATCATGCGCGACGTCATGGCCCGAAATCGGGTTGAGTCGCCGACGGTGATCGTCGTGAAGCCTCCGAAGGAGGAAGCGAAACCGAAGGAGGCACCTGCCAAGCCAGATGGCGCTTGGGCAGGCCTCGGGCCGCTCAACCGAATGCTCTGGGGCTCCACCGGCGGGCTGGGCCTCTTCGCGGCCGGGATGGCTATGAACATGGGCGAAGGCGAGACGGGCTTGACCCCCTTCGTTGCGCCTCGCCTCGGACCGTCGGCCCTCGGTGCGCCGTACCACTTTGCCAACCTCCGCCAGGTGGCGGGGCTGGGCCTGGTTCCTGCTGTTTCGGGTCAAGGCGGACCAGCCTCGATGATCCCATTCAATGGCGTGGGAGCCACCGCCGGACCCGGCCAGGTGATCAACCGTCAGCTGTACGGCGGCATGAACGACATGATGCGGCCCGAGTATGGGCAAGTCACAATCGTTGCTCGGCCAGTGGTAGTAGCAAGCGCTGCTAGCGAGGCAGCAGGTTCCGGCGTCTCGTTTGCGGTGGAATCGCTCGCGGCGGGAGCCGGGCCTTTGACCCCTGCGTCGCTGATGCTGCTCAGCCGAGTGCTTCCTGCCGGTGCCCATGCGATCTACCCTGCGCTGCCACGAGAGGCACTCATGCCGGGCCAAGCGAACGTCCCGGTGACGCCGGGTGTGGCCCAAATGCTCATGAGCGAAGGCATGGGGGTTTCCGATCTCACCCTTGCGAGCCAGGCCGCCTCGATGGGTGTCAGCGAGTCCATTACCGCCAGCGGTCCGACCGGCGTGCTTCCCGGCCAATGGACGCCGGTCGGACTCCCGAGCGGCGGCTATCCCGGCCTCATGCCGCCCACCGCCGCTGGCCAGCCAACCCTGCTGGACCAAGCCGCCGACACTGGCTTCCGAACGGGTGGATCATTCGACTTCCTCGGCCTCCCCGTACGTTGGTCGACGATGGTGACCCAAGATGGCGAAGTCCTCGCCGCCCAACAGGTCCATTCGGCGATGCTCCAGGGCGAATCCCCCGCCACGCCGATCCGGCCCGACGACTTTGTCACCCTCCGTAGCGCGCTCTTTGGCCGCTTCCACGGGATCGAGCTTTCGCCCGACCGGGCAGGCTGGGCGGCAGCGGCACCGAGCTTTGGGCTCCGCGACACCCAGCTGAAGACGCTCCTCTCGCCCGATGCGCGGGTGAACTACCCAAATATCGGCGGCCCCTTGCCCCAGCTCGATGGCAGCACCGATCCGGTAGGGAGAAGCATTGCGATGGCGACGCTCGGCGCGATGGGCGCGACGAGCATGCTCTCGGCGCTCAGCTCGAGCACCTCAATGCCGTCGCTCGATTTGCCGCGGTCGATGACCGATGGCCTTCAGGGGCTACCGCCGATCGAAGGGATGCCCGCACTCGCGCCCCTGTCGCTCCAGGCGAGTCACGGTCAGCAGCTATCCGCCGAGATGTTCGCCGGCATGCCGACCGCCCCCACCGACGGCTGGCCGAATACGGCACCGCTCGCACCCTCGGTCGAATCGACGACTGCGGGTAGCACCCTCGCGCCGCTCCAGCCCACCCAGGCCGGAAACACGGGCGGGATCGGCGGAGCGATGCCCTCGGTGAGCGCGGGCGGTAGCGGCAACCTTGGCAAGGTCCGCACCACGCCACCGGCAAAGCAACCGTCGACGAAGGGCACTTCGTCGCCGAAGACCGCACCCCAGACCGTCCCGACCCCCATGGTTAGGCCGCTGGTCATCCAGCCCTCTGCGGCAAGCGGCCCCGGCCCATCGGTCACCCAGACGCGCTCACCGATGGCGGCAAGCGCCCCTCTCAGCCCAACGGTCTCACCCTCCAAGCCGATGCCGTCGATTCCCATGGCATCCCGCCAACCGAGCCTGGGAACGCCGAGCCAGCCCCGGCTGATGCCGAGCAACCCCGAGCTGCCGATGGGCCTCATGGGCCTCTCACGTTCGGGCGGAAGCGCGAGCCCCTCGGCGATCACCCCGGCCCAATCGTCGCTGCCCCTGCGACCCACGGCAAAGTCGAGACAAGCAACGAGCGGAGAACCCGCCGAACCGACCGTGCAGGCGATGAGCGGGCAGGGAATGTCGGTTCAGGCATCACATGGCCGCGAAACCGCCCCTGCAACGCAGGGCGAAGGCCGCCACCGCACCGAAGTCGCGCGCAGAGCCGAAGGCGGTGCACTCGCGAGCGAGGTCAACATGATTGCCAACGAAGTCTGGTCCATCCTCAAGCGAAGGATGGTCCTCGAATCGCAACGAAGCGGAAGGATCTAAACCCATGAGCCTCACAAAAGCCACGATCAAGAACTTGGAAACGAACGAGACGCTGACCTGTCTGTTCAACCCCTCGGAATACACGATCGCCAAGCAGAACCAGTGGGAAACCAAGAACGTCGTGGGCCGCAACTCGCCTAACCTCGAGTTCACAGGCGGCGGAGCGCGGTCGATGACGATGGACCTGATGTTCGATGTCTTTGAGCAGTCGGGAGGCGACGTCCGCACCCATATCGACAAGCTTTGGCAGATGACCAACATTGAGAGTCGCACCCGGAGCACTCGGTCGCGAAGGGGTCGCCCGCCGTTCGTGCTCTTCCAATGGGGCGGCGACTGGCATTTCCGCGCCGCGCTCACCAGCCTTAGCGTCAAGTACACGCTGTTCCGCCAGGACGGCACGCCGGTCCGAGCGGTGGCCACGGTGACGTTCCAAGAGGCGGAAGACGAGCCGCGACGCACCAACCCAACGTCGGGATCGCTCCCCGGCTACCGGCGTTACGTCGTCGAACCCCACGACACCCTGCCGAACATCGCGTTCAAGGAGTACGGCGATGCGACCAAGTGGCGCACCATTGCCGAGGCGAACGGCATCGACGATCCCCTTGCGCTTTCGCCGGGCCAAGCCCTCGGCATCCCGCCCCTGTTCTAGTTTCGAGCCTCTAAGCCATGCCTCCCGAAGTCGAGATCCATACAGCGCATATCACGGTGACCATCAACGGCACGTTGGGCACCGACGCTGTTCACCGGTCAGTGCTTGAATGCATCGTCGAGAATTCGGCGTCGCTTCCCGATCTCTGCACCTTGCGCCTTCAGGATCACGACTTCGAGTGGACCGACCACGACACCTTCGCGATCGGCAAGGAGCTCGCGATCCAGTTTGGGCCCGATGCCCAGCACCTGACCGATGTCTTCAAGGGCGAGATCGTCTCGCTTGAGATCGACCTGAGCGCAGCCCACACCCAGACCGTCGTCGTGCGCGCCTTGGACCGCTCGCATCGGCTCCAAACGGGCCGAAAGCGACGATCGTGGCAGAACGTGAAGGACATCGATGTCTTCCAGGCGGTCGCTGGCGACCTCGGTCTCCGCCCCGACCTGCGAGACCAAACCGGTCCCGTCCACGACTGGGTGTATCAGCACAACCAGTCCGACTGGGAGTTTCTCCAGATGCTCGCCCAGCGAAACGGCGCGCGTGTTTACTTTGATGGGGCAGGCAAGCTGAAGTGGGAGTCCATCCGAAACGGTGGCGGCTCGACGACAGTGCAATTGGAGTGGGGTATGAACCTGCGCTCGTTCCGCCCTCGGCTATCGTCACAAGGCCAAGTCAACAAGGTCATCGTACGCAGCTGGGACCCGGGGCAAAAGGCGGCCATCGTTGGTCAGGCAACCACGCCGCGCGGAATCCCGCAGGTTGGCATGGAGGCTAACGGCGGACGCGTGGCCATGCAAGCATTTGGTGAGCGCACGATGGTCGTGGTGGATCGTCCCGTCCACAACCAAGACGCCGCCACTCGGCTCGCCCAATCCGTCCTCGACGACATCGCCGGGAGCTTCATAGAGGCCGATGGCCTCGCCTATGCCACGCCCAGCCTCCGCCCCGGAATGGAGGTGGAGATCAAGAACATCGGGCAGAAGCTTTCCGGGAAGTACTTCGTCACGAGCACGACCCACTACTTCTCCCCCGCCGAGGGCCTCAGCACCCAGTTTGCGGTCAGTGGCAAGCGAGATGGCACGATGGGCGACCTCACGAGCCAGGGCATCGCAGGACGCCAAGCAAACGGCAACAACGTCGTCCCGGGCATCGTCACCGACAACAACGACCCCGAGGGACTCGGGCGCGTGAAGGTGAAGTACCCCAGCATCAGCGACAGCGACCAATCGTTTTGGGCGCGCCTGATCACGCCGATGGCGGGCCCCGGCCGAGGTTTCCTTTTTGTCCCCGAAGTGAATGACGAAGTGCTCGTCGCCTTCGAGCATGGCGACATCCATCGTCCCTTTATCCTCGGTTCGGTTTGGAACGGTAAGGACGCCTCACCAAAGAAGGACAGCGTTCGCGGTGGAAAGACCGAGACGCGGATGATCCAGACCCGCTATGGCCACAAGCTGATCTTCGACGACGAGATGAAGTACGTGAAGATCACGACGCCTTATGGTCACTCGTTCACGATCGACGACATCGGGAAGAAGATCTCAGCGGAGACCGGTCAAAAGCGACTCGTGGAGATGGACGACACCTCCCAGACCATCACCGTCACCGACAGCAAGGGCAATATCATCAAGATCGACTCGATTCAGAACACGATCTCGATGACCGCGGTGATGGACATCACGATGACGGCGGGAAGGAACATCTCAATGACGGCGGGCGTGGGCTTCACGCTCACTGCCGGTGCGACGGCCTCCTTCACCTCGGGAGCGTCGTTCTCGATGACCTCGGGAGCTTCGTTCTCGGTCACCTCGGGAGCGATCACCACGGTGAGCAGCGCAGGCAACCTCACGATCACCTCGCCGCTGACGATCATCGCCTAGTTTCGGCGTTTGCCGTCGCGGCCTAGGGTGCCGACGATGCGAAGGTCATCATCGAGCTCCAGCCAGACGGCGGGGGGCTCGGTGCGACCGAGCAGGTTCCGTGGGTTGATGCAACACGCGAGGACCGCGATCTCGAATCCGAAGTCGTCCACGAGGTTCACAAAGGCATCGTAGAGAGTGATCGCGCTGCCGGCGAGGGCGCCATTTGAGGCGAGTCGAATGTCCCCCTTGCCCTTCACCACATCGAGGCCCCACATCGTGAATTTTCGACCCGGTTCGAGACCGGTCGCCATCGTGCTGTCGCTCACCGCGAGAATCTGGTCAAAAGGCTTGTTGTGGAGGAGCACGCGGGCCGAGTTCTCGGTCACGTGGAGCCGGTCGTAGATCAGCTCGCAAGCGAGGCCGTCGTTCTCGAGGGCATAGCCCACCATTCCGGCCTCGCGGTGATGGAAGCCGCGCATCGCGTTGAAGGTGTGCGTGGTGTGGGTCGCGCCACACTCGTATCCCATTCGGGCCTCGTCATAGGTGGCATTTGTGTGGCCCATGCCAACCCGCACGCCTCGCTCGAAGAGCCGGGTGATGAGCGTGGTGGCGTTCGGCAGCTCAGGAGCAAGCGTGATGACCTTGAGCGCGGGGTGATCCAGGATGGGGTCCCATTCCGACGGTCCAACCGGGGGAAGCACGATCGAACTCGGCGGCTGGGCGCCGGGAAACTCGGGACTGATGAAGGGCCCTTCGAGGTGGAATCCCCAGATCGACGGGTCGGAATCATCAAGGACGGACAGCGCACGCTCGACGTCGGCGGGCGAGGCAGTCACCGTGGTCGGGAGGAAGGCCTCGTAGCCGATCCCGCGGAGCTGGCGCGAGAGGATGCCCATTTCCTCACGCGTGGCGGACATGAAGTCGATTCCGAACGCGCCGTGGATGTGGATGTCGACGAATCCGGGGATGAGCGTGGCCTCGTGTGGCTTATGAACCCGCTCAAAGGTCGGCCCGTCTTCCGACCACGAGGTGTGATAGGTGCCAAAGCCGTCGGGACCCAGGGTTTGATAGAACAGGCTCATTGCTCTCTAGAGTTTACGTCTGACGCCGCCATGATCACGCAGAACGAGGCCTTCGAGTTCGAGCATCGTGAGGTGGACCATGATCTCCTCGGCGGGGAATCCGGTGAGTTCGGCGATTTTGGTTTCGGGGATGGGAGTGGCGGAAAGGGCCTCGTAGACCGCTTTCTCCTCACGGGAAAGGTGCTCTAGGCTCGGGCCGAGGCCTTCTTCCGCTTGGATGTTCAGCTCTTCGAGGATCTGGGCAGGGTGGGTGACGAGGGTGCCGCCGTTCCGAATGAGGTTGTGGGACCCTGCGAAGCTGAACTGGTCGATGTTGGCAGGCACGACATAAACCGGCCTGCCCATCTCCGCCGCCGCGTTGGCGGTGTGGATGGAGCCTGAATCGAGTGGCGCCTCGACGATGAGGACGGCGTGGCTGAGGGCGGCGATAAGTGAATTGCGCTCGATGAGACGACCGGCGTGGCCCGCCGATATCCCAAGCGCGTAGCCCGAAACCCATGCGCCCGATTGGCGGATGCTCTCAAAGAGGGTGCGGTTGATCGTGGGATAGAGGTTGTCGAGCCCGCCCGACATCACGGCGACGGTCCGACCGCCGACATTGAGCGCGCCGCGGTGGGAGGCGGAATCGATACCCAGCGCCCCACCGCTCACGATGGTAATGCCATGCGAGGCGAGACCTTCAGCGAACTTCGTGGCGACCGCCTTTCCGTAGCCCGAGGCCCCACGAGTCCCGACGATGGCCACCGTGGGCCGCTGGAGGGCGCTCGTATCGCCCACCGCGGTGAGGACGGCGGGAGGGAAGTCGAGGGAGGCGAGAGAAGCAGGAAACTCCTCACGCTCCAGGAACTGGACACCGCCCCGAACGCCTTTTTCCACCACCGCGAGATCGAAGCGGCTGACCTTGTCCAGTTCGGACTTGGTGAGCAGCGACGCGGCCCGAGGGGATTCAAAGAAAGAAGGCGTCGAGAGGACGGCTTTCACCAATTCCTCTCGACGCCTCGGGTCCTGGACCTCGGCGAGGAGTACCTTCTGCCAAGTCTCAGGCGAGGGCATCCGGCTTAGCGACCGTCGCCGCCGTTGCCGGCTCCACCGCCGCCGCCACCGCTTCGGCCATCAGGCCCGGTGAGACTCTTGGGGACTTGGACCGGCGGGAGCGTGTTATCGATCAGCAGGCTGAACGACTTCTCGATCTCGTTGCCAAGCCAGTCCTTGCATCGGATGGTGATCACGCGTCGACCGTCCATGAGGATGCCGTTCGCGTTGGCCGCGCCAAATCGGACGTTGAGCACGCCGTCTCGGCCGAGCTTGAAGGTCTTCTTCTCGCCGTCGACCATGACTTCAACCGAGTCGGTTCGGAGGCCGCTGGCCTCGTCGTCAATCGTGAAGAAGAGCTCAAGGCCGCGCTGGCTCGAATACCACTGACCCTGCTTCGGGAACGTGAGATCGACGACCGGAGGCGTCAGGTCAACGCCGTTTTCCCTGTCGAAGGCGAGGAGGCTGGCGTCCTTGGTGAGAACGAGGAGGGTCGAACCTGCGAGGACAGGAGGTCCTGCAGCCGGAACGGAAACGATGCGCGTCTTCTCTTGCGAAGCCGGGTTGCCTTGGGCACCACCGCCGCCGCCGAGCATCATGCCACCGCCGCCGGGACCGCCGTTGCGTCCGCCGCCACCGGCCGGGTTCTGCGAGTTATCCGCGAACTTGACGACCGGGCGAATCTGATAGATCCACTTGACGAGGCCAGTCTTGCCATCCACGAGCGTCATGACGCCGTTGAGGGTGGTGAAGAGGAAGTTCGATCCAACGATCGAAGGCGAGGTCGCCGGCTGGCTCGCGAGGTCGATGTTGAACGACGGAAGACCATTGACCGGGTTAAGGATCATCGCCTTGCCATCGCGAGTTTGGAGCGCGACGCCACTGGGGCCCGCAGCCGGTGCGAATGAGACGAAGTCACCGCAGTTGCGCTGCCATCGTGGTCGAAGGTCTGCGCCACCGAGAGCGATGACGTAAGCGTTCGAGTTGAGATAGATTGTGTCGCCAAAGACCACCGGGCGCGTATCACCTGCAAAGTTGGTGAACGGTCGCGACTTGATGATCTTTCCTGTTGCGGCGTCAACCTGGATGAGGTTGCTGAGGCCGGTGGGAATGAGAACCGTGTTCAGGTAGCTCGCGATGCGACCACCGTATCCACCGTTGATCTGGATCGGCTTGGAGAGCACGTTCATGCCCGACTCAGCGAAGATCGTGTTGAGCGAGCCATCCGACATGCCGTAGGCGATGACGCGATCACCCACCGGAACCATGCCTGCGGAGATCGTGCCTTCGGCGAGGTGTTGCCACTTCTTTTCACCGGTGACCATGTCGACCGCGTAGATGGTCTTGTTGTCGGCATAGGCAACGATCATATTGCCCACGCGGATCGGAGCCTGGCGGAAGTAGCCGTCGATCGGATCGACGAGCGGGAATTTCCACTTCTGGTTTCCGGTCTCAAGGTCAAGGGCATAGATTCGCTGACCAACGGCAACATAGATCGTGTTGCCATCGACAAGCGGCGAGCCCGCGGGCGAAGCCACGGTCGACTGTGTCCAGCGCCATGCAAGGGGGGCAGGGCCATCGAGTTGAGCAAAGGCTTGGCTGCCTGAAATTGAAGCAATCAGGGCAAGCCCTAACATGCGAAGATTCGTCATGGATCGTTGCGGTCTCCTCACCGTCTCGCATTGTAGCGGCAATGGTCGGTCCTTGTCCATGCCCCACCCAATTGCAAGTTGGCGTTCCTTACCTATCGACGCTTCGCAGGCTCAATTCGTCACGAAAGTTTCTTGAGGGGGTGGCAGAATTCCGCAGGGGCCGGGGTATCCTTCCGTTCTCTCGTCGAGCGAAGCTCGCTTGACTTTGGTGAGGGCTCATAGCTCAGTTGGTTAGAGCGCACCCCTGATAAGGGTGAGGTCGCTAGTTCGAATCTAGCTGGGCCCACCAACCTCCCTTCCGTTCGTTGCCTCGGTAAACTTGCCGCATGGCTGTTTTCCCGCGGACCTGGCTTGAGATCGACCTCCAAGCATTGCGGGAGAACCTGAACGTCCTTCGCGAAACCCTCGGCCATGGCGGCGCAGAAATCGCGTTTGTCGTGAAGTCCGATGCCTACGGTCACGGTCTCGGACCGATTGCCAAGGCTTCCGAGAGCATGGCGGTGGACTGGTTTGCCGTCGCCACCGTCCAAGAAGGTGTCCAAATCCGGGAAGCGGGCGGCACCAAGCCGATCATGGTCATTGCGCCGACCCTGGCCGAAGAAGCCAGCCAAGCCGTTCGGTTTGACCTCGATGTCCTCGTCGATAGCCTCGAAATGCTTGAGGCACTGGGCAGGGAAGGGATCGCCCAAGGCAAGAAGGCGCGGGTCCACCTTGAGGTCGACACCGGCCTTGCGCGCTTTGGGTGCCAGCCGGGCGACTTTGCCGAGTTCTACCAAGCGGCGATGCAAGTTCCTGGCATTGAGGTCGCCGGGGCCTCCACCCACTTCATCAACAGCGCGGGCGACCGGCCCGCCACCCTTCGCCAGATCGACGATTTCTTTGGTGCGGTGGACCAGGTCGGTCGCGACAAGCTCCGCCACCTCCACATCGCGAATAGCGCGGGAGCCGTTCATTACCAAGAGGCGAGGCTCAACATCGTCCGAATCGGCATCTCCGCCTTCGGGGCGGACAGCTATGGGCTCTTTGCCGAGCGGGTGCAGCCCGTCCTCCACTGGTATGCCCGGGTGACGTCGCTGCGGACGCTTCCCGCGGGGTCGCCGGTTGGCTACAACAGCACCTATCGCACCTCACGCGAGACTCGAATCGCCACTCTTGCTGTCGGCTATGGCGATGGCTACGGGCGCGACCTTTCCAACCGGGGTGTGGTGGCCCTCCACGGAAAGCTCGCGCCGGTGATTGGCAACGTCTGCATGGACCAGATGATGGTTGACGTCACCGACATCCCCGAAGTGCAGTTGGGCGATACGGCGGAACTCCTGGGCAAGCAGATCCGGATTCAGGACATGGCCAAGCAGGCGGGAACGATCACCCACGAGATCAGCTGTCGTTTGACGCCCCGGGTGCCGCGCGTCTATATTGGCGACGAGGCGGGCGTTGCGCGGGACCTTACCGCAAGCCAGTCGAGCTAACTTTTCTGAATTCTCTTTGAACCCCTTGCAGCCGTTGGGTCACTCATGGTCAGGAGATGCCCATGCAACACATCCAAGGGGCAGTGCAGTCACGCAGCATGAACGCCGAGAGCCTGGTTGAGCACTATTACGATGCGGTCTTCCGCTTCTGTGCGCGCCAAATCGGGACCGATTCTGCTGCTGATGCCGCCCAAGAGACTTTTCTCATTGCCTATCGGAAAATCGCCAATTTTCGGAACGAATCCAGCCTCAAAACGTGGCTGTTTGGAATTGCCTTTAACGAATGCCGCCGACTTCGGCGAACGAAGAAGCTGAGCACGGTTTCGGTGGACCTGATCCAAGTGGGCGACGACCCCACTCAGGGCCTCATCAACCGCCAGCTGCTTCTCCAGGCGCTGAGGAAACTCAGTGAAGACCACCGCGAGGTTGTCGTCCTCCACGAACTGGAAGGACTGACCTACGAAGAGGTCGCCAAGGTTCTCGAAGTCCCGGTCGGCACCGTGAAATCTCGGCTTTACCATGCGTTCTTGGCCATGCGACGGACGCTCCAGGAGGACTCAAAGTGATGAACGAAAATCTCAAGGCATTTATCGACGGCGAACTGAATCCTGAAGAACAAACCCAGGTCGCCCAGGAAATCAACAAGGATCAAGACCTCGCGGAGATGGAGAAGTTCTTCCGCCTCATCGGCGAGGAGATCAAGACGAGCGCGGTCCAACCGGAAGTCAGTGGCCAAGAAGCAACGTTGAAGCGGCTGCAAGGGGTCACATCGACCGAAATGGCCCAGCCCGATGAACCAAACCTGAAGCTCGTCACGACCCGGCTCCGATGGGCTGGCTTTGCCGCCGCCGCGCTGGCACTCTTCATCGTGCTGCCCAAGATGATGGGCCGCATGAGTGCGAGCGAGGATGCGGCTTCCCCGACGGTCGGAACCGGCAAGGACACGATGGCGAAGGCTGCGCCGAGCATGGAAAGGGCGGCTCCGAAGTCGGAAAGAAGTCTTGACCCGGAAAGCCTGGGAAAGGGCGGGGATGATTTCAAGAACAGCGCCCTCGATAAGGACCGGACGGTTAGTCAGGGCGGGGATGCTTGGCCCTACTTTGCAGAGGAAAAAGTGAGTGGGGCTCCTGGTAGTCGCCAGAGTCAGCGGGAGAACAGGTCAACGGTTCCCGGCCTGCGGCCGCTCATGATCCGAACTGCGACGCTCTCGGTGCTCGTGAAGGACCTCAAAAAGGCGACCCAGTCGGCCTCCGACACGGTCCAGGCGATGGGCGGGTTCGTCCAGAGCTCGAACATCCTGCAGCAGCAGGGCGAACTCGGCCGAGCGGAGATCATGCTCAAGGTGCCCGAACCTAAGCTCGAGATCGCGATGAGCGCCCTGCGAAACCTCGGAGAGGTGACCCAGGAGGCCTCGAACAGCGACGAGGTGACCGGCGAAGTCGCGGACGTCGAGGCTCGGCTGAAGGTCCTCCGCATCGAAGAAGAGCAGTACGTGACGATGCTGCGAGGTACCCGCCGGATGGGCGAGATCCTCGAGCTAAAGGAAAAAATCGGCACGCTTCGCCAGGAGATCGAGAGCCTCGAAGCCCAGCGAAAGGCCCTCCGAGCGCAGACCAGCTACTCGACGATCAGCCTCAGCCTGAGCGAGCGGGTGGAGAAGAACAAGCCGGTGACCTCGGGCAACTGGTCGGAAGACACCTGGAATACGGCCACAAACGCCCTCTCGGCGGTGGGTCGATTCCTTGGCCAGCTTGGAATCTGGAGCTTCATCTTCGCTCCGCTGTGGGTCCCGGTGGCTGGAATCTGGCTCTACCGACGCCGCAACGCCAAGTAAATCAGGAACCCAAGCAGGAAGCGGGGGAGGACGATGTCCTCCCCCGCTTCTTCGTTTGCCGTTTAGTTGATCTTGAGATCAGCGTAAACCGGAAGGTGATCCGAGGCGCGAGTGCCTTTCTGGGTGTACTCGGCTCGGCCTTCATCATTGCGCCGGACGCGGCCCCGGCGACCCTTCAGCGCATCCGCTCCGCTGTAGATCATCGGTGTTGCACCTTCGGCGAGCTTCGGCGAAACAAGGATCTGGTCAAACAGGATCTGGGTGACCTTGAGGTCTTGCGGGTAGCGATAGTCGATGCCGCGCGTGCGCTCATTCTCGCCGTATGCACCTGCGACCACGGCGGGAAGCGCCTGACCGCGGTACAGGTCGCACAGCCCATGCGAGACGGCATCCTTTCGATACATGTCGTCGAGGAGGTCGACGAGCATCGGCTTGCCGGTCCACTTTCCGCCCTTTGCATTCAGGTCGCCCGACTTGAGGATGTTGAGGCTCTGGTCGTCGGGGGCATCGTTGAAGTCACCGAGGACGACCGCATTCTCGTCGTTCTTACCCTTGATGTAAGCGGCGAGAAGTCCAGCCGCCATTGTGCGCTGGGGGGCGGTTTGCAGGCGTCCGCCCGATCGACTCTTCATGTGGACGACATAGAACGTCAGCTTCTTGCCACCTGGGGTCGAGACTTCGGCGCGAAGGACGTCGCGTTTGCCGGGGAAGGCGTAGTCGAAGAGCGGATCCTTGAACACCAACCCGTACGACTCCAGGCGATACGGCTTCTTCACCGCGATGCCCGGCTCCTGGTCTTCGCTCGTCTCGTCCGCGATCCCGATCTGCCATTCCGAATCGAAGAGTTGGGTGAGTGCCTTCAGGCTCTGCACCTCTTGAACCGCGATGATGTTCGGCTTGACGTTGTTCAGGACGCTCTTGAGGCTGTCGATTCGCTCGGCTGGAGCATCCTCGGGGAACCACTCAATGTTGTAGGTGGCCACGCGCGTCGTGCCGCCCTGGACGGCAATCCAGGCTGAAAGTAGAGAAAGGCTGATCATGATCGTTCGAGGAAGGTTACTTTCGACGGATACCGATTTGCCCGGAGGATCGAGACCACTGCAGGCTTGAAATCGGAGTCCTTCGCCTTATAGATGTCCAAGAAGACGTTCGGGTTCCGGTCGACAAGCGGGAACCACGAACTCTGGACTTGGATCATCAGGCGGTGGCCCTTCTTGAACGAGTGCATGACGTCGGGCAGCCGGAACTTCACGCGCGTCGGAACGCCTGGGATCATCGGCTTCGGGTTCGAGAAGCTCTCTCGGAACTTGCAGCGGAAGACGTCACCGCGGAGCAGCTGTTGGTAGCCTGCCCGCTTGCGACCTGACTTCGCGAGGCCCTCTTCGGTGTCCGGCCAAACGTCGATGACCTTCACCACGAGGTCCATGTCGGTCCCCGTCGTCGCGACCCAAAAGTCGACGTCAATCGGACCCGCCACGTGCCAATCCTTGTCAAGAACGGGCCCGCTGTAGTCCATCACGTCGAGCCGGTACTGAGCAAACCGCTGGTCGTCGACCATGTAGGTTGAGTTGCGCCGCGCGCCGAGGTTGTCCTGATAGGGCGTGGGCTTCGAGGGGTCGACGCGGAGCAGGTCGTAGTAGCCCGCCATCCGCGAAAGCGGATCGCGCATGAAGCTGAATTGCAGCCCACCCGGGAGCGGACCGTTGGGGTTGTAGACCAGTCCACCGGGGCGATAGTCGCCGCCGATCTCCATCTCGGTGCCGCCACGCGGAGCCGCATTGCTCAATCGGCGCTCGTCATCCAGGTAGACCGACCGCGCACGGACGCCCTTGGGTGGCCAGGTCTCAAACTTGTGCCACTGGTTGGCCCCGGTTTCAAAGACGTAGGCCTCGGGGGCCTTCGGCAGGTTCGACCCGCGCAGGTAGCGGTCGAAGAAGGGGAACTCGATCTCGTCCTGATAGAACCGACTCGTTGCCTGACCAAAGTCGAGGTCGTTGAAGAATTGGCCGTCTTGGCGGGCCCACATGCCGTGCGACCACGGCCCCATCACGAGCGAGACGTCGCGCCCAGGGTTCTGGCGGTCGGTGGCCCGGTAGAGGTTGAGCGCTCCCCAGAGGTCTTCGGCATCGAACCATCCGCCGACGACGAGCACGGCGCAGTTCACCCCGCGCATCTGGGGCGGAAGGCTCCGCGCCTTCCAGAACGCATCGTAGTTCGAATGCGCGGTCGCCTGGTTCCACCAAGGCACGCGGCCTTGGTAGTGCAGCTTGTCAAAGTTGGGGATCGCGCCGGTGCTGAGGAAGAAATCGTAGGCGTTTGCGCCCTTGCGGTCGATCGGCACGCCGGGGATCGGCTTGGTAATCGGGCCCGGGCGGACGACGCCAAACCCGCTGAAGAAGTCAAAGCTGTCCTGCAGGAAGAAGGCACCGTTGTGGTGCATGTCGTCGCCGATGAACCAGTCGCTCACCGGGGCCTGGGGCGAGACCGCCTTGATCGCGGGGTGGGTCCGGATCGCCGAAGCTCCCGCATAGAATCCCGGATAGGAAATGCCCCAAACGCCGATGTTGCCGTTGTTATCGGGCACTGTCTTCACGAGGAAGTCAGCAGTGTCGTAGGCATCGGTCGCCTCATCGGTTTCGGTGCCCTTGGGGTTCGGATTGATCGGCCGAACGTCGGCAAAGTCACCTTCCGAATTCCATCGACCGCGGACGTCTTGGAAGGCAAAGATGTAGCCCGCCTCCTGGAACTTCTTGCTGCCTGCAAGGCCACGCATGCCCTCGTCGTAGGGGCCGACCGAATAGGGCGTGCGCTGGAGAAGGATCGGGTGCTTGCCGGGTTTGTCCTTTGGCGTGTAGACGATCGTGCAAAGCTTCTTGCCATCCCGCATCGGGATCATGTAGGTCGTCTTCGTGTAGGCGGGAGACGCCGTTTGGGCAAAAATGCAGCCGGGAAGGAGAGCGACAAAAAAGAAGGCCCTACGCATGCTTCATCCTAGCAAGCGCAGGGCCCGTTTCGGGGTGGGTTAGCTCAACTTTGCCCGAACTTTCTCGGTCATCATCTCGCGAAGGCTGTCGACCTTCACCTTTTCGATGACTTCAGCGGCAAAGGCATAGACGAGGAGGGCCTGAGCTTGGTCCTTCGGAATGCCGCGAGCGCGGAGGTAGAACAGCGCGTCCTCGCGGAGCTGACCGACCGTCGCCCCGTGCGTGCACTTGACGTCGTCGGCAAAGATCTCCAGCTGCGGCTTCGTATTGAACGTCGCCGTCGGCGAGAGGAGCATTCCCTGGTTCGTCTGCTTCGCGTCCGTCTTCTGGGCGTCTTCGTAAACGAAGATCTTGCCGTTGAACGAGCCAGAAGCCTTGTCCTTCAGCACGTTCTTGTAGACCTCGAACGAGTTGCAGTTCGGCTTAGCGTGGTCGATGCGCGTGTGGTTTTCAAGCGTTTGTTCGCCCGCACCCACCACCACGCCATCGAGCCAAGTTTCCGTGTGCTCACCATTCAAGAAGACGTTGAGGTCCACTCGGCCGGTATCGCCACCAAACTGGGTGTTGATCGACGAGTAAACCGAGTCGGCTTCCTGGTGAACGAAGATGTTGCCAATGTGGACGCTCTCGAGTGTCTCATCTTGGAAGCGAAGGTGCTCAAGGTTGGCGCGCGACCCCAGAACGACTTCCGTGAGCGGGTTCACGAAGGCCTGACCTTCGAGACCGACAAAGCACTCGGCGACACGTGCCAGCGCGCCCTGTTCCATCACGACGAGCGTTCGCGGCTGGGTCATGATCGGTCCGAGGTTCGCGGTCGTCACATAGACGATCTGAATCGGGTCCTCGACAACAACGCCGGCGGGGACATAGACGAACGCGCCGTCTTGCCACAGGGCATCGTTGAGGTCGACGAATCGGGCATCGTTGGTCGAGCCAAGCTTGCCGTCGAACGTTGCGACAGTCGACAGGTACTTTTCAACGAGCTCGGGCATCTCTTCGCGAGCCTGCGAGAGCGTGGTGACTACCACGCCGCGCGGCAGCGAGCATGCCATCGACAGCTCGGGAGCGGGCTCAGCGTTCAGGAAGGCGAGGGTGAAGCCAGCCGGGGTCGTGAGACCGGTCGCGGCGACCTGCTCACGCGAAACCGTCGCGCCGTGCGGCGCGCCATAGACGGTTTCGTAGAGGCGGTTCAGTGGGAGGTACTTGAACTCTTCGTCGCGAGTGGTCGGCAGCCCCACCGCGCAGAACCGAGACCAGGCGGCATCGCGAACGGACAGGTCGGCACCCGTCGCGCCGAGGAGCGCACGAACCGTCTGAAAAACCGTCTCGAAGCTATTCATGGAAAGGGTTGCTTCAGTCATTTACGCCTTTGCCGCCAGCTCTTCTTCGATCCAGCCATAGCCCTTCTCTTCGAGTTCGAGGGCAAGCTCCTTGCCGCCGCTCTTCACGATTCGACCCTCGACGAGGACGTGGACGAAGTCGGGCACGATGTAGTTGAGAAGTCGCTGGTAGTGGGTGATGACCAGGAAGCCTCGGTCTTCGCTGCGGAGGGCGTTCACGCCGTCGGCCACGATGCGGAGCGCGTCGATGTCGAGTCCCGAGTCGGTTTCGTCGAGAACGGCGAACTTCGGCTCAAGCACCGCCATTTGGAAGATTTCGTTTCGCTTCTTTTCGCCACCCGAGAAGCCTTCGTTGACCGCTCGCGAAAGGAGGCTGTTGTCGAGTTCAAGCAGTTTGATCTTCGACTTGATGTGGGCCATGAACTCGTTGTGGGTGAGTTCGGCTTCGCCGCGGGCCTTGCGAACCGCGTTGAGGGCGGAGCGGAGGAAGTAGGTGTTGCTCACGCCGGGGATCTCGACCGGGTACTGGAAGGCGAGGAAAACGCCAGCGGCGGCTCGCTCTTCGGGGTCCAGTTCCAGGAGGTCTTCGCCATCGAGGGTCACGCTGCCCGAGGTGACTTCATAGTCGCTCTTTCCAGCGAGGATGGAAGCGAGGGTGGACTTGCCCGACCCGTTGGGTCCCATGATCGCATGGACTTCGCCGGGGTTGACGGTGAGTGAGATTCCGCGAAGGATTTCCTTCTCTTCGACGCGGGCATGGAGCTGGTCAATCGTAAGCATAGGGGATTCAAACACGCAAGTGCTGCCTGTTTCTACGAGGGATGATTTACCAATATCTACAAAATTGTCAAGATTGCGACGAAGACGGGGTCTGACTCAAGGCAAGCGGGATCGGTTAGACTCAACGGCGATGCGAATGCTCGCTCTCTCTACGCTCGGCCTTCTGGCCTGCACCTCTCTCGCCCAAGACAAGGTTGTCATTCCCAAATCGGGTTCCAAGGAACGCAAGGCCATCCTCGATGCGCTGCGACCGATCTTCTGCAAGGAAACGGGGCTGAAGAACATCAAGTTCAGCATCCAGCGGATTGCCGTTCAGCAGGGCCATGCCTTCATCAACTTTATGCCGCTCGATGTCTCGGGCAAGCCGGTGGATTGGAGCAAGGCGACGAAGGAATACGCCGATCTCCGCAAGCAAGGCATCCTCGACGACTATTCGCAGGCACTGCTTGAGTTCAAGAAAGGAAAGTGGGTCAAGAAGGACATCGTGATCGGCCCGACCGATCTCGCGTGGTCCGAATGGCCCACCAAGTACAAGCTGCCGCGGTCGCTTTTTGGCATGAACTAGGCACTTTGGCCGGCGGTTCGCCGGTGGCCGCGTTATTCTGAACTCATGCGAAGTCTACTTTTCGTTCCACTGGTCGCCATCGCCGCGTTTGCGACGGCACAGGACAAAGTCATGGTGCCCAAACCGGGCACCAAAATGCGGTCCGCGATCCTGGACGGCATCCGTCCGAAGTTCCTCAAAGAGACCGGCCTCAAGGCGGTCAAGATGAAGGTGCTCAACATCTGGGCGTACAAGGATTACGCCTTCGTTCACTTCATGCCGCTCCAGCCGAACGGCAAGGACATCGATTGGAAGAAGACGAAGTACAAGGAGCCGTTCGAGCAGGGAATGTTCGACGCCGGCACCGCGGTCTTGGTCCATTTTGAGGGCAAGGTCTGGAAAGTCAAGGAAATGGCGGTCGGTCCCACCGACGTTGCTTGGGAGCCTTGGCCCGAAAAGTACAAGTTGCCCCGGAAAATGTTTGGCATGCCCGATCATTGGTAAATAAAATAGAATCGGACTTTGGAAACGGGTCGAACTTCTCTCGGAGTTCGACCCGTTTCTTTGCGTATGAATTGAATTCTCGACAGAAAATTGCAGGTGTTTGCACCTTCATCCAGATTCTTTGCATAATAAGAGCTGGTTATGGGAACAAAGTAAGTGTCTAGGCTCAATTTTCGTTTAACGTTAAACTAATTAGTATCTTTGCGTACTCCTCCAATCCTTTCGCCGGTTTATGCCCTTTCAATCTGAGAACTCTGACCCTCAACAGAGGGCCTTTTTGCGCCTGATGCGGGTGGCCGAGTCGGCTGAGCGAACGGTTGAAGCTTGCCTCAAGAATCGGGGGATCAACCTGAGCCAATACCTGACGCTCGATTGCCTGATCCGACGCGGACCCCAACCTCAGACCGCGATTGCCAAGTTCCTCTCACGGACGGGCGGAAACGTCTCCGCCGTCGTCGCCAAGCTGGTCAATTTGGGCTACGTCGTCAGGCTGGAATCGACCGAAGACCAGCGCATGACGATCGTCAAAGTGACGCCCGGCGGCGAGGCCTTCTTCGAATCGGTCCATAACGAGTATCGCTACAGCATCGACCAGTATTTCAGCATGCTGCCTTCGGAGGTCGCCGCCGTTGTGATGCAGCTCAACGAAGACGACGACGACGACGAGAGCTAAATTGGCGGAAGGCCACCCGCGAAGAGGTCGCCTTCTTCAAAGCGAAGCTCAGAGCGCGCCGTCACCCACGCCTGACCCGAAATCCTCGGGATGATCGCCTCGCCGTCGCGGCGATAACTCGCCTCAAAGACCGTCCCGAGCACGCCTTCCTGACGCCAAGTCTCGCCCTCGGCAAGTAGTCCGTGGTGGGCGAGGCAAGCCACCTTTGCACTCGTGCCGGTTCCGCAGGGTGAGCGGTCCCACTCGAGCCCGGGACACAGGACAAAGTTTCGACCGGAGTTGGCAGGGTTGTGCGCCTTGCAGGTCAGCTCGACATGGTCGACCTGGGTCTCACCAAGGGCGTGGACGGCCTCCCGAACCCGCACGCTGAACGCCAAAAGCGTCGGAATCGAGGCTGGATCTAGCCTCAAACTCGCCTCGGCAAGGGCAAACCAGTTGCCGCCGAAGGCGATTTCGACCGGCTTGGTGATCTCGCTGAACGTGTCGCTCAGATCGAGGGCGGTTTTGCGATACGAGGCGACGTTCTCGAATGAGACGGTGCCGTCCGGTCCCCGTTCGGCGACCACCACGCCAACCTGGGTCTCCAAGCTGACCGAGATCCCCGCAAGCCGCGGCAAAAGAGGATCGCCATGAGCGAGGCAATGAACCACCCCAATTGTCGCGTGGCCGCACATCCGGAGGGGGCCAACGTTGTTGAAATACACGACGCCATAGTCGGCGGTGGTCGAATCGCAGAGGAAGGCCCCGACAATCGCCTCATTGCCGCGCGGCTCGGCGAGCACCGACCGGCACCACCGCACGCCTTCCGGAGTACTAAGTCGGTCACACCACTCCTTGGGGGTTCGGCAGCCCCAATCCGGCAGTCCGCTGAGCACGAGGCGAGTGGATTCGCCCGCGGTATGGCTGTCGAGAACGTGGACTTGCCTCATGGGAGGTGAATGGGCGCGGGAAGCGGCACCGACTCGTCGACTTCAATGACCGCGAACTTGGGTGTCCCTCTTGGGCCGAGGTAGCGAGCCTCGGAAGCGCGACCAAGGGTCCGCAGCGGCAGTGCAAGCGGCGTGCCCAACCCTTCGCGAAGGATCGGCTCAAGGACCTTGCGGTTCACCATGAACGGTCGTTCGAAGAACCACGCGAAGACCCAACTGCACAGCAGGATGATCGGAACACCCGCCGCGAAGAGGTACAGGGTGGCCATTTCCACCGACTGAGCAAAGGCGGGTCGGTTGACATAGAGCACCTGGAGCAGCGGATGGTGGATCAGGTAGAGCGAATAGCTGAACGCGCCCAACTTGACGAGGGCCTCTGCTCCGAATAGCCTGGAGACCCAGCTCGACGGCCGGACCGAACCGACATAGATGAACGCAGCCACGCTGACGCCGACACCCAGGTCGCGAAGGACAAAGCTCACCCATCGAGGGTCGGATTTCCACGTGACGCCGACGGCAAAGATGCCAATGCCGATAAGTGCCCAGAGGGCGCCGAGCTTCGGGACAACGCCGATCTTTCGGTGTGGGCGGTAGGCGAAGTGGGCGGCGACCATCCCAAGCACGAAGAGTGGCAGGAACCAGATGTAGCTCTTTCCCGCGTTCGCGGTGGGGATGAACCAGAGGCAAAGCGCGCTGAAAAGCGACGTCAGGGCGACGAGGCCCACCCGTCCGACCTTAAAGAGCATCGCAACCAGGAACGGGAAGACCAGGTAGAGCTGGGCCTCGAGGGCAATGCTCCAGAGCACGCCGTTGATCTTGAACATCAACGTGGGGTCGAAGTTGTGGACCAGGAAGAGGTGGCTGACGATCGCCCTCGCATCCGCTGGTACGTACTGGGCGAACGGATAGCCGGTCTGCTTCGACGTGACGAAGGCGCAGACAATGAGGCTCAGCGCAAGGCAGGAGTAATAGGCGGGAAGGATCCGCCAGGCGCGCCGGGCGAAGAACTTGGGCAGGCTCCGGAGTCGACCGTCGGAGTGGTTGAACAGCGAGGTTTGGAGGCAAAAGCCGCTCAGAACAATGAAGGCGGCCACCGCAACGTGGCCGAAGCCGAGCACAGGCAGGAACTTCGCGAGCCAAGCGGGCGCGGCGGAAGCGGCACCGACAAAGACAGGCCCGGGATCGACCATCGACCGGATATGGGTGAGAACCACATATAAGGCTGCCAAGCCGCGCAGGCCCTCGACAAATGCAAGTCGATCCTGGGGATAGTTGGGTACTCCGGCGGCACCTCGGCGAGCCATACGATACTATGATGACGCGCCTGAACCGGATTCCGACGTAAGGCACGGTGGAAGATGGTCTGGATTGTGGTTGTTCTCGCTGTTTTGCTTGGCTTCTATGCCCTGGCGACCTATCTTCTCGCCCGCTTCAGCGTTCGCCCGATTCGCCTCCCGGCTTACGTTTCCGCTGGGATGTTTGGCGCACCCCAAGAGTCGGTGAACTTCACCAACCAGGAAGGCATGAGCCTCTTTGGATGGTGGACCGAGCACCCGCACCCCAGTTGCATCGTTATCCTCGCCCACGGCTACCTGATGAACCGAGCCGAGATGGCACCCTATGCCTATTGGCTATGGCAGCGCGGTGCGAGCGCGTTCGCCTTCGATTTCCGCGCTCATGGCCGTAGCCAAGGCAACCTCAGCACGATCGGACCCGCCGAGGCCGCTGACGTCGCTGCCGCCGTCGCTTGGTGCCGCGAGCGGCGTCCCCATGTTCCCATCGTCCTTTGGGGGAGCTCGATGGGTTCGGCCGCATCCGCCCTCGCGGGCGGTGCCAATCCCGACCTCGCCGACGGCTACATCCTCGACAGCGCCTATTCCGTCCTCGAGCACGCCTCAAAGGGTTGGATCGACTTCCTTGGAGTTCCGAAATGGCTGCGGCCGCTGCTCGCCCCAACCCGCTGGCTGGCGGCGAAGATGGCGAAGGTGAACCCAAAGCGTGTCGACGTCGGCGAATCGCTCCAGCGGATTCGGCGGCCTGTCCTTTTGCTCCATGGCCAGGCCGACCGCCTTGCGCCACCCGAAGAAGCGGTCCGGAACATGAGCTACTTGCAGGACCGCGGCAAGATCGTCTGGTTCCCGGGTGCCAACCACGCTGAGTTTCGGTGGACCCAGCCCGCCGAGTACCTGGCGGCGGTCGAAGCCTTCCTGAAGGACCACGCCTGGATTCGGACTGAAACGAACGACGCGACAATTGCGTCCTCAAAGAAGTAAAGTGAAACTTGTCGCGCGGATCGAAGTTGCTCCGCATCGACGGGACCGATAGACCCGCCATGTGGACGACCTTTGACGATTGGCAGCTGCGCCAGCTGCAGCGACTTGCAACCCTGGAACCTCAACGCGTGGAAGCGTTGATGAACTACCTCTATGGGGTTGAGCCCAAGCTCCTGAACGACCTCGCGATTGCCGCCGTTGAAGCGGGCGAACTCACGCTCGAACAGGGCGCAGCGGTGACCGGAATGCACCCCGAGGACGTTGCCGATTACGCCCAGCGATGGACCGAAAAGAGCATGCACCCCGACATGCTCGTTGTTTTTGACCCCGAGAAGGGCACCGCCCTTTGCGCCGAGAGCCGAATCCCCGTTTGGGAGATCGTCGCGACCCAGCGCCGACTCGGCACCGTGGCCGAGCTCACCGAGCGATTTCCGAGCATTCCCGCCAGCGAGCTGATGGCGGCGGTGGACTATGCCGCCCGTCATCCCGAAGAGATTGAGGCCGAGATTGAGCGGTACGAATCCCTTCGGCGTCGAACGTCGGAAGAGTATCCGTTCGTCCGCTAAACGGCGTATGCTGACCGCATGGCGGTGAGTCCAGAAGTTGCCGCGCGCATGCTGAGCGCGCTCGAATCCGTTCGCCCGATCACGAGTCGAAAGATGTTTGGCGGGGTCGGCGTTTACTGCGACGGGACGTTCTTTGCCGTCATCGACGACGACCGGCTGTTCTTCAAATGGGGCCCTTCAAACGAGGCTCTCTTTGACGAAGTCGGCGCGGAGCAGTGGTTCATCCCCCAGGGGCCGATGCCCTATCGCGAGGTGCCTGAGTCGATCCTCCAGGATCAAGACCGGCTCGGCGAGTGGATCGACGCCGCGGTTGATGTGGCTCAAACCAAGAAAGCCAAGAAGCCCAAGAGCCAGTAAAAACACTGGCATTCACGCACGACTTGTTGACTGCTCATATAAGTTTCTATAATGGAGCATTGGCCCGATTGGGCCGGTTTTGGTTTGAAGGTTTTTACTATGCAGTCCTCACTCCGCGTGGGAGCTCTTCTTGCGGTCGGCGCCTTTGCCCTCCTCGCAGAGTCAGCACACGCTCTCAACATCGTTGCGACCTATGACTCGTCCATTACGGGCTTGTCGAACTCCGCGGCCGTTCAGGCCAACATCAATTCTGCCGTCGCGTTCTACAACGCCAAGTTTTCGAACAACATCACGGTCCGGATCACCTTTACGAACCAGACCAGCGGCCTCGGCGGCAGCAGTTCGAACTTCACCAACGTGAGCTACAGCTCGGTTCGGACGGCTCTGCTCAACAGCTCAAGTTCGGCGGATGACGCTACGGCTTATGCGGCTTCGCTTCCCGCCTCCAGCCCGATTGGCACCACGGGAACGGTCGACATCAACACCGCCAACGCCCGCGCGATCGGCCTCCTCGGCAACTCGGCGACTTCGGACGGCCAGATTTTCCTCAACACGGGGATCTGCTTCACCACGCACACGTCGCCCGTGGCCGGCAAGTACGACCTTTATGCCGTGGCTTGCCACGAGATTGATGAAGTGCTCGGCACGGTTTCGAACCTTGACTTCACGACCGCGACGCCTTGTACGGCCGACTTCTTCCGCTATTCCAGCAACGGGGTTCGGGCGTTCAACAACAACACGGCGGTCCACGCGTACTTCTCGGTGAACGGCGGCGCTTCGAACGTCGTGGAGTACAACCACTTCAACCACGCTCCCGGCGACTGGGGTGATTGGATCACCCACAGCCCCGAGCAGGTTCAGGACTACGCGGGTTCGCCCGGCGTGACCGTCGATCCCGGCAACTCGGAGTTCAAGCTGCTCGACGTGGTCGGCTATACCCTTGCCCCGGTCCCCGAGCCGACGTCGATGGTCGCCCTCGGCCTTGGCGTGGTCGCCTTCGTCCGCCGCCGCCGCTCGAAGTAAGCAGGCTCCTTGGATTCGTTTCGCGCCCGCCGGAGGTGACTCCGGCGGGCGCGTTGCTTTTCCGGTGGGGTCGTCGTTGGCTCGGATTCCCTTGGCCTAGTCCGCCGAATTTTGGTGCTGCAGGTTGACTTATCCCTGCAACGGCGGGAATAATGAACCTCCCGGCGGGCGGTTAGCTCAGTGGTAGAGCACTACAATGACACTGTAGGGGTCACAGGTTCAAGTCCTGTACCGCCCACCATCCTCTACTACAAATCTGCCACAAGAGCAGGCTATCTTCGAGGCTTAGTTCATGGTGCGAGCTTGCCCAGCCCTGGTTATTTTGGCAACCTCCGGCGCGATGAGCTTGGCCACAATCGTGGCAACACTGTCTTCGTATCCTCGTTCAGAAAGCTTCAGAGCCCATCGACGCATCTGATCGTCATCGATGAGCTGCCAACCACGCTCATCGAACTTCTTCCGCAAGGCTTCGCGATCTGAGGGCGATTTGAATTTTCCTACCGCCATGGCGAGGCGAACCTGTGAATCTGGGAGCGCCAGGCCCTCGGCTGCCATCTGAAACTTGAGCCGACGAAGAACGACTTCGCGTAGTTTTGCTTCATTGAAGAGCTTGTACCGGGCCTTTGTAGCTGTATCAGATTCGAAAAACTCGCTTGCCGTAACCCCACGTGAGTCCAAGAATGACTTGCACTCCACCGCCAGGATCTGATTCGTTGAAGGCTTGTAGGCGACGAGGTCGATCTCCCACCGCGGACTTGAGTGTCGACCGATGGCCACCTTCTCGTCTTTGGTCAGCTCGACCTTGTATCCCTGCCGAACCCACCAACCCTCTCCCTCAAGCACGACCTTCACGATTTGCTCGAACGCATCCATATCGAGACTCCATGTTAGCAAGTCACCGCAGGGCACCTGAAGTCGTGAGGCTGCCGCCGATCGGAGGCGGGGCGCTAGCTTTGCACTGATCAACTCCAAAGGGCTATCCTGGAACATACGTACTCAGGTTTTAGGCTCGGGACCGCCAATCTAGACCAGAATCAATTCAGCTCATGCTCACCGGTGAACTTCGCAATCAAATCGACCGTCTTTGGGACGCCTTTTGGTCGGGCGGCATCTCCAACCCGCTTGAAGTCATGGAGCAGATCACTTATCTGCTCTTCCTCAGGAGGCTTGACGAGCTGCAGTATCTCGAAGAAAAAAAGGCGACCCACCGAGGCGGTCTGATCGAGCGACGGTTCTATCCCGAAGGTCACGACTCAAAAGGAAGAGACTTCACCGACCTCCGCTGGAGCCGGTTCAAGAACATGGCTCCCGCCGAGATGCTCGATGTGGTCAGCGAGCATGTCTTCCCGTTCCTCCGGACCCTCGGCGCAAACACCGGCTATGCCAAGCACATGAAGGACGCCCGGTTCACCATTCCGACTCCAGCGCTCCTTGCCAAGGTCGTCGACATGGTTGACAAGATCCCGATGGAAGATCGCGATACCAAGGGCGACCTCTATGAGTACATGCTTGGGAAGATCGCGAGCTCGGGGCAAAATGGTCAGTTCCGCACCCCGCGCCACATCATCCAGCTCATGGTGGAGATGACCGCGCCGAAGCCTGACGACGTGATCTGCGACCCGGCTAGCGGCACGTGTGGCTTCCTCGTTGCGGCGGGCGAATACATCCGCACCCACCACCAGAGTGCCCTCATCGACACCAAGCAGCGCGAACACTTCCACACTCGGATGTTCCACGGGTTCGACTTCGACAACACGATGCTCCGGATCGGCAGCATGAACATGATGCTCCACGGCGTGGAGGATCCCAACGTCACCTACAAGGACGCTCTTGCCGACGAGCACAGTGGCGATGCCAACCGCTACACCCTCGTCCTCGCCAACCCACCCTTCGCGGGGTCGCTCGACTACGAGAACACCGCGAAAGACCTCCTCCAGATCGTCAAGACCAAAAAGACCGAGCTTCTCTTTCTAGCGCTCTTCCTTCGCATCCTCCGTCCGGGCGGAAGAGCAGCGGTCATTGTGCCCGACGGCGTTCTTTTTGGGTCGAGCACGGCCCACAAGGCGCTTCGGCAGATGATCGTCGAAGATCATAAGCTCGACGGCGTCGTGAGTCTCCCCAGCGGGGCATTCAAGCCCTATGCTGGCGTTTCCACCGCGATCTTGTTCTTCACGAAGACGAACTCGGGCGGAACCGATAACGTGTGGTTTTATGACGTGAAGGCGGATGGTTGGAGCCTGGATGACAAGCGCCAGCCGCTCCTTAGCGAGGACAAGCTGGGCCCGACCGCTATGCTTTCGGAAGAAGAACACGCCAAGAACAACCTCCCGGATGTGCTCCGGCGGTGGTCCGACCGGAACGGCGGCGAGCGGGAGCGCCTGCGCACCGCGCAGAGCTTTGTCGTACCGAAGGCCGACATCGCCGCCAACGGCTACGACCTCAGCCTCAACCGGTACAAGGAGGTCGAACACGAGGCGGTCGAGCACCGCGATCCGAAGGAGATCCTCGCCGAGCTTTGGAAGCTGGAGGAGGAGATTCAGCGGGGGATGAAAGAGTTGGAGAATATGTTATGAGCTCGCCTGAACGACTTGCCTACTGGTACCTGCGACTGAACGGCTTCTTGACGATTGAAAACTTCGTTGTTCACGATGATATGACCGCCAACCAAAGAACGGACGCTGACATACTTGCGGTAAGGTTTGGAAACCGATCCGAGAACCTGACAAAACCAATGGTTGATGACCAACGTGTGATTGATTCTTCCCATTTCTGCAACGTCGTGATCGCTGAGATAAAGTCTACTGACTGCGCACTTAACGGTCCGTGGACAAACCAGCGAGATAGAAACGTTGAGCGTGTGCTTTCGGCGGTGGGAGTTGTTCCAGCAAATCTACTATACGACGCTGCTTGTGCAATCTACAAATCTGGTCGCTTCGAGATGGATGGGGTGATGATTCGCCTGATGGCGTTTGGCGACGTTCGCTCTCGGATAACGCCCGAAGTCGAACAGGTCACGTTCGATGAGATGATTGGTTTTATATGGGAAAGATTTCGCGAATACAACCTCCAGAAAAAATCTATTGGAAACTGGGCTCCGGATGGGCGCGAAATGCGGCAACTCTGCCCCTCACCAAACACCTCGCTAGATGACTTTCGGACGGCCGTACGAAGACTCTTTGGCCTACGTCCGGAGCCGCCCAATCGTGACGTCTTGCTATGAGCGAACTGCGACTCTTTTCGATCAAAGACGGCAAGACTTTGGAGAGCCGTCCCTCTGCCTACAAGTTGGAGCGTGAGGTCCAGAACCTCTTCGAAGCAAACCTGGAGGCCTTGCTTGGAGTCCGGTTCGTCGCCTCAGAATTCACCACTGGCCAGGGCGGGCGAATCGACACGCTTGGCATCGACGAAAACGGCTTTGCGGTGGTCATCGAGTACAAGCTCGATAAGAACCGCACGGTCATCAACCAAGGCATGTCCTATATGGCTTGGCTTCGTAGCCACAAAACCGACTTCTGGAAGGTCGTCTTCGAGAAACTCGGCAAGGAAGTTGCCGACTCGATTGACCACAGCTCAACTCGCCTGATCTGTGTCGCCACGGACTTCACCCGAGATGATCTAGGTGCATATGAGCTGATGCCGAACAACATCGACCTGGTTCGGTATCGCCGATTCGGCGAAAGCCAGCTCCTCTTGGAGAGGATCACATCGTCAGATGCGACCGCGATTCCGACAACCAGTCCAACCTCATCCAAACCTGGCCCAGACAAGACCATTTCCCAGGTCTTGGAACAGTCGGATAAAGCAGCACAGGAGCTTTTCGGCAGCATTCGTTCAGCAATCATGAATCAGGGTGAGGACGTGACTGAGAAAGCTACCAAGCTCTATTTTGCCTTCAAGCGCACCCGCAACTTCGCGTCGGTTGTCAACGGGAAGAAAGGCGAGTGGCTGCTGCAGCTTCACGTTGATCCTTCCGCAATTGAGATGAAGGACGGATGGCGGGATGTCACAAAAATCGGAATCTGGGGAACGGGGCGACTCCAAATCAAGGTCACCTCGGAATCTGATTTGTTGGAAGCGTTGCCTCTGATCGCCCAAGCGTACGAGGGGCAGTCATGAGCTGGGCGAAGGTCGCACTTGGAGACCTCTGCCATGTTTCGGCTGGTGGTACTCCTTCTCGAGGCAAGGCAAGCTACTTCGAGGGCGACATACCTTGGGTGAAAATTAGCGACATGTTGCAGGGGACTATTCAAACGACAGATGAGTCGATTTCGGAGGAAGGGCTCGCTAACTCCTCTGCGAAGCTGTTTCCAAAAGGAACCCTACTGCTTTCCATTTTTGCCACCGTCGGTCGAACCGCTGTCCTCGGAATTCCAGCCGCGACTAACCAGGCGATTGCAGGCATCACACCTAAGGGCGACAGACGCGTTGATCTGAAGTATCTCCGCCATTATCTTGATGCCTCGGTTGCAAACTTGCTCAAACAGAGCCGCGGTGTGGCGCAGGTCAACATCAACCTTTCGATCCTAAAGGGCTTTCAAATACCGCTCCCACCACTGCTCGAGCAGCAGCGGATTGCGGCGATTCTGGATAAGGCCGAGGAGCTCCGCGCCAAACGCCGCGCCGCCGTCGCCCTCCTCGACCAACTCCCCCAATCCATCTTCCTCGAAATGTTCGGCGACCCGAAGGAAGTCAAGACATGGAAGGAACTTCGGATCAGCGACTTCTGCCACACGGGGTCAGGCGGAACTCCATCCCGTCAATCGGAATCTAGGTATTATATGGGAGGGACTATCCCTTGGGTTAAATCTGGCGAACTGCGGGAGTCCGTGATTTATCAAACCGAAGAACGCATAACGTCTCTTGCTCTGGCAGAATCGAGCGCAAAGATGGTGCCAGCCGGTGCGATTCTTCTCGCCATGTATGGAGCGACGGTAGGACGCCTAGCAATTCTTGGAATATCCGCCGCAACAAACCAGGCAGTGTGCAATATCGTTCCAGACGCAGAGCTGGCTGATACTACATACCTGTACCACGCACTCCAGAATCTGGTTCCATCAATGATCTCCATGGCAGCGGGCGGGGCTCAGCCGAACATTAGCCAAAACATTATTCGAAGTCTCTGCGTAGCCCTGCCGCCGCTCGATCTCCAATGCGAGTTTGCGTCCCGAGTTTCAGCAATCAGCCGCACACAAACCGCCCACCAATCCGCCCTTGCACAACTCGATTTCCTCCTCACCTCGCTTCAGCATCGAGCATTTAACAAAGGGGGAGCATGATGAAGTCACGTGCAAAAACGCTCCTGGATCGCTCAATCGCGGCCATGATTGCGGCAATTGACGTCTATAACAAGCCCGACTTCCAGTATCGCGCCGAGAGCTTCACGATTCTTGCTCTTAACGCTTGGGAGCTCCTTCTCAAAGCCAAGTGGCTGGCGGATAACGATAACAAGATGGCGAGCCTTTACGTACGTGAAGGCACTGGTCCTAAAGCAAGATATCGAAGAACGCGGTCTGGAAACCCGATGACTGTGAGCATCGATTTCCTTGGAAAGAAGCTTGTGGAGTCAGGAGTTGTTCAAGAGGCATGTCGAAAGAATCTGGATGCCCTGACCGAGCTGCGAGATACCTCGGTTCACCTTTATCATAAGAATCCAAGGTTCGAAGAGCACTTGCTAGAAATTGGGATGGGGTGCCTGAAAAATTTCGTGGCGGCAGTCCAAGACTGGTTCGATGCTGATCTGTCAAAGCACAACTTCTATCTGATGCCCTTGTCTTTTGCCACGGCTCCCGCTTCGGTACAGGCCATTTCTTTGAACCGTGAGGAAGACAGCTTTGTCCGCTTTCTGAGAGGGCTTATTGATCCCAATTCAGATCCTGCCGCAAGGTATGCAGTGGCAATCAACGTTGAGACCCGCTTCGTGCGATCCAAGTCGGTCACCGCTTCGCCTGTTCGTACGAGCAGGGACCCTGACGCGATTCGTGTTGTGCTGACCGAGGAACAAATCCGCGACCGCTATCCGTGGGATTACCGTGAGCTGACGCAAAAATGCTCCGAAAGATACACTGACTTCAAAGAGAATCAGGCATACCATGATCTTCGGAAGCCGCTGGAAGCGGATGAGAAATTTGTTCACGTTCGAAAATTAGACCCCGGGAACCCAAAATCTGCTCGGAAAAAGTTTTATGGTCCCGCGGTTCTCGAAGTACTTGATAAGAAATTCAAGATGAAGTAAGAGAGTTAGATGTCCCAATTCGCCTTCCTCCAGTCCGAGTTCCCCGAGGTGCACGACGCCGCGCACCGCGCGGAAGCGTTGGCGAATTCCGACCCTCGCGCGGCCTGCTTCTACGCCCGGCGCGCGCTCGAGCTCGCCGTCACCTGGGCCTATGAGCACGATGCCACCCTCCAGCTCCCTTACCGCGAAGACCTGAGTGCCCTGATCCACGAATCGAGCTTCCAGAACGCAGTCGGCCAGGCGGTTTTCTACAAGTGCCGCATCATCAAGGACCTCGGCAATAGCGCGGTCCATAGTCAAAGGCCCCTCAGCGCGAGTGATTCTGCCGCCGCCGTTCGAGAGCTCTTCCACGTTTGCTATTGGCTCGTCCGAACCTATGCCAAGGGTGCCAAACCCGAACCCGGGTTGACGTTCAACCCGGAGGCACTTCCTAAGACCGCCACGGTTCCGATCCAGGCCCTTTCGAAGCTTCAAGAGCTGAACAACGCCCTCGTCGCCGAGCGTGAGAAGACGTTTGCCGCGCTGAGTGACCGCGCCAATCTCGACGAAGAGCTCAAGAAGGCGCGTGCCGAGCTCGCCGCGATCAAGAAAGCCAACGCCGCCACCCCTGACACTCACAACTACTCTGAAGCCGAGACCCGCGACCTCTTCATTGACCTCCTTTTGAAAGAGGCGGGTTGGGCGCTCGTCAAGCCAGAGGACCGGGAATATGAGGTCGAAGGCATGCCCAATAAGGAGGGCAAGGGCTTTGTCGATTACGTCCTTTGGGGCGACGATGGCAAGCCGCTCGCCGTCGTGGAGGCGAAACGGACGCGGCGTGACGCTCGGGTGGGCCAAACCCAGGCCAAGCTCTATGCCGACTGTCTCGAAGCGAAGTTCGGTCAGCGGCCGATCATCTTCTACACGAACGGCTATGAGCACTGGATCTGGGACGATCTGAAGTATCCGCCGAGGCCGGTCCAGGGGTTCTACAAGAAGGCCGAGCTCGAGCTGATGATTCAGCGCCGAACCACACGGCGCAGCCTCACCACGACGCACATCAGCGGCGAGATTGTCGAGCGGTACTACCAAACCCGCGCGATTCGGCGGATCGGCGAGTCGTTCGAGAAGGATCATGCTCGAAAGGCCCTGCTCGTCATGGCGACGGGTTCGGGCAAAACGCGAACGGTCATTGCGCTTGCCGACCTGCTGATGCGGGCGAACTGGGCCAAGCGCATCCTGTTCCTTGCCGACCGAACGGCGCTCGTGAACCAGGCGGTCTACGCCTTCAAGCGCTACCTGCCCGATGCTTCAGCGGTGAACCTTGTTACGGAAAAGAACGCAGAGGGCCGGGTGTACGTCTCGACCTATCCGACGATGATCGGGCTCATTGACGACACGAAGGGAAGCGAGCGGCGGTTCGGTCCCGGCCACTTTGACCTCGTGGTCATCGACGAGGCCCACCGGTCGGTTTATATGAAGTACAAGTCGATCTTCGAGTACTTCGACAGCTACCTCGTCGGCCTCACCGCAACGCCGAAGGAAGAAGTGGATCGGAACACCTACGGCCTCTTTGACCTCGAAGAGGGTGTTCCGACGGACGCCTACACCCTGGATGAGGCCGTCTCTGATGGTTTCCTCGTGCGCGCCCGCGCGGTATCGGTTCCTTTGAAGCTACCGAGTGAAGGCATCACCTATGAGCTTTTGTCTGACGACGAAAAGGAACTGTTTGAGCTCACGGACTGGAAGGATCGCGCTGAAGATGTCCTAGAGTCCAGACGCATCGAACCGGCGGCAGTCAACAAATGGCTCTTCAATCAGGACACCGTGGATCAGGTTCTGAAGCACTTGATGGAGCGCGGCCAGAAAGTGGATGGCGGCGACAAGCTCGGCAAGACGATCATCTTTGCGAAGAACCACGACCACGCCGTCTTTATCGCAGAGAGGTTCAACAAGAACTATCCGAAGTATGCCGGCCACTTCGCCCAGGTCATCGACTTTCAGACCGAGTACGCGCAGAGCCTTATCGATAACTTCAGCAACCCAAAGAAGCTCCCGCAGATTGCGATCAGCGTTGATATGCTCGATACGGGGATCGACGTTCCCGAACTTGTCAACCTCGTTTTCTTCAAGCAGGTCCGGTCGAAGACCAAGTTCTGGCAGATGATCGGCCGCGGGACTCGGTTGAGCCCAGACCTTTTTGGACCGGGGCTAGATAAGGAGTTCTTCTACATTTTCGACTTCTGCAGAAACCTAGAGTTCTTCAGCCAGGAGATGGAGGGTACCGAAGGCTCGTCCGGAGCCTCGCTTAGCAAGCGGCTCTTCGAAGCACGTCTGAAGCTGCTTGCCGCGCTTTCGCATTCCAGGGAAGGTGGCCAGAAAGTGAAGGAGCACTTGGCTCAGTATGGAAGCGAGCCTCAGACTGACGACCAGCTGTTCCGATCGATTATCGAACTGCTCAAGAACGAAGTCAGCGCGATGAACACGGACAACTTCATCGTTCGAGCCAAGCGCCGGCTCGTGGAGAAGTATCAGGCAGGCGAGTCCTGGGAAGTATTGGATGATGAGAAGTTGTCCGAACTCGCGAATGAGATCGCCGGGCTCCCGACCGAGCTGGTGAGCGAAACCGTGGAGGCTAAGCAGTTCGACCTCTTGATTCTCCGACTTCAGGTTGCAACCGCAGAGGGCAAGCCGGCCTTCACGAAGCTGAGGCAGCAAGTTCAAGAGATTGCGGCGAACTTAGAGGAGTCGTCAACTATCCCGATCATTAAGGAACAACTCCCGCTGATTGAGGAGTTGCAAACCGACGATTGGTGGGAAGATGTGACGCTTCCGATGTTGGAGATGGTTAGGCTCAGGCTTCGCGGCCTGGTCAACTTGATTGTCCATCGGAAGGGAAGCCCTATCTTCACCGACTTCCGCGATGAGATGGGGGATGAGGTTGAGATCGAGCTCTTTGCGTTCGCCGGTGACAACAGTTTCGAGCGATTTCGCGAGAAGGCGAGGGCGTTCTTGCGGCAGCACCAGGATCGTGAGGCAATTCAAAAGCTACGTCTGAACCAGCCACTTGACCGGCTGGACCTTGTCGAGCTGGAGCAGGTTTTAAAGGAGAGTGGGGCTGGTTCCCTTGAGACCCTGCAGCAGGCATCTGCGTTTGGGCTTGGCTTATTTGTCCGCTCCCTTGTCGGCCTCGATCGGCAGGCGGCCAAGCAGGCGTTCAACGAGTTCTTGAGTGGCGAGACTATGTCGGCGAACCAGGTGGAGTTCGTCAACCTCATCATTGATTATCTGACCGAGCACGGCACGATGGAGCCGGGAATGCTTTACGAGAGCCCCTTTACGGATCTCAGTCCTCTGGGTCCAGAACGTCTGTTTGGAGAAGAAAGAACACAGCGGATATTCGGGGCCCTACAAAAGATTCGCCAACTTGCCTTAGTGAGTTGAATCGATTCCCGTGGCTGTTGGCGGACCAGTCGCGCAATTCTCTGCAAGTCCTCGAAAGATGGGTGGGGCCCGGCGACTATCAAGCCGTAAGAGGCTGTTCTTTCCGGCAAGTCACTTGCTCTGTTCCAGCCCTCTTTACAATGCGCGGCGTCGTTCGATGTGTATTGGGCGCAAGAGGATCCCTTGTTGATTTAATCAACATGGACCAAATCGAAATTGGATTCGAGATAGTTACGAACAACTAAGGCCATCAGCGGTCTTGACCGCACCAAGGTCAATGGGGAGTGCCTGCCTGCTTCGCTGCATGGCTAGTCCAGCGACTCTGGGTTGCGCCGGACTAAAGGCAGCCGACATGGCAAGAACGCAGGTGTTGCACAGCTGAACACTCAACGTCGGCCTACCGGCAGGATAAGCAAGTTATTGCAATGAGACTGCAGTACCGTGAGGATCAACCGAAATTGCCCGTGTTCGCCTCTTGAAGGCGCCAAGAGGAGTCGGCAATGGTCCCGCGAGGAGTCCAGACGACCGATAGTATGGACACATTTCCGGGGTTCTAGGTTGAAACGATCCCAGCAACAGGGTGATTCTGGACTGCAGAAACGTGAACGTTGCGTTAGCAACCAAAAAATTCCTAAATTTTTTTCTTAATTTTCAAAATGTTCATGTTAGTATAAGAGTGTCATGCGTACCCAGCGGTTCATGCGAAACGCGGTATTGGTGTCGCTCGGTCTTCTTTACAGGACCCCACAGGCATCACCCTTCATCTTGGATGAAATTCCGCCCTTTGCCATTGGCGATGCGACTGAGGTCAAGTCCGTCACCACACTCCTTGCGGGCAACACTTCGACGACGCAAACCCGCCATGCGCTCAAGATTGGGTTCTTCATGGGTGGGGCTAATACAGGTGCCACGAAGTATCAATGGTCTGAGCTTCCGCCCACGATTAACGGCGGTAATCCGCTTCCCCAGCCTGTGGGCTCGGTTTGGTTCCAGGGTGCGGCAAGAACGAACCCTCTTTCTCCGAACGGAACGGCATTCAGAGTGATTTACCCGGCAGCGGGCACGAGCCTTAGCCTCACCACACTGAACGGCACGGGTCAGGTCGTCATTGACCCGACGAGCCTTCAAGGAGGGGAAAAAGTCCTCGCCGAGGCGAACAAGTTTAGCGTTGAGATTTGGGCCGAGTTGGCTCAGCCTGGTGCCACGACCGGCGGCGTCGAGGTTTTGCCTAACCAAGGCTGGAACCCCATTGGCGGCAGCACCTTCTGGAAGAACAGCATCGGGCTCCACTCATCGGGCACCGTTTGCTGGGTCAACAACGGCACCCTGCCGTCGGGCTCGTTCAAAGTTGCCTTCAACGGAAGCTACGAGTACTTTGAACTCGTTTGCATCGCAGACCACTATGTCCAAGACCAGGGAACGTGGACCTACGATGAGACTCGCTACTATTGGCAGCGCAAGTCGAAGGCTCTTTACGGTGACCAGATATCCTGCCAAAGGACGGTCAGCGTTGACAAGCTCGTTTGCTCAGCATCCAGTGCGGACACAAGAAAGCTCTACGGACCGCCTAATATGGCCGGGGTTCCAGGGGTTGATCCGAATTCACCTCTGAGGAACTTCAGCTACTACCCCTGGGAATACAAGGGAGGGCTTTTCGTCGGCAGGGGTCCTTGGAACCGAGATCAAAGCGGCGTGGCAAGAATGCAATTTTGGTCGCCCTCGAGCTTTGCGGATTCCAGCTATGCGGGTCTCAGTCTCCTTGACATGGGTGCTCCTAAGCGGATCAACACATCGATTCGACTCGCTGCATCTGTCCCGAGCAGTTCGGATTCGAACATCGGCGTCGGGAACGGCAACTACAACTGGGCCAATCGTTGGAGCCGGATCGCGGCGTTCACCGCGCCGATCTCGCTCAGTAACTCCACTCAAACCCTCGCCGAGATGCCAACCAACTTCTCACCGGACTACGTGAACTTTAGGCTCCCCTCAGACTGGTCGCCCGGCGCGCCAACTTCCATTCCTTCAAAGGTGATCGTCAGCCGCTATTGGGACAACTTCCCAATCACCGGTACCGACGACAACTTGGCAAATATTGAAGATGGGCTGGATCCGGCGTGGCGGTATTTCGCCACCCAGCAATTCATCACCTCGTCGGGCCTTGGGTTCCCTGTATCTGACGGTGCCCCCAGAATCTGGAAACTGAACGTTTCCGCGGCAGGACAATGAAGATCTCTACGCCTATCGTCCTCGCGCTTGCGCTGGTTGTCGCTGCAGGCTGCAGTGGTCAGAAGAAGAACGCATCCGAATTGGGTGCCGCCAAGGCCGCTTCACAGAAGCAAGACCGAGACCTGACGCAAGCTGAGCATCAGGAGGTGCTGAAAGACTTTGTCCAAAAGAACTCTGCGAGCAAGGACCCTGCAAAACAAGACCTGGTGACGAGGTCGAGGATTGAACTCGGCTATCAGAAAGCGGCGAAAAAGGACTTCTCGGCTGCTCGCGAGGTCTTCCTGACTGCTTCCAGCGAACACAAAGGCACAGCCGCTAGCTCTCCGGACTTTGGCGGACTCAAAGATCAAGCTGCGTACCAGGCTGCCGTTTGCCTGGTCGGAATGGGAAAGAAGAAGGAGGCGATGGACGAGTTTCGCCGGTTCCTCAAGGACTTTCCAAAGAGTCCGCTTGCAACGGCCGCCTATCGCCGTCTCACCCGCCTGAACGGCGGGACGAGCCTTCCCCAAGATGATGCGCTCTATCAAGAGGTCGTCACCAAGCGCGAGAAGAACCTCAAGCTCGAACTCGCGATGTGCGGGCCAAAGTGCATTGAGAATCTTCTCCCCCGTCTTGGCAAGCCGGCCATGTCCTACGAGAAGATCGCAAAGCTCTGCAAGACGACCCAGCAGGGGACTACCATGTCGCAGATGAAAGGAGCCCTCGATCAGCTGGGATTGAAATCCTATGGTTTCGAACTCAACCGAAAGGACTTCTCCAATTGTCCAACCCCTGCCATTCTCCTCGCCGGTGACCACTACGTCGTCCTTGTCAAGGTCACAACCGACTCGATGACGATTTACGACACCCTGTTCAACTCGGAGCGAACCGTCAAACTTCCGCCTTCTGACACTCCAGATTTCTCTGCAACTGTCCTGACCCTATCTCTTCCAAGCGTGAGCTAAGACCATGATTCTCACTTCCAAATTCACCGTCCGAAGTCTTGCTGTGATCCTCACGATCTCGATGAGCAACTTCAGTGTCCCTCAAGGGATCGTGGGCGTGCTTGTTGACCCCACGGCGATCAAGAAGGCCCCTATTGCGCTTCCTGATGGCGAGAAGAAGGCAGCGAAGACCTCGCGCGCCCTTCGCGTTGCCGACATGGACAAGCTGCAGGGCAAGCTCGCGGTCTGTCCGTATGTCGCCGGTGCGATGAAGTGGAACGTGGCCTATCGCGGCGTTGATCTCATGACGGGCAACTACTCGACCAGTGCAACCGACCTCACGTTTGAAGGTGGCTACGGCATCCCGGTCAACGTGACGCGGAGCTACAGCTCGAACAACGGAGACTATGGGCCCCTTGGTGTTGGCTGGACCCTGAGTGTTGATGTGCGCTCGACTGCGGGTGGCTTGCTCAAGTCGGGTGGATCGCCCTACCGCGGAGTTCCGCTTGGGTTTGGTGAGAAGAGCACGGGTGAAAAGTTTGACCCGAATAAGGTGGTTAACGCACGTGGTGGCGGCGGAGGACAGGCAGGACCCACGTCCATTGCAGCAGATCCCGTCGAAGCGGTCATCGTTCAAGACGCGAGCGGTCAGTCCGAGACCATCCAGCGAGATGTGGACGGCGTTCTTACGCCTCCGTCTTGGGACAGCAATGTGATCGACACGACCTACGAGACGATCATCCAGGGTGGCAACACCTACCAGATCATGACGTCGAACACGGTCAAGACCGCCGACGGCACGACCTATGTCTATTCGAAGCACGGCACCTATGGTTCGCGCAACCCGAATACGGGCGGCGTGATGCCCTACTACTACGATCCCAACAACGCGCCCGATCCTGAGCCCAGCAACATCCTCAAGATCGACACCGCTACCGATCGACACGGCAACGTCACGAACTACATCTATGCGGGGACCGCGACGTTCAGCAAGATGAACGGCTCGACGACCGAGGACAAGCTCATTCGCGTCGAAATGCCGAACGGTCACAAGATCGAGTTCACGTGGGGAACCGGGACTGAATCCAACAGGATCAAGACGGCATCGGCAGACAGCGTTCGGACCGTCGAATATGGCTATACCGATGGCAACCTGACCTCTGCGAAGACCCCGGCTGGTTACACGACGACCTATGAGTACGGTGCAGCAGCGCCCCTCATGGACACAAACAACCAGGTCATCGGCGAAACCGCTGGCAACTTGCTGACCAAGATCACCAATCCTCAGGGGCTCTCGGAGGCCATCTCCTACCAGACGGGTTTGGTGAACCTGCTGCCAAGTGGCTATACCGTCCAAGCGCCTATGGTTAACAAGTTGACCCATGCGAATCAAACGGCGACATACTTCTACTACCGGGGTAATTCGACGAACGAGTTTGTCTCCTCCTGGTTTAACCTAAGCGATGACTTCGATGCGTATGTCGCTAACGGTTTCGTCGATATCATTGGAACGTCAAACCCAAGCCAAACCCAGGTCATCAATGGTGGTCTCGCTGAGGCCCAAACCGACTTTACGGCGAGGAGCCTCACCGTGAACCTCTATCCGATGCCGTATGACGTTTACTACCAAGCGTCCGGTACGACAATCGCAAAGCGCCATCAGCCGATGTCGACTGCCGTCTACGATATGGAGTCGCAAAACGCTCTCTGGAGCCGCGATCTTATCTATCCGGGAGCTCGCGACGCAGGTCTTGAAAGCGCTAACCCTCAGCCCACCGTATTCAACCTCGGTTACTTGCGAGGGCTCAACAATCTGCCAAATGTAATCCAGTTCACCGAGTCTGAGTGCACCTACAACTTCAAGGGCGAACCCCTCAACAAGATCGCTCGCGAAGGATACAAGACCTACACCAATTCAACGCCGACCTACGTGCGCGTCTGGGAAACGTCGACCGCCTACTGGGGTGCGGACAAGTACTACCAGCAGAAAGCGACCCGCAGCCGTGGAACCTTCAACGGTCAGACGAGTGCCTGGCGATACTCCTTCACGGACTATTACGACAGCAGTGCCGCCCAGGGCTCGAAGGGCCAGACTTACCGCGTCTATGACCCCAAGTACGGCGGGATCAGCCTCAATACGAGCACGACGTTGCCTAGCTACGTCTCGTCGACCTCGGCCGATGCCTGGAAGTATCAGGTCCAAGCGACGGGAACCCATTCGGTAACGATGGTCTACGACAGCAAGGGCCGGTCGACCGACGTCTACCAGCTGCAGAAATTCGTGAGCGGTACGCCCCAATATGTCCAAACCCACACCACCTATGGTGCTGACCAGTCGCCCAAGTGGGGCCAAGCCGATGTCGTGGTCGAAGACTACGGCGGACTTAACCGGACGACGACGAACATCGCCTACGACTCGTCGGGACGCGCGATTGAAGTCCAGGACGCGAAGGGTCGCAGGTTCAAGACGTACTACGACCTTGATGGGCGGGTCAACCAGATCACCCGCAACGACCTGTCGAACAATCCCATGTGCGTGCAGTACACCTACGGCACGAGCGGGATCGAGAACGGCCAGCCGGTGAGCATCAAGGACGGCTCCTCGGCGATCCAGCAGGACCTGACGTACGTCCAAAGCGGCGTAGCCGTGGGTCAGCCGAGCCAGGTTCACGAGTACGGAGGCTATGGCCGCGACTACACCGCGACCTACACCTACAACGCCTATGGCGACCGTGACCGAGTGGTCTATGACACTCCGAACGGTCAGTCGTCGTTCCGTTACCTGGATTACATCCGGGTCGGATCACCGCTGAAGGGCGCGCGCATCTTCCAAACGATGCAAGAGCAGGTCAAGAGCGGAAACAACTGGGTCCCGGGCAAGGATGAGTTCCACTATGCCTACGACTCTTCGGGTCGACTGCTGGCGAGCGCCTTCGCGCAGACGCCGAGCCTGACGTCGGCGGCTGCCACGGGTCGTGGCTACGACAGCTACTACGGCCTAGGCAACAGTGGCCCGGTAAGCCGTGTGCGAAGCGACGCCACCCTCGATTCGGCGGGTCGAACCCAGGAGCTCGCGTATCACTTCCAGACCAGCAGCGGAATGGAAGCGATCACGAGCAACGTGGCAACCTATGCCTCGCCGCTCGGTCTCAAGACGGCAAGCCAGCACTACGTCAAGGATCCGAACAACGTTCAGAACTACATCCTGAACCGAACGGAGTCCTATGGCTATGATGCGGATCGGGATTACCTGACGAGCTGCACGATGGGTGGTTCGACGCGGACGTGGACCTATGACCCCGCTGGAAACCGAACGGGAGATTCGGCGAATACGGGAACATGGACCTACGACAACCTGAACCGCATGACCGCCTCGCCGGGGCAGACCTACACCTACGATGCGGTGGGCAACATGACCGGTCGCTCGGTGAATACCTCGGGTGGTGGAAACAACAACGCTCGCGTTATGACCTGGGACTGGACCTCGAACCGGATGCTCTCGTGTTCGACTCAGCAGTCCGGTGCGCGGTACGAATACCGCGCCGACGGCATGCGTGCGATGAAGTTTGAGGGACTTACCTTGAGCTGGCAATACTTGAGCGATGACGAACAGGTCATTCAAGGCTCTGGATTCTATGACCAGGTTTCAGGGTGGAATACGCCAACTTCGCGCTACTATTACGACGGACAGATGGGATTCGAAGAAGACCGCACCCACTTTGCGGGCTCGTTTGGGCCGAACATCGACTGCGATGTGACCGCCAACGCACTCGGTGCGCGCGGCATCGACCGGATCCAGAAGTACGTCCGCTCCTCGAGCGATTGGGGGATGTCCTGGACCCGCTCGAATCCGGCTCAGGACGTTTACGTCTATCCGCTCTACGACGCCCACGGCAACATGGTGCGGACGCTCAGCAAGACCACGAACGGCTACACCGTGTCTGCGGAGACGGTTGTCGATCCTTGGGGAACCAAGGTGTCCTCGGGTACCGGCGAGAAGCGGGACTACTGCGCCGCCATTGGGCACGTGACCGATGATGAGTCGGGCATGGTGTACATGCGGGCGAGGTACTACGAACCAGGGACGGGGCGGTTCGTAAGCGAAGATCCAGCGAAGTTTGGACCAAACTGGTACAACTACTGCTCAAATGATCCCGTTTCATTTATTGATGAAACGGGCAACAAACCTGGCTGGGGTGGTTTTGCTCAGATGATCGCGCTTATTGCCACTGGGGTTGGTGTGATCATGTTATTCACCATCCCATTTCTTCTCGGTTTTGGCGTTATGGAGTTTCATGAAGCACACCATACTATCCACTGGGCATTCTTTCTCTACTGCTGCGCCGAGATCGGACTTGAGCCAACTACAGATCACTTAATCGAATGCATTGACCGAGAGTTTAGGTTCATTTCTCCGATGGTCGACCTCATTCTCGAAGGAGTGGAAGCAGGTGGTAGATTCAAGAACGGACTTCTACTTGCTGCCGTGGCTGGGTGTGCTGGCTACAGTCTTTATGTTTGCCGGGAGCTATGGAGTAGTTTTGTCCACGAAGGTGTGCCCTTTAACGAATAGGCTTGGTTTGAGTTGAACTTTCGCGACGATACCGGCAGTGTCGTTCGGCTTTATGGTTCGAAAGCCAGAATAGCAAAGTCTTTCCAGGTATCGTTGGAGTAGCCAAAGAGTTGAAACAAACGGTAAATCTTCAGCTAGACTTTTGCCTAGGCTAGTAAAAAAAGTGCTGGAGGATATGTTAAGGGTCTGGAATTCTAAACGCCTATGGCTGAAAGCTCCTGAGCAAAATTCCAATCCCAGAGTGGGTCAGTTTCCCTGCCTTGCGGAGAGCCCTCCCGAGCAAGGCCCGTGGCCCTTTCGGTGGTTTCATCATCTTCGCTCTGGAAGTAGCTATTCTCTCTGAGCTTGATCTCGTTCGATCGGTACCGACAATTGGGCATTGGCACTACCAATTCGATCCCTCCGATCATGTGCACTCTTAAGTTTAATTCGCTTCTCGTGTTTGGGGCACTTGGTCTGAAGTCATTTAGGGACGACTCAGTTACAGAGCGAAATCTGCCACGACCGAGCTCCTGGGCCACGATCTATAGATGCTAACTCAATTCACCATGGCCCTGGCATGAACAGATCATCCAAGTTGAGAATCCACGATACCGCTGACTTTATCCGTTAAACAATTGCCTATCCGAGGGTGCCTACGCTATTCCTAGATCGCATAAATCCGCCATTACCACCGCCCACGGGCAAAGCAAAATTTTCGAAGTGAGGAATTAATCATCTTTCATTGACCTCGCTCCAACGTCATTACCAGATTCTAACTCTTCCATACTCCTAGGCGTTCGGGACGTGTTGGCGGCAGTGGATAGCCTGCCCCCGCACATTCACCAACCCGGAGGGCAGCAAGTGCAAGAGGACTAAACCGCAGCCACCTACCGCACCACAACGATTCGAACGATCCCAAGCACCAAGTTCAGCGCGAACGACCCAGCGATGATCGCGAGAATCCGCCGGTGCACGTTCTCCCTCCGTTCCCTCGTGGCCCAGTAGATCATCGCGAACCACATCAAGTGCCCCAGAAAAAACGCCATCCCAAGCGCATGGGTTATGTCTGCCCTCCAGAAGAAGGGCGAGAGGGTCGCGAACGTGAGCAGCGAAAGCCCTGCCACGATCAGCCAAAGCCGCACCCTCTGGCGGCGGGAATCAATGGCCTGTTCGGATGAGTCGTTCATGGCTCGTTCGCTCAAGGACCGAGGCGACTATCCTCAATCAAAGTCATTGTAACGAATTTGACCACGTGGTGAGGCCACGCACCAGGAGAGGGGTACCCAAGAACCATCGGTCGACCGCCAAGCGTCTTCAAACCAAGGCACACCATGCTCACCACCCTTCTCGCGGCAAAGTTCCTCCTGGCGATCGAGCCACCCATGGTTCGAAAGTGGACCACCTTCGTTGCGCCAGGCACCGAGATCGTCGGGAGCGAGGGCGGGATCTGCTTCTACAAAACACGAGAAACCGTCGGAGCGGTGGACGAGGCGACGGGCAAGAACCTCTGGAGCAAGGTGTTGAGCGCCGTCTTTAAGGTCAAAGTTGGCCAAGGACTGGTTCTGGTCTCAACGTACGACGGCAAGTTCCAAACCTTTTTGGCGCTCGACCCGAAAACCGGAGCCGAAGCCCACCGGCAGAATTTCGACCAGGTTCGGCAGATCTCCATCGAACCGAATCGAATCATCGCGGTGGACTGGATGAAGGCCAACATCCTGACCCGCGACTTCAAGCTCATCGCTACGGTGCCGATCTGTGGTCGGAACACCGGGGCTGATTATCACATCGCCTTGGAGGGCGACATCCTCGCCAGCACGTTGAGCTCGCACACCTGGGTTGTCGTCGACCTGAAAACCAAGAAGAGGCTTTGGCAGCGCAAGGACGACAAGGCCGGCACCTATCCGATCATCATGTCCAGGGGGCTGCTCCTGCTCAACGGCGAATCTGGCGGAGTTTACGAAGCAAGGACAGGCAAGCTGGTCTGGAAGCTGAATTCGGCGACCTGGTCCGCGCTTTCTGGTGACACCTGCCTCTCGAGGGAAAAGAACGACTACGTTGCCCGCGACTGGATGACGGGAAAGGAGCTTTGGCGCAGGCCGATGGCCCCCGAAGATGCGCGGCTGCGCTCCCGGCTGTGGCTGAGCGAAGACGGCAAGACCTTCCTCGCGGATGGAGCCAGGATGACCGCCTTTTCGCCGACCGGCGAGGTGCGCTGGACCGCGCCGGTCGAGGGACCGATGATTGCGGGTGAGGATCGGTGGGTGGCCATTGTCGACGGCCGGATGATGGGCTATCGGCGGGGCAAGCTACCCGCCATCCCCGAGAGCGCGGAAGAGCGAAAGAAGCTCGCCGAGGCAATGGTCAAGGACTTTGAATTCCTCGATGAGCGCGAACGAGACCTGCTCATCCAGCTGCGAAAGGAAGCCCTCGACCCCCTGCTCAAGAGGTTTGTCCGCTGGGCAAAGGGCGAGGAGCCGGACCGGCCCGACCTAAAGTTCACCTCGGAGAACTTCTTTCTCGACCGGCGCGTTCTCGGGTTCGACGGCCTCTATTCGTTCATGAAAAAGATGGTGACGAAGGAGGACGTCCCTGCCCTCGTCAACATCGTCACCGACCTCGACAAGAGCCGGTGGAACGAGGAGCTCTTCATCCCGCTGATCATCGAGCATGGCGACATAGAGGCGCTGACGCCCCTGTTCCTAGAACGGGTTCGCGAGCGAGGCCCGCGCGCCGCCTTCAACCTCTCGGTGCCGGTTGTCGTGCTTTCAAGACACCCCGATGCAATCAAGTTCATGATCGACGCGCTCAATGACGACGCCCCGTACTCGATGTGGCGACGGGAGGCAGCCCTGCACATCGGGGAAAAGGGTGGCGCGGAAGGGTCAGCCGCGCTGAAGCGATTGGGCTATGGGCCCGGAATTCCATCCCGTTGGCTCCCCCGCATGCCGGAGAACTTTGCCGAGCTGTACAAGGATTCAAAGGTTGCGAAGGACAAGAAGGGTCGAACCTGGGTCCTGTTCAACGACGACGCCCTCGGCGACAGCTGGGATGTCTACATTGCCGAACTGAAAGGGACCAAGCTGGAGCGGCCAACATACCTTGGCTTCTCGGAGATGATTGAATTCGCAGGGACAGAACCGCAGAGCTACCGCGGCATGGCAGTGAAGGAGATTATCGAGAAGGAGTGGATCAACATGTTCCCCGATGATCCCGCAATCCGAAGGGACTCTGACAAGGATGGCTTGCCTGACCTCGTCGAGGCCAAGTTTGGCCTGAATCCGAAGTCCGCCGATACGGACGGCGACGGCCTGCGCGATGATGTTGATCGCTGTCCAAACGCCGCCCCTCGGCCCCTCGGCGACCGCGAGAAGATCGTGGCCGCCGCGCTCGCATTTCGCTACTTCGACCGAGATAACAGGACGCCGTCGAGGCTCACTGCACCGGACATGGAGCCCTTCGAAACGTACAGCAATGAGGGTGTGCTGGTTTGGAACACGCCGGAAGCACGTCGGCGATCGGGGAAGGTTAGCGGGAGGTTGCGTTCGATCTCTTTCCGTGCACCGTGGCTCCATTTCATTGACCAGGAGCCAAAGGATGGCGACTGGATCCAGTTCTCGGAAGGGGGGACGAAGGCGGTGGTCGAGCTTGGTCAGGTGGATGGACCGTTGAGCGGTAGCGGCGAGCGAGTAACGCTCATCAAGCTGCGTGGCGAGTGGTTCGTGGTGAGTTCAGAGCGAGCCTGGATTTCGTGAGGCGGCGGAGCGGAGAGTCGACCATCTTCTTTCGCGCGTAACCTACGTTCGACAGACATGTTCGATGGCTCCGACTTCGAGAAAACGAACGTTGAACAGATTCACCGACGGAACTGATTAAAGATCAGGGAGTCACGTTGGAAATAAGTTAGTCTTCGGACAGATGATGGCAACGAACCTTTCAGGCTTTCAAGATGATGTAGAATGTCAGAGCCTTGACGGCCATCTGAGATGAAACCCATTTCCCCCAAATATGAATGATTCACGAATATGCTCACGGGTCACCTCCGACAGTCTTCGTCAGTTGTTGACCGACGTCGACCTGACTCGAACAAGCCGGGAGGTACGGTGAGACTAGCCCACCTTGTGACTGCCGATCAATTGCAGTTTTGGGCCTCGGAGCAGGCATCTGTAGGCGACCTTCCATGGTTCATAAGGAACCTAGTGCTGTTAGACGTAGGTGCCGGATCCCGAATCGACTTTGATACTGGGCGCGGAGTGGGCCTCCCCGGGTTTGACGGCACCGTTGACACAGTGATGGGCTCAGCTAATGTGCCGTCAGGTTTCTCGATCTGGGAGGTTTCCACCCGAAAAGATGTAGTTGCGAAGGCGAATGAAGACTTCGACAAACGATCAAACGAAGAAACTGAGCTTGACCGGAAACAAGTCTCCTACGTTGGAGTCAGTTTAAATAGATTCCCGGATCGTCGAACCTGGGTAGAAGCAAAGCAGGAGCTCTCGATCTGGAAGGATGTAAGGTTTCTCGATCTCGAGGACCTATCATTTTGGCTCGACCAATACCCGATACTGTCCTACCGAATGGCGCCAAAGTTGGGTTCGGCTACATCGGTCCGTGGCCTGAATGAATGGTGGGAAAACTGGTCGACCCAGTGCAGGCCGAGGGTTGCCGATGACTGGATGTTGGCGGGTCGCGAGGAAGCTGTCCACGAGATACAACGGCAGGTTCAGATTGCGCAGCGTTCGCTGGTGCTCTCTGGTTCGAACCAATTGGATTGTCTCGCTCTACTCTATTCCTCAATTCGAGCACTAGACCCGGAGCTTTCTGAGTCGATCCTTGGACGTACGCTGTATGTGCCCACAATTGAAGAATTTCTCAATGTCAACACCGTAGTAAGAAATGCAATTCTCGTCCCAATGTGCAATATAGACAACCATATTGTAGCCGATCCTTCAAATATGGTGGTCTATTGCGGCCATCCGGTTCTTGGCCGTGGCACTATTGAGGTCAATCCTCCTGATGCGCATGCTCTGGCAAAGCTTATTCATCGTGACTGCAACGATCATGAGACGGCATGGAGGGCCGCAAAGGCAGCTCGCTCAAGCTTGAGTTTGCTGCTAAGGGAGCTGGGAGCGCATCCCATCCCTTTCGACCTGTCCGGGGTTAGTCAATCTAGCCTTGGAATTGTTCATGCCATCCTTCTTTCCGGGCGTTGGTGCGATAGTAAGGATGATCTAGACGCCGTTTGCAGGATATCTTCGACGAGCATCGATGACTTCTCGTCGGTCGTTGCGAGCCTTTGTAAAGGCGACCCGCCTCTAGTTCGAAAAGCATCAAATGTCACTTTCGTTACTGATCAGGGCTTGTCATACGATCAATTCTCCAACGAAATTTCAGCGACAACACTGGAGGCCTTCAAGGTACAAGTAGCGGTTGTCCTGGGTGATATGGATCCTTCCTTTGATTTGCCTACGCATAGACGTTGGCTGGCAGGCGTCTTGGCCACCAGGCCGGTCTATAGCGGTCATCTGAAGAGTGGATTCTGCAACTCCTTGGCCTTGATCTCTGAGCATGGTAAACCCATTGGCGGGTATGCATCTGGCCAACAGTTTGCAGATGAAATTGTTCGTTCCATACTCGAAAATGCTTCGGAAAGATCGTGGTTTTCATTGGCTGGAGTACTGCCTATTCTGGCGGAGGCTTCACCGGATCAGTTCCTTGCGGCGGTAGAACGAGATTTGAAGTTAGAAGAGCCCCGCACAGTGAGCGGACTCTATTTCAAGGAAGATCATCCTCTTTCAGGAGGAAGTCGTCATGCATCGCTGCTATGGGCTCTCGAACGCTTGGCCTGGAGCGATGCATTACTTCTGCGGGTCTCTCAAATTCTCTGTCGCTTGGATGAAATTGGCTTTGGTGGTAATACTGGGAATAATCCAATGTCGAGTCTTCGCGAGATGTTTTTACCCTGGAGCCCATCAACGAACGCCGGCGTTGATTTCCGCTTGACTGTGCTGGATGTTCTCCGACAGGACCATCCGGCGAGCGCGTGGAAACTCCAAAAGCTGCTAATGCCAGAGCCACATTCGATTAGCCATCCGAATAGTCGGCCCGAGTATCGCAGTATTGCTAGCAGACCGCCGGTATTGCTTGTGGATGCTGAAAAGTTCAACCGCGCGCTTCTTGACCGCATGCTGGAGGATTCGCTCTGTGATTCGGCTCGACTATCGGAAGTTGCGGTTTTGTTCGCTGGGTATTCTGATGAGTATTTAAATCGAATGCTTGACCAGCTCCAGGCTGCCGCTACGCAAATTACTTCGATCGCCCAGCGATCTGATATCTGGGAAAGGATGCGGCTTCGCTGGATTCAACACACGAAGTTTGCGAAAGCTGATTGGGCAATGACGTTGGAGCAAAGGAATCGCTATAAGAAGGTCTTGGATCTCTTCGAGCCCCTTGACCTCGTCGCAAGAAGTTCATGGCTGTTTGCCGCTTGGGGGGACCTTCCCTTGCAATGGTCTGATGATCAGCCTGAACAGGAGGAGAGTATCCGAAGGCAACGCCAGGTCGAATCTGTGGGTGAGATCTTTGGAACACTCGGCGTTGACGGGATTTTGGAGCTCGCCGAGCAAGCTCCTGAGTCAGCGACGGTAGGCCGCGCTCTCGCTGATGCGCAGCTGCTCAGTGAGCTAGATGAGTTGTTGCTTCTTCGCCAAACTCTCGCGGGTGCTGCTCCGTGGCGAGACGGGCTTGGGCGAGGTTACGTGCATCGAAAAGCGGAGCAATCGGGCGAATCATGGCTTGCTGAACTGCTGGCGTTACCGCCTGAGGGTGGGTTTGTCGGTGAGCAGCGTGCAATCTTGTACCTGTTTTCAAACGGCTGGGGGGCTTTGCGGCAGTCCATTGTCACAGAACCCCTTGAAGTCCAAGACTTGTTTTGGGCGCAGATCAGAGACCAAATTTCCGACAAGTGGAGCGACGAATGTGTTGAGATGTGGGTCACTGAGCATTTGCAGCGAGGTCTTATTTTGAAGTTGATCGATTCCCTGTCGATCAGTACAAGAAGTGATACAAGTGATAGGCTTGGTGTCCATGCTCTGGCTGCTCTTGAAAAGCTGGCAATTGCTAATGATCTTTCTCTTGCAGTTCCAAGTGGGCTTTCTTGGAGGGTTTCGCATCTGTTGGATATGATAAGTGAGCATCCAGGCATCGATATCCGAAGAGTCGCAAGTCTTGAGTTTTGTTTCCAGTCCCTTTTGCACTATGTTAGAAAGCCAAAGGCGCTTATTCAGGTTATTGCGGAAGATCCGGGTGCTTATTGTGATCTTCTGCGACTTGCTTTCAAGCCTGATGTTGGGGCGGACGACGAAACGAGAAACGCAACAACGGCTCGAGTCGCTAACGAACTGCTTGGAGTTCTGTCGTTTGAAGAATGGTCGATTTCAGAAAAGATTAGTATTGCTGCCTTACCCGATTGGATTGAGGCAGTTGTTCAATGGGGCCAGGCAAATGGATATATGAAGGCAGTAACTTTCGGAATTGGCAAGGTGCTTGCAAAGTCTAACGTCGATGATGACGGTCACTGGCCAGCGGAAGTAGTTTGCCAAATCATCGAGAGGTACAGAAATTTAGAGGAGCTGAAGGGATCGATTGCTACTTCGCGCTTCAACATGAGGGGTGTTATTACGCGGCTCAACGGTGCTGGAGGTGATTTGGAGAGAGCGGAAGCGTCAGCTTATCGCGCCTGGGCTGCTGCGCGAGCGAATTATCCAACGGTACACCAGCTACTAATTGGGCTAGCATCTACGTTTGATCGTGAAGCGACGCTTGAGGACGAACGTGAGGGACTCTCGCAGGACCTGTAGCTGAAGAGGTAGGCTAAAGGTGGACACGATTTGCACTATGCCAATTGATGTTTCGTGGTAGAGCGTGGGTTTTGCATAGTAATTGATCCATTGCACTCAGTTGTTGGTGTTTAGGCCAAGGCTACCACGCCGAACTCTTAGTTTGCATTTTCCGTTCATACATCTCTCACTATAGATCTACGTTGAAATGCAGACCCACATTCTCCGTCCGGTCGCGCGCGCCGCGCACGACTTCGCGGGCGGCGACAAGCAGGTTGCGGGTCTCCAGAGGATAGGGCGCAAACGGCGCCTCGGGCAGCGAGTCGAACTCCATCAGCAGCGACCCCACCTCTTCAAACGCAGCCGAAAGCCCCGCGTTGGTGCGCACAATCCCCACGTTCTCGGTCATCGTCCGCTGGAGTGAGCGGCGGATGCGAACCGCTTCCGTCTCCGCAATCGCGCGGGCGGGACCGGCAAGCGCAGCCGTGCCACCCTTCCAAGCCAAAGACCCCACCGAAGCCGCCGCACCGGCAAAGACAATCGCCTCGAGCAAGCTATTCGAAGCAAGGCGGTTCGCGCCGTGCACCCCGGTGCTCGCCACTTCGCCCGCGGCAAAAAGACCGCTGATGTTGGTCCGGCCCGAAAGGTCGGTGACAATGCCACCGCACGAATAGTGTTGGGCCGGCACAACGGGAATCCAATCCTTCTCAACCTCAATGCCGACCTCGCGCAGCTTCGCATAGATGGTGGGGAACTCGTGCTGAATCGCGGCCGACGATAGGTGGGTCATGTCGAGGTAAACGCACCAGGTCTCCCGCTTCTTCATCTCCGCCTCAATCGCGCGGGCAACGACGTCGCGGGGGGCAAGCTCCAATCGGTCATCGTAGTCATACATGAACCGCCGTCCGAGGTGGTTGCGAAGGGTCCCGCCCGCCCCGCGCACGGCCTCGGTGATGAGAAAGCTGCGCGCCTGGGGGTGATAAAGCGTGGTGGGGTGGAACTGCATGAACTCCATCCCGCGACACTCGGCACCAATCGAAACGCCGAGCGCAATGCCGTCGCCGGTCGCCACGCGGGGGTTGGTGGTGTGTCGATACATGCGTCCACAACCGCCGGTCGCGAGCATGACGGCGTCGACGTGATAGGTTCGCTCACCCATGCCGTCGATGCGGGTTTCGACGCCACAACACTGGCCGTCTTCGACGAGGAGCCGGGTGACAAAGGCGCGTTCAACAACGGTGATTCGGGGCTCGGCGCGGACGGCCTGGATCATCGTGCGTTCCACTTCCCAACCGGTTCGGTCGAGGAAGTGGACAATGCGGTGCATGCCGTGGCCACCTTCGCGGCCAAGGGCGAGGCCGCCTTCTGACCCGTGGTCAAACTGCGCGCCAAGCGAAACGAGCCAATCGATCGCCTCGGGTGCGCTCTGGACCAAGAATCGAACCGCCTCGGGGTCACAAAGGCCCGCTCCCGCGACCAAGGTGTCTTGTTCGTGCAACTGCCAAGAGTCGTTCTCACCGACCGCCGCCGCGATGCCGCCCTGGGCCCAGGCGGTGTTGGAATCCGCCATCTCCGCCTTGGTGAGGACGACCACGCTCTTGCCCATCTGGGCCGACTTGAGCGCAAAGGTGAGACCCGCGAGGCCCGAACCGACGACGGCGAGATCGTGGGACTTTTGGCGTGCCATATGAAGCGATTGTGAACCATCAGGCGTCTGGTTTCGCGATGGGGATCACGGTCGGACTCGCGATGATGCAACTGGAGGCGCTGATGCGCCGTCCGGAGGCAACGTATCGCGTCCAGCTGAACCCGGCCTGGGAGAATACGCTGAAGGTGATCAAGGGCGACAAGCTCGTCGCTCAATGGGTCGCCAAGAAGTACCTTCCCTGGGAGTTGCGGATTGCGGATGTCGATGGCGACGGGCTTCCCGAAATCGCGATTGGCGTGGTCCGCAAGACCAAGTACACACCGGTCGTCCATCGCTGCCTGTTCATCTACCGCTTCGACGGCAAAGAGATTCGAAAGAAGTGGCTCGGCTCCAGCATGGGTCGGCCGCTGCTTGAATTCGACTTTGGCCCCGCCGAAGCCAAAGGTGCGCCCCTTTTCACGCTCGAACATACTCTGGACCATCGAGTCGCCCTCTCGCGGTGGCACTGGATGGGGTTCGGTTTCCGAAAGCAAAAGTTCGAGCGAGTCTTTTCTCATGCCAGCGGACTCCGCGTTCACGGGAAAACCCTCATAATTGATGCAGATAGCCAACGCATCACGATTCCATTAGAAGAAACTCAATGACGACTACTCTCTTGCTTGCCCTAGCGCTCACCCAAGGCGCCCCCACCACAAAAATCTCGGCGGACTTCCGCGAGGTGACGAATCGCGCGGCGTTCATGAAGAGCGTTCCGCTCACCGCCGCCCACAAGGCGATGCTGCAAAAGAACCTCTTTGTGCAGTCGCCGACCCAGGACATCATCCTTTACTCAGCCTACGGAATGAACGACTACGAGAACGTTCCTTCGTTGCTGACCTCGGATAACGTCCTTCAGCTCCTCCACATCTTCTTCGATTCGACGCTGCGCACGGCAGAAGAGAAGTCGCTCTTCCCCGAGGCGAAGAGCCTCACCCGGACGATGCTCGCGAAGGCGAACAAGCGCTATCGCGCTCTGAAGGGCACTCCGCTCGAAGCGGCCGCGCTGAAGAACGTCGTCTACTTTGGCGTCGCCAGCAACCTGTTTGGCCTTGGCGGCGAGATTGACCCCGATGCTCGCGAGACCGTGAGCGAGGAGATGGCAAACATCGAGGCCCATGGCGGCTTCAAGAAGATGTCAGTCTTCCCCTACTCGCTCGACTACTCCCAGTTTGTGGTTCGCGGCCACTATTCGAAGTCGCCTGACCTCGGAAAGTACTTCATGGGAATGATGTGGTACGGCCTCACCCCGATTGGCATCGCGAAGCGACTGGACCAGTCGATCGAGCCGCTGCCGGACCTCGTCCGCGCCGCCACCCTCATGGCGTTTGACCTCGACGACCCGCAGGTCGAAGCCCAGTGGAACAAGATCTACGGCCTCACGTCGCTGTATGCCGGTAAGGCCAATCGACTGCTTCCTTCCGAATGGCGACAGATCACGAAGAGCGTTCTCGGACCGAATCCTGACCTCGGCAAGGCACTCCTTGATGATGCCAACGTGCAGAAGCTCGCCGACAAGGCGGCTGCCTTCCGCGCCCCAAGCATCAAGACCAAGAAGAACGACAAGGAGATCGCCGACGACGTCCAGCTCCGCTTTATGGGCCAGCGCGCCATTCCGGACAGCGTGATGATGAACGAGGTGACCGATCCGGACAACCGACCGTTCCCGAACCCGCTCGACGTCATGGCCATGCTCGGTTCTGACCGCGCAGCGAAGATCCTCGATGCGTCGCCGGCGGCGTACAACCCGCGGGGTTGGGCGTCCTACGTTCCGCGCCGCGAAGCGCTGAAGTCGGTCTTTGCCGCCTATCCCGCCGAGACCTGGGCACAAGACTTCTATTGGGGATGGCTTGATAGCCTTCGCCAAGGCTGGCAGCTGCCGACCGGCAACGTGCCGAGCTTCATGAAGACGACCGCGTGGCAAGACCACCAGCTGAACTCGGCTCTCGCCTCGTGGGCCGAGCTGCGACACGACACCATTCTCTATGGCGAGCAAACCGTCAGCGAGATGGGCGGCGACGATCCCGATGGTCCTTGGAAGGGCTACGTAGAGCCAAACGTGGCGCAATACACGCGGCTGAAGAAGCTGGTGACCCAGATGCGCGACTCGCTGCGAGCGCGCGGCTACCTGATGAAGGAGCAGTCGGATCAGTTCACCAACTTCCTCGACTTCCTGAACTTCCTGATCGACGTTTCGAAGAAGGAACTCGCCGGAGTCAAGCTCACTGCGAAGGAGCACTCCCGAATCCGAAAGGTGGAAGGAGAGATCGAAGCACTGAATACGTCGATCCAGATCATCGGATCGAACTTCCAGCAGCTCCGAAGTGAGGACCTCGACATCGCTCAGATCGCCGACGTCCACACCGCGAACGATACGGCGATGGAAGTCGGCGTTGGCCGCGCGGACGACGTCATCGCGATTGTCCCGATGGAAGGCAAGCTCGTCTTTGCCCGTGGCACCGCGTTGAGCTACTACGAGTTCCTGGTTCCTTCCTCGCAGCGGATGACCGACGAGACGTGGCGCGCCATGCTCGACAAGAATCCGCCGAAGCGACCGGCCTGGACGAAGAGCTTCTTCGTGAACACCAAGGCTCGCCCGAAGGACGAATGATCCTCGGGCTCGTCGCTGCCCTGTTGTCGCCCACCGTGGAACTTGCCGCGGTGGGCGACGTCATGTTGGCGCGGTGGGTGGCCAAACGGATCGAAAGGGATGGCCCTGCCGCGACATTGAAGGGTGCCGAAACCGCGTTTTCGGGGGCCGACCTGAGGGTGGGCAACCTCGAATGCGTCATCGGCGAGGTGCCGCTCGGGAAGCGCAAAGCGATCATGCTGAAGGCACCGTCGTCCACCGCGGCCGCGCTGGAGGGCCGGTTTGACGTCCTCACCCTCGCGAACAACCACGCATTGGACTGCGGTTTGCCGGGGCTGGCCTCCACCCAACGTTGGCTCGACAAGCTGGGAATTCAGCCCTGCGGCGTAGCGGGGCGTGAGACGATCCTGGTTCGAAAGGGCCTTCGGATTGGGTTCATCGGACTGAGTCAGTTCGACTCCGGCGGGGTGAACTCGCTGGCCGACTGGAAGCCATGCGTGGCCGCGCTGAGGCCCAAAGTCGACGTCCTCGTGGTCATGGTCCACTGGGGGCTTGAACTCAGCCCGAAGCCGACCCCGCTCCAAAGCTCAACCGCGCGCGAGATGGTGGCCTCGGGGGTCGATCTCATTCTTGGCAGCCATCCCCATGTCCTCCAACCGGTTGAGAAACTCGAAGAGGGCGGCCGCAAGGGTTGGGTCGCCTATTCGCTCGGCGACTTCGTCTTCGATTCCCCGACCGAAGACCGGCGTCGAACCGCCGTGCTCCGCGTTCGGCTGGGCATGAGTGGGGTTGAGCGGCTCAGCTTTGTGCCTTGCCAGATTCAGCGTGGATTCCCCGTTGCCGAGAAGACAACCCGGCCAATCACCCAGTGGCCGGCCAAGCTGTGACCGGCAATATTGCCTGTTTACGGTCCCGATTATGAAATTCCTGTTGTGTTAAGAAGGGACCGGCATGCGGACTCTTTCATAATCGAAGAGCTGGCACTGCCAACCGCGTGTTCAACTTGAGGAGGAGAGACTTCAACGCAGAACCGTAGGCGGTGCCACGTTTTTTGAGTGCTATGACCACCCGATCCCTCTTCGTCATTGCCGGCGTTGCCGTGCTTGCTTCGGTCTCGATGGCCCAAAGCGTCCGCATCGCGACCTGGAACATCTCGAACTACACCGGCGGTCGAGTCTCCGACATCCAGAACGCGGTGTACGGCACGTTTAGCGGCCGTTCGATGCGACCCGACATGATCCTGGCCCAGGAAATGGACAACGACGCGGGTGCGGCAGCCCTCCTGAGTGCCCTCAACACGGCGGCGGGCGGATTCACCGATTGGGCGATGATCAAGGCGACGGTCGGCGGCAGCGTCACCGTGAGCAACAGCAACAACGCGATTTACTACCGAACGTCGAAGTTCTCGAACGTCGGCGGACCGATCCTTTTCGAAAACGCAGCCGACATCGGTTCAAGCACGAGCCAAGCCCCTCGCTTCACGCTTCGCGGCGACTTCAAGATCACCGGTAACCAGAACACGTCGGAAACCCTGACCGTCTATAACAGCCACTTCAAGGCTCAAGACAGCACGGGCGACGGCGGCGTTTCGCGACGACTGGTCTCGGCGAACAACATCCGCGCGAACGCGGCAACCCTCGGTTCGAACCCCTACATCGTTGGCGCGGACTTCAACATCCAGACGTCGAGCGAAGCCTCTTACCAGGCCATGGTCGCCGGCACCGCAGGTGGACGATTCTTCGACCCGATCAACCGACCCGGCAGCTGGAACGGCAGCAACACCTACCGATTCCTCCACACCCAGGATCCTTCGGGCGCGGGCGGCATGGATGACCGCTTTGACCAGTTGCTCGTCAGCCAGAACCTGATCGACGGCACCGGCACCGATTACGTCGGCAACGCGGCCCTCGCCTATTCCGGCACGACCTGGGACGACCCCAACCACAGCTACCGCGTTTGGGGCAACGACGGCACGTCGTTCAACAACAGCTTGACCACGACCGGAAACACGATGGTCGGCGCATCGATCGCGCAATCGCTCATCAACGTGTCCACCGCCGCTGGCGGCCACCTCCCGGTCTTCATGGACGTTCGCTACACGCCGGTCCCCGAGCCTGCAACGATGGTTGCGCTTGGCCTCGGTGCCCTTGCGGTGGTCCGACGCCGACGCAACAAGTAAGCGGCTCTTAGCCTCGCTTAAAGTGAAAGGCCCGCCTTCCGAAAGGAAGCCGGGCCTTCTTCATGGAGAGTCGATCGAAGTCTTAGTTATCGCCGTCGAATTCGAACTTGGCACCGGCCATCTTCTCAAACTGAGCCTTCTGACCGTCCTTCAGGATCTTTCCGAGCTCCTCGGTGAGAACCTTCTCGTTCTTCTGGATCGAAGCCATCGCCTCTTCTCGAGTCAGCTCTTGGCTCTGGACCCGCTGGAAGATCGCTCGGTTGGCCTCTTGCTGCTTGGTTTGGAGGTCCTTGATCGAAGCCTTCTGGGCGTCGTCGAGCTTGAGTTCTGCCTGAATTTCAGCATTCATGAGAGCTCGGAAGCTAACGCGCTGGACGTAAAGCTCCTTCAGTCGCTTGTTCTGAGCTTCTTGGAGAACGGCGTGGATCGCCTTCTCTCGCTCTTCGCGAGCCTTTTGAGCCGCTGCAGGATCGCCGCCCTGTCCACCTTGGCCGCGCTGACCGCCTTGACCACCCTGGCCACCTTGGCCACCTTGACCTCGCTGACCGCCGCCTTGGCCGCCACCCTGACCGCGCTGTCCGCGCTCGCGGACACCGAGCTCAGCAAGCTTGGCCGACTGCTCGTCGGTGATCTTGAGTTCCTTTCGAACGTCGGCGCGGGAAAGGAGGGAAGTCATCGAGTTGTTGTTGCCAAAGCCGCGCGTGCCTTGGCCACGACCACCGCCGCCACCCTGGGCGAAGGCCATCGAGGACAATGCCGCAAGAGCAGTAGCAATCATCAGAAAACGTTTCATGGCATCGGCACAAACGCCAACGCTTTCCCACCGTTCACAAGATTTTTCGGAAAATTTGCGGAAAGGGTGCGCAGGTAACCTCTAGACTCCATGCGCATCCTCCTGACGAACGACGACGGACTCTACGCCGAGGGGATGAGCGCCCTTGTGGACGTGGCTCGGCAGTTTGGCGAGGTCAAAGTGGTCGCTCCCGATCGCGAACGTTCGGCCTGCGGGCACAGCATGACCCTCCGCGACCCTCTGCGCGCCCAGCCGGTGGATTACGATGGCCTCGCGGCGTGGGAAGTCAGCGGTGTCCCCGTTGACTGCGTCAACGTCGGGCTCGAACTCGCCTGGCCCGACGGCTGCGACCTTGTCCTCAGTGGCTTTAACCACGGCCCCAACCTAGGCTTCGATGTGACCTATTCCGGAACCGTCGCGGGAGCGATGGAGGGCTGCATCAATGGAATCCACTCGATTTCCCTCAGCATGGCGCTGTTTGTTTCCGGTGCACCGCTCCACTTCGAAACCGGCATTCGGTGGGCCCAAGAGAGGCTCGGCGCCCTGATCGAACACAAGCTGCCTCCCCTCACGTTTTTCAACGTGAACGTACCCGCGATCGCCTATGAGGAGCTACGAGGCGAACGAGTGGTCGGCATGGGCCAGCGTGTGTATCAAGAGCGCCTTGAGATTCGGTCGGACCCATGGGGTCGGCCTTACTATTGGCAAGGCGGCGTCGTCGCAATGAGTGGCGACCAAGCGGGCACCGACGTCGAGGCGGTGAGCGAAGGATTCGTCTCCATCACTCCGGTTTCGCTCGATTGGACCAACCATGCCGCAATCAGAGACGTCGAAGCGGCATTGAATCGTTAAGGGCATTCATAATCCTCTTTGGCCGAAAGGCCGTATCTTGTATGGGCCTTTATGGACGATAAAGCTGTCTCGCCACTGAAAGCACTTCGCCGGTTCCTGATCGGAAAGCCGATTGCGACATCCAAAGCGCATCACGAAAGGCTAGGGCCCCTTGTGGGACTCGCCGTGTTCTCGTCGGACGCTCTCAGCTCGGTGGCCTATGCGACAGAGGCCATCCTCAGCATCCTGATCCTCAAGTCAGCCACGTCCGTGGGCTATCAGGTACCGCTTACGCTCGGCATCGTCGGCCTGATCCTGATCATCGCGATCTCCTATAACCAAACGATCCACGCCTATCCGAGCGGCGGTGGTTCGTATAGCGTGGCGAGCGAGAACCTTGGCAAGTGGCCGGGCCTGATCGCGGGCGGCGCGCTTTTAGTGGACTACATCCTCACGGTTTCGGTCTCGGTTGCGGCGGGTTGTGCGGCGATCGTCTCCGCCGTGCCGAGCTTGCACAGTTACCTCGTGCCGATGGCCGTCTTGTGTGTCGCAATCTTGGCTTGGGCTAACTTGCGGGGCGTCAAGGAGTCCGGCGCGGCCTTCGCGATCCCGACCTATGGCTTTGTCATGTCGGTCTTGGCCCTCCTCATCGTGGGCATGGTCCAGGCGATGTCCGGCTCCCTGCCTGCCCAAGCAAATCCGCAGGTGATCGGCTCGGTCGGCATTGATCACCATCACGGCCTCTATTTCCTGCTCGCCCGCGCCTTCGCGGCAGGATGTACCGCGCTTACGGGAATTGAGGCGGTCAGCAACGGAGTCCAGGCCTTTCGCCAGCCCGAGAGCAAGAACGCCTCGATCACCTTGCGCTGGATGGTCATCCTCCTGTCGGTGATGTTCCTCGGAATCGGCCTTCTCGCGAACCACCTCCCGACCCTCAAGCTTCTTCCCGCCGCCGACAAGGAATATCGAACCCTCCTTGCCCAGATTGCCGCCCAGATCTTTGGCGACAAGACGGTCATGTTCTATGTCCTGCAGTACGCGACGGCGGCGATCCTCGTCCTCGCGGCCAACACGGCCTTTGCGGACTTCCCGCGTCTTGCCTCGCTCCTGGCCCGCGATGGCTACCTCCCGCGGCCGATGGCACGCCAAGGCGACCGTCTCGTCTTCCACAACGGCATCTTGGTCCTTGCTGGCCTTGGCGGACTCTTGATCGTTATCTTCAAGGGCGAGCTCGACCTGCTGTTGCCGCTCTATGCGGTCGGCGTCTTCACCGCGTTCACCCTTTCCCAGTCGGGCATGGTCGTCCACTGGCTCCGGCACCGAGAAAAGAACTGGAAGTATGCGCTGTGCGTGAACGCGACCGGTGCCTTCCTCAGCTTCGTCGTCTTGTGCATCATTGCGGTGACCAAGTTCGCCGAGGGCGCGTGGATCATCCTCATTGCCGTCCCGCTGATTGTCTTTGGCTTCCACCAAATTAACCGCCGCTACGGTGCAATCAGTCGCCAGCTCGCCATCCAACCCGGCGAAAAGGTCGATGACCACCCGCACCTCTCGATCTTGCTCGTCCCGCGCGTCCACCGTGGAATCCTTCAAGGCCTGGAATACGCGCGCCAGCTGAAGGGTGAGGTCCAAGCGGTCCACGTCATCGTCAACGACAAGACGGTGCCGCAGGTCCGGCGCGATTGGGATCGATACGCTCCCGACGTGCCGCTTGTCGTGCTCTCGTCGCCCTACCGGTCGCTCATCGAACCCGTGATCGACTACGTGGACGAGCTTCGCCGCGAGAACCGGGACAGCATCATCACCGTCATCGTTGCCGAGGCCGTTGCCACCAAGCCGTGGCACAAGCTGCTTCAAGAGAACGTCGCGATGCAGATCAAGACCGCGCTCTCCCTTCGCCCCAACATCATCGTATCAAGCGTGCGGTACTTCCTTGAATAAACCCATCAAACGTAAGCCACCCCGGAGGCCTTCAGGCGGCCGGTCCGGCTCCGGTCCAAGCCCGCTCATGCTTCGGCAAGCGGCGAACCTCTTCCCAGATCGTGCCGAACGCGACTTGTTCATCGACGCGCTCGTAAAGACGGTGCCTCGCGAGCAGGCAATCATCATCATGAAGGATGACCCCGCCATTCGCACCTTCCCGCGGATGAAGCGCGTCGACTGGCAACCGGCATGGGTCGAGCGACTCTCCGAAGAGTTTCGTCCCGGCCAGCACCCGCTCTATCAAAAGGGCTGCTTCTATCCGCTCGACTTCTCGTCGGTGTTCAGCGCATCGGCGATGCTGGCCGCGACGGAGGCCCCGCGCCGCGTCCTCGACCTTTGCGCCTCGCCGGGTGGCAAGTCGGTGTTTTGCTACCGGGCCTTCAAGCCCGAGACCTTGATCGCCAACGAGACAATCCGAAAGCGAACGGGTGCCCTTATCGCGAACTTCACGCGCTGCCATATCGAAGGGTCGCACGTTTGGTCGGCTGACCCCAGCGTCTACGCCAAGAAGTACGGCGAGGCGTTCGACATGGTCATCGTTGATGCGCCATGCACGGGTCAATCGCTCCTCGCGAAGGGTGACGACGCTCCGGGAGCCTTCTCGCCCCAGATGATCGACATGAACGTCGGTCGTCAACGGCGGATCGCGGGAACGGCGGCCCAGTGCCTGCTCCCCGGCGGCTACCTGTTCTACAGCACCTGCACGTTCTCGATCAAGGAGAACGAGAAGCTGATGACGTGGCTCCAGGCTCAATATCCTGAGCTGAAGCCGGTCGAGGTCCCGCTACTGGCCGCGTTCCAGAGCCGCTTTGTCGACTTCCCCTGCTACCGCCTGTTCCCTCACCAGGGGTTTGGCGCGGGCGCGTTTGCTTGCTTGTTGCGGCGCGACGGTGATCTGCCCGAAGAACTGCCGATCCTCCACGAGATCGCGTTCAGCTGGAAGTACGGCCTCTCGGGGTAAACCCGATGGGTGGAACGACGTACGCTGGGCCGCACCGGCCTTGAGGTGAGCCTGCTTGGTTTTGGTGGTTCGGAGATTGGCTTTTTGGCCCCCGAGCCTGCCGATGTAGATCGACTGCTCAATGAGGCGCTCGACCTCGGGCTGAATGTCATCGACACCGCCGAGTGTTACATGGACTCCGAGGCCCGGATTGGCCGCTTCGTCAGCAAGAGACGGGATGAGTTTCATCTCTTCTCCAAGCTCGGCCACCGCTTTGAAAACGGCCCGGACCTACCCGACTGGCACCCCGACCTCCTCCGCGCCTCCATTGACCATTCGCTTTCAGCCTTGCAAGTCGAGCACCTCGACCTCTTGCAGGTTCACTCCTGCCGCGCTGAAGTCCTCGAGGTCGTCATTCCGATTATCGAGCGGGCCAAGGCCGATGGCAAGACGAGGTTCTTGGGTTACAGCGGCGACGGTGCCGACGCGGTGAAGGCGATGGAAACCGGCGTGTTTGACGTCCTCCAGACGAGTTGCAACATCGCCGACCAAGAGAGCATCGGCCTGCTTCTACCGATCGCAAAGGCGAAGAACATTGGCGTGATCGTCAAGCGCCCGATTGCCAACGTCGCCTGGATCAACGGTGACGAGCCGCCTGCGCGGCCCTATGCGATGACCTATTGGGAGCGGCTCCAAAAGCTGCGCTATCCCTTCCTAGGCTTGCCGCTCGCGAAGTCGGTTTCGACCGCGCTTCGGTTCACCGCCGCCCAGGACATCTCGACGATGATCGTGGGGACGACGAAGCCAGGGCGATGGCCCGAGAATGCCGCGATGCTCGCCGCCGGCCCACTTCCTCCGGAGGACGTTGCCGCCATCCGGGAGCGATGGACCGAGGTTGCTGAGCCAAGCTGGGTCGGCCAGACCTAACGAACGGTGAGCGCGCGGACGTTCAAACCGAGCCAGGGTTGAACGCTTCGAATCGTGAGCGAGTCGACCTTCACCTGCTTCGGCAGCTTGAGCACGGTCGCACAGAACTCGCCTTCGCGGAACCCTTCCCGGAGGCCGCCGAGGTCGCCCGCAAACCGGACGTGGACGCCGTACTTCAGCGCAAAGACCGATTCGCCGCCGTTACTGCGAATGACGACCTCACCGGCGGGGTCGCCGTATTCCCCCGGCATCAACGTGTTCGCGCTGATGACCAGCTCACGCATCGCGAGGCCGCCCATCTTGTATTCGACTTCGCGCGGGAGCTTCTCCGCACCCTCGATCAGCGGCGAACCCAGGTTGATTACGCCCTCCGGCATGAATCCATAGGACCCAATTCGCATCTGCCGCAGAGGACGTCCCACCGCCAACCGTGACGGCGGCAGGAGCGCGACGCCTGGCTCGGGTCGAAGCGGCGAAGGCACACCATCATAAAGCTGGCGGAAGAGGTCGTCGGCTCGATAGGGAAGACCCTTGATCGACTCGGTGCGTCCGCTCCACGAGTAGTCGGCAGCGAGGATCATCGCCGAGAACTGGTGTTGCGCGGCCCGCATCGCGGTTTCGCTGCTTTCGTAGCCCGCCCAGGTCGTTTGGAGCACGCCCATGCCCTCCTTCACCGCCGCGAGGCAGAAGCCGCGAATGTTGCCCTCGCGGTACCAGGTGCTCGCAATCGGGACGTAGCCTTCGTTCTTCCAAACCTGGAGCGACTTGGCGAAGACCTCGGGCCGAGGATCGTCGCGGTAGTGCCAATCGCCGATCAAAGCACCCTTCGGGATTGCGCTTCGGCGGGTCTTGGCGGTTGCCGGGTCGTGGCCGTTGGCGGCGTCCACCGCTTCGCTCGGGGCAAGACAGATGTCGCCCCAAACCATCGGCTTGACGTTGAGGCGGCTCGACAGGTCGCCAAGGAAGCCCATCTGGTTTTGCCAGAGGTCGGTGACGAGCTTAGGATCTTCCGGCCAGCCGCGCATGTCGACCTCGTCGAGGCCAAAGTGAGCGACCTTCGCCTTGGTGACGTCGAGGACTTCGCGCCAGAGGGTCTCGAGCAGCGTCTTGGTTCGCGGTACACGCGGATCCACGCTGTAGAGCACGTCCTTGTTGAACGCGAGGTCGCGGTTCGCACCCCGAGCAAAAAGCCATTCCATGTGGCCAAAGCTCTGGACGAGCGGGATCGGCTCCACGTCAATCGATCGATACCAGTTGAACAGGTCGGCGAGCTTGGCCCGCGGCATCGCAATGCCGCCCCGGACGTTGGGGGTGGTGTTCCACTCGGTTTGCTCGCACTGCAGGACGACCTTGTTCATGCCGAGCGGCTGGAGGACTCGCTCCCAAAGCTTCTGCTGGAAATCGAGCGCAGTCGGACCGACGAAGAGGTGAACCCCTCGCCAAGGCGACTTGGGCGCGTCCTCGATCGTGCCGATGGGGACGACGACCTGGCCGTTCTCGGCCCGCGCGATCATCGCGAGGCGCAGCAGGCCAAAGCGGAGACCTGCCGGTGAACCACCGACGACCATGATGCGGCCCTTGGAGATGTCGAGGCGATAACCCTCGGTCGGGAGGCTCGAATTGACCTCAAGCGCGACGGTCGCGGGCAGGGTCTTCGACGAGTACGAGGCATCAAACCGGCGGTCGAGGAGTTTGTAGTAGGACTGTTCGACCGAGCTTCGGAAGGTGCCCGTCGTTCCGACCGTGCTCCGCCAGACGAGCTTCTCGCGTGCGCCCCGGGTGAGCAAGGGCGTTGTCTCGGTCGCGCTCAGCGTGCTTTTGGCGGGCTGGGGAACGAGGGGAAGGGCAGGATCAGGATAGCGCGCGGAGGCAAGAGGCGCACCCGCAAGCGTTTCCTGCAGGAGCTCGGGGTCGGAGAGCTTTCCGGGGGTAAACCGGAGCCGAATCGATCCCTTGGCGGGCGCGCCCTTCTTGGGTTCGAGGCCAAGCGAGCCGGACCAGAACATCTGGCGACCTTCGGCGAAATCCTGGCTGTACCCACGGGCGTCGAAAGTGGTTTGCGGTGCGGAAGCCACCGACTGGATCGAGAACGCAGGATTTCCAAGGGTCCACGTGGTGCTGTCGGGACCGAGGCGTCGCTCGTTGGTGTCGTTCGTGCTCTTGTAAACCGGCGTCATCGGCATCGTGACCGACTTGTTGCCGACCGAGCCCTTCAGCAGCGCGGGCGCCCAGAAGTAGAGGCCGAACTCGACCTTGGCGGGGTCATCGCTGTTCCACGAGAACGAGTAGTCGATGATGACGTCGTTGCCTTCAACGCGGACGGTGTTCCAACCTTCGGCCATGCCGTTCGTGCTCTTGAACGTCATCCGCATGCCGTCAGGCAGCTTCTCAACCTTTTGGGTCGCCGCATTCCAGTTCGACGAGTAGTAGCCCTTGGTCCAGTCGGGCTTGTAGTACTGGAACGACGATCCTCGGACAATGCCAAGGCCATTGGCTCCGATTCGGAGTCCGGCTCCTGGCTCGATGGCAACGGTCCAGGGGGTAGCCAGCGTGGCAAAGATGGCGCTAAGAAGCATGTCAGCTCCTATTTTGGAGCACGCCACTCGTTTTTGACCAATTCATTGATCCAAGCGAGCGGATCGTCGTTTGCCGACTTCCATTCTTGCGATTGCGTCTTCTCGTATGTCGCTCGATCTGAATCGGCGAGGTAGGTGAGTTCGCCGCCGGTAACGATGCGCATCACCACGCTCGTGCAGTTCTGGAACAGCGTGAAAGCCGCCTTCGCGGACTCGGCCGCAACCGCCTTCGGGTCCTCGGTGCCTTCAACCTTCAGGGTGAGAATCCATTGGGATCCGCGCGGGTCGCTCTGGAGGGCGATCACGTGCTCACCACCTGCGGTCCGGTTGAGCTGTTCCTTGGCCGAGAGGTCGCTCGTGGTCATCCCGGTGTTGGTCACCGACATCGTCGGTGTGGGATTGGTGCTCGGCGAGGGGCTGGGCGTGGCAGATGGACCCTCGACGGGCTTCACTTCCGAGGTGGCGACAAAACTGGTCGTGATCGCTTTTGTCTTGGTGTCCCGCTTGATAAACGCCCACAGGCCAAGCAGGGCAACCACACAGATGACGCCGGTGATGGCGAGGGGAAGCCACGGTCGGTCAGGCGTCGCGAGTCCGATTCGGTCGTGGACTTGGTCCTGCTCCATCTTCGCGAGGCGGAAGATGACGTCGGCGTGCTTGCTGGCGAGGCCGGGGGCATCGGGATCGAGGTCAAGGGCAAGCTCGTACCACTGGGCGGCTTGTTCGAGGTCGTCCTCTTCCTCATAAACGTCGCCGAGAAGCTCGTGCGCGCCTGAGTGGTTGGGGAATCGACGGAGGATCGCAAGGAGTTGGCCGCGAGCGGAGGAGAAGTCACCACGGAGTCGGCTCAGGTTCGCCTTGGCGAGTTCAGGCTCGACGGAGGAATTGACGCGATCGACGCCATCTTCGCGAAGCCGCATCCCACATTCGGGGCAGGTGGAGTTACCGGCCGGCACGACGTGGAAGCATCGCGGGCACGGAACCGCCTCAGCGGGTGCCTGTGCTTCCAAATCCACCTTCTCCACGTTCAGTTTCCTCTAAGTTCTGGCGGATCGACCATGAGGCACGCACAACTGGACACAACACCAATTGAGCGATACGATCCCCCTTGGGCAGTTCGACGACATTTGTGCCCAAATTGATCGCCAGAATTTTTATTTCTCCGCGAAAATCTGCATCAATGGTTCCCGGAGTGTTCAGGAGGGTGATGCCATGTTTGGCGGCGAGGCCAGATCGCGGTCGTACTTGAATTTCAAAACCTTCGGGAATTGCCACCCGCAGGCCGGTTCGGATGAGGGCGCGCTCACCCGGCGCAAGCGTGGCCGACTCCAAGGCGTGGACGTCCATCCCCGCAGCAAGGGCGGTGGCATATTGAGGCAAAATCGCCCCATCTTCAAGCTGAATCTGGACCTCGACGCTCTCCATTTTCGTCTAGTTTGCCGTAAGGTGAGGAGATGGTGCTGACGTTCGAGCCAATGGGAGATCGCGCGATTTGCATTCGCGGCGTTGATCGCCCGGGGCTTGTGGCGCAGGCCCTCCGGCTCCGGGAGCTCGATGGCGTCGAGGATGTCGTCGCCGCGTTTGATGCCCTCGCGCTTTACTTTCACCCCGGCGCTCTGCCAAACGAGGCGACAATTTCCGAGTGGCTCGAATCGACGCCAGTGGATGAAACGGTCAAGCCGCAGCGGTGGGTCATCCCCGTCGACTACTCGATGGGGCTTGATCTGCGGGATGTCGCCGACCAATTGGGGCTTCGCCCCGAGGACGTGATTGAGCTTCACGCCGCACGCGAGGTCGAAGTCCTCGCGACCGGTTTTCGGCCTGGTTTTGCCTACTGCGGACTGATCGCCCCTGAACTCCAGGGCATCCCACGCCGCGAGACCCCAAGGCGCGATGTTGGCCCCGGTGCCGTCGCGATCGCCAATGACTTGACCGCAGTCTATCCGCAACCCGGGCCCGGAGGCTGGTCGATCATCGGTCGAACACCGCTGACCCTGCCGACGGGCGATAGCGGACCCGCCCTCATGACCGGTGACCTCGTCCGCTACGAACCGATCAATCCCGCCACCTTCGACGAACTCCACCTCCAATCGCTGAGGCCCGCCCCATGAGAGGCATTGACCTCAATGTCGATCTCGGTGAGGGCTTTGAGCACGACGAAGCGCTCCTCAAGTACGCGACTTCGGCCAATGTTTGCCTGGGTGCCCACGCGGGCTCCAAGGAGCTGACCCTGGAAACGGTGAAGCTCTGCCAGAGCCTTGGCGTGCGGGTGGGCGCGCACCCCGGCTATCCGGACCGCGACCACATGGGCCGGCGATCGGTCACCACCGATGTCACCCGGGAGTGGTTCGACTCGCTTGTCGAACAGGTGAACTGGATCCGCGGCCAGGTCGAGATTGGCTACCTGAAGCCCCACGGCGGGTTCTACAACGACACCGCGATCCCGCTTCCCCACGACTATGACGTCGCGATTGAGTTGGTTCCGGAAGTGGATCGCTACCGCGCGGCGGGCCGGTACGTCAGCGAATTTCCCGGCGTCCATCTTCTCTCGATGCTCCTGCGCATCTCCAATGTCCCCCTCATGGGTTTGCCGAAAACGCTCCACCGAATCGCGGCCGAGAAGGGCAAGGTCGGCCTCATTCACGAAGGGTTTGCCGACCGGCGCATGAACCCGGACGGGACCCTCGTCCCGCGAGGACAGCCCGGCGCGATGATCACCTCCGGGATCGAACTCGAATCCCAAGTCCGGCGGCTCGGCCACCGGGTCGAATCGATCTGCGTTCACGGTGACGGCCCGAATGCCGTGGAGTTCATCGAGCGTGCCCATCACACCCTGCGCGCGATGGGACTGGAGGTGCGGGCATGGAAGTAAAGTTGTTCCAGGTCTACGGTGAGCTGACTGCGCTGGAAGAAAGTCGCGGGCCCGGCGCTCGCCATCTAGGAATCGCGCCTGGGGGTGCCTTCGCTCGGGACTGCGCCGAAGTCGCCGCTGCGCTCTTGCCCCAAGGTGAGTCGTACGAGCTCGCCAACGGCTCAGCGCAGCTCCTCGCGGGTGAATCGCTCAGCGTAGCCGTGGTCGGTGCAGGAGGATTTCAGGGTCGGCGGACGCTCCGCCAAGGCGAGGCCCTGCGTCTCGGTCCTACGCATCCAGGCTTTCGGCTCGTCTTTCGGGTCGGACCGCCTATCGGTGCCGACCTCGAGCTCGCTGCGCTGCCGTCTTCGGTCGAAGACCTGAACGCCCCGACGCGGGTCTTGCCGTTTGTCCCTGCCCAGGGGTTGCATGCCGAGGGCGTCTGGAAGGTCACCCACGACACCAACCGCGCCGCAATCAAGCTCAGCGGCAACCGGCTCGACTATCCCGGCGAAGGGCGCAGCCGCCCCTGCACGTTCGGTTCGATCCAGCTCCTTCCCTCGGGCGACCTCTTGGTCCACGGCCCTGACGGACCAACAGTCGGAGGCTATCCGGTCGCGGGAACGATTGTTTCGACCCGCCTCGCGCACCTTGCCCAAGCCGCACCGGGAGCGGAGGTCGAACTGGTCCCCGTCACGCTCGACGAGGCGCTCGCGATGGCGAGAGAAGACCAACTGCAACTCCGAAGGCTCACCACTCAGCTCAAACTGATAAACTAGGAGTGCCAATGTACTACGTGGTGGCACCAGACGGAAGTCAATACGGCCCCGCCGACTACGCTACCCTTCGACAGTGGGTGGGCGAAGGGCGCGTTTTGCCCGCCACCGTGCTTGTCGACGCCACGACCAACCAGAAACTCCAGGCCTCTTCGGTGCCGAATCTCTTTCGCGGGCATCCAGGGAACGCCGCCACGGGGGCGATGCCGACCACGGGCTATCACACGCCTTATGCCACGCCCGGGGTCAGCCCCTACCACCAACCGCAGGATGGCGTCGGCTCGTCGGGGGTGCATTGGATCAACATGGTCTCGCTGGTCATCTCGATCGTCGCCTTTCTTTGCATGCCCCTCTCGGGTGCGCTTGCGGTCCTGCTCGGCATCGTGGGTCAGAAGTATCCGGGCAAGAGCTTCGGGACGGTGGGGATTGTGATCGGGTCCCTCGCGGTCGCCTACGGCATTCTCATCATGGTCGTCATCAGCGGAATGAAATGACCCTGGTTTGAGAGAACCTCCGCAGCGAAAACGGAGTAATACTCGTCAAGCAATTAATGGAAGCACTCGAAAAAATCAGAAAAATGCCCAAGGTCGAGCTCCACGTTCACCTTGAAGGTTCCGTTCGGCCCGAGACGCTTCTCCAGCTTGCCCAACGCAACGGCGTCACCCTTCCCGCGACAGACCTAGAAGGCCTTCGGAAGTGGTACCAATTCAGCTCCTTTGAGCACTTCGTCGAGATCTATGTCGCGCTTTCCAAGTGCATCCGAACCGCCGAAGACGTCGAGCTGATCACCCGTCAATTCCTTGCCGGACAAGCCGAGCAGAACATCGTTTACAGCGAGGCGACGCTCACGGTCTGGACCCTAAAGCGGCTTGCAGGAATCGCCCTCGATGACCAGCTCGCCGCCGTCAATCGAGCGCGGGAATGGGCTCGCCACGACCTCGGAGTCGAGATGGGACTCATCATCGACATCATCCGCGAAGAGTCGCCCGAAGACGGCTTGGCGATTGCCGAGTGGGCGGTGAAGAATCACGGCAATGGCGTCGTGGGCCTTGGTCTCAGCGGCATCGAGGCAAAGACGAATCCTGCGGTCCACGCGAAGGCGTTCCAGTTGGCGCGCGAAGCCGGACTTCCGATTTCGTGCCACGCAGGCGAAACCCAAGGACCCTGGTCAATCTGGTCGTGTCTCAACGACCTCGGCGCCGATCGAATCGGTCATGGCGTGCGCTGCCTTGAAGACCCCGACCTCGTTGCCCATCTGCGCGACCAGCAGATTCCGCTCGAGGTCTGCCCCAGCAGCAACGTCTGCCTGAAAGTCGTCAACGATTGGCACTCGCACCCGCTGCGCCAGCTCCACGAAGCCGGGCTCACGATCACGCTGAACAGCGACGATCCTCCCATGTTCGGAACGACGCTCACCCAAGAGTTCGAGCGCGCCCACCTCGACCAAGGGATCCCGCTTGAAACCCTCAAGGACTGGTCGCTTCAGGCCGCGGGCAATGCGTTCCTGCCGGAGGCTGAAAAGGCCGACCTCATGACGTCGGTCATGGCGCACTCTTAAACGAGCGCGGCGGTGAGAGCTCCGAGGGCATCCTCAACAAGGATGACCTCGACCTCACCGGCGACGGAGTCGGGAATGCTCAGCAGGTCAACCTGGTTGCCTTGCGGCACGATCACCCGGCGAATTCCCATCCGGTGAGCCGCGAGGATCTTCTCGCGGAGGCCACCGACGGCAAGGACCCGCCCACGCAAGGTGACCTCGCCGGTCACCGCGGTGTCACCGCGAACTGGACGGTTCGTCGCTGCACTCGCGAGGGCAATCGCGAGCGCGAGACCAGCCGAAGGGCCGTCTTTGGGGATGCCGCCTTCAGGAAGGTGGATGTGAACATCTTCGCTCCAGTCGCGGCGGTGCAGCCAGCCCCGCACCCAAGTCCAGGCGGCCTGGGCGGATTCCTTCATCGACGGTCCGAGAAGTCCCGTGAGCTGAATCTGCGGTCCCATCGGCCCCGCGGGAAGGAGAGCAACTTCGACTTCGATCGTCTCGCCACCGTGGGGCCCAACGACAAGCCCAGTGACGACGCCATTGCGGTCGCGGTGGTTCAAGGCGGCCCGCTTCATCGGCGCGGGACCCAGGAACCGGTGGAGCGCCTCCATATCGAGCTTGTAAGGCTTCGGTGCACCCTCAGCGATCGCTCGGCCCACCTTTCGCGTCAGCGCGCCGATCTGGCGATGAAGGTCGCGGACGCCCGCCTCGCGGGTGTAGTCGAGAACGAGGGCCTGAACGACGTCTTGGCTGATCGCAAGGTCGTTCACTGAGATGCCGACCGCCTCGCACTGGCGCGGGAACAGCCGCCGCATCGCGATCTTCGCTCGCTCGATGTCGGTGTAGGCCGAGAACTCGACCACGTCGAGTCGGTCGCGGAGCGCAGGGTGCAGGTTATCGATGCTGTTGGCGGTCGCGAGGAAGATCACCGAGCTGAGGTCGAACGGGACCTCGAGGAAGTGATCGACAAAGGCGTGGTTCTGCTCGGGGTCGAGGGCTTCGAGGAGGGCAGCGGAGGGGTCAGAACGCGCATCGAGCGAGATCTTATCAATCTCGTCGAGAAGGATGACGGGGTTGCGCGAACCGGCGTGCCGAATCGCTTGGATCAGCCGCCCTGGCATCGCACCGACATACGCGCGGCGATGGCCGCGCACTTCGGCCTCGTCACGGATGCCCCCAAGGGCGATGCGAGCAAATCGCCGTCCCATCGACTGGGCGATCGAGCGAGCAAACGACGTCTTTCCGACGCCAGGAGGGCCGACAAAGCAGATCACCGCACCCTTGCCCGTGCCATTGAGGCGGCGCACTGCGAGGTGCTCCAGAATGCGCTCCTTCACCTTGATCAGGCCGTCGTGGTCGGCGTCGAGGATCGTTTTGGCCTCGCGCAGGTCGAGCCGGTCGGCAGTTTCGCGGCTCCAGGGCAGGTCGAGCAGGATATCGAGATAGGCCCTGCTTAGCGCGGCCTCTTGGGTGGAATCACCGGCGGCTTGGAGCCGGTCGCATTCCTCGCGGGCACGGCGCAAAGCCGCGTCAGTGAGGGCGCTTTCGTTGATCTTCGCCTCCATCTGCTCCACTTCGGTCAGCCGGTGGGTGGATTGCCGGAGCTGCTGCTGGATGATGCGAAGTTGTTCGCGGAGGAAGAATTCGTGATGGGAGGCCTCGATGCGCGAGTCGACTTCGGCATGAATTCGGCCCCGAAGGTCGAGGAGGTGGAGTTCTCGCTTGAGAAGGTCGAGGACGAGCTCCAATCGACGGTCAACGTTCAGGCATTCGAGGACGGCCTGCTTTTCGGCGGGTTTAGTGATGAGGTGGTGGGCAATCGCGTCCGCGACGAGCGCGGGGGATTCGAGGTGGACCACGTGACCGAGGGCTTCGGGCGGGATCTCCTTGGATTGCTCAACCAGGCGACCAAACGTTTCGACGCAGACGCGGCTCAGCGCCTCGGTTTCGACGCCCGATCCTTCTTCTTCGTGGAGCTCTTCAATCGCGCCCCAAAAGAGGCCGCCCCGCATGACGAGCTTGCCGAGGCGCACCCGTCGAAGGCCGCGCAGCCCAACGCGAAGGCTTGCATCCGGCATCGTGGACGCTTGGACCACGTCGCTGAGGGTGCCGACGTAGTGCATGTCGCGCACGCCGGGGTCTATCACCGCCATGTCTCGCTGGCTGAGCGCGATGACCGTCGACTCCATGCTTTGGGCTTCGCGAACGGCCTTGACGCTTGCTTCGCGAGCGACGTGGAGCACGGTGGTCTGGAGCGGGAAGCAGACCAAATCCCGGATCGGGAGCACAGGAATGAGACCTGTGTCCTTCTTTACCGACTGCTTGGGATTTGCCGTGCGCGCCATCAGATGCATCAACCTACCACGACCACCTGTCCCTGCCAAGACCCCAAATGCAAAACCCAATAAGGGTGCTGGACGGGGTTTTTAGGGTCCAATGAAGGTGATGAAGGTCGTCCTCGCCAGTGCAAGTCCTCGGCGTCAAGCGCTGCTAACGCAACTTGTTGACTCGTTCGAGGTCTTGCCTGCCGACGTCGATGAGGAGAGCTTTGTCGCCCACGACCCCGTCGCCCTCGCCGAGGGTTTGGCGCTGATGAAGGCGGAGGCGGTCGCCGAGATCCGCCAGGATAACCTCGTGGTCGGATGTGATACGGTCGTCGCCTTCCAGCAGGGCGGCGCGTGGACCTTTCTTGCCAAGCCCGTCGATGAGGCCGATGCCAAGCGGATGCTTCGGACGCTGAGCGGCCAGACCCATGTCGTTGTCACCGGCTTTGCGCTCGTTGGTGGCGGACGAAAAGTCACCGGGCACGACCTTTCGCGCGTGACCTTCAAGGAGCTCAGCGATCAGCTCATTGCCAACTACGTGGCGACCGGAGAGCCGATGGACAAGGCGGGGGCCTATGGGCTCCAGGACACGTCAAAGACCTTCCTGGACCGGCTCGAAGGCTCGATGAACAACGTGATTGGGCTTCCGATTGAAAAGCTGGGACCCGCGCTTCAGGCCTTTGTTGCCGGGTGAACCGTGGTTGGTGACGAGATGACGACCAATCTCTTCTCGTTGCCAACTTTGATTTCCCCCGCCGCGAGGGCAAAGGTCGCCATGTTCTGGGTTGGTGAAACCTCAAATTCTTTCACGGTTTGGAAGGTGGAATCGCGAAAGTCGAGCGTGTGGCTGATGGCAACGTAGTGGAGCACTTCGGGATGGTCGAAGCCCTCCCACCCTTGTGGCGTCCAGCGGGGAAACTCCACGCCGGCGGAAACGCACGCCGCGAAGTGCCCGATGCCTTGGTCGTAAAGCTCGCCATGGAAGACGTGCCCCGCGTTCGGAATCGTGAGGAGGCTCGGGATCCGGGGCATGTGGGGCAGGTAGAAGCTGGTGGCGTCGGTCGCCCAATACCGGTCGTTCGAGCCGATGACCGCCAGCGTCGGCAAGGTCAGCCGATCGCGGTAAGACCACGGGTCGAGCATCTCGACCAGCTCCCCGAGACGCTCGCTGGTCCCGAGTTCTTGGTCGATCCCTTGGACGGTGTAGTCCTTCACCATCTCGCTCGGCGCGCCGAAAAGCTCTGCCTGACGCTGAAACTGGCAAGGGACGTTTAGCATGTCGAACACCACGGGGGCGATGCCAATCACGCGGGGATCACCCATCGCACCGGTGAGCCACGAGGTCCAACCCCGCTTGCTCGCACCGGTAACGATGAACCGTTGGACCTCGCCTTGACTCCATTCTTGCAAGGCGTCCATCGCGTGGAACGTGCTCCGCACCATCGGACCGAGGAGCGGCCAGGTGGGGTCGCCGGTCTCCTCATATTGGACAAGCGTGTGTGCGATCAGCTCATCTTCAAACCGATCATCGAGGGGCTGGTTGGGCTGATGGAACAGGGTCGCCACGCCGAGGCCCGAGATCGCGGACCAGCGTTCGGCTTCTTGAAGGTCAACCAGGTTGGCATCGTAGCCCGTGACGACAAGGATGACGTCTTTGGTCTTCGGGCCGACGAAGACGAGTTCGTGCTCCCAATCCATGCCTTGCCAGGGGCCCGACGTCAACTGCAGCGTCGGATAGCCATGCGGCGGAAGGGAGGCACTCCAGCTCGACTTGCCCGAGAAGATGAAGGATTTCAAGTCGCTTTGACCTGGCATTGAACCGAGTGTTACCCCTAATCCGTCGATTTCTTGACAACTGTGCAAAGAATTGCACTAGAATAGACCGCACGTCCGTAACTGGACGAGCTGCGAGGAAGATATGCGAATTAGGAACTTCCGAATCGGCAAGCTGGCCGCCGTGGTCAGCCTCTCGGTTCTTACACTTTCGGCCTACGCGTTCAAGATCGATCCGACGATCACCATCGACCGCGCGACCAACTCTCCGACGATCAACATCAAGTACACCGGTGCTTCGGCCGCGATGATCGAGCTCCGACTCAATGGCTTCAGCCTCGGAACTCGGATGCTCAACGCAGGCAAGCTCAACGGTGATGCGAGCTTCACGATCGACCTCAAGGCCTTCCTTGATGGCGATAACGAAATCGAAGCGATCCTTCTCGACAAGCAGGGCCGCATCGTGGCCTCCGAGAAGACGACGATCAACTCCGAGGGTGAGCGATCCGCGATCATCCAGATCCTTTCGCCGAAGATGGGCTCTTCGGTCCAGGGTCCGGTGGACGTGAAGGTTGGCTTTGGCCGAGAGTTCAAGAGTGCTTATGTCAGCTTCTTCGTTGACAATCAGCTCAAGGCATTCGTGAACAACTCGCCGTTCGCCTACACCTGGGACACCTCGCGAGAGATCAACGGTTGGCACGAAGTAGAAGCGTGGCTCGTGGACGACATGAGCAACACGTTCAAGACTAAGAAGATTCGAATCTTCGTCAACAACCCCGGCGGTCGCACGAACCGAGTCACCCAGCCTTCGTCGATCAAGATCGACGTTCCGAAGGTGACGACGCCGAAGGTCCAAACCCCGAAGGTTAGCAACGTCGCTCCGCAAGTCGCGAAGACGGTGGTGACCAAGACTTCGAACGGCCTCAACGCCATGAGCACCTTTGTGGTCCCGGCGCTTGCCGGTCAGACCGCGGGACTCAAGGCCGGTCAGCTTCCTGCTCCAGTTTCGACGGGTCCCAAGGCCGTCACTCCGGGCAAGGTCCAGGCTGTGACTGCTCCGAAGGTGACCACGCCGAAGGGTGTCGTTCAAGTTTCGCCGTCGGTGAAGACCACGCCGAAGATCAACAACGGTATCGCCGCCGCGAGCCTCGTCCGCATCGGACAGGGCACCCGACTCCCGAACACCGCTGCCCTCCAGGTTTCGCTCTATGGCAAGCCCGTCAAGTTCGACGTGGCCCCTCGCATTGAGCAGAACATCCCGATCGCTCCGTTCCGACACCTCATCGAGCGCGCCGGCGGAAAGGTCAAGTGGGAGCACTTCCTGAAGCAGGTCAACGCCGTCGCCCAGGGTCGCGAAATCGTGATCCGAATCGGCGATGCCAAGGCCACGATTGATGGAAAGGACGTGGAGATGGAGCGAACGCCGTTCATCGAGAAGGGCCGAACGATCATCCCGCTGAGCTTCCTTGAGAGCTGCCTGAACGTCACGATCGACTTCGATCCGGCGACGGGCCACGTGCTCATCCTGGCCAAGCAGTAAGCCAACCTAAAGCCCCCATCCTCGCAGATCGGCTCGCACCTTCCGGGTGCGGGCCGATTGCATTTTGTGCCTTTGGCCGCTAAAAGTTAGCCATTTGCATGAGCTTTCCAAAGAGGGTGCCAATAACAATGCTGGGGAAGCGGAGAGCTTATGCGCTTTCGCGGCACAAGAAAACACTTCTATAGGCTTTGGGTCATCCTGTTCCTAGCGTTCGCGCTGGTTGCAGGCGTGGCGAACGTGATGTCCTATCGACTAGCGTCGGACCGATACGGTTCAGACGTCCGCGAGGAGCTGCTCAACATCGCCGAGCTCTCGGCATTCCCACTCAATCCCGAAGAGATTGACGAGATCAAGTCGCAAGCCGACATGAACTCACCCGCCTACCAACGCCAGACTCGGCTGCTCGCCGAGGCCCTTCGCCGGACCTCCAACATTCGCTACGTTTACGTTCTGCGAACGAACTCCAAGGGTGCGGTCGAGTTTGTCCTTGATCCCACGACCCCCGGCGACCACGACGGCGACGGTGTTGATGACAAGTCTTATCCCGGCGACGAGTACTTCGAAGCCTCTCCGGTTGCCAAGCAGGTCTTGCGCACCGGCGTGGCGGCCGCTGAGCCGAAGCTGACGAGCGACCGATGGGGAACCTACCTCAGCGCCTATGTTCCGCTGATCACAAAGGGCGGCCGTGTTGTCGGTGCTCTCGGCGTCGATCGCGATGCTGCCGTCATCAAGGGCCACTTTGATGAGCTCGCCCGGAGTTCCCAACGAGGATTCGGCTTCGGTCTCATCATTGCGATTGTCTGTGCGACGATTGGTGCGCGTTACTTCTCTGGCCGCTCGGCCGCCGTTGCAAGGGCCCACCATCAGAGTCGACGAGGACTGCGAGTCCTCATCATGGAGCTGGTTCTCGCCGCGGTTTCGGTCACCGTGCTCTTTGTCGGCTATGACGCATTCTCGAAGCTGCGCGACGCACGGGTCCGCATTGCAGAGGGTTCCTCTCGGCTCGATTCGGCGATCAAGCTGTGCCGCGACATCGAAGTCATTGCCCTTCAGGAAAAGCTCAGCCCCAACGACCTCGAAACGCTGATGGGACGGGCGCGCTACGCCAATCTCGGCTGGCTCGAATCGCTCGTCGTGGGTGCCAAGTCCGATCCAGAACATTGGCAGCGATACCTGCGTGAGGCGGTCAGCAAGACCCAGCAGTCGATTGCCCAAGCTCAGAATTTCGTGCGCTCTGAGGAGCGGGAGGTCGACAACCTCTCCAACATCGTCGAGACATGCTCGCTCATCGCGGTCCTGATCGGTGTTTTCGGCTTGGTCTTGTTGCGCGCGGGATTGAATCGGCACCAAGCATGGCTCAGCGCAGAAGAGGATTCCGTCCGCCTTCAATCGGCCTATTCGAGCTTGGTTGACCATCTTCCCGTTGGCGTCTTCGTGCTGAAAGAAGGCAAGCTGGCGTTCACCAACGACACTTGGGACAAGCAATGCCTTCGCGACCCCAGCGAGAACGAGATGAGCGCCTTCGAGCGCGCCATTCACCCCGAAGATCGGGATCGCGTGGTCGAAAAGTTCCGAACGGCCTGCTATCTGATGGTTCCGTTTGAGGTCACCTATCGACTCATTCAGGTTGGCGGTCGCATCGCCGAGATCGAGTGTCGGGCGACGGTGGTTCGCAACGCCGAAGGGGAGCCGGAACACCTTCTTGGATTCACCATCGACGCCACCGAGCGCATCACCGCCCAGCGCGAGGTTGAGCAGAAGCAGATCGAACTCGAGGAAAAGAACGACCTCCTTGAACTCGCGCTTCTCGATGCCCAAAGCAGCTTCGAGGCGATGGTCTATGCCCTCGCCAAAGCAGTTGAAGCCAAGGACCCCTACACGGCGGGCCACAGCGAGCGCGTGATGAAGTACGCAGTCGCGATTGGCGGCTCGATGGCCCTGCCTTCCGACCAGCTCAAGGTGCTCGAGACCGCTTGTCTGATCCACGACATCGGCAAGATCGGCATCCCCGACAACGTCCTCATGAAGCCAGGGAAACTCACCGACGAGGAGTTCAAGATCATCCAGACCCACCCCGAGGTTGGCGCGAAAATGGTCGAGCGAATTCCCGCCTTCCAGTCCTGCCTCCCGATCATCCGCGGCCACCATGAGAAGCTTGATGGCACCGGCTATCCGGACGGCCTGCACGGCGAGGAGATCGACCTCTTGACCCGCATCACCACGGTGGCCGACATCTTCGACGCCATGACGAGTTCCCGCGCCTACCGCGAAGCAATTGACCCCGACACGGTCCTTGAGAACCTGCGTTCAATTGCTAGGAAGGGCCAAATCGACGGTGAGGTTGTCGAAGTTCTTGCCGACATTATTTCTAAGGAAGGCATTCTGTTCTCCGCCGAGAACACGAAGAAGGCGGCCTGACGGGCGAAAACAATGAATCCATTTCCCGAGCAACGACGATACTTGCGCTACGAAGTCCTAGACTACGCGACCATCCGTATGGAGGGCGACATGGACACTTGGAGCGGCATGGTGGTCGATATCGGGCTTGGCGGCGTCCAGCTTCGGACCAAGGTGGCTCCTGAGATGAACCGATCGGTCCAGATCCTCGTGGGTCGCGCTGATGGCAACCCGATTTTGCTTCGTGGTGAGGTCCGGCGCGTCGAAGCTATGGACGGAACCGACCTTTGGTCAACCGGAATAAAATTCGCCCCTGAAACTCATCAGGAGCGAATTGAAATTGCCGAATTCGTTCACGGCGTCTTCCAACGCCAGAAAGAACAGCTGCTACGTTAGCTCTTGCAGCCGCAGGAGCCACATCCGCCGCCGGCCGCGCCTTCGCTGTCGGCGGTCTTGAACGAACTGCCGCAACCGCACGAGCTGGTGGCGTTCGGGTTCTCAATCTTGAAACCGCCGCCGAGCACGTCGTCGACGTAGTCGACTTCGCTACCCACCATGTACTGGAGGCTCAGGCCATCCACGTAGATCTTCAGGCCGTTCTGCTCGAAGATCTGGTCGCCGTCTTCAGGCTGACCATCGTCGAGAGCCATGCCGTAGGAAAGGCCGCTGCAGCCTCCTCCCGCAACCCAAACGCGCAGGGCTGCACTATCTTTGCCCTGAGACTTAATCAGGTCTTGAAGTTCAACGAGGGCTCGATCAGTAATCGTAATCATGGTGCCGTTCATGGATTCTACGTTCGGAAGACGCCGGACGTTCAATCCCACCTCTATTGTGCCTTTCCTAGAGAATTCCCTCAAGACTTCAGGCGAAATCTTGAGGGAATCCCAGCATCATCTCGGTCCCCTTAGAGGACGTTGATGTGGTTGAACTTCTTGCCGAGGACGACCTCGGAGTCGCCTCCCATCCATTCGTCAAGCGCGGTGGCATAGACCTCTCGGAAGTCGATCTTTCCGACAAGGTCGCCCTGGAAGAGGTTGTTCAGGTCAGGGTAATCGCCGTAGAAACCGCCCTTGACCGGCTTGCCGATCAGGAACATGACGCTGCCGTGGCCGTGGTCGGTACCGCCCGAGCCGTTCTGCTGGACGCGGCGACCGAACTCTGAGAAGACGACAAGGACAACCTTGTCCGCCTTGCCACAGGCTTCCATTTCCTTCATGAAGGCCGAGATGCCGTTGCTGAGGTCGCCGAGGAGCTTCTCGTGGGTCTGGTCTTGTCGGGCATGGGTATCGAATCCACCTGCCGAGAAGTAAACGACCCTCGTCGCCGGACTCGTCGCGATGAGCTGGGCGACCTGCGAGAAACCGCGGCCAAAGGCGTCATTGCCGTACTGCTGCTTCAGCGAATAGCCAGCGAGCTTCTCATTGAGGACCTGGATTGCATCAAGGGCGGCGCGATTCGCGTTCTGGACGACGCTCGCGTCGCTGCCCTGAGTGACTTCGGTGCCTTGGATCTTGCGCAGGAGCTGCTGCGAGTCGGCGTCACCAACCATGCTCTTTAGGTCAACGAGCGAGGCAAAGCAGGGGATGCTGGCTTGCTTGGCAGTGAGAGCGCGAGGCTTTTCGGTGCTGAGGCCAATCGCGTAAACCGGGTTGAGCGGGCCGCCTGCCATCTTCGTGTCGAGGTGGCGTCCGATCCAGCCGTAGCGCATCGAGAGTTCGGGCGAAGCGGAATGCCAGATGTCCATGCTCGCAAAGTGCGATCGGTTGGGGCGAGGGTAGCCAACGTTTTGGATGATCGCCACGCGCTTCTGCTTGTAGAGCTCAGCAAGACCGACCATCGCGGGGTGGAAGCCCATCTGATCGTTGAGCTTGAGGACCTTGCTCTCTTCGATCGCGATGTCCGGGCGAACGTCGTAGTACGTCTTGTTCGCAAAAGGGACCACCGTGTTGAGGCCGTCGTTGCCGCCGCTGAGCTGGCAAACGACGAGGATTGTGTCCTTGTCGGGTTTGCCGCCCTTCGCTGAGCGAATCAGCTCGGCCTTAGCCAGGGTCGAAAGCCATCCGGGAGTGACGAGCCCAAGGGCAATCATTCCGCCGGACTTCACTACATCTCTTCGAGAGAAAAACTCACTCATTGCATTGCCTCACACCTATCGTCGTTATCACCTTGGAATAGACTGATCTTCCAGTGAAGACGCAGGAGTCCAACCCGAGTTCACCCGATATTACGACGAAATCGAAGGAGTTTCAACCCTCTATTTGGCCGGCGGTGATCCTCTCGGCAATTTGTCTGGTGACTTTTGCTGCCCTGCGCGATTACGGCCCGGAGAGCGCGCTACGCCGATTCCACGAGGCGGTCCGCGATGGCGACGCCGCCGCGATCAACCTTGCTGTAGGTCCGGACGTCTCTCAGGCGAAGCTGGATTTTGCGCGGGCGCAGGTTTGGAACCTGATTCAGCAAGGCGCACGGTATCGAATCCTCAAAATGGACCGCACGCCAACGCGCGTTGGGGCGGAAGTCGTCTACACCCTTCCGAACGGCTATCCCATCAATTTCTACTGGATCATGAAGAAGGAACGCCGGGTTTGGCGGGTCGATCTCAACGAATCATTTCGTGGCTAGGGCCACGTCGGGTTTAATGCCGATATGCGACGCGTCGTCGGAATTCTGATTGTGCTCGTCATCGTTGGTCTTGGCGTTGCCGGCATGTTGATGGCAAGCACCTCACCCACGGGTGCGGCAAACGGCTTCTTGGCTGCCTTTTCCCGGGGCGATGCCAAGGGTTGCGTTCAATACGCGTACCTTGACGGGATGACGGACGAACAGGCCGAAGCGGCTTGGAAGAAAACGCTGCACTATGCCGAGCACTTCCGGTTTGCGTGGCGGATGAAGAGCGAGTCGATCCCGAACCCGAACGAAGCCACCGTGGACATGGAGTTCGTGAAGACCGCCGACGCCCCGAGCGCCTACCCCGAGAACTACTCGTTGCCGATGATCAAGATCAACGGCAAGTGGAAGGTGGACGCGCGGCAGATCAACCGCACGATGATCCCCGCGTTGCCGCGCTAGTCGCCAAACTGCTCGGCTAGCTTCGGAAAGAGCGAGTAGAGCTCTTCTGGATCCCAGGCCTCACCCGTGGGCTCACCGTCGGCGTTGCTACCGTCTGCTCCCCGGTTATCTTCGAGCTCTCTTTCTTCGAGGATCTCGACCGCGACGTACTCAAGCGCCTCGTTGTCAAACTCGTCGTCTTCGTCGGCGAACTTACCGAGATCGTCCGGCGAAGTGAGGGCGGTCTTGAATGCCTCCTCACCCTTGCCGATGATCCACGACCGGAAGTAGTGAAAGCCGTCATCGCTGAGGCCTTCCGCCATCACTTCGCCTGCTCCCCAGATTTTCCACTGATTGAGCTCGACAAGCGCGGAGTAGAACTGCGCGTTGAATTCGAGGACCTCGGCATCCGGCTTTTCGACGAGGAGGCTTCGGAGTTGGTCGGGGTCACCCTTTGACTGCTGAATCAGATTCCAGAACGTGGGGGTCATCAATACCTAGAATAGCAAAAGTCCTGGGCAAAAAACGTACGAATGCTGCCTTGCCGATGGCTGCGGTTTATGTTCGCAGCGCAGACTCGATGAACGGCACGACGGCGGCGGGCACCAGGCCCGTGTAGTCACCGCCCAGCTGCGCAACCTCGCGGACAATTGACGAGCTGAGGTAGCTGTGCTCCCACTTGGTCATTAGGAAGATCGTCTCCAGGTCGCCCGCAAGGCGGCGGTTCACCATGGCCATCTGGAACTCGTACTCGAAGTCGGCCGTTGCGCGGAGGCCGCGGACAATCGACTTTGCACCCTCAGCCTGCACGTAATCGACGAGCAGGCCGTCGAACCGGTCCACCCGCACGTTGCCAAAGCTCGACGTACAAGCCTCAAGAGCCGCAATCCGCGAAGCCTCGTCGAGCAAGGGCCGCTTCGACGAGTTCACGCCAATCGCGACGATGATCTCGTCAAACAGCCTCGCCGCACGCTCGATCACGTCGAGGTGCCCGAGAGTCGGTGGGTCAAAGGAACCGGGATAAACGGCGAGTCGACGCATCTTCCCTCAGACTATAGCAAGTCGCGAACCGGAGGCGTAAGCACGGCGTAGGATATGCTCATACGCCAGCTATGTCGGACCGTCCCTTTCGCCTTCACGACACGTTGACCGGAAAGGTCAAAGAGCTCATTCCGCTTGAACCGCGCCACCTCAAGTTCTATTCCTGCGGTCCGACGGTCTATAGCTATGCCCACATCGGCAACTTCCGCAGCTTTCTGACCGCCGACCTCGTCGTTCGGACGGCCAAGGCGATCGGCTGGGATGTCACCTGGGTGAGCAACATCACCGACGTCGGCCACCTCACGATGGACGATATGGCGGATGCGGGCGGCGAAGACAAGCTCGAAGGCGCTCTCCGCAGCAAAGAAGGCGAGCGGTTCCACAACGTTTGGGAGCTTGCCGAGTACTATGCCGCGGCTTATCTGGAGGACTGGCAGCGGCTGAACCTCACCGAGCCCGACATCCGACCCAAGGCCACCCAGCACGTCCGCGAGCAGATCCTCGCCGCCGAATCGCTGATCAAATCCGGCCACGCCTACGAGACCTCGAGCGGTGTTTACTTCTCGGTCGAGAGCCGGCCAGACTATGGCAAGCTGAGCGGCAACACGGACCGTGAGTCGCTCATCCGAGGCGCGCGCGACGTCGTCACCGACGAAACCAAGCGCGACCCCGCCGACTTCGCCATTTGGAAAAAGGACGAGAAGCACCTCATGCAGTGGTTCTCGCCGTACGGTTGGGGATTCCCCGGCTGGCACATCGAGTGCTCGGTCATGGCGCGGGCCTATCTCGGCGACACGCTGGACCTTCACTCCGGTGGCGAGGACAACATCTTCCCCCACCACGAGTGCGAAATCGCCCAATCCGAGGCTCTCACTGGTAAGCCGTTCGCCAACCACTGGCTGCACACCCGCTTCCTCCTTGTGAACGGCGAGAAGATGTCGAAGAGCAAGGGCAACTTCTTCACGGTTCGCGACCTGCTCTCGCAAGGAACCCACCCGCTCGCCCTTCGCTATGCGCTCATCTCGGGTGTCTACAGCAAGCAGCTGAACTTCACGCTCCAGACCCTGGAGGACGCTAAGCGGCACGTCCAGCGGTTTGAAAAGGCCCTGCAGCTCGCGGAATCGGCCCAAGGTGACGGCCCGAATGTCTTTGGCGACAGCCTCGATGACCTGTATGACCAGGCGCTCGAAGCGATGCTGAACGACCTCAACACCGCGGTCGCGCTGGCCAAGTCCATCGAAGGTGCCAAGCAGATCACCAAGGAAAGCGAACTCAACGCGGCGTCCGGCGAAGCCGCCGCCCGGTTCCTCGACCAGATCAACCGTCTCCTCGGCATCGTCAACAGCGATTACGAAGCGGTTGCGGTGAAGGTCGAGGAGGCCAAGCCGGAGCCCAAGGCCGATGCCGCCTGGGTCGAGGCGAAGATCGCCGAGCGAGCAGCGGCCAAGAAGGCGAAGGACTTTGCCCTTGCTGATGCGATCCGCAAGGAAGTCACCGAAGCCGGTGTGGTCCTCCAGGATCATCCCGACGGCACCACGACCTGGTCCGTGGATTAACGGCGCTTATTCATGATGTGACGCTGGATGTCGTCCGGCGTCAGGATCACGACGTTCGCGTTTGCGCGTCGAATGAACTCGTCAAACGAGAGGTCCTCGGATAGGTCGCCCGTCTCGCAAAACTCGTCGTACATGCGGCGAAGGACATCAATCTCCGCGATCGAGCCCTCATAGACATCGAGCCAAAGGCCGGGACGCTCATCCGCGCTGCGATAGGCGACGCCGGCAAAGCTGAGCGGCTCGGTGGACATCGTCTCGGGACCTTGGGCGAGCCAGGTGCCATGGAACACCGCAAGGCCTTGTTCGGCCAGCTTCTCGCGGGCCAGAGCGACCGTGCCCTTCACGCGGGTGGCGACGACCACTCCCTTGCCCGACGCACTCGCCACGGCATAGCGTCCACTGCTGGAAACGTAGACGTCCGACGTGCCGCAGTTGCGCCGAACGGTCTCGGCAAACTCCTCAAAAGGGACGGTCAGGATCACTCTTTCAGGGTAGCACGATCAGCAACGCGAACGCCGAAAGGTACAATCATGACTTCCACCGAAGCCGGACAACGGCGTACCCCATTTCTTTGGATAAGGAGCTTCGATGAACAAAAACTTTGCAATTCTTGGCGCGGGCATGCAAGGCACCGCCGCCGCCTACGATCTGGCTAAATTTGCCGATGCGCACTCAATCACCCTTGGCGACGTGAGCCTCGAACAGGCTCAGAAGGCCTGTGAGCGCGTCAATCTTCTCGTCGGTCGTTCGATCTGCCACCCGGCGCAGGTCAACGCCCTTGACGACGACAACCTTGCTGCTTTTCTTGCCGACAAGGACGTGCTCCTGAGCTGCGTTCCCTACTGGATGCACCCGCGCATCGCCAAGGTCGCGATCAAGACGAAGACCAGCATGGTCGACCTCGGTGGAAACACGGACATCACGCTCGAGACCCTCGAGATGGACGAGGATGCCAAGGCAGCAGGGGTGACCCTCGTGCCCGACACGGGACTTGCTCCTGGTCTCGTGAACTCGCTCGGCATGTACATCATCGAGCACCTTGATACGGTCGACTTCGTGAAGCTGTACTGCGGCGTTCTTCCGCAAAACCCCAAGCCTCCGTTCAACTACAAGCTCACCTTTAACGTCGAAGGCCTCGTCACCGAATACGACTACCAGGCGGTCGTCGTCCGCGACGGCGAGATCAAGCTGGTGGAAACCCTTACCGAAGTCGAGACCCTTGAAATCGCTCAGCTCGGCACGATGGAAGCGTTCGTCACCTCCGGCGGAACCTCGACCGCCCCGTACACCCTGAAGGATCGCGTTCCGAACTACGAGTATAAGACGATCCGATTCCCGGGTCACTGCGAGCGGATGCGACTTTACAAGGACTTCGGCCTCTGGCGCGAGGACCTCGTCAAGGTGGGCAACGTCGAAGTTCGTCCGAAGGATGTGTTCAACGCCGTCTTTGGCCCTGAGCTCGCCAAGTTCGTTGACCTCGACATGTGCGCCGTCCGCGCCCGAGGCGTCGGCAAGCGCGACGGTCAGCAGCTCGAAATCCAGATTGACATCTTCGACAAGCAGTGCGAAGAGACCGGCTTCACCTCGATGGAGCGACTCACCGGCTTCTCGATGGCGATCTATGCGATCGAAATCGCCAACGGCGGCATGCCGGCCGGCGCGATCCGCTACGAGAATGCGATGACGGGCACGAAGTTCTGCGAAGAAATTCAGCGCCGCGGCGTCGAACTCCACTCTCAAACTCGCGCAATCGCAAGCGCAAAGTAACCAATTCGCGGGTCCGAGCCGTATTCAGGTTTGGGCCCGCCTTTATTTGTCAGGTCCCCTCATTCGCCATGGCTAGTCTGTTCACCAAGATCATTCAGCGCGAAATCCCCGCCGACATCGTCTATGAGGACGACCACGTCGTGGCTTTTCGAGACATTGCCCCGGTGGCCCCGGTCCACATCCTCATCGTCCCGCGCGAAGAGGTCACCGGAGTGGCCGCGCTGCCCGATTCGGGCGACCATCAGCACCTTCTGAATGCGGCGCGAAAGATCGCGGAGGCAGAAGGCCTCGGCGATGGCTACCGGCTCGTTATCAATCAAGGCGAAGCGGCCGGACAGACCGTGCCCCACCTTCACATGCACCTGCTCGGCGGACGAGACCTCGCTTGGCCCCCCGGATAGCCTGATGTTCACCAGCCTACTTGCTCTGTCGATCTTGAGGCCCCAGGAGGACGTGAACGCGTTCCTTGCAAGGGTTCAGGAGACCTATTCGAACATGACGTCTTATGCCGATACCGGCACCGTGGTGCAGCGGGTGGGCGAATACAAGGGCAAGAAGACGTTCCGCACGCTTTGGGCCAAGGACCGCGGCTTCCGGTTTGAGTATCGAACCGTCCAGACCCAGCGGGAAAATCCTGACCTCTTGGTCGTTTGGGGGAAGGGCGAAAAGGGGAAGCGCTACTGGTCGTTGACGTCGGACGTGGCGGAAGGGGCCCTCGACGAGCTTTTGAACGACGCCGACGCGACCGCTCTCGGTGCCGCCACGCCGATTTTCCGCCTGCTGCAAGCTCCCGAAGACGAGCAGGTACCTCGGCTCACCAAGCTCGGCTTTCCCAACTTCCTCCTTGACGAAAAGGTTGGCGGGACGCTCTGCAAGTGCGTCCAGGGTAGCTATGGCCAGATTGGAGTCCTGATCTGGGTGGACCCACGCTCGATGCTCGTCGTGAAGATGCGCGCGGTGGACGGCGTCGATGACGAGGTTGTCGAAGAAACCGAGATCACCTATCAGCCGCAACTGAATCCGAAGCTCACCGACGACAAGCTCAGCTTTTCTCCGCCGACGCGTCGGAGCTGAGCACGTCGCGGAAGTGGCTGACGCTCTCATCGCTAGCGAAGATCTGCTTGAACGCGGCATCCACGAGGTCAAAGACCTCGAGCAGCGCAGAAAGTCGGTTCCTCACCGTCTCCTCGCCCGATGAGGAAGGCTGTTCCGGCAACCGTGAGAGGCACTCGCGAAGAACACCTGCGGTGGGGTCCAGCTCGCGCCGCTTGCGCTCGCGGACAACGCGGACAAACATCTGATAAGGGTCCGACTCGCTGATGTAGGTGTCCTTTCGGTCGCCGGGCCGTCGGAACCGGCGTACGAGCCCCCACTCCATCAGCTCGCGCAGGTTCATGCTTGCATTGCCGCGCGAAACGTGCAACCGCGACATGATCTCGTTCACCGTCAGCGGTCCCGGCGAGACATAGAGCAGCGCGTGGATCTGCGCCATCGTCCGGTTGATTCCCCAACTTGAACTCATGCGGCCCCACTCCAGGATGAACTGATCCTGGGCTTGCTCCATTGGAGTGTCGGATATGCGGGGAAAAGCCTCGTCGGCCATGGCTAGGTTGTGGTCAGTTTATCTGAGGGTCCCCTAACGCCGGTCAGAAAACCTTCCGACAAAAACCCATATGGGAGATTTTGACGCGCAAAAGTTTCGACGCGTCCGTGGACGTGTTCAACGTCTCAGCGAACCCTGGCTAGGTGGTTGCTGGGTCGAGTATTGGGAAGGTGACCAGATCACGCTTCGAACCCAACCCGGTGCACCTCGTCTTCTCGGTGAAAAGGTGATGGTCCTGCTTGAGGGCGATGAGGCTGCGGTCTTTACGGCCCAGGTTCAGAGCGAGTCGAGCTATGGTCAGGGTGGAACCCGCCTTGAGTGCAAGGCTTCGGTCCAGCCGAGGCTCGTCCAGGCACCGCACCCGCCCCGATTTGTCATGACCGACCTCACGGCTCGCGTCAAGGACACCCATGGTCAGGTCATTGCTGACGTCGTCGACCTCTCGAACGAGGGCATGGCGATCCACACCGGCGTTTCCTATGCCCCCGGCACCATGATCGAGGTGACGATGGGTCGCGGAAACCTGGAGAAGGTGATGCGCGGCAAGGTGCGCTACTCGGTGCCCGAGCCCTTCTGCGACGGAATCTATCGCAGTGGCGTCCAGTTCCTTTCGACGTATTCGCTCAATCGCAACGAGATCGAGCAGCTCTCCGACGCGGCCTAACTTCGGCCCGATCGAGGCACAAAAAAGCAGCGAGTCCTTCTTCAGGGCTCGCTGCTTTGCTTTTGGCGGAGGTTATTCGCCGGCGACGCGGCGCGCTTCGGTCGCGTTCTTCTCGATGAAGTTGCGCCAGTTCGCGGGCACGTCGGTGTCCACAAAGATCGCGCTCACCGGGCACTCTGGCTCGCAAAGGCCGCAGTCGATGCACTGGTCGGGATGGATCACGACCATCTCGTCGATTTCATAGATGCAGTCGACCGGGCAAACGGTCATGCAGGACTTGTCTTTCACCCCGATGCACGGGTCGGTCACAACGTATGGCACAGCTTAGTTTGGCACAACTCCTTTAGGATTCAGAAGACTCGTACTGATCTTTCAGCGAGGCCACGACGGTCGGGTCGGCAAGCGTCGTCGTGTCGCCCAGCGCGCGGCCTTCGGCCACGTCGCGGAGCAGGCGGCGCATGATCTTTCCGCTGCGGGTCTTGGGGAGCTCAGCGCAGATGAAGATGTCGTCCGGGCGGGCAATCGCACCGATCTTCATCGCGACGTGTGCCTTCAGCTCCTCAACGCTCGCATCCATGCCCGATCGCAGGATGACGAAGGCGGCAATCGCCTGGCCCTTCAGATCGTGATGCCGACCGATGACGGCGGCCTCGGCGACCGAATGGTGATCAACGAGTGCGCTTTCGACCTCCATCGTCGAGATGTTGTGGCCCGCGACGAGCATGATGTCGTCCACGCGGCCGAGCAGCCAGAAGCAGCCGTCCTCGTCCACCTTCGCGCCGTCGCCCGGGAAGTAGTAGCCCGGGAAACGCGACCAATAGACGTCTTGGAATCGCTTGGGGTCGCCCCAGATGCCGCGCGTGATCGACGGCCAAACGCCGCTGATCGCGAGGATTCCGCCCACCGGCTTCTCGTAGGTGGCTTCACCGCGAAGCTCGGCGGACCGGTCGTAGACGACCTCACCCGCCTCGTTCATGATGATCGCGTTGATGCCAGGGAAGGGCATGGTGGCCGATCCCGGCTTCGTCGCGGTGATGCCGGGGAGCGGCGAGATCATGATCGCGCCGGTCTCGGTCTGCCACCAGGTGTCGACAATCGGGCACATCCGACCGCCGATGACCTCGTGATACCAAATCCAAGCCTCGGGATTGATCGGTTCGCCGACCGTACCGAGCAGCCGCAGGGAAGCAAGGTCGCAGCGGTTCGGGTACTCGTCGCCCCACTTCATGAAGGCGCGGATCGCGGTTGGCGCGGTGTAAAGGATCGTCGCCTTGTGCCGCTCGATGATCCGCCAGAATCGGTCCTTGTCGGGAGTGTCGGGCGCGCCTTCGTACATGACAACGGTGGCGCCGTTCGAGAGCGGTCCGTAAACGATGTAGCTGTGGCCGGTCACCCAACCGCAGTCGGCGGTGCAGAAGAAGATGTCGTTCTCCTTCAGGTCAAACACCCACTTCGTGGTCGCAGTGACGCCGGTGAGGTAGCCGCCCGACGTGTGGACGATCCCCTTCGGCTTGCCGGTCGAGCCCGATGTGTAAAGGATGTAAAGCAGGTCTTCGCTGTCCATAACCTCGCACGGACAGTCGGAGGGCTGGTGGGGAACGAGGTCGTTCCACCAGATGTCGCGGCCTTCGACCATCTCACCGCGCTCGTAGTTGCGAACGGTCATACCGTTCACACCCGTTCCCGGCTCACCCGCGCGCTCGAGGACGAGCACCTTTTCGACCGAGGGACAACCCAGCTTGAGGGCGTCGTCGACCGTCTTCTTGAGCGGGACGATGTTGCCTCGTCGCCAGCCGCCATCGGCAGTGACGATCACCTTGGCGGAGGCGTCGTTGGTGCGCTCTTGGAGCGAATCTGCGCTGAAACCGCCAAAGACGACGCTGTGAGCGGCGCCAATCCGGGCGCAGGCGAGCATCGTCATCGCGAGCTCAGGCACCATCGGCATGTAGATGCAAACACGGTCGCCCTTGGTGACGCCGAGGCTCTTCAGCGCGTTCGCGACCCGACAAACCTCTTCTTTCAGCTGAGCATAGGAGATGCGGCGGGTGTCGCCAGGCTCGCCTTCCCAAATGATCGCGGTCTTGTTCGCTCGAGCACCGTCGGCATGGCGGTCAACACAGTTGTGGGTGACGTTGAGCTTGCCGCCCACGAACCACTTGGCGTTGGGCGATTCAAACTCGCAAACCTTGGTCCACGGCTCAATCCAATCGAGGGTCTTGGCCCAGTTCTCCCAAAATGCCTCCGGGTCTTTGGCTGCGTCGGCATAGACTTCGGGATTGTTCATCACCGAAAGGTCTCGGAAAGCGGCCGCAGGTGGGAACGAGCGGTTTTCAGAAAGTAGGGTTTCCAGGGTATCGGACATCGATGGCCTCGTGAAGTACGGGCCATTTTACCGACCCTAGGCGGTCAGCGGACGCCCCATTCCCACGTTCCGTAGCTCACCTTGTCGCTCAGCGGCTGTCCAGCCTGGCGCAAGGCGAGCTCCGCATGAGCGCGGTGAAACGATTCGTGGGCCACGAGATAGCCTAGATAGGCGGCAGCGTGCGGCTTGAAACCTTTGACTTTGCCATCGGGGCTCCCTGCTCGGCAGAAGATCTCCTCGATTGCCACGCTGGACTCGGTCAGGCGTTGCTTGAGGCCTTCGCGGTCGATTTTGCCTTCAATCTTGGTCTGCGACTCGAGGAGGTCCGGCGCGGCGACCTTGATCCACATCAGCCGAACGTTGTGAACATGGGCAAACTGATCGCCGACCGCCTTGGCCTTCTCCACCTTAATCGCAAGGTGCTCCTCGGGGATCGCGTCGAGCAAGTAGAGATGAATCCGGTTGTGGATTTGCCAGGCTTCGATGATCTCTTTCATTTCACGCGAGCATAAGCCCGGCCTGCGGTTTTCAGCAAGATCGGGGTCGCGTTCTCCGGCTTGAGCTTGCCCTTCGGCGCAGAGCCGAGGAGAACTTCGATCATTCGTCCGCCGTGGAGCGAGTGGCCGACCACGAGAAGGCGAGCCGAATTGTCGGTCTTGACCTTGGCCGCCGCAGCACGAACCTGCATCAATCCATCCTCATAGCTCGGGACATTGAACAGCCGATCCGAACCTGGCTGGACAACGAAGAGATCGCGCAGGTCGGCAGGGACGACGAACTTCGCCCCTGGGCGGAGGGTCTTCGAGGTCGGGCCCTTTATCTTTCGCGAATTACCATCGCAGCACTCATAAAGTTCGGGCCAGATCTCGGCCTTCTGGCGGGTGGCGCGAAGGTAGGGCGCGATGGTGCGCAGCGCGCGCTCGGAGGGGCTGACCACGATCCGGTCGAACTTCCAGCCCATAAGCGACTTCGTCAGCCGCGCGATTTGGGCCTTGCCCCGCTCTGAAATCTGGTTGAGGGTCGTGCGGTTGTACTTTCCCGTCGCGTTGGCGACCGTCTCCGCGTGCCGTGTGAACAGCACCGCCTTGGGCGCAGCGAAGGCAAAAGTCGAGGCTCCAAGGCAGGTCAGGAAAAGAAAAGGACGAACTTCTCGCACAGAAAGGATGTTACCGACCGAAAAGCATCGGGTATCTTCTTTGTTTCGGGACCAGAACGATGAAACGAACTTTCCAACCGAATAACCGGAAGCGCCACAAGACGCACGGCTTTCGAGTGCGTATGCGAACCACGGACGGCCAAAACGTCCTCAAGCGACGACGCGCAAAGGGCCGAGCTCGGCTGGCGGCGTAACCTGACCAAGAGCCGCTTCGAAGAAGTCTATCAACGCGGCCTCATCGAGCGATCGACGTTTTACACGGTTCGCGCGCTAGAGGGAACGGGACAGGTAGGCATTGCCACCACGAAGAAAATCGGACCCCACGCCTGGAGGAACTTGTCCAAGCGGAGGGTCCGTGAGATTGTCCGAGACCTCATTCCTGAGCTTTGCAACCTCGACCTGGTGATTTCCGTAGGTCCGAGAGCCGACCGTGAAGCCTTTGAAGTGCTCAAACAAGACCTTCGCCGCGGACTGAGAGCCATGCAAGATCGATGGGGAGAAAAATCGGAGTCGCACTGATCAGGCTGTATCAGAAGACGTCGCGCTTTCGCCCCGCGACTTGCCGCTTCACACCAACATGCTCGCAATACACCCTCGAAGCCATCGAAAAATACGGCCTGATCAAAGGCTCGTGGCTCGGGCTCAAACGAATTCTCCGCTGTGGGCCGTGGCATCCCGGCGGTCACGACCCCGTCCCCTAGCCAAACCAACGCTATGAGTCAAGCACGCCCACGCGGCAACTTCCTGCAAACCATCCTGATCACGACCGTGATCTGGCTCGGCCTCGTCCTCGTTTTTCAGCGGCCCAACCAGAACAACGCCAACGTCGGGAAGACCTCGACCGAGCTCATGAACGTGATTCGCGACGATAACGCGAACATCCGTGAGATGACGATGATGAGCACCATCGGCGGCCTCACCCAGAAGCTGGAAGAAGAGCAGAAGAAGCAGATCATCACCCCCGAGCAGAAGGAAAAGGCCCTTCTCCACGCCGAAATCCTCCACATCGATGCCCAGCTGAAGGCGTCGATCTTGCGACTCAACCGAGGCGAAGGTTCGGACCACAACCTCCTACAACTTGCCTATAACAAGGTGAAGTCGCTCAAGGAGAAGTACGAGGGCAAGCCGCTCTGGACGGAGTCGTTCGACGTCGCTGACGTGAGCGCGAACAAGCTATATGGCTGGAAGTCGTGGACCCTTGAAGGCCTTTACGACAAGGTGAAGACCCAGCTCATGGCGAACTCGAAGACGAACACCGTCCTCGGGTTCATTCCTGGCTACTACGTCATCGACTTCTTGGTCGGAATGACGGGTCGCTCGCCGGGCTTCAGCTACGCATTCGCAACGCTTCTGCTTGCTGTCCTCGTTCGCGCGATCATCTACAAATTCACCCAGCGACAGCTGATGTGGTCGCGCCAGATGCAACAGCTTCAGCCGATGATCCAAGAGATCAAGGCCCAGTACACGGACAAGAAGACCAAGCAGGTCACCGATCCCCAGGCGCTGAACATGAAGACGATGGAGCTGTACAAGGAGTACGGCATCAATCCTCTTGCCGGTTGTGCGCCAATGGCGATCCAGATGCCCCTCTTCTTGATCGTTTACCAGTGCATGCTGGCCTACCAGTTTGAGTTCACCAAGGGCACATTCCTTTGGATGAACCCTTCGGCCCATGCGGCCTCGAGTTTCTTCGCCGAGAACCTCGGTGGCAAGGACAACATCATGATTGCCCTCTATGGCATCACGATGATCACGTCGACCTTGCTGATGCCGGTGAGCGACCCCAGCCAAGCCAAAACCCAGAAGGGAATCGGCGTGGGCATGGGCGTTTTGTTCACCGTCTTCATGTTCTTCAACTTCTTCCCGGTGCCGGGTGCGTTCGTCCTTTACTGGACGTTCACGAACATCTTCGCCACCCTCCAAAGCCTCCGCGCCTATCGAATGCCGGCTCCGCCGCTCGTGAAGGTGAACGCCGCCGGTGGTGGTGTGATCCCGGGCAGCGTGACTCGCAAGGAGACCTTCATGGACCGCATGGCCAAGAAGTTTGAAGAGGCCCAGGAGCTTCAGGAGAAAAGGGTTCGCGAACTGAAGGGCGACAAGCCCGAAGATGGCGGCGAGGGCAAGGATGGCGGCATGAGCTCGGCGATTCGACCGAACGGCAAGCCGAAGGGCCCTAACCCGGGCAGCGGATCAAAGGACAACGAACCTAGAAAGCCGAAGAAGAGGCCGCAATAGGTATAACTTGCCTGGGCAACCCCATACCGACCTTCCGCCCTTATCCCCAACGTTTTGAGTGAGATCTATGAGTCAAGTCCTTGAACTGACGGCCAAGTCCGTCGAAGAAGCAAAGACCCAAGCCGCAGCCAAGCTGTCGGTGAGCGAGTCTGAAATCGAGATCACCGTCCTTGAGCAAGTCAAGGGCCTTTTTGGCAAGAGTTCGGTGCGCGTTCGCGCCGAAGTCATGGCCTCGGCGGTTGCCGCTGAAAAGCCGGCCGCCAAGCCCAAGGCGACCAAGGCTGCCAAGCCCGCCGCCAAGGCCAAGGTCGAAGAGCCGGCCGAAGAAGCCGCTCCCGTGGTTGAGGCCGTGGTTGAGGCCGTCGCTGCCGCTGAAGAGCCGAAGAAGGCTCGATCGGGCCGCGGAAAGAAGGCTGCTGACGCTCCTGCCCCCGCCGCCAAGAGCGAAGAGGGTGAAGAGGGCGCTCCCGATGTCGTCGCTTCTGCCGCCGATGGCGAGGCCCTGCTTGGCCTCCTCAAGGGAATGCTCGACGCAGGCAAGCTCCAGGTCAACGCTGAGGTCTCCGAGATCAGCGGTCGCTACGTCAACATCAAGCTCGATGGCAAGGACGTGGCCTACCTCGTCGGAAAGCACGGCGAAGTCCTGAACTCGCTGCAATACGTTCTCAACATCTCGGCCAGCCGCAAGATCGCCAACGGCGTCCGTGCGACCCTGGACGGCAACGACTTCCGCCGCCGCCGCGAGGACAAGCTCACCCAGCACGCCCAGCGCGTGGCCGATGAGGTCATCAAGCGAGGCGATGAAGCCGTTCTTGAGGCGATGCCCGCGTTTGATCGACGCATCGTCCACAAGGCGCTCATGGGCTATGCCGGCGTCGCCACCTACAGCGAAGGCGAAGAGCCGAATCGACGCGTCGTCATCGCTCCGGCTGACTAAGGCGACAAATCGCAAAACAGCTGCGGTCTAGGCTCCCAGAGTCTAGGCCGCTTTTGTTTTTTCATTTGAGGAACTAACCGCTTTGCCTCGGACCTCTTTACAATGAGTTATGTCGCTGTTTGTTGCCCTCATCGTTGCGTTGCAAGGAGGCCAGAAGGTTTCCCTGGGGTTGCCCAGCGACCGTCTCGACCGCCAGCTTGAGGCCCTTGGCAAGGCGCTCGACCTGAAGCTCCAGGCATCGCCCGCGCTGAAGGATCGGTACATGGTCATCGCCCTCTATGAGGCAGAACCTAAGGCCGCCCTCGCCCAGGTGGCCTCGACTGCCCTTGCTGAATGGGAGCAGCGGGGCGACACGTATTGGCTAGTCCCGAGCAGCCGACTCCGCAGCCAGTTTCGCGCCGACGCACTCGCCGTTCGCATCGCCCGACTCCAAAAGGAGATCAATCGGGTCACGAAGCTCTTCAGTGACATGCCGAAGTTCGACCCCAAAGCGGCGGGGAATCTGGCCGACAGTGTTCAGAAGGCGATCGACATGGGTCCGGGGCGGCAAGGCGAGTTCAACCGTGCACAGTATGAACAGGAGCAAAAGCTCCAGGACATGCTCCCCGAGCAGCGTCTGCTCCACCGGTTCATGATCCAGTACGGGGCCAAGAACTTCGCCGAACTGAAGAGCGGCGACCGAATTGTCTTCAGTTTTACGCCTAACCGAATGCAGGTTCCGATGCCAAACGGGATGCAAGGGGCTTGGAACGAGTTCGTCCGCGAACAATCGAATTGGGTCCAGTCGCGGAGCCGACTCAAGGCTGGTGGCGACGAGGATTACCGCTTCTGGAACTTCAGGAATTCGCCCTCGGTCGAGAACACGAAGAAGGTGATCGCGGTGCTCAGCCGCGACGAGAACAACTCAAACCTCTCGATCAAGGCCGCCGACGCGAAGGGCAAACTCGTCTTCTCGACGACGAAGTATCTGGGCAACGAGTTTGATGGCCCCGAAGCCATGGAGGGTCTCAACACACCACCGTCTGACCCGCTGACCTTTGAGCCGGCCGGTGAGAAGATCAGCCTGAAGCCACTCTTCGAGCAGCAGAAGCTCACCCTCACGCCGGAAGTTCGAAAGATCATCCTCCACCCCGACGTCTATGACCCTTCCACGCTCTTCGATGGCAACGTCTGGGTTCAGCTTTCCAAGAAGCTGAAAAAGAGCATCACCATCCTCCACAACGACAACACCTGCTTCCTCGGCGGCTACCTGACGAGCGGGCCCAAGATGAACTGGAAGTCGTTTGGCCCGATGCTCAAGGCGATGGTTGTGATGAAGGAGGACGAAGCCACGATCAGCATGACCTCGAACCAGGAGGCCGATCCGACGTTTGTCCCGGTGGACCGTAAGGCGCTCGCACGCTTCATGCAGCGGATTGATTCCGAAGGCTACATGAGCCTCGATGCATCTGCGGAATTCGCGCTCAGCCGCCCGGTTGGGACGGCAGACATGGATTTCGTCACCATGATCTACCTGACTGCCATGTTCGGCGAAACGGAGTTCATGGGCGGAGATGACCGTCCTGCGCTCCAGCTTTACGGCGCGATGTCGCCCGCCCAACGGAGCGAATGGGCCAAGGCAAAGACGAAAGGGACCCCGCTGATGGTCAGTGTTTCGAGCCTGACGCCCTATCAACGTGGGGTTTTGGAAGCGATGGTTTTTCGTGCCCGGAACGGCAGCGGCATCGATGAAATCGGAGATCCCGAAGAGGCGGTCAGCGCGCCCGACGAGGTCGAAGGTGCCCTCTATTACGGAACGCTACGCCAAGAGCCAACGGAAGCAATGCCGAACGGCATTCCCGCCTCGACGACGTACTCGATGAACATCGACTTCCAAACCGTGGTGTTTACCTCCGAAAAGCGCCGATTCATGAGTCGACAAGGGATGGACGCCAATGGTCTCGCGTGGCGCGTGTATGCCAAGGCCAATCCCGATCGATTCCCTTGGTCGCGAGATGAGCCTGCGGTTGACCTCGATCACTTGAAGGTCGGCCGCCGCGAAAAGGTTGAGTTTGGATTCCAGCTGATGCCCAAGCTCTACAAGTCCTGCCAGGCCATCCGGGAGCGAAGCGACTCCAAGGAAATGAAGCTGAGCCAGCTGCCGCCCGACTTTCTGAAGGCGTACAAGGATGCGCTCAGCAACTACGAGACGACGTACAAGAATCTTCCGCCGGGTGCCAATCCGGGTGGCGGTCCGCCCCCGCCCCCTGCGCGATGAGGCAACAAAAAATCGGGCTCGGTCGAAACGACCGGGCCCGATTTCTGTTCACAACAACGCGGCCGATTAGTCGACCGCAGTGACCGTGGTGTCGAAGTTCAGCTTGCCAGGAGCGCCGGGAACTTCCACGCCCTTAAGCTTGAAGGTGCCCTTCTCGAGTCGGCCCGACTTCGCGACGTAGTAGGTCATTTCGCCGGTGATGCCTTCTTCGCGATCTTCCTTCGCCTTGCAAGAGATCACAGCAACGGTCTTGCCGTTCAGATCCATCGTCTTCTCGAACTTGTAGTTGTACTTAACGTCCGATCCGCCGTTCGTCTTAGAGCCCTTGCTGATGAACTCCCACTCGTCGCCTTCCTTGATCGGCTTCTCGGGCATGACCATCGACTGGAAGCGCGACATTCGGGTCGAACTGATTCCGTCGGTGTCCTCTTCGCTCGTCGACGACAAGCACTCGCCAATCTTGGAGTAGGTCGACTCGCCTTGCTGGTCCTGCTGCATCTCCATTCCACCAAAATTAATGGCAAGGCTGGTCTTGCTGGACTCAACGTAGCTACCGTCTTCCTTGACCTTCAAGATCTTGGAGTTGATGGTGCCGGTGAACGTACCTTCGCCGAGACCATCGATGGCAACCTTTCCTTCCATCTTCAGCTTCTGCGTGCTGCCTTCTTTTCGATCGATCTTGATCGTCCAGAGGTCTTGGGCAGCGGCCACGACGGCGAGGAGTCCTGCGGCCAGGATCAGGGAGCGCTTGAAAACCTTCATTGCACTCCTATTGTATGTCGGAAAGGGCAGGAGCGGAGAGTCCTTCGACCTACTGGGCAGATTGACCTCCAACTTTGGTAGGTTCAGGGAAGCATGCCGATCCGATGCGTGAGCTTTGACTGTGCGGGGACTCTCCTGCGGTCCAACTGGGAGCCGGGCCAGTTTGCGGCAGACCTCGCCCGCGCGGAAGGGTTCGAACCCACCGATCTCGATGTGAAGCGGTATCGGCTGTTGTTCCACGAGCGGATTCCCGTCTATTGGGGCCTCCACCGGCTGGGTTCTGAAGATTCGCTCCGGGGGTTTTGGCTGGAGATCACGGAGGCTTGGCTCGGGCCAATGGGCGGGACCGAGGCCCAGGCGAAACAGCTTGCCGACCGCGGCCATGCGACCCTTCCCAACCTTTTTGAGACCTACCCTGATGTAGAGCCCGCACTCGCGATGCTCGAAGAGGCAGGGATCCGTCGATTCATCCTCAGCAACTGGGACTACTCGCTTCAGCGCGTCCTCGAGGCTCATTCACTCGCGGACCGGTTCGAATTCGCCCTTGCCTCGCTGTTCTTCGGTGCCGAGAAGCCCGATCCCACCTTCTTCCGGGCCGCCGCCACGCGCGTTCCCGACCTCGCTCCCGATGACATTCTTCACGTGGGTGACGACCCCATCGACGACCTCCAAGGGGCGACCGACTTCGGCTGGCACGCCGTTCTGATCGACCGCGACGACAAACATCCGGACCTGCAACCACGTATGTTTAGCCTGGAGCAACTGAGAGAGTGGATCTAGAACCCGGTTACGAAGCCTTCGACTACGTCTTGCCCGAGGACCGAATCGCGCAAGAACCGCTTGCCGACCGTAGCGCGTCCAAGCTCCTCCACGTTTCCCTCGCGGATAAGGCGATCTTCCACCGGTCCTTCCGCGACGTGGTCGACCTGCTTCTTCCCGGCGACCTGCTCGTGGTGAACAACACAACGGTCACCGCGCTGAGGGTGTTTGGGCACCGGCCGACCGGTGGGCGCGTCGAACTGCTCTTGTTGAAGGAGCTGGGTGATGGGCAGTTCCAGGCTCTGGCCCGCCCCGGGCGACGCGTGCGTCCCGGCGACGAGATTGAGCTGGAAAATGGCCTCATCGCGACCGTCTCAAGCGAGTTGGAGCATGGTCAGAAGGCAATCACTTTTACCCAACCGGGCTGGCGAGAAGCGCTCAACGAGGTCGGCCTCGCACCGGTGCCGCCCTATGTCCAGACCGAGCTGAAGGACCGAGGCCGCTACCAGACCGTCTATCATGACGAGAAGTTTGGCGGCAGCGCAGCCGCCCCCACCGCTGGGCTGCACTTCACCCCCAAGATACTCGCTGACCTTGACGCCAGGGGCGTGGAACGAGTGGCGGTGACCTTGGATGTGGGCCTGGATACCTTCCGTCCGGTGAGCTCCGACAATCCCAAGGAGCACATCATCCACGGTGAGCGATGTGCGGTGTCCCAGGAGGCGGCAGACCAGATTATGAGCTGCAAGGGCCGCGTGATCGCGGTGGGCACGACCTCGGTGCGGACGCTTGAGACCTTTGCCACCGGCCCGAAGACCCTCCGAACGGGAAGCGAGGAGAGCCGACTCTTCATCACCCCGGGTTACGAGTACCGGATCGTCGATGGCATGTTCACCAACTTCCACATGCCGCGGACGACGATGATGCTGATGATTTCTGCCCTCGCGGGCGGGCCGCTCATCCGGGATGCCTACCAAGAGGCACTCCGGGAGAACTACCGGTTCCTGAGTTTCGGCGACTCCATGTTGATCCTTTGATCGGACCGGATCTTCCTAAGATTCTCTAAGAATGTATGGATTTGTGTGCTGAGGGGCGCAATTTTTCTTGGAGCGGTTAAGTACAATCTTGAACCTAGGAGATGGTTGGATTGAAGAAAAAGGAGTTTGACCCGCTGGCTTATATCGAGAACGCATTCCTCGACACGAAAGCCGAACATGGGGGTCAAGACGGCGCAGAGGATGACCTTGAGATTCCCTCGATTGGGAAGTTCCTGAACGGAGAAGTCAAGCGCCCGCAGGAAGCAAGCAAGAAGAGCGAGAAGTTTCGAAAGACGACGATGAGCGCGCCGCGACCGCGGCGACGCAACGCTCCCGTCAAGAAGGGTCCTTCCATCGACCCCGAGCTTCAGGTCCTTTGGGAAGCTCTCCCGAAGAACGTGGAGTTTCTCATGGGCTTCTTCGACGACAGCGTCACCGCAAATTACTACCGCGGCGAGTTCAAGGAGTCGCGCGGCCAGCTTCTTCGCCGCATCCTCGATCCCGAGCTCACGCTCGAAGAGACCAGCCGTCTGCTGGGCGTTTGCCCTGCCACGGTTCGCCGATACACCAACCGAAAGTGGCTGATGCATCACCGAACGCAAGGTGGTCAGCGCCGATTTAGGCTCAGCGACATCGTCCGGTTTGTCGAGGCCCACGGCCGCTTCCCGGAGGAATGACGGATGAACGGTCAACCGCTCCGGGTGGCCGTTTTTACCGATAGCGCGCTGCCAATTCTCAACGGGGTCAGCGTCAGCATCGACGTGATGGTCCGAGAGCTCCGAAACCAGGGGCACTCGGTTCATCTTTTCTGTCCCAAGTTCCCAGGCCACCGCGAGTCCGACCCCAACACCCATCGTTTTCCCGCCGTCGAGACCCCTTGGACACGGGGCTTCCCGTTTGCCTACCCTCCGTATCTGGGGATGCTCCGCGAGTTCAGGAAGAACACTTTTGACGTCGTCCACCTCCACACGCTCGGAATCGTCGGATTCATCGGCCTGCGCTGGGCGGAGTCGCATGAACTGCCGGTGGTCGCGACCTATCACACGCTGTACGACCGCTACGCCCACTACGTGCCCTATGTCCCGCGGCGCTACATGCGGTTCAAGATCGCCAAGCACACGAACTACTTCTTCAACCGCGCCGACCGCGTGATCACTCCGTCCGAGGCTTCGTATCGATGGCTGATGCGCCACGATGTGAAGACCCCAACCACGATCATCCCCACCGGCGTGGATCGCACCTTCTTCGGTGACCGGGCGCAGCTCCGCCAGTCCTTCGGCGTGCTGCCCCACCAGAAAATCCTCCTTTACGTCGGTCGACTGGCCCGGGAAAAGAACATCGAGGTCCTCCTTGATGCCGCCCAACTCATCTTTGAGCGCGACCCCGACGCGCGGCTATGGCTTGCAGGCGATGGCTACCATCGCGAGCCCCTCACCCGCCACGCTCAGGCACTGAAGATTGGCGACCGGGTGAAGTTTCTCGGCTTTGTCCCCCATGAAAAGATCGAGGAGCTCTATGCTGCCGCCGATGTTTTCACCTTCCCCTCGGTGACCGAGACCCAGGGCCTCGTCGTGCAGGAGGCGATGCTCCACGGCCTCCCGACCGTCGCAATTGGCGGTGGCGGAGCGAGCCTCGCCGTCACTGATGGCGTCACCGGTTATGTCGTCCGCAACGACCCCGAGGACTTTGCCGAGCACGTGCTGGGCCTGCTTCATGACGAAGCAACCTATGAACAGATGAGCCTTGCCGCCGCCCGGGAGGGACGAAAATTTGGCGTTGGGAGTATGGTTCAGGCCGTGGTGCAAGTCTATCGAGAGGCTATCGACCTGCGTGGAGGGGTGAGGGCGCGTCATGAATCGTATCTGGGCTAAGCCGCTTGGCAAGTTCCTTTTGATCCTTGTCCTCAACGCGATCCTCAATATCGCGGTTGGGTTCCTTCGGGTCCCGGTCGGCTATGGAAAGATCGCGACGATTGCGGTCACCGTTCCATTCATCGTCCTTCCGATCCTCGCGCTGTTCTTTGCCGCAGGAGCGAAGTGGACGCACCGGCTCGCCTTCCTCTTCTTGCTTGGGGGCGCGTTGCTCCAGTTCGGGCTCGCCTCGCTGATCGGGCCAGTCGTGTCTTCGAAGTCCACCCTCGCCTTGATCCTGGGGGCGATCTCCCAGCAGGGACTCCCGCTGTGGACACTTGGTATCGGTGCGCTGATCGCGGTGAGCCTGAAAGAGAAGAACATCATCCTCCCGGTCTCGATCTTCCTTGCCCTGTTCGATATCTTCCTCGTTCTCACGCCAATCGGGATCACCCAGGTGATCATGAAGGCGGTGCCGAAGGCCCTGCCCACCGTGGCCTACCAACTCCCCCAGGTCGCGCAGTCAGGTGAGGTGCCCCTTGGAGTTCGTGTCGCGCCGTTTGCTTACATCGGCCCGGCGGACTTCCTGTTCATGGGGATGTTCTTCGTGTGCGTCCACCACTTCAACATGCGGGTCGCAGCGACGCTGAAATGGCTCCTCATTGCGCTGGCGGTCTACCTGGCGATGGCCGTGCTGATTGGGACGGCGGTGCCGCTGCTAGTGCCAATTGGCCTTTCGGTCCTGATCGTCAACCTGCCAGAGTTCAAGCTGACCCGCGACGAATGGATCGGAACCGCGATGGTCGCCGCCCTCGGAATCGGGCTTATTGCATTTGGGATGACGCGCAAGACGCCAGTGAAGCAAGTTGTGCTCGAGACACCGGTGGCTTCCCCAGCGCCTTCAAAATCTCCAGGCTCGCCTGTGCCAGCGCCTCCCCGTTGATGCCGGTTTCCAGTCCCTCCCGATGGAGGAAGTAGACGAGGTCTTCGGTCGCGAGGTTGCCGCCCGCACCGGGGGCATAAGGGCAGCCGCCGAGGCCCGCCGCCGCTGAATCAAAGGCCGTGATGCCGAGCTCCAGCGCCGCCGCCGTATTCGCAATCGCGGTTCCCCGCGTGTCGTGGAAGTGGTAGACCCACTTGCTCGCCGGAGCGAGGCTGAGCAGGGCGGAGGTCAGCTCGCGAACCTCTCGGGGGCTTGCTACGCCAATCGTGTCCCCCACGCTCACCTCGTCCACCCCGAGTTCGAGCAGCGATTCGGCCACCCGCGCGGCATCGACGACGGACACGCGCCCGGAAAACGGGCACTCGAAAGCGGTGGAAAGGTAGCCGCGCACAAACGACTGACTTGCCGCCGCCCGAACTCCCTCAACGACATCCTTGAACCCATCGAGTGACTGCTGGATGGTCATGTTGATGTTGCGAAGGGTGAAGGCCTCGCTCGCAGCGGTGAAGACAGCCACGCGGTGGCAGCCGACTGAAATCGCCCGTTCCAACCCCTTCACATTGGGGACGAGCGCGCTATAGCGGGGCCCTTCCGGGAGCTGGGGCCAAAGTTCCGCCGCATCGCCAAGCTGGGGGACCCACTTTGGGGAGACAAAGCTCGTCGCTTCAATCTCTTTGAGTCCGGCATGGGCGAGCTTCGCGATGAAATCAAGCTTGAGCTCGGTCGAGATGGGGGTCTTTTCGTTCTGAAGGCCATCCCGCGGACCGACCTCAATAACGCGGATCATGCCCCATTCTACGCCGCGCGACGGCAGTTGACGCTGATCGATCCGGTCACATACTGCTCGTCGATCATCGCCCCGTATTGGAACAGGAAACCATCGGCGCTGGGATAGAAGGCATGCGAAGCTTCCATGCCCTTGCTCAGGGTCTTCCAGAGCTTCTCGATGTCGGCCTGGACTCCAGGGAGCGAATTTGCGTCGAGGTTGATCACCAGCTGAAGCGCGCCCACAATCTCGGTGGGGTCCTTTTCGCCGGGACGCATTGAGCGAAGATAGGGAAGGTCTTCAAGGACGTCCTTCCAGTCTCGAAGCCAGTTCGCCGCCGCCCGGAAGGGGACGGATTCATAGGCGCTGGCCCATCGCTTTCGCGACTTGCTGTGATCGTAGCCAGAGACTTTCTCGCTCATGAGGATTTCCTAGCAAGATGATTGGCAAAAATGCTCCCTTCTCAAGGGCAAATGATTCTGCTAAAGTGAGCTTGGGAGCACCTGGGGGGAACTGTGCCAAGCGACATCAAAGACTTTTTGGGATCGGGCTGGAAGTTTCCGCCTCGCCTCGATTCCCGTGGCCGAATCGAGCTTGTTCATCAAGAGCAAGATATCGAGGAAGCGATCCGCATGATCATTGCCACCCGACCGGGCGAGCGCCCCATGCGCCCAGAGTTTGGCTGTGAGATCCATTCGCTGCTCTTTGCGCCCAATGACCCTGCCACTGCTGGACTCGCCAAACGATACGTTTATGAGGCGCTTCGACGCTGGGAACCCCGCATCGAGGTTCGCGAGATCATGGCTTATCCCGACTACGAGAACCCCAGTCGGCTCAACGTTGAGATACGCTATCTCATCCCCGTGATCAACAGCGAGCGCAATCTGGTTTTCCCCTTCTACACGATCCCAGGAGAAGAATAGGCCGTGTCTCTGCCTTCCCCCAATCTCGATACGCGCAAGTTTCAGGAGATCGTCGACGACGTCAAGAGACAGATCGGCCTCCGCTGTCCCGAGTGGACAGACCACAACGTCAGCGACCCCGGCGTGACGCTGCTTGAGCTCTTTGCCTACATGACCGAGATGGCTCTTTTTCGGCTCAATCAGGTGCCGGAGAAGAACTACATCAAGTATCTCGAAATGATCGGCATCGAGCTGGAGCCGCCCGAGTCGGCGCGAACGCAGCTCCGATTCCTCCTGAGCACGGGCATCACCGACGACGCGCGCAACGACAATGTCGTCATCGCTCTCCCGAAGGGCAAGACCGTCGCGGGAACGTTGCGTACGGAGACCGAATCGTCGATTGAGTTCGCTACCGACGAGGACCTCAAGATGGTCCGCCCCCGGCTGGAGCACGTCTATTCGGTCCCGGGTCGAAACGGACTCGCGAGTGAAGAGATTCAACTTGGGAAGTCGTTAAAGCCCGGCAAGAGCTCGGAGTTCAAACTGTTCTCCGATCATCCCGGAGCGGGCGATGCGATGTACCTTGGCTTTGAAGGCGAGATCGCGGGCAACCTGATCGAAATCGACTTCGACTGCGTGACCGCTGCCGCCACCGGCCTCAACGAGGATTACCCTGCCCAGAAGTGGGAAGTTTGGAGTTCTGGCGACGCCTCCTGGGTGCCGCTCGAGGTCACTTCTGACACCACCTTTGGATTCAACCGCACGGGCAGCGTCATCTTGGCCTTGCCAGGGGACACCGAGCCGAAGTCGCTCAGCGGTCACCGCGCGATCTGGGTCCGAGTGCGCTACACGGTTTCGCCCGACGACCTGCCCCCGCGCGGCGTCGAGCAGCTTCGCCCCGACCCCTACGAGGCCACTCCGGTCATCACCGCATTTGCCGCCCAGACAATCGGAGGAACCGTCCCTGCGAGCCACGCACGAGTGGTCCACATGGAGGTCCTCGGCCAGAGCGACGGCCTTCCCGGTCAAGTCTTCCGGCTTCGCGAAGAACCCGTTCTCAAGCTCGCCCCCGAGGAAACGCTGCTCGTGGGTCCCGACGGCATCCCCACCGACGAGTGGGCGGAATGGAGTCCGGTGGAAGACTTCAGCAATGCCGGTCCTGAGGACAAGGTTTTCCACCTTGATGCGCTCACCGGCGAGGTCTTCTTTGGCCCCGTCATCCTCCAGCCTGATGGTTCGAGTCGGCAGTACGGAGCGGTGCCCGAAAAGGGCATGAACATCGTTTTCCGGCGTTACCGCGTTGGCGGCGGCGCGCTCGGCAACGTCCGTGAGCACACGGTCCGGATCATGAAGTCTGGGGTCGAATACATCGCCGACGTCACCAACCCTGTCCGCGCGAGCGGCGGGCGTGACCGCGAAGAGCTCGCCCGCGCCAAGATGCGAGCCCGCGAGATCCTGCGAATCCGCAACCGAGCGGTCACCGCCGAGGACTATGAGTTCCTCGCCGAGAAGGCCTCGAGCGGCGTGGGACGCGCGGTCTGCATCCAGCCGACCGTTCACCCGAGCGCGGCCCGTCGTCCGGTCGTTCGGCCGGGAATTGTGCGCGTCGCCCTCGTTACCCAGATGCCGCCCGACCTCATCGCGCCCGCACCGCGTGACCTCAAGGTGTCGGATGCGATCGTCGACGAGGTTTACAAGTTCCTCGACGAGCGCCGATTGCTCACCGCGATGCTCGATGTCGGCGAACCCGATTACGTCTTTGTTGGCACCGAGATTCGACTCGTTGCCGACCCGCGCGCCGATGCCGAAATGGTCGCGCGCCGCGTGGAAGAGGCGCTTTATCGCTACATCCATCCCCTCTTTGGCGGGCCGACCGGCAAGGGATGGCCGACGCGCCGAACGCTCACCCTGGCCGACATCTATGCCCAGGTGGGAAGCGTTCGCGGCGTCGCGTTCTTGCTCGACGCGCAGATCAAGACCTCGACGCTCAAGAATGCCGAAGAAGGCGTTTTGGGCACGGAAACGGTGATCTCGAACGCGGAAGGCGTCGGCCTTGGCGAAGGTCAGCTCTTTGCCTCGCGCAACCACGTCATCAAGGTCGTGCCGATGTCGGCGGTCGGTGCGGGCGAGGAGGCACTCTAAGGCTTGAGTACGGTGGTGTCGAGTTCGGCAGGACTGGAAGGGGTCGACGTTCGACTGGGGGCATCCCAGGCGGCGGTCGAGCTGTATCCGGTGCTGCGCGGGGTTTCTCCCGACTCCATTGGGCTCCAATACCACCGCGTCCGCCGCGACGAAGGGATCGACATCATCCTCACGAACGAGGACAAGCGCCACCGGTTGCTTCGGCTACGGGTGGAGGGCTCGCGCTGGAAGGCAAGGTGGCACCGATTCAGCTACATCACGCGCCATGCCCGCGACCTCCAAGGCGGGGCCGCGCTTGAAGCTCAAGACGTTCTCAGCGAAGACGATACCGTTCTCCAGATCCTCGTCGCGGCGGGCGAGACGCGCCGTGTCCGCCTCGGATTGGTCCCTACCCTCGACGGGGAAACCGACGCTGGCATCTATACGATTGACCTCGTCGCGGAGGACATCAGCGACAAGAAGTCGGGCGGTCAGGCCGAGCGACTGCCTGCTCTCATCGAGTTTAAGCACCCGCCGAGCAGCTTCCTCGAGATGCTCCCCGGCATCTACGCCGAGGCGATGCAAGACGAGCGGCGGATGCTCGACGACCCCGGCCACTCGCCGTTCTTCGAGCGCTTCCTTCTCGGCTGTGAAGACGCTTTTCGACCCCTCCAGCAGACGCTCAACAGCCTCGACGCGCTCTTTGGGCCCGAGTCCGCCCCGCCCTCGTTCCTGATCTTCCTTGCGACTTGGGTTTGCATGCCGCTCGACGACAATTGGCCCGAGATGAAGCGGCGACGACTCATCCGCGAAGCAGTCGAGCTCTTCCGGTGGCGCGGCACCAAGCGCGGCCTCTCGCGCTACATCCAGATTTACACCGGCGAGGTCCCCGTGATCCTCGACCAACCCGTGGAGGGAATGACCCTCGGAAAGGCGATCATGGGCGACACCAAGCTCGGCAACGTCCCGCCCCACACCTTTGTGGTCCAGGTCAGCCTCGACGATCCCTCACCGGCAGTCGAGAAAGTCCTCCACGACATCATCCAATTTGAAAAGCCCGCCCACACGGCTTATTCGCTCCGCGTCACCCGCAAGGTGTCCACATAAACCAGTCGGAAGTTCACCATGTCGCTCAGTAACCTCATCAGCCAACGAATCACCGGCGTCAACCCGTTCAATGAACTGCCCATTGACGAGGCGGTTTGGCGCGAAGCGCATGGGTATCACAGCTCGCATTCTCAGCTTCACCTCATGGCCCACCACCGGCCGGGCGTTGTCTTTGGACTCGAAGTCGTGGCGAGCAAAGCAGGCGTGACGGTGGCCCCCGGAGTCGCAGTGACCGACACCGGCAAGACCGTGGTCCTCGATGCGCCCGTTTCGTTGAACTTGAGCCAGGCTGGCCAGACCTACATCACGATCGCCTTCGAGGAAACGCTCGACGCGGCCTCGGGCATTTCGGTGGGTGGTGGCGTGAAGTATTCGCGGCTCGTCGAAGGTCGCATCGTCGCCGCTTCGACCACTCGCCCCGCTTCACCCCAGATCGAACTCGCGAGGATTGACCGGTCGTCGGCAAAAGCTGCCCCGAAGGACGCGCGCAACCCGTTCGACCCCGAGCGCGACGAGATCAACCTTCTTCACCGCCCGATCGCCTTCCCGCATTGCTATGCGGACGGCGCGATGGGCGAACTCGGCGTCGTTCCCGTCGACAACCCGGAGGCTTGGAAGCCCAACCGGGCGGGCCTCTGGAACCTCATCCGTGAAGGCAACGGACGCGGTTTTCACCTCGATTTCGTCGGACCCTATCGGTTGCTCCAAAAGCATGGCGACGAGTCGCCGATCATGCTCTATGCCGCCGGTGAGGAAGCGTTCCAGCCCCTCTCGAAGGAGATCTCGGGCCTCGGCGAGTACCTGAACAACGGTGGATTCCTTTTCTGCGAGTCTGTCGGAGGCAATGCCGACTTCAAGGAGTGCTTCCTCGAGATCGTGAAGAAGCTTAACTCGAAGATGAAGCCAGTCCCGGCGGGCCACCCGCTCTTTAGCTCGCACCACGTCTTTGCGGGACCGCCCGCAGGGGCAGAGCAGAAGGGTGAGCTGCTCATCGACGAATCGGGCTCGATCCTGTTTAGCTCGTTCAACTATGGTGGGGCGTGGCAGGGCGTGCTCGACAAGGTCGACGGTGTGGAATCGAGAGAGCGAATCCGCGCCGCTCAGGAATTTGGATTGAACATCTTGGCCTTTGCTGCCTATCGTCGCCGCCGATTCCAACTCGACGCGATGACAGGGGGGAGCGGGAAAGGGGCCGCTCCGGTGCAAGATGAGGACGGTAAGGATTAATCGTGGCGTCATATCAAAACCCTTTATCCGGAGGCCGCTACAAGATCGCGGCAGGCGAAACGCTCGAGCTCGCCTTTGAGTTCGAGAACCCGAACGACACGCTTTCCCGATTTAGCCTCCAGGTGAACGGGATTGGCCCCCTCCACTTTGAGGAAAAGAAGGCGACCGCTGCGGCGGGCGCTTTCGGTTTTGCGACGCCTCGTCTGATTCTTTCAGTCCCGCCCGGCACCGCCGAGGGCGTCGCGATGATCGGCATCTCGTTCCTGATGAACGGCGAGCCGATTGACGGTGAGGGTCCTCGCGAGTATTCGGTGTCGTGGGATGCGGCCGCGTTGCCGGAACCTGAACCTGAACCGGAACCGGAACCAGAGCCGGAGCCTGAGCCCGAGCCCGAGCCCGAGCCAGAACCCGAGCCTGAACCTGAGCCTGAGCCTGAGCCGGAGCCGGTCGCTGATCCAGAGCCGGTGCCGACGCCCGTTGCCGATCCCACCCCTGCCCCCGAACCCGTGCAGGCAAAGGAAGAGGCACCCAAGGCCGAGCCCGCCGCCTCCTACTCGTGGTCGCCGCTGCCGGACATGCCCGCCCCCGAGCCTCCCAAGGCTCCGGAGCCTCCTCAGGTCGCTGCACCTGCACCACCGCCTCCTGCGCCAGAGCCGCCGAAGGTCGTTGCACCTGCACCGCCTGCTCCTGCGCCGGAACCTCCGAAGGCACCCGAGCCTCCCAAGGTTGAGGTCATCGCGCCTCCCGCGCCTGAGCCTCCAAAGGTCGCCATACCTGCACCCGAACCACCCAAGGCACCCGAGCCTCCCAAGGCCCCAGAGCCTCCCAAGGTAGAGGTCGCTGCACCTGTGCCGCCTCCGCCTCCCGCTCCCGAGCCCCCAAAGGTCGCTGCACCCGCACCTCCGCCTCCTGCGCCGGAACCCCCAAAGGCTCCCGAGCCTCCCAAGCTTGAAGCCGTCGCACCTCCCGCGCCCGAGCCACCCAAGGTCGCTGCTCCCGCACCGCCGCCTCCTCCTGCGCCGGAACCCCCAAAGGCCCCCGAGCCACCCAAGGTCGCTGCATCCGCACCTCCGCCTCCTGCGCCAGAGCCACCGAAGTCCCCAGAGCCTCCAAAGGTTGAGGCCATCGCTCCTCCTGCGCCGGAGCCACCCAAGGTCGCAGCTCCTGCGCCACCGCCTCCTGCTCCCGAGCCGCCAAAGGTCGTTGCACCTGCGCCACCATCTCCTGCGCCAGAGCCACCGAAGGCCCCCGAACCACCCAAGGTTGCGGCTCCCGCGCCGCCACCTCCCGCACCGGAGCCGCCCAAAGCGCCCGAACCGCCCAAGCAGCCCGAGCCGCGCGTGGTCCAGTATCCGAAGCCAGCCGTGCCCGAAGCCGACTACGGCGGCGCGATCGGCAAGCTCAATATCCCGAAGTTCGAGCCAGAACCCGAGCCCGAGCCGGAGCAGCTCCCCAACGTGGTCGAGCCACCGAAGGTCGAACCGCGCGTGGTCCAACACACGCCAACCAGCTTCGTTCCGCCCGCTGCGCGAGTCCAGGAAAGTGCGGTTGACCGAACGATCGACAACCCCGCCAACGGCTCCACGATCACGGTGAGGCCCGGCGAGCGTGTGCGCGTCAAGTTCCAAATCCGGAACCAAGCGCAGATTCCCCAGAACTACGAAATCGCGGTCGACTGGCCGCACCAGGGAATCTGGACCGCGCTCGAACAGCAGATCATCAACATTGACCCCGAGTCGACCGGGATGATCAGCGCACTCGTGCAACCGCCCGCGAATGCCAGGGCCGGTTCCTATCGATTCCAGATCCGCTATGGCCTTCTCGGCCAGCCGCCGACCGTGGTGAACCTCAACCTCGTGGTCGGCGCGATGCCGCGCGTCACCCTCGCCGCCAAGGACACCGTCCAGACCGTCGGATTCTGGCGCAAGCACCTCGACTTCCCGGTCCGAGTTGAAAACCCAGGGAACGCCGACACCGCCTACCGGCTTTCGGTAAAGGACCCCGAGCTCACCTACGATGCCTATGGCCAACCGGTCGGATCGGAAACCCTGCGCGAGACCGCGAAGTGGCGATACCTCTTTGACCGCGAATTCGACACCGTCGAGTCGCCCCGTCCCGACCGTCCCGCTCAGCCCGTCGACCACCGCCTTAGGTTCCGGCGAAAGGGAATCTGGTGGCTGGGTTGGGTTGAAAAGGACCGCGCGACCCTCAAGGGCAATCCGGTCACCGATGTCACCAACGGCGGTCAAGCGGCCGAACTTGAGCTCACCGCCAAACGATGGCGCATCTTCCCCCTTCCGTGGTTCCTGATGATCCCAATCCTTTGGTTCATCTTGGTCCTCCTCGGCAGCAGCCCGGCGTCGGTCATGGTGAAGAACGGCTTTGTCACCCAAGACCAGACCGTCCTCATCCTGGGCACCGACTTCGTCGACATCTCCAAGAGTGCTTCGATGCCGGTCCAGCTGACTTACCAAGCGCCGATGTTCGGCATCATCAAGGGGTCGAGGACGCAAAACGGCAACACGACCCCGCTCAATGGCAAGCGAGGCGAATACACCGACACCGTTGACGTTCCCGCCAGCAGCTATGGCAATGAGTCGGCGGCGACCTACACGGTTCGCTCCTTCCTCGGTGGCGGCAACCCGATCTCGGTGAAGTTCGTCCCGATCCGAACGAAGGGAGCCTTCGTGATCACCAACGAATCGGATCAACCGATTTCGGCGGGGGCAGACGAAGCCTATCGCGATGCCAACGGCGAATCGAGACCGGCCAAGGTCTTTAACTTGAAGGTGCCGGCGAGCGGCATGCTCAGCCTGAAGCTTAAGAACACGACGACAGCGGCCCAATCGAGCTTCGTGAAGATCTACACGATCCAGCGCCCAAGCGACTTCAAGGTGGACAACATCCAGAACCTCAGCGAGATCTCGCTGAATAACGGCAGTGCGGAATTCCCCAAGATCTCGGGTCAGACCTCGAAGGACTCGGATTCGTGGATCTTCGCGACGACAGATGCCAACTACCCGGTGGTCATCCTGCGGCTGAGCGGCACCGGCGGTCCTGCACCGACGCCGCAACCCACGCCGTCGCCAACACCGAAGCCGACGACTCCGCCGAGCCCGACTCCGACAACACCGCCAACGCCAAGGACGGACCCCGCCGCGAAGACGGTCACCGCCGCCCCTGAGCGAAAGGCGATCTTTGATCCCATCCGCGAGAAGGTGAAGACGATGATCGGCGCGAGCCAGAAGGTCGTGTTCGCCTCGACGACCATCATTCGAGTGGCAGGCGAGTTCGGAACGATCTCCGGCCAACCGATGCAAGGCGAAGCCAACTTCGGTGGACCCGTCGTCATCCTGATTCGAAAGCAGGGCGGAACGTGGTCCATCGTCGACCTGCAACAAGGCACTGACCTGGGTGGCCTGCTCTCCAAGCACGCCGAATTCCCGAGGACCCTCAAGCCATGATCGAACTTCTTCAAAGTGAAATCAACGTGGCCCCCGGTGGGTCGCCGACGACGCCTCCCGATCGAGGCTGGGTCGGCCAAGGTCGGGCCGTCCTTTCGATCACCAACGAGACCGACCAGAACAACGCCTATCGCGTTTCCATCGAGTGCAAGAACCCCCGATGGAGAAACGATTGGACGAGCTTTGTCGCGCTCCCGCCCGATGTCGCTGCGCCCCAAAACCAGGAGGACATCTACGGTCCGAATGCATCGTGGGTCCAGATCTTTGTGCCGAAGGGCCAAACGCGAAAGGTCGTGGTCAACGTCCAGGTCCCGCGCTCGCCCGAGGCACGCGCCGGGGCCTACGATGTCTCCGTGGTCGTCCAGGTCGCGATCCCGAACGCCCAAGGCGGCGGTTGGCGCGATGACACGCTTCAGCGGCTCGATGCCACCGTGCTGATTCGCCCGTTCCACCAGTGGTCGATGCGGATTGAGCCCGAGGTCCAGCGGACCGGATTCTTCCGCCGCCGGAAGTCGTTCGAGTGCTTTGTTGACAACCTCAGCAACGATTGGCTGTACGTGGAACTCGAACTCGGCCGACCGCCGAACCTCATTGTCGAGGGACTCGACACGGTTCGACTTTCGATTCCGCCTGCCGAGGATTTCCAGCATCCTTCATCGCTCTCGGTCCCGATGCGGGCGATGGCGAAGCAGCGGAACATCCGTGGAAGCGAGACGAAGATTCCGATCCCAGTGACCGCGCGCCGAATCGACGCGCCGAGCATCCCCGCGTTGCCGCTCGCAAGCTTGCAGGCACCCGGAAGCTCTGAGCACCGCAACGCGGTTCAGGCCAAGGAACCGGAACAACGCGAAGCTCAAAAGCCTGCGGTGGATGGCTCGATTGCCTACCATCCGCCGATTCCGGTGACCGCCGAAGGCTGCGCGAAGGCGTTGGTGAACAACCTCAAGGGCCTCATCATTCTCGTGATCGGCCTGATCGCCCTGGTGCACCTTGTCGACTTCATGGTCGGCAACATGATCAGCCAGTCGGGCGTTTATCCGGTGAAGAACTCGGCGCAAAACGACCAAGAGGTCTTTGAAGTGCGGGCGGAAGGCGGACCCAAGGGCTCCATCCTCGGCACCAAGGTGCTGATCAAGGACGAGAAGGGCGAGCAAACCCTCGCTGAGACCGAAGTCAAGGCCAAGGGCGACCGCGACAAGAATCAGGTCTTCTATATCTCGCTGAAGGGCATCCAGGATCGAAAGATCAAGCTCGTCGCGGCCCGAAAGGCGTTCCTTCTGAGCTACATGGCGGGCCTCTATCCCAACAAGCCTGCGGCGAGTGGCCTCGTCACGGTGGGGAAGGCACCGGTGACGGTCGCGAAGGCCGACGTGAAGGCAGAGGCCGACCTCGGCAAGCGGGAAGTCACTCTGCTCATCAATGGCCGCGCAAAGGACGTCGCCATCTTGCAGTTTGGAGCGAGCCTCGACATCAAGAAGGAGGACTTCAAGGAGGTCACTGACGACCGCATCCGGGCGACGATCCCTGCCTCGTTCTCGATCCCGAGCACGATGCCGTCGCAATCCGTCGCGGTGACCGTGAAGGACAAGGACGGCAACGAGCTTGGTTCGACTCAGGTTCAAGTGGTCAACCCCACCTACGTTCAGCCCACCGGTGGCACGGTTGGTGGCGGTGAAATCGCGGGTGGCCCAGGTGGAGGACCCGGAGGCGGTCCCGGTGGTGGTCCCGGCGGTGGACCGGGAGGCGAAGGCAACACTGGCGGCGACAATGGCGGTGGTCCTGGTGGCGAAAGCAACAATAGCGGCGGATCAAGCGGGGGCGGAGCTAGTGCGCAAGCGCAGGAGGCCGTGAACGCGATCTACCTGAAAGGTAACTACGGGCCCGCTGCCCAGCTTGGAACGAGCGCCGGCAATGATCCCGAACTGCTCGCCCTTGCCGCGATTGGCAACTTCAAGAGCGGCAATATGGCAGAAGGCAACAGGTATCTTCGCGCAGCCATTCAGCAGGCGAGAGCCTCGGGACAGGCCCGCGCGATCGTCTTTGCAAAAACCGCCGAAGCGGTGAAGGAGTCGAACGGCGGCACTCCCGATGAGGCGTTCAGCACCGCTTGCGAGACCGCGAAGAACGCTGGGGATGGCGACCTCGTCCTCCCCTTTGTTCTTGCCGTCGAATATTACAAGACCCGCGACAAGACGCTCGCGCGTCAGTTCTACGACGAGGGGATACAACTGCCCACAAAATCCGCCAATGGATTGGTTGCATTAATGAATGCAATGGGCCGTACTAGAAGCAGATGACAAGCCGAGGATGGACCCGATGGACGCGAGCGATCTTCGTGGTCGGGGCCTCAACCTGTGCGCTTGCCGCCCTCGCGAAGGACCAAGCGGTTGTCATCGGCGTCCAGGACTACGGGGCGGGCATCCCCAAGCTCAAGGCGAGCGAACTCGACGCCCGAAAAACGGCCGAACTCCTCACCTCGATGGGATTCAACGTGCGGTCTTTGATCGGCCCATCCGGCAAAAAGGCGGCGATCCTCAAGGCGATCGCGGCGGCGGGGAAGGACCTCAAGCAAGGCGATAAGTTCGTCTTCTACTTCGCCGGTCACGGCTGCAAGAACCCGATCGGCATTCTGCCCATCGACGCCCAGCCCGACGGCACCAATTTCATCAACCCCAAGGAGCTTCGCAACAACATCCTGCGGGCCTCGGAGAAGGCCAGCTCCCGGACCGTCATCCTCGACAGCTGCTTTTCCGGCGCGATGATCCGCGAGAAGGGCGGGGCGAGCACGGCCACTCCGCGCGTCTATGAACCTCGCAGCGGCGTTGTCCTCGATGACAACGAGCCGAGCGCGGGGCTGGAGTCGAAGAACCCCTTCGATGCCGACGCCAAGATCGTCTATCTCACCGCTTCGCAGTACAACGAGCCCGCCCTCGAGACCGAGGTGGACGGCGTTCGGCGCGGCGTCTTCACCCATTCGCTCCTCTCCGAGCTCAAGGCAGGCGGTAGCTGGGGCGACATCATCAAGGCCGTCCGGCGGCGCATGACGGCCCTGCTCCAAGGCTCGCGTGACCAACAGTATCCGACGCTGAAGCCCGAGAACGCCCTTGGATTCGCCGCGTTCACCCTCAAGCCGGTGCCGAGCGCACCGCCGAAGAACGTCAGCGACCTCTTTGCCACCGACCGTAGCGACGACAAGGCCTTCGTCATGACCGTCGAACCCGCCAAGTCGACCTTCCAAGTCGGCGAACGCATCCGCCTGAAGTTCAAGGTCGACCGACCGGGCTACATCGTGGTCCTCGGCAGCATCGCCGGCAAGAACTCGGTGGTCTTCCCGCGCGATGGCGACCTCGACAAGGCGAGCGTGACCGACATCATGGACCTGCCGCTGAACGGCTCGCTGATGATGTTCGATGAGTTCGGCGAGGACCATCTTCAGGCACTGTTCTTCCCCGACCGTGCCAGTGCCCAGTCCGTGATCGACGCCCTTTCCGGCAATGTCGGCAAGGGCTTCGAGGAGTCGCCGCTTGATCGCCTGCTCCAGCGGGGCGACTTCTTCACCCGACGGATGAGCTTCAGCGTCGGGAACCGGCTGCTCGGTGGTCAAAAGGTGAAGGATCTCGACGTCCTCATGAACAGCTTGATCACCGGCAAAGGGCCGAACCTCGCCTGGCTGGCGACGGTCAGCCGTTTCGAGTCGATGGCAGAAGACTTCCAGTCCGAAGGAGCATCGCCTCGGCTCCAGGCGAAGTTCCTCACGTGGATCAACTCAAACCTCCAGCGAAGCATCCTCCTGAGCACCTTGCCCGGATTTGACACCTCGAAGCTCTCCAAGGAGACCAAGGAAGCGATCGCCCAATCGCCGACCGGCGAAAAGCTTCTCATGGTCAACCGATGGATCGTCGAAGACGCCTTCCCAAACCACTTTTCCAAGACCGTTGAAGGAGGAAAACGCAAGTGAGAACCCGCCTTTCTCTTGCCGTGCTCGCGCTGAGCGTGATTGCAGCGAGTCAACCGTTGCCCAATATGAAGGTCGCGGTCGACGATGCCTCGACGAGCTTTCGCGGCGTCTTCCTTTATCAGAACACCTACATGGTGAACGTCACCGGCGTCTTCACCGCCGTGAGCGGGGGAGCGGCGACGACAACCATTCAAGGTGACGAACTGACCGTGAGCTACAACGGCAAGCCTTGGATCAAGGTCCCGATTAAGGTTGACGGCAACGCCACTGCCAAAATTCTCGACCTCGCCAGTGGCCAAGTGCTGCGAGAAGTGGACCTCGAAGAGCCGCCCCGCTGGATGACGGTCAAGAAGGTGAAGACCGCGATGATCGACGTCGACTCGCTCAACGAGCTTGTCGGCGTCAGCAGCGACGTTGTCGGTGACACTCTCAACCTCTTCACGCCCCGCTATTGGCGGCGCAAGCTCGGGCTGAGCCTCGACCTGCAGCAGGATGCCCTCCAACGCAACGCCGGCCTCCAGCCGATCCTCGCCGTGACGCCACCTGCGAGCACCCTGTTGCTTTCCGCACGGGGCCCCAAGGCGGGCTTCGCCCAGATCTACAAGTTTGAAGGCGGCGCGGCCGTTCCCATGCTCGGCAAGGACCTCGCGGGCGGCAACGTCAGCACGCTCAACCCCACCGCTGGGGATCAACCGGTCTCGCGGGCAGTGACCGACGTCGAGTCCGCGATCGGCGAGACCACCTTCACCGGCAAGCTGCCGCCGTTCAGCTACTACGTCTCGATCTACACCGAAAAGCCCTTCGAAGGCGACGTCCTCGAAGCGATCAAGGCGGGCAAGCTCGGCGATGACGAGTGGTCCGTCGCAGGCGTTCGCCAGCGGGTCACTGATTCCCCAATCAGCTACGCGCCTTTCCTCGTGAAGACCGAGCGGACGGTCGAGAGCATCGCGAAGGAAAAGGACATGTCGCCCGACCTCCTCGCCGCGATCAACAACCTCGACAAGACGCGAAAGGTCCCCGCAGGCCGAAAGGTCATTGTCATCAACGGCTTCAACGACGACGTTCTCGAGAGGCAATTCAACCCGAAGTTCAAGGTAGTGGGCCTCCACGTTATCCAGCCCGGCGACACCGTCGACAAGCTCGTGAAGGAGTGGGGGGCGACCAAGGACTTCTTCTATGCCGCGAATCCCGACGTACCACAGGGCGCGGAACTGGACCCCGGCGACCTGGTCAACGTCGTCCTCCTCCTCAATGACCCGAAGGAAGAGCCGCAAAAGAAGCAGGCAGTGGTGTACGAGCGAGCGACCGGCCGCGGCCTCACTAAGGCCGACATCCCCCTGCGGAAGTTCACCAAGCCCGACGCCGAAGTGGTGACCACCATTCCCGCGCGGTCGAGCGTCGTGGTGATGGGCCGGGTGGCCCAACTCGGGCTCCTGAAGATCAGCTATCGCGACGTCGAAGGCTATGTCCCCGAAAGCTCCATTCGTGCTCCCCAGGGCATCAAGGTCGAGAGTCGTGGCCGCGCACCGGTGCCGACCAACATCCAATACACCGGTGACCCGAGCAAGTTCGCCAAAGAGGGCATGAAGTACCTCGGCACGCCCTACAAGTGGGGCGGCAACGACCCGAGCCGAGGCATCGACTGCAGCCACTTTGTCGCCCAGGTGTACTCGCGCGTCGGCGAGCGGACGCCTTCGCCGCCGGTCCACGAGATGGAGCAGTATGGCGAGCTAACGGGCTGGAAGCAGGTTTCCTACCACGTCGGTGATCGCGGACAAGGGACGTTCTCGACCTCCAACCCGTTCGACAACCTCAAGCCAGGCGACCGCATCATCATGCAAAACCGACCCTCGGGGCCAAATAAGAGCGACCACCATATCGGCGTCTATCTCGGCTCGATCACGACCCGCCAGTTCGGCTACCAGAAGCACGCGATGATCCACGCCTGCGGCAGCCAAGGGGTCACCATTTACGATCTCAGCGTGAAGTACGCGAACATCTACAAGTACGCGAACCGAGGGTCCTCAAAGGGTCGCTGGTATGCCTCGATTAGCCCCGGCGACATCAAGGATTGGGCGTTCCGCGTCATCTACGGAGCCAAGCGATGAGAAAGTGGATCTCGCTCGCCGTGGTTGGCCTGAGCGCGCTCAGCATGGCGTCGCCCAAGCGGATTGCGCTCGTCGTCGGCGTGAATGGCTACTCGTTTGACAAGGCCAAGCCCGTTTTTAACAAGCTGCGATCGGCCAGCAACGATATTGGCTGGTTGCGGCTCCTTCTGGGTCAGCTGAGCTTCGACGTTAAGCAGATTTCGGAGACCAACGCCACCCGCGAGAAGATCATGGGCGCTCTGAAAGAGCTTGCCGGCAAGGCGACCGACGGCGACCAAGTGCTGTTCTACTTCACGGGTCGCGGGTCCATCGACTCGAAAGGAGCGGGCGGCAAGAACTTGCAGCCCACCCTCGTGCCCTTTGACGGTGCCGCCGACACCAGCGACAACGACCTCAAGATGAGCGACCTCGAGGCCTGGGCAGACTCGATCAAAAAGAAAAACGCGACCCCGGTGATCCTTCTCGACGCGAGCTATTCCACCGGCGTCACCGGCTCACGCGAGAACCGCTTCTATCAGAATTCTCCGAAGTGCCAACCCCGCAAAGGCAGCCCCCGAGCCGACCTTTGGAAAGGTCCCGGCCTTTGCCTTTCGGCGACCGATACGACCGGCAATGCCTTCGAATGGCGGGTCGATTTTGCCAGCGACAAGTGGCGCAGTCCGTTCACCGAGAACTTCGTCGCCCAGGCGCTTCTGCAACTCCGCAAGGCCACGCCCCGCTACAGCGACCTCATGCGGGTCATCCACTTGGCGTGGCGGCGCGACCCCACCTACATGCCGAAGACGCGGCCAGTGCCGTCGATGGAGGCACTCCAAGGTGACTACGATGCACCCATTTTTGGCCTCGGCGAATCGGATCCGCCTCCCGAGCCCGCCCCCGAAGTCAAGCCCGTGATCCGCGAGATCGAACGGGTCCAAAGGCAGTTTCGCGTCACGATTGAGGCCGACGACGACGTGGCAAACCCCGGTCGCCGGGCCGCGCTTCTCAAGAAGTACACCGAGCGCGTGGCTGCCCTCCTGAAGACCAGCTTTGCCGAGGTGGTCATCGTCCCCGAGGGTGGCGCCCTGCCTGATCGACGGATCTACATCGACGAAGAGCAGCGACAGTTTATGGCTCGGGTCATTGGCGACGAGGTCACACGTGCCGAAGGAGCAGGCACCCAAAACGGAGCGATCCTCGCCCGACAGTTCAAGGCCAAAACCCCCGAGGAGCTGTTCAAGCAAGGCGGTTTCCCGGCCTATCTAGAGCGGATGTGGCTCACCGAAAAGCTGTGGTCGTTCATGGACCTCAACCGTCCCACCGGCTCACTTCGGCTCCGCGCGAAGGCGACGATGGAGTCGGAAGACGTGGTGCGCCTGCTTGTCCAAGGCGATGGTCCCGGTTCGATGCTCCTCTTGGACCAAGACGAGGCGGATGGCGTTGCCAACCTGGTCTGGCCAAACGAGCGGATGGGCGAGATGAGCTTCGAGGGCAACTGGTCGAAGCGGCTCGGCATCCTGCCCGAAAGTCCGACCGGCATCACCCGCAATCGGGCGATCGTCATTCGTGGGGTCGAGCTCCCTGCGGTGGAAAAGGGTGCCGGGTTCGACAAGTCGGCCGCCGCATTGCTCCGCGCGGTTTGGGACGCCCTGAATGCCAAGGGAACGGTGTGGGACTGGTCCGAGGCGAAGTACGAGCATAAGCGAACCCCGTAATCAACCCAGTGCCAAGCTGCCCCGAGCCTAGCTAAAGTGTAAGGGTGGAGTCGTTCGTGGTGGCAGACCCGAGGGTGGTCGCCCAATTGCCTAGCCAACTTGAGCTGGATCTATTGCTGATCGAGCTTGAACAGGGCTTCCGCATTGAGGCGAAGGAAGGTCGGCCGTCCGTCGATCCGCGCTGGCTGATCATCTACCTCCTTGCGCTTGGCTTCACGCCTGCAGCAACCCAGTGGCTGCTCCGTGAGGCGAGGGTGCGAGCCTGCGTCTCCCTCATCTAACCGGCCCATTTGGGGCACAATGGAAGGATGGGCGCAGACGTCTTTAGTTCGATTCAGCAGGCACTCGGTGCCGACGCTGAGACCTTGCTTGGCCACGTATCAACGACGATTCCGAAGGCAAATCTCCACCTCCCTGGTCCCGACTTCGTGGACCGAATTGTCGCCGTGTCCGATCGCAACGTTCGCGTGGCCTGCGCCATGCAGCAGCTCTTTGGAACGGGTCGACTCGCCAACACCGGCTTTCTGAGCATCCTTCCGGTTGACCAGGGCATCGAGCACTCGGCGGGCGCGAGCTTTGCCAAGAACCCCGCTTACTTCGACCCCGAGAACATCGTGAAGCTCGCCATTGAGGGCGGCTGCAATGCGGTGGCCTCGACCTACGGCGGCCTTGGCGCAGTGGCTCGAAAGTACGCCCACAAGATTCCGTTCATCGTGAAGATCAACCACAACGAGCTGATGACCTACCCGAACAAGTTCGACCAGGTCATGTTCACCGAAGTCCAACAGGCGTGGGACATGGGCGCAGTCGCAGTGGGCGCGACGATCTACTTTGGCAGCGATGAATCGACGCGACAGATCCAAGAAGTGACCCAGGCCTTTGCCCATGCGCACGAGCTCGGCATGGCGACCATCCTCTGGTGCTACCTGCGCAATCCAGCCTTCAAGATGGACAAGGACTACCACCTTTCCGCCGACTTGAGCGGCCAGGCCAACCACCTTGGCGTCACGCTTGAAGCCGACATTATCAAGCAGAAGATGCCGGAGAACAACGGCGGCTATAAGGCGCTGAAGGGCGAGGCGGGTGATTACGGAAAGACCGATAACCGCGTCTACACCGAACTCACGAGCGACCACCCGATTGATCTCACCCGCTATCAGGTGGCGAACTGCTACATGGGTCGACAAGGACTCATCAACTCGGGCGGCGCCTCCGGCGATAACGACTTCGCTGATGCGGTCCGAACGGCGGTTATCAACAAGCGAGCCGGCGGCATGGGCCTGATCTCGGGTCGAAAGGCGTTCCAGCGACCGATGGCGGAGGGAGCGAAGCTCCTCCAGACGATCCAAGACGTGTATCTCTGCGACGACGTCACCATCGCCTAACCTAGCCACCGAGAGAAAGAAAGAGAGCAGGGCGACCCGTTAGGGTTGCCCTGCTCTCTTTGTGAATGCATCGCCTGACATAAAGAGAACGGCCCCTTCACCACG
>JAFDWR010000002.1:372555-373767 GCA_018268355.1 Armatimonadota bacterium | reverse complement strand
TGGGCTCCTTGATACTCGACGAATGTTGTATTTGATGCGACAGCACCGCCCATGACCGGGCACTTGAGTGATTGTGCCTGACCGAGCAGCACCGCCGACAAGGCGATGATGGTAATCATTGGTTTTCCTGTGTTTCTGAGATGAGACTTGCGTCAAACGACGAACAGCCACGCTGAAATCAAGTTCAGCGGGCTCGACTAAGCAAGTAACACAGGCGGGGCACGCCCCAACCAGACGCAATGCGGTCTCTGAGCAGGTGGCCCTGAGTCAGTTCCACGTATGCCGGGCTGGCGCAGTGAAGAAAGCTGAGGCGCGAGAGAAATCAGTTCTGGCGGCAGTAACGCCGCGAAGGGTAGGAAAGAAGATTGCGAGGATGTCGAAGCAATTGCAACTGGTGAACCGCGATTTTCCGACGGAGCCGAAATGCTGCAATCGCAGGAGCTTTTCTTTGCGGAGAACGATCCGTTTTCTGACGCCGTATGTGAGCCACACGGCTCCGGCCCCGGAGTTGCTTGGATATGACAGCTCTGGACGCTTGAATCAATAGGTGAGACCTGCGTTCGACAGCACGGCATGTCGCAATCTGAATGCTTCAGAAAAATTCCAGCAAGCGCACTGGAGGGCACTTGGGCCAGAGCCAGTACCAGAGCAACGACAATTTGAATCAGTGCTCCCTTGCTTCGCATACTCAGCAGAACAGAACTTACCCGGAAAAAGTTCCCGCCATCAAAATCGGAGCCGCGCACAGATTCCGATTCTGGCGTTCTGAGTCAGATGTATCCTAGTGCATTGAGTGATCTACCGCATTCGGTGTCTGCCCGTACTTGCTCTGAAGCCACGAGGTCAACGTTCTGATCTCGGCTTCTTGATCTCGGATTATGTTCGCGGCCAAGGTGCGAAGCTCGGGTCGCTTCGCAAACGTCGCCAGCTCTCGGGCCATGAGAACCGCATGCTCGTGGTGTCCAATCATGTCTGCGACGAAGCGTGCTTCAGCATCCTTCGGACTCAAGTTCTGTAGTGGTCGCATCATCGCCTTGTATTTCCCATCGTCGCGGTATTCGGCTTCGTACCACTGAGCGTACCAAGTTTTCATCTCCGTAATCTCTGCTTCCTGTGCTCGAATGATGTTTGATGCGAGTGTTCTGACATCAGGATCGACTACGACCGAAAGGAGCTCCTCGGAACTCGTGACAGCCTCTTGATGGTGTGGGA
>JAFDWR010000002.1:0-372410 GCA_018268355.1 Armatimonadota bacterium | reverse complement strand
ACTTTGCCAAAAGAGTTGTCCTAGCCATAAATGATTCGTTGGACACTTTGGAGCCATTCCAGAATTGGCACGTGAGGTGTCTCGTAGGCTAGGATCGAAAGTCTGCCTTGCAGATCGAAATCATGTCCAATGATTCGTGCCCAAGATGTCAGATTGATGCAGGTTGCTACCTGGAGTAAGTGATTGACCGGTACAGTGCTCTCGCTAATGTACTGTAGAGCACAATCCGGGCTCGCCTCGTGGTGAACTTGCACAAGTTCACTTTTAAATGGCAACAGAGCGAAGAGCCCGAAAAGGAGGTAGCGCAACTTCACTTTTCCAGTCTAACAAATAATCACAGAATCATGGCGGCCCCGGAGAGATTCGAACTCCCGACTCACTCCTTAGGACTGACATTTTCTAGGTTCAAAGAGGCTAAGCGTTCGTCCGCCGTTGAACCTAGATGACCGCCGTTTTCCACCGCGTTGGAGAGACCTTGGAGAGACCAAAAACTCCGCGTCTCAGCCAGCTTCATTGAACTCTTCGGGAACTCCGAAGAGTTCGCTTTCTCCGCGACTGGCGCGTCCAGTGCTGCAGTGTCCTGGCACTTTTGAAACTTGGTTTACGTCATACTGACGGAACGTGGAAGTTTTCGGCGCGGTGAAATCGGTGGCAGGGCGAGCATTGCTTGCTCTGGTACTTGTGCTGACCCAGTTCCACTTCTGCGAATCAATTTACGTGCGTGACTCTGGCGAAGTTTGCCGAGAGTGCTTGGTCATCGACGATCACGGTGCGGGTGAGGCTGAAATTGATCAGCCACATGGCGACTGCCATGACTGCTGTGAAATTCGAGAATGCGAGACGCCAAAGGCTTTTGAAACTTCCGCGCCCAGCCAGCAGTTTGCGTTCGATTTCGCAATTCTCCCCGAGCCTCTGGCTATGCCGGAGGTCATGGATGGCGGCGTCCCGTGGAAGTCGTTTCCATTTGATAGCGGGGCTCCGGCGACCGGACCACCCCTTGTTCATTTATCCCGCGGGCCCCCTGCTCTCCTTTTCGTTCAGCCGTCTGCTGGACGCAAGGTCGAGTCTTTGGCGTAGCCGCTCGCTCTCTGCTCCAGCCCTGAAACGCATTGGAGCATCCATTGAAGAGAACACTCATCATTCACGTATTGCTGGCATCAGCATTTTGCCAAGCACAAACTCAAATCTCAGCCACTGACGCCCTCAAACTGGCGTCTCAAAACCGTCCCAGCCTTGCGGCATCTCGACTCGGAGTTGAAGAAGCTCGCCTTTCTGCGCGGGCATTGAGCGCACTTCCGCCGCTAAACCTCGCCGCAGGGGCAAGTTCGCGAAGCGAAGTAGGAGCGACAGACCAAGACCTAGCTCTCACTCAAGAAATCGACATCTTTGGCAGAAGACGTGCTTCCGGTCGGGTTGGCGAAGCTAACGTACAGCTTGCACTCGCCAGATACCGGAAAGAGGCTGGATTACTCCAATCAGAGGTGCTCACCGCGTTTGCCATTGCCGTATCTGCCAGCCACCAGCGGGAAGTTGCAACCGAACTGCTCGAAGTCGCTGAGGGACTCCTCAACGCCACCAAGCGGCGATTTGATGAGGGAAAGGTGGCAGAGCTTCAGGTGACAAGGGCGACTATCGAGTTTGAGCGAGCAAAGCAGACAAGGGAACTCAAAGACGCCGACTACCAAGCTGCGATGACAAGGCTGGCAAGCCTACTCGCTGTTCCTCAAGGCGAACTTAGCGTCGTCCCGGATGCCGCCATAGAGCCCGTCGCGAGCCCGAGCATCATGGATCGTCCTGACATTCTAGAAATCAGAGCCGAGGTGGCCAAGGCGTCGGCGGAAGCAGGGTTCGCCAAGGCAACCTCTCGACCTGAGTTTAGCCTTCAAGTCGTTCGGTCACCGTGGTCAAACGACCGAGGCTACTTCGTGGGGAGGGCGCAATTCTCATGGAATCTGTGGGACCACGGCCGAGCACGAAATGAGGTTAGGGCCGCCAACCTCAGGGCTGAAGCAGCAGCCAAGGCACTGTCGGATGCTACCGCTCGGGCCGAGCAAGAACTTGCCGCTGTCCAGATCGAGTTAGAGTCTCGACAGGTGCGAATCAAGAGCTACGAGGCGATTCTTGTGTCCGCAAAGGACCTCGTGGTGAAGTCCCAGAAGGGATTTGCGGAGGGATTTGGAACGCAGGTGGACGTTCTTGAAGCGACCAGGGCGCTTCGAGAGGTAGAGCAGGAACTCGTGGAAGCCAGGCAGCAGCTTGCTTTCGCGGTGATCAAGCAGTACGAGGCCTCTGGCTACCTAGTCGAGGTGCTCAAGTGAAGAAGTTCACGCTTTACCTACTCGCGCTGTTGCTGTTGTCGGGTTGTGGAAGTAAGAGTGAACCTCCCAAGGTTGACGAACACGGTCATGAGGCGGAAGCAGCAAAGACCGACGAGCACGGACACGAAGAGGAGGGGCACTCCGAAAATGAAGTCACACTGAGCGACGAAGCGAAAGCAATCGCAGGAATCGAAACCATGGCCGTTCGGATGGAGCCGTTCCAGCCGATCCTTCAAGTGCCCGGAACCGTCTCCAGTACTGATAAGGGAAAAGCGGTCGTCACCCCACCAGTTGCGGGAAGAGTTGTCTCGATTTCGGCGCGGCTAGGCGACACCGTGCGTCAGGGCCAAACACTCGCGACCATCGAGTCCCCCGAACTCTCCCAGGCTTGGTCAGCGATTGCCGATGCGACTCGGCTTAGGGATGCCGCAAAGTCAGACGTTGAGCAAACTCGATCTGAAGTTCAGTTGTCGCAGGCAAAACTGAGCGCGGCAAAAACGAACCTTACTCGTCAGCGGCAGTTGGCGCAGGCCGGTGCATTCAGCCAAGCTCCCGTCCAGCAGGCGCAGAGCGAATTGAACGATGCACAGAGCGAGCTCCTCAGCATTCAGAAGGAGCAGGCCAGTCACGCCGAGCAAGTGCGCAGGCTAGAGAATCTCTTTCGCGACGGCATTGTTTCGAAATCGGAACTGGAAGCCGCACGGCTTGAACTTCAGCAGGACCAGATCAAACTGGATCGAGCTAAGGTGCGGATCGAAGCGGCAAAGGCAACCTATGAACGCGAAAGGAACATCGCCGCTCGGGGCCTTCTCAACGCTAAGGAACTTCAATCCGCCGAAGCCGAGGTGAAATCCAGTGAGCTAGAACTCGAACGAGCAAGGCTCAGAGTTCGGGCAGCGGAGTCTTCGCTTGCGAATGCCAACCGGGCGATCAGCAATGCTCAGGCGGTCTACCGCTCCAATTCTGGAAGCGGTGGAGCGTCGGTGGGCCGAGTTTCGTTGGTAGCGCCCATCTCCGGCGTCATCACGCATCTTGATGTCACGAGGGGGCAAGCGGTTGATCGAACCCAAGTGCTTTTGGAAGTCGAGAACCTCCGCTCGGTTTGGGTAACCGCGAATGTTCCTGAGTCAGAAATTGAGAAAGTTCGCAAAGGAGCGATGGCAAGACTCTCCGTGGCCTCGCTCCCCAACCGCGAGTTTAAGGCAATCATTCAAGTGGTCGGTACTAGAGTTGACCCGAAAACGCGTTCAATCCCAGTTCAGTGCCTTGTGACCGAATCAAATGGGCTTCTGAAGCCTGATATGTTTGCCAAGGTCTTCATTGGCGTAGGCCAACCGACCACAAAGCTCGTGATCCCGAAGTCGGCTCTGGTCATGGAAGGGGGCAAGTCCTTTGTCTTTGCGAAGCATGGCGAAGCCTTCGAAAAGCATGAGGTGGTGCTAGGAGAGCAAGACGGAAGTCGCGTTGTGGTTCTGTCCGGAATTGAGGAAGGCGAGACAATCGCCTCGAAAGGCGCGTTTATCCTGACCAGCGAGCAGAAGAAATCTGAGCTCAAGGGGCACGAACACTAATGCTTGAACGTGCACTTGAATTCAGTCTGAGGCAACGATTCGTCGTCGTGCTTGGAGCGATCTTGCTTGTCGTTCTCGGCATTCTGGCTTGGCCGCAAGTCAATCTCGATGCCGTCCCCGATATAACGACCAACCAGATTTCGATCAACACCGAAACGGGGGGAATGAGCCCCGAGGAAGTCGAAAAGCTGGTTACCTTTCCAATTGAAACCGCGATGGGTGGGATTCCGGGAGTCGAGCAGGTACGAAGCCTGAGCCAATTCGGTCTCTCCCAAGTCAACGTGGTGTTTCGCGATGATAAGGACATCTACTTTGCCCGTCAGCTTGTCTCCGAACGCCTCAATGGAGTGAAGGATGAACTGCCTGACGGTGTGGGTTCGCCAACAATGGGACCGGTTTCGACTGGGCTTGGCGATATCTACATGTATGCGATTGAGAGTCCTGATCGGACACCTGCTCAGCTACGCGAGCTTCAAGACTGGGTCATCGCTCCTCAGCTACGAACCGTTCCTGGAGTAGCCGAAGTGAACGCCACTGATGGCAGTGTGAAGCAATACCAAGTGATCGTCTCACCCCAAGCGATGCTTGCAAGGAGCGTCTCGGTTGATGACGTGGTTGCCGCGCTTCAGAACAATAACGAGAACGCTGGAGGGGGTCTCCTCGAACGCAACGGTGAGCGAGTACTCATCCGAAGCGTCGGCCTAGCCCAAACCACGTCCGACATCGAGCAGATTGTGGTCAAGTCAGAGGATGGGGTTCCCGTTTTGATCCGCGATGTGGCAAGCGTGGAACTGGGAGTTCCGGTATTGACCGGGATCTCGACGAAGGACGGCAAGGAGAGCCTTATGGTCATCGTGATGATGCTCAAGGGTGCGAATGGTCAAACCGTTGCCAACGCCGTCAACGAGCGGATCGACCAGATCAAGGGTCAACTCCCGAAAGACGTTACGCTAACAACCACTTACGACCGGGCTGAATTCGTCGGCGAAGTCTTGCACACCGTTGAAAAGAGCCTGCTGGAAGGGGCGGCTCTCGTCATCATCGTTCTCGTTGTTCTGCTTGGAAACTTCCGAGGAGCAATCATTGCCGCCATTGCCATCCCGCTCGCCATGCTGTTCGCCGTCCTGGGAATGAAGCAGTTTGGGATCAGTGGCAACCTCATGAGCCTTGGCGCGATTGACTTTGGAATCATTGTCGATGGCGCGGTGATCATGGTTGAAAACTGCGTTCGGAGGCTCTCGGAAGCTCGGGCGATGCTTGGGCGAACGCTCACGAAAGAAGAGCATGCGGAAGTTATCAAGCAGGCGACTTCTGAAGTTCGAAAGGTGACGCAGTTTGGTGAGATGATCATTATCGCCACCTTCATCCCAATTCTCGCGCTCGAAGGCGTGGAGGGCAAGATGTTCAGGCCTATGGCGCTTGTGTTCATTCTGGCGCTGGTCGGTGCACTCATCCTCTCGCTCACGCTGATTCCCACGCTGTGCTCGCTCTTCTTGAGCCGAGATACTCAGGAGAAGCATAGTCGGCTTCTCGGTTTCTTCGAAAGGCTCTACGCACCAACCCTCGCCTTTGCCCTCAAGCGCAGAGCTTGGGTGATTGGAGCAGCTTCGGTTCTCCTGGTTGGATGTGGCTTCCTATTCACGCGGATCGGGTCGGAGTTTGTCCCGAAGCTCGATGAAGGGTCGCTTGTCATTCAGCCGATTCGTGTTCGCACGGTTGACATGGAGCAAACGATCAAGCTCGTTACGGCCTATGAGAAGAAGGTTTTGGAGGTGCCGGAGGTGCTGACAGTCGTGACCCGAACTGGAACCCCAGAGATCGCAACCGACCCGATGCCGCTGAGCTTGAGCGATAGCTTCCTAACGCTCAAGCCCAAGTCCGAGTGGCGACCAGGCATGACCAAGGAGAAACTCATCGCGGAGCTTCAATCCAAGATTCAGCAAGTCCCCGGGCAGGGCTACAACTTCAGCCAGCCGATTGAACTCCGGTTTGCAGAGATCGTATCCGGTGTAAAGGCGGACGTCGGCATCAAGGTGTTTGGCGAGAACCTCGGTGAGCTCAAGGCAAAAGCCGACGAGATCGCAGCCCTGATGCAAGATATTCCGGGAGCGACTGATATTGAAGTCGAGCAAGTCGATGACGTACCGGTGTTCCAGATCGACATTGAGCGGGAGGCTATTGCCCGGCTGGGAATTAGCATCGCGGATATCCAGCACATCGTCTCGGTCGCTCTTGGAGGCGAAGAAGTCGGTCAGATTGTGGAAGGAGATCGTCGGTTTGGTCTTGCAGTGCGACTGCCCGAAGATATCCGCAACGATCCAGAAGCGATCAAGTCACTGCGAGTTGAGACCCCCACGGGCGGTTCTGTGCCTCTATCGAGTTTGGCAACGATTGGCGACAGGGTGGCTCCCGCCCAAATTTCGCGAGAAATGGGCAAGCGGCGAGTCGTCGTTACGCTCAACGTTCGGGGTCGCGACCTTGGCTCGTTCATCGCAGAGGCACAACGCAAGGTGAAGTCCGATCTGAAACTCGATGAAGGGTACTACGTGACCTGGGGTGGGCAGTTTGAGAACCTTCAGCGGGCCTCCCAACGGCTGACGATTGTTGTGCCGGTTGCGCTGGGGCTCATCTTCGTGCTCTTGTTTTCGACCTTTGGGTCAATGAAGCAGGCTGCGTTGATTTTCACTGGCGTGCCGCTTGCGGTAACTGGTGGCATCATCGCCCTGGCTGTTCGCGGAATGCCTTTCAGCATCACGGCGGGTGTGGGTTTCATTGCGCTATCTGGCGTTGCGGTTCTCAATGGAGTGGTGATGGTTTCGGCGATCAATCGATTGAGGAGCGAGTCGGGTATGTCGGTCTTGGAAGCCGTGAAAACAGGTGCGTCACAACGATTGCGCCCGGTTCTCATGACCGCTCTCGTAGCCGCGCTTGGGTTTATTCCCATGGCGCTGAACACGGGCATCGGAGCTGAGGTTCAGCGACCGCTTGCAACAGTAGTGATTGGCGGGATTCTCTCGGCAACACTATTGACACTCGTTGTGCTCCCTGCGCTGTACACTCTGTTCGAGCGGGATACAGCGTCCTAAAGGAAAAGTAGCTTGTCGCCTCTGAATAGCGCTCAACAGCTGTCAGAGGCGACGCCCTCCGTGGTCGTAGAGAGACCTTTGAGAGACCAAACACCTCCTACCAAACCCTACTCCCACACTTTTAGATTCAAAAACTTGGCGGCCCCGGGGAGATTCGAACTCCCGACTCACTCCTTAGGACTGACATTTATTAGGTTCAACGAACTAGGCCGTTCGTCCGTCGTTGAACCTAAATGTCCACAGTTTTCCACCGCGTTAGAGAGACCTTGGAGAGACAAGATATGAGCTCAATTGCGGCAATGTGGTCTGAATATGCGCTTGACTAATCTGCCAAACTCATTCCATGTCTGAGCAAGCAGAAGCACCGTCGCGCCGGGAGGTTTTCTTGAGCAGCACGCTGCTTGGAGGCCTCACAGATGATCAGGTCGGCGAGCTTGTGGTGAATTCTCGCATGGCGCATGCCGAAAAGGGCGAGACGATTTGGCTTAGCGGTAGCAGCGTCTCTTTTTTTGGTGTGGTGGGAACTGGGTTCATCAAGATGACTACAGTAGGACCAAGCCATCAGGAGATAACGACCGAAATCATGGGGCCAGGGCACGTGTTCGGTTTGTTAGGGGCCATCGATGGCACAGGGTGCCCGCAGTCAGCCAAAGCGATCACCGGAACCTGGTATCTCAAAGTGCCGAAGGCAGGCTTTTTGCCGGTCTATGAAAAAAATGTCGTTTTGAAAGAACAGGTGTTCAAGCGCACCACACACCGGCTAAGACAATCATTCGACCTGATTGCACACCTCTCGGTAGGGACGGTTGAGCAACGCGTGGCAGCCGTGCTTCTCGTGCTCACACGGTCGTTTGGGCGAGAGCTCCCAGAGGGGCTTTTGTTGGACGTTCCCCTCACGAGGCAAGAAATCGCTGAGCTCGCAGGTACGACCGTGGAGTCCACGATCCGCATCATGAGCCGTTGGCAGAAGCAGGAGTGGATTGAAACCCAGGCGCGGCATATCCTCGTAAAGGATCTGGACCGGTTGCTGGAAGCCGTCCGTTAGGTCAGAATTTCCAACCGAGCATGAAGTAGCCGAATGTCTGATTTCCCGATCTACCCCCACCAAAGGACTTCACAAACCGGCCCGGAAGAAAGACTCCAGCACCAGCACTCATGGTGAAGCCATTGGCCAACGTCGAAGAGTAATCCAGGCTGAACTCTTGCCCAATATCGCGACCGGAGTTGCCGGTTGGATCCCTATAAAGAGTTGCGCCGAAGGAATTAATCCCTCCTCCTACTCCATACCAAGCGTCACGCTTGTCGTAAAGCTGAAGCCAGGTGTAACTGAGCCGGAGCGACGAAGTGGCATTTGGTTTGAACTTCACTCCGGCGGTTGCGGAGACAATGTTCTTCCACCCGGTTGTGTCCATCAATCCAAGCCGATCATGCGCACTGGGATAAAGCTGATCAAAAGTGGCGTTGACTCGGTTGCTACTGCCGCCGCTGGCAACGTTAAGTTCGCTGTACGCCTCTACCTTTGGTGCAACATCGATCCCGTATCTCCCATTTGCCGCCCAGGCTTGCACGTTTTTCCCATCCTGATGACCCGCCTGAACGGCGATTTGGTAGCTCAAGGCCGACTTCGCACTGGGCTTGAGAGTTCCCTCTGTCGAAAGCGTATACCGAGTCTGCTCTACACCCTTCGCGTCATCAACCTTGATGATGAGGGCGGTCGTGTTGGACGCCCTCTTGAAGCTGACTCCCAACAAAACTAAACCCTTCGAGGGAGTTGGCAATACGCCTGTACGCATCAGTAAAAAGGTCCAGGTTCGGTCTTCAACCTTTAGGCCCTCGAAAGAGTTGGCGACATTGTTCCACTCAAGTTCGCCGATGAGCCTTCGATTGCCCAGCCCGAAACGTTGCCGCCCGAGAGTGTAGGTAGTCCCTCCACTTTTGAAGCTGACGTTGGCCTCAAGGAGATCGCTTCGGATCGCAATACCGTTTCCGGCAGGGAGCCAGTTGAGAGAGGTCGCATGTTGGTACACGATTCTGCCAGTGAGACCGTCTCTACTCATTTGCAGACCGACTCGACCTCGGAGCAACAGGTTGCTTCGATTATCACCCCGGTCGGGTTGAAAGTCCGAATCTAACCGCCGCTCGTACCTGGCTCGAAACTCCAGAATCGGTTTGACATGGATGTCGCTCTTGTCGAAGTGGTCCAGAAGGATCGGCATGAGTCAATCTTTACTGATTGCTTCTTGGATTCCTATGACATCGATCATATGTGGAATGATCCTAAGAGCGAGCTTCAATCAGGTGCTGCCGGCTTTATGACGGATATCATGGTGGGCGGTTGCTCGGAGTGCAACCATAGTCGTTGTGAGTGAGCGGCAGTTCTACATAGACCCAAGCCGGTGCATCGGTTGCAATGCCTGCGTTCAGGCGTGCGCTGAGTGCGACACCCACCCGGGCGTCTCGATGATTCACTTGGAGCAAGTACAGCGCGCCGATACCGTGCAGACAACGCCGATCATCTGCATGCACTGCGATGAGCCCGCCTGCGCGATGGTTTGCCCTGCGGATGCCATCAAAAAAACCCCCGATGGAGTAGTGCAAAGCTCGCTTAAGCCAAGGTGTATTGGGTGCACAAATTGCCTGTTCGCTTGTCCATTCGGAGTACCCAAATACGACGTTGAGGTGGACCAGATGATGAAGTGCGACATGTGCTACGACCGCACTTCTATCGGCCTAAAGCCCATGTGTGCCACGGTTTGCCCATCGGGAGCGCTATTTTACGGCACGCCCGAAGAACTCGCCGCCGAACGCTCAGGAACTCCGATCAACGAGTTTATTTTTGGCAACAAGAAGATCACTACCAAGGTTCACCTGATGATGCCCCAAGGAACAAAACAGCTCACAGTTAAACCTGATGCCGTTGTTCGTCGATCTGACCTTTTGACCGCCGTGCGGCAAGTGGAGCACTAATCCAACATGAACGACAAGCTGAAAGAAGATTTTCCGATTGAGTGGGAAGACGACCACTTTGTGACCCGCCGTGAGTTCTTCAAGTTTCTCACGTTAGCTAGTGGCGGCGTTGCGGTTAGCACGGCCGCACTGGCGGCCTACGCCCAAATTCCGAGGGAGGAAATCAAGTTTGAAGCCGCAAAAATATGCTCCACCGAAGATTTGAAACCCGGCTCCGCGCTTGCTTTCAGCTACCCGCGACCAGGTGATCTGTGTATTCTCGTTCGGAAGAAGGACGGCGAATTTGTTGCCTTCAAACGGCGGTGCACTCACCTTTCTTGCCCCGTGGAGTACGAAGTCAAGAACGAGCGCGAGCTCCTTTACTGCCCATGCCACAACGGTGCTTTTTCCTTGGAAGACGGTAGCGTGGTTCAAGGTCCGCCGCCGCACCCCCTTCCCCAAGTTAAGATCGAAGTTCGCGGTAGCGAAATCTGGGCGACTGGTGCAATCAAAGGTGACCACTGATGAACACGCCGCAATTCCATCGCCGTCGCCAAAAGGCAGTCGTCTTCGTCGGGTTCTTACTGTTTGCGTTGATCTTGTTTCTCATCCAGCTGTGGCTGTTTGTGATGGTGCTCGAAAACATCCTGGCCGGAAAGACCGTGATGGTGATTCAAGCCTCGGCATTCAGCTTCTTGCTTCTCGGCATCAATATCTGGATGCTGGCCGGGGTGAAGCGTTTGATGAAGATGCAGTAGTTCTCAGTCCTTGTTCTGAAGGCGGTCGATCCTTCGGTGCACGATTTCGGCCCGGCTTGGGCAGGATTCCCACCGGCGATGCTCCATTTTGAGAGCTTCCTGAGCCAAGTTGGCCTCCTCATCGGGGGTCATGCGAGATTCAATCGCAGGAAACAGCACCCGTTCTTCCCAGCGAATGTGATCTTCAAGAGCTTGCCCAAGCGGTACGCACGAAGTCGGCAATTCGCTGATGAGCTGTTCGATCTGCCGGTGTTCTTCATATAAGCGGGCAGAATCTGCACCGGCGAGCGGGCCGAGGAGCCGCTCCTCTTCGGCAAAGTGGTCGGCAAGCTCGCGTCCCAAGCCGCACGAGCCAATGCGGGAGCATCCGGGCGCTCCTCTCTTAGCGCCCGAGCGAGGTGCAGGCCGTCGTTATGATCTCGAGAGAATGGCTCCAGAGCAAAGGCCCGTTTCAATGCGGCGGCTCAGACTTCTCGATCTTCACGCAGGCCCGTTTGTATTCAGGGATGCCACTGACGGGATCGTAGGAACGGATGGTGAGATTATTTGCCGCCTTACGCCCGGACCAGTGGTACGGGATGAAAACGGTGTCCGGGCGAATCGTGGTGACCACTTTAGCCTGAAGGACGACTTCGCCCCGCCGACTACTGACGCGCATCCAGTCCTTGTCGGCGATGCCATATTGTGCAGCCAACGTCGGGTGAATCTCCACGTAGGGATCGGAACAGAGATCGACCAACGCCCCGATCCGACGGGTTTGCGTTCCGCTCAAATAGTGCGACACAACTCGACCGGTCGTCAGAACCACCGGGTACTCATCATCGGGTTCTTCCAGCGGCGGCCGATACTTCACCGCATTGAAGTGGGCTTTGCCGTCTGGGGTCTTGAACTTCAAGTCCTCCCACAGGCGCGGGGTGCCTGGGTGGCCAATTTCGGGGCAGGGCCAAAAGACGCCGAGCTCATTCTCGATTCGCTCGTAGGTGATTCCGTAGTAATCGGCGGTTCCGCCCTTGCTCGCCACTCTCAGTTCGTTGAAGATGTCCTCCGACGTCTTGAAGTGGTCAAAGAACTTGCCTCGTCCAAGCCGCCGAGCAAGTTCCAAGATGATGTCGGTGTCGGCCTTGGCGTCTCCAGGAGGATTGACCGCCTTTTTGATACGGATCACCCGCCCTTCGGCACTCGTGCTGGTTCCTTCCTCTTCTTCGTGAAGCGATCCCGCCATCACGATGTCGGCATGGTGAGCTGTTTCATTCAAGAAGAAGTCGATGGCCGTGTAGTGCTCTAGTTTGTTGAGTGCCTCGCGTGTGAAGTTAGAGTCTGGCAACGAGACCAGCGGGTTGAAGCAAATGGAGATGAGGGCTTTGATCTCACCGGCGTGGATCATTTCCATGATCTCGGGAGCGGTGTGGCCCTTGCCGGGGAGTTCTTCGTCGGTGCAGCCCCAAACCGAGCAGATGTACTCGCGGTGAGCCGGGTTTGAGATATCTCGGTTCCCGGGGAGCTGGTCGCACTTGTGACCGTGTTCGCGCCCTCCTTGTCCGTTGCCTTGGCCCGTGATGGTTCCGTATCCGCAGCCCTTGCGCCCAATCCGCCCGGTGGCGAGAACGAGGTTGATGCAGCTCACCACGTTGTCCACGCCTTTGGAACTGTGCTCGATCCCGCGTGCGTGCATCAGGAAGCTGGTCTTGGCTTTACCCCACATTTTTCCGGCTCGAACGATGTCCTCGACCTTAATCCCGCTGATTCGACTCGCCTCTTCCAGCGGAAGCGCAAGAGCCGATGCTTTCGTTTCTTCCCAACCCGAAGTGTATTCCGCGATAAACTCCTCGTTGGTTAATCCCTCTTCGATTAAGACCCGGAGGATGCCAAGGAGGAGGGCCGAATCCGTCCCCGGCAGGACGGGAAGGTGAAGATCGCACGTGCGGGCGATGGGCGTTACGCGGGGATCGATGACGATGAGTTTCGCGCCGCGATCCCGGGCCCGCCAGATGTAGTCGGTGGTGATGGGTGAACACTCGGCGACATTCGTCCCTGCCAATAGAATCACTTCGGCATGGACAATATCTTCCCAGTAGTTGGAGGCACGGTCGAGTCCAAACGCCTTCTTGTTTCCTGCTCCGGCGCTGACCATGCAGAGGCGACCGTTGTAATCGAGGTTGGCGGTCTGCAAGGCGAGTCGTGCAAATTTCCCAATCAGGTAACTCTTCTCGTTGGTAAGAGATACGCCGGAAAGAAACGCCACCGAGTCTTTCCCATACTTGGCTTGAACATCCTGGATGGCTTTGATCGTCGTTCCGAAAGCTTCCTCCCATGAGATGGAAATGAATCCTTTGCCCGGCACGTTTTTCAGTGGGTTGAGCAGTCGATCAGGGTGGCCCCCTTGCAGGTATCGCTTCACACCTTTGGGGCAGAGCTTCCCCTTGTTAAACGGAAATTCTTCCCAAGGCTCAAAGCCGATGACTTGGTCTTTTTTGACCTTTAACTGGATCCCGCATTGCATACCGCAGAAGCAACAGTGCGTCTTCACCAGTTTGTCGGGATCATCCCTGCCCACCCAACCGCCGGGAGGTGTGTAGGCGGGGTGCGGACCGAAATCTTCGATCAGCTTCTCGATTGAGACAGGGGGTTTAGCCATTTCTGAAGTTTAGTCTCGCTGGGAGGATGCCGCTATGACAGGCATCATAGCCCCAATCCCTTCTGGAGCAGCTTAGCCACGGCAAGTAGCAAAACCAATCCCAACGTTCGCCGAAGGGCAAGACTTGATACTCGATGGGCTCCGAGGTAGCTGCCACCGACTGCGCCAAGAATGCCTACTGTGATTAGAGGCCATAGGCTCAGGCTTTCTCGCAGGAGATCAAGAGGTCGAGCCGAGAGACCGGCCAACGAGTTTGCGAAAATGAACCCCGCCGAGAGGGCTGCCACTTTGTGCGGCTGCGCCCACCGATTCAGGATCATCAGCGGAGACAAAAAAATCCCTCCGCCGATCCCGACAAGCCCGCTCAAGAAACCGATGCCCGCCCCCGACCCCACGAGGATAGGGCGAACAGGTGGTTGGCTCTCGCCGTCTTTCCCAGGGACGCTGAAGATCAGCACTCCGGCAGCGTAAAGAAGCACAATCCCCAGAACGACGTCTTGAACTTGGTTTTCAAACTTAAGGCGTCCGCCCAGAAACGCGAAAGGTACAGACCCCAGCAGCAGCGGCCACGCGAGATTCCAATCAAAATGCCTCGCTCGACCAAAAACCACCAAGGTGATGCCCGCGACAAAGACGTTGAGAACGAGCGCCGTCGTGGCCCCGATCGCGCTGGGAATCGCGGTGAATGCAAGCAGAGCCAAGTAACCGGAGGCTCCGCCATGTCCCACCATACTGTAGCCAAGGGCCACGGCGAAGACCCCGATAAAGAGCCAAGGCTCAATCATGTTCAAGACACTCGACTCCTCCTTGGAGCGAGAAGACGTCGCAAACGCCCCGTGCCCTGAGGTCGGCTACTAGGCGGTAACTCCGCCTTCCGGAAGCACAGACAAACAGAGTAGGGCGTTCCCATTCTGCCTCGTAGCAACTCGCTATCGGCACACGTCGATGCGGCTGGTTGATCTCGGGAGTTTCGTCTGGCTCCCGAATATCCACCAGATCGAAGTTTTCAAGATTGATCGAGACCGCATCAACATCCCAAACACTGCCCCCGGAACTGCGTTCGCCGGATACCGTTCGACGGATCGTTATTGCTTCCAAGGTGCGGAAATCAAACAAGAGCAACTTGTCGTCCAAGACCGGTAACCCAAGGATGCCTTTGATGACTTCGTTCGCTTGGAGAACCCCCATCAGCGAGGGCACAACGCCAAGCACTCCGGATTGGGCGCATGTTCCAACGCAGTGTTCGGGAGGCGGTTCGGGAAAAAGATCGGCAAGGCACGGTCCTCCGGGCCGGATCGTCATCAGTTGCCCCTCAAATTGGTGGACACTGGCGGTGACCAAGGGGCGGCCGAGTTGCTGGCAAACTCGGTCGAGCAGAAGCTTTGTATTTAGGGAATCGGTTCCGTCTATGATCCAGTCGTAGCCGGAGACGAGTTGTTCGGCATTACCTTCAGCGAGGCGCACAGGAAATGTCTGAACCGTCAGCTCGGGCCGGAAGCGACGCGCGAATACGGCAGCTCGCTCGACTTTCAAACGGCCCACATCCGAAGCGGCAAATAGGGTTTGACGATGAAGATTCGAAATCTCAACCAGGTCGGCGTCTACCAGGCCCAGTGTCCTGATGCCTGATCCCACCAGTGAAGGCAGGCTCCCTGCCGCGAGGCCCCCAACCCCGACCAGCAAGACTCTGGCCCCGGCGAGCGCGGCTTGACCCTCGGGTCCGACTTCGGGAAGTCGCATTTGCCGGGCGAACATCTCGTCGTCAACCGTGCTAGAAGCGGCTTCACCGGGGACAACCCACTCGGCGACTCCGCTAGCGTAGGTTTCGCGCTTCCAAATGGGAACCCGCCACTTGAGTTGGTCCATGATCCACTCGCATGCTTCAAAGGCTTCTCGCCGGTGGGCGGAGGCCGTTTGCACGACGACTGCCGTGTCGCCGATGGTAAGTTGCCCGACGCGATGGATCACCCTGGCTTCCGAGAGCCCAAAACGCTCGATGGCCTCTTGAACAAGCGCTTCCCCCTGGGAAAGTGCCATTTCGGGGAATGCCTCATACTCGAGCCCAACAACGGACCGCCCCTCGGCGTGATTGCGTACTTTGCCCTCGAAGACGACAAATCCGCCCGCCGCATCATGGGTTATCGGCTCAGCGGCAATCGGGGCATCGCTTAGTGAGAACTTCATCCGCCTGCCACCGGGGGAATCAGGACAAGTTCACTTCCTTCTTGCAGTGGGTCAGCTGGATCGACAAATTCACGGTCGATGGCAACCCGAATTAGTGCGGGCGGAAGACCGAGCCGGTGCTCTGCGATGAGCGTTTCAACGAAGTCTCCAACGGTCTCGCATGAGGTCGTTTTCTGCTCGACGGCGAGCCCACGGCGCTCTCGCAGGACTGCAAAATAGCGGATTGTCACGGTCTTCATGGGTTTCGATTCCATGGGAAAGGCAAGAAATCGATGTGCTCGCCTTGGGCCAACGTGATCACATCGCGGTTGATCCTCACAAGTCCGTCGCTCTCCAAAAGGCCAAAGTTCGAGTGGGAGCCAATGACGTTTAGGATTGTAATCTCACCGCCGGGTAGTAGCTTCGCCGGGAGAAACTCTTCGGGTCCCGGCTTCCTATCCATTGTTCTCGCAATTTGCCTGGATTCACATTGGAATTCATCACCCAGCCAGGCACTGACGAAAACAAGATAACCCACCCATGTCGAGAGAGGATTGCCAGGGAGGCCAAACCATACTTTCCCATCTTCGCGCATTCCGAAGGCAATAGGCTTGCCCGGTTTCACGGCGACCCCGTGGAATCTCAAGTGGAAACCCGCCTCCTCCATGGCCGCTAGTACGAGGTCATGAGCCCCGACGGAAACCCCGCCGGTCGTGATCAGGAGCTCGAAACTTTGAATCGACTCGTGGATCTGGGCGCGCAGCTCTTCTTGGGAATCTGGAGCGTGTCGCACTTGTGCGCAGATGCCTCTGAAAGCCAAGACCGAAGCGAGGGCGGTCGCATTGGAATTGAATATCTGACCGTGTTGGAGTGACTGGCCAGGAGGCACGACTTCATTCCCGGTGCTGAGGATGACGACATTTGGCAAACCGTGGACTTCAACCGTGGCGAGTCCGCAACTCGCGAACGCGGCGAGATGGGGTGGTGTCAACGTCGCTCCCTTTTGCGCGACGAGATGCCCCGCCGGTGCTTCTTCAGCTTGAAACCGCACATGCCCGCCCTTTCGAACTTCTCCCACGAGCAAACCATCTTGTTCCGAAGCGTCTTCCTGTGCGATGACGCCGTAGGTTCGGGTTGGAACCGGGGCTCCTGTGAAGATCCGCACGGCCTGACACGGCTGGATGCCCATAGGAGCCGTCGCCCCTGCGGCAACCTCGCCAACGATCTCCCAGGGTCCCTCCGGACTCCCGACGGCGAAGCCGTCCATGGCGGAGTTATCAAAGAGCGGAAGATCAAATGGGGAAACGACATCTTTCGCCAAAACCCGGCCCAGGGCGTGAATCAATTCCACTCGTTCCGTTGGCAAACTCGGACGAAGATCGCGAATGATTGAGAGCGCCTCGTCGACCGTGATCACGGGTGGCCCTCCCCAGCGAGCATCGAATGAATGTGCAACAGGCTCGGCATTAGGCAGGCCATGGCATCCTCGCACGCTCCCGGACTGCCCGGAATTGCCAGCACAACCGTCTCTCGAATGATCCCAGCCAAGGGCCGAGCTAGCAGGGCGGTGGGTAGCCGTGAGTGGCTGTAGGATTGGAAGGCAGCGACCACACCAGGGAGGCTTTTTTCGAGGAGCGGTGCGATGGTATCAGAAGTGATATCCCTAGGACCAACTCCCGTGCCCCCGGTGATCACGAGCAATGAGATACCTCTTTCAGCGGCAGCGCGAACCTCACTAACCAGCAATTCCGATTCATCGGGCAGAACTTTCACCGAGACAGAGCCTGCGCCGTGACCCTTGAGCGCCTGCTCCAGTATTAGGCCGCTTCGATCTTCGTACTCGCCGCCATGCGCTCGATCTGACATGACCAGAACTTGCGCGCTCCAGTCAGTGCGCTTGGGAAGGTCACTCTTACCGCCCGTCTTTGAGAGCAGGCGAACGCCGACGATTTCCATGTCGTCGTCGATCATTTTCAACATGTCGTAGAGGGTGAGCACAGCGGCAGCGGCCCCGGTCATGGCCTCCATCTCGACCCCGGTCTTGGCGATGGAAACAACGAAGACCTCGACCGCGATCCGGTCTGCCAAGAATTCAAAGTCCACCCTTACATGCTCAATCGGGATGTTATGGCAGTAAGGAATCCACTCGGTTGTTTTCTTCGTCGCCTGAATCGCCGCAACCTTAGCGACGGGAACCGGGTCTCCTTTGGGAGTATCGCCATTCTGGACGCGCCGAATCGTCTCGGCGCTCGCCGTAAGTTCAGCGCGAGCGAGGGCCGTTCGCTTGGTCGTGTTCTTAAAGGAAACGTCTCTCATCCGCCGATTTGCACCATGGTTAAGTTATCTCGTTGAGCCCAGTTTCGCATCGGTGGATGGGCGCTCCACTTGCCATCGAGGCACTCTCGAACAGTTATCTCAAGTTCTGAGTCGGGTGCTCCTCCTCGAATCAAGTCCCGTAACGAGACGCTCGGTGGTAGGAAGAGACAAGATTTAAGCTGACCGTCTGCCGTCAAGCGAAGGCGATTGCAGCCTGAACAGAAGCTCTCGGTGACGCTTGAGACAAAGGCGACCCGGCCCTCGGAGCCATCGATTGCATACTCCCGGGCAACATCCGACGCCCCAGATTCCAAGGGTCGAAGCTCAAATCGCTCGGAGAGTCGGGCCCGAATCTCGGCGGAAGAGACGACCCGGTCTGCGTTCCAACCGTTGTCGAGAAAAGGCATGAACTCAATGAACCGGACGGTCAGATTGTGTTCGCAGGCAAAATCGCCGAAGTGGATGATCTCATCCTCATTCACTCCGGGAAGAACCACCACGTTGATCTTGGTCTCTAGCCCCGCCGTATGGGCGGTCTCAATTCCTTGGAGAACCCTGGGTAACTCGTTTCGCCGCGTGATCTCAAAGAAGCGAGCCTGCCGCAGTGTATCCAAACTCACATTTACGCTTGCCAGCCCAGCCGCCTTGAGTGCTACCGCGTCTTGGGCCAAGCGGGTTCCGTTGGTTGTCAGAGCAAGTTGCCTCAAACCCGGGATGGCGGCAAGGGATTCAACTAGGTTGAGGTAACCCTTGCGGAGGGTTGGTTCGCCGCCGGTAAGCCGGATCTTCCGCACGCCACGCTCAACGAAGAACCGAGCAAGACGCTCAATCTCCTCAAAGCTCAAAATTTCTTCGCGCGGTTGCCAGACCACGCCTTCTTCGGGCATGCAGTAGACGCACCGAAAATTGCATCGATCCGTGATCGACACCCGCAGGTAGTCGTGGAATCGACCAAACCGGTCTGTCAGCAGGTCCGCATGGGTCACGGCTGAATTGTGCCGTAAGCCGCCGTATAGAACCATGATATCCATCATAATCCTCGGCGAGAGAGCGGGCCATAACAGAGTCATGCCAGATCGAGCCCTTGCCAACCGCATGCTCATTCTCAACACCATCGCGTTTACGGTGTGCTTTGCCGTCTGGACCATGTACGGCGTCCTCGGGGCATTTTTGGTCGATAAGCAGATCATTCCGATCTCCAAGGAGCAGCTCGGTTGGCTCCTTGGTGTCCCCATTCTCACCGGGTCGATCATGCGGTTGCCGGTCGGACTACTCACGGACCGTTTTGGGGGCAAGCCGGTCTACATCGGCGTGATGCTACTTGCGACCGCCGGAGTTGCATCGGTGAGCTTCGCAACTACGTTCGCCCATCTTGTGATCTCGGGACTCATTTTCGGAATGAGCGGAGCAGCTTTCGCAGTTGGGATCGCCTACACGTCCGTGTTTTTTCCCAAGGAAAAACAAGGGACCGCACTCGGAATCTTCGGCGTTGGAAACGCAGGCTCGGCGTTGACCACGCTGCTGGCTCCGCTCACACTGCAAATGCTCACTCAGGAAGGCAACCAATTGGAAGGGTGGCGAACCTTGCCCCTGATTTATGCGGCATGCCTATTTGGGATGACGATCCTGTTTGCGCTCTTAACGAAGAACAGGGTCACAGAAGGAGCGAGCCAAAAGACGATCCGCACCATGCTTGCCCCTCTCAAGTCCGCTCGAGTTTGGCGATTTGGCGCTTACTACTTTTTGGTGTTTGGGGCGTTCGTCGCACTGGCTCAGTGGCTCGTACCTTACTATCTCAGCGTCTATGGAATGAGTCTCGCCATGGCGGGTCTCATGGCGAGCATTTTTAGCCTTCCGAGCGGTTTGGTTCGTGCGCTCGGAGGGTGGATGAGCGATAGATTTGGAGCCCGGGCCACCATGTACTGGGTGCTGGCAAGTTGCGTGGTTTTGTTCGCACTCGCAATCGCGCCACGCATGGATATCATGTCCCCAGGGGAAGGAGTTCTGGCTGAACGAGCCGGAACCGTGACTCAGGTCGATCAAGATCGGGTTCAAATCGATGACACGTCGTATGCTCTCAACACTGCTCTGGGCTCGACGCAGACCCTGTCGAGCAAAGGTTCCAGCCTTTCTGAGGGCGCCCTCATCTTCCCCCGAAGTCAGTCGTGGCAAGAGCCAGTAGTTGAAGTGGGCCAAAAGGTTAAGAAGCGAGAGCTTCTAGCCCGTGGGGTGACTCACGTTTACTTTCAGGCCAACGTGTGGGTGTTTACAACTATCGTTTTCTTGGCGGGAATCATGATGGGGATCGGGAAAGCCGCCGTGTATCGCCACATCCCCGACTATTTTCCGAACGATGTTGGCGTTGTCGGTGGAATCGTAGGGGTCATCGGTGGGCTAGGTGGATTTGTGTGCCCCATTCTCTTCGGCTACCTCCTTAGAGTGACGGGACTCTGGACTTCTTGCTGGCTCCTCCTTGCACTCATTAGTGTTGTCTGCCTTGTTTGGATGCACGTCACGATCCTCAAGATGGCGAAACAGGCTCCGGCGACGGAGTAGTCGGCGGACTAGCGCGCTCACCAAAGCCCATTGGCTGATGGTGCTTCGGCGATTTGAGATTCTATGACGGGCATCATAGCGCGCCGTGAGCGGATCATCGACAATGAGGAAAGACAAAGAGTCCGATCCATGAATACAGAAAACGACACTCAGAAAGTTCAAGACTGGCAACCTAACGATCCTGCCTTTTGGGAGTCCACCGCGAAGCCGGTCGCATGGCGGACGTTGTGGATCACCACGTTCTGCCTTCTCCTAAGTTTCTCCACCTGGTTCATGGTGAGTGCTCTGGTCGTGAAGCTCTCCGGGATCGGATTCAAATTCACGCCCCAAGAACTGTTCTGGCTGACCGCCATGCCAGGCCTCGCGGCTGGAACCTTGCGCATCATTCACACCTTTCTCATCCCCATTTTTGGAACGCGCAAGACCGTGAGTGTATCGACGCTTCTCTTGGCGATCCCCTGCGTGGGCTGGGGGTTTGCTGTTATGAATCCCCAAACACCACTCTCCACCTTTTTGATGCTGGCCTTCTTGGCCGGATTAGGTGGAGGCAACTTCAGTTCATTCATGCCGAGCACTTCGTTGTTTTTCCCAAAATCCAAACTGGGGACGGCGCTCGGGATTCAAGCGGGGATCGGCAACTTTGGCGTGAGCGTCGCCCAATTTCTTATCCCCGCCATTATTGGTATCGGCCTTTTGGGAAGTTCGCAAACTCTGGCGAACCCCAAGACCGGGGCGACAAGCAGCATCTATCTGCAGAACGGGGCCCTTGTTTGGGTGCCGCTGGTGCTCTTGGGTGCTGTAGTGGCGTGGTTTGGTCTTCGGGACGTGCCCGTTCAGGCCAGCTTCAAAGAGCAACTCGATATCTTTAAGGAAAAGCACACGTGGGTGATGACCTCGCTCTACATCATGACCTTCGGGTCGTTCAGTGGCCTAGCTGCTGCTTTTCCGTTAATGATCAAGCAGCTCTACGGCGGATTCGATGGAGCCCCAGATCCACTGGCGTTTGCATTTCTAGGCCCCCTGGTTGGTGCAGGAGTCCGAGCTGCCGCAGGGCCAGTCGCAGACAAAGTTGGAGGGGCAAAGGTCACGATGGTCAGCGGTCTTGGGATGCTGGGGTGCAGCATTGCAATCCTGCCATTTGCGAATCCAGTTTCGATGGCGAGCTGGAGCGGTTTTCTGTGGCTCATGCTCGGAATCTTCTTCTTCAGCGGCATTGGCAATGCGAGCACGTTTAAACAGATCCCCATGATTTTCCCGCCACGCCAGGCGGGGGGCGTGATCGGATGGACTTCCGCGATTGCGGCCTATGGGCCGTTCGCTTTCAGCCTAATTCTAGGCGCGGTGCTCGGATCGGGCCGCAACGCGGCCCCGTTCTTCATGGGCCTTGCCACTTTCTACGTGATCAACATCGGCCTGAACTGGTGGTTCTACTCACGAAAAGGGGCTGAAAAACCCTGCTAGCCATCAGGCGGCCGTTCCCGATATGACAATCATCATGGCGGTGGCCGACTAAGCCCATGATAATAATAAATATGATCAAAGAGCGATCCTCATTGACTTTGCTTCCGATGCGTTCGGCCATTCCCGTGGCCAAGTCGGGAGAGGATCGTGCGGAAACCCAGGTGTATCGCCCCTTCTTCATATGCGGCATCATCACCGTGCTTACGGTGGGTTGTCTGCTCGGGGCGATTGCCTTGATGGGCATCGCTCTTCAAGGAAGCTATACGGCGTCCGTCTGGACACCCTACGTTCTGGCCCATGCCAACTCGCAGCTCTTTGGGTGGGTCGGCTTTTTTGTCATGGGGTTTGCCATGCAACAGCACGGAACCACGCTCGCCAAGAGCGCGTCGTTTCACAAGATCGCCTGGTGGGCTCTAGGCAGCATGGGAGCCGGTATTACGCTGCGATTCGCAGCCGAACCTCTCGCCCAGCAAGATGCCTCACGCTGGCTTTGGTTAGGACTGGCCTCTGCTAGTTTTCAGATCGTTGCCGTGGCGTTGTTCCTTAACAACATCGGTGCTAACCGATACCGGAAGGCGGAACCCCTCACGTGGCCGACTGCGTTTGTATTCGCCTCATTGGGGTGCTTGCTCCTGGTCTCTCTAGCCGAGCCAATTGCATTTGCGCTTAGTCACCAGCCGAGTCGAGAGGCTTCGATTGCCTTTGTCGCCCAATGGTTCACGCCTCTTCGGGAACTGCAATTTTTGGGCTTTGTGGCGATGATGATTTTTGGTGTCGCGGCGAGCAAGTTCCCCGGATGTCTTGGTTTTCGAGCCGCTGACGCGGGTTGGGGCCTTGCCGCATTCGGACTCTGGTCGAGTGGGCTGATCGCCCGCGTGGTGGGCTGGAACGTGTATTTTCAGTCGGGGTTAATGCCGGGCACAGATTTTTGGTTTCGGCTCGGCGGCGTTCTGTTGGCTCTAGGGGCGGGGGCAATGACCCTTTCTTTGGGTGTCTTCAGCCCCGCGCGCCATGCCAATCCCAGTCAAAAGTTCATCCGCTCTGCATTTGCCTGGTTGCTAATTGCAGGCGCACTTCTGATCCTAGAGCCCTTGCATTTGCGGGCGATAGGCGCTCCGTTTTCGCACGCCTACACCGGCGCGATCCGCCATGCGGTGACGGTGGGATTCATTTCACAAATGATCGTAGCGGTGGGCTACCACTTGGTCACGAAAATGCTGATGCTCGATGAGCGAAAGGTTCCCGCCCTATGGAGTGTCTTTGCTCTGCTGAACGTGGGCAATGCGGCACGGGTCGGTTTGGAAATCATCACGGACTTGAATCGCTCTGCCTTTGCCCCGATGGGCTGGACCGGCTTCGTGGAGTTGCTCGGTCTCGGCATATGGGCTACGGTCATGCTCAGATTCTTGCTCCGAAGGAGCCAGACCTATGCGGCAAGCTGCTGATACGATTCGAACCATGCTAAATTGCTGCGGCCTGGGCCATGGTAGTAATCCTGCGAGCCTGGATCGCCTCCAAGCCGCCAGCGAGTTGAGAACATTTAATGAAGGATCCTATCTCTGGCGTCGTTGGGATCCAGCAAGATTCTTCTGTGTTCTCGTGTCCGGTTTGGTAAGACTCACTCAAGAGGCGCCCTGTGGAAAGCAAGTGGTGGTTGAGCTTCTTGGCCCCGGCGATTGCACTGGCTTGCTCGCGACCCTTGGCAATGTATCTCACCCGTTCTCCTGCTTGGCTCTGACCGATGTTGAGGCCCTTATCGTTGACAGTGATGCCTGGCGGGATGCCACCTTTAATGACCCAGAGTTGCTCCGAAAAGCGACCAGTGCGTCCGTACCGCGTATGTTGGGGGGATACGGGTTTATGGCGGCTATGGCCACTGGCGAAGTGGAAGCTCGATTGGCGCTTGCTTTATTGCGGCTCGATGAGATCAACGCCCGGGATCACGGCATGGCGACTCCCATCCACCTCACTCGCAAGGCCCTGGCCGAAATCGGGGTCACCACAGTTGAAAGTGCCATCAGAATCACCTCCCGGTGGAACAAAGCAGGCACGATTCTAACGGGCCACAAAAGCCTCACTGTCGTTGACCGGACCAGTCTCTATTCGACGGCCCACTTGGCTAACGCCAATAAAGTCTTGAGCTCCGACGGCGTATTGACTCCTCTGCACCAGTCGGGCTGAACCCCAAGCCGTAGTAACTCCACTTCGGTGACAATTTCCACGTCCAAGGCCTCCACCCAATCCATGATTCTGGCCGAGTCAACAATGGAGAGCCTCTCCCAGGCCTCGCGACGATAAACCCCGCACAAAGGTTGCAATCGTCCGTCGATAGCGGGAATCGCAGCTTCCTTTTCACCGAGACAGGATTTGAGAGCCCTCGCGACGGCCCCGTCAAAGAGGGGTACATCGCAGGAAAGAACGAAGACCAGATGGCTTGTTGGGCAGAACGCGCGAAGGGCCGCGAGAGGCCCGCGTTCAACCTCGTTATCGGGATGGAAGCAATAGCCATCGAGGGGAGTGCGACCCAAAATCGTGGGTTCCCAACCGGCTTCCTGCAGCATTCGTGCTAACCGGACGGCAAGCGGCACGCTCTCAATCAAGATTGAAGCCTTATCGAAACCCATCCGGCAGCTTGCTCCGCCAGTCAACAGGACGGAAGACTGGTCAGCATGATCGATATCATAGTGCGTCCCCGCCTGGCCTTCCATACTATTGACTATGGCACGGTTGCCAAAGCGATATGTCCGGTTCTTTGAAGACTTTCCAGAGGTCGGGAAGGCCTACGAGACCTACGGAGAAGCAGTTGCAACCGCAGGACCGCTCGACGAAAAGACCCGATGCCTCATGAAACTCGCGATGTCTTTCGGTGCTCGTCTCGAAGGAGGTGCAAAGAGCCATGCGCACAAGGCCCTCCAAGCTGGGGCAACCGTTGAAGAGTTGCGCCATGTTGCATTGCTCGCCGCGCCGACGTTGGGATTCCCGCACATGATGGCTTGCCTTAGCTGGATTGATGCAGTTCTTGAAGAGGAAAAGCCGTGACTAAGAGTCCACCCAAAAATCCACTCCCCATCGCGATCATCGGTGGCTTGATTTGTTCACTCGGACTCCTCGCAGCCGTTTACTTCGGTTCAGGCAAGCTCACTCGCTTCGATTCGCCGCTGGCGGCTTACACGGCAGCAACCATTTTTGCTGCCTTCGCGTTTGCCTACCGTTACTTGCTGTGGATTCAAAGACCAGCGACCTGGCGTTACTTTGTCGCTTCGTGGAAGCTCTTTGTGGAGCCCAAAAAGCTCGTTCGGAACATCTTTAAACTCATCGGTTTGCTCATCAACAATATAGTCCTTCAGAAGTTCATTGGAAAGCGAAGCACATCTCGGTGGCTCGCCCATATGGGCATGGCGTGGGGTTGCTTGATTGCTTTTGCGATAACATTTCCCTTGAGCTGGGGGTGGATTCAATTTGGCGTTGCACCGGATGGATACAACTATCAGGTTGAATTCATGAGCATTCCTCAGTTTGCTTTCGACCCGAACAGCGTCGTTGGATGGCTCCTCTTTAACGGCCTCAACATCAGCGCGTTTCTCGTCTTGGGAGGCATTGGCCTCGCAATGCATCGACGCGTTTTCCAGCACGGGGCCCATGCTGTCCAATCCATTGAAAACGACTTGATTCCGCTCGTTTTGCTTTTTGCGGTTTCCATCACGGGCTTGATGATCACGGCGAGCTACAAGCTGATGGGAGGGGCTCACTTTAGCTTCATCTCGCTGTTGCATGCATTCACCGTGATCATCCTGTTGCTTTGGATGCCGTTCGGCAAGCTCTTTCACGTGATTCAGCGACCGGCTCAGCTTGGGGTTGCGTATTACAAGGAAGCGGGAATTGAGGGCCCTAAGGCGGTATGTATTCGCTCGGGGGATGAGTATCAATCCAAGCTACACCACGATGATTTGGTCGAAGTGATGAAGGAGGTCGGCGTGGACTTCGGCGATCACCAAAATCTTTCGCCTGCCGAGAAGCGCAAACTCATCGCCATCAACCAGCTAGCAGTGATGGAGGATCGCTCGTTCGTCGGCTAAGGTAGTAACGCCCTCCGCACTACGGAGGGCGTCATGGATGCACAACTCTAAGTTCAAAATGGCGGCCCCGGAGGGAATCGAACCCCCGACGCCCTCCTTAGGACGGAGGCGCTCTATCCTCTGAGCTACGGAGCCGCGAACACCCCTATTATGGCCCGCCACCACGCCGATCAGCGCGACCGCAGCTCATGGATCGCCATCGCCCGGATCGCCGAAGCCTGAATGATCATCATGGTCTTCGCCTTCGGCTCCTCGCCCCATCGTTTGCCGAAGAGTCCCGCCGTCCCCGCCGTCCCCGCCGACCCCAAAAGCCGCTGAATCGACTTCACAGCGTCAAACTTGCGCGGATCGAGGTTCTCAAACAGAAGGTGGGCAAACTGCAGCTCGTCATCAATCACGCCGTCGGGACGCACCCATCGCGCCACCGCCGACTTCTCCATCCGCTCCGCGTCCAGGCGAAACTCCCGACCCGCCCGCAGCCGACCCAGCTCCTTCGCGGTCCGAAGCATGAGCGCGGTGTTGTAGCTCCACTTCGTCTTGTCCATCCGACCATCGAGGGTCAAGTTGTCCCAAAAGAGTCCGTCCGAAGGGTCCTGGAGCTTCGCCTTGGTCCAAGCATAAAGCTCCTTCGCCTTCGCGAGCAGCTCGTGCCGCTTCGTATGACGATAAACCGCCAGGCACGCCGCCGCCGCAGGCCCGTTCGAACAGGTGTTCTTCGAAGACTTCTCCCGCTCCTTCCAATAAATCCCGCCGCCCAGCTTGTCGTCCTCACCGCTGAGGACGTACCGAAGGGTCTCCTCCGCCCGGACCAGCCACTTGCGATCCCCGAGGATCTCATAGCTCTCGACATAGGCCATGACCATCCAAGCGTTGTCGTCGTAATACCGGTCGGTGGGAAAGGGCGGCCCCGGAACCACGTCGAACCCCGCCACCGGACCCGCCGGATTCCAATAAGCCTCACACATCTCGAGCATCGCGCGCAGTCGCGGTTTCCGCTTCGGGTCGAGCCGGGTGAGCGCGTTTTCCGCCGAGAGCGTGACCCCAATGCCCCAGTTGAACATCGGCTGGTCGGGGTTCGAATCTCCCCCAATCGATTCGGCCAAAAACCGCCCCTGACGAATCTGAAACTTCGAAAGAATGGTGTCAAACATTTCGGCGGGGCCCGGCTTGGTCTGGGTGAACAGGCAAGAGAGGGCGGCGAGAAGGGTCATGTCGTGGGGCTATTCAGGCGTGTTCATGAAGAGCTTGGGCAAGCCCTTCTGCAGGAAAAGACCTCCGATGGTCATGAAGGCGATGCCAACCAGCGTGTTTATGACGGTCACGCCCACCGCAGCATTGACCAGTTCGTTGGACCGACTCACGACCTGTTGGGGCATCGAAGTCGTGACTTCGGAAGGCATTCCAGACGTCATGCTCTCGGTCCCCCCCGAACTCGTCAAGGTTGTCCGAATCACCAGGGTGCCGGCCCACACGGAAGACATGTCAAGCCATGTCCGAATGATCATCAATCCCCCGAGGATCGTCATCACTAGCCCCGCCAGCAAAGGCGCCAGGAAAACCGGATACAAACTGGGTCGAGAAGTTTGATCGTTCATGGAAAGCGCCCGAGAAGGAATACCTCAGCATAGGCGCGAGCATCAACTTTCGTCAAACCCAACCCATGATCATCAGCCTGGAAACCCCGTTTCTAGCCACAATGATCCAAAGCCATGCTGATCGTCGCCGCTTTTCTCGCCCTCCAAACCCCGGCCCAGGCCCCGGTCGCTGAAACCCACCTGAAAAACATTCGCCAGCTCACCTTTGGCGGCCAAAACGCAGAGGCCTATTTCAACCGCGACTGCACCCTCCTCACCTACCAAACGAGGCAACCCGAATTCCCCGACGAGCAGATCTTCACCATGAAGCTCGACGGCAGCGACAAAAAGCTCCACAGCACCGGCAAAGGACGCTGCACCTGCAGCTACTTCAGCCCCGACGGCAAGTGGATTTACTTCAGCAGCACCCACGAGCGAAACGAAGGACCCCAAAAGAAGCTCGACTTTAGCAAGGGCTACGTTTGGATGGTCAACCCCGACTTCGCCCTCTATCGCACCCCCGCCAAGGGCGGACCCATCACCCCTGTCATCAAGAAGCCGGGCTACATCGCGGAAACCACCATCGCCCCCAACGGCAAGTTCATGACCTTCACCGGCAACTGGGAAGGCAACATCAACATCTATCGCAGCGACCTCGACGGCAAGAACATCAAGACCCTCGTCGACGAACCCGGCTACAACGGCGGACCCTTCATCAGCTGGGACAGCAAAAAGATCGTCTATCGCCGCAGCGTGATCTCCGGTGAAGCTGACCTCAAGGAATACCGAGAGCTCCTCAAGGAAGACCTCGTCCGACCTTCCAAGATGGAAATCTGGATCATGGACGCCGACGGCCGCAACAAGCGCCAGGTCACCAAGCTCGGCGGCGCGTCGTTCGCCCCGTTCCTCCATCCCGATGGCAAGCGGATCATCTTCGCCTCGAACTACGCCGACCCCAAGGGCCGCGAGTTCGACCTGTACCTGATCAACATCGACGGCACCAACCTTGTCCGCGTGACCTCGATGCCGGACTTCGATGGCTTCCCGATGTTCACCCGCGACGGAAAGAAGCTCGTCTTTGCTTCGAACCGGAATGGAAAGGTTCGCGGCGAAACCAACCTGTTTATCGCCGACTGGGTGGACTAAACTAGCGACGTGTTCACCGTCACCGGCGTCTGGATCGCCCCCGAATCGGTTGCAATGCGGCGATCGCTGTTCAACGTTGATCGAGTTCAGCGGGCCTTTGTCGAATCGGGCAGCTTTGTCGTTTCCGGCTGGGCCACCGCGAAGGTCCAACCCGATGGCGGCATCTTGCCCGCCATCACCCCTGGCCGCTACGTTGTCTTCGAAGTCACCGCCGACAAGCCGACCGTGATCTGGGTTCGCCCGAAGGGCGGAACTGCCTTTTTTGACGGCACCCGCTATCGCCCCGGCGATGTGTACTCTGACAACACGCTCGTCCTCCCAGTTGCGCTGCCCGCGGGCACCACGCGCATGGCGATGCTCCATTCCCGCGGCTTCGCCAATCTAGGCCTCCAAGAAGCGCCCTCCGATCTCGCCGTGAACCTGGGCGACCTGACTCTGCCCGACATCCGCCAGGGTGAAAAGGGCCGCTTCCTCGCTGGCGTGACGTTCGTGAACTCCACCGGCTCGGGCATGGCTCCGACCGTCGAAGTGAGCTGGGACCAAGGACCGTTCAAGACGGTCCAACCCGGCAAGATCCCGCCCTACAGCTTCCGAAAACTCCCGGTTCCGTTCAATGTAGTGGGCAATGAGGCCACCGGCGCGCACACGCTTCGGCTGCGAAAGGACGGCAAGGATCTCGGGACGGTCACGATCAACGTGGTCAGCCGCACCTCCACCTTCCGGCGAACGTTCATCTCGGGCATTGATAGTAGCGTTCAATACTATGCCGTTAATCCACCCCAGAAGGAGGCACCCGGCAAGGCGATGGTGCTCAGCCTCCACGGCGCATCGGTCGAAGCCTCCGGCCAAGCCCCCGCCTATGGTTCCAAAGACTGGGCCTATATCGTCGCCGCCACCAACCGACGACCGTTCGGATTCAACTGGGAGACGATCGGTCGTCGCGACGCGATCGAGGTCCTGGACCAAGCGGAGAAGCTCTTCAAGACCGACCCAGAGCGCACTTATCTCACCGGCCACTCGATGGGTGGCCACGGAACCTGGCACGTTGGAAGCCACTTCCCGGGCCGATTCGCCGCCATCGGCGCAAGCGCGGGCTGGCAGAGCTTCTGGACCTATGCCGACAAGCCCCGCGCGAACCCGAACGACAAGACCGAAGTCGCCCTCGAAGAGCTGATGATCGATTCCGACCCGATCAAGCTCGTGGATAGCTACAAGAGGCTCAAGGGCATCTACATCATCCACGGCGACGCCGACGACAACGTTCCCCTCAGCGAAGCCCAGCGCATGGAAAAGCTGTTCCAGGCCAACGGCATCAAGTACCAGATCCACGTCGAACCCAAGGCCGGTCACTGGTGGGATAACAGCCCCGAACCCGGTGCGGACTGCGTCGATTGGAAGCCGATGTTCGAGATGTTCAAGTCCGTCCAGCTCGATAAGGTCGATAAGAAGGAAGTCCGCCTCGGCCCCGCCGTCTGGAGCGACGTCTATGACAACCGCGTCGTCTTCGTCCTCCCCAGCGGCACCGACCGCGTCTCAATGGAACTCGCCAACAAGGCTGCCTTCGACGCCGAAGCCCTCGGCTACCGCGGCAATGCCTCGATTGAACTGGTCCAAGACAAAGACGTCGCCGCCTATCGCGGCCGCAACATGGTGATCTACGGTTCGCGAGAAAATAACCGCGCTTATGACATCCTGAATGCTCCCAAGGACGCAGGCGTGAACCCGACCGTCGCGAAGCAGGGAAGGCTCGGCACCTTTGTCCAGGGCAAGGCGCGGATGGGTTGGATGACCGCGAGCGACATCGAAGGTGCGCGCACCCTCGCCCGCCTGCCGCTCTTTAGCCCCGGAATGGAGCTCCCGCCCAGCCTCCTCGTGAACAGCGACATCCTCGTCCAAGGAACCAAGGGGATCGTCTCCCTCAACCCGTAAATGGCAGACCTCATCATCGACCAAGCGGACTTTCACGACTGGATCGAATCGATCCTCGTCGACCGCCCCGTCACGCGCCTCCTCATCCACCACACCTGGTCGCCAAGCTACAAGAACTTCAACGGCTCCAACCACCTCGAGCTCCAAGAGGGAATGCGGAAGTTCCACACCAAGGACCGGGGTTGGGCCGACATCGGTCAGCACTTCTCAACCTTCCCCGATGGCAAGATCGTCACGGGTCGTTCGCTCGAAATGGATCCCGCCTGCACCAAAGGCGCAAACCAGAACGCGATCTGCATCGAGAACGTCGGCAACTTCGACGATGAAGGCGACATCATGACCGAGCTTCACATGAAGACGATTGTCGAAGCGGCGGCAAGGGTCTGTGGCAAGTGGCACATCCCGGTCGATGCCGACCACGTGCTCTATCACCACTGGTTTGATCTCAATTCGGGTCAGCGGAACGACGGCATCGGGGGAACGACGAAGAGCTGCCCGGGCAGCAACTTCTTCGGCGGCAACCGCCCCGAAGACGCCGAAGCGCACTTCTTCCCGCTCATCATGAACGTGCTTCTGCCTTAAAGGGCGGCCGCATAAGCGCCGTCCGCCGCGCTCACCGAATGAAAGAGCGGGTAGCGCGCGGTCGCGCTGAAATAGGCTGCTTCGGTCTGTTTGACGAAGCCGCTGATCTTGTCCCGATCGACGAGGGCAATGCAACTGCCCCCAAACCCGCCACCCGTCATCCGCACGCCCCAACAGCCGACGCTGTGCTCGGCCGCGTCCACCATCGCGTCGAGCTCAAAGCAAGAAACCTCAAACTGGGTGCGCAAACTCTGGTGGCTCGCCCGCATCCAGTGGCGGACGGCGTCGCGGTCCTTTGCCTTCAGCGCCTGGACAAAGCTCTCAACGCGCGAATTCTCGGTGACGATGTGCCGGGCGCGCATCTGCTCCTTTTCGTTCATCGCCTGGCTGCTTTCAACTTGCAGCAGCGTCGCCCGCCGAAGGCTCGGCACCATGAGCTTGCGCGCCGCCGACTCGGCCTCCGCACGCCGCTCGTTATAAGCGCTCGACCCCAGCGAATGCTTCACCCGCGTATCACAAACCACAAGCGCGACGTCTTCGGGCAAGGGAATCGGTGTCGGAGCCGAAGGATTCTCGGTGTCGATCAGCAAGGCATGGTCCGCCACGCCAAAAAGGGAAGCGGTCTGGTCCATGATCCCGCACTGCACGCCGACAAACTCGTTCTCCGCCCGCTGACCCGCGAGCGCAAGCGCGGGATTGCTGATGAGCAGGCCCTCCATCTCGCGCCAAAGGCACCCGAACGCCATCTCCATCGCCGCACTGCTGCTCAGCCCCGCACCCACCGGCAGATCGCTCTCCACATGCCCTTGAATATCGACCCGCCCCGGACCCATCGCCCAAGCCATGCCGGAAACGTATCGACTCCAGGCTGGAATGCCGTCCTTCTTCGGGTTCGAGGCAAAGAAGACCGCCGGCTCCGGCTCCACCGAACTCGAAACCACCGACATCTCAGGCGCAACCCGCGCCGCCACCGCAACGTACTTGTCAATCGCCGCCGGGAAAACAAACCCACCTTGATAGTCCGTGTGCTCGCCAATCAGGTTCACCCGCCCTGGCGCAACCGCATAGTGAGTCGGCGGTTGTCCATAGCGTCGCTCGAACTCTGCGATGGCCTTGGTGAGTACCGGCGGGAAGGTTCGCATGCGTCCTCGCATTATGACGGACTAAACTTAGCCCTGTGATCGACGGCTCCCATCGAAGAAAGAACGTTCTCACGGGAGAATGGGTCGTCGTTTCGCCCCACCGGACGCAGCGCCCTTGGCTGGGTCAGGAGGAATCTGCCACCACCGAACCTGGCCCCGAGTACGACTCAACTTGCACCCTTTGCCCAGGCAACACCCGCGCGAGCGGCGCACAAAATCCCGACTACCGCGGCGCATGGTGGTTCCGTAACGATTTTCCTGCCTTTGACTTGCAAGAGGGGGCTGCCATCGCGACCGCAGAAGGGCCATTCCCCGAGGAGAAGGTCTATGGCGAGTGCCGGGTGCTTTGCTATTCCCATCGCCACAACGCCCACCTCGTCGATCTCTCCCACGAGGAGCGCCTGGAGGTCATCGAGATGTGGAAGGAGCAGCTCAGCGATCTTGGCCCGCGCTACGAATGGGTGCAGATCTTCGAGAATCGCGGCGCGATGATGGGCGCGTCGAACCCCCACCCCCACGGTCAAGTCTGGGCGATGTCGTCGGTTCCCACTCTCGTTGAGCGCGAAATGGCCCAGGCCAAGGCCACCCCCCGCCTCTTTCGCGACTACCTTCAGGCCGAACTCGAAGCGGGCGAGCGGATCGTCATTCAAAACGACCACTGGGTCGCCTGGGTGCCGTTCGCGGCAACGTGGCCGTTCGAAACGATGCTCGCGCCGCTCTATCCCGCCGCCACGCTGCTTGACCTTGATCCTGCGGCCACCGACAGCCTCGCGGACGCCCTCCAACGCCTCATCCGGATCTACGACCGCGTCTTCGGCGTGCCATTCCCTTACAGCATGGGCTGGCACAACGCGCCGCGCGGGTGGGACGCCGACGATTGGCAAGTCCACGCCCACTTCTATCCGCCGCTCCTCCGCTCCGCCACCGTGCGAAAGCACATGGTCGGCTTCGAGATGCTTGCCGAGGCCCAGCGCGACCTCACCCCCGAGGCCGCCGCTGCCCACCTTCGAGGGCTCCTATGAACCTCGATCCGCTCCGCGAGGTCGTCCTCGACCTCCATGCCCACACCCGTGACCTAAAGGTCGTTCGCGGCTTCGCGATCCCGTTCCACCCCACCAACGACCTGACGTGGCTTAACGGGGCCTACCCGCTCGCAGACTTCGACCCAGAAGGCCTCGCGGAAGTCGAAGCGGCGTTCGCCGAGCGTGGCCGCCAACCCTTCTTTGAGTTCGCGATCCCCTTCGCCCCAGATCTCCCCGGCAAACTCGCGGCAAACGGCTACGAAGAGGTCTTTCGCTCAGTGATCATGGTCCACGAGGGCCCCATCCCCGATCCCCACGTCGCCCGCATCCCCACCGACGACGAGCTTGCGCACATGAGCGACGTGAGTGCTCCCGCCTTCGGTCAGGAGGTCCCTCCGCCGCTCACGGGCGATGACCTTGCCCGCGCGAAGGCAGACCAGGAAAGCGGTGCCGCCCTCTCCTCGGTTGTGGTCGTTGATGGCAACCTCGTAAGTGTCGGCCAAGCGGTCGGCGACCACCGCGCCCGCGAATTCGTCGGCATCGCCACCCTCGAAACCCACCGACGAAAGGGCCACGCCGCCGACGTCCTTGCCGATCTCCTCCACCAACACAAGCAAAAGGGCGCTGGAGTGGCCTGGCTCACGCCCGGCGACCCCAACGCCCGTGCCCTCTATGAAAAGGTGGGCTTCCGAGCCGTCGCTGACTACGTCGCCTACCTCAAGCCGACCTAGCTTCCGTTCTCGATCACCTTCACCGGTTTGCCTGCCTTCATCGTGAAGACCTGCCCGCCGTTGCCCTCGTGGTACCAGTTCGAGAGCACAATCTCATAAACGCCATCGCGATTGAAGTCCGCGACCGCGCTGATAAACGTGTTGACCACGCCCTCATCCTGGCCCTGGCTCGCGTTCCAGGCGAGTTGATATGCCTTGTGCGGCCCCACCACGAGCTGGACTGTGTTCCAGGCCGACTCGTCGTGGATCGTGACTTCCGAGACGCTCGACGCAAAGACGAGGGTCTCCGCCTTGCCATTCCCATCAAAATCGCCTTTCACCGCAAGCCACGACTTTGCGACCGGCTTCACCTTGCCGTTCACCCTCGCGATCTCAAGGATTAGTTCCTGCGTGGCCTTGTCCGGCTTGGACGTTACCGCCAGCTTGCGCGGAAAAGCGGGCTTGGGTCCGTTCCAAAGCGTCTCGTTCAGCGGTCGCTCGCGCAGGTCGAGATAGGGCATTCCCGACATCTCCATGATGATCGCGCCGGGCACGTTCACGGTCGGACCGAGGGTGCCGATCCCGATATGGGTGAACGCCACCGACTTCCACGTGGGCTTCGTCGAAGGACAAACCGACCACTTGCCCTTGTCATAGTTCGCGACCAGAAGGCCGCCCACCGCGAGCGTGTTCGGGGCTTTCCCCAGGGCGAGAAGGGCAAGAAGCGTCGTCATCAATTAGTCTCCAAATCCGGTCGTCTCAACCACGGTCGGCTTGCCCGCCTTGGAGAGCGTGACCATGCTGACCGACGTGCCCCACGAGTCTTGCGACCAGATCAGCCAGGCAACCTTCCCGTTGCCGAGGAAGTCGCCTGCTCCGATGAACTTCGAGCGAATCGGGCCTCGCATCTCGCCAAACTTCGATTCGTAGTAGAAGCGAGTCCGCTTGCCGTTCGAAACCACAAACGCACAGTCGAAGTCAGACATCCGCCTGTCGTCGCCGGTGGCCCCGCTTTTAAAGGCGATCAGATAATCGACCTTGCCGTCACCGTTGAAGTCACCCTGCACCGCCTGATCAATCACGACCTTTCGCGGCTTCAACATCTCCTGCTTCACAAACAGCTTAATCTGCTCCATCGCCACCTCGTTGCCGCAAGCCTTGAAGGCCACCATCTTGGCCTTGCCGCCCGAAACGGAGATCGTGCCTTCCGGCAGCGGCTTGGGCGTGACAAGGGTCGGAGCCTCCATCGGGCCGGAGTCGTCGGTGGTCATCTGCACCACGCCAGAAACCGAGCCGGTCCGCTTGGCCCCCATAAAGACGTCGGCCGTAATTTTGGCCTTGTTGAGCTTGGGCATCGGCCGAGTCCATCGACCGTTGCTATGTTGGAAGAGGATCCAATCCCCCGCACAGACGATCGTGGGTTGAGGCGCGTGAAGGGCGAGCAGGGCAGTGAGTAACAGCATGTTGATGGGTGAAATCCTTTAGTTCGAGAGTTTGCCGATGAGAGGGCCGTAGGTCTTGTCCATTTGCTCGGGCGTCATCTTCTTTCGCGTCGCCGCATACCAGGCCTTGTAAGTGAGCTTTCCAAACTTCGCGTCCGAGATACGGTCGATGTCGACCATCCCACCCGCTTCTTCGATCTTCGTTCGAGCGTGCTCGATGGTGAAAACGCCCGGCTTCTTCGCGTTCAGCGCAAGGAAGTACTCCAGGCCCGGCTTGGCGAGGAAGAACGATTCGGTCTTCGTCTTGCCGGTCTTGATGATCGCGTGGAGGTAGTCGCCGGTCTCAAACTTGACGAGGCTGCCTTTGACTGTCCGCGTCTTCAGCACCTTGTCTTGGGCGTGAACGCTGATCGCGGCGGCGAGCAAGAGTGGAATAAACAAGGGTTTCATGGTTGCGAAAGGTGCCAGCACCTGCCCACCACTATAGGCGATTTCGAACCTAAAGTGTTGAAACCTTGCAGGAAGAAGCCTCGACTGGTATCGTGAAGTCATGTTGGTCACGACTCTCGCTCTTCACGCCATCCTCGGTCACCGCGATCCCCGCTACATCGAGACGATGAAGTACAAGGTCATCGGCTGGAGGACCAACTGCCGCTACTTCGTGGTCGATGCCGAATCAACCGGCACCGGCGGCCCCGGCAACGAGCTCCGCTTCGCGGCTGATGCCGAGAAGAACTCGGTGAAGATTTGGAAGTGCGAAGGCGAGACCTCGGACCCCAAGGTCGACGTGCAATCGAAGAGCTGGATGGATGCCAACCCCGCGGTTAAGGGCGGCAAGAATGTCTTCGTCTTCCGACTGCCCGTGTTCCAAGGCAAGCGCATTCCCGCCGCCAAGTCTCTCACCTCCTTCGTGAACTTCCGAACCGGCGGCAAAACCTACGCCATTCGACTCGTGACGAAGGAAGGCCCCGGCCTCGTCGGACCCGACGGTCCCAGCACTGAATTCAAGGACCACGAAGTCACCGCCCAGATCCAGCGCGACGGCGGTCCCTGGCGCACGTTTTATGAGGAGCGCGGCTATAAGTCCAGCGTCATTGCCGCCCTCATCTCCCAGGTCCAACTCAGCCCGAACGGTAAGAACGTCGGCGTCCTGATCGGTCGGTACCGATGCATGTTCTACGAAGGCTGGAATGCTGGCGTCGAGCGCATCGCCACTGCCACGCGGCTGCCCTAACCGCACGATTCCAAGATTCCGGGCCCCAAGGAGTGATCCAAGGGGCCCGTTTGTACGTTATCCTCATTAGAGATCACGTGCTTGCCGCCACCCTTTTGATGACCCTCGGTCAGACGCCCACCGCGTCGACCTCCATGCCCAACCCGCTGAAAGGGTTGGGACTGCAGATGGGTATGCCCCGAAAGGAGCCGCCGGTCGATTTCGCGACCAAGTTCCGCCGGTCCGAGCCGCGGCTCATCATCGAACAGCTCGCTAAGTCGCTCGGCAAGACCGAAATCGACCAGCGCACCGTCCTCGCGTTCCTCAATCTCGGCCTCGACGAGGTCGAAGTCGAGTTCAAAAACAAGGCGTGGGACAACGACGTCGCCGCGGGGGTCGCCTTCCACATCTGCACAATCTATAGCCTTGCGCGAGACAAAGCCCTCCCCGACACCGCGTTCACCAGCCTCACCCTGCAACTCCGCAAGGACCTCGGGACCAAGGCGATGGCCGAACTCGCCGCCGCCGAGAAGCAGGCGATCTATGAATATGCCCTTGGGATGAGCGTGTACTACCTCACCATGGCCGCGAGTGCGAAAACCGACGACCAGCGCGCGCTTGTGAAGGCGAAGTGCGAAGGCGCGCTCAAGACGATCTTCGACACCTCGATCGGAACCGTGGTGATCGACAAGAACGGCCTGCGCCGCACCAAGCCGAAGACCGGCGGTTAGTCCACCAGCTCTTCTTCCGAAGCCGCCTCTTCGCCGATGAAGGTTTCCTTCATCGCCTGCATCTCAAGCTGCATCTTCACGAGCTTCGCGTAAGTGCCGTCTTCCTTCGCGAGAAGCTCGTCATGAGTGCCCACCTCGACCACCTTGCCCTCCTCCATGACGATGAGGCGGTCGGCGTGGCGAAGCGTTGAGAGACGGTGCGCGATGGCAATCGTCGTCCGACCCTCCACGAGCCGCTCCAAGGCTTCCTGGATCATGCGCTCAGTCTCGGTGTCAACGCTCGAGGTCGCTTCATCAAGGATGAGGATCTTCGGGTTGTGCAGAATCGCTCGGGCAATCGCGATGCGCTGACGCTCGCCGCCCGAAAGCCGCTGGCCCCGCTCGCCAACATAGCTGTCGTAGCCGTCGGGCGTGTTCATGATGAAGGTGTGCGCGTTCGCCGCCCGCGCCGCCTCGATGATCTCGCGGTGGGTCGCGTTGGGCCGACCGTAGGCGATGTTATCGCGGATCGAACCGGGGAAGAGGTAACTCTCCTGCAAGACGACGCCGACCTGACGCCGGAAGTCCTCCAGCTTGATGTTGCGCAGGTCCACCCCGTCAATCGTGATGTGCCCCTGGGTCGGGTCATAGAACCTCAGGATAAGGTGAGTGAGCGTCGACTTGCCCGCCCCCGAACCGCCGACCAAGCCGATCATCTCGCCCGCCTTGATCGAGAGGTCCACCCCGTGGATGACCTCGCGCGCCTTTTCGTAGCCAAAGTGGACGTTCTCGAGGACGATGTCGCCACGAATCTTCGGCATCGCGACCGAATCCTTCGAATCGGCAATCTCCACCGGCGTATCGAGAATCTCGAACACCCGCTCCGCCGCCGTGAGCGCCCTTGACGACCAGTCGATGATGCGCTGGAGCATCATGAGCGGCTGCTGGAGCATCGCGACATAGGCCACGAAAGCGGTGAGCTCGCCGAGCGACATCTTGCCGTCGAGAACGGATTGACCCCCGAACCACCACACGACGATCGCGCTGAGCGCCATCACAAAGATGATGCCGGGGAAGAAGTCGCTCCAGCTCCGCTCAGCGTCGTAGCCCGTCTTCGCGAGGTTGGTGATCCGCCGCTCAAATTTTCCGACTTCGCGGGTCTCGCCGTTGAACGCCTTGACCACCCGGGTGCCCTGCAGCACGCCGTTTAGCGCGCCGCCCAGCCGCGACCAGTTATGCCAATGCCGGTTCCAAACCCGCATCATCTTGCGCCGGAAGGCGCGGATGACGAGCATGACAAACGGAATCGGCGCGACGACAAAGAGCGCGACCTTCCAGTTGATCAAAAACAGCGCAATCGGCACGCCGATGAGGCGACCGGTCTCGTTGATGAGCACGGGGATGCCGTCAATGAGCACGTCATAAAGCGCCCCCGTGTCGTTGGTCATTCGGCTCATGATCGAGCCGACATTGCGCCGGTCATAGAAGCTCAAGCTGAGCGCTTGCAGCTTCTCAAACAGAGACGTGCGGATCGCGACCGCGATCTTCATGCCGAGGTAGGCCACGTTGCGGCCCCGCGCGATGCTGAGCACCATGATGCCCGCCTGGGCGAGGATCATGAAGAAGATGAGCGGCGCGAGGAGGTCACGGCGGTTCCGCTGAAGCACCTCGTCGACGAGGATCTTCGTGAGATAAGGCGGCATGAGGGCGCACGCCGTGCCCCCCAGCGTGAGCATGGTCCCCCACCAGATGCGGCCCCGAAAAGGCTTCGTGTATTCAAAGAGGCGGAGCAGCGTCTTGCCGCGGTTGATGCAGTTCTCGCAGACGCTTGAATCCTTGGGCAACGGCCGGCCGCAACGCGGACACTTCTTCGATTCCGGATCGGCCAGGGGCAAGGTTTCGCCCTTCTGCATCGCGGTCAGCCACTTCACCGCGTCCGAAAACGCGAGCAGGTTCACCGCCGTGGCGCGCAGAAGCTCAACCCGCAACGCCCCAACTTTGGCCGTCAACGCGACCGCATCGACCAACGTTTCTACCTTCAGGTCCTCAAGGTCGTCAAGTTCAAATTTGGCGACCTCCGCGTCGCCTTGGCGACACAAGACCGTCCCCGAGTCATACGTCAGGGAACAGCGACCAAACCGGCCCTCAGCCGTAAGGTCGCCCTTGACCTCATAGAAGGGAGTCTGGTGATCGGAGGCACCGCGAGAGTCCGAAACCACTGCTATTTAGTTTGTCTGATCAACGATCTATCTCGCCCAGATCACTTTAACTTTTGCCCTTCAAAATCCTGCATAGCGGCCAATCATTCCTACCAGGGAAACCATGGAAGCACCACCTATTCGCGTCCAAGACCTTTACGTCCGCTACACCGCCAAGAACGGCAAGTCGGTCGACGCTGTCCGCAACCTCTCGTTTGAGGTCCAGCCGGGCGAGATCGTCGGCTTCCTCGGCCCGAACGGCGCGGGAAAGAGCTCGACGATCAAGGTCCTGATGGGCTTCGTCACCGAGCTGAAAGGCAGTGCCGAGATCTTCGGCGAACCCGTCGGCTCGCTCGTCGCGAAGGCACAAACCGGCTATCTGCCCGAGGTCGCGATGTACTACCCGTTCCTCACCCCGATGGAAACCCTTCGACTCTACGGCGAACTCCAGGGGCTGACCGGAAAGGCACTGAAGACCGAGTCGGAGCACCTCCTCGAACTCGTCGGCCTCGGCCAGGCGATGACCAAGCAGAATCGAACGCTCAGTAAGGGCATGCTCCAGCGCGTCGGCATTGCGCAGTCGCTCCTCGGCAACCCGAAGCTGCTTATTCTCGACGAGGTCACCAGTGGCCTCGACCCCGTCGGTCGACGCGAACTTCGCGACGTCCTGCGTGCGCGCCAAGCCGAAGGAACCACCCTCTTCTTTAGCTCTCACGAGCTAAGCGAGGTCGACATGCTCTGCGATCGAATCCTGCTCGTCAACAAGGGGGAGCTGATCGATGAGCGCGACATGACCGGCCTCAAGGAGCACCTCCGAAACTACGTTTTGACCTATTCAGGAAGCGCCACGATGCTGGGCCTCACCGACGATTGGCGCGAGGAAGACAGCTTCAAGGTCGCGCGATTTCCAAGCAAGGAATCCCTCCTCGAAGGCATCAGCCGAATTCACCAGAGCTCCGGAGCCATCCTCGACGTCGTCGCGGAAGAGGGCTCGCTCGAAGACTACTTTGTGGAGGCAGTTCAGGCTGCCTAAGGAAACGATCATGGGTTGGATGAAGAAATTGCGCGAACGCCGCGCACAGAAGGAAATCGAAAAGCTGGAGAAGATGGGCTTCTTCTCCGTCGTGAACCCCTTGCCCAACGTGGCCGAATCGCTCCACGCCGTCGTCGAGGAAACGCCCGTCGCCGCCGAAGCGACGTCGGTTGTTGACGAGCAGCCCTCGCTTCCCAAGCCGCTTGTCACCCAGTTTGAGACCGCAAAGCCGGTCGTGGCCGAATCGCCCGCCGACGCCGAACCTGCCAAGCCCAAGCGCAAGTTCAGCTTGAAGGAGGCATTCCCGCTCATCGAGTACAACGGCGCCCCTGCTCCCGAGATCGGATTCCCCGAACCGGTCAACGCGGTCGTTGAAGTGGAACCCGCCCAAGAGGCCGTCGAAGAGTCGCCCGAGTCCGTCATCGAAGAACCGGTGATCTCCGAGGCAACGATTGCCGCCGCTGCAGAAGGGAACATCATCCCTTACCAGGCGGAGAAGCCCGTCTTCCCTGAGCCCGTGAAGGGCAAGGTCGGCACCGGCCAGTTCGCAGGCTACGTCGGCAAGGTCTGGGACTTCTCTGACCAAGCCGCCAAGCTGAAGGAGCAGGGCATCACCCCCGTTTTCGCCGCGATTGAACCGGAAACGACCGAAGTTGAAGAGGAGGCCAACGCTTGAGCGCGCGCATCCGCATCTACCGCGCCCTCGCGCGCGGCGTCGTCCTTGAATCGCTCCGACGAAAGGACCTCTGGGTCGTCGCTATCCTTGGCCTTCTGATCATGCTCACCTCGGGCGTCCTCGGGTTCTTCGGAACCTCCGGACTCCAGATGTTCATCAAGGACCTCGGCGTCACCGTCCTCGGTGCCTTCGCCACCATCCTCGCGATCCTCACCTCGTCGCGCGTCCTTCCCGACGAGATCAAGCAGCGAACGCTTTATCCGCTTCTCAGCCGTCCGATCACCCGCCTCGACCTGCTCGTCGGCAAGTTCATCGGCAGCGTCCTCGTGAGCTGGATTGCGTTCCTCATGCTTAGCGTCATGATGGCGGTCGCCCTCGTGACCTTCAAGGTCGGCTTCGAGCCGATCATGTTGCAGTACCTGCTCGCCAAGATGATGGGCCTCGCCGTGGTCTGTGCGGTGTCGATCGCATTCAGCGCGTTCATGACGCCTGCCGCCGCATCCACCCTCAGCTTCATCCTCGCGTTCTGCTCGTCGATGATCGTTCGGGCGCTCACGGTGGGCTACGCCGGTGCCGACGACGTCTCGAAGTGGGGATTCAAGGCGCTCAATGCGGTCATCCCGCAGTTCTCGCTTTTTGACCTCGGATCGCGAGCGGCGAACCTCAACTGGGGCCTCGTCCCGATGTGGGTGATCGGATTCCTATTCTGCTACATGGTGCTGTACTGCTCGGCGATGATGAGCCTGGCGTGGCTGAAGTTCCGGAAGGCCGCCCTATGAAGCCTGCGATCTGGTGCGGCGTGGCGATGGTCGGCGCGCTGGGCATTGGAATGTCCACCGACGGCCTTCGTCCCATCGTCAACCCCAAGGTCCGCGTTAGCGGGCTCGACATTCACGACAGTGCGGTTTCCGGCTCGCTCCTCGGCCAGTTCCGAACGAGCATCAGTGCCTACCTCTGGGTCCAAAGCGACCTCTACCTCCACAACGGCGTCCAAATGCGACCGCTCACCGAGGCAGAGATCAAGTCGGGCCACGAGGTTATGAATTCGGCCAATGACGGTCACGAAAAGCTCCACAACGACGTGGTCACCACCGTGATCCCGCCCAAGGAGCGCGATTTCCGCGGCATCTTCGGCGATGTCGAGCGGGCAACGAGTGCGTGGAAGAACATGAAGAACCACACGCACAACGATCCCTCCCAGAGCCTGCCGCTCTTTCGCCTGATGACCTGGCTCGACCCCAGCTTCATCGACGGCTGGACAACCGGCGCGATGGTGATCGCCCGCGACCATTCCGGACTCGCGACCGGCAAGGCGGTCGACTTCCTTAAGGAAGGACTCGCGGAAAACCCCGAATCGATCGACATCCTCACGAGCATCGCCTACCTTGAACTCACCCGCCGAAAGAACATCAACGCCGCCGTGAGTTACCTCGAGAAGGCACGCGGACTTGGTTGGGCACACCGCGCTTCGATGCCGGTGAACGAGCGCGAAGCGTTCGAGAACACCTACCGCTGGCTCGCGCTTTGCTACCGCGACCTTGGTCGCCGCCAAGACGTCATCACGGTTTGCCAAGAAGGGCTCTCCCTCTTCAGCGACGACAAGGTGCTCCCGCGCCTGCTCGATGGCGCGATGAAGGGCGAAAAGGGCCCCGGCAAAGCCTCCGACGACGCGAAGGCGCTACGCGACGACGAAGAAGAAGAGCACGAGCACTAAAGGATCCGCTCGGCGGTCGCGAGGTTATCCAGGAGCGGTCGAAGCCGCTTCCGGACCTCAGCGGCGTCGAATTCGACCCGCTTGACCGGCGACTCGGGGGCCTCAAAAAGGATGTCCTCGAGCAGCCGCTCCATGATCGTCTGCAGCCGTCGCGCACCGATGTTGTCGGTCTTGGAATTGACCTCACTAGCGACGTGGGCAATCTCATCGAGCGCGCTATCGTGGAAGAAGACCTCGATCCCATCGACCTTGAGCAGGCTGACGTACTGCTTGGTGAGCGCGTTCTTCGGCTCTTTCAGGATTCGCACAAAGTCGTCCTCGCCCAGCGATTCCAGCTCAACCCGGATCGGAAGTCGACCCTGAAGTTCGGGGATGAGGTCGCTCGGCTTCGAGATGTGGAAGGCACCCGCCGCGATGAAGAGGATGTGGTCGGTCTTGATCGGCCCGAACTTGCTCTGCACGGTCGAGCCTTCAATCACCGGAAGCAGGTCACGCTGGACGCCTTCGCGGCTGACATCCGGGCCTGAACCGCCCGATTTGCCCGCCACCTTGTCGATTTCGTCAATGAAAATGATGCCTGTCTGTTCGGCACGGTAGATCGCCTCGCGCTGGATCGCCACGCGGTCCGTCATGCGGCGCGCTTCTTGCTCCAGCAGGATCATGCGAGCCTCAGAAAGCGGTACCCGTCGCATCACCGTGCGCGAGCCAAACGGTCCCGGCTGGTTGAGGTCCATGCCCATCTCTTCCATGCCCTGGGGCGTGAAGACCTGGAGGAAGGGGTTGTTCGCCTCTTCCACGTCAACCTCAACGTGCAGCTTCTCAAAACGGCCCTGCCGGATACCACGGATGAGGCGCTTCCGCCGCGCCTGCCAAAGTCGGTCGCGCTCGGTGTCTTCGACGCTGGTCTCGGATTCCTCGAGCGCTTCGCCCACCGAGAACCAGAGGCCCGATTCGCGCTGGTGCCGGGGTCGCTCTTGTTCAATGAGCTCCGCGAGCCTTTCCACCACGCGCTCGGCGGCCTGGGTGCGCACAAGCTCCATCTTCTCGGTCTCGACCATCCGAACCGCCGTCGCCGCGAGCTCGCGAATCATCGATTCCACGTCGCGGCCCACGTAGCCGACTTCGGTGAACTTGGTCGCTTCCACCTTCACGAACGGGGCCTTGGCGAGCTGGGCCAACCGCCGCGCGATCTCGGTCTTGCCGACGCCGGTGGGGCCGATCATGAGGATGTTCTTCGGCATCACGTCGTCGCGCTCCTCGGGCGGAAGCTGTTGCCGTCGATACCGATTGCGAAGGGCCACACCGACCGCCTTCTTCGCTGCGTTTTGACCGATGATGTAGCGGTCAAGCTCCGCCACGATCTGGCGAGGGGTCAGGTTTTCAATCGGCAGGTCCATCTCCTTGACGGTACCTTAGAATGACCCTTTTGAACCTGAATGGAGCCTGAAAAACAAGTCTGCCCCGGGCCGAAGATCGGTCCCGGGGCAGGCCATAGGATTTGGACTTAGCGTCGCGAGCGGAAACGGGTGTTTTCGTCTCGGTCGCCGCCGCGGTCTCCACCGCGGTCGCCGCCTCGTCCACCTCGATCGCCACCGCGACCACCTCGGTCGCCGCCTCGTCCGCCACGATCACCACCGCGTCCGCCGCGATCTTCTCGCGGAGCCGCAACGACGGTCGAAGGGTCCGCGCTTGCGTTATCGGCAAGCGTCGGGAGCGACTGGGTGAGGCCGAGCATCGTGAAGTTCACGCGGCCCATCGCATCCACCTCGTGGACACGAACGGTGACTTCGTCGCCGATGTTCACGGCGTCTTCGATGCGCTTGAGGGCGTTGGGCGAAATGTGCTCCTTCGGAACCATGCCGTCGCGGCCCGGGCTGAACTCAACGAACGCGCCTCGACCGATGATTCGGACGACCTTGCCGGTGAACACCGCGCCAACTTCGAGTTCCGAGGTCAGAGCCTTGATCATGCCGACTGCGATCTCAACCGCCTCGCCGTTCGAACCGCCAACGAGGACGGTGCCGTCCTGCTGGACGTCAACCGATGCGCCGCTCGTGGCAACGATCTTCTTGATCGTCGCGCCACCCGGTCCGATCAGCGCGCCGATCTTCTCGGGGTTGATCTTGATCGTGGTGACCTGCGGTGCGTGCGAGTTGACCGACGGTCGCGGAGCCGAAATCTCAGCCTCAATCACGTCGAGGATCTGGAATCGGGCATCCTTCGCCTGGTTCAGGGCTCGGGTAAGGACCTCGTCGGGGATACCGTCGAGCTTGGTGTCGAGCTGCAGCGCGGTGATGCCATCGCGGGTTCCTGCAACCTTGAAGTCCATGTCGCCGCAGAAGTCTTCCATGCCGATGATGTCGGTCAGGACCTTAAAGGTCTTGCCGTCGCTCATCAGACCCATCGCGATGCCTGCAACCGGGGCCTTGATCTGGATACCGGCATCCATGAGGGCGAGGGTGCTTCCGCAAACCGATGCCATCGAGGTCGAACCGTTCGATTCGAGCACTTCGCTGATGAGGAGAAGGGTGTACGGGAAGTCAGGATCGTCGAGCGGGATCACCGATCGAAGGGCTCGCTCGGCGAGCGCTCCATGACCGACTTCGCGTCGACCCGGGGCTCGGATCGGCCGAACTTCACCGACCGAATAGGCGGGGAAGTTATAGAAGTGCATGTAGCGCTTCGGCTCTTCGTCCTCAAGTCCGTCGAGGGTCTGGGCGTCGCCCGGAAGTCCCATCGTTAGGACGGTCATGACCTGGGTCTGACCGCGGGTGAAGAGGCCAGAACCGTGGACGCGCGGCAGGATGCCGGCGACCGCTTCAAGCGGGCGGATCTGGGTGAGGCTTCGGCCGTCCGGTCGCTGATCCTTCTCGAGGATGAGCTCGCGGATGGTGCCCTTGACCACGCTGTCGACCGCTTCGGGAAGCTGGGCAAGCAAAGTGGCGTCACCTTCAAACTTCGGCTTGAGCTTGGCGACGATCTCCTTCTTCAGGTCGTCGAGCGCGCTCTCACGAACGGCCTTGTCGCCCTGCAGAAGAGCCTTGGCGATGTCCTTGCCGTGGTCCTTCTTAATCGTGGCCTTGAGCTTCTCGTCGATCTCGTGGAGAACGACTTCGCGCTTCGGTCGGTTGACCTTCTTGGCAAACTTTTCGAACTCGGTGCAAATGACCTTGATCGCGTCGTGAGCGAACTTGAGTGCCTTGGCCATGACCTCTTCGGTCACTTCCTGGGCACCGGCTTCGACCATGCTGATCGCGCCCTTGTGTCCGGCAACGACGAGGTCGAGGTCACTTTCCTTGATCTCTTGGATCGAAGGGAAGAGGATGAACTCGCCATCCTTCAGGCCGACGCGGACGCAACCGACCGGAGTCTTGAAGGGGACGTCGCTCACCGAGAGCGCAGCACCCGCCGCATTCACGGCGAGAACGTCGGGCGGACAATCTTGGTCCACCGAGAAAGGCATCGCGATGACTTGAACGTCGTGGCGAAGGCCCTTGGGGAAGAGAGGTCGGACCGGTCGGTCGATGAGTCGGCTCGTAAGAACGGCCTTTTCGCTCGGGCGACCACCGCGCTTGATGAAGCCGCCGGGAATTTTTCCGACGGAATACTTGCGCTCTTCGTAGTCGCAGACCAGGGGAAGGAAGTCGATCCCTTCGCGGGGATTTTCGGACATAGTCGCCGTGCCAAGCACAACGGTTTCGCCCATGCCGAGAAGAACAGCACCGCCCGCCTGTTTGGCGACGCGGCCCGTTTCGAGATGGAAGGTCTTGCCCCCCACCTCGAATTCGTGGGTGTGAATCATTTTTGCCTCGTGTTATCGGGGCTTGACTTCACGAATGCCCAACTGCTGAATGAGTTGGCGATACCGAACGATGTCTTTGCGCTTGAGATAACCTTCGAGTCGGCGGCGCTTACCCACCAACAGCATCAGCCCGCGAAGCGAGTGATGGTCCTTCTTATTGCGCTTGAGATGCTCAGTGATCTGCTGAATGCGGTTGTGGAGGATCGCAATTTGGACCTCCGTCGATCCGGTGTCCCCCGCCTGTGAGGCGTAGGTCTCGATCACTTGCTGCTTCTGCGACTTCGGTAGCGGCATTCTTTTCTGGTCAAACTCCAAGGATTGCCGAGGTCAATTCCGGTGAGTCGGCCGCTCAGTGCAACCTTCCGCAGAAGGCTCCAATCAACGGCAAACAGGCCAGGTTGACCTCGAAGGCAAACTATACCCCACCCAAAAGCAAAACGCAACCCTCAGCGCGCGCCGGTCATGAAAGACCATTGGCGGCGGATGCGCTGGCCGGCTCCGCTCTTCACCGCAAACGTCACCGTATAGGTCGTCAGCGGCTGGAGAGGCTCCTTCGGCATGAGGAACGCCACATCGTTGAGTTCGTCATCGTTCTCGGGCGAATTCAGGTAGGTCGGCACAATCACGCCGCCCTTCGTCAGCGTCGCCGATTCCACCGACAACGACTGTTGGGGACCGAACGCACCGATCATGATCGGATAGCCCACCGTTCCCGAAGCGCCATGCACGCGCAACGGATTCGGGCGCTCGTTGCCATTCCAACTCGTCGGCACGTCACGCTGGCCCGGCGCGGGCGAAACCACCACCTGCTTGCCGTCGGTGAATCCAAACTTCACCGTGAGCGCACTGCCGTCCCATCCCGTCCCTGCGATCATCTCGCCGGGGAACATGAACGGAATCCGGTGGTAGGGCGCATCGAAAAGCATCTGGAGCCCGCGCTCGATCGATGGCGCACCCGTGGCGACATCCTCGAACGACGACCCGAAGTAGCCAAACGCTTCCATCCGGTCGCCGGGGCCGTGGCCGGTGAATCCCGGCATGCCTTGCTGCTCGTAGTGGCCAAACGTCCGGTTCAGCTTCAAATAGGCCGAGTGCGACTGGGCCGCCGCATTCAGCCGGTCGTCCATCGTCACCCGAGGCACGCCCAGCGTGTCGCGAATATCATTGATCGCCGCGATCAGCCGGTTTTGGGCCGCCGAAGGACCCGGAAGGTCGGCCACCGAGTTCTGCGCGATGCGGAACTGCCAATCGCGCTTGACCACGAGCTCGCGTTCGACGATGACCCGCGCCTTCACCACGTAGGTTCCCGGCTCAAGCGGCTGGCTGGGCGTAAAGAAGACCGCGCGCTTGCGCTCGTCATAGCGAGCCTTCACGTCAACGCCGTTGATCGACAATTCAACGCCGGTGACCTTGGCCCCGTCGCTCGGCCAAACTTCCCAGGTCACCGTGGGCTGGCTGACCCGAATCAGGTTCTTCGGGCCATACGCACGGTGGTAGGCCGTGATGTTCTGTCGAGCACCACTGAGGGCAACAAGCCCAAAGACGGGAATCCACCAAACACTGCGCATGAGTTCGCCTCATGCGGTGGGTTCCGCCTTTGATTCCCGCGACCCTAAGTCGGATTACCTGGGTTGGCTTATTGCTTCGACTTCAAGACGTCGAATGCCTTGCGGAGCTGGTTATCGGTGAGCGGGTCACCAAAGCGCGCCTTGTCGTTCGAATCGTCGAACTCGACCTTCACATCGGGTTCCAGGCCGCCGGAGATGTACACGCCATCTTCATCAACCTTTCGCTCGATGTTTCGCCCACTCGGAAGCAGGTACCGCGCAATCGTGATCTTCGCGAGCGCACTATCCACCAGCGTGAACGGCTCTTGGACCGAAGCCTTGCCATAAGTGTGGGTGCCGACAATCGTCACCCGGCCATAGTCCTTGAGGGCGCCGGTGAAGATCTCCGCCGCGCTGGCCGAATCCTCATTCACGAGGCAAACGATCGGATACTTGAAGTCGCGAACCAGGCCGCTCGGCGTCTCCGCCGTCTCGTCCTTTCCTTCGCGCTTCACCATCTTGATGACCGTCTTGTTCTCGACGAACAGCGACAGCATCTCGACCGCGGTCTGGAGAAGGCCGCCAGGATTGCCGCGCATGTCGATGACGAGGCCCTTAATCTTCTTTTCTTCAAGCTTGTCGAGCTCGCGGACAAACTGGTCAAAGGTCGGCTCGCTGAACTGGCTGACGGTGAGGACGCCAAAGCCGTTGCTCGGCACATAGGTGCCCTCGACGGTCGGCGTTTCAATCGCTGCCCGCTTGATCGAAAACTGCAACGGCGCATCCGACTTCGCCCGGACCACGGTGAGCTTCACCACGGTGCCCTCGGGGCCGCGAATCTTGCTAACAATCTCGTCCGTTGACTGACCTGTCACCGGCTTGCCGTCCACGTTGGTGACCACGTCTTGCGGTCGAAGACCGGCCTTGAAGGCAGGTCCGTTCTCAAAAACGGTGGCAATGCGCGCACCCAGCGGATCGCCGCCCAGCCGTGCGCCGATGCCCGTGAATCGACCCTTGGTCTCGGTCGAGAACTCGGTCGCAAAGGTCGGCGACATGAAAATCGTGTGCGGATCGCCGAGGCTCGCGAGGAGGCCCGACATGCCGGCGTACTTGAGGTCGCGCCCCTCCACCTTGCCGCCATATTGGTCCGAAATCCGGTCGTAGTTCGAAAGGAAGATCTGCGACGCCGACTGGGTGGAATCGGCTTCGCCGAGGCCCATCATCTTGGCGACTGGCTGAATCGACGGTGCCTTCAGCGCCCGCAGGTTTCGCCAGTTCAGCCCGACAAAGAGGCCCGCCGCAAGCGCGCCAACAAAAACTGCGATCTTAACGCCGGGCTTCACGATCCTCGCTCCTCAGTCTCGCGGCGGGTCTGGACTCCCGCCAGGGGATAGCTGCCTCGGTAAAGCGAATAGCCCGTCCCGGTCGGCAGGGCGATGATGTCAATCGCGTCGGGGTGGCCGCTTGCCTGGCCCGTCACCTTTGCCCCGCGCTTCGCGGCGAGGATATTCACAAGGGTCTCCGCCGATCCCCGCGTGGCACCGTTCACCAGGAACGTTAGCTTGAGCGACTTCGGCTCGCCCGGGAAAGTGATCGACTTGGCCTTGGCGTCGCGGTTGAGCTTCAGCGCGCCATAGTCGCCGCCACCGCCCAGGAGTTGGATGACCTTCAGCGCGGTCGTGAAGTCGCCGAGGGCAACGCCGCGAAGGTCAATCGTGACTTCCTTCTTGCCTGCGATGAACTTCTCAAGGTCGGGTAGGGATTCGGGCGCGAGTCGCAGCGCAAAGCTGCCGTCCGGTTGTGCCCCGGTGGGCACGGTCGTCGCTGCCTTGGCGAGCGAGGTCGCAAACGGCTCCTTGCCGCGTCGCCAAACCACCTTGATGCTGCCGCTCGTGCCCAGCGTGAGCTTGTCGAGCACCTTGGCTGGCATCATGCTGTGGTCGAGCTTCTTCTTCAAATCCTTGCGGCGTGCGCTGAGGTCGTTCGCCGATCCCTTGCCCTGCGAAACCGCGAGGCTGAGGTCCCTGAAGCTGAGCAGCTCGGTGGCATTGACCACCCATCGCTCATCGACGTACTGGACGATGTCGCCGATCTTCACGCCTGCCTTGTCGGCGGGGCTACCGGGCGCAACGTTGGTGACCACCACGTTCGGCACCTTGTATTGCGCGTTCATCATGTCCTCGCGCGACTTCATCACGCCTGATTTCGGTTCCGTGCCGGGCGGGAAGACGAGGGCGAGGTCAACGCCGATTCCCTCGTATTGCCCCGAGACGCGCTTCACGAGGGCGGGAAATTCGTCCTTGTCGTAGTACAGGCAAAGCGGGTCGTTCAGGCTGAGAACCATGCCGCGCACCGCGCCCGCCGCGAGCTTGTTCTCGTCGGAAATCGGGTCTACGTATTCGCGCTCGAGCTTCTCGACGAGCCCTTCGTAATAGCTCTTCGCGGGGACGTCGATGAGGTCCTTATCCCGGGAGACGAGCAGCGGACCGTAGTTCTTGGGCTGGGTGCCCAGGTCCTGGCGGTCGCGAATCACAAGACCCGCATAGATCGCGCCGAGTACCGCAACCACGGCACCGGCGGAAATGAATCGTTGGGAGTTCTCGCTCATCAGACCTCTTCTATTGTAGGCATACGTTGGCCAATGTCCAAGCGATCCCTCGCGAACTACTTTGATCGGGGATCAAATCGTTCCCGGAGGCCATCGCCGACGAAGTTGAGGGAGAAAATCGTAAGGCTGAGCGCAAGGCACGGCCAGATCAGCAACGACGGATGGGAGCTCATGTTGCGGCGCGCCATGTCCACCATCGACCCCCAGCTTGGCGTCGGAGGTTGAACGCCGATGCCAATAAAGCTCAGCGTCGATTCGGCGAGGATCGTTCCCGCGAGTTCGACCATGCTCACCGCAAGGAGCAGGCCAACCATCTGGGGCAGCAAGTGCTTGGTGACGAGGTAGGTCGTCGACGCGCCCGAGGCCTTCGCCGCAACCGCGAACTCGCGGTCCTTCAGCGATTGCATCGTGGTCACGGTCAGACGGGCAAAAGACGGCCAGGCCGTCACCGCCAGGACCACAATGACCGGCAAGGCATCCGCAAGCAGCGAGGTTCCGCCCTTGTTGATCGCTTGGAACGTACCGATCAGCAAGATGCCGAGCAGGATGTCCGGGAAGGCGAACATGCCGTCGGTGAATCGAAGCAGCGGCGCGGCAATCCACTTCGGCCCAAAAACGCCGATCACGCCGACAATCACGCCCACGATCAAGGCGATGATCTGCACGCTCAAGCCGACAAGGAGCGACACGCGAGCACCCGCCGCGAGCCGAGCGAGGATGTCGCGGCCCTGGTCGTCGGTCCCAAGCAGGTGACCCCCGACGCCTGCCGGCGAGAAGATCGGACCCGAAGGTTCGGTCACTGAGTGGCCAAACATCGGTCCCGCAATCGCAAACACGACCAAGAGCCCGAGGAACGAGATGCCGATCCACTGGAAAATCGCGCGGAGCTTCACGTGGCCGCCTCCCGCATCCTGGGGTCAAGGATCGGACCGAGGAGGTCGACGACCAAGTTCACGAGGATAAACAGTCCGCCGCCGAGCAGCACCGTCGCCTGAACCATCGGCATGTCGCCGCTGAGGATCGCGTCAATCCCCGCCTTGCCGAGGCCGTTGATGCCAAACGCGGTCTCCACGACGAACGAGCCGGTGAGGAGGAATCCAAAGCTCGTACCCACCGCGGTGACGACCGGGGTGATCGCATTCCGAAGGCCGTGAACCAGCATCCTCCGCCAGAACGGAACGCCCTTCGCGACCGCGGTCTTCATGAATTCCTGGCCGAGCGTCTCGATCATGCTTGCCCGGGTCAATCGGGTGAGCAAGGCCATCGGGCGAAGGGAAAGGATGAAAACGGGCAAGACGAGCCGCTCAAATTCCGAGGTGTTGGGAGTGGAATACGTCAGCGGTAAACGGTCGAGCACGACCGCAAAAAGGTAGCCGAGGACGGGGGCGAGCACAAAGTTAGGCACGGTGACGCCTAGCGTCGAGAGGGTCAAGACCGCCCCGTCGGGGAATTTGTTCTGCCAGATCGCGGCCACCGTACCGAGGGTGATGCCCACCGCCGCCGCGAGAAGGATCGCGAGGAGGGCGATTTTGCCCGTCATCGGGAGCTGCGCGGCGATCTGCTCAGAAACCGGCTGCTTGGTGCCGACCCAGCTTTTGCCAAAATCCAGCTTCGCCGCCCCGGCCACAAATTCAACGTAGCGGATCGGCCACGGGCGGTCCAATCCAAGCTCGTGGCGGCGCTGTTGGACCATCTCAGGGCGAGCCTTTTCGCCCATCTCAACGGTGGCGCGGTCGCCGGGTGCAGCCTCGTCGGCCATGAAGACGACAAACGAAATGAAGATCAGGCTGAATAGCCCGTAGAGCAACCGGGTCGCAAGCACCTTGGCGATCTTCACGGGCCGGAAGTATACGCCTTAATTTTCGATGATGGTGGCCGATTCAACGCGGTCCCATCGTTCGATTCGGCGAACAACGTCCATTCCCGCGACAACCTGTCCGAAAACGGTGTACTTACCGTCGAGGAACGAGGCTCGATCAAGCAGGATGTAGAACTGCGAGTCGCCCGAATTCTTCTCGCCAGGAATCGCGGCCAATCCCACCGATCCCGCCTCATTTTTGAGTCCGGAATCTTCATACGGCAGCTTCACGCCCGCACCGCCATCGCCAACCGAGTCGTCTTGCTTCACCTTCGAAGCCGGGTCGCCAATCTGCACGAGGTAAGGCCGCGGGCTCTTCATCACCTTGTGGAACGACTGCTTGTTGTAAAAGCCCGACTTGACGAGCTTCACAATCGCGGCAACCGTCTTGGGTGCCCGAGCGGGATAGAGGCGAATGAACACGTTGCCGCGTCCCTCAACCACCATCTTCAGCACGACTTCACCCTTGGCCGGAGTGTAGTCCTGGGCCAGGGCAAAAACCGCCAGAAGGAGGATCGTGATCAAGAGTCCGATGCGTCGCATTGCTTTGTCACTATATCTGACGAAGAAAGAGGCCTTCCGTTTTCACGAGCCCATCAAACGTCGACCGTAGCCGTCGAACTTGACGTTACCGCCAAGGATCATGAATCCATCAATCAGCGACCAAAGCCAGCCCACCAAGCAGGGGGCCAGCATCAGCTGCAAGACGCCGTGGGCGCCATAGCCAAGGTACATGCGCCCGAACCCGGGAAGGATGTTCAGGAGCCCCGCAATGATCCGATTCTTGTCGCTCGGGGGCGCGCTCGCCACCCACATTTCGTAGGACATCGAATTCATCGCCATGCCATGAACGCTGGGCTCGGCAAAGGGTCTCGGCGCGAGAACGGGGGCCGCGGGCGGCTGAGGCCGACCTGCGTTGTTGACGTTGCCACGCTCGGGTTTGGGTGGGGGTGGCGGCGCAGCAGGCGAGTTCTTTTGCAGTCGATCGCGAAGCTCAGTCACCGACGAGGCCGGGAGCCAATCGCCCATCCCCTCGCGCCAAACATACGTGCCCTGCTCGATGACGCCCCCTTCGACCAAATCTTCAATCTGATCAAAGCTGAGCGGCCCGAGCTGACCGTAGCTTCCGATGTAGTACCACTCGTTCAACTGCGTGCCCAGTTTATCGCGATGCGCCGCCATCGGTGGGCCGAAGTGCCCGACTGACGCTCCAGAAAGTCGTTTCGAGGGACTTTTCCTTCCATTGCCAGCCGTTCGCCGCGAGCTGAGCCAGGATGTCCTTGGTGCTCATGTCCGCAAGCGAGATCCCAACCGTATCGACGTAAACCTCGGCAGACTCTTCACCGGCGACAAGCAACGTGCCCGTCACGCACTCCAGCTTGGCGATGAAGGCGTCGAACCGAACCCATCCTGCACCGGGTTGCGACCGCGTGATCGGTGGGGCGGTGAGCTCCAAAATCGTCGCCTTGGCGCGAATCGGGGCCACCCGCAGACCTGAGGCCTGGCAAAACGAGTCGAGCAACTGCTGCCGGGCCAAGGCTAACGGCATCTTCGCGAGCTTGTAAAACGTGGCGTCGTAGCGCGTTGTTGCATCTAGGTCGCCGAGCTTCAATCGCGCCTTCGGGCACCCGACCAGCTGGGCCACGATCTCCGCTGCCGTCGCATTGACAATCGAGATGCCGGTCCCGGAATCGAGGCTTTGTTGGCAGGCCGGAAAAGCGGTCTCTTTGCCCGAAAACGTCGTCGGCACCACCCGACTGCCTTCCGAAAGCGGCCCTGGCTTGGTCGTCCCTTTCACCGGCAACCCGCCCGCCTGGCAGGTGTAGCCATCCCATTCCGAGATTGGCGTCGAGCCTTGGCTCACCGGCGCAGGAAGCGGCTCGCCTTTCAGCGCGGCGAGAATGCAGGGGGCGTCAATCGGCCCCTCCCACGTCGAACGGAGGAGCTGGCCTTTCCGCCCAAAAAGCCACATTTGGTTCGTCCGGTAGGTGGGCAAAAACTTGTTATCGGGATCGCAGGCAACGATCCCCGGCAATCGACGACCTTGCAGGAACTCCTGGGTCACCGCGGCAGGCTCGGGACTGACGAAAACTACGGCAAAGCCGTTCTTGGCTTGTAGCCGCAGCCACGTCTCCAGCTTCGACTTGGAAAACGAGTCATTCACCCCTGCCGGGTCAAGCTCAACCGCGAGAACGACCTTTCCCGCCACGACCTTGCGCAGGGCCAGTGGCGAAGGCCCCTGGACCACGTCCTTGAGCGTCACCGAACCCAAAGAAGGCGGCGATTGCTGGACCAACAAAGCAAAAAAGGCGAGCGGATAGACCATCGTGATCGCTCCGCCCGCCAGTTTAGCTGAGATTTATACGGGGGCCAAGGGAAGCGCGGTAAAACGCCCCGCGTTTGCAACTGGAGCCCGCTCTTCGCCGCCCGAGATCGCGTGATACAGCGAGTCCCGCTCGATCGGAATCCGGTCGACTTCTTCAATCATCCGGATCATCGCCGACTCGGTGAGCGCCTGGCTCTTGTTGCCCCATTCGCCGTCCTTGTAGGTGATCTCGTATTCCTGGACGGTGCCGTCGGCGTCGTCCGCGCCATACCAAAGGGCCATCTGGGTCACGGGAACCGTGTTCATGATCCAGAAGCTCTTGATGTGGTCAAAGTTGTCGAGCATCAACCGGCTGACCGCGATGTTGCGCAGGTCAGTGTCGGCGGTCGGGTGCTCAATGTCCTCCAGCTCGGTGCCTTCGGGGTGGAAGGAAAGCGGCGTGAAGCAAAGGAAGTGGCCGGTCTCGTCCTGGAGCTCGCGGAGCTGGACAAGGTGGTCCACGCGCTCCTCATCGGTCTCGATGTGGCCGTAGAGCATCGTCGCGTACTGCTTCAGGCCGAGCTTGGCCGCCGCGCGGGCGACCTCCTTCCACTCCTCGCCGTTCAGCTTCTTGCCGAAAAGCTCGTGGTGGACGCGGTCGCTGAGGACCTCGATGCCACCGCCCGGAAGCGAGTCCAGCCCTGCATCCATCAGGTCGCGGAGCGCCTGCTCGACCGTCACCTTGCCCTGACGGGCAATCTCAACGATCTCAACCGCGGTGAACGCCTTGACGTGGACGCCGGGACGGGTCTCCTTCACCATCTTCACGAGGTCAAGGTAGTACTGGTAGGGAAGTCGGGGGTTGATGCCGCCGACCATGTGAACTTCGGTGATCGGGACGTCGAGGTGCCATTCGAGTCGGCGCTTCACCTCGGCAAGGTCCATCTGGTAGGGCGCGGGGCCGCCCTTCTTGGCATAGAACGAGCAGAACTTACAGAACTTGTTACAGATGTTCGTGTAGTTGATGTGCTGGTTCTTGACGTAATAGGTCTTCTTCCCGTGCTTCCGTTCGCGGACGAGGTTCGCCAGGTAGCCAACCGCGGTCAGGTTCGGCGTTCGATAAAGCCGGAGCCCGTCGTCATAGCTCAATCGCTCTCCACGTTCCACCTTCTCCGCGATGTCGAGGAGGTCACTGCCAACCATCTGCTCTAAGCTCAATGCCATTTCAATCCGATCCTACGCCCAAAAGTCTACCTCTTGAACTTTCAATTTTCTTTGAAACTTACTACGCGGAACACAGAGGTCCCGTTCTCATGGAACCTCTCCACGGCTAAGATCGTCGAACGCTTTGGACCGATATGAACCGATTGACCCTCTCCGCATTGGCCCTGACCCTTTTCACGGCTGCCCAGGCCCAAACCGCCATCCAATCGGCGTTTGATGCCACCCGGACGAGTTCGAACTCGATCTACCTGGTCCTGCGGGGAACCGACGATCGCAACGGTGGCTCGCGCTTCCGCGCTGAGCTTTGTTTCACCGAAAACACCACCCTCAAGGCATACATCAACGAGTATCGCGGCCCGATCTCGATGTCCGACGCATCGTTGCCGCTGAAGCGAACGATCGTCGCCGACGGCACCCTGGTCTGGAACTACGACCCCGCCCGTAACGAGTATTCGACCCGCCAGTACGGCCGCTACGACGGTTCGATCCCTACCAACTATCGCCGCGACTTCTTCCGCAACCTCTCCGCCGAAGCCAGCGCCGAGGGTGCCCCTGCCGCGCGCCTGCTCAATGAAATCTATGGCGGAACCGCCGCACGCTCGCTGCCTTGGATGCCGAGCACGACCGCCCCGGCTGAGCTGTTCTCGAACACCAACGACGACATCACCGGCGTGACCTACACTCCCGTCCCCGGCGAGCGATTCTTCTATGTCTTCTCGTCGAACTCGGACCGCTCGGTTTGCTATCACCTTTCGAACACCGGCGTCGTCGACGTTCTGACCGACCTCTTTGCGAACGAGCGATTTGGATCGGCGGTTCGCCGCTACCGGATCAACGTGCAGCTCAACCCGACCGTCCAACCGACCTGGTTTGACTACACGCCGCCCGTCGGCTCCCGCGCTCGAATCGGCGGCAACTAAACTTCGCTGGGAACGCGGTAAAGCCCGTCGGCGGTGTAGAGCTTCTCCAGGCGACCATCCGCCTCATAAAGCAGCGCACCATCGCTCGCCACTCCAGCGGCAACCACAATCTGCCCCTCGGTGGTGAGGAATCGCTTGCCTGGCGTGGTGTCGCGCAGCATCCATCGGTCGCCGAACGAGTCCCAGCCCGTTGGCTCAGGGAACGATTCGACCGCCTCAAGGATTCGGTCGCGCAGGTCGTCAACCGACCACGCATGCCCGGTCGCCATCCGAAGGCTCGTCGCCCGGTGGGCGATGTCCTCGGGAAACGCCGACGTGTTGACGTTGATCCCCACGCCGACAATCGGAACGCCCTGGGCGACTTCGGTGAGGATGCCCGCCACCTTCTTCCCGTCGATCAAGACGTCGTTCGGCCAAGCGACCTTGGCATCGGTGACCTCGGCGACGACCACCGCGAGCGCCATCCCGATCCAGTGGGGCTGGGGAACGTTGGCATAGCCCCGCATCACCAGCGACATAAGAAGGCAGTCGCCGGGATTGGAGTGCCACTGTCGGTCGCGTCGGCCGCGGCCGTTGGATTGATTTCGAGCCTGAACAACGCCGTAATCGCCCCCTGCTTCGAGGTCGGCGGCGGCAACGTTCTGGGTTGAATGGACCTCGTCAAAAACGACGAGATGCCCATTGCGCAGCGGAGAGATCATTGCAATTCAAGGTGGAAGGGAACCGACACCGCTGAATGGGTGATCGCCCCGACCGAAATCAAATCTACACCAGTTTGGGCGACTCCCCGAACCGTATCGAGCGAAATCCCGCCGCTCGCCTCAAAAATCGCCTGCCCACGGTGGCGCTGGACGATGTCGCGCATCGTGAACGGGTCCATGTTGTCGAGCATGATGACTTCCGCGCCCGCTCGAACCGCTTCCGAAACCTGCTCCGGCGTTTCGCACTCGACCTCAATCTTGCCCATGTGCGAGATCGACTGGCGCACCGCTCGCACCGCCTCGGTGATCGATCCAAACGCCATGATGTGGTTGTCCTTGATCATCGCGCCATCGTAAAGCCCCATTCGGTGGTTCTTGCCGCCGCCGCACCGCACCGCGTACTTCTGCATCGACCGCAGGCCGGGAAGGGTCTTGCGCGTATCCACGATCGTTGCGTTGGTCCCTTCGGTCCGCTGGACAAACTGGCGGGTCAGGGTCGCCACGCCGCTCAGGTGCATGAGGAAGTTCAGCACCGTCCGCTCCGAAGAGAGCAGGCGACGGGTGGGAATCGCGCCCTCGATCACCAAGAGGCCCCGATCGATCAAGTCCCCGTCACGAACATGGGGTGTGAAGTGGCACCAACTTGGCTCGTGAGCAAAGGGTGCAAGAATCGACTCTGCAATGCCAACGCCACAGACCACGCCTTCGGCCTGGGCTTCAATCATGAACTTGGAAATGTGGTCAGCGGGGATCGCTTGTCCCGAGATATCGCCATAGCCAACGTCCTCTGCCAGGGCGTCGTCTACCACCAAATTCCAGCCCACCGGCTCCGGATCAAGCCACAACGTCACGGCGATGGTTTACCACTTTTCGGTAACCTGCCGTTCAGATCGAATGGAGGCTACGCACCAACCTTCACTCCTTGAGGTCCAAAGGGGTATCCAATCCGCCGAAATTCGGCGCGGCCTATCTCGGGCCCACGTTTACAACCTTGAAGGCGACCTCGTCGCTGCCCGCCTCGCCGTGTTTCACACCATTGCGCTCGCGGGAATCTCAATTCGCTTTGCCAAGCTCTCGCCGACCGCGATCTCCTTTCTTGGTGAATCCGGCGCGTTTGCCAGCTTGCGGTCTGCCCTCGCACCGCTGAATGTCGAGGTCACCGTTCAGGACGACTGCGCTATGGTCGAAGTTGCGGCGGTCAACATCCGCGACGAAGAAGGACTACTTGCCCAGGTCCTCGCTCGCGCCTTTGCGAGCGGCATCCAAATCCTCCACATCGGCGACAGCCACGACCGGGTCTTCTTCGTCGTCCACGAGGCCGATGCCGAACGGCTGAAGGCTGCCCTCGATGCCGCCAAGGAGGTTCGCCATGCCGATTAAGGTGATGAAGTTTGGCGGCACCAGCGTCGCCACGCCGGAAATGCGCGAGACCGCCGCTTACCGCGTCATCAGCGCGAAGGAGCAGGGTTACCGCCCTGTCGTCGTGGTAAGCGCGATTGGGCGCAAGGGTGCGCCCTATGCCACCGATACCCTCATCGGCCTCCTCCGCGAGATTGACCCCGACGTCAGCCCCGATCCGCGCGAGCTCGACCTCATCATGGCCTGCGGCGAGATCCTTTCCGCCGTCGTCTTCGCCCACACCCTGAAGACCCTCGGCCTTCCCGCGCGGGCCTTCCGCGGCGGCCAAGCGGGCATCCTCACCGACCGTGCCTTTGGCTCCGCTCGAATCACCGGGCTGGATCCGGTCGGCATCCTTAGCGCCCTTGAAGAGGGCGCGATCCCCGTGGTTTGTGGCTTCCAGGGCGTCTACCTGGGACCGGACGCCGCCCCCACCGGCGAGCTGACCACGCTCGGTCGCGGCGGATCGGACACCACCGCGAGCGCGATCGGCATTGCCGTCCGTGCCGAGGCGATCGAAATCTTCACCGATGTCGACGGCGTGAAGACCGCCGACCCCGACTACGTGCCCCACGCACCCACCCTCAGCCGCGTCAGCTACGAGGAAGTCGCCGAAATGGCCCACCTCGGCGCGAAGGTCGTCCACCCCCGCGCGGCCGAGATCGCGATGCGCGCCGGCGTGCCGCTCTGGATCAAGCGCACCGATTCCGATGACCGCGGCACCGAAGTCGTCTCCAACACCACCGGCGCCCTGCGCAACATGACCGGCGTGACCCACACCGGCAAGCTGATTTACCTTCAGTTCAACCTCTCGGGGCTGACCGACGCCGCGAGGTCATCGATCCAGGGCGAGTTCTTCACCCTCCTCGGCGAGAACGGCATCAACCTCTTCATGGTGAACGTCTCGCCGGAATCGGCGGGCTTTGCCGTCTCGCGTGAGCAGTTCCCCGAGGTCCGCGATCTCCTCAACGGCCTTGTCATCCCGATTGATGAGGAGCTTTTCATCCTCCAGGTCGGGCCGGAATCGGTTGAGGTCACCTCCCAGGCGCGGCTGATGGCGCGGCTCAAGGCTCCCACCCGAATCAAGGCCGAACTCACCGAAGGCTGCACGATGATGTCGCTCATCGGCCGCCCCGCGATTGGCTCGCCGGGCTTGTTTGCCAACTTACTCCAGGTCCTCGCCGACGAAAAGATCCCCGTCCTACAGACCTCGGACTCCGAGCTATCGGTGAGCGTGCTGATCCCTGAATCCGAGATTCGCCGGGCAGTCTTGGTCGCCCACCAGCGGTTTGGACTCGGCGAAGCGAACTAGCTGAGCGTCGCCGAGCGAATCAGCGCGCCTTCTTCGAGCGCGGCGACCTTCTCGCCATGCCAGCAGGCGGCCAGCCGGTCGGGTCCGACGAGCTTCAGCTCGGGCTCGACGTCGCAGGCCTCGGTCTTAAACGGACATCGGGGGCCAAAGCTGCAGCCCTTCGGCAGGTTGCCCAGCATCGGCGGTTGCCCCGAAATCGTCTCGAGGTCGGTCCGCCCGGGGCGGGGAAGCGCGTTGAGGAGCGCGCGGGTGTAGGGCATCGCACCGTGGCGCAGCACCTTTTCGGCGGGACCCACTTCCACAATCCGCCCCGCATAAAAAACCGCGACGCGGTGGCTCACGGCGGCGATCGCGCCGATGTCGTGCGAGATCATCATCACCGCGCAGCCGTGCTCTTCCTGGAGTTGCTTCAGCAGCCGCAGGATTTGGGCTTGGAGGGTCACGTCGAGCGCGGTTGTAGGCTCGTCGGCGATGAGCACCTTGGGCCGCGAGCTAAACGCCATCGCGATGACCACGCGCTGCCTCTGACCGCCCGACATCTGGTGGGGGAACTTCCGCGCCGAGCTCTCCGGAGCCGGGATCCCGACATGGTCGAGCAGCTTCACCGCCTCTTTCCATGCCTCCTGGCCCGAAAGTCCGCGATGAAGCTTCAGCGACTCAACAATTTGGGCACCCACCCGCATCATCGGGTTGAGCGACGTGAACGGGTCTTGCATGATAAGTGCAACTTCTCGGCCACGCACTTGACTATATTGCTTGTCGGAAAGGCCGACCAGCTCGCGCCCTTCGAGCTTGATGGACCCTTGCGTGATCTTGCCCTTGTTCGGCAGCATCCCCATGACGCTAAACGCGGTCATCGACTTACCGCAGCCGGATTCACCGACAATGCCCAGCGTTTGGCCCGGCTCAAGGTCAAAGCTCACCCCACGCAAAATCGGCACGCCACCAATGCTCAGGTGGAGATCGCGGACTTCGAGGGTGGCCATACGCGAATTATGCCCCGAACGGAAAGGCTTCCGTTCGGGGCATAAGGTTCAGATCAGCCCTTGAAGGGGATGATCTTTTCGACGCCGTTCAGCGCGGCAATTGCTCGCAGCTTGCTCGCGTCGACGGTGCCAATGACCATCATCAGCGTCTTGTCGAAGAGGGCGATCTTCAGTCCGAGCGCCTCGAGCTTTGCCTTCAGCTTGCTGTCGATCGCCACGAGCCGAATCTCGACATCCACCGGACCCTTCGCTTTGGCGAACGCCTTGCCGAGCTTGGCGTCGATGATGCTGGCTTCCTTCGACGACTCGGATGCGGGGCCGATGGGAGCTCGTAGTCCGCTGTTTGGGCCCGCATCTTGCATCGTTGCCGGCATCGGCTTTCCGGGGGCTACCATGCCGCCCATTGAGCCTCCTCCCATGCCACCACCAAATCCAGCAGTCGTTGTGGCCCTGTTTGCTGTGGTTGTACGCACCTTACTCTTGGGCTGGCCTCCTCGCTGCAGCTTTTCTTCGCCGAACGTCACGCCGTCCGTCATCTCAACCGGAACCCGCACCGTGATCGTCTTGCCGTTCAGCTTCACCACGCGGGTGTCGATCGCCACGAACGAGGTGTACTCGGTCACGATTCCGTAGTCGAGGCCAAGGTCGGTGATGTCTGCGATAACCGCCTTATTGTCCTGCTGCTCGAGGTCGCGCTCATAGCGTTTCACCATCAGGTTTTCCACCCGCTCGCGGGCCCAAAGCGCCATCACCGACGGCTGCTCGGCCTGGGAGGGGAAGTTCACGTCGAGCTCGCGGCTCCAAGGCTGACCGTTGACGCGGCCACTGATCGTCACCTTGCCCGGGCCCGAACCCGAATAGCGACCCGTCACCGTGATCGGCTGGCCCGAAAACACATCAGGAATCGCGCTCGGCGTGAGTTCGGTGGCGGTGACGCCGTCGACCTTCACGTTGATGTCGGTGAGCACCGGCGTCGTCATCCGGTCGGCAAACTTGCTCACCTGCTCATCGAGGTTCGCGTTGAGGTTGACGATCACGTCGTCGCCCCGGCCCTCAAGGCTCATCGAGTGAATCAGCGCGTCGTTGCATCCGCCGCCGATGCCGAACGTAAAGAGCCGAGCCTCTGCCGACTTCTTGCGGACGAGCGCAATGATGTTCGGTTCGTCGCCGACAAAGCCGTCGGTGTTGAAGACGATGATCTTCAACTTCGCCGGGTCGTGCGGCTGCTCATAGGCGGTCTTCACCGCTTGGAAGAGCTGGGTTCCGCCGTTCGCCTGGATCGGCGCGATCCACTTTTCTGCCTCGGCGATGTTCTCCGCCGTGGCGGGCCGCGGCGCCTTCCAAAGCAGCACCGACTCGTTCGCGAATCCCATCACGTTGAAGCTGTCGCCGGGCCGAAGGGTCTTCAGCATCTTCAGCGTGAGTGCCTTCGATTTTTCGATCGGCGCGCCCCCTTGGCTGCCGCTTTGATCGATCACGAAGACAAACTCACGCGCCGAAATCTGGGTCAACTTCGGCTGGGTCGGCGGGACAAGGCTGACTCGGAAATAGCCGCCACGGGTCGCGTCGACGTGGGTGTTGAAGGTCGGCTGGATCGAACCGTCGCCCACCTTGTAGCGCAGCACGAAGTCGCGGTTCGGAATCTCGTCTTGACTGGCAAGGCTCACCGTTCGCCAACCGCCGTCGGCTTGCTGAATCTTGACCTGGTGGACGGGCGACTCCATCCCGAGGATCGGCGCACCGGCATTGAGCCGCACGTTCACGCTGATGTTCGCGCCGGTTCGCATCCGCGGCGGGTCAATCTTGCCCGGATCGGGCGCATTGCCGAGGAATCGCGGACCCACCGTCATCGGGAATCGGAATTCAAACTCGCCGCGGTCGTACTTCACGCTCTGCACGTAGCGGATCTCAACCTTCACCGTCGCCTTCGGCGCGATGTTGCCGACGGTCTGGGTGAAGATGTTTGGCCGCTCCTGGTCGAGGAGGGCGGCGGTCTGGCCGCTTTGGATGGCCGCGTTATAAAGCTGGCGGGCTTCTTCGCGCTTGCGAACGAGGCCCTCGGTGATGCGGTCGCCGACTTGGATCCGCATGCGGTGGACGGCGGCATCGCCCGGCATCGGGAACGTGTAAACCGCCTCAATCGGCCGGTCGAGCGGATTGACAAAGGTCTGGACGAGGACCACCTCGGCGCCGGAGCCCGAGATCGTCGCGTTCACGTCGGTGCGCTTCAGCGCGCAAACCACCGGCGTCTTGCTGGTCGTATCGGTGACCCGGAGTTCGCCCGGGTTGATGATGGGTTTGCCCGCTTGGGCAAGGAAAAGCGTCGATGCAATAAGAATCATGTAAACCCCCTTGATTCGTGCTTCAGACCGCCCCAGGGGTTCAACCGTTACGCAATTTCCTCTTCCACCAGCGGCAGGAGGGCGTCCGCGCAGACTCCCGCGAAGGGCCGCACGGGGACCTTCGTCTCTTCCAAAACGTCGGGTCGCAACGGCCGCTGGGTGGGGTCGATTTGCTCAGAATCCCACCGCAACGTGAGCCCCATTGACGTCGCAGAAGGACAGACGAGCACAAACCGCGACGGCCGGGTCTCGGGCTCAAACGCGCCGACCACCCGGGCGTCAAACTCGCGCAGCCACCAGGCCGCCTCGTCGAGCAATCCGTGCACGATCAGCCGCGAAAACTCGGGATAAACCCCAATCGTCGCCTTCCCCCGATCCGCAAAAGGCGTTTGCATCTCCCGCCCCTCGACCGACCGACCCAAAAATCGGTAGCCCACCCGCCGGGTCAGCCCCTCGAGCTTCACGTCGCCGCCTGCCACGGTCAGGACTTCCCCCCGCGCCAGCGCGAGGCTCGGCACCGACCGCATCCGACCCCCGCCATGCGGCCAGAGAACGTCGGCATAGGGCCGCTCCGCCTCCATCAGCCGCTTGACGACCTCGCTCGATCTCAAAAGCTCATGCGAGTCCTCGATGAACTGTTGGAGCGGACGGTCGGGGTCGCCCTGCGGCCAAACGTCACGGTACGGCTGGCCGACCGCCTTTTCGGGCGGGAAGTCGAGCGAGTCGCCCCACGACGTCCAAACCAGGCAGCCATCTTCGCCCTTCCAAAACGGCCAAAGGCTCTTGCTGCTCAGCCGTTCCATCACCCGGCCCACTTCGGCGAGCATCTCGGGCCCTAGCCGCCCCGTCGGCGACCCCAAGAGCCCTTCCGCCAGCGTTAGCGCGGCAACCGCAAACGGCGTGGAACGCGGCGGAAAGTCGAGCTCCATCGCGAGCGCGACGAGCGGACCCAGTGCCATTTCGCCCTCACCGGGCGGCAATCCGAGCAGTCCCGCTTCGAGACTCCCTGCCGGATCGATTGCCGAAAGTCGGAACACCTCGCCTCGACTTGCCATCGCATCCAGATGGGGCACTTTGGCCTCCGACCACAAGGGAAAACTGGATTCCGAGAACAAGTCTGGAACTACGGCGAGATGTCGCGTCATCAGCGGTATTCTGTGCTATGGATTGGTTGAAGGGCGAGAGTCCGAAGGAAGAATGCGGCGTCATCGGACTTCACACTCCGGGAGTCGAGGCCGCGAGAACCGCTTTCTTTGGCCTTTTTGCCCTCCAACACCGCGGTCAAGAATCCGCCGGCATCGCGGTTTCGGATGGCACCGTGGTCCGAATGCACAAGGACATGGGCCTGGTCAGCCAGGTCTTCAACGAATCCACCCTCACCGAGCTCCCGGGCGAGATGGCGATTGGCCACACGCGCTATTCCACCACCGGCGCGAGCGTCCTCCGCAACGCGCAACCGATCTTTTGTCAGAGCCTGGTCGGCGAGATCGCCGTCGCCCATAACGGCAACCTCATCAATGCCGACGAGCTCCGCGCCGAACTCGAAGCCGAAGGCGAAGTCTTTGACTCCACGTCCGACAGCGAAGTCCTTGCCCGCATCCTCGTCCGCAACATCGGCAAGGGCCCCGAACACGCAGTCGCCGAGGTCATGCGCCGAGTCAAGGGTGCCTATTCCTGCACCGTCCTCATGCCGAACCTGCTCATCGGCTTTCGCGACCCCGCCGGGATTCGACCCCTCGTCGTGGGCAAGGTCGGCAACGGGTACGTCATGGCGAGCGAGACCTGTGCTTTCGGCCCCATCGGCGCGACCACCCTCCAAGAGCTTGCGGCGGGCGAGATGGCGATTGTCGACGACAAGGGCCTCCGGATCGCTTGTGGTGCGCAAGGCACCTCGCACATGTGCATGTTCGAGTTCATCTACTTTGCGCGCCCCGATAGCCACATGCACGGCGAACTGCTTTATTCGGTCCGCGAGCGCATGGGCGCGGCCCTTTCGCGCGAGCATCCGGTCGAGGCTGACGTTGTCATCCCCGTTCCCGACAGCGGTGTCCCCGCTGCGCTCGGCTATAGCAAGGAGAGCGGCATCCCTTATCGCGAAGGGATGATGAAGAGCCGCTACATCCACCGCACCTTCATCGCCCCCGACCCCCGCATGCGCGAGATGGGCGTGCGGATGAAGCTCACCCCCTTGCGCGAACACCTGGAAGGGAAGCGCGTGGTCCTCGTCGACGACTCGATTGTCCGCGGCACCACCACCCGCCAGATCGTCAAGCTGCTCTTTGAATCGGGCGCGCGCGAAGTCCACGTCCGGATCACCGCTCCCCCGATCAAGCACCCCTGCTTCTATGGCATCGACATGGCGAGCAAGGGCGAGCTGATCTCGGCCCACCTCTCGATTGAGGAGCTGAGCGCGCACGTCGGCGCGACCTCGCTTGGGTTCCTCTCGATCCCGGGTGCGGTCGCTTCGGTCGGCGCGGCGGACGCGGGGTTCTGCCTTGCTTGCTTTAATGGCGAGTACCCGATCAGCGTCCCCGAGTCGGCGAAGACGGGCTCGACGGACGTCGGCCAGATGGCGGTCTCGTAGGCGCGCTCCTCATCCGTTCCAAGCGGAAAGGGCGATTTTCAGCGCTTCCTCAACCTGTGGCGTTGGGGTGTAGCCCACCTTGTTCAAGTGCTCGACCAGCTCATGTCGATCGTCGTCACTGATGGGGAATCCGCTCCCGGGGGTTAAGGCATTGATGATGTCGCGGTCCCTCGCCTCGGCGAGATCGCTTGGAACTTCGACGGGCATGATGAACTTGAGCGCGGCAAGAGACTCTTCGGCGTTGAAAACCAAGGTCTGTGCGAGTTGGACCCTTTCACGCGCGGGCATGTTGCCTTCCGGGCGAACCTGACTCCAAATGAACTCAACTTGGCCCTCACATCGACCCGCGCACAAGTAGATACATCCTGAATGAAAAGCGGTGGCCTCGGTTGGATCGGCGTAGTTCTGCTCCTCAATCACGAGCCGGACCAAGGTCGCGCCAAGGGCCGCCGTTATCGCCCTCTCCCTCGGGTTGACGGGCTCTCGATTACAGTATTCACGGATCCCTTCGTGAAAGAAGAAATCCATGGTCCGCTGGAAGTGTGTCCTGTTCATCTTCCGCTTCCTCAGCAGCTTCTTCTTCAATTCTCTGTTCAATGCCGTCTTCCGCCTCTACTCTATCACCCCGGGGGCCGAGGAGTTGAGTTTTCGCAAGGGGACCAAGGCTCTCCTTTCCCGACCTGAGTTATTCTAGTGCTATGGCCAAGTTGCCCGTCGCTGGTTCCGCCGTACTTCTCACCCTGCTCTGCATGGGTGCGGCAGCTGGCTGCGGGCGGGGCTCACACACTCGGTATCCCGGAACCAGTGAATGGATTTCTGACTTTGGCGATCCCCGGTTCAACAGTGTCCAAATCGGGCCGAGGCTGACCCTAGCCCGCGAGATCTTGGTTTTTGACAAAGACGCAAGTCGAGCTCAGGACATTTACACCACGATGGACTTTGTGACCACGATGAGCTTCGAGGGGCGCTCCTACTTCTTTTGCACCAAGGAAACCGATCCTGGCACGGAGGAATTCGCAATCCTGATTTACGAGCGAGTTCTTGGAAGAGCGTACTTGCGGCACGCATGTTTACAACACCGTTTCAGTGGGCTCGAGCTCACCTCCATCACGCTTTATGGAAAGACTCTCCAGTTATGCTCCTACCGCGACCTAGGATCCAAAGGAAGAGAGATGATAGTTCTTCCCGTGAACCTCCCCGAAGAAATGCAGGTCTTGAAAGCAGACTTTGACCCGATCAAATCCCCGCTGATCATGGGACCTTCGCCTACCAGCAAACTCCGCTCCATTGCCTGGCCTTTTGGGGACTAGAGGTGCGATCACTAGGTTCTGAGAAGCCTCACTTCGACATTCAGCTTTGAGGTCCTCAAAGGACCAACGCACCCTTTCGCCTGAGTTCGGTTATTCTGGTTCTATGACCAAGCCGACCTTCCTCGGTGGTGCCGTACTCCTTACCCTGCTCTGCTTGGGCTATGCTGCTGGCTGCGACAGCAGGGACGCGACCGAGCAGGTCTCGGACAAGAAGTGGTCGGAAGTGGCGAACAACGCTTCCTCGGAATGGATCACGGACTTTGGTGATCCACGAATAACGGCCGTTAAGGTTGGCCCGAAGCTCTTCGTTCCTCGAAGCTTCCCGTTCGTGCTTGCCAGTGGGGAGAGCGGTGAAAGCTTGGAAGCTTGGATGGATGGATCCTTTCCCCTTCCGTTCGCCGGTCACGCGTTTACCTTTGGAGTCAAGGATATCGACAAAGAGAGCGGACAGTTCGTGATGATGATCTACAACCGTGACTTTGGAAATGCTGAGCTCAAGTACATGAAGTTGCAGAGCCGACCGAGCAACTATCTGTTTCAATCCATGAGGCTTGAGGGCAAAACGGTCCAAGTGCAATTTGAGCGACAGGATAAGCTCGGCACGGCTACGAACACCTATCCGGTGAAGCTCCCCGACGAATTTGATGGCCTCAACCTAGACCTGGGGGCGAGTTCAAGCCCGGCTCCCACCAGTAACGCTCCGGCCAATCAACTGCCCTTCCCACCCGACCGAAAGGGGTTCTGACCTATCTGTCATGGCCTCCTACAAACGCAACCCCGCCCGCGAAGTCGCCAAAGCCGAGACTCCGACGCAGATCTGGATCGACCACGCCTTCATCGACGAGAGCGACCTGGAATGGCTCGCCCCCGTGCGGCAGCTCACCCTTTGGAACGTCACCACGCCGCTGGGTTTCCTGGCCAAGCTCCCCCATCTCGACTGGCTCGACCTTCGCGGCGGAACCGGCGTGGACTTGGAGCGGATGCGCGGGGCGCACAAGATCGAATACCTGCAGGTGATGCACGTCAGAGGAATGCTCGACCTTTCCCTCGCCGCCGAGCTCCCAAACCTCGCCTACCTGGAGCTCTATGGGCTCCCGAAGGTGAAAGAGCTGCCGTCTTTCAAGCACTGCACCAAGCTCGAACGGGTGGAAATGGGTCGCCTCGGCGGCCTGGACTCGTTCGCCGGGATTCTCGATGCCCCCAACCTGCGCGAGTTGCTGCTGCTCAACGGCTCCAAGGTGTCGCCCGACGACCTCGAGCGACTCAAGTCCCACCCCAAGCTCGAGGCCTTTTCCTGGGTCGATGAGACGGTCTCGGAAGCGAGATACGGACCCGTCATTAAGGCCCTGAACAAGCCTAGTGCAAGCCTTCAAGGAGCCCCGCAGTGGTTCGACGAACGTGCGGCCAAGCGCACCGATTAGGTTACGCCTGGCCGCACCGAGCTCACTTGGTCGACAAGAACTGGCCGTGAATCCCGTCCGCCTCGGACCACTGCGGGATGAATGCCACTCGCTTGCCATCGGCGACGAATGATGCGCCCTTCATGTAGTCGCCCGGGTTATGCGCCGTCTTCCAGAAGCGCGGATTGTTGCGCTTTTGGCTGAGGTAACCGGTCTCCGCTCCCTTGCCCTTACGGAAGACGCGGTAGCGAACCGAGAATCCGCCATCCTTCACGTTCGCATCCCGCCGAGCGTCGTACCAATAGAACAGGCTCGTGTCGGTGTAGCGCGAATCCGGCTCGCCGACGAGCTCGGGCTGAATGAAGGTGCCGTACATCACGGAGTGGGTGTCTTCGCGGGTGGCGCGAATCTCAAAGGCAGGTTCCTGGACATATTTGCCGCCCGGGGTGATCGTAGCCTTCACGACACGGTATTCCTGATTCCCATAGTCGTTTCGAACCTGATAGGCGATGAGGACGGACGATCCCTTGGGATCGTCGAGCAACCGGCAAATCGAGGGACAGCTCACCTTCAGCTCCATATCGACCATCTCGGGGCCCGAACCCTTTTGGTTCGCGTACGAGGGTTCAGCCTTCTTGAAGGTCTTGGGCATCTTGAATCGGCCGAGCGGCTCGGTGTACGTGAGCACATTTCGACTCGAGACGCCGTCGCTGTTGCCGATCACCTGCTCAATCCACAGCCGACCATCAGGCGTCGAAGTCATCACGGCCGGACTCCAGGCATCAAGGGTCGTGAGCCATTGCCACGTAAGGCCCTGGTCACTCGATGCCATGAGCAGCATCGTGTTTTCCTGATTGTCGGTTTGGCTATATGGTCCGGAGATGATCCGCCCGGCCAAGTAGATGTTGCCGGTGAAGGGGCAAGCATAGATCTCGGTTCGATCGATGCCGGCGGGGAACCACTCCAGCGCTCCATCGGAGTACTTTCCCTGGCTCTTCCAACCCTTAAGGTTGTTCCGGGTCAAGTCGCCCGGGATGTCAGCCTTATTGAGCGAACTGTTGTAAGGCCGTGGCTTCGCGAACTCACCATTGCTGATTGAGAGCAGGTCGAGCGGCTTCGACCGCGCCCAGGTGTCCTTCGAAATGTCGTACTTGACGAACACAGCGCAGCCACGCAGTTTCATGCCGATCTTGTTGGCAAACCAGGTCATCCTGTGGGTTTGCCACCAACCCGGTGCCGGAGTGTAGTTCTCCTCCGTTGCGCCGTCCCACTGCGCTAGCATCGCGCCCTCCGTTCGAACGACATTGTTGTCCGTAACGGGGTAGAGCCCATTCATCTTTGGCAGGGGCGAAACAACACCACGACCGCCGTCCTTCACACCGTCAATCGTTGCTCGGAGTTTGACCATGCACTGTGCCTTTCCGGCCGCAATGAAGATCAAGTTCTCGCCGTTCCGGTCTGCTCTGGCCGATCCCGCTGAGTTCTCATAGGTGCTGCCAAGTTCTGTCGAATTTGCAATGAGAAAATCGCTCGTCAAAGGGTTGGCAAGGAACGAGCGCTGGCTTAGCCAGGCATTGGTTAGTAGGAGTCCGACCGTGATCATTTTGGTTGAGACGGTTAGAGATTGCTGAAGGTTGCGAAGGAGGGTATCTACCCCGAACGGCGGCCCGACAGCAGGCGATCCGCGATCACCCCGATCAAGATCACCGCGCCGACGACCGCGAAGTTCAGGCTGCTCGGGATGCCGAGGATGTTCACCAAGTTCTGCAGCATCTGGAGCAACAGCGTCCCCAGGAGGACCCCAAAAATCGACCCCTCACCGCCCCGCAGCGAGCAACCGCCCAAAACCGCGGCCGCGATCCCATACAGCTCGTACGACGCGCCGTGGGAAGATGGCGAAATCGAGTTCGTATAGAACGCCATTAGCGTCGCCGAGATGCCGGTGAGGCACGCCGCGATCACATAGGCAATCACGATCACGCGCTGGGTCCGGATCCCAGAAAACCGGGCCGCCTCCTCGTTCTTCCCGACCGCCAAAAGGTGGCGACCATACACCGACCGGTGCAGGAGAACCCAGGCCAGCGCGGCCACCACGAGCATGATCCAAAACTCGATCGGCACCCCGAGCGGCGAGCTCTTGAAGAAGGCCTTCACGCTCTCAAAGCCGGTGCCGAGGCCAAAGCCCTTGGTCTCGTCCTTCGCGATGTACTGGGCAAGGCCGCGATAGATCAGCAGTCCGCAAAGGGTGGTGACAAACGGTTGGAGCCGCACCTTCGTGATGAGAAAGCCGTGGATGCTGCCGAGCATCGCGCTGAAGGCGAGGGTGGCGGGGAGAGCAATCCAAGGGCTCCAGCCGCGCCCGACGAGCATGATCGACAGCAAAACGCCAAGCAACGAGAACATCGACCCGACCGAAAGGTCGATCCCCGATGTGATGATTACGAGTGCGGCGCCGATGCTGAAAATGCCGTAGATCCCGACCAAACGCGAGATGTTGGTCAGGTTCTGGGGGCTAAGGAACTGGCGGTTCAACATCCAAACCACCGCCGCCAGCACGACGAGCAAGATCAAGAGCCCTCGCTCCCGATTCAACGACTTAACCAACTGCCAACTCCATCACAGACTCTTCCGTGGCCAATGCCCGGTCCAAACTTCCCGCCATTCGACCCTCGCGCATCACGATCACGCGGTCGCTCAGCGCCAAAACCTCTTGGAGGTCGCTGCTCACCATCAGGATTGCAACGCCCTGCGCGGCGAGCTCGCGCATCGCCTCATAAATCTCTTCTCGCGCGCCAACATCGATGCCCCGAGTGGGTTCGTCGACAATCAAGCACTTCGGCTTCATCGACAGCCACTTCGCAAGGACGACTTTCTGCTGGTTTCCGCCGCTCAGCGTTCCCACCGGCACATCAACCGAGGCCGCCTTCACCCCATAGGTCGCGCATAGCGATTGAGTCTCCTCGCGAACCGCAGCGCTCTGAACGAGGCCGTTGCGGGCAAAGTCCTCCCACCGCGGCAAGACGAGGTTGTCGCCCACCGAGGAGGCGAGGATCAGAGCCTGGGTCCGGCGGTCTTCGGGAACGAGGACAAGGCCCGCCTCGATCGACGCCCGTGGGTTGTTGGCCTCAAGTGGACGGCCCCCGAGGGTGACTTCGCCCGCCAATCGCGGCTCAACGCCATAGATCGCATTGACAAGCTCGGTTCGGCCCGAACCCACAAGGCCCGCAATGCCAACGATTTCGCCCGCACGGACCTCTAGGCTGGTCGCCTCATTCGGAAATCGATTCGTCACGACACGATCCGCTCGCAGTTGCACCTCGCCGAAGCTGGCTTGCCGCGCGGAAGCCGGCTCCAGGTCGCGACCCACCATCAGTCGGATCATCGCGGGCTGGGAAATCTCCTGCTTCGCGAGTTCGCCCGCGTTCCGACCATCGCGCAAGGCGGTGACGCGGTCGGCGAGGGCAACGACTTCGTCCAGCCGGTGGGAGACGTAGACCACGCCGACCCCGTCCTCGCGGAGCCGCCGCACCAGGCCGATCAGCGTTTCTGCCTCCTTCGCGCTCAGGCTCGAGGTCGGCTCGTCCATGATCAAGACCTTGGCCTCCAGCGAGAGCGCCTTCGCGATCTCCACCATCTGTTGCTCGCCGAGGGTGAGCGCGCCGAGCGGCTTGGCGGGGTCGGCATCAAGGCCAACCCGGGCGAGGATCTTCGCTGCCTCCGCCCGCGAGGCGCGATCATCGAGCCACCACTTGCCCTTTGTCTTCTCGCGGCCCAGAAAGATGTTCGACGCGATGTCGAGGTTGGGGAGGTTCGAAAGCTCCTGGTGGATGATTCCGATGCCCAGCGAGATCGACTCCTGAGGCGAGCGCAGACTCACGGCACCACCTTCAAACTCGATCCGACCCGAATCCGGCGCAACCAGGCCACCGAGCACCTTGATCAGGGTCGATTTGCCCGCCCCGTTCTCGCCGATCAGGCCCACGACTTCGCAGAAGCGAACCTCGAAGTTCACTTCGGCGAGGGCGATCACGCCACCATAGCGCTTGCTGATCCCGTGAGCGCGGAGCACCGATTATCGTCCGCGGAGCGCGTCGAGCTTCTTCTTGAACTCGTCCACGCCTTCCTTTCGGAGAGCAACCGTCGGGACGATGTTGAGCTTGTTCGCGGGGACCACCGACTTGTCGCCGTTCAGATACTTGTTCATCTTGATGATCGCCTGGTAGCCGAACTCGAACGGCTGCTGAACGATCGTCGCTTCGATCTCGCCCGCCTTGATTCCCGCGAGGGTGTCGTCTTCTTCGTCAAAGCAGACAATCTTCACCTTGCCCGCCATCTTCGCATCGCGGACGGCGCCGAGGATCGCGGGACCGTTATAGCTCCAGATTCCCACGAGACCCGCAACCGAAGGATCCTTCACGAGGACGTCGGCAACGTTGCTCTTTGCCCGGGCGCGGTCAGTGTCGTCGGTGCGGACGTCGACAATCTGGATCTTCGAATCCTTCACCGCCTCCTTCAGGCCGTTGATTCGCTCCATCGCGTTTTGGGCGTCGGCCTTGCCGACAAAGACGTAAACCTTTCCGCCTTCGGGAAGGGCCTTCTTCAGCTCTTCGCCCGCCTGGCGACCGGCGGCGACGTTGTCGGTGCCGATATAGCAAGCGCGGTCGGAGGTGGGGGCGTCGCTATCTTGGGTGAAGACGAGCATCGACTTACACGCCGCGTTGATCATGTCGGTTTGGTTGGCGGGGTCGACCGGGCTGATCGCCATGCCGTCGATGCCCTTGGCGGTGAGGTTATCGACAATCGAACGCTGCTTGGCGGCGGTTCCATCGTCGGGCATCAGGAACTCGACTTCCACGTTCGGGAGTTCCGACTGGGCCTTTTCCACACCCTTGCGGGCGATGGTCCAGTAGTCCGAGGCGTTGTTGGTGACAAAGCCGAGCTTCAGCTTCTTTCCGCTTGCGGCGGGCTTGGCACCGCCGGTGGGCGTGGTTTCGGCACCTTTGTCACCCGAGCAGGCGACGAGCGAAAGCATGAGCAAAGACGAGGCGAGAAGAGCAGACCATTTCATGAGCGCGAAATAATCGTATCACGCTTCGGGCAATCTGCTGTTCCGGGTTCGTAGTAAGGAGGAAAGAAGTCGCCATGACGCCAGAATTTCGCATCGGATGCGTGAGTTATGCCAACGCCGTGCCCTTGGTCGAGGCCTTTCGAGACGACCCCAGCGTTGAAGTTGTCTTGGACGTTCCCAGTCGGCTGCCCGCCTTGCTGGAGAGCGGCGAGGTCGACGCGATCCTCGTCAGCAGCCTTTATGCCCTGAATCGGCCCGACGTGGTGCTCGCCGAGGCCACTTGCATCGCTTCCGATGGCCCGGTGGAGAGCGTTCGGCTGTTCAGCAAGGTGCTGCCGAGCGAGATTAAGCGGCTCGCGCTCGACCAGAGTTCGATGACCAGCAATGCGCTCGCCCAGATGTGGCTGCGCGAGGTCTATGGCTGCGTTCCCGAGGCCGAACCGATGCCGCCCAGCCTCGACGACATGCTCCTGGACCACGATGCCGCCGTCCTCATCGGCGACCTCGGGATGGCCGCCTCGCTGCCCGAGGGCTACGTGATTGACCTCGGCGCGGCCTGGACCGATTGGACCGGTCTGCCTTTCCTTTGGGCGGGGTGGATCGGCCGCCAAGACCTTTCGCCGCGGCTGGTTTCGCGGCTGGCGGCGGCGGGTGAACGCCCGATTGATGATGCCCTCATCCAGCGCGTGGCCCGCGAGCACGGCTGGAGCATCCCCGCGCTGGAGAATTACTATTCGAAGACGATGGTCTACCGGCTGAGCGACGACGTTTTGCGCGGGTATCGCGAGTTCGCCCGCCGCCTCGGCGGGACCCTGCCCGAGCTTCGTCGCGGCGAGGAGTTGCAGTCCGCCGGTGCCTCGGGGTTTAATGAAGTCCGCTCCGTGGGGATATAGCTCAGCTGGGAGAGCGCTGCAATCGCACTGCAGAGGTCGTGAGTTCGAATCTCATTATCTCCACCAACACCTTCCATTTCAGCGTTTGACTACCACCCGGTGGTAGTCACCGAGGGCACAACGCTCGCCATGACTCCCGCTTGTGAGCGGCTCCAAAACGGACTATAGTTAGGTTGGCCGGCGGTCGACGGCGGCAACCGACCCCTGTTTCCATCGAGCGACTCCATGAACACCTCACTCCAGCTACTCTCTGAACTCATTGAAGAGTTTCAAGGCTGCAACATCCACGAACCTCCCGAGGTCAAGGGGCGCTCGACGGCGTGGGGTGTGGAAGAGCGTTGTCTGATCGAGGATGCCATTGGTGGAGATTGGCGATATCTCGTGATGCCGGGCACCACATATCAAATCGATGCATTCTTTTGCATGCGGCCATCCTTTGCCAGGATGGCCCTCCCCGCCTATCTTTGTACAATGATCATTGAACTGGCTCCGGTCAGAGATTGGGTGCCGCTGGTTGAACACCTTTGGGGTGGGCGTGACAAGATTCCTCCGAACTACACGTATGAGATGTCGGACATTCAGGGAGACTTTGATCAAGATGCGGAATGGATCGAGTTCATTTACCGCCTTGTCCCGGACGTGAAGCTGCTTTTCTGCCCGGGTCCAACTCGAACTAACTATTTTTCATTCGGATTGGCCGAAGGCATGACGCTTAGGCCGGAGGATGAACTTAGAGTAGCTCGCAGAATCGAGCGTATTCGGAGGATCCTTCTAGCGAGCATCGACCTCCACTTCGCCCACGTCGACGAAGGGAAGATCCCCTTCGAAGCCGAGAGAATCGAACGCCTGACCCGCTTACGAAGACTCATCAACGAAGAGGGGTGCGAATAGCTGATGGTTCGCGCAGTGCCAGAAGCGACAGAGCGCACATGGATCAAGATGGTAGAGAAGGGCAAATGATTGATGAACGTTCTGTGTTTGAAATCCCGATGGAATCCTGGAATTTGTCTAACGAGGTAAGACGCAAATGACATTTGGTGCAGCCCAAGCCGCCCTACGAGAACAGTTTGGTCGCTCAAAAAAGCCTGCTAAGGTTTTTCGGTACCGGGATAGCGAACACGAGCCCACAATTCGACGCCACCTGACAAAGTACAGTTGGGATGAGGTTCCATTGGAGGGCATTGCCGAGCTCTGGACCTCAGACGCATGGGGCTCGGTATCCATTGAGGCCAAGCACTATTACGCTCCCGGCATTCTCCTGTCAGTGCTCGAAGGATCGGTCACGGCACAGACGTTAGACTATGTTGGCGCCATGTTGGATACCTTTGAATTCAGTATTCGGGATAGCGATTCTGGCCTTTTTGCATACTCCACCGAACAGCTTAAGGCTCTTGTCATCGCTCAAGACTCCATTCAGCGCCGATACGACCACGGAATGCATGGTTCATTCTACGAAAGAATTCTGGTGCAATTTGGGGGAAATCAACAGTCTTGAATTTTTCAGTCACCATGAACACCTACGTCTTCGAGAATTGCATTCAAATTGCCGTAGATTGAGATGAATCGAGGGTGATAACACTTGGCCGAGACGTCCAGGTGAGCATCTATCATGTGAAAAAGGTTGTCATGGGGTTTGCCGCGATGAAGGAATTTTGGCTTCACAGCTTGGCTGCGCTACCATTTGGCATTCCGGACGAAGGAGGAGTAAGTGGATCAATTGGACCCTGAAGCGTTTCTTTCGTCGGCTTTCAGCTATCTTCAGGTGAACAAAGTTCCGACAGAAGAATGGCTTGTTGCAGCCTTGAAAAGGTGCGAAGACTTTGAACAAAGGGCAGAGCTGTTGAGCCCGGAATCTGGACGATTGCGAGTTCCTTCCAGACTCGCCGGACTAAAGGCATGTCTGGCGCGAATGCTAAAGGATTGGGAGACCCTAGAAGCGACAGCTAAACGAGAACTTGAGGTCATCCGCCATTCACCGGACCCCGATGACCTCATTTACATTCATTTTTTGATCGAGCTGTTTGTTGCGCTCTTTGCAATGGACCGTACCGATGAAGTGAAGGAGCAAGTGTCTTGTTATGCTTCGACGTTCTCCGTCAAGAAGCTGAAACACGGTGTACAGCTGGCGGGCCATCTGACGCACATGTTGGATGACAAGGACCGAGACTATGTCATGGACCTTTTGGCGAAGGCTCTCCGTGAGAAGATGGAGCAGGGTGACGCGTAGGTGCTTAGGACCCTCGCCGCTCCCCGCGCTCTCTTGGACCCTCAAAGGGGGTAACAAGTTTGTTCCGTGGTTGCAAGGATCCAAAAGGAGCGGAGTGTTCGCTTCGATTGCCTCGGATTGTGCGTCTTGGGATTGGGAATAGCAGATGGACTATGATCAGCTAGATAAAGAGTTGATGAAGATTCTGGAGTTTCTAAGCATTACAGAAACTCCCACACAGGAATGGCTAAAGGGTGCCATGCTTGTGTGCCTGGAATACGAAAGCGCACTGAAGTCCGAACCCGTGTTGAGTGAGTTTCAGTATTGGTCCCACCAAATCGCAAACGTCAAAGTCGCACTGGCATTCCAACTTCAGGACTGGCGCTTAATTGAGGATACGTGTCAACGGGTGCTTGACGATCTCTTGGCTGCGGCAGTTCTCGATGACCTCTCATACATCCACTTTCTGGTCGGGCTGGCTGCTGCACTCTACGCCCAGCAGCGTGTTTCTGAAGTGGAAGTACAGATCGTGCGATACGCATCACTATTGTCGGTTAAGAAGATCAAACATGGTATTCGACTGTCAGAGAACTTAAGCTATGCGCTCCATGAGCCTGGCCGATTGCACTTTCTGGATCATTTAAAGAAGGCCCTCCGTGACAAGATTGAACAGGAACAAGCGTAGATGCCCAAGTACCCCGTCGCTACCCGTGGTCGCGTGAAGTTCAAAACGTGCTTCATCGCAGTCGCCCCGTGACCGCTCAGCGGCCAGGCGAACGGAATTTTGGATTGATCACCAAGAACGGGTTACCAATAAAAAGGACTCCGGCCACGGTGTCGCCCTTCGTGTACTCCCGATTCATCTCGTCTTCGGCCGCCGACTTGAGGGCGAAGTAGGCCTTCCCCAAGTAGTCTCCAGCCAGGATGCGCTCATAGAGCGCGTCCTGACCGTACACCATTCCGGTCCGTACATTTCCCACGAGCGCTTGCCCCACTCCCTCACCGAAAACCCAGCTCATCCCCGTATTGCGCCCCTTCTCGGCACTTTGGTTCTTCATCCAGTTCGCGTTGGAGCAGCCATGGTTGACCGTAAAGAGCGCTCCAGTTTTGATCTTCTCGATGTCTCGGGAGAACAACGAGCCCTCACAAGTGTCTTGCACCGTCGGGGTCGAGTGCAGCTGGACGTAGAACATTGAGTAAGTGTGCTTAGCAAATGCACCGTAGATCGTCGTCGGCGTCGCCCCTTTGCAATTGAGGACATCCACGCCGCCCTCTCCAAACAGCTTCTGTCCAACGTTCCTGGAGAAGATGTTGGCGCCCTCGGGCCAATCGGAGTCCGTGACCGCCAGAGCACGATCCTCCACCGGCTGTTTTCCAGAGTAGTAAGCGTGGGTCTTCCGGAAGAACTTGCGGAGAACGGGAATGCCCTCATCGCTTTCGCCTTCGACTCCCCTGAGGTTGGCGACCCAGACCTTCAACTTCGGTGTGCCGACGTAGGATTCTGGAATCCCATCTTGGTTCTGGTCTCTGAACTGGAGGTCGAAGTCTTCGTAGTAAAGCGGGTTGGGGTTGTCAAAGTCGTGCATGTGGAAGCGGTGCATGGGAATCGCTCCGACCAAGACGACTCCGGTAATGCCGCTCTTGCGGTGCAGCGACTTGATCAGCAGCCGAACCTGATCCGGCTTTGTCCAGCTGCCCTTGACCACGCTTAGGCTGACGGGAAACCGCTTTTCAACGTCAGACTTGTACTCCCGAATCTCCCCGCGCAAGGCTTCGAACGCCTTTTCATGAACAAGGATGGCGACCTTGTCCTTCACCGCGGCTTGAGCGCCGACCGTCAAGCTGCAAGCGAGGACGAAGAGGCAGGTGCGGGTATCCATTCGTTTCGCCAGGCTACCTTTCCGGGTTAGCTTCCGGCCCTCGGGTAGCCTCCGGCGATGCTGGCCTGCGCTCTCACCTTGCTGCTCGCACCGAGCAAACCGAACATCGTCTACATCATGGCCGACGATCTTGGCTATGGCGACATCGGGTGTTTTGGTCAGACGAAGATTCCAACGCCGAACATTGATCGCCTCGCCAGCGAGGGGATGAGGCTCACCCAGTACTACAGTGCGAGTCCAGTTTGTGCGCCAACGCGCTATAGCCTGATGACGGGCCGGCACCAGGGCGTCGCGACGATTCGCGGCAATAAGGAAAACGGCGGATTTGGCCCCAACGACCCCGAGGGCCAAGCGGCCTTCCCCATCACGGAGAGGACCCTTCCCGAATTCTTGAGGTCACAGGGCTATTCCACCGCTTTGGTTGGCAAGTGGGGAATTGGCAGCCCCCGCAAGGATGAGCATCCCGAGGACCACGGATTCGACTTCTTCTACGGCTACCTTTGTCAGCGCAGGGCCCACAACCTCTATCCCGCCTACCTATGGCGGGGACGCCAGCCCGACCTCCTTTCAAATCCCGTCTTCTCAGCCCATCAGAAGATCGATGCGCCGCTTGCCAGCGAGGCAGACTATTGGCGCCGATACCAAGGGGCGGACTATGCGCCGGAGAAGATGTTGAACGAGGCGACGAAGTGGATTCGGTCCCAGCCGGCAAACAAGCCGCTCTTTCTCTACTTCGCCTCGCCCTTGCCCCATGTCGCTTTGCAGGCCCCGCTTGATTGGATCAATAAGTTTCCCCGGGAGTGGGATACGGCCCCCTATCTCGGAGGGAGCGGATACCTTCCGAATCCTCGTCCAAGGGCGACCTATGCGGCCATGGTTGCCTACTTCGACTACTCCGTTGGAGAGATCAGAAAAGCCCTCGCCGATTCTGGGCGCTCCTCGAGCATCATCTTTGTAACCAGCGACAACGGCGCGGTGGACGCCGTCGGAGGAACTGATCGAAAGTTCTTTAAGTCGAACGGCGAGCTTCGGGCCGGGAAGATGAGCCTGTACGAAGGGGGAGTTCGAGTGCCCGCCGTGGCCTGGTGGCCCGGTGTGATTGCTCCCGGGACCGCCTCGAGCCAGACCGCGATCTGTTGGGACGTCTTTGCGACGGTGGCCGACATTCTGAGTGTCAAAGCACCAAGAACTGAAGGCATCAGCTTTAAGAATGCTCTGCTTGGTGCACCCTCGGCTCAGCGAACCTTGTACTTCGAGTATCCGGAAGCTGGGGGAATGCAAGCGGTCCGGATGGACCATTGGAAGGTCATCCGCCCGACCCTGTCGAAGGATCCTTCCCGGGTTGAACTCTACGACCTTGCGCAAGATCCGCAGGAGTCCAAGAACGTGGCCGCCGACCATCCCGAGATTGTTGCCCAGGGCTTGAAGCTGTTCAAAAAGATGCATGTTCCAAATGCAAAGTTCCCCCTTCCCGGAGTGGACACGCCGCCCTTACGGCCCAAGGGTTGACCGTGCCTTGCATGGTTCGGGTTTGATGGCGGGTTCTTGGGTCATCTGCATCTTTCGAGCGACAACTCGGCAAGTGACGAGGCGTGCATTGGATCAGGCGACCCCGACCACAAAATCCTCACCGCAAAATCCATCCCCGCGGAACAAACCGGATTTGATATGCTGTTACCAAGGTGACAGGGGAAAGGGGGAGAACGATCAAAAGGGGCGGCATTTCACTTCTCATCGCGACAATCGTCGCGGGAACCTGCCTCGCCGGGCCGATCAATGTGACCTTCACACCCGTCTTCGAGGGTGATTCAGCATCGCCGGTCAGGGTCACGATCACGAACACCGGAGAAGGGAAGCAGGGTGAGGTCTACATCGAAGAAGGCCTCTACACCCGCTATCCGTTCGACCTCCCGACCGGAGCCAACAAGTCGATCGTGGTGCCGACCAACCAGTACGGCTATAGGGATGACATCAAGGTGCGGATCGGCAATCAGGTGTTCACCGAACCACCGACCGGCCGCCAATATGAGCGGGAAAGGGATCGAAGGCTAGCGGTCATCTCCGACGAGGCTTTTGCCTTCATTCGCCAAAACCCATCCAAGCCGATGACGGAGAGCAACTCGGTCTTCGCAGGAACCAAGCCCGAGCTCGCACCCGATCGGACCAAAGCTTTCGATGGCTATGCGGGCATCGTGCTGGACCAAGGGGCCGAGCGGCTGAACGACGCCCAGGTTCGCGCCATCCAGGCGCACACGCTCCAGGGCGGAACGCTCATCTTCATCGGGGGAAGCTCGGCCGCCGTGCTCCGCGACCCGCGGTGGAAGGCGTTCATCGGCGGAAGTGTCTCCGGGACGTCGAACGTCAAGGACAAACTGCTCCAAAGCGTGCCGCCGGTCACCTTTTCCGCCACCTCGGTCAGCCGGCCCAAAGGGATCAGCCCGCTGCTGAATGGCTATGCCGACTACCGCACGGTGGGCAATGGCAGGGTTATCCTCTACCGAATGAACCCGTTCGAGCCCGGAATCTCGGGGGCAAGCATCTCGCTGGCCACGCTGATGAAGGCGGTCATCCTCACCCAGATAGCTCAGTCCGACCAAGTGACGAGTCCAGGTCGCTACGGAGGCACATCCTCTTACGCAAACCCCTACGAAGAGCAAAGTCCCTACTTCGGGACCACCCTCAACATGGCCCGCGGAGGATTCCAGCGGGCGATGATACCGGTCTGGATTTTCGCCGCCCTCCTTGTGCCGCTCGCCATCATCATCCCGCGAAAGATGAAGCGCGACCAGCTCTCCTGGGTCCTCATCCCCGTGATTGGCTTCGGCATCACGCTGTACATCCTTCGCAACCAGGTCGGAAAATCAGAGACGTCGATCCAGGTCATCTCCGATGCTAATGTCTTTGCCCAAGAAGGCCTTGCCGACGGTGTTCTCCTCGGCCGGTCGATGATGTTCTTCCCCCGCGCGGGTCAGTACGACATCGGACTGCCGCCCGTCGACCAAGTTTGGGGCGGTTCCTACGAAGATTCCTTCGATGGGTATCCGGATAGCATGGGTTACGGTGGCGCAGCTGGAGTGAGCCTCGTTGACAACGGAAAGGTCCAATTGGGCCCGGTCCCAACCCAAAACCTCACGACGAGGGCCATCCGCTACCGAGCCGAATGTCCTGGCGCAGGAACCTGGATCAAGGTGAAGAAAGGGGCCGCGTCCGAGGAGTACGTCATAACAAACACTTCGCCCTACGATTTCCAATCCGTGTCCATCGAGTACCCAGTCTCCGGCGATTCGGAAGAATCCACGGCTCAGACGAGCGGGAAGCTCGCAAGGGGCCAGTCGATTTCCATTCGACTAATGAACGGCGGGACGGGCATCCCCCGCGTGCTTTGCACCCTCGATGGCTACAACTTTGGACCCCAAATCGGCAAAAGGGTCACCAACGTGCGGTTCCATTTTCAGCTAGGAGGTCGGCTTTGGTAGGTTCAAAGTGGTCGAAGCTGTTCCGCGGAAACCCGATCCTCGCGGCGGGTGCGGGCGGCTCAACGCGGGTGAAGCGGTCGATGACGGGAACCAAGTCGAGCTCGCTCTTGGTCTGGCTCGCGTGCGCCCCCATCATCATCCTCTCGATTCCGCTAATCAATGCGGCGGGGATGGCTCGACAAAGCTGGGTGGTGCTCCTCATGCTAGCCGCCGTGGTCCAGCAATTCCTCGTCCCGGCGGTCTTCTATAGCGCTGTGGCGGGCGAACGCGAGCGCGGAAGCTGGGACCTGCTGCGGGTTGCCCCGGTGACCACCCACCAGGTTCTCGTCGGCAAGCTGCTGATCGGCCTTCGCGTCCTTCTGCCGTGGATCATCATCAATGCGGTTGTCGTTCTTCTCTGCGTCCTTAGCCAAGACAACCAGCGTGTTTCGTATTACAGCTCTTACTCCTACTCCTCTTTACCGCCCTACGAATCGCCATCACCGTTCTTGGGGCTCGGCATCCTCTTTTCCAACACGCTGGCCGTCGCCGCGCTGACGATCTTCTTCTCCAGCCGGATGAAGCGGCCGTTCTCGGCGCTGATGTCGACCTACGTCATTCTCATCCTCATCAATGTAATTGTTCCGCTGATGGCCAGCATCGTCGCTGGCCCCGGACCTGGGCTGGGACGGCTCAGTATTCAAATCGGAGTTGTGGGGCAATTGATGGAACTCCAAAGCTACCGGAGCCCCGAATACTCGCCCATCTTCATCGGCGGCGAACTCTTCATGGTTTTGTCCGTCCTCGCTGCCGTCCTCCTTGCGGGCTGGGCGGCCACCACCCTCGATTTCGCCGACCGCAACGTCAAGTTCATCACGAAGAAGGAAGCCAAATAGCCATGCTCGTTGTCGACAACCTGAAGAAAGATTACAACGGTTTCCAAGCGGTCCAAGGGATCTCGTTTGAGCTCGAACCGGGCGACGTCTTTGCCTTCATCGGAAGCAACGGCGCAGGGAAGACGACCACGATTCGCATGATCGCCACCCTGCTCGAGCCCTCGTCCGGAACGGCGAGCCTCTTTGGCGTGGACGTCACCAAAGACCCCATGGCGATCCGCCGGATGCTCGGCTATATGCCCGACTTCTTCGGCCTCTACGACGACGTCAAGGTGTGGGAATACCTCGACTTCTTCGCGACGATCTACGAGGTTCCTCCGCGCGAGCGGCGAAAGGTGATCGACAACGTCCTTGAGCTCACCGACCTCTCATCAAAGCGCGACGCCTTTGTCCAATCGCTCTCTCGCGGCATGCAGCAGCGCCTCTGCCTTGCGCGCTGCCTCGTCCACGATCCGAAGCTGCTCCTTCTCGACGAGCCCGCCTCGGGCCTCGACCCCCGCGCCCGATCTGAGCTAAAGGAGCTGATCCTCGAGCTCGGCCGTATGGGCAAGATCGTCATTGTCAGCTCCCACATCCTGCCCGAGCTCGAAGGCTTCTGTAACAAGGTCGGCATCGTCGAGCGCGGCCAGCTTCTTTCGTTCGGACCGACCTCCGACCTCACGCGGTCGTCGGGCACCACCAAGCATCTGGTCATCTCCACGCTGGGTTCGCCCGAAGGGACCCTCGCTTGGCTGACCAGCCAGCCAAACCTCACGGAAGCACGGCTGAACAAGGACGGCAACATCGAATGCAGCCTTGAAGGCGACGACGCGGCCCAGGCGCAGCTGCTCAAGAGCCTCGTCGAGGCGAACTTGCCAATCCGAACGTTTGCCGACCGACGCATAGACCTTGAAGATGTCTTCTTCCAAGTGACAACGGGCGCAGTGAACTAGCGATGGCAACGTGGCTCAAGGAATCGGTGGGTGGGTACTTCGACAATCCCGTCGCAACCCGCGATCTGCGCGTCCACTTCCGCAATGGCCGGATCGTCATCCTGCTGGTTCTCTATGCCCTGTTCGTCAGCTTGATGGCGCAGCTCTCGATTGGCAACATCCAGAGTTACCCGGGGTCCATCGCCTCCGCCCAGCGCGAACTCGTCACCGCCTATTTCTCGTTGACCGGGCTGATCTTTGGTCTCGTGAGCCTCGTTTCTGCGATGAGCGCGGCCTTCTCCGTCGTCTCCGAGCGCCAACGAAAGGCGATGGACCTGGTTTTCAGTGCCCCATTTAGCGCGCGTCGCTATGTGCTCGGAAAGGTGATTTCGGGAGTTCGATATAGCGCAATCCTCATCGCGATGTCGCTTCCTGCGATGGCCGCGCTGGTCGTGGCGGGTGGCGCGACCACCCTGGACGTGCTGCTTCATTGCGCCCTGATCCTCGCGAGTTCAACGTTCTTCACGGCGGTCGGCGTGGCTTTCGCGTCGTACGCCAAGAACTTCATCGCGCCGCTCGCGATGACCCTCGTCGTTGCGTTCGTGTGGTCAGTCACGTTGCTCACGCTTTCGCAGAGCCTCCGAGTCGTGTCATCGATTTCCGCCCCTTCCGTCGTCCCCACGGCGTTCCCGTTTGTTTCGTGCCTCGGGCTTCTCACTCCGGGCCTCGGCGCCGTGAGCCCAACCCAGCCGGTCCAAGTGTACGGATTCACGACTCAGGCTTGGATCCCCGCGCTGGTCGTTGTGCTCCTTGCGATTCGCTTCGCGATCGTCGCCGCAACAACGGGACTTGAGTTTCCTATTGGCAAGGCGGCAAGAACGCTGCGCGTCCACGGATTGGTCTATGTCTTCGTTCTCGGATTGATCATCGCGGCTGCAATCGTGCCGCCGACATCGAGCTTTGGCGACATGTACCAATACAGCCAATTGGCGTCGCGGATTTTCGCCCCCGTGCTGATCACCACGCTCTACACCGCGCCGTTCGGCAGCGACCGGATGAATCAACCGCCCGACCGCACTGCGTTCACGTTCAAGAAGATCCTTTGGCCCTATTCAACCAATGCCTTGGCCTACGGGCTTCTGCTTTGCGCGGCATGGTGGGTGCCATTCCTCGCTCTGGCGAGCCATGCACGGAATGGGATCGGCCTAACGTTCATCTTTCACAGCTGCCTGATCACGGGCTTTTTTGTCGCCTTGCTGCGGTGCTATTCGCACCTCACAAAGACCACCGAGAAGGCAAAGGGCTTCCTCGTCCTCACCCTCTTGTTCATGGTTGCCCTATCGGTCGGTTTCGCAGGTGACGGCACCGCGCTCCGACTCGTCCAAGAGGGTTCGTTCTCGGTCTACGACCTTGCCCTGATTCGGCCCTGGTTGGGCTACACCCAGGATTCGTTCAACTTCTTGCCGGTTCATTTGATCCTGCTTTCGGTGGCGACTGCCACGCTGTTCTATGCTGCAGAGAAGAGGTCGCGCCGTGGTTGAGATTCGACGCTATCAGTCGCGCGTCAACGCGCTCGTCCTGCTCCGCTTCACGCTGATCGGCCTTGCGATTGGCCTCTGGGTCGCGTGTGGTCTGGTGCTCTACGAGTGGTTCTTCGCCCCCGGATTCTCCGCCGCGTGGGGCTATGCCGCGATTGGCGTCGGCCTCATCGCCGGTCTTGTGGTGGGCTTCTTGCGGCGGGCGAGCGAGGCCGATGTCGCGCTCAGCATGGACCGCCGGATGGGACTCCAAGACCGGATCACGACCGCCCGCACCTTGCCCCTCGATGAAACTGAGTTTGGACCCCTGATCGAGCAATCCGCCGCCTCCGCGCTTGCGGGCCAGACCCCCAAGATGGCATTCCCCCTGCGCTGGACCTCGACCAAGACGCATGCCGTCGTCGCAGGCGCGGTGTTTGTGCTCACCACCCTCGTCGTCACCTACCAGCCGTGGCTCTCGAACAAGGATCGAACCGCGCGCGCCCAAATGGCGCCCGGGGCAGCGAAAATCGAGGAGATCAAGAAGGAAACCCTGGCGCGCAAGTTCAGCTCTCCCGAGTCGGTCGATCAGGCCAAGCGTGTGGCGGAAGACCTCGAGAAGCTCCAGCGCCAGCTTGAAAAGCAGCGCCTTGACCCCAAGGAGGCCGAGGCGAAAGTCCTCCAACTCGCGCAACAGCTGAGTGACCTCGAAAAGTCGCGCGTGGACTCGCTCGAACAGCGCGTGGAGCAGATGAAGTCAGCCGGTGAACGGCTCCTCGATGCCAAACGACAGGAGATGGCCGACCAGCGACCGGCGGGGCAGGACGCCCTCAGGCCCGACCCCGGCACCCAGGCCAAAGAGCAAAACCGGATGGACCAACTCAAGCGCGAGATCGCGAAAACCCAAGACAGCCTCCAGAACAAGAACCTCTCCAAGGAGGAGCGCAAGGCCCTGGAATCCAAGATGGCTGCACTCCAAAAGGAAGCGGAGAAGTTCGACCAGCTCAACGACCTGCGCAACGAGTCGAAAGAGCTCGAAAAGGAGATGAAGGGCCTGGAGCAAAAGCTCGACTCGCTCCAGAAGCAGATGCAAAACCCCAATCTGAGCGATCAGCAGAAGGCCGACCTCCAGAAGCAGATGGAGATGACAAAGGCCCAGATGGAAGCACTCAAGAAGCAAATGGAAGAGCTGAAAAATGCCGCGCAGGCTCTCCAAGACCTCCAGAAAGCAATGGAGGAGCTCTCCAAGGACGAGAACTTCAAGAAGATGCAGCAGCTCATGCAGGAGTTCGCCGAGCGCGCGATGAAGGAGCAGAAGGCCCAAAACGGCGAGGGGGATCCGCCCGAGCCGATGACGAAAGAAGACATCGAGCGGCTGCTAGAGAAGGTGAAAGAACTCCAAGAGGCACTGAAAGACGACGAGAAGGCGAAGGAGATCCTGGAGGAATTGCGCCAAGCGCTCGAGAACGGCGACCTCGAAATGGGCCAAGGCGGCATGGGCCTGCTCGGCCTCCCCGGCATGCCAGGCCTGATGGGCATGATGCAGTCGATGGGGATGGGCAACTGGGGACCAAGCGGCCCTGGCGGCGACGACCGCATGCTCGTCGACACCAAGAAGAACAACACCTCCGGCAAGAACGAACCTCCCAAGGGCGGCACCCAAACCACGATGATCAAGGGCAAGGCTCGCAAGGACGGCGGACCCTCGCAGTACATCGAGATCAAGGCTCCGACCCTGCTCGGCGCGAGGTCGAGCGTGCCCTACAACCAGGTCCTTCCCAAGTATCGCCAAAAGGCGGACCGAGCGATTGAACGACAACAGATTCCGAAGCGGTACCAAGACCGCGTGCGGGAGTATTTCAAGTCCATCCAGTGACCGAAAACGACCATGAACATTGAACAAGAACTCGGCTGGTTTGGCGAGACCTTTGAAAAGGTCCGCGCCAATGTTGCCCAAGCACTGGTCGGCCAAAACGAGATCGTCGAAGGCGTCCTCGTGAGTCTGGCCGCGAACGGGCATGTCCTCCTGGAAGGGTTTCCCGGCCTGGGCAAGACGCTGCTCGTCCGGTCGCTGGCTTCGTCGCTCGACCTTCAGTTCAGCCGCATCCAGTTCACGCCCGACATGATGCCCGCCGACGTCACCGGCACCACCGTGCTTACCGAATCGCGCACGTTCGAGTTTCGAAAGGGTCCCGTCTTCACCCAGGTCCTCCTTGCCGACGAAATCAACCGCGCCACACCGAAAACGCAGTCATCGCTGCTCGAGGCGATGCAAGAAAAGGCAGTCAGCGTGGCAGGGCACCGGCATGCCTTGCCCGACCCCTTCCTCGTCATGGCGACCCAAAACCCGATCGAGCAGGAAGGCACCTACCCCTTGCCGGAAGCCCAGCTCGACCGCTTCTTCTTCAAGCTCATTGTGGGATTCCCGGACCAGGCCACCCTGCGCAAGATCGTCACCCAGACGACGGGCGCAGACGACGCCCCGCTCCAACCCGTCGCGAGCGCGGACGACGTGATCCGGATGCGTAACCTCGTTCGGCTGACCCCCATCGCCGATCACGTCCTCACCTACGGACTTGAGATCGTCTCCGCCACCCACCGCGAGTCTGAGAATGCCCCCGAGTCCGTGCGCCGCTACGGCCGGTTCGGATCATCGCCCCGCGGCGCGCAAAGCCTGGTCCTCGCTGCGAAGGTCTTTGCCCTTCTCGCGGGTCGCCCACATGTGAGCAAGGAAGACCTTAAGCGGGCAGCCAAACCCGCCCTGCGCCACCGGATTCTGCTCAACTTTGATGCCGAAGTCGATGGAGTGACGACCGACCAATTGCTCGACGACATCCTCGCTTCGGTCGCGCGGCGAGACTCCGATCCGGTCAAGGTCTGAACGCACCGCCATGGCCGTCCTCCCTGGTCTTTCGGCCCAAGAGCAGCAAGTGCTATCGCGCTACCGGCTCTTGCCGCGCCGAAGGGGAGTGGGCACCCATGGTGAGCGCCTGAGCCAATCCCAGGGCATGAGTCACGAGTTCCGTGACTTCCGCGAGTACGCCGACGGCGACGACCTTCGACACTTTGATTGGAACGTCCTCGCTCGACTCGGACAGCGCGTCGTGCGCACCTACCAAGACGAACAAGAGCTGAAGGTCACCTTGGTGCTCGACGCGAGCGCGAGCATGACAAGCCACGACCCCGCGAAATGGGAAACCGCACGCGCCATCGCCGGTGCCCTTGGCTTTGTCGCCCTCCAAGGCGGCGATGCGCTCCAATCGTTCGCCATCGGGAGGGGCGGAACGGTTCGTAGCCTCCGAGGCTACACCGCAACGGGGCGGTTGGCGCACTGGCTGGACGAGATTCCCGAACCAAGCGAGGCCCATTCCCTTCGCAAAGGCTGTGAGGCGGTGGTCAATCAGCTCAAAGGCCCAGGAATCACGATTCTGATCTCGGACGGGCTCGAACCCGACGCCGAATCCAGTCTTCGCGCCTTCGTTCGGCGACAACAGGAGCTTTGGTGGGTCCAGGTTTTGTCTGAAGACGAACTCGACCCCGGCCTGACCGGTGATCTCGAGCTCGTTGACGTGGACCTTGGCCACATGCGCACAACCACGATCACCGACGAGGTTCGCGAGGGATATCGGTCAAATCTAAGTGCGCATATCAACACTCTTTCTGCCGCCGCAACTCGGTCGGGCGGCAAGGCGATGTTGGTGAAGGCAGGAGCGACGATCGAGTCGCTCATCCGCGACGTTTGGCGACCCCAGAGGTGGATCGGATGACCTTTGCCAACCCGCTGGCATGGTTGGGGCTGATCCCGCTCTGGGGCGGGATCCTGTTCCTGTACTTCCTGCGCATCCGCCACCAAACGGTGAAGACCACGGCGGCCTTTCTCTGGCCCGAGAATCGCGATTCGGTGCGCGCCGACGCGCCATTTCAGCGGCTGCAATGGAGCCTCCTTCTCGCGCTCCAGCTCCTGCTGGCGTTTCTCGCGATCCTCATGCTGGCGCGGCCCCAGGTCGCCCAGTCGGCGGTCATCACCGAGTCGACAATCTTCGTCGTCGATGGCTCCGCGAGCATGAACGCGACCGACGTCAAGCCCAGCCGCTTTGATGCGGCGGTGAACCAGCTCAACCAGTCTATCGCCACGAAATCGCGCACCTCGCGAATCGCCATCATCGAATCAGGGACAACCACTCGAATCGTAAGCGGACTTACTGCCGACGAATCGGCCCTCGCAAGGGCAAGCCGGACGCTCAAGAGCACCGACGCCGAAGTTGACCTTTCCGAGGCGATGCAACTCGCCGCCGCCATCGGTAAGAACCAACCCGGAGCGAAGATCATCTTGCTCAGCGACGGCGTCTTCTCCGACATCGCCGACTTCAAGCCGGGCGGCATCCCCACCGCGTTCACCCCTATCGGCAGAGGGGCAGGCAATGCTTTTTTCCGCGCCTTCGCGGCGGGATCGTCGGCGCGTGGCGACGCGCTGCTCATTTCGGTGGACGGCACCTTCTCGGAGAAGAGGGAGTTTGCCCTCAACATCGAGGCAGACGGTGAACCGCTCACCAAGCTGAATGTTGTCCTAAACCCCGGAAAGCCCTGGACGACGACTCTACCGCTCCGGCGTGAGGTCTCGCGGCTCGAGGGCAAGCTGGATGTTGACGACGCCCTCAAGACGGACAACGTCGCGCTCGCCCTCGGCCCCGACCGGCGCGCGGTGAGGATCCTCCTCGTCTCGGCGGGCAACGTCTTCCTTGAGCGCGCCCTTGCTCTCGATCCCCGCGTCAAGCTTGACCGCACTGCCTCACTCCCCGAGTCGGAATCCGGCGAAGGCCCCTCTAACTACGACCTCGTCGTCTTTGATGGGGTCGCCGAGCGGCCCGTCCGAGCGAAGTTCGCGGTGACGTTCGGGAAGCCGATGGCGGGAGGCGGCATCGAGCCAAGCGGAACGACGAAGAACAGCCCTTGGTCGAGCACCAAGAAGGGGCCGCTCACCGAGGGAACGGGTTGGAATGACCTCTACATCGAGTCGATGACCCGCCTCAACCTGCAACCAGGCGCGGTCGCTTGGGTCAGCAGTGCGGACGGGCCGCTCCTCGCGGAAGCCGCGCCCGGCCCTTCTCGCCGACTCGTGGTCCCGTTCAGCCTGCTCGACTCCGATCTTCCGCTCCAGCCGACCTTTCCCATCCTGCTCTCGAACATCGTCAGTTGGGCGAGCGCGACGGGCAGTAAGTCGGGCGAAGAACTCGGGATTCTCAAGCCTGGGATGAGTTGGGTCATGCCGGGTTGGAGCCGCGGCACCCTCTTTACCCCCGACGGCGACCAGGCCCAGGTGACCTCCGAGACGGGCACGCTGCGACTTTCCAACCTTGACCGTGTGGGCTGGTACCGACTTCGCGACGGCAACCGAAACGCGCGAGTGGGCATGTCGCTCATCAACTCCAGCGAGTCAAATCTCTTGCCTCGGGTGCCCGTCCTCGGCCAGGCGCCCGCGAGTTCCGTTGTCGCGTTCAACGCGCCGCAATGGGGCGACCTTTGGCGATGGATTGCCCTGCTGGCGCTCGCCGTGTTCTGCTTTGAATGGTGGGTTTACGCGAGGAAGAGCTGATGGCGTTGACATCCCCCGGCTGGCTCCTCCTCCTTGTCCCGCTTCTCGGGTGGACGTGGTGGGTGTTGCGCCGGGCCCGCGGGATGAGCAAGGTCCAGCGGATCCTCGCGCTCGCCATCCGCAGCCTGATTCTCATCGCTCTCGTGGTCGCCCTCGCGGGGCCTGAAATGCGACTCCGCAACCAGGGGCTTGCGGTGGCCTTTGTCCTCGATGCCTCCGACTCGATCCCCGGCGCGGACCGCACCAGAGCGCAGGAATTCATCAACCAGGCGATGCAACAGCTCGGCGACGACGACCTCGGGTCCGTGGTCGCTTTTGGCCAGCAGCCGCTCATGGAGAACTCCGCAGCGCGGGCAAGGCCGGTCGGGGCAATCCAGAGCAAGGTGGACCCCAGCGGGTCGAACCTTGCCGCTGCGCTTCGGCTCGGCATTGCCTCGCTCCCCAGCGACCGAAACCGACGGATCGTCCTGCTTTCGGACGGCAACGAGACCGAAGGCGACCTCCTCCAGGCCGCCGAAATCGCCGCGACAGAGGGCGTCACCATCGACATCGTGCCCCTCGGCACCGAGACCGCTCGACCCGAAGCCTACGTTGCTGATCTGCAGACGCCGAGCGATGCGCGAGTGGGTGCAAAGGCCCTCATCCGTACCCGCGTCGTCGCCAACAAGCCGATGAGCGCGGAGCTTTCGCTCGACCGTGACGGCCTGATCCGCACGAAGAAGCGCGTCCAGCTCAACCCGGGCGAAAACGTCATCGTCTTTGAAGAGCCGGTCGAAAGAGAAGGCCTGGGGCGATACCACGTCTCGATGACCGCGGAAGGCGACACCGATCAGCGCAACAACTCTGGGTTGGCCGTCCTTAGCGCGAAGGGCCCCAGCCGGGTCATGCTCGTCGAAGCGACCCCGGCGGCCACGCCCCTCTTTGGCGCACTCCAAGCCCGAGGGCTGAACGTCTCGCGGTTCACGCCGATGACGATGCCGATCCGGCCAATGGAGCTCGCCCTCTTCGACGCGATCATCTTCAACGACGTCAATGCCGCGCTCATCACCGAGCCTCAGATGCGCATGATCCAAGGCGCAATCCGCGATTCCGGTACCGGATTCATCATGGTTGGCGGCGAAAACAGCTTCCTCCCCGGCGGCTACTACAACACTCCGATTGCCGAGGCCCTTCCGGTTGACCTCAACATTCGCCAGCGAAAAGACCTCCCCTCGACCTCCATCCTCATCATGGTCGACTGCTCGGGCAGCATGGGCATGATCGAAGACGGTCTGCCCAAGCTGGAGCTCGCGAAGAAGGCCGCCGAATCCACCGCCCTCCTGCTCGGCCCCACCGATCGCCTCGCCGTGGCAGGGTCATCTGACGGCATCGAATATGTCCAACCCTTCGGCCTGATGGACAAGACCAAGGCGATTGAGAACATCCGTCGCCTCGCCGTCACCGGCGGCGGAATCTACATCGGGCCCAGCGTTGAATCCGCCCAAGCCGAGCTGGCCAAGGAGCCGAGCAAGATTCGCCACCTCATCCTGCTTGCCGACGGCGCGGACAGCACCGACTGGCGAGATTCGATGAGCCGGGTCGCCCAGATGCGAAAAGACGGCATCACCACCTCGGTTGTCGCCTTTGGTCAGGGCGAATACTGCCGGGACCTGCAACGCCTCGCCGCGATCGGCGGCGGACGCTACTACCTTGCCCTCAAGTCGAAGCAGCTTCCCGCTATCTTCTCGCAAGACGCCGCCATCATCTCCCGGTCCGCCATTGAGGAAGGTGCGTTTTATCCTAAGCTCACCGCCACCGACGACGCGGTTCGCGGACTCGACGCCCTCCCGCCCCTGCTCGCCTACTGCCTGACCGACAGCCGTCCCCTCGCCACGACCATCCTGCGCACCCACAAGGACGACCCGCTTTTGGCGCGCTGGCAATATGGACTCGGCACGAGCATGGCCTTCACCTCCGACGCCCAATCGAGATGGGCCGCCAAGTGGACGGGGTGGGAAGGTTTCGACGTCTTTTGGTCGCAAACAGTCCGAAGCCTTTCGCGCCGGGCGATGCAGTCGCGCTATGAGGTGAACCTTGAACAACAAGGCGGCGACGTTGTCGTCGATGTCGGCACCGTCGGCGACCAGGTTCCGAGCTCCGTGCGCGTCACCCTGCCGAGCGGGGAAGGGAAGGTCCTCCCGCTGGAGCCCGTCGCCCCAGGCAAGTACCGCGCCAAGTTTAAGAACGTTGGGATCGGGACGACGATTGTGAGCGTGGTCGAAGATTCACCGACCGGCGCGCTCGTGCAGGTGGAGAGCGTTTCCCGGGCGTATCCCGCCGAATATCAGTCGGTTGCCGCCAACCTCGGACTCCTGAACCAGGTCGCCAAGGTGAGCGGCGGTCGGGTTCTGAAGAACGAGGCCGAATTGTTTCGGCCGGGTGGTAAGCCGGTGGTGACATCGCTGGAGGTCTGGTTCCAGTGCCTCCTTCTGGCGGCGATCCTTTGGCCGATCGATGTGGCAGTCCGCCGGCTCGTGCTTCGTCGTCGGACTCGGCGTCCGCGGGTGCGCGCCGAGGCGGCTCCAGTGCCGATTTCTCGGTTGCAAGAGGCCAAGAAGCGTGGCCAGGTCGATGCCCCGCGGGTGCGGCTGCCGGAGGTCTCGTTGACCGCCCGACCGGAGAAGCCGGTGGTGGAGGTCCCCCCGCCGCCCTCGGACGAGACAACCGCCGAGCGGCTGCTGGAGCTGAAGCGCAAGCGCCGGGAGGGTAAGGAGTGATGGGGGTAGTCCGCTTCACGTCCAAACTGATTTGTTCGTTACAAGGGTTCGAGGAGATGAAGATGCGAAAGACGGTAATAACCACGATTCTGCTGGGCGTAGTTTTGGCCCCGCGCTCTGCCCATGGTAACGTGATGCTGATCACGGAGGATGCCAGGCGGGGAAACTTCACAGTCACATCCGTCGACTGGATCAAAGGTGCCCTGGTGACCCAAAGACAGTTCAAGTTCAAAGGTTTGCCAGGCGATCTCAATGAGGTCAATTCCAGCCCCGGGAACGTTCGCGCACTATTCAGCACGAACAACGGCAAACTCCTCCTCTTCGAACTATCGACTTCAGAAACCGTGAATCTCTCTGAGATGACGAAGGCGAGCACATCAGGCAAGGTTCCAGCAGGTTTAGTTTGGATCAGCAATCGGGACTTTGTCGTTTACTTTGCGGATAAGCATAGGATTGCGGATAGCGTTGCGGTTAGGTTTAGGTCTCGCGATGGGAAGTTGAGCTTCGCTGCATATGATAATGAATCGTCATGGGCATCACCTTTCACCCGCTTCCGGCAGGCCGCAAACGCAGCCTACTCGAGTCTTCTGAGCGCAGATGCGAATCCGCTCGGTGTCGGCTGGCAGCAGGAATTTGATGTACAAGGTGTTTTCGGGTGCCTCCACAACGGCTATCTCGGTGCTCTGTCAAAGAACTTCTCGCTCATGTTCTTTCGACATTTGCAAGAGCCCTCAATCTTCATCTTTCGCAAGGGAATCTTTGAGCGAAAAGTCGACTATTCTGCGTTGACGGATTCGGTCTCGCAAATGATGATAGAGGATGACGGGAAACTGATTTTTCTCGGAAACGGAAGGAACTGCTTGATCATCGATGCTGCGACCGGAAAACTTCTGAAGACTATGCCGTGCAGGTATATGGCGTATTCCTGTTACGCGTTCAGACAAGCTGTTCAATAGTCTAAATGTATCTACTGGTCACCCCCGAACGTGCCGCCTGGGTCAGGCAGCGAATCCTCGAAGCCTTTGCGCACGAGACGATGCGGACCCTCGACAACCGCGTCGTCCCGAGCGCTCGGGACGACGGCGATTGGATCATCGAGCACGTCGGCGGGCGACACTGGAGCGAACTAGACGGCACCACCCCGAGGAGCATGGGCGTGGTCTTCCTGACCCCCGCCGCCCGCCGGTACTACCTGCCGGGGATGATGCTGTGCGAGCCGGAGAGCGAGCTCCTCGGCGAGGATCCCGATTTGATCGGACTAGGCTCAAGGGACCTATCCTATTGCCGGCGCACCTTCGTCTTCCTGGAGACTTGCACCGCCGCCCAGGTGAGGGCCATTCGATCGTATGTGCGCATACATAGGGCAGAGAATGAGCGTGAGATCTCGACCTGGTTCTGGAAACATGTTTTCCTGTTTTGGAGTGGCGAAGCCGAACTCCCACCTCGAAAAGGAAGTTGGGCTAGGATTCTTGAGTTTCTTGGCGAATAATGAGGACCAGAGCCATGGACCAGGGTCGAACCAACACGAAGGAATCCCTCTTCCGAAAGGTCCTCCTCGGGCTATCCGGCGCCCTCGTCGTCGCCATGCTCGCCTTCGCCTTCGGACCCCCGACCTTCGAGAGTCACCCGGGCAACGGCGCGACCCTGAAAGGCACGACCCAGGTCGTCACCTCCTACGGGATTTCCGCCTTCCGACAGCAGATGTTCGAATACGGGGTTCGCTACAAGGGCGACACGCTCACCGACCGGTGCTATGTCGAAACCATCGAGGACGGCAAGCCGGTGCGGCGCTATGGCTGGGGGCTCGCTCGGCGCGTCTGGGACGATGGCCGCCGCACCATCGGGCTCAAATAGGAGAAATCAATGGCAGCAATGGTCCTCGTTTCGATCTTTGTGCTCGTTTCGGCGGGCTGGGCGGTCTACTTCTGCTTTCTCCGGCGAAATTGGATGCTCAGCGCGCTTAGTATCGGCAATATTGCCCTTTGCGTCTGCATGACCAACATGGGTCCGCTGGCCCAGGTGTGCCTACTCCCGCTGGTGGTCTGCATGATTGTCGCGGGCCGTCCCAGCGACGTGCAAAGCGGAGGGTGACCTTGACGAGTTACCGCAAGTTCTTCCTCGCTCCGCTACTCGCGCTACCGGTCGCCGTCTACCTCCTCTGCGCAGGGGGAATTCTTAAGGAGGCCGGAATCCAGCAGGACTGGATCCCGGCCTCGCGCAGCTATACCACCGCCCAAATCTTCTCAAGCGCAGCGTGCATCGCCATCATCCTCCTCACCGCGAGGGCGGAGAGGGACGCGGAGCGCCCTGGCCCCAGCCGATGGCTGATTGGCGTCAACACCTTCCTGGCCTGGCTCCTCCCGAATGCGCTCTTGATGCTGCCTGCCCTTTTTCGCGGCCCCGGCGTCTTGCTGCCCACCTTTGCCCTCTGGTTGGTCCACCTGGCGATCGGGTTGTGGTACGGCGAGGTTGACAGGACAAAGGACAAGGGGGTGATACGCTGAACTACACCCTGAGGGCGAAGATTCTCGCCGTCGCCTGCATGATGGCGATGCCGGTGATCGTCTATCTTGCGTACCGATTTCAGTTCCTGAAAGTGGCGGGGCTGCAGCAAGAGCCATGGATCAAGGCATCCAGCGCAACCATTGCTTTCCGGTGCGCCGCAAGCGCGTTGAGTTCGATCTCCATCGCCATTTACGCCTGCTTCTTTCGGCCGAGAGATTCCGGCACGCTTGGCTACTTTGTCGTTCTTCTCAGTCCAGTTTTGATATTCGGTGTGGTTAACGCGCTGGTACTCCTCGCGTCACTACTCTATCAACGATGGGACGAAATGGTTATCATTCTCCTCATCGCGCTTGCCCATTCGGGGATGGGATATGTCCTGCTCAAGCATGTTGAGCGGAACTCCTTGTTCCCCTAGCTAGTTGAACACACGCCATAACCGAGAGTGCATTCACGCGAGCTAAGCGAACACATGTAGCGCTCATCCTGTTGACCGGACCAAGGAGTCTTCGTCGTTGACCCTGCCTCTTTCTCTCAATTCTATGCGCCCCAAGACTGCCGTCGTGATCGCTTGTTTTGCCAACTTGGCAGTTTTTATGGTGGCAGTCGTCACCACATCGGTCGGTCCGAAAGACGCCCAGATGAACTTCGACTTCTGGCCGGTCTTCTTTTCGCTGCTCAACCTGCCTTTTGCCTACTACTGGTGGTCAGAGAGTCGTCGCCCGGCCCTCAAGGCAATGACGGCCGTCTTTTCCTCCATCGCGATTGGTTTCCTGGCCTCGACCGTCGGGTTCTGGATCTCAGGCATCATGCTTGCCTTGTTCGGTCGCCTGGACCCGACGGACTTCTTCATCGTGGCCATCAACTTCTCCAAATACTGGTTCCCGGTCGGGATTGCCAGCGCGATCTGCTGGGCGGTGACCAGAGTTTTGAACAAAGGTTGAGGGGACGAGCGTCGTTAGGTCGAGGTGGGCACCCCGCCCTAGCCAAGAACCCCGCCCACCCACTACCCTAGAGGCACCATGAGCCTCATCGCTGCCCTCGCCCTCCTCACCCAAACCCAGGGACCGGTCATCCGCAGCGAGGGGCTGCACGGCTACATCGGGTTCGGCCACGAGCCACTTCCGCCCAGCGGCGGCTACACCGCGGGGATGGGGTTCTATGCCGCGGTCTGGTCGCTCACCGACCAACCCCTTGCCGATTTCCAGATTGGGCTGCCCTCGTGCTGGATCCTCCCCGACAACTCGGACAACAAAGACAAGCCCCTTGCCCCCGTCGGAACCCTCGCGCGCCAGTGGAAGGAGCGCGGACCCACCTGGAGCTCGGTCTTCCAGACCATCGAGGGCGGACTCGGCTATTGGGCGGGCAACAACTTCCGCTATGGGCCGCCGAAGTTCAGCATGAACGGCACGCCGCAATGCTACGACTATGAGATCGGGTCGCCCGGCTGGTCGTTCTTTTATGGCGACAAGGCCCTTCCCGATAACCGCCTCGGCATCGCCCAGCTCAGCAACCGCCTCCTCATTCCGCCCGACGGACTCCCGTTCAAGGGTCGACCGAACGGCGAATTCCTCGGCTACACCTGGATGGCGCTCCCCTTCACCGACGCCACCACCGGCGACCCGCCCACCGGCGACCAAAGCTGGACCTGCTTCCTCAGCGCGGCCAATTTCAAAGGGCCAATCGCCTTTTACATCCCCGAAACCTGGAGCAAGATCGGCAAGCTGTTCAACGACCCATTCCTCTATGGTCGCGGGCTCGATGCGCGCGCGGGGATCATGGGCGGCGGGGCGATGGAGATCAACACCGTCCCCCGAATCGACAGCCAGGACGCAAGCGGAACCACCTATTCCAAGCTCCCGCGGTTGAAATTCCCGGTGAACGCGCGGGGCGAGGCGGTCCTTGTCCAAGACGTGACCTACTATTCAAAGGCCGCCCTCTTCGAACCCTTTAAGGCATGGAAATCGGGCGGACCGGCCTGTGATGGCGTTTTCGACCTTTCGCACGCCTTCTGCCCGAAACTAAGCACGCAGACTACTCGCTTTGATCAGGCCGGAAAGCCGATCGAAGGGGTGGAAAACACGTTCGACACCAAGATCTTTAAGGGCAACGTTTGGGGCCTGCAATGGAAGGGTGCGGGCGAGGCGGCGTCGGGCGACTTTCCGCAGTATTTCAAGCTCTCGGGCAACGAGCGGGTGCCGATTGCCGCCTCGGCGGTCCCCGCCGAAACCCGGCTAGCCTCCGCCCAATTCCGGCTTGCCACGCCCGGCCCGGCCTATACGTCGCCCAAATCGGGAGCTTGGACCACCCCTGGGCCCAAGGCGGGCCCCTTCAACAAGGTGCTCGCCGATGGCTCCATCGTGACGTTTGCATGGTACCGGTTCGTCGACCAGCCCGCCTTCCAGCAGTATCGCTGGAGCCCGGCCAAGAAGCAGGCGCTCCAGGCACTCGTCGAGCGGCTCCATGCCCAGTGGCCGACCGACCGCAGCTATATGGCGCCGCCCACCACCGGCAAGCTCGTCTCCCTCGACCCCGGCCTTCTCCTCTCCCCGCCGAAGGGGCTGGAGGTCGGCTATGTGCCGATCGTGATCGGCCAGGTCGCCCGGGGGAAGTGATTGAACCCTGATTGCACTCAGGAGCGGGGAACCGGACGGCGGTGGTCAAGGTTGAAAGCGAAAACCGAAGCGGATTCAGGCGATGATGAAAGAACGGGTGGAAATTCAGCGCACTCGTCGTCGGCCTCATCGGCGGGGCAGTCCTCTTCTTTGCCAACTTCAGGCCAAATGAGAGTCGACCCAAAACCCCATGACGAAACTCCGTAAAGCCGCCATCTGGACTCTTGGCATCGCCCTGTTCATCGGGGCGGTGGTCGCTCTGTTTATCGTCACGGCTCTGAATACCGGCGCGAACGCCCGTGCCACTGTGCTGAAGATGAGCGCGGACGACCGCTGCGGATCGACAAAAACTCCCAGCTCCATCGCTATCCAATGGGGCTGTCCCACTGAATTCAAGATCATGGGGGTGGGTAGCTACCCAGATTATGCCGTTGTGACCACCGAAGTCGTTCGAAAAGGAGTGCTCGGAAGAGAGACGTACCAATTCAGCTCTCGGCGTCTCCTCAGCGTCTATCGCCGGTACGATAATGGCGATGGGGAAGGGGTTACCTTCAAATAGGCCTTACGGTTCGGGAAGATCAATCACCTGACTGTGATTCAGGAACGGCATCCTGCTTGGCCCCGCTACAGGCTAAGTCAGACCTTGAAATCTGGGTAGTGTTGGGCAGCTGATTACTGAGAAAACTTAGCGAATTGATGTAGTGTGGCGTTAACATCCCAAAGGCTATTATTCAGAATAGTCTTCACTTGCTGAAGATGGTATCGAAAAGTTCGGGTGCCTCAGTGATAATGCTCAAGATATTTGCTCGAGCTTTGAATTGCATTGAAGGGTACTTGTGTCTTAACTCCGCTCCAAGACGTATAACCTCTTCGGTCCATCCATCAGATTGACGATTCAATAGCATCCAGTCAAGAAGCTCGCCAAGCGTAGTAACTTCAATGCGATCGATAACCTCATCCGAATGAATCAGGAACATAATTCTCGTTAGACGTTCTTGTCTACTAAGTGCATGAAACTTTCGAATATCGAACCATTGGATGTTTGATTGGCTCTTGACCTCTAGTCGGAGCGTTTTGCCCTGAACGGTGGTCTCAAAATCATGAAGTGGAGCATTCACTCGACGCCAGCGCGGAAGGAGAATAGAAATTCCTCTTTCATGGCCTCCTCGGCCGGCTAAGTTGACTTCGCGAAGTTGAGTTAAGTCAATTAGGCTCTTTGGCAATCTTTTTCTCGTTGACACTGGAACCTCCATCAGCCTTGTCTTAGTTTACGCTCTGGCTCAAGGCGAAGCCCAAATTCAGAGCTTCTCCCCCACTCTCCCCGAACTATTCCGCCCAAAACCCCGTCCAAATCATCAAGGTCACCGGCCCACGCATAGGGTCGTGCCTCATGGTTGGAGAGGAAACATGAAGACGAAGATCCCATTCGCCGTCGCTACCCTGATGGCTCTCGCCGCATCGTCCCAGGCTGTTGTCTGGCGAAACGACATCTCCGAGGCCACCGTGCTCGCCTTCGGCAACGACGCCCGATTCCAAGGCGTCGGCATGGTGAACGTCGGCGGAAGCTATGGCACCGGAACTTTCCTCGGCATTGGCACCGGCGGCCAGGCGTGGGGAATCTCCGCCAAGCACGTCATCACCACTGGCGAAACCGGCACCTTCACCTTTGAAGACGGCGGAAGCTATGCCATTTCCCAGGCGATCGGCTTCACCGGCGTCGACGTCTCGATCTTCAAGATCAACGGCTGGAACCGAAACGTCTTCACCCCAACGCTGAACACCACCGGCGTCTATACGGTCGGGACAAACCTCGATTCGGCGGGCTATGGCGGCCACGGCGCCCAAGGGTCGGCGACCAGCTGGGCCTATGACAACAAGCGGCGCGGAATGCAAACCAAGCTGAATTCGACCAACCCGAGCTTTGTCTTCGCGGGCGAATCCCAGCTCATGCTCATCGACGTTTTCGATTCGCCCACCAGCCCCAACGTGCGGCCCATCGAAGGCTTCGGCGCGCCCGGCGACAGCGGCAGCATGCTGCTCGACCCCCTCGGCCGAATCTGGGGCGTGCTCAGCGGTGGCCAGTTCGAAACCTATGGCAACCAAAACTGGTACGCAACGATCACGCCGACCATCGCGAGCCAGATCTATGCCCAAACCGGCATCCCCGTCCCCGAGCCCACTTCGATGATCGCGCTCGGCCTCGGCGCGCTGGCGATGTTGCGCCGCCGCCGTGCCCGCTGATCTCCCCTTCGGAATCGCTCGGGAAGACGTCGTCGAACTTCCGGGCGGACACTGTAGCCGTGTGTTCGCCCTCGGCGACCGCATCCTAAAAGTGCCTTTTCGCGGCGAGGAACAGACCACTGGCCTCGCCGCCGCCCTCGCGCTCCAGGAAGTGGGCGGACCCGCGGTTTTTGAGTTCGACCCCATGTCGGGGAGCCTTCTCATGGAGCGCATCGTGCCCGGCACCCCGCTCTGCGATTCCGACCTCACCGAGGACGAACGGTTCGAGGTCTTCAGCAGAATCGTCCGGCGCATCCATGCCCTCCCCGCCGAATCGGGGACCTTTCTCCACGGCGACCTCCACCACGAGAACATCCTTTGGGACGGGGACGCCCGGGCGTGGCGGCCGATCGACCCGAAGGGCGGCTTCGGCGAGCCAGAGATGGATGGCCCCGCCTGGCTGCGCAACCCCTTTCGGCAATTCGGGTCGGTTTCCGAGATTCAGTCCCTGACGCTCCACCGCCTCCAGAGGATGGAGGACGACCTCGGATGGTCGCGCCGACGGGTGCTCGCGCTCGCCATCGCGGGCCTCGATGACCTGCTGGATGGGCTCGATGCGGACCACCCGTGGCATCGGTACGCGGAGGCGATCCACCCTCTTACCGCCCCGTGATATAGTGGTGACTATGCTACTCATCGGCTTGAGAACAACAGGCCTCACCGTTGCACTACTCTGCGCATCGTTGGGCTTTGGTCAGAGTACGGTTGAGCGGCTGAACAAATCCAGGGCCTCCCTTCCCGTATTTGCGGCCGTTTACGAGGAAAAGCTGGAGGTCCCCAACTCCAAGCCGAACAAAGATAACGAGAGCTTCAGGTCGTGGGGTGATAGAAACTCGACGAGGTTCTTGCTTTGCGGATTCAGCTCGACCACGAGCTACATCCAAGAGATCAGCAGTGCGACGGCGGTGGACGAAGAAAACTCTTTGGCCATGACCTTCCTGTCGAAACTGGGCGACAAGAACTACGTTTCCACTTCCAGTGCCACTCAAGGCAACTTCGGGGCAAAGCCAAGCGGTTTCATTAACCCCGCTAGTCGACACTTTGAGATTCGCATTGGCGAAACCTGGGCAGACCGCTTTGCCAAGATGGAGTTGGTAAGGTCCGGGCCGACCGAACTCTACAAGCATCGGGGAATGGAGATGGAAGTCACGTTAGATACGGAGAATGAGAGACTCTGTATATCGAAGGGTAGTTCGTTGTTTGAAGGCCACAAGACAATCTGGGAGATCACAGAATGGCAAAAGGTTGGCGACTTCAAATTTCCAAAGGTGCTCAAGGAAACGAGATTCGATAACGGCGTATTGGTTCAAACTTTTACCTACACGCTTATAAGAGTTCTCGGCAATCCAGCCAAGTATACGAAACTGCCTGAATGGCAGCAGGGAGCTCTCGTCAAGGATACAGACACGGAAGCGGTCTACGTTTACAAGAACGGGAAGTTCGAAGTAGATCCCCGATTCTTGGCCGCTAAACAGAGAGGAGCGACTTGGACCCGTATCGGCATCATCTTAGGTTTCATTGCTGTCGGATCACTCTTCACATTTCTCTATATGAGGCGACTGCGTGCCAGACGTAGCCAAGCCTCCCCCTGACTCCCCAAGCTCAACTCAGCACCAGCCGCCGCGTCCGACCCACCCACGTCGAGCCCACCACCGCACGGCGGTCCAAAAACACCTCCAGACCGTTGCCATCCGGGTCGGGGAAGTAGGCCGCCCACGAGATCCCGTGGTCCACAAGCACAGGGTCCAATCCAAGCCCTTCGGCGCGAGCCAAAAACCCGCGAAGCTCCTCCTCGGTTTCCACCTCAAAGGCCACATGGTAGAGCCCGACTCCAAACGGCGCAGGTGCAGGGGCTCCCTCGCCGAGCTCCTGGAGCGCGACAACGTGGTGGGTCTTGCCGTCGCCGAGGAACGCGAACCCGCCGACCTGCTCGGTGACCTCAAGGTCAAAAAGCTGGAGATAGAACGGTACCGAGACGTCGCGGTCGCGCACCTTGAGGTGGACGTGGCTGAGCTTCATGCCCCTTCTGACGTCGCAAAAGGTGCAAATGTTGCGCCCGCAAATAAAACTTGACTATTTGATCTCGTAGGTGATCCGCGCCCGGTCAGAGAACACCTGCACCATCCGCCCCTCTCGAATCGCATCGGCGAGCAGCCGCTTGTAGTTCGTGCGCGGGTCCTGGGCCATGGTCGCCTCTTCCTCGGCAGAATAGGGCTGGTCCTGGGTCGCCGAAAGCCACCGCCCAATCATCGCGCCGTCCATGCCAAAGGTGGTTCCGAGGTTGATGTAAACGTGGGTAACCCCCTGCTTCTTGAGCGCGGCGACCAGCTCCTCGCCGGTCTTCATGCCCTCATAGCCCAGTTCGGTGGTGTGGCCCGGGTTCGCCCAGAAGTAGTCCTTGTCGAGCAGGTAGCCAAAGACCTCGTCGTAAAGGGCGACCTTCTTCACCGACGACTCGGAATTGAGCCACTCCGCCGACTTGGCAAAGCTGACATTCGCCCGTCGGTAGTCGGCGCGGTCCGTCTTTCCGAGCGCGACTTGCAGCTGCTGGGTGAACCGCGCGGGACCGCCGAGCGACCAACCCGAAAGGAGCCAGATCGAGGCGGCACACTGCACGCCCGAAGCCCACGACGACCATCGTGCGAGCCCCGCGGCAAGGATGCTCAGCGCGACATTGAGGCCGAGGACATAGCGCACCTGCTGGCTGAGCGCAAACCAAAGCAGCAGGCTGATGCCGACCGCCAGGATCACGCCGTTCTCAAACTTGGTCCGCCGCGCGGCAAAGAGCCAGCCGAGGAGGGCGGCGAGGCCGACAAAGCCAAACGCGCCGATGGTAAAGCCGTTCCCGCCCGTCGGGTTGGGGTTGATGTATCGCCCGGGCTGGTAAGCAAGGCCGAGGACGCTGCCGCCGAGCCGGGTGGGGTCGAGCGGCCGGTTGGAATAGAAGACTTCCTCGGGGCCGTTCGCGTCGCGCCCCGCGCCAAAGGTCTGCTGCTCCTCGCGATAGATCTTTTCGCTAAAGTCGTCCCAGTTCTTGCCGCCCAGCTTGGAATAGAAGAACGGATAGACCGGGTTGCCGGTCCAAGCGACGTTCTTGATGTACCATCCGCCGCCGATCAGCAGGGCGATGCCGGCGATCGTCGCCCCGGTGCGGAATCCGGCCGAAAGCGGCCGCATGAGGATCAGGGCGGTCAGCCCGACGATAAAAACGGTCTGGAGACCGGTGTACTTCGACCCTACCGCGAACCCGAGCAGGACCCCCGCCCTTAGGAGCCAGGTCCGGTCGGCGAGCTCGATCGCCTTCGCGGCGCAAACGATGCCGAGGCCGGTGAAGAGGCCATTCGCAAGGTCAACATAAGCGGTCCCCGCCATCCAGAGCACAAGCGGCGTCCCCGCAAAAGCAAGGCTCGCCCAGGCGCCCGCGAGCTTGCCATAGAGCCCTTCTGCGATGCCATAAACTGCGAGCAGGCCATAGGCGAGGAATCCGATGCTGAAGAGCTTCGCGCCGACCTCGCCGCCCCACTTAAGACCCCAGATGTAGAGGTTGTCGACAACGAAGGGGAAGTTGCTGTGGTGGATGAACGAGATGAACTTAATCTGCCCCGCCTGGAGCCAAATCTTGGGCACCGCGAGGTGGTAGGCCAGCGAGTCCCACTCGACGGTATCGGCGGGGGCGAGCGCTCCGACGAGGGCGATGACGACGATCAGCCCCCAGACCGCGCCGAGCCAAAGCGGGAACTTCTCGGCGGGCTCTTCCGACTTCTTGAACAGCTTGGTCAGGCCGAAAAGTCCAAGTATCGCCACCAAAAAGATAACAAATTGGCCCCACTGGAGTCCGCCGGGGATGAGGCCGATGGGCAAGGTGATGAGGCCCACAAACCCGAGGCCGATCAGCCCGCTCAGGCCGACTTGGGCCGCTCGGTTGAGGCCAGAAAGGAGGCCGGGCAAGGCGACGGGAACTAGCCCCGCGCAGGCGAGACAAAGCAGAAGTGTGAGGAGCGCCCCGACCATCGTTTGGGGCATCGTACCCCGCCGCTTTAGACGCGCTTCCGGGTGCGGTAGTCGCTCAGCGGGACAAAGCGATAACCCTTCGCCCGCATTGCCTTCACGAACTTCGGCAGCACCTTCCAGGTGAGCGGCACACCGTCGTGGAGCAAGACGACCCCGCCGGGGTGCGCCTGCCGCACCAGTCGGTCAAAGAGCACGTCGGCATCCTTCAGCGCGTAGTCGCCGGGATCATCGGTCCAAAGCGCGGTGATCAGGTTGTCGGCGGTCGCTTCCTCAAGGGTCTTGACGTCAAATTGCCCCCCGCTCGGGCGACAAAAAACGGGTCGCCGACCGGTGAGCTCGTAGATGCGCTGCGAGGTCTTTTTGAATTCGAGGTCGATGTGGGGACCATCAAGGGCGACGAGACACGGGTGGTCCCAGGTGTGGTTTTCGATCGTGAATCCGTTGCGGACGAGCTGCTTGACCACGTCCTTGTTCGAGTCCAGCATCTTTCCGACGACAAAGAATGAGGCAGGGACCTTGAGCTGGAGGAGCAGCTTCATCAGGGTGAGCGTCTTGTCGCCGTGGGGGCCGTCGTCAAAGGTGAGGGCGAGGGTCTTTTTGTCGCGCGGCCCTTCAATGAGGACCTTAGGATGCGCCTTCAGCTCTTCGGCGGTGAGGACGGGGCGGGGGCGCTTGAGGCCGAGCTTCTTGACAATCGCCTCGCGGTTTTGAGGGTCGACGGCGGGCGGGCCAAGATGGAGGATTTGGAAGGCGAGCGCAGCAATCAACATAGGTGAGCTTCTTTAGTCAACCAGAAAATTCGGAATTTGAGTTCCCGAGCCGACCGAGCCCGAAGCCACTTCCCTCGGGCTCGCTACGCTCGCCCTCCGCCCTCGGTCGGCTCGACGCGATCCGTTGTAATCTAACCCTGCCATGCCCGAGCTCCCCGACATCGAGCTCTACCTCGCCGCTCTTCGCAAGCGGGTGACCGATCGGGCCTTCAGCGAGTTCAAGTTCTACAATCCGTTCGCGCTCCGCACGGTCGCGCCAAAGCCCGCCGATCTCCTTGGCAAGCCGATTCGCGACGTCTTTCGACTCGGCAAGCGGATCGCGTTTGAACTCGAGGGTGGAGCCTGCATCGTGGTCCACCTGATGATCGCGGGGCGATTTCGCTGGCTCGCCCCCACCGCCAAGGTGCAAATGAAGATCACCCATGCCAGCTGGCGGTTAGATGACGGGATCCTCGTGCTCACCGAGGTGAGCTCGAAGAAGAGGGCAGGGGTGTGGCTGTTCGCGAGCCGCTCCGACGCCGCGGGACAGGATCCCGGTGGCCTCGATCCACTCTCGGCCTCGCCCGAGGCGTTCTCTGAGGCTCTCCTCGCTGAGAATCGGACCATCAAGCGCGCCCTCACAAACCCCAAGCGCTTCTCGGGGATCGGCAACGCCTACTCCGACGAGATCCTCCATGCCGCGCGGCTCTCGCCGCTCAAGCTGACCAAGAGCCTCTCGGCGGACGAGGTGGAACGGCTGCGCCTCGCGACGAGGGACACCCTCAACCTCTGGGCGGCCAAGCTCCTCGACGAGTTCAAGGGCGGCGACAAGTTCCCCGGCCCGGGCGACGTCACCGCCTTCCGGCCCGACTTCGCCGCCCACGGGAAGTTCGGGCAGCCGTGCCCCGTGTGCGGACGCCCGATCCAGCGCATCCGCTATGCGGAGAACGAGACGAACTACTGCGCCGAATGCCAAAACGAGGGCCGGATCCTTGCGGATCGGGCCCTCTCTCGGCTGCTGAAGGACGACTGGCCGAGGTCGTTCTCGGACGAAGAGAGCTGAAGTAGCGCCGACCGAGCCCGAAGCCACTTCCCTCGGGCTCGCTACGCTCGCCCTCCGCCCTCGGTCGGCGCGACGAACCCGCTGCCCCAAAGCACGCCCGGGCAACCCCCCGAATCCGGGGACAGGGTCGGCGCGACTAACCCGTCAAGAACCGGCGGATGAACTCCTCAACCGGCATCGCCCCGAGGTCACCGTCTTCGCGCGACCGGACGCCAACCGTGCCGTTCTCGAGGTCCTTGTCACCCAAGATCACCATGAACGGGACCTTCTGGAGCTGAGCCTCGCGAATCTTCTTTCCGAGCGTCTCGCGCCGATCATCGACCGAAACGCGAACATTCCGCGTGTCGAAGATGAGCTCGCGGAGCTTGTGAGCGAGCTCGTGGGCGGGCTCGGCGTGACGATCCGCAATCGGGAGCACCGCCACCTGCACCGGCGACAGCCATAGCGGGAACGCACCCGCATACTGCTCAGTAAGGAGGCCAATCATGCGCTCCAGCGAGCCAAACGGCGCGCGGTGGATCATGATCGGGCGGTGGGGCTTGCCGTCCTCGGCGATGTACTCAAGCTCGAATCGCTCGGGCAGGTTGTAGTCCACCTGCACGGTGCCCATCTGCCACTCGCGACCAAGCGCGTCCTTGATGATCAGGTCGAGCTTGGGGCCATAGAAGGCCGCATCGCCAGGCGAGACCTCATAGTCGAGGCCGAGCTTGTCACACGCATCGGTGATCGCCTTGGTCGCCGCTTCCCAGTTGTCATCGTGGCCGACGTACTTGTCCGACGAAGGGTCCTTGGTGCCCACGCGCATCCGGAAGTCGTTCAGGCCGAGCTTCTGGAGCACGGTCCGCATGATGTCGACCACGCCGACAAACTCATCTTGAAGCTGTTCCGGCGTGACAAAGAGGTGAGCGTCATCCTGGGTGAAACCGCGTGCGCGGAGGATGCCCGCAACCTCGCCGCTCTGCTCATACCGATACACGGTTCCGAACTCGGCATACCGGATCGGCAGGTCGCGATAAGAGCGCATCTGCGAGGCATAGATCTCGATGTGGAACGGGCAGTTCATCGGCTTGAGGATGTAAATCTCATCCTCGTCGTCCTGCATGAACGGGAACATCTTGTCGCGGTAGTTCACCACGTGGCCGGACTTCTCGTAGAGCTTGATGTTCGCGATGTTCGGGGTCACGACGGGGTCGTAGCCTCGCTTGACCTGCTCCTTCTTAAGGAAGTCGACCATCACGTCGCGCAGGGTCGCGCCCTTCGGTAGCCAGAGCGGCAGACCGGTGCCCACCTTGCTCGAGAACATGAACAACTGCAGCTCGCGGCCAAGGATGCGGTGGTCGCGCTTCTTCGCCTCTTCCAGCATGTGGAGGTAGGCCTCCAGCTCTTCGGCCGACTCCCAAGCGGTGCCATAGATGCGGGTCAACTGCTTGTTCTTCACATTGCCGCGCCAATAGGCACCCGCAATCGACATCAGCTTGAAGTGCTTGATCTCCTTGGTCGTGTCGACGTGCGGTCCACGGCAAAGGTCGAGGAATCGGTGGTGGACGCCTTCGCGGTCCGTGCGCTTCTGGTCATAAAAACTGATCGCCTCGCCCTCGGGGATCGCATCGAGCAGCTGGAGCTTGTACTCCGCCACCGCGGGGCCCATGCCCGGGATCGACTCGTCGAGAATCAACGCCTTCGCGTCGTCTCGCGAGACTTCGGTGCGTTCGATGCGCTGGTCGAGCTTAGAAAGCTCCTTCATCCGCTTCTCGATGCTCGCCAGATCCTCTTCGCGAAGCGGCGTCTCGAATTCGATGTCGTAGTAAAAGCCGTTCTCAACGGGGGGGCCGATGCTGAGCTTGGCACCGGGGTAGAGCTCGGTCACGGCCTGAGCCATGAGATGGGCGGCGGAGTGCCGCAAACGGTAAAGATAGGTCTGTTCGTAGGCAGTGGCCATGGTTTTTCCCTCCCTGACAATGGGAATGAATTGTAGAACCCCATTATACCGACCCTCAATGAGCCTACAATAAGGCATGATCGACCTGCCGACCGCACCCTCCAAGGGACCCCTCCGCGCCCCCACGGGCACCGAGATCAGCTGCAAGGGCTGGGAACAAGAAGCCGCCCTCCGGATGCTGCTGAACAACCTCGATCCCGACGTGGCCGAACGCCCCGAGGACCTCGTGGTCTACGGCGGAACGGGCAAGGCCGCGCGCGATTGGCCGTCGCTCCACGCCCTCATCCGAACCCTCCGCAGCCTCGAAAATGACGAGACGATGCTCGTCCAATCCGGACGTCCGGTCGGCGTCTTCCGAACCCACGAGGAGGCTCCGAGGGTGCTCATTGCGAACTCGAACCTCGTCGGCAAGTGGGCGAACTGGGACCACTTCCACGAACTCGAGCGCCAAGGGCTGATGATGTACGGCCAAATGACCGCCGGCTCGTGGATCTACATCGGCTCCCAAGGCATCGTCCAAGGCACCTACGAGACGTTCGCGGCCTGTGCGGACCGCTACTTCAGCGGCTCGCTCCAGGGCAAGCTCGTGGTGAGTGGCGGCATGGGAGGCATGGGTGGCGCTCAGCCTCTCGCCGCCGTCCTCAACGGGGCCAGTTTCCTCGGCATCGATGTTGATCCCGCCCGAATTCAAAAGCGCATCGACACCGGCTACATCGACCGCATGGCCACCTCGCTCGATGAGGCGCTCGCGATGCTCGACGGTCGGCCCGCGATCTCTGTCGGCCTCGTCGGCAACTGCGCCGAAGTCCTGCCCGAGATGGTTCGGCGCGGCATCATTCCCGACGTCATCACCGACCAGACGAGTGCGCACGATCCCCTCCATGGCTACGTTCCCGCCGGGATGTCGCTCGATGAGGTTGCCCGACTCCGCGAGGAGGACCCCGATGAGGTCATCCGCCTTTCGAAGAACAGCATGGCGACCCACGTCCAAGCGATGCTCGACCTAAAACGAGCGGGCGCAATCGCCTTTGACTACGGCAACAACATCCGCGCCTTTGCTGAAGAGGCAGGCTGCAACGACGCCTTCGAGATCAAAGGATTCGTCCCCGAATACATCCGGCCCCTCTTCTGCGAAGGCAAGGGCCCGTTCCGATGGGCCGCTCTCAGCGGTGACCCCGAAGACATCCGGCGCACCGACCGCCTCATGCTCGAGCTGTTCCCCGAAGACCAGACCCTCACCCGCTGGATGTCCGTCGCCGCGAACCGAATCCAGTTCCAAGGTCTGCCCGCCCGAATCTGCTGGCTGGGCTATGGCGCGCGGGCCAAGGCAGGGCTCGCGATCAACGAACTCGTCCGCACCGGCGAACTCAAGGCCCCCATCGTCATTGGTCGCGACCACCTAGACTGTGGATCGGTCGCGTCGCCCAACCGCGAGACCGAAGCGATGAAGGACGGCACCGATGCGGTTGCTGACTGGCCGCTCCTCAATGCGATGGTCAATGTCGCGGCGGGCGCAAGCTGGGTGTCGCTCCACCATGGCGGCGGCGTCGGCATCGGCTACTCCCAACACGCGGGAATGGTCGTGGTGGCCGATGGCACCGACCGCGCCGCGCGGCGACTCGAAAGGGTCCTCACGAGCGACCCCGGCATGGGCGTGATTCGCCACGTGGATTCGGGATACGACGAGGCGATCGCCTTTGCCGAGGCCCACGGCGTTCGGGTCCCGATGCGCGAAGCCCAAGGAGACTGATGGCCCTCCACGTCGACCCCCATTGGCCCCGGGCGAGCGAATGGCTCACAGGACGCCATGTCGATGATCCCCAGCGCAGCCTGGGCCTCATCGGGGTGCCGATGAACAAGAGCATCACGCCCGGACACTGCGACCAGGCTCCCGCGGCGGTGCGCGCCGCCATGCAGCGGCTCGGCACGTGGACCGGGCATCCATCGGGGGACGTGCTTGACGTTGCCCTGAAGGACTATGGCGACCTCAAGTTCGCCTACGACGACCCTGAGTCGGCGGACGCGCCCCTTGCCGAACTCCTCCAAAGTGCGATGCTCAATCACGACGCGATCGCGCTGCTTGGCGGCGACAACGGCGTCACTCGTCCCGGGGTCCTGGGCCTGGGCGTGCCGCTTGAGGACGTCGGACTCATCACCCTCGACGCCCACTTCGACCTTCGCACCCTTGAAAACGGCCTCCACAACGGCAATCCGATTCGGGCACTGCTGGAATCGGGTCTCCCAGGCCAAAACATCATCCAAATTGGCATCGCGCCGTTCGCGAACTCATCCGACTACGCCGAAGTCGCCAAAACGGCCGGAATTCGCGTCCACACCCTCCACACCGTCGAGGACATGGGCTTTGTCCCCGTCCTCACCGCCGCCCTCTTTGAGCTTTCGCTTCGATGCTCGGTGATCTATGTCGATTGCGACGTGGACGTACTCGACCGCGCTTTCGCTCCCGCCTGTCCCGGAGCGCGGCCCGGCGGAATCACACCCCGCGAACTCCAGCAAGGCCTCTATGCCTGCGGTCGTTCGACGTTCGTTAAGGTTGTCGACTTCGTCGAGGTTGACCCCACAAAGGACATCAATGACGCCACCGCCCTCGTCACCGGCCAGCTGCTTCTCAGCTTCGCCGCCGGACTGCTCAGGCGAGGCACATGACCCGGACCTGCATCGTCAATATCGGTCAGCTCGTGACTCCCACCCCGTCGGGATGGGAGGTCTCGGTGACCCAGGAAGACCTCCTCATCGAAGAGGGCAAGATCACGGGAATCGGGGGAATCCTCCCCGATCTGGGCGACATCGTCATCGACGCGAACGGCGGAGCCGTACTGCCGGGATTCGTCGATGCCCACACGCACCTCGGCTTTGGCGGTTCGCGGCTGGACGAGTTTGCTCGCCGCGCCGCAGGGGAGACCTATCAGGAGATCGCAGCCTCCGGCGGCGGTATTCGGGCGTCCATCGAAGCAACCCGCGCCATGCTCGGCGACGTCGGCTCGGGCTTGGCCCACATTCAGCGGCAGCTCAACCGCCACCACCGTATGGGCACCACCACGGTGGAAGGGAAGACCGGCTACGCGCTCCGCCTCAACGACGAGATCCGCCTCCTCAAGCTCTACCGAGACGCGGGCATCATCCCGACCTTCCTCGGCCTCCACGCCGTCCCGCCCGAATTCCACGGGGACCGCGAGGGCTTTGTCCGCGAGGTCTGCGAGGTCTGGGTTCCGGCGGTTGCCGGGCTCGCAAAGTACGTCGATGCGTTCATCGAGCCGGGCTACTTCACCCACGACGACGCGCGCCAGCTTGCCGTTGCCGCCCGAAAGGAGGGGCTCGACCTGCGGCTCCACGTCGACCAGATCACCGAAAGCGGCGGCGCGCAACTGGCCGCCGAGCTTGGCGCGGTGACCGCCGACCACCTCGAACAAACCACGACCGAAGGCATCCTCGCCCTCGCCGCGGCGGGCGTCCAGCCCGTCCTCCTCCCCGCGAGCGTGCTCCTACTCGGCGCAAGCCGCTATCCGAACGCCCGCGCGATGATCGAGGCCGGCCTCGAGGTCGTCCTCGCCACCGACTTCAATCCCGGCTCCTCGCCGACTGTCTCGATGCCGCTCATCATCACCCTCGCGATGACCCAAATGAAGATGAGCGCGGAGGAGTGCCTGGTTGCATCCACCCGCAACGCGGCGAAGTCGCTCGGCCTCCACGACCGAGGCAGAATCGCACCCGGCCAAAGGGCCGACCTTGCGATCTGGCCAGTGAAGGATTGGCGCGAAATCGCCTACTGGGCGGGCGAAATTCGGCCGAGCTGCGTGATCGTCGGCGGAGACGACGTAACCTGAGGGTGATGCAGAAAACATGGCTTATCACCGGCTGTTCGACCGGTCTCGGACGCTCGCTCGCGGAGGTTCTGCGTGACAACGGCGCGAACGTCGTCGCCACCGCCCGTCGGCGCGAAACCCTGAACGGCCTTGAAGGCGAGAACGTCCTTCTGACCGAGCTCGACGTCACTCGCCCGGAGACGATCAAGGCGGCGGTCGCCGCGACCCAGGAGCGGTTTGGTCGCATCGATGTCCTTGTCAACAACGCCGGTTATGGCCTTCTCGGCGCGGTCGAAGAGTGCTCCGACGAAGAGGCGCGAGCGGTCTTTGACGTCAACGTTTTCGGCCTCCTCACCATGCTCCGCGAGGTGCTGCCCACGATGCGCGCGCAGGGTGCGGGCCACGTCATCAACCTCAGCTCCATCGTCGGTCTGATCTCATTCCCCGGGTCTGGCCTTTACGCCGCGACGAAGCACGCGGTCGAAGCCCTCGGTGAAAGCCTCTACGGCGAGCTGAAGCCGCTCGGAATCAAGGTCACGACGATCGAACCTGGCCCATTCCGTACAGATTTTCACGGTCGAAGTTTAACATTAGCCGCCGACCGCTGGCCCGAATACGAGGCCACCGCAGGGAAGCGACGGGACGCAATTGCCGCGACCTACGGTCGCCAGGCTGGCGATCCGGTCAAGGCCGCCGAGGCGATGATCGCAGTCACCGAGATGCCCGAGCCGCCGCTCCGACTGCCGCTTGGCGCGATGGCCTACGAACTCGCGTACGATCAGCTCGACAAGGTCCGCGCTGAGATCCAGGCGTTCGAATCGCTCGGCAAACCGACCGACTTCCCGAGCTAACGCTTGGGAGGTAGCGGTCGCCCGACGATGATCCCGGTGTCCGAATCGATGCCGTTCAGATAGGTCACGAGGCGATCGCCGAGGACAACCTTCTTCTGGGTGCTGCTTGCGTGCAAAATGCGCAGGCAGCCCTCCTCATCGCGATAAAGCAAGGCGGTGTGCGAGGTGTCGAGACCCTTCTTCGTGGTCGTGATGCCGATGACGTCACCGGATTCGAGGAGCGATTCGACCACCGGGAGTTGCAGCTTCGGCAGGTAGAACGGCGCGCGGTCACTCAGCGCCTTTTCCATCGCCGCGAGCCGGGTCACGTAGTCCGGGTTCGCGCGGAGCTGCCGGTAGAGCTTGGGATGGCTGCTCATGAAGTCAAACGGCTTGCCCTTGATCCGCTCTACCCCGGGCAGCTTCGGCGTCAGGTTGGCGACAATCCCGCGGCGGTCGTTGTCGTCAAACCACTCGCTCGTGTAGTGAATTCGGCTCAGGTAGTCAGTCTGCTTGCCGCCCCGATACCGCATCTGGCGAATCTCGTTCGCGAGGTCTTCGGACGAGGCCTTCCCGCGCATCAGCATCCGCGCGATGCCGAGGCTCGACTCATAAAACGTCACGCAATCGAGGCCATCGAGCTTCACCACGCAGCTTTCCACCTTGTCGTCGGTTTCCAGCGTGAACCCGACGTAGGGCGTGCCCTGGAGGGAGAGCCCGACCTTGGCGACGAGCTCGCCAAAGGACAGTTCGGTCCACTTCTCCCTTCGCGCGGTGGCGACGATCTTCTGGAGGATCGGCGCGCCCGTGAAGAGCGTCGTCGGCTTCTTGGCAAGGAGTAAAGAGGCGAGAAGGACCATCGTCTCCCATTATGGCCTCGCGAAATTGCTTGCAAAGTCGCGGCAACTGGACGCACATTTCGCCGTCCCAACCGTTCTATTCATGTACACCTTTCACCATGTTGAGCCTTACTCCTCTCCTGCTCGGGTCCCTGACCATCACGTGGACCACGAAGACCTATCCCACGATTCGACCGCTTTCCATCGCTCCTGCCCCCACCGGCCGGATGTTCGTTGCTTCGACCGAAGATAACCTCGTTCGCATCATCGACCCCACTGCGGGCACCGTGAAGCAGTTCGCCGGACATGCGGTTCCCGCCCGCGCGGTGGCTTGGAAGCCCGATGGCAAGGTCATCCTCAGCGGCGACGAACGCGCCAAGATCTACTTCTGGGACGTCGCCTCGGGCAAAAACACCAAGATCATCATCAACCACATCCGCCCGATCAACAAGCTCTCGTGGAACGCCTCGGGTTCGATGTTTGTGAGCACGGGCGACGATGACGTGGCCAACGTCTTCACTTCGACTGGAAAGAAGGCCGCCACGTTTGCCGGTAAGGGCGCCAACGTCTACGGCACCGCTTTCTCGCCGAAGTCCGAGCTGATTGCCTGCGGCGTGCTCGACATGGGCGGCGGCGTGCGCGCCTTTGCCACGAACGGCGCGAGCAAGGGAAGCGGCAAGTACGTGAACCCCGCCACCAATGAGGCCCACGGCGCGTTCGACATGGCGTGGTCCCCGGATGGCACCAAGGTCGTCACCGCCGGTCGCGACCAGCGCGTCATCATTTGGAACGCCAAGACCTGGACCCGCCTCGCCGTGCTCTCGGGCCACGAGGACTACGTTCGCAAGGTTGCCTACAGCCCGAACGGCAAGATCATCGCCTCCAGCAGCTCGGACCGCACGGTTCGACTCTGGGATGCGGCCACGTTCCTCCCGATCGCCACGATCCCGGACCAGTCCGCGATCGGCTCGCCGATCACCTTCACCGCCGATGGCAAGTACCTCATCACGACCGGCATCGACGACGCACTCCAGGTTCGAACGCTGACCCCGCCGCAGGGTGCTTCGTCCGCGCCGACCACGAAGAAGAAGAAAGGCCGCGGCTAACGCCCGGCTACTGATTGCCTTCGGAACCTCAGTCCGCCGGTTTGTCTCCGGTGGGCTGGGGTTTTTGTTTTGGTTACGGGTGGGCTAGGTGTTGTAAGGTAGGGAAGGGAGCGATGTACTTTTCAGGACCACGGTATGAGATGCTCGCGACAAAGCGCGAGTGCAGCGAGCTTGCCAAAGAGATCAGCGTCTACGCGGTTGAACCTGAGAAGCTGCCCGAAGAGGTGAAAAAGCAGGTCGAACTCACCCCACGAGACGCTCTGAACGCGGGACTCATCCGCGCTTTTTTGCTCGTGCTTGAGGGGTCGATTGGGCCCAGTTATTCCGGAACCTCGTTCGCCGAGCAACTGGACCGACTCGATGAGCTTGTTGAGCGCGTCCCCCACATTCCCATCATCGCCAGCGGAGAATGGAACCTCGTGCGGCTTCGCAAGATGCTGGAAAGCAAACAACTGCAGGAGTGGGAGAGGATGATGAGGGGTCCCAAAACCTTTCGTCGGTGGCTCTGGACCAACCCGAACCTGGGATTTGTGATCATCTGGGGCTCAGTACTGCTAGGTTTAGGCACGTTTGAGCGGCTTATGGGACACATTAGCTTCAACCAGTTCATGGCTCGCCTTGAGACGGTGGCCATGATGTTCCTGCTTCTCTGGATGAGCCCGATCATTTCTCAATGGTGGAAAAAGACCTTCCCCCGCAAGGACCGAGGTCCAGGGCAAGTTGGCTTGGAGGAAAGCATTTAACGTGTTGAATTGGTTCCGGCATTCGATTGCCAAGGACGAGGCACAAAATGTGGTCCGGCGACCCGTTTTCGGCAAGCTGAGAAAAACCAAGAAGCTCGCCATCCAGGAGGTTCGCAGGCTTCAAAGAGAGTTTTCACTTTTGATCCCGCCTGAGAAGGAAAACATGAGCTCACCTGAAGCAGTTGCCCGCTGCTTTGCGCTGTCGCTTGATCTCGAGTTGAGCTGCCTGCAGCTGTGGCTCAGACAGGGTTTCCTCACCGCTCCTCTCGAATACCATCTGACCAAGCTCGATCGGAATATTGAACTGGTCTACGAAGCCGAACTGGTGTCCCCCGAGACGTGGAACATGGACAACCTCAAGGCGATCCTCGATTGCAAGGAAATTCGTGACTGGGAAGCTGACTCCAAGGCGCCCTTTGGGCTGAGGAAGTTTATCTTCGCCGAGCCGATCATGTTCGTCGCCCTCCTGCTTGCTTCCGGCGCTTCGGTCGCCGTCATCTTCGAATATCCGCGGATGAGCAAACTTGGGCAAGCAATGGACATTCTCGTCGTGATCCTCAGCATTGGGCTGCTGTTCATCCATTACCGCCACGTGAAGGACGTAACGGAGTTCAAGGATCCACGTCCTGATGCCCCCGAGCGGGACCAAACGCCAAGCTAACCCACACCACCCAAAATGAACTCGGGGGAGCCTCGCTGAGGCTCCCCCGAATTTGCTTTTGCCAATCGCAACCCTTACTGGGTCACGATCCACTGCACGAGGTCGTAGTCGTTGCGGACTTCGAAGCTCGGCACTTCAGGTAGGACGCTCACCTGCATACGAACCTGACCCGAAGCGTTCACAAACGCGGTCGGACCAGAGATCACGCTATCAAGCGTGATGAACGTGCGCGTCACGTTGAAGCGTCGGAGCAGAACCCACGAGTTCGTGGTCCAGTTCCAAGCGCTGATCGAGGCCTGAGCGGCACCCGCGCCACGATTTCGGAAGTTCAGCCGAAGCGTCATCGCCGCAGGCGTGGTGGTCGGGACGGTACCCGTGCACTCAAAGGTGACCGGGTTCGTGATCACCGAAGCGGGATCCTTCTGGACCGAGAGGAACACGCCGTCAATCGCTTGGAGCGCGTTCAGGTCACCGGTCGGATAGAAGCCGTTCGAGGTGAAGCTCGAAGGGCCAACGTTGGCGGTCACCCACTTCACTTGGACCGACGTGTTCGCCGACGTACCGAGCGCGGAGGCGCTGATCGTCACGTTCTGGTTGGGCGGAGCAATTGCGGTCGTGTTGATCGTGTAGTTCGCGCTCGTCGAGCCCTCTGGGATCGTCACCGTCGCGGGGACGGTCAGGATCGTCGGGTTCGAGCTCGTGAGGTTGACAACGGTGCCACCCACTTGCGCCGTGCCGCTGAGGGTCACAGTGCCGGTGGTGCTCGTTCCGCCATTCACGGGAGCGACCGCGTTCAGGCCGACGGTTCGCGGAGCCGACACCGTCCACGAGTTGACTTCGGTTCGCCACTGCGTACCGTTCGTCATCATCGCGACACCCCAGAAGGTGCACTGGTCGACCGGGTCGACCGCAACGGCGAAGTAGTCACCCCAACGGGCGCCCGTCGAGGTCGTGTAGGTCGTGGTCGTGCTGTTGGCGAGGATCGTCGGACCCGTCATCTGGCCGGCCGGATCAGTGTTGAGGCGTCCGGCGACCGCGAACTGCGGGTTCTGGGTCGAAGCGCATCGCGTGAACACCGCTGCGGTGTCACGGAAGGCGTTCTGGTGAATCGCCGGCATGATGCAGCTGAAGCCCGAGGAAGTGAGGTTGCCCGATTGAAGAAGCGTCGCGGCGAACGGCGAAGGCGTGATGCTGACTTCGTACCATCGACCCTGGAAGGGGTCTGCGCTGTTGATGCCGTGGCTGGCGACAATGCGCCCCGCACGATACTGCGCGCTAAGGATTCGACCATCAAGAGCGTCGATTCGGCCACCACCCGGGATCAGGGCACCGGCTCCGGGCGAAGAAAAGCTCGGAACCGTCACAAAGACCGAGCTGATCGTCGGCGTGGTGATGAGGTTGTTGAGCTGGAAGACCTGAAGGGTCGTCGAGTTCTGTCGCGAAAGCGCATAGCCGGTCGACGAGTCAATGACATCGCAGCCCTGGGCCGTAAAGGCGTTCGAGAAGAAGACGTAGCTTGCCGCCGCCGGCGTCCCCGCGAGGACGTTCGACTTCGGAATGACCATGAACTGGACGCCGCCGGTTCCGCCCGGCGAAACGAGCTGGAACATGTTGCCGTTCAGGATGATCGCGTTATTGGTGAAACCTAGCGCGGGATAGTCCATCCATCGCGAACCACCGCCTGCCGGCAGGTAGCGAGCATCCCACCAGTAGCGATCCCAAACGCCCGTCGGGTCGCTGGTTCGGCTCACGGCGAGGTACATGCGGCTCATGCCCTGCGGGAACGTTGCATTGGCGCCCGACTGGTCGAGCACGATGAGGTAGTAGCGACCGGTCGAAATGTCGTAGGTGACGCGAGGGTCAAAAACGCTGACCGGAGCGACCGACATTCCAGCGAAGAAGGTGGCAAGGTCGACGTTCGAAGCCTGAGCGCCCGCCTTGTTGTAAATCGCAACGCGAGTGTTCACGGTGACGACGACGTGGTTCGGACCGACGGCAAGGCTGGGGTCGCCGGGAGTCCATCGGGTGTCGTTCACCGACGGCCATCGCGCGCCTTCCTTGATCAGCTTGCCCGGGACCATCTCGCCGATGAGTCCGCTCGAGGGCTCGCCGACTGCCCGCATCCAAGCGGGTTCAAACATGTTCTCGATCTCGTTGCGGACCGGACTCAGCTTGGGATCGATCTTGGGAAGGGTTCGGACGTTGAGCGGAGAAGAGGCGACGGGTGCAGACTTACGATACGCGCGTGCCGTATCGCCAGCCCTTGTGCCCTGCGCCCATGCTGCCGCTGCGGCAAGGATGAGAGTGAAGCAGTGTAAGGATCTAAAACGATTCATAAGGGAACGAGTCCGTTTTGGGTGCGATACGACGAAGCCTCGCCGCTCGCGACGTGTTGAATTCCACTTCATTCTATCTGCCGATTCGCCAATTGCTCAGCAAACCTGGTGAAAATATGGGGCGAGGGCGGTGGGGGGTCAAATCCTCAAGGAACTTGGCAGGTATTCTCTGCGGCGTCAAATCGTCATGACGACTCCGTGCGTCACCTCGTATGACACACGGAGAGCAGAAGGAATTCTATGGCCGCCGCGACCCAGATTGAGACCGTCACGATTACCGTCAACGACCTTGAACTCACCGTCCCCAAGGGCGAGTTGATTGTCGAATCGGTCAAACGACTGGGCTTCGAAATTCCAATCTTTTGCTACCACCCGCGCATGAAGCCGGTGGGCATGTGCCGGATGTGCATCGTTGAGGTCGGCTTCAAGCAGCCCGATGGCAGCGTCCGAAAGATGCCCAAGCCCCAGGCCGCCTGTACCCTGCCCGCGAGCGAGGGAATGGTCGTCTACACCGACACCGAAGCCGTCCACCGCGACCGAAAGGGCGTTCTCGAGTTCCTCCTCGTCAACCACCCGCTCGACTGCCCGATCTGCGACCGTGGCGGCGAATGCCCGCTCCAGAACAACACGCTTTTCTATGGCCCCTCGACGAGCCGCTACGTCGAGATCAAGCGACACCTGCCCAAGGCCTACCCGCTCAGCAAGTACGTCACCCTCGACCTCGAGCGGTGCATCCAGTGCGGACGCTGCGTCCGCTTCACCGAGGAGATCTCGGGCGACTCCCAGCTTGCATTCCGATTCCGCGGCGCGAACATGCAGCCTTCGACGTTTGGCCTGATGGAGTTCGAATCGAAATTCAGCGGCAACGTCATCGAAATCTGCCCCGTCGGCGCACTCACGAGCTCGAAGTACCGATTCCGCGCTCGCCCGTGGGACCTCCAGACCCGCCCCGCGATCTGCACCAACTGCTCTAATGGCTGCAACGTCTGGATGGACTACCGAGTCGACAAGGTCGTCCGCATCAACGGTCGAACCAATGAGGCGATCAACGAAGAGTGGACTTGTGACCGCGGCAAGTTCGGCCACGACTTTTACAACAGCCCCGACCGACTGAACGTCCCGCTTGTCCGACGAGGAACCGCTCTTGTTGAAACGAACTGGTCCGAAGCCTATTCGGACTGTATCCGCGCCTTCACGAGCTCGACCAACACGGCGGGACTTGGTGGCAACGCCAACTCCAACGAAGACCTCTTCGCTTGGAAGAAGCTCTTCAACGAAGGATTCAAGTCGAACGAGCTCGACTACAACTGGACCAAGGTCGCTCCGATCGCTGATCCGACTCACGCCAAGCCGAGCATCGCTTCCATCGAGGACGCCCCGTCGATCCTCGTCTTCGGTTCGTCTCTCGCCGATGAGCTGCCGATTGTCTTCCTCCGCGTCCGAAAGGCGTGGTTCAAGAACGGCGCGAAGGTGATTGTCGCTCACGACCAGGCGACCGACGCCGACAGCTTCGCCGAACTGGTGCTGAACTACCAGCCGGGAACCGAGGCGACCCTCGCCCAAGCCCTTGCCGACGCGAAGGCCGGCAAGTCGGTCGAAGCCGCCGCCAAGCTCACCGGCGTTCCCGCCGAGAAGATCGCCGCTGCCGCCGCCCACCTGACGAGCTCAACCGCGATCATCACCTCCCACGAATTGCTCAACCGACCCGGTGCCCACGACGCACTCGGCGCGCTCAAGGGTCTCGGCGAGCTTCGAAACTACGCACTAAACGCCAACGACCAAGGCGCAGCAGAAATCGGAATCGGGACCGGAACCAAGCGGTCGGCCCAGATCCTGGCCGACGCCCGCGATGGCAAGCTCGACGCGCTTTGGCTCCTCGGCGTGGACCCGTTCGAGGTCTGCGAAGACCACGACCTCGTCCAGGCCGCCCTTGAGAACGTCGCCTTCCTCGTCGTCCAGGCCCACACCAAGAACGGCGCCTTCCCCTATGCGAGCGTCGTCCTCCCGATGACCGCTCCCGCCGAAGCCGACGGAACCTACACCAACGCCGACCGCCACATCCAGCGGTTCGGTGCCGTGCTTCCCGCCAAGGGCGAGGCCAAGCCCGCCTGGAAGGCGTTCAGCGAGATTTCGCTGCGTCTCAAGCCGGGACGCCCCTGGTTCAATGCCGACGAGGTCGGCCGCGCGCTCGGGGCCGAAGTTGCCGCCTTTGCCAACCACTCTTTCAACCAGTTGCCGACGGAGGGTTTGCCGCTTGTCTGACGGTCAGGGAACGGGTCGGCAAGGTAGATTGAGGAGCTAAACGATGATCCAGTGGTTACAACAGCTGATGGAGGGATTCGCCAAGTGGCCGCCAATCGTGCAGGCCGTGATCCGGGCGCTTCTCCTCGTTCTGCCGATCCTCACCCTCGTTCCTGGAATCATCTGGTACGAGCGACGACTTCTCAGTTGGATGCAGGACCGAATCGGTCCGAACCGAGTCGGGAACTTCCGGCTTCCGGCCCACTGGAAGATCCTTCCGCCGGGACTGCGCGGCCGAAAGTTCAAGCTGTTCGGTCTTCTTCAGCCGATTGCGGACGGCGTCAAGCTGTTCTTTAAGGAAGACGTCACCCCCGCGAGCGTCGACCGCGTGATCTACTTCCTCGCTCCCGCGCTCGCCCTTTTCCCGGCGTTCGCGCTCGGTGCGACGATCCCGTTTGGCCCGTACACGCTGCTCACTCCGGTCGCCGACGTGAACATCGGCGTGCTGTACATGCTTGCGATTAGCTCGCTCGGCGTCTATGGCGTCGTGCTCGGCGGCTATGCGGGCAACAACAAGTACTCGCTCATGGGTGGCCTGCGATCCTCGGCCCAGCTCATCAGCTACGAACTTTCGATGGGCATGTCGCTTGCCGCGATCGTTCTCGCCACCGGCAGCCTGCGGATGACCGACATGGTCGCGATGCAAGAGCAGCCGCTCTGGGGCATGGGCGGCTACGGCCAGATCTTCCAGAACTGGTTCATCCTCACTCCCTACGGGTTCATCAGCGGCATCATCTTCCTCGTCTGTATGGTCGCAGAAACGAACCGAGCCCCGTTCGACCTTCCGGAGGCTGAAAACGAACTCATCGCCGGCTACCACACCGAGTACAGCTCGATGAAGTTCGCGGTCTACTTCATGGGTGAGTACGCGGCGATGTTCATCTTCTCCGCGGTGTTCGCCACCGTCTTCCTCGGCGGCTGGAACATCGTTCCGATCAATTGGGGCTTCCTCGCCGACAACTCGCCCGTCCTGAACGGCCTCTTCGGCTTCATGAAGTCGATGACGATCTACCTCTCGCCGATCTGGATGGTCGGCAAGATCATCGCGGGACTCACGTTCTACATCTGGCTCCGAGCCACGCTCCCCAGGCTTCGCTACGACCAGCTCATGTCGATCGGTTGGCGATCGATGCTCCCCCTCGCCACGCTCAACTTCATGGCGGTGGCGACCTGGATCTTTATCTCCGCTCGATACGGCTCGGCGGCAGGAATCGGCATGTGGGTCGTGGCCGGTGTGGTCGTCTTCACGCTCTGGCGACTCCTGAAGTCGATCGACAAGGGCGCCGATCTCGAGGTTCGTACGGTCAAGATGGTTGGCGGCAAGCCCGCCCCAGTGGTCGAAGTCGACCCCGAACGAGTTGCGGAGGCGGTGAACTAAATCATGGATCTGTCGAAACTTCCCGTGAAGCCGACTCCCGAACTCGGGATCTTCTTGCTCCTGGCGGGGATCGCGATGGCCTCGGCAGTGGGCGTGATCTTCTTCCGAAACGCGATTCGGTCCGCGCTCTGCTTGGTCCTGAACTTCTTTGTTCTCGCGTTCCTTTACTTCACGCTGAACTGCGAGATGCTCGGCATCGTCCAGATCGTCGTTTACACCGGCGCGATCATGGTCCTCTTCCTGTTCGTGATCATGCTCCTCAACCTGGGCGCGATCCAAACGGACAAGGACGAGAAGCTCGACATCAAGCTACCGGTGGGCATCATGCTGGGTCTGGGCCTCTTCTCCCTCATCGCCTCGCAGATCGTGCCCCAGATGATCAAGATTCAAACGCCAAAGGCGCCCGATAACTTCGGTTCGCCCCAAGCAGTCGGGAACACCCTGTTCTCCAACTATCTTTACCCCTTCGAAATCGCCAGCATCCTTCTGCTGGTTGGGATCGTGGGGTCCATTCTGCTTGCCAAGCGGAGGCTGAACCCATGAACGGAGTCCCCCTCGTTGCCTACCTTCTCGTTGGCCTCTTCATGTTCACGATCGGCGTGGTGGGTGTCGTCATCCGCCGCAACCCCATCGTGATCTTCATGTGCATTGAGCTCATGCTCAACGCGGCCAACCTCACGTTCCTCGCCTTCGCCCGCTACATGCCCTCGAGCAATGTCGCGCCGACTGGCCAAGCCCAAGCGGTGATGTCGGGCCAGATGATGGTCATCTTCGTCATGGCCGTGGCGGCGGCGGAAGTTGCGGTCGGCCTCGGCATCATCATGGCGATCTACCGACTTCGACAGAACATCGACATCGACGAAATGAACCTGCTTCGCGGATAACTCAGAATGGAAGGCAACCAAAGCTTTAACCTCATCTGGCTCGTTCTGGGCTTCCCGCTCTTTGGATTTCTGATCCAATCGCTGCTGGGCAAGCGGATCGAGAAGGCATTCGGTCGACGCGTCGCCGGATTCCTCGCGGTCATTCCGATCGTCGCCGCCTTTGGCGTCGCGGTGCTCCTCACCAAGCAGCTCGCGGGAATGGATGCCACCCAACGCGCCGAAGTGGGCGTGGTCCAAACCCTCTTCAGCTGGATCAAGATCGCCTCGATCAACATCCCGTTCGAGGTTCGAATCGACACCCTGTCGATGACGATGGTGCTCATCATCACCGGCATCGGTTCGCTCATCCACCTCTACGCAACCGGCTACATGGCAGAGGAGAAGGACTACACCCGGTTCTTCACCTACCTGAACCTCTTCATCGCCGCGATGCTCATCCTCGTCCTTGGGAACAACCTCGCGTTGCTCTTCATCGGATGGGAAGGGGTCGGCGTCTGTTCCTACCTACTCATCGGCTTTTGGTACAAGGACCTCGCAAACTCGCGGGCAGCCAACAAGGCGTTTATTGTCAACCGCATCGGTGACGTCGGCCTCACCGTCGGCATGTTCCTCCTTGTCGTGCTCCTCGCGGGCAACAAGGACAAGCTGGGCATCGATGGTGCTTCGGGCCGCTGGCTGAGCTACGACGTCATGCTCCCCCACCTCGGCGAGCTGCTCAAGGGCAACCCCGGGATGACGACCGCGATCGCGCTTTGTCTCTTCGTTGGCGCTTGCGGTAAGTCGGCCCAGTTCCCGCTCTACCTTTGGCTCCCTGACGCAATGGCGGGCCCCACCCCGGTTTCCGCCCTCATCCACGCCGCGACGATGGTCACCTCGGGCATCGTGCTCCTGAACCGGATGAACATCGTCTTCCAGATGTCGCCTGTCGCGAGCGCGATTGTCTGTATCGTCGGTGCCTTCACCGCCTTGTTCGCCGCGCTGATCGCCTTCGGACAGACGGACATCAAGAAGGTGCTCGCCTATTCGACGGTTTCCCAGCTTGGCTTCATGTTCATGGCCTGCGGCGCGGGCGCGTACTGGGTGGGCATGTTCCACGTCACCACGCACGCGTTCTTCAAGGCGCTGCTCTTCCTTGGTTCGGGCGCGGTCATCCACGCGATGGCCCACAACCAGGACATGCGCAACTACGGCAAGCTGTTCAAGTACATCCCGATCACCGCGGTGACGATGTTCATTGGCTACTTCGCGATTGCGGGAATCCCCGGCCTTTCCGGCTTCTTCTCGAAGGAAGCGATCCTCGGCTACGCGCTTGCCAATGATCACGCTCAGATCAGCGGTGTGAACTTCAGCTACATCGTCGGTTGGGTCGGTCTCGGCGTTGCCATGCTCACCGCGTTCTACATGACGCGAATGACGCTTCTCACCTTCAACGGCAAGACCGAACAGTGGCGCAGCATCGAACCGCATCACCACGACGAGCATGACCACGCGCACGATGACCACGGTCATCACGACCATGCGCACCACGCTCACGAGGACCACGGCCCCGACGAGCACGGCTTCTTCTACACCGACGAGGAACTCGCCGCCCAGCCCCACGAGCACGAGCATCACCACGATCTCGACAAGAACCACACGCCGCACGAAGTGCCGGTCAGCATGTGGGTTCCGCTCGTTGTTCTTGGCGTCCTTTCGGCGGGCGGTGGTTATGTCCTCGCGAACAACCACCTCTTCGAGCACTGGCTTTATCCGAACGGACTCTCGGTTCTGAAGGAGCTTGAGGAGCATCCGCACCACCTTCCGGGCGGCCTGAGCCTCATGGCCTACTCGATCATCGCCGCCGGACTTGGCATCGTTTTCGGCGCGATCATCTACTTCCGCGGCCTGCCGAAGAAGGAAGGCTGGGACGAGTCGAAGTGGTCGCCGTTCCGACGCGCCGCTCGCGACCAGTTTGGCTATGACAACGCCATGGTGAGCGCAAGCGTTGACGGAGGACGCGACCTCGCGACCTTCAGCTGGCGCGGCCTCGACGCAACCGTCATCGACGGCGCGGTCAACGGCTCCGGCTGGCTCGCCACTGGCATCGGTAAGGTGCTCGGCTGGCTCCAAAACGGTTTCATCCGCGCTTACGCGGCGGGCATGTTGCTGGGAGGGGTCGCCATCCTCGGCTACCTCGCTTACGCGCTGTTCACGGGGGTGAAGAAGTAATGGGCATCCTTTCCGTCATCACGTTCCTGCCGCTCCTTGGCGCCCTGCTCCTCAACCTCATCCCGAGTTCGAAGACAAGCACCGTCAAGTGGGCCGCTCTCGGCTGGTCGCTGGGCGTCTTCGCGGTCTCGCTGACCCTGCTCAAGGACTTCTCGTCCAACACCTTCCACTTCCAGTTCACCGAGAACATCGAGTGGATGAAGGGCATGGGCATCGCCTACCGGATGGGCATCGACGGCATCTCATTCTGGCTCGTCCTGCTCACGACGTTCCTTACCGCGATCTCGATCTGGTTCAGCTTCTACGTGAATGACCGGGTGAAGCAATACTTCGTCTGGATCTTCGTGCTCGAGACCGCCATGCTCGGCGTGTTCTGCTCGCTCGACATGGTGCTGTTCTACAGCTTCTTCGAAGCCAGCCTCATCCCGATGTACTTCCTCATCAGCATCTGGGGCGGCGCTCGCAGGGCCTACGCGAGCAAGAAGTTCTTCATCTACACGTTTGCAGGCTCGATCTTCATGCTCCTCGGCATGATCACCCTCGCCTCGCTGCATCAGAAGGCGACGGGCACCCTGAGCTTCAGCATCATCGACATCCAAGCCCAGGTCGCCAACGGCAAGCTTTGGGCAGGCGCGTTCCAGCTTCAAGCGTGGCTGTTCTGGTCGTTCGCAGTGGCCTTTCTCGTGAAGTGTCCCGCGTTCCCGTTCCACACCTGGCTGCCCGACGCCCACGTCGAAGCACCCACCGCAGGCTCGATCATCCTCGCCGGTGTGCTCCTGAAGATGGGCACCTATGGCTTCCTGCGATTCGTGATGCCGCTCTTCCCCGACGTCATCCCGACGATGGCGCCGTATGTCATGACGCTCGCGGTCATCGGCATCATCTACGGAGCGATTGTCGCCGCGATCCAGCCCGACTTGAAGAAGCTCATCGCCTATTCTTCGGTCGCCCACATGGGATTTGTCCTGGTTGGACTCTTCTCGCTGAACCACACGGGCATGCTCGGCGGCACCTACCAGCAGCTGAACCACGGCATCAGCACAGGCGCGTTGTTCCTTCTCGTTGGCCTCATCTATGAGCGACGTCACACCCGCATGTTCACCGAGTTCGGCGGCCTTAAGGCCCAGATGCCGATCTACGCGACGATCTTCCTGATCGTCATGCTCAGCTCGGTCGGCCTCCCCGGCACAAACGGCTTCATCGGCGAATTCATGGCCCTCATGGGTGCCTTTGAATCCTCCTTCGCGGGAGCCTATGGCCTCAACCTCGGCCTCGCCGTCATCGCGGCCTGCGGTGTCATCCTCGCCGCCGTCTACCTGCTGTACATGTTCATGCAGGTGTTCTATGGCCCGAACAACAACCCCGAGAACCAGCGGCTGAAGGACATCAAGCCTTGGGAAATCGCGATCAGCGGCATCCTCGTCGTCTTCATCTTCTGGGGCGGCATCTATCCCAACACCTTCCTCAAGCCGATGGAAGCCTCGATTGGTGCGGCGCGGCTGATGGCGGTGAGCCCGGCCGGAAATCGACCCAGCTGGGCCGAATCGGATCATGAGATCGACGCCAAGATGAACCTCGTCTATGCGCCGAACCGCGATGGAAGCAAGATCACCGAGCCGCTCAAGGGCAACGAAGCGGTCCTCACCCCCGCCAACCTCCACTTCCCGGTGAAGCAGGCGACGAACCTGGAGGCCAACCTCTCTCGATGAACGGTCGCGAGCGGATTCAGGCAGTCTTGAACGGCGAGAGCGTCTCGCCCAAGGTCTCGCTCGGCGACGACGCCACCTTGGTCGGCGAACCCGGGCGATTCACCCTGACCCTCGTTCATAACCCGTTTGGCCGCGCCCACCAGGCCGGGATCGACGTCCTTTCCCAGCTTCAGGCCGACCCCGAGGCCGGTAACCAGGTCCTCGATCAGCTCGTCGATGAGACGCGCGCCGAAATCGCCGCCGCAACGACCGACGGCATCCTTTATCGCCTTTCCGGTGCCTCGCCCAGCGAGTGCTCGCCGATGGAATACGGCGGTTACTTCCTGGAGCGCGACCGAGAGCTGCTCCAAGCCGCGTTCGACCGATGCCCGACCTTCCTAGAGATCGCAAGCGGGGAAGAAGCCTACATCGACTTTGTCAGCGATCTTCCCGCCCACGCCTTCATCTGGGATAGCGTGCGAACTGGCGCCTCCGTCGACCAGTTGAGATCGCTCCGCACTGGACTCCTGGCCTGCCAGGACCCTCAAGCCGACTTTGCCGGTTGGACGCCGGCTGCCCTCGCCCGATAAGCCATGTTTAACTTTCCCGCACCGACGATTGACTGGGTGATCATTGCCCCCACCATGATTGTCTCGATCACGGGTCTCTTGGCCCTGTGTCTTGAGATGATCTGGCCGAAGAGGGACAACACTTGGATCATCGGCGTCAGCCTGGTCGGTCTCATCATGGCCGCCGTTTCGGTGGTGGCTCAGTTCAGCTATCCCGAAGCCACCACGTTCTCCGATACGGTGATCCGTGACCGCTTTGCCCTCGTCATGCAGCTCCTGCTGATTGTCGCGGCCTTCTGTAGCCTCCTGTTCTCCGAGAGCTACCTGCGCGACAAGCGGATCAGCTACGGCGAGTTCTATCCCATCATCCTTTGGTCGCTCGTCGGCGGCATGGTGATGGTCACCACGCGGAACATGCTCCTGATGTTCCTCGGCATCGAAATCCTCTCCATTGCGCTGTACGTCCTCGCCGGACTCTCCCGATCCGAATCCAAGTCCGAAGAGTCCGCGCTCAAATACTTCTTGCTCGGCTCGTTCGCGAGCGGCTTCTTGCTCTATGGCGTCGCCCTGCTTTATGGTGCAACCGGCTCGCTCGACATCTCGGCGATTGCCAGTGCCTGGCCGCGAGCCGACCTAATGCACCAGACCCTGCTCGTCTTCGGCTTCGGCATGGTCTTTGTTGGCCTTGGGTTCAAGTCCGCCTTTGTTCCGTTCCACCAGTGGACGCCCGACGTTTACCAAGGCGCGCCGACCAACGTCAGCGCGTTCATGGCAGCGGGATCGAAGATTGGCGCCCTCGCTGCGCTCTGGCGATTCCTGGAAGGCGCCGAAGGCATGAAGGCGATCTGGATGCCCGCGCTGACCGTCGTCGCCATCCTCACGATGACCGCCGGCAACCTCGCTGCGCTCGTCCAAAAGGACGCCAAGCGCGTCCTCGGCTATTCCAGCATCTCCCACGCGGGCTACATCCTCGTTGGCATCCTCGCCCACTTCGCCGCACCCGACAAGGTCGGCTTTGGCTCGCTCGCCTACTACTTGCTCAGCTACACGCTGATGACGGTCGGCGCGTTCGCGGTGGTTAGCCTCGGCGCGAACAAGGGCAAGGAAGGGACGAAGTTCGAAGAGCTCCGCGGCCTTTGGCGACGGTCGCCGTTCGCGGTTGCTTGCTTGATCGTCTTTGTCGCCTCGCTGATTGGTATCCCGCTCACGAGCGGCTTCGCTGGGAAGTTCATGATCTTTGGTGACGCGCTCAAGGCCAACCTCACCGTGCTCGCCATCGCCCTCGCGATCAACTCGATCCTGAGCGTCGCTTACTATCTCCAGATGATCAAGGCGATGTTCGTCGATGACGTCGAAGGCGATGAAGTGATCGAGAAGCGACCGGTCTCGCTCGGCATGACGACGGTCTGTGCACTCTGCGCCGGTGGCATCGTTGCCGCGTTCATCTTCACCCCGGTCGTCATCGAATTCTTGGTAGGAAAGAGCTAACGATATGAAGCTTGCGGTCAGCATGTGGTCGTACTTCCGCACGTGGCGGGCGGGCGACTTTTCGATTCCCGATTTCATCCGCACCGCCAAGGTGGCGGGCGCGGAAGGCGTCGAACTCCTCGATTTCTTCTACAAGGGCATCGGCTCCGACAAGCCGGTTGTCCTCACCGAGGCCGACGTCGCCCCCGAGCGCGCCGCTGCCCTTGAGGCCCTCGCCGAGACCGGGCTCCCTTGCCCGATCTTCTCGGTGGGACAGAACTTTGCGAAGGCCGACCCCGCCGCGCGAGAGATCGAAGTCGCAAAGATCCGGTTTGGCGTCGATGAGGCGCTGCACTACGGCGCAGGCGTGGTCCGCGTCTTCGCGGGCGACCTCCACGGCGACCTCACGTTCGACACCACCCGCCAGTGGATCATCGAAGGCCTCACCGCGGGCGCGAACTATGCCCACGAGCACGGCGTCAAACTCGCGCTCGAGAACCATGGCAAGCTCGCGGGACGCGGTGACCAGGTTCGGAGCATCATCGAGGACGTCCGCGCCGCCTGCGGCCACGACACTCTCGGCGCAAACCCCGACACCGGCAACTTCCTCCTCGTGAACCAGCCCAGCCACGTCGCGATTGAAGAGGTTGCTTCGCTGGCCTATATGGTCCACTTCAAGGACTTCAACCTCGGGGACGGCCCATTTGTCGCGCTTGATGGCACCGTGTTCCAGGGCGCGGCGGTCGGCGAAGGTGTGGTTGAGCTTGAGACGTGCATCCGGCTCCTGAAGGAATCTGGTTATGACGGCTGGCTCAGCGTGGAATACGAAGGCGAAGAGGATCCGATGACGGCGGTCCCGCGCAGCCTCGCGAACGCCCGACGGTATCTCTAAGGACCCGGTGGTGGTGGGACCTGTCCTCCGCCATTCTGCCCCTGCATCTCCTGACGCCGCCGGTTCATTTCATTGATCCGGTTAATGTCGTCGATTTGCTGTTGCTGACGCTCGGCCTCCTTTCGCCGGAAGTACTCCTCGGACTGCTGTTCTCCGGCGGTGCCAAATTTGGTTGACTTGGGTGAGACGGGAGGAAGGATGGCCTGGTCTTGAGCGTTGAAGCTTCCCAACCGAAAAGTGGTCAGCGCTCGCTCCATGTCCAGCCCCACGGAGGGGAGTCGCTTGAGCCTTGTGGCGAAGGCCAAGAAGCTGGATCCTTCCCAGGCAAAGTAGTACCGGCGCCGGATGACGATCACTTCGGTGCCAAAGAAACCCTTATCGTTGATCTCGGCTTCCCATACGGGGACTTCACCCATGACGGTCTTTAGCGGTGGAAGCACTCTCCAGGCTGTTTGGGTGGGCTTGTTCAGCTCCGCCTTGGCTGCTTCAATGCTCAAATTGGGTTCGTATCGGGCGATTCTCAATGTGGACGGATAAAGCTCCGGACGATTGTTGTCCGGTCGAGCATCAAAGAGGCTGACCGCGATTTCGTCCTCGCCAATCTGAGCGCCAGTTACGTTGGGGTCTGCTTCCGCGAGAGCGGCAAGATAGTTTCGGGCGCCCCGCCATTCAAACCCAGCCGGAGCATAGACTTCGAGACCAATGTCAGAGCGTCGGCAGAGGTTCATGCCGGGAAGTCCGTTCGTGAGGCCGATCTTCTTCAGGTAGGTACCCGGGCCGCCCACCGCCGCCGCTTTGCCTGATGCTGCGGTTGGTTGGGCGGGCTTTCGGTTGCAACCCAAGATCATCAGGGTCGGCACAACAAGTACGGGAAGCCAACTTTTCACAACTTCAGTTTAAGGGCCCAAGACCGAGTCGTACACCTCAATGCCATAACTTTGCCAAATCAATTGGCAGGGCAACAGAAGCCTCAAAGGAACCCCCCACCGCCCTCGGGCGTCTACCTCTTTCGTGCAAGGCAAAGACCTCCGCGACGCTTCCGGCCCGTGGAGTGGTTTCTATCAACAAGCTCGCCAGCGCGGCGACATGAAGCTTCTTCTCACCATTGCCGAGGACCGTGTGCTCGGCGCGGGCGACGACATCATCGGCCCGTTCCTCATCAACGGCACCTATGAACGCGCCACCGAGAAGGTGAGGTTCGTGAAGAACTACGCCACCCACCAGGTCCGCTATTCCGGCAAGTGGGACGGCGCGGTGATTCATGGCCGCTGGACGATCACCAACGAGCTCTTCCGCACATGGGGTCAGTTCGAAATCTGGCCCGACGACGAAGCCCTCAACCTCAACATGAACGAGGTTGAAGATGTGCTTACAGTCGGGCGATAAGCGCTCGGGCGGCGGCGACCGTCTCGGGGATGGGCACAAACTGCGGGTCCGGCAAGTGGAGGAATCCCACCAACCTGTCGGGCCACCGCATCAGCGCCCAATAGCTGATCGCATTGCAAAGATAAGCCCCCGCGTTTAGGCTCGCGTGAACCTCGTGGCTCGCCAGTCGGGCCACTCGCTCGGGAGTCCAAAGCGTGCTCGTGATCAGCAGCTCGCCACCCTCGACGAGATCACCGAGGATGCTCGACCCTGCGTTGTCTTGGGTGAGCGCGCGGTGGTTGCGAGCAAAGAGCTCCAGGCTCGTGTGCTTCCGGTTCGTCGCCACGCCGGTGAGGACGATGGCATCGTAAGGCGACGGATCAAAACCATCGACCCACGCCTTCGCTGCGTCATAGCTCACGTCGAGCACGATAGAATCGGGCGCGTAGGATTCGGCGAGTCGCTGGGAAGGGTTCTCCTTGTGGCGACCGAAAGGTCCAAATCCGGTGACAAAAACTTGCATAGATCAAGCTGGTGCCCAGGGTGGGACTCGAACCCACACGCTTTTTCAAGCAAGGGATTTTAAGTCCCCTGTGTCTACCATTCCACCACCCAGGCGCGGGGATCAGTTTATCTGAAGTTGCTTCTTCAACAGTTCGGCGGCGTGGAGTCGCGCCGAATCCGTGAGGTCGTCGCCGGTGATCATTCGGGCGATCTCATCGATCCGCTCCTCGTGGGAGAGCGAGGTGACCTGGGTGACCACTCGTCCGTTCCGCTCGTGCTTTTCGATCCGGTAGTGCGAAGTGCCGCAGGCCGCAACTTGGGCGAGGTGGGTGATGACGAGGACCTGCATGTGCTCGGCGAGGGTCTGGAGCTTGGTCGCAACCGCGGCTGCCGCGCGCCCGCTCAACCCGCTATCCACTTCATCAAAGATGAGGACGGCAGGGCCGCTCTTGCCCGCCATTGCGGCCTTGAGCGCGAGCATCACCCGGCTCATCTCGCCGCCGCTCGCCACCTTCGCGAGCGGCCGCAGGTATTCGCCCGGGTTCGCGGAGAAGAAGAACTCGACCGTATCTGCGCCTTCAGCGTCGACCGGGCGCGGGACCAGGTGAGTTTCAAATCGGGCCTTCTCGAGGGCGAGGTCGCCCAGGTGTTGCAGAACGCCGCGATCAAAGTCGGGGATTGCCGCCTTCCGGAGTGCGGTGAGCTTGGCCGCCGCCTCATTGAGCCGCTGCTCCGCCGCCAAAAGCTCCTGTTCCAGGGCCTCAGGGTTTTGATCGCCCTGATCCATCTCCGCGAGTTCGGCTTCCGCCTCCGCCAGGTAGGCCAGAATCGCCTCCTCGTCCTCGCCGTACTTCTTCCGCAACCGAACCAGTGCGTGGCGACGCTCTTCCAGTCGCTCCAGCTCGCCCGGATCGAGGTCCAGCATCTCGGTATAGCCCTGCACCGCGCCCACGACTTCGGCGAGCCGTTCCTGAAGCAAAATCGCAGCCTGGAGGGTTTCCTCCACCGACTCATCCAATCGTGAAGCCGCGCGCAAGGCCGAGATCGCCTCGCCGATCTTCTCTGAGGCCGACCCTTCCAGCTCGCTGAGCGCATTGAGCGCGGTACCCGACTGCTCCAGCAGCCGTTCCTGGTTCGCGAGCCGCCGAATCTGGCCGTCGAGCTCGTCGAACTCGCCCGCCACCGGACTCACCGCCCGAATCTCTTCGACTTCAAAGCTGAGGAGGTCGCGCCGCCGCTCCCGCTCACGCTCGCCCGATCGCGCTCGGTCTAGCCGCCGCTTCGCTTCGGAAAAGCCCCCAATAGCCACCGAGACCGCTTCCCGCGCACCCACGGCGGGTTCGCCAATCCAGGCATCCAGCAGCCCCACGTGGCGGGCGGGGTCAATCAGCGTTTGGTGGTCGTGCTGCCCGTGCATGTCAACGAGCAATCGGCTGAGCGCACGCAGCGAGCCAACCGTCGCGACCTTTCCGCCCAACCGTGCGCTACTTCGACCCTCGGCAAACACCTCGCGCTGCAGGGTCAACAGCCCATCTTCAATCTGGACGCCCTCGGCTTCAACCAGCGCCAAAAGGTCGGGCCGTGAAGAAAGGTCCATCGCGAGGTGAACGCTCGCCGAACGTGCTCCCGTGCGCACCGCGTCCGCCTCGGCCCGTCCACCGAGAACAAGCTCGATCGCGTCGATGATGAGGGATTTTCCCGCGCCCGTCTCGCCGGTAAAAACAGAAAGGCCCGGGCCAAACGTCACATCCGTTCGGTCGATGATCGCGAGGTTCTCGACCGTGAGTTCAATCAACATGGGCTCTCAATCCACTACGTACGACGTTTCGATGACAAAGGGTTCGATGGCGGTCCGGTAAAATGCAGGGCAATGAAAATCGCCGTTCTTCCTTTTAACTCTGCCGAGGGCACCAAGCAAGCCTTTGGTCGACAGTTTGCCGCCTTCATGGGCGACCAACTTCGAACGGCGTCGGATGCAGATGTCAACACGGTGAGCTTCCTCGCCGAGGTCGAACAAGAAGGTCAACCGCGCGTCGGATTCGTGAATATCACCGACGGCTTCCTTGAATTGCCCCAGGTCGCAGGAATGATTGAGCAAACGGGCGTCGACCTCCTCACCGATGGTTTCCTGCAGCAAGATGGCGACAGCTTTGACCTCTCGGTCCGCTTCCACAAGGCTGGCCTCCCCGAGCCGGTGGCGACCGACGACTACAAGTTCACGTCGGCCGACATTTTCACCACCCTCCACAAGCTCGTGAAGCGACTTGCCGAAGTTGCCGAGATCCAGCTCCCCGACGAGCTCGCGGGCGAAGAGATGGAGTTCGGAACCGCGAACGCCGAGTCGATGATGGCGTTCCTCGAAGGCTACGATGCTTTCCACTACGTCCAGCAGGCCGGTCCGCGCGTGGTCCAAGAATTCGACTACCGCATCGGTACCGAATCGCTCATCAAGGCGCTTGAGCTTGATGCCGACTTCGTCGCCCCCTACGAGACGCTTTGCGAATACGCTCGAACGCTCGCCCAGCACCAGGTTGGTGACTACCAAGGCATCCTCGGCGCGCTGAAGAAGGCGACCGAACTCGTCCCCGGCGAGTGGCGCGCCCACTACGTTCTTGGTGAGCTCCTCGGCATGGGTGGCGCGCACGGCGATGCGGCTGCCGCCTTCGAGAAGGCGATCGAGCGCGAGCCGAACGAGTCCGCCCTTTACACCCGACTCGGCATGGCGCAGATGAACATGGGCATGCCCGTCAACGCCGAGCGCAACTTCCGTAAGGCGGTTGAGATGGAGGATGAGGACAAGCCGACCATGGACATGCTCGCGGGCGTCCTCGAGCAAACCGGTCGCGGCCACGAAGTGCCCGCCCTCTGGAAGGAGATGGTGGAGAAGTACCCGCAGTCGGCCCAGGCCCACGTGAAGTACGCCGTCTCGCTCATCAACCAGGGCAAGACCGACGAAGGTCAGAAGGTGTTCGACAACGCGCTCGAGTCGCTGGAAGACAACACCGTGGTCAAGCGGTTCTATGCGCCTTACCTCGCGCAGAACGACGACGTCGACCGAGCGATGGACTTCTACGAGGACTGCCTCGACGTCGCGCCGACCGATGCCCAGCTGATGTGGGAGTACGCCCAGACGCTCCAGATCGCGGGTCGCGACTTCGAAATCCCGGGCGTTCTGAAGAACCTCCTCGCCACGAACCCGGATCCCAACCTTCGCGCCCAGGCCCTCGCGCTCAACATCGAGATCGAGCAGCCGAAGCGAGTGGAGAGCGTCCAGAACGCGGCCAAGAAGCTCGAAGAAGGCGACCACGAAGGCGCCCTCCGCGAACTCAAGCCGCTGCGCAACTGGCTTGCCGACTACTGGAAGATGTGGCTCCTCCTTGCGAGTGCGCACAACCGTTCGGGCGAGACCGAAGAGGCGATGGACGCGGCTAACCGGCTGATCGAGCTCTTCCCGGGCTGCGAGCCCGCCTATGCCGAGCTCGCATCGGCATTCAACGCCGAAGGTCGACACGAGGAAGCCTACAACGTCATGCGCTACGTCGCCCAGAACGTGAGCAACTCGCTGGAAGTGGCGATCAACCTTGGCCTTGCCGCTAAGCGCGCGGGTCACTTCGACGAGGCCAAGAGCATTGCACAACAGGTCCGCGAACTCGTGGGCTCGAACGAGCAGCTTGAGCCCGTTCTTCGCGAAATGGAATCGGCAAGCTAAGCCAGAAGGTCATGCAGGAAGGTCCAAAGACCAAGGGGTGGATCAAGGCGTTTGTCGCCTTCCACGTCCTTGCGATCACCGCTTGGACCTTGCCGCCCCCTCCGAGCGACTCGGATAAGGTCAAGCCGGACTGGAGTTCGCCCGCCGGTGTTGCTCGAACCGCCTCGCGGACCGTGCTTGATGGTCTTCTGGGCTTCAACGCGAAGTACCTGAAGACGAGCATTTTCCAACACTACGTCTTGTCCACCGGGTTCTGGCAGTACTGGGACATGTTCGCCCCGAACCCGGTGCAGCAGGACTACTTCGGCACCGCCATCATCGAATACTCGAACGGCAACGTCGCGCTGTACAAGTACCCGCGGATTGCCGAGCTCGGAACATTCGAGCGCTACTTCTTTGAGCGGTATCGCAAGTTCCACGAGCGATTCCACGTGGACGACTATGCCTACACCTGGCCCTACGTCGCCGCCGAGATCGCACGGTTGACCGACAACCGGCCGGGAACCCATCCCGTCCGAGTGCGGCTCCGACGCCACTGGCTGATCATCCCGCCCCCCGGCAAGCCGATCCCGACCGACTATCAGGAGTACGAATACTTCAAGTACGACGTTAAGCCGGGCGACCTGGAGACGAAGTCATGAAGGCATGGCTGAAAAAGGTCGACCAGTTCTGGTTCCCGAGCGGTTCGCCGGTTGCGCTGGGTGTGTTCAGGATCATCTTCGGACTGATCTCCGTCGCCAGCCTCGCGATCACCGCATTGAGCTACAACATGTGGTTCACGGAGCGCGGGTTTGTCCCTGCTGCGCTGGGGGACCGCTACCTCCCGGCCGGACTCCCGAAGAGCTTCAGCTTCTTTGGCGCGACCGTCTCGCTGCCGTTTGAGCTGCCCCGCCTCAACGTGCTTTCTGGGGTGACCAACGACACCGTCACCCTTATCGTCTTCTCGCTCACGCTGCTCGCCGCGATTCTCACCACCCTCGGCCTCTGGACGCGCCTCAGCACGATCCTGCTCGCGATCGGCGTCGTGAGCCTCCACCATCGCAACGGCCTCATTCTCCACGGCGGCGACACAACGATGCGGGTCGGCGTGCTCTATCTTGCCCTCGCGCCCTGCGGACGCGCGTGTTCGGTCGACCGGCTGATTGGCCTCTGGAAGGGAACTGCCCCCGCGATCCCCTCGCCGGTGCCGCTCTGGTCCCAGAAGCTCATCGCCTACAACTGTGCGCTGGTCTACTTCACCACCTTCTGGCACAAGCTCGGCTACGGCGGACTCTGGCGCAACATGACCGCGACCTACTATCCTGCCCATATCGCCGAGTTCAAGCGGTTCTGGGTGCCCGAGTTCTTCAACCAGCCGCCGATGATCTACTTCACGACGGCCTTCACGCTTCTCATCGAGCTGGCCCTCGGTACCGTCGTGTTCTACAAGCCGTGGCGCAACTACGTCATCCTCGGCGGCCTCGCCCTGCACAGCTACATCGAGTGGTCGATGAACATCCCGCTCTTCGCGTTCACGATCTGCGCAATGTACGTTTGCTTCTACAGCGGGGAAGAGATTTCTGCCTGGGCAAAGAAGCTGGGCGAGCGCCTGAGGCGGTGGAAGCTGACCTTCTTCCTTCCCAAAGGAGCCAAGATCGCTCCCGAAAAGGCCCCGTTCCTTGAGGCGATGGACCCGCTGGGTCTTGTCCAATTTGAGCCTGGCGAGGCGACCACGCTTGGCCCCACCCGCGGTGCTTGGCTCCGCTCGATGGGCGCTTGGGCGTTTGGACCGCTCTACCGGCGCTGGCTCCAGAAGTCCCTCCAGGAGCCGGCCAAGTGAAAAACCTCTTTAAGTTCGGGATGCCTAAGACACCGGGATTCGGCATCTCGGCAAGCTACTACCTCACCCTCGCCGCCTCCCGGACACCGCTTCCCGCCCTCGCCGAGATCGTCGATCCTTATGGCAAGGATGGTGCGGTCGCCGGAATGGGAGTGCCGAACGACCCGATGATGGGCAAGGACACGCTCACCCAGCCCTTGATTCGCGGCAGCTACACCTTCACGACGCGGGATAAGCGGTCCGTGGTCGCCGCCACCGTGCTCACCAAGAGCGAACTGGGATTCGACGAGCGCGACCTGCTCGCCCGAAAGGAGATGCAGGGCATCGACCCGATCAAGCGCAGCCGCCTCGAGCGCGTGTCGGTGATGATCCAGCTGAAATTCCTCTCCCACGCTCCCGAGGTCTATCCCGCGATCGACTTCATCCTCCACCTGGCCGAGCGAATCGGAGTCCTCTCCGAGGCGGTGGTTGCCGACCCGCTCAGCGAGCGCTGGCTCCTTCCCGAGCACCTCTTTTTCCCCCGCGACCTTGACGTGCGCTTCAGCGTCCGGGACATGGTCGATGTGACGATTCGCCGGACGCCAGACCACGGCCTCGTCCTCGATACACGCGGTTTGTGCAAGTTCGACCTGCCAGAGTTCCACTGTTCCGACGTCGACGAAGACATCCTAGAACTGGGCGTCGACTTGCTCTACACGCTCGCCCATTCCGTGATGCTGGGTGAGAAGTTTCGTCCGGGAGAGACGGTCGGCGCAGAAGCGATGCCGTTTGTGCTTGTGGCGATGAAGTCACGCCACGGACAAGACGTCTTGGAACTCGGTCCCCAGAGCCCAGGAACCACGCGCGGCGCGCTGCTCGCGCTGAGAATGCCCTAAAGGGTCTCGTTACAGGCGAGCCAATAGGCCCCGACCTGACGCACGGTTTCGATGAAGGCGTCGTAGTCAACCGGCTTCTGGACGTAGGAGTTCGCCCCCGCCGAATAGCTGTCGCTGACGTCGCGCTCCTCGTTTGAGCTCGTCAGGAGGATCACCGGGATATGCCGCAGGCTGTCCTTGGCGCGAACCAGCTTGAGGAGGTCGAGGCCGCTCAATTTCGGCAGCTTGAGATCAAGGAGAATCAGGTGCGGAAGGTCCGTCGGGTGAGCCTGGTCCAATTGTTGCCAAGCCTCGTCACCATCGCGGGCAACGAGGATTTCGGATGGGATGTCGCAAGCACGGAGGGCGCGAAGGGTGAGTTTCTCATCCTCCGGGTTGTCTTCAACCACCAAAACGCGCTTGACTTCCAATAGATCCAATGGCAAGGTTCCTCTACAGCTTCGTAGGCCGACAAAAATTATAGGCAATTACACTATTGAATTCAAGGTGCACAATCGGCTCTGTTCACCGCAAATTTCAACGCAATTGATTGACGAATGGGATCGTATCTAGGTTCAACAAGGTTAAATGAAAATGATGGATGAAGCCTATCGGATCCTTCCGACGATCGTGAATCCGACCGATCTGCACCGCCTTAGCGACAAGGAGTTGCAGGAACTCGCGGTGGAGGTACGCCAGGCCATCCTCGACAAAGTCAGCGTCACCGGCGGCCACTTTTCGTCGAATCTCGGCACGGTTGAACTCACGGTGGCGATGTACGCCGCCTATAACATCCCTCCCGACAAGGTCGTCTGGGACACCGGCCACCAGGCCTATCCCCACAAGCTTCTCACCGGTCGCCTCCCCCGATTTGACACCCTCCGCAAGCACAAGGGCATCAGCGGCTTCCTTCGCCGCGAAGAGCATGAGCTGGATGTCTTCGGTGCCGGCCACGCGGGAACGGCGGTTAGCGCCGCCCTCGGCTTTGCCGTCGCGCGAGACCAGCTCGGAACCGACGAAAGGGTCATCGCGGTCGCTGGCGACGCCTCGATCGCAAGCGGCATGAGCTGGGAAGCCCTCAACCACGTGGGCGAGCTCCAAACCGACCTCACCATCGTGCTCAACGACAATCGCATGTCGATTGCCCCCAACGTTGGTGCGCTCAAGAACTACCTCTCCAAGCTCCGCAGCAGGCCGTGGCTCCAACGCGCCGCCCGCAAGGCAAAGACCGCCATCGAGAAGATGCCCAACCCGGTGACCAAGGTCGCGGCGGGCCTGCGCCACGGCATCACCCACTACCTCGCCCCCGATGAGACGGGAACGATCTTTGAAGAGATGGGCCTGGAATACATCGGACCGGTCGACGGACACGATCTGCCGCTCCTGCTTGAGGTGTTCCGCAACGTGCGCCAGCTCGGCGGACCCGTTTTTGTCCACGCGATCACCGTGAAGGGTAAGGGCTACGACGTCGCCGAAGACGATGCGACCAAGTGGCACGGCGTCATCCCGTTTGACCTCGAGAAGTGCGAGATGGTGAAGTCGGCGGGACCCGTCACCTACACCCAGGTCTTCGGTGAAACCGCGATGGAATGCGCGGAAGCCGACCCCAAGATGGTCGCGATCACCGCCGCCATGCCCGATGGCACCGGCCTCGTCGGCTTCAGCAAGAAGTTCCCCGAGCGCTACTACGACACCGGCATTGCCGAGCAACACGCGGTGACGTTCGCCGCTGGACTCGCCGCTGGCGGCATCAAGCCATTCTGCGCGATCTACTCGACGTTCCTCCAGCGAGGCTTCGACCAGGTCCTCCACGACGTCGCCATCCAAAACCTGCCCGTCCGGTTCTTCATGGACCGTGCCGGACTCGTCGGCGATGACGGCGCGACCCACCACGGCGCATTTGACCTCAGCTACCTGACCTTCATCCCCAACATGATTGTCATGGCCCCGCGCGACACCACCGAGCTCCGCGAAATGACCCTCTTCATGGCGGGCTATGATCGCGGTCCGACTGCGGTTCGCTACCCCCGAGGCTCGAGCGACGAGCGACTTCCGGAATCGCGCACGCCGATCCGACTCGGCGTCGCCGAAACCCTGCTGAACTTCACCGGCAAGGGTGAAAAGGTCGCCCTGATTGCGATTGGCAGCATGGTTGGACCCGCCCACGAGGCCGCCCAAACGCTCATGGCGGACGGGTTGGATGTCGCGCTCATCAATGCGCGATTTGCCAAGCCGATTGACGAGAAGACGATCCTCGAAATCGCAGGCGAATGCACCGCGATCCTCACGCTCGAAGAGAACTCGCTCCCCGGCGGCTTTGGTCAGCAAGTCCAAACCCTGCTCAACAAGCAAGGCTGGAAGGGCCGACTCGACCTGATCGCGTTGCCCGACCACTTTGTTGAGCACGGAACGCAGCCGATCTTGCGGGCCGAGGTTGGCCTCGATGCGCCCGCGATCATCGCCCGCGCCAAGGCTCTCGTTCAGCAACCCCGGTAAACTAGGAACATGTCGAATTGGAAGGCGGGCCAACGTGCCCGTGTTGTCGCTCGTGCAGTCACCGAGAATGACCGGAAGAGTCATCGCTACTTCGATCACATGAGCGGATTGGTGGGCGTGATCGACGCGGTCTATGCCGAGAGCGAGATTGCCCTTCGAGTGGACAAGGATTGCCTTTCTCCGGTCACCCGCGACGTTCTCACCGAGTCGACCCGCCGTCTCCGCGCCCGCGTCGGCGATGAGATCAGCGAGGAGCAAAAGAAGATGCTCACGAGCGAAGAGCTGAACTTCCAGCCGAACTTTGTGATCCTCGTCCACAGCGACGACCTGGAGAAGGCCTAACCCATGGCGAGCGGAGAATTCAGCTTCGATATCGTGTCCAAGGCGGACAAGATGGAGGTCAAGAACGCGCTTGACCAAGCTCAAAAGGAGCTCGCCAACCGCTATGACCTCAAGGGCACCAAGTGCGAAATTGAGGTGGAAAAGGAAGACGTCACCCTCGTTGCCGACGACGAGTTCCGCATGGACCAACTGAAGGACATCGTCTTCAGCAAGCTCATCAAGCGCGGCATCGACTCCCGCAGCATCGAGTGGGGAAGCATCGAGCCGGGATCGGGCCTCAGCGTGAAGTGCAAGCTCAAGCTGAAGCAGGGCATCGCCCAGGACAAGGCAAAGGCCCTCATCAAGCAGATTCGCGACAAGGGGCTCAAGGTCACCGCCCAGATTCAAGGTGAAGAGGTCCGCGTGGCGAGCAAGTCGAAGGACGACCTCCAGAAGACGATCACCTTTGTGAAGGGACTCGACCTCGACTACCCGGTTGACTTCGTCAACTTCCGATAACCGTCCGGGCGGTCGCGCCGAAACGCGGCCGCATCCCGCACGAGGCTGCGAAGATCGCTCCTCGTCGCTTTCCAGCCGAGCAGCTGCTCGGCTTTTTCACATCTCGCCACCAGCTCCGACGGGTCACCCGGGCGGCGTCCCTCATGTCGCACGTCGAACGGGCCGACCTCTTCTTGCACGGTTTGGATCACCTCGCAGACCGAATGGCCCTGCCCGGTGCCAAGATTGAGCGCCTGAGAACCGCCGTTGGCCCGCAGATAGTGAAGCGCGCGTACGTGGGCATCGGCAAGGTCAAGGACGTGGATGTAGTCGCGCACGCAGGTCCCGTCGGGAGTGGGGTAGTCCTCGCCAAAGAGGGCGATGCCGTCCCTGCGTCCGAGGGCGGCGTCAATGCAAAGCGGAATGAGGTGTTCCTCGGGCTCGTGGTGTTCGCCAAGGCCATGCTCGGGCGCGGCACCCGCCGCGTTGAAGTAGCGAAATCGAATCGAGTCCACCCCCGCCTCCCCGATCAGCCGCTCCGCGTTCCACTTCGATTCGCCGTAGGGCGAGGTGGGGTTCTTGGGGTGGTCTTCCACAAGCGGGCCGAGCGGGTTTCCGTAGACCGCGGCGGTCGAGCTCATGATGATCCGCCGCAGGCCTGCACGCTCCATCGCGGTGAGCGCAGAGGCGATCCCGCCCGTGTTGACGTGGTGATAAAGCTCGGGATGGCGGACGCTTTCGCCCACCGAGATCTTCGCCGCAAACACCATGAGGGTGTCGATTTCGGGGTGGTCGAGCAAGGTTTGGGTGAGGAAATCGGTGTCGAGAAGGTCGCCACGAATGCATGGGCTGCCCTTTAGCGCGGGCTCCCATCCCGACGAGAAGTCGTCATAGGCGAGGTGGGCTTCGTTGGCCCCGCGCAAGGCATGGAGCACATGCGACCCGACGTATCCCGCTCCCCCAATCACCAGCACCATCGCCCCGATTATGGCTGGATTGACACGGGGCCGATTTCACCCTATGCTGTGACTATGGTTCTCGCTGCCCTCTCCGCCCTCGTCCTCGGCACCACGCCGGAAGCGACGATCAAGGAGTTTGTCGCCGCGTTCAATGCCAACAACTTTGATGCCGTGAGGCGGCTGCTGGTCGAGCCTGGGAACAAGCTGTCGGACTCCTTCCTGAAAGACTTCAGAGTGAAACTCCAACTCCAGCGTTGCTCGGTCAAATCCAATTCCGGAAGCAAGGCGGTCCTCATCTGCAGTGTCATCGCAGCGCCGGAATGGGGTGGCCCGGAGCAGAAGATGGGCGGCGACGATGAGGAAGTGAACCTCACCAAAATCGGGTCGGAGTGGAAGATCCAATACGTGAATGATGGCCTGGGCAGCAACGGCAAGAAGCTACTCAACCAGCTCGCCTTTGTCCTCAGTCCCCGAGGAAAAGAGATGTTCGAGAAATCGCGGCGATCCGTACAATGGACGTCTGCGCTAGTCAATGTCAAGAAGCTTGCGGTGGGGTTCACGATGTATTTGGAGGAACACAACGACGTTTTCCCCAGCATCAAAAACTGGAAGAAGGCGCTGCTGCCATACGTGGACAAGGAAGAGGTCTTCTCCGCCCCACCCGACAAGAAGGGAACCCGCAGCTGGACCTACAATAAGAACGTTGCCGGAAAGTCCGCCACCCAGATCAAGGATGCGTCGCAAACCGTTCTCCTCTATCTCAGCAAGAATGGCCAGCCGGACTTTCGATACGACGGAAAGACGATCGTCGCCTTCTGCGATACCGGTGCGAAGGCGATGACCAAGGCCGAATTCGCGAAGCTCAAGTTGAAGTAAGCGAGTTCGGCTTGAACTCCTTGCCAGTAGTCTGTATGCTGTGACTATGGTTCTCGCTGCCCTCTCCGCCCTTCTCCTCGGCACCACGCCCGAAGCGACAATCAAAGAGTTCATCGCGGCCGTCAACGCGCAGGACTTCAACGCGGCCAGGAAACACCTCGTGGCCCCGGGCAAGCCCGACCGCGACGCCTTCTTGAAGGAGATGGGGCTCAAGATTGAGCTCCAGCAGTTCCGCGTGAAGTACAGCTCGGGAACAAAGGCGGTCGTCGTTTGTCGCGCGGTGGGGACGACATCTCGGGACGGTGGCAAAGAGCCTTTCAAGGGTGACAACGAGGAGGTCCAGCTCACCAAGGTCGGCTCCGATTGGAAAATCCAGTTTGTCAATCAAGGCATGGGCGGTACCGAGCGGCAGATCCTCAACATCATGGCCTACCTGCTCAGCCCGCGTGGATCGGAAGCCTTTGCGGGGGCCCGAGAGGCCGCCCAAAAGACGTCTGCTCTCAGCAAGGCCAAGCAGCTCGCGACCGGATTCATGATCTACTGCACGGACTATGACGACGTCTTGCCTAAGTACGACAACTGGAAAAAGAGCCTCTTCCCCTACGTGAAGAACGAAGAGCTCTTCACCGTTCCTCCGGACAAGAAAGGGGCCCTCAGCTGGACCTACAACAAGAACATCGCGGGTAAACCCACCACGATCATTGAATTCCCAGCCCAAACCGTTCTCATTTTTTTGAGCAAGAACGGGAAGCCGGACTACCGCTTTGGCGGCAAGACGATTGTCGCCTTCTCCGATGGCAGCGCGAAAGTTCTCTCGAAGGAACAGTTCGCCAAGGTGAAGTGGAAGTAAGGAACTGACCGCGTTCCAACTGGCATCAGACCTACATCGATGGTTCTAGCCGCTCTTTCTACACTCATCCTTGGCATTTCCCCGGTGGCCACGGTCAAGGCGTTTGTCGCCGCGATTAACGCGGGAGATTTCGTGTCAGCCAGGATGCAGCTTCTTGCTCCCGGGAATTCAAATGACGCCGAGAGCCTCAAGGTGATCGGATTCAAACTTGAGCTTCAGCGATGCGAGTTGAAGTCGAGGGACGCCAACAGCGCGATTGTAACGTGCCGCGCGCGGAAGTCAACGAGCAGAGAGTTTCGAACCGACCCCGTAACGGGCGATAACGAAGAGGTACAGCTCACGAAGGTCGGTGAGCAATGGAAGATTTGTCTCCTCGATCCCAATCTCTATGTCAACCGGCCGCTACACGTGAACCAACTTGTCTTTCTCTTAGGCCGCTACGGCGATTCTGGCCTCCGAGTGATCGCGCAAAATGTCGAGTGCTCCAAGACTGTGCGGCGAGGAAAACAGCTAGCAACTTGCATGCTGTTGTACGTGGCGGACAATGACGACGTCTTACCCAAGGCGGCGAACTGGAAGAAGGCCATCCTTCCCTACGTTCGGAGCGGCGACCCTTTCACCGTCCCCCCGGATAAGGCGGGGACTGTTAGTTGGAGCTATAACGGCAAACTCGCGGGCAAATCTTGGGCGCTGATCGAGAATCCGGAGGCGGTTGTCTTCTTCTACCTGGGCAAAGGTGGCCAGCCGGACTACCGATTTGGCAACAGGACGGTCGTCGTTTTTTGCGACGGCCATGTTAAAGCGATGACGAAGGCGGAAGTCGCCAAGGTGAAGTGGAAGTAGGCGACCTACTTCTTCAAGTACTTCGCACCGCCGACGATCCGGTAGTCCACGCGGTACAGCCCGTCCTTCATCCGTAGGCCGAGGCCCTTCACGACTGCCTGGAGCAGGTCGATGCCGCGGTTTAGGCCGCCGCTCGGGCCGAGGTCAACGACCTTGGCCATCACCACCTTGTTCGTGGCGGGACAAAAAACGCGGACGTCGGTGTACCAAGGTAGCCGTGGGATCGGCGAACCATAGAGGCTCGGCACCTTGAACCCGCGCATCGGGAGGGCAACCCCCATGTACTCGGGATGGTCGATGTAGCGAAAGCCGGACGCGCCGACCCCGTTGTCCTGACCGCTCGCCACGTCGGCGGGGTCGCCAAAGTTCGACGCAATCGTCCCGCGAACGACGAGGTCATCGCCATCGACGACGGGAGTGAAGCCAAATTTTCGTGCCATGCACTACTTCACTCCTGTCGCACACTTTTGTCAAGTCGCCGGTGGCAGGATCACCGGGATCGCGTGCCAGCTTCGTCCGTCGCGCGCGATGAGCGCCTCGGCGGCTTCGGGACCCCAACTTCCCGCCGCATAGTTCGGGAAGTCCTGACTCGGAGAGTTCTCCCAAGCCTCCAATATCGGGGTGACCACCGACCACGCGTAGTGCTCCTGGTCCGACCGCATGAACAGGGTTCCGTCCGCTTCCAGCACGTCATAGAGCAGAGTCTCATAGGCTTCCGGCGGCTCGGCGGTGAACGAAAGATCGTAGTCGAAGTCCATGTTCACCGTGCGCAGCTTCATCTTCTGGCCGGGCTGCTTCGCCTGAATGCGAACCGTGATGCCTTCTTCGGGCTGGATGTTGATCGTCAGCCGGTTCGGCTCCCAGTGGTCCGAGGTCTTCTCGGGGAACATCTGGTGGGGAACGGGGCGAAATTGAATCGAGATCTTTGAGGCCTTCGCCGCCATCCGCTTGCCCGTCCGCAGGTAGAACGGCACGTCCTGCCAGCGCCAGTTGTCCACATACAGCTTCAGCGCGACGAACGTCTCCGTGCTGCTGTTCGGATCAACATTGTCCTCCTGGCGGTAGCCGCGAACGACCTGGCCCTTCACGTAGCCGGGGCCATATTGCCCGCGGACCACGAATCGGTAAAGCTCGTCGGGCGGGATCGGCCGCAAGGCCTTGAGAACGTCGACCTTCTTGTTGCGCACCTCGTCCGCGTCGAGCGAAATCGGCGGCTCCATGGCGACCATGCAGAGCAGCTGCAGCAAGTGGTTCTGGATCATGTCGCGGAGCGCGCCCGCGCTCTCATAGAACTTGCCGCGCGTCTCCACGCCGACCTCTTCGCTCACCGTGATCTGCACGTGGTCGATGTAGCCGCGCTTCCAAATCGGTTCATACATCGCGTTCGCAAAGCGGAAGGCGAGGATGTTCTGCACGGTTTCCTTGCCGAGGTAGTGGTCGATTCGGTAGATCCGATCCTCGTCAAAATAGTTCAGCAGAGAAGTATTGAGCTTCGTCGCGCTCTCCAGGTCGCGCCCAAACGGCTTCTCGATGACCAGTCGATCCTTCGGGCCCGAAAGACCCGCCGCATGAAGCTGCTGGGCGATCACTTCGATGAGCGAAGGCGGCGTCGAAAGGTAGAACATCCGCACCCACGGCACCGAGGTGCCCTTCATCAGCTCCGAGGTCTCGGTCGAGATCGCGGCGTGAAGCGTGGGGTCCTCAAACGAGCCGTCCAGGTACCGCAGGTGCGCGGAGAACTGGGTCCACTCCTCTTCGGTGGGGACGCCGCGTCGACTGAACTCGTTGAGGCTCGCCCGGGCGTATTCGACAAAGCCATCAAGGGTCGACCCTCGTCCGAGGCCGAGGATGTAGAACTGCTCGGGCAGCATCTTCTCGTGCCAAAGGTTGAACAGCGCGGGCAGCAGCTTGCGCTTGCTCAGGTCGCCGAGCGCGCCAAAAATCGTGATGATTGCTGGCTCGTGAAGCTGCATTACGCCTGCCCCCAGGTGGAGTGGAAGGTCCCGGGTTGGTCGGTCCGTTCATAGGTGTGCGCGCCAAAGAAGTCGCGCTGAGCCTGGATGAAGTTGGCGGGAAGCCGACCCGTGAAGAGTCCGTCAACATAGGCGAGGCTCGCGGAGAAGCAGGGAAGGGGCACCTGGGACTGCACCCCAGCGGAAACCACCGCCCGCAGCGCGTCATCGTCGCCCGGCTTGGTGATCACCGGACTGAGGAGCACGTTCGGCAGGTCGCCGTTCCGCAGCGCTTCCTGGAGCGGCCCAATCAGCGCGGACCGAATGATGCAGCCCGCACGCCAAACCGAGGCACATGCCTCAAGGTCAAAGCCATAGTTGTGCTCGGTCGCCGCCGCCCGCAGGAGCGAGAAGCCTTGGGCATAGCAGGCGAGGAACCCGCGCTTGAGACCGTTGCGCAAGGCGTTCGCGTCAAACGGTGTCGTCGAAACCGTGCGCGGTGCGAGCCCTTCGGCCCGGAGCCGGTCGGCCCGCAGGGCTGAAATCTGCCGCGCGCTCACCGCCGCGTCGATCGTCGGAATCGGGATGCCGAGGTCCATCGCTTCTTGCGAGGTCCACTTTCCGGTCCCCTTTTGCTTGGCTTGGTCTAGGATCTTATCCACCAGCCAGCCGTCACCGAGGTCGTCCTTCACGCGCAAGACCTGCGCCGCAATCTCAACGAGGAAGCCGCCCATTTCGCCGTCATCAAGCGAGGCAAAGAAGTCTGCCGCCTCCGGCATCGAAAGACCGTGGCCGCGCCGCATGAGGTCATAGGCCTCGGCAAGGAGCTGCATCATGCCGTATTCGATGCCGTTGTGGACCATCTTCACGTAGTGGCCCGCACCGCCCGGGCCAAGCCGAGCGACGCAGGGCCGACCCTCGGGCGACCGTGCTGCCACCGCTTCCAGAACCTGCTGAACGTGGCCATAGCTCGCTGCGGTTCCGCCCGCCATCATCGAAGGGCCGGTGCGCGCACCCGCCTCGCCACCGCTCACGCCGATGCCGATGAATCCAAGCCCCGACGATTCCAATTCCGCCGTCCGGCGCTCGGTGTCCCGGAAAAAGCTGTTGCCACCGTCGATGAGAAAGTCGTCCTTCTCAAGCAGTGGCCGAAGGTTGGCAATCACCGAATCGACCGGCGCGCCAGCGGGAACGAGCATCATGATCGTCCTCGGCGGCTGGAGCGAAGCAACGAACTCCTTGGCATCGGTGAACGCTCGTCCGCCCTTTGCGGCAGTCTCTTCGTTGAATCGGCGCACCTTTTCGGGGTCGGTGTCGAGGCCACTCACTGGATAGCCATGGTCAAGAATGTTGAGAAGGAGGCTGCGGCCCATCGTGCCCAGACCCACCATGCCAAATCGCGCAAGCGGTGCTGCCATCGTGACCTTAGGTTAGACGAAAGTGGTCAACTTGCGCAGAAAGGGCTGGATTCAATCTAAAACTTGCCGAACATCTTTAAGGTAAGTGGGTGCCGCTGCGCAGTTCTGGCATGACGACGGTGCCGATCAGGGATTCGGGAGAGCAGCCCTGCATCCGCTACGTCGTTTCGAATTCCTGTTCGGAGAACATTCCGAGCGGGACCTCATGGTGAGTTATGCCACCGAACTCCAAGGTGCCCTTCCGGGACTCCGCACCCTGGTCAACGACTCCAAGCTGTTCTCGCGGATCGACGTTCGCGGGCTGGACTCCAACGAAGAGCGAATCAAGATGCTCGTGGGCGTCGAAGCGGTCGCGAAGATCGTCCAGTGCATCTTTGAGGGCCAGAGCCTCAAGGGCTTCGATACCGTCGTCGAAGAAGCCTCCGCCCACGCGCTCTCGCGCGTGATCACGCGCGTAACCTCCGACCGAAACGAGGTTCGGCGCGTGGTCACCAAGATGGCGTCCGGAATGGGCGAGACCCATGGCCCACGTTGGATCAAGGCCGAACGACTCCTGCGCTCGGCCCTGACCGCCACTGGCATTGACGCCAGCGAAGCCCTCCGCGACGTCCGTGGCCGACTCCAAGAGGTCGCCCTCGCCGACGCCGGACTTCGACCCGAGATTCCCTGGCTTGCTTACGCCGCCGTTTGCTGGCGACTCGGCTTCGGCGCGGCCGACGTCGGCCAAAGCCTGCGCATGGCGTGGGAAAAGCGGTCGGGCGTGGTCGATGCGATCACCCATGTCCTCGCCGCGATGTACAGCGAGTTCTTGCGCACGTCGGGCGACAAGAAGGAAGCGGGCGCGGTGCTCGATGCGATCGCCAGCACGCCCGGAGTCGCCCCCGAAGTGCGGCTGCTCGTTGCCCACCACCACCTGCGCGCCCAGCGCCCCGACCAGGCAATCGACCAGGTTGAACGAGCCTGCGCCCAGGACCCGATTCTCGGCCACTTCGCGCTTTCCGATCCCCACCTGATGTCGATCACGCGCTCAATCCTGAGCGTGCTCATGGCGACCCAGGCCGCGATCCGAACCGACAGCCTAAACCTCATTACGACCTGGGGTGCGGCCCTCGACAAGGTCCGCGGCGTCGAAGAAGAGTGCCAGGTTGAGATCGACCTGCCCACCTCGCTCCGTGAGTACCGCACCACGCTCCAGCACGCGCTTCCCGATGCCGATTGGTTGACCGCGGTGTACATTTCCGCCCGGTCCGAAAGCGCAATCCGCGACGTCATCAAGCGCGCCCAGCGCGGCACCGTGGACTACCGCGAACGGTGCGAATCCGAGATTTCCACCGCGAGGTCCCAACTCGAACTCGCGCGGAAGAAGCGCGATGCCTATGTCCGCGCCGCCGAGCGCGAGCGAAACCGCACCCTCGAGGCCTATCGCGAGTCGATGACCCCGGACTATGAGGGCATCGACCACCTCCAGTCCAGGGCGCTCAAGTCGTTCAGCATGGGTTGCGGCGGGTTTATCGCCTATCTTGGGTTTGCGGCTTATCTCACCTACAAGGGCATCCAAGCTGGCCTTACGTCGCCGTTGGGACTGGCTGTCATTGGCGTCGCGTCCGTCCCGGTTCTCTTTGCCGTGAGTTGGCAGTTCAAGTCGGGCCGCATGAGGGCCGATCTCGATGTCACCGTTGGCAAGGTCGCGATGGAAGCCAACCGGGTGCTGCGCGCTCGAATCGCCCACGCGGAAGCACTCTGCAACGAGGAAATCAATGCGCTTGAGAGCGTCGTAACCGAAGCAGAATTGCGGTACGACCGGGCGGAGAACGCTCTCAAGCTACTCGACAAGCTCGCGGGCTGATATAGTTGAAGGGCGAATGCCCAAGAAGCTCCACAAGACGGCGAGGCCGATCATCCAGAAGATGCCGCGCGGCCTGCGCGGCCCCCTTTCGCGCCTTGCTGGGAAGCTCTCCAAGCCTGAGGCCGAGGTGGTGCGGTTCTCGATCCCCGGCGGAATGGAGATGGAGGCCGACCTCAGCGAGCACCTCGCGTTTCAGCTTTACCTGCGCGGCGAATTCCAGCCCGTCGTCATGGATGCGATTGTCAACTCCATCCAGCCCGGCGACACCGTGCTCGACATCGGTGCGCACTTTGGCTATGTGAGCCTCCGCATGGCCCAGCGAGCAGCTTCCGTCCACTCGTTTGAACCCGGCAAGCGCCAGTTCGGCGTTCTCAGCCGCAACATCGAGCTGAATCGACTGGAAGACAAGGTCAGCATCAACTTCGTCGCACTCCTCGATCGGATCGGCCAAGTCGGCCTTGTCAGCGACGATCCCGGCAACCTCGGCCACTCCTATGTGAGCCTGGGTGAGGGCGACGTCCCCGCGACGACCCTCGACCACTACACCGAGTCGAAGGGGATCGAAAAGGCCGACGTCGTGAAGATCGACGTCGAAGGGGCCGAGCTCATGGTCCTCCAAGGCGGTGCGAGCTTCTTCGAGAAGCACCCGCCCCGCGCCTTCATCTATGAGTGCAACCCCAAGCACTGCACCGCCTTCGGGACTACGGAAGAAGAGGTCCACGCCTGGTTCACCCGTCGCGGCTACCACGTTCGCAAGCTCCACAAACACGATTTCATCGCCACTCGATAAACCACGACTATGTTTGCCCAACTCTCTGCTCTTGCCGTCATGCAATCTGCTCCGCAATCCTTCTCCGTCCAAGGGGATCAGTTCATCCTCAATGGAAAGCCCTTCCAAATCCATTCGGGCGAAATGCACTACCCGCGCGTGCCCGAGGCCGAGTGGCGCGTCCGAATGAAGATGGCCCGCGCGATGGGTCTCAACACGATCTGCACCTACGTCTTTTGGAACGCCCACGAGCGGCGACCGGGCGAGTGGGACTTCTCCGGCAACCTGAACGTCGCAAAGTTCGTCCGCACCGCCCAAGAGGAAGGGCTCTACGTCCTCCTTCGCCCCGGACCTTATGTCTGCACCGAATGGGACCTCGGTGGACTGCCGAGCTGGCTGCTCAAGGATCGCAGCTTCCAGATCCGAAGCAAGGCGCCCGAATTCATGAAGGCGACCCAGGCTTACTTCAAGCGCCTCGGCGAAGAGGTCGTTCCGCTCCTCATCGAAAACGGCGGGCCGATCATCATGACCCAGGTCGAAAACGAGTACGGCAGCTACGGCAAGGACAAGGTCTACCTCGGCGGTGTTCGCGACGCTCTTCGCCAAGCCGGATTCAAGGGCACGATGTTCACGAGTGACGGACCCGGCGTCGGCTACCTCGAAGGCGGCACCCTCCCCGACGTCACCCCGGTGATCAACTTTGGCGGTGGCGCTCCCAAGGCGTTCCCGGAACTCGAGAAGTTCCGCAAAGGCACCCCGAAAATGATCGGCGAGTTCTGGGCGGGCTGGTTCGACCACTGGGGCAAGCGACACCATACCAGCAGCATCTCAGCAAACGTCGCAGACCTCGAATGGTGCCTCAAGAACGGCGCGAGCTTCAGCATCTACATGTTCCACGGCGGAACCAACTTCGGCTGGATGCAAGGCGCGAACGGCGGTCGCAACGACTTCAACGTCGACACCACGAGCTATGACTACGACAGCGCGCTCGACGAATCGGGCCGCGTGACGCCGAAGTTCATGGCCTTCCGCGAGCTGCTCCAAAAGTATTCAAAGGCCCCCCTCCCGCCGATCCCGGCCATGCCCGACCCGGTTGAGGTGCCGACCTTCTCGCTGAAGGCGGAAGGCACCGCGCTCTCGGGCAAAACCGCGCGCAAGGTGAAGGACCTTCCCACCTTCGAGGACCTTGACCAAGCCCACGGCATCGTCCGGTATCGAACCACTTCGCCCGTCGGCGGCAAGCTCACCCTCACCACCGGCGGCGTCTTCGATTACGCCCGCGTGCTCGTGAACGGCAAGCTCGCTGGCATCATGGATCGCCGCCGAAACCAAAAGTCGGTCGAAATCACCGTCGGCAAGGGCGACCGCTTGGAAATTGACGTCGAGACCCTCTCGCGGATCAACTTCGGCGAGATGATCCCCCACGAGCGAAAGGGCCTCAAGGGTCCCGTCCTGCTCGGCGAGACCGAGCTGAAGAGCTGGGAAGTCGAGGGCTATCCGCTCGACGTCGCGCCCACCGGCGGCAAGGGCAGCGGCCCGATCGTCTATCGTGGTTCGTTCACCCTCGCCTCGACCGGCGACACGTTCTTCGACATGCGCGCTTGGAACAAGGGCTTTGTCTGGCTGAACGGTCGCAACCTCGGTCGCTTCTGGAAGATCGGCCCCCAACAGACGCTCTTCGTGCCGCGGAGCTGGCTCAAGAAGGGCAAGAATGAGGTCGTCGTCATGGACGACGAAGGCACCGCGAGCCCCACGATTCAAGGCCTCACCAAGCCGATCCTTGACCAGATCGAGACCCCGCCGACGCCCGCGCGAAAGAACAACAAGGTAGCCGACCTGAGCGGCCTCAAGCCCGCGCTCGACGTCAAACTGAGCGTCACCGGCACCAAGGTCGCGCTGCCCGAAGGCACGAAGGGTCGCTACCTCGTCATCGAAGCGATGTCCGAGGCGCGCGGTGGACCCTGGACCACGCTCGCCGAGGTGGACCTTTATGACGCGAGCGGAGCCGCCCTCAAGAAGACGAACTGGAAGGTTGCCTACGTGGACAGCGAAGAGACCGACGGCGAGGACGGCAAGGCCACGAACGCAATCGACAACCAGCCGACCACCTTCTGGCACACGGAATGGAGCAGCGGGGAGCCGAAGCACCCCCACGTTCTCATCCTCGACCTCGGATCAGCGCAATCGGCACGCTCGATCCAGCTCCTGCCGCGCAGCGACGGCGTGAACGGCAAGATCGACCGCGTTCGGATCTACCTGGTCGACCAGGCCCCGAAGGGCATCTAAGACTAGGTCACGGGGATCTGCCACTGGTCGGGCAGGTCCTCGTAGGTCTCAAACGGGTCGGGCATCTCAACGTACCGGTGGCGGTCAACGGCGACGCCGTTCCAGTCAAACATGTAAACCCCTGGCCGCTTGCGCTGGAGCACCTTTTCGACGAGCTTGGATCGCCCCTTCGCGCGGGTGTTGGCGGGCGGGTCGGTCATCGCCTTGACGATGTCGATCTCCTTGAGCATCCGGCGGGTCTCACCCATCTCCTGAAGGCCGTGGAAGAGTGACTTCTCGGGGTCGATGTTGTGGTATTCCATGTCAACCGAGTGGAGCGCATCATCGGTCCAATCGGTGCCCGCCTCTTCGAGGTACTGGGTGAGAATCGTCTTCTTTGCGACCCAGTCCACCCGGTCGCCGAGCGCCATCGGGTCCTTCTCCAAGCCATCGAGGATGGACGTCCACTCGTCGAGAATCCAATCGGTCTGCTCGTCGGTCCCGCGGTAGCGTTCGGCGAGCCGCAGGTACTCGCGGTGGAGGTCAATCGCGCTCAGGGTGGTGCCATCGGCGAGCTCGACCAGCCAGCGGTAACTGGCATCGCGGGAGACCTTTCGAAGCTCCAGAAGCGGGTTCTTCATCAGCCACTTCGTGTCCACGATTTCGTCTTCCAGTAGGCGCAGCATGAGGTGGGTGGTGCCGACCTTCAGCGCATAGGCGTACTCGTTCGGGTTGCCCTCGCCAAAGAGCATGTGGAGCCTCGTGTAGCCGTCGTGCGAGTAGTAGTGCTCCCACTTCGGGTTGATCAAGGCGCGATTGAAGCGCACCCGGCTCGCGATGGTCTTGATGATGTGGTCGGCGCGTTGGCTGAGCTGAAAATCCACGCTCGGATCGGGGCGAACGCCGTAAACGTGGCTCACCCAAATGTAGTCCACCGGGTTGTTGACAAGGTCTTCGTAGGTTGGCCGCAGCCCTTCGGAATCGAGGATGTGCCCGCCAACGCGCCCCACGCCCGCATAAATTTGGCGGGTGACGAGGAATGGAAAGAGAAGGGCAATCTTGTCGGTGAGGAAGCCCTCATAGTCCTTAACGAGGTAGTTCTCGTGACAGCCGAAGGTGTGCCCGCCGACGTGGTCGACTGAGTTGTTGTAGAACGACACCTGGTCGCTGAGCCCGAGCTCGTTGAGCGCACGGACGATGAGGCGATGACCAGCGCGGTCGTTCGCGACGACATCCCGAAGGTCGCGACATTCGGCGGTCGCATATTCCAGGTGCGAGCCCACCGCGTCGATGTACATTCGACCCCCGTTCAGCAAGAACCCACCCGCTTCGGCGGGCTCAAAGACGTCATCGCGGGCATGGAGGTCCAGCGCCCCGATCTTCATGTCGTAAAAGAGGCAGTCCTTTACTAACTCGACCGCAGCCTCAGGACGCCCAACGGACGGATCGACCCAGCACCCAAACTCGGTCTCAAGACCAAAGATGCGTTCACCGGGAGAATGGGGCATACCGTATCATACGTCGCTGAGTGCGAACGGTACACTAACGGTCGGGTTTGCATGGGAAAACAGGAATCAGCGAGAAAATCATTCAAACGGGCCTTGATCAAGTTGAGTGGCGAGGCGCTTGCCGGTGATCTTCGCTTTGGCCTCGACCCCAACGTTCTGAACTACATCGCTTCGGAGGTCGCGGCGGTCCACAAGGCGGGCATCGAAGCCGCCATCGTCGTGGGCGGCGGAAACTTCATCCGTGGCGAGACCTTCAGCGCGGAAGGCGGCATCGACCGCTCGGTCGCCGACCAAATGGGCATGCTCGGCACGCTCATGAACTCGCTCGGTCTCCAATCGGCGATCGAGAAGCAAGGCATTGAGGTCCGCGTCCAAAGCGCGATTGGCGTCTCCGCTGTCGCCGAGCCCTTCATCCGACGACGAGCCATCCGCCACATGCAAAAGGGTCGCATGGTCGTCTTCGCCGCCGGAACGGGCAATCCGTTCTTCAGCACCGACACTGCGGCGGTCCTTCGCGCGCTCGAGATCGAAGCCGACGTCCTCGTGAAGGCCACCAAGGTTGACGGCGTCTATGACAGCGACCCCAAAAAGAACCCGTCAGCCAAGCGCTACAGCACGCTGACCTACGACACCGCTATCCAAAATCGACTCAAGGTCATGGATCAGACTTCGTTCACCATGGCCCAAGACCATCAGCTTCCGCTGATCGTCCTCGACTTTCATAAACCCGGTGCACTGCTCGACGCCCTAACCGGCGGCGAGACGGGCACCCTTGTTGGAGGAAACCCCGAATGAACGCTCAGGAAATCCTGCAGGATGCAGAACATCGAATGAAGGCGGCGATTGACGCCATGAATCATGACTTCGCCAGTTATCGAACCGGCCGAGCCACTCCCAACGTGCTCGACCGCGTTCACGTGGACTATTACGGCACCGAAACGCCGGTCAACCAGGTCGCCAACGTCAGCGTCCCGGAACCGCGACAGCTGCTGATTGTTCCTTATGACAAGAGCATGTACCCGGTCATCGAACGCGCGATCATGAAGAGCGACCTCGGCATCAACCCCGTCAACGACGGCACCGGCATCCGCTTGAATTTCCCGCAGATGACCGAAGACCGACGAAAGGACATGGCCAAGCAGGTTCATGCCCGAACCGAAACCGCGCGCATCGCCATCCGAAACGTCCGTCGCGACGCCATCGACCACATCAAGGGTCTGGAAAAGAAGAAGGAAGTGACGGAAGACGAAGTGAAGGGCTACGAAGCAAAGATCCAGAAGCTCACCGACACCTTTGTCCACCAGGCAGACGATCTCGGCAAGAAGAAAGAAGCCGAGCTCATGCAAGTCTAAGCCCGTCGAAGACGATGATCACCGACCGCCTTCCCGCTCATGTTGCCATCATCATGGACGGGAACGGGCGTTGGGCCAAGCGTCGCGGCCTCGGTCGGCTTCTCGGCCACCGCGAAGGCTATCGCACCCTCCGCAAGGTCCTTCTCGCCGCCAGCGAGCTGGGCGTCCGCTACCTGACCGTCTATGCCTTTAGCGCGGAGAACTGGCGACGCCCCGAAGAAGAAGTCAAAGGGCTGATGAAGCTCATCGAGACCGCCGCTCGCGACGAATTGCGCGTGATGCACAAGAACAATGTGCGCGTGCGCGTCGCTGGTCGCATCGACGAGGTGCCCGCCACGCTTCGCCAAGCCCTTTGTGACGGCATCGAGACGACCAAGGACAACACCGGCATCACCTTCACCCTCGCGATCAACTACGGCGGCCGTGCCGAAGTCGTTGACGCCGTCCGCGCGATCCTCGCCGAAGGCGGGGAAGTGACCGAAGAGGCGATTTCGGCCCACCTTTATAACCCCGACCAGCCCGAACCCGATCTCATGATCCGCACCGCGGGCGAGATGCGCTGGAGCAACTTCCTCCTCTGGCAATCGGCCTACACCGAGCTCGTCGTCGTTAGCGAAACGTGGCCCGAGTTCGACGAGAACTCCCTCCGACGGTGCCTCGATGAGTATGCGACCCGCACCCGGAAGTTTGGCGCCGTCGTGGACGAACCCACCCCGATTCCTCATGGCTGAATCCCACGCAGACCACTCCAAGCCCGTCGAAGCGCTCGGTCTCCCCGGCACGATGGGCCGGAAGATCAACGTCACCATGATGGGGGCGGGCAGCTTCTTCACCGCGTCCGTGCTGAAGGATGTCCTCCTTATCCCTGGCAACCTCGGCGGTGAACTTCGCCTTGTGGATGTCGACGGTGAGCGACTCGAACTCAGCCGTCAGCTCATGCTGAAGATCCTCGAGGCGACCGACCAGGCCGAGCGCTGGACCGTTCGGGCGAGCCTCGACCGGCGCGAGCTCCTCCCCGGAAGCGACTACCTCATCAACTCCATCGAGGTCAGCGGCGTCGAGTGCGTGCGGTTCGACAACGACATCCCGCTCGAATTCGGCGTGAGCCAGAATATCGGCGACACGATGGGCCCCGGCGGCCTGATGAAGGGCCTGCGGACGATTCCCGTTTGGCTCGACATCCTCCGTGATGCCGAAGAGCTTTGCCCCCAGGTCGTCGTCCTCAACTACACGAACCCGATGAGCATGTTGATGCTCGCCGCCTCGCGGGTGAGCCGACTGCCGAACATCGGCCTTTGCCACTCGGTCCAAGGCACGTCGGCGATGCTCGCACGCTACTCCGGCGTGCCCATCGAGGACATCCGCTGGGATTGCGCCGGCATCAACCATCTCGCTTGGTTCACGCGATGGGAGACCAAGGGCGGCAAGGACCTCTATCCCGTCCTCATGGCCCAGGCCAACGACCGCTCGTCCGAGTTCGCCAAGGCCGAGCCCGTCCGCAGCGACATGATGCGCCACTTCGGGGCCTTCATCACCGAATCGAGCGGCCACCTCAGCGAATACCTGCCCTACTACCGCAAGCGAAAGGACCTCCTCGACAAGTACACTGACACCGGCTATCGCGGCGAAGAGAGCTTCTATGCCAACAACTGGCCGAACTGGCGCAAGGGCCAGGACGAGAACCGCCGCCGCCTCATCAGCGGGGAAGACAAGGTCACGACCCAGCGAACCTGGGAATACGGCTCCTGGATCATCGAGGCGATTGAGAAAAACCAGCCCTTCGTCGTCCACGGCAACGTCACGAACCACGGATTGATCACCAACCTGCCCCAAGATGGCTGCGTGGAAGTCGCCTGCCTCATCGACCGCCGAGGAATCCAGCCCACCGTCTACGGCCGACTTCCGAAGCAGATGGCCGCGATCTGCGCCTCGAACATGCAGTTCTTTGACCTTGCGGCGGACGCCGCCATCCAGCGGTCACGCCACCTGGCGAAGCTCGCGCTGCTCATGGACCCGCTGACGGCAGCGGTTTGCTCGCCCGAAGAGGTCTTCCAGATGGTCGACCGGCTCTTCGAAGCGGAAGAAGCGTTCTTGCCAGGCTATTCGCGGAACTGAGAAAGGAACCGAAGGTCGTTCTCAAGGAACAGCCGAACGTCGTCCACGCCGTAAGCCATCATCGGAATGCGGTCCACGCCGAGGCCGAACGCAAAGCCAGAATAGACATCGGGGTCGATACCGTGGGCCTCGAGGATGTTCGGGTGGATCAGACCGGCGCCGCCGAGCTCGACCCAGCGACCGTTGAACAGCTTTTGCGTTGAAACCGCGTAGTCCACGCCCGGCTCAACGAACGGGAAGAAGTCGGGTCGGAACCGGAGCTTCGCATCCTCGCCGAACATCGCGCGTGCAAACGCCTCCAGCGTCCCCTTCAGGTGGGCCATCGAAACGCCCTTGTCGATCATGAAGGCATCGACCTGGTGGAAGGTGTGAAGGTGGGTCCGGTCGACCGCCTCGTTGCGATAGGTGCGGCCAATGGTGAAGCAGCGGAGCGGCGGCTTCGTGGTCTCAAAAATGCGCCCCTGGATCGCGGTCATCTGGGTGCGAAGCACGTGATCGTCGTCGATGTAGAACGTGTCCTGTTCATCCATCGCCGGGTGGTCTTTGGGATAGTTTAGCTTGTCAAAGTTGTACTTAAACTCTTCGAGCTCGGGCGACTCCAGATACCGAAAACCAAGCCCACCGAGGACGCGCTTGATCTTCTGCATCGTCTGATAGAGCACGTGGGTGTTGCCCGCGCGCATCCGCCGTCCCGGCATCGTGATGTCGATGCGCTCGGCCTCCATCTGGGCTTCTCGCTCGGCGCGGATCAGGGCATCGGCCTTGGCGTCGATGAGGCCTTGAACGTGCTGCTTGGCCTGGTTCACCGCCGCGCCGAACGCCTGCTTCTCTTCCGGGGTCGGCAGCGAGCCGATGAGGCGAGTGAGGCTCGTGATCGAACCCGACTTCCCGAGGAAGTCGCGCTCAATCTCCTTCAATCGGGCCGAGGTGGTGGCGGCATCAATACCCGCCACTGCCTCACCGACCAACGCTTGGATGTCTGCCGTGCTCGTCATCGACTTACTTGGGCAGCGGCAGGCCGAACGCCTCAAGCCACTTGCGGAGGTTGCCGATTCGGGCGGGATCGTCGAGCTTCACGTCGAACGGGCGACCGCGAGCGTCGATGATGATGCCAACGGTGCCACCTTCCAGCTTGCGGGTAACCGCCTTGCCTGCGCCCTCGCCGACGTCGAAGCCCTTCGCAGGCTCGATCGTGAGGTCCTTGAACTCCTTGCGGTCGCAGGGGATGACGCGAATCTCGCCGAACGGAACGACCTCGTTGATGCCTTCGCCGCGAACGGTCACGCAGGCTTCACCCGGCTTGGCGACGCCAACCGGAGCGATGCAGTGGCCGCACTTGACGATACAGTCGTATTCGAACACCTGCTTCGCCGCTTCATAGAAGTGCTGGCTGAGCACGCCGAGGTGCGGCATCATGAAGATCGAGTCGACGGTGAGCATCGTGATGCCCTCCGGCTGATAGGCGTCCATCATCATGAGCGCGGACTGGGCACGTCGCGGAGCGTGGGAAAGCACGCCGCCCGAACCGATGACCATGTCGAGCTCCATCATCTTGACGAGGGTCTGGCCCGACTCGTCCTGGTTGAATATCTGACCGACGTCGCGCTGCTGCTGCTGACCGGTAAGGTCTCGAGCGAGCGACTTGTGGTGGATGAACGCAAGGCGAAGAGCCTCTCGGCTAACCGCATGCTCGATCAGCAGGTCTTCATAGGTCTGCGGGATCGTCGTGGGGCGAATCATCTTGTTGCGAAGTCGGTTTCGCACTTCCGCGGGGTCGATCTGGAACGGCAGCCAGCGGGCGATGTTCTCGATGCCGGCCTCCTTGAGGACGTTACAGATCGAGTAGCTCATGCCGAGGTTCGCAGAGACCGTTCGGTTATAGATTCGCTCGCCAGACTTGTTCAAAAAGACCGAAAAGACGTCGGTGGTTGCGCCGCCGATGTCCACACCGAGAACGTTGATCTTCTCGTTCTCGGCGTACTCCTTCAGGAGCTTGCCAACCGCGTTCGGGGTCGCCATGACCTCTTCGCTCGTCCAATCCAGCAGCTTGCTGTAACCCGGCGCCTGCTGCATGACGTGCTCAAGGAACATCTCGTGAATCTCTTCGCGCGCGGGGCCAAGGTTCTCCTGGGCCATCGAAGGGCGAAGATTGGGGGTGACGTGGAGTTCAATTTCCTCACCGACGACCGCCTTCACCTTGTCCGAAGCGTCCTTGTTTCCGGCGTAGATGATCGGGAGCTTCATGTCGCCAAATCGCGGCTTCGGGTCGGCGCGGCGAACGATTTCTGCCATCTCGACGAGGAGGTCCACGTTGCCGCCGTCGGTTCCGCCCGACATGAGGATGATGTCGGGGCGAAGCTGTCGAAGTCGCTCAACCTTTTGGTAATCCTTGCGGCCATCGTCAACCGAAAGCGTGTCCATGAGGATCGCGCCCGCGCCGAGGGCAGCGCGCTCAGCCGATTCGGCCGACATCGCCTTCACGACGCCGGTGACCATCATCTGGAGGCCACCACCCGCCGAGCTCGTGCTGACATAAAGGTCGGCCGCGTCGTTCTCGCCGCTGCTCTTGAAGGTTTCCTTGCCCTCCTTCAAAACGCGCTTGACGGTGCCGTTCTCGACGAGGGTGCGGCGACCCACCTTATAGCCTTCGGGCACTTCGACCGCCGTGATGTCCTCGAGTTCGGTGATCGAGTTGACAACGCCGAGCGTCACGTCCTCAAACGGCTTTTCAACCGTGGTCGGAGCTTCGCCGCGGGCGACAAGTCGATACTCGCCCTGGTCGTTTCGCTCGATAAGGATGGCTTTGGTCGTCGTCGACCCACAGTCCGTCGCGATAATTCGCCGAATGTCGTGGCCCATGAGGGCCATAGTTTAGCCTAAGCTCACATCTCAAGGCGTGCTTGAGCGATTGCAGATGAACAACGGTCGCTCAACTCGTCCAATGCAAGCACGTCATAACCGAGCGCTTCGAGGGCCCAGCGCGGCGCCCCCGCATGGTCAGTGTTGCGTTCGTGGCCTTCTTGCAAGCAGTTCGCCATGTAGTGGCCGAGCGCGGTGGCCGCCCGGGCAGGGCTGGAATCCATCGAGGGCTGGCAATAGCCCATGCCTTCGGTGATCACGAGTGGCATCGCCCACTTCGTCGCGGCGGCAACGCCAACCTCGACGTGGTCGCAGCCATAGACGCGCCGTTCGGCCGAAATGTCGGACATCCCCTGCTTCTGCAGGATCAAAACCGCCTCATAAACCGAGCCGCCAAAGCGGTCCAAGAAGGTCTTGCCGATGAGGTGCAAAAGGCCGCAGGTGTAGACGTCATCGGGCGTTGCGAGGCCCGTTTCCCGTGCGATCAGCCGCGCACAAACCGCAGTATCGAGCGATTGTCGCCACCATCCGCGTCGCCGGAGCGACTCTTGGTCGCTCTTGCCGACGAAAAGGTCGAAAACGCCAATCGTCATCGCAAGGTTTCGAACCTGCTTGATGCCGAGGAACATGAGCGCGTCGCGAATGCTCGCCACCTTCTTCGGCAGGGCATAGGCCGCCGAATTGACCATCGAAAGCACCTTCGCGGTGAAGCCGGGGTCAATTGCAATCGCCCGTTCCATCTCATGGAGCCCAGCGTCCGAGGAGTTCGAGACCTCGAGCACTCGAAACACGACGTGCGGCAACACGGGAGTCGAATCCATGTGGTTGAGGATTCGAGTGAGGACGTCGGGGGTGGTTGGCATTGCAGACATGTCGGCCTCTCAGTATCGTTGTTCCGTGTTTGGGCGATCTAGGCGTACAGCACTCGAATGGCTTCGTCGAGCGTGGTCACACCCATCAGGACCTTTTGCGCGGCGTCGAATTGAAGGGTTCGCATGCCCTGTTCAATCGCCTGGTGTCGAAGGCTGTGACCGGCCGATCCCCCAAGAATGAGGTCTCGGAGCTGGTCCGTCATGGTCAGAAGTTCGTGGACGCCGGTTCTCCCCTTGTAACCGGTTCCCTTACAGAAATCGCACCCTTCACCCTTAAACAGGGTGACTTCACCGCCGGTTTCGGCGGCAATCTCCTCAGGCAGCGGGAATCCGCTGCGCAGGAAGATCTCACGCGGAGCCTGGTAGCTCGTCTTACACTTCGGACAGATCTGGCGAATGAGTCGTTGGGCAAGGACGCCAAGCACCGCCGAGCTGATGAGGAACGGCTCCACACCCATGTCCATGAGTCGGGTTGCCGCGCTCGGGGCATCGTTGGTGTGCAGCGTGCTAAGGACGAAGTGGCCGGTAAGAGCGGCTTCCATCGCGATTCGGGCGGTTTCCGCGTCGCGCATTTCACCGACCATGATCACGTCAGGGTCTTGGCGAAGCATCGCACGAAGGCCGCGGGCAAAGGTCATGCCCGCCTTGTTGTTCACGCCGCACTGGTTGATGCCGGCAAGCTCATATTCCACCGGATCTTCAATCGTGATGATGTTGTTGTCGCCGGTGTTGATCTTGTTGAGGATCGAATAGAGCGTCGTCGACTTACCCGAACCGGTGGGACCGGTGACGAGGAGGATGCCGTAGGTCTTCGAGCACATGTCCTCCAACGTGTTCATGATGTCGGGCAAGAATCCGAGCTTGGAAAGCCCGACGTTGATGCCGTTCTTATCGAGAACGCGCATAACGATCTTCTCGCCATAGACCATCGGCAGGGTGCTGACGCGGAAGTCGTACTCCCGGCCCGCGATGATCGCAGTGATGCGGTTGTCCTGGGGGACGCGCTTTTCCGCGATGTCCATCTCCGACATGATCTTCATGCGGCTGATGAGCGGGGCCATGACCTTCTTGGGCAACTGCATGCCGTCGAGCATCACGCCGTCGATGCGGTAACGCACGCGCAGGCCGTCCTTCTGGGGCTCGATGTGGATGTCGCTCGCCTTGTCGGCAATTCCCTGACCGATGATGAGGTTCGCGAGGCGGATGATCGGCGCATCATCGCCCATCTCGCGCAGCTCTTCTTCACTGACTTCCTCTTCTTTGACCTGGGCAATCTCGACGTCGCCGTCGAAGTCCTTCATCACGCCAGCGAGGGCTTCGCTCACGCCATGATCCGACCGCATATAGCCCGACATCGCGGCGACGAGGTCGTCTTCAATCGCGATGAGCGGCTCGATGTCGAGACCGGTGCTCAGGCGCAACTCGTCGATCGCAAAAACGTCGAGCGGGTTGGCCATCGCCACCATCAGCCGGTTTTCGTTCCGGTCAATGGGAATCGCCTTAAAGCGCTTTGCAAGCTGGGGCGAAATGAGGTGGATCACCTCTTGTTTTGGGTTCACCTCGTTCAAATCAACGAACGGGAAGCCCCAAACACGGCCCAAACAGCGGACCCGATCGCGCTCGGTGACAAAGCCCATCTGGACCAAGACCCGCGCAATGGGTTCTGTGCCCCCAAGTTCACGTTGCTTGTGCAACGCAACCTCGAGTTGCTCATAAGAAATCAAACCTTCAGATACAAACTGCTCACCCGTCAACATGCGGTATGAACCCTCCTCTCCAATCAACAGGGGTTTCTTTCCACCGAATTCAGGTTCGACGAGCAGGTAACTGTGTGGGCCTGGGACCTTTCCCGCAACGCTACGAGTTAGTCCTTATACTAGGGGCATGGTACTTCTCACGGCATTGATCGTCCTCCAGGACGCTTCGCTCGATTCGCGCGCCCGCATGGCCGGCGCGCTCTTCCTCGGCAAGGACGGCTATGACCCCAGCAACCGGTACAAGGCTTACCGCTCGCAGGGGATCAAGACCTACAAGGGCGCGTCGCCCGACCAGCTTCGCAAGTGGCTCGTCCCCGTCATGAAGGGCTATCCATCGAGCAGCGTTGACGCAATCGGCGCGGCCTACGTGATGGCGCTCTACAACTGCGACACCGCAAAGAACCTCAAGTGGTTGGCAGACAACGCCAAGGTCTGGTGGGGCAAAAACGAAGGGCAATACTGGCAGGAATCCCTCCAGACCGCCTACGTCGACGTGCTCCTTCGCCGCCAGACCATGAACGGCCTGAAGTGGTTCCTCGAGATGCCGTCCGACGGCGCAGTCGCCGAGATCAAAGAAAGCGAACTGCTGCGCCTCTTCGCCCTCGCGCCCAAGTTTGTTTGGAACCACATGTCGTCGAGCAAGACCGAGCGCGAGCTTTGGCTCGACACCCTTGCAAACGGCTGGATGGTGCCGGTGGAAAAGAACATGCCCGCCTACTATGACAAGCGCGGCATCGACATGGGGATCGCCACCCTCGCGAAGACCGACCGCGCCAATGCGACCAAGCTCAAGGCCGAAATTGTAAAGCGGGCAAAAGCGAACGGATAAGAACCGATCTATCCGCCAAGGCGTCAAAATAATGGGAACATGAATCGCACGAAATGGATGGTTGGTGCCGGGCTTGCAACCTGGATGGTGGTCCTCGGATGCGGAGGCAACGGCAACGGAGTCTTCAGCACGACGACGACAACGGCGGGCAGCTTTGACACCCAACGTCAGCAGGGAACGGCTGGTAATCCGGGTGCGGCCGCTGCTCCCGGCATGGCGGGCGATGAGATCCTCATCGCTGAGCTGACCGATGAAGGTCCTGCGATTCAGCTCATTAATCCGGCGAGCAAGAGCATCTCGTCAGTGGCCAAGCTCCCCGTCGAGCAACTCGCCTACGTCCCAAGTGCGCAAGGTGACTTCGTTGCGTTCATCGCGAAGAAGGAAACCGGCCTCGGCCTCTTTGCGAACACCACGAACACGCTGGAGCGTGCGATTCCCCTCGGACCGAGCGGCTTTGCGTCGTTCGGTTCCATCCAGTTCGCGCCCGACGGCAAGCGCATTATCGTCGCCGGTCAGCTTGGCGGCGATCCCAGCTCGGTTTACGCCGCCTCGATCGACGGCAAAGTGTTCCGCAAGATTGACGAAGGCGACGACGCCTCGCTTTCGCCCAACGGCAAGACCATCGTCTACTCGAAGGTCGTGGGCGGAAAGTCAGCGATCTTTGTCCGCGGCGTCGATGGCAAGGGCGAGCGCAAGCTCACCGACGGCAAGTTTGACGACCTGATCCCGCAGTGGAGCAAGGATTCCAAGCGCGTGGTCTTCACCTCGAACCGCGACGGCAAGTTTGGCCTCTATGCGGTCGGCGCGGGCGGTGGCAAGGTCTCCAAGCTCCTCGTCGAAGACGCGGTGGTCTTTGGCGGAAGTCTCAGCCCCGACGGCAAGCGAATGGTCTACAGCAAGGTCTCGACCAAGCCCGAAGAGTCCGGTGTGTTCATGCTCACCCTCGGTAGCGGCAAGCCGATGCGAATTCACGATCGCCCGGTCGTCACCGGCCCCTTGTACTGGACGACGCCCAGCGTCACCCCGGGCAAGAACGCCGAGCAACCCGGCCCCCTCGCGATGCTGATGTCGGCCCGCGCGAAGCGGCTCCTGAACCTGCCCGATATCAAGATGCCAAAGCCAGCCGCCCCTTCCCCCGCCCCTGATGCGGACAAGAAGGACGAGAAGAAGGACGACAAGCCGAAGACAACCGGCGGTTAGTTCTTCAGCGTGAGATCGTAGCCGAGGATACGTGTGTTGATCGCCGTATTCTCTTGCGAGGTCGTCGGGAGCTTTCGGCCCAGGTCTCCGAATTCCACCATGACTTTGTCGTAGGCCGATTTATCGGAGAGCGTGGTTGCCCTGGGCAAAGCTCCAACGAGCGACGGCGACAGGACGCCATTCAGCGAGACCCTGCAAACGAACCGGTCCCGACCAAAGTCGATGGAACCGGTGAAGTCTTGGGCTGCACCTGAGGCACTGGCCTTGCTCGTTTCCGCGCGGAGCTCCATGCGGACCGAAACGCCGACTCGGATCGTTCGCTTGATAATCTCGGCGGGCAAGGGCTTGGCAGGCGGCTTCTTGAGCTTGAGCTTCGCCGCGCGGACCTCAGCCTTCCAGCGCTTCATCCGCTCTTCGTTCACGTGGGCAAGATAGGCGGTTTCGATCTCCGCGGGAATGTCGCCCTTCGTGGCGAGAACTCGAAAGAATAGCTGCGTGTCGCTGACGACGAACCCAATTGTCGCCGAGCCACCGAGCGACTCTTGCAAGAAGCCCAACTTGATGCCCAGGTTGCGACTGAGGGCCACCGTCTCCGTTGCGAGGTCGGTGAACGATTCCGGCCCCACCGATCCGTTTCCGTAGAGATTGATGGTTCGATCTGGGAATGCAACGAGCGTCGGTGCGTACTCCTGCTTGGTCTGAGGGTTGATTCTCTTGATGCCATCCGCATAGACCGGACGACTCAGCGGGTTAATGTCCCCCACGGGAACGAAGCCCGCCAAAGACATCGCGGCACATGCGAGGGTGAGGCAGACGAGGGTTGAACGCAGCCTCATAGCTTGGCCAAGGGGATGTAAATGTCGGTGACGAGCTGGCTCGGGTCGCTTGTCTCCTGCATCCCGACGACGTACTCTTCCCACGGCGGACCGCCCGCTTGCATTCCGGCCGCGCTGAAGTCGGCCCAAAGCTGATTCCACGTCGCCATCATGTTCTGATACGGCCCGTTGTGGGTGGTGTGGGCGGCAGTGAGCCCCTCCATGTCGAAGGTGATCAGACCCTCAACCGTGGTGCCGTCGGGCACAGAAAAACCCGCGAGAATGTCGCAGGTTGTCTCGTTCCAGGCGGTGTAGATCGCGACGGGAACGCCAACCGGAGTGTCGCCAACGCCCTGGGCGACCTCATTGAACAGTTGGCCAAGAAGTTGGCCGATTTCGTGGTGTCCGCAGGAGCCCGACTTCACCGCATAGCGTGTCGGTTCAATTTCAACGAGGTCCATGCCGCCCAGTCTAAGGCGACACGGACCTCGTGTCAAGGCATCTTACGCCATCGCGAATTCGCGCTTGTCGTACACCAGGTCCGAGGCAATCTTCCACACCTCGGGTTCGATCCGGTTCTCGGGCAGGATCTTGCTGAAGTGGACAATCGCGCTCGTGAGTCCCGCCTCGCGGCAGTAGTGCAAGAACGCGGAGTTCAGCGCCATACGCGCGGCCGGCTTGAGGCCAAAGCTCACGTTTGAGACGCCGAGAATCGTGTTGACGCGCGGATGGCGCGCCTTCAGCTCGCGAATCGCGTCAATCGTCGCCATCGCGCTCTCGCGGAACTCCTCATCGCCCGAACCGAGCGTGAAGGTGAGGCAGTCGATGAAGACGTCGTAGTCGGGAACGCCCGCCGCGCGGGTCCGCTCGAGGATGCGCTCGGCAATCTCGATCTTCTTCTCGGCGGTCTTCGCCATGCCGTCCTCGTCGATGGTGAGCGCGACGACCGCTGCGCCGTACTTCCGACAAAGGGCAAGCACCTTCTGCGTTCGCGCCTCGCCGTCCTCAAAGTTGATCGAGTTGATGATCGGCTTACCCGCAAGGCACTGCAGCGACGCCTCGACCACCGGGACCTCGGTGGAGTCGATCATGATCGGCACCGTGATGTGGCGGTTGTAGGCAGCGAGAAGGGTCTTCATGTCGCGGACCTCGTCGCGGCCGACATAGGCGGTACAGACGTCGAGAACGTGCGACCCTTCGCCCTCAAGTTCGCGGGCGAGCTCGGTCAGGCCCTCCCAGTTCTCGGCGGCGAGCATCTCGCGGAAGGCCTTGGAGCCGTTCGCGTTCGTCTTCTCGCCAACGATGAGGTAGCTGTTGTCCTGCTCGTAGGGCGTGAAGCCATAGAGGCTGCTGCAGCCCTTGAGCTGGACCGCCTCTGCCTGTTCGGGCGTCCGCAGGGTGAAGTCAAAGCCGGGGAAGAGTCCGCGCACCTTGCGCCAATGGCAATCTGCGCTGTGCTTGCGACCGCTGAGCTGGTCGGCCACCGCCTTAATGTGGGCGGGGGTCGTACCGCAGCATCCACCCGCAAGGGCGACGCCGAACTCGGTGACAAAGTGGTCGTGGTGCTTGGCGAGGTCCTCGGGGCCGAGCTTGTAAACCGCCTGACCCTTTTCCATGATGGGCAGGCCCGCGTTGGGCTGGACCGCAATCGGCCGAGTGGAATTCTGCGAAAGGTAGCGGATGTGGGGCTGCATCTCGACCGGGCCGGTGGCGCAGTTCATGCCGATCGCCTTCACGATGGGGAACGACTCGAGCATGTTCACCGCTGCGCTCAGCTCGCTGCCGAGGAGCATGGTTCCGGTTTGCTCCATCGTCACCTGGACGAAGAGCGGCACCTGGCGACCGAATTCGGCCATTGCGCGCTCGGCGGCGACCACGCCCGCCTTGACCATGAGCAGGTCTTGGAGGGTTTCGAGCAGGAGCGCATCTGCGCCGCCTTCGAGCAGCCCGCAGAACGAATCGCAATAGGTGGATTCCAGATCAGCCCACGTCGTCTGACCGAGGGTCACGAGCTTGGTGCCGGGTCCGAGGGCGCCCACGACAAAGCGCGGCTTCTCGGGAGTGGAAAACTTGTCGGCGGCACGGCGAGCGATCTTGGCCGCCGCGAGCGAGATTTCGCGCACGAGCTCGGGGGCGTCGTATTCCGCCATAACGATGGTCGTCGAACCAAAGGTGTTGGTCTCCACCATGTCGGAACCAGCGGCAAAGTAGGCTGAATGGATCGACTCGATGACGTCGGGCCGGGTCAGGTTCAGCAGCTCGTTGCAGCCATCCAGCGGCTTGTCACCGATGCGCGCGGCAGCCGCGCGGACGACTTCAGCGAACTCAGAGCCGGTCGGCAGCAAGAAGTCTTCGTCGGCAACCCCCGCGTTTTGAATCTGGGTCCCCATCGCGCCGTCATAAATCAGCACGCGCTCTTCGAGCACTTCCAACAACCGTGAATCCATATCACCATTTTATCGGTCGGCGAGGGGCCAATACTCTGGTTTGGCTCTTGACCTCAGGTCATTTTGTGGTCTTGCAATACCACCCAGCAGTTGGAAGGCGAATTGCAAGCTGGAGGCAAGATTTATCGCCCTATTAGGGGTCACGCGCAAACTTCAAACGCCAAGAGGCCTTTCTCAAGCAATTCTATTGGGTACCGGCCCGTTTCGTGATATCCCAAACCATGGCTATCGATCCTGTTACTGCCGGTCTCGTTGGTGGTGCTGTTGGCTGGGCTGGGCTGGGCAATGGTTCCTCATCGACAAACCCATCTACCGAAAAATTGACGGCGCAAGCTCGTCCGCAGCCGCCTCGGTGAACGTTGATTCCGGCCTTCAGGCCAAACTCGACGCGTGTCAGGGTGAGCGGGAGGCGCTCAACTTAAAGCTGAACGGTGCGAACGACACCATCGCCCAGCTTCGAGGCGAGCTAGAAGCGGTGAACGCCGCCTTTGCTTCGGCAAAGGCCGAACTCGGCACCGTTCGTGCGCAGCTCCCATCCACCGGAGACGTCCGCGATGATCTGGAAGAGATTGACGGCATCGGACCCGTCTTCGAGCGAAAGCTCTATGATGCGGGCATCTTTACCTTTGCCCAACTGGCGGCAACGAGTCCCGCGAAGATTACGGAGATCATCAAGCCTCAGAATTGGCAGAGGATCGAACCTGACAAGTGGATTGCGGAATCTGCTGAATTCGCCAAGCGAGGGAAGTAATGACTCGCTATCGCATTCATCAAGACGAGTGGAAGCGGCATGATTTCCGGAAGTTGGTTGGCCTACTCCTGCTTCTTGCCGCCGCCGTCATCAGCTGGTTCTTGCACAAGCCCAAGGAGGACAGCGATATGGCCATGGCTGGAGCGGCGCCTTCACCCGCTGCGAGTGCACCCGCGCAACCCTCACCGTCGATCACCCCGACGCCGGTGCCCGCGGGAGAGGTCGCCTTCACGATGGATGAACCCGCGACCGGCGGGAGCATTAAAGTTGGAGACAACCTGTTCAGGGGCAAGGCCAAGGAGGGCGAGATCGTCGTTCTAAAGATCGATAAGTTCGTTTGTGGCATGACCAAAGCGGGCGCGGACAACACTTGGACGATCAAGCGATTCGTCCACGAAGGCAATCGAATGCGCGACATTCGCGCGCTCAATCGAACCACTAGTGAGACCACCGCCGAGCGGATGATCGACGTCCAACCGTAAATTCTGGGTTCGAATCTCGTTCCTCGCAATCCACGGGGGACGAGGTTCAAATCTTCCCGGCAAACCTATTTGCGAGCCAGTAACGGTACCAACGGTAAACCATCCTGACTTCGCCGGGGCAGGCTCAATTGCGGGGAAGGAAAAATCGTGTTCCTCCAATATCCCTTCATGTAAGGCTTGATTCGATTGGAATCAGCCGGATTGAAGGAGAGGAGTACAGAACATGTTATTCACCATAGCAATGGCAGTCGCAGCAATCGCATCGCTTGTGGGAGCGTTCGCTTTGCTCAAAGACTACGACGTTCCCGTCTAGGTTTTTCACCCGATCCCATAACCCTCCAGCCAACCCAAAACCCCCGAAGGCCCTCGGTGCTGCTCGCAGCCCGGGGGTTCCTCATTTCTGGACATGGCGGAAAGACTGGGTGACATCTCCCCATGGTCGGACGTTAAACAGGTTTGGTAGCATCAAGCTACCGAGTTTTCTATGCTAAACGACGTCATTATCATCGGCTCTGGACCTGCCGGATACACCGCCGCCATCTATGCGGCTCGCGCTGACCTGAAGCCGGTGATGTTCTCCGGCCTCCAACCCGGCGGCCAACTCATGATCACCACCGATGTGGAGAACTACCCCGGATTCCCGAAGGGCATCATGGGTCCCGAGATGATGGCGATGTTCCGCGAGCAAGCCGAACGGTTCGGCACCGTGATCCACGACGTCATGGTCGACGAGGTCGACTTCAGTGGCAAGCCCTTCCGCGTTCGCGTTGGCGAGACTTGGCACGAGGCAAAGGCGATCATTGTGGCCACTGGCGCAAGCGCAAAGTGGCTGGGCCTCGAAGGGGAAGTGACCTTCGGCGGCTTCGGCGTGAGCGCATGCGCCACCTGCGACGGATTCTTCTTCCGAGGCAAAAAGGTCATCGTGGTTGGCGGCGGTGACACCGCGATGGAAGAGGCGAACTACCTCACCAAGCACTGCGAAAAGGTCTACTTGGTCCACCGTCGAGACAGCTTCCGTGCGAGCAAGATCATGCTCGACTGCGTCATGGCCAATCCGAAGATTGAGGTCATCACCGACACCGTTCTTGAGGACATTCACGGCCAGATGGAGCCGTTCAAGAAGGTCACCGGCGTCACCCTTTTGAACCTGAAGACCGAGAAGAAGGAAGAGATGCCGATCGACGGCGTTTTTATCGCCATCGGCCACCAGCCAAACAGCTCGCTCTTTAAGGGACTCCTCGACATGGATGATGTCGGCTACCTGAAGGTCCAACCCGGCAGCACGGCGACCAACATCCCCGGCGTCTTTGCGGCGGGCGACGTTGCCGACAGCGTTTATCGCCAAGCGGTCACCGCGGCAGGCACCGGATGCATGGCCGCCATTGACGCCGAGCGCTGGATCGAAGCCAACCACGGATAAGGTCGATGCTCGCCGCGGTTCTGACCCTTTTGGCCATGAAGCAGGGGAGCGCCACCGTCCAGGTGGAGCCGTTCCCGCTCGCCACGCCAAAGGTCTGCCCGGTCCAGGTCGGCGACGCCAAGCCACAGTTTTCGACCCAGATCACCTGTCGCGTGGACGGCGTGGTCCGGTTTCGGGTCTTCGCCCAGGAAAAGCCCGAGGTTGGCCATGCCATGGCCACCGCGCGGTTCCTCCTGCGGCTCTATGAGCTTTCCAGCGGCGCCCTTCGACTCCGACTGTCACCCGATTCGGGCGGCAAGGTGGACGTCTACCTTTGCCAAGGCGGTCCGAGCGGCGGCGAGCAGCGATTGGCTGGCGACTTTGACGACGACGGCCGTCCTGTCACCGCGAACGTGATCCTCGTTTACGACGTGGGGTCGCTGACCGACAAGGTCGAGTGGCTGCGCGAGATCGCCCACGAATTCGGTCATGCCTCGCTTCCTGCGGTGGGCGGCTACCGCGAGCCCGAAGATTGGGCGAACGGCTACCTCGGCGAAAAGCTGTATCTGAAGATGACCCAAGAGAAGTTGCGGAGCGGCGCGTGGCCTTCCGCCGACCTGTTTGGCGTCGAACCCGCCTCGCTCGATCGCTGGGTCAGCCGCGAAGTGGACCCGCTGGTAAAGGAAGCCAACCAAGTCGAGCCGAAGCCCGCCAGCCTCAAAGGCACCACCGCCAAGGCGATGCGGGCCTACCACGCCAGGGTGCTTTGGGCGTATGCCACCTTTCCGAGGTCGATCTTTGCCCGCAGCCTCGTCCTCGGTGGAACGAAGTCAACCGACTACTTTGGCGGCCTTGAACTCGCGTTCGGCGAGCTGGAACGGGTGGATGTTCGCCCCGCCCAACCTGGCCCGGTTTGGCTGCCGCTCGGAAAGGGCAAGCTCACAAGTGGAAAGATCCTGAGCCGTAGCGGCAAATGGGCGAAGGTCCAGCCGGGACCGAAAGGAATCATTGCGATTCCCGAGTCGCCAGACGGCGCAACGACTCGGTAAGCTTGCGGGCGATGAAGGGTCGGGACACCTGGAATTTAGGCCAGTACGAGAAGTTTCGCAACGAGCGAAGCCAGCCATTTTTTGACCTCCTGAAGCTCGTCGATCTGCCCAAGGGCGGTCGAGCGATCGACCTCGGCTGCGGACCCGGTGCGATGACGCTTCTGCTCCATAGCCAGGGTGCCTTCGCGGAAACCGTCGGGATCGACAACTCAGAGAACATGCTCGCCAAGGTGCCGAGCGCGCCGGGTCTCAGCTTCCGCAACGCTGATATCCTCGAGTTCGAGGGCGACGAAGAGTGGGACCTGATCACGAGCAACGCCGCGCTGCAATGGGTCCCCGACCATGGCTCGCTTTTCCGCAAGATGCACCGCGCACTGAAGTCCGGCGGCCAAATCGTCCACCAAATTCCCAATAATGGCAGCCACCCCAGCCAGTCCGTGGCCTACGAACTCGAATCCGATCCCCGGTTCAGCCACTACGCGCCGAACAAGATCGACAGCAATGTCCTCTCGCCCGAAGGCTACGCCGAGTTCCTTGACACCCTCGGTCTTGAAGACATCAACGTTTTCCTCAAGGTCTACATGCACCACCTAGAAGACCGAACCGCAGTGATCGAATGGGTTCGCGGAACGTTCCTGACTCACTACGAGCGCGAGATGAACGCCGAGGACTTCGCGGAGTTCATGGCTGCCTATTCCAGCCGCCTTCTCAGCATCCTTCCCGACCAAAAGCCGTTCCTCTTCACCTTCCGCCGGCTGTTCATCTCCGCGCGAAAGCCCTAAAGGTGCTAAGCTGAACCGAACTAGAGCCTCATGGAGAACCAAGTCCGCGAAACGTTAGCCAAGATCGTCCAGCAATACGGGATGGACGTCATTGACGACCCTGCCAAGGTCCAGGGCTTGTTGAAGGACCTTGCCGGGCAGCATCGGCGCGAGATCAACCTTCTCATGAGTGCCCTTCGGGCGGGCGTCCCCCAGGACTTGAAGTCTTCGAGCGGACCCATCGCGATCACCGCCGACCGTCTTTCCGTTCGACTCCGCGAGGAAACCGGTCTTGCCGAAGATGCCGCCAACTGGGCGGTGGAAACCTGGGCCGCCGCGATCGGGATTGAAGTCCACTTTGCGGTGAGCGCGCCTCCCGCGAACCTCCCCGGCGAATCGGTGGTCCCGAACGTGACCTCCTCCGAGCCGCCTTACGCGGCGCCGACCGTCGTTCCGTCCACCCCATATTCCGACCCGATTCCGCCGACGCCCACAAGTCCGGTTCCGCCCGCGCCCATCCAGCAAAACCCGGTTCCGCCGCAGCGCGAGTTTGCCCCCGTTGTGATGCCGACGCCGGCACCGGCGGCGAAGAGCGCGACGCCGGTCATTGCGGCCGTTATCGCTCTTGTCGTCATCGGCGGTGGCATCTTCTTCTTGCGGCCCAAGGGCAATGCCGCCGCGACCACGACGGCGACCGGAGGAGGCCAACCCACGCCGACGAACTCGGCGGGACCCACCCCGACGGTCAGCCCGACTCAAACGTCGATGCCGTCGCCGACGCCCTCCCCAACGCCAGTGGCCCAGGTCGGCAGCATCGAGGACGGTTGGTACTTTGCGGGCGACCGATCCTTCAAGTTCTTCCCGCCCGCCAACTGGAAGTTCAAGGTTTCCAACGACAGCAGCGTCCAGTGGGAGCACCCCGACGGCGAGAACTCCGGGATCATGGACCTTCGCGTGGTCACCGCCGCCGAAGGAATCACGCTGGATCAGTTCGCCGAGAACGCGAAGAAGATCCTGAATGAGGGCTCAACCGGATTCAAGGTGCAATCGGTCACCGACCAGAAGCTTGGCACCGAGATGTGCAAGTTGCTGTTCGGCACGATCACCCTTCCGGGTAATGTGCCCGGCAAGAGCGGCGTGATCCTCGCCCTGAAGAATGGTCAGGCAGTGGTCCTCACCGTTGGCTCGACGAACGAGGCGTTCGAAGAGTCGGTGAAGGACATGGACCGCGCGATCGACAGCTGGACCTGGCTTAAATAGTCACCGGCTGGCCACCACGCTCGTGGCTTAGATAGGCGGCTTCGGTGAGCTTGATCACGCCCAGCGCGGATTCAAATTCGGCATCGTTGGGGCCACCCTTTGCGATGGCATGGACGAAGGCCTCGTCGGGACTGGAGCCATCGAGCAGGTCAAACGGAACGATTCGCCCCGCCTCATCCTTGATCGTCAGCTTGCCTTCGCGAACGAAGTAAGACTCGAGTTCGCCAACAATGGTGATCTCCTCCACCCAACCCGCCGCCGCACCCGCGATGCTGATCGTGCCGAGCGCGCCATTGTCGGTAAGGAAGCTGATCGAGCCATCAATCTCGACCTTGGTGCCCCTAGAGTCGAACCGACCCGACACCGTCTTCGGGACTTCGCCCGAACAAAAGAGCAGGGCGTCGACCATATGGCTACCGCTGTCGTGGAACATGCCACCCCTCGAAACCGAGGGGTCCTGTCGCCACGATCCCATCGTGAGCTGCTTCCAGTTCTGGGCAAGGAACGCGCTGAGCACGGAAATCTGGCCCGCATGGCCGTCCCGAATTCGCTGGCGGATGGTGCGAAACATCGCGTCAAAGTGCCGCTGATAGCTCACCATGCCGATCTTCCCGGCCGCATCTCGCGCCTTGCAGATCGCCTGGAACTCGTCGAGCGTATCGACAAGCGGCTTTTCGCAAAGCACGTGCCAACCCTGTTGAAAGGCAAAGCAGATCTGGTCGCAGTGGTCCGAGTGAGGCGTGTTGATGATCACCGCATCGAGCGAGCCCGCCGACACATCTTCGAGCCGGGCAAAGTCTCGGGCGAGGGCCACCGGCTCATGCTGCTCCCGCATGAGCGCAATCTGTTCTGAACTGGGATCAACGAGGGCGACAACCTCGATGTCTTTGACCCGCAACAAGTTTCCAAGGCGGTAGCGTGCAAAGCCGCCACACCCGATGATCCCAATTCGAAGACTCATGGTGCTGACTTACGGAAGGATGCTAAACGAATTGAGGTACGACCCCATCGACTTCATCGGATCCGCGCCCGTAAGGTCGGTGCCGATGACCTGATACATCCGCGTGTCGGAAATGAATCCGCGCCAAAGGCCCTTCAGCGTCTTGCCTTGCGTCGTCATCGTGTAGGTGTACTCGCGACCGCTGGCATTGCCCAGGCTGATCGACCGAGCCTTGCCCGCCACGCCGCCGGTCTGCTTGGCGAGGTAGCCCTTGAACGCGCTGTCGAGCACTTCCGCTCGCTTGTTGGCGGCGATCTTCTGGGGAACCTTGTTCCAGGCGACGACTTGGAGGAACTTGTCGCTCACGGCAAGATACATTGTGATCGTGATCTTGCCCATGTTCGTGTTGGCGTCCATCGTCTGGGTCTTGGGCGCGGCAACAAACCGGCAGGACATCTTGCCGCTAGCGTCGGTTTTCGACGTTCCACCTTGGGCCAGACAGAGCACCGCGCTCGTGACGAGCCCGGTAATCATAAGAGTCTTTTTCATGACGCGAACATAGTATCAGACCTAGGACCAAGCTGGTAGATGGATACAATGAACTATGTCTAACCGCTGGTTCGGTTTGGTCGTTGCCGCGATTGCGGTCACCCCCGCGATTGCGCGGCAAGCGCCAAAAACGGTGACCCTGAACGCCGTTGCTGCTCCCTTAAAGGTTCAACTGGCGACGCTATCGAAGGAATACGGCGTCAACCTTTCTGCCTCGCCCGAGATGAATAGCGAGCCCGTCATCCTTCGGCTGAAGGACGTGCCGCTCGACGTCCTGAAGGAGCGTCTTGCCAAGGCCACGAGCGGTCGCTGGGACGTGGAGAAGGATGGTTTTCGCCTCGTCGCAGACCGTGCGGAACGAAATCGGGAGTTCAACCGAACCCAGGCGATCCGCGCTCAGAAGATCAGCGAGAGCCTGAAGAAGAAGGTCGAGCAACTCAACCAGAACCCGCTACGCTCGGCTTCCGATGCCGACAAGATGTTTGGCTCCGGCAAGAACTCGGTGGGCCTTGCGATCGGCGGTCAAGGCGGTGCGGTCCGCAGCAACATTAGTGGTGACCCCGCGACGCGTGCGATTATCCGCATGGTCCAAGTGCTCGGCCCGAATGCTCTTGCCTCGGTGGAAGCCGACGAGCGCGTTGTCTACGCCACCTCTCCGACCCGCGCCCAGCGCGCCCTGCCCGGCGCGACCCAATCCGCGATTGCCGAGCTTCTGCGCGAGCATTCGCTCTACGTCTCTGCCTACAGCCGCGCCCAGGCCAAGAAGCCGAAGACCGCGCCCGACGGCGTTGATGAAGACAAGCTGAAGGAAATGGCCGAGCTCTTCGGATTCGAAGACCAGCTTGAGCCCAAGGCCCTCGACGGCACCCCCGCCAAGATCCTGCTCGTCATCAAGCGCAGCAAGCTGTTCGGCAGCGTCGAGGTCGAGCTACTCCTCGTCAGCAACACGGGCAGCATCCTCCTCCGGGGCTCGTCGAACTTCGATGCGGGCCGCGGCGTGTTTGACTTTGACGACTTTGAATTTGACCCCGCGACGGGTTCGGTGAAGAACAAGCCCGAACCACCCGCCCCGAAGGACGAAGTGGACTTCGAGGTCAGCCTCTCCGAGCTGAGCAAGAAGCGCCGCGAATTCAACATGTTCGACTTCGAACAGCCGGGCCAGGCGGACAAGAAGATCCCCGATGACCTGCGCGAGGCGATGCTCAACCCCGAGAAGCGCGATCCGCTCAGCTTTGGCGAATCGGAGGCGTTGATCCAGATCGCGGAGAAGAAGAATGTGAACCTTGTCGCGCTGCTGCCCGACGACGTCACCGGATTCAGCCTCGGCGTGAGCAAGGGGCCGATGAAGGCGGCGGCGTTCCTCAACCAGATCAAGCAGTCCACCGAAATCACCACCGAAGGCGGTTGGATGGTGGCTCGGCCCGCCGATCCTTATCTCGCTCGAACCGAGCGCACTGACCGCGCTGCGCTGGGCCAATTCATCCGAGCGGCGCAAACCAAGGGCGTCATGACTCTCGACGACCTTGCTGCCTACGCCCTCCGCAACCGCGAGCCAGCCGAAACCCCCGCCGCGATGTCGTACATGACGATGTTCACGCCGGAAGCCGTCCAAGGCGGCATGGGAATGGGCCTCAGCTGGGAAACGCTTCGATTCTTCGGCACCCTGCCGGCCCCGATGCGTGCCCAGATGAAGAGCGGCGAGGTGGTCCCGTTTGGCCGACTCTCGCCCCAGCAGCAGCAGCTCGCCGCCGCCCTTCTCTTCGGTCCGGAAACGCGCCTTGCGCTGGAAGCCGACCGCAAGAAGCGATCCGTCCTCCCGCCGATGTTCGAGGCGATGGCCCCCGTGATCGGAAAGTCGCTCAAGACCGAGCCGACCGAGGTCATGCCGATGGGCATCCTGAGCGGCTGGGGCGTGCAGCTTAGCATCCAGGTCGAGCCTTGCGCCAAGCCCACCGCGAACTCGATGTTCGGCAACATGACCCTCGGCGCAGACGAACTTGGCATGCTGAAGTTCTTCAAGGAGTCGCCCCAGTTCCAAGGCATGTCGGCGATGATGCCGAGCCTGGGCGACGTTCGCGTTGGAACCCGGACGATCTACACGTTCAAGTTCTTTGCCACCGATGACGTCTGCGCGTCGTATCGCATCAACGACAACGCGATCGACCAGAACTCGCGGCCGGTGAACATGAACAACCTCAGTTCCGAGTTCACCAACCTCATCCAGCAACGGATGGAGATGCTGAAGAAGCTGCCGTTCTTCGACCCGTCGTTCTTTGGTCGCGGCTCTGAGCCGCCCCAGAACTAAGGGCAAGGCAAGCGCAAACCGAGGGAGGCCAATTGGCCTCCCTCGGTTGCTTTTTCCCCTGCCGGGGCTTAGCGAACGATCTCGTAGTAGAACGTCGCGCTGTTCGTCGCGGGGTTCCGCATCGTCGCTCGGAAGGAGATCGACGTGCTGGTTCGCGTGATCGTCACCTGCTGGGTTCGTCGTCCCGCCATATCGAGGCGGAAGACGCGCACGCCCTGGGTCTGCGGCATGCGAAGGGTCACTTCGACGTCGCCATCCTTTGCAAGGTGGGGCAGGTCGCCGTAGTTGGTCATGAGCTCTCGGGTCGGGTCCGCATAGGTCGCCCCCGCGTTCTGCACGTCCGTGAGGTGCGTCAGGAGCATGCGTCGGCTCTGGTTGATCGGCTTTCGATCAACCGACGACACCCAAACCGTGGCGCGTGAAACTCGGGCGGTGGCGGTCAAGATGCCCGCCGTACCCTGCTGGTCGGGCCAAGCGATGACGCCGCAGGTGTTCTGGGTGCTCACGCAGAGCTTCATGTTGTTGAAGTCCGCCGCGACTTGGCCGTCGGTCCGCACGATCTGACCGTTGTTCATCGGGTCAGTCTGGTTCGACGAGCCCGAGGTTGCCGAGATACCGAATGCTCGCAGGAACGCGCCGCTTCGTGCAAAGGGGTTCATCGACATGTCGAAGTTGCCCGTTTGGTTCGAAGGAAGGTTCACCACGTTGAGCGCGTCGGTCGTCCGCAGGTCCGATCGGCTGAAGAGAGCGATCGCCGCTCGCTCGGAAGCAAGGGAAATCGGATCCTTCCAAAGGTGGATGTAGTCGCAGGGCTCGGCGGTCTTCATGTCCTGATCGGTATCCATGAAGTTGAAGCTCCAGATGCCGCTCCATTGCTGAACCGACGCCAATGTGCCGATGACGAGGCCGAGTTCGCTGCGATACTGGTTCGGATAGACCGTCGAGTATTCGCTGAGCGTGAACGGCTTGCCCGCGATGCGGGTTCCGGCGACGCGACCGAGTTCATAGGGGCGCTGGAGCAGCGACCAGTTCTCAAGTCGAACCGGAATCTGGCCTTCGCCGTTCGTATAGGTCGGCTGGGGCGCATACCAGTGGGTGTCGACATAATCGACCGCCTGGGTGCCGCGAAGGGCCGAAGTTGCGGTCAGGTAGCCCACGTTGGCATCGGTAATGAGCTGCTTGGCGCCCGTCTGGCGAACCACGCTCACCGCCCAGGCTTGGAAGCCCTTGGCGAGTTCGGCGGCGTCGCGCGCACCGGCATCGGTGGTCGGGTCCCAGGCCTTGCCGCCATTGGCGACTTGGAGCTGGCTGAGGACGTCTGGTCGAAGCTTGTTCGGCGCAAAAGCGACGGGATCGTTCTCGTTGACAAGGCAGAGCCAAGCCACCGAGGGATCGTCCTTGATCGCCATGCCGGTGTAAGGATTCACTCGGGTCAGGAGCTGGGTCGCAAAGTTCGCCCAGTGGTTCCGAACCGCGGAATTGACCAGCAAAAGGGCCTTGTAGTTAAACTGATCGAGGTTGCCCGGGTAGATCTCGTTGTCCTTCGGCAGTCGGAACGACCAGAGGTCGAGCGACACATAGAACCCGCGCTGCTTCAGCAACGACAGGAAGTAGAAGAACTTATCGAGCTGACCGTTATCGATCGACGTCGAATCGTTCGCCCAAAGCGCATTCAAGCGGGCATCCACGTGGTGAAGCCGGACGGAGTTGTAGCCCATCCGCGCCATCAGGTTGACGATGCGAGGCGCTTCCGCCTTTGAAGGAACGGCGGCGTCAAAGCTGAGATTGGTGCCGTTGAACCGCTGCACGACGTTCGGCTGCGTGGTGAACGCGAACTGTCCGCCCGTGGTCGACATCAGCCATCCTCGATTGCCGCTCGGGCCGGTGAGGAAGATGGACCAGTCGAGCGCGGTGCCCGCCTCAATCGTCGTCGTCGGAGCGACGCCAACCCAGCCGTTGTTCGGCATGATCGTCATCGGTCCAGCAGGCGCGATGGGAATCGGCGCGTCGAAGGAGATCTTCGCCGTGTAGGTCCGAGTCTGACCACCCGGCCAAATGCCGCTTCGAATGCCGTAGCGGAACTCGTAGCCGATGTTGTAGCGGCGCGAATCCTGATAAAGGAACGGCTGCGGCGTGTCGTTGGTGATATTGATCCGAACGCCATCGGGCCGCACGAACGAGAACGAGCTTCCCACGCCAAGCAAGTCATTGGCAGGAACGGCCGCACCGCTCAGCGAGCGCTGGGTGCCGTTGAGCGTTGCCGTCGAACCGGTCCAATAGGCCGGATCGAGCAGAAAGTTGATGTTATCGCTCTGCGTCGTGATCGTCGCCGAAGGCGTGGCGTTGACCGTAATCGTGGTCACCCCGTTCGTCGTCGAAAAGGTCGTTTGAACGTTGATCGAGGTTCCGTTCAGGTCAAACGTGTTCGTCACCGAACCGTTCGAGCCGATCATCCCTGCGCTGGGCGTGGCCGGCAGCCAATCCGAGCCAAAAATCCAGAACCGGATGAGTCCAACGGACCGACCGTCATTCAAGAGCTGCAGCGATCCATCGTTTTGATAGATCCCCATCAGTCGCTGGGCGGAGCCGAAGGCTGCCAACACCAGCATCATTAAAACTAAGCTAAGTCGCTTTTTCATCACCAATTACCCCGATGCCGGATTTCCACGACGGGAAAAGAGAGAGGCTGGTAATTGCGCGAGAAGCTCCAGTCAGCCTGGTATTGCTCCGAGGATCATAGGGGACAAATCGAATCTGCGCGAGTGTGTCGATGGTGGTGTACAATGACCGCAAGACCGTCGCTTAGCACGGATGCGACTTGCTTGGTGCGGTGAGGCTGAGACGAACTGCCTTGCTCCACCCGTCTTATGGAACGACAACATGATTAGGCTGCACATCCTTCGCGTGATCATCTTCGCGCTCATCGGTCTCGCCATCGGCGCGGCTGTATTCCTGTTGAGCCCGAAGGTCTATGAAAGCCGAGTTCAGCTCCTCGTCGGCGCGGATAGCGGAAACGCAAACCGCATGACGAGCTCGACGCTGACCTCCGACGTTCAAAACATCCTTCAGCGTGGCGAACCCTCTCAGCCGATCACGGAGCTGAACATCCTTCGCTCCGAGTCGCTGTTCTTCGCCGCTGCCCAAAAGGTCGCCAAGGACACCGGAAAGCAGGCGATCCAGGATGGCTACGAGCGGCTCTACAAGATGTATGACGTCTATGGCGACAAGGAATCGAATGCAGCCCTGATTCTTGCCCGCGCCTATGACAAGAAGGACGCTGCCGCCCTCGCGACGGCCGCCGCCGACGTTTATAACGACTACCGAAAGCAAGCCCAGCGCGACGCGGTCAGCCAAGCCCAGCAGTACCTGGAGAGCCAGATCAAGGTCGCCGAAAAGGAACTCGACGACGCTCGCAAGAAGCTCTCGGATGCCAAGCTCAAGGGCAACATCGCCGACGTTCAAGCCAGCGGCGGTGCCTCCGAGCAGTTCGTTCGCCAGCAGCAGGCCGAATACGACCGAGCCAACGCGGACTACCAGGCCTCGATGGCCGAGCGATCGCGACTGGAAGGCGCTCTCGCCAGCCTCCCGCTGACCGAAACGCGCAACACGTCGACCATCCTCGACCCCGTCGTTACCGACATCCGACGCTCGATCACCGATCTCGAAGGCCGACGCGCTCAGCTCGTCGCCAAGTACTTCGAGAACGCGGAAGAGGTCAAGGAAATTGACCGAAGCCTTGCCAAGTATCGCGATCTTCTTGCCATTGCAAAAAAGAAGGAATACATCAAGGGCGAAGAGTCGAACGGCCCCAGCCAGCTCCAGCAGACGATGCGACAGATGCGCGACCAGGCAGCAGCCCGCGAAGCCGGTGCCGAACGACGCATGGCGACCGCTCAGCAAGCTCTCGCAAACGCGCAAACCGAAAAGGCCAAGCTTCCCGAAGCCCAGAAGGAGATCGAGAAGCAGGAAATCGAGATGAAGACCAAGGAGAGCAACTACACGCGTCTCCGACTCATGTTCGATGACCTTAAGAACCGAACCGAAGTTGCCGCTCGCGCCGCCGTCGTCCTCTTCTCGGCTCAACAGCGCGACGATCCCGTTGCTCCGAACGCCATGATCTGCGCCCTCGTTGGCCTCATCGGTGGTGCGGTTTTCGGCCTCCTCTTCAGCTTCACGCTTGAGTCGCTCCGAGTTCGAATCTACAGTTCGGCCCAGCTCAACGAGTTCACCGGCTACCCGGTCGCCGCGGTCGTCCCCGCCATTCCTGGCCCGACGGCTCGACGACTCCTCGGTCAGCTGAACACGAACCAGCCAAGGCTCTTTGAAGGCTATCGCTATCTGGCTTACACGAGCCCGATCTCGACGACCGGCCAAACCCGACGAATCCTGTTCACCGGCGTGGACTTCAGCGACGGATGCAGCACCTCAGCTGCCCAGTTCGCCACCGCGCTCAGCAACACGGGTTCGAAGGTCATGCTCGTTGATGCCGACCTGCAGAGCCAAACGATCACCCGCGTGTTTGAAGCCGAGAACATCGTCGGCGTTGGCGACATCCTCGCCAAGACGATGATCGGTGGCACCGGCGAACCTCTCGGCAAGGCAACGGTTCACCCGAACCTCCGCGTGATGCCCGCCGGTAAGGAAAGCCCGACGACGATCAAGGACGCCCAAACGCCCTCGATTGAAGCACTGGTCCAGCTCCTGAGCCAAGGCCAGAACGTCGTGGTCTTCGACAGCCCGCCCTGCACCATCGCTTCGGATGCCACGCGTCTCGTCCCGTTCGTCGACGAGGTCTACCTTGTCGTCAGCGCGAAGCACGCGACGCTCAAGCTCGTCGCCGCTGGTATCGACGTTCTCACCCAAGCCGGCGCGAAGGAAGTGAAGTTCATCTTCACCCACGCCAGCATGGGCGAAGAAGGCCTCAGCAAGCAGGCGCTGTATTCCCTCGGATACAAGCACGCCAACTAAAGCATGGCAACTCTTCCCGGTCGTGCAAAGAGGCAGCAGGACAAAGTCCGGCTGCCTCTTCGCACCGAAGTCCGGGTGGACAAGCAGCGGGCACTCCGCACCAACCTCGGCCGCGACCGGCTGCCCAGCCGAGCCTTTGCTGGCCACTCCGTTTTGCAATGGTGGGGGCTCATTGTCGCCGTCGCCTACATGCTCTATCTGATCGTCCCCGGCTCGATCCGAGGAAATCAGACCACGACCATCGTCATGGCGGGATTTGGCATCCTGTTCGTGCTCGTGAGCTTGCTCTATGGCCGAACGACGATGTACCTACCGTTCCCCGTCGTTGCGCTTGGCATGCTCCAGGTGTGGATCGTCGCTTCGTACCTGATCATCGTGCCCAAGATCGCCCAAGACATCCCCATTGGGCGTCACTTGTATTGGCCGATTCTGCTTGCGATTCCGTTCCTCGTCTTCTATTCACTCTGCACCCTCAACGAGCTGTGGCGTAAGCGGCTGATCAACGTTTTGATTGGGCTTGCCGCTCTCCATGCCTTCGTCGGCCTTGGGCAGTTCTTTAAGATCCCCGGGTTCAAGTGGCAGTACACGTACTACTCGCAGTTCGTCGACACGAGCCTTGGCCAAGCCTGGGTTGATGCCAACAAGGATCGAACCGTCGGCCTCGGTGCCCACGCCTACGACCTTTCGGCGATGTGCATCCTTGGCATCGCGCTTTGCGCGGGCCAGCTCATGGTCCGCAAGCTGAAGTGGTGGGAAGTCGGCGTCATGCTGCTTTGCACGATGGCGCTCATCACCGCGCAATCGAGAACCTTCTACTTCACGTGGCTGTTCACCGCGCCGTTCGTGCTCTATTACGTCTTCAAGCGGGACAAGAAGCAGGGAATGACCGTCCTTGCGATGGTCGCGATCGGCATGACCATCCTGCTCGGCCTCTTCCAGCACCAGCTCGAATACGGCTTGCGTGGTCCGAACACGATCACCGGATCGCGTATCAACAACTGGGAATCGGCGAACAACATCGTTGCCGAGTTTCCCGCCACTGGCATCGGCCCGAACCCGGGCGTTATGGGTAACGGTAACGTGCTGCCCTCGCGCTGGACGGCGATGTACACCGAGTCGGGTTATCGCCTCATGCTCGTCACGTCGGGCTTCCCGGGCTTCATGATCCTGCTCATCATGGTCTTTGGCACCATTGCGGGTGCTTTTGGGCTCATGAGGATGAATACCGCTACGCCCGAAAGACGTGTCGCCGCGTTTGCAGGCTTCATTTACGGCGTTTCGATCTCAATCTTGCTCCTCGTGACCAACTGTCTCGGCGCGGAGACCCTGACCTTCCCGGCTGCGTTCATCCTCGGAATCGTGGCACCGCACCGAAAGGAAAAGATCATGCCCGTCCGAAACCAGTTCGACCGCCTGCGACGTGCGCTCAAGTCGATCAAGCGCGATCCGCGTGCAAGTGGCTGGAACTAAGCGCTTTGGCACGGACCTTGTAACTCCAGGGGCCTGACTCCATGCAGGAAAACGCCGCACTCCAAGCCGAGCCCAAAGCTTCGGCCGATTACCGGATTCTCGACCTTGTCCGGTCCATCGCGGTCCTGCTCGTCGTCTTCCGCCACGTTTTTGAGTACTACAAGGTCCACGAGACCGCCTGGTTCCAGGAATGGCCCTTCGGGACGTCCGGCGTTCTGATCTTCTTTGTCCACACCAGCCTCGTGCTTATGTTCTCGATGATGCGATCGGAGGCAAAGGAGGCTCAGACCGGGACGCGCGCCTACGTTTCGTTCATGATTCGGCGGATTTTTCGTATTTATCCTCTCTCGATGCTCGCGATTCTCCTCGCCTACTTCGTGTTTGGCGTGGCGATGAAGGAAGCGCAGACGATCCCCGCGCTCCTCGCCAATCTCGCCCTCGTCCAGAACTTCATCGGCTACGAAAACGTGCTCGTGCCGCTCTGGAGCCTGCCGCTCGAGATGGCGATGTACCTTCTTCTCCCGATCTTCTTCTTCGCGATGAAGAAGCGCGCCTTCCCGGTTGCAATCGGTGCCACCGTGCTCGCCTTCGCGGGGGCTTACCTTGAGCACAAGTTCAAACTCAACCAGTTCTTTGCCTATGCGCCCTGCTTCATGGGCGGCATTCTCGCTTACTCGCTGTGGTTCAAGTCGAAGCGGTTCCTGGCGTGGTGGTGGGTGCCGATTTACCTCCTCGTCGCCGTTGTCGCCTACATGGCGTTCTATGCGAAGACGGGGATGCGGGGCGTCGCGGGTGCACCGATGTGTATAGGTTTGGGCTTCATTCTTGCCTTTGCAAAGGACATGCCGACGGGATGGCTCAGCCGCACCGCCAAGCAAGTCGCTACCTACTCGTACGGCATCTACCTCTTCCACGAGCTCTTTTTCCGCTTCTTTGTCCTGCGCGTTTTCGGCTACACCGAGGGCCAACCGGTCAAAGACGCCGCCGTCTTCCTCCCGCTTGGAATTGCCCTGGTTTGCACCGGGATCGCGTCGGTGGCCTCGTTCCACCTCATCGAACAGCCGATGATCCGCGTGGGGCAGCGCATCGCCAGTTCCTTCCGGGGTCGCCGCAAGGTAGCCTTAGAATCTAGCCCTTAGTGCTTTGCTATGAGTCATCAACCGTCCTTTCTGCGCCGCTACGTCTATCCTCGCTTCCCTGGTTTGGAGCGGTGGGCTCGCCGGGTCAAGGCAAAGGCGGATAGCGCCAAGCCCGAGCGCGAGTACGCGGAATTTGGACTCGACACCTTCCTGATTGAGCAGCTCACGCCCGAGGTCACCAAGGGACAGATCTACGTCGAGGTCGGCGGCAACCACCCGATCAACATGTCGAACACCTACCGGCTTTATCGGCATGGCATGCGCGGCTACATCATCGAGCCAAACGCGACCCTCGTCGAGCTCCATCGCATGATTCGACCAGGCGATTCGGCGGTCCAATGCGGTTGCGGCGCCGAAGCGGGCATCGTTGAATTTGTCCACCTTCCCGACCACGAAAATAGCTATATCCGGTCCGCGGGCCAGCAGATCCCGCCCGATGCGCGCATTGAAGTGCTCCCCATCGTGAAGGTCGATGAGATCCTCAAGAACAACACCCAGCCGATCTTCTTCATGAGCGTCGACACCGAGGGCTATGACATCGAGGTCCTGCGTGGGGCCACGGAAACCCTCAAGCGCACGACTTACCTCTGCGTTGAGATGTCGTCGGACGGCGCAGTTGCGGACGAAGAGGCGCTCAAGGAGCTGCTGAGCGGCGGCTTCGAAGTCGAAAAGACCTTCGGAAACAACCGGGTCTATCGACGCCGGATGACGTCCTCGTAGATCGCGAGGTGACGCTGGGCGACCGCCCTTGCACCAAACCGGTGCTCAATCTCCACCTTCATGCGCTCGCCTTCTTCGGCGGTGTGCGACTTTAGCGCGGCATAGGTGGCCTCAGCCATCGCATCGACGTCGCCGAGGGGGAAGTGGTGATAGCCGGGAAGGCCGGCAAACTCGTTCTTGGTGATCGGAATGTCCGCGCTGATGACTGGATTGCCATAGCGGCCCGCCTCAATCATGCTGAGGCCAAAGCTCTCGATCTCGCTGGGATAAACAAAGGCGTTTGCGGCCGAGAAAATCGGCCGAGTCTCGGTGCGATAGCCAAGGAGCCGAACGCGGTCACCGTACGGCTCAGCAAGGGCTTTCAGCGACGGAAAGTCGGGACCGTCGCCCGCAATCACCACAATCGGGTCAAGCCCCATGGCGCGCAGCTTCGGAATGAGGGCAACGACCTCGTGGGCGCGCTTGGAACGGCGAATCAACGCCACAAACGTGATGACGGGCAGATCGAGAGGCAGTCCCAGCTCGTTTCGCGCTTGAACGCGGTCCATCGGCGGCGGCGTAATGACCAGGTTCGGCACCGCCATCAATCGGTTGCCGATGCGGCTGATCTTTGCCACCACTTGGCGCTTGTGTTCGCTGGGGACCAGGAACCGGGCCAAAAGTCGCTCGGCATAGGGGAACGTCCAGCGCAGGTCTTCGCCCCGGCGAATGTCTTCGGTGCCGTGGGCGGTCAAAACGATGGGAACGCCGGGAAGGGCAATCCGAAACCCAAGAACGTCGTCCAGGCTCGGCAATTTGTCCCCGGTGTGGACGTGCATGAGGTCCCACTTGGGTTCAATTGCAAGCGCCTTGCGCCGGAAGTCGCGCCGACCCCGAGCAATGTGAATTTCCACGCCTTCGTGCTCTGCACGGGGTTCAATCTGTTCGTAGGTGCCTTCGCGGCGCGGGGAGCGCCGAACGTGAAACAAGGTGGAATGCGCGCCCTCAGCGAGCAACGCTTTGTGGAGCTGCATGGCCATGGTGTAGTCGCCACCCGCTCCTCCTCCTTGAAAAATCGTTAGGACCTTCAATGCACCTTCACTCGCCGAGTACGAATTCTACTCCCTGCACCAATTGAGGATCGGCGACGCAGAACCCCATAATAGGAAGAGAAGCACGACTCATGCCAGAAACACCCGCCGTCCTTTTCCTCATCTTCAACCGGCCCCAAACGACGGTACGGGTCTTTGAGCGTATTCGCCAAGCCAAGCCTTCCAGACTGTATATATCATCGGACGGCCCAAGGGCGCACAAAGAGGGTGAATTTGAGCGAGTTCAACAAACTCGGGCGATCGTCGAGCAGATCGACTGGCCGTGCGAGGTGAAGACTCTCTTTCGCGATGAGAACGTTGGTTGTGGCCGCGCGATTGCGGGCGGCATCACCTGGTTCTTTGAACACGAAGAGGAAGGGATCATCCTCGAAGATGATTGCGTGCCCGATCCAAGCTTCTTCCCGTTCGCGGCCGAACTCCTCGCGCGCTACCGGCATGATGATTCGGTCGGCATCATCGCGGGCTCCAATTTCCAGTTCGGAAAGAACAAGACCCCGGAGAGCTACTACTGGAGCCGCTACATGCACTGTTGGGGCTGGGCGACCTGGCGCCGGATGTGGAAGCACTTCGACTACGAAGTCAAGGATTGGCCCGCCTTCCGCGATGCCGGCGGGCTCAGCAAGATGTTTGGCGATGACGAGCGAGCCAAGGCCTATTGGACGCGCCGCTTCGACGTCATGCTCGATCCCGAACTCCAAAAGGCCGAGCACATCGACGCCTGGGACTACCAGTTCTTCTTCGCTTGCCTGAAGCAAGGGGTGATGAACGCGATGCCAAACGTGAACCTGGTGCAAAACATCGGCTTCATCTCCGGCGACGCCACCCACACCCACCGCAAGAGCGAGCTCGCCGAGATGCCGGTCACGCCCATCCAGTTTCCGCTCGTCCACCCGGCGACCAAGATTCGGAACGCCGCCGCTGACGACTTCACGGAAAGACAGCAATTCGGCAAGCGGTCGTTCTGGAAAAAGGTCCACGACAGGTTGGTGTACCGCTAGTGCTGTCGTTTGGTGAAGGCCAGAGGCTGCGAGCCACGCTGGGCGAGCGAGCCGCCCCGCCGCGCATCCTCGTGCTCGGCGACATCATGCTCGATCGCTACCTTTATGGTGAGGCGGAGCGGATCAGCCCCGAAGCGCCCGTGCCCGTCGTCCGCGTTCGACGTCAGCGCCAAGTTGCGGGCGGTGCCGCGAACGTCGCCCTGAACCTCGCGCGGCTCGGTGCAGAAACGATTGTCTCGGGTTACGTCGGGGACGACGCCCACGGACGCGAACTGCTCACCGCGATGCTCGCCGAGGGCATGGAACCGGTGCTCACCTCGCCCGGACCCCAGTTCCCGACAATCACGAAGACGCGCGTGGTGGGTTCGCGCCAACAGATGCTGCGCATCGACCACGAAGAGGTCGATGCGGTGCCCGCTTCTGCCGAGGCCGAACTGCTGGCCCAAGTCAAAGGCGTGATGGACCGCGGCCTCGATGCCGTCGTCCTTTCCGACTATGCCAAGGGCGTCCTCAGCGACGCCGTGTGCGACGAAGTCATCCGGCTTGCCCGCGCCAAGAACATTCCCGTCTTTGTCGACCCGAAGGGCATCGACTATCGAAAGTACACCCAGGCGACCTGCCTCTCGCCCAACCGAAAGGAGCTCGCGGCAGCCGTCCATCTTGGCGAAGGCGACCTCGAGTCGCTGATCTCGGCGGGCGAAACCCTGCGAACCGATCTCCAACTCGACTTCTTGCTCGCCACGCTCGGCGAGCTCGGCATGGCTCTGCTCGAACCCGGCCGGGTTCGGCGCTACGCAACCCAGGCAAGGGAAGTCTTCGACGTTTCTGGCGCGGGCGACACCGTCATCGCCACCCTCGCGTTCATGGCGGCGATCGGCTTGCCGATGGAGCAGTCGGTGCGCATGGCGAACCTGGCTGCAGGTTTTGTCGTCGCGAAACTCGGCACCTATGCGATCTCGATGGACGAACTGCTTGGCGTCCTCGACTCTCTCGACGATGCCCAGGTTGACGACGTCCTCGATGAAGAGGGGCTTCGGCTCGCGATTGAAACCTGGACGAAGTCGGGCAAGGATGTCGGGCTTTACCTGAGCTCGTTTGACCCGATTCAACTGAGCGAAATTCGCGCGGCAAAGGCGAAGCTCGGCCAAGGCCGACTCGTGGGCCTCGCGGTCGGCGACATTGCCGATGCGCGGGTCGCGATGGCGATCAACGAACTCGACGCCGTCGCCCATTTGGCCCAAGACGTCGCCGAGCGCATCATCGAGGCCTACGGCCAAACTCTGGAAGGAAAACAATCATGATTCTTGTCACCGGCGGCGCAGGCTTTATCGGCTCTAATTTGGTCAAGGCACTCAACGACCAGGGCCACACCGACATCGTGGTGGTCGATAACCTCAAGCGATCTGAGAAGCACCTCAACCTCGGCGACTGCACGATTGCGGACTACTTCGATAAGCAGGAGTTCTTTGATCGGCTCCTTGCCAATCGGGCGCCGACTCACTTCAGCCACGTCTTCCACCAGGGCGCGTGCAGCGACACGGTCGAATCCGACGGCCACTACATGATGTACTGGAACTTCGCGTTCAGCCGCGAGCTCCTCGACTACTGCCAGCACCACATGGTGCCGATGGTTTACGCCTCCAGCGCGGCGACCTATGGTGCGAGCACCGCCTTCACCGAGTCGCCCGAAAACGAGCGACCGCTGAACGTCTATGGCTACAGCAAACTCGCCTTTGACCAGCATGTCCGGGCCCGCATGAGCAAGCTGCGCGCACCGGTCGTCGGCCTTCGCTACTTCAACGTCTATGGCCCGCGCGAGCAGCATAAGAACCGCATGGCTTCGCTCGTGCACCACTTCCGCCGCCAGCTCCAACAGGGCGACGTCGTCAAGCTCTTTGAGGGTTCCCACGGCTATGGGCCCGGCGAGCAGCGACGCGACTTCGTCTATGTCGGCGACATCGTCAAGATCAACCTCTTCTTCGGCGAAGGCAACCACCCGGCGGGGATATTCAACGCCGGCAGCGGCCAATCGGCCAGCTTCAACGACCTCGCCAACGCGGTGATTGCCGCCGAAGGTCGGGGTCGGATCGAGTACGTTCCGTTCCCTGAGGACCTGAAGGGCAAGTACCAAGCGTTCACCGAGGCCGACCTCACCAAGCTCCGCGATGCGGGTTACAACGAGGCCCCCACGCCGGTGATGGACGGCGTCCGGATGACGCTCGAAGAAGTTAAGCGGCTCCGCGGCTAGCACGCCGTGATGCAAATCACTTAGAATTGAGCCCAACTCATGGGCTTTCTTCAACGTGTCCCTTTGGTCGTCCAGATCGTGATCGGTCTGGTCCTGGGCGTGCCCCTTGGCCTTCTTCTGGGCAAGGACGCCGGGCAACTCAAGCTGGTTTCCGACCTAATCCTGCAGCTCCTGCGCCTGCTCGCCACTCCGCTGATCTTCCTTAGCCTGTTCCACGCGATCCTGACCACGAACATCAAGGGTCGCCTTGCGGGCCGGATGATGTGGATCCTCATGAGCAACACGGTGATTGCGATCCTCATCGGTATCGGGGTCGCCAACCTCCTCATGCCGGGCCAGCACGTGAAGCTCCCGGCAGCTGCCGCTGCCCCCGATAAGAAGCCCTTTGACCCCGTGAACGACCTCCTGGGCAAGATTCCCAAGGACTTCCTCGGCCCGTTCAGCACGAACGACATCATCGGTGTCATCTGCATCGGCGTTGGCCTTGCCCTTGCGATCAAGATGCTCAAGGGCGGGAAGTTTGACGCCCAGATCAAGAGCCTTGAGACTTGGGTCGACTTCGGACTCCAGATCACGCTCAAGATGCTCCACTGGGTCTTTGCCCTCGTCCCGCTCGCGGTTCTCGCCGTTGTGGCCCGAGTGGTCGGTACGACCGGCTTTGAGCCGCTGATCAAGATGGGCTGGTTCGTGGTTAGCGTGATCCTCGCGCTGCTGCTGATGTGCGTGGTCTACGTGATTCGACTCCGGCTGGGATCGTGGGTCTCAATCAAGCAGTTCTTCGTCGGCGCGGCAGACGCCTTTGCGATGGCGTTCTCGACCGCGAGCTCGGCGGCGACCCTGCCCGTCACCTATGCCTGCGCGAAGGAGAAGTTGAAGCTACGCGAGGAGTCAGCGAGCCTTGGCGTCATGGTTGGCGGCACCTTCAACCACGACGGCACCGCGCTTTACGAGGCGATGGCCGCGCTCTTCATTTCCCAGGCGATTGGCCAACACCTTTCGTTCTCGCAACAGATGGTCGTTGTCCTCATGGCGGTGATCGCGTCGGTCGGCGCGGCGGGCATCCCCGAGGCTGGACTGGTGACGATGATCGCGGTCTTCAACGCCGTCCACCTACCGATCGAGTACATCCCGCTCCTGTTGCCGCTCGACTGGTTCCTCGACCGTTGTCGCACCACGATCAACGTTGTCGGAGACCTCGCGAGCACCTGCATCCTCGACGGAAAAACCCCCGCCGAGCCGCTGGCGGAGGCCGCAACATGACGCTCCTCGCCCTGCTTCTTTTTGGGCCGACGGTCGGGAAGCCACCCGCCGACTGGAAGCTGAGCCCGTTCTACAAGAAGTGCATCATGCTCGAGGGCCTGCCCATCATCTCAAGTGACAAGGTCTCCGACCGGGCATTGGAAGAGGCTTATCGCCTCGCCAAGATCATGCTTGCCCGCATCCCCGAAGCGCGCAAGGAGCTCATCCGACAAAAGGTCCGCATCGCAGTCATGGCGGTCTCCGAGCAGACGCTCGACATCCCGGAGCACAGCGACCTCCAGCGCGTCTTCCCCCAGACGGACTGGAACAAGCGCGCGCGAGGCCTCGGACCAACCGCCGAGCGGCCCGCAATCAGCGCGGCGGAAGAGAACCTTCTCCGGCTACCCGGAGATCGCTACCGCGGTGAGAGCATCTTCATCCACGAGTTTTCCCACGCGATCATGGAGATGGGCCTCGGTCCCGTGCGCAAGGGCTTTCTCAACGAGGTGAAGTCCTGTTACGACCAGGCGATGAAAGAAAAGCTCTGGGCAAAGACTTACGCCGCCACGAACCCCAGCGAGTACTGGGCCGAAGCGGTGCAGAGCTACTTTGACTGCAACATGATCGTCGATCCGCCCAACGGGATCCACAACGACGTGGCCTCGCCCGAAAAGCTGAAGGCCTACGATCCGCGCGTTTACCGGCTCATCGAGTCGGTTTTCGGGCCCAACCCCTATCGCTGGCGCAACGACCCCTTGCGGCCCTAGTTTGAGCTCGCCGGGATTCCGAAGTTGAGCCTGCGGTTCGCGTAGTCGTAGGTCATGTCGAACTTGCCGAGGAACCCTGCGCCGACGTTGCCACCCACCCACGGGCTGCTGAATCCGCCTTTCTTGACGACCTGAAAGCCCGCCTGCGTCTTCTCGAATCGCTTCGGGCCGAGGACGAAGTACTCCAGCGGTCCCGCGAACGACTCCGCACTTCCGCCCGCGCCGCCCGACATGATGCGGCTCGTCTTTCGACCCTCCAGCAGCTTGGCCGATGCCACGAGCGGCGAGAAGAAGTCCACCGTACTGCCCGATCCGGTGTCGAGCGTAAACCACGCCTTTCGGCCACCTTCGAACTCGCATTCGAGGGCGGGAGCATTGCCGTGGAACTCCATCTCGACCCCCTTGGCCTCCGCCATCGGGACCGGCGGATCGATCCGGATCGTGTCGCCCTTCGCAGGGATTGTGATGACACTGCGGCAGAACACATCGTAGCCGCAGATGCCGACGATCGGCATGTTGAGGGCCTTCGCAAACGGCTGGAGGTCCAGCCCGATTCCAATCGGCTTGTTGAGCTTGATGCCGCCGAGTTCAAAGTCAATCCCCTTCACAAAGTCGTACGACTGAGAAGCGACGACGCCCGCAACGGGGGCCTTGCCGACCGTCTGCATCTTGAACTTCGCAATGATCGTCGGGTCGAGCACCAAGAGGTCCGCGCCGGTGTCGAGGAAGAACCAGCCAAGGTCTTGGCCATTGATCAGCGGTCGAACGAAAACGTAGCCGAATCGCCGCATGACCTTCACCTCTCGTGGGGCCTTTACGTCGAAGCTGCCCGTGCCTGCGAGTGGCTTCGGCATGCCGTAGCCCGGTCGATACGACCGTTGGAGGCGCACCTCGCTGACCGTGATCGTATCGGTTTCGCCACCCTGGACGTGGACCCACTTCTTCGGGATGTGCAGGTTGTTCATCCGCGTCCATTGGCTAAAGGTCCAGGTTTCGTCGCCATCGGGCGACCAGTTCGAGAGCTGCTGAGCCTGGAACGTGACGGGGTCGAAGGTCATCTTGACCATCGCATTGCCACCCTTGAGGCGTAGGTTGCAGGTCCTGCCATCTTGGAGGTCGAGGATCTCGACCCGCCCGTCGGGGTTGGTCCATTCGCCGTTCACGACAAAAGCACGAATGCGGCTGATCTCCTTTTCGTGGCGAAACTCTTCGTGGGGGACGCCGCTGAGCCCTCGCGTCCACACCATCGTGCCATTGTCGCCCTCCTCCATCGAGATCGGCCCCGTCGCGGTCTGCAGCCAGTTGCTCTTGTTGTCGAAGATGAACTGAAAGCTTTGCGTTGCGCCGTAAAAGTTTGAGGTTCCGCGCATGACCCATGTCTGGTTGTCTTCGATGACGCCAAGCTCTTTTCGGGCGGCCGCTCGCAGCAGGTCGGCGGGGCTGGCTTGGAGACGAGCAAGGGCATAAATCGCGGTAAAGACCATGTGGGCATTTTAACCGGAATCGCGGGGATGACCGGGGACGATAAACTCAAGGAGTGAAGACTGGCGTCGTCATCGGCAAGTTCTATCCGCCCCATCGCGGGCACAAACTGCTGATCGACACCGCATCAGCGGCGAGCGACTTGACCGTCATCATCTGCGAGCACCCATCCCAGGAGATTGCGGGTGCGCTGCGGCAGGCATGGCTCCAGGAGATTCATCCTTCCGTGCGGGTGGTGGTGACGCCCGACGACCTCCCGGACGAACCGGGCCCCTGGGCGGCGCGGACGGTGGAGATCCTCGGGCGGCGACCGGACCTCGTCTTCACGAGCGAAGACTACGGGCCGGGCTATGCCGCCGCGATGGGCGCGGAGCACGTTTTCGTGGACCCGGATCGCCTCAGGGTGCCGATTTCAGCGACGCGGATCCGGCAGTCGCCGCTCGACCACCTCGAGTTCCTAGAGCCTTGCGTTCGGGCTCATTTTGTCAAGCGGATTGTCGCCATCGGGGTTGAATCCAGCGGCACGACCACCCTTGCGGAAGCCCTCGCGAAGACGTTTCAGACCGAATGGGTGCCGGAATATGGCCGCGAATACTCCCTCGCGAAGACCGACGAGTGGAGAACCGACGACTTCATCACCGTGGCAACGACCCAGCAGCAGCGCGAAGACGCCGCCGCCCGGCGGGCCAACAAGGTCCTCATCTGCGACACCGACGCCCTCGCCACCACGATTTGGCACCGGCGGTACGTCGGCCATGACTCGCCAGAGGTGAACGAGATCGGCTACCGGAGCCGCCCCGACCTTTATCTTCTGACCATGCCCGACTTCGGTTTTGTGCAAGATGGAACAAGGGATGGTGAGCATATCCGGATGGAAATGCACGAGTGGTTCGTGGAGCGGCTCGAATCGCGCGGCATCCCGTTCATTCGGCTTGGTGGCCCGCACGAGGCGCGAATGAGCGCGGCGCTTGCCGAGACTGAACGTCGATTCGGCCTCAAACCGCCATCAACGAAGGGGTAGTTACCGGCCCTGGGGCGCGGTCGAAGGAGCTTGTTGGTTCCTGAACCGGCGACGGCGCAGGTCGGGCGGATAGACCGCGGTCGTGTCGATTGACGTCGAGCCCGTGCTGTCGTAGCCACCGTCGTCCTGCCGATTGATGTCGAGCGAATAAACGACGCACGCCCCGTCGCCATAAGCCACCCGGAGCGGCTGATTCATGAACGGATCGGTGCCCACTTCGATCTCGCCGGGATTCGGCCACCGGCCGTTTTTGCCCTGGAATGCCACGACTCGGACCAAGCCGCGCGTCGCCGCCTTCTGGGCTGAGAACCGCATCAGCGAAATGAATACATCGGAGAGGGAAGGGAAGACCGCGCCCGCGATCCGAAGCCGGTCGGGCTGGCTGCGGACGTGTTCGTCGGTCTTTTTCCACCGTCGTCGGACTTCGTCCATCGTGATGCCCTTCTCGTTCGCCCAGCCAAGGGTCTCTTCCCACTTTTGCCCCAGGTAGATGAAGTTCGTGTAGATCCACTCGTCGCGGGTGAACTCGGAAGGCACAAGGTCGGCCTCCTTCACGGTGTCGGGGACGTATTGGAGAACAGCAAGAATCGGCCGCACCCCGTTCCGGCGCAGCGTCTCGCGATAGGCCATTTCCGACGTGTATTCGAACTTGAGCGCGGTCCGCCAATCAAGCTCGTCGGGGACCGACTCCAATAGGGCCTGGTAGTCGGGGAACTTGTCCCGTAGCGGAAGCAGGATCTCGAAGCCTCGCAAAACCATCGACCAGCAGTCGATCTGGGTGAGGACGCCCTCAATGGACGGACTATTGGAAAGCAGCTTAGCGAGCCGGTAGCCAGCGGTGAAGTCCGACCAAGCGGCGGTGACATCGCCTCGGGAAGCGGACTGTCGGGCTCGGGTGATCAGCAGCCGGACGCCGAGCCGCGCCTGCGAGAGCTCGGGATAGTTCGTCGTGATGGGGGTCGCGAGGTCGGACATCGTCCGCCAACAGTTGGCCCGTGATGCCTCCATGAGCTTGTCGAACTTCGGCTTGAGGAGGCGTTCGGCCTCAAGGTATTCCGGCGATTGGCGGTTCGACCTTGGGCTGAGATACAGCGCCTCCGCGTCGAACATCTTGTTGTCGCCTCGCCCCACCCGCATTGCGGCGGCGAGCATCGCCACGCCGTTGTCCTTCGCGGGAATGCGCTCGCCAACGAGGTCAACCGGCTTTTCGACGCCGTATTTGCTCTTGATTCTCGCCTGGACGGACTCGAGTTCTTGGCGTAGCTGGCCCACCTTGGAATGTCGGCAGCCGGTAAGAGTGGCGGTTCCGACGAGAAAAAGGGCGCAAACGAGGGTCTTGGATGGGTGAACCTTCAGCAATTCGGGGGACTCCCCACGTAGAATGTTTTAGCATGAATACGGCGATCACCGTGGGTAGCAAGATTCGGATCACGATTCTCCGCCAGGCCGATCCAAAGGGCCGCAGCTATTGGGAAACCTATGAGATTCCCTATAAAGACAAGCTGAACGTGATTTCCGCGCTCATGGAGATTCGAAAGAATCCGGTCACCGCCGAGGGCAAGGACACCACGCCCCCGAGCTGGGAGGCCGCCTGCCTTGAGGAAGTCTGCGGTAGCTGCACGATGAACATCAATGGCATGATCCGCCAGGCATGCACCGCGCTCATCGAAGAAGTCGCCGACCTTGTCGGTGACACCTACATGCTCACCCTTGAGCCGATGAAGAAGTTTCCGGTGGTCCGCGACCTCGTCGTTGACCGCTCGAAGATGTTCGACAACCTCATCAAGATGTCGGCATGGGTGCCGATCGACGGCTCGTATGACCTCGGCATGGCTGCCCCGCAGGACGACCACGTTCGCCAGCTTCGCTATGCGCTTTCGCGCTGCATGACGTGTGGATGTTGCATGGAAGCCTGCCCGCAGGTGAACGACAAGTCGCCGTTCATCGGCCCGGCCGCGCTTGCCCAGGCCCTGCTGTTTAACCTCCACCCGGTCGGACAGACCCTGCGCGAGGACCGCTTCGACCAGATGACGGGCGAGAGCGGCATCACCGGCTGTGGCAACGCTCAGAACTGCGTGAAGGTGTGTCCGAAGGGCGTTCCGCTCACCCGTGCGATTGCCCAGCTCAACCGCGACACGACGGTTTACCGCATCCGAAAGTGGCTGGGCCTTGCCTAGTCACCGCGGCCTGAGGTAGATTCTTCGTTCACCTGTGCCCAGGTGGCGGAATTGGTAGACGCGCTAGTTTCAGGTACTAGTTCTCGCAAGGGAGTGAAGGTTCGAGTCCTTTCCTGGGCACCACTTTTCCCTTTTTCCCCTTTGACGGTTTGGGCTCTTTTGGAGGATCTGGGTTGTCCCTTTTCCGAGTGAGGCTTGCGAAGGGTCCATTGGCTGGTCTCTTTCCTTCGTGGAGGTTTCTGCCGGGGGCCAATGGCTGGTCCTGTTCCTGAGTGAGGTTTGCGAGGGGTCCATTGGCTGGTCCCGGTGCCTGGCCCTCACCTCGCTTCGCTCGGCTCCGCCACCAGCCAACGGACTTGGGTGGTCCTTCCCTAGGAGGTAGCCCCGCCAATGCCACCAGCCAACGGACTTGGATGACCAGGTCCCAGTGCTGACCTGCAGAACCAAGGCTGCTCCGCCACCAGCCAACGGACTCGGGTGGTCCTTCCCTTGGAGGCAGCGCCGTCAATGCCACCAGCCAACGGACTGGGTTGCCCAGGTCCCATTGCTGACCTGCAATACCAAGGCTGCTCCGCCACCAGCCAACGGACTGGGGTGGTCCTTCCCTCGGAGGCAGTCTCGCAGATTCCGTACACGAGTCCGCCACCAGCCAACGGACTTCGGCGGTCCTTCCCTCGGAGGCAGTTTCGCAGATTCCGGACACGCCGACGGAGACCACCAGCCAACGGATTACGGTGCCTCGACCAATCGGCCTCAACACGGCGACAAGCCCTAACCCCCGCCGAACGCGAAGAACCCCGGCAGGGCCTCGCCCGATCCATTCTCGAACAGCGTGTACCGCTCCCAGCCGCCCTTGCGGCCCGGTTCGCCGATCCACGTCGGTGCCCACCACAGCACCCCAACCCCGCGACCGTCCGCCGTACCCCGGACCACTCGCAGGAGCTCGCGAAGGTAATCCCGCTGGCCGGTCGGCGTCGCCTTGAACTTCGAAATCGGTACCGCATCGGGGTCGTACCGCTTGGTGACGTCGTTCCAGCCGAGATACGGATAGGCGGTCTCCGCGATGAGCACCTCGCGCCGATACCGCCTTGCAAGGTCATCGAGGTTCGCCTTCAGCTCGGCGAGGGTGCCGTGCCAGAACGGGTAGTAGCTCAGGCCCAGAATATCGGCCTCGCCCCCGCGCGCAAAGTACATGTCGAACCAGTAGCGCGAGACCACATTTCGACCGCCTTGGTCGATGTGCATCATGATCTTCGGCTGCCGCTTGCTGCTCGCCTCGCGGATGGCCTTGATCGCGGCGCGGTTGAGCGCCATGAACTTGTCCCATCCATCGGTGTTGATGTTCAGCCGCGCATCGGGCCAAAGCATGCCGTTGGTGACCTCGTTGCCGGGCTGGACAACGTCGGGAGGCGTCCCTTGGTCAACAAGCGCCTTGACCACGTCGAACGTGTAGTCGTGGACCGCCTTCTTCAGGTCCTCGAACCCGAGCTTCTCCCATGCGGCAGGCTTGTATTGCTTGGCGGGGTCGGCCCAATCATCTGAATAGTGGAAGTCGATCATCAGCTTCAGCCCCGCGCGGTGAATCCGCTTCGCCATCGCGAGGGTGTGGGCCTTGTCGCAAAATCCGGCCTTCGGCTGGTTCCAAACGCGCAGTCTGACCGCGGTCCAGCCCGCCGCCTTCATCGCCTCGATGGGGTCGACCGCCTTGCCGTTCACCTTGAACTTGCCGCCGGTGGCCTCGACTTCGGGGATCTCGCTGGGGTCGCCGCCGAGATAGGGCATGGCGGGACCGGCGAGAACGAGGGCGGCAATCAGCGGGATCATCGCCTCCAGATTAGCGGAAGTCCGGCGTAGGAAGGGCATGACTTCACCTCTGTTTCGGGTTCTTGTCGTCGGGCGTCATCCGGGTTTGCTGGCCTCGGTGATCCAGCGGCTCCGGGATCAGGGTTACGACGCAACAGGGGTCTCCACCGACGAGGAGGCCCTCTCTCTATCGGAGGGCACCTGGGACGCGCTGGTGATCGGTGGCGGAGTCGAGCCTGCGAGCCGCGAGGCGATCTCAGCAGCTTTCCGCACCGCCCAGCCGGAGATCAAGATCATCCACGCCCATCCCGAAAGCCTGTTCAGGCAGCTTGCCGAGGCGCTCGGGCCTCTTTCGGACTGAACTCTGCGGCCGCAATCTCGTCTCTCGGGACATGCTTGCCCCGATTTTGACGCTCCTCCTCTCTCGTGGACCCGACTTCGACTCCGCATGGGCGTACGCCGAAAAGTTCAACTCCCAGGCGGTAATCGTGATGGTCAACCACAAGGTCGTGTTCGAGAAGTATGCGAGCGGCGCCGACCCCGAAAAGCTGCTCATGATGGCGAGCGGGTCGAAGAGCTTCTGCGGAGTGGTCGCGGCGGCGGCAGCAACGGACGGACTCCTCACCTACGACGAGAAAGCCGCGGACACCTTCACCGAGTGGAAGTCCGACCCGCTGAAGTCGAAGATCACGGTGCGCAACTTGCTCTCGTTGAACTGCGGCCTCCAGCCGATGGGCCTCGCCCAACGCCAGGCGCCGCGCGACGCGGGGGAGGACAACCTCGGCGGCACCCGACTCGGATGGGAGGACGCCAAGAAGGTCCGCGCGATCGCCGAACCGGGCACAAAGTTCGCCTACGGGCCCAACCCGTTCAACATCTTTGGCGCGCTGATCGAGGCGAAGCTGAAAAACCAGACGTGGGAGAGCTACCTCGCCAAGCGCGTGCTCGACCCGCTCGGGATCAAGGTGGACTACCGCATGAGGTGCGCCGACGGCAAGCCGCAGCTCGCGGGTGGCGGCTACATCCGGCCCCGGGATTGGGCGACGTTTGGCGAGTTCGTCCGGCTCGAAGGGAAGTGGAAGGGCAAGCAGCTGATCGACGCTACCCTGATGAAGGAGCTTTACCAACCGACGACATCGAACCCGGCGTATGGCATGAGCTTTTGGCTCGGCGTGGATGACGAGATGCAGATGATGCGGGCGCGCGGCACCGCGGTTGGCAACGGCTTCCGGATGGCGGCGGGCGCAGGCAAGCAGCGGCTCTACATCATCCCGTCCGAGAACATGGTCGTCGTGCGCATGGGCCGGGGATCGACGGGCAGCCGAGGCTGGGATGACCGCGAGTTCCTGGAGAAACTCGTGCCTGGTAGGCTCGGCGAGTGACCTTTTTGTGCCTTGGCTACCTCGACATCGCTCGGTTTGACGCCCTTCCCGACACGGTGAAGGGAGAGGTTTTGGCCCGCTGTGGCGACCTTCTCGGCCCGTTCCGCGCAACCGGCAAGGTGACGATGGAATACGGCCTCGTGGCCCCTTCGGAGGCGCGTTCCATCCGTCCATCAGCGTCCGGTCCGGTGGTGACGGAAGGGGCGTTTGTGGATTCGCCGCTCCAGCTCGGGGCGTTCTTCATCGTCGAGGCAGACAGCCTCGAAGAGGCGGTCGCGGTGGCATCGCTGCACCCCGCGGCCCAGCTCGGCGGCGAGTATGGATTTGGGATCGAAGTTCGTCCCGTGCAGGGGTGAATCGGGCCGGCTCGCGCCGGCCCGACTGCAGTTATGAGCGGCGACGTCGCCGCAGTAGCGCCATCGCACCGAGGCCAAGGCTCACCATGACGGTAGGCTCCGGCACGGGCGTGACCGTGATGTCCCGAATCGCGAGGGAATCCGAGCTTTGGTTCGCTCCGATCGCGCCGACGAGGGTTGCCGCGCCGGTGGTCAGGTCGATCGTGTAGAACCGCGAACCTTGCGAACCCGCGGGCTGTAGTGCAGCATAGGCGGTGTTCGTGCTTCCCACGGTGAGGATGTCGAACCCAGCAAGGGCGGTGACATCCAACCCCAACGCGCCGACCGAGACCTGGGTCCCGTTGTTCGGCGGATTCTGGATCGTCAGCAGGTCCAGCTGCGATTCGATGTTGTAGAGCGTGGTGCTGGTCGCCCCCGCGAAACTATTGGTGTAGGCCGAGCTGACCACATGGGTTCCCACGCCGTTAAGGCTCAAGTCCACCGTCGTGATGCCCGTGGTGACGTCGATCCGGAGGTTTTGGCCCAGGTTGCTCGTGACTCGCATCCGGTCGGGGACCGGATTGAAGTCCACGCCAAACTCGACCCCGTTGAGGGCGAGCGGCGATCCGCCCGCCGTGGTCAGACCTGCGACAAACGTCGCGGCTCCGGTGGTGGCGTTGAGCTTGTAAAGGCGCGCCTGCGAACCGAGGCCATAGAGTTCGCCCGTGGCGGGTCGATAGTCGATCCCGACGAGGCTCTCGTTGGCACTCAGGCCCGAGATGAACACGGCCGATGACAAGGTGCCCGGCGTGGATGAATCGAAGGACACCAATTGGTCCCTCGTCGACAGGGCGATCACGGGGACCGCCGGCGCGGCAGCGGCCAGGATGAGTAGCAGCCCGACAGACAGGCTGGCATAATGAATGACTTTCATAGAGTCTCCTCTCCAAACGAATTTGAGGAGAGACAGCCTCCCCTCAAGGAGCACTGTAACTTGAGGACTAGTCCTTTTCGACGAGATTGGGCTTGTGTTCAGGAACTGTTCAGATTCGGGGGCTTTTGGGTGGCCTGGTGGTGTTGGGCGGGCGGATTTTGAAGTGGAGGCGACCCGCGCCCGCCCGGGCCAAACCCTCACCCCGGCAAGCCGGGGCTCCGCCCGGTCGCGGGGATCAAGCTGCCGCCTGCCCCCCCAGTTCAGTCAGCGCAGGGCATATAAAGGCCCTAGGAGGGCGACCGCCCTCACCCCCTGTCTCTGGGCGAAGGAGCGAAGCGACGAGGGCGAGGACGGGCAGAGACAGGGGGCCGCCTGCCCCATAGCACGCTTTAGCCCACTGACTACCTCGGGGACAGCGGGCAGAGACAGGGGGGCCGCCTGCCCCATAGCACGCTTTAGCCCACTGACTACCTCGGGGACAGCGGGCAGAGACAGGGGGACAAGCTGCGCCATAGCACGCGTTAACCCGCTCACCAACTCGGGAACAGCAGACAGCGAGAGGGGGCCATCCTAAACTACGGACGAGAACCCGCGAACACGGCCTCGACACTCGCCATCTTGCTCACCGGATCAAACCCAGCAAACCTGATCTTCAGCACCCGACCGTCCTTCAGCGTGATCGAGCTCGACTCGCCGACGCCAAGTCCTCGGTCCTCCATCCGCTCGCGAGTCCGGGCCTGACCGCCCGGCTTCAGATCAAGGCTCACCGTCATCGTCGCGCGAGAAGGGCCGGTTGCGTTCGGTGTCAGCGACGAAAGGTGGGCGACAAGGATCGGCTTGTCAAGGTCGGGCATCGCGCCCTGCGCATAGTTCCCCCGCGAGATCACGGAGAGCCACAGCCGGCTGGGACCGGGATTCTCGGCAATCTGCATCTCGGCAAGCTTGTCGCCGTCGTCATTGCGACCCACGAGCTCCTTCGCAGCGATGCCAAAGTCGCCCTCAAGGTAGCCGCCGACGAGGCCCTTGGCGTTCGCCTGGTCGTAGGCCATGAACCGCAGGTTTCCCGGCGAAAGGCGCTGGATATAGCGCGCATCGGAAGGCGAACTTCCGATCCAGCCCATCCGGTACTTCTCGACAATCGAGTAGGAGTTCATGCCCCGCCCCATCGGCGACCCCGGGTCGCCATACTCGCGGAAGGTGCGGTCGTCGGGCTTCGGCGGAACCTGGTCGCCCGCCTTCGGGCTCACCGACCATGCGTGCGGAAACCCGAAGTTGTGGCCGATCTCGTGGGAGAACACCGTCCAGCGCGGGGCACGGGCAAAAAAGATGGAGTTCTGCGGGCCCGTCGCATAAGCGGCGGTGTTGGCCTTCTGGAGCCGCCCCTTGGTCGGCGACTCGTTCACGAGGACACAAATGAAGTCGAACTCCTTGGCGAGGGTGCGGCTGAGCTGCGTGTTCGCGGTCGAGATCGCATCTCGGATCAGGTTGCGCCGCCCCTGGGTCGGGGTCTCCTTGCCGCTCGCGTCGGTCAGCTCATAGAGCTTGCTGTCCTTCAGCTTGATGACCGGTGAGACCTCGAACTTGTCCACGCGCATGAGGCCATAGGATTGAATCTGGAAGTACTTGTCGAGGTCGCGCCCGACGCCCTGGATCGCCTCTTCGGTGTGGCGAGAGACGGTGGGATCGGCATCGTTTTCGAAGCTCGTGCGCAGGAAGTAGATCTTGATCGCCTTGTCGGAGGCGACTCGGTTGCGCGGACGGGCATAGGCGGCTTCGGGAACAAAGGGGCCGCTCGTCGGGCCGCCTTGGCCAGCAACAAGCGCCCACGCTGCAAGCGAGAGTAATGACATCTTGAGCTAATGACGGAGGAAAGCCGCCGAAGTTCGCTTCAGACTCGCCTGGGGTCGATCTGGACCGGGTAGCCCTTGCGCAGGACCTCCACGGTCGTCGGCGGAGTGATGAGCCGGGCGTCTTTGACGTTTTGCGCGTCAATTCCTGTGCGGTTGTAGCCATCAAAGCTCCATCGAAGCAGCTCCCCATCGCACCATAGGAAAGCCTCGCCGTTTATCTCCACGAAGGCGCCGGTCGGGAGGCTGGCGACGTCCGCCACCCGCGGACGAGGACCCGTTCGCTCAAGGTGGAGTTGGTCGTCGAGTGGGCCGACCCGCGTGAACCCCGCCAGCTCCCTGAACTGCCGGGCCGAGGGTCGCCGGCAGAAGTGACACGGCCGATGACCCGCCGCCATCGCGGTCGCCTCGTCCATGAAGAAGAGCTCGGTGTACCGCCCCGGCTGGAGGAGCGGCCTGCGCCAGTCCTTGTAGTTGAGCTCGCAGATGATCCACGCCTTCCAGCCGTAGGCGCGCACGAGGGCGCCCTTGGCGTTGTGGAGAACGCCCTTGTTGCCGAACCATGCGCCGCGCTGGGGGGTGGCGACGAGCTCGCCGAACGGGTTCACACGGTTCTGGTGGGGCACGGGGTGAAGGTTACTTGACGCCGACCTCGCCCGAGGCCAATCCCTCGCCTCGCTGCGCTCGGCTCCGCCCTCGGTCGGCGTCTGCCGATTCAATCGCAGCCGGCACCCCATCACGCGCGGGCGACAATAGGAGCCTAGGACCGGTTCGCCCTCGATCGGCGTCTGATGAACCAATCGCAGTCGACACCCGCCCGCTCGCTGACGATAGGGTGACCAAGGGGACTGTTCCGCCCTCGAGGCTGGGGAAACGGGAGCCGACCTTGGTTCTGACCATGCTCATTCTTGGACTCACGACCAGCTCGGAGTCGAGGGCGGCCGCCCTATCCCCCTGTCTCTGGGCGAAGGAGCGAAGCGACGAGGGCGAGGCGCGGGCGGAGACAGGGGGGTGACCGGCCCTACAGCACGCGCTGTTAAGCGCAGAGACCGACGTCAAGCCTTCTTCCGATCGCGTCGCAACACGCGGTCGCGGCACGTCTTCGAACAGTGCCGCTTCCACTTCGGCTCACACTCGGCGCAAACCTTGAATTCGTCGCCGCACCACTCGCAGGTGTAGGCCCGGTCACCCGCGAGCCCGCAGCCCGGGCACGTCGAATACAGCGCGGAAGGTTGGAGGTGGGCGTCCACCGCCGTCCGATCATCAAAGACGTAACACTCACCCTCATACTCGCCGTCGGGATACTCCGCGAGGTAGCCGAGAATGCCATCGCGAAGCTGAACCACGCGCTGGAAGCCCTCCTCGTCCATCTCCAAGATCGCCTTTTCGCACCGGATCCCGCCCGTGCAATAGATCATCACCGGGATGTCTTTGGGGAGGTCGGTCGACTGGAGGTAGGTCTTCCAATCGGAGAACTTCTTGATCCCTGGGTCGATCGCGCCTCGGAACTTGCCAATCTTAGTCTCGTAGTCGTTGCGGGTGTCGATGATGATCTTTGGCTCGTCGCTCAGGAGCATCGCGTGCCACTCGGCCGGCGAAAGGTGGCGGTTGTCTTCCGCCTCGGGGGCGAGGTCGGTGCGCTTGAGACCCACGATCTCCTTGCGAAGGTCAATGCTCACGCGGTGGAACGGCGCTTCGTTCGAGAACGAATCCTTGAACCGGACCGGCGCATCCTCCACCCAGCTTTGCACAAACGCCTTTAACGCTTCGATCCCGTCAGTGGGTCCGGCGACGGTCCCGTTGAAGCCCTCCGGAGCAAGGATCACCAACCCAAGCACGCCCGAAGCCTCCATGACCTCGCGGAGTCGCTCCTTCATCGCAGGGAGGTCGGCCTCATTGAAGGGCTGGAACCGGTAGAACGCGGTCACATGCCACGGCATCGCCGGGGCCTCCGATTGGGGTTGAACCGCATCCATCACTGGCCTATTTTGGCACGGCGGGCATCCATGGCCCGCCAAATTGTCGCGCGAGACCCTGGACGACCCTTACCGCATCGCTCAGCTCCACCGGCTCCGGACCGATTCCCGCGAAGACCACGAGCGACTTCAAACCGCCGACCAGCGTAGCCAATTCCACACCATGGACCGGACGGCCCAGCCGCCGCATGTCTTGGCTCACCCACCGCCGGAGTAGCCAATCCAATCTCTCCAGCAGAATCGCTTCCGCCCGCGTGCCACGCAGCGCATCCCACAGCCAGCGGTGGGAGATCACGTGGGCGAGCATGGGGCGCATAAATCCGAGTTCGCCGTGGTGCGTAATCCTCCGAAGCAGCGCCTTCCGCCACTCGCCGAGCAGGTAGTCCGTGAGGTCTTGCAAACACCCGAGAAACAGGTCATCGAGGTTCCGGTAGTGCGCATAAAACGTCCCTCTTGAGACGTCCGCGCGGTCCAGCACCTGTTGGACGGTGATCGCATCGAACCTCACCTCCGTCGCGGTCTGGATGAGCGCGCGGCGGAGCCTGAGCCGGGGATGGGCACCGTAAATCTCACGATTCATAATCTGAACTATACAGTCAAGGGCGATTTGTATAGTTGTTAGGGGCGGCACGAGGGGAGAATCGCCGCATGACAACCCTTTCCCCTCGTCTCGCTGGTTGGTCGCTCGTGCTCGGAAGCGTTCTTTCGATCCTGGCGGTCGCGATGCATCCCGTGGGCGGGTCCATCGAGAAGATCGCAAAGATGGCGGGCCCAATGAACACGATGCACGGCGTCGCCCTTGCCCTGATCGGCCTTTGGACCTTTGGTCTCTTCGCCTCGCTTGCGGTAAAGCTGAAGTCTGAGCCGGTGCGCTTGATGGCTCAGGTCACCGGCGGCATGAGCATGATCGCCGCCTTCTTCGCGGGCACGATCAACGGATTTGTCGTGCCCAGCATCGCGGTCCGGGCGACTGAAAACGGCACCGACCTCACCGCTGCGGATTCGATGATTCACGCCTTCTTTGCCTTCAATCGCACCCTCGACAAGGTGTTCCTGCTCGCCGCGATGGCGATGATCGCCACCGTCTCCTCCGAGCTATTCAAGGGCAAGAAGCTCACCCGCGTCACCGGCTGGTTCGGCGGGATCGTGTCTGTCACCTCGGCGACAGCAATCGCCTTCGGGGTGAATGTCCTAAACGTCAAGAGCTTCGGTCTCCTCGTGCTGGCCCTTTGTGCCTGGTCGGTGATGTTTGGACTTTGCGTCGCGAAGGAGGAAGGCTGACAAAAAAAGAACCCCCGTGTTGCCGGGGGGTTGAAGGAGAGGAGAGGTTGTGCCTCTTGGGTTGCGTCCTTTGTTGCCTTGGAAGTCTTTAGTGCACAGCCACCTCTCTATCAGCACGAGGCGACCAGTTTGTGACAACCCCTGTAAAAAATCTCAGGCTTTTCCGAGCCATCGGGCGAGCTGGTGGATGCCCACCGCAAAAACGTAGGCCAGGATCGTCATGTAAACGAACACAAAGGTGGGCCATTTCCACGTGTTGGTCTCTCTCTTGATCGTCGCAAGCGTGGACGTGCATTGGCAGCAAAGCGCAAAGAACACCATCAGCCCGACGCCAACCCACGGCGTGAAGAGCGGGCGGCCATCGGGCCAGGTTGCCTTGCGTAAGGCAGAATGGAGCTTGGAATCCTCGCCCTCCACGTCCTTTCCAAGCGAGAACACGATGCCCATTGAAGGAACCACGACCTCGCGGGCGGGGAAGGCGGCGAGGATCGAAGTCGTGATTCGCCAGTCAAACCCGGCGGGCACAAACACCGGCTCAATCGCCTTGCCGAAGCGTCCGAGGGCGGACTGTTCAAGTTGGGCGTATTGCACGCGGGCATCGGCTTGTTCGGCGGGGACGGTGGCGCGGATTTTGGCCTCGGCGGCGGGGCTGAGCCGCGGGAAATAGGTGGCCGCCCAAATGAAGATCGACATCACCACGATGATCGTTCCTGCGGTTTGGACAAACACCTTGCCCCGGAACCACATCGTCATCCAGATGTCCTTGAGCCGCGGCCATTGGTACGGCGGTAGCTCCAGAAGGAAGGGAAGTCGGCGGCCCTTGAGGATCTTTCGGTTCAAGAACCAGATGATCGGGATCGCGAGCACGAGGCCAATGAGGTGCATCGCAAACAGCGCGACCCCGGCCCAAAGGGCGCCAAATTGCGGCTCGATGAAGGTGGAGATGATGACCAGATAGACCGGGAGTCGGGCCGAACACGACATGAGCGGTGCAACGAGGATCGTCGCGAGGCGTGACTTCTGGTCGGGCATGACCCGCGCCGCCATGATGCCCGGAATTGCACACGCGAACGAGCTCAACAGCGGAATAAACGCGCGGCCGTTGAGTCCGCACCATCCGAGCAGCCGGTCCATGAGGAACGCCGCGCGCGCAAGGTACCCGGTGCCCTCGAGCACCGCGATAAAGAAGAACAGAATCAGGATCTGAGGCAGGAACACCATCACGCTGCCCACGCCCTTGATCAGGCCGTCAACCACCATCGACTGCAGCATCGGCACCCCGGCGAGCTTAGGCTCAACCCAGCCGCTGATCGCGCCAAAACCGTTGTCGATCCACTCCATGAGCGGCTTTGAGAAGGTGTAGATGCTCAGGAAGACGACGTACATGACGCCGACAAAAACGCCGAACCCAAAGACCCGGTTGGTGAGGACGCCGTCGATCCGGTCGGTGAGACTCTTCGTTCGCGGGCCCTCTTCGCGGATCGTCGCCCGCTTGACCATCTCCGCCCAGTCATAGCGTGCTTTTGATTCCACCGCCGGGCGGGCGATGCCGAGGCTCTCCAGCTCCTTCCGGGCGGCGCGAAACTCGTCGTTCAAGCTCGGATAAGCCGCAATCGTGGCGACGAACTCGGGTTCGGTGAGCAGCAGGGTGTGGCGGACCTCGCTGCGCAAAACGTCCATGCCCGAACGTTGCAGGCTTTCGCGGAGCGATGAAACCTTGGCCTCCAGCGCAGTCGGCAGCGGCGCGACCTCGGAGGGGATTTTTGGCTCCTCGAGGTTGCGCTGGATCGCCTGCTTGAGGTCTTCGAGTCCGCGCGACTTGTGGCCCTCGACAACCACCACCTCGGTGCCGAGCAGATTGGAAAGCTTGGGCACGTCAACCGAAAGGCCCTTCGATTCCAGCCGGTCGACCATCGTCAAAGCGACCAGGGTGGGGCGCTGCACCTCGGCCATTTGAGTGAAGAGAAAGAGGTTACGTTCGAGCGCGCTGGCGTCGATGACGCAAACAAGGAGGTCGGGTTCTTGCTCGCCTTCCAGGTTGCCGTGGACGACGCGCGCGGCGACCCGCTCGTCTTCCGAAACCGGGTTCATCGAATATAGGCCAGGAACGTCGACCATGTCGACCGTCATCGACTCAAGGCGGCAGACGCCTTCCGCCTTCTCAACGGTCACGCCGGGATAGTTGCCGACCTTCTGGTGGGAGCCTGTGAGGGAGTTAAAAAGGCTGGTTTTACCCGCGTTGGGGTTGCCGACAATGGCGACAAGCGGGCGGCTCAATTAGAGGACTTCAACCTCGAAACACGAGGCTTCCTTCCGTCGAAGGCAGAGTCGATAACCGCGAACTTCAATCTCGACCGGATCGCCGAAAGGAGCGACTTTCACCACATGAAACTCGACACCCTCGGTGAGGCCCATCTCGGCGAAGCGCTGGAGCTCGCACGGGCACTCTCGCATGGCCACGATTCGCGCATGCATCCCTCGCTTGAGGTGAGACATAGCGGTGATCGGTGCTGCCATCTTGGTCATCCCTTTCAATCTACCCAAAAAAGTATGGATTGGTTGCGCGGACCCTTCGTAGACCGTCGGTTTGGCCATGTTTTCAGCATGGGCGACCAGCGGAATCCTTTCAAGTCATGATTTCCTACGACATCAGGACGTAGGATGGGACGTGATGTTCGCTCCCTTTTCACTTGGTTCGCCCGCCGCTGGGGTTCCGATGCAGGTGCCAAATCGGCTCGTCCTTGCGCCAATGACCACCTATTCGAGCCACGACGACGGGACGATTGCCGACGACGAGCTTGACTACCTTCGGCACCGCGCCCAAACCGGCTTTGGAATGATCATCACCGCCGCTTGCTATGTCCACCCGACCGGCAAGGCGTTTGACGGGCAATGGGGAGCGGATGCGGATGACAAGCTCGACTCGCTCGCCGCGGCCGCCCAGGCAATTCACGATGGCGGTTCGATGGCGGTACTCCAGATTCACCACGGCGGCCGGATGGCCCCTTCTCGCCTGTGTGGAAAGGTGCTTTCCGCGAGCGACGTGAAGGCCGACCGTCCAACCGCAGAAACCCCTTCGCCGATGACCGAAGAGGAAATTCATGAAGTCATTCAGTCCTTTGGTGACGCCGCTCGCCGGGCCAAGCAGGCAGGTTTTGATGGTGTCGAGATCCACGGCGCGAACACCTACCTGCTCCAGCAGTTCGTGAGTCCCGCGACCAACCTGCGGCAAGACGAATGGGGGCCGGATGGGTTTGCGTTCCCGCTCGCCGTCGTCGATGCGGTCCGCGCGGCGGTGGGGCCGACCTTCGTGGTCGGCTACCGGTTCTCGCCCGAGGAGGCCGAGCCAGGGGGCATCGATCTCCCTCGCACCGAGCGCCTGATCGACGCCCTTTGCGCGCGGAGCCTCGATTTTCTGCATGTTTCGCTAGGGAAGATTGACCAGAAGTCGCTTCGTGGCGACGGCGACGAGGCAGTGATCGACCGGCTGGTTCGGCACCTCGGCGGTCGGCTGCCGCTGATGGCGGCGGGTGGGGTGAAGACGGCGGCGGATGTGGATGCCGCTCTTGCGCATGGACTGGATCTGGTCGCGGTCGGCCGAGCGGCGATCAGCGAGCCGGATTGGGTGGCATGCCTGCGCGGGGGTCGTGAGCCTCGTCTGAAGGTGCCATCGCAGGGCCACCGTGAGACATGCGTGTTACCGGCGGGTTTGGCGGCGAAGATCGACGCGGTGCCTGGCTGGTTCGAGCGCGAGTAGTTGGTCGGTGATGCGGGCCTGGATGGTCCGCATCCAATGGGGGGGCGAGGCCACGATGGCCGAGCAGGGCGGGCGGGAGCATTTTCCTCGCCGAAAGTCGATTCAAAAGAACTCGAACCATCCAACCCGCGCAAAGCCTCTAAACTAACAGCATGTTTCTCGCGATTTGCCTTCTCGGTCAGCGCGTCTTTCCCGCCGTTCCCGATGCCGTCCCCCTCTCTGCGCCCGGCGCCCTCCCCGGCACCGTCATCGCGTTCGGGCCCGAGGCGACGGTCCTCGCCTGCGCCAAAGATGGGAGCCAGAACCGGCCGATCCTTGCCGCCGCGACTTACGGAAAAGGGCGCGTGATCGTCTGTGGCCACGGTGCGTTGCTCTCCAATCCGGGCAACCAGGCCGTCGCCGATCGGCTGATTCTTTGGGTCGGCAACGGTGGCAAAGTGGTCGCGGGTGGCCGCTTCCCGACCTCCGCCGCCACCGGACTCGAGTACAAGGACTGGCGCCCGGGTGACAGCCTGGAGGGCGTCGCGGTGCTGAACCTGGGCATGGGCACCCTCGACAATCGACCCGACGAGGTGGAGAAGGTGCGAGCCTACGTGAAGGCAGGCGGCGGGCTGATCGTCTCCGGACCGGGATGGGGTTGGGCCCAGCTGAACCCCGGCAAGAAGTTTGAATTCGACATGTCGGCCCAGCAGGTCGTCGCCCCGATGGGCGTCGCGCTCGGGCTCGGCACCGTCGATGGCGATGGCCGCGGGAAGTGGAAGATTCGCACCCCCGTCGCGGCGGACCACGCCGGGGACGCCCTGCGGATGCTGAAGGCGGGATCGCTGAGCGGGGCCGACCTCCTCGCCGCCTCGTCGTCGCTAGAAGATGCGTTCAACTCGCTGAGCCTCGCCTCGGGGTTCCGAAAGCAGCTGGAAGCGGCAATTCCCGTCGCGGGCGACGTGAACCCCACAAAGGAGAAGCCGACCACCCGCTCGGAGCCCCTTGCTCGCCTCGCCGCTCGCCAGTTCGATGCGATGTGGCGCAGCCAGGCCCCGAACAAGGTGAAGGCCCACCCCGCGGCGGCAACCTTCCCCGGCGCGGTCCCCGCCCAGGCGAAGCGCGAGACCGTGGTCGTGAAGGTGGGGACCAACCCCCGACGATGGATGAGCACCGGACGCTATGCCGCGCCCGGTGAGGTCGTCCGCATCGAGATTCCCGCAAGCTGGGAAGGAAAGGGCGTTCGAGCCCGGATCGGCGGACACCGCGACGACAACTGGGACCTCGAGAAGTGGGAGCGATGGCCAAGCATCACCCTCGAAAAGCCGATTGAAGGCCGGTCCATTGAGGTTGCCAATCCGTTCGGAGGGCTGATCTACCTTGTGGCGGATGGCTCGGTCCCTGCCGCCGAAGTGAAGATCGCGGGATCGGTCGAGGCCCCTGTTTTTGAGGCTGGAGTGACGCCGCGTTCCGATTGGTCGCGCCGCCGCCAAGCCCCCGCGCCTTGGGGCGAAATCGCGGGCAAGTATTGCGTGGTCAGCGTTCCGAGCGACGTGCTCCGCACCCTCGACGACCCGCAAGCGGTCGCGGACTACTGGGATGAGGTCGTGCGCCACTGCGAAGACCTCTACGCGGTGCCGCACGGCCGGGGCGACCAACGTTATCAGGTTGACCGGCAGATCGTGGCGGGCTACATGCACGCGGGTTACCCGATCATGACGTGGGAGGACGTCAGTGCCCGGTTCGTGGATGTAAAGGTCCTCCGAGGCAATTCGGGTGGGCCGCTTTGGGGCTTCTATCACGAGATGGGCCACAACTTCCAGAAGTCCGCTTGGACCTGGAGCGGATGGGGCGAGACGACGAACAACCTCTTCAGCCTCTATGGTGCGGAGGTCATCAACGGGGACAAATCGACCGCCCACGGCGCGATGAATGAGGCCGAACGCCAGAAGCGGCTCGACCTCGTCCGCAGCAAGCCGGGCGCGGAGCGATACTTTGACAAGGACCCTTGGTACGGACTCACGATGCTCGCTGCGATTCAGCGGGAGTTCGGGTGGTCGGCCTTCACGACGATCTTCCGTGGGTTCGAATCGGGCCCTCAGCCTCGGAACGAGCAGGAGAAGCAGGACGAGCTTTGTGTGCGACTCTCCACACTGTTGAAGCGCAACTTTGCCCCCTACTTCAGGGCGTGGGGCGCGAAGGTGAGCGAGGACGCGGCAGGGAAGTGTGCGGCCTGGCCGATGTGGACGCCGAAGGGCTGGTGAGCCCTGCTTGAGCGAGCGAGTTTGGCGGACTTTTCCGTTGACGCGTTCCCGCCCACCCGGATCGACCTTCCCGGTCGATCCACCCCCTTTGGGGGCTCGCCATCCTGGCTCGCCCCGCCTCAAATCCCAATTCTCGACCTCACTCCGAGCCGGGAGGGAGCATCGATCTCATTTCCGCAAGGATCGACCGCCGCGACTCCGCCATCCCGAGGTTGAACCGAGTGACCACGGCCCATCCGGCGAGGACGAATGCGAGCAGACCCGTCGTCGCATAGGTCGCGTTGTGGATATAGAGGCACGTCTGGAGCCGGTGGTAAACCGGGTCATCGTTGGGGATGACCGTGAAGTGGCGCACCCAGCCAATCGAATGGGAAAGCGCATAGCAAACGGCAAGTCCGCCCATGAGCCGGGGTCCGAGCCACCGCTCGTCGAGCTTGGGGAGCTGCCCATATCGGGCGGCAGTCGTCACGATGATCGCCCCGATCAGCCCGACATGCCACGACGCGACGACGCCCCACGCCAGCGCGATCATCCAGCCGACCGGCGGCACGCCGATATCGGGGTGCCATTCGGTGAAGTATTCGATGCAGAAGTGGGCGGTGACAAAGTCGAGCGCCCAGCCATAGAGGATCGCTCCCCCCACCCCCATGAGGATCATCGTGACTCCGGTGAGCGAGCGGTCTTTTCCCTTCATTCCCTTGATGAAAGGAGGCCTGCTGCGGGCCTGAAAGTTCGGCAACCTTGCGTGGGTCAAAGGCCTCCAAGTTAAGGCCGCGTGAACCTTGGGTTAAGACAACGGTTTCTTAACCATCCCGAAATGGGTCCAGCCGGAAACTTACCGACTGTCGGGGACACCCACTGCCATGAAGAAAGCCTTTACACTCATTGAACTTCTTGTCGTCATTGCGATCATCGCAATTCTTGCCGCCATCCTTTTCCCGGTCTTCGCGCAGGCGAAGGAAGCCGCGAAGAAGAGCTCGGACCTCAGCAGCATGAAGCAGATCGGCACCTCAATGCAGATCTACCTCGGAGACTACGACGACACCTACCCGTCGGCCTACTACTACAACAATGATCTCAACTCGAACAATGGCTACACCCACTGGTCGGGCATGATCATGCCGTACGTCAAGAACCTCCAGATCTTCGTGTCGCCTTCCGACCGAATCGGTGGTCTCGCTCCGACGAACTTCATCAATGGTAACGGGGGCGCAGGCGCTCCGGGCGGCCAGGTCACCCAGAACCCGGTTCAGGACAACCAGGCTCCGCGACTCAGCTACACCGCGAACGCTGCGCTCATGCCGCGAAAGCGACGAACGATCGACCCGTCGACCGTGGTGAACGCTACCGTCGTCGACAACGGCGCGAACACCATCCTGCTCGCTCCGCTCACCGACGTTCCTGCTTGTATCAACGACAGCTCGGCTGCTTCGGGCGTGGCCTTCAAGTCGCACCGATCGACCAACGCGTTCATGCTGAACGTCGGTCTCACTACCCCCTACGCGGGTGAAGTGGCTGCTGAAATCGGTCTCCCGTCGTACTACGCGATGACCGTCGCTGCCGCGACCGTCGTCCTCACGAACTGCCAGACCGCTTCGGCTGCTGGTCTTTCGCACCTCGCCTACATCCAGCCCAGCCGATTCAACAAGCAGGGCAACGTGCTCGGCGGTAACTCGAACTACACCTACGCTGACACCCACGCGAAGAACACCAAGCTTGATGCGACCCTTAACCCGGCTCGCTTCCAGTGGGGCACTCGCAACTACGGTGGCGGCGGTGGCGTGATCCTCGATCAATCGGGCAACCCGGTCACCAACTAACATCCATCGCACCAAAGAAGGGCCCGGCCACTCCTCGCATGGGAGGTGGCTGGGCCTTCTTTCTGCCTTCAATCGGCAGGTTTGGGTAGCCTATTTCGAGCATGCAGCCAACTGAGTCGGCCTATTACGTCATCGGCGATGACGGGAACAAGTACGGTCCTGCGGACCTGAATGACCTCAGTGCATGGGCCAGGGAAGGACGAATCCACCCCCACACATGGCTAGAAAGCGCAATCACCCACCAGCGCCTCACGGCAGGACAAGTTCCGGGTCTCTTCGCCGCCTACCATACCGGCCAGCAAGCCTTTCAACCCCAGAACTACACCGCCCAGAACCAGGCACTCACCGCCTTTCTGCTCGGAGGCTTCTCGCTCTTTGCGTGCTGTGCGCCCTTCGGCATCTACCTTTCGATCGTCGTCGCGGGCATCGGATTCTATCTCGGCGCGAAGTCGGGACGCGCCGGAAACATGGCGGGATCGGTCGGCGCAGTCTTCTGTGGACTCGTCATCGCGCTTGACCTCACCATCCTCGTCGTTGGGTTCAACTTGTTGCAGTACGTGAACGGCCTACGCTAGCCCAAACGCTGACCTGCAAGTTTCTGTACAATGGTTGGACCCGTATGAGTCCATCGGAGCGAAGCCCCAAGCCAATATCCATCTTGCGTCGGTGGAATGTGCTTCGGCTTATCCTCGTTGCGCTCCTCGGCGAAATCGCCCTCGCGACAATGAACCTGTCGACGATGCCGCTCTACCTCCGGGACGAGCGCCACTTCGGCGAGGGCCTCGTGGGCGTCATCATCGTCGGCTTTCTGCTTTCTGAGGCGGTCTTCAAGGGTCCGTTTGGCCATCTTGCCGACCGGATTGGCCCCAAGAAGCTCATGCTGATTGGGCCCCTCCTTTCGGTGGGCACGGCGACCCTGAGCCTCTTTGTCCCAATGATGAACGCGGCCTTTGGTGAGGTTGCGATCTTCTTTGTCCTTCGCCTCATCGACGGCGTGGGTTCCGCGTTGCTCTGGCCCGCTTTGTTTGTGGCCGTGGGCAGCGAGCTCGGCGACCATGAGCGCCAAGAAGGCCTGAGCTACCTGAACCTCTGCTACATGCTCGGCCTTGCCCTCGCGTTCCCGATTGGTGGCGGCGCGAACGACCTGTTTGGCTCGAAGGCGGCGGGTTTGATCCTGGCAGCTGTGCTTTTTGGTGCGGCAGCCCTGCTGGTTGCGTTTTGCGTCCCGGATAGCAAGCCGGTACACCACGATGACGAAGCCGCGCACGGCCAGTTCAACCTCAAGGACTTCGCCACCAGCCTGCGCCAGATCCCGCAGTTCCTCATCCTCGCGTTTGTCACCTTCATGGGGATCGGGTTCCCGCTCGCGATCTTCAAACTCTTCCCGATTGACCAATTCGGCTGGACCGAGTCCAAGGTGGCGATCTTGATCGCTCCCGGCGCGCTCGCGCTTGCGCTTTTGAGCGTGCCTGTCAGCAAGTTCGGCGAACGGATTGGACGGATCAAGGCGGTCCACGTGGGCATGCTGCTCTGCGTGATTGGCCTCGGCGTCATCTCGTCGGGTGCGTTTGTGCCCGCGCTACGGCTTTGGTGGATCCTCGCGGTGGGCGCGATCCCGATCGGGGTTGGCTTCCTCCTCGCGATCCCCGCCTGGATGGCGAGCGTCTCGGAGATCGACCCGCGCCGGCGCGGTGTGAACATCGGCGCGGTGATGACCGCCCAAGGGATCGGCGCGATCATCGGCGCACCGGTCGGCGCAAAGCTTTATGAAGCGTTGCAGCCGGTCGGAGTGAACATGGGCCTCGGGCGCGACTTCGGCCGCTACTTCCCGTTTGTCGCCTGTGGCGCGTGCATCCTCGTCGGGTTCCTGCTGGGACTCAAGATCTTGCACGAGCCCGAACCCGCCCCCGCCGTCGAGGCCTAAACCGGTAAACTCGCCAGCATGGCGACGCGCATTGGCATCAACGGTTTTGGCCGCATCGGACGGCTCTCTTTGCGGACAATCCTGGAGCGATTTCCGACCGAACTCGAAGTCGTTGCGGTCAACGATCTGACCGACACGAAGACGAACGCCCACCTGTTTAAGCACGACTCCACCTATGGCGACTTCAAGGGCGACGTCTCCACCGATGGCGCTTACATCCACGTCAACGGCAACCCGATCCGCTGCTTTGCCGAGACTGACCCCGCCAAGATCAATTGGGACTCGTCCGGCGTGGACGTCGTTCTCGAATGTACGGGTCGATTCACCGACGCCAACCTCGCCAAGGGCCACCTTGAGAACGGCGTCAAGAAGGTCGTCATCTCCGCCCCCGCGAAGAACGAAGACGTCACCATCGTCCTCGGCGTGAACGACGAGATGTACGATCCCGCTAAGCACCACGTCATCTCGAACGCGAGCTGCACGACGAACGGCCTTGCCCCCGTCGCCAAGGTCCTCCACGACCGATTTGGCATCGAGCGCGGCCTCCTCACCACGGTCCACGCTTTCACCAACTCGCAGAAGACCCAAGACACCGCGAGCAAGGACCTCCGCGACGCACGCGCGGCCTCGCAGAACATCGTCCCGAGCAGCACGGGTGCGGCGAAGGCCGTCGGCCTCGTCATCCCCGAGCTGAAGGGCAAGTTCACCGGCATGGCCTTCCGCGTCCCCACGCCGACGGTCTCGGTCGTCGACTTCACCGCCGTCCTCAACAAGGAAGCAAGCCCCGAGGAGATCAACGCCGCGATGAAGGAATACGCCGAAGGCCCCATGAAGGGCATCCTCCGCTACACCGAAGAAGAGCTCGTTTCGACCGACCTGCGCGGCGACCACCACAGCTCGATCTTCAGCGCGGTCGACACGATCGGCATGGGCAACCTCGTGAAGGTCGTCAGCTGGTACGACAACGAGTGGGGCTACAGCTGCCGCATCGCCGACATCTGCCACTTCCTCGCGCAAAAGGGCCTCTAAGGCTCTCCGCTAGTCTGTTATGGGCCATCGAGAACGAGCGTTCTCGGTGGCCTTTTGGCTTGCTTCGGGTACAATCCTCTGCATTCCACACGGAAGGAAGGGCGGTGTCGCCAGGTCTTGCCCACGGGCGAGCTCACTGACACCCAGCAGAAAACCCACTTTCGGAGGATTAACCTGGAGAATATATGGCTGAACTGAGCATGAAAGAGCTCCTCGAGTCGGGCGTGCACTTTGGGCACCCAACCCGCCGATGGAACCCGAAAATGAAGCGCTACATCTATGGCGCTCGCAATGGCATCTACATCATCGATCTGCACCAGACGATCAAGATGTTCGAGGATGCCCTCGACTATGTCCGCAAGCAAATCGAAGATGGCGGGACCATCCTCTTTGTGGGCACCAAGAAGCAAGCCCAAGCGGCGATCCGCGAAGCGGCCCAACGAAGCGGCCAGTGCTGGATCAGCGAGCGATGGCTCGGCGGACTCCTCACCAACTGGAAGACCGTTCAACTCCGCGTCAACCGTCTGAAGGAACTCGACCGAATGGAGGCCGATGGCTTCTTCGATCGACTTCCGAAGAAGGAAGCCCTGAAGCGACGCGAAGAGCGAGACCAGCTCAACCGATTCCTCGAAGGCGTACGCAACATGAATGCGATGCCGACCTGCATGTTCGTCGTCGACCTCATCAAGGAGTCGATTGCGGTTGCCGAAGCCAAGAAGCTCGGTATTCCGATCGTCGCCATCTGCGACACGAACTGCGATCCCGACCTCGCTGATGTCGTGATCCCGGGCAACGACGACGCGATCCGCGCGATCCGACTCGTCACCCAGAAGATTGCCGACACGATCCTCGAAGCGCGACCGCTCAGCGAAGCGCTCACCGAAGGCATCATCGACACGACGGAACTCGACGAAGAGACTCAAGCTCTCGACTACGCCGCTCCGATCGACGCCGAACTCCTTCGCGCCTTTGGTGCCGAGGAAGCAGTGGAGGAAGCTAAGTAAATCCATGGCAGGTTACACCGCAGCTGACGTCAAGCGACTCCGAGAAGACACCGGCGCTCCGATGATGGAGTGCAAGTCGGCTCTCGACGAAGCAGAAGGCGATTTCGAGCGAGCCAAAACCATCCTTCGCGAGAAGGGCATGGCCGCCGCCGGCAAGAAGGCCGGACGCGCGACCTCGGAAGGCGTCGTCGCGTTCGCCGTTTCGGAAGATCGCAAGAAGATCGGCATCGCCGTCGTTGAGTGCGAAACCGACTTCGTCAGCAAGAACGAAGACTTCGTTTCGATGTCGCAGGCCGTTGCTGACTACGTTCTCGCCAATGGCGGTCCTGCCGGCAGCCCGATGGACGACGACAAGTTCAAGGAATTCGCGGCGGAGATCGTCGCCAAGTTCCGAGAGAACGTCCAGATCACGAAGGCGGTTCGAGAGTCGGATGCCAATCCGATCGCGACCTACATTCACCACGACCGCAAGAGCGGCACCGTCATCTTTTCCGAAGGTGACAACGCTGGTGCGGAGTCGGTCCGAAAGGTTGCCGTCCACGCTGCTGCGTTCCCGCCCCAGGTTCTCGCTAAGAGCGACCTGAGCCAGGAGATGCTCGACAAGGAAATCGAAATCGAGACCAAGCGCGCGATGGACGAAGGCAAGCCCGAGAACATCGCTCGCAACATCGCTCAGGGCCGCGTGAACAAGGACTACGTCAAGCAGATCGTGCTTCTCGAGCAGCCGTTCTACCTCGACCCGAGCAAGACGGTCAGCCAGTACGTTTCGGAAGAAGCGAAGGGCACCACGATCACGAAGTTCCACTACTTCGCGGTCGGCCAGAACAGCTAAAGCTGTTTCGAACCGTTCAGGTCCTCCTCATCAGCCGATGAGGAGGACCTTTTTCGTTGCTTAGTGCATGTCCTTGTCGCCGTAGCAGGTCTGGATATAGGCGACCTGGCCGATGTGATACGTGCAATTCCAGCGCGGGAAGTCAATCAGATCGGCGACCTTCCACTTTCGACCCGGGGTGAAGATGAGGTCGCGCTCTTCCTTCAGGAACTCGTCGTCCAAGCCTGACACGTACTCGGCAAGCTTGTCCATCCGTCGGTTGAACTCAGTCTGGCAATCGTCGAGGGTGACGAGGGCCTTGGTCTGCCGCTCGTACTCAGCCATCACCGCCTCGTCCCATTCGGGCATGCCTTCCACGGTGTCGATGCCCCATTGCGGGCACATCGCGATCTCGCGGGCAATGTCGAGGGTCGTGCGGGCACCTTCGGCGGGAGCCCACTCCAGCTTGTCGGCAGGGACCGCCCGGGCGAAGTCAAAGAATCGCGAACCGGCGTGGCGGGTCGCATCGATAAGATAGGACTGATATTGCATGGTCAAACTCTCCCCCTGAATCGCGGGGTGGAAACAGTATACAGAAACTTGTCTACTAGTTTGAAAGAGTTTTCTAGAAAAGTTGAATAGTTTTTCCAGCGGCGGCTTGGGTGATGAACCAATCAACCTGCGCAATCCCATCCGTCACCCGGCGAATCGGGAAACCCTTGTCGGCGGCAATCTTCTGAAGGGTCTCGGTTTTGTCCGCTCCGTCGATGAGGACCATCGCGCGCTCGAACCGCTGGAGCGCACCCAGGGTCAATGTCCCGCGCGTCTGAGGTTGAACGGGCGCGGTCCCCGTCGTGGCCCAGCCATCCGCCTGCAGGGCCGCATCGCCCGGGAAGAGCGACGCGGTGTGACCATCAGCGCCCATGCCAAGCAAGGCGAGGTCGAAGCTCGGCAGCGCAGCCACCCACTCGCCATACTCCTGCACCTGTGAGGTCGGCCCATGCACAGGGAAAGCGAGGAACTTCACGCCTGTCGCGACCACCAACGACCGTCGGATCATCGCAGCGTTGCTCGCGGGGTCAGTTTCGGGGACCCAGCGCTCATCCACCTGAATCACGGTCACACGCTCCCACGGCAGGTCCAGCTCGGCAAGGCGGGCATAGATGGGCTCTGGGGTGGAGCCGCCGCTTAGGGCGAGCGTGAAGGGGCCCTCAGCGGCGCGTATCAGCTCGGCCACCGACGAGGCGACAACGTGGATCATCTCGGCCTTGTCGGCCAGGAGGTGGAAGTGGTTCATCCACCCCCAAGTGTAAAAGAAAGAGGGGGCGCTTCGCATTCACCGGGCCAACCGCCCAGGCCCAGATCAGCGGAATTGTTGCGCCCCCTCGTGGGGATATAGAAGTCGTTAGATCGTCTTGACGGCGGGCATCGTGGTCGTCGTCGAACCCGCGAAAGCGGCGATTCCCGCAAGCCAGAGGAGGCCAAGCACGAGCACCGTGCAGGTCACCGCCGTCACCTTGGTCCGCGTCGATTGTTCGCGGGTCATGAATCGTTCCTTGGCGAACCAGATCTTCTCTTGGATGGAGTCGAACGTCGGAACGTTGAGCTTGGCTCGCGAAGGTCGAGCGATGCGCGGAGCGAGATGGTCAAGAGTGCGGCTGAGGGACATGTTGTTCTCCGTGGGAAGGCTTCTATGCCTACCTCTCTAACAACCTCGGTGCCAAACCTCCTCGTAATTCCGCCGGAATGAGTATCCTTTTGATTGAATTCAACGAAGAATTCACTATCCGATCATGACTGCCGCGGGATTGACCACCACCCAAGCTCCGTTTATCGAAGAGGCTCGCATCGCTGGCGACCTCTACATTCAACAGCCGTACGACCTTTACATCCCCGACAATCACGAGGCATGGGCTCGGCTGTACGAGCGGATGTTGCCGCTGTGGGAGAAGTACGCGAACCGCCACTTCCTCAAGGGCATCGAGAATCTCTGCCTCGACCCCAACCGCGTGCCTCGGCTCGACGACGTCAACAAGTTCCTCAACCCGCTGACCGGTTTTGGCGCAAAGGCCGTCGCGGGCTACGTACCCGCCTACATGTTCTTCGATTGCTTGCGCAATCGCGAATTCCCGACCACGATCACGATTCGCAGCAAGGACACCCTCGACTACCTTCCCGAACCAGACATCTTCCACGACATCGCCGGCCACGTCCCGATGCACACCGATCGTGCCTTCGCCGACACCCTGGTCCGCTTTGGTGAGTGCGCCCAGACCGCCGCTGAGATTGTCAGCGAGATCAAGGACGAGCACGAGCGGGCGATGCGGCTCACGAGCATCATCAAGGCGATGGCCCGGTTCTTCTGGTTCACGGTCGAATTCGGCCTCATGAAGGAAGGCAACCGGCTCACCGTCTACGGCAGCGGTCTCCTCAGCAGCTATGGCGAGATTCAGCACTGCATCGAGTCACCTGACGTGCAGCGCTACCCGATCCAGCTGGAGTGGGTCATCAACCAGTATTTCGAGATCGACCATTATCAGCCGCTCCTCTTCTGGGTCGATGGGTTTGACCACCTGTTCGACCTCGTCGGTCAGCTCGAGAATTGGATGAAGGAAGGGAAGCTCAACAACGTTTCCCCCGGCGAGCCCGAAGTCAACGAAGCCGACCTCCTGAGCTTCCTGCACCGGACGGTCCGCTGACCCCATGCCTGAGCTACCCGAAGTCGAGACCGTCCGCCGGTGCCTGGACTCCGTCCTTGCCGGACAGCGCATCGTCGACGCCGAAGTCCTCGAAGATTCGATTGTCCTCAAGGGGGCCACGGCCTCGTCCGTGCGCGAACAACTCGTCGGTCGCACCGTGAGCGGCACCGGCCGAAAAGGGAAGACCTGGTGGATCGAGTTCGGCGACGAGCCCTGGCTTTATGGCCACCTCGGCATGAGCGGCTGGATCCGCGAGCTCGGCGCGCCGACGATTCGACTGAAGGAGCATGGCGAGGCGCCTCTCGACGACTCAGACGGTCGGCCCCGGTTCCTCAAGCTCCTCCTCACCGCCGAATCGGGACGGCGCGTGGCCCTCACCGATGGCCGCCGGCTTGCCCGGCTTTGGATCGGCGCGCATTCCTCGCGCGAACCCGCCCTCGAGAAGTTGGGACCCGACGCCTGGTTGGAGCAGCCCGACCTGCGCCCCCTCATGGAAAAGCGAAAGGCTCCGATCAAGGCGATCCTCATGGATCAGGCGATCGTGAGCGGGATTGGCAACTGGATTGCCGACGAAGTGCTTTATCAGGCGAGAATTCGCCCCTCGCGGCCTTGCAATGAGCTCAAGCCCGCCGAGTGGACCGCGCTCCAGGGCGCGCTTGCCGAGGTCCTAGATCATGCAGTGCGCGTGGGGGCAGATTCGGCGCAGTTTCCCGCCGGGTGGATGTTCCACCACCGCTGGGGCGGCGGCAAGGGCGCGGAGTTCATCGACGGCCATTCGATCATCCGCGAGACCGTCGGCGGTCGAACCACCGCCTGGTGTCCCGACCTTCAGAAGTAAAAAAGGCCGGCCTCATCGAGACCGGCCTTTCGTTTTCGGAGGAGACTACTCCGACTTCTTCTTGGCGGGAGCCTTCTTCGGCTTCGGAGCCTCTTCGGCGGGAGCTTCTTCCGACTTCTTTGCCTTCGATGCCTTTGCCGGCTTGGCTTCACCTGCGCCGTCGGTGAGGCTGGCCTTGCTGATCAGCAGGTCGCCGACCATCTTCGCCATCGCTCGATACTGAAGCTCCTGGAACGCATTGTTCTTCTGGATAACTTCGAGCATCTGCTGGGGCGGGAGGCCGTATTCAATCGCCATCGAAACAAGCGCCTGGTTTAGATCGTTGTTCGAGATCTGCATCTTTTCCTTGATGAAGATCTCCTTGATCAGGAGGGCTCGGATGACGCTCTCGCGAGCGCTTTGTCGCTGGGCTTCAACGAACTGCTCGATCGACATGCCGTTCTGCTGGGCAAACTGCTCGAGGCTGCGACCCTGCTGAGCCTGCTCGTTGGCCTGCTCGTTGAGTCGCTGATTGGCGAGGTTCTCCCAGAGGTTGTCGCTGACCGCGACCTTGCTGCGGTCGAGAAGGCCCTTGTAGAGTGCGTCCTGGATGACTTCTTCGACCATCTGCGACTTGGCGGCGAGGATCGAATCGCGCATGCGCGACTTGAGTTCGTCCACGTTGCTCGACTCGTAGCCCTGGGCAAACGCGTCGTTGAGCTCGGGGAGGTTCATCGCGTTGATTGAAACCACGGTGGCGCGAACCTTCATCTTCTTGCCCGCCCAATCCTTGTCCTGGAAGTTCTCCGGGAACTCGGCGTTGACGCTCTTGAACTCTTCTTGCTTGAGTCCGACGAGTGCGTCATCGAGCGCAGGGAAGGTCTCACCGACGAGGACCATGAATCGCTTGGCATCGCCTTCGTCCGCCTTGAGGTCGACGACAACGAGGTCGCCCTTCTGGACGCCTCGGTCGGTGACCGCTTCGCGGGTGGCCTTGCGGCGTCGGAGCTCTTCGATCTGGTGGTTGACCTCGTCTTCGGTCACGTCGAGCTGGGGCTTTTCGGCACTGAGACCGTTGTAGTCGCCAAGCTCAACCTGAGCGGGGAGGGGAACCTTGACCGTGAACTCACAGGCGAGGTCGTCGTGGCTGAACTTCAGGAGGTCAACGATCGGAGCGGTCGACTGATCGGCTTCAATCTTCTCACCCTGGATCGCCTGCTTCACGGCGGATCGGATCACGCTGTCGGCGGCTTCCTCGGCAACCTGCTCCTTCGGAATGAACTTCTCGAGGACGGCGCGGGGTGCGGTGCCGGGCCGAAAGCCAGGAACACGAACTTGCTTGGCGATGCTCTTGAAGGCCTTGTTGAAGCCTTCCTTCACTTGCTCGGTGCTGCAAACGACGTTCAGCTTAACCGTGCAGGGGTTCAAATCTTCTCGGGTGACTTGCATGACGTGAAAAGGCCCTGGACACTAGGCCATTGCTGTGAAGTCTACCCTGATTCAGCCGGTTCCTTCGGTTCTCTCGCCGAATCCGGTGCCCGATCCTGTTGCGAAAGTTCGGCCACGCAGCAGACTGGGCAAATCCAGAGCGTGATGCCGTCCCGTTCTTGCTGGGAGAGCGGCCCACGGCAATACGAGCAAAAGTGTGAGGATGAGGCTTCCTTTCGTTCCATTCTTGACCAAGCAACAATAGTGTAATCTACACTATTGAAGCTCTGTTTTATGATGCAATATTCTTGCGCGTTGTTCCCCCTGGCCTCTTGTCTTTGCGGCCCAAAGCGCAAGGATCAACAGAGATCGGCGATGCTCGCCTGGAGGGTCGGGAACTGAAACTTGTACCCAGCATCGTTGGCAGCTTTCGGGACAACCCTTGCGCCTTCGAGCGATAGGGCACTTGGCACACCGAAAACCGCCTCGACGAGTTTGATCCCAAACTTCGGCGCAGGAGGACTCCATGGTCGGTGGAGTGCCTTTCGCATCGCGGCCATGACTTCCGCGTTGGTGTTCGACTCGGGTCCGACGAGGTTCCAAGGGCCTTCGGCGGATTCGCTCGTCAGGACGTGGTTGGCCATCCCCAGCCAATCCGCCTCGTGAATCCAAGGGATCGGGGTCTTTCCGTCCGCAACCTGGCCCCCGAGGAAGAACTTCGTCAGCTTCTTCCAAACCGGGAAGGCGCCGCCCTCGCGACCCAGCACGACGCCGGTCCGAAGCGCAACTCGCCTGATCTCGGGCAGATCCGGCGCGAACAGCTCCCTTTCCCACGCCGCGGAGACGTCGGCGAGGAACCCGGTCCCCGGCAGCGACGACTCGTCCTTCAGGTTCACGAAGTCGTTGCCGTAGTAGCCAACCGCGCTCGCGTTGATCCACGTGCGCACGGTCGTTGGACCCTCGCGAAGCGCCTGGGCGATCACGCGGGTCGATTCAACTCGCGAATCCAAAATCGACTTGCGGCCCGCCTCATTCCATCGCTGCTGAATCGTCGATCCGCTGAGGTTGATGACCGCATCGGCGGTGCGCAGCTCCTTGGCCCAGTCGCCCAGCGTGCGGCCGTCCCACTGGACGCCGCCTTTGCCGCTCCGACTCAGGAGGACGACCTCATGACCAGCGGCGCGCATTTGATCCACCCACGGCGTGCCGAGCATGCCCGAACAGCCAGCGGCGACGATCTTCATTCGGATTCGACCATCCACTGCTTCTGGATGTCTTGGTCGAGGCCGAGCGACTGGAAAATGCGCGCCACGACGGTGTCGGCAAGCTCCTCCAGCGTCTTCGGATTGGTGTACCAAGCGGGGCAGGCAGGGAGGACGGTGGCACCGGCATCTGCGAGCCGCGCCATGTTATGGAGCATGATCGAGTGCATCGGCATCTCTCGCGGAACCACGACGAGCTTGCGCTTTTCCTTGAGGCACACGTCGGCAGCGCGAGAGAGCAGGTCGTCGGAAATCCCGTTTGCGATCCGGCCCACGGTTCCCATGCTGCACGGCACGATGACCATACCGTCGTGGACATAGCTCCCGCTCGCGGGAGGGGTGAAATAGTTCTTCGAGCCGATGAGATGGAGGTTTGGCGCGGGCTTGCCGAGCCAGAGTTCGGGGTCAAAGGCGTCGCGCCGAAGGGTCACGCCGAGTTCCGTGTCGATGACCTGGATCGCCTGGTCGCTGAGGATCAGCCAGACGTCGTCAAACCGGTCCACCGCACGGGCGAGAAATCGTTGCGCATAGATTGCGCCGCTTGCGCCGGTGACGCCGACAACGAGTCGTTTGGTGCTCATAGGCTTCCTCTGGGTCTACGGACCCCAAGGTCCTACCGTTTTTACACTAAGTTCGCTAGACTACGTGCTATGTTTCAGGTCATCGATCGCGCGGGTCAAACCCACGGCCCCGTTTCCATCGACGTGCTCCGACAATGGGTTGCCGAAAACCGGCTCACCCCCGACATGACGTTGGTCGATCCCGCCACCGGACAATCGGGTCCGGCGGGGACAACGTTTGCCCACCTTGGCCTCTTTCCGCCTGCACCGGCGGGTGGCCCTGCCCCGGTCGCCCAGTTCCCGGGCGCGAACCAACAGTTCGGATTCCAAGGCTCGGAAGAGTCGGGCAAGATGCCGAAGTTTGGCCCCCGATTCGTTGGGTTCTTTATCGACCTCGTGATGGGAACCGGCGCGGTGGCGCTCCTGGAGTCCTGGCGCGCACTCCTCTTCCCCTATTTCACGATGGAGTGGGTTGGCTACTTGCTCTATGCTCTCGGCCCGATCGCCGCGATATTCTTCCTCACTCGTGACGCGTGGTTGAAGGGCCAGAGCGTGGGCAAGCGGATTGCCAAGCTCAAGGTCGTGAATTCGATGGGCCAGCCGATCACCTTGCTCCAGTCGGTCATGCGCAACATCCCGTTTGCGCTGCTCCTGCTGATCTCGATCAAGTACGTCAGCCAGTTCTTCGTGGTGTGGGCATTCCTCATCGCGATGGTGGCCGACCTGTTCCTCGTTCTCACCACCGGCAAGCGACTCGGCGACTCGCTCGCTCGAACGAGCGTCGTCAACGAATAAGCCAGCCTCGGGCTACTCTGCAGAGCGCGTGATCTCTTCGGTCACGCGCTCTGCGCTTTCGAGGGCCCCTTCGATGAAGCCGTACCACTTCGCGGTGTGCTCACCGCCAAAGTGGACGCGGTGGTGGGCCGCCGCGATGTGCTGCAGGTGGCCAAAGACGTAGCCCGGTGGTCGGTAGCTGAACCCGCCGTGGCTCCAGGGGTCGCGCACCCAGTCGTGGTGCCAACCCTCGATGAATTCGTCGCTTGCCTCGGGGAACTGCTGGCTGAGCTCGTGGACGGCGGCGCGAACGGGGTCGTCGAGCTGATTCCAGTTCTCCGCAGTGTCGCCACAGACGTACATCATGAGGATCGGGTTCTCGCCAAGGGTCCCGTCCCAGGTTTGTTGAAGATTGTTATCGGAGAGCATCCGCCCGCCCCAACCTCGGCGCAGCCACCACTTCGATTGGAATCGTAGGGCGATCTTGATCGTTCGGGAGAGCGGGGTGGCTTCGATGGCGCACCGCATCTCCGGCCTCAGGGCCGGTTCAAAGACGATCCGCTCGAGCGCGGCGGGTGGCAGGGTCACCACGCACCGGTCAAAGCTCTCGACCTTACCGTCACACTCGACGAGCACGGCCTCGTCCTTCGACGTGATTCGGGTCACCGGACAGCGGAGGCGCACCTCTGAGGTCAGCGAACTCGCCATCGCCTCGATCAGCCGCGAGACCCCGCCTGGGAACTTGTACGAGCTCATCAGGTCGGATTCGCGATCCAAGTACAGGTTGTAACCGCTCAGCCAGCCCATGAGGCCGACTCGGTCGGGATCGTCGCCCTCGTCACTGCGAAATCGTGCCTTCACGTACCAATAGCCGCTGCTAGACGACGAGTTCTCACGGAAGAAGTCGTCGAGGATGATCTCGTCCCACTCCTTTCGCTTCACCGTGCGCCAGACCGGGTCGAGGAGCTCACGGCAGCGCAGCTTTGCCTCCGCCTCGATGCGGACCATGTCTTCCAGCGCGCTGGACCAAGGCTCGTCTTCGTACACCGATTCACCGCCGAAGTAGAGCAGGCTCGGGCCGTCGGGCGGGGTGATCGGCTCCATGCCGAAATGGGAGAGCAGGGCGAGGCACCGAACGTGGTCGCCGTCGATCCACTCGCCTCCGGCTTCATAAAGGGTGCCTTCGCTAGGTTCAGCAGTCCAAAGTCGACCGCCGAGCCGGTTGCGGGCTTCGATGACGGTGACCTCGTGGCCCGCTTGTTCGAGCAGCATCGCGGTGCGCAGACCTGATATCCCCGCGCCCACGACGGCGATTTTCACTTCGCCCTCGCTTTCATGCCGAGCGCGGCGTCGGCGCAAAGGCCGAGGAAGGCAACGACGCCCAAGCTGGTCACGATGGCCATCGAGGTCCCTTGGGTGTAGGCATAGATCGCCGCGCCAAGGAAGAGTTCAGCGACGATGAGGCAGTAGGTTCGGGTGCCGCGCCGCTTCACCAGGAAGAGCGACCCGACCGCCACGATGGCGAGCACCAAGGAGAAGAAGTTGAGAAACTTGAAGAACTCGGCCTGGGTCATCGCCCCAACTCCCGTTTCCGGCGCTCGGCCGCCTTTCGTACGATGGGATCAGGGTCGCGGAGCAGAAGGTCCCACTCCTCGTCGGAGTTCCACGAGTTACGATACGACTGGATCATCTCGTCGAAGGCGGGGCACATCGGCTGTTGGGGGGCGGCAAACGCGGTTCGCGCTTCTTCCGCCGAGCGAACCGCGACGACGACCGGATGGTCCTTCGCGAGGTCGGCCAACACCGACGAAGCCAGCGCCTCCGGACTCGCACCTTGGCTGAGCAGGGCCACCTTCAGCGGCACCGGGATACGCACAAACGGCATTCCGTAGCCCCAGTTCAGCGGCTTGCTGGTGACGATGCCAACCCGCCGCTCGCGGGCAAGGGGCGCCAACGCCTCGTAGTCGGTGGATTCCTGGTGGTTGCGCGGGATCAGCACGACGTCGAACGCATCGTGGAACTGCCACACACCTAGAATCGCGAGCGCGGGACCATCAACACAAAGGCCGAGGTGCTTGATGTGGCCCTCTTGGCGGGCCGATTCCAGCGCTTCGAGCGCGCCATTAATCTGGAATTCTTCGAGTCGGCGGCGGACCTGGAGGAAGTAGAAGTCGAGGCAGTCTCGCCCAACCGCGCTGAGGGTTTCGATCAAATTGGCTTCGATCAGATTCGCGGCATGGGAATCGTCGACCGCATTTTCGATCTCGTGGCCGCCGAGGGTCATCAGGTGAGCGGCATTGTTCGAAAGCAAAGAACCCCAAAGCGCAGGACCCTTGGAGATGTCGATGACGGTACCCAGTTCAACGCAGGCTTCGATCAGGGACTCTCGCCAACCCTCCTTGGGGGCAAACTGGGGGGCGGCTGGACTCAGCCAAATCGGCGGAAACGCTCGATTGGTTCTGCCAAGAGTTTGATGTTCCACCGAGGGGAATGGTACCGGACCTTCTCAACGGATGTTGCATTCTGTGGAGAAGGCAGGGTATCTTTTCCATCCGCGCCCCTTACGGGGAGGATAGCGAGGCAAGCAATGGCGAAGATCTGTCAGGTTACGGGCAAGAAGGGCAATACGACGGCGAAGTTCATTCGGAACCGCCACTCCCAGGGTTGGAAGTACAAGGCACCCCACAAGAATCGAACCCAGCACCCGAACCTTCAGACGATTCGTCTGAAGACCCCGACCGGCACCTACACGCTGACCGTCGCGGCTTCGGTGATCAAGAGCCCGATGTTCAACTCGGTCGCTTGTGGCCTCCGCCCGATCCCGAAGGCTTGGCTGAAGAAGCCGGGCTACAACCTCTAAGCCTGACCTTTGAGAAGAATTGACCGAGGGCCGGTGATCGCGAGATCACCGGCCCTCGTTTCGTTTTTGGGTGGACAAGGATCAGGCGTCGTCCGCACTGATGAACATCAGGTAGGGATATGTGAGCTTGTCAGTAGTTGGCTGGCTCGTCACGCATACGGCGTATTGCTTGGTTTTTTGCAAGATGCTGAATTGGATCTCAGCCGTGACCTGCTGACCCCCATGCTTGATCGATAACTCCGAAGGGAACTTGATATTATCGCTCGCCTGTACGGGCCTGTAGGTAAAGTTAGACGGAGGAGTCCCGGCGTTTGGGTCTAGGCGAACTTCGTAAACGGCGAGGAAGAGTTTCAGTTCTTCTTCGGTGACTGGCTTGCCGATCGTGAATGTAACCAGCACCTTCGGACTTGCGCTTGTGGCAGCAATTGGATTTTGGACCCCAACAATCGGCTGGATCGTGCCCGCGATCATGTCACTGTTGCCTCGTCCATCGGCTCCACTCCGGTGACAGCTACAGCCACACTTGCACTCCGGGCCGCAGTTGCAAACCCCGCTTTGGGCGCAGCCACAGCCGCAAGAACAGCCACAACCGCCCTTGCCGCACTGGCATCCCGAACCGCACGAGCAGTGATAGTGGTAGTGAATGTGCTGTTCTTGGTGATGGTTCGCCATTTGAGACCAACCTAGGCCGATGGGGGCAGAGTTGTCAAGGCCTCAATCAGATTTCGCGCCGCCTCTAGGTCCGAAGACCGGTAGCCCGCCGACCGTCGCCGCCTCGTGCCACTGGAGGCGAGCTTGGCCTCGACTTGCTCGATTTGTTGAAGCTGAGCATCAGAAAGCTTAAGACTTTCGGTGGCCATGAGGGCATCGATTCGCCCCAGCGAATAAGCTGCGGCATCGGGCCGCTCATCGACAAGGTGCTGGGCAGAAAGGATCAGGGCGAGGATGAGGTCGCCGGAATCGGGAACCCGGGTCCACCGGTTCAACCCAGTGACTAGCATCTGTCTCGATTCGTTGAGGTTGCCAAGCTCAAAGTGGGCCATAGCAACCAGAAAAAGGCAAAGGGTCGCGCGTGCCTCCAGGCCGATCACTTCCGCGCGGTCAAAGGCGTCGCCGCCCTGGCGGACGCACCCCGCGTAGTCGCCCGAGTGATAGAACCACGCGGTGCGGGTGCCGTGGGCCATCGCGAGTTTGCTCGCCTCACCGAGGGCCTCGTACTGGGCAATCGACGCCTCCAAAAGGCCGCGCGCCTGCGCAAAGTCTTCGCGGACTATGAGGAGCCCCGCGAGGTTGTGCTGGAGGTCCGCCGCGCGCAAAGGCTCTTTGGCGGGATCGGTCAGCTCAAGTGCCTTGGTCCAAGCGCTGGTCGCGGCCGGGAAGTCACCGTGGGTAAACGCAAATGCACCGAGGAGATTCCAAAGGCTCAGCCATTCGGGATGATGATCGACCCGCCGCAATCCGGCCTCCAGCAACGAGCGCCCCTCCAGGACACGCCCGCCGCGAAGGCAGTAGTAGCGAAGGGCATAGGTGAGGCTGAGCGCGGCCCCCGGGTCCGCGTCGAGCAGCCGCTCCAAAGCGGGCAGCGCATGAGGAAAGAGTCGGTTCAGCTCAGGCATGACCTCGTCGATGGGGCGATTCAGAGCCTCGCGAACCAACCCGAGGACAACGCCATCCAGCCTTTGGGTCATCTCCGCGAGGTGTGCGCCAAGCTGCTCGCGGGCAAACTCCGCTACCGGATCGAGGAGTCGGTAGGTCTGCGGCTCGGTGTGACCAAAACGCACCACGAGCGACTTGCTCACGAGCGCGCTGAGGCGATCCTTGGCCATGCGCCCGCCGATGAAGTGGGCCGCCAACTCCGCCGTCCAGGGCGATCGAAAAACGCCGAGCTGGGTGAAGGTTTCCTGCTCTTCGGGCGTGAGGCTAGAAAGGCTCCAATCGAGGCAGGCGCGGATCGTGCGATGGCGGCGGGTGCCGCCGCGCTCGAGTCCGGCGAGGTCGCGCAGATGGTCGCGCAGGTCGACCTCAACTTCCGCCAAAGACCGGAACGCCGCTTGGGCCGCCGCCTGTTCAATCGCGAGCGGAATGCCATCGACGAGGCGAACAATCTTGACGATGTTGCCAACTGCATCCGCGCTGATCGCCTCGGTCGGTCGGCGCAATCGGTATCGATCGACGAACAAGCTCACCGCATCCGAAAGGGTCGCGAGTTCACCCGTTGCGCCCTCAGGGGGCAGGCTGAGCATCGGGACGTCGTAGACCACCTCGCCCTCGATGCGCAGCCACTCGCGGCTCGTCGCGAGCACCCTGAGCTCTGGGCATCGCCGCAACAGCGTCGCCACCGTCTCCGCGATCGCATCCACCGCCACCTCGCAGGTATCGAGGAGCAAAAGGGTCTCGCCGCGAGGCAGCCAGTGGGCCTGGTCAGCCACGCCAAGCTGGCGACGGATCTCACCGAGGGCATCGTCGCCCGAAAAGTCGCCGAAGTCGACATAGCCGACGCCTTCGACGAACTGGTCGGCAAGCTCAGCGGCAACCCGCGAGGCCAGCCGCGACTTCCCAAGCCCACCCGTCCCGGCGAGGGTGACGAGGCGGTGATGATGCAGGAGGCCAATCACCTCGTCCTGCTCAGCGCGGCGACCGATGAAGCTCGAAAGGAAGGTCGGCAGGTTGTGGTTGACCACGTCGAGCGATCTCGGCGCGGCGACCGGACTGGACTGCCCCTCGCCGAGGACCTCAAAGAGGCCGATGGGCTCAAGAAGGTCCTTCAGGGTGTGCTTGCCGTGGTCATAAAGGCTGATGCCGGCGGGCAGCCGGTCGCGGACAAGCTGCCGCGCCACCTCGCTGATGAGGGTCTGGCCACCACACGCAGCGGCCCGAATCCGCGCGGTTCGGTTGATCTCCGGCCCAAAGTAGGTGTGGCTAATGAGGTCGGCAAACCCGGCGTGGAGACCGATCCGCACCTTCAGCGGACGCCCGTCGACGACAATCGCGGCGAGCTCGCGGTGGGCCGAAAGGGCGGCGTCGAGCGCGGCCTTGGGGTCGGCAAAGACGGCAAAACACGAGTCGCCTTCGCCTTGGCTGAGCAAGAGGTGACCCCCGAGGTCGCTCACGAGCCGCCGAACCGTCGCCTCGTGAGCCTGGATCGCCTCGACCATCGCTCCCCGGTGCGACTCCCAAAGCGCGGTGCTGCCCTCGATGTCAGACATCCAGAACGTGAGAACCCCACCCGGCAACGCCTCGCTCAGCACGGCCAATTCTAGCGGCAAAGGGCCTAAACATGGAACTGGTCCGATCTAGCTCACCTTTTGAAACCGTCAAGCATCAAACTGAATGGCATTCAACTCTGATATTCACGACGTAGAATGTCAAGTCACATAGGATTCAACCTTGGTTACCGACTCCCAAACCCCCATTGCCGAACTCGCTCGCTTTGCCAGTCTCCTTGTTGCTGAGGTTGAAAAGGTTATCGTCGGAAAGCGAGAAGTGATTGAAAAGGCGATCCTCACCCTGCTTTGCGAAGGTCACCTGCTGCTCGAAGACATCCCGGGCGTCGGAAAGACCACGCTTGCGAAGTCGCTCGCCCAAGCGATGGGCGGAGAGTTCCGGCGAATCCAGTTTACGCCCGACCTCCTTCCCGCCGACATCACGGGTGCCTCCATCTTTAACCAGCGCACCTCCGAGTTCGAATTCCGCCCGGGACCGATCTTCGGCAACGTCATCCTTGCCGACGAGGTCAACCGCGCCACCCCGAAGACCCAAAGCGCGCTCCTTGAAGCGATGGAAGAGCGGCAGACCTCGGCCGACGGCGTGTCGCGGACGCTTCCGAACCCGTTCTTCGTCATCGCCACCCAGAACTCGCTCGACCTCACCGGCACCTATCCGCTCCCCGAAGCCCAGCTCGACCGCTTCTTTGGCCGCCTGAGCCTTGGCTACCCGTCGAAGGAGAGCGAGATGCGGATCCTCGAGGCCCAGCAGTCTCGCAACCCGATTGGCGATTGCCAGCAGGTGGTTGACCCCGAAAAGTTCGTCCAGCTTCAAAACTGGGTGCGCGAAGTCCACGTCAGCGAGGCAATTCGAAGCTACATCGTCGACATCGTCGCCGCCACCCGGACAAGCAGCCAAATCACGACGGGCGCTTCGCCGCGCGGCTCGCTCCACCTCATGCGCGCCGCCCAGGCCCGCGCCGCGATGAACGGCAACAACCACGTGGGGCCAAGCGACGTGAAGTCGGTCGCGCCGATGGTTCTGGCTCACCGCATCCAAACGCGGTCCGACGCCAAGACCCACGGACTCTCGGCCGAGCAAGTCATTGAGCACGTGATCCAGGGCGTGCCCGCGCCGCCGGTTTCGAAGTAAGGCCTCATGCGCAGGATTGCCACGCTTGCGCTCACGATGTCCGCAGTGTTCCTTGCGATCGTTGCGGTGCTCATCAATTCGCCCGCCTTGTTTTACATGTCGACCGCGCTGATCGGCACGCTGGGCCTTGCCCGGCTGCAGGCCTATTGGAGCGTTCGGTCGCTTCGATTCGAGCGATTTGCCCCGCCGGTCGCCAAGCTCGGCCAAACCGTCCGGATCGAGATCGTGGCCTGGAGCGAACGCAAGGTCCGCCGTCCGCTCATCTACGTCCGCGACATCCTGCCCAGCCGACTTCATGCGATCGACGTCGGTCCCAGCCTTCCGATCGCACCCGAGTTCTCGCGCCCGATCCGGACCGGCTACTCCTTCGTCGCTCGACGGCGCGGCGTTTACCGCTGGCAACAGCTGATCGTCTACGGGACGGACGCGATGGGCCTCATCACGATGAACGGTGGCTTTTCGACCCCGCCCGTCGAGATGACGGTCGCGCCAATTCCCATTCCCCTGAATGTCGAACTGCCGACCGGCGGTGGGTGGGGCATGAGCGAGATGTCGAGCGGCCAGAATCGCGGCTCCGGCGTCGAGCCGTATGGCGTTCGCGAGTACCGACCCGGCGACAGCCTGCGTTATGTCCACTGGGCCTCAACCGCCCGCCGCGGACAGCTCCTCGTCAAGGAATTTGAATCCGGAAGTCAGGGCAAGGCGGTGATCTTCATCCCGTCCGATGCCGACTCGGACATCGAGCCGAAGCCGCTTCCGAAGGAAGGCGTGATCTATTCGACGGTCGACTGGATTTGCGGCCATGCGCTTAGCCTGCTGGAAACCTTTGTCCGCCAAGGCGCGAGCGCGAGGTTCCCGCAGTGGGAAGGCGAAGCAAGCCGCTCCGCCGCTTCGGAGCGCGTGGGCGAAGCCGCCCTCGCGATGGCTCGCTGGCGACCCTCGGCGACCCAAAACTATGCCGATGACCTGCGCGCCCACCTTTCGACCGTCGAGGCGGGAGCGATGGTGATTGCGTTTGTTGCGGTGGCCAACGATGATGTCGCCGCCGCGCTGGGCGAGTTCGTTCGTCGCGGAGCGACGGTGGCTGCTTTGGTTTATGCCACCGAAGATTGGGACCCGAAGTTTGCCTCCACGTCCGCGCAATCGCCCGGCTTTTTGTCGCAGTTGAATGGGCTAGGCGTCCATGCCGTCCGCGTCCCGTCGCTCACGGGCAGGGAGGTCGGCGTTGGATAAGCGAATCGCACTCGGTTGGCAGGACTATCTGTTGTCGCTCATCGGCGGCAGCCTTGCGCTTTATTCCGTCGGCATGGCAGTGAAGTCCAACGAGGTCATTCTCTACTTCATTGGTGCCTTCGCGGTCGGCACGCTGTTTTCGTTCGTGATGTCGCGGTTTGCCAAGCCCAGCTGGGTGAAGGTCGAGGGCGTGCTGCTCCTCACGGTCGCGCTCATCGCGGCGTTCGGCACCAAGAACCTCGTCAAGCCGTTCGGCGAGACCTTCGACAGCGTTTTCCTCGTCGCGGGGACGATGTCGTTCATCCTGATCTTCTTCTCGTTTGTCAGCTTCCGCGACACGTCGCTGCTGTTCCAGGCGGTGCCCTCGATTGCGCTGTTTGGCCTCGTCGGGTGTTACGACACCTTCCGCGAAGCGGCGATCCTGTTCGGCTTCTTCCTGATCAGCATCGCCGTCCTCTTCGCCCGGATTCACACGCGCACCAACTACGAGTTCGCGATGAACTCTGGCGTGCTCGACGGCCAAGCGAGCGCGGGCCAGAACAACTATGAGTCCCTCAAAGCGGGTCCTTGGCGCGCGATGGCGGGACCGCAATGGGCGTTCTATTCGGCGGCGGTGATCATGCTCCTGTCGTTCATCGGCGCCCCCGTGGTTCAGTTCTCGGTCCAGTCGGTGGCGGGCAATGTTCGGCTCAACCTGCCCAACCGCGCCAACGCAAATCCCAATCGAAACTACTTCCGCACCGAGCAATCGGCGGTCCAGGTGGGCCGTGGCCCCGTTCGGCTCGGCGACAGCCCGCTTTATCAGGTCACCATCGACCGCTTCCTCTACTACCGACTGCAGACCTACGACCGGTGGACGGGCTCGGGCTGGGCAGGGTCTATCCGGGCCAATGAGAACGACTACATCGGGCTGGTCGAACGCGCGATGCCCGACCGCCGCGTCGAGCGCTACCAGATCACGGTGATCACCTCGGGCAGCAACCAGGTGCCGGTGGCAGGCGAGAAGGCTGACGTCCCCGGCATGGCGGCGCGAACCGCATCGGACGGCACGCTGTCGTTCGCGACGGCGGGCAACGTGCCCCCCGTGACCTCGATTGAGGCCGAGTTCTCGAACCGCGAGCCGAGCGGCCCCGCGGTTCCGCTCCAAGAGACGAAGTTTGCGGCTTACACCGATGCCTCGCGGGTGCCGGAGGACGTCGCCAACTGGGCAAGGGAAGTCACCCAAGGCGCGAAAACCGACCTTGAGAAGGCGAACCGAATCCGCGAGGCCGTCCGCGACCGGATTGTTTATGACACCGAGGCGGGCGCGGTCCCGGCGGGAAGCGACGCCGTCTCGCACACGCTTTTTGAAGCGAAGCGCGGCTACTGCGACGTCTTCGCCTCGTCGGTCGTGCTCATGTGCCGCGCAGTCGGGATTCCCGCTCGCTACGTCACCGGCTTCATCCCCGATGCGACCGAACCCGATTCGGATGGCCGGTTCCTCATCCGCGAGAACGGTTCCCACGCGTGGGCCGAGGTCCTGCTGCAGGATTCCGGCTGGGTCGTCATGGATGCCACCGAAGGCGCGCAAGAGGCCGAGGGCCGTGGCCGCCGGACGAACACCTCGGGCGGCGAATGGTGGCTAAATCCCAGCTTCTGGATCGGCGTTGGCTCGCTCGCGGTTTGCATCGCGCTCTGGCAAGGCCTCCGCGCCTTCCAGCGCTGGCGAAAGTCGATGAATCCCCAGCGGGGCATGGAAGGCCTCGTCTTCGATGTCACCGATTGGGTCGGCAAGCGCGTGGATCGCGGAAGGCTCGCCTATGAAAGCCCCGCCGAGTTCGTGGCTGCGGTCCGAGATCGAATCCCCGAGCCCCATGCCAACGAAGTGGCCGCGATCATCACGGAAGCCGAGCGCTATCTGTTCGGGCCCATCGAGCCCCAGGATCCCGACGTTGCCAGCCTTAAGGAACGATGGAAACGGGTAAAAGATCTTTGGCAAAAGGAGCCAAAGAAGAAGCCCGTTGAAGTTTGATCTCGATAAAGCCCTGGCGGCTCCCCTTTCGCTCTTCGTCGTTGACGAAGCAAGGCTTTTTCGCGAATCCTTCTCCGAGTTTCTCGCCAAGGTCGCTCCCGATGGCGACGACTTTGACGTTGAGCTGTTTGACGCGGATTCAAGCACGATTGCGGAGTGGTGGGCGAGCGCAGGGACCGCGCCGTTCCTTTCCGATCGTCGAACCGTCATCGTCCGGCACCTCCTCCGCAACGATGCCGCCGACGAGCTGAAGGCAATGGCCCCGCTGCCTTCGACCGCGCGAATTGTCCTTGTGGCCGACGAAGAGCCGGGTGATGACGACGCCCAGCGCCGCCATTCGGGGCGGCGGACCAAGTGGCAAAACGCGGTGGGCAAACTCCCCGGCGCGCTCGTCTGGAAGTTCGCGATTGATGCCAAGCAGGTCCCTGACCTCCTTCGCGACGCGGCCAAGGACCGCGGGTACAAGCTCTCCCCGACCGCCGCGCTTCTCCTCACCGAGCGCGTAGGCGGCAGCCTTTCGCTCGGCACCGACGAGATGGAGAAGTGCATCCTCTACCTCGGCGACGACAAGACGATCAGCGAAGGGGTGATTCTCAAGGTCACGAGTGCGAACCCCGAGTGGAACGTCTTCCGGATGGTCGAGGCCGCGATCAGCCAAGACGCCCGCACCGCTCTCACTCAGCTCAAGATCCTTCTCGGCGGGACGAAGAACCCCGAGAGTACGGTCTTCTCGAGCATTCTACCGATGTCGAGTCGGTACCTGAAGCTGCTTTGGCAAGCCAAGGCCACCCTCGAGGGCTACAAAGGCGAGGGCGTGTACCTCGAAAAGCCCAACTTCGGGGCGGAACCACCGTACCGCCAAAAGCGGCTCACCGACGTCGCCAAGCGACTCACGTTTGATCACCTGAACCGCGCGATGCAAGCGATTGCGGACGCGGATTGCGAGCTGAAGGGGCTCAAGCCCTCGACGAGCAACGCGATTGACACCGTTGAACGACTTTTCTTGACACTCGCCCAACACTGATCGCCGTTATCAGCTAAATTCTTGGTATGCGCGCGGCGTATTCCATTGTCATTCTAAGCCTCTCTGTGGCCCTCACTCAGGCCCAAGGGACTTCCATCACCTTCCAATCTCGACCGGATATCCACGGTGACCAGGTCGCCTTTGTCGCCGAGGGCGACATCTGGGTTGGCGACCTCACCACCAAGAAGGCGCGGCGACTCACCACCGATTCGGGCCTGGAGACGATGCCGCACTTCTCGCCGGATGGCAAGTGGATCGCGTTCACCGGCCAGTACGAGGGTCGAACCGACGTTTATGTGATCTCGGTGGACGGCGGCGCCTCAAAGCGGCTCACCTTTAACCCTCGCCGGGCCGAAGTCCAGGGCTGGACCCCCGACGGCCAGAACATCCTTTTTCGGTCGTCGTATCGCCACGAGACCTACTTCATCAATCAGCTCTTCACGGTTCCCGTGAAGGGTGGCGCCCCGAAGATGCTGCCGATTCCCGAGGCCCATTTTGGGTCGATTGCCGCCGATGGTCGCCGGGTGGCCTTTGTCCAAGAGTCGAACGAGTGGATGAATTGGTTCCGCTATGAAGGCGGCGCGAATGACCAGATCTGGCTCACCGACCTTGAGTCCAAGAAGTTCACCAAGCTCACCGACACGAAGGGGGTCGAGACGACGCCGGTTTGGATCGGCGACGACATCGCCTTTGTCAGCGAGCGCACCGGCATCCGCAACCTCTATCGGCTGAACCCGGTCACCAAAAAGACCGAGGCTCTCACCGACTCGAAGATCGCGGTCAAGTACCCGAGCAGCGACGGCAAGCGGGTGGTTTTTGAACTCGGCTGCGGCCTTGGCCTTGCCGACCCGAGCAAGAAGACCTGGGGGCCGATCACCTTCGACCTCAGCAGCGACTTCATCCATCGCCGCGTGCAAACGATCCCTGCCGAGGCCAACCTCACCGGTGCTTCGATCAGCCCCTCGGGCAAGCGCGTCATCCTCGAAACCCGTGGCCAGCTCATCAGCGTCCCTGCCGGTCAAGGCGAGGTCCGCACGATCGAGGGCAACTCGGGCGAGCGCGCTCAGCTCAGCGCGTGGTCGCCGGATGGCAAGAAGCTCGCCTATGTGAGCGATGAAAGTGGGGAAGAGCAGCTCTACCTTTACGACTTTGCGACCGGCAAAGAAAAGCAGCTCACGACCAAGCTGACCGGCCAGCACTCGCGGCCAATCTGGAGCCCCGACAACAAGTACATCCTCATCGGCGACCGGAACATGCATATCGAGCTTGTCGATGCCACCACCGGCGAGGTCACCCTGGTGGACCAGCCCGACCGAAACGGCAGCTATGACACGCCTGCGAACGACTTCACGTTCTCACCCGACGGTCGCTGGATCGCCTTTAGCAAGCTGAACTACGGCTGGGTGAACGGGGTCCACCTTTATTCGCTGGACACCAAGAAGATCACTCTGGTCACCGATCCGCGCATCAACAGCGTGGGACCGGCCTTCTCGCCGGACGGCAAGTACCTCTTCTGCGTGCAAGACCGACAGCTTGAACCGGTCTGGTCGCCAGTCACGTCGGCAAGCGGCTATGACGCGATCTCGCGAGTGACCGCGTTCCCGCTCGCCGCCAACACCCCATCGCTCTTCGCACCGAAGAGTGACGAAGAAGGGGCGGAAGAGGCGAAGCCGGAAGAAGTCAAGAAGGGACCCAACGGCCTCCCGATCACCAAGATCGACCTCGACGGCATCCAAGCCCGCGCGTTTGACGCGAAGGTGCGCACCGGACGCTACGCTAGCATCGTCGCCCTGCCCGGAAAGCTGCTCATCCTCGGTTTCACCGACCCGCAGTTCATGAACGGCCGAGGCCCGTCGCTCTTCCAGTTCGACCTTGCGAGCCGCGGCTTCGCGCTCGTCGAGGAAGGCGTTTCGATGGTGCAGGTCACCGCCGACCGGTCGAAGGCGCTCATCATGGGCCCCGCTGGGCTCCAAGTGGTCGAAGCCGGGGGAGGACCGATAACTCCCGACCAAGGACTCGTGAAGATCAGCGACGTCAATGTCACCGTCGATCCGGTCAAGGAATGGCGTCAAATCTTCTACGAATCGTGGCGCGTCGGCCGAGACTTCTTCTATGATCCGAACCTCCACGGCGTGAATTGGAACGCGGTGAAGGCGAAGTACGAGGCGATGCTCAGCCAAGTGGGCGACCGCACCGACCTCTCCCGCATCTGCTCCGACATGGTCGCGGAGCTGAACACCGGCCACTGCTACGTGGCTGGCCCCTCACCGTTCGCGAAGTCGCTCCAGCCGCTCGGCATGCTTGGCGCGGACCTCGAATGGGACCCCGCGATGCAGGGCTATCGGATCAAGTCGATCCTCCGAGCTGGCTCGTGGGACCTCGAGTCGCGTTCGCCGCTCAGCGCGCCCGGATTGAACATCAAGGAGGGCGACGTCATCTTCGCGATAGGCGGCAAGCCGGTCTCGATGAACGAGGACCCGCAGGCGCTTCTCATCGGCGCGGTTGGACGCCCGATCTCGATCAAGGTGGGCAGCAAGCCCGCCGGCGTTGACGCCCGAAACGTCCGCATCGTCCCCATCGCCAACGAACGGCAGCTCCGCTACTTCGATGGTGTCGAACGTCGCCGCGAGTACGTCGAGAAGGCCTCGGGCGGAAAGATCACTTACCTCCACATGTCTGACATGACTGCGAACGGTCACAACGGCTTCTGGAAGGACTATCAAGTGGGCGCGTTCACCAACGCGATCATTGTCGACGTTCGCAACAACGGCGGCGGCAATATCTCCATGAATATCATGTCGAACCTACTCATTCCCGTGAGCGGCTACTTCAAGCCGCGCTACGGTGAGTCGTGGCGACGTGAGGCCTGGGGAACCGATGCGCGCCTCGCCTGTATCACCAACTCGGGCGCGTTCTCGGACGGCGAATACTTCAGCTACTTCTGGCGAAAGAACAAGCTCGGTCCGCTCATCGGCCAGCGAACGGGTGGCGGTGAAGTCGGCTCAGGCGGCGGCTACAGCCTGGTCGACGGCGGCCAAATCTACATCCCCAACTACGGCGCTTGGACGGCCGACGAGGGCAAGTGGATCATCGAAGGAACCGGCGCGGTGCCCGATATGGAAGTCGCCCAGGATCCGAACCTCGTGGTTCAGGGTAAGGACCCGCAGCTCGACCGCGCGATTGCCTACCTAATGGATTCGCTAAAGAAGAATCCGCCCAAGAAGCCGACGCCACCGCCGTTCCCGGTGAAGCTGAAGGGAAGTTCGGGCGGCGGACGCTAGTCCGTCCGCACGTCTCGAAACCACTTCGCGTGGGTATCGAGATAAAGGCGGTTACGCCCTCCCGTGTGGGGGGTGTAGCCGCTTTCTTGTGGGTTGACCCCGGGAGCGGTCTTGGGGAAGTACGGATCCACCAATAGCTCGACGTCGGCGATGCCATTGGGCTTGCCGACGGTGGGGTTGTTTGCCTTGAGGAGGTCGCTGAGGGCCTCTTCGGGCGACTTGCCCCAGAAGTTGTCGAGCGGCACCGGACTTTCGAAGCGGTCGAACCGCCACATCCAGTAGTTCGTCTCGCCGAGCGGGCTCTTGCCCACCACTGCCGCGCTGCGGCCGGTCGGGGTGCCGAGGATGGACGGACATCGCCAAAGGTCGATGGACGATCCGGCGTAGAGCGAGAGAATCTCGGGTGCCCAGCCGACGCGAGGGTCGCTCGGCGGCCAGCTGCTCCAGGGTCGGTAGCCCACCTGCTTGAGGTCGCGGCGGTCAGGCATTTTGTCGTCGCTGTCCATCAGATAGGCGGCAAAGCCGACGCCAATCTGGTGCTGGTTGGAGAGGCAGTTGGTCTTTTTGGCCTGCTCCTTGGCGCGGGAATAGAGCGGGAAAAGGATTGCGGCGAGAATCGCGATGATCGCGATGACAACGAGCAGCTCGAGGAGCGTAAAGCCTCGTCTCATTTCAGGTTAGGATCGCGAAGCCGCAGGATGCAGTAGCCGATGAGCACGAGGTCGAAGACGAGGGCCATCGCCCCGAAACGGTCCTTGGGGTTCGTTACGATGGTCGCGAGGTCCACCGCAACGCGGATGGTGAAGAGCGTGCGCGCGATAAAGAACGCCTTGCGGCTGGACTGGGCAATCGCGATGCAGCCGAGCACGGTCGCAAGGGCCATCCCAACCCGAAGGGCAACTTCGCCCGGCGTGCTCGCCCGGATGATTTCTTGGGCCACGCCTTCCGCGTTGTAGGTGCCGTGGGTGGTCTCCGGCTTGATCGCCCGGTAGATGACGACGCCAAAGAGAACGGTGGCCAGGCTCGCCACGAACCAGCCAAATAGCCGGTCCAACATCGTTGGACCGGCTATCGAATCGCCCCCGAGGGCATGGCCTGTTGGAGGGTCTTGACTCATTTAGTTGCGCTGCAGCTTGGCGAGCAGGCGGAGCACTTCCAGGTACATCCAAACCAGGGTAACGAGGATCGCGTATCCGCAATACCACTCCATGTACTTGGGTGCTTTTGCGTTCGCAAGCTGCTCGAAATTGTCAAAATCGACGAGGAAGTTCATTCCCGCGATGACAATGGCGAGCAAACTAAATCCGATGCCAATGGGTCCTGAATCATGGATGAGCGGCATCGGCGACTTGAAGAACACCCTCATCAGGATCGAGATCAAGTAGGTCAGCGCGATCGCTGCCGTTGCTCCGAACACGATGGCGCGAAACTTTTCCGTGACCTTAACGATCCCCGTTCGATAGAGGAACAGCAAGCCACCGAGGAGGCTCAACGTGATGAGCGCGGCGTTGAAGACGATGCCACTGTACTTGTCGTTGAAGACCATCGAGATGACGCCAAGCAACAAGCCTTCGCAAACCGCGTAGACCGGAGCCAAGACGGGAGCCGTGGGTGGCTTGAAGATCATTACCAGCGACAAGATGAAGCCCACGATCAAGCCTGCGAACATCATCGGGATCGCCAGGCCCTTGCTGCTAGCGGCGATGATCCACGAGCCCATCGAGCTCGCCAGCATGATTCCGAAAAGGATGAGTGCCTTGTTCGCGGCACCTTCCACGGTCATGGCGACGCCATTATTGTCTGCGGCAAATCGATCGAGGTTGTTTTGATTTAGAGTTGGATTTCCGGCCATATGCCCTCCACACTCAGATTATACGTGGGAATGGAATCCCACGCTTCAGAATTTGGACTTCTGTCCTAAACCACCATCGCTGAGGGCTCGAACCAGATTCCTGCCCGCGATCGCTTCCGCTCGTAAAGGTTGGCGTCGGCATCGCCCAGGATCTCGCTCAGGGTCTGGCGCTGGACGTGCCACTGGGAGACGCCGAAGCTGAAGTCCACCGAGCGGCCTTCCAACTGGTGGGAAACCTGGAGCCGTTGGCGAGCCATGAAAAGCGCGCTTTCGACCCATTCCACCGACCGACCCGGGACCGCGACCGCGAACTCGTCGCCGCCGAGGCGGGCGACCATCGCATTGTTTGGGAGGCTCCGTCGGAGCGAACGGGTGAGGTGTTGCAAAACGAGGTCGCCGAAGGCGTGGCCGTAGGTGTCGTTGAGAGCCTTGAACTGGTCACAGTCCACCAAGGCGACGACAAACCCCTCGCCGGTGACGGCGGTTCGGGCGATCGCCTTCTCGCAGAATTCGGTGAATGCGATGCGGTTGTGCGCACCGGTTAGCGCATCTTGGGTGGCCTGACGGGAGACTTGGCGGAATCGTGCTTCGAGCTCGTCGAGGCCGCGCATCAGGACGTAGAGGATGCTGCCGTTGAGCGCAAAGTTCAGGCACCACTTGGCCCAGCCGAAGTGATGGTTCGAGCCATCGATGAGGCTAGTGATGATCGTTGCACTCGCAATCGCGCCAAAGGCAAATGGCTTCGAGGTGCGCAGGGTGGCCCACCAAACGGGAACCAGGTAGACCGGTCGGAACGAAGGCAAGAACCCAAGCGACCAATCGAGGAAGAGCACGCCGAGGAGCAGGTACTGACTCTCAAGGAACGACCGCAATGCGGGCCGCTCTTGGAGCCAATCCTTCGCCAGGGCGACTTGCCACCGAATCCACCCCTTCAGGGTGTTCAGGTCTTGGCAAGCCAACCAAAGTTGGAGTTCTGCCGCCCGATATCGCCACTTGTCCATTCGTCGCATCGGTAAGAAAATCGTCGGCAAACCGAACGGAGCACTTTAGAGTTTCGGCGACAAAACTTAACAAAGTGCGCAAGGTAAAACCCTGTTCCTCATGTGGCCGCACTACCGACGACCGGGCAATCCCGAAGAACCGACTCTGGTTCTGCTCCATGGCTATGGCGCGGACGAGCACGACCTCGTTCCCATTGCCGATGAGCTCTCGCGGGACTATGAGGTGATCTCGCTCGCCGCGCCGGGAACCACGCCCTACGGCGGTCGGGCCTGGTTCTCGATCGACTTCACGGCCGAGGAGTCACGTCGGTACGACCTTGCCGAGGCGGTCGGTGCCGCGCGTGGGGTCTCGGCCGCGCTCGGCGAGATGCTAGAGGGCAAGCGTTGGCTGCTGGCTGGATTCAGCCAAGGGGCGATGATCAGCGCGGCAGTGGCGAGGGGCGAGGTTCCTGGACTTCTGGGGGTCGCACTGATGAGCGGTGCCTACCTTCCCGGCGTCGTCGAAGGGCCGGTCAGCACGGTGCCGTTTCTCGTTCAACATGGGGTCATGGACCCGGTCGTCTCGTTTGACCGCGGGCGCGAACTGGCCGACCAGCTGGTGCAAGACGGGGCCGACGTCGATTTTCGCAGCTACCGGATGGCCCACCAGATCAGCGGGGAATCCATCCGCGATCTCGATGCCTTTTTCTTGCGCTGCGCAGGGACCTAAGGGACCGTCGTCAGGTCGAAGTAGAACGTCGTGCCTTCGCCGGGGTTGCTGTCAACCCAGATCTGCCCGCCATGGCGGTGGACGATGCGGCGGACGTTGGCCAGCCCGATGCCGGTGCCTTCATAGTCGCGGTCGCTTACGAGCCTCTCGAAGGGCTCAAAGACCTTGTTCGCGAACTTCATGTCGAAGCCGATGCCCTTGTCGGCGACAAAGAACGTTTCCGCATTGGTCATTCCGAAGTGGATCGACGGCGCCTGCCCCGGCTTTCGGAACTTGATCGCGTTCTCAAAGAGGTTGGTGAGCATCAGGTCGAGAAGCTCGGGGTCGGCGAGAACGACGAGGTCGGGGTCGACCTTTGACTGGATGGTGAGCTGGGTGCGATTCTCCAATGTGGCGAGGATATCGTTGGCCATCTTGGACAAATCGATCCGTTCGGGCACTGCCTTTCGGCGGCCCAGCCGTGCCAAGGTCAAGAGGTCGTCGATGAGATCAGAAAGGCGCCGCGTCGCAAGGACCTGCCGCTCGACCTCATATTTTGCCTCGGGAGAAAGCTGTTCGGCATGGTCCTGGAGGAGGATCATGCTCGTCGAGCTGATCGCTCGAACAGGACCGCGAAGGTCGTGGGCCACCATGTAGGTGAACGACTCCATTTCCTTGTTCGCGACCTCGAGCTCGGCGGTGCGCGACATCACCCGGGTGTCGAGCTCCATGTTCGAATAGATCAGCTCTTTGAACAGCGATTCGTTCTTGAGGACGACGCCAAAGTGGTCGGCAACGATCTGCAGGAGGGCGAGCTCCGATTCGTTGAATTCGCGAGGCTCACGTTCGGTGTAAACACCAACGACGCCGACAACTTCACCGCCAACAACCATCGGCGCGCCGGCATAAGAAATGAACTCGTAGCCGCCGCGAATCATGCTCGCTCGGCGACCGGCATAGAGCTGGACTTCGGGAACGGCGAGCGCCTGCTGCTCCTTGATCATCCGCGCGCCAAGGCCAAGATTCGAGGGCAGGGAATGGAGGAGTCGCTCTTCGGCGATTCCGTCGGCTCCGAGGATGATCAATTCCTCACCGACCAGGCGGCGCAAGACGACCGCATCGACACCGATCGCCTCGCGGATCACGCTCGCGCAGCGCTTCGCGCGGCTTTCGACGGATTCACTCCCCAAAACACCTTTTGTGATGGAAGCAAGCGCATCAAGCAGCCCAATCAAGGGCTTCTCGGAAGGGTTACGATTCAGGCTCATACACGCAACGACATGGAGCCCTGGAAACAGGGCCCCATGAATAAAATTCTTGTGAATAGCCTAACGCGAATCGCGTCGAACTGGATCGTTGATTTCCAGATTTTTACGATTTTTCAGCAAGACAGCGCTCAACGAGCTTGCGAATGAAGGCGTTTCCGCCCCCCTTGCCATATTCTAGTTCGCCAATCCAACCACCGCGGACGGTGCCCTTCTTGTCGATCACATAGATCGTCGGCCAAACCTGCTGCTTCCAGGCGTTCCAAATCTCGCCCTTGGCGTCAATCGCCACCGGGTAAGTGATCTTCTGCTTCTCGACCGCCTTGCGGACATTGGCCTCGTCCTTCTCGAACTCGAGTTCAGGCGTGTGGATGCCGATGACCATGACGCCGCGCTTCTCGAACTCCTTGGCAAAATTGTTGTAGGCCGGGAGGTTTGCTTTGCAGTTGCTGCAGGCAAAGGTCCAGAAGTGGACGAGGGTGACCTTCCCCTTTCGAGATTCCCAGCTGATCGGCTTTTCCGTGTTGATCCACGTCCCAGTCGGGAGCGGTCCGGCGGGCGCATCGTTGAGTTGAGCCAAAAGGAGGGTGGCGAGGGCAGTTGTGATCATCATGGACAGAATCCTTTAGGCCATCAAATGGTTTCCAAAATTATTTAGTGAGGCTTTGCGCCGCGATCAGGCGGTCCAGCTCAGGTTCATCGAAGCCTCGAAATCGCTCGGTCCAGCTCTCCAGGACCTCCTTCGAGTTGCCGCGCAGCTCCCGCCGCAGCTTGCCCTCCAGGAAGCCGATCTTTTCCTCGCGCGACTCGCAGACCAGGCGGGGAACTTCCGTCGGTCGCTGGTCGGGGCCAAGGGCGACCATTGTCACGCGAGCGGTGTTCGTGTGGCGGCGTTCGCCGCTGAGCACGTTGGTGGCATAGAGCTCAATCGTCACCTCGACCGAGGTCCGGCCGACGTAGGTGACCTTTCCGATCATCGAGACCACTTCGCCGACCTCGATGGGGGAGTGGAAGTCCACGCGGTCAAAGCTCGCGGTCACGCAGATCGCGCTCGCATAGCGCGAGGCGGTGGCGTAGGCGCAAAGGTCGATCTTCGCGAGGATCGCACCGCCGAAGGCCTTGCCGAGGAAGTTCGCGTCGTTCGGCTCGACGATTTCAGCAAGTTCAAGATGAGATTCGGAAACCGTCTTTTGCGCCATAGAAGTTAAACCGTACCAGCAGCGGTACCCTCTAGCCAATGAGTCGCCACGAGGAAATGCTCATCAACGGAACATTCGTCGGTGGACCGTGTGATCAAGCCGTTGGAAAGGAGATCGCGCGCTCCCCGCTCGATGGCCATGTGGTGGGGACCTATGCCGAAGGCGGTTGGAGCGAACTTCGCACGAGCATTCTCTCAGCGGCAGACGCCTTTCCCCTCTACCGGCAGACTTCCGTCGCCGAGCGCCAGCGACTCCTGCGCGAGATTGCTGCTCGCGTGCGTGATCGTCGAACCGAGTTGAGCGAGCTGATGGCCGACGAGATTGGCAAGCCGGTGACACTTGGCCTCGCCGAACTCGACCGATGCGCGTTCACCTTTGAACTCGCGGCGGCTGCTCTCAACGACTGGAACGACGAGGTCCGCAGCACCGACTACGATCCTCGGGGGAAAGGGCGTCAGATCTTTGTAAGGCGTCGACCCGTTGGCGTCGTTTTCGGGATCGTGCCCTACAATTGGCCGTTCAACCTCACCGCTCACAAGGTCGCGCCTGCCCTCGCGGTGGGTTGCACGATGGTGATCAAGCCCTCGCCCCAGGCCGCCCTCTCGACGATGGCGCTTGGCCGGATCATCCATGAATCCGGCTGTCCGCATGGCGCGGTGAACGTCTGGGCCGGGTCGCCGAGGTCGGCGGAGAAGGGGCTGATGATGCCCGAGGTCAACATGCTCAGCTTCACCGGCTCACCTGCAGTCGGATGGGCCCTGAAGGAGAAGATGGGCCGCAGGCCGGTGGTCCTTGAGCTGGGCGGCGATGCCTTTGCCCTCGTCGGACCCGACGCCGACCTCGATGACGCCGTCGCGAAGCTTGTCCCCGGGGCGTTTGCCTATGCCGGGCAGATCTGCATCAGCGTCCAGCACATCCTGGTCCATGAATCGGTCTATGCGGCGTTCCGCGACAAGTTCCTAGCCGCCGCCAAGCAGGTCCGCACCGGCGAGCCGAGAGTCGCCGCCGTGATTTGTGGCCCGATGATCTCGGAAGAAGCAGCGAAGAAGCTGGAAGACAAGGTCGAGGTTGCCGAGATGCTCGGGGCGACGATCCTGCTTCGGGGCGAGCGACAGCGCGCCCTCGTGCCGCCGATCGTGCTTGAGAACGTCCCCGAATCGTGCGATCTCGGCTGCGAAGAGGCGTTTGGCCCGGTTTGCGATCTCGCGCCGTTCACAACCTGGGACGAAGCGTTCGCACGGGTCAACCGGTCGAAGTACGGCATTCAGGCGGGCCTGTTTAGCCACGACCCAAGCGTGATTGAGCGAGCCTGGGACGAACTGGAAGTCGGCGGGATCGTGGTCAACGATTCGCCCAGCCTGCGGTTTGATGCCTCGCCCTATGGCGGCGTGAAAGAAAGCGGCTGGGGCCGGGAGGGGATTCGAGAGGCGATGCTCTCGATGACCGAGCCGGTGGCGAAGATCGAGTAGATCACCGCCACCGGTTCAGTGGGTTTATTCTTCGGTCGTCGGCTCTTCCGAGTCGTCGCCACCCTCAAGGTCACCGTCGTCGGTGTCTTGGACGATACGAGCGAGCGAGCGCACGGAGTCGCTGGAGGCGAGGTCGACGAGTTTCACGCCTTGGGCCACACGGCCGGTGGTGCGAATCTCCTTCACCTTCATGCGGATGCCCTTCCCGTTGAGCGTCATGAGGAGCAAGCGATCATCGTCGCTCACCACTTCCGCGCCAACGATCAGACCGGTCTTGTCGGTCACGTTCATCGTGAGGATGCCGCTACCGCCGCGACCCTGGACTCGATACTCGTTGATCGGCGTTCGCTTGCCGTAGCCATTTTCGGCGACGACGAGGAGCGTGAGTTCATCATCGGCAACCGCGGCGGAAACCACGACATCATCCGGCTTGCCGTCCTTGAACTGGATCGCACGGACACCACCAGCGGCCCTGCTTCGCGAGGTCGCTTCGGTTTCGTTGAACCGGATCGACTGACCATAGCGGGTGACGAGCATCACGTCGTCGTTGCCCCGGGTTCGGAGCACCCAGCCGAGCTCGTCGCCTTCTTCGATGTCGAAGGCGATTAGACCGTTGTTGCGGATGTTGATGAAGTCCTTGAGCGCGGTGCGCTTGATCTCGCTGATGCGCTTGGGACCCGTTCCGTGGGTGATCATCGTGAGATAACCCTCGGCGTTGAGATCCTTGACGCTCACCGTCGCGGTCACCCGCTCGCCACCCAGGATGTTGATGTAGTTGATGACCGGCATGCCCTTGGCATAGCGGCCATTCTCGGGGATTTCGTAAGCCTTGAGCTTGTACACGCGTCCGCGATCCGTGAAGAACAGGATCGTGTGGTGCGTGTTCACCTGGAAGAGGTGGGCTGGCTCGTCCTCGGGCTTGAGCGTGTTGTTTACGCCCTTACCGCCGCGCTTTTGCTGGCGATAGGCGTCGATGCTCACGCGCTTGATGTAGCCGTCTCGCGAGATCGAGATGATCGCCTCTTCCTCGGGGATGAGGTCTTCTTCGGTGAATTCGCCCGGCTCGCGGGTGACGATGCGCGATCGTCGCTCGTCGCCGTGCTTATCGCGCATGGCGACGATCTCCGCCTTCATTTCGGCGGTGAGTCGTGCGGCATCGTTGAGGATGTCGAGAAGGTTTTGCATCTTCTTCAAGGCATCCTTGAATCGCTCCTCAAGCTCCTGCTGGCTGAGGCGGGTGAGCTGGCGAAGTTGCATGCCGAGGACCGCGTTCGCCTGGAACACCGACATGCCGAACTCGCGGATGAGGCCGGTTCGGGCGGTGTTGGTGTCCGCGCTCTGGCGGATCAGGGCGATGATCTCGTCGAGGAAGCGGCGCGCGATCTGGAAGCCTTCACTGACGTGGGCATCCTGCATCGCCTTGTAAAGCTCGAATCGCGTTCGGCGGTCAATGACCTGGCGGCGGTGCTTGATGTACTCGTCGAGCAGGACGAGCATCGGCGAGGTCCGCGGGGCCATTCCGACGAGGCTCAGCATGATACAGCCGAAGGTTGTTCGCAGCGGCGTGTGCTTCAGGAGGTAGTTGAGCGCCTTGTTCGGGTTGACGTCGCGTCGGACGTCAATCTCGACGCGCATGCCGCGCTTGTCCGAGTAGTCCTGGACCATGGTCAGGCCGTCGAACTTGCGCTCGCGGATCATGCCCGCGATGTCGCTGACCAGCTTCTGCTTGTTGACCTGGTAGGGAAGCTCGGTGACGACGATGACCGACTTGCCGGCGTCGCCGGGCTCGATCATGGTCTTGGCCTGGAGGGTGATCGATCCACGACCGGTCTCATAGGCCGAGCGGATGCCCTTGGTGCCCATGATCGTTCCATAGGTCGGGAAGTCCGGCCCGGGCATGAGCTCCATCACCTCGTCGAGGGTGCACTCGGGGTTATCGATCCGGAGCAGGATGGCATTCGCCACTTCGACGAGGTTGTGGGGCGGCAGCTTGGTCGCCATACCCACCGCAATGCCTTCACCGCCGTTACAAATCAGGTTCGGGAACTTGCCGGGGAAAACGGTCGGCTCATCCTTTTCGTTGGAGTAGTTTCGGACCCAATCGACGGTTTCCTTGTCGAGGTCCTCCATGAGCTCCATCGCAATCGGGGTAAGGCGAGCTTCCGTGTATCGCATCGCGGCAGGAGGGTCGCCGTCGATCGAGCCGAAGTTGCCCTGACCGTCCACGAGCGGATAGCGCAGCGAGAACGGCTGAGCCATGCGGACGAGGGTCGGGTAGATGACCGCTTCGCCGTGCGGGTGGTAGTCACCACTCGTGTCGCCTGCGATCTTCGCACACTTCTTGTATGCGTTCTCAGGCGTCAGGTTGAGCTGGCGCATCGCGTAAAGGATGCGTCGCTGCACGGGCTTCAGGCCGTCGCGAACGTCGGGAAGCGCACGTGCGATGATGACTGACATCGCGTAGTTGACATACGAACGCCCTAGTTCTTCGTCAACGTTGATGGTTTGAATCGATGAATCGTGTTCCGCCACGGGTGAAATTCCTGACGAGTAAGGCGCGGGAAAAGGCGCGGCATACTCACTCCTTTGAACCTACAAGGATACCCGAAGGGGAGGGTTTAGAACCGGATCGACCAGTCGATGCGCAGGTTCAGGTTGTCCCGTCGGAAGCCGTCGGGGACTGCGTAGTTGAACGCGGTGTTGCCAATCGCAAAGCTCAGCGACTGGTTCGGGCCCGGGCGCTGGTTGAATTCCAGTCCGTAGCGGATCTGGCGGTTGCGGGCGTTCGGATTTGAGTTCTCGTCGAGGCCAAAGAACAGCTTGACCGGCGAGCCGGATCGGTTGAACAGCGAGAGGTTGGCACCCGCCACGCGGACGATCTGTCGAGATTGCAGATTGCGCTCTTCGAACCATGACGCGCCGAACGTGGTGTCGGGGTTGCCGCCAAAATCGAGCTTCCACGCGGTTCGCGCGGTGGGAAGAGGCACCGAGCCAAGGAGAACGCCGCCGTTCATCTGCTCGGGGTTGGTGATCATCTGGTGGCTCAGCGTCCAGTTGCGATCCATCTTCCACGCGAGGTTGAAGTTGCGGATCATGATCTGCTGGTTCCAAGGCAGCGTTCGCACCTTGTAAAGCATCGAAGCGACGAGCTTGCGGTTCGGATCCTGGCTCGTTTGGAACTGGAAGGTTCGGTCGATGCCGCGGATGCCGGTCGGGCTCATCTGGCTCTTGTACTCATAGCTGAAGGCCGATTCGCCGAGGTTGCCCGAGAAGCCGATGAGGCGATTTTCGAGCGGCCAGCGCTGGCGATCCTTCATTGCGTTCAGCGAGAAGGTCCAGCGGAAGTTCGAGATGCCACCGAGTCGGAACGGCTTCGCGCTGCTGAGGGCAAGGTTGACGCCGTGCTGTTGACCAAGGTCTTGGTCGAAGCTATTGCGCACCTGCTGGGCCGCGCCAACGTTGATGTTGCCGATGTTGCCCGAGCTGAGGCCGATGCTCGTGTTCGAGGTGCCGGTGTCCTGGCCGTTCATGTTGCGAACGTAGCCGTACGACAGCATCATGCCGTTCGAGAACTTGTAGTACAGGCCGTAGTTGCGCTGCGTCGTGTCGCTCGACTGGCCGGGCCGATCAGAGATGGTCTCGCTGAGATTGAAGCCGAACTCTTTGGTCAGGTGGGCGTCAATCGTGTTCGCAAAGATCGTTTCCTTGGTGCCATCGGAGAAGAGGGTCTCGGATCGCTCCGTCGTGATGTTCGCCGACTTGCCGAGCGGGGTCTTGATGCCCGCCATCGTGCGCGTCGAACTCGGATTGTTGGCGTTGGAGCCACCGAAGTCGTGATTCTCGCGCAGGAACTTCATCGACGAACCCTTACCGAGGTCGCGGATGAAGGCAAGCTGGTCGAAGCCGCCAAAGAACAGGAGCGACGAGCTCAGGTCGTTCTTATTGCGGAGGCTGAGCACGCTCAGTTCGGTTCGACCGTCCGGCTTCCAATAGATGTCGATGTTGCGATACTGCCGGGCAAGCGCGGAATCGGCTCCGCTGTAGCTGCTCACCTGGGCGTTGATCCGCAGCTTGTTGTTCGGCGTGAAGCTTCCCTTGAAGTCGAGGCCCTGGAGTCCGACCATCGTGGCGAGCAGGTCTCGCTCAGGATCAACGATCTGACCAACGTTCGTAAAGCCCTTGTCGACCCGTCGCTGGTTGAGCGAAAGGTCCAAGTTCTTCAGCTTGACGTTGATGTTCGTTCGGCTTGCGGTGCCGCCTGCCGTCTTCGCGGTCATGTTCTGAACGTTGAAGTTCTTGCCCGTCAGCTTGACGTCTTGGCGGTCAATGCCGAGGATCGGGCCAAGCCGCTCTTGCTCGATCGGCAGGAGGGAATACCATTCGCCGAATTCCTTACCCACGCGCTGGCTTCGGTAGTCGAGCTGATAGCTGCCCATCGAGAGTCCGAACTCGTTGATGCTCGTGGAATCCTTTCGGCCCCCCAGGTCGAGCCGGCCATAGGTGAGGCCGAAGCCCTTTGCCTTGTGGCTGACCCGCAGCGAGCGTCGGTCGATACCGGTGCTCGTCATGAAGCGCTGGCGGTCCTGCGGTCGCAGGGCGAATCCAGGCTCAATCGAGTTGCCGGTCGCCTTCATCCATGACTCAATCTCACCCGGTTGCAACATAGGCAACTGGTTGAAGCCGCTATCGACATTCAGCCGGAAGTAGTCCACGCTCCAAGCGCCGGTCTTGATGCCCGCCATCGTGGCTTGCATGCCCGAGTTCGCGTTGTTGATGCGCGAGTCGCTTACGTTCCAGCCGGCACCGGCCACGCTGAACCAGTCTCGGCGCAAACCCGACTCCCGGGCGTAGAGCTGATGCTCTTCGGGAAGGAGGCTGCCGAGACGCGAGAAGCCGTTTTCGACCTCTTGGGTCCCGCCTTCAAACGAGAACGAGCCGTAGCCGAGCTTCACGAGCGACCGCTTGATCTGCTTGCCGCTGCCATCGTCAATGTTCATGCGATTGAACTTGACGCCGCGCTTGTCGTTGCCGAGCCGCGCGAATTGATTCATTCGCGACATGCCAGCCTCGCGTTGGAGCTGACCGCGGTCATTCTCGGCGAGGTCTTGGAACCGGCGGAAGTTTCGGTCGACCTTTTGGCTGCTGAAGCCGAATCCAAAGGCATCGGAATCAACGACCAGGTTCCGCCACTCGATCATCGCGCCGCCATCGCGGACGCTTCGATAGCCGTTAGAGAACTTGGTGCTGCCGAACTTGAGCCCGTTCATCTGAAGCGAGGTTCGCTTCAGGCCGCGTTCCTTGACGAGTTGGTCACCGTTGAAGCCCGCGTTGTTCAGCGCGTCGCTGCCCGTGAAGGCCGCGCTGACATCCTGGAACGACGCTGAGATCGTTCCGCCCATGGCGTTGAAGCCAAGGTCCTGAAGGATGGCGTGGGACTTTTCGGAGCCGTCGCCTTGCATCCCGAGCCGCTCTCTTGAGAAGTAGCCCTGAGACTGCGGACGCTCGCGTTCTGAGTAGAACACGCCGCCCTTCAGGCTCGCCGACTTGCCGAACTTCAGGTTCCCAGCAACGCCAAAGACGTTGCTCATGGTGACGTTTCCGTCGCCCGAACGTTCGGCAACGCCGAGGCCTGCGTAGAGGTTGGCACCCGTTCCGCCCAGCTCCATGCGCATGGTAGGAAGGCTCGAGGCCTTCTTGTTTTGCGCTTCCGGAGAACTGTCGTATCGATAGTCAACGCGCAGCATGTCGCCCTTGCGATGGGGGACCTTCAGGTAGACAATGCCTGCGTTGGTATCGAGCGTGTAGTCCTTGCCGGCAGAGAGCCGGGTTCCGTTGAGATAGACCTGGGTGGTCTCAGTCTCGAGGGCGCCATAGCGCAGCGGGATGCTGAACGAGGTGCCCGAGATGATGATCGATTCCACGTAGCCCGTTGAGGCTCGGGTAGGCGTAGGGGAGGGTGGCGTTGACTGTGCAACGCTCAGTGCCGGCACAAGAATGAGCCAGCTCAAAGCACGTCTAATCGGCTTGTTTTCCCCCATCGCCGTGGCGTTCTTTCCTTATGGTCAGGCAACGCCGCTCCTATGAAATCGTCTTTTTGTGGTGTCCTCTAACAGTGACCTCTTCGTAAATATCGGTCGCAGAAGTTCCACGACCTCCTTTAATGTACTGGTTTTCTGCTCCTGACCCTCACCCGCCGGGGAAAAATGCCCAAAGATTTTTGCGTCATGCGACGAGAAGTCTTTGTTACGTTCACTCTGGAGGAAGCAAGTGAACTCTTCTCACGCTGTTTGAGCAGTGCACTCGACGACACGGAAGAAAGTCTGAATGCGCTTCACAAGCTAGCGGAGGCGATGCACTCCACAGAGCGATTTCATCCTGCGGGAATGGAACAGGCGGCCTAACGGCTCGCCACCTGTTCACGTCCAACGAGCCGCGCTAGAATAGCGCTAGCTTGAAGAAGATTGAAGCCTTTATCCGGATGAGCGACCTTGCGGTCGCTCAGAAGGCCCTGAGCGATGCTGGGTTTCCTGCCCTGAGCGTCGAATCGATCAAGGGCTATGGGCGGCAGCAAGGCCGCACCGACCTCTATCGGGGCAGCACCTACGCGGTGAATCTCCTGCCCAAAGCCAAGCTCGAGATCATCGTGACCGACGACGAGGTCGATGACGTCGTCCAGTGCCTCGTCGAAACCCTCCAGACCGGCGAGATCGGCGACGGCAAACTCTTCATTTCCGATGTCATCGACGCGATCCGGATTCGAACCGGCGAACGCGGCGAGGCCGCCCTTTCATGACCCGCAAAGGCGCGCGCCGCATGGCCGAGATCCCGCCCGAGATTCTCGCTCAGCTCAACCAGGGCACCCTGCCCACCGTCAACCTGGTCGAAGGACTCGCGATGGACCTCGGCGCGTTGCACCGGTCGGTCTTCGGCGAGCCAGGCCTCGTCGTTGAAGGCGGCTACCTTGGCCGGATGAAGACGGTTGGTGAGTCGCTGACCGTCGATCAATTTCACCTGGCGAAGAACCATGTCAGCGACACCGTCCGGGGGTGGGCATGCTATTCGCTCGCTGCTCGGTCGTTGGCGTTCCCGGAGTTGCTGGAGTCGTTTCGCGCCTTTGCTGCCGACCCTCATTTCGGTGTTCGCGAATGGGCATGGCTCGCCGCCCGGCCCGCGGTGACGGAGAACTTGGCCGAGGCACTCGAAATACTCAGAGACTGGACCGCAAGTGACGACGAAGGCATCCGCCGGTTTGCCAGCGAGGTCACCCGTCCGCGCGGCGTCTGGTGCGCCCACCTAGAGCCACTGAAAGCCGAGCCAGCCCGTGGCCTTCACCTCATCGAGCCACTCAGGAGCGACCCGTCGAAGTACGTCCGCGACAGCGTTGCCAACTGGCTGAACGACGCGAGCAAAGCCCACCCCGATTGGGTGCGCGAGGTCACCGCACGGTGGTCCAAAGAGTCGCCGACCAAGGAGACCGCCTACGTCGTGCGAAGGGCAACGAGGAGCCTGAAAGAAGCAAGATGAGGTGGAAGAACTTTCAAAAATGGGAGGGAAGACTGCCGCACTGGCGCGCAGAAGACGTGACGTACTACGTCTCTTTCATGCACCGTCGGCCCCTCACCGACGAGGAGTGCGGGCTGCTGTTCAAGTCGCTCGTCCGGCTCGAAGGTCGGAAGTTCGAGACGATCGCCCTCTGCGTCGTGCCAAACTCGACCGCCCTCATCCTGCTCCAAGACACGCCGAGCCGCGCGAATGACGACTTTGGAAAGGTGATCGATAAGGTTAAAACGAAAGTCGGCCGGGCGATCATGGGCAAGACCGGCGAGCGTTTTCCGCCGTTCAAAGACGAGAGCTACAACCGGATCCTGCGCGACCAAGAGGAATTTGAGGAGCACCACCTGCAGGTCCTTGAGATGCCCGCCGAAGCGGAGATTGTCGACGACCCGGACGACTATCCCCACCTCTGGATTCAGCCCGTCGAGCCGCGATTCTAGGCTCAAAAAGCCCATTTCTTGGGCCATTTGCCCGAAATGCTGGAACCATCGCGGTACAATCATCGTTGGAACCAGTATTGAGTGTCATAGGCTAAAGTGAATTAAGCTCATTGGCAGAAAAGGTGAACACAAACAGTATGGGAAGAACCGTAGGAATTGACCTTGGAACGACCAACTCGGTCGTCGCAGTGATGGAAGGTGGCGAGGCCGTCGTCATCGCCAACGTCGAAGGCTCGCGCACAACGCCGAGCGTCGTCGCCTTTAAGGCGAACGGCGAGCGACTCGTTGGCGTGACCGCAAAGCGACAGGCCGTCGTCAACGCGGACAACACGATCTATTCGATCAAGCGCTTCATGGGCCACCGGCTCAACGAAGTCAGCGACGAAGCCAGCCGCGTGACCTACAAGATCCGCCAGGGCAAGAACGGCCAAGCGGTCGCCTTTGTGCCTGCGCTGGACAAGGAGCTGACCCCGGAAGAGGTCAGCGCGATGATCCTCCAGAAGCTGAAGGCCGACGCTGAGGCCTACCTCGGTGACAAGGTCGACAAGGCGGTCATCACCGTCCCGGCTTATTTCGACGACGCCCAGCGACAAGCAACCAAGAACGCGGGCGAAATCGCGGGCCTTGAGGTCCTTCGCATCATCAACGAGCCGACCGCGGCGTCGCTTGCCTATGGCGCGGACAAGAAGAAGAACGAAACCATCCTCGTCTTCGACCTTGGCGGCGGTACGTTCGACGTTTCGATCCTCGATGTCGGCGAAGTTGAAGAGGGCGAGAGCGTCGTCCAAGTTCGAGCAACGGCGGGCGACAGCCACCTCGGCGGCGACGACTTCGACAACATGATTGTCGACTGGCTTGCCGCTGAGTTCAAGAAGGACCAGGGCATCGACCTATCCAAGGACCGCGCGGCCATGCAGCGCCTCCGCGAGGCTGCCGAGCGCGCCAAGATCGAGTTGAGCGGCCAGCTCACGACCCAGATCAACCTCCCGTATATCACGGCGGTCGATAACGAGCCGAAGCACCTCGACCTTTCGCTCAGCCGAGCGAAGTTCGAAGAGCTCACTGCGGGCCTCATGGATCGCCTCAAGACGCCGTTCAACCAGGCGCTTGAAGACGCGAAGATGAAGGCGACCGAGCTCGACGAGATCATCCTCGTCGGTGGTTCGACCCGAATGCCGCAGGTCCAGGAGCTCGTCCGAAAGCTCACCGGTAAGGAGCCGAATCGATCGGTGAACCCGGATGAAGTCGTGGCGGTTGGCGCAGCGATCCAAGCGGGCGTTCTCGGTGGCGAAGTTAAGAACATCGTCCTCCTCGACGTCACCCCGCTTTCGCTGGGCGTCGAAACCCAGGGCGGCATCAGCGACAAGCTCATCGAGCGAAACACGACGATCCCTTGTAAGCGAAGCCGAATCTACACGACCGCGACGGACAACCAGCCGGAAGTGGAGATCCATATCCTCCAGGGTGAGCGACCGATGGCTCGCGATAACAAGTCGCTTGGCCGGTTCCACCTTGCCGGTATCCCGCCGATGCCCGCACGAAAGCCGCAGATCGAGGTCACCTTCGACATCGATGCGAACGGCATTCTGCAGGTCACCGCACAGGAGATGGGCACGGGTTCGAAGCAGTCGATCACGATCACGAACTCGGGCAACCTGAACCGCGACGACATCGAGCGAATGGTCCGCGAGGCCGAGATGAACCAAGACGCCGACCGAAAGGCGCAGGAACTCGTTGAGGCGCGCAACCAGTCCGAGCAGCTCATCTACTCGACCGAAAAGGCGCTCCGCGAGGCGGGCGACACCGTCGAAGAAGCCCTTCGAACGAGCGTCAACGAGAAGATCGAAGCCCTGCGAACCGCGATCAAGGGCGAGGACCACACCGAGATCATGCGGCTCAAGGCCGACCTCGAAGCCGAAAGCCACCAGGTCTCGGAGATCCTCTACAAGAAGGTCAGCGAGCAGGCGGACGAGAGCGAGAAGGTTGGTGCTGCCACCGGCGCCGGACCGAAGGAAGACGTCCAAGAAGCTCAGTTCAAGGAAGACTAAGCTTCAAAATCAAAAGGAAAAGCGGGGGCTCGCCGATGGCGAGCCCCCGCTTTTCCTTTTGGCCTACTTAAAGAACAGATAAACGGAAACGCTTGCGAGGAAGCATGCGAACATCTTTCGCAGCAGGTTCGGGTCCAGCCCCACCGCGATCTTCGACGTGAAGAACGAGCCGACGAGGAACCCGAGCGAGATGTAAAGGCCGTCCTTGATCTCCACGTGGCCCTTGTCCCAATAGTTCTTCACCGCAAGGATGCCGACGGGCAGAAGGAGAATCGCGAGCGACGTGCCCTGCGCCTTTTGTTGCACCATGCCGCGGAACAGCACGAGGGCAGGGACGATGAGAATGCCTCCGCCCACGCCAAACAAGCCCGAGCTTCCTCCTGCGATAAGGCCAATGACGAGCAGCGTGACGATCTCCATGGCTGCATTCTGACTCAAACGAGTCCGGTACCCTTATGGCGATGCTTGGACAGTGGATGGAGCAAGAGATTCTCGATCAGCCGCGAATCCTTCGTGAACAAGGGACCGGATACTTCGAAACCGCGAAGCAGGCGCTTGGCGGAAAGACCTTCGAGATGATTCTGCTCGCGGCGCGCGGTTCGAGCGACCACGCCGCCCTTTTTGCCCGCTACCTGATCGAAATCCACCTAAAGCGGCCGGTCTCGCTCGCTGCGCCGAGCGTTCTCACCCGCTATGGGGTGCAGATCCAATACCCGGCCACCCTCGCGATTGGAATTTCGCAGAGCGGCTCCGCCCCCGACGTGGCCGAAGTGCTGAGCGCCATGCGTGAAGCGGGCCACGGCACCCTCGCGATCACCAACACCGAAGGTTCCCGCCTGACCCAGGAAGCCGAGCATTCGATCCTGCTTGGCGCGGAGAAGGAAAAGTCGGTCGCCGCAACGAAGACTTATCTCACCAGCCTCCTCGCGCTGATCCAGGTCGTACGCGCCTTGGGCGCGGACCTCCCCGATCCGATGGCCACCTTGCCCACCGACGAGTGGTGCGCCGTGTGTCGCGAGGCCGCCCGCGCCGCCGCGGGCCAAGTCGACCGGGCGAACCCCGTTTTTGCCCTTGCGCGGGGTTACCAGTTCTCGACTGCCTGCGAGACCGCGCTGAAGCTGATGGAGTGTGCGCTTCTGCCGTGCAAGGCCTATAGCACGAGCGACTTTGAGCACGGACCCAAGGCCCTCGCCGACCGCGGGAGCGCCTCGATTGTCTATGAGGAATCGGTCGACGCCCTCGCGAAGCAAGGCACCCAAGTCGTCCTTGCCCCCAGCGTTCCTTCCGAAGTGCCGATGCCTTATCGACCGCTTTGGTCGGTGATCTTTGGACAGTTCCTCGCCCTTGAGGTCGCGCGGCTCCGCGAAGAGGACCCCGACAAGCCTCAGTTCATTCAGAAGGTAACGGAGACTTTCTAGTCGAAACCTCTCGCCGGAAGGACTCAGCCTCTTCCGGCGTCTCGAAGGCGGCCTTCGATACAAACGCGAACTTGGTGAATGACACGCAAAGCGCAAGGCAATCTTGCACCGGTGTGACGCTGACTATCCGCCGCCGGCTAACCTTCCACTTCGCCGACTTGGAGTCAAAAAGAACCCACTCGGGGTCGAGGATGACGCGCACCGGCTCTTGATAGACCTTGCTCTTCGACTTCGTCAGGTAGTAGGCGCGGAGCGGAATCGTCGCGGGCCAAACCGCGATCAGGTAGCCCACGATGCGCAGGGTTTGGTTCGGCGACGTGAAGACAAGGTAAAGCCCGAGCAGGCTCCACGGCGCAAACGCCCACCAGAATCGCCGAAAGTACAACTCGGACGTGAGCCGAGCGAAGTGAATCGGGGTGATGGTGAACGGGTTAGTCCGCACACGACATAGTAAACCCGCACCATAATTGAAAGCATGCTGCAGGCAGCCTCCCAGGGTCCGGTTCGGATATTGACGATTGACCGTCCCGACGTCCGGAACGCGTTCAACGACGAACTCATCGCCGCGCTCACCGATGCCTTTGTGAACCTACCGTCGGGCACCCGCGCGGTGGTTCTGCGGGCAGAAGGCCCCGCGTTCTGTGGTGGTGGCGACCTGAACTGGATGCGCAAGGCGGCGAACTACACCGAGGAGCAAAACACGGCGGACGCGCTGAAGCTCGCCCAGCTCTTCCAGGCGGTGGTGAATTGCCCGGCGGTGGTCATCGCCAGGGTCCACGGTGCCGCGTTTGGCGGTGGTTGCGGACTGGTGGCCGCGTGCGACGTCGCGATTGCCGCCCCCGAAGCGAAGTTTTCATTCTCCGAGGTCAAGCTCGGCCTCATCCCGGCGACAATCAGCCCGTTTGTGGTGGAAAAGATCGGCCGGGGCCACGCGAGGAGCCTCTTCTCGACCGGCGAGATCTTTGGCGCAGAAAAGGCGCTCCGGATCGGGCTCGTCCACGATGTCGTGGACGCGGCTGGCCTTGATGCTCTTATCGACGAGCGGCTGAAGTCGATTCTGATGAGCGGACCGCTGGCGGTCGCCGCGAGCAAGCAGCTCGCCAACGAAAGCCCGCTGCCGATCGAGGAAACCGCACGACGACTCGCCCAGGCCCGCGCAGGCGAAGAAGGGAAGGCGGGCGTCGCCGCATTCCTTGAAAAGCGCAAGGCTGATTTTGTGGTGGAGTGGCCGCAGTCATGATCAAGAAGCTGCTGGTTGCCAATCGGGGAGAAATCGCCTGCCGAATCATCCGCTCGGCGCGGGCAATGGGCGTTCGTACGGTCGCGATCTACAGTGATGCCGACGCGAAGGCCAATCATGTCGCCCTCGCCGACGAGGCGGTCGCTCTCGGCGGCAACGAGCCGTCGGAAAGCTATCTCAACATTGCCAAGGTCGTCGATGCGGGCGTGAGCACCGGCTGTGATGCCGTCCACCCCGGCTATGGCTTCCTTAGCGAGCGCGCCGAGTTCGTCGACGCGATGACGGCGGCGGGAATCACCTTCGTCGGCCCGAGCAGCGCGGCGATGAATGCGCTCGGCTCGAAGATCGCGGCAAAGTCGATTGCGGTGAAGGCGGGCGCGCCCGTGGTCCCGGGCTACTTTGAGCCGGGAGCGACGATGGAAGACCTGCGCACGGCGGCGGAGAACATCGGCTACCCCGTGTTGCTCAAGGCGAGCGCGGGCGGCGGCGGACGCGGCATGCGCGTCGTGCGTGACCCCGAGCTTTTTGAAGAGGAATTTCAGATCGCGACCGACGAGGCGCTCAAGGGCTTTGGCGACGGCGCGATGATGGTGGAAAAGCTCATCGAGCGTCCCCGCCACCTCGAGGTCCAGATTCTCGCCGACCAGCACGGCAACGTCGCTTGCCTGTTTGAGCGCGAATGCTCGCTCCAACGACGCCACCAAAAGCTCGTCGAAGAGGCACCGAGCGGCGTGGGCGCCGTGCGCGGCGACCTCGCGCTTTGGCCCGCGATGCAGAAGGCGTGTCGCGACCTCATCCTTGCCGCCGGTTACGTCGGCGCGGGGACGGTCGAGTTCATCGTCGACGAAAAGGCAGAGAACTTCTACTTCCTGGAAGTCAACGCGCGACTTCAGGTCGAACACCCGGTCACCGAGATGATCACCGGCCTCGACCTCGTGGCTTGGCAGCTGCGCATTGCCCAGGGCGAACGGCTCGACCTTTCCCCGGGACTCATGTCCGGCGACCGATCGGCGATTCACGGCCATTCCATCGAGGTGCGCATCGTCTCTGAGGACCCGGAGCGGGGATTTATGCCCAGCACCGGCCCAATTCTGTCGTGGGTGGAACCAACCATGACCGGGCTGCGAATCGATACTGGATTCGGAGCTAAATCAGAAGTGTCACGCTACTACGATTCTCTACTTGCCAAGGTGATCGCCCACGGCGAAACGCGCGAGGCTGCCCGGCGCAAGCTCGTGGCCGCCCTCCGCGACTTTCACATCCTGGGCGTCAAGACCAACCTGGCCTTCCTCATCGACCTGCTGGAGGACCCGAACTTTGCCACCGCGAACTTCGACACCGGCACGATCGGGCGGGACTATGCCGAATGGTCGCCGGGACCGATCCCGGGCGAACTGGGGCTGATTGCCGCCGCCGCCGAACCTGCCATGAGCGCGGGCGGCGCGACCCCGGCAGGAGCCTATCGGGGCGCATGGGATATCGCAGACGGATTCCGGAACGCGAGGGGATGAGACGAGCCTTTCTCTTTTTGATCCTCGCCGTCTCTCTTGCCCTTGTTGGCTGTTCGGGCAAGAGTCAGCCCACCCCGTTTGTCGAACGGGCGATGTGGTACTGGCACACCCCGTTTAACCTCGACAAGCAGGCGGCGGGTGCCCTCACCGACATGCACGTGACGCGGCTGTTCGTGCGGACGGGAACTCTTTCGACCGACGGCCAAGACATCACCGTCACCGTGCCCCAGCGCTTTGAAACTGCCGCGCCCTGCCCGGTCCACCTCGTTTTCAACGCCGATTCAGGCGTGCTGAAGCACTTCGACGAGGCCGTGAAGAACGGCCTCAGCCAAAAGCTGCTCAAGTTCTATGCGGCGGCCAAGGCGGCGGCTAGCAAGGCGGGGTTGAAGGTTCGTGGGCTCCAGGTGGACTTCGACGTTCCCACCCGGCTGCTCGACAAGTACGCCCTGGTCATGCGCGAGCTCCGCGTGGGACTGCCGAACAATGAGGAGCTGAGCCTCACCGGCCTCCCGACCTACCTCGCGACCGAGGGCTTTAAGGAGGTCGTCGACCAGGTCGACTTCTTCGCGCCCCAGTTCTATGAGGGGTCGATCGGGACCGACCTTGCCCACCTTCGGTCGATTTCGGCGAAGGAGTCGATTGACCGGGGCATCGAGCTTGCCGAACGTTTCCAGAAGCCGTACTACCTTGGCCTCCCTGCCTATGGTCAGGCCCTGATCTTTGATGAAAAGGGGAAGATCGCGGGCGCGTACCGAAAGCTTTCGCCGGTGGATGCGCTCCGGCACCCGTCGTTCACCTTCAAGTCGTTCGCGCTGAGCGAGGGCGAGGAGATCCTTCAGCTTGTGGCGAACCAGAACGGCGTGAACGGCAAAGGGAAGGGCTACACGCTGGTCTATCGCAGGGTCACTCCGCTGCTCGTCGCTCAAATGCAGTCCGACGCGGTCCACCACCGCTCGACCTACTGCCGGGGCCTCGCGTGGTTCCGCGTCGCCGAAAAGGGCGAGTGCCTCGCGATGAACCTCACGACCCTGCGCGCGGCTCTCGACGGACGTGAGCCTCAGCTTGATCTCGATCTCAAGTCGTCGGAAGAAGTCGAGCCGTTTGCGAAGATCGAAGGCGGCGGCGCGCTCGGCAGCCGGGTGAGCTTCTCGCTATACTCGCGGGGCGAGGCGGAAACCGCGATCCAGCCTTCTGCGCTCACGCTTACCGTGCGGTTCCCGGAAGGGACCCTCGACTCGGTCGAACCGGGTGAGTTTGCAAACGTTCAGCCGTTCTATGACGACCCCAAGTCGTCGGGTCAGGTGAGCCTGGCGCGGTCGAACGGCGTTCAGTTCAATTTGCCCTATCTGGGGCCGGGGCAAAAAGTGTCAACCGGAGCGTTACGATTCCGTGGGCCGGTACGTCTTTCCGTTCATTGGTCTGCTGCCACTCCGCAAAAGCGAGTGGAAGGCGATAAGCTAGAGATCAAGACTGGAGAGAGCACTAAAACACCGTGAAAAAACGACTTGCTTGGACTGTGGGCGGCCTGATGGTCGGCACCCTTGCCATTGCCTGTATTGGCCCGACCCTCGATTCCGTTCACTTTAACTCTGAGCAACCTGACTTCGGCGCGCCGCCTCCCCCCATCACGATGACCACGTGGGGCGAGGAATGGACCCGAAACGTTAGCTCCGAGAACTGGACGATCAAGAACGACGGCCCCTTCCTGCCCAACTACAAGGAGATGTCGGATGGCGGGCCCACCTATGCTCAGCTGGAGAAGCGCCGCGCCGCCATCCTCGCTCAGGACAAGGCAGACTCCCCACGCGAGGCCACCGCGGCGATGCGCGCCCTGCTCACTGAGATGCAGAAGAACCCCGAAGGCGCACCCTTTTTTGACGACGTCCGCGAGTACGTGATTGCTCGCGAAGAGATATTCCGGGCGGGCGCTCTCACCGACGACGCCAAGGCGCTCCTCGACGCGATGCGCGACCTCCAGCCCAAGCCCGACAGCGACGGCACCGAAGACCGAACGCCTTATGGTGACGGCAAGGCTGCCACCGCGACGCTGGAACGGCTTGCCAATTCGGAATCGGGCATCGTCCGCGCTCACGCGAACTACGAACTCGGAATGCAGGCCTACATGAAGCCGGACATGGCGGTCGCTGCCTCCTACTTTGCCAAGGCGGCGAGCCCGAAGACCGAGCGCAGTCCGCGTGCTCTCGTCATGCAAATTCGGTCCCTCCTTGCTCCGACCGGCTCCGACATTCCCTGGGACAAGGCGCAAATCTCCGCTGGACGGATCGCCGCCGCCGAAGGCGCGATCTCGGAGTTCATGGAGAACTATGCCGACTCGAAGTTCGCGCCGAGCGTCGCGGGCTACAAGCTCCGCATCGACTTCCTGCGCGGCAACATGAGCGGCGCGATGGTGGGCTACCTCCGCGAGCTCGACACCAAGTCGCCGAAGAAGATGGCGAACGTCCTTTCTTCAATCAAGGTGTGCAGCGAGCGGATGACCGCCGAGCAGGCCGAGGCCGTGCGAAAGGCGATCCTCGCCGATCCGTCGCTCCTCAACGCTTACCTCGACTACCGGCTCTTCCACACGAGCGCAAAGGCGGCCGACCTCACGGGTCTCGAATCGTTTGCCAAGCAAGCCCTCGCCAACGCAAAGGATGCCTCGATTGACGCCGAGATCCAGTCGCGACTTGCCGAAATTGCCCTCGCCAAGGGTGACAATGCCGGCGCGAAGAAGTGGGCGGAAGGAGCCCTCGAAAAGGGCAAGTCGCCTCTTGCGAGCTATGTCCTCGGCACCTTGGCCAGCCGCCAAGGCAAGTGGGCCGACGCAGTGAGCCTCTACCGGGCCGCGCAAAACGACTCTCGCCTCTCGGTTGGCGCGCGCGAAAACATCGCGATCGCCCTTGAGCGATCGGGCAACCCGCTCGGCGCCTTCGAGGAGTACATGGAGCTCGGCTACGCGGTCGATGTCGCTTATTTCCTCGATGCACGGCTGACGATTCCCCAACTTCGAGAGCTCACCGGCAAGTATGCGGCGGACACCGAGTATGGAAAGAAGGTGCGCTATGCCCTCGGCATGCGGCTGATGCGAAAGCGCGACTATCAGGCTTCGCTGGAGGTCTTTAGCACGATTCCTGGTCCCGACCGCGTTCGGCTTGCCCAGGTGGGCAGCAAGGACTACGTCTGGGGCGACGCCGAGGGTGGCGGCAAGATCGACATTCTCGCCGACCCGGTCCAAACCATTGCCGACCTCAAGAAGATGGAGAAATCGGTCGCGGAAGCCAAGACGGCCGACCTCGCCGCCGAACGGCTTTATGGCGAAGCGTCCTACCTCTACCTGCGCCGCAACCTGTTGTTCTACAACCCGTCGCTCTGGCAGGGAAGCCGCTCGTTCAACCTGTCGCTCTTCTGGAACGACAAGATCGCCGCGCAGGCCGACAAGCTCGCGCTCAGCGAGCACCTGAACGACCACGAGACCCTCATGCACGCCCGGAACATCTGCCTTGACGTGATCAAGCGGTATCCGACCTCCAAGGCTGCGCCGAAAGCCTATTACCGGGCGGCTTGTGCGACCAGGAGGCTCGCCAGCATGAATGAGATTTGGCGAAGTCGAAACGCTCAGCGGAACCTGTACAACGAGGCGGCGGGCCTGCTCGATCAGCTCGTCAAGAAGTTCCCCAAGGACCCTCTGGCGAAGAAGGCGAAGAAGTACGCTGGCGTTTTCCGGTCGGAAGGACAGTCGGCCGAATTGCAAAACACGTTCGCTAAGCTCAAATCTAACCTGCACTGAGTCACAAACTCGACCGACTTTGCCTATAACAAGGTGTTAACGCAACAGATAGTTGCGGAAGACAATCATTGACATGGCAAACGAACCGGTCGGACCGTTGGATTGCGAAGAGGTAAGGGATCTCCTCTACCTTTTCGTGACCAACGAGCTTGAACCAGATGAAAACACGGCGGTCTGCCTCCACTTGGCGGACTGCGAGGCCTGTCGTACCGCCATGAGCGAGCATGTGCAGATGGCGACCCGGTTGGGCGCGGTCGTTCGCAACGCAGAGATCCGCTATTACGGCCACGCCTAAGGATCGACCACAATAGGGCATGAGTGGTAGGACCGAGCCGGAAAGCTGGCGTCGAATGGTGCTCCACTCGCAGCCACTCCCCGCTTGGCTCTCTCCCGACGCCCCCCAATCCGACGTGGTTCTTTCCACGCGCGTCCGCTTCATGCGGAACCTCGCTGAGCACCGCTTTCCCAATTCGGCCGGGCGCAAGGAGCTTGAGGAGATCGAGGGTAGCGTCCTCAGCGCGCTCACGAGCGCATTCGCGGGCGGCGAGGTGTTCCGCCGCATCAGTCAGGCCGAGCGCGAATACCTGCTCGTCTGCCGCCTCGTTTCGCCCGACCTTGAATGGAACCTGCCTGGCCGCGCATTGTGGGTCGATCAGGCCCGCGAGATCGCGGTGATGGTGAATGAGGAGGACCACGTTCGGCTCCAGGCCCTCACGCCGGGATGGTCGATCACCCGCGCCGACGACCTCGCCCGCGATGCCCTCGAAATCCTCGGCCAGAGCCTCAACTGGGCCTATTCGCCGGGGCTTGGCTTCCTTTCCGCTTCACCGACAAACGTTGGCGCGGGGCGACGGCATTCGGCGATGCTCCACCTGATCGGCCTCGGCCAGATGCGCCGGCTCCCCGCCGTGCTTGAGGCCCTTAGTGTGAAGCGATTGACCGCCCGCGGCCTCTTTGGCGAATCGAGCCGGGCGATCGGGGCCTTTGTTCAGGTGAGCATGGTGAACGGCGACCGCGCCGAGTTCAATGGTGCGATCGAGTACCTGATGACCAACGAGCGCGAGGCGAGGGCCGCGATGGGTGCCGAGCTGGTGCGAAAGAAGGTGTCTGATGCGGTCACGATGATCCGCGCGGCCTCGTCGCTTTCGATGGCGGATGCTCTGCGCGCGATCGGTTGGTTGCGGCTTGCGGCGGGGCTCGGTGAAAGCCTGTGGACGGAGCGAAAGATCGACGCACTTTTCCCCCAACTCGAAGTTCGGCTCCATGCGAGCGAAATGAGTGCGGCAAAGCATCGCGCCGACGTCCTGCGCCAGGTTGTCGAAGGTTAGAATCCCCAAACCTTGTATTTCTCTCCAGGCTCAACCCCCATAGGTAGAGAATTTTTCAAAAAACTCTCGCGCCTTCCCGCGCCCTTTTGGCGTCCTGAACCTGTGGAAAACTAGCCTCCTTCAGTTGAAGATGGGGCGCTCAACCGGTGCATAACTTGTGGGCAAGTTTTTTCCGAAAAACACAACTGGTGGTAGTGCTATACTGGCTATCCCACAAGATGTGGTCAATGGTGCGTCATGAAATGTCCGTTTTGCGGAGATAGCGATCAAAAGGTGCTCGACTCTCGGCCCGCCCGCGATGGCGAGGCGATTCGACGCCGTCGGGAGTGCACGGGTTGTGGCCGTCGATTCTCGACCTATGAGGAGCCGGAGCGCCCTCGGCTTTTTGTTTTGAAGCGCGATGGAAGTCGCTGCGACTTCAGCCGCGACAAGCTGCTCCATTCCATGGTGGTTGCGACGCGAAAGCGAAACGTGCCCATGGAGATCCTGCGCACCGCCAGCGAGCGGATTGAGCGCGACCTGTACCAAGCCCACGAGGACGAGGTGACGACACGCGACATCGGTGAACATGTCCTGCGCGTGCTGTTTGAGCTCGACACCGTGGCTTACGTTCGCTATGCGAGCGTGTTTGAAGAGTTTGAGACCCTCGCCGACTTCCGCTCAGTGATTGAGCGAATCGGCTCAGAAGAAACCGTTTCCCCTGGAGTGATGAAGCAAGGATGAAAATCTCACGAATCTTTACGAAGTCGGGCCAAAGCCCCTATGCCGGAATCCAGTTCGAGCCCCGGCGCAGCGAAATCCGAAACCCCGATGGCTCAACCGTCTTCCTGATGGAAGACGTCATGGTGCCTTCCCACTGGTCGCAGGTGGCGACCGACATCCTTGCCCAGAAGTACTTCCGAAAGGCTGGACTCAAGGTTGGCGAGGTTCACGGACGGGAATATGCGCCGCACGATGCCGCCCACCTCGTCCCCAAGGTCGAAAGCGAGACCGACTCGCGGCAGGTCTTCCACCGCCTCGCCGGTTGCTGGCGATTCTGGGGCGAGCAGAACGGCTACTTCGATTCCGCTGAGGACGCTCAGGCGTTCTATGACGAGATGGTCCATATGCTGGCGATGCAACACGCCGCGCCCAACTCGCCGCAGTGGTTCAACACCGGTCTCCACTTTGCCTATGGCATCGAGGGCGTTCCCCAGGGCCACTACTATGTCGACCCGAAGACGAACGAGCTGAACCGCAGCAAGAACGCCTACGAACGACCCCAGCCCCACGCCTGCTTCATCCTCAGCGTAAAGGACGACCTCGTCAACGAGGGCGGCATCATGGACCTCTGGACCCGCGAGGCACGCATCTTCAAGTACGGCTCGGGCGTTGGCACGAACTTCAGCAAGCTCCGCGGCGAAGGCGAGCGACTGAGCGGCGGCGGCAAGTCGAGCGGCCTCATGAGCTTCCTCAAGGTCGGCGACCGCAGCGCAGGCGCGATCAAGTCGGGCGGCACCACTCGTCGCGCGGCGAAGATGGTCTGCCTTGATGTCGACCACCCGGATATCGAGGAGTTCGTCAACTGGAAGGTCAAGGAAGAGCAAAAGGTTGCCGCCTTGGTCACCGGTTCGACCCTCAACAACCATCACCTCAATGCGGTCGTCCGGGCATGCTGGACCAATCCGGCTGGCGAGCTTGTTGAGCCCGCAGGGAAGGCAGGCGCGCCCTATGCTAACCCCCGCGAGAACAGCCACCTTCGCACCGCGATCGCCGAAGCGAAGGTCGCGTTCGTCCCGCTGAACTACATCCAGCGAGCGATCCAGCTCGCCACGAACGGCGCGACCGCGATTCACTTCCCGGTTTACGACACCGGCTATGAGTCCGAGGCCTACGTCACCGTCGCAGGCCAGAACTCGAACAACTCGGTTCGAGTCAGCAACGAGTTCTTCTTTGCCGTCGAAGGCAACAAGGACTGGCAGCTGAAGGCGCGAACGACGAAGAACGCGGTCAAGACCGTCGCTGCCCGCGAGCTTTGGGATCAGATCTGCGAAGCCGCATGGCAGAGCGCGGACCCTGGCCTCCAGTACGATTCGACGATCAACGAGTGGCACACCTGCCCGATGGACGGTCGGATCAATGCGAGCAACCCGTGCTCCGAGTACATGTTCCTCGACGACACGGCTTGTAACCTCGCCTCGATCAACCTCGTGCGGTTCTACGACGAGACGACCGGTAAGTTCGACCTCGCCGCCTACAAGCACGCGATTCGACTCTGGACCGCTGTTCTCGAGATCTCGGTGCTCATGGCCCAGTTCCCGTCGCCCAGCATTGCACGGCTGAGCTACGATTTCCGCACGCTGGGTCTCGGCTACGCCAACCTCGGCGCCCTGCTCATGCAGATGGGCATCCCGTATGACTCGCACGAGGGCTTCGCCTTCACCGGTGCGATCACCGCGATCCTCGGTGGCGAGAGCTATGCGACGAGCGCGGAGATGGCGGCCAAGCACGGCCCGTTCCCGAGCTACGAGCGAAACAAGGACTCGATGCTCCGCGTCGTCCGCAACCATCGCCGCGCGGCCTACAACGCGCCGAAGGACGACTATGAGGGCCTCACGATCTTCCCGGTCGGCATCGCCCAGCTTTATGCCCCTTCGGAGATGCTGGAAGCCGCACGCGAGGCATGGGACCGCGCCTACAAGCTCGGCGAGCAGTACGGCTATCGCAACGCCCAGGTGACCGTTCTCGCGCCCACCGGCACAATCGGCCTCATCATGGACTGCGACACGACCGGTATCGAGCCTGACTTCGCGCTCGTGAAGTTTAAGAAGCTCGCCGGTGGCGGTTACTTCAAGATCATCAACCAGTCGATCCCGCCTGCGCTCCGCAAGCTCGGCTACACCGCCGCGCAAATCGAGTCGATTGTCCGCTATGTGGTCGGCGCGAAGACGCTCAAGGGTGCTCCCGGCGTCAACCACGACACCCTCCGCGAGCGCGGCTTCACGGCTGAAGCGCTTGCCAAGGTGGAAGCCGGCCTTGAGAACGCGTTTGAACTCAAGTTCGCGTTCAACCGGTTCAGCCTCGGTGACGACTTCTGCCGCGATGTGCTCGGCTTCACGGACGAGCAGCTCAACGACTGGTCGTTCGACATGCTCCAGGCGCTCGGCTTCACCCGCGGTGAGATCGAAGCGGCCAACGAGTACGTCTGCGGCACGATGACGATTGAAGGAGCGCCCGAGCTGAAGCCCGAGCACCTGCCGATCTTCGATTGCGCCAACAAGTGCGGTCGAAAGGGCACGCGCTACATCAGTGCGGAGGGCCACATCCGCCAGATGGCGGCCGCCCAGCCGTTCCTTTCGGGTGCGATCAGCAAGACGATTAACCTTCCCGCCGAAGCGACGATCGACGACATCGCCCGCGCTTACTGGCTCTCGTGGACGCTTTGTCTGAAGGCAAACGCGCTCTACCGCGATGGATCGAAGCTCTCCCAGCCGCTCAACGCATCGGCGGACGACTCGGCAGCGGCGATCCTCGAAGCCACGCTGGAGAACTCGGAATCGGTCCAGCTCGAAGGCTCACTGGAGCCCGTGATGGCAGCCGCACCGCTCACCGTCGAACAAGCGGCGGCCAAGCTGGTCTATCGCTACATTGCGAAGCGACGAAGCCTCCCGGCTCGCCGAAAGGGCTACACCCAGAAGGCGCGCGTCGGTGGCCACAAGGTCTACCTGCGCACCGGCGAGTTCGAAGACGGATCGCTCGGCGAGATCTTCGTCGACATGCACCGTGAGGGCGCGGCGTTCCGCTCGCTCATGAACTGCTTCGCGATTGCGGTCTCGCTCGGCCTCCAGTACGGTGTGCCACTCGAGGAGTTCGTCGAGGCGTTTACCTTCACGCGGTTCGAGCCGAACGGCGTCGTCGGTGGTCACGACAACATCAAGATGGCCACGTCGGTGATCGACTACATCTTCCGCGAGCTCGCGATGTCGTACCTCGGCCGCTATGACCTCGTGCAGGTGAAGCCAGAAGACCTTCGGTCGGACACCGTGGGTCGGCCTTCGCAGATCCCCGACTTCGATGACGAAGAGGAGATGGGCGAGCTGCAGGGCGCGGCACCGGGCGTGACCCGCGAAGACCACACGACGACCGCCTTCAATCGAGCGTTCGGGGAAGGTGAAGGGCAGTCGCCGCTCCCTTTTAGCCCGAGCGACAACATGGCGGTGGGTTCACCGACGTGGGTGATTGAGGAAGAGAACCGACGCAAGGCGAGCGCGAGCAAGCTGATCGAAGGGGCGACCCTCGACGGTGTGCGGGTGGCAAGCACGCAGGTGATCGACCAGACGACGGCGAAGATCCAAGAGGCTCGCCTGAAGGGCTACGAAGGCGACCCTTGCGGTAGCTGCGGCAGCTTCACCCTGGTCCGAAACGGCGTGTGTCTCAAGTGCGTGAGCTGCGGCGAAACGAGCGGTTGTAGCTAGTCCTCGCCGTCCTTGCTAGCCGCGACCCGAATGGGTCGCGGCTAGCTTCGTTTTTGAAGGTCCTTCCGCTATCCTAAAGAGCATGCGACCGCGATTCCCGTTCCATCCCGTTCCCGACCGAGGGACCGTCGCCCTGATCAGCCCGAGCTCGGCGACGAAGGCGGAAGAGGTCCAGAACGCGATCAAATGGCTGGAAGGGGAAGGGCTGAAGGGGCGGCCGATGCCCCACGCCTTCGACAACTTCCGATTCTTCGCGGGGACCGACGAGGACCGCGCGAAGGACCTCATGGACGCGGCGAAAGACCCCGAGGTCCACGCGATCTGGTGCTGCCGAGGCGGCTATGGCGCGCACCGGCTGTTCCCGTTCCTCGATTTCAAGCTCCTCGCCACGTGCGGCAAGCCGCTGATCGGGTTTAGCGACATCACCGCGCTCCACCTCGCCATCGTTCGGCGCGGCGGCGTCGGCCTCCACGGCCCAGTGGCGACTCAGCTGAACCGCGAGCGCGAGCCCTGGGTCTGGGAGTCGCTCCACAACTGCCTGCGAGGCGGCGATCCGATCCCTGCTGCCGCACCGAAGGGCAAAATGCTCGTTCCGGGTAAGGCTGAGGGTCTGCTTGACGGCGGCTGCCTCACTCTTCTCGCCGACTCCATCGGGATGCCGCTCGGGCTCGATCCGAAGGGCAAGATCATCCTCATCGAGGACACCGGCGAGCGTCCACACCGGGTCGATGCGATGCTCACCCACCTCATTCAAGGTGGGCGGCTAAAGGAAGCGCGCGGCATCGTCATTGGACAAATGGTCGACACCGATGGCACCGCCGACCCCTCGATTGGCGGCGCGCCGTGGCGCGAGATCGTGGAAGAGCGGCTGAAGCCGCTCGGATTGCCCGTCATCACCGACTACCCGTTCGGCCACATCCGCCACCTGGTCACGCTCCCGGTGGGTGCGGCGGTCGAGATGGATTCGGAAGCGGGCACCCTGCGGTTCAAGGGGCCCTACACGCGGAGCCGCGATTGAACGTCGGCTTTATCCTCTTCGGTTTCGCACTGATCTTCGCGGTTCTGTACGACACCTTCGCGACGATCATCCTCCCGCGGTCGGTGGACCGCGACCGTCGGCTCACGAACTACTTTTACTTGGCGGTGGGCCGTCTTTGGCGATGGGTCGGAAAGCGGCTGCCCTATGGCTCGCAAGGGCGAACCGAGTGGCTGGGCGCGTTCGGCCCCCTTTCGGTGATCCTGCTCGTTGCTCTTTGGGCGGTGCTGCTGATCGTTGGCTTCGCGCTCGTCCACTTTGGCGCGGGAACGCTGAAGGGCGCTGATTTCTTCACCACCTTCTATTTCAGCGGGACGACGTTCCTCACGATCGGCTTTGGCGACATGACCTCCACGACGACGCTCGGTCGGTCACTCTCCATTGTCGAAGGTGGCACGGGATTCGGCTTTTTGGCGATTGTCCTCGGCTATATTCCGGTGCTCTACCAGTCGTTTTCGCGGCGTGAACACCTCGTCTTGCTGCTCGATGCCCGCGCGGGGTCGAACCCCTCGGCAGGAGAGATCTGGCGACGCTACAGCGAGGCGGGCGCGCTCGATGACCTCTGCGACTTCCTGAAGGAATGGGAGCTCTGGTCGGCCCAGCAGCTCGAGACCTACCTCAGCTATCCGATCGTCGCGTTCTACCGTTCCCAGCACGACGACCAATCGTGGGTGACCGCGATCACGTGCATCCTCGACCTCTGCACCCTGATCCAGGACTGCGTTGTCCCCGTCGACCCTTGGTCGAAGAAGCTGCGATTCCAGGCCGCGAACACCTTTGCGATGGCGCGCCACATGATCGTCGACCTCGCTTACATCCTGAGTATCCCGCCTCAAAGTCAGCCTTTTGACCGCCTCACCCCGGAGCGAAAGCACACGTTGGAGCGGATCCTGCGGCAATCGGGGGTGGTGATGCAAGAAGACGTCGATTGGAGCTTTTCCAAGCAGCGCGACCTTTATGAACCGTATGCGATCGGGCTCGCGAAGACGATGTTCTGCGTCCTTCCCGACTGGACCTCGTATGACGAAGCCCAGGACCACTGGCAAGTCACCGCCTGGGACAACCCCCACTTTCGAGCCGGGAACTAGCCGGTCGATGGTCCTAGGAACATCCTCCTAGGACCTTTTGGGTTTTCACCGACGGGCTAGTAAAGTGAAATCATGACGTTACAGATCAAAGCCGTTCTCGCCGCAGTGAGCCTTTCGCTCCTCGTGGCATGCGGTCCTCCTCCTCCTGGTTTTGGCAAGCTCGGCATGAAAGGCGTTTCTGGACCGGCAGGTGGAAGCGGGACTAGAAAGATGGAGAAGTACACCATCGTGAAGGTCCCCGTCGCAGGCGGGAAGATGGTCGGCATGACCTATCTCAAGCCGGCAGACTGGACCTCGAACGATTCGGTTGGGTTTGCCACCGCGCGCGTTCAGTACCCGATGGGGCAGTTCACCGCGACCTCGCCCGACCAGAACTACCAGCTTGTCGCGCTCACGATGTTCATGGGCGATGGCAGCAAGGGCCAGTACCAGGGCGGCATGTGGATGGACAGCGCGAAGGACTTCATGAACTACGTCTTCAGCAAGGCTCAAGGCGTGACGACGGTCAGCTACATCTCGGCCGACGAGCTGCCGGTGGATCCGCCCGCGAGTGCCAACAAGGCGGGCACCTGCGAGTCGAAGCTGACCACCCTGCGCGTGAGCTACACCCAGAACGGCAAAGCGATGGAGGGCATCTACCTTGTCCGCACCGACTTCTTCACCACCAACGCCGACGGTTTGAACACGGTGGCCCGGCAGTTCGTTTGCAGCTTCGCGGGTGCCCAGGCCCCCGCGGGCAAGCTCCAGGACCCGCTCCTGATGCGCTATTTCAACACGTTCCGCCAGTCGATCACCCCGACCGACGAGTTTGTGAGTGCCGCGAACCAGGTGGGCGCGGACAGCTTCCGTGAGAACATGAAGTTCGCCGAAGAGACCCACGATATGTGGATGCGAACCGCGAAGGAGCGCATGTGGTCACGCGAAAAGCAGGCGTTTGACTTTGGCGAGGGCCTCAACAATCGCCGCGAGTATCAGGGCGATGAGGGCACCGGGAACAAGAACCCCTATCTCGACATCACGATGTACCACTACAGCGATGGCAAGGGGAACATCATCTCGGTGGACGATCCAAACATCGATCTCGGCCCCGATTGGAAGCGAATGGAGCCGAAGTAGGCAGGTCGAAATGTGGAAGGCGCTTAGATCGCGCCTTCCACTAATCCAAGCCTTGCGAGGGTTGCGTCGACGTCGGGGCTGTCGCTGAGCATTCGCCCGATCACAAGGTAGTCCGCGCCCGACTGAATCGCCTCGTGGGGCGTTCCGGTTCGGACTTGGTCGTGGCTGGCGGAATCCGCGAACCGAATGCCCGGCGTGACGATGATGCCGTGACCCACAACGGGTCGGAGCAGGCCGATCTCCTCGGGCGAGCAGACGACTCCATCCAAATCGCGATCCATCGCCACCTCGGTGAGGTGCTTCATGTGGTCGGCAACCGTGCGGTGAATTCCGAGGGTTTGGTTAAGGTCTTGCTGGCTAAGGCTGGTCAAAACCGAAACTCCAACGAGAAGAGGGGCTTCGCCGAGCGCTGCGCTCCGCGCTTCTTCAACTGCGGCGGTGAGCATCGCCGCGCCGCCCGATATGTGCAAGGTTGTCATCCAAACATGCCTTCGGGCCGCCTCGCGGACGGCAAGGGCAACCGAATTGGGGATGTCGTGGAACTTCAGGTCAAGAAAGATGCGCTGGGCACCCGCATCCTGGAGCCGCGAGATGACTTCGAGGCCGTGGGGTAGGGTGAGAGCATGGCCGATCTTGAACGCCCCGATCTGCGGCGAAAGTCGGCGAACGATCCCGAGAGCAGTGTCGAGGTCGCCCGTGTCGATGGCACAAATGATCTGGCGTAGCACGATTTCATCTTACGATATCCATGGAGCAACCCACCAGTAAAAACTTCAACCTCGCCGCGATCGGCGCCTTTGCCGGGTTCGTCGCCGTCGCACTGGGCGCGTTTGGCACCCACACGCTTCGCGCGAGGATCACCGCCCAAGACCTCGCGACCTTCCAAACCGGCGTGCAATATCACCTCATCCATGCGGTGATGGCGGTCGTCGCGGCCACCCTCGGCAGGAAGAACGCCGCGACGCTCTTTCTGGTTGGGATTGTGTTCTTTTCGCTGCCGCTCTATGTCCTCGCGGTGGGCGGGCCGAAGTGGATGGGCGCGGTGGCCCCAATTGGCGGTTTGAGCTTCATGGCGGGATGGATTTTTCTTGGGATCAGTTTTCTGCGCGAGAAGCGTTAAGATGGAGTGATGCGACCCGAGGACCTTGAAACCCAGCCCGCACCGATTGCGGACGACCAGACCCTGGATCCGCTGACGATCACCCAAAGCGGCGCGATGGTGTTCAACCGACTCCGTGTTGCCCAACTGCAGGGTCCAACCGAAGTCCTCGCTCGGAACGCGTTCTCCGAGGTCGTGGTGGAAACGCTCCACCTCGGCCAGAATTCAGGTCCGTTTGACGCCCACCACCCCTATGCCGAGCAGTCGTTTGTCGTGCTCGAAGGGGTCGGAAGTCTTGTGCTCGAAGACGGCGAGATTGAACTCCATGCGGGCGACGTCGGCGTCGTTCACGCGGGGACCAAGCGGCAGTTCGTGGGCAAGGGCGAAGGCATCTTCCGCGTCCTCCACGTCTATAGCCCGACGACGCAAAGCGTCGAGTTTTAGCGCGATGCAGTGATCAACGGGGCGCTCGGATTGGCCTTCACCATGATCGGCTCGGGGAGCCGCGCGAGCATCTGAGCAGTGGTGATGAACTTAAAGCCCTTCTTTTGCGCGCCTTCGATGATCTTCGGGAGGGCGAGCGCTGAAACCTTAATATCGTGCAAGACGATGATCGAGCCTGGCTTCAGCTGCTTCAGCACCCTTTCCGCAATCTGATCGGGCTCCACGCCAATTCGAGCGCGGTCCTCGGCGGTGGCCTCGCGGTTGCGGAAGACGATGAAGTCTTTCGCGCCGACGTTCCAACCAATCGTGGTTAGGCCGTGGCTTTCAAGGATGTCGCCGACCTTTGCATTGGTGCGGAAGCCGGGCGGGCGAATGAAGCTCGCGTGGCGACCGGTGGCCTTAAAGATGTTTTGGTCGCAGAAGTCGATCTGGTTGCGAACCGCCTGCTCGGAAAGGGTGTCGAGCCGAAGGTGGTCTTGGGTGTGGTTTCCGACCTCATGACCGTCGTTCATGATCTGGCGAACGAGGTCGGGATGCTCCTTCACTCGAATGCCGACTACGAAGAACGTGGCAGGGACCTTGTACTTCTTAAGCGTCGCGAGGATGATCTTCAGCGACTCGGGATGGGGGCCGTCGTCAATCGTGAGGAGGATTTCGTTGTTCGCCCGATTGCCGCGCTTGAGCATCTTCTCGGCATGGCTGAAATAGTCATCGTAGACGGCAGGAAGGGGCCGCTTGGGTGGCTTGGAAGCCTTGTAGATGAAGTAGCCGCCGCCACCAATCGCAAGCAAGCTGCCTGTGATCATAAGGGCCGACTTTGCACTCATACCGAGTCCCACGAGTCCTAGTGTTGGCATCAGTTCGCGAAAATTGATGTCTCAGTGGAAAGACACGCAACGAGACGAACTTCGTTCCCGTTGCGTGCGAAAGCCGACTTTGGGCTTACTTGCCCTTGTTGGCGAGCTGGTTGCCGTAGCGTCGCATGAACTTCTCCACGCGGCCGGCGGTATCGACCAGTCGCTTCTGGCCCGTGTAGAACGGGTGGCTGAATGCGCTGATGTCGCAGTTCACGACGAAGTGGTCGACGCCGTTGATCGTGCGAGTCTGGTTCGTCTTCTGGGTGGAAATACCGACCCACTCGTGGTCACCGTCCACGAAGAGAACGGGGTAGACGTTGGGGTGAATGCCTTCCTTCATCAAAATCTCCTAGTTGCGAAGGGACATTATGGCACCTTGTGGCGCTTAGAATCTACGGCCCAGCAGCCGACAATCTAGGAATAGCATGGCCTCGCACTCGCACGATGAATTGGTCGAGATCTTTCGGTCCGCAGACGCCCTTCCGCCGCTGCCTGATTCGGCGACGCGGGTCATCACGCTGATCGACAATGACGACAGTTCAACCCGGCAGATTCAATCTGCGGTTTCGTCCGATCCGGCGCTTACCGCGAACCTGATTCGAGCGGCCTCAACCGCGGCATACCTTTCGCTTGGCGGCCCGGTGACGAGTGTCGAAGCAGCGGTCCAGCGGCTGGGGCTTTCCAGCGTTCGCCTCCTGATCATGGGCTATGCGCTCCAGAGCCTTATGCACAAGCGCACGGCCTCGGAATTCTTCGAACCGTCCAGCTTTGCGCTCCACAGCACGTTCTCGGGCGTTGCGCTTCAGTGGTGGGTGGGGAATGACCCCGATCATCCGGCGCGGCGGGTCTGGTCGCTGTCCGAGGTCTTTGTCGGTGGCCTGCTTCACGACCTTCCGATCTGTCTTCTCGCCCACGTCACGCCCGACCTCTTCGACCAGATTTGGCAAGAGGCCGGTCGTCATGGACGCTCTTTCGCTCAGGCGTTCGAGGTCGTGACCGGCGCGCCGATCGACGAACTCGCGGTCGCGGTGGGAACGGCTTGGAACCTGTCGGACTCTTCGGTGCAGTGCATGGTCGCCGCCTCGGGGGTCCATGGCCAGCCGTTCTTGGTGGAGACTCTTCGCCAGATCGAATGGCTTTCGGAAGAAGCCGGTTTTGGCTTAGAGCCGGGGCGACGCGCTCTTCCTGAGTCGCCCGACCTGATTCCGGCCGAATTGCATGAGGACTTGCCCAAGCTCGTACGCCTGCTACGCGGCGAGTGCGAGCGATTCTTGGGCAAGAAGATCGCGGCTTAGACGGTTTGCATGCTGCCGTGGATGAACCACGCGGTCCAGATCGCAAGGTAGGCCACTGCGCCAACCCAGCTGAGGCGGTTCACAAACCGAATGTCCTTCTTGGCATACCAGCGCATCGCGAGCCATGCCCCGACCAGCGTCGCACCCTTCACCAAGCAGAAAAGCCATTCGCTGCGCTCAATGAACACCCGCATCAGAGGGTTCAACTCGACGATGAGACCCTTGGCATGGAGGACGGCGGTGACGATTAGGTCAACCACTCCAATGAGGAGAAACACCATCAGGGATCGGGTAGGGAAGAGCGACTGCATGGTTCATCCTCGTTGCTGCAAGAACATTGCCAAACTCAGGGGAGTTCAGCAATGTTCTTCACAAAATCATCAATCGCCGCCCGGACCTCGTTCGAGCTCGCGTTCGCATGATTCACGATGACGCTGACCACGTTGAGTTCTCCGTTCTTACGTTTGACGTATCCCGAGAGCGCAATGACCATGGTGAGACTGCCGGTTTTGCCTTCAAAAGGCACCCCTTTGAGCCTTGTTCGCAGGGTTCCGTCCTCGCCGGGCTTGGCAAGGGCCGCTCGCCAAAGCGGGAAGGTGGGTTGCTTCGCCTGGTAGCGCAAGAGCTTGTTGATCGCGCGGACGGTGGTGATGTCTTGGCGGCTCAGGCCCGAACCGTCGCGAAGCCCCAGGTCGTTGGGATCGACGCCAACTTCCTTTTCGAGCCAGGCATTGATTCGCTCGCGAGCGGTGGCGTAGGCGTTCTCGCCGAGCGGCCCGAGTTTGGCTGCTCCCATGAGGAGGAGGTTCTCGGCCATGTTGTTGTCGCTCGGCTTGAGGCAGCTCGCGATCTGGGTGCCGATCGTGTCGCCCTTGATCACGAGCATGGACGCGGAGGCGGGCAGGCCGGTCGTGGGTCCGGAATAGGTGCCGAAGTAGCTCGCTGCGGCGGCGGTTGGGTTGGGAAGCGAGAGGGTGTCGAGTCGGGTCTTCTTGTCCGGGAGCTTTCCTTTCACGATCAGCCGCGAGCGGAACGGGTCGTAGTCCACCCGGGGGGCCTTGTCGTCGGGTTGGAGGGTGATCTCCACGCCATAGCTGCGGGGAAGGAGAAAAGCCTTTCCGTTTTCGGCCCAGATTTCAAACGCGCCTTGGTCGACGGTGAGCGCGCTCACCGCCGCGCCATAGCGGTTCGGGGCGTCGCCAATTTGCCAGGTGTCGGCCCAGCCGGGATTGTAAGCCTCGCGCACTTGGACCGGCAGGTTTCCGGTCAGGCCGAGCGACTTCGCCGCCTTTTCCAGCTTCGCCGCCGTCATCGACGGGTCGCCCGGGGCGTCAATCGTCACCTGTCCGTTGGCAACCCAGATCTTCGTCTCCGGCGCAGTGTCGGGGCCGAGCATGTTGAGCGCAAAGGCACACGAGAACAGCTTTTGGTTGCTGGCGGGCATGACGCGCTGCTCAATGTTTCGGGCAAAAAGGATGGTGCCGTCGAGCTTGGTCACAAGGGCGCAAACCATCGCGCCTTTGAGCTTCGGCGCATCGAGCGGGCGGGTCCAAGCTGGGAGGCCGATGAGGGCAACGAGTGGCGTCAACACCATCCCCCGAGCATAACCGAAAGTGGCTTGATCAGTGGGTGGTCAGCCAGTCGATCAGTGCAAAGGCGAAGACGCCAATCGAGACGAATCCGTTGAGGGTGAAGAACGCAAGGTTGACCCGGCTGAGGTCGTTTGGCTTCACCAGCGACTGCTCATAACTCAGCAGCGCGGCGGCAAAGCCGACCCCAACGAAGTACCAAACCCCTCGTCCCATGAGGAAACCCGCCCACGCCAGAAGACCAATCGCGGTGAGGTGCAGGACGCGGCTCATCATGAGCGACTTCTCTCGGCCAATCGTTTGGGGCATCGACCGCAGGCCGTGCTCGCGGTCAAAGTCGTCATCCTGGAGCGCGTAAATGAGGTCGAACCCAGTAGTCCAGCACAGCACTGCCCCGACAAGGGTCAGCACCCGCGGATCGAGGGTGCCGGTCACGCCGATCCAGGCCGCCGCGGGCGCAATCCCGAGGCTGAGGCCAAGGACAAAGTGGCAAAGCGGCGTGAACCGCTTGCAGATCGAGTAGCCCAGCGTCACGAGCAAGGCAACTGGCGAAAGGGCCAGCGCGAGGCTGTTCAGCAACGCCGCCGCACCCAGGAAGACGATCACCGATCCGAGCAAGAAGAGGTTGGCAAACCTGAGCGAAAGTAGCCCGGCGGGAATCGCGCGGGTCTTGGTCCGCGGATTCAGGGCGTCGATGTCGCGGTCGGCGATCCGGTTCCAAGCCATCGCCGCGCTGCGGCAGCTCACCATCGCGAGGACGATCAGCCCAAACTTGGTCCACCCCGGCCACCCCTGGGCGCCCCACATCATCCCGAGCATCGCGAAGGGAAGCGCGAAGATCGAGTGCTCGAACTTGATCATTTCGAGCGTGGTTCGAAACGAACTCCACGCAGTCGCGGGGCGGGCGGTGCTCACGTCCTCGGAGTTTACTTCGTGGTGTCGGTCGGCTCGACCTTCCACCGACTCTGGTTCTCGGGATTCACGAGGAACTTCTTGTCATCCTCGACTCGGAAAACGACGTCGTCGCCGTACCACGTCTTCTTGGCGTAGTCCATCGCGAGACCAGAAAATCGGGAGTCGTAGGTCACCTGCTTCCAGCGCAAGGTGGCGGTGGTGTCGCCATATTCCACGGGCACAGCGGCGATGTTCACCCACTCTTTCATCGGCAGGACGACCCGCGAGGACATCGGGACCACGATGCAAAAAGTGCCCTGTTCGTAGCCGTCCATGCACCGCTGGGCCTTCTTGAGCGCCTCTTCGTGGAGGACCTTGTCCATCGAGGCACTGACCCCCGAGCGGAAGGACGCCGAGATGCCGGAAGGATTGCTCAGCATGTCCGTCAGGACCGCCTGGAACTTCACCTTGTTATCGACCACGTCGCCAGCGGTCGGCGAGTACAAACTCGTCGCGGTTCCCCCCGATTTCAGCGTGATCTGGCCGTCGTTCGTGAACATCCAGTCGTCGCTGTATGGCACGGAAACGATGCTCTGCTGGATGTCGGTGCCATTCCCTACGAAGACCATCAAAAACTTCGAGTTGCTGGGGTTATCCGAGCTTGAAAAGAGGTACTCCAAGCTGCCGTGGCGAACCGAGACGAGGGCGGAATCTAGCCTCGCCAAGAAGCGCGCCTGCTGACCTTCGAAGGCATAGCGCGCACCCGTTTCGTCAGTACGGGTGAAGATCAACCCATCGACATTGCCGCCCTTCTTGCAACCCGCAAGAAGGGCGACGGCGAGAACGACAGCGATCGAGGCTCGAGACTTCATGTTCCAGACAAGGCTACTCGATGGACTGCGAGTAGACCGCCTTGATGACTTCCTCCGGCGTGGTCCAGCCCTGCATCGCCTTGTGCTTTCCGTCCTCAAGCATCGTGTTATAGCCCTGGCGGCGAGCAACTTCTTGGAGCTCCATCGGCGTCACCATCTTGGCGATGGCGGCACGGAGCTCCGGCGTGCCCATGATGAGTTCGAAAACGCCGATTCGGCCCTTGTATCCGGTTCCGCGACACTCGGCGCAGCCCTTGCCCTTGGCGAACTTTCCGGTCTCAACGTCTTCGGGAGTGAGCCGGAGCATCGCGATTTCGTCCTCGTTCGGGCGATAGACCTCGCGGCACTTCGCGCAGTTGAGGCGAACGAGTCGCTGGGCGAGGATGGCGACGATAACGCCGGCGATCAGGTACGGCTCGGCGTCCATATCCACCATTCGGCCGATGGTTTCAACCGCGTTGTTGGTGTGGAGGGTGCTGAGCACCAAGTGGCCGGTAAGGCCGGCTTGGATGCCAATCGCGAGCGAATCGGGGTCGCGCATTTCACCGACGAGCATGACGTCGGGGTCTTGGCGAAGGAACGAGCGCATGACGCGCGGGAAGGTCATCTTTTCCGTGACCTGCACCTGGGCGATGTTCTTCTCGTACTCGTATTCGATCGGGTCCTCGACGGTGACGATGTTTCGAATCTTGCTGTCGAGCTGGTTCAGCGAGGCATACAGCGTGGACGTCTTTCCGGAACCGGTCGGGCCGGTGACGAGGATGAGGCCATACGGCGATTGAACCGCGCGTGACCATCGCTTAAGAACGTCTTCCGGCATGCCGAGGCGGGGAAGTTCGACCTTCATGTTGTTCGGGTCGAGAATTCGCATGACGAGCTTTTCGCCGTTCAAACAGGGCACGCACGATGCACGAGCGGACAGGTGTCGTCCGCCGTATTCCATGTCAATGCGGCCGTCTTGGGGTTCGCGGTTTTCGTCAATTCGCATGCCCGCGGCGAGCTTAAGGCGGGTGATAACGTTCAGCGCTTGCTCGGGCGGCAGCTGACCCGTGTCATGCAAGATGCCGTCTTGGCGATAGCGGATGCGCAGCTGGTCACGTTCGGGCTGAAGGTGGATGTCGCTCGTTCCCGTCTCCAGCGCGTTCATGAAGATGTTGTCGACGATGCCGACGGCAAGGCTCAGCTCCTCGCCTCCCATCTCTCTGGCCGAACCCTGCTCGCGGAGGATCAAGCGGAACTTCTTGGCCGCGCCCCAATTCGTTTGCGATAAATCTTGCATGTGAGACTGGACTTTAACACGAAGCCGATTCGTTCGGGGAGGGGGTAGGCGTGTAAACTAGCAACTCCCCTATGGCCGTCTCGCTTCCTTTGATGTCAAAGCCGCCTCGCGCCCAGCGCGGAACGTACTTTGTCGTCACCTGGGGTTGCCAGATGAACGAAGAGGATTCCGAACAGATGGGCCTCTTTTTGGAGCAGATTGGGTTCACCCGCGCCGACTCGCTTCCCGAGGCCCAAGTCATCCTGCTCAACACCTGCTCGGTGCGAAAAAAGCCCGAGGACAAGGCTTTTTCGATGCTTGGCGAGCTCGCCGAACTCAAAGAGGTTCGCCCCGACATCGTGATCGGCGTTTGTGGATGCATGGCCCAGCTGCGAGCGGACGAGATTCACCGCCGCGCGCCCCATGTGGACTTCGTCGTCGGGACCGGACAGATCGCCGAGATTCCCGCCCTCGTGAACGAGGCGCTCAGCGAGCGGAACTTCCAAACCCGGCTCGACCTTCCCGAGCGCAAGGGCGCGATCGTCGAGGACGTCCCCCATCGGTTCGTCGCCCGCGAGACCAAGCTCAAGACGTTTGTGCCGATCCAGTACGGCTGCGACAAGTTCTGCACCTTTTGCATCGTGCCGACCACGCGCGGCCGCGAGCGAAGCCGCCCAGTCGACGAGATCGTCGCCGAAGTCACCTCGCTTGCCGCCCAAGGGACCAAGGAAGTCACCCTCCTCGGTCAGACCGTCAACAGCTACGGCAAAAACCTCGTTGACGGCAAGACGCCCTTTAGCGAGCTGCTTTGGCGGCTCAACGACGTCCCTGGCCTCGAGCGAATCCGCTACACCTCGCCTTATCCGCGCGACTTCCGCGCCGACCTCATCGAGACGATTCGCGATTGTCCGAAGGTGATGGAGCACTGCCACATGCCGCTCCAGGGCGGCAAGGACTCGCTCCTGCAGCGCATGAAGCGGCTCTACACGGTTGAGAGCTTCATGGAGATCCTCGGTGCGCTCCGGGCCGCCGTCCCCCAGATTTCGATCACCACCGACATCATCGTCGGGTTCCCCGGCGAGACCGAAGAGGAGTTCGAAGGCACCCTCGAAACGGTGCGCCGCGCCCGGTTCAATGGCGCGTTCATGTTTGCCTATTCGCCGCGCCCCGGCACTCCGGCGGCGACGATGGAGCAGCTGCCGGTTGAGGTGAAGAAGCACCGATTGAACACGCTGATCGCGCTGCAACAGTCGATTGTTGAGGAGATCAACGCCGGGCTCGTCGGCCAGGTGTTTGAGGTCCTCGTCGAGGGTCCTTCGCCGAAGAATCCGGGGATCTATCAGGGCTATTCGCGCGAGTTCCACATGATGCACTTCGCGGCGGGCCGCGAGCTCACGGGTCGGCTCGTCCAGGTCCGCGCGACGCGGTCGCGGATGTGGGGCCTCGAAGGCGAGCTGGTCTAGGCCTTACTGAGTCGCAAGATATCACCTTCGGTCGGAATTTGCTTTAGAATGCGTGAAGGAAGGCTGCTCATGAACGGTTTGTGGCGAGCTATGATCAACCTAGGTTTAACAAGCAACCTAGCGGCCTCGAAACTCTTGCGAGCTCGAAGGGTGGTGGAGGAACCGTTGTGATTAGCCTGCTCGCAACCGTGAGTGCAGTGTATGCACTCACAGCTCCTAAGGATCCAGCCGAAGAGAGAGCAGAACGAGATTTCGCGCTCATTCTTCCCTCATTGACCTCAATTCCGAGAAGAGATTGGATATTGAAGCAAATGGGTTCGAAAGAGAGTCCTTGGTTCGTCCTGGAAAACAAGAAGAACAGAGATTTCGGGATTACAATTTCCTACGACGAGCGAACCAAACTGCCGATTAGTTTTTCCATTTTGTATCCAATCATGAAGGACGCTTTAGAAGCGTTTGAGGCTCTCCGGAAGGATCCACTGTGGAAGCAACGGTCCGCAGGGCGAATACCGAAGCCTATTCTCCAGCTGTTGGGCTTGGGCCAGTTTGATTCCTTCAGGACAAGGGTAGTGGAACATGCGTTCGGACATTCGAACGGAAAGCCAGAGTATTTCGTTAACTATCGGCACACCCCCGTTATAAGCGGGTTGGAACTAGCGGGCATTTGGTTTGATGCTTCGTTCGACCCGCTTGGACGTGTGGCCCAGATTGGATTGCTTGGACCTTTTCAACCTATCCGCGCTTTTCGCAAAATGCTTCCCAAAGAGCGGGTCCAAGCTGCGTCGGAGTCTGCCTTTTGGCTTGCCGCCATAGAAGCGGAGGGTTTCAGAGAGTTGAAGCAAGAGCTTGTTTGGCAGATTCAGGAGCCAGATGCGGCGATGCAACTCAATACTGGCCTTTACTACGTGGATGCTAAGGGATTTGCGATTGGACGTTGTTCTCACCTGATTTCTTTGAATCCTACGGTGTCCTCGGCCGTAGTTGACGACTTTTATCCATCACCCGGCTTGGAAATGCCCGCTCTGACGCCCCAACACGCCACCCAACTCGCGGGCAAAGTCCTCATGCGCGGGGCAACCCTCGTCCGGCTAGCCGACGCCAAGAAGTTCGTCGCTCCCGAGCGGTGGGAGCAGTTCGCCAAGCTCGCAGAAGGCCAGCCGAAAAACAAGGTGATGATCCTCGACCGGGGCAAGAAGCTCTGCCTTATCGGGCGGCTCGACCCCGACGGCGAGGGCATCCAGGTCACGATTGCAAGCAAGGACTACCACTGGATCGTCAAACCTGAGTGGTTCGAGCCAACCCCGCGCTGATGTGCCAAAATGAGCGCTTCCATGGCGCATCCGACCCTCCTTGTCATTGACTTCGGCGGACAGTATTCCCAGCTGATCGTGCGGCGGGTGCGCGAGCAAGGCGTCTACTCCGAAATGGTCCCCTGGCAGAAGGCGGCGGAGAAGATCGCCGAGCTCAAGCCCGAGGCGGTGATCCTCAGCGGCGGACCCCGGAGCGTGCTCGAAGACGGTGCGCCTGACCTCGATTTCAGCCTCCTCGGAGGTCTGCCCGTGCTCGGGATCTGCTACGGCCAGCAGCTGATGGCGAAGAAGCTCGGCGGCACCGTCGAAAAGGCAGAGGCGAAGGAATACGGCTTCCGCGAGCTCCATGACCAAGCGGGCATCGTCGCGGGGATGCAAAACCCCACCGTTTGGATGTCGCACGGCGACCAGGTCACTGCCGTGCCGAGCGGATTCACGATCACCGCGACGACCGAGAGCTGCCCCGTCGCGGCGATGGAAAATGCGGGGGCGAGACGATTTGCCGTCCAATTCCACCCCGAAGTCACCCACACGCCGAGCGGCAAACAGCTCCTTTCCGACTTCATCGACCGCACCGGCATGGCGCGCGATTGGACGGCTCAAAACTTCATCGACGAACAGCTCGACCTCATCCGGGCGACCGTCGGCGAGGACCAGAAGGTCCTGTGCGCGGTGAGCGGCGGGGTGGATAGCAGCGTGATGGCCGCCCTCCTCATCAAGGCGATCGGCGAACGCGCGGTGTGCGTCTTCGTCGACCACGGACTCCTCCGCCACCGCGAGGCCGAACAGGTCATCGAAACGTTCCGCGACCACTTCGGCGCGAACCTCCACGCCTTCATCGAACACGACCGATTTTTCAGCGCCCTGAAGGGCCAAACCGAGCCCGAGCGGAAGCGCAAGATCGTCGGCGAGCAGTTTGTGCGCGTGTTCGAAGACCACGCCGACGAACTCAAGGGCTGCGACTTCCTCGCCCAAGGCACGCTCTATCCCGACGTCATCGAATCCGGTTCGAGCACGGCGGCGAAGATCAAAACCCACCACAACGTGGGCGGACTCCCCGATTGGATGCGGCTGAAGCTCATCGAGCCGCTTCGCTGGCTCTTTAAGGACGAGGTCCGCGAGGTGGGCCGCAAGCTGGGCCTGCCCGACGAGATGGTGGACCGCGAGCCGTTCCCGGGGCCGGGACTCTCGGTGCGGGTGGTCGGCGAGGTCACTCCCCAGCGCGTTCGGCGCGTCCAAGAGGCCGACTTCATCTTCCGGAGCGTTCTGCGCGAGAAAGGACTCCACAAGGGCATCTGGCAGAGCTACGCGGCGATCCTGCCGGTGCAAAGCGTGGGCGTGATGGGCGACGAGCGAACCTACCAGGAGCCGATTGTGCTCCGTGCGGTGGAAAGCGAAGACGCGATGACCGCGCGTGCGGTCGCGATCCCATTTGAGGTGCTGGAGCACTGCGCCACGCGCATCGTGAACGAGGTGGAAGGCGTGAACCGCGTGTTCTATGACCTCACGAGCAAGCCGCCCGCCACCATCGAGCTGGAATAGGTCTAAACTGGGGGCCATGAAGCTTCCGATCCTCGTTTCGTCGCTCCTCATCGCCGGTTCGGCGTCCGCTCAACTCCCTGGCCTTGGGCTCATCAGCAGCTCGGGGGCGCGCATAGGGTTCTTCTTCCCGTCGAACGACCAAGGCAAAGCGCTTGGCAAGCAGTGGACGGTGATCGGATTCGACACGCGGCTTGGACCGAAGATCGGCCCGGTGGAACTCGAGGCCTCGGTCGACTACTACGAGCGGAACGGCGGTCGAAATGTGGCCACGCTGCTCAACGGTCGCTTCCGGATTGGCAAGAGCCTTTCGCTGTCGGCAGGAACGGGTGTCGGCTTTGAGCGTGTTCCCGGCGTGACCTCGCGCACGAGCTCGAACAGCCAGATCAGCGCTCGCTATGAGTTCTCGACCACGGGCGTGGGCGGACTCTTCTTTGAAGCGCGCTACTACGCTTCGCGAGCCAAGCAGCTACAGGGCGTTGGCTTTCTCGTTGGAATCCGCTTCTGATTCGCTGAATTCATGATCGAGGGCAAACTCGGTTTGCCCGGTCGTGATCGCTTCTTGGATGTAGCGAACACAGCTGCCGCACTTGAGGGCGACGCCGAGCTTTCGCTGGGCGTCGTCCACGTTCTTTGCGCCCGACTCCACGATCTCGGCAAAAGTGACATCCCGACACACGCATCGTTTGATGGGGCGGTGCTCTATCACAACCCTATGATACGTTAGCTTTGACGGATTGGGAGCGGCAAGTCGGAATTTGGCAAGCAATCGAGCGCGAACCCGTCGCTTTCACCGGCCATCAGCCGCGGATGGGCGGCTAGGCCGATCATCGCCGCGTTGTCGGTGCATAGCGCGACCGGCGGGGTGAGGAAGACAAGCCCGCGTCGCTCGGCGGCTTCTCGGAGCGATTCACGCAAGGCAAGGTTGGCGGCGACCCCGCCGACGAGGGTGAGCGCCTTTGCGCCGTGATGCTCGGCGGCGCGAACCGCCCGCTCGGTGAGGACTTTGACCAGCGTGGCCTGGAGCGAGGCCGCGGCATCCGCCGGGTTCAGGTTCTTGCCTTCGTTTTCGACGAGCCGGCTCATGGCGGTCTTCAATCCGCTAAAGCTGAAATCGAGGGTGTCGCCCTTGAGTCCTTGGGGCAGGGAATAGCGCTTCGGGTTGCCGCATTGTGCGAGCTCTTGGATCGCCCGCCCGCCAGGGTAGCCGAGGCCGAGCAGCCGCGCCGATTTGTCAAACGCCTCGCCCGCCGCATCGTCGAGGGTCTGCCCGAGGATGGTGTAGGCGCCGATGGCGTCGACTTTCACCAGCTCGGTGTGGCCGCCGCTGACGACCAGGCAGACATGGGGAAAGGGGATCTCATCCGGCAGGCTAAGGACACTGAGGATGTGCCCTTCGAGGTGGTGTACGCCGAGCAAGGGGATTCGTAGGCGCAGGGCCATCGCCTTTGCCGCGGTTACCCCCACGCTGAGCGCACCAACGAGGCCGGGACGATTGGTCACCGCGAGGCCTTCGAGGTCCTCGGGCGTGACGCCTGCGGTGGAAAGGGCTTCCTCGATGACGGGCAGGATCGACTCCACATGGGCGCGAGCAGCCGCCTCGGGGACCACGCCGCCCCACTTTTGGTGCATTTCGATCTGGCTCGCGACGACGTTGCTGAGAACCTCACGACCACGGACAACGGCGGCGCTGGTTTCGTCACAACTGGTCTCGATCGCCAGAAGGGTCACGAGTCCCAGCCTCGGAGATCGTAAAGCCACATCACGACCGCGTCTTCCTGGTTGTCGGGGTAGTAGCGCTTGCGCAGGGCGGTCTTCTTGAACCCGAGCTTTTCGTAAAGCAACTGGGCGGCCTCGTTCGAAGCGCGCACCTCGAGGGTCGCGCAGGTCATCCCGCCCTCGCGGGAGAGGACGAGCAACTCGCGCATCAGCTTGTCGCCGAGGCCCTTTCGGCGGTGGTCAGGGTGAATCGCGATGTTCGTGACGTGACACTCATCGACAAGGAGCCACGCCACGCCGAACCCAACGACCTCGCCATCCAGCAGGACGGCCCGCGCGATGCCGTGGGTGTGATTGAACTCGTTGCGGAAGCTTTGCTCCGACCACGGCGACAGGTTCGACAGCTTCTCGATTTGGAGAACTGCCGCTAGGTTCTGGTCGCTCAACGGGACGAATCGTACGACCAAAGGTCAGCCTCCCAAGTAGGCTTCCTTCACCTTGGGGTTGGCGAGAAGGTTCTTGCCGGTGTCGCTGAGGACGATCGAGCCCGTTTCGAGGACATAAGCGCGGTGGGCGACCTCAAGGGCGCGGTTTGCGTTCTGCTCGACGATGAGGATCGTCTTGCCGTCCTTGTTCAGGTCGGTCACGATGCGGAAAATCTCGGTGACGAGTTGAGGCGCAAGGCCAAGGCTGGGCTCGTCGAGAAGAAGAATGTCGGGCCGGGACATCAAGGCGCGGCCAATCGCGAGCATCTGCTGTTCGCCGCCGCTCATCGTGCCTGCGTTCTGCTTGTACCGCTCGCGGAGACGCGGGAATCGCTCGAGGACCATGTCGATGTCCGATTGAATCTCGCCGTCCTTGCGGGTGTAGGCGCCGAGGAGCAGGTTCTCGTGGACCGTCATGTTGGTGAAGATCCGGCGACCTTCGGGGCTTTGGCCGATGCCCATCTTCACGATTTCGTGGGGTGGGGTCTTCGTGATGTCTTCGCCGCGGAAGGTGATTTGGCCCGTCCGAGCGCGAAGCAAGCCGCTGATCGTCCGGAGCAGGGTCGACTTACCCGCACCGTTCGAGCCGATGATGGCGGTCACTTCGCCCTCTTGGACGGTGGCGCTCACATCGGTGAGGGCCTGGATGGCCCCGTAAAAAACATTAATGCCGCGAATCTCCAGCATGCGTGTGCGATTGTAGCGGATTTCCGTCAACCTTCTGCGCCCTGCGCCCGAAGGCTCGTCTGGCCTAGAATAAATAACAGGTCCCTTCATGAAGCCGAAGTTTTCCCATGCCTTTGAGGTCGTTCGAGACCTCCCCGAAGCGTTGCGTCCGCTCATGAAGCTGGCGATGAATTTTCATTGGAGCTGGCACAGCCCCACGCGCGATCTTTTTCAGTCGATCGACAAGGACCTCTGGGCGGAGTCGAACAGCAATCCGGTCGCCTTTCTCCAGGGCCTCGATGCCGGCAAGCTCCAGCGCCTGCAAACCGACAGTGCCTTTCTGGGCCGGATGAACGGTTGCGCCCAAGCGCTTGACGACTACCTGACGGGGGCGAACTGGTTTGACGCCGAGTTCCCCGGCATGCGCGACTCGATGATGGTCGCCTATTTCTGCGCCGAATTTGGACTCACCGAAGGGCTTCCGATCTACTCTGGCGGCCTTGGTGTCCTCGCTGGTGACCACCTGAAGGCAGCGAGCGACCTCGGCGTGCCCCTCGTGGCGGTCGGCCTGCTCTATAACCGCGGCTACTTCCGACAGCGACTCGACGCCAGCGGTTGGCAGCAAGAGGTTTATCCCCAGTACGACTTTTATGAGATGCCGCTCGCGCTCATCCGAGGCGAAGACGACCAGCCGATCCGCATCGAAGTCGAATTTCCCGATCGCGTGGTGACCTGCCAGGTCTGGCGCGCCGACGTGGGCCGGGTCAAGCTCTACCTGCTCGACTCGAACGTCCTCGAGAACGCTCCCGCCGACCAGACGATCACCGACACGCTTTATGGCGGCGACGAGGAGATGCGGATTCGCCAGGAGATGATCCTCGGCATCGGCGGCATGCTCGCGCTGAAGAAGATGGGCATCAACCCGACGGTTTGCCACATGAACGAGGGCCACGCCGCGTTCCTCAGCATCGAGCGCATCCGCCAGTTCATGGAGTCGAACGGTTGCGACTTCCGCACCGCGCGACAGGTGATCGTGAACGGCAACGTCTTCACCACCCACACGCCGGTCCCCGCTGGCTTCGACCTCTTCACCCCTGAACTGCTCCAGAAGTACATGGGCAAGGCCGTTCTGGCGACCGGACTTGGCTTCAACGACTTCCTGCGGCTCGGTCGAATGGATCCTGACGACACCACCCAAAACTTCAACATGGCGGTGCTCGCGATGGAGAATGCGAACCACGTCAACGGCGTGGCGAAGCTCCACGCAGCCGTAACGCGCGAGATGTTTAGCTCGCGATGGCCGAGCTACCCGGTCGATGAAGTGCCGGTCGATGCGGTCACGAACGGCATCCACACCAACACGTGGATTGGCCGACGGATGAGCCGATTGCTCGACGAGCACCTCGGCGACGGTTGGCGAAAGGCCTCCCACGACCCCGAGAACTGGAAGGGCGTTTACAACATCCCCGACAACGAGCTTTGGATGGCGATCGAAGACTCGCGAGGCGAGCTCGTCCGGTTCATCCGGCGACGATTGCAGGCCGACCTTGAGCGGCGCAACATGGCCCGCCCTGAGTTCGGCATGATCAACGGGATTTTCGATCCCCGCGTGCTGACGATCGGCTTCGCCCGGCGATTTGCGACCTACAAGCGCGGCTCGCTGATGCTCACTGACCGCGGACGGCTCCTTTCGCTGCTCAACCATTCCGAGCGGCCGATCCAGATCGTCATTGCCGGAAAGGCGCACCCGCGCGACGATGGTGGCAAGAAGATCATCCAAGACCTCGTCAGCTTCATCAACAACGAGGGCGGTCGTTCGCGAATGGTGTTCCTTGAGGACTACGACATGGAAGTGGCGCGTCGCCTCGTCCAGGGCGTCGACCTCTGGCTCAACAACCCGCGCCGACCGATGGAAGCGAGCGGAACGAGCGGCATGAAGGTTGTCCCGAACGGCGGCCTCAACGTTTCCGTGCTCGATGGCTGGTGGGACGAAGGCTATTCGCCCGAAGTCGGCTGGGCGATCGGTGATCGCGACCAGAACCCCGACAACGGGCACCAAGACTGGCTCGACTCGCAGGCGCTTTACAACCTGCTGGAGCGCGAAATCGCACCGAAGTTCTATCACCGAGTGGACAACGGTTTGCCCACCCAGTGGCTCCAGATGGTCAAGCACTCGATGGCCCGGCTCGCGCCGCAGTTCAGCACCGCGCGGATGGTCGGCGATTACACGCGCAACCACTACGTCCCGGCGAGCGCGGCATTTGGTCGCATGAGCGGCGACCTTTCGATGGCCCGTGGGGCGATGGAGTGGCGAAAGCGAATCCGCGACCAGTGGGCGGGCGTGGTGGTCCTCCACGTTTGGGATGACGCGAAGCGCATCAACTCGCTCGGAAAGGAGATCACGGTCAAGGCCGAGGTTCGACTTGGTGCCCTTACGCACGGCGAGGTCCGCGTGGAAGCAGCCGTGGGCCGGATCGGTCCGAACCGCGAGATCACGTCGCCGGTGTACGTCCAGCTCAACCATGAAAAGACCGAAGGCGAAGTCTCGACCTTTGGCGGCATCGTGGTCTGTGATCGCGGCGGTTATCAGGGCTACACGGTCCGCGTCGTGCCCAGCCACCCGGACGTTGTCATCCCGAGCGAGCTTAACGAAGCGACCTGGGAACCCGCCTAACCCGAAAGGAAGGCCCGAATCAGACGCGTTTGCTCCTCGGCTTCGAGGAGGAACGCGTCGTGACCCCACGGTGTCTCGATGACGTGGTGCGCGCTCTCTCGCCCTGCCGCGATCGATAGCTGGTGGGCTGCCTCGGACTGGTGGCTCGGGTAGAGCAGGTCTGACGAGTAGCTCGTGAAGAGCATTCTCGGCCCGGCGGGAAGCTCCGCGCACTCGTAGCCGTCGATCGCCTTGCTCAAGACGAGGAAGCTGTTGGCATCGAACCGCTTGGTGAACTTGTCGCCTTGATAGTTCAAGTACGACTCGACTTGGAATTCGGGTGCCCAACCGTCGGGATCTGCCTTGCGGTCGCGGCCAAATTTTGCGGTGAAGGCGAGCTCGCTCAGGAAGCTGATGTGGCCGATCATGCGCGACACCGCGAGTCCATGGACCGGACCAGGACCCGGATAGTAGTCACCGCTCGCCCAATCGGGATCGCGCAGGATCGCCTGCCGCGCCGCCTCGTTGTAGGCAATCTGGAGTGCGCTGTGGGCGGTGGATGCGGCGGTGATGTAGGCGCGGGAGACCCTGGTGGGGAACTGGCGCGTCCATTCGAGGGCCTGCATGCCGCCCATGCTGCCTCCGGTGACGCATGCAAGCTGCGGGATGCCCAGCTGGTCGAGGAGTCGCGCCTGGGCGGCGACCATGTCGCCGACGGTGATCGCCGGGAACGACGATCCCCAGGGTCGGCCTTCGGGCGACAAAGAAGACGGACCGGTCGTGCCTTGACACCCGCCGAGGGCGTTCGTCCCGATGACCGCGTAGTGGTTGGTATCGAAGGCCTTTCTGGGACCAATCAGGCGGTCCCACCAACCCGCGCAGTTCGAGTCGCCACTCAGGGCGTGGCAGACCAGAATTGCGTTCGAGCGGTCCGCGTTGAGGCTGCCGAAGATTTGATAGGCCACCTCGACGTTCGGCAGGACGTTCCCCGACTCAAGCTCGAGGTCGCCGATGCAGGCGATTTGCCGTTCGGCGGTCGCGGGTGCGGTGCGGGCGTTCTCATCAAAGTACGCGGGGTCAATCGTCGCCATGCCTTCCTAGAGTTTGTCGCATCGGGAGCCAAACTTCGCACGTCCCTTCCAACGAGTCGACCAACATGCTTGCTGTCCTTACGAAGAAAGACCGGACCGTGCTGTTGCTTGCCATCGTGGCAACCATCGGCGCCTTTGTCACCACGAAGATCCAAGCGGGCGAGATCATCCCGTTTGTGGCTGCGGCAGCCGCGCTCTCGCTCCTTGCGATGATCGTGGGCGAAGCCACTGACCATTTGGGTTCAAAACTTGGCCCGGGGGCCACCGGCGTGTTACAGTCTGCCCTTGGGAACCTGCCCGAGCTGTTCGTGTGCATCTTTGCGCTTCGGGCTGGCCTTGTCGAGGTCGTCAAGGGCGCGCTGATTGGGTCCATTCTCGCCAATTCGATGCTCGTGCTCGGCGTGGCGATGCTCGCGGGGGGCATCAAGAACGGCACCCAGCGATTCGGAAAGGGCAGCCCGCGCATGATGAGCACGCTCATGCTCCTCGCGAGTGCGGCCCTCGTAGTCCCCACCTTGATCTCGACTCTCCACACTCCCGCCGAGAAGCATGTGCAGTCCTACAGCACGGCGGTCGCGATTGTGCTTCTGATCGTCTTCGGTTGCTCGCTCCCGTTCTTCCTCAAGCGCGACCCCGAGCTGAGCGTCACCCGGCCACCCGAGGACACCCACCATGCGTGGCCGCTCGGGCTTTCAGTCGGGCTTTTGGCCTTATCGGGCGTCGGCGCGGCCTTCGTGAGCGAGTGGTTCGTCTCTGCCCTCGAACCCGCGACCAAGGCGATGGGGATTAGTCAGGCGTTCAGTGGCCTCGTGGTCGTTGCGATTGCCGGCAATGCGATTGAAAACTTCGTCGGCATCCAGCTCGCGGTCGCGAACAAGATGGACTATGCGCTCAGCGTGATCCTGAACAGTTCGCTCCAGATCGCCCTCGCGCTCATCCCGATTCTGGTGCTCCTCAGCATGGTGATCGGCGGCGCCGCGCTCAACCTCGTCTTCTCGCCGCTTCTCGTGGTCGCCTTGATCCTCAGCTCGTTGCTCAGTGCGTTCATCGTCTATGACGGCGAGTCACTCTGGATCGAGGGCGTCGCGCTCATCGGCCTCTATGCGGTGATCGTTTCCGCATTCTGGTGGGGCTAAAGCAAAAAGCCCCTCGCGGCCATCAGGGTCGCGAGGGGCGGATGCGCTGCTTAGGCAGCGGCGGCTTCTGACGCCCGAGCTCGATCCGCGAGGATCTCAAGGATCGCCACACGCTCTTCGCGCGGTCGGTTCTCGATGCAGGCGTGGACGAAGGCCACGAACTCCATGTCGGTCGCTTGGTGGACGAGGTCAACCACTTGGCCGTGCATGACCACGCGGTGACCCGAGGCGGGTGCATTGGCTGCGAACGGAACGTACAGCGGCACGTGCGAGCAGTCGTTGTCATCGCTGAGGATCTGGGCGAAGTCGTTGAATCCCCACTTCTCGCAGAACAGGGCGATGTTCCGCTCGATGAGGCCCTCGTAGGGGATCTTCAGGTGGCGGAAGGTTTCGCTGCCGTCGTGGTGGAGGAACGAGCCCTCGACAACCCAAAGCGTGTGGCCGGCGAGTCGAACGCGGAGGCTGTAGTCGTCATCCTCGAAGTTGCCGAGGCCGAAGATCGGGTCAAAGCCACCAATCTCCTCAAGGACGTTGCGGGGCATGAGCCAGAACAGTCCGCGAACCTGGGCGACGAGGCTCGCCGCGCTATGGTGGTCGCGGAGCCAAACGTCGGCGACGTCGAGCATCGAGTCGGCCGAGTCGTAGTTGCCGATGTTCACCTTCTGGACGCCTTGGACTTCGTTGCTGACCGGAGCGATCAGACCCGGCTTGTGGCCGAGTTCAACGAGCTCTTGGTAGGCCGAAACGAGGCCGGAAAGGCAGTCGCGGGAAGGAAGAACGTCGTCGTTCGAGACGCCAAAGAGGTCGATCGTCTCGTCCTGGATCAGGGTTTCCCAGCCCAGGTTGACTCCCTTGCCATAGCCAAGGTTGACGTCACTTTCGATCAGGGTAACAAGTTGGGGTGCCTCCCGTTGGAGAGCCTTAAGCGCATTCAAATGAAGGGTTTCGCAGCCATTGGCGACGACGAGGAACTGGACCGCGCCGGGATACCACTGCGAAATCGTCGAGACATTGGTTCGGACGCGTCCCGCGCCGTTGACGGTGGGGACAACAAGGCCGAGCTTCGGCCAAGTCGGCAGCTGGCGATCGCCAATCACCGCGATCGTGTAGACCGCGTCGTTGTGAGTGCCGGGGCGAAGGTTGGCGGGCCAATCCTGAAGCTGGTGAAGGAACTGAATGGTCTTTCCGGCGAAGGCTTGTCGGACGCTCTTCACGAAGGCATCAGCGCTCATTCGAATACCGTTTCGCGAGGCCACCACCACGGTGCCGCTTGCCGAAGCGAGGTCGGCAAGGAGGGCGGCGGAGTTCTCACATCGGTCGATCAAATCGTGACAGAGGACAAGGTCGGCATCCTTCCAGTCGTCACCCTCGGCGACGAATCGAGCGTGATCGTAGTGCTCGGCGTCAGGGGTGTCGCCATAGCCGGTGGCGGAAGCGGCAAACGTTGCCGCATAGCCAAGCTGAGCGCCGTCGGCGCAGCCGAGTTCGGCTACGGTGGCATCCTGGTACCACGGACGGAAGAAGAGTGCGCGCTGCCAGCGATAAATGCTGGTCGCATGATCGGTCGCCGTTGCGGCGCTCTTCTTTTTCTTCGAGACGGTGTGTGCGCTCATAAGAGAAATGGCCTCTAGGTGCCTTATTGGCGACCCAGAGACCATTCCTCACCCTTTACTTTAAGTTTTTGAAGCGAATTACTTCACGTCGAGTACTTCGATTTCAAAATCGAGCACCGCGTTGCCCGGGATCCGCTCGCCCTTTCCGAACTGGCCATAGGCAAGTCCGGGCGGGATGACGAGGTGGCGCTTGCCGCCCTTTCTCATGCCGAGAATGCCTTCTTCCCAGCCGCGGATGACCTCGTTCTTGCCAACCGTGAAGGTGATCGGCTTCTTCGCCTCATACGTCGAGTCGAAGACCTTGCCGTTCATGAGCTTGCCCGTGTAGTGGACGGTGACCTTCGATCCCTTCTTAATTTCCGGACCCGATCCTGGGGCGCGGTCCTCGTAGTCGAGGCGGTCTTGACCCTCGGGAGGCAGAACGTAGAGGCACTTCACCTTGAAGTTCAGGTCCTCGTTGGGGCCGATCTTCGGGGGCTGGCCGGTTTCACCATAGGCCATGGCAGCAGGAATCTTGAGCGTTCGCTCGCCGCCTGCGCGCATGCCGACGAGGCCCTCGTCCCAGCCCTTGATGACTGCGCCGGTGCCGAGGATAAAGCTGAAGGGGTCCTTGCCCACGTTGCTGTCGAACTCTGAGCCATCAACGTGGGTGCCCGTGTACTCCATGAAGATGAGGTCGCCCTTCTTCGCCGCATCGGGCCCCTTGCCGACAACGACGTCCACTTGCTCCATCTTGGTCAGCGTGGAGGTTGGCGTCGCCTTGCCGCTGCCTTTGCAGCCGACGATGAGGAGGGCGAGTCCCGTGATGACGAGTGCTCGGTTCATAGGCTTGATTATGAACTCAAAGACACTTGCCGGTACAATCCCGTTCCTGAATGGGGAAAAAGGACGCCAACAAGACCTCGGCTGGCCCCAAGAGCATCCAAAACCGTCGCGCGCGATTCGACTATGAGATCACGCAGACCTATGAAGCAGGGATCGTTCTTGTCGGCTCGGAGGTGAAAAGCCTGTATCTCGGTCAAGCGAACTTGACCGACGGCTATTGTCGTGTCAAAAACGGCGAACTTTGGCTCATCCAGCTCGACATCGAGCCCTATTCCCATTCCAGCAACTTCCAGCCCGACCGGCGGCGCGACCGCAAGCTGCTCATGCACAAGAAGGAGATTTCGCTCCTTGAACGGAGGGCACTGGAGAAGGGATTTTCGATCATCCCGACCGCGATCTACTTCAAGAATGGCAAGGCCAAGGTTGAAGTCGCGCTGGCCCGAGGCAAGAGCAAGGGTGACAAGCGCGATAAGATCGCCAAGGATGAGGCGCGCCGCGACGTCGAGCGCGAGTTTGGCCGCCGCCGTTAGTTGTTGTCTTGCTGAAGGGCGTCTTGGAGCGCTTCCTGGAGGGCTGCCTTGTTGCCGCCCTTGCGCCGCATCTCCCGGAAGGCACCGATGAGCTTGAACGCGGTCATGCCGCCCATGAGGATGGGCGCAAATCGCTCCCACTGTGCAGCGGCAACCTCGGCGATGTTCGCCGCTGATCCCGCCACGTTGCCCGCCTTACCGCCGACGCGGTCGACAGTGGCTCGCGTGGTGTCGGCGAGTGCGCCAACCTTCTCGGTCAAGACCTCAACCTTTTGGGTCAGCGAGTTGACCTTCGGCGTGAGGTCCTTCATCACCGCCGCAATCTTGAACATCGCGATCGCCAGAGCGGCGAACAGCACCACGTTCATGAAGAAAAAGAGTCCGGAGAGGACCAGCCACCAAGTCGGAATTTCGTTCATCCTGTAATCCTTAATTCTAGGCGAGTTTCGCCCTTTGCGGGAAGGGCTAGCGGAATACTCAGCGCGCCGTGGTCGCCGGGTTGAGCCTCAATCGCGGTTCCGTTCGCCTCCGCCTTCGTTCCCCAAAGGCCCCGGACCTTCACCATCGATTGTAGATCGCGGTCGGACGGATTCTCGATGACGAGCGAGGCGCGCCGCTTTCGACCGTCAAACCGGAACTCCTTGATCTTGCCAAACGACGCGGTGACCTCCAGGCCCAGCTGCCGAACGACGATTCGCCGCCCAACACCATCCCACGGAGTGACGATGAACTCCTCGGAGTCGGCGTCGCTCTCCGACGAGAAGTGACAGCCAAACGTGACCGTCCCGCTCGACCGGGTGGGCAAGACGTAGCAAGAAACGCGGTGGAGGTAGTGGTAGAGCGAAACGCCAATGTCGCCGGTCAGCGGCGACGTGCCGTAGTGCTTGCTCGCGGGGTCGGGGCAAAAGCCCATCGTCGCCGCGCCATCGGGCCGGACGAGCGCCCAGATTCCAAGCATCCCGCCAAACGCCATCCGCACCCAGCTCTCGGGGAGGTAGGGCTGGTCTGCCTCCAGCGTCTCGAAGAGCATCATCGAATGGGGCACGCTCGTCGGGCCAAGACAAAGCTCGCCCTTATCCATGAACGCGGGGTGAGGGCCTTCTTGGTCATCCCAGATGCGCTTGTCGCTGCCGTACCACCACCAGCTCGGGCTGAGGGACCGCGCGGCATAGGCGAGGCTGATGAGTTCCTCACGCTCGGCTTGGGGCATGTCGATCCAGGGGCCAAAAAACGCTTGGTCAAAGCCTTCGAGGCTCCAGCTGTGCTTGCCAAAGGCGGCGTCGGTCGCCCGGCCGGGGGCGATGTCGGACTTGAGGTGCTGCTCGATCTGCTCGACCCAGTGGGATTCGCCCTCACGGTGGAGTTCCTCGAAAAGCTCGGTCAGGCTGGACATCAGCGGAACGCCAACCCCACGCCAATCGGACCGCGGGACGTGGCGGAACATCGCAAGCACGGTTTGGCTGGCGAGCCGAAGGTAGTGGACGGGCGAATGCTGCAGGTCTCCGACGATCCGGGCCAGCCGCGCCATCGCGGTATAGAACGTGAAGGCGAGCGGATAGGCCCGCGCGTGGCCGGTGTTGCTGCTGATCGACCGGGGGTCGGTGAAGATGACGCCAATCGAGCCGTCGCCGGGGTTCTGCACATCGTCGAGAAGGAACTCGTCGCAATAGGCCTCGAGGATCGCGCACTCGGCCTTATCGGGGTAGATCGTGTTCTTCTCGGCGAGGAAAAGGGCGTCGGCAAGCGAGCTCTCGATGCCAAACGGCATGGAGTAGTCGTCGGCGTGGCTTAAGGGTTCGCCGGTCGAGATGTCGGCGGGCAGGATCGCGCAGTGCAGGTTGCCGTTGGGGGCATCGACCACCTGGTGCTCGCAGATCCACTTTGCACGGGCCTGGATGAGGTCCTGGATCGGCTCGGTGAAGAGGACGTGGGCAAAGCTCTCGCGGCCTTGGGTGTCGACGAAGCCAACCCGCACCATGCCCGGCTCGTTGGGCGAGATGAAGCAGAAGCCGCCGTCTTCGTCACTGTCGGTCTCGATCTCGCTCTTGGCGTTGGCGAAGAACTGGGTTGGACGCGTACCGGAGACTTCGAGCGCAATCCCGACCCCGGTGGGCGCCACTGCGCTCGGCAGAACCTTGATCGCGGGAACACCGCAAGCCGCAAGGGTGGGGACGACGGTGTCGAAGCGGTCGCGCGCGGCGGGGGCAAAGCAGATCTGGACCTTCTTCGAGTCACCCGGCTCAAGGAAGAGGCTCGTGTGGTCGTTGAACCAGGTCGTCCAGCCTTCGCGCTCGATGCAGGCGCGGGAGTGGACATAGACGATGGGGATGCCATCCCATCGGAACGGCGTGTTCAGCGATGAATGAACGTGGTGATAGAACTCCCACTGCGTGTTTTCGCCGGGGAAGATGACAAGTCCGGGCGGGTCCGCGCTCGCGCGCTGGGCGAAGAGGTAGCTCGACGCGCCGCCAATCGAAGGGTGGATATAGACCCGGTCGCGCAGGAGGTCTTGCATGCCCTCGCGGGTTCGGGGGAAGCCTTCAAAGATGTTGTTGAGCGCAAACGGGAAACCCAGCTCGCCGATTTCGAGGATCTGGCGGCCCCGGTTCTTGATTTCGATGTCCCAGCAGATCACGGGGACGATGCCGGACTTCTCGTAGAAGCGACCGGTCGCCTCAATCTCGGGGAGGAGGGGGAACTGGTAGCTGAACGCCGCCTTGTTCGGGTCTTCCGACTCCATCAGCGGCTCGGCCTCGGTGTTTCGCGCGACGATCCACGGGTCGGAGGGGTTCACGCGTGCGCCAATCAGGATCGTGCCCGGGAAATAGTCTTCCGCGTATTCGTCGGCAAGGTTCACCGGCCCAAGAACAAACTGGAACTCCTCGTTTTGATCGGGAAGGTTGGGATCGCTCGCCCAAAGCTGATGGATACGACCGCCCATGCCAAACTCCATGGAGATCAACGATCCATTCAATTCAGTTCGATCCAACTCAAAGTCGTCCATGGCGGCCCCGTCATGTTACCTTTAGGTATCCTAGCGGTCCCCGGTCATGCAAAAGAAGCCACCCACCGATGCCTTCTTGCAATGTGATGGATGCAAGAAAACGCTGTTCCGCAATGACTTCGAACAGAACCTGAGGGTATGTCCGAACTGCGGCAAACACCATCGATTGAGTGCGCGTACCCGCATCGAATGGACCTTTGACGAAGGCTCGTTTGTCGAGATGGACGAGAACCTTCACTCCGTCGACCCCCTCGCCTTCCCGGATTACGCGGAGAAATACGGCCAGGCCCAAGCTAAGACCAGCGAGAAGGACTCGATGATCTGTGGCACCGCCAAGCTCCAGGGCAAGACGGTCGCGATCGCGGTTTCTGATTTCAGCTTCATGGGTGGTTCGATGGGCGCGGTTGCGGGCGAGAAGGTTGCGCGGACCCTTGAAAGGGCCGCTGAGATGGGCGTTCCAGCGATCGTCTTCTGCGCTTCGGGCGGCGCGCGAATGCAAGAAGGACTCCTCTCGCTCATGCAGATGGCAAAGACCACTGCGACGGTGGAGCGATGCCGCGAGGCCGGCGTGCCTTACATCGCCGTCTTCACCGATCCGACGATGGCGGGCGTCCTCGCGAGCTATGCCTCCGTCGCCGACGTAATCCTCGCCGAGCCGAAGGCAATGGTGGGATTTGCCGGTCTGCGCGTGAGCAAGCAAGCTGGGGTGGGCAAGGTGCCCGACGATTTTCAGATGGCCGAATATGGCGTGGCCCACGGGATGATCGACCGGATTGTCCACCGGAAGGAGCTGCCCGCAGTGCTCACGCTCTTGGTCGAAACGATGGGAGCAGGGAAGTAAGCCATGGCGAAGAGTTACAAAGAGTGGGAACAGCCCCTGATCGACCTTGAGGAGAACATTGCGAAGCTGCGCGAACGCGCCCGCCGCGAGATTGACCCCTCCAAGCGCATCGCGATTGAAAATCTGGCCGTTGAATACGAGACCCGCGCGAACCACTACATCGAGGTCATGTATGCCCGGCTGAGCCCGTGGGAAAAGGTGCTCGTGGCCCGCGCCGATAAGCGGCCCTACACCCAGGATTACATCAGCGGCTGCTTCTCCGACTTTCTGCCCCTTGCCGGTGACCGCCGCTGTGCGGACGACCAGGCGATCCTTGGCGGCGTGGCGAAGCTGAATGGCAAGGGCGTCATTGTCCTCGGCCACCAGAAGGGCCGCAATATCCAGGAGCGGCAGGTGCGCAACTTTGGCTACGCACGGCCCGAAGGCTATCGCAAGGCGACCCGCCTTTTTGAAATCGCTGAGCGATTCAAGATGCCGGTGGTGACGTTTGTCGATACGCCCGGCGCGGATGCAGGCGTGGAGGCCGAATCGCGCGGCATCAGCGAGGCGATTGCCGCAAGCATGCTCAAGATGTTCGAGCTGACGGTGCCTTCGGTCAGCGTGATCATCGGCGAGGGCGGTTCGGGCGGCGCAATTGGCATTGCCTGCTCGTCGAAGGTTCTCATCTTGGAGCACGCGATCTATTCCGTCATCGCCCCTGAGGGCTGCGCGAGCATCCTCTGGCGAGCCGCTGATCGCGGTGCCGACGCGGCAAAGGCGCTCCGCCTGACCGCGCAGTCTGCGCTGGAGTTTGGCCTTGTCGATGGGATCATCGACGAACCGAAGGGCGGCGCTCACCGCGACCCCATCGAGGCGGCGACCTCGGTGCGCGAGGCGATCATTTCCGCGCTGGCCGGATTCGAAGGCAAGAGCGGGGCCGAGATCAAGGCCGAGCGGTACGCCAAGTTCCGCGCGATGGGAATCTTCGGCGAATAATCGCATTTTGTTAAGAATCATGAAGGCAGGCCTTGACAATTAGGGCCTGTCTGCTTCATGATCCCTCCACTATGTCTAACCTCTGCCTGATCTATGGCTAGAGTGTCCCGCGGAGGGTGCTCTAGCACCCACTAGCGATGAGCACGCTCGGTCGTGCTCCCCCGCCCAAATGGGCATCAACCCTTTCACCTAGGCTACGCCTTGCCTCAAGGGGCAACTTGGGCCTAGGCCTGACCTCCATTAACTTTTTATCAGACCATGAGCAAGCTCAAATCCAGGGCTGCCCGTGATGCTGCCCGATTGGAGGCGGCGCGTGCAGCGCAACTCGCACTTATCGAGGCGAATCGTCAAGATCGACTATCGCTTCATCGACGCAACAGAAAGCATGAACAAGAGGTTTTTCGAGCCTGGCTTTGCCCTGAAGCGCAAAACTGGGACCCGATTCGAAACCCGGCCGAATTTCATAGCATCAAGCATTCACCCGAGTTGAGATTTCGGGAGTGGATTGACCATTGCTATGTGCGATATCCGGTGCCGGAAATCTTGTACCGCGCGCTTTACTCGCATCAACCTGGCCAACAAGTGTCCCACGGAGTGGGAAGCGTGGATACGGACTACGCGGAGTGGTTCCGCCGCGCCGCTCTGGGTGAATCGCTCGCGCCAGTTGCAATACATCTGACCCGGACCGAATTGCATCAAGTGTTGAACACTTCGCCAGCGAAATCGTTGGCGGAGGCCGTGGTATTGGCGATGTCGGAAACGCATTCGCTGAAGCCAGGTCTGCGGAGCCGGCTGCTTCGTCTCCTTTGGTACACGGACCTCGGATTCGGGGAATCGTGGTTCAACATGGTGCGTGGGATCTGCCGGGCGTTTCCGCGTTCGGCAAAGGTGGTCGACATCCTTCCCGAGAGCCTGCATGCCTGGATGGTGGACCTCGGTGGCGATCCCGCGACTGCGCCGGTCGAGCCGATGATCCACTTCGCGACCTCGTACTACCGCGAACTGCTCCTGCTGAAGCCCAAGAGCAAGGACCGGTGGCAGCGGCGGTTTTCCGATTGGGTTCATCGGTATCGGTTCGCGCGGGTCGAGGCGGTCGAGCTCGTCACTCGAAAGGAGCTGTGGAACGAGGGGCAGGCGCAGAACAACTGCGTAGCCAGCTACGCCTACGACTGCCTTGGCAAGGGAACGAGCATCCTCAGCTTTCGCTGGATGACCGACCCCATCGCAGGAGGCGAGGAGTATGCGCGCCTCACGGTCGAGGTCGACCATGCGTCGAGGGCGGTGGTCCAGGTCCGGGCGAAGAAGAACGTGATGCCGAGCCTCCACGAGCAAAAGGCGGTGCGGCTGTGGGCGCAGGTCCACAGGCTCTCCGTGGCCCAGGACAGCTACGTCTGGTAACTTCAACGCTCCCGAACTTTTGAGGTTCGGGAGCGTTGTATCCTTTTGGGGAAGGGCTGATGAAAGTTTGGAAGTGGTGGCTGCGGAATCTGGTCATCGGCTTCATCCTTGCCTTCGGTCTGCTCGCTGTCTGTTCGCTCTTGGTGCCTCGGAGTTGGAGTCGCCGGCAAACCCTCACATGGACTGCCTTGAACCCAGGTGCGCGTTCGGACGTGGCCTTGACCCTCATTACCGATTCCGACAGATGGTGTCAGTTCTCGGTATCCAACGTCGAAGACCGGACCATTTCCGTCGACCTGCAGCCGAGCTCCTTGGCGATCGAGGTGGAGGACAAACGCGGGGAGAAAGTTCGTGTCTCGATGCCCGACTTCCGGCGAAAAGACAATCCCAACCAGCAGTGGGTCTCGATCTTGCCTGGGAACACGTTTTCGTGGGATATCGAAATGCCGGAGAGCTGTCCGAAGCTATCGGATGTCCGGGCCATCCGCCTGATTCAAGTCGAAATGGGTCCCGCGGAGACTGCCCCAAAAAGCACCAAGCCGGTCGCCATGGGCGAGACTTGGACACGCTAGGTATCTTCAGCCGTTATCACCGGAAAAACGACATCCCCAGAACAAACGACAAGACGTTGTAGCCAAACGTGCACCAGTTCTTCCGCCTGATCCAATAGAAGGTCGCAAAGAGCCACGCGAAGGGCAGCAGGCACCACGTAAACATCAACATCAGCCAAAAGGGGGCTAGGGGACTCGAGAGTTCGGAATCGGGATGCAGCAGCCGGTCCACTTGCAGTACGGCGGGCGAGATCGTGAAGATCACGTTGGTCACGCCGATCCAGATGTCTCGGCGGCGGCGGTAGGTGGCTTCGTCGATCGGCTTCTTCATGCAACCTCAGGTCCTGTCACTCGCGCAACTTCAAAATCAAAAGGATAATGATGCCGAGCAGAAGCGGTGGGCCGCTATAAATCCAGATTCCCATCAAGAAGAAGCCAATGTCGTCGCCCCTGCCGAGCGGGCTGAAGGCAAACACCAAAGACCCCACGATGGAGGTCCAGCAGAGGAGAATCAGCCCCTCAAGGATGGACCTGAACAGCAGCCTCCAACCCTCAAAGTTCGTCCACAGGCGCAGGATGCTCAATCCAATCGCAACGAAAAGGGGCATGACCGGCCACGCCAGCTCCCAACCCTGGCGGGTTGAGTAAATCCATTGGAACGCAACCATCTCGACCACCATGACGGCGACGATATGGAGCCAGTAGCTCCTGTAGAACTGCGCTTTTGTGCCAACCACCATGAGGTTCCAACCATCAGGCCAGACCGGTAGTGCCCGAAACAAAGCGAAAAGAGGGAGGCGAATGGTGGGCCCGGCGGGATTCGAACCCGCAACCAAGCGGTTATGAGCCGCCTGCTCTGACCATTGAGCTACAGGCCCGCAGCGGTCCGAAGGTTACCCGCGGTCGCCTTCGTCGTCGACCACGGGCCGACTGGTCGTCTTCACCTTGATCTCAAACCAGTCCTTTGGAACGCGCAAGGGGCGGCGGCGTATCTCGAGCCGCGTCATTGGGTCCTTCACATCAGGGATCTCGTCAAAGAAGAAGTTCGCGGCGGTCGACTTATAGAACGGGAGGTTGTCGTACTCCAAGCTGAGCAAAACGGGTTCTTTCCCGGGCAGGTAGGTGACCTTCATCGCCCCAAACTGGGTGGAGGTGAGCCGCAGCTCCCCGGGCTTGGTCTCCACAACGTCCTTTTCGGGGTCGGCGAGCTTCTCCATCGCCGCTGAACCAGCCAGGAACGACCAAAGCGGACTCGGCTGGTCGCCAAAAGTGACATCCGAGATCAAGTTGCCAAGGGCGGGCGGCTTCATCCGAACGTAGCCCTGGCCGGGGCCCTCACGGTTGTCAATCCAAGCCTTGTCAGCGTTCATAACGATGATGAGGGAATCGCCCCACATGCTCGAGGTCTCATAGCGCTGGGTCTTTGCGTCCTTGATGAAAAGCCGGAAGGGGTCTTCAGCAATCCAAGACGGCGTGTTGACCGAAATCGTCGACCATCGGAGCGCGTAGACCTCAACGTCCTTCCATTTCGACGTTGCATCGGCCAGACGCTTGAGGGCATCGAGTCCAGAGCGGTTGGGCGCAAGGCTCAGGGCAAGGGCAAACGAAATCACCTTCTCAAGCTACCCCGATAACATCTCATAATAAGGCACTAAGGACCACACCTCCATGCAAACTTCTGCGTCAACGGCTCCCAAGGGTGCGAGCTTCTTCTCCGAAACCCCCGATCGAATCTTCACCGTTGAAGATTTCTCGAGTGACGACCGGCTCATGATCGAAACCGCCGAGCAATTCTCGCGGAACGAGGTCATGCCCCACGTGGAGGTGATCGACAAGCAAGAAGACGGACTGATGCCCAAGCTGATCAAGAAGGCGGGCGAACTTGGTCTTTGCGGAGTGGATGCGCCCGAAGCCCACGGCGGCCTCGGCCTCGGCAAGAACCTCGCCGCGCGCATCCTCGAATTCATGAGCCTGAACGGCTCGTTCTCGGTCACTTATGGCATCACGAGCGGCATCAGCCAAGTCGGCCTTGCGCTGTTCGGCACGGAAGAGCAGAAGGCGAAGTACCTGCCCAGCCTCACCGCTGGCGAAACCATCGGCGCCTATGCGCTTTCTGAGCCGAATTCGGGTTCCGATGCGCTCAGCGCGACCACGCGGGCCGAACTCGTGAACGGCCAATGGAAGCTGAACGGCACAAAGATGTGGATCAGCAACGCGAAGTGGGCCGACCTCTTCCTCGTCATGGCGAAGATCGACGGCGAGAAGTTCAGCGCGTTCCTTGTCGAGCGCGACCGCCCCGGCGTTTCGATCAGCCGTGAGGAGCACAAGCTCGGCCTCAAGGGCTCGTCGACGGCGCGACTCGTGCTCGAAGACGCCCTCATCCCCGAGGACAACCGGCTTTACCAACCCGGCCTCGGCCACCACGTCGCCTTCAACGCGCTGAACATCGGCCGGTTCAAGCTCGCCTCGATGTCGATGGGCCCCGCGCGCGATGCTATGGGGCTCGCCGCCGCCTATACCGACGACCGAAAGCAGTTCGGACAGTCGATCAGCAACTTTGGCCTCATCCAAAAGAAGCTCGCGACGATGGCCGCGCTCTACTTTGCGACCGAGGCGATGGTCTACCGGACCGGTGCGTTGATCGACAGCGCGTTCGAAACCTGGGGCGGCACGATCGACGGCAATCGAAAGGCTTCCGAGGAATACGCGATCGAGTGCAGCGCGTGCAAGGTGTTTGCGACCGAGGCTGAAGCATGGATCGTCGATGAAGCGCTGCAGTGCTACGGCGGCTATGGCTTTACCGAGGAATTCCCGATTGCCCGCCATTACCGCGATGCCCGTGTGAGCCGAATCTATGAAGGCACTAACGAGATCAACCGCATCTTCCTTGCCGACCGACTGATGCGGTGGGCAAAGGATGGTCGGGCGTCGGTGACGGCGGCGGGTGACTCCTGGATCAGCGAGCTGGCGGGTAAGGCGCTCGCTACCAAGCCGACCGACCAGATCCGCGTCGGCGCTTGTTCGGACCTCGTCATGCTCGCCTATGCCGAGCAGTCGGCCCGACTCAGAGCGGCCCAGATGGGCGGCGCGGGTGCGGCGATGTACGACCTATTCTTGAACGTTGCGAACGCGCGCGCAGCCGAGGCCTACCAGTGGGCAACGGGCGAATCGGTGGTTCTTCCGGCGGCGAAGTCGGTCGATGTGGCCGAGCTCGCACGGCGCGTGGCCGAGTGCCGCGGCCCAGTCCGCTAGGGAAGCAGCACAAAAGCGGCGGCGGCGGGTCCTGCCTGTTCAACGCGCAGGACTCGCGGTCCCAGCGTCACGCCGCGAGGGCCAATCTGCTCGAGTTCCTTCGGTGCCCAGCCACCTTCAGGGCCGACCATCACCGCGATCTCCTTTCGGTCGCGCGGCAGGGTCGGGGTGACGCCCTCGACCTCGCTGAGGACTAGGCAATCCGGATAGGCCTTGAGCGCCTGCGCCAGGCCGGGCAAGGCGGTGATCTTGGGGATTCGGGTGCGGAAGCTGACCTCAGCCGCCTCGCGGGCAATGGTTCGTAGCCGCTCCAGCCGGTCGTTCAGCTTCTTATCGTCCCACCGGACGACGGTGCGCTCGCTGGGGAAAACGACAAATTCGGCCACGCCAAGCCCGGTACAAAACCGAATGATCTCGTCGAGCTTGTCGCCTTTCGGCAGGGCTTGGAGCAGCGTGAACCTGATCGGCGACTCGACGTCGGGGGTGCAAACCTCGATGGGGTCGGCGGTGTAGGTCTGGAAGACCGCGCGGATGATCGTGCCGTCGTCGGGGAGGATCGCGATGGGCGTCCCCGGCTCCAGTCGCAAGACGCGGCGAAACTTGTTCACCTCCTCCTTCGGGAGCTCGATGGGGCCGTCTTCGGCGGTTGCGCCGGGCACAAAAGCGCGGGGAAGAGCGCGGAGCGGAATCACGGACATCGGAACTCGGCGGCCACCCAGCCGTCCTCGTGCTTATCCCGCACTAGGGTGCAATTCAGCCGTTCGGCCGCGCGGACCACGTCGGGCCAGTTCTCCTCGATGATGCCGCTGACGATCCAGGCCGCACCCGGGGCGGTCTCACGGACAATCGAGGGTCCCATCGCGATAAGCGTGGCGGAGATGATGTTCGAAAGAACGATGTCCCAAGGGCCTTCGCCGAGGTCGCGAATGGAGCTCCCCGCGACAAAGTGGAGGTCCATGCCGTGCCGCTCCGCGTTCTCCTTGGCGACTTCGATCGCTACGGGCTCGATGTCCACGCCCGCGACTTCCGCCGCGCCAAGCATCTGCGCGGCGATCGAGAGGATGCCACTGCCACAACCAACGTCGGCGACGCGCTTGCCCGCATGGTCGAGGCCCTCCATGAGCTCAAGGCACATTCGGGTGGTGGGGTGGTCGCCGGTGCCAAAGGCTTGGCCGGGATCAAGGACGAGGATGAGGTCATCGGGCTTCGCCTCGAATTCTTCCCACGTCGGACGGACGACAAATCGGTTGCCGATCCGGCGGGGATGGAAGTGCTGACGCCAGATCTCGTCCCAGTTCTGCTCGATCAGAGGGGCGCTTTCAACGTCTTTGGCCCCGAGTTCGAGGAGGCGCGCCTTGAGCTCTTCAATCTGCTCGGCGGCACCTTCGACATCAACCATTGCTGCGCCCAGGGAAGGCGGAAAGTCGGACTGGATCGTGTTCTCGCAGCCGAAGTCGCGGAAGGCCTCAATGAAAGGTGACCAGTCTTCGGGCGCATGGTCAAACGTGGCCTTGATTTCAATCCAGCTCATTTCTTCTTTCCAAAAATTCCGCCCAGGAATCCGGACGATCCCTCGGGCCAGGTCTCGCCCGATGCGGCGGCGAACTCCTTGAGGGCCTTCAACTGGGCTTCGTTGAGGCTCTTCGGCACGTCGATGTTCACGGTGACCACAAGGTCGCCGCGGCGTCCGCCATGTAGCGGGGGAAGGCCCGCGCCGCGCTGAGTGAGTTGCGTGCCGGGTGCGGTGCCGGCGGGGATCTTGAACTTCACATCGCCGTCGATGTTCTCAAAGGTGACGTCTGCGCCGACGACGGCCTGGACAAAGCTGATGTCGACTCGCCCGTATAGGGTGGTGCCTTCCCGCTCAAATCGCGGGTCTTCCTCGACGAGCAAGCGAACGTAGAGGTCGCCGGGGCGACCGCCGTGGACGCCCGAACCGCCTTCACCCGAAAGATGGAGCCGCGCGCCATGATCGACGCCAGGAGGGACCTCGAATTCACGGGTGACCTTGCCGGTGACCACGCCCACGCCACGACAGGCCTTGCAGGGGTTCTTCAGCGTGTAGCCGCCGCCCTGACAGGTCGGACAGTTCATCTGGGTGCGAACCTGGCCGATGAAGGTCTGTTGGATCCGGCTGACCGCGCCGGTGCCCTTACACGAGGCGCAGACCTCGGGCATCGTGCCGCCTTCGCCGCCCTTACCGTTGCACGAGGTGCAGGGCACGTGGAGATCGACGTCGACCGACTTCTTGGCCCCGTTCAGGAGGTCGAGGTAGGAAAGCTTGACCGACGTTTGGACGTCGATGCCGTCGCGGGCCATCGAGCGTGTGCGGGGTTGACCGCCGCCGCCCATGTTCCCAAAGAACATGTCGAAGAGGTCGCCAAAGTCGCCGCCGGCATACTGGCCGCCGCCGCCCGAGAATCCTTGGTCGTCGGTGGTGCCGAAACGGTCAAAGCGGGCGCGCTTGTCGTCGTCGGAAAGGATGGCGTACGCCTCTCCGATCTCTTTGAACTTCGATTCAGCGTCGGGATCGGTTCGATTAACGTCCGGGTGGTATTTCCGGGCGAGCTTGCGATAGGCCGCCCGGATTTCCTCACTCGTCGCACTTCGCGAGACCCCGAGAACTTCGTAAGGGTCACGTCCTGGCATGGGTTATTCGTCGTTGTCGTCTTCGTCGTTGCTCTCTTGCTCAGCGATATCGCTGAGGCTGAGCGTGTCCGACTCGGCATCGCCAGAGACTTCGACCGCATCTTCGACATCGTCGCCACCGGCAAGATCCGAAAGGCTCATGACGTCGTCGTGAGCGTCGATCTCGGCTTCCTCTTCGCCGACGAGGACGTCGCTCGAGATGAGAGCGGCTTCCGTTTCGTCGAGAGCGGGGAGAAGCACACCGAAATCGCCGGTCTCGTCGAGAAGGGTCGGCACTTCGGGGGCTTCGATGGACGTCGCGTCAAACTCGGGCATGATCGGCTTGATCTTGCCTGCTGCGATTTCGGCCAGAGCGATGGTTAGCGGGTGATTCGACTCCACCTGCACGAGGGGGATGGCGCCTTCGCGAAGCTGGTTCGCGCGCTTGGCTGCGAGGTTCGAAAGAACGAACTTTCCGTCAGCAAATGAATTCAGGATGTCCGGTGAGGGAAGCATAACGGGGGAGGGAGCGGGGCTCCGAACCTGCAAGTATACGATTTATAGTTGCACGATGTCAAGGAGATCGCGCAGCTGATGAATGACAAAAGTTGGCTCCGGCGCGCCCTCGGGCTTCGACTCAGGCTTTGTCGTCTGTCCTGCCACGCTCGGCGGCACGTCGCTATCGCGCCGAATCCAGGCCGTGTGCCAACCAAAGTTGATCGCGGGCCGGATGTCGTGGGCGTAGGAGTTGCCAACGAAGAGCAGTTCTTCTGGCTTTGCTCCGACCACGTTTTCGGCCTTCTCGAAGACGATGCGGTTAGGCTTTCCAATCCCGAGTTCGCCCTCGATGAACACGTGGTCAAACCACTTTTCAAGGTCGAGCGTTTCCAGCTCCTGGCGCTGGATGTCGGCAGGGCCGTTCGTGATGACGCCGAGCGGGTGGCTCGCCTTCAGCGCGGTAAGGACCTCGAGCGCATCTTCAAAAAGGCGCAGGTTCGCGTTGCGCATCGCGCCATAGGTGTCGCCGAGGGCTTCGGCATGGCGGGCGTCGTCGACGCCAACCCGGCGCAGGGTGTGGCCCATTTGCTCGTCGCGGGTGGGCTTTCCGTTCTTCAGATAGACCTGGTAGCTCTCGGTTCCTTTCAGGGTCGGAGCGTATTCGCGAAAGGCGGCTGCCCAGTGCTCAACCATCTCCTCCGAGGTGTAGCCCTCAATCGGGTGAGCCTCAAAGGCTTGGCGAAGTGCCTTTTTGCTGGCATCCCAATAGCCGCAAAGCGTATCGTCGAGGTCGAAATAGACCGCTTTGAGCCGGGGAAGTGCTGCCACAGGTGAGATTATGGCCGCTCAGTCGCCCTGAGAAATGCGGTCGCTGATCCGGGTCTCGTCCTGGACGGCGGGGGCGGGCTGCTTCGAGATCAGCATCTCGAGCTGGGCCTCGATCCGCGCGAGCCGGGCTTCATTGGCGTCATCCCTCTGCATCGGCTGGTTCTGTTGATGGTTGCCGTGGATGATCTTCGCCATTTCGCGCTGGTGGCGAAGGAGCATGATCACGACGGGCACCATGCACGAGAGGCCAACGATGGCGATTGCGGTGAAGTCAACTTGTCCAGAAAGGGCCATCAGGTTCATCTTCGTTCCTCCAGGTTCTGCAAGGTCGGGCCGCTGCTGGTGCGCAGGTGCTGCTCAATGTTGTCGAGCCGGATCAAAATCTCGTTCTGCTTCGCCTCAATCGCGGCGAGCTTCTCGGGGGATGCGGCTCCGGCGGTGGCACCCGTACCAACCGTGCTCAGGCGGTCGATCTTCGCGATCCAATCATCCGAGGTGTGACCATCTTCGGGCAGTCCCTGCATGATGCGAGCCATCTTGCGCTGGTGGTTGGTCATGATCGCCACAATCGGCACCACGACCACAAGCCCAAAGCCAATCATCACGCCGATCACGGCGGGTATGTCCATGCCCAACATTCTAGCGCGGAACCGAGCCTAACGGAAGGACTCTCGGCCTAGGGCTTGGCGTGGCCTTCAGGATCGTGGAGAACGCGCTCGATCCGGCGATCAGGAATCCACCACATCACCGCGACGAGGGCATAGCACCCAACCGCCACCCACTTGGAAAAGAGCGCAACGGCGACCGCGAAGGCATAGATCCCCAGCGAAAGCAGCCCTTTTTGGTCGCGGCCAATCGCCCTTGCCACCGGCGAATCGGGCACGTCGGCCCCTTTAAGCGCGAGGCAGAGGATGTAATAGGCCACGCCGCTCAGGAGGAGCGGGATGCCATAAACAAAGACCGGCACCGACTGGTAGCCCGAGCTGCCCATCCAAGCGGTGACGAACGGGACCACCGACAGCCAGAACAATAGGTGCATGTTTGCCCACATCACCTTGCCGTTGACGTGGCGCACCACGTGCATGAGGTGGTGGTGGTTGTTCCAATAGATCCCGATGTAGATGAAGCTAAGCAGGTAGCTCAGGAACTCGGGCGCGAGCTCAGCCAGGTCGTGGAGCGAGGCACCCTTCGGCGGGCGCAGCTCGAGCACCATGATCGTGATGATGATCGCGAGAACGCCGTCGCTGAAGGCTTCAATGCGGGATTTCGTCATGCGCTGCAACCAGCATAGACGATGAAGAGGTTGGCTGCCCACCGTGGATTCGAACCACGATTAACTGATCCAGAGTCAGTCGTCCTGCCATTAGACGAGTGGGCAAAGGTTCCGCAAGGATACCAGTTAGATTGGTCAAAAACCACCCCTTCTGGATGGTCAAAATTTGGGCTAGAATAGGTCCCCCGTGTCCATGGAGCTCCGCGATCTCATCCCTCTTTACTCGCTTGAAGCGGAGATGGGTGCGCTTGGATCGATGCTCCTCTCCGAGCGCGCGGCGGAAGAGCTCGTCACCGTCCTCGACGACTCCGACTTCTATCGGCCCGCCCACAAAGAAATTTTTAAGGCCATGCGGCAGCTCATCCGCAATGGCAAACCCTCGGATTACATCCTGCTTCGCCAGGAGCTGATCGACCGGGGCAAGTGGGACGAGATCGGTGGTGAGGCCTACGTGGTCCAGGTTGCCGAGTACGTCACCTCGCCCGCCAACGCGAACTACTTTGCCCAGGTCATCCAGGACAAGGCGACCCTGCGCCGACTCCAAGAAGCGGGACGCGAGATTGCCGGCATCGCCAACGACCCCGAACTGGAAAACGCAGACTCTGCGGTCGACATGGCGGAGCAAAAGATCTTTGAAGTGGGTCGAAAGCGGCTCGGCAAGTACTTCCAGCCCGTCAGCTCGCTCGCCCGCGACTTCTTCATCGACGTCGACCGCATCCTCAGCACCGGCGAGCCGACCCTCGGCATCACGAGCGGCTTTGCCGACCTCGACAAGATGACGACCGGCTTTTATCCCGGCGACCTCGTCATCATCGGCGCGCGGCCTTCGATGGGTAAGACCTCGCTCATGCTCGACCTCACGATCAGCGCGGCGAAGGAGGCGAAAGGGGCGGTCGCCGTCTTCTCGCTCGAAATGAGCTCGATGCAGCTCGTCCGGCGCATGGTCTCGATGGTGAGCGGCGTCAATGGCCACGTGCTCAAGAACCCAAACCTGAGCATGGACACCTATCGCAAGCTCGCCGACGCCTGCGAGAACCTCTACAGCCTTCCGATCATGATCGACGACGCGAGCGACGTTTCGCCGCTGGAGATGCGTGGAAAGTGCCGCCGACTCAAGGCCGAGCATGGCCTCGCCCTCGTCGTGGTCGACTACCTCCAGCTCATGCGCGGCAGTCGCCGCACCGAGAACCGCACCCAGGAAATCTCCGATATCGCCCGAGGCATCAAGGCAATGGCGAAGGAGCTCCAGGTGCCCGTGATTGCACTTTCTCAGCTCAACCGAGGCGTGGAAACCCGTGAAGACAAGCGCCCCGTCCTCTCCGACATCCGGGAATCGGGTTCGATTGAAGCGGAAGCCGACGTTGTCATGCTCCTTTATCGCGACGCCTACTATAAGGCCAAGGAGGAGCAGCGCGACGAGGAATGGAATCCCGACGCGGTCGAGGAAGCCGAAATCATTGTCGCCAAGCACCGAAACGGCCCCACCGGCAAGGTCATCCTCGGATTCCAGCCCTCCTACGCGCGGTTCCGCAACCTGTATCATCCGGGTGCATGAGACAGATTGTCATTGCAACCCACAACGTGAAGAAGGCGGGCGAAATGCTCACCATTCTGCGGCGCGGAATCCCCGGCGTCGAGTTCTTGACCCTTGCCGACTTTCCGGGTGCGCCCGAGCCCGACGAAACCGGGACCACCTATGCCGCGAACAGCGCGATCAAGGCGGAATCGGCGGCCGCGTTCACGGGGTTGCCCGCGCTTGCGGATGACGCTGGGCTTGAAATCGACGCGATGGGCGGCGAGCCAGGGCTCTACAGCAAGCGGTTCGCGGGCGAGGAAACCCCCTTCCCGGAGAAGATGCGGATCATCCTGGAGCGGCTTGACGGCGTCCCGGTGGAGGAGCGCGGCGCGCGGTTTCGGTGCTCGGTGGCCTATGCGGTGCCGGGGGCGCCGACCCAGCTCTTTGAGGCGACCTGCGAGGGGCAGATTGGATTTGAACCGAGCGGCGGGGGCGGGTTTGGCTATGACCCGATCTTCTGGCTGCCTTCGCTCGGGTGTACGATGGCCGACCTCACCGCCGACCAGAAACACCAGATCAGCCACCGCGGTAAGGTGCTCGCCCAGGTCGTGGCCGCTCTTCGGTAGTTTTGTTTAGACTTGAGCAAAACAGGCGGTCGGCCTTGGAAGTCTGTTGATTGAGGCCCGGTCCACCTGCCATGTCTGGGGGTTCATTTTATGCTTTCGTCGCTCTTGCTTTTCGGTTGTCTGCAAAGTCAGGCCGGGGTGGTGGATCACAACCGATTCTTGGTTGAAGCCCTTAGGCTGTCACCGGGTTGGACGATAGAGTCGCAGGAGGGCTTTGATCCGGTCGTCAAGGATTCCGAAGACAGGACTTGTCTAGTGAGCCGAGCCTCGTCTCCGTGGATTTTCCTTAGGCAGAGTAAAGATTTCCCACATCGAATTCTAGCAGTGGTGAACCACCAGTCCAAGCTAACGCTCAAAGCCGCCTTTGACTCTCTGGCGCTAAAGAGCAGAGTTGCACAGTTGTACGAGCTTGCAGGCTATTCAGCAAAGGACTGCGCTGTAGAATTGAGTCGCGGATTCTACCGATTTGACGACGAGATCGTAACGAATGACGCAGTTCAGGCGTGGGTACGGCCAACCTACGACGGGTACCCCGTCGAAGACCGGCGAACTTCGCACTTCACCTTCTCGCCCAATGCTCAGGACCTCTATGAGTGCGAATTGCGATTTCGTCCGCTTCGGCTCATTGGTCCTTCGACCGTGAAGATCACGATCGAGCAAGCCCGGCAGATCGCCATCAACCGGCTCGTGCAGGAATCGGGATCATCGCAGCTCACCGAGAGCTTGCCCGCAAAAGGGCCCTATTGGGCGACGATTTTCAACGAATCTGTAGAGCCCGTGCTGCGAACCCCGCGCTTCCAACCGTTCCTCGGCGATCCCGATGCGGCATGCGTCTCGTACTCTTTCGGCTACTACTTCGCAGGGTCTGCCCCAAAGCCAAATCAGCCGTATAGCGTGGGCTATGTCGATGTCGAGGCCTTCACGGGGCAGATCCATGCCGTAGAGTTGAAGTCTTCCAACGGAACTTCGGGCGGTAGAATCGGCGGTTCGTCGCCAACGCCAGTGCCCGGGCCTCCGGCTGGATTCCGGCCGGTCTCCGGTAAGTGGATGCTTGGAAAGGTGGCGATCAACGTCGTGGGAAGCCCGACGCAAGCAAGCTCGGCGACGGACTGGAAGACATACGTCCTGACTCGCGGAAAATCGGTTGCGGTGGTCGAATTCAGCCTGTCCAAGCAGGTCCTCCGCGAGAGGTGGAAGAAGGAGTGGAAGTACCAGAAGCTCAGCCGCGCGACCGTGAAGGCGCTCCTCGCGAAGCCCGCCCCCCAACCCGGTCATCGTTAACGTCTACGTCAATCCCGTTTCCGAAACGTTTACAGAGATCCGAACTTGGTTTTAGGTCCGATAGGAAATGAAACATGCTGGCTCTATTCATTTGTGCCTTAACGCCCATGGCTTTTAGCCAACAGGCCACGCCGTTCCAAGACTTTATCCGAGTCGCGATGGATCGACCATCGAGTTGGACGATTCCTGGCCAAGTACTGCCTCAGCCCTATTTCTCAAAAGTGATCAATTTGAACGTCCTGGAGGTTCCCGTTGGTGGTGGGGATGTTGCTCACCTTGACTATGGAGAAGAGTCGCCTCTAAGGTTAAGAAGATTCCGTCTCTCCAGCAGGACGTATGCCTCAAGGCGGGATATTGACGAGACTGTCGTTCGTTCACGATGCCAAAAGCTTCTGCAAGCTTCAAACCAGGTTTCTTCGGAGGTCCTGACTCGTATTGAGAGGCAAGATTATGTCGGTGAGCCGGATAAACCATTGAAAGATGCGATATTCGTCAAGCTATCTTCGATTCATGATGGCTTTGAATGTTCCGAGGGGCAGGTCTCGCAATTCATTCTTGAACCAAGCGGCGAACGAGTCATCGATGCATTCTTCCCCGTTGATCGACCGAGTTGGATCGGCCCTGCGGGCCCAATCGTCAAGTACACCGAGGCGCTTAACAGCGCGGCGACGCTGGCGAGTCGAGAAGGCGGCGTGAGCGGCCTTACCTTGATGGAGTCAAATGCGATACCTCAGTGGGCTCTCGTGTACTGGACATCGACCGAGCCCGTGCTTGGATCCCCTCGCTTCCGGCCCTACCTGAATGTAGAAGGTGCCCAAGTGCTTACTTACGAGTTTCGCTTTGCTCTGCAGCCAACGCCTCCGCAGTCGAACGCAGACTTTGGTTGGGCTTGGGTGCGGATCGATGCAATCTCGGGCCAGTCTCACTTTTGGCGAGTAGGGTGGCCCAAGCCAGTGTCAGGATTCTCTAGCAGTGCCTCGAGTCGTCCGGCCCCGGTGATGCAGTCTTTTGTGCCTCTCAAGGGACTCTGGCTGATTGGCCGGGAGCAGGTTGAACTGATCGGTAAGAAGGTGGATGAGGTCAAGGTCTCTGATTGGAAGCAAGTTATTCTGACTCGCGGAAAGTCGGTTGCGGTGGTCGAATTCAGCCCGTCCAAGCAGGTCCTCCGCGAGCGGTGGAAGAAGGAGTGGAAGTACCAGAAGCTCTCCCGCGCGACCGCGAAGGCGCTCCTCGCGAAGCCCGCCCGCTAAGCCGGGGCGAATCCCGCCATAATCTCGACATGCTCCGAGAGATCGAGAGGATGCTCCGCGTGGCGGGAAGCATGGGCCAGCTCCAGCGGTCGTCGCTGGAGGTCGAACGCAAGCCCGACGGCACGCTGGTGAGTCACGTCGACCGCGACATCGAGGGCTACCTGCGTGGCGAAATCGAGCGGATTGAGCCAGAAGCCGGGATCTGGGGCGAAGAAGAGGGGCTCACCGGCTCGCTTGAGGCGAGCGGATGGCTGCTCGACCCCATCGACGGCACCAGCAACTACGTCTTTGGGTCGCCGCTCTGGGGTGTCTCCATCGCGCGAATGGAGGGCGGCAAGCTGGTCCAGGGCGGCGTTTTTCTCCCCGACCTCGACGAGCTCTACCTTGGCGAGGCGGGGGCGGGCGCAACCCTCAACGGCAATCCCCTCGCCGAGATCGCTCCCGGGCCAATTGAGCCCTATCACCTGGTTTCCTATGACAAGTCGGCGATCGGACGTCTTGGCGCGATCCCCGGTAAACAGCGGTATGGCGGCGCATTCGTGATCGATGGGGCCTGGCTGCTCACGGGTCGACTGCGGGGGATGGTCGCGGGCGGCGAATGCCTCTATGACGCGGCGGCGATCATCGTGATGGCGCGGGAAGTGGGTCTGCAGACCGTGCTCGCGAGCGGGGAAGCGTTCAATGAGCTCCAGTTTGCCCACGGCAAGCGCATCGACCGCGACTGGCTGCTCTTCCCGAAAGGGGCAGGTCTCTAGCTCTCGCCGCAGCACATCTCTGCGCTGAGGAGGGCATCACAAAGCTCGGGAAGGGTGGGGTCGTCGCCCGCCGCATGGGCGCGCTTCGACCAGATCACTTCGCCACAGGTGTTGATGATAAACGCCCCCGAAAGCTGGAGCGGGTCGCCAACCACCTTGCCCACGCCAAACCGGGCTGCACCCATCGCGCTCTTCCAGACCTTCGGACCAACGACCTGGCTGAGACGGCCTCGCTCAAGCCCGAACTGGCGATAGAGCTCGCGTGAGGGGTCACAGATGAACGTGTTCTTCACGCCGAAGGTGGCCGCGAAGCGCTGGGTCTCTGCCGGATCGGCCATGCCAACGAGGACAATTCGCAGGCAGGTTGCCCGCTTCAGCTTGCTGACAAACCGGCGACAAAAGATGCAGCCGAAGTGGCGAAGGAAGACGAGGGCAATCGGGCCTTGGGAATATAGCGACGCCAGCGGAACGGTTGTCCCGTCCGCGAGGAGAACTTGAGCCTCCGGCGTTCGCATATCGCTTTTTATGACGCCATTTATCGAAGTTCTTCTGCAGCTTCTTGAAGCAATTTCGCTCTTGAGGGGTGCTTCAGCTTCTTGAGACCCTTTTGTTCGATCTGCCTGATCCGCTCTCGGGTGACTTGGAACGCGCGCGCAACCTCTTCGAGGGTGTGCGGCTGGCCGTCCAAAAGGCCGTAGCGCATGGCGATGACGTCGCGCTCGCGGTCGCCGAGGGTGGCGAGGACGCGCTCGATCTTATCGCGGGCCACGCTCCGAATCGCGGCATCCATCGCCGTTTCCAGCTTGCGGTCGACGATGAATTCGCCGAGCGACGAGTCTTCGCTTTCGCCGACCGACATCTCGAGCGAGAGCGGGTCGTTGATCGCGTGGAGAAATTCGTGAACCTTGTCGGCGTGGATGCCGAGCTCCTGGCCGATCTCTTCGGCAGTGGCATCGCGGCCCAGCTTGTGCTGGAGCGCGCCCGCGCACTTGAGCATCCGGTTGACCGCCTCGAGGGTGTGGACGGGGACGCGGATGGTGCGGCCGTGGTCGCTAATCGCCCGGCTGATCGCCTGGCGGATCCACCACGTGGCATAGGTGCTGAATCGGAAGCCGCGATCGGCGTCGAACTTCTCGACCGCGCGGATGAGGCCCATGTTGCCCTCTTGGATGAGGTCTTGCATGGTGAGGCCGCGTCCGACAAAGCGCTTGGCGATGCTGACGACGAGCCGCAGGTTGGCTTCGATGAGGAGTGACTTGCACTCCATGCAACCTGAACGGGCGTGGCGCGCGACGGCCGACTCTTGTTCAACGGTGAGAAGTGGAATTCGCCCAATCTTCTTCAGCCACATGCGCACGGAGTCATCAATGGCTCCGTCGCTGGTGACTGCGTGCGCATCGACCATGGGATAGCGGTGGCCGTGGACGTAACCTTGGTCCTCGGCGGTGCTCATGTCCTGGTCGTTTTGGGCAGTGATTGCTTCTAAATTCGTTCCGAGCAGTGCTTGATCCAACGATTTGGCAGACGCCATGTGATGATCCCCTCTTTTCATCCTCACGAGGTCCCGGAAGACCCATTGCGAAAATGACGTTGAACACTGTATCGCAAGATTCACAAATTCCCAAGCATTTTTTTAAGGAATGTGGGTCTTTTTGAATCTGAAGGGACGCGACAGCCCTCACTGATGTTAAAACATATCAGTTTCCACTGATTTATCGTATTTCGGGCGCATCTTCTTTAACCGCGCAACTATCTCGTTACCCTTGCCCGATTCCTTTTTCAGGTCTTGGAGTTCTGCCTGTTCAAGGCGCTTTTTGAGTTCAGTCAGGGCATCGGTAAGCTGCTGCTCGCCGAAGGGTTGGAACCGCCGGTCCTCGGCAATGAGGGTGAGAAGCTGCACCATCTCGGGGTTCTCGATGCGGTGCACCCAAAGGTCTTGCTCGTCGGGGTCGGGCGGCTGGGGAAGGGCAGTGAGGATTTCGGCGGCGAGTTCTCGACCGGCGACGGTCAGCCACTGGTCACCCTTCACCACCTCGTGCGACTTTGCCGACGTGGTCGGCTCAAACAGGCCCCGGAAGATCGCCGCTTCGGCGGAGTGAATCTTGAGGTTGGGGATTGGCTCGTGCCTCGCCTTCGATCGGGCCACTGGCGCGGGTCCGGGCTGGCCCTTGCGCACCCGCCCCACCCATCGGCGCAGGGCCGATTGGGCCTGCACGGGGTTGGGGATCTCGGGATACAGGCCGGCGAGTCGGACGACATGCTTGTCGAACTCAAGGTCGCTCTTCGCGGTGGCGAGGATTTGGACCGCCTCTTCCCAAAAGGCGCCGTCCGCGGGTTTCAACTTCTTCTCCAGGCGTCGGAAGCGAAAGTCCATCGGTGACTGGCTGTCTTGAACAACTTTAAGGACGCTTCCCGCACCGTCGCGCTTCAAGAGGGTATCCGGGTCGTCGCCCGCTGGCATCTGGGCGATCTTGACGCGCAGACCCGTCTCTTCTAGGATTTCCAGCGCCTTCTCGGTCGCCTTTTGTCCAGCCTCATCAGCGTCGTAGAGCAGCGTGACGTCGTCCGCCCACCGCTTGATCAGCTTCGCGTGGTCGGGGGTGAAGGCGGTTCCGAGGGACGCAACCGCGGTCGTGACCTTCGCCCGGTGACAAGCGATGACATCGAGATAGCCTTCGCAGAGGACCAGGTGGCGCTCCTTCGAGGCGACGTCGCGCGCGCGGTGGAGGCCATACAGCACGCGGCTCTTGCGGAAGAGCGGGGTGTCGGAGCTGTTGATGTACTTCGGTTGGCCATCGCCAAGCAGCCGTCCTCCAAAGGCGACGAGGTGGCCTTGTTCGTCGCGGATCGGGAACATGAGCCGCCCCCGAAACTTGTCGAAGAAGCCGCCGCTCGGGTCTTGGTCCACAAGGAAGAGCTCTTTGCACAGGTTAAGGCTGTGGCCCTTGCGCTTGAGATAGACAGTGATCGCCTCACCGTTGTCGGGGGCGTAGCCCATCTCCCAGGCTTGGACAACGTCAAGGGGTAGGTCGCGGCGGGTGAGATAGGCCTTCGCGGCTTCGCTGCGGGCGAGCTCCTCGCGGAAGAAGAGGAGGGCGTCCTCCATCGCCGCGCGGGCGAGCTCGCGTTCGGCTTTTTGCTCGGGGCGCGGGGCGCCCTTTCGTTCGAGCTTGACCCCGGCGATGTCGGCGAGTTGTTGTATCGCTTCGCCGAACTCGACGTTTTGGGTCTTCATGACCCAAGTGAAGATGTCGCCGTGCTCGCCGCAAGCCCAACAGCGATAGGTTCCGAAGCGTTCGGAGACGGTGAAGGAGGGGGTCTTGTCGTCGTGGAAGGGGCAGAGGCCCTTCCAATCCTTCCCGGCACGGGTCAGACGAACACGTTGGCCGACAAGCTCAACGATACTGACTCTAGATCGAATATCGTCGCGCTCGTCGGCCAATGTTCAGCCTCTGAGGTTGGTCTTACTTACCGGCCGCGACCACGATGCCCGTGACCACGTACGGCTTGTCCTTCTGGACTCGGTTCAATCGGAAGGCAACCTTCTTTGCGGTGAGGTATCGAACGGTCACGTTGTTACCGCCGACTTCGTAGCCATCCGGAGCACCGTAGGCCTTGATGATCTTCGCAAAGCTGTCGCCGAAGGTGACGCCGCGGCTCGTTCGAGCTCGAGTGTTCTTCAGACCGATCGCTTCGATCTGGATGACTCGGTTGAACTTGTCCATGACAAAACCGTACTTCGAGTTGTTGCGCTTGTAAATCCAGCGGGTGAGCTCGGTTTGCTCGCTGCTGCCGCCGCCGACGCCACCGCCGCCTCGACCGTCAGGGCCGGGGCTTCCGCCACCAGGACCACCGGGGCCAGGTCGACCGCCTTGTCCGCCGCCTTCGCCACCGAGTCCGGTCTCTCCGCCACCCCGTCCTTCCTTGCCTTGTCGCATGAGCTCGCTGTCACCGAAGGCGAATTCGCCATCCGGTCGCGAGAGCGGATAATTCTGGGCTGCGCCAGGAGCTGCAGCAGGCTGGCCGCTCGGCGTGCGAAGACCGCCGCCACCGCCGCCGCCTTCACCGTTGCCGCCACCGCCACCGCCGGCGTTCGACGAGCCAATGTTCACGGCCTCGATCATGTCGGGCGAGCCGTAGACATTGACGACGCGGACACCCGTGTCGTAAAGCTTGATGCCGACGAGAGCAACTTCGGTCGGTCGGTAGCCGCGCGAGCTCTTGCTGCTCGACTTCGACGACTTCTTCTTGGTTTGCGCGATACCCGTCGCGCCGCCAACGAGGGCGAGAGCGCAGGTCATGAGAGCGATGGTCTTCAGGTTCACCGTTTCGAGAATCCTCCAGAGGCTTCCTGCTTTCTAAACAGGAGTCTGCAATTGTAGACGATATCCGGGCCTAGAAATGTTACGACTTTCCGCGTGATTGGAAACCAACCGGCGCGGAGGAGCATTCAACGGGTAGATTTCCCGCACGATCCACACGGTTTCGGAGTAAAAAAACAACATGGCATCCAATCTTTCGGTTAGCAGCAGCGAGTTCAACGACAAGGTTCTGAACTCGGACGTCCCCGTTCTCGTCGACTTTTGGGCAGAGTGGTGTGGCCCGTGCAAGGCGATTGGCCCTGCCATCGAAGAGCTCGCCACCGAATATGCCGGACGCGCCAAGGTCTTCAAGGTGAACGTGGACAACGACGGCGACCTCGCCTCGAACTACGGCGTGATGAGCATCCCCGCGCTGCTCGTCTTCAAGGGTGGCAAGGTCGTGGACCAGATGGTCGGCGCGGCTCCCAAGCCTCACATTGCTGCGCTCATCGACCGCGCGCTCTAAGCTCAAACGATCAGCAGAAAGGTCCGGGAACCGCAATGGCTCCCGGACCTTTCTTGTTTGTCAGGCTCAGCGAGCCCAGATCGACGACGTCTTTTCGAGGTCGTCGGCCAGCTTGTCGAGCACGAACTTCACGACGGTGGCGTTCACGCCGCGGTTGTCGATCGAGAGGCCCATTTTCAGCCGGTTCGACTTGGTCACCCAAAGGTGGGTGGGCTGGATGTCGCCAATCGCACGCAGGATCGACATCGAATCCGAGGTCCGCGCGTCCTCCTTCAGGGTGCAAGTCAGCCAGATGTAGCGTCCGCTCGAGCTGACCTCTGCCACCATCGGCACATTGAACTTCTCCGTCTTGATGTCGAAGGCAAAGAGCGGCTTTTCGCCTTCCTCGGCGATGTTCTTCGGCTCCATCTTCAAGTCGGTGAGGATCTTGGCGAGAGCAGGACCGTCGATGGCGTCGGTGGCAACTTGGCCACGTGCGTTGGGCGAGAGCGCGACCGCCGAAACAAGAAGGGCGACACAAGCGGCAGCCACGATAAAAAGTCTCCTCATAGTGGTGCTGACGGCTCATCGGGCCGGTTGGCTTCGATGGAGTGGTGAAACCAGGGCTGATACAATGGAGTCGTGGCTGATGAATCGAAACCTGAACCGAACCCCCACGGTGAAGAAGAGCTGACCGAGCGCGAGAGGGAAATCTATCAGAAGATGGAGGCCCTTCTGAACGGCTCGGACGAGCACCTACAGCTGCCCGACTCGCCCGAGGTCGACGCGATTGAAGCCAAGCGTGCCGCGCTGGAAGAAAAGGTGGCGAAGGCGGCGGGTGCGCCCCTGCCCGAAGTGCCGGACTGGGATTACAAGCGTCCCCACGTGGCCGCGCTGAAGAAGCCTGAGGAAATTGGCGGCAACAACGGCCTCGCCCAAGGGTTCGCGATTGGCTACTCGGTGATCGGTGGCGCCATCGCCGGACTGCTCCTTGGCCTTGGCCTCCAGAAGTGGCTGGGATTTGCCGCCGGTCCTGGAATTGGTGCAACGGTGGGGCTCGGCGTGGGCGTATTTCTTGCGATAAGAATGACCAACGAAAAGGGCTGACATCGCCGAAAAGGGCTAGGTATACTTCCCGCCAACGCCGGAGACGGCGTCGCGCCCTTATGGACAGCCTTCTTTTGAACCATGCCTCGCGCCTTGCCTCGGCAGAGGGCGGTGAGCACACCGTCACGATCGCCGGAGTGGGCGTTTACCTCGGCGTCGTCCTCATCGCAATGTTCATCTACTTGAGCATGGCCAAGAAGGGCTTTGGGCAGCGAGTGTTCAAGAACTTCGTCACCGGCACGTTCGAGCAGCTTTATCTCTTCCTTGAGAACATGGCGGTGAACACGATTGGTTCCCACGGTCGGAAGTACGTTCCGATGCTCGTGACCTTCTGGCTCGTCATCTTCTTCGCGAACCTCGTCGGCCTCTTCTTCCCGCTCACGCCGACTGCGGTCGTCGGGTTCAACCTCGGCATGGCGCTCATCGTCTTTGGCTATGTCCAATATGAAGGCGCAAGGGCAAACGGCGTCCTCGGACACATCAGCCACTTCGCAGGACCGAAGCTCCCGGGCGTTCTCGCCGTCCTGATCACGCCGATCATCTTCTGCATTGAGCTCGTTTCCGAGCTGATGAAGAACGTCTCGCTCACCCTCCGACTTTACGGAAACATCCACGGTGGGCACCAGGCGGTTGAAGCGATCAACCACCTGACGGAAAAGTTTTACATCGCGGCCGGTGAGTTCCTGCTTCCGATCAAGCTCCTGACCGTCCTCGTCCAGGCGATGATCTTCTGCCTTCTCACCTGCGTCTACCTCGGCCTCGTCACCGGTCACCACGACGACCACGAGCATGGCGACGGCCACGGCGAAGCGGCTCACGCCTAACGCCAAATCAACGACTTACTGAACTCAGAACAAGCAAACAACTCTAGGAGAAACACAAAAAGAAAATGGGCATCATTGGTCTCGGTATCGCCGCTATGGGCGTTGCCATCGGTCTCGGTCTTATCGGTTACGGTGCTATGACGGGCATGTCCCGCCAGCCGGAAGCCATCGGCAAGCTGCAAACGGCGATGATCATCGCGCTTGCGTTCGTCGAACTCGTCTTCCTTCTCACCGTCTTCGTCGGTATCAGCTCGGCTAAGTAAGACTCGTCATTCTTGGGAGCGGCGCAAGCCGCTCCCAACACAACACTAGAACCAGTTTCACATGGGACGCATTCTCACTTTTCTCGTCATCGGATTGGGCCTGATGGTCGGCGGCGTGTGGTTTAGCCACAACGTCCACCTCGGCTTCTTGGATAAGGTTGCCGAAATGGGCATTCCCCTTGACCTTGGGATGACCATTGCCACCATCGGCGTTTTCCTGGCCCTTTTCCCGGTGATCGATACGTTTTACGTCAAGCCGCTCAAGGAAGCGATTGACAGCCGCAACTCGGAGCTCGAGTCGACCTTCACCGAAGCCGAGAACCTGAAGTCCGAGATGGGCAAGATGCGTTCAGACTACGAAAAGCGACTCGCTGACACCGAAGCGAACGCTCGCGAACAGATTCAGTCTTCGATCAAGGAAGCGCAGAACCTTCGCCAGACCCTTCTTGCCGAAGCGACCGAAAAGGCCGACTCGATGGTCAAGAAGGCAAATGAAGAGATCGAAGCCAGCCGCGCCAAGGCTCTCACCGACATCCGCAGCCAGGTGGTCGACCTCTCGCTCCTCGCGGCCGAAAAGGTCGTCGGCGAGAACATGAACAACGACCGCAACCGAAAGCTGGTCGACGACTTCATTAGCACCGCCGAGGTGAGCCGCTAACCATGACCGACTCTCGCGTCGCCCGACGGTACGCTGCCGCGCTTTACTCGGCAGCCAAGGAGGCCAACATGGTCAACGCCGTCGAAGCCGATTTCACCGGCATCGGGCGCGTCCTTCAGGGCGACTCGACCGTGCGCGACTTCCTGCTCAGCCCCTACGTCGGACTGCCGGACAAGGAGAAGATCCTCACGAAGGTTTTCTCCGACCGCGTCACCGCCGTGAGCATGGCCGCCCTTCGGTTGATCGTGCGCAAGGGCCGCGCCCAGGAAATCGAAGGCGTCCGCGATGAGTTCACCCGCCTTCGACGAGTGGCCGACAACAGCCTTTCGGTCCACGTTGAAAGTGCGATTGAGCTTGAGCCTGGCCAGAAGCAAGCGCTCGAAATGAAGCTCACCAAGGCGCTCGGCTCGACGATTGAACCCGTCTATGTCGTCGACGCCGGCATCGTCGGTGGCATCCGAGTCACCTACGGCAATTTTGTTCTCGATGGAACGGTCAAGGGGCAAATGCGAAAGCTCCGCGACACGCTCCGCCACGACGTTCTCAAGCAAGCCTAACCCACCCCTAAAAACAACGCCATGTCTATTCGACCCGAAGAGATCACCAGCATCCTTGAGCGAGAGCTTAAGGCCGCCGACCTGACCGTCAAGGCCGACCACGTCGGAACCGTTCTGCAAGTGGGAGACGGCATTGCCCGCGTCCACGGTCTGCCCGATTGCCAAATGGGAGAGCTCCTCGAGTTCCCCGGTGGCATCATGGGCCTCGCCCTCAACCTCGAAGAGGACTCGATCGGTGCGGTCATCATCGGTGACGACACCAAGATCAAGGAAGGCGACGCCGTCCGCGAAACAGGCCGCATCATCGAACTCCCCGTCGGTAAGGCTCTGCTCGGTCGCGTCGTGAACGCGCTCGGTCAGCCGATCGACAACAAGGGTCCGATCGCTGCCACCGAATTCAGCCGAATTGAAGTCATGGCTCCTGGCGTCGTTGACCGACAGCCGGTCACCCAACCGCTCCAGACCGGTATCAAAGCCGTTGACGCCATGATCCCGATTGGTAAGGGCCAGCGCGAACTCGTCATCGGCGACCGCGGCACCGGAAAGACCGCCGTCTGCGTTGACACGATCCTCAACCAAAAGGCGAGCCACGAGTCGGGCGACGAACCCGTCTACTGCGTCTACGTTGCGATCGGACAGAAGCAAGCCACCGTTGCTCGCATCGTCCAGACCCTCGTCGAGAACGGCGCGATGGATTACTCGATCGTCGTCGTCGCCTCCGCTTCGGACTCGAACGCGATGCAATACCTTGCACCGTTCGCCGGCGCGGCGATCGGCGAGTACTTCCGCGACAACGGCATGCACGCCCTCGCGGTTTACGATGACCTTTCCAAGCACGCCCAGGCCTACCGCGCCCTGTCGCTCCTTCTGCGACGACCGCCCGGACGAGAAGCCTATCCCGGCGACGTTTTCTACCTCCACAGCCGCCTCCTCGAGCGAGCCGCAAAGCTCTCCGACGAGAAGGGTGGCGGTTCGCTCACCGCGCTCCCGATCATCGAAACCCAGTCGGGCGACGTTTCGGCCTATATTCCGACCAACGTCATCTCGATCACCGACGGTCAGATCTACCTCGAGCCCGACCTCTTCTTTGCTGGCGTTCGCCCCGCCATCAACGTTGGTATCTCGGTCAGCCGCGTCGGTGGTAACGCCCAGATCAAGGCGATGAAGCAGGTTGCCGGTAAGTTGAAGCTCGAAATGGCCCAATACCGCGACGTTGCTGCGTTCTCGCAGTTCGCTTCGGACCTCGACAAGGCCACCCAGATGCAGCTCATCCGCGGTCAGCGCCTCACCGAGCTCCTCAAGCAGGACCTCGCTACGCCGTACCCGGTCGAAGAGCAGGTCGTTTCGATCTATGCCGGTTCGATGGGTGTCCTCGACACCCTCACGAACGACCAGGTCAAGCCGTTTGAAGCGGGACTGATCAAGTTCGTGAAGTCGGACTATCCGGAGATTCTGGAGTCGATTCGAACGTCGCGAGCGATCTCGGCCGACATCGAAGAGTCGCTAAAGAAGGCGGTCAACGACTACGCCAGCAAGTTTGGTAAGTAAGGATTCCGCTTAACACAAGTCTATGGCCACGCTAAAGCAGATTCGACAGCGCATCCGCGCCGCCAAGAATATCCAGCAGATCACGCGAGCGATGAAGCTGGTTTCGGCGGCACGTTTGAAGCGAGCGACCGACCGGGTGCTTGAGGCCCGACCGTACGCGGACAAGATGCGCGAGTTCATGCAGTCGTTGGCAAGTGGCGGTAACCTGCCGAGCCACCCGCTGATGGAGAAGCGCGAAGTGAAGCGGATCCTCGTGATCCTCATCACCTCGGACCGCGGCCTTGCCGGCGCTTACAACACGTCGCTCATCCGTCGTGCGGCCGACTTCATCAAGTCGCAGACGGTTCCGGTGACGATGATCACGGTGGGCAAGAAGGGCACTCAGTTCTTCTCGAAGCGCGGCTATTCGATCGAGGAATCGGTGACGGTCCCTTCGAGCGGTGCCCGCCTCTCCGACGCGGTCCAGGTGACCCGAAAGGCTCGCCAGATGTTCGAGAACGGCGAAGTGGATGCGGTTTACGTCATCTACGCTCGCTTCTTCTCCGCGATTCGGCAGACTCCGCAGGTCGTCCAGCTTGCTCCGATCGAAGCCCCGGTTTCCGAGGGCGGCGTTTCGGGCGACTACCGCTTCGAGCCGGATTCGGCCTCGCTGCTCGGTGCCCTCCTTCCGCGCTACTTCCAGACCCTCGTCTGGCAGTCGATGCTGGAAAGCACCGCGTCGGAGTTCGGCGCGCGCATGACCGCGATGACGTCGGCGACCGACAACGCGGGCAAGATGATCAACTCGCTCACCCTCAAGGCGAACCGCGAACGCCAAGCGGGCATCACGAAGGAGATCCTCGAAGTCGTCGGCGGTGCGGAAGCGCTCAAGAGCTAACGCTCTTCGTTTTCAAAAGCCATCGGGTCCTGGTTCTTGCGAATCAGGACCCGATTTTCGTTCTGCGGGCCTTAGTTGTCGAAGGTGAAGACGACCTTGCCCGCCCTGCCTGCCTTCATCAGCTCCATCGCATCTGCAAACTCGGTGAAGTGCATCTGGTGGGTGACCACGGGGTCGAGGTTGAGCTTGCCTGTCTTGAACAGCTCGCCCATCTGGTCCCAGGTTTCCCAGAGCTTCCGCCCGACGATGCCCTGCATGCGGATCCCCTTGAAGATCAGGGCATTGAGGTCGACGGTCTGCTGGTTTTGGGGGAAGACGCCGAGGAGCGAGATGCGGCCGCCCGGCTTGGTGTGGCGGATCGCGAGGGGCAGGGAAGACGGGTGGCCGGACATCTCAAGGGTGCCGTCGAACCCATCGGGCGCGAGTCGGCTGAGGGCGGCGTCCACGTCGTCGGTGGCGGGGTTGAGGATGACGTCTGCGCCGATCTGCTCGGCGAGGCCGATGCGGTAGGGGCTGACCTCGGTGACCACGATGCGCTTTGCGCCGAGGGCCTTCGCCACCGCGACCGAGAAGAGGCCGATCGGGCCCATGCCGGTGATGAGGAGATCGCATCCTTCCACGGGGCCGTCGTTCACGGTGTGGACCGCGTTGCCGAGGGCATCTTGGAACGAGGCGATCTTGGGCGGGATGCTGCGGCTGGTGGGCCGGGCGTTGTCGACGGGGACAACGACGAAGTCGGCAAACCCGCCGTCCACATCGACGCCGAGGATGGAAGTTTCGGGGGCGACGTGGCCGAGGCCTGCTTGGAGATAGGCCGATGACCGCGGGACAATGTGCGATTCGCTTGCGACGAAGTCGCCCACCGCGCGTTCGGTGACGTCCGGGCCGACCTCGACGATCGTTCCACAGAACTCGTGGCCGATGATGCGGGGCGGCTTGATTCGGCCGGCGGCCCAATCATCCCACGAGTAAATGTGAAGGTCCGTGCCACAAACCGAGGCGGCCTCCAACTTGATTTTCACTTCCCCCGGACCGACGGTCGGCTCGGGAACGTCAACGATTTCTACACCTGGAGCCGGTCGCGTCTTTGCAATGGCCTTCACGCCGGAAAGGTTACCGCGCAGGGAGGCTCAGGCGGAACCCAAAGCAGGGCCAGGAGGGCCAAACGCGAGGGAGAGCTGGTGCGCGCGGACGCTGGCGAGCCCACAGGCGATCTCAGCGGCCAGGGCATCGCAGGCCGCGACCGAGACGAAGGGCCGCGCCCCGAGCGAAAGGAGGGCGCGCCGGGCGAGGGCATGCTCGGGGCAGAAGGGCACCGCCGCGCCCAAGGCGGCCTCACCCGCAGCCTCGCCGGCAAACGACCCGCCAGAAGCTCCCCCCGAGAACGCCCCCTCATAGAACGCCTCACCCGAGAACGAACCACCCGGAAACGACCCCGGAGCACCCCCGGCCCCGGCAGAAACCGGCCCCGACGGGCCGCCCGCCCCCGCCACAAAGACCGGACAAGCGCCCACCCGCAGGGCCTCCGAGACGCCCGCCCACGTCCCGCCGAGCCGGAACCGGGAGTGCCCGACGAGGGCCCACCGCGCGGCGCGGAACAGAAGGGCATTGCGCTCCATCGCCTGGGCCGCGGAGAACGGAGACCCCGGCGCACAGACCGAGAGCGAAAGCGCGCCCCGGGCGAAGAAGCCCGACCGGCTCGCCTCGAGGCCGCAGGGAAGAAGGGCGATCGCCCGCTCGGCCGCACCCTCGAGAGCGGCGGCGTCGCAGCCCGGCGCGCCTCCCGAAAGCAGCCAGCCCGACGCCCGAACCTCCGCGCCGACCTCATAGCAAAGCCGCAGAGGACCACCCGAAGGCAACCCGCCATCCTCAAAAGCATCCCCGGAGGCGCCCCCACAAGCACTCACAAAGGCCCCCAAGGAAGCATCGCCCGAAGCCCCCGCACACGCCCCCTCAAACGCACCCGCGAAAGCACCCCCGGAGCGCATCTCAGCGGCGGCCTCTGCAAAGCCAGCCGAAGAACGCTCCGAACAACCCTCCGAGAGGCGATCTGAAGGCAACCACCGCGACCCCACCACGACCGCCGGCCCGACGAGGGAGGGAAGCCCCGCGCCACCCTCGGCGAGGGGCCGGGCCCACTCACCCTCCATCCAGAGCGCAGGGGGCCCCGCCGTGCCGGAGGCCTCGCCCCAGCCCGCCGAAAGACTCGACCGTGGAGCCGCAGGCGCGGCCCCCGCCCCCGAACCAAAGCCGCCCGAAGCAGCCCCCGAAGAACCCCCGAAAGAGGAACCGGACGAAGAACCGCCCGAACCACCACCAGAACCCAGCGAACTGCAAGCACCAGCCCCCAAAGAGCACCCCGCGAAGCCTCCCCACGGCCAGAGATAGCCCGCCCCGCCCGCGAGGAACGGCGTCATCACCCGGCCCGCGAGCACGAGGGCCTCGGCGGCCGCGAGCACCCCCGCCGACTCTAGCACCGCGGCCTCGACCCACATGCCAGCCTCGCGCAACACCCGCGGCACCGAGCCAAGCTCACCCGCCGCAAGGCCGTGCCGCCGTAAGGCCCGCTCGACCTCGGGCGCCCCCGAGGCGCGCGGCAAGCCCCCCGCCACCAAGCCAGAGGCAGGCCCGCCCCGCAGATAAAGCGCGGCAAACACGACGGAGTACTCATGAAACTCGATCATCAATCCAGTAATAAGTATTATAGTCGCTTTTGGTCAGATTCGCTCAGGCTCAACGAATTTTCAGTAAAATGGCCGTGCCCATGCTCAAGCATTCCGACCTGACGCGCGCCCGCATCAAGCTCTTCCTCGAGCAAGACCTGGTCCCCCTCGCCACCCGCCAGCTCGACGCCCTTTCCGTTGAGATCTGTGAAGTTCCCCATCCCGATCTCCAGGCCGCGAAGGCCGGGCCCTGGACGCCGGTCGACGCGGGCTACGAATATGGCCCTGCCTACACGACGTTTTGGTTCCGCTTGAAGGGCAAGGCGCCCCAACTTGGCCCCACCGAAGTGCTCGCGCTTAAGGCATCGGTCGGCGGCGAGCGAACGCTATGGCGCGGCAACGCGCCCAAAACCGGCATTGACTGGGCGCACGAATCCGTCCTTCTGGGCGAGGCAGCGGGCGACGGCACCTTCTACGTGCAGGTTTACACCGACAACCCCCAGTGCCGGGTCCACCTAAAGGAACTCCCCCGCGAGCCGAAGGTCGCCAAGGTGCAGGGCGCCTGGTTCGTCGCGGTCGACCCCGAGTTGAAGGACCTCCAGTACGATGTTGACTTCTGCCTCAACCTCGTCGAGGCGGTCGATGAGGGCGATCCTGCCTTTGCGACCATTCTGCGCGCACTCAACGACGTCTGCAACCTCTTCCGGGCCTCGGAGCGCGAGACCATCGCCCGTTGCCGCAAGCTCTTGCGCGAGGCACTCTCCTCCCTCGGAGGCGAGCTGAAGCACCAGCTTGTGCCCGTTGGCCATGCCCACCTCGACACCGCGTGGCTTTGGCCGATCCACATCACCAAGAAGAAGATGGCCCACACCACGGCGACCCAGCTCGAGCTCGCCGAACGCTATCCCGAATACGTCTTTGTCCACTCCCAGGCGAGCCAATACGAATGGCTGGAGAAGGAGTATCCCGAGCTGTTTGAGCGCGTGAAGCGCGCGATCAAGCGCGGGCAGTGGGAACCGGTGGGTTCGATGTGGGTCGAGGCCGACTGTAACCTGACCGGCGGCGAATCCCTCGTCCGGCAGTTCCTCTATGGCCGCAAGTATTTCCGCGACAAGTTCGGCGTCGAGACCAAGGATATGTGGCTCCCCGACGTCTTCGGCTACTCCGCTGCGCTGCCCCAAATCCTCGCGAAGTCGAACATCCACTACTTCCTCACCCAGAAGATCAGCTGGAACGACACCAACAAGTTCCCCCACAACACGTTCTGGTGGCAGGGGATCGACGGCACCCGGGTTTGGACTCACTTCCCGCCCGCCGACACCTACATCGGCAGCGGCGAACCCAAGGAGATCCTGCGCGCGGTCAAGAACCACCGCGACAAGGGTCGGTCCGACGCCTCGCTGTATGTCTTCGGTTGGGGCGATGGCGGTGGCGGTCCCACCGAGCGCCACATTGAGCTCTTGCGCCGCGGACGAACCGCGCCGAACTTCCCCGAAGTGGCGAGCGGCAAGAGCGCGCTGAACTTCTTTAAGGATGCAAAGGCGAAGAGCAAGGACCTCATGACGTGGGTCGGCGAGCTCTATGCCGAGTTCCACCGAGGCACCTACACCTCCCAGGCCGCGACGAAGAAGAACAATCGCCTCAGCGAATTCCTCCTGCGCGACGCGGAATGGCTCGCCTGCTTTGTCGAGGACTTTCCCAAGCACTACAATGCGGCCGAACTTGAGCGACTCTGGAAGCTCGTGTTGCTCAACCAATTCCACGACATCATCCCCGGCTCGTCGGTTCGCGAGGTCTACGAAGACGCCGACAAGGACTATGCCGAGGTGCTGACCAAGGGTGCGGAGCTGGTGGAAAAGAGCCTGCGCAGCATCGCCGAAAAGCTCGACACCGAAGGCAAGGCCCAGCCGGTTGCCCTCTTCCACAACTCCGCGATTCCCTCGCAGGGCGAGATCCCGTGGACGGCGGAAGAGGCTCCGAACAGCCTCATCACCGCCGACGAGAGCGTGCCCGTCCAGCTCGTCGAGGAGTTCGGCGAGCGGAAGATCATCTTCCCGACCCCGCATGCCGCGCTCCGCTCGGTCTGCGTCGGCGACCTTTCGAGCCAGCCGGCCACCTCGCGAAGCCGACTCAAGGCGAGCCCCCGTCGAATCGAGAACCACGAGCTCTCGGTCAAGTTTGACGCCCACGGCAACATCACAAGCATCCAGAGCCTGGAGGACAACACCGAGTTCATCGAGCCGGGCAAGCTTGCGAACCTGTTCCAGATTCTCGAAGACAAGCCGAAGTTCTGGAGCGCATGGGACGTCGACATCTATGCGTTCGAAACCGCTCAAGACCTCGTCAAGAGCGAGAGCTTTGAGATCGTCGAAAAGGGCCCGGTTCGAGTCGCCGCCGAGATCGTGAAGCGGGTCGGCAAGTCGACGATTCGGCAGCGAATCTCGCTCGGACCGACCCCGGGCGTTCGATTCGACACCGAGATCGACTGGCACGAGGAAGACCGCATGCTGAAGGTGGCGTTCCCGGTGAACGTCCACTCCCCGCGGGCGACCTGCGAGATTCAGTTCGGCTCCGTCGACCGACCCACCCACGTCAACACGAGCTGGGACCAGGCGCGCTTTGAGATCTGCGCCCAGAAGTGGATCGACCTTTCAGAAGGCGACCAGGGCGTCTCGCTGCTCAATGTCGGCAAGTACGGCCACGATGTGCGCGGCAACGTCATGCGGCTTTCGCTCCTCCGTTCGCCGAAGGCGCCCGACCCGATGTGCGACATGGGCGTCCACCGGTTCACCTACGTCCTCATGCCGCACTTTGGGCCCCACCAGTACGCAGGCGTCGTCCCCGCCGCCTACGCGGTCAATGCGCCGGTGCGCCATGCGTTCCTTGAGCCGAAGGCGGGCCTTCCGGGGCTGCTGCCGCCGCTCCTCGTCTGCGACGACCGAAACATCGTCGTGGAGACAGTGAAGAAGGCCGAGGTGGGCAACAACATCGTGGTTCGACTCTATGAGTGCCACAACAGCCGCGGCGTTGCCGAGCTTCACTGTCTGCGCACGCCGAAGGAAGCCTATCTCTGCGACCTCGAAGAGAACCCGATCGCCGAGCTGGAGATCCAAGACGGCCTTGTCGTCGTCCCCTATCGCCCGTTCGAGATCATCACGATCAAGCTCGTCGAATAGCCTTCGACGAGCGATCCAAATCAAAGAAGGGGCTGCTCGAATGAGCAGCCCCTTCTTACGTTTTGCTTTGAAGAAGGACTTAGTCCTTGAAGCCGGGAAGTCGTCGACCCTTGTAGTAGCCGTCCGGAGTCGCGTTGTGGTTGAGTCGATAGGGCTCACCGCCGACCTGTCGATTCGTGACGATGGTGGGCAGCTCCGCCGTGTAATTGGTTCGGCGAAGGGCGGTGCGCTGGTGGCTGTGGCGTCGCTTAGGATTCGGCATGACTAAATTCTCGCTTACTTCTTCTCTCGGTGCAGGGTCACCTTGCGCAGGTTGGGGTTGTACTTCATGAGTTCCAAGCGACCCTGAGTGTTGCGCTTGTTCTTCGTGGTCGTATAGTAGTTTTTCCCGTCCTCGGTACAGACGATCCGAATGATTTCACGGGCTTCCGACTTCTTTGCCATCTCAAACCTCTCGGCACCTCGCGGCGCGAATCGAAATTATGGCATCGGTTGTGTCCCGTTGTCTAGCCCTTTGGCTCAGGTTGCTTCTGGAAGATGAGAATGTGCTGGCGGGGAAGCCGCTTGTCGTTCTTCACGAACTTGAGCGGCCAGATCGCCATCTCCTTTTTCATCTGGGCTTCCGACATCTTGTGGACCTCTTTGATCGGCACGCGCGGGTCTTCCTTTCGATACTCGACAAAGACGATGCGGCCGCCATCCTTGAGCGACTTCAGCATCCCGGCGGTCATCTCATAGGGCTTGTCGAACTCGTGATAGACGTCAACGAGCAGGATGAGGTCAATCGTCTTGGCGGGGAGCTTCGGGTCGGTGGTCGTCCCGAGCCAAGGGACAACGTTGTCGATCTTGTACTGCTTGGACTTCGCCTTCACGATCGTGAGCATCTCGTCCTGAATCTCTTCCGCGTAGACCTTGCCCTTCGGGCCAACCTTTCGCGCCATCGGGAAGCTTAGGTAGCCGGTGCCACAGCCGATATCGGCCACGTTCATGCCTGGCTTGAGCTCAAGGGCTTCGAGGAGGAGCTGCGGAGCTTCCTCAACAAAGCGCTCCGGGCGGTCGAGCCACCACGCGCCTTCGTGTCCCATGACCTGGGCGATCTCGCGACCCATGTACGAGATCCCGATCCCATTCGGATCGTGGTCGTCCATCGGTTCATAGATGGGCCCTTGAACTTGGCCAAACAAAGCGAGAAGCGCGAGCAGCATAGCTTTGCAAACGGTGAAACGGGGTAAACCGTTCGCATGTTGGCCACCGCTGCCCTCCTCATGGTGGGGACTCTCGACCTCAATTCACTGGTAAGTCAAGTCGACCCGCGCCGCATGCGGGCGACGGTCGAGAAGCTCGCGAGCTGGCCCAACCGCAACACCAACAACTCAACCCTCACCGAAGCCGCCGAGTGGATCGCCGCTGAGTACCGAAAGATCCCCGGCATCGAGGTTGAGATCATGCGCTACACGGTGAAGAAGTCGGCCCGAATTGCAGCCGACAAGGAAGTCGTCCAGGCCATCGCCACGCTGAAGGGCGCGACCGACCGCCGGCTGATCGTGGGAGGGCACTTCGACACGATCAACATGGTGGAGCGCAGCACCGAGTCCACCTACACCAACCCCTCGCCGGGGGCCAACGACGACGCAAGCGGAACGTCGCTCGCCCTCGAACTCGCCCGGCTCATGGCAAGCCACAAGTGGAACCACACCATCCACTTCGTCGCCTTTAGCGGGGAAGAGCAGGGCCTCCTTGGCTCGGGCGCCCTCGCAGCGCGGGCGAAAAAGGAAGGCTGGACCATCGACGGCGTTTTCAGCAACGACATGGTGGGCAACTCGGGCAATACGGTCGGAAAGAACACCAAGCAGGTGCGCGTCTTCAGCGACGACACCGACCACCCGCTCAGTCGAGAACTCGCCCGATTCGTGGCATGGCATGCGCGCGGCGAGAAGTTCACCCCGAAGCTCGTCCTGCGAAAGGACCGCTTTGGACGCGGCGGCGACCACACGCCGTTCCACAACGTCGGATTCCCCGCGATCCGGTTCGTCGAAGTGTATGAGGAATACACCCGCCAGCACACCGCCGACGACCGACCCGAGTTCATGGACTGGGGCTACCTGGGCAATGTCGCGAAGCTCAACCTACGCGCGTTGGCAACCCTCGCCCAGGCCGGACCGCCCCCAACCGACGTCCGAATTGACCGACGGCAGAGCCACGAAACCCGGATCACCTGGAAGTCGAAGCCCGGCGTCAACTACGTCGTCTTCTGGCGCGACACGCGAAGCGCGGAATGGACCCACAGCCGCCCGGTCGGCGCCGTGAGTGAGGCCACCATCACCGAGGCCAACAAAGATGACTACATCTTTGGCGTGGCCCCGGAGAATGGTGTGCCCGTCGAAGCGCTTTAGTCGCAGCGCCAGTAGAAGGTGTCGTCGTAAGGTCCGCCGCCGGTGAGCTCGCTCGACCGGTGGCCAACCGGGTCAACGCGCGACTGGTCAAATCCGCCGCGTTGCACGGTCTTCGCGTGGCTGTCGGAGAAGATCAGCCGACCGCCATTGGGATCCCACGGCGAGAAGTAGCCGCAGTCGTAGCCATAGATCGTGCAGTCGGGGTCGTTCACCTTACTGAAAAAGCCCATCATCTCGAGCCGGATGACGCGGGTTTCTGCGCCGAACTCGATCTGGGTCTCGCTGACGGGTCCGTTGCCCGTCTTCGGAGCGTTGTTTTGAGTGGACTCGCCGTTGATCGTGCTGAACACGCATTGGCCAAACCGGTAGCTGCTACCAAAGAGTCCCCAATAGCTGTTGCGGTTCGGACCCGCCGTCGCGTAGCCGGGGTCGGTGGGCAGGTATGAGCTGCCCGTGTCGAGTGGGCTCTTGAAGATCTCAAGGTTCTTCGAATAGGGCAGGAGCTGCACTTCGACGCCCTTGTGGCCGGGTTGCCCGCTCGCAGGGATCGAGTTATAGGCATAGAAGATCGGCATAAAGTCGTCGTAGTCGGCGAGGTAGATCTTCAGGGCGGTGCCGATCTGTTTGGCGTTGCTCAGGTCGGCGGTGCGCTTGGCTGCAAACTTCGCCTGGGCAAAAACGGGGAAGAGAATGGCGGCGAGAATCGCAATGATTGCGATCACGACGAGAAGCTCGATGAGGGTGAAGGCCTTCTTCATGGTTTTTCTTGGGTCGGGATGTCCTTGTCCGCCGATTCGTCTTGCGTTCGGCGGCTTTGGCTCCTCTTCAAGAAGGCCTCTGTCGTCCTCGCAATCCCAACGCCAGCATTATCTGGTTCTGGTTCTCGGGGTCTCGCGCGTGGCGACTCTCAGCCTTTCAGCTCCCCCTGCGGGCGGTCAAAGTGGTCCTTTGCCACCCATAGGTGTACCCGCCGGGGGTTCGAAAAAGCGATACTCTGTGCTTAATGGGTCGGCGAGTTCTGATCACGGGTGCCAGCGGGCGGCTGGGGCGGCAATTGGTGGCCTATGCGCCTGCCGGCGTTGAGGTGCTGGCGCCGAGTCGGTCTGAGCTTGATTTGCTGGACTTTTCGGCGGTCGGGGCGTACCTGGGGTCGATGAAGCCGGAAACTGTGATCCATGCCGCGGCATTGGTCGGCGGGATCGACCAAGTTCAGGCGCGCGCTTCCGAATTCTTCGAGGTCAACCTGCGGATACAGGCGAACCTGATTGAGGCGGCGAAGAACCACCGCGTGGGGCAGTTCTGTTTTGTCGCGAGCTCCGGCTGCTATCCGGCGGGATGCCCGAGCCCTCAGCGGGAAGACCAGCTATGGGATGGGCCGCCCGACGTTTCTCTTCGCCCCTACGCGATGGCGAAGCGAGCAGGGATCGAGCACTGCGCGACGATCCGGCGCGAACTTGGGCTCGACTACTTCTCGGTGCTCCCGCCGAACCTCATCGGCCCCGGCAGGGAAGGCCAGCCCGCGACCGGCGTTGTGCCGATGCTCATCGAGCGGTTCCTGGCCTCGATGCCCGACCGTGAGGTCGTAGTCTGGGGGACGGGCCGAGCGCGGCGCGAGATGATGGACGTTCGCGACGCCGCGCGGGCAATCTGGCACTTGGTCGGCATCGACGCGGTCGACCGCATGCCTTGGACCAATCTCGGCCTTGGCGAGAGCCTCAGCATCGCCGAGGTTGCGGCGACCATTCAGCGCGTGGTCGGCCACACCGGACCGATCACGTTCGACCCGACCAAGCCGGAAGGCGTCCTCGATAAGTGCAACGATTGCACCATCCTCTTGGACTCGGGATGGCGACCCGAATTCACCTTCGAGGACAGCGTGCGGTCAATCCTCGCGCAGCGAAACGTGTAGGTTTCGGTAGATCGTGCTGGACTTCCACTCGGGGTCAAAGGCCTGACGCATCAGGCAGAGCTGACCGACGTGGTACCACTCGTGGAAGGCGACAAACTCGAGGTGGAGCTGCATCGCCTCATCGCCTTCAATCGGGAAGTCGGGCCGTCGATTCCAGAACTCCGACCAGAGGGATTCCATCTCCATCGGGCCTTCGTAGGGTGCCCAATCCGGCTTTTCGCCCCGGCTGATCTGGTCATAGGCCACGGAGCACTCGACGAGGTGGGCAAGGGTCTCCCGCGGGGTAAGGGCGGTCTCGTGGAGCCGGAAGTCGCCGAACGATTCGTCGATCAGGGCGGCCCGCCGAAGCGCCTCCGCGGTGTAGTCGGTGGCCCACCGGCCAAGGGTCGGGGATGTCATTTCAACCTGATCTTAGCTTTTTTCGGCCCCCTACTGAACGGACACCCCAGCCGCACGTCTCCCCACCCAAGAGGCCACATAGATGGCCTGGGGAAACAACAAAATGAAATCGAATTGGACAACTCTCCTCGTCTCAGCCCTAGCTATTTTCGCCGTCACCGGCAGTGCGACGGCCCAGAATGCTCCCGGACGAAAGGGGAATCAAAACACGCAGATCGGCAACAAGGGCGGGGCCAACCACCAGAGCAATCGCGAGATGCGACAGGCCGCGGAAAAGATCCGAAAGGCGATCCAGCACCTCAAGAATGGCCTGCCGATCTATCAGGGCCACCGCGAGAACGCGATCCAGGCTTCTGAACTTGCCCTGGTGAACATCGGCGCTGGCCTCAAGTGGAACAAGCACTTTGGCAACAATCAGCGCACTCAGACCCCGCAAGGACCGACGCCCCAGCAGCCCGCGAGCCGCTACACCAAGGAGCAGGTCGCCCGAAGCACGAACCAGCTGAAGGAAGCCGCCGAAGACCTCGTCCGAGCGCGAAACGACCTCCAGCAGGCCCAGCCGGACTATGACGGCTACCGATCAAAGGCGATCCAGTCGGTGAATCTTGCTCTGCAGGAAATCGACTTCGCGATCCGATCGCTCGGCAACCGCTAAGCAAGCCTAACCAAACGGACTCACCCGGGCAGTCGCTCGAGGGTGAGTCCGTTCGACTTTAGGTAGAGCAAGTTGCCCTTATCGTCAAGAATGGTGTCGGCAACGACGTCGCCCACGACGGTCTTGATCTTGTGGCCGGGCACCTTGGACGACCCAACCTTGAACTCGGTCGGCCCCTCATAGGTCGTGGTCGCGAGTTGCCATTCTGCATCGGCGAGATTGAAGCTCCAGTACTCGACCTTCGCCCCGACTTCAGGGGTGACGCCCTGGAACCAAAACTGGCTGGCGTCGGCCCGGTTTTGCGATTGGGCGAGCGTGATCGACTTCGCCTTCCGCGCCCCCTCACCGATGATCACGAGGTTCGCGATCTGGCCAGAATAGGTGACCACCCGCGTGCTGTGGCTCGACTTGCTTGTCGTTTCCCGGCTAGAGCGGATCTGCTTTCCGTCCTTGTCCCAAACCGTGGTCTGGCGGACGGTCACATCGACGCCCGAGTTGGAAAGCGCATAGAGGAACTCCACCGACTTGCCGCCATCCGGGAGCGGCTTTTGGCTCACGGTCAAGGTGCCGATCCGCGCCGAATTGGCCATGACCTTCAGCTTCACCTGGCCGAGGCTAACGGCGGCGAGCGCGAGGGCGGGGAGAAGGAGAATCGGCCTCATTGTAGGAGCAGACGTGCAACTTTGACGCCGGATTCGTAGGCGGATTCGATTCGACCCGCAAGGACGCCGTCGCCACAGATCATGAGTCGATCACCGGCGTGGTTCACATTGTCGAGCAGGGCGACGTTTTCGGGCTGGCTGTACTTCCAGCGCATCAGGTCAACCACGTCGGGCGTCGCCGGAAGGTCGGGGTAGAGGCGGTGGAGGTAGACGAGCACATCCTGAAGGACCTCTTCCGTTGTCCGGGCAAAGTTAGAATGGCTATAGCTCGGGCTCATTTGAGCGACGAATGCACTGCCGCCCTCGGGCGCGCGGCCGGGCGACTTAAGGTGTTCGAGGCTCAAAAAGGTGAGCGGGTGGCGCTGTTCCGGCTCCAGCAGCGCGTGGTAGGGGGCGTCGATGTGGACGCCACTGAACCCAAGCATGAGGCTGAGGCAGCTGCGATAGCGGGCATTGGCGATAGGCCTCGATTCGCTGATTTGCCAAAGCAAGGCCGAAGTCTGCGGGATCGGCGGGGTGAGAATGAGGGCATCGACGACCTCGCCCATCAGCTCGAAGCCGTCGCCGTTGCGTTTGATCGTCTCGACCTGCTGTTCGGTGCGGACATCGAGCCCTTGGGCAAGGAGCTTGCCGAGGGTGTTGATGCCCGGTCGATAGGTGTAGCGGTTGGTCGCGTTCTTCAGCTTGTCGCCGGGGCTGACGCGCAGACCGGTATGCGTCCAAATCGGCTTATCGATGAGGTGCAGTTCGGCCTGGTCGAGCTCGCCGAGGATGACCTTGTCGATCTCCATGCCGCGCATCGCGATCGACGTTGCGCCCGAGTCGAAGGTGAAATCGCCGTGTCGGCGCGTCGCCACGCGTCCACCCGGACCGCGCGACTTCTCCCAAAGGATGACCTCGCAGCCCGCAGCCTTAAGCGTCCTCGCTGCCGCGAGACCCGAGGTCCCCGCACCGACAATGCCTACCTTCACGCTGCGCTTCCGCTCGAGCCCCGACGGTCCGAAAGCACGTACCGGGAAGCGGCAAGGCCACTGCGAACCGCGCCCTCGATACTTCCGTTCTCGGTGAACTCGCCGGCAACGAAGAGACCGGCGGTTCCGGTGACGTTCGATGGCGTGCGGGCTTCAAAGCCAACCGGTTGCGGCATTTGGGCCTTCCGAATTCGATAGGTGCGCAGGTGTCGCCACATCAGGGCGCCCGCCTCGGGGGCCCAAGCGTCCACTTCGCGCTTGATCTTCTCGGCAAGCTCGTCGTCGGTCTCCGTCGGCAAGCCGAGGATGGTGGCGGCGGCAAGGTGCTTTCCGGCGGGAGCGCAGGCGGGCTGGGCAGCCGAAACCGGCGCGACGTGGTTCACGATGCCTTGGCCCGAGCCATTGATCGCAAGGAAGTTGCCCGCGATCTGCCGCGGAACCTCGAAGTAAGCGGTGGTGGCAGCGAGGAACTCCTTGGGAGCATCGCCGCCGGTCAGCGCGGCTGCAGTCGGCCAGTCGGTGGCAACGACCACGGCTTCCGCGTCAATGACCTCGTTGGTGTCGAGCCGGACGCCGGTCGCGCGGCCCTTCTCAACGATGATCTCGCTGACGCGGGTGGAATGTCGAATCAGGTAGCTCGGGACTTCCTCGGCGACCTGGGCGGCGAGCGCCTGGATGCCTTCGGCGGGGGAGGCCGCGCCTTCCATCGCGATCATCTTCGAGACAAAAACAAGCTGCTTCGCGCTGAAGCTGAGGGTCCGGTCGAGGAAGATCCCGCCGTAGAACGGGCGAGCAAATCGGTCGATGAACTCGTCGCCGAAGCCCTTGCTGCGAAGGTAGCTCTCGGCGGTTTCGTCCTTCATTGAGCCGAGGTGGGCAAGGGAAGCGCCGTACTTCAGGCCCTCCATCCACTTTGCCGAGCGAAGCTTGTCAGCGAGCGGGAAAACGGGCATCTTCGCCATCTTGAGCCGCTGGAGGAATCCGGCGTTGCTGTCAAGAACGTAGGTCGATTTGCCTTCAAAGACAGCCGCGCCCTGGCCGTAGGTTCCGAGTTCAAGGGCGTCAAGGTTTAGCTGTTGGGCCGCGACCGGGTAGGCGGGAAGGTAGACCTGGAACCCGTGGTCGAGCTTGAATCCGTCAACGACATCGGTCTTGAGTCGGCCACCAACTCGGTCGGATGCTTCGATGAGCATCACGTAGACGCCAGCACGATGCAGCTCTCGGGCGCAAATCAGACCGGCCATACCGGCACCGACGACGACAACTGGCTTTGCCATAGGCTCTAGTTTATCCGTCTCGGAGCACGATTGACCACGCTCGGCGGATGGGAGCCGGCATGGCGACGGCGTGGAGCTCGTTTTCTTCGGCCCACCTGGCGTCCGAAGGCGATTCGTCGACAAGGCAAATGTGAAGGCTCAACTTGTGGTGAGTGACTTGGGCGCGCACCGTGCCGAGGGCCTTTTGGGTTGGCGAACCCTTTTGGATCGGGAAGGTCCAGAGGCCGGTCCACCATTCACCTTCGGGCTGTTGGACAAGGGCTACCTTGCCGTTTAGTCGGTGGACACTGAGGGTGAGATCGAGGCTGATCGTCTCGGGCTTTGCCGAGGCGACAGGGAAGGCTTCGGAGGTGCCGAGCGCGTAAGCGCGGCAATGCGCCCGCACGGGACACTCGTCGCAAAGCGGCGTCTTGGGACGACAAACGAGCGCGCCGAGCTCCATCAGCGCCTGGTTCCAGCGACCGGGGTCGGGCTGGTGGAGGTTTTCTTCTGCCCAGGTCCAAGCGAGGCGCTGGAGAGCGGGCTTCCCTTCCGGGCAGGCGGTAAGGCGGGCAAAGACCCGCTCGACATTGCCATCGACGAGCGCGACCGGTTCCCCCAGGGTTGTGCTCGCGATCGCGGCCGAGGAGTAGCGACCCACACCAGGAAGCAGCGCCCATTCCTTCGCCGAAGACGGCCAGCCCTGGGCCGCGATGAGGTTCGCGGCGGCGTGGATCGAGCGTGCCCGGCGATAGTAGCCCAGCCCTTGCCAAAGGGCGAGCACCTCGTCAATCGAAGCGGCGGCAAGGCTCTCCACGCTTGGTAATCGCGCCATCCAGCGCTCGAAGTAGGGCAGGACGGTCGCGATCTGCGTCTGCTGACACATCATCTCGCTGATCCAAACCCAGTAGGGGTCGGGATTCAAGCGCCAAGGCAGCGAGCGGTGGTTCGCGTCGTACCAAGCGAGGAGCTGCTTCATCGACGGATGAGTCCGATCGACTGGAGCCACTCAAGTTGGTCGGCGCGGGCGCCGATTCGCTCGGTATTCAGCCGCTCGCCGGATTTCGTGCTCCAGGCGGGAGGACCTTGGATCTTTTGGTCCAGATTGAAGGCGGCCGCCCGTGCGTCGTACTCGCTGAGGTCGATGGATTCTGGATAAGTTTCCTCGAACCAAACTTCACTTTGAGCGAGCTTCGGCTTGATCTTGCCGACCCTGCCCTCGAGCGGGTAGCCGAGGCAAAGCCCAAACAGGGCGAAGACGCCTTCCGGAAGGTTCAAAGCCTCCGTCACCCCCGCGGGGTTGTCGCGCATCGCGCCGATGTAACACGCGCCGATTCCATGATGTTCGGCGGTCACGACCATTCGCTCGGCGGCGAGGGCGGCATCGACCACCGCCATCGTGTAGAACTCGGCAAGGTCCAAGTTTGCCGGGTCAAAGCCTGCGCTTTCCGCGGCATGGGCGAGACGGTGGGTATCGGCGAGGAAGACGAAGAACCACGGCGCGGTCGCCACTTGGGTCTGGTTTGCGGCAAGGGGCAGGATGCGCTTGCGGTTGTCGGGGTCTTGGACGCTGACGATGCTCCAAAGCTGGAGATTGGAGCTCGTGCTTGCGCTTTGGGCGGCGGCGACGAGGCCTTCAATCAGGCTGCGATTGATCGGCTGATCGGCATAGCGCCGAACCGATCGGTGGCGAAGGAAGGGCGCGACGGATTCTAGTTCGGTACTGGGATCCTGTCCATATCGCTGCCGAAAGGCCTCGGCATAGGACTCCTGGCCGATCATCGTGCGATCAACTCGCAATGCTCAAGAACGGCAGCTTCAAGCGACTCCGGCAGGTCCTCGCCCGAGAGGACGAGATCGGCATAGGCCTTGGTTGGGCGCATGTGACGGTCAACCATCGGAAGGACGTGGTTCGTGAATCGCCAATGAACCTCGCTCGCGGTGCGACCCCGCGAAACCGTATCGCGGCGGAGCCGGCGGTCGAGGCAGATTTCGTCGGGAGCGGAGATGTAAACCTTGGCCGCGCAAAGGTCGCGGAGTTCGGGCCAAAGCAGGGCGTACTGGCCCTCGAGGATGAGCCATTCCGACGGTTCGACCCGAATCGATTCCTGGCCCCGGGTGAACTCGACAAAGTCGTAGGTGGGGTGGTCGATGGTTTCGCCACGCTGGATCGCGGCGAGCTGTTGAATCAGCAAATTGGAGTCGACGAGGGAGGGATCGTCAAAGTTGAAGCGAAGCCGCTCTTCGAAGGTGAACTCATCGAGGGGAAGGTAGTAGCTATCGAGCGAGATCACCGGAGCATCGAGCCGGTTGGCAACCCGGTTGGCCAGGGTCGTTTTGCCCGAGCAACTCATTCCCGCAATCGCGATGAGCTTCGTGTTCACGGAGTTCATTTTAGCAACAAAACGGCCCTCCAAAGCGAGGCTTTGGAGGGCCAGATTTGTGCTTGGGGTTTTACTTCGAGGATCGTCGTCGTCGAATCAGGGCGGCAACGCCAAGACCGAGCGCGAGCATCGAGGTGGGTTCAGGCACCGGGCCAAGGGTGACGGAGCCAACGCCCTGGATCGTGTTCTGATAGTTGCCGGTTGCGAGGTTCGCGAACGAGCTCGTCACCGCGAGGTACTGCACGCCTGCCGTGAGGGTGGTCGTGAGGGTCGAGCTGTTGTTGAAACCGCTTGCCGGCGTACCGCCGTCGTCGTTCAGAGCGACGAGATTGGCGAGCGAGGATGGGTCAGAGCCGGTCGTCGATCCCGAGGGAGACGGGGTGAACGGTAGGGTGTAGATGAAGATGTATCCATCGTACGTCTGCGACGAGCTGAACGTGTAGTTGCCCGTCACGTCCACCGAGAACAGCTGGGTGTCGTAGTACGTGTTGTTGTTACCGGACAGCGCCGTCGTGCTCGACGGTCGCGACCAAGTCGACTCGCTGCCGTCGAGGCTGCTCGACCACGTTGAGGGAAGACCGAGGCGCGAGATCGAACCCGTGAAGTCGCCCGACTCCGTGTCGTCATAACCCGTGGTGACGAAGAAGTAGTTCGTTCCTGCCGTCAGCGTGGCCAAGAAGCCCGATCGAGTCGTGCTGCCAAGGTCGTCGTTGCCGGTGATGGCATTCGTGAGCGGATCGTTAGGATCGAACGAGCCGCTGTAAAGGAAGGTGTAAGCGTCCCATGTCGGGCCAGGTGTGTTCGTATCCGCGAGGAACGAATAGCTGCCGTTGGATGCAACCGTAAAGTTCAAGACGGTGTAGGAGGTCGCAGCGCCAATTCCTGAATTGGCGGTTGGCGGCGTGCCAGCATCCGGGCGAGCCCAGGTCGGTTGACCGGTGGTGGAGCCGTTCCAGGTGTAGGTTTGACCCGTGCTGAGGTTGAGGTTGACTTGGGCTGAGACAAGACCAACGGTGGCGAGAGTTGCCAAAACGGCAAGCGAACGAGATAACTTCATGATTCTCCTGCTCCGAAAAAAAAAGTGGACGACGATGCATCGCCGCGCCATCCGCTTCTATCGTAAGACAAAGAGGCCGAAAATCCAATAAAAATCCACGCAAATTTACGAGCAGGTGAACGTTCTTGGGGTTGAATCCGCTCAGATGCAAAGATTTGACGTGATGTGGGTCGATCTGACCACGCCGGACGCGGAAGAGGCGAGGGACTTTTACGCCGAGGTCTGCGGGTGGAGGGTGGAGGAGACGCCGGTCGAGAACTACGTGGATTACACGATGGTGGACCCGGTGACCGGCGAGCCCGTCGCCGGAATCTGCCACCGCCAAGGGCCAAACGAGTTCATCCCGCCCCAGTGGATGGTGTACTTCGAGGTTCCCGACCTGGATAAGGCGATCGCGGCGGCGATTCGGAAGGGCGGCGACGTCATCGATGGGCCGCGAAAGATGGGCAAGCTGAGGTTTGTGTGCCTGAAAGACTGCCAGAAGGCGTACTTCGCCCTTGTCGGGCCTTAAACAGACCCGCCTCAGGTAGCGTAGAAGGGTCATGACCGACCTGACTGATCTCAAATTCGACTCGAACGGGCTGATTCCGGCGATCATTCAGGACCATGCCAACGGTCAGGTGCTCATGATGGCCTGGATGAACGAGGCCTCCCTTCGGCAGACGGTCGAAACCGGGCTTTGCACCTATTGGAGCCGCTCACGCCAGAAGTTTTGGGTCAAAGGTGAGACCAGCGGCCACACCCAGCAGGTGAAGTCGATCTCGATGGACTGCGACAAGGACTGCTTACTCATTCAAGTTGAGCAGGTCGGGGCGGCGTGCCACGACCACTACCGGACGTGCTTCTATCGTGATTGGGACGGTTCGTCCTGGACCCCAAACAGCGAGCCGCTCACGTCATGAGCGCCCACGGCCTTCGGCTCATCGTCTTCGCTGTCCTTTCGATGGTGGGCGGCGGCGGACTCGCGTTTGGCGCCAAGGGGATGTGGCGCGAATTCGGCTGGATGACCCTCATGTGGGGGCTGGTCAATTTGTTCTTTGGCATCGGTGCCTATCGCGGCGGCGACAAGCCGATCACCCCCTCGGTGCGCGAGTTCCTCACCTTCAATCTGGGGCTGAACCTGGCCTACGTCGGGGTTGGCGTGACGATGGTGATCCTTGGCAAAGGCAACGACCGCGTGGTCGGCTATGGCTGGGCGGTGATCCTGCAGGGGATCGGCCTCGAGGTCTTGGACTCGGTGCTGCTGTTCCGGTCGAAGTAGGCCCTTCAGGCCCTCTTCGCCACGATCAGGTACTGCAGCGCAAACACGTCACTAAATCGACCACCGGTGACCAGGTTCAGCAGCCGCGCCTTGCGGCTGCTGATCCGGCCGAGCTCGTCGATCGCAGAAATTTGGAATCCCATCGCGGGGAACCAGCGCTCGATGCTCTTGCGGGTGAAGAACCGCAGGTGGGTGCGGTCGCGAATGCCGCTGTCTTCGTACTCAAACTCGCCGTTCCAGAAGAGGGGCCGAAGGGTGTCCCAATACCGCAGGTTGGGCAGGGAAGCCAGAAAGACCCCGGTCGGCGAAAGTAGCCGGTGAATCTCGGCCATCGCCTCGTTCGGCCATGCGAGGTGTTCGAGCACGTCGTTGGCGGTGATGAGGTCAAACGAGCCGGATTCCATCGTCCGCATGTGCTCGGTGCAATCCCCGACGAAGACCTTGTCCAATCGCTCCGTGGCCACCGAGGCCACCTCGGGGACGTACTCGATGCCCCAAACTTCACATCCCGTCTTCGCCTTCACCGCCGCACCGAAGCCGCCGGTCGCACACCCAAGGTCGAGCGAACGGGTCACGCGGTCGGGCACACGCGAAAGGACGTCCTCGCGCGGGTTGTTGTAATAGGGCGAATCGGGTGCGTTGGGGGTGAGCATGTTCGGGCTAAATCGGAGCGCCCCCTGCTCAGTTTGGTAAGCAGGAGGCGCGGGTTGGAGATGAATGAGCCTTATCGGCTGCCAGCAAGGGCTTCGTGGTGCTCGTAGTGCTCGCTCGCCGCTTGGGTCAGCGTCGTGAAGTGAGCGCCCTTCTCCCGGAAGTACCGAATCGTCTTCCGAAGGTCTTCGGCCGAGTCCATGTAGTCGCGCATGCCGAGGCAGATCACTTCGCGTCCCATGTTCGCCTCGAAGAGGGGAACGAGGGCGTCGAAGCCGCGATCGAGGTAGCCATATTGCCCTTCGTGGGTGGCCACCGGGATGTGCAGGATCTTATTGCCGCCTTCCTTGTGCAGGTTGTCCGATGCGCTGTGGTAGGGCTCGTGGGGAGCGCCGGTCCAATCAACGAACATCTTGTAGTCGGCATCAGGCAGTACCGAGCTGTCGACAAGGACGCCCATCTCTTCGAGATAGGGGATGTCGCTCGGCAGGAGGGCAAAGGCACCGGCGCGAACCGAGGTCACCTTGACCATGTGGCTCTTCAGGGTGTCTTTGGCAACCCACAGGATGTTTCCACGCTCCTTGGGGTCCTCAACGTAGCCGCGCTCGTTTTCGAAGTTCACCTTCATGCCCATCTCGTGCCAGCTGGGGATCTTGTGAATGAACTCACGGTAGTAAAGGTTCGTGTTCGCGCTGGGGTCTTTGAGGCTCACGTGAACCATCCAGCTCGCGGGAACGAACTCTTGTTCAAAAACTTGGATGTACTCGCTCGTATAGCAGCGGTCGTGCATTGCGCCTTCGCAATCGACCGTTAGTACGACATTTGGCATATCATCTATCTCCTTGGGTTACGTTGACTTGACTGGGGCTGATCTCCACCTTGTATCGCACACCATCGAGCACCACAGGATTGAGGGTGACCGACTTCCATTTGGCGGGTAGGTGCGGTTTGATGCTGATCCACGCTCCAGACTTCAGCTGCTTGCTCCAAAGAGCTCCCGGCTGAGGCTTCCAGTCTACGACAAATCCACAAAAACCGTAGAGCACGGTTTGCAAACATCCTGCTTGGCCGGTGAGAAAGTTCGTTTCCGGCTTGTGGCGCTTCTCGGCCATCAGCCCGTTCCCCCGCTTGTAGGGCTGCCAACTGTCTTGCCAGGTCGCGTAGGCGCGCTCAGTTTCGCCGAGCCTTGCCCAGATCAAGGCATGGATCGATCCGCTCATCGCAGGGCCATTCGGGATCGTCTTGTCACCGAATCGCTCCATCATCACCCTGGCCTGGCTGACCGCCACCGGGTCTTGCAGCGGGTAGATGGCGAGGACGGCGGCCGCTTGCTTGTACGACCGGACGGGGTCGCCTTCGTAGGTGAGCAGGCTCTTCGAATCCTTCGGCAGATAGAACTTCTCGCCGGTACACCACTGGGCGAGGAGGTTGGTGTAGAGGTCGTCGTCGCCGATGTGGTTCTCATCGGGCGACATGACGGCGCGGATGTGGCGACCCTCGGGGCTGGGTTCAGACCGCGCCATGTAGAACGCGGCCGCACCCTTCTTGATCGCTTCGGCCCTGCCCTTGGGGATGATGCCGAGCATCGCGCCGTAGTTCTGGCTCCAGGCGACGCTTCCCGTGATATGGTCCTCATAGCGCGAGGTGGCGGGGGCGACTTCCTTGCCCGTCTTCGCGGATTCCCAGGGGAACTTCAGCCCGCCTTTGATGCCGCTTGGCTTGGATTGACCCTTCGCGTTTGGGCGTCCCGCCTGGTCCCATTCAACGAAGTTCTTCGCGGCTTGGGCCTGTTTCTCCTGGCGATAGAGCAGGATCGACCTCGCCCGATCGGGAGCAAAGAGGGCGAGCGCGGGCATCATCCAAACATCGGCGTCCCAAAAGACGTGGCCGTTGTAGATGGTGTTGCTCAGGTTGTACGGGCCGACAGGCGCGGGCTCGTTGGGAGGGATACCATACCAAAGCCGATTCATCCAACCCTGTATCTCCACCTCGTCGTAAAAGGAACTCTTGATCTCAATCCTCGGAGCCTCGCGCGATCCGTTGTATAAATTTCCGGCGTTCGGCCGGGGATCCTCAATCGAAACCTTAAGTTGGCCGCTCGGATCATCCACGAGGTAGCGCAGCCGGGGCCTATTTTCGCCCCGATGTAGCAGCAGCTCCCACATCGTCCCACTCGAACCCCTGCCCTCAGAGGGGTTGTAGGGGCTGAGCAGATTGAACTTCTCGTAAGTGAGGTTGTCGACTGGACTCGGCACCATTTTCTCTTCGGGGCTGTCGTCGAAGTCGCCGCGATGGTAGGCACTCACGAGCTTGCCGTCTTCATCGATCCGGTAGGCCCAGTCGGCGGTTTCCAACAAGGTGTAGTTGAGGGCAACGGCACCACTCGCGCTCGGTTTTGGTCCAGATCCCCTGCAGCCGACGAGCACCGCGATCAGGGCGAGAGTGACAACGGACGACGTGAGTTTCATAGTTGCGCGAGACCGATTTCAAGGCTTGTCCAGGCGGCGGCGACGAGCATCAGCAGGGAAGCGGGCATGAGCGCAGGCGCGACGATGCCACCGATCGCGGTTGCGCCAGCGACCAAAGCTAGAGCGCGGAGCCGGGGAGAGGAGTTCATGAGTTGCCGAAGCCGATAGAAAGCGTACTTTCCTCCAAGATAAGCGCTCGAGCCGAGTAAGAACAAGACCCCCAAGAAAAGCGGCGAGCCGAGCATGTTTAGGTGGTCACCGAGGGCGATCTGGGTTGAACTCGCGAGGTCGGTCCATTCGGTTGAGCGGCCAAGGTTGAGCGGGGCCGCCCCGCGGAACCTTAGGATCAATTCCGCCACCACGGCGGCAACCAAGACGAACCAGAACCACCGCTTGATGACCCCTAGGTGGACGCCAAGCCCAAAGCCGGTGATCCCGAGCAGCAGGGGCCATGGCACCAGGCCAAAGAGCCTCCAAGCGCCCCCCGCGACCAGCGCAACGACGCCCAATCTCCCTAACGTCGAAGCGGGAACCCCCGTCCAGCAAACTCCCACCCCAAACGCGGCGAGGTGGATGCACAGCGGACTCATTCCGCCCACTTCGAGCGGTTGAAAGAGGCCGAGGACGGGCAGGCTCACCAGCGAAAGGCCGAGCAGGACAATGCCGTTGGCCTGGAGCACGGAGGCACCCCCCAACCGAGCACCAATCAGCGAAATCAGGGCGACCACGCCAAAGACCCCGCTGAACGCGATGACAAAGCCGAGCAACCATGGGAGTTCGGGCCATGCCGTGGCGACGAAGCCTTGGACAATCACTCCCGCCGGGATCGAGAGGCTGGCTCGGAGCAGGGTGAGCGCGAGGGGACTTCGGCGATCGGTGCCGAGTCCGTACGCTGCGCAGACCGCAACAAAAAGGGCGAGCCCGCCCAGCATCGACGCCGACTGGAGGCTGTCCACGTCGATCCGCTTCATCCACTGGTACGCGCCGGGGTAGCCCAGTCGGGGTGGCTGCCAGCTGATTTCGGGCGACAGGCCCAGCACGTCGCGGACGTTTCGCGCGGGAATCAGGCCGGGAATTTCACCCTTCAGCGATGGGATGAGGTTCTGGCGCTCGGGGTCAAAGATCCACGCCCGCGCAAGCCCGAACTTCCGCTCGACCGGAAACTCGATCACCATCATGCGGAAGCCCAACTTCTTCATCGCCGCGAATTCGCCCCAATCGTGCAGGTGGCAGACACCGAGGTCACCGTCTTTTAGGTCCTTCGCTTGCACGGGAACGAGGTAGGGCGATTCACCATTGGCGGCGAGAAAGACCACGCCGGGCGCTTGTTCGAGGGCTTCTGGAGTGCCGACGAGCCGCACGTTCTGGCTACCGCCCGCCGCGAAAAACCCGCGATTCTTCAGCGACGGGAAGCCTCGGATTTCGAAACGATTCTGGAGGCGGTCGAACTCAATGCGCGATTCTTCTGGCGAAATGCCCCACGGTCCTCGGCCCATGATCTCGGCGAGGCGGCGGCGGGACTCTTGGGTTTGGAACTGAACCCAAATCGGGTGGTTTTCGGCGGCGGCGGGCACCCTCGGACCGGCGTCGTTGGGGTGCATGAGGGCGAGCAAAACTGGTTTCGGCCAAGCGACCGCCGACAGGAGCAAGGCGAACAAAAGCCCCACAATTCGCCTCATGTCTAAAGTCTATCGTAGCAACTGGCCGAGGGTTGCATGTAGTCTGCGAGGGTATGTCAGATTTCCTTGAAGTCTATCGTTTGACCCGCGGTCGGTTCGAAGCGTCGCTCGAAGGGCTGAGCCAAGCCCAACTCAACTTTCGGATCAACGAGGGCTCGCTGACGATTGCCGAATCTGCCCTCCACGTCGCGGGGACGGAGACGCGGTTTGCCTCCTTCCTCCTCGGCAAAGAGCTGAACGAAACGGACCAGCGGCTCGCCGATTCTGCCCTCAATGGGATCATGAACGAGGAGCCTTTCCCGTTTACCCCTGATGAGCTGACGCCCGAAGTCGTGCAGGCGAACGTCGCCCGGGGACGCGAGTGGGCGGAGCGGCTGATCGCCTCGGACTCGACGGAAACGCGCGAAAAGACCACCGTGATCCGCAATCGGGAACTGAGGAGTATTCTGGGTCCCATGATCAACGGTGAAGGTGCCCTCGTGCGAATGTCGGCCCACCCGTTCTATCACCTAGGTCAATTTGAAGTCATCAAGCGAGACCCCAACTTCCCGAGTTCCTGATGCCCCTCTCCCGCCCGAGGTTCGACGCCTCGGGTGGGTGAGCTTTTGGGCGGATGTCTCGTCAGAGTCGATCTATCCACTCTTACCTCTGTTCGTCACCGTCGTTCTTGGCGGCGCGCCTTGGGCGCTGGGGCTGATCGAAGGCGTCTCCGATGCCATTGCCCAACTATCGAAGGCATGGTCGGGTGCGGCGAGCGACCGCGTCGGTAAGCGGCGACCGTTCGTCGTGCTTGGCTACTTCATGAGCTCGCTCGGGAAGCCGCTCATCGGCCTTGCGGGTTCGTGGCCGCTCGTCATGGTCGCTCGCAACCTCGACCGGCTTGGCAAGGGCATCCGGGGAACCGCGCGCGATGCGCTCCTCGCTGACATGGTCGACAAGAAGGACCTCGGACGAGCCTTTGGCCTCCACCGGATGCTCGACAATGCGGGCGCGTTTGTCGGATCGATTCTCGCCATCGTCGCGGTGTTCATCTTCAAGGACGACCTGCGCAAGGCGTTCCTCTGGGCGTTCATCCCTGGCCTCATCGCGATGGGCCTCACGATGTCGGTCCGGGATCGCCAAGTCGCCCCGAAGGAGCCAAAACCCAAGGGTGAAAAGCTGCGCGTGGGCGGCGAATACTGGGGCCTCGTCGGGGTGATGTGCCTGATTTCGCTCGCCAACACGAGCGATACCTTTCTTCTCCTGCGCACGACGCAGATGATCAACCAATCGGGGACGGCGAAGACGTTTTCATCGACGTTTGGCCTGAATCTCACCCTTGCGGGGCTTGTCGCCACGATCCTTTGCTACATCCTCGCGAGCCTGTCTTCCACGATTTTCGCCTACCCGGCGGGGCTGCTGGCCGACCGATGGGGCCGCACCAAGGTGCTCTTTGTCGCGCTCGCCGTTTTCATCGCCTGTTATGCCGGATTTGGGTTCCTGGCGGGCGGATTCTTTGTCCTTTGGGCGGTTTATGGGTGCTTCAACGCGCTGTTTGATGGGACCCAAAAGGCACTCGTCGCTCAGCTCGCTCCGCCCGACCAGAGGGGCGCGGCACTTGGCGTCTTCGGCACCATTTCCGGGATCGCGGTGATCGTTGGCAACCTGATGACCGGCCTGCTGTATTCCAGCTTCGGACCGGCGGTCGCGTTCGGGACCTCAGCGGCGATTGTGCTCGTCGCGGGCCTTGCTTACGTGCCGATGTCGCGCCGGAAGTGGGCACCCTCGAACTGAACGGCCGCCGCCGCCGCGAGAGCCTTCGTCCTCGCATCCATGAGGTTGGCCCCGGTGGCGGAAACCGCCACCACCCGCCCACCGTTGGTCACGAGCTGGCCTTCAACCAACGCAGTGCCCGCGTGGAAGACTTGCACGCCAGCGGGTAAGTCGCCGATCGTGATCGGGAGCCCTTTCGGATAGCTGCCCGGGTAGCCCGGGCTTGCCACCACGACGGTCACCGCCGCGGGGACAGTGATTTCGGGGAGGGCGAAGGGATGCCCATTCGCCGCGTTCAACAGGGTTTCGCCAAGGCCATCGCCAAGCCGCACCATCAGGGTCTGGGTTTCGGGGTCGCCGAAGCGGACGTTGTATTCGAGGCAATAGGGAATGCCGTCCTGCACGAGGATCCCCGCGAAGAGCAGCCCGGTGAAGGGCGTTCCGTCATCGCTCATCGTGCGCAGGATCGGACGGATGACCTCTTCGGCGGCGCGGGTCGCGAGCTCGCCCGAGACGTGAGGCAGCGGGGAATAGGTGCCCATGCCGCCGGTGTTGGGGCCTTGGTCGCCGTCAAAAACGCGCTTGTAATCCTGCACCGGCGGGAAACACGCAAACTCGGTCCCGCTACAAACGGCAAGGATCGACATCTCGTAGCCGACCAGCCGCTCCTCGATGACAATCTCGCGGCCCGCCGCTCCGAGCGAGCCCTGGACGAGCATCGATTCGACGGCAAGCATCGCCTCGTCTTCATCCGAGCAAACCACGACGCCCTTGCCGAGGGCCGCGCCGCTCGCCTTCACGACCACGCCGCGCCCTTGCATCGTCATCTGGCGAACGTAGTCCTTCGCACGTTCGGCGTCGGTGAAGGTGGCGAAGTGCGCGGTCGGCACCCCTGCCCGATTCATGAGGTCCTTGCTGAAGGCCTTGCTGCCCTCGAGCCTTGCGGCGGCTGCGCTCGGGCCAAACGTGGTGATCCCAGCCGCGCGGAGCCGGTCGGCTAGACCATCGATCAGCGGGTCTTCGGGACCGACGACGACGAGGTCAACCGCCAGCTCACAGGCAAGCGTAACGACGTCGCCGACGGGATGGCAAGTGGCGACTTGGGCGATCCCCGGGTTGCCGGGCGCGGCATGGACCTCATGTTCCTGGGCAAGCTTCCAGGCGAGCGCATGTTCGCGCCCCCCGCTCCCGACGACAAGAATCCTCAACGCTCTTCCTTTTCGACCGATCGGGTGATGAAGACAAAGTCACCGAGCCCGCGCGAGACCATCGAGGTCGGTCCGGGTGCCTGGCCCATCGTCAGGGTGACGCCGGTTTCGTTGGTGCGCTTCTTGATCCGGTAGTTGATGCCCTGGTTGTACATGATGTGGCCCGAGCCCGCGATCACGACGAAGACCGCGTTCTTGTCTGCCTTCTCGCGAGCCTTCAGAGCGGTGTCGGCCATGCCCTCGTCCCACAGGACCTGCGCGGCATAAACGTTGTCACCCTGGGGACCGGTCATCGGGTGGCCGCCCATGAGGGCGGTGAAGACGGCTCGGTGGTCGGCGTTATCGAGCGACATGCTCGCAGGGAGCTCAGCCTTTTGCTCGGCGGTGAGGCCATCAAAGCCCTTTCGGCCCACCTGGCGCACCCAATCTCGGGGAACGTTCAGGGCCACCATCGGGAGCTTGTACTTCCGGCTGACCTCGAAGACGGGGCGATAGAACTTGAAGTCAAAACCCCACTGCTTCTTCCAATCGATCTTCGTGAGGAAGTCGTCCTCGGCGATGTTGGTTTGGATCCACTCGTCGAGGGTGGATTGGGTGGGGCGGGTGAGCATCTCAAGGCCGACGATGACCTTGCGCTTGCGCTTGACGAGCGCCTCAATCACCGCCGCTTCCATGTTCTGGTGTTCGGTAGTGGCGTGGTTCTCGCCAAGGAAGACCCATCGCTTGCCGTCGGCGGCCTTCGCCACGTCGGCGAGGGTCGCCGTCTTCTCCATCCTGAGGTCAAAGATCGTCCCAATCGGGGCCTCAGTGGAGAAGCCCAAACCGAGGTTCATCGGGTCGACGCCTTGGGCCAAAAGCAACGCGAGCACTTGCACCATAAGCTCCAGTTTACGCTGGTAAATTGTTTCGGTGTTTGCGAAAAGGGGGATGCTGTTCGTACTCGCAGTGGCGGTGATCGGGTGTGGCCCGAAATCGGGTGGCACGCCGTCAGCGTCGTCGAATGCCGCTTCAACGAGTCCTGCGGCGAATGGTGCGGCGGCGAGCATGCTCTCGACACCCGACAGACTCTATGACGCCGTCCACTCGGGCAACTTCCAGGTCGGCGCAGCAGTGGATTCCATCGAGGTCGCGCTGAAGCAAGCGCGCGAGCTGAAAAAGACGATGCCCAAGGCGATTGTCCCCGGACTCGAGGAAGTCGCGGCCCAACTCGATTCGGTCGGCGCGGACCTGGCGGAGCACGCGGGCGAGCCGCCAACCTCGGAAGACGTGAAGGCAGGCCCGGATAAGTTTGAAAAGGAGTGCCTGGCCGCCCTCCAAGACCTCGACGACGCGAAGAATGCGCTCACCGACGCGGCCAGCCAGCTCGAATCGATGATGGAGAACCAGCCAGACGAGGTCTTTGAGAAGCTCGACAGCCTCACGCGCCTGATCGAGGCTGCCCTCGACGACGTCGCGGGTGCCACCGCCGCCTATTCGGGGACCGCGCCGCCCGAGCCCGACGCGCCTTAGGGCTCGTCGGGGAAAACGGGTTCCGCGAGGTGGTCGATCGCAGCCGACTCGATGTCGCGCGCCATTCCACTGGCGAATGACGTCAGCAGCGGATCGGATTCGGTTTCCGCCCGTGCCCGAAGAGCGGCAACCACGGTGGCGCGGAGTTCGGGGTTCCATTCGACGACGTGGAACAGGCCGTGGATCGCGCTGCGGCGACCAATTCGGCTTGGCGCGTTCAGGCACTCAAGCAGGGCCTTGCCGCCGTTCTCGGTCGGCCAGTGGCCGCCCAAAACGACGCCTGCCTTGTAGATCGTGCGGGCGTAGTCGTCCTCCGCATCCCAGATCAGCGATTTGATCGCCGCGATGGCGTCGTCCTCGAGGCTGGGTTCGGTGTCAAAGCTCTTGAAGTCCTCAAGGAGGTCGAGGACTGCCCACTGCGCGCTGCGGCGGAACGGGTGGTGCTGGTCGCGGAGCACCTGGATCAGGCTCGGCAGATAGAGGCCGGCGGAGGCATGAATCTCGATCTCTTTGGCCGCTTCGGCGGCAACATCGCGGTCCTCGCAGTAAAGCAACCGCAGGATTTCCGTCGCTTGGAGGTCGCGGATTCGGCCCGTGAACCGGCCACTTTGGCCGAGGGTCCGCGAGATCGCGTACTGACGGCGGAAGAGCGGTGCCGCCTCGCGTTGAAGGGCTTTCTCCAGGCCATCTTCAGTGTCGGCAGAGGCTTCGAGCCAGAGCTCTTCGACCCTGCCGAGTAGCCCGCGTGAGGTTCGCGCGATCTCGAGTTCAAACTCCTCGTCGCGAATCTTGATCTTGCGCCGCTCCGCCCAATCCGAGGGGCCGATGCGCCATCGGTGCGAGATCGAAGGCGGCGGCCAGTGGAAACGGACTCGTGGCGGCGGCTTGAGCAGAGCAGACGCCGGTTGGGCCGCCTGAAAAGCGGCGAGGTCGTCTCGGGTTGCTTCGGCGTTCGGGTGATGTTTAGGCATTCGCTCTCTTGAGTTGGATTGGGGGAGACGCGCGCCTCCCCCACTTAAGCATTAGCGCGGAACGCTAACTTTTCGTTCCAGGTACCGGTCGATCATCTCCTTCGTATCGCGAAGGTGGACGAGCGTCATGCCGTTGACCTTGCCGGGCTTGGCAAGGGCATTGCCGAACCGCGCCGACAGTCGTCGGAGCGAATCCGAGGCGAGCATCTTCACGTCTTCCGACGAGCTTCCGGCCTGGGCGATGAGGCCATTCACCGCGAATCGCTGGAGATCGCGGCGGTTGGGCGAGATGTTCTGGCCCGTGCCGACCTCGCTAAACACCGCACCAAGGACGGTCGCAAAGTGCTCGTCGAGGGTGTACATGTCCTTCTCGCCGCGCATCTTGAACTCGTTCTCACCGATTCGGTCGAGCTTGTCGAGGCCCATCATCGTGGAGTACGTGATGAACATCTGGGTGCTGAGCACGCGTCGCACCGGGGCATCCCACGTGTTCTCCTGGGTTCCGTTCGTCATGCGCTGAAGCGCTTCGGTCGGAATCCGCGCGGCGACGTCGTCCTTGAGCAGGTTCTTGATCACCTGCTGGGCGGCTTGTCGCTGGATCGAACTGGGAACCGGAGCCAGCGTTCGCCGCTCGCCCTGGTCGCCCTTGAAGTTTCGGGTTTGCGAAAGACCGCCGACCATCTTGCCCAGGTAGCGCGACTCTCGGAAGATGCGGCTGACCGCCATCAGGATCATGTCCGTTCGGCGCGTGTAGCTCTCGCCGGTTCGCGGCAGGCTCTCAATTGCGAAGTTCAGGAGCTTCCTCGCCGCGGTGATGTTTGCGAGCGAGTAGTTGATCGGGTCCTTGCTGTTGTCCCAAACGTTCGTGTAGGCATCCCAGCTGTTGATGTCATCGTCGGTCAGGAAGGCATGGCCAGGGAGACCCGACTTCGCCGCGATTTGGGACAGCGGATAGACCTCGCCGAGGGTGCTGCCAGCGCGCGGGAACTCCGAGTAGCCGTACTCGATCGCCCACTTGTCATAGACGCCAATCGAGTTCGAGTAGAAGTTGCCCTTGCCGCGAAGGATCGCGCTCGTGTTCACGGGAACGTAGTCCATGACGCTCGACGAGTTGCCTTCGACGCTCGTGATCGACTCGTCGCCAAGCTGGGCGGTCGTGAGGTAGTTCGACGCCACATAGTTGTGGCGAAGCCCCATGCAGTGGCCGACCTCGTGGCTGATGACGTCGGTGATGAACTGCCGCGCGTACTCGTCGGGCGAAATGCGTCCACCCGTCATCGCTTGCAGCGTGGCGTAGCCAAACCGAGCCTGGTTGACCATCTCGCGCGGGGTCATGCAGGCAGCGGGCGACCAACCGGCCTTCTTGGAGGCGCGCATCAGGTTCGCGAGCTTCATGTCGCGGCTGTTGCCTTCCCAAAGATAGTCGGTGATCGTCCCGGCGGTGTCGTTCTCCGGATGGGCGTGGGTCAGCACTTCCATCGCGCGCGATTCGCCGCCATTGAGGATCGGGAAGACCGCCTCACGGTGCTCGCGGGTGGTGAAGCTCAGCATGGTGGCGTCGAAATTGACGCCTGCGCTGATGATTTCGCCCGTGATGGGGTCGGTTCGGAAGAGGGCGATCGCGTAGCCCGCGTTTTCCGACATCGTCCAGCGAATCGTGTTGTAGCGCTGGTCGGCGTGGTCGTAATCGGGGTCGTTATCAACCTCCTGAACTTGGACCGCGTTCTTGAAGCCGATCTTCTCAAAGGCTGCGTTCCAGCGCAGGACCGCATCGCGGACGGCGGGTCGCCACTTCTTTGGGATCGCGGGGTCAAGCGTCCAAACGATCGGCTTGACCGGCTCGCTGATCGCGGCAAACGGATCCTTCTTCTTCAGGTTCCAGCGATTGATGACGCGGCGGGTTTGCTCGTCATCAAAGAACTTGTCGAGGGTCCAGTAATCGGTGGTGAAGTAACCCACGCGCGGGTCGGCGAGGCGGGGAACGTAGTTGCTCTCCTTGCGCCAGGTGACGTTGTAGGTCACCGCAACCGGGGCACTGCGGCGATCTTCGAGCAGGGAAGTCGAGCCGAAGAGCGCGGCGAGCGGGTTGTCGCCGAGGCCGGGCATTCCGCCTTGCGGGTTGCTGAAGTGGTAGTTCATCCGAACCACGGTGTTGTCGGGGAAGCCCTTCGCACTGCCGATCGACGATCGGTCGCGGTCGAGCATATAAGGTCCGCCGAGGACCATGGAAAGGATCTGAGGAAGCCGGACGGTATCGCCGTTGAAGATCGAGCTGACGTTGACCAGCAGGACCTTGCGCTCGGGGTCGGTTTGTTCAACGCGGAAGGTGTTGAGCAGCGCCTTGGGGAACGACCGCTCGGCCATCTGGCGATAGGGGTCGGTTGCGGACCATCGGTGAGACAGGGTCGGCTGGACGAGGTAGACCGTGTCGTCACCCTTTTCAAAGCTGTAGAGGTCGACGTTGTTGACCGGGAATCCAGCCTGGGTGTTGTCCTCCGCGACGCCGGTGTTGAAGGTCGCCTGGAGGGTGAACATCTGGCCGAGCTTCGACTCGGGGAGCTCAAGGAGGATTTCCTTCTTTCGAATGTAGAGCGTCCAGGCACCGTCGATCCGCTTGAGGTCCTTGACCGCCTTTTCGTAGTCAAGTGACTTCGGGTCGCGCTTGGGTGGCTCGGGAGCAGCGGCCGGCTTGCCGCCCGGTGTTTGGGCAAGGGCCTGATGGGGAGCGATGACGCCGCAAACGACGGCGAGACACGCAACGAGCAGGGAACGGTTCATCCCCTCCACGATACACGAATTTTGGGGCCGGCGATAGGCCAGCCCCAAGGGAGATTTTACGCTTCGACCGGAGTCTCGGCAGGCACGAAGTGGAACGCTCCCGCCGAGTAGTCCACGGTCACGGTTTGGCCGTCGCGGATGTCGCCGCGCAGGAGGGCCTGGGCGAGCGGATTCATCAGCGAGGCTTGGATCGCCCTCTTGAGCGGACGTGCGCCATAGACCGGGTCAAACCCTGCACTTGCGAGCTGAACAATGGCCTCATCGCTGACCTTGAGGGTGATTCTTCGTTCGCGGAGCCGCTCCTGAAGCTGGTCGAGCTGAATCGTGACGATCCGCTTGATGTCGTTCGCCTGGAGCGATCGGAAAATGATCACGTCGTCGAGTCGGTTGATGAACTCGGGTCGGAAGAATCCGCGCACCACGTCCATCACGTTGCGCTTGGTCTCGTCCCAGTGCTCGCTCGCCGCAATCGGGTCGGCGTAGAACTGACTGCCGAGGTTGCTTGTGAGCAGGATCACCGAGTTCTTGAAGTCCACCGTTCGGCCCTGACCGTCGGTCATGCGACCGTCGTCGAGGACCTGAAGGAGGACGTTGAATATCTCCGGATGGGCCTTTTCCACTTCGTCGAGCAGGATGACGCTGTACGGTCGGCGGCGCACCGCTTCGGTGAGCTGGCCACCTTCGTCAAAGCCGATGTATCCGGGAGGGGCACCGATGAGCCGCGCCACCGAGTGCTTCTCGCTGTACTCGCTCATGTCGATGCGGACCATCGCTCGCTCATCATCAAAGAGGAACTCGGCGAGGGCCTTGGCGGTCTCCGTCTTTCCGACGCCGGTGGGTCCCAAGAAGAGGAAGCTGCCGATCGGTCGGTGGGGGTCGCTGAGGCCGGAGCGGGCCCGGCGAACCGCATCGCTGAGGACGGAGATCGCCTCGCTCTGGCCGATGACGCGCTCTTCCAGAGCACTCTCCATCGAGAGCAGCTTCTGCATTTCGCCCGAGAGCAGCTTGCTCACGGGGACGCCCGTCCACTTGCTGACAACGGCGGCGATGTCGTCCGAATCGACCATCTCCTTCAGCATCGGGCTCTTGCCGTCTTGGGCCGCGACCGCGTTCGACTTCTCGTCGATTTGGCGTTGGACGGCGGGGATGAGCCCGTATTGAATCTCGGAAGCCTTGGCCCAATCGGCGTCGCGCTGGGCGACTTCGAGCGATTGGCGCAACGAATCCAGCTCGCCCTTCAACTTGCGAATCTCCTCGATGCCTGCCTTTTCGTTCGACCATTCGGCGCGGAGGGCCTGAGCCTTTTCGGTGAGGTCGGCGAGGCGTCGCTCGGTTTGGGCGAGTCGCTCTTGGCTCGCGGCGTCCTCTTCCTTGCGCAGGGCAAGACGGTCGATCTCAAGTTGGGCAATCTGACGCTCGACTTCGTCGATCTCCGAAGGGACGCTGTCGATCTCCATCTTCAGCTTGCTCGCGGCCTCGTCGACGAGGTCAATCGCCTTGTCGGGGAGGAATCGCTCGGTGATGTACCGTTGGCTGAGGGTGGCGGCGGCGACGAGGGCACTGTCGGTGATCCGCACGCCGTGGTGGATCTCGTAGCGCTCCTTTAGTCCACGCAGGATCGAGATCGTCTCTTCGACCGTCGGCTCGTCAACGAGCACCTGTTGGAATCGTCGCTCGAGGGCGGCATCCTTTTCGATGTACTTGCGATACTCGTCGAGGGTGGTCGCGCCAATGCAGCGGAGCTCGCCACGGGCAAGCATCGGCTTGAGCATGTTGGCGGCGTCCATCGCGCCTTCCGCCTTGCCCGCACCGACCAGGGTGTGGAGCTCATCGATGAAGAGCACGATGCGGCCTTCCGCCTTCGAAATCTCTTCGAGGACGGCCTTGAGTCGATCCTCGAATTCGCCGCGGTACTTCGCACCCGCAACAAGAGCACCGAGGTCCAGCGCAATCACTGACTTGCCGCGCAGCGATTCGGGGACATCGCCCTTCATCACGCGCTGGGCAAGCCCTTCAACGACGGCGGTCTTTCCAACGCCGGGTTCGCCGATGAGGACGGGGTTGTTCTTCGTTCGGCGGCTGAGGACCTGGATGACGCGGCGAATCTCCTCGTCGCGACCGATGACGGGGTCGAGCTTGCCTTCGGCGGCCCGCCGGGTCATGTCGATGCCGTACTTCTCAAGCGCTTGATAGCGGTCTTCGCCGTGCTGATCCTCGATCTTTCGGCCCTGGCGCAGGGTGGAAACTGCCTTCTCGAGGGCGTCGCGCTTGATGCCTTCGGCGCGAAGCAGCTTGCCCGCCACGCCGGAATCGTCGACCATGCCAAGGAGGAAGTGTTCGGTCGAAACAAACTCGTCGCCCATCTTGTTGGCGTCGTTGAAGGCCACGTTTACGAGGCTGGTGAGTCGTCCCGAGAGATTCGCCCCGTAGCTAGCCGAACCCTGCACCGCCGGCATGTTCGAGAGCTCCTTCTTCAGGTTCTCGATGACGCGCGTGGGGCTGGAGCCCAGTCGCTCCAAAAGGGGCGCGGCGATCCCATCTTCTTGGGTCAACATCGCGAGCAGGAGGTGCTCGGCATCGATGTTCGAGTGTCGGAACTCGGTCGCAAGGTTCTGGGCGTCCTGGATGGCGTCTTGGGCGCGGATGGTGAGTTTGTCAAATCGCATTTTGGCTTTAGTGTAGTAGGCTCAAATCACCGTACACACATAATGATAACGCATCTCGCCCCGAATCTGTTCCGCTAAAATGCAAAAGCCCCGGACCCTCGCGGGTTGCCGGAGCTCTGCAGGCGGTCTGGGAGGATCCTATGGGGTTTTGAGCCAGCCCTCGCGTTCAAAGCTGTGTTCTTCTTGGAATTGGCAACCGATGCGGAAGTAGCCTTTCACCAGACTCGACATCGTGCAGTGCTTGGCCGTCGCGCTGACCGAGCGTCGGCCAGACGGGCTGTGGAGCGTGATCTCGAACACCTCGTCCTGGCAGAGAGGCCTTTCGGAGTAGAAGCCGCAGCCACCGCGTGAAAGGTCGATGAGTTGAACATCGAACTCAGTGCCGGCACGTCGGACGCTGGCATTGACGCTCGGGACGACGTGGCGGGCATGGGAACGCCGATTGACCGGCACGAACTCTCCAACCAACGTAAGCACCACGTCCGTCAGCGTTCCCACACGACTTGGACGAACCTCTTCGACGCGCACCGTTGCTGCCTGCTCCTGGGGGTCCCAGATGCTGAGGACGCAAAGGTCACCCTTGTCCATCCTCGGCCGCAGCGCAAACTGGGCGGTTACTGATTTGGAGTCAATCGAAGGAATGAGCCCCCGAAACGCCATAGGTGAACCGACCCGTTGAATCGAAATGTCCATCATAAGTTTTGATCCCAACCTCTACGACTTTCGTCGTACTAAAAGCATTGGGATGTCGGCGCGTGGACAAAACGCCAATTCTTGTCAACTGGATCGCAGGAAATGGCTGACAGGGGGCAATGTTTGTGCTGTGCGGAGCAATTATTGGTATCAAACGAGCCTAATTGAAACTACTTGCCGAGGCAAAAGGTACCGAAGACCTCGTCCAGAATGTCCGCCGTTGCGGTTTCGCCAATCAGCTTTCCGAGTTCATGGACGGCGGCTTGTAGGCTCACCGAAGCCAGGTCCAGCGGTCGTGACCCGCGCAGGCTTTGCTCGGCCTCATTGAGATGATCGCGAACGGCACGCAGGATTGGTTGGTGGCGCGGGAGGATGGTCGCGGTGTCGGTGAGGTCAGCGACGCGGAGGAGCGCTTGGTTCAGGTCCTCGAGTCCTTCGCCCGTCATGCACGACACCTTGAGGTCTTCGCCTGCGGCGGTGCTGGTCGCGAGGTCGACCTTGGTCCGCACCTTCAGCTTGGGGGAGGGAAGCGCTCGCCACTCGGCGTCGTCTTCCGGGGTCCAGGATTCGAAGAGGTAGAGCCGCAGCTGGGCATGTTGGGATTCCGTGCGGGATCGGTCGATGCCTTCCGCCTCGATGGGGTCGTTTGAGGTGCGAAGACCCGCAGTATCGATCAGCACGACCGGCAGCCCGGCAACGTCGATGCGCTCTTCGAGGAAGTCGCGGGTGGTGCCTGGGGTTTCAGAGACGATGGCGCGCGAGCGACCGAGGAGCGTGTTCAGGAGCGTTGACTTCCCGGCGTTTGGGCGGCCAAGGATCGCCACGCGGAATCCAGAGCGCAAGATTTCGCCTTGGTTGGCGGTGCCGAGAAGGCTATCCACCCGTAGGCGCTGATCCACGACCTTGCCCGCCATTTGATTTCGATCGAGGGGCGGTAGGTCCTCGCTGAAGTCGACATGGGCCTCGATCTCGGCGAGGATGGCAACCGCTCCCTCGCGGATCGAATGAAATGCCTTCGTGAGGGCGCCATCGAGGTTTCGAAACGCGTTTCGGAGCTGGGCTTCGGTCTCCGCTTCGATGGTATCGCGCACCGCTTCGGCTTGAGTCAGGTCGAGCCGACCGTGGAGGAAGGCGCGGCGGGTGAACTCACCGGGTTCGGCGAGGCGTGCGCCATGGGCAATCGTTTCTTCGATCAGCGACCGAACCGAGGCAGGCGAACCATGGATGAAGAGCTCGGCGGTGGCTTCGCGGGTGTAGCTGCGCAGCGATTCAAAGAGGATCAAGAGGCCATCGTCGTTGTTCTTGAACCGGCCGTAATAGGCGTGGCGCGGAACGGGGAAGGAGGGCCAGGGCGTAAAGAGGCGGCTCGCGATGGTCCAGGCGTCGCTTCCGCTGAGGCGTATGGCGGCCACGGCGGAGCGGCCGGGGCCGGTGATGCAGGCGACAATCGTGTCTTGGAGTTCGAGCACTCCGCCACTATTGCCGAAAGTCGGTCACAGGTCAAGGGGTGGCACGGAGGGCAACGGGTACCCTTGGATCGTCATGAAGCTGTTTGTCGACACTGGGGACATCGAAGAAGTTCGTCTTGCTGCGGAGTGGGGCGTCATCGATGGCGTGACCACCAATCCAACGTTGATCGCTAAGAGCGGCAAGGGATTCAAGGAGACCGTTTTGAAGATTTGCGAACTGATGCCGGGAGGCGACATCAGCGCGGAGGTCGTCGCCACGGACTATGAATCGATGGTCAAGGAGGCCCTTGAGATTGCGAGCTGGCACGAGCAGATCGTGGTGAAGGTTCCTCTCATCGAGCCGGGCATCCGCCTGGTGAAGTTCCTTTCGGACAAGGGGATTCGGACTAACGTGACCCTGGTTTTCAGCGTGTCGCAGGCTTTGCTTGCGGCGAAGGCGGGGGCGACGTATATCTCGAATTTCGTGGGCCGGGTGGACGACATCAGCGACGACGGCATGGTGGCGGTGGCCGACACGGTGCGCATGGTGCACGAGTACGGCTTTGAAAGCGAGGTCTTGGCGGCCTCGATCCGGCACCCGCTGCATGTGGTGAAGGCGGTGGAGGCAGGCGCGCACGTTTCGACGATGCCGTTCAAGATCCTCCAGATGCTGTTCAAGCACCCGCTGACCGACTCGGGTCTGCAGCGATTCTTGGAGGACTGGAACAAGGCCGGCCTGACGATCGGCTGACCCTGAGTGTAGGTTTTACGGGGAAAAGCTGAGCACCACGAGGACCCGGTCAAGAATTTCCGAAATTTCTTCTCGTAAGGCTTGACGTGGAGGGGGCGGACTGGTATCATTTCCCCTTGCCGCTGGACCAAAACGGACCAGCAGCCGAAGACAAGAACCTTGACAATCGCATAGTGGTGAATTGAGAAGCATGTATCGAGCACTCGAAAGAGCGAGAGAAAATTTCGAAGCTTAAGAGGGTGTACGACGAATGCCTAGGGACAAGGCGCCGAAGAAGGACGCGTAAGCGGCGAAACGCCGCGGGGAGCTGCACAAAAGCGATGATCCGCGGATATCCGAATGGGGAAACCCGGCAGAGCAATACTCTGTCACTCACATCTGAACACATAGGGTGTGTAGAGGGCACCTGGTGAACTGAAACATCTAAGTAACCAGAGGAAAAGAAATCGAATGAGATTCCGTAAGTAGCGGCGAGCGAAAGCGGAAATGGCCAAACCGGTTGGCTTGCCAACCGGGGTTGTAGGGCCACCACAAACCACTTCCTCGAATTGAGCCTTTGGGTTCAGTTCGAGGGGTTTGAAAAGGGATTGATAAGGTTAACAGAACAGGATTGGAAAGTCCGGCCGTAGAGAGTGATAGCCTCGTATGCTAAAAACCAAACCCAATTTCAGGTGGTACCTGAGTAGCACGGAGCACGTGGAACCCCGTGTGAACCTGCGCAGACCACTGCGTAAGCCTAAATACGCCTTGTCACCGATAGTGCATCCAGTACCGTGAGGGAAAGGTGAAAAGAACCCCGGGTAGGGGAGTGAAATAGAACCTGAAATCGTACGACCCACAAACAGTCAGAGCGCTATGTTCGGAGCAATCCGGACCTGCGTGATGGCGTACCTTTTGCAGAATGAGCCTGCGAGTTGTCGGTGTTGGCAAGCTTAAGTGTTTTAGACACGGAGGCGGAGAGAAATCGAGTCCGAATAGGGCGTCAAGTCAGCATCGGCAGACCCGAAACTGCATGATCTTGCCATGGCCAGGCTGAAGTGGTGGTAACACACCATGGAGGGCCGAACTCATTGATGTTGAAAAATCTCGGGATGAGCTGTGGTAAGTCCGGTGAAATGCCAATCGAATGCAGAGATAGCTGGTTCTCCCCGAAATGCATTGAGGTGCAGCGTTTTGCGTTGTTCCTGGGGGGTAGAGCACTGAATGGGCTAGGGGGCTTACCCGCTTACCGAACCCAACCAAACTCCGAATACCCAGGAATTAGCAAGGCAGTGAGACTGCGAGTGATAAGATCCGTAGTCAAAAGGAAAACAATCCAGATCGACAGCTAAGGGCCCTAAACGTGGACTAAGTGTGAAACGATGTGAGATCGCGTAAACAGCCAGGAGGTTGGCTTGGAAGCAGCCATCCTTTAAAAAGTGCGTAACAGCTTACTGGCCGAACGTGATCTTGCGCGGATAATGTAAGGGGGCTAAAGTCCACTCCCGAAGCTTCGGGATCATCGTAAGATGATCGGTAGGGGAGCGTCGTGTTCAGCAGTGAAGCTAGAGCGTAAGCACTGGTGGAGCGGACACGAGTGAGAATGCAGGCATGAGTAGCGATAACACAGGTGAGAATCCTGTGCGCCGAAAACCCAAGGTTTCTCCGGCTATGTTCGTCAGACGGAGGTTAGGCGGTCCCTAAGGTGAGGCCAGAAGGCGTAGCCGATGGACATCCAGTAGATATTCTGGACCCAGGTATAAGAGCCATGGGAAGACGCTTCTTGAAGTTCCATCCCGGACCGTTGGTTGTTCCGGGCTAGGAGGAGGCTGGGCCCGATGAGAGTTGGGCGTAAAGGCCGATCCCGGCGAAGGGCGCTCTTCGGAGCAAACGAAGTGGAACTGAGGGGGGCCTAGAAAATCCCCGCAGCGTTAATCTTATATCTGACCGTACTGTAAACCGACACAGGTGGGTGAGTCGAGGAGACTCAGGCGTTCGAGAGAACTCTCGTTAAGGAACTAGGCAAATTGACCCCGTAAGTTCGCAAGAAGGGGTGCCCCGCAAGGGGCCGCAGCAAAGCAGCCCAGGCGACTGTTTACCAAAAACACAGGTCTCTGCTAAGGTGAAAACCGATGTATAGGGGCTGACGCCTGCCCAATGCCAGTAGGTTAACAGGAGATGTCAGCGTAAGCGAAGCATTGAATCGAAGCCCTGGTGAATGGCGGCCGTA
>JAFDWR010000001.1:645857-1239984 GCA_018268355.1 Armatimonadota bacterium | reverse complement strand
TCGGCGAGGACCGCCGATGGCATCCACGCCAGGTTCAGCATGCCGCGAGACTGGATGAGCCTGCTCGCCCGGCGGGCGAGGGCAATCGCCTGGTCGAGCGGGGCGACCCTTGCCCACAGGATGAGGGTTTCGGCGAGCGGTTGCCAGAGTTTTTTCCGTTCAAGACCGCTCAAGAGCGTCTGGAAGGTCTTCGCCGTCGGCGATTCGCCCAAGGCGACTTTTGCCTTCAGGACCCCGAGCTCGGCCATGAGAACAAACGACTCGTTGCCGTGAGCCTTGTAGTCACGCCTCGCCTCGCGAAAGAGTGCGCGGGCGCGCTCGGATTGCTCCCGGCGCAAGGCGACCTCCGCGAGTCCGAGACGGCAGTTCGCCGCGCTCAGATGAATCTGGCGGATACCGGGCGCATCAACCGCAGAGCGGTAGGCGGCCTCGGCCTCGGTTTCGAGTTCGAGCCAAAGGTAGGCGTCGCCCAGATACTGACCGACCCGCGCGAAGTCAAACGAATCAGGCGGGACCTCTTCGCGGATTGCGGCAAAGACGAGGATCGCGCGGTCCGGCTGACCCATGCGAAGCAGGGCGTGGCCACGGTTAATCCTCGCCTGGACGGCGTAAGCGGTGAGGCCAAGCGCTTCGAGGTCGGCTTCGGCCTCCTCGGCGAGCCGAAGGCACTCGCGGGGTGAGCGGACAAAGATCGCGGCGGTGGAGAGCCCAACCTTGGCGGCGGCGAACTCAGCCCGAAAGTCGGTGCCGTCGAGGGCCTCAAGGGCTTGCTGGTAGATCGGCTCCGCCTCGCGGTGGCGGTCACCCCAGAGCAGCGCATTGCCAACATTCAACAACGCGCGGCCCGCCTGCCCATGCTCTCCTGCTTGTCGGAGACCCTTCGCGATGCGCTGACCCAAAGAGGTCGCCGAGCGCTGCTTGCCCGCTCGTGCAAGGGAATCGATCGCGCCAATCGAAAAAATCAGGCCCTGGGTGGGATCGGAGCAGGCCTCGCCCGCCGCGAGGAACGCCTTTGCGCTCGCTGACCAATTTCCGGTCAGGCGATGCTCCACCGCACGGGCTCGGAGCTGCCACGGACGGTCCACCGGGGGGAGAAATCGCGCCTTCCTCGCCACCGCCAGCGCTTCGGTTGGGCTCGCACCCACCGCAACCGCCAGCCGTTGGAACAAGGCCGCACCCGCGCCTGGGGGCGCATCGCTCGCGAGTCGCTTGGAATCAGCGGTGGACGATGCCGCGATGAGGGCGTCTGCCCAGGTCATCGCGTCCATGCTCATCCCTCGCGGGCTGCCCTCAGGGCCTCCGCCGAAAGGGTGACCTCTATCTCGGAGCGGCTAAAGACAAGGCCGACCTCATCGCTTGCGAGTTGAGTCGAAAATCGTCCGCCCGCAACCTCAATCGCTTGATCGTTGGTGTCGGTGACCTCCCAGCCTTCCGGGAGTCGCCCGCGGACCTGGCGGTCTTGACCCAATTCGAGCCGAACGAGGAAGTCGGGCGCCTCAAATTCGACGTGGCGAGCCACGCCACCACGAGTTGCGGTCTGCGGTTGAGCCCGAAGGCTCGCCATGAACCTCACGAGGCGACCGGGCATGAGCGAAACGGCGCGGTCGATCCAGGCTTGTGGGGCCTTGGCTTGCGAGAGCGAGAGGTCGTCAACGAGCCCCCGGGCGGAAGCGAATAGGGCCAGTTCGGCCTCGCTCCACGTCGGGTTGGGATCCAAGCCCTCCAAGGCGGCTTCCAGTATCTCAAGCTTGCGTTGTTCGTTCATGTCTGAGTCCTAGGAGGTGGGCGTGGTCTGGCTTGATTCAGCAAAAAGCGGATTTGATTCCAGGATTTGTCGAAGCGCGTTCAAACACCGCGCGCGCTTGGGACCAATTGAGCCGATCGCAATGCCGGCCCTTTTGGCGAGATCGTCATAGGGCACGGGGTCGTCGGAAAAGAGGCTGGTGAGGAGCAGCTGGCAGGTGGGGTTGAGCTGGGTTAGCGCGGTCCGAACGGTGTCGGCGCGTTCACTGGCGAGCAGCGCACCGCTCACATCCTCTTCGCTAAAGCCCATCCAATCTTCATTGAGTTCGTCGGTGGACTTGGCCTTGGTCGCCTGAGACCGGCGAATTGCCTCGCGGGTCGCCACCCGCGCGATCCAACCGGGCAAAGCCGCTCCCGACTCGATGCGGTCGAGGTTCTGATACAAGGTGGCCATCGTGAGGCCAAAGATGTCCTCGCCGTCCTCACGAGAAAGTCGGGCCCGACGGATGGCAGCCATGACGATGCCCGACAGGGAATCGACGAGCTTCGCCCAAGCGCGGACGTCCCCACGCCGGCTTCTCTCAAACCAACGTTCTAAGGATTCGAGGTCCATCCGAAAAAGGAGTGTATCACAGGCATTCGAACCTGCCTCTCCAAACCTGTGAGCTTCAACTTTTGACGCTCGATTCAATTGGAGACAACCATGAAAAAGAACATCCTGATCGCACTTGGCCTGGGAATGGCCCTTCTTGCCGTCGCACAAACGTCGGGTCTTTCGACCAACCTCACCGGACCGCTCGGAAAGGGCAAAGCCCGCTACAAGCAGGTGATCAAGCCGGGCGAAGTCCAGGCCGAGCTTCAAGTTGAAGCCGAGAACCTCAAGGCAAACGGCATCTACACGATCACCGTCGGCAGCTCGATCTCGTCGACCCAGACCGCGACCCCCCTCGGTCGGATCTCACTCAAGCAGCGATGGAACACCCAGCCGCTGCCTTCGATCCCGAGCGGAACCCAAGTGACCGTCGTGAACTCGGAAGGACTTACCGTCCTCTCCGGCGTGATGCGCTAAGCCCCGTACAGTAAGGCTCCCCAAACAGAAATGAAGCCCGGCGGAACATGGGACCGCCGGGCTTCATTCTTTGCGCGAGGGCTTATTCCGCGAGGAACGGGTAGCGGTAATCGACGGGAGGATTGAAGGTTTCCTTGATCGTCCGCGCCGAGATCCAGCGGTAGAGGTTGAGCTGTGAACCCGCCTTATCGTTGGTTCCCGAAGCGCGCGCCCCGCCAAACGGTTGCTGACCCACCACCGCGCCGGTCGGCTTGTCGTTGATGTAGAAGTTGCCCGCCGAGTTGCGAAGCCGCTTCGTGGCGTGCTCAATCGCGGCTCGATCCTGGGCCAGAAAGGCACCCGTGAGTGCGTAGGGCGACGTCGTGTCGCAAAGGGTCAGGGCACCCTCGACATCGTTCTCGTCATAAACGTGGATCGTCAGCACGGGGCCAAAGATCTCTTCGCACATCGTGAGCGACTGCGGATTGTTCGTCAGGAGGACCGTGGGTTGGATGAAGTAGCCCACCGATTTGTCGTAGGTGCCACCGACGAGCACTTCGACATCAGGATCGGCCTTGGCGCGGTCGATGTAGCTTGCGATGCTGTCGAACGCACGCTCATCAATCACCGCGTTCACAAAGCAGGAGAAGTCCTCCACCGAACCGACCTTGAACGTCTTAACGCCCGCGACGAGCTTGTCGAGGATCTCCTTCGCGAGGTTGCTGGGAAGGTAAGCGCGCGAGGCAGCGGAGCACTTCTGGCCCTGATACTCAAAGGCACCGCGCAGCAGGGCGGTCACCGCCACATCGACCTGGGCCGAGGGGTGGACGAAGACGAAGTCCTTGCCGCCGGTTTCGCCGACGATGCGCGGATACGACTTGTACTTGCCCATGTTCGCGCCGATCGTCTTCCACATGCCGTTGAACACGCCGGTTGAACCCGTGAAGTGGACGCCCGCGAAGTCAGGGTGGTTCAAGCAAACGTCGCCGACGGTCGGACCGTCGACGGTCACGAGGTTGATGACGCCCGCAGGGAGTCCCGCTTCTTGGAGCACGGTCATGAAGGCGTGTGCGCTGAGCACCTGGGTGTTGGCGCACTTCCAAACCACCACGTTGCCCGCCATCGCCGCGCTCGTAGGCAGGTTGCCACCGATTGCAGTGAAGTTGAACGGTGTGATCGCGAGAACAAAGCCTTCCAGCGGTCGGTATTCCATGCGGTTGTGCATGCCGGGGCCGCTGATGGGCTGATGCCGATAAATGTCGTCGAGGAAGTGGACGTTGAATCGCAGGAAGTCGATGATCTCGCAGGCGCTGTCGATTTCGGCCTGGTAGCAGTTCTTCGACTGGCCGAGCATCGTGGTGCCGTTCATCAAGGTGCGGTACTTGGTCGCGATGAGGTCGGCGGCGCGGAGGAAAATGGCGGCCCGCTCTTCCCACGGCGTTTCTGCCCACTTCTGGCGCGCGACGAGGGCGGCCTCAATCGCCATTTCGACATGCGACCGGTCACCGACGTGGAACTGACCGAGCGTGTGGGCGATCTCGTGGGGCGGAGCGATTCGCTTCGTGTTTCCAGTGCGAATCTCGGCACCGCCGATGATCATCGGAAGATCGACCTGCTGAGACTTCAGCTCGGCGAGCTTGGCCTTGAGCGCGGCTCGTTCGGGCGAGCCTGGGGCATAGCTCAGGACGGGTTCGTTGGTTGGCAATGGGTAGGAAAAAACGCCAAGGCTCATGACCTTGAGGGTACCCGCGAGGCCCCATCTCCTCACCGTGCATCTTTCCAAGGATTTGAACGGTAGAATTGAGCGTATGGCCGTCGAGATTCTGATGCCCGAGCTGGGCGAGTCTGTGCATGAAGGCACGGTAAGTCGCTGGCTCAAGAAAGAAGGCGATTACGTCAAAGAGGACGAACCCGTTGTCGAGATCATGACCGATAAGGTCAACACGGAACTTCAGGCTCCCGCCTCCGGCGTCCTCTCCAAGATCATCATCCCTGAGGGCGAGCAAGTCCAAGTGTTTGCCGCGATGGGAATCATCGATGACGGCAAGGGCGCGGCTGCGGCCACGTCTGCCCCCGAAGCGAAGGCACCCGCTGCCGAGGCTCCTGCCGCTGCCACCGCCGAAGCCCCGAAGGCTGACGCTGCCCCGCTGAGCACCTCGGCGAATGGCGAGCGCAAGTGGTACACGCCGGTCGTCCGCAGCATCGCCAAGCAGAATCAAGTTTCCGACTCCGAACTCGCGGGCATCGCGGGCACGGGTCATGGCGGTCGGGTCACTAAGAAGGACCTCGAAGGCTATCTTGCAGGCGGACGGTCGTCGGCTCCCGCCGCGGCAACGGCACCCAAGATCGAAGTCAAGCCTTCGACCACCCCGCTGCTCGTCGGTCCTGACCAGGAAGTCACCCCGCTCGTCGGCATGCGCAAGATGATCGCCGATGCGATGGTGCGCAGCGCGGCGGTCCCGACGGTTTCGACGGTCACCCAAGTTGACGTCACCTCGATGGTCGAGTTCCGCGACCGAAACAAGGATGCGTTCCTTGCTCAATACGGAGTCAAGCTCACCTACACGCCGTTCTTCGTCAAGGCGCTCGCGGAGACGCTCCTCGAACTGCCGCTGCTCAACGCCAGCCTCCAAGATGGCCAGGTCATCAAGACCAAGGGCGTCCACATCGGTGTCGCGGTTGCGCTCGGTGCGAAGGGCGACGAGGGGCTCATCGTTCCCGTTATCCGAGACTGCCACACGAAGTCGCTGATCGACATCGCTCGTGACCTCGACGCGATCGCAAAGAAGGCCCGCGCGAACCAGCTTTCGGTCGCCGACGTCCAGGGCGGAACCTTCACCCTGACGAACCCCGGCACCTATGGCGCGCTGTTCGGCACCCCGATGATCAATGCTCCGCAGTCGGGCATCCTCGGTGCCTATGGCATCACCAAGCAGCCGGTCATCGTGAACGACATGATCGCGATTCGCAGCATCATGCACCTGGTCCTGACCTACGATCACCGCCTCATCGACGGCCTGATCGCGGGCAAGTTCCTGGCTGGCGTGCGCGACCGACTCCAGTCGTTCGACTTCTTCAAGTAAATGAAGCGCGTCCTGTCGAACTTCCGTTGGGGGTTCGACCGCGAACTCAGCTCGATCATCCTCGAAAATGGGAGGGTGGTCGAGCGGGTTTCGGGCGTGGTCGCGGGCGGAGAAGACCTCGGCGGCAAATTTCTGCTACCGGCCTTCGTCGACAACCACTGCCACATCCTTCCCACCGGGCTCGACCTCACTCGCCCGACCCTTTCCGGGCTTTCTGAGCCCGATGCAATGCTCGACGTCTTGCGCGATGCGCTCCCGGAGGTTCAGCCCGGGCGCTGGCTCCAAGCCGTCCACTATGACCAGAACCGCCTTCCGGGCGGGGTCCACCTTTCGCGTGCGCAACTCGATTCGGTGTCCTCGACGGTGCCGATTCTCCTTCGCCATGTGAACGGACATGCAAGCGTCGCGAATTCGGCCGCCCTTCGCGAGGCGGGGATCGCCGCCGACGAAAAGGACCCCGACGGCGGGGAATACGTCCGGAACGAAGTGGGTGAGTTCACCGGACTCCTCCTCGAAGCCGCCCACGAGCGGGTCACCGCCGCCGCACCTTTGCCCTCGCTCGAAGAGATGGTCGCCGCGATTTTGCGCGCGGGTGAGGCGATGGCGGAGTTCGGAATCGCCACCGCGAGCGACATGATGACGGGTCGGTTCGACCTGGAGCGAGAGCTCGAGGCCTATCGGCTCGCTGCCGAGGCGGGCTGCAAGGTGCGGACGAGGCTGTATGTCCAGTGGTCGCGTCGGCTCGGCCCTCGGGCGAGCGCGGTGGACCTCGAGGCGTTTAACCGATCCATTGACACGTCTCGATGCAAGGTCGCCGGGATCAAGATCTTCGCCGACGGCGCAATTGGTAGCGCGACCGCCGCGATCTACGGCAGTTACACCGGCCGCAAGCCGAGCGAGTTGATCCTCAGCCGCCATGCAAACGACGCCAAGAAGCACGCGCCGGTGGACGCCCCGGTGAGCGGGCAGCTGATGTACCGGCCGTCGAGGCTTTCCGAGATGGTGCGAGTCGCCGACGAGGCAGGCTATCAGGTTGCGATCCACGCGATTGGCGACTACGCGGTTGACCTCGTTATGGACGCTTACGAGGCTTGCCCTGATCCTTCCAAGCATCGCATCGAGCACGCGATGCTGCTCAGCGACGAACAGATCGCCCGGATGGCGGATTTGAACCCGTGGGTCACGATGCAGCCCGAGTTCTTGCACCGATTCCCCCACGCGTACATCGCCCAACTCGGACCCGAGCGAGCCTCCAAGCTCAAGCGGTTCCGATCCATTGTTGACGCGGGCCTGCGGCTGAGCCTCAGCTCCGACCGGCCCATCGTCCTCGGCGACCCGTGGCTTTCGGTCCGGACCGCATCGGCAAGACCCGAAGGCTTTGACCCCGCCGAGAACCTCACCCGCGAGGAAGCGCTCCGCGCCGCGACCGAGTGGACGGGCGGACCCAACGGCGACGACGACCTTGGACACCTGAATTCCGGCGCCCATGCCGACATCATCGTCAGCGACGAGGACCCCCTCACCGCGACCGACCGGCCGAACTTCGCCCGGATTTGAACCTGGCGCTGGGCAGAAAGGCCCGCCCGAAATCCTTAACAAAAAACCGACGGAACCCCCACGGGGGTTCGCGCGTTAGAACCAGTGACGCATATCCTCCTTCCCTCTCAACCGGCCTCGCCCAAGGCCGGCGGGAAAAAGAAAGCCCCGACGAAAGTCGGGGCCTTTCTTTTTGTCGGGATGGAGAAGTTCAGGCTCGCTTGTAGAACCGCTTGCTCACCACGGTGCCGGGCTCCATCTTGCCGCGGACTTCAATCTCGCACGGCGTGCCGAGCGCAATCGCGGAGTCGATGAAGACGAAGGCAATGCCGCAATCGAGGAGCGGGGAAAAGACGCCGCTGCTGACCTCGCCGACTTCCTCTCCATCAACAAAGACCTTCATGCCGGGGGCAATGAGGCGCTTGGAACTCAGCCGCACGCCTTGGAGCTTGGTCGCCGTCCCGTTCGCACGGGCCGCATTGTAGTGCTCTAAGCCGATGAATGCCTTGGTCTTCGAGACCACCCAGCCGAGGCCAGCGGCAATCGGACTCATGTCGTCGCCGAGCTCATGGCCATAGAGCGGCAGACCAGCTTCCACCCGAAGAACGTCGCGCGCGCCTAGTCCGCAGGGCTTCACGCCGAGGTCGACGAGGGTGTCCCAAAGCGCGACCGCGTGCTCGTTATTGACGATCAGCTCATAACCGTCTTCGCCGGTATAGCCCGACCGGGCGGCGAACACAGGGATGCCTTCGATCGCCGCTTCGACGATGCCAAAGGCGACTGCGCTGTTGAACTGATCAAAGGCGTCCGAGTGCTCGGCGAGCAGATCGACCGCGCGCGGACCCTGGACCGCGATCATCGAGGTCAGCTCGGTTTCGTCGGTGATCTCGACGCCAAAGGTGTTCTGCGCCTTCATCCAGGCGACGTCCTTGGCGTGGTTGCTCGCATTCACGACCATCGCGAACTTAGTCGCTTCGAGCCGGTAGACGATGATGTCGTCCACCGCGCCACCTTCAAAGTTCGGCAGGATCGAATACTGGCCCTGGCCATCGACGAGCTTCGAAACGTCGTTCGTCGTGATGTGCTCAAGGAACTCGAGGACGCGCTCGCCCTTGAAGATCAGGCGCGCCATGTGGCTGACATCGAACATGCCCGCGCCCTCGCGCACCGCCTTGGATTCGGCGATGACCGAGTCGTATTGAACGGGCATGTCGTACCCCGCAAACTCGACCATGCGCCCACCCGCAGCGACGTGGGCATCGTAAAGAACCGTGCGTAGAGCCGAACTCATGCCGTGAAGGATACCGGCCTAAGCGTGGTCGAGGTGCATGGTTTCCGTCCGACGGATGAGGCCCTGTGCCGAGCGCATCACGATGGATTCGGTGATCGCATACCCACGACCATAGCGAACACCCTTGAGCATGTCGCCCTGGGTGATGCCGGTCGCGGCAAAGATCACTTCGCCCGAGGCGAGGTCTTCGGTATGGAAAACACGGTCGAGGTCGCCCTCCACCATCTTCGCTGCACGTTCGCGCTGGCCTTCCCGCGGGAAGCTGAGCCGAGCTTGCATCTCGCCACCCCAACAAAGGACGGCGGCGGCGGTAATGACGCCTTCCGGCGCACCGCCCATGCCCATCAGTGCGTCCGTTCCCGAATTGGGATCGAGCGCGGCAATGGCAACGCTGAGGTCGCCATCGGAGATGAGCTGGACACGCGCACCGGCGTCGCGGATCTCGGCGATCAACTTCTCGTGGCGAGGTCGATCGAGAATTCCGATCGTCACCTCACTAACATCCTTACCCAGCGCCTTCGCCATGAGTCGAACGTTCATGCGCGGCGGGAGGGTGATGTCCACAACGCCACGACACTCCGCACCGACGACGAGCTTGTCCATGTAGCAGTCGGGCGCGGCCATGAGTTTGCCCTTGCCCACCTGGGCGGCGGCAAGAACCGCAATCGCGTTGGGCGTTCCGTTGGCGCAAAGGTTGGTGCCTTCGAGTGGGTCGACCGCGATCATGACCTGTTCGCCTTCGCCGGTCCCCACCTCCTCACCGATGTAGAGCATGGGCGCTTCGTCGCGCTCGCCCTCACCGATGCAAATGACACCACGCATCTCTATCTCATTGAGCACCCGACGCATGCCTTCACAGGCTGCCTGGTCCGCTCCGTTGCGGTCGCCTTTTCCCACCCATTTGGCGGCCTCAAGGGCAGCCGATTCGGTGACGGCGATGAAGTCGAGGTTGAAACTCACCGGCATAGTCCAAGAGTTTAACTGTTTCGCGCGGTTAGCGGTGCTGGATTCGCTTCCAGTATTCCTGGAAGGCGAAGTTTGGACTGTTTTCCGGGGTGTGACAGCTCAGGCAGGTCCTCTCGCCGCCTTTGCTCAACTTGAACTTCTTCGGGTTCTTGGCGTGATTCCGGCCTGCGCCGTGGCAGTTCTCACAGCCGACGTTGGCGAGTCCGGGCGTTTTTGCTCGGCTGAGGAAGCCCTTGGTGCTGGTCACTCCGACGACATGGCAGCTCACGCAATCGGGATCGCGGCCATGGCCGACCGCCTCAATCGAGTGGTAGGCATCGGCGTGCTTGGTGGTTTTCCACTTCTGATAGGTGATGCCGTGGCACGACGCGCAGGCCTTGCTTCCCACAAAGGCCGCGTTTGAGGTGCGGAGGGTCTTGCCGAGGAGGTCTTCGGTGGTGATCCGGCTGAGGTAGGTCTGGTAGAGCCGCTTCACCTGGGGATCGTCGGGCACTTCGGGTCCCAGCGTGATTCGTTGGAAGCTGCCGACCGTGCGGCCATCGAGCGTCAGCGAGATCAGCATCCGGCCCTTGTCGCCGGGGGAAACGTAGGTAACGCCGTTCTCGACGGTCGGCTCCTCGACTGGGTCGCCCTGAGACTGGAAGACGATGAGCGCGGGCTGCGATTTTGCCGCTGCACTGGACTTCGCCTCGCTCAGCCCTCCATCAAAGAGAATGACGCGCGGCTTGTCGGTGGCGGGCGGAAGGGACGCATCAGCCGGGCCCGCCACGACGACCTCGAGCTCGCCGAGGTCGCGGACGCCACTCGGCGCACCAAAGGTGCCGTCGCTTGACAGCACCGCCCCTTTCGAGAGGTTGTTCATCGTGAGGACGAGGCCCGCGCCTGCCGCAAACTCGGTGGGGCCGATCGCGACCGCGCGCGCTCCCATCGAAGCGAACGCTTCAGAGAGGGTCTCGGCCTTGATCACGTCTTGGCGTGCGGTCCCGCGAATCTGAGCGCCGCTCTCAAGGTACATCGCTCGAGGGCCGAGGCTGCGGACATATTGCGCCTTACGCTTGATGCCGCCGGACATCGGGGCTGTGCAACCGCAGGGCGAAAGAACTCCCGAGGAATTTCCACCGATCACCACCGTCACGGGCGCGCTCGACCGGAACCCCGCCGCGAGGGCAAGGGCCGTCACCCCGGCGAGGGGCAGCGCCCAGCGGATCACGGGACGAGCACCTGGACGGGCACGCGGATCTGCTTTTGCTTCGGATCGTCGGTGACGACAACCGCGACCGCCGTCTGCATGCCAGAGCTGGCCTTACCGTCGTAGCGAACCGAAATCCGCCAGTCGCCATCGGCTTGGAGGACCTTTTCGAACTTGAAGTTCGGCGAATCACAGCTCACGCGAAGCACCTTGAACGGCTTTCCGGGCCGCGTCACGAGGAACGAGCCTTCACGCGGGCCGGTTGCCTCGCCGAGATAGACCTGGGCGGGGAGCGCGGCGATCCCGTTCTGGAAAATCTGGCTCAGCCGCACCACGCGGAAGACGGGGTCGTCGAGGTAGGCGTCGATGACAAATCCGGACTGACCGTATGCGCCCTTGGGATCAAAAGTGACGGTGACCTCGTAGCCCTGCCGCAGCTTGGCGGTTTCCTTCATGCCCGGATCAGCGAGTTGGCCCTTCCACGGCTTGAACTTGACCGAACCCGAAGGTCCCGCAAAAACTGCCCGCTGGAGCTGTGGAATGGTGCCGCTGGGGAAGAAGAGGTAGGCGGTTGCGGTGACCGGCTTTTCGTCGGCGACGAGCACCGGAGTCGGGTTCTTCCAGAGGAAGCGATAGCGCGGCTGGACATAAGCCGAGAACTCGACCGCCGCAGAGGGTTGGTCGGGGTCGTTGGTTTGGATGTACAGCTTGTGGCGGAGTTCGCCGAAGAACGCCGTCGTGTCGACCTGAACCGGAACGAGCTTGCTCTCCCCGGGTTCGAGCTTTCCGGGCGGGGTGTAGCTAAAGCAGCCGCAATCGGGCAAGAACCGGTATTCGAGGGTCGACTTGCCGGGATTGGTGAGCTGGATCGAGAAGGGAAGTCGGTCCCCTTGGCTGACTTGGCCCTTATCGACGACCTTTGGATCGAAGAAGAGCACCGGCCGGATCGCGCCGCGCTTGACCTTGTTTTGAACCTGAGCGCGCAGTTCGTCGGCGAGCTCGATGTTTCGCCGCGCGGTGTAGGCCTCGGTCGATCCCACCACGAGCTCGGTCTCTTGGGCGAGGCCGGTTCGACGCATCACGGTCCCCGGGGAAGGGGAATCGTCGATCCCAAGCACCACCCCGAGGGCATACATGAGGTCGTTGGATGCGGTGGAGAAGGCGACCGGCGTCGTTGGAGTGCCGCGACGCAGGCTAATCGTGATGCTGAGCCCCGATTCGCTCGCCTTCACGAGCACAGGGCCGCCGGGCAACTCGGTTGAGAACGTCACCTTAAGGCCCGTTGCCGCCGAGCCGAAGGTCGGCTCGAGTTCGGGAAGGACCTTCTTCCAGCTCGCTACCGCTTTAGCACGGGCGTCGAGCCACGACTTGCGATCGGCCTCCGGCACCGAACTCCAGTCCCATTCAATTTTGGGTTGAAAGGAGGGCGCGAGCTCAAGGTCGGAAGCAGCGGCGGCAAAGTCGCCCTTGCTCATCAGCTCCGTGACCCGGAAGACCCGGCGAGACCAATCGGGACGCGCGGCCGGAGGCAATCCGGCCGGGGTCTGCGCAAGGGCTCCGGCGACGAGGAGTGAGAGAAGCATAGTTATTCGATGAACGCGTCGGGGGAAGGATTGCTACGAAGGAAGGCTTCGATGAAACCATCAATTTCGCCGTCCATCACCCCTGTGACGTTTCCGGTCTCATACCCAGTTCGGTGATCCTTCACCATCGTGTAGGGTTGCATCACGTACGAGCGAATCTGGCGTCCCCATTCGGCAGGACCGGTGTCACCGCGTAGCGCCCTCATCTTCTCGTCCATGTTCTTTCGCTCCAGCTCGGCAAGCCGAGCGGCGAGAACCTTCATCGCGGAATCGCGATTTTGGTGCTGGGACCGGTCGTTCTGACACGAAACGACGATTCCGGTGGGAATGTGGGTGATTCGAACCGCGGATTCCGTCTTGTTGACGTGCTGACCACCCGCGCCACCGGCGCGGAGGGTCTCGACCTTCAGGTCGTCGGGGTTGATCTGGACCTCACCGGCTTCGATTTCCGGCAGGACTTCCACCTTGACGAAGCTCGTGTGGCGGCGCGAAGCGGCATCGAACGGCGAGATGCGAACGAGGCGGTGGACGCCGTTCTCGGCCTTAAAGTAGCCATAGGCGTTGTCACCCGTGACCTGGAACTGGACCGACCGGTAGCCGGTTTGGTCGCCTTCGGTTTCGCCGAGCAGTTCGACCTTGTAACCCTTCAATTGAGTCCAGCGCATGTACATGCGGTAGAGCATCGAGGCCCAGTCGGTCGCTTCCGTCCCACCGGCGCCGGCGTTGATTTCGACGATCGCGTTACGGCTGTCGTGCTCGCCATTGAGGAGTGTTTGCAACTCATAGGCGTCAAGCTCCTTGAGGAACTGGATCGCCATCGAGTCGGTTTCGGCCTCGATTTCGGCGGATGGCTCGAGCTTGAGCATCTCGTACATCTCCGAAATGTCACTTTCGGTCTTCGAGAGTTTGTCGAGCGGTTCGAGGACGTTTCGCAGCCTCGAGAGCTTCTGGAGCTTCTTGTTGGCCTCGGTTGGGTCGTCCCAAAAGGTGGGTTGGGAGGACAGTTCCTCCAAATCTCGTATTTCTACCAGGATGCGGGGACCGTCAAAGATGCCCCCTAATAGCGTCCAATCTCGTACGAGACTTAGACAGCGCTTCCTGCTGTTCAAGTGTCAGCATAGGGGAAAATTTACCTGGAGATTTTCGTCGAAGTGGTGCGAACTCGCGAGATGATCCGTATACTAGCCTTAATCCGAGGGACGGAAAATTAGATATGCATAGTCGTTCACTCCTCGCGGTCCTGTTGACCGCGCTTGCGTTGCCGAGCTTTGGGCGCATTCAGCCGCCTGCTCGTCGCACGCTGACACCTCAAGCCTTCACGGTGGATGTTTCGAAGATGGTTCCCCAGATCGACCGCACGGTCCGTCTGAACCGAGTCGTCAACGAGAACGAAGCCAGCCGAAGCGTCGAGCGAAATCAGCAAGCGACGAACAGCCGAGGCGGCATTGAAACTCTTGCCGTGCAAAAGCTTGCGGTCAACCGCTCTGCGGTCGTCCGCAACTACGTTGGCATGGGCTTCACCGGCTTCGTGCCGCCCGACATCGACGTCGCCGTCGGTCCGTCGCACATCGTGCAGACGGTCAACACTCGATTTGCGGTCTACCGCAAGCTCGACGGCCGAGAACTCGTTCTGCGCGACCTCGATGGGAACGCTGGCCTCTTTGGTCCGATTTGGGGTCGTGGCTTCAATTCGGCCCTTTCGTACGGCGGCTTCGACCCGCGATGCTACTTCGACGTCCACATGCAGAAGTACGTGATCATCATGGACGTGCTTGGAAGCGACACTTCCGGCAACGCCCAAGACGGTTACATCATGTTCGCGATTTCGAACACCACGGACCCGACGGGTACGTGGAAGGTCTTTGCGGCCAACAGCTTCATCGCTCCCCTGCCGGGAACGACGGATCCGGGCCTCTGGACCGACTATCCGACGCTTGGCTACAACAAGGACGTCATCGCCGTTGGTGCTTCGCTCTTCGATAACGTTGCTCCGCCCGATGGTCCCGCGTTCACCGGATTCACCGAAGTCATGCTCGTTCCGAAGTCGTCGTTGAATAGCGGTTTCACCCCGACGGTTCGACTCGACTTCCCGCAGGCGTTCACGCTTCAGTTCGTTCGATGCGCCGACGCAGCGCAAACTCGCCTCTTTGGTGTTGAGTCGTTCACGGTTGGTAACCCGCCGCCCACGCCTCCTTCACGATTCGTGAAGCTCTGGGCGTACACGAGTCCGGCAACGGCATCGTTCACGCGCACTTCGTCGAATGTGGCGATCCCGAACTACAACGGTGCGGGTGGCATGGAAACCACGGGCAACAATACGCTCGACTCGCTTAGCTCGCGATTCATGGGCGCAGAAATGCGCAATGGTCGCATCGTGACCGCTCACACGGTCGCAGGTGGACCTAGCGGCGGCCAAGGTGTCGTCCGCTGGTACGACGTTCGACCGGGCACCTGGCCCGTCAGCGGTGCGCCGACCCTTGCCCAAAGCGGTTCGATCGTCCCCACCGGCGACGAGAACTACTTCATGCCGCAGATCTCGATCAATAGCCTCAACTGCTATGCGATCGTTTATGCACGCTCCAGCGTGACGAATCCGGGCGACCAGATGTACTCGACTCGTGTCGATACGGACGCGCTCGGTGCGATGACTCAGCCGACGCTCGTGAATGCGAGCCTGGGTGAGCCTCCCGTCAACCTTCTTCCGCCCAGCCTGAGCAGCCCCCTCCGATACGGCGACTACTTCGGTTGTTGCGTCGACTCGGTGGACGGCTTCACCTTCTGGGGTTCGGCAGAGCGATGGGATGTCAGTGGTCTCTGGACGACCGACAACTTCGCGTTCACCGCGTTTGATCGAAACGCTTGGACCATCAACTCGCTGACCGTTCCGAACGGAACGAACACGGGCGGAACGGTTCCCACCAGCCTGCAGACGCAGGATGGCGACAACTATGTGATTGCTTCCAGCCTCGTTCAGGGTTGGGGACAAATCGCATCGACTGAAATCAACGGCACCATGTTCACGGGCAACATGAGCCAGGTTCTCGAAGTGGCCTTCCAGTTCAAGATGGCAGCCGCGACGGGTGTGCAGGCCAACATGTTCCTCTGGAACTGGTCGCAGAACCGCTACGTGCTCTTCAGCTCGTTCAACCTGACGAGCGCCCAGCAGGACCTTAGCTTCAAGATCCAGCCGTCGCGCTTCCAGCCGTACGTCAATGCAGGTGGACAGGTTCGAATGCTCTTCCGAGCTTCGCGACCCAACCCGACGACTCGGCCGCCGAGCGTGGCCCAGCCGTACAACCTGACGATCGACCAGCTGATGGTTCGGTTCTAAGGAACATCCTTCGGAAAAAGAAAAGGGCCGGTGTCGACGAGACCCCGGCCCTTTTCTTTTCGAAATCAATTTAGCCAGCGGCTTCGAAGCTGGACTGCGGATCGCTCTGGTGCAGCCTGGAGCTCGCAGCGACCGCCGAAAGGACCTTTCGCATCTCGGCATAGGCGTCTTGTCGAACGCGGGCGAGGTGACCCTGGATGCGGGCCTCGACGGTGCGAACCGACTCCATGGTCTCGGGAGCAAGCTCCTCGCCGTCCATTTCCATCCGTGCAATAACGCCTTCTCGCGTGGCGAGAACGGCAGCGAGCTCATCCCAGTTCTCGTGGGAGGCCGCATCCTCAGCAGCGAGCGTGAGGAGAAGAAGTCGTTCGGTAAAAGATCCTTTCATCGTCTTAGGCCGCCGCCGCGGTCGGCTTGGTCGGCACAACAACTTCGCCGGTCGAAACCCGTCGTTCGAGTTCAACCCAGCTCTCGCGAAGGTCGCTGATGACCTTGATTGCCCGGTCAATTGGCTCGGGCTTGTCTTGGACATTGGCTTCGACAAGCTGTTCGACAACGTAGGTGTAAAGCGCAAAGAGGTTCTTCGCCACATCTCCGCCAAGACTGAGGTCAAGGCAAGCAGTGAGCTCGAGAACGATCTTTTGAGCCTTCTGGATCGAGCTGTTCTGTCGCTCGAGATCCTTCTGCGACATGGCTTGTTTGCCCAGCTCCATCGCGCGAAGTGCTCCATCATAGAGCATGATCACCAGTTGGAGAGGCGATGCGCCGACAACGGCGTTCTTCTGGTATTCCTGAACAAAGCGACCCTGAGTCATAAACCCTCACCCCAAGTATTGGCAGGCGGTCGGAAATCTGCAGATGACCGAGAACTTCATCGCCGAATGATGGTTAAAAGCTCAAAAAGCTGAAGAAAATCTTCAAAAGGGGTGCGACTCTTCGGCAAACCTGCCAGTCTTACCAGTATGCTTATCGTAGACCTCGTGCTCGCAAGCACGCGCTGCCGGGGGTTTACGGAGGACATTTAACGAATGCGCAAGAGCTTATTTTTCTGCGGTGCCGCACTTTTGGGCACCATCCTCGCCGGCTGTAATAACGGCGGTGGCTCAGCACAGATCCGACGCGTCGTCGTCGGCTATGTCTGGGTAAGCACCAACAGCACCCCGGCTGGTTCCCCCGACGTCGTCGTCACGGGTAACGCAACCGCTCCTGCTGGCTACGCCGCTCCGACGGGTGGAACCTTTACCCTGAACGTCGCTGACGGTGAAATCACCCGAGGCGCGGACAGCGAGACGTTCACGATGTCGAGCAGCAACCAGATTGCGGCTTACGTCAAGCTGAACAACGGTAACTCGGTCACCTTCTCGGCGACGGGTCTTTCCTACACCGACCCGGTCACCAACGTGACCTCGTCGAAGACCCCGATTCCTTCGACCAACCAGAGCATCTCGGGCACCAACGACACGGTTGCAGTTCTGAGCTTCCAGGCTCCGACCTACACTCCGGGCGCACCGGCAGCCCTCAAGGTCATCGTTCGCGATCCTTCGGGCGCCAACAAGTTCGGCGCACCGGCAACGGTTATCCCTAACATTGTTCCGAGCGCAAACTCGGGCGATCGCTATGAGATCGCCGTCGTTGCTCTCGACGCGAACAACGTGGTCATCCCGGGCACGACCCAGACCGTGACCGACACCAACAGCAATGCATCGGAGACCGCCACCTCGGTGAGCGGCAGCTTCATGACGGTTGGTGGTGCTGGTGTTGAAGGTCAGGCCGTCGTCCTCACCTGCGGTATCACGCAGAACTCGAGCCTCACGACGACCGTCAACACGGTTTACAGCTACGGTAACCGAGCGAACTTCATCGCTGCCTTCACGCCGAGCGCCGAGCAGTCGGTGATCTGGCCGGCAAGCGGTGGTGCAGCCACCGTTGCCTACACGGTCAACGTGAAGAACGGTCGAGGCATCAACGTCCCGAACGAGAACATCACGCTTCGACGCCGCAACACCGCCGGTACCGTCGAGAACAACTACCCGGCTCCGGCTTCGGGTAGCGCGCTCAGCACCACGACGGTCACGACGGACGCGAGCGGCAATGGTACGTTCGACTTCCAGACCCCGGCCGGCGCTGCGGGTAACAGCGGATTCAACAGCCTCAACATCAAGTACAAGGTTGGCAACCCGCTCGTTGCAAACCGAGTGGATGCGCTCACCTCGGGCACCAACGTCGTCGGAACCGCCTCGGTGGTTGTGACCCGACCGCTCAGCTCGCTGACGATCGCTGGTCCGGCTCGACTTGACGTCGGTACCTCGACGCTTGCGGCGAACGTCAACCAGACGTCGAACCCGTACAACGTCACCGGTGCGATTGACATCGACACTCAGACGATTGCGGCACCGACCGGAACCTACGCTTGGACGCTCACCCCGGTGGCGGCTGGCGCGAACACGGTTGGCGATCCCGACAACACCTCACCGCGATCGGTGGCTGCTCCGGCAACCAACGGTTCGACGACGGGTTCGGTCCTCAACGTTGACGCTGGTAGCATCGCTGGTCAGTTCACGGTCCAGGCCGACTTCGGTGGCACCCTCTCCAACACGCTCACGGTTGACGTCTACGGACCTCCTGCAAAGGTGATCCTCAGCCCGACCCCGGCAGTTGGCGGTATCGCGTTCGCTAGCGGCGAAGTCAAGACGGTTTCGACCGGCTTCGTTGACTCGTTCGGCCACGCGATGACGCTCTCGGCTCCGAGCAACGGCGTCCACACGGTCCTCCTCACCGGCAAGACGGGTGGTCAGACCTCGGGTAACGGCAACATCGTCTCGCAAGGCGCGGCGCCGAACCCCAACTGGACGGTCACCGCATCGAGCACGGGCATCGACTCGACCTTCCAGCTCACCCTTAGCGGAACCTGGGGCGGTCGCGGTCAGGGCGCACAGGTCGGAAGCGGTGCTTGGAACCTCATCCGAACCTTCGTCGCCGACGTTCCCTAGTCTCTAGCTAGGAACCAAACTCCAAAGGGAGGACGAGCCAAATGGCCCGTCCTCCCTTTTTTGGCTTGACGGGAGGTGGCCCGGGCGGGTATCTTTCCTGATTCGAGTGCCTTCGGGCCCTTGAATCTACAACCGAACCACGGAAGAGGCACACCCCTTCGCCAAAAGAGGCGTGAACCCTTTCGACAACGGTGGACACTTATGGCAAAGCAATGCTTAATTGAAAAGCAGCAGCGAACGCCGCGCTTCAAGGTGCGGTCCTACAATCGTTGCTCACTCTGCGGACGAGCCCGTGGCTACATCCGCTTCTTCGGCGTCTGCCGAATCTGTCTTCGAGAACTTGCACACAAGGGCCAGCTCCCGGGTGTCAAGAAGTCGAGCTGGTAAGAACCCAGGAGGTCATCCATGCATAGCGATCCTATCGCGGACCTTCTGACCCGCATCCGAAATGGCGCACAAGCCAAGATGGATACGGTTAGCGTTCCGCACAGCAAAATCAAAATCGAAATTCTGAAGATCCTTGAAGCCGAAGGCTACATCAAGGGTCACGAGATCTCAACGGAAACGAAGTTCCCGACGATCAACATTCACCTGCGCTATGACCAAAAGCGACAGAGCATGATTAAGAAGATTCGTCGCGTGAGCAAGCCGGGCCTCCGCGTTTACTCGGGCTCGAAGAGCATGAAGCCGCTCCTTATCGGCCTTGCCACCCGCATCGTTTCCACGTCCCACGGACTGATGACCGACCGCGAAGCGCGCAAGCGCAACATCGGTGGAGAAGTCCTCTGTGAGGTGTACTAAAGATGTCGCGAATTGGTAAAGCCGCCATTCCGGTCCCGGGCAACGTCACCGTGACGCTTGACGAAGCGACGAACGTCGTGACCGTCAAGGGCCCCAAGGGAACCCTGGAGCAGCCGATTTCTCGTCTCCTTAGCCTCAAGCAAGAGGAAGGCAAGCTCTTCGTCGAGCGACCGAACAACCTTCGAGAAGCTCGAAGCCAGCACGGTCTTGCTCGAACGCTCATCAACAACATGGTTGAAGGCGTGACGAAGGGTCACTCGAAGTCGCTCGACATCGTGGGTATCGGTTACCGTGCACAGCTGACGGGTAAGAACCTTCAGCTCAACATGGGCTATTCCCACCCGGTCCTCATGTCCGCTCCCGAAGGCATCACCTTCGAGATCCAAGCAGACGAAAAGGCCCGAACGCAGAAGATCGTCGTTAGCGGGATCAACAAGCAGATGGTCGGCCAAGTGGCGGCCGACATTCGCAAGGTCCGCAAGCCCGAACCCTATAAGGGCAAGGGTATCCGATACACCGGTGAGGTCGTGAAGACCAAGGCCGGTAAGCGCGCCACCAAGAAATAAAGGAGTCTAAACGTGCCAAGAACTAGCAGAAACACATTGCGAGTTGTGCGACACAACCGACTTCGAAAGAAGGTGGTTGGAGCTACGGAGCGGCCTCGACTGGCTGTTTTTCGGAGCCTGAAGCACATCTCGGCTCAAATCATTGACGATACGAAGGGCGTCACGCTTTGCGCGGCCTCTTCTCTTGAAAAAGACCTGAAGGCAAGCGGTAACGCAGAAGGTGCCAAGGCGGTCGGCAAGGCTCTTGCCAACCGAGCCAAGGAACTGGGCATTAGCGGCGTCGTGTTCGATCGAGGTGGCTATCGCTACCACGGTCGAGTCGCATCCCTTGCTGATGGTGCCCGAGAAGGCGGGCTGGAGTTCTAAGTCATGCGAATGATGAATCGCTTGAGCGGCAAGCGTGAAAGCCGCAACACTGAGGGACCGCAGCTCGACGTACGAGTCGTCCGCACGAACAAAGTGTTCAAGACCCACAAGGGTGGAAAGACCGCTTCCTGGTCAATCCTCGTCGTAGTGGGTGATAACCGTGGTCAGGTCGGTGTCGGCCTTGGCAAGGCTCGCGGCATCCCGGATGCCATTCGCAAGGCTGAAGAAGCTGCCCGAAAGAGCATGTTCAAGGTGCCGATGATCGGTCAGACGATTCCCCACGAGATCATTGCCACCCATGGCACCGCTCGCGTGATGCTCAAGCCGGCTGCGCCGGGTACGGGTGTCAAGGCCGGCGGCGCAGTCCGAGCTTGCCTCGAAGCGTGCGGCATTCACAACGTCCTCGCCAAGTCGCTCGGTTCGCGAAACGCCATCAACCAGGCCTACGCCACCATCGAAGCCTTCCGCTCGCTGACCTCGCCCGAGGATTCGGCGTCGCGACGAGGCGTCGAAGTGAACCAGCTGGTTCCGTGGTTGGCTAAGGCTCGAAAGGAGGAAGAAGATGCTGCGCATTAAACTCGTTCGAAGCCCGATCGGCTACCACTGGCGCGTCCGACGAAACATCGCTGCGCTGGGCCTTCGAAAGCCCAACCACGTCGTGTTCCACGAGGACAACGCGACCATTCGCGGCATGATCCGCCACGCCTTCTTTGCCCTTGAGGTCCAAGAAGTCGAAGGCGAAGCCCCGAAGAAGGCGGTCAAGGCTGCAAAGGCTCCGGCAAAGAAGGAAGTCAAGGCTGCAACCAAGGCGGAAGCCAAGGCCGAGCCGAAGGCTGAAGCAAAGCCGGCCGCCAAGAAGCGGACGACCAAGAAGGAGGACAACTAACCATGGGTCTGCACGACTTTAACCCAACCCCGGGCAGCAAGACGCGAAAGCGACGTGTGGCTCGCGGTATCGGTAGCGGAATGGGCAAGACCGCCACGCGCGGTGCGAAGGGCCAAAAGGCTCGACGCCAGGTCCACCCGAACTTCGAAGGCGGCCAGACGCCGATTCAACGACGTCTGCCGGTGAAGAAGGGCTTCCGAAACATCAACCACAAGGAATACGACATCGTGAACCTGGACGACCTTGAGCGAATGTTCAAGGCCGGTGACGAAGTGACTCCCGAAGCGCTCAAGGCGGCGGGCATCATTCCGAACAACAAGGACGGCGTCAAGATTCTCGCTTTTGGCACGCTCAGCAAGAAGCTGACGGTCAAGGCGCACAAGTTCAGCGCGAAGGCGCTGGAAGCGATCGAAAAGAGCGGCGGCCAAGCGGTCACTCTCTAAATCATCACAAAGCAACACAAGGAACGTAGGAACGACGAATGGCATTTATTGGTGGCGGTGGAACCGGCGATAAGCAACTTCGATTGGGGCTCATGGAAACGCTCCGCCTCGCGATGGCGGACCCGGATCTCCGTGCCCGTCTCACCTTTGTCCTCCTCATGTTCGCCGTGTATGCCTTTGGCACCCACGTCCCGGTTCCTATCCCGGGCGTGAACTCGGAGTCGGTCTGGGAGTCGCTGAAAAAGCTTCCCCAGGCCGACCTCATCAACATCTTTGGTGGTGGCGGCCTTAAGCGATTGTCGATTCTCGCGCTCTCGCTCGCGCCCTATATCACCGCCTCGATCATCATCCAGGTTCTCACCACGGCCCTGCCCAATTGGAAAAAGGAACTCCAAGAAGGCGGAGAGCATGGTCGGCGAGTCCAGAATCAGCGCACGCGCTACCTCACTCTCGCGCTGTGCGTCGGCCAAGGCCTTGGCCTGCTCACGATGATCGGCCGCGCTTCTCCTGAGGTCATGGCGCTGTCGACCGGCAGCAAGGCTCTTGTCGTCCTCTTCTGGACCGCAGGCGCGATGTTCACGCTTTGGCTTGGCGAACAGATTTCGGAACGAGGCATCGGCAACGGCGTCTCGCTCATGATCTTCGCCGGCATCCTCATCTCGCTGCCCGACCAGATTGGCCGAATCAGCGTGGGTATCAAGGATGGCGTCATCCAGTGGTGGCAGGTTGCGCTCCTGCTCATCATCTTCTCGGTATCGACCTACTTTGTTGTCTACTTCACCAACGCCCAGCGCCGAATTCCTATCCAGCACATGAGGCGTCAGGTCGGCACCAAGGTGATGGGTGGCCAAACGAGCTACCTCCCGCTTTCGCTGAACATGGTCGGTGTTATCCCGATCATCTTCGCCTCGTCGCTCATCTACATCCCTGCGCAGCTCGCGATTGCCTTTGGCCCGAACACCGGGATCGGCAAGTTCCTCGAGAACGTTCAGTCGTGGATGAACCCGATGGCGAACGGCCCCCAGATGGTCGTCGGCTACATTGCCTACACCGTCCTGATCTTCTTCTTCACCTACTTCTACACGGCGGTCCAATACAACGTGGATGACATCGCGAACAACCTGAAGAAGGGCGGTTCGTTCATCCCCGGAATCCGGCCCGGAAAGCAAACCCGCGACTACCTCGACGGCGTCATCAGCCGCGTCACGTTCGTGGGTGCGAGCTTCCTCACCGTCGTCGCCCTGACCCAGTACGTCTCGCCGCGACTCACGGGCATCCCCATCAGCTACCTCAGCGTGGTCGGTGGCACCACCCTCCTCATCGTCATCAGCGTTGCGCTGGAAACGATTCGCCAGATCGAAGCGAACCTGCTCATGAAGCAGTACGGGAACTAAGGTTTCGGTGTTAAACCGACGAGGATCGTTCGGTCCTCGTCGGTTTTTCATTTTTGTGGAATTGGAATGGCCGATTTCTTGCGTAGAATAGGTTTCCTGGAGAACGGACGATGAGCCAACCGACGAAGCTTGTACTCATTGGACCGCCTGGAGTAGGGAAGGGCACTCAAGCGATGCTGCTCGAAACCCGCCTCCACGCGGTGCCGCTTAGCTCTGGAGCGATCTTTCGCTCCGAGATTGAACAGGGGACCGAACTCGGTCTCCTCGCGAAGGATTACATCGAGAAAGGCCAGCTGGTCCCCGACGATGTCACTATTGCGATGATGTCACGGCGGCTCCGACAGGACGACGTCTCCCAGAACGGCTTTATCCTCGATGGCTTCCCCCGAACGGTGAAGCAGGCCGAGAGCCTCGACACCATCCTCCTTGAACTCGGTTTTCCGATCGACGCCGTCGTGCAACTCATCGTCGAGGACGAAGTGGTCGTTGAGCGACTCGCCGGTCGACTCACCTGTCCGAAGTGCGGCGCGACGTTCCATCTCAAGAACTGCCCGCCGAAGGTGGAGGGCATCTGTGACCGCTGTGGCACCGAGCTGATGATGCGCGCCGACGACCATCCCGACGCGATTCGTCGCCGTCTGGTCGAGTTTCGCGAAAAGACCGCGCCGGTCGTGGGCTACTACGCCTCGCGTGGAATCTTGCGCCCCGTCGATGCAGATCGGTCGCCGGAAGAGGTTTACTCGGAGATCGTCCGAGGCATCCGAGTTTGATTTATCTCAAGAAGAAAAGCGAAATCGCATTGATGAAAGAGTCCGGACGCATTGTCGCTCGGACTCTTCGCCTTGTGTCCGAGTCGATTGTGCCGGGAAAGACCACGCCGCGGCAGCTCGACGCCCTCGCCCACCGGCTCATCCTCGAAGAAGGCGGCATCCCCAGCTTTCTGAACTACAAGGGTTATCCCGCCACGGCCTGCATCAGCGTGAACGAGGTTGTCATACACGGGATTCCCGATGACCGCGTGCTCCAAGAAGGGGACATCATCGATCTCGACTTCGGCGTGATCAAGGAAGGCTGGCATGCCGATGGCGCCTGGACCTACCCGGTCGGCACGATTTCAGCGGATGCCCAGCGGCTGCTCAACGTGACCCGCGAATCGCTCTACCAAGGGATCGGCAAGGCACGAGTTGGCAAGAGGCTCGGCGACGTCGGTCATGCGATCCAGAAGTACGTTGAGAACAACGGCTATTCGGTCGTGCGCGAGATGGTGGGCCACGGCATCGGCCGCAACCTGCACGAAGCGCCGCACTCGGTGGCGAACTACGGTCGACCGAATACTGGCGAGATGATCCGCGACGGCATGACGATGTGCATCGAACCGATGGTGAACATGGGCCGGCCCGAGATTAAGATTCTCGACGACGGTTGGACCGCGGTGACGGTGGACGGCAAGCTGAGCGCGCACTTTGAGCACACGATTGCGGTGACCAAGGAAGGCGTCGAAATCCTCACCACCGAGGAAGGGTAGAAGTTTTCGAGCGATAAAGGGCACAATCAGAGAACTTAATGGCCCGAAGAAAGTTTCAACCCAAGCCCCAAACCGATAAAGAGAAGGGCGTCGAAGTCGAAGGAACCGTCCTGGAGAACCTTCCCAACGCCCGATTCCGAGTCCAGCTCGACGAGATGGATACGGAGATCCTCGCCCACGTCAGTGGAAAGATGCGGATGCACTACATCCGAATTTTGCCCGGCGACCGGGTCCGCGTTGAGCTCAGCCCCTACGATCTGACGATGGGGCGGATCACCTATCGATTCAAATAAGAGAATCGATCAGAAAACGTAGACTCTGAGTCCAGGGACGGGTATAATTTCCCTTCGCGTCCGCTGGGTGTTTCCAGCCTGCAAGTGCTTTGGATCAGAGCTGTTGGTGAAAGGACGTCTGAAAGAGGCGAGTTGAACATGAAAGTTCGGGCCAGTGTTAAGAAAATTTGCGACAAATGCAAGATCATCAAGCGCTCCGGTGTGGTGCGCGTGATCTGCGTGAACCCCAAGCACAAGCAACGACAAGGCTAAGGTTCATTTCAGTAACGAAGACGGAGAACAAGACGACAATCTATGGCACGTATTGCGGGTATTGACCTACCGAGAGACAAGATGGCGCAGTATGCCCTGCCGCTCATCTACGGCATCGGCAAGCACAATGTGATTGACCTCTGCGCCAAAGCAGATGTTGATCCGCGGAAGAAGATTCGAGATCTGAACGATCAAGAAGTCAGCCGACTGCGCGAAGTCCTCGATCGCGACTTCCAGGTTGAGGGTGACCTCCGCCGCGAAGTTCAGGGCAACATTCGCCGCCTGATTGAGATCAACTGCTACCGCGGAGTCCGCCATCGACGCGGTCTCCCGACGCGAGGCCAGAACACTCGCCACAACGCGCGAACTCGAAAGGGTAAGCCGAAGACCGTTGCCGGCAAGAAGAAGGCGAGGAAGTAATTAGGACATGGCACGAAAGGCTGCAAGCAAAGGAAAGGCAAAGGTCATCAAGAACGTCCCGTTGGGCGTGGCGCACATTTACGCTACGTTCAACAACACGATGGTGACGATCACCGACCCCCAGGGCAACACGATCTCGGCTGCTTCGGCAGGCGCTGCGAACTTCAAGGGTTCGCGAAAGGGTACGCCGTTTGCCGCGCAAATCGCGGCGGAAAAGGCAAGCCGCGGCGCTCAGGAGCACGGCATGAAGAAGGTCGATGTCCAGGTTCGCGGACCCGGCAGTGGTCGCGAGACGGCGATTCGATCGCTCCAGGCTTCGGGTCTCGAAGTGCAGAGCATCGTCGACGTCACGCCTCTTCCGCACAACGGATGCCGACCGCCGAAGCGACGACGCGTCTAACCCTTACCCATTTTTGAGAGGAGCCGCCCGCAAGGCTCCTCTCCTCTGAACCACGAAGCTATGCCTCACATTTCAACCCTCGACCTGACGAACGAATATGGAAAGTTCGTTCTGGAGCCGCTGGAGCGCGGTTATGGCCACACGATTGGCAACGCTCTTCGACGCGTTCTTCTGAGCTCGATCCAAGGTGCTGCCATCTGCGCCGTCCGGATCGACAAGGTCTTTCATGAGTTCGCACCGATTCCCGGTGTGAAGGAAGACACGACCCAGCTCCTCCTCAACCTGAAGGATGTTGCGGTCATGATCGACACCACCGAGGGTGCTCCGACGGAAGATAAGACGCTTCGCCTTGAGGTGAAGGGTCCGGGCCGAGTGACCGGCGCCGACATCATCTGCCCCGAAGGTGTTTCGATCGCCAACCCCGAGGTTTACATCGCCACGATCAGCGACGCCAAGGCGACCCTGAACATGGAGATCGTCGTTGGCTGGGGAACGGGCTATGTCCTCCCCGAAAAGCAAGAGAAGTATCGCGGCATCATCGGTGTGATCCCGACCGGCAGCCAGTTCACCCCGGTTCGCAAGGTCAACTACACCGTCGAAGCCACCCGCGTTGGCATGCGCACGGACTACGAGCGACTGGTCCTTGATATCTGGACCAACGGCACGGTGAGCCCGAACGACGCGCTCAGCCAGTCGGCCCACATCCTCGACAAGTACTTCCGCATGTTCTTCGACCTCGGCGCAGCCGGCGTCGAGTCGGACACGCTGCTTGAGGACGAGGCATCGCCTGAGCTCGCCAACATCCCCGATCTTCGCATCGAGGAGCTGGAGTTCAGCCAGCGCACCTTCAACTGTCTTCGCCGGGCGGGTCTTCTGACCCTTCGCGCCCTGGCCCTCGCCACCGAGAGCGACCTCACGAGCATCCGAGGCTTCGGTAAGAAGTCTCTCGTCGAAGTTCGCGACAAGCTCGTCGAGCATGGCCTCGAACTCAAGCCGCCGAAGGGTGGCTATCGAGCCCTCGACAACTTCGATGACGACGACGACGATTTCTAAGAGAGAAAGAGAACCATGAGACACCTAGTCGACCGACGTAAACTTGGCCTTCCGAGCGATCAGCGACGCGCGTTGCTGATGAATCTGCAGCGCCAGTTCATTCGCCATGGCTACGTCCGAACCACCTTTGGACGAGCTAAGGAGCTTCAGCGATTGGTCGAGCGACTGATCACGCTGGGCAAGGACAACACGCTTGCTTCGCGCCGAGAGGCCCGAAAGGTCCTCGTTGGCCACTGTGCCAGCTCGGCCAAGCCGGTCAAGGCCCTCGCGGGTAAGTCCGACCTTGAGAAGAATCGCATCCTCATCGAGCGAAGCCTGATCAATGGCGAAGACCTCGTGAAGCACCTCTTTGACAACGTTGCCCCGCGGTTCAAGGACCGACAGGGTGGCTATACCCGACTCACCAAGACTGGTCACCGACGGGGCGATGGCGCGCAAACCGCTGTCCTCGAACTCGTTGACTAATCGTGCGAGTTAAGCTCGTCGTTGGATACGACGGGACCGATTTCTGCGGGTGGTCCGCAGGGTCCGAACATCTGAGAGATGTTCGGGGAACCTTGAAAGAAGCTGTTCGCCGCATCTCGGGCGAGGAAAACGAGATCACGGGAGCGAGCCGTACCGATGGCGGGGCTCATGCAAAAGGTCAGGTTTGTCACTTCGACACCGACTCCAGCATGCCGCCAGAACGTTGGGCTCGTGTTCTCACCAAGGTGCTGCCGCCCGACCTCGTCGTTCATCGCTCGAGCCGGGTCCCCCAGGCGTTCCACGCCCGGTTTTGTGCAGAGGATCGATTCTATCGATACCGAATCCACCTTGGACCACGCGACCCCCATCGAACACGCTATGTCTTCGAATCGGGATTCGCGCTGGACCTGCAGAAGATGCAGGAGGGAGCAGCACAGCTCGTCGGTGATCACGATTTCCGAGCGTTCACGGAGGAACTCGAACCTCACGTGAATAACACGCGCCGGACCCTCAGGTCCGTCCGCGTTCGACGAGTCCGAGATGAGGTGTGGGTGGACGTGGTTGGAACGGCATTTCTTCGCGGAATGATGCGAAGGATGTCGGGTGCGCTCTTCGAGATAGGGCGCGGCATCCGGCCCGTCGTAGAGGTCAGCAAACTGCTCGATCCCGAGCAGCGGGACAAACTCCAATGGCCAGTTGTACTGCCGGCCAAAGGACTATGCCTCATGAAGATCCGATACACCCAGCCCTTACGCGACCACCGCGTTCAGTTCAACTCGTCCCTCGATCTTCCCTGATCTACCGATCTTGAAAGGTCCCCGTCCCGCTCCCTTGAGCAGTTCAAAGAATGAATCGAACGTACACCAATAAGCTCGGAACGATCGACCGAAAGTGGCACGTCGTGGATGCAGCTGGCATCCCGGTTGGCCGCCTCGCAGGTCAGGTCGCCCAAATCCTGCGCGGCAAGCACAAGCCGACTTTTGAATACAACCAAGACTGCGGCGATTTCGTCGTGATCATCAACGCCGACAAGGTGGTTCTCACCGGTCGAAAGGGCGACGAACTCATCTACTGGCACACCGGTTGGCCCGGCGGTCTTCGCAACGTCTCGAAGGGCAAGCTGCTCGAAGAGAATCCTGTGAAGCTGGTCGAAAAGGCCGTCTGGGGAATGCTTCCCAAGACGAAGCTCGGCAAGTCGATTTTCAGCAAGCTTAAGGTTTATGCCGGCGAAGAGCATCCGCACGCGGCACAGAACCCCCAACCGCTCAATATCAAGAAGGACTAACGCATGGCAAAGGCAAACCAACTTTACGGAACTGGCCGCCGCAAGAGCGCGGTCGCTCGTGTCTGGCTTGAGCCAGGCGAAGGCAAGATCACCGTCAACGGACGAGACTTCAAGGAATACCTTGGTCGCCCCGTTCTCGAGATCCTCGTCAAGGCTCCTCTCGTTCACCTCGGAATGGAAGGTCGATACAACGTCAAGGCGTACTGCAAGGGCGGCGGCATCACCGGTCAAGCCGGTGCGGTCCAGCTGGGCATCGCTCGCGCTTTCCTTGAGGTCGACGAAGAGCTTCGAGGGGAACTGCGCGCCGGTGGATTCCTCACCCGCGATCCGCGAGTGAAGGAACGCAAGAAGTACGGCCGCAAGAAGGCACGACGCGGCTTCCAGTTCGTTAAGCGCTAAGCGTTTACAGTTCAAGGGAGAAGGCCGGTGGAACCACTACGGTTTCCACCGGCCTTATTGTTTCTTCAGTGGAGCGAGTTCGGGGCGGTCAGGTGGCCTGCGACCATTTCAATCCCCGACTCGGTCACCTTGCCACAGGTTCCGCCTGCCTCGGCATCATTGAGCTCAACGCCCTCGCCGTTGAACCTAAGGATCGGCTTGTATCCGGTCCAAACCTCTTTCGCTTCGGCGGTGATGTAGTGGGCGATGTGTGCGCGCCGGAACCGGGTAAGCGATTCGTTCGGGCCGCTCCCGTGGATGAGGTTCCCGTGGAAAAACAGCACGTCGCCCGGTTCCATGATCGCGGGGACCGCCTTGTAGCCGGGGGGAAGTTCGAGGGTCGTGTTGACAAAGCTCTTCGAAAGGTCGGCCTCGACCGGACAAAGCAGCGGCAGTTTGTGGCTACCAGGGACAACCTCCATGCAGCCATTCTCCTCGTCACAGGGGTCGAGTGCGATCCAGGCGGCCACGCAGGTGCCGGGGGAGACGCGGAGATAGGCCTGGTCTTGGTGAAGGGCCTGCCCCCTTGCCTGGGGCGGCTTGAAATAGACCATCGTCTGAGCGGCAAGAGGCTCCTCGCCGAGGAGGTTGACGAGGACGTCTCGAATCCGCTCGTCGAGAAGGAACCGCTTGGATAGGTCGTCGACGCGGTGGGGATGCATGACGCGCGGGTACCTCGCGAGCGGGTCGGATGAGGATGGATCAATGCCGTCGGCGACGGCGGATCGCCGTTCGTCGTTCCAGGCCATGAAGTGGGTCCGAATCTCTTCAACCTCGGCGGGGCTGATGAGGGCCTTCTCGAGCCAGAAGCCCTGGGCTTCCCATGCTTGCCTTCGATCCATGACGAGTTTCAGTATACGGCGCGCGGGCCCGAGGCCCGACCCTCGCCTCGCTTCGCTCGGCTCCGCCCCCGCGCGCCGAGCACTCAGCCTCCCGGATCGGTCAAAATAAACGTACCGATGGACCTTCCGATTCGCGACAACGTGCTTGCCATGCAGCCGTACTCCCCCGGAAAACCCATCACCGAGGTCAAACGCGAACTCGGACTCAACGAGGTCATCAAGCTCGCGAGCAACGAGAACCCCCTCGGCCCCTCTCCCCGCGCGGTCGCCGTGATCCAACAGGCAGCGGGCGAACTCCATCGCTATCCTGACGCCGCCAGCTACGACCTGCTTCAGGCGATCGCTAAGAAGTTCGAGCTCGACCCCACCGAGGTCATCGTCGGAAATGGCAGCGACGAGCTGATCCACGTCCTCGGCCAGATATTCCTCGGCCGACCGGATGACGAAGTCATCGTCGGCCAGCCCAGTTTTGTTCGCTACGATGCCGCCGCCCACCTCGCGGGCAGCAAGCTCATCCAAGTGCCCAACAACAAGGACATGGGCCTCGACCTCGAGGCGATGGCGGCGAAGATCTCGCCGAAGACGAAGCTGATCTTCCTCGCCAACCCGAACAACCCGACCGGCACTTACTTCAACCGGGCTCAATTCCGCGGCTTCCTCGCCCATGTGCCGAAGACCGCACTCGTTGTCCTCGACGAGGCCTATTACGAATACGCGCGCGCCGAAGAGGACCTGCCGGTGAGCACCGACTTCTTCCGCCAGCACCCCAACGTCTTTGGACTCCGCACCTTCAGCAAGGCTTATGGACTCGCCGGCATCCGGCTCGGATTTGGCATCGGGTCGCCCGAGGTCATCGACGCGATGAACCGGGCGCGCGAACCGTTCAACGTGAACCTCCTCGCCCAGCTCGGCGGTATCGCCGCGCTGGAGGACGAAGACCACCTCTCCATCACCCTGCGACACAACCGCGAGGGGATGCAGCGCATGCTGGACCAAGCCCGCGAACTGGGGATCCAAGCCGTCCCGAGTGCAGCGAACTTTGTGTACTACCGCCTGGGCCAGCCTGCCGAACCGATTTTCCAGGCCTTACTCAGGGCCGGCATCATCGTCCGCGTCGGACCCTCGATGGGTGCGGATGATGCGATGCGGGTCTCCGTCGGCACCCCCGGCGAAGTCGACCAGTTCCTCCGTGCCTTCGAGCAGGTGATCACGGAAGGTCGAAGCGAATGATCATCGTCATGCAGTCGGGCACTCCGACCGACCAAATCCAAGCCGTCGAAGAGCGACTCGCCGAACTCGGCTATCAGGTCAACCCGATTTACGGCGTAGAAAAGACTGTGATTGGCGCCGTCGGTGGAATGGAGCACGAGAAGATCGACGCGATTGACTCGCTTCGGTCGTATCCTGGCGTTGAGGATGTCCTCCTCATCACCAAGCCGTACAAGTTCGTCTCCCGCGAGTACCAGAAGTCGAAGACCACGATTGACGTGCGCGGCGTGGTGATCGGCGGCGACGAAGTCGTGATGATGGCGGGCCCTTGCACCGTCGAATCGCGCGAGCAACTTTTCACGACCGCCGAAGCGGTTTCAAAGGCAGGCGCGCGAATCCTGCGCGGCGGCGCCTACAAGCCGAGCACGTCGCCTTACAGCTTCCAGGGTATGGGCGAGCCGGGACTGGCCCTCCTGAAGGAAGCAGCGGAGAAGTACGACATGCGCGTGATCACCGAGGTGATGGACCCGCGCAAGGTCGAGCTGGTCTCCAGCTACGCTGACATTCTCCAGATCGGCACCCGCAACATGCAGAACTACGACCTCTTGAAGGAGGTCGGCCAGACGAAGGTGCCCGTGATGCTCAAGCGTGGCATGTCCGCCAAGATTGAAGAGTGGCTGCTCGCGGCGGAATACGTCATGAGCGGCGGCAACCCCAACGTGATGCTCTGTGAGCGCGGCATCCGCACCTTTGAGCCGTCGGTCCGCAACATGCTCGACCTCGCGGCCATCCCGCTTCTCCACAAGCTGACCCACCTTCCCGTGATTGTCGATCCGAGCCAAGGCACGGGTCGGCGCGACCTCGTTGAAACGATGTCGGTGGCGGCGGTGGCGGCGGGCGCTGATGGCCTGATCGTCGAGGTTCACCCGAACCCCGATCACGCAATCAAGGACGGCTCGCAGTCGCAAACCATTCCTCAATACGAGGCAATGGTGACAAAGCTGGCCCGTGTGGCGACCGCGGTCGACCGCCGATTGGCCTAGGACTTTCACGCTGGGCGGCTAAGCTGTTGTGCATGAAGACCAACTTTCTGGCGGGCATCATCCTCGCCATCGTCGCTGCGGGATGTGGACCTGCCCCGTCGGGGCTGAAGCAGACCGGACTCGGTAGCATCGGCGGCAACAAAGGCCTGCCGAGCGGCCCTAACGGACCCACGGGACCGGCCTACACCGACAAATACGAACTTGCGGTGATCAAGGACGGGGCCGACGATGCCTGCGTCTACACCGTGCCGGCAGGATGGAGCAAGGAAGGAACCCTCAAATGGATTGCGGCGGGCGTGCCCTACCCGCTGATTTCTGCGGTCACCTATAGCCCCGATCGAACCAAGTCGATGGGATGGGTGCCGATGCTCTCGTTCAAGTGGGACAAGGGACCGACCGGCGAGCAGGGTGTGCACTTTAGCGGTGGCGTCGACGTCATCAACTGGCTCTTCAGCCAAAACAAGGACGTCAGCAACCTGCAGATCGTGGACCAGCAGGTTCAACCCGCCCAGTCGCAGATTCCCGGCGGCATCGTGCAAAACTCGACGCAAAAGGCCGAGGTCGCCTCGGTCCGCGCGACCTGGACCGAGAAGGGCGTGGAGAAGGAAGGCTTGATCGTCTGCAAGATCGACCTGAGCGACATGAACTTTGAATATGGCCAGTCGCAATTTTCCACCGTCTCGCTCCTGATGTACGCCTCGCCAAAGGGGCAGCTGATGAACCCCGAGTTCGTTCGCTGGGCGACGATGTTCTTCAAGTCGCTCCAGATTCCACCGAGCTATGCACGCAAGATCGGTCAGGCCGCCTTTGACGCTTCGCAGGAGAATCGCAAGATCGCCCTCCAGCAAAACGACGACATCATGAAGCGCTATTGGGATCAGCAGAAGTCCAACGAGCGCGGCGCGGACCAGTTCGATCAATACATCCGCGGCGTGACCGAACAAAGCGGCCCCGATGGTCAAAAGTACGTCGTGCCAAACAACGGTCAGAACTGGGTGGGGCCGGGTGGACAGATCATCAACTCGACCGATCCGAACTATGATCCAAACAACGATCCCAACGGAGGCGGTGGCAACTGGTCGCAACTCTCGGGTTGAGAACTTGCGAAGTCAATCAGTTCCGCTTATACTGAGAATCTCATGAAATTGAATGTCCTCATCTTGAGCACTTTGTCGGTCTTGGCCCTTGTTGCCGTCGGTTGTAAGGGTGGCGGCGACGATACGAGCAGCCCCGCCCCAACCGGTATTCCGAAGCCGAAGGCCACGGAATCGAACGGCCCCGCCGCTGCCGCTGCGACCTTTGCTTCGGCACAGGCGATCTTCGCGAAGAACTGCGTGGGTTGCCACGGCGAAAATGGTAAGGGTCGGATCGACCTGCGGTCGGCTGACTCGATCATGAAGGGCGGCGAAGAAGGACCGATCGTCGTCGCGGGCAAGAGTGCCGATAGCCTCATCATCAAGGCCCTCAAGGGTCAGGGAGCGAAGCAGATGCCGCCCAAGGGAGCTCTCCCTCAGGCGGACATCGATACGGTTGCCGCTTGGATTGACGCTGGCGCGCCGAGCAGCTAGCAACAACGACAAGAAGAGCCGAGCAGGATCGTCCCGCTCGGCTCTTTTTGTTTGCGCGGAACCTAGGAGATTCCCGCGACGAAGTCGTTCATGCAGTCGTTGGCAAGGATGGCGAATTCGCCCCGTGAGATGACCTTCGACATCTCCGCCTTCGAGTTGGAATCCCAGGGGAACGTGATCGCCTTCGGAGCAAAGACCTTTAGATAGAAGTCGACAGCCTCCGCGCGGGTCATCGCGGCGTTGATCTTGATCGCCATCGGGTTCGGGCCCAGGTAGCACTTGTAGAAGTCGGCAAGCCCGACGACCATGTACCCGTATTCCGACCCCTTCAGCGACTTCTCGAGGGCCTTCAAATCCTTCACCGGCTTGTTGTTTCGCCGCTTGAGGCCATCGTAGAACGCCTTCCCAGGCCCAGAGTCGGGATCGCGGAAGAACTTTGCTGCGGTATTTAACAGGCGATAGGTGGTCAAATAGCCCTCCGCCCACGTCATGGCCATTTCAGGATGAAACTTCTTGTCTTTCAGCGGGCCGACAATGCCGTAGCGCTCGGACAGACTCTGGAGAGCCTCGTAGCAGCGGTCGTTTGGAGTGATGTCCTGGAAATCGGTCACCGAGATCGCTGGCGCGCCGCTCGGTCCAAGTTTCGGGTTGAACGGCGTCGGACCCTGGAGGTGAGCACCGTGGAGGATGGAGATTGTAGCGAGCGCAGCGGACAAGATTGGCATAGTCAGCATTCTAGACGGTCGCAATCCGGGAGGGTTACGCGTAGAAATTGAGGGACCAGATTCACCAAACTCCATACGGGACTAAATTTCGATGAAAAGCTGGGTTGGATGGGCAATTTGTGGAGCGGCACTCGCGGGCTGGGGCGGCTACCGACTAATGCTCCGAGGCCAAAGCGAAGGCGGTCCAAAGCCGGGTGCCAAGCGCCCTGCTCCCCTGGTTGAGGTCGGCGTTGCCGGACCTGCCACCATCGATGCCGAACTCCAGGCGGCCGGCTCGCTCGAATCGCCCTACCGGGTTCAGCTTTCGCCCCAGTTCTCGGGTCGAATTCTAAGCATCAACGCCCGCGAGGGCGAAGCGGTGAAGAAGGGCCAGATTCTTGTCCAGCTTGACCCCGCCGATGCCGATGCTCAGGTCACCGCAGCCAAGGCCCAGGTTGCCGAAGCCCAGTCGAGGCTCGCCCAGGCGGCCCTAACGCGTGGATCCACCGGCATTCAGGTTCAAGGCCAAATCGACCAACAGCAAGCCGCCTTGGAAACCGCCCTCGCTGAGCAGACCCAAACCGAACGAACCCTCCAGGCACAGATTGCCACCGCGCAAAACGCGCTCAACGATGCCGAATCTCGCGCGAAGGGCGTCGCTGCCCAGGTGAAGAGCGCGATGGCGAACAAAGACCGCGAGTCCGCCAACTTGGACAATGCAAAGGCAAGGCTCGCCCGCGTGGAAGAGCTCTATCGCCAGGGCTACATCGCCGCCCAAGACGTTGATGACGCCAAGACCCAGGTCCAAGCCCAGACCGACAACGTCGCCGTCGCTGCCGCGCAAGTCGAAGTCGCCAAGCAGAACGCCGCCTCGAGCCAATCGCTCGTCGCCAACGCCCGCGAGAACCTGAACATCGTTCGCCGCCGGGTGGAAGCCGACCTGATCGCCGCTCGCGCGAAGTCGGCCCAGGTCCGGTCCGCGCTCAAGCTCGCACGGGCAAACCGAGCCCAGAACCCTGCCTACGAGGAGAACCTCCGTGCCCTTCGTGCAAGCGTGGATGCGGCGAAGGCCAACCTTGCCCAGGCGCTTGCCCGTCGAGGCAATGCCGCCCTCCGTTCCTCGGTTGATGGCACCGTGACTCAGCGCAATGCCGACCCCGGCGCGCTCGGTTCGCCCGGATCAGCGATCCTCATCGTCCAGTTCCTCGATTGGCTCTATTTCAACTGCTCGGTTCCGGTTGATGTCGCACCCCAAATCACACCTGGCATGCAGGTCACGATCAACTTGAAGTCGGGAGCGGTGAAAGGCAATGTATTGCTCGTCAACGCTGCCGCTGACCCTGCATCGCGCCAGGTCGGCATCCGCATCCGACTGGAAAACGCCGACCACAAGCTGCTGCCCGGCCAGACCGGCAACGCCACGTTCCTGATTCAAAGCCGGCAAGTGGCGGTTGCGGTGCCTAAGGAGTCGGTTGTCACCGTCAAGGATGTCCCCACCGTCTTCGTGATGGGCGCGGACAACACGGTCACCGGCAAGGCGGTCAAGGTCGGCCTTGCAAACAACAAGCTGGTCGAAGTGATCGAGGGCATCTCGGCGGGTGACAAGGTGGTCACGCTGACCTATTCGCCGCTGAAGGATGGCATGGCGGTTCGGCTCCCCGAACCGAAGGGCAAGGGCCCCGACGCCAAGGCGCCCGAGGGCAAGAAGTGAACGTCGGCAAATTTGCCGTCACTCGTCCCGTCGCGGTGACGATGCGCATCGCCGCGCTCGTCTTGCTTGGATTTATCTGTCTGCTTCGACTCCCGGTCGACTTGCTGCCGAAGGTGGATATCCCCACCGTCGCGGTCAACGTGAACTGGCCGAACACCTCGCCCGAGGAGATGGAGGCCCGCATCGCGCGTCCGCTCGAGCAGTCGCTCAGCACCGTCCGTGGCCTCTACCTGGTCTCAACGACAGCGAGTCAAGGCTCGGTCTTCGTGCGAGCGCAGTTCAACTATGGCGTCGACGTCGACAAGGCATCGATTGACGTCTTCCAGCAGGTCCAGCGAGCCCAGGGGCGGTTCCCGAATGACCCGAACATCAGCTCGCCGACGATCTTCAAGTTCGACCCCAGCACCCAGCCGATCCTGATCTACGGCGTGGTCCCCGCGAACGGCGACCTCGTTAAGCTCCGCGAGCGGATGAACAACGAGCTGAGCCCACAGATCGAAGCGGCGGGCGGCGTGGCCTCGGTCACGATTTCGGGCTCACAAGACCGTGCGATCCTGGTTGAAATCACGCCTGAGAAGCTGCGCGCCTACAACTTGACCCTCGCCGACGTCAGCCGCAAGCTTCAAAGCGAAAACCTCGCCCTACCGGCGGGTTCCGCGATTCAGGGAAAGACGCGCTACAACCTGCGCAGCTATGGTTACTTCAAGTCGCTGGATGACCTCCGCAAGGTGCCGATTTCTACCGTCAACGGCAAGCCGATCACCCTCGCCGAAGTCGCCACCGTCCGCGACGCCACCCCCGAGATCACCAGCTACACCAGGCTCGATAGTAAGCCGGCCGTCGTTCTCAGCGTCACCAAGCAGAGCGACGCAAACACGATTGAGACCAGCCGCGCCGTCCAGGACGTGCTGCGTAGTATTGAGTCGCGCAACCCAGACCTGAAGTTCAACCTCATCTATGACCAGGCGGGCTTCGTCGAGCGTTCCATCGATGACCTGAAAGAAACCGCGGTCATCGGCGGCGTGCTCGCGGTCATCATCATCACCTTCTTCCTCCGCAACCTGCGCAGCACCTTCGTTGTCGCGCTTTCCATCCCGATCTCGATCGTTTCGACGTTCTCGCTGCTCTATTTCTGCGGCTACACGTTGAACTCCATCTCGCTGTCGGGCCTTGCGCTTGCCACTGGTCTTATCGTTGATGACGCCATCGTCGTGCTCGAAAACATCTATCGGCACATCGAAAAGGACAACATGCGCGCGGCAGAAGCAGCGGTGAAGGGCACCCAGGAGATCCTCAGCGCGGTCCTCGCGTCCACGTTCACGGTCATGATCGTGTTCCTGCCGCTGCTCCTCATCAAGGGCCAATCGGGTCAGGTTTTCACCCAGTTCGCGATGGTCGTGATCTTCTCGATCGCGGTCTCGCTCCTCGACGCGACCACGATTGTCCCGATGCTCGCGGCGCGGATGATCTCCGAAAAGGAAGTCCGCGAGGAGTTCCACCCCGAACTCCGAACCGGAAAGGTTAGCCTGCTCGTGCGAGCCTTCGACAAGGTTGGCGCGCGGATTGATCGACTTGACCACGCCTATCGACGCACCCTCACCTGGGTGCTTCCCCGAAGGTGGTGGGTCATCGGGCTCGGTATTCTGACCCTTGGCGCGGCGGGGCTGATCTGGCCGCTGGTGGGGAAGGAGCAGTTCCCCGCGACCGACAGCGGCAACATCAACGTCCGCCTGAAGCTGCCCATCGGCACCACGCTTGAGAAGACCGACGCCACCATGCGCACGGTTGAGGCGATCCTGGCTAAGGATCCCGACGTCGACACCATCCTCGCCGGTGCGGGAGCAAACATTGGCCTTCGTGGCAGCGGCGGCGCACCACCCCAAGAAGGTTCGGCGACGATCCGCCTCAAGGCGAATCGTAAGTCGAGCACTGCCGACGTGGTGAAGCGACTCCAGCGGTCCTTCGGCAGCATTGCGGGTGCGCGGGTCCAGGTGAGCACGCTCGACGTCGTCCAGAACGTCCTCGGCGCGAACACTGGCTTTAGCATCGACGTCTACGGCACCGACCTCGAAGAGCTGACGAAGGCGGCGCGCTCAGCCCAAGCCGCAATCAGCGATATCCCTGGTCTGCAAAACGTGGACCTCCAGGTTCAAGACGCGCTTCCTGAGATTCGCTGGGAGATCGACCGAACCCAATCCGGCGTGCTCGGAGTGGACTTTGCCGACGTTGCGGCGACGATCAACGCGGCCACCACCGGCCAGCTCAGCTCCTACTATCAAGAAAAGGGCTTCCAGATTCCGATCTATGTCCAGGTCCCGTTTGAGCGACGGCAAAGCCTCGATGACCTCAGGAACCTGCCGATCACGAACGGCCGCACCGAGCCCGCGATCACCCTCGGCCAGGTCGCCAATGCAAAGTTCGATGTCGGCCCGAACCAGATCACGCGCCAGAATCGCCAGCGCATGATCAACGTCGGTGGCCAGCTCCTCGACCGACCTGAGAGCGAGGTCCAAGCCGATGTCGAAAAGGCGCTCAGCAAGGTCTCGTTCCCCACGGGCACGTATTGGCAGTTCGGCGTAAACCAGCAGCAGAAGGCGAAGGAATACTCAGGTCTCGGACTCGCCGTCGTCCTTGCCATCGCGCTCATCTACATGCTGCTCGCGACGCAGTTCGAGTCGTTTGTCTTCCCGATTGTCGTGCTCGTCTCCGCGCCGCTTTGCGTGATTGGGCTCGTCCTCGCGCTGTTCCTCACCGGACGTTCGTTTGGCCTCACCGCGTTTATCGGGCTGCTCATGCTCATTGGTATCGTCGTGAAAAACGGCATCCTGCTCGTCGAGGCGACGAACCAGATGCGCGCCGAAGGCGTGCCGCGCGACGAGGCGCTGCTCCGCGCAGGACCCAACCGACTTCGCCCCATCCTCATGACGACCCTTTCCGCGATCCTCGGCATGATGCCGCTCGCCCTGAGCCTCGGCTCAGGCTCCGAGCTCTATGTCCCGCTCGCCACTGCGGTGATTGGCGGCTTGATCAGCTCGACTCTTCTCACCCTCTTGATCGTTCCGGCGGTCTATGTCGTCGTGGATGACCTCGTCACCAAGGGCAAGGGCGGCCAGCCGATGGACCTCGCTCCCGCGCTCGGTGTTGAACCGACGGTGGGCGCGGTGGCCAGTCGCGAGGTGAGCGAATGAAGCTTGGTTTCTCTGTTCTTGCCCTTGCCGTCGTGGGTTGGAGTGCGGCGCAAACCCCGGCCAAGGTGCCCCAAACGCCCGACGTCAAGCTCCCGCCGCCGCTCGTGCTTCCAGACCTCGCGGTCGGTGGGGCGAAGCTCCCCGCGGGCGAGCTCTCGCTGAAGAGCGCGATCGACTTTGCTCTCATCAACCAGCCATTGGTCCTTTCGTCGCGCGGGTTCTTGCAAGCGGCGCAAGGTCGTCGAGTACTTGCCCAAACCGGCCTGAATCCGACCGTCGGGTTGAACCTCTCGTTCACCAATTCGGCGAGCCTGGGCGGAAGTTTCACCAGCGTGAACGGGGGCGGCGTGGGATGGCGCAGCAGTCTCGGCCTCTCCGCGAACCAACTGCTGTATGATTTCGGCCGCACGCCCTCGCTGGTGAAGGCCCAGACCGAAGGCGTCCGCTCCGCCGAGGCGGACCTTGCCCGGGTGCGCCAAGACGTCGCCTTCCGGGTCGCGAACGCCTACTACACGGTTCTCCTCGCCAAGCAGCTCGTGGTGATCGCGGAGAACAACGTCAAGAATCGCCAGAGTCAGCTGGGGTTGTCCCAGGCTCGCGTGGCGGTTGGGCTCGGCGCGCCCAGCGACATGGTCCGCGCGAAGGCCACCCTTGCCGACGCCGTTGCGCAGCTCACCAACGCCCAGGCTGATGAGCTTGCCTCGGAGGTCAATCTGCTCCTTTCGATGGGCGCCGACCCACGGCAAAAGCTCTCGATCGGCGACGCCCAGGTGGACGACGTGGACGCCGATCCCCAGGCGAGGATGGACCTTGCCCTGAAGAATCGCCCCGAGCTCCGCTCGGCGAGGGCCGACTTGAACCAAGCCCGCTACGCCCTCGATGTGGCCAAGAAAACCAACGTGCCGACCCTCCTTCTTGTCGCGGCCTATTCGGGTCGCGGCGTCGGCGACCCCTTTTCGAGTCGGAGTGGCAGCCTGGCAGTGCTCCTGAATTGGACCTTCGGCGACGGTGGCGCGACCCGCGGCCAGACTGCGGTCGCCCTCGGCAACTTCCAATCGGCGGTCGCTAATCTGACCCAATCGACCCAGCTCGTCATCTCGGATGTCATCCAGGCGGGACTCGACCTCTCTAACGCGACCCTGCGCAAGCAAACCGCTGAAGTCGGCGTCGCGAACGCCCGTGAGCTGGTCCGAATCTCAAACGGCCGCTATGAGGGCGGCGTCGGACAGTTCCTCGAGATCACCGATGCCCAGAGCCAGCTCGTGAGTGCAGAGCGAAACCTCGCCGTGGCTGCGATCGACGTTTTTCGCGCGAAAATCGCCCTCCAAAGGGCGATGGGCACTATCCTGAACTGATGTGCGCGCGCTACAGCTTGATTGCCAACGAGCAACAGCTCAAGAGCCTCTTCGACATCGTTGACGCTTTTGAGTTCGAGCCACGGGTGAACATCGCGCCGAAGCAGGTCATGCCGATCTTGCTCGCCAACCACCATCTCGTACCCGCCGAGTGGGGCTTGACCGCGAAATGGGACCCGAAGCGCCTCCTCATCAACGCGCGAAGCGAAACCCTCGCCACCACCCGCACCTTTGCGCCCCTCGCGAAGTCGAAGCGATGCGTGATCCCCGCCACCGGGTTCTTTGAATGGAAAACGGAAGGCTCGCAGAAGCTCCCCCGGCTCTTCCAACGGAAAGGTGCCCAGCCGTTCGCGTTCGCCGGGGTTTACGATGAGGACGACAAGGGCCAGGTCCACTTTGTCATCCTCACAACCGGCCCGAACCAGACCGTGGCCGAGGTCCACGACCGAATGCCCTGCATGCTCTTGCCCGGCGAAGTCGACCACTGGCTCAAGGACGCCGAAGTCCCGGGACCGTTTGACGAGGCGGAAATGGTCGGCTTCTCCGTGACCCCCAAGGTCAATCACTGGTCGTATCAGGGCGAAGATGCCCTTCTGCAACTCAGTTGATCGGAACCGACGCTAGGTTAGAACCGGTTGCACTGGATGCATGAGTTCGCACGTCTTTTTTGACCCGACGGGGAAGCGACAGAAGGTCGTCGTCAACGTCCTCCGGGTCCTGTTCCTTGTGGTGATCGTGACGGGCGGACTCTTCTGCTACAGCCTCTTCTCCAAGCCCGAAATCCCCCTTCTCAGCGACCACCTCCTCCGCCATCGCTCGGAACGAACGACGCCACCCATCTCCCGACAACGAGCGATTCTGATCTCGAAGTCCGATGCGGCGGTGAGCCAGCTCAAGAAGCTCTCGGCGGTGACCAAGCCGGTCATCGAACCACGCGGTGGGGCAGTCAAGGCCGCGTTCTATGCGCCGTGGCAGGAGACCGGTCTGTACTCCCTCCGTGCCCACGCGAGCGAGATCAATCGGCTCTATTCGGCATGGCTCCACCTTTCCAACCAACCCGGCGAGCTGGATTTCCGCGACTGGGACCCCGACATCACGCCCCACAACAAGGACGTCCTCGACATCGCGAAGACGACCGGCCTGACGATCATCCCGATGATCGACAACGCCATCGAAGGCGACTTCCAGGCCAAGCGCGCGCGGCCCCTCCTCCAGCCCGGCCCGGTGCAACAGCAGTTCTTTGAAAAGCTCAAAGTCTTCCTCACCAAGAACAATTTCCCCGGCGTTCTGTTCGACTTCGAGAGCCTGGAGGATGAGGACTGGGCCAAGGTTCCTGCCTTCCTCGACGCCTACCGAAAGGCGATTCCGGGCAAGTCGGTCGAGATCACCTTGGAAGCGGGTCGCGAAGAGGTGCCTCGGGCCGCGATTGCCGCGCGCGTGGATCACGTCGTCCTCATGACCTATGACGAGCACTGGGAGACGGGCCCCGCCGGTCCCATCGCCAGCGCGGACTGGTCGCTCGCTCGGATCGAGTCCGCCCTAGAGACCGTGCCGAAGGGGAAGCTGGTCATTGGCATTGGCAGCTATGCCTATGACTGGAAGCGAGGCTCCACGAATGCCGACGCGATCACCTTCCAAGAAGCGATGACAATCGCGATGGACAACCACGAGGACGAAGACCCCGAAAGCGTCATTCAGGTTGATCCCAAGGCACTGAACCGCAAGTTCAGCTATGAAGACGACAAGGGCGACTCCCACGACGTTTGGCTGCTCGACGCGATGTCGGCCTACAACCAGATCGCCATCGCGAAGCGGCTCGGGGTTGACCAGACCGCGCTCTGGGTGCTCGGCAGCGAAGACCCCACCTATTGGAAAGCCTTCTCACCCGATGCCGCCGACGACCTCAAGGAGGTCAGCTACCCTTACTCGGTTGACTATGAGGGCGAGGGCGAGATCCTCAAGGTCAAGAGTGAGCCCGCCACCGGCAAGCGCAGCCTGGAGATTGACCCCGAAAGTGGGCTGATCGTCTACATGGCCGAGGAGAGTTGGGCGAGGCCGATCACGATCGAGCGAGAAGGGAAGAAGAAGCGCCAGATCGCGCTGACCTTTGACGACGGACCCGATCCCGCCTACACCGGCGACATCCTCAATGTGCTGAAGGAGAACGGCGTCCCTGCAACCTTCTTCATCGTTGGTGAAAATGCCGAGCGATACCCCGCCCTCGTCAGCCGGATGTGGAACGAGGGTCACGAAGTCGGTTCGCACACTTACACCCACCCGAACCTCGGTCGTGAGTCGAGCCTGCGCGTCGAACTGGAACTGAACGCCACCCAGCGGATCATCCAATCGATCCTCGGTCGTTCGACGATCCTCTTCCGGCCCCCTTATAACGCGGACTCGGAACCGACGAGCTACGAAGAAGTGAAGCCGCTCCTCGACTCCGCGAAGCTCGGCTATGTGACGGTCGGCGAGTCCATCGACCCCACCGACTGGCAACCGGGAGTCACCGTCGACCACATCGTCGAGGTCATCCTCAAGGCGGCGGAGAAAGGAAGTGGCAACTGCGTGTTGCTCCATGATGCGGGGGGCGACCGCACCGCGACCGTCGCCGCGCTGAAGATCGCCATTCCGCTCCTGAAGAAAAAGGGCATCCAACTCGTCACGGTTTCCGCGCTGATGAACTCAAACCGCGAAGCGGTGATGCCTGCGGTTTCCGCGAAGGACCTGGCCCTCGTCGGTCTCGACAAGGCTTGGTTCACCGCGACCTACGTGATTCAGTGGATCCTCGCCGCTGGCTTCAGCGCGGCAATTCTCATCGGCATCCTGCGGATGCTGCTGATTACGCCGCTGGCTCTTTTGCACCGTCGGCGACCGGCTCCCGCGCCGATTCAACCGCGCCCCAAGGTCACCGCATTGGTCGCCGCCTACAACGAGGAAAAGGTGATCGTCAAGACGCTGGAGAGCATCCTTGCCTGCGATCCCCCGCCCGACGAGTTGATTGTCATTGACGACGGCAGCCAAGATGGCACCTCGGAGGAAGTGAAGAAGGCCTATGGCGACGACCCGCGCGTCCGCCTGATCACGGTTCCGAATGGCGGCAAGGCCGCTGCCCTCAATCTCGGCCTGAAGGAGGCCAAGGGCGAAATCCTCTTCTGCGTCGACGCCGACACCCTCCTCGCGAAGGATGCGGTTTCGAGCCTTGTGGACCACTTTGCCGACCCCAAGGTCGGCGCGGTCGCCGGCAACGTGAAGGTTGGGAACGCGGGCACGATGGTGACCGACTGGCAGTCGCTGGAATACACCACGAGCCAAAACCTGGACCGCCGTGCCTACGACCTTCTGGACTCGATCACCGTCGTTCCTGGCGCGATTGGCGCATGGCGAAAGTCGGCGGTCGAAGAGGTCGGAGGCTACCAAACCGACACCCTCGCCGAGGACATGGACCTCACGTGGCGACTCCACCGCGCGGGCTACGAGATCCGGACCGAATCGCGGTCGAAGGCCTACACCGAAGCACCCGAAACGCTCGGCGCGCTCGTCAAGCAGCGATTCCGATGGTCGATGGGCACCTTCCAATGCCTATGGAAGCATCGCGGCGCGCTCTTCCGTTATGGCTGGTTTGGCTGGCTCGCGCTCCCGATGCTTTGGATCTTCCAAGTCGCCTTCCAGATTCTTGCCCCGCTCATCGACCTGCAGCTGTTCACCTCGACAATTGGGCTGCTCCTGACCGCGCGCCACGAATCGGCGTACACGAAGGACTGGCAGCCGTACCAACAGGCGCTGCACCAATGGTCGTCGATGCTGATCCTCTTCACCGTGTTCACCGCGATGGAGATGCTGGTTGGCTGGCTGAGCTACCGGTGGGAAGGTGAATCGCCGAGGCCGCTTCGGTGGCTCATCGTGCAGCGGTTCTGCTACCGGCAACTGCTGTATTGGGTGATGCTTCGCTCGCTGTTCCAGGCGGTCACCGGTCGCCGAGGCGGCTGGGGCAAGCTCGCCCGCACGGGGTCGGCGAAGATCGGCAATCAGTAGGACCAGTGAACCTCTGGCGGCAGGAAGCGTATGTGCGCCTCATGGTCCTCATTGCGCTGCTCGCCGTTGGTCAACAGGGAAACGCGGAAACCCTCAAGCTGAAGGTCGATGGCCTTGAGCGCGAGGCGCTGGTCGTCCGACCTGCAGCGAAGACCAAGGCCCCGCCCGTCATCCTTGCTTTCCACGGCCTCGGAGGCGGGATGACCTCGTTCCGGTTCCAGGCGCGCGTCGAGAAGGTCGCGCCCGATGCCCTCGTGATCTATGGGCATGGCATCGAGTTCCTCGGCAAGCGCAGGGGATGGCAAGTCCGCCCCGGACAGGTCGATGATCGCGACCTCAAGTACGTGGATGCCCTCCTGAACTGGGCAAAGAGCCAAGGTGGCGACATGCGCCGGGTGACCGTGATCGGCCATTCGAACGGGGCGTTCTTCAGTTGGCTGCTTTCAAAGGAGCGACCCGGCACCTTCCGCGCAATGGCCCCGCTTTGCGGGCTCGACCTTGCGGGTGCGCCCAAGGACAAGCTCCCCAGCCTCTTCATGGCGACGGGGACCGAAGACAACCTGATCCCGACCAAGAACGTGATTCGGCTCGCCGAGAAGGTCGCGGGTGGGAACACGACGATTCCGGCGAAGGCGGGCCTCACCAAGCTGACCGCATCGCCAGAGCGCGTTCTACGGGTCTATGACGGCGGTCATGGCCCCGGCGGTGACGTTTTCCGCGAGGCGGTCGAATTTCTCGTCGCCCATTCGCGCTAGTGGCTTGTCGCCGAGCGCGAGAAGTTGTAGCATGAGGCCCATGTGTGTCTCACCTTCGGCGGTCGTCACCGCCCTTGCGGTTCTCCTCTCGTCGGCTTGCGTGGCGAGCGTCGCCTCGCGCCCTTTTGGCTCGGTCGGCGGTAAGCGCGTGACCCTTTTCCAGTTGAAGAATGGGAACGGCATGGAGGCGGACATCGCGACCTATGGCGCGACGGTGACCCGGCTCACCGCCCCGGATCGAAGCGGCCGTTGGGACGATGTCGTCCTCGGCTTTGACCGAATCGAGGACTACCCGGGCAAGAGCCCGTACTTTGGGTGCATCGTTGGCCGTTACGGCAACCGGATCGCGAAGGGGCAGTTCAAGATCGGCGGCAAGACCTATCAGGTGCCGGTCAACAACGGGCCGAACAGCCTCCACGGCGGCAAGGTGGGCTTCGACAAGGCGATTTGGGCAGGGAAGGTGCTGAGCAGCGGCGCCGAACCCGCGGTTGAGTTCACGATGACGAGCCCCGACGGCGACCAAGGCTATCCCGGCAACCTAAAGGTCCGCGTGGTCTACACCCTCACGAAGGCGAACGGCCTGCGCATCGACATCGAGGCGCGCACCGACAAGGACACCGTCACCAACCTCACCAATCACAGCTACTTCAACTTGCAGGGAGCGGGCGCGCGCGATTGCATGGACCACGAAGTCCGCATCTTCGCCGACAAGATCGTCCCCGTCACCTCGGACCTCATCCCGACGGGAAGCTTCATGGACGTCGCAGGCACGGCGTTCGACCTGCGCAATCGCCCGCCGATTAGCTCGCGCATCGACATGACCCACGAGCAACTCGGCTATGGGCGCGGGTTTGACCACACGTTCGTGGTGAACGGCACGTTTGGCAAGTTCCGCCCCGCCGCCGAGGTCTTCGAACCGGTAACGGGTCGCCTGATGACGGTGATGACCACCGAGCCGGGCGTGCAGTTCTATACCGGCAACTTCCTCGATGGCTCGCTGGTGGGCAAGGGCGGCACCCACTATCCGTTCCGCTATGGCTTCTGCCTCGAGACCCAGCACTTCCCGGATTCGCCGAACCAGCCGAACTTCCCGACCACCTTGCTGAAGAAGGGCCAGGTGATGCGCTCGACGACGGTCTATCAGTTCAGCGCGAAGTAGTCACTGATCGGCTTGGTTTCACCGCTTCGGGTGGAGCCAAGCCGTCATGTTTTCGGGTCCGGCGACCGTCGTCACCACCAGCCGCAGCTTTGTCCGCACGCCCGTAGGCAACGCGACGATCCGCCGTTTGCCCACCGATTCGAACTCGGCGAGCTTTGTCTCGCCATCAAAGACCTGCACCCGCCGGACGCGCTGGCCCTGGCGAAGGTCTTCGCGCAGCTCCAGGTAGGCCGCATCGACCGGCGCGGGCGCAGAAAAGGTGTCGCCTCGCTTGCGCAGCCGAACTGCATGGCCCAGGTGTTCGTCGCGGAGGCGACGGAAGCCTTCCAAGGCGCGGATGTCGGCGTCGCTGATCAGGCCGTCGGCATTCGGCGGCACGTTGAGCAGCAGCGGCGAGCCGCGGCCCACGCTCTTGAGATAGAGGTCGAAGAGGGCCTCGGGTGACTTGACCGCCTTGTCCTCCGAGGCGCGCCAGAACCAGCCGGGCCGGATCGAGACGTCGCACTCGCTGGGGACGAAGTCGGGACCGTCGGCGTCGCCCTTGGTGAGCTCTTCGTAGAGCGGCGTGCCAGGGACGTAGCGGTCGCGGCGGATGGTCAGCCAGTTGGGGTCGCCCGCGATGCCGTTCTCATTGCCGACCCATCGAACGTCGGGACCCGCGTCGCTGAAGATCACCGCCTTAGGCTGGCGCTCGCGAACCTTGGCGATGAATCGAGGCCAGTCGTAAACCTGCTTCTTCCCGTTCGGGCCCTCGCCGTTCGCGCCGTCGAACCAGACCTCAAAGACCTTGCCGTAGCGGGTGAGGACCTCGTCGAGCATCGAAACGAAGACGTCGTTGTAGCCCGGGGTGCCGTACTGCGGATGATTTCGGTCCCACGGCGAAAGGTAAACGCCAAACGAGAGGCCCTCCTTTCGGCAAGCGTCGCTGAGCTCGCGGAGGACGTCGCCCTTGCCATCCCGCCAGGTCGAAGCCTTCACGGAATGGGTGCTGAGCTTGGTCGGCCAAAGGCAAAAGCCGTCGTGGTGCTTGGCGGTGATGATCACGCCCGTCATCCCCGCCGACTTGAACGCGCGCGCCCACTGACGACAGTCGAGCTTCTTCGGGTTGAACGACTTCGGATCTTCGGTGCCGTGGCCCCATTCAAGGCCGCTAAACGTGTTGGGTCCGAAGTGGACAAAGGCGTAATAGTCGTGCCGAAGCCATTCGGCCTGGGCGGGAGAGGGGAGGGGCAACGACATGAGGGCAAGGAGGCCGAGAGCAACCGGCATGGGAAAAGTTTAGGCGATGGGAGCGAGGTTTGGGTTCTATTTCGTAATATCAAGTCGATGATGATCGTTGCCGCCCTGCTTGCGTTTGACCCCACTAGCTTCTATCGGACCCCGAGTTGGAAGGTGAACTGGTCGGCGGAAGTGGTTGGCGTCTATCTGTCGGGCGGCGATCGGTCGGTGGTCGCCAACGTGAAGAAGCGGAGCCTCTTTGGCAGCCTCTTGCTGGAAGGCGAGCGCGAACCCGTTTGGGGTCCCAAGCGCAACATCAGCGCGGAGATGGCTGCCCTCGGAAGACCGCAGTCGGAGGCCAAAACCTCGTTCTATGGCTACACCCTCGACCTCAATGCAACCACGCCGCTCTTCTTTGAGACCGACGAGAAGTGGACCGAGCCGCTCCGAACGCGGATCAGCCAGGTTTACGGGGTGGCGGGGAAGGGCAAGATGCTCTATCCCGAAAAGGAAACCGCGTACTTCGACTTTGACGCCGCGAAGGCCGAATGGCACCTCTACCTGCCCATCGCGAGTCAGCGCGCAGGCTCGGGGGTGGTGATTGAGAGCGCGATCTCCCGACTGAACAGCGACGGCGACGAGGAGCTTGGTTCGCCGACGATCTCGACGATCCCCTTTGCGAGCTTTGCCCGGGTGAAGGCGAAGAAGGACACCGACCTCACCTTCTGGACCGGCAAACTGCCGGAGACTGCGAAGCGGTTCACGGTGGAAGATGACCGCGAGGTCCGGTTCTACGGCCCGGGTGGCCTCCCGCCGGTAACGGTGAACATGAAGGTCTCGCTGGAGTTCATCCCCACCCCGCCGAAGCAGGTGGGATGAGGCGACCCCAAGACAGGCCTCGGCTCAGCTCGCGAGTCGAAGCGACTCGGCGAGCGGCGGCCGTGAATCGTCGTAGCTGATCACGCGGCGAGCCTCTTGGAGCGAGGTCACGCCCTGGGCGACCAGGGTGAGCGCAAGCTCCTGCATCGTCACGTAACCAAACGTTCGTGCGGTCGAGGCGATCTCCTCGAGGGTGCCGTGCTTCGCGATGACCTGGGCGACTTCCTTCGTCACGGGCAGGATCTCGTGGATCGCACGTCGACCCTTATAGCCGAGGTTGTTGCACTCCTTACATCCCTTGTGCGCGTACTCAAAATCCGGGCAATCGGGGCCGATATAGGCCGCCCAAAGCTGGCGGAACTGATCGGTCACCGGCACCTTCTTGGCGCACGAAGGGCAGAGCTTTCGCGCAAGGCGTTGCGACATCGCGCCGACGAGCGACGTGCTAAGCAGGAACGGGTCAATGCCCATGTCGGTCAAACGCGGGATCGCGCCGGGTGCGTCGTTACAGTGCAGCGTGGAAAGCACCATGTGACCGGTGATCGAAGCGCGAAGGGCGGTTTCTGCCGTCTCCGAGTCTCGGATTTCACCGACGAGGACGATGTCGGGGTCCTGTCGAAGGATTGCGCGAAGCTGCTTGGCGAAGGTGAGGCCGACCTTGTCGTTCACCTGGGACTGGCCGATACCGTCGATGTCATATTCCACCGGGTCTTCGCAGGTGAGAATCGTGTTGTGACCGTCGTTCAGCTCGGCAAGCGCGGCGTAGAGCGTCGTCGTCTTACCAGAACCGGTGGGACCGGTGACGAGGAAGAGGCCATACGGCTTGTCGACGAGGCCGCGGAACAGCTGGAGGTTCGTTTCGTTGAATCCAAGCTCGGGCAGCTTCTTGAGCGTGGCCGACTTATCGAGGATACGAAGAACGATTCGCGGGCCGTGGAAGTTCGGCAACACCGAGACACGAAGGTCGACTTCGCGACCGTCAATCGCCGCCTTGATGTGGCCATCCTGGGGCAGGCGCTGCTCAACGATGTCGAGCTCGGCCATGATCTTGATTCGGGCCGCGATCATCGGAATGACCTCGTGGGGCATGTTCCGGATGAGTTGCATCTGGCCGTCAACGCGGTAGCGAAGGTCGATTCGGTCGAAGCGCGGCTCAATGTGGATGTCGCTCGCACCCATGCGAATCGCGTCGCTGATGATCGTGTTGACCATCCCGACAACGGGCCGGGTGTCGATCTCGCCGAGCTCGCTGGTTTCGCGACCGACGCTGCGGGGACCGAATTCGTCAATCGCCTGTTGAGCGAGGGCGTCCATGTGGAACGCGTTCTTGCCCGAAAAGGCAGCCTTGATCGCCTTGGAAAGTCGCTCCTCGCTGGCGTAGACCGGTTCGACCCGCATCTTCGAGATGTTGCGGGCAACGTCGACCGCTTCGAGGTCCATCGGGCGGCGCAGGGCGACGACAATGGCGTCGGCACGTACCGCGACGGGCAGCATTTCATACTTCTCGCAGATCTCTCGCGGAAGCAGGTGGACCGCATCCGGCGAGGGCGGATCCTTCTCAAGGTGCCAGGCGCCAACGCCCATCTGGGCGGCAAGGGCGCGGACCAAGAGGTTTTCGCTGATGAACCCAAGGCGGACCATGATCTGGCCGATCGGGCCTGGGTTTCGGCGCTGCTCTTCAAGCGCTTGATCATGCTGTTGGAGCGTGATTAGCTTGTTCGCGACGAGCATTTCCGCGAGATAAGGCGTTCCGCGTGCCAGTCGCTCAATCGAGTCTTCGCCGAGGTCATCGGTGCTCGTGCCCCGAATCGTCGTCGAGATCGTCATCGCATCCGACTCAAAGCCCACCATCAGGCTCGCCCGGGGTTGCTGTCCGGTCGGCGAAGCCTGCGTGGTTTGGGGTCCACCAAGGAAAATCGGTTCGAGTTGCGACTTCGGTCGCTCCTCTACGTCAGCGTCCACCGAGCTGCTCGTAAAGGAGAGGTCGATGACGGCGGGTTCTTCTGGCGCCGGTGGCGTGACGAACGGCGAAGCAGGCGCTTCCGCTTCAACCGGCTCAGGGGCTACCGAAACGACGGTCTCTTCCTGCTCCATCGCCGGCCAAGCCATCTCTTCTTCCTCTAAAGCGGCGGCGGGGGCAGCAATGTTCGGCAGACTGGTCGAGGGCGGCTTGATCGGCTCCTCGTCCCATTCATCCCAGCTCACGACGGGAGGAACGATGGTTGGTGCGGGCACGCTGATCTCAACGGTCGGGATATCGGCCTTCTTTTCGGCGTTCTTCTGCTGGACCCATTGGTCGTGGGGCACGCCCCAGGGCTCGTCATCCGCGGCAAGCGAGACGATGTGGGGGTCCTTTTCCACCTGCGGCAAGAGGTCGGGAACGCTCTCATGGTGAGAGGCAATCGGTACCGCCTCCACATCCGTCACAGCATCCTGCGCCATGACCGGATCAGCCGATTTTGCCTCCGGCTTTGAATTCCACCACCCAAACTTGTTCGCCATAACCTGTTTCCCCGGTCAGCTCATTCCATATTTGGCCGGGGAAGTTGCGGGGGAAATCACAAAAATTTCCACAGGGTGAAATCGGGTCTGCCGTCGAATTGGGCGGAAGTCGGCTGGTATACTCCCGCCAAATCCCCGGTAGCCCTATGGCCCGTCGGGATGGAGGACCTTAAACCTAATATGCCTGGCGTCGGCAAGATTATTACTGTGATGGGCCCGGTCGTGGACGTGCGCTTCGCGACGGATCAGCTCCCCGAGATTTTCAACGCACTCGTGATTCATGACGAAAAGCGAGGCATTCACATCACCTGCGAAGTGGCCCAACACCTGGGCGACGGTAGCGTCCGAACGGTTGCGCTTGCAAGCACCGATGGTCTCGTTCGCGGCATGGACGCGACCGATACCGGCAAGCCGATCACGGTTCCCGTGGGTGAAGTGACCCTTGGCCGAGTGTTCAACCTTCTCGGCGAGCCGATCGACAACGGCGATCCGATTCCGGCCAATGCCCCGCGAATGCCGATCCACCGCACTGCTCCGACGTTCGACGAGCAGTCGACGAAGGTCGAGATCCTCCAAACCGGTCTGAAGGTCGTTGACCTCATGATTCCTTTCAATAAGGGCGGAAAGATCGGTCTCTTCGGTGGTGCCGGTCTCGGCAAGACGGTTTTGATCCAAGAGCTCATCCGAAACATCGCGGTTGAAGCTTCGGGCGTGTCGATGTTTGCTGGCGTGGGCGAGCGAACTCGCGAAGGTAACGACCTTTGGCTCGAAATGCAGCACGCGACGTTCACCGACAAGGACGGTTCGACCAAGCGCGTTATCGACAAGACCGCCATGGTCTTCGGTCAGATGAACGAGCCGCCTGGAGCCCGCCTTCGCGTTGCTCTCACCGCACTGACGATGGCGGAGTACTTCCGCGATGTCGTCGGTAGCGACGTTCTCATCTTCGTTGACAACATCTTCCGCTTCGTTCAGGCTGGTTCCGAGGTTTCGGCACTTCTCGGACGAATGCCCAGCGCCGTTGGCTACCAGCCGACGCTCGCTACGGAAATGGGTCTCCTCCAAGAGCGAATCACGTCGACCAACAAGGGTTCGGTCACCTCGGTTCAGGCCGTTTACGTTCCTGCCGACGACCCTTCCGACCCTGCTCCGGCCACGACGTTCTCGCACCTTGACGCTTACGTCTACCTCGAGCGATCGATCGCTTCGAAGGGCCTTTACCCGGCCGTCGACCCGCTCGCTTCGACCTCGAAGAACCTCGACCCGCGCATCGTTGGCCAAGAGCACTACGACGTCGCCCGACGGGTTCAGCAGACGCTGCAGCGCTATAAGGAACTTCAGGACATCATCGCGATCCTCGGTATCGACGAACTCAGCGACGACGACAAGATGCTCGTCGCCCGAGCTCGAAAGATCGAGCGATTCCTCTCGCAGCCGAACTTCGTTGCGGAACAGTTCACCGGTAACCCCGGCCGCTACGTCACGGTTGATGAGACGGTTTCCGCGTTCCGCGAGATCGTCGACGGCAACCTCGACGAGGTTCCCGAGCAGGCCTTCCTTTACTGCGGTGGCCTCGAAGACGTTCGCGAGAAGGCTCGAAAGCTCGCTGCGGTGAACTAAGTCCATGGCACGGGAATTCCACCTCTCTGTGGTTGCACCGGACCGATCGGTGGTCGAAACGGAAGTCACTTCCGTCGTCGCCCCGGGCATGGATGGCTACTTTGGCGTGATGGCGGGGCACGAGCCCCTCATCGCTGGCCTCAAGTCGGGCTTGCTCGAATACGTCGATCCTGCAGGAAATCGCCACTACGTTCACGTGGGCGGTGGATTTGCAGAAGTCGGCACGGGTGTGACCATCCTCGCCGATGACGCCGCTCCTGCCCAGGAGATCGACATCGCACGAACTGAAGCCGAACTCGAATCGGCCCGGCGAGTCCTTCGCGGCGAATCGTCGGACATGCCGACCGAAGAAGCCAGCGAGGTTCTTGAGCGAGCGATTCAGCGCCTCCGCGCCGCTCGTCTCGTCCAGCGCTAAGGCACCGGACGCAAAAGAAAAGAGGGCAAGCACGATGTGCTTGCCCTCTTCTTTTTTTGCTCGTTACTCAGCGGAGCGAGCCCGAACCGCCTTCATCGCGGCCTCGGTGCGTGAGTTCACCTGAAGCGCCTTCAGAATGTTGCTCACGTGGTTCTTCACCGTCTTTTCGGCGATGCTCAGCCGGTTGGCGATCTCCTTATTTCGGAGTCCCTGGGCAACGAGGTCGAGGATCTCCTGCTCGCGGTCACTGAGCACAAAGAGGTCGTCGTCGACAATGTCGTTGTCCTCGCGGACCCTTCGGAAGTCGGCAATGACCTTGGAGGCGATCTTCGGCGTGATCTTTGCCTCTCCCTTCATGGCCAGGCGGATCGACTCAATCACATCCTGCGGCGTTGAGGTCTTCAGCAGGTAGCCGAGGGCACCGGCGCGAAAGGCGTCGTAGACGACATCGTCCTGCTCGTTGATCGTGAGCACCACGACCCGCACGTCCTTTTCTTGCTTCAGGAGCTTGCGGATGAGCTCGATCCCGCTGAGCCGCGGCATGTTGATGTCAGTGAGGAGGACATCGGGCGGGTCCGCCAAGCACATGTCGAGAGCCTCTTGGCCGTCCTTGCAGACGGCGAGAATTTCAACTTCCGTCATGAGGCCCACCGTCTTCTGGAGGGCCTTTCGATACATTTCTTCGTCTTCCGCGATGACAAGACGGGTGCGTGGTGGCATGGCGCAAGTATACGTCGGCCAACCCCAAATGTTGAAGGCCATTGGACCTAGGCGAAACTAAAGAATCGTCACGCGAAAGGCCACCTTTGCTTGAAAAATCAAGACAAGATGGCCGAAAGCTGTTGAAATATTTAGATCAGTTCGATTCGGGCATCGCCAGAATTGGTGAGATCACCTGCCGGATTGGAACCTGGCCCTCGACCGGGTGCCGCATGACGGCATCAAGGTTGACCTCATATCGGTTCCGGCGACCTTCTTTGATCCGGTGGATGACTCGGGCATCCTCCAAATCATTGACGATTCGCTGGATCGCGCGCTCCGTGATGCCAACCTTCCACGATAAATCGCGTAGACGAAGATCAGGGTTCCGGGCTAAACAGACGAGAACATGAGAGTGATTGGTGAGAAAGGTCCAGCTGACCTTTTCTTCGCGAGATTCATGGCTAATGGATGTCATATTCATCACGCCGCTAAAACACAATAAAGAGAATGCAGCAAGAACTTAGCACATCTACCGGCGAATCGGGTTATCCCCGCGTGACAATTGCCCACGGAGACGGGATTGGCCCCGAGATCATGGCGGCTACGCTCAAGATTCTTGACGCGGCCGGCGCCAAGCTCGCTTATGACACGATCGAGATCGGCGAGGCCGTCTACCTTCGCGGACAGACCTCGGGCATCGACCAATCGTCGTGGGACATCCTACGACGAAACAAGATCTTCCTCAAGGCGCCGATCACGACTCCGCAAGGCGGCGGCTATAAGAGCCTGAACGTCACCGTTCGCAAGACTCTCGGCCTCTATGCCAACGTTCGGCCCTGCGCCAGCTACGACCCCGTGGTCGCGACCGCCCACCCCGGCATGGACATCGTCATCGTTCGCGAGAACGAAGAGGATCTCTACGCGGGCATCGAACACCGCCAAACTCAGGACGCTTACCAGTGTCTCAAGCTCATCACCCGGATGGGCTGCGAGAAGATCGTCCGCTACGCCTTTGAATATGCCCGCAGCCACGGTCGGCGCAAGGTCACTTGTCTCAGCAAAGACAACATCATGAAGCTCACCGATGGCCTGTTCCACAAGGTCTACGACGAGATTGGTGCCGAGTACCCCGAGATTGAGAAGGAGCACCTGATCATCGACATCGGTATTGCTCGCGTCGCCAAGCGACCGACGGACTTTGATGTCATCGTCACCTTGAACCTCTACGGCGACATCTTGAGCGACGTCGTCGCGGAGATTGCAGGCTCGGTCGGCCTCGCGCCGAGCGCGAACATCGGCGAGAAGTGCGCGATGTTTGAGGCGATCCACGGCAGCGCGCCGCTCATCGCGGGCAAGGGAATCGCGAATCCGTCCGGCCTCCTTCTTGCCGCGGTGATGATGCTCTCGCACCTTGGCCAAGGCGAATGCGCGGCCAAGATCCACAACGCGTGGCTCAAGACGATGGAGGATGGTGTGCACACCGGCGACATCTACGTTCCGGGAACGAGCAAGGAGAAGGTCGGCACCGACGGCTTTGCCGATGCCGTGATCGCTCGCCTTGGCCAATCGCCCAGCATCTTGCCGAAGGCAAAGGTTGCCGCTGAGGTGCCGATGAACCTCGACTTCAGCCACCTGAAGGATCGACCCAAAGAGGAGAAGACCCTTGTCGGCGTCGACATCTTTGTCAACTTTGACGGCGACCCCAACGAGCTCGGCGACCGCGTTACCGCGCTCGGGAATGAGGACGTTTCTCTCGTCATGATCACCAATCGAGGGGTCAAGGTCTATCCCGGCGGCGTGCCGGAAACGGGAACTTCAGACCATTTTCGATGCAGATTCATGAAATCTGATTCTCTTGCCAATCTTCCGCATGGTCACATCGTAGACCTACTCAAGAAGTTCGACGCCGCAGGCTTGGACTTCATAAAAACAGAGAACCTTTGCCTGTTTAATGGGCTGCCGGGCTTTTCGCTCGGACAAGGACAATAAGACCGCAAGAGGACAAGCATCAGGGTCGGCCGTGAGACGCCGGCCCTTTTTTTGTCTGCCCGATCTAAACTAGGGGGCGTGGACGTAGCCGCACCGTATGAGATTCGAGCCCTTGCCGTTTTGGAAGGGCATCAATGGTCAGAGGTCAGCCCGGAAGCGGTTCGAGAGATGCTCGACTCGGCGGCCACCGCCCAATGGGTTCAGATTCAGGTCCGCGACCGCATCGCCACTCGAAAAATGATGATGGAGGTCCTCGGCCTTCATGAGCTCGCGGTCGAGGACTCTCTTAGCCACGACGAACGGCCCTCGATGTCCGACTTCGACGGCACCCTCTTCCTCGTTGCGACTGCTCCGCATGACGAAGCCTTTGAAGAGATCGCCTTCTTTGCAAAGGGCAACTGCCTGATCACGGTTGCCGAGCATCGGGTGGATTGCATCGAGGCTCTGAGCAAGCAGTCACTCGGCAAGCATCGATCCGAGGCTCTTGGCATGCTGTTCCACACCCTCATTGATGGCATCGTGGACGCCTATTTCCCGCTCATTGACGATCTGGAAGACGCGGTCGACGACGTCGCCGATGAGATTTACAACGGTAGCCTGACCAAGGTGCGCGACCTTCTGGGTCTGAAGCGGCGCTTTCGGAGCGTACGGCGCGCGGTGGTGCCGCTCAGAGACGTGCTCAACCAGCTCCTGCGGCATGAGCACCCGATCCTCACCGACGAGGTGAAGCGCTACTTCCAGGATGTTTACGACCATTGCCTGCGACTCTCTGATCTCATCGACTCCAACCGGGAAACGCTGGCTTCGATGCTAGACGTTCACCTCAGCAACGTCTCGAATAACCTCAACGAGGTCGTGAAGAAGATGACCGTCATCAGCACGGTTCTGATGGTCGGTGCGCTTATCGCCGGCATCTACGGGATGAACTTCAAGTCCATGCCGGAGTTGGACTGGCAATATGGCTACCCGATGGCCATTGGGCTCATGGTGGTGGGCGGACTGCTGGTCATTTGGATCTTCAAGCGCAAGCGCTGGCTTTAGAGTCGCTTGAGGATCAGTGGTCTCGGCTCGACGGGGGTTTGCACCACGGTCACCGCATCTTGGAGCACGGCTGCCGCCGCCGCGCACTGATCGGCATTCCCGTGGAGGTGAAAGAGCGCCTGGCCAGCGTCGATCTTGTCACCCACTTGGACGAGGGTTTCCACGCCCACCGTGAGGTCAATCACGTCGGTTTTCTTCTTCCTTCCGCCGCCCATCTCAAGCACTGCTTCGCCGACCCTAAGCGCACTGACTTGTTGGGCATAGCCGCTTTGGTTTGCCGTGATCGTCTGTCGGGGTTCGGCGACGGAGAGGTCAAGCGGGGAGGTGGTTGCGCCCTGCCCGGTTGTCCATTCGAGGGCCTTCTCGAGGGCCTTGCCTTCATCGAGGGCTTTCTCCACGACCGCCTTGGCGTCGTGCTGCCCGACCGCTTCGAGGGTCTCAGTGGCGAGCTCGATGCACAAGTTCTCAAACCGCTTCTCGTTCGGACTCAGGGCTTGGCGCGACAGGACCCGGAAGGCCTCTCGTACCTCGATCAAGTTGCCCGCCGCCTGTCCGAGCGGCTGGTCCATGTCGGTGATCGTGACGTGGAGACTGAGTCCGCATGCCTTTCCGACCTTTGACAGCCAGGTTGCGAGCTCCTCTGCGGCCTCGGCGGTGGGCATGAAGGCGCCCGAGCCGCACTTCACGTCAAGGCCAATCACTTCCGCCCCACCTGCGATCTTCTTGCTGAGGATGCTGCTGACAATGAGAGGGATTGAGGCGACGGTCTGGGTGACATCGCGAAGGCCATAGAGCACGCCGTCCGCGGGGGCAAGGGCGGGCGTTTGGCCGGTGAGGGCAAGCCCGATCCGACTCGCTTGTTCAATCATCTCCTGGCTCGAAAGGTCGGTCCGAAATCCAGGAATAGAAGCGAGCTTATCAATTGTTCCGCCCGTGATTCCTAGTCCACGACCGCTCATCTTCACCATGGTGAGGCCGCAGGCGGCGAGAAGGGGAAGAAGAACCAGCGTCGTCTTGTCGCCCACGCCACCCGTGCTGTGCTTATCTACCCACGGCTTCGGGAGGCCTGCAAGGTCGAGCCGCTCGCCGCTTTCCGCCATGCCCAGGGTCAGCCCGACTGTCTCTTCTAGGCTCAGGGGATTCAGGTAGGCCGCCATCAGCCATGCCGAGATTTGGTAGTCCGGAAGCTCTTTTGAACCGGCCAGGCGGGCAAAATCCAGGAGGTCTTCCCGTCGATGGACCGCGCCGTCGCGCCGTTCGGCGAGGAAATGGGCAATCGAAAAGCTCATCGTCGCGACCTTGCACCCGGCAGTCGTCGTCTCTCCTGGCCAAGCTTGCCGTCGCTCGTCCCCATCAGCTTGCGCAGCTCAAGAATCTCATCGCGGACCTTCGCCGCCTGCTCAAACTCCATCGACTTCGCGAGGTCCTTCATCTGCTTCTCCAGCGAGCCGATCAGCATCGGAAGGTCTTCCAATCGGACTTCGCCCTCGCCCAGCTTGGAGGCCACCTCAGAGTTGTATTGCGCGGTGACCTCGGCCACCGCATCGTACGACCGCACGGTCTCGCGAACGCTCTTTTGCACGGTGTACGGCGAAACGCCATGCTCGCGGTTGTAGGCAAGCTGGGTCTCGCGGCGGCGGTTTGTCTCATCGATCGCGCGCTGCATCGAGCCCGTGATATGATCAGCGTACATAATAACTCGACCCTCGACGTTTCGAGCGGCACGACCGATGGTCTGGATGAGCGAGGTTTCGGATCGGAGGAAGCCTTCCTTGTCCGCATCCAAAATCGCGACCAACGCCACTTCGGGAAGGTCCAAACCTTCACGCAGGAGGTTCACCCCGACGACCACGTCGTAGACGCCAAGCCGCAGGTCCCGCAGGATCTCGGGGCGGTCGAGCGAGTGGACGTTCGAGTGGATGTACTGCACCTTGATCGCAAGGTCCTGGAGGTAGCCGGTGAGGTCCTCCGCCATCTTCTTCGTCAGCGTGGTAACGAGGACGCGCTTGCCGGTCGCGACAACCTCCTTGATCTCATGCATGAGGTCATCGATCTGGCCCTTGGTGGGTCGGATGTCGACTTCGGGATCGACCAGATAGGTCGGGCGAATGATCTGCTGAACCACTTGGTTCTGGACTTCCTTCTCGAACGGCCCCGGCGTCGCGGAGACGAAGACAACCTGGGGCACGCGCTCAAGGAACTCTTCGAACTTGAGCGGCCGATTGTCGAGCGCTGAAGGGAGCCGGAACCCGTAGTCAACGAGCACCGACTTACGCTGTCGGTCGCCGTTGTACATCGCGCGAATCTGCGGCAGCGTCTGGTGGCTCTCGTCAATGAAGACGATCGCATCTGACGGCAAGAAGTCGAGAAGGGTGAACGGCGCGGTGCCCGGCTCGCGACCATCAAAGTAGCGGGAATAGTTCTCAATGCCCGTGCAATAGCCGACCTCGCGCATCATCTCGAGGTCAAACTCAGTGCGCTGACGAATCCGCTGCGCCTCAAGCAGCTTGCCCTGGGCCTTGAAGTACTCCTCTTGCTGGTCGAGCTCTTCCTTGATCTGCTCAATGACTTCATCCATCCGCTCCCACGGCGTGACGTAGTGAGTGGCGGGGAAGACGCTGACTTGCGACGGCTCGTCGATGACTTCGCCGGTCAGTGGGTCGAGGAGTCGGATGCGCTCAATCGTATCGCCGAAGAACTCGATGCGCGTGATGACTTCTTCGTCCTTAGGTTGAATCTCAAGGGTGTCGCCGCGCAGCCGGAAGGTGCCGCGCTCCAGCGCGATGTTGTTCCGCGTGAACTGCATCTGGACGAGCTTCTCGGTGACGGTGTGAAGGTCAAAGACCTCGTCCTTTTTGAAGGTGACGACGGCCTCGGAGTACTCGTCAGGGCTACCCAGGCCATAGATACACGACACACTGGCCACGAGAACCACGTCCCGTCGTTCAAGCAGCGCGTGGGTGGCGGCGTGCCGTAGTCGCTCGATTTCCTCGTTCACGCTGGAGTCCTTTTCGATGTAAAGGTCGGTTCCGGGAACGTAGGCTTCCGGTTGATAGTAGTCGTAATAACTAATAAAGTATTGAACCGAATTCTCGGGGAAAAAGGCTCGGAACTCTTGGCAAAGCTGAGCGGCAAGCGTCTTGTTGTGGGCAAGGATGAGCGCAGGTCGTTGCGACTGCGCAATCACCGAGGCCATCGTGTAGGTCTTTCCTGTTCCCGTCGCACCGAGGAGGGTTTGGAATCGGTAGCCCGATTCAAGGCCATCCACCAGGCCCGCGATGGCGGTCGCCTGATCACCCTTTGGCGAAAAATCCTGCGCAAGGCGCAACGGGTAGTCGTACTGAACAATCGCCATTCGTCTACCTAAAGCCTACTCCACTCCGGAGCAGTTCGTTAGGCCGATCGACGGGTTTGCTTGGCGCGAAGCTGAAACTCGGCAAGGCTGGCTTCGTGAATCGCCGCGCAGATCGGGCATTCGTTCACGCCGCGGCGAACAAGGTGCGCGCCGCAGGTGGTGTAGCTCACCATCTCAAAGTTCTCAAAACTGTGGTGTCGCTCGCCGCAGTCCGGACAGCCGAACGAGGTCGGAACCCATCCCATGCCCTGCCCAGGAGTCAGGTGCTGATGCTTGGGGCCGCGATAACCGAGGTTGGGATCCCAAAAGGCCTTGTTGAACTGGTCAACAAAGAGACCGCGGTCGGGGACGCTGTCGTTGGACCGGTTGCGGAGGAATTCGTTGTAAACGTGAACGTGACCCTGAGCACAAACGATGTTCACGTTCTTTCCGGTGAGAGCCATTCCCGAAGCCTCAATCTCTAGGATCTTCCGCTCAAGCTCAGCGGCAATCTCTGCGAGACCGTCTTCCAGACTCGGCCCGGCGACCTCGACGACTTTCACGCTCGCACGCACCTTGGCAAGGTGGCGCATTCGTAGCCAAGCGGCTACCGCCACAATCAAGATCAGCGTGATGCACAGAAAGATCGACATCGTTACCTTGTAAAATCAGCACGTTAAGGGCCGTTCCTTAGCTCGAGATTCAAAATCCTAGCATTAGCACATGTGGTTTCCATGATCCAACCTCCCCTTCATCGCCCAGGTCAGGTCCTCCGAGACCTCATGTCGTCGGGGATTGTGGTGATGCCGGGAGCGTTCAGCGCCTTGTCTGCACTCGCGGCCTACAAGCAGGGCGCAAGGGCGGTCTATCTCAGCGGGGGAGCGATGACCAACCAGGTCCTCGGGGTGCCCGACATCGCCCTGATGACGCTCAACGAGATGGCGGCAGTCGCAGGCCAAGCCACCACAGTTGCGCCAATTCCGATCCTCAGCGATGCCGACACCGGGTTTGGGGAAACCTGGAACGTCGTTCGGACGGTGATCGAGATGGAGCGGGCAGGCCTCGCGGGGATTCACATCGAAGACCAGGTCAGCCCAAAGCGATGTGGCCACCTTGACGGCAAGGACGTCATCCCCACCGCGCACATGTGCAGCAAGGTCCGGTCGGCGGTCGACGCCAAGCGCGACAGCTCGTTCATGATCGTCGCTCGGACGGACGCTCGCGGTATCGAGGGTCTCGACGGCGCGATTGCACGGGCAAAGGCCTACATCGATGCGGGCGCGGACGCGATCTTCCCCGAAGGGCTGATCGACGAGGGCGAGTTTGCCGCGTTCCGCGATGCGATCTCGGTGCCTCTTCTCGCGAACATGACCGAGTTTGGAAAGACGCCGCTCATCAGCGCGGCGAGGTTCGAGGAGCTGGGCTACAACATGGTGATCTTCCCGGTCACCGCCCTGCGCGTGATGCTGAAAGCGATCGAGGAGTTTTACGCCGAGCTACTCGCCACGGGCACCCAGGCCGGATACATGGACAAGATGCGCACTCGAAAGGAGCTTTACGCCACCCTCGACTACGAGGCTTATGCCGAGCGCGACCAGGCTCTGAAGTTCTGAGGTTCCCCTCATGTGCGTCCTTCTCCTTGGACATGACGGCGTTCAATGGAAGTCTTGGTTGCGCGAATGCATCGCCAAGGGCGAAGGGCTCGTGTGTCTTGATCCTGCGGAAGCGACCCAGACCTGTCCCGGACGGTTCTGGCGCAACGAGGGCGGCAAGCTCGTCGGTTCGCGGTTCTTCGGCTCGCTCCAGGCGATGTCCGCGCCCCATGTGGTGCTGCTGGCCGCCGCGACCCTCGTGCAACCCGGCGATACTGTCCTACTCCCGCCCTATCGACCGTCGCCGCTCGGGTTCCAGTCGCTCCTGCTTCTGATCGAGCTGCTTCGGCCCGAGCGGGTGATCGTGGCGGATGGAACCCCGATTGACGTGGACCACCTGCCCTGCCTCGCCGAGCATGTCGAGGTTGAGTCCGCCTTCCCCCTCGCGATTCAGATCTCCCAGCGCAAGGCGCAGTGGATGAAACTGATCGACGAATCGACCCCGCACGAAGAGCTGTTGACCAACCTGACCCTCGAGGGCGTTCGACTCGGGTCGGGCGAGCTGATCCGGCCCACCGAGGCGCATGGGGTGGGTCTGCGCGACGCGCTCCGGGTCGAGGTCCAGGGCAGCACGCTTTTCATCATCCAAGACGGCGAAATTGAGGATTCCCTTGCCTCGCGAGCGCTTGACCACTTCCACTGCCAGCGGCTGCTGGTCGCCCCGCCGGATCGATACGCTCGTCGACTCGCTGCCCTCGCGAAGGCGAGCAACGAAGAGATCTGCATGGCGATTCTTGACCGGATCGACTTTGAGGTCGGCGTGGTCCACCTTCTTTCGCCCGCCGAAAAGCCGGTGCCGGTGAAGACGCTCCGAGTGGGCGCGCTCGGCGTTGGCCCGACCGGAAACGAGCTCGGCGAACTCAAGCCGTGGCAGGCCTGACGGTATAACCGAGGGATGCGGCTGCTGCTCATTCGACACGGACAAACCGAGTGGAATGCCGCTCACCGCGCCCAGGGCCACGCCGATATTCCGCTCGACGACGTCGGGCAACAACAGGCTCAGGCCCTTGCCGAACACCTCGCGACGCACGAGATCCATGAAGTCTGGTCGAGCGACCTTCTCAGGGCGATGCAAACCGCCGAGCCGGTCGCCCTCTCGGTAGGGGCAACGCTCAAGACCGTCGAGCTGCTCCGCGAGCGGAGCTTCGGCGAGTGGGAGGGGCTGCACTTTCGAGAAATCGGGTCCAACATTGACGAGGCGTCGGTCGCCCAAGGCGTCCACAAAGCCGATGTGAGGCCTCCGGGCGGAGAATCGATCCGCGACGTGTGGAACCGACTTTCGCCTCTTCCCGAGCTGATCGCCAAAGCGCAACAGCCGGTCGCGATTGTCTCCCACGGCGGGACCTTGTCGCTCGTTCTCGCCAAGCTCATCGGCGGGAGCCTCGTCACCGCGCGGGCGTTCAGTTTTCACAACGCGTCGGTGACCGAGCTTCACCGGCTGCCCGAAGGCTCGTGGCGGCTCCACCGCCTGAGCGACATTGCCCACCTCGACCGAATCAACACCCTCGGAGGCAACCTTGATGGCGTCCATCGCTAGGGCGTGGCCCCCCGCGCTGTCGGCGTTGCTGCTTTCGCTCGCCTTCCCGCCGGTGGGGATCTCCGAGTTTGCCCTCCTCGCGCTCATCCCGTGGTTCTTCTCGCTAAGCCAGGAGGGAACCCGCGGCGCACGGAGCGGCTGGGTTTTCGGCGTGCTCTTCATGGGCTTCCGGTTTATCTTCATGATCAGCTTTGTCGAGCGTTGGACCGGCAGCCTCGCTCTGGCGCTCATTCCCTGGGTGCTCTGTATTGCGCTGAGCGCGCCTTGGTTCGCCTTGTTTGGCGGGCTGGCCGCGCGGGCATTTCGGGACGGAAAACCGTGGTTGGTGCCGCTGCTTTGGGCCGGCATCGAGGTCGCGCGGAGCTATTTCCCGGTCCTTGCGTTTCCCTTCGCGCTGCTCGCGAATCCGCTAAGTACCGCGCCGCATCTCATCGGCCTTGCCCGCTTCGGGACCGTTTTCCTCGTTTCTGCGTGGGTTTGTCTCCCCGCGGTGGCGGTCGCGGCGACGGTGCGAGCCCGGAATCACGGCCCAGCGATGCGTTATGGCGGTGCGTTCGTCGTGCTGCTCCTGGTTGGCCTTTTGTGGCCCCGTCCGGGCCAGCGTCCGCCGATTCGAGTCGCGATTGGCCAGATCGGCGTGGATCAGGCGTACACCGCCAAGGACGTTCTCCGGACCAAGCTCATGGCCGCCACCCAGCGCGCGGCGAAACGCGCCAAGGCCGACCAGGCCGACATCTTGTTCCTTCCGGAGGGGATCACGACGTCCCTCGGTACTCCTTCAGGGCCGCCGCCCTGGGGCGATGGTATCGAGATCGCAGCGGTCTACGGGGCGCAGCGACAGGACAACCAGGCTCACCAATCGGCGCTTGCCTATGACCGGGGCAAGTACAGCTATGCCGACAAGGTGCGGCTCGTGATATTCGGCGAGTTCGTCCCCCTTCGCGACCAGTTGAAGTTTCTGCAGTCGTTCAACCTTCCGAGCGGCGACCTTGCTCCGGGCGAGAAGCTCGGCCAGTTGTCGGTCGGAAACCTGACGGTGGGGCCGCTGCTTTGCTTTGAGGGCCAATTCCCGGACCTCGCGATTCGCCAAGCTCAGGCGGGCTCCAACCTGGTTTCGATTCTCTCGATCGACGATTGGTACCAGGGTTCGTTCGTGATGACCGAGCTGTATCAGGTCGCCGCGTTTCGAGCGGTCGAATCGGGCACGCCTGTCATCCGAGTGGGTTCGCTGGGCATCTCGGGGGCGTTTGCCGCCACCGGCGAGGAGCTGATCCGCCTCACCCCTGGCGAGGACGAAACGCGCCTCATCGAGGTCCGCCCGGGGGACGGCCGCACCGCGTTTGTTGGGATCTTCGTCTTCCCGGCATTTGCGCTGCTCTCCGTCCCCGTTTGGATCATTTACGGCAAGATTCGAAGGTCGTCGTCGTCCTCTTCAACCTCGTAAACCGCGCATCCGCCCGGCTTGATCGACGACTTCGACGCGAGGTGCCCGAACTCGAAGATCTCGTAAGGCTTCGAGAACTTGAGCTCGTCGGTGCCGGTGTTGAAGATCGCGAGGAACTTGCCCCTTCGTAGCGCAAGGACGCGGTCGCCCTTCGTCTCATAGACCGCGGGGTCTTCTCGGAGCTCCTTGTGCTTGCGGCGGAAGGCGATGAGAGTCTTCGTCCAAGCGCGGAGGTCCGCATTCTGGTCCTTCGGGTCCCACGGGAAGCAGCGCCGACAATCGGGGTCCTTGCCGCCTTCGAGGCCCACCTCGTCGCCGTAGTAGACCGACGGCACGCCGGGGGACATGAACTGGAAGAGCACCGCCTGCTTCATCTTGTTCAGATCGCCTTGCATCATCGTGGCGAGCCGCTCGGTGTCGTGGCTGCTGAGCAGGTTCAATTGGGTGAGCCGGGCGGCATCAGGAACGTCGAGGTCGATACGCTCCAGCTCCGAAACCGCGCCGGGGGCGCTGAGGGTCTTGGAGCCGAAGAACCGCAGCGCGACGAGCCGCCAGCGGTAGTTCATCGAGTTGTCTTGCTCGTCGCCCTGGATGTACTCGTGGGCATCGCCCCAGACTTCGGTGACGATCCAGGCGTTCGGGTCGGTCGCCTTCACGCCTTTGCGCAGGAGCTTCCAGAACGGGTGGCCCACCTGGTCAGCGGCATCAAGGCGCCAACCCGCGATGCCGTAATCCTTGATCCACATCGACGCGACGTCGAGGATAAAGTCTCTGACCGGCTTCTTCTCGGTCGCGAGTCGGGGAAGCGTCCACGCGCCAAACCATCCGAGGTACGTCTTCTGGCCCTCTTCCACCTTCAGCGGGAACTTGTAAGTCGTGTACCAATCGCGGTAGGCCGATTTCGCGCCTTTGGCGACGAGGTCCTTGAACGCGAAGAATCCGACCCCGCTGTGGTTGAAGACGCCATCGAGCATGACCTTCATGCTCTTTGCATTCATCTCCTTGACCAGTGACTTGAACTCCTCGTTCGTGCCAAATCGAGGGTCGATCTGGCGGTAGTCATAGGTGTCGTAGCCGTGGTTGGAACCCGCCGTGAAGATCGGATTGAAGTAGATCGCGGTGATCCCGAGGTCCTGAAGGTAACCCAGCTTTGAACGCACTCCAGCGAGGTCGCCGCCCATTCGGTTGGTCGCGGTGGGCTTGGCTCCCCAGGGCGAAACGTTCGGGCCATCATTGGCGGGATTGCCGTTCGCGAACCGGTCGGGGAAGATCTGATAGAAGACTTGGTCCTTGATCCAGGCGGGAATCTTCGGCAGCGGATAGCTCGCGGGGTTCACCGTGAAGCCATCCTTCGGGTAGGCCAATTCCTTGTCGCCATCGATGAGCACAAAGCGATACTTGAACTTCGCCTTAGAACCCGTGGTGCGGACGATCCAGGTGTCAAAGAGCGGGGTGGATTGGGTGATCCTTGCCGCGCGCCGCTCACCATTGACCTCAACCCAAATCTGCTCGACGTCCTGGTGGCGAGTCCTGATGCGGAAGCCAAAGTCGGTCTCGTTGTATCGGATAACGTCCGCGCGGGTGGTGCGGTGGAGGACGGCCGCAGTGGTGACCTTTCCGTCGCCCAGCTTGCCGGGAAGGGCATCAAACTCGGGCGGCTGGACGACGACAATCGAGTTTCGATTGTTGTTCATGTCCTCGACCTGCTCGACCTTCGGGTCGGGCACCCAGCGCTTGCCGTCCTCGATGTAGAGGTATTCGTAGACGCCGGGCTTGATCGGCACCGTCACGCGCCAGGTTCGGCCATCGGTCGATTTGGTCAACGGATACTGCGAACGATCCCAGTTGTTGAACGTTCCGACGATGTAGCAGGAAGAAAGTGGCGTCGGAGGGGCGTATTCAAAGGTGACCAGTCGGGGCTTTTCCGAGAGCGCGGCGGCAACAAGAAATTCAATCATCGGCTTGACCTAAGCTAACGGTAAAATTTTAGACTCCAAATGCGAGAAAAACTCGAGGACATCTTAAACAGGTTCAACGGAATTGAAGAGGATTACAACAATCCTGCCGTTGTGACCAACCCGAAGGAGCTGCAGCGCCTCGGCAAGCTCCGGGCAGAACTCGAGCCAATTGTTCTCGTGATTCGCGACTACAAGAAGGCGATCCAGAGTCTCTCTGAGGCCGAAGAGCTGTTGAACGACCCCGAGATGCGGGAGCTCGCCCAGGCTGAACTCGATCCGCTGAAAGCCAAGATCGCGGGCTACGAAGAGCAGCTAAAGATGATGCTCGTCCCCAAGGACCCAAACGACGAGAAGTCGGTCATTGTGGAAATCCGGCCCGCCGCCGGTGGCGACGAAGCCGCCCTCTTTGCCGCCGAGCTGTTCCGGATGTACCTTCGCTATTGTGAGCGGCGGCGATGGAAGACCGAGATTGTCGAGCACGAAGAGCTCGGCATCGGCGGACTTGCCCGCGCGGTGTTCTCGGTGAACGCGGTCGGTGCCTTTTCGCAGTTCAAGCATGAAAGCGGTGTCCACCGCGTCCAGCGCGTTCCTGCCACCGAGTCGGGCGGCCGGATCCACACGAGTACGGTGACGGTGGCGGTCCTCCCCGAAGCTGAGGAAGTTGAACTCCACATCGACCCCAAGGAGCTCGAAATCACCACGTTCTGCAGCTCGTCCGCGGGCGGACAGCACATGCAGAAGAACGAGACCGCGATCCGAATCATTCACAAGCCGACCGGACTCGTTTCGACCTGCCAGGACGAGCGCAGCCAGGCCCAAAACAAGATCAAGGCGATGACCGTCCTCCGCGCCAAGCTCCTCCAGATGGAGCAGGAAAAGGCGCAGGCCGAGCGCGCTGGCCTTCGCAAGGGTCAAATCGGCAGCGGCGACCGCAGCGAGAAGATTCGCACCTACAACTTCCCGCAGGGGCGAATCACCGACCACCGCATCGGCAAAGACAGCTTTAACATGATCGCCTTCATGGATGGCGACATTCAGGACATGATCGACGCGCTCGTCCAAGACGAGCAGGCGCGCCGACTCAGCGAGGTCGACGCAGCGTGATGATCGACGGTCCAGATCCGAACGAGGGGTCGATCGACCCGATTGAGCCGGAATACTGGCGGCTCGGCGAAGACCTCCAGGACGCACTCGTGGCGACCGGCTATGAGAGCCCGACAGTCGAAGGCATCGCGGTGGACATCCACGACCTGCTCCAGGCCGCCCAGAGGCTTGAGTCGACGCTTGTCCCCGAGGCGATCGCCAACCCGAGCCACGAAACCCTGGATCGCCTCAAGGAGGAGTTCCGCCACATCGCCTGGCACTGCGCGGCGGCGGAAGCGTTCCTCAATCAAGTGAAGGCCGGGCTTTAGGGCCGGATCGGCGAGTACTCCATGACGCCGGCATAGGTGTCATAGACCCCGACGAACAGCGTGCCGTTAGGCGAGACCACGCCGCTGACTGGCGCGAGGATTTGGCCATCCCATCGCTCGGCCGCTTCATTTGGCTTCGTGTTCCCGCGCCCAAGGGTGAACCGATACTTGCCATTCAGGTCGAACGCATCGACTCGCGCATAGTAGCCACTCTCGTGGTCGCTACCGACATAGAGGGTTTGGGTCGCCTTGTCGATCCAGATCGCATCGACGCCATGGAGCCGTCCAGGACGCCAATCTGGCCCGAAGAGAACCTTCTTTGACTTCCCATCCTCGCCAATGCGATAGACCGTGCTGCGATTGGCGAGATAGACCGTGCCCTTGCCCTCGACGGCGAATCGGATGATGCCCCAGTCGGTGATATCGGCTGGCGGCGGCACCACTTCGGTCATCGTCGAACCCTTGAACCGAGCGAGGGAAGTTCCGAAGTTTAGGTAGAGCCGTCCGAGTTCGTCGAAGGCACAATCGCCCGCCCAGCCCGTTCGGCCGGGTTCACCGTCAGCCTGGGGGATTTCGGCGATCTCGTCGCCTCCCGGACCCAGCAACTTGAACTTATTTGCGCCCATCCAGGAGGCGGCGAGATTCCCGGTGGTCGGATCGACCGCGAAGCTGACGCGATAGTCGGGCACGGTGCCAACCGACTCGATTTCGCCGTTATCCGGGTTGGCGCGATAGATCGTCCCTACCTGGCCACTGCCGATCAGAAGTCGGCCCTTCCGATCCGTGGCAACGTGACAATTCGTGTGGTCTTTGAACAGCTGTCGCTGGAAGGTGAACCCGCTCGTTTGAACCTGGACCTCGATCTTGCGCGTCTCCGGCTTCCAACCCAGCCCGGTCGCTTGAATCGAAAAGCCGCCCGCATCGGTTCCTGCGGGCATCTCGCCAAACAGAATGGGGCTATCTTCGGCCACCGCCATCGACCGGGTCATCATGACGGGCTTGCCGTCCTTGTCCTTGCCCTCATAGGTTTCGGTCGCGCTGACGATGTCAAAGCGCACCCCGGTGAGGTCCTTGCCCGAGCCGTTGGTGAGGCTAGGTGAGCAGGTGAGGGTTCCATTGGCATAGGAAAGGTTGGCGAGTTTGAGGGCGCAAGGGCCCGTCCAACGATTGGCGGCGAGCTTGAATTCGGCCGGTCCGGTCACCTTGCCGGACTCGATGGTCACCGTGGAAAGGACCCCCGGGAGTGCCGATCCCCAGGCGACTCCTTCGGGGGCGAGGTCAACAAATCTGCCGCGCAAGTTGAACGGACCAACCGCCTGGGTGGCGGCCAAGCAGGCAAGAGTGGCAAGCATGCGGGCATTGTGCCTGCGCGCGATCAAGGATTCCAAATCGCAGATTTCGGACTGGTATGAAATTTAACTAGTGGAGCGTCTTTGTTTTGGCCTGTTGTCGCAAGGCGCGAGGCGAGAGTCCGGTGGCGATGCGGATGATCTTGTTGAACGCTTGGAGGTCGGGAATGCCGACCTTGGTCGCGATCGCTTTGAGGCTTTCGTCAGTTTGGGTAATCATCTGCCGGGCGATGTCGGTTCGCTTCGTCCGGATGAACTCCTGGATCGTGGAGTTGTGGGCCTCTCGGAAGAGCCTGAGCATGTGGGAATGACTCAGTCCAAGCTCGGCAGCGAGCTTCTCAATATCGATGCGCTCATGCAGGCGAGCCATGATGATGGCTTCGGCCTCATAGACGAGGTCTGACTTCTGCATCGATCCGGGCGGCTTGGCCATCAGCCAGAGGGTGTTGAAGGCGCAGGCCAGCCCCCGCATGATCGAACGGTGGAGCCAGTCCACGCTTTGCTGGAAGTCCTCGCGGACGGTTTCCGTGCGCGCTCCAAGGTCAAAAATGGCGGGGATGATGACGGTTTCCTTTCGCCGCACAAGTCCAAAGGTGAGCTGGCAGGCCCGCTGGCCGGCGGCCAGGCGAGGGAACTCGACGCGCGTTCCCGGCACGATGAGGCCGACGTTTCCCGCCCGATACTCAATCAATCGGTTGTTGACGAGGATCTCGCCGTCGTGCTCATAAAGCGTCAGGGTCCAGTGGTCGGGCTGCTGGGTGAACCGCTGTTGCAACGGGCTGATCTCGCCAAAATTGGCCCACATCCACGGCGCGATGCCGCCCAGTTCGACATGAAAGTATCGCAATTTTGGTGACTATACACCACGAATGGCGATTCTATACCACTAAAAAAGTGTCGCCTGGTCCCAGGCGGCGACGGGTGCAAACGACCGTCGATGAAGGGCACAAGGGCCGTGCTGGCCGAGCGCCTCCAGGTGGTCCGGCGTCGGGTAGCCAAAGTTTCGCTCGAAGCCGTAATGCGGGAATTCGGCGGCATAGGCGACCATCTGCCGGTCACGCTCCGTCTTGGCGAGGACGCTCGCCGCTGCGATGCACGCAAGCTTGCCGTCGCCCTTGATGACCGCGGTGCCAACCAGCCCGCGCGGCACGCGGTTGCCATCAATCCAAACCGTGCCCTCCTGGCCCAGGACGGCGAGCGCGCGCCGCATCGCCTCCATGCTCGCCTCAAGGATGTTGAACCGGTCAATCTCGGCAGGGCTGCAGAGGCCGAGTGCCCAGCGGCAAGACTCCTTGATCTGAACCTCCAGCGATTCTCGCTGGCCCGGGCTCAGCTTCTTTGAATCATTAAGGCCCTTCAGCACCACGCCGGTCGGAATGAGCACCGCCGCCGCCACGACGGGACCCGCGAGCGGCCCGCGCCCGGCCTCGTCGAGGCCGATGCCGCCTTCGACGTGCTCAAGCACCAAAGACCGTCCTAAACGCCGCTTCGATGACCGGCTTAGCCTCGGCGACCGTCACATCGCGTCCGAGTTCTTGCGTTAGCGAAGTCACCCCATAGCCTTGAATCCCGCACGGAATGATCGTCGAAAAGGCCTCGAGTGAGTTGTTGCAGTTGATCGCGATGCCGTGCATCGAAACCCATCGCCGAACCTTCACGCCGATCGCCGCGAGCTTGAGATCACCGATCCAAACGCCCGTGTGGGGCGGGAATCGCCGCCCAATGAGGCCAAAAGAAGAGGCGGTCAAGATCATCGTCTCCTCGAGGTCGCGCATCCACCGGTGGAGGTCCTTGCCCGACATTGTGAGCGGAAAAATGGGATAGATGACGCACTGACCCGGCCCATGGTAGGTGACGTCGCCCCCGCGCGCGGTGCGCACGACCTGGATCCCGCGCTCCTCGTACTGGGCCGGGGTCAAAAGCAGGTTCGACTCGTGAAAATTCGCCCCCAGGGTGAGCACGGGTGGGTGCTCGACAAAGTAGAGGGTGGGCTGCTCGCGACCCTCCACCACATCCTCGAGCGTCGTGGCTTGGAGCTCGGCGCACGGCTCATAGGGCATCAGCCCAAGGTCGACGACTTTCATTTGAGTGCGTAAACCCGGAAGCCATCAACGTTGGGGTGGATGAGCTCGAAGTGGCGATGGGGAAACTGCGACGTGACCGGCTCGCTGACGGCGATGCCACCGACCGGCGCGGCCCCCTCGATGTGAGCAGCAATGTCGATGACTTCGGTGAAGACGACCTTGTCGAGGTCGGCAACAACTTCACCCGAGTGAATGCCGATGCGGACGAGGAACGGCGATTTCAGCCGGTTTTCCTCTTGGTTGAAGCGGTCAAGGTCGGCGAGCATCGCCTCGGCGGCTGCCATTGCTTCGGCGGGCGAGTCGAAGGCCACCACCGCGCCGTCGCCGGCGGTTGCGTGGACGCGCCCCGCACAGACAGAGCAGTGACGCTGAATGAACGCCTGATAGGCCCGGAAGGAGAACTCGGCGACGAGTGGGTCGGCCGACGCCTTCATCTGCGAGCTCTTGGCGGCGTCGATCACGAGGACGGTGACCATCGTCGAACCTTGCGAAAGCAGCATCTGAACCTGGAGCATCTCGCTGGCGAGGGTGGCGGGGTCGTTGACTTCCAGGAGCATCCGCCGCCGCTTGTCGTATTGAATCTGGCCGCCGACAACGCCGATCGTCATGATCACGCCATGGAGAACGGTGGTGAAGACCATGCCGATCAGACCGGCCAGCGAGAAGGCTTTGTGGGGGCCATAGTCAGGCAGGGGGATGAGCCCCACCGCCCAACTTGCCACCGCGGAGTACAGGGCAAAGAGCCAAGCCCGCGGCACGCTCCGAATCTGGGTCGCGACGAGGCCCACCAGGAGGAGTTCTCCCAGCCAAACGGCAAGGATCGAAATGCCGAGAACCGCCTGGATCACGCTCGTCACCGGGCCAGTTCGCAGCATCGTAATCGTGACCGCGAACCCCATGATGAGGAGGCTCGTGATGATGCTCGGAATGAGGATCCAGTGGAGCGGCTTCGCGCGGAACCAGAGGAACGGCTTCCATTCAGCGGGAGCGGACCAGTCGGCTCGCGGGTAGTTCAGGCGTGCCGAGAGGTTCAAGTACGTCGTGAGGAGCTCCAATCGCGAGAGCGACGTCACGTACTGTTTCCGGCCCTTGATCTGGGTGTAGCCACCGACCACCGCGAAGAGCACCGCCATTCCGAGATAGGGGATGGTGAGGAACATCGCGCTGATGAACGCAAAGATCGCGCTGGGAAGGCTCGGAGTGGAGTCGCTCAGAGCAATTGCCGACCCAATCGCCAAGGCGGTGAAGAAGCTCGACCATGCGGCAAACCGGACCTGGCCCAGCCGCGCGATGCACGCCAGCTTGAGAACCACCACCACGCCCCAGGTGATGAGGGTGGCAATCGTGTAGGCCGAAACTGAGGACTGCGAACCGAACGAGAGCCATTCTGGGAGCGGTACCCGCCCCTTCGCAACGTACGGAATCACGAAGCATTGGATGAGGACGCCAAGGACCAACACCGCCGCGAAGAACGCGAGCGGATAGCGGACCAACGCCTCCCAGGCGGTGGAAATCCCCTTCTTGGTGCGGCTGAACCAGGCACCAAAGGTCTCCCAGAGATTAACGCGATGCACCGCGGCGATCCGCCGGGGAGAGACGCCTTCGATCACCGTTCGAACGAAGGACTCGGGAAGGTTGAACTCTTTGGCGAGTTCAGAAACGGGGCGGCGCACGTCGGCTGGGTTACGTCGAAGGTGGGTCACCAAGGCGGTGGCCCCAGCAGCGGTTTCAGATTGAACCTCTTCGAGCCCGGTTTGCACGTTGTCGAATAGTTTACTAGAGTCGAGCGAGTATCCTTCTAGTCGAGTCGGCCGGGCGACGGCTCCAAGCTCCTTGTGGGCGTGGGGAGGAAAGTCCGGACTTCAAAGGGCAAAGTGCCTGGCGCAAGCCAGGGCGGGGCGACCCGACGGAAAGTGCCACAGAAACATACCGCCGAAGTGGGCCTCGGTCTGCTGGTAAGGGTGAAATGGTGAGGTAAGAGCTCACCGGCCGTAGAGGTAACTCGCGGGCCGGGCAAACCCCACTTGAAGCAAGGTCAAATAGGGAGGGGTTGACGCTGCCCGCCGACCCTCCGGGTTGATCGCTTAGATAAATCGTCGCACAAAGACAGAATCCGGCTTACAGGCCGACTCATGCAACTCTCTTGAAGTTCAAAACGACAAAGTTTTGCACAACTCAGGTTCAAAGTTGCCCTTGCGGTCACAAGCGCAACTTCTCATGCCGCAATTTGCTCGGATAGCGCATAGAATCCGAGTAAAGATGCTGGCTGTTTTGGTTGGCCTGACCGTACATACCCTGACCGTTGCCGAAGAAACGACCGGACTCGTTCCAAGAAGTCCGGCCGTTCTGCAATTGCTTGAGGAAAAGCTTCCTACGAATCCGTGGGACCGCGAGAAGCTGCAAGCCCAACTTGACGGCTACCTCCTCACCGACGGCATCACCTTCAATCTGGAGGAGCTGCCCAAGAATCTCCAGCGCGTGGGTCAGCGCGCCCTCAAGGTCTGGATCGACGCCCTGGGAGACTCTCCAGTGGTCAGCGAGCCGGGGCCGAAGGTCGGCAAGATCGATATTGTGTTTGGCAGTTCGCCCGAGATGGGTAAGGGGCATCAAGCCGAGCTTCGGTCCACGCGCACCTTTCGATGGGGTTCAGGGCCGAGCTACACCTACACCGGTACGCTCATGATCCGGCCCGAGATCGGGGGTCGGAAGCTCACCGAAGACGAGCTCGTCCAGGTCCTTGCTCACGAGCTGGGGCACGCTCTGGGCCTCGATGACCGAGACTCCGGACTCATGGGTCCGATGCGCGAAGGACGGCCAGTCTGCAAGCCCGACGCAGCCGAGATCAAGACGCTTCTCGCCTTGCGCGCCGCCCTACAAGAGCGGCGTAGGCTTATTTCTTCCAGCTTGCGAGTTCGTTAAGCCGCTCAAAGCCCAGGTACTTGGCGGATCGACCCCCGTCGACCACGAGCAAGCCGTCACGACCCTTGTAGAGCGTCACTTCGCGCGGCAGAGGCGCTTCTGCCCCCGAGTCGATGTTGCGGATCACACGGTCTTTGCTTTCACGCAGCACGGCGAGGAGCGGTGAGGCTTGGGGCAGCAGGTAGACGCTCTGGGTGGTCTCCATGAGGTCGCGGCGGAACTGGTTGCCAAGCTCGGTCCGCCCAACAACGTAGGTGTTCTGCGGCGTTCGCTCGACGAAGGCGACGACGGTGCCAAAGAGGCGGCGATAGCTGACGAGGTTCTTGCCCAGCGGCACAAAAGCGGTGATTCCCGACTTCGGGTTCACGCTCGCATAGCCCCATTCCGATTTGGTCCGGACGAGGGCGCCGAGCTTATTGCCTTGGGTGAAGAGTTCGGTGTCCACCTGGCCCTCGGCCACAGTGGTGCCGATGAGGCGCTGGATTAACCGCATCTCCGGCTTCTTGGCCTCAAAGTCGACTTCGACAAGGGCCTCGATCCACGCCGCCGACGAACCTCGCTGGGTCCACCGCACGAGGAAGTACACCCGGTTGCCGATCTTGGTCGAACCGCTGAGCGCCGACGCATTGCGCGTGAAGAGTCCCGAGCGCAGTAACTTCAAGTTCTCGCGGATCTCATTGCGATTGAAGAACTTGGGGTGCGTGGGGAAGTCTGGGAAGCGGGAATTGACCACCTTGCTTCCAAATCGCACGGTAAGGCCGCGCCGGTCCCAGACCGCATACTTGGAGCCGACGTTGTAGCCGACGCCGTCGGGAAGCGACCGTTTGAAGGAGATCAGCTTCTCGCCGCCGACGAAGAAGGCGTCACCTTTCTTCGTGATCGACGTTTGTCCGACCAAGGCCGAAGCCAAAAAGGGTAAAAGTACGTCTACCATAGGTGAGCGATGGACTGTCGAGATTGTCCCCGATTCTCTGCCGAGTTAGGCAAGTGCAAGGATGGAAAGATTAATCCCCAAACGTGGGAGCAGGCATTCTCGGCGGCCCAGTTCATCGGATTGCGTTCCATCTGCGTTTTCAATGACCACCGCGAGAAGCTGGTGAACTCTCGGGCGACGGGTCGCCCGAGAGCCAGATAAACACCTCAGCGGGGTGGGATGTTCCAGCGGTTGCCCTTTTGGGGGGCTGAGTTCTTCTTCCGACCGGTCAGCTTCGGCTTGGTGTCACTGGGCGGCGGAACCTTGACGTCGTCCGTCGTGCTCGGCGGGACCACGCGGCTGGGACCGCTCGGCTCGCGACCGGCGATGCCGCCCGGCTTGCTGAGCTCGGGGTCCTCAAGGAAGTTCCTGCGGTAGGTCATGAGGCGGATGATCTCGCCCTCATACGGCGCGTAGTCGGCCATCGAGGTCGGGCGAACCCGGGGCGCAAGCTGATCGAGCACGCTCGCGAGCTTCGCGATGTTGCCCGTGTTGACCTTTCGATCCATGAGAGTGGCAATGCCGGCCTCGCTCTTCACGAAGTCGGACACGCGACCGGTGATCTTCTTGCCGCTCGCAAGCTCCACCGAGACGTTGTCGAACTCGGGCCAGAACTGCGCCTTGGCCGACCGGATCTGGGCGGCGTTGAACGCATCCGACTTGAGTCCTGCGCGCTGGAAGATCGCGATGAGCCGTCGGTCGGAAACCGTCTTCAGGGTTGCATCGGAACCCGAAAGTTCGGCCCCGGTGACCGGGTCGAGGACCGCCAGTTTGCCATCCGACGTGACGTCGATGCCAAAGGCGCGCATGTCGCGGTTGAAGTTGTCGGGATCGTCGCGCTTGTAGGAAGCGAGGAACGAACCGAGCGAGTTGTCGCCTTCGGCGAGCGTCGCGAACTGGATGAAGCCCACCGAGACGTAACCGGTGTCGTAGGTGTTGACCGCGTCAAAGCCGCCTTCGAGTTCGCTGACTGCTCGCATGACGCGCGATTCGCGGCCCGACATGCCGGACGCCTTGAACAGACGGTTGATCTGCTCGCGGCTCATGCTCTTCATCGAGATGCCCTCGCTGTTCACGCCCTTCTCGAATCGGTAGTAGAGGTAGCGCGGGTTAGAGAGTCGAACGTTGTCGCGATAGGTGAGCGTGATGTCGTCGAACGCAATCACATGGCTCATCGGGACTACCGCTTCCGCAAAAGCGGGCGGGTTGATCTTCACGAGGGCCAGCAGTTCGCGCGGGATGGGTCCGGGGCGGGGCGGCTCGGTCGCGGGGATCGTCTTGTCCGCCGCGGGTGCATCGACGTTGAACATCTTCTTGTTGTTCAACTTGGCCTGCTGGAAGGCCTCCCATCGGTCGCGGTTCAGCTTCTGGACGACCCACTTTTCCCATTCTTCCTGCTCGGGAGTTTGGGGCTTCGCGTTTTGGGTCGGAGGGGCGCTGACCTTTCGGGCGCGGTTGTATTCGCGGAACCAGATCGAACCGGGGACGCTCAGCCGCACTTGCCAGAGGCCCTTTTGGGTGACGTCGTCGGGCGGCGTGGAAACGTAGCGACCTTCCTTGGCCCAAAAGCCCATGATCGCGTTTCGCTCGTCGTCAGAGAAGAGTCGTTCGGTTTGGCCCTTGTCCTTCGGCTTCGCGGTGGAAGACGTGGTCGTGGGCTTGTTCGTCCGAAGGGGGGAAATGACGGGCGACGAGTCGTTCGAAGTCTCAGTCGGCGTGGTGTTCCGCTCGGGCGTGGTCCGTGGTCCTTGTGGTCCGGGACTAGGCTTCGCCTGGACTCCAGGCTTCAGACGGGGCTTCCGGGCAACAAACGGGTTGTGTTGGGCAAAAACGGGTGCGGCGACAAGCGCGAGCGCGAGCAATAAGGTGGCTTTCCTGACCATCGATCTCCCTCCTTGGAAAAGTGACGTTCTAAGAGCCATTCTAGCACCTCATCGATTCAACTTCTCTTGCGTTATGCTGAACTCATGTTGACAACGCTCATTGCCGGGCTGATGCTTGGCGACTATCCTGCCCGATTTGCACCCGACGGGGCCAAGGTCGAGTTCACCTTGGAGAAGGGGAGCTCGTTCACGATGCAGATGGCGCCCAAGCTCGCCCCCAAGACGGTCGCCCGGATCATCGACCTCGTGAAGCAGGGATTTTATGACCAACAGCGGTTCCACCGGGTCGAATATTGGGTCACCCAGTGGGGCGCGCCCGCCTCGAAGACCAAGCCACTGACCGACAATGCCGTGCTTGACGGCGGATCTGGAGTTTCGCTCCCGTTTGAAGGTTGCGACCGCGACTTTGTCCGCGGCGTAGTCGGCGTGGCAAGCGAAGGTTTGCAGCTCGGCGGTGACTCCCAGCTGTTCATCCTGAAGGGCGATCGGCTGTACCTTTACGGCTCGTACGCGATCATCGGAATGGTGACCCGAGGCATGGACGTTGTTGACGGAATCAAGAAGGGCGACCGAATTCGCTCCGTTCGGGTGAAAACCCCGCGATAGAACTAGCAGGAATACCTGTCCCAATATTGGGAAATGGCATGAACCTGCAGTAAACTGGAAGCATCCAATTGAGTTGGAGGAGTTTTTCTTTGAATAAGTCTTTGGTTTTTGTGGGAGCGTTGCTCCTGGCCGGTACGGCTCACTCGCAGGTGATCTTTAACGACACGTTTGAGTCGCCGACCTTCACGGCCGCGAATCTCGACGGTCAGCAGGGATGGGCCGACGACGGCGCATCGCTTCCGGGCACCGGCAACTACGTCGTCAACAACTCGCGCAGCGCGGGTAGCGGCACGCAGTCGGTTCGCATCGGTTCGAACGCCCTGAGCATCGAGGCCTACAAGACGCTCTCGACGCCCTTCGGCGGTGGCGTGAACCCGGTCATCAGCGTTTCGGCTGACGTCTGGATCGACGGCACCTCGGCTTCGACCGTGTTCTACGGCATCACCGGTCGCATCGGTAACGACCGCATTGCAGGCCTCGTCGCCAGCAGCAGCGGCCTCGTCCGCCGAACCGTCCTCGGCACGTTCGTCGATGTCGCAGGCGCTTCGGTCACGACCAACGCTTGGAACAAGTTCCGCTACGACGTCACTTACAGCAGCCCTGGCGTTGCCAGCATCCAGTACTTCCTGAACAACGCCGCGATCACCAACTCGATCTCGGTGAACGGCCTCTTCGCGGGCAACCCCGCTTCGGTCGGAAACTTCAGCGAAGTCGCGCTCTACACGTTCAATTTCGGAACGTCGGGAACGGTCGGTGCAAACTTCGACAACATGCTTGTTCAGCTCACCCCGGTGCCTGAGCCCGCAACCCTTGCCATTCTCGGTCTTGGTGCTGCGATGCTTCGCCGCCGACGAAAGGCCTCCAAGTAACCAACTCAGTTCGATTTTCTGGGGCTGGAAGTGTCCGGCCCCAGAGTTGTTTTTCCTCTCTCTGGTTTCAGAGTGTTCCTTATGAAGAAGTCAGTTACCTTGCTGTTCGCCGTCGCGGCGTCCTCGTCATTCGCTCAAGTCATCTACTCGACCGGCTTTGAAGCCCCGACTTACACGGGTTCGGCTGGAGCGGGCACGTCGATCAACGCTCAGGATGGTTGGGCAGCAACCACGAGTGCGTTTGCAACGACCACCACCCCGTTTACGGTTTCGACGAACCAGGCCAACGGCGGAACGCAGTCGGCTTACATCGACACCTCACCGCTCGCAACAAGCCAGTACGCTGTCCGCAGCGTCGGTGCGATCAACTCGGGCGTGCTGAGCATCTCGTCCGATCTCTTCATCGGCCCGCGCGTCAACACCGCCGATCCGGATGGCTCTTCGGGCTATAGCCTCGTCGTCAGCACGACGGTTCTCGGCGCAGAAACTCGACTCGCACAGTTCCTCATCTACCGACCCGATTCGACCTTCCCTGAGGAAGTTGATCTCGGAACCCGGTCGGGCGGTGCTTTCGGATTCTTGACCCAGTCGGCTCCGGTCTTCGTCTATCCGCAATCGCAGTGGAACCGCGTTCGACTTGATCTCGATTTCGGCACCAACACGGCGAGTGCCTACATCAACAACAACCTGATCCTCACCCGAGCCTTCGACCCTGGTCTTTCGACCACCCGCGTTGGCATCGGTGGAACGTCGGACGGCTTCGATGTCGGCTACTTCGATAACTTCCAGGCCGCGATCACGCCGGTCCCCGAGCCTGCCACCCTCGCGGTGCTTGGCCTTGGTGCCGCAGCGATGATTCGTCGCCGCCGAAGCAAGTAACTCCTTCAACATTGACAGGGGCACGTTCTTCAGAACGTGCCCCTGTTTTCTTGTGCGAGGTGCAGCCACAAAAGAAGGCGGGGGAGTGATCAGCTGATCACTCCCCCGCCTTGGCTTTAGGCGCTTAGCGCTTCTCGATCGGGGTGTACTCGAGGTTCTTGTCGCCTTCGTAGATGACCGTCGGGCGGATCAATCGGTTGTTGGCGAGCTGCTCCATCGCGTGGGCGGAGTAACCGCTGACACGAGCGATGACGAAGATCGGGGTGTAGAGGTCGATCGGGATGTTGAGCAGGTAGTAAGCGTAGGCTGCGGGGAAGTCCACGTTCGGGAACAGGTTCTTCCGCTCGAGCATGGTCTTCTCGAGGATGTCCGCGATCTGGCCGTACTTCGTGTTGCCCTTCTCAATGCCGAGCTCCTTGGCGATCTTCGTGAGGTAGAAAGCGCGGCTGTCGCCCTTCTTGTACTCGCGGTGGCCAAAGCCCATGATCTTCTTCTTGGTCGCAAGCGCGTCGTCGATCCAGGCCTGAGCGTTCTCGGGCTCGCCGATCTCAAGGATCATGCGCATCGCCTCTTCGTTCGCACCGCCGTGGAGCGGGCCTCGGAGAGTTCCGATGCCGGTCACGATGCCGCTGTAAAGGTCGCTCAAGGTGGCGACGGTCACGCGGTTGGCGAAGGTCGAAGCGTTGAAGCCGTGCTCAGCGTAGAGCGTGAGCGAAGCGTCCATGACCTGAACCGTCTTTGCATCGGGCTCGGTGCCATTGACGAGGTAGAGGAAGTTGGCGGCGACGCCGAGGTCCTTTCGGGGAGCGAGAGGCTCTTGACCCATTCGGATTCGGTGGCCGTTTCCGACCATCGTGCCGGCCTTAGCCACGATGCGAATCGCCTTGCGGAGGTTGGCATCGCCGTCGGTCGACGGAGCATCGTAATCGGGGTCAAACGGTGCGAGTGCCGAGTACGCGGTTCGGATCATGTCCATCGGGTGCGTGGTCTTCGGCAGCGCCCTGAGGACGTCGTAGATGTGGCTGGGCACCTCGTACTCGTCGGCAAGCGTCTTCTTGAATGCGGCCAGTTCGGCGACCGTCGGGAGCTTCTTGTTCAGAAGGAGATAGCAGGTCTCCTCGAAGCAACCCTGTTCGGCCAGGTCGTGAACGTCGTAGCCGCGATATTGCAGGCTGCTGCGGTCGCTGTCGATCTCAGAGATCGTGCTGATGCCCGCAATGACGCCTTCAAGGCCGGGGCTGTAATTCGGATATTTCTCGGTGATGGGCGCACTCATGTTTCTTCGTTGAACCTACTTCGTGGGAAAAGATGTCAGGAAGTTTACCTGTTCCCCTAACCTCTACGACGCGGGAATTTTGTTCGGTAGCAGACGGGACCTGTCACAACTTGCCTGAATTCAGACAATCCATTGTTAAGAGTCGTCGACTCGCGGCGGAATCCAAAACCCGTTGAGAACTCAGAGGCTTCTGGCAACGAATCCTCTTTTCCATCTCAGCCCGATTTTGTTCCGCACAGCCACCTGCCCCGTCCGAAGTTGCCTCGGCGGGGCCCTAATTTTTCAGCCTGTCATGGTTTCCATTGACGTGAAGATTTCGACTTGAATGGGGTCCGATCCTGGCCTATCCTTCTCATCAAGCGAGGAGGCAGGGCGATGCAAAATCCAATCCACTCAGAATCGAATCACCACCACATCCTCCCTTGGACGCCCGACTTCGACGTCAAGCTCACGCAAAGCGAGTGCTGCATCCTGATCGACCTTCCCGGGATCGACGAGGACGACGTTGAGATCGACTTCCAAGACTCGTGTGCGCTGATCAGCGGCACCAGAGAGTTTGAGCACGACCTCGAAGACGCCGAGGAGTTTCTGTCGATCGGACGACCCTACGGGCGATTCCGATTGCAGATTCCGCTCGGTGCTAGCGTGATGGCGAATCACGCGACCGCGCGCTACAAGCGCGGCGTGCTCAAAGTTCGAGTGCCCGTGCGACGCTCACACCCCCTCGGCGACGAAGGCGAACCGCTCAGCGCTCGTCCCAACCTCTAGACCCAAGGAAACCTCACCATGAAGATCATTCTCGGAATCGATGCAAAGGGCGACTACTCACCGGCGATGTGCTTTCTGCATCGTCTGAAGGTTCCCCAGCCCCAAGTCACTCTCGTCCACGCGGCCGACACCAATCTGCCGATGCCCTCCTTCGGTGCCTTCGAGGCCTCGCAGGTCGCCAGCTACTCCAACGCGATGGAGAACATCGGGCGAGATGCGCTCGACCGCGCGGTCGACGATGCCTGCAACCACCACATGAAGCCGAAGATGCTTTTGATGTTTGGTTCGCCTGCCGCGTCGCTGATCGCCGCCGCCGAATCGGAGAAGGCAGAACTTGTCGCCGTCCGCGCCACCCATGAAGGTCGATGGAGCCACACCTTCCTCGGTAGCATCAGCCGCGCCCTTGCGCTGGGATGCCCGACCAACGTGCTGATCGTGAAAGGGGACGAAGCGCCGAAGCATGATGGCTACACCGCGGTCTTTGCCACCGATCACTCGCCGTATGCCGACCGTGCACTGGATCGCTTCCTCAGCATGGGCCTCCAGGGCGTTTCGACCATCCACGTCATCAGCGCGATCAACCTGAACGAATGGACGAGCGACGTTCTGAACCGAGCGTTGCCGATGCTGGACGGAAAGGTGAACGAGCACGTTCGCGAAGAGGTTGAAGCGCGCAACGCCGCTGCGGTCGAGAAGATCCGCCGCGCCGGCTATGCCGCCAGTGCGCAGATTCTGTTCAACGACCCGAACACCGCGATCCACGAGGCGATGCGAACGACCAAGGCCGACTTCTTGGTCATCGGCGCCCAAGGACACGGGTTCTTTGAGAGGGTTTTGGTGGGCTCTGTGGCCCTCCACCAAGTCGTGGCCGAAGAATACTCGGTCATGCTCATCCGAGCCTGAAAAGGATGCGAAGGGAGAGTTGGGGAGTTGGCCTTTGGCCAGCTCCCCTCCACTTTTGTCAGGCGCGGCGACGCTTGGCGAGCGCGGCGAGTCCCAACCCGACGAAGAGCAGGGTCGCTGGCTCAGGGACCGGCGCGGCGGTGAGCGTTCCGACCCCCTGGCTGCTGAACCCCGGCGCGAAGCTCAGGGCTCGCCAGTCGTTGTTGGCGATCGTGCTACCGGTGACGCCGGTCTGGGCACCAGCCCATCCGCCCGCCGTGGTGCCGTTCGCACCCTCATACAGCTCCCAGAAGCCGAGCGAGGTCCAGCCAACCTTCCAGCGGTCGGTCGGATCGTTGGCGGTCGCATTGTCGGGGACGGACGTCGAATTAGTGAAGCCCGCGCCGGTCACGCCGCTCGAGTTCGTGTCGTAGCCGATGCCGTAGAGCGGGAGGCCAAACTGTCCGGGCGTTCCCGCGTATTTGAAGAGCCGCGCGTCGGCCGAATCAATCGCCTGGAGCATGGTCTCGGTGTTGGCGGTGCCGTCCCAGCGATAGCCCCAAACGAGGGCTTGCGGGGTTTGGCCATCGTTCCACTGAACGGCAAGGGCCGCCTGGTTTGAGCCGCTGCCGACCCAAAACTGGACGTCGGAGAATCCGAACGACCAACCGAGCGAACTGAGCGCGAGGACGAGGAAAGAAGTGGTGAGTTTGTTCATTTTATAAGGGAAAAGAGTTCGTCGGTGAGGGGGTTGTTGTCCTCGTCAATGTCGCCAAGGTTGGCCCGCCGGAAGTCGTCGGCCCGGAATCCAAAGCCAAAATCGGTGAGCCGCAAGACCGGCCGACGGGCGTTGGAATGGGTGTCGATCCACACAATGGTGCCGACCGCCGAGTGCCGCCCCTGGAAGCCAGGGAAGTTGCTCGAGGGCGGGTCGAGATAGGGGTTCGCCTCCAGGGTCGGCGTGGCATAGTCCCAGTTATTGATGCGCGCCGAGGAGGCAAATGCCACCGTCTTCGCGGGCCCTTCGGCCTCGGTTAGGACCGCGGCTCGACCGCTGGGCGAAAGGTAGGCATAGTTGTAGCCATAGCCGGTGAACCCAACCGCAGTGCGAAGGCGGTTTGGGAAGCTCGGGTCGGACTGGATCCCTTTCCCCTTGGTGTAAGGAAAGAGCGGTCCCTCCTCCTCGCGGAGGATGGTCCCGTCCCAGCTGCCCCACCAATAGATGAGGCGACCAGATGAACCCATTGTGAGGGTCCGAGCGGCGGCATCATCGAAGTCGCCCGCATAGAGCGTCCAAGCGAGTCCGAGCTGGCGTAGGTTGGAGAGCGACGTGGTCTTTCGCGCGGCCTCCTTGGCCTGGGCGAAGACGGGGAACAGAATCGCGGATAGGATCGCAATGATCGCGATCACCACGAGGAGTTCAATCAGGGTGAACCCTCTAGTTCTTCTTAAGTTGTTCAAGCATCATTCCTCCACTAGGTTTTGTCGTAACCTAGGTCGAGAACTTAGGATGCAGGGAGTTCGTCGAGGGCCAAGAAGGCTTGGCTCTCAGCGTGGCCCATGCTCGTAGGCTCATGCGACAAGGTGCTCCGTGATAAGGCATTCGGACTCGGAGCGGGCTCCATTACCGTTGCGGCACAGTGCCGGGATCTCACCGGACTTCCCCTTACGAGGCTTGGTACGACCCCAAGCTCACGAAGGCAAGATCAGTATAGACACATCGGCGCGGCGATTATTTGAGCTTTTCGATTAAGGTGTCGATTCCCTTTTGCAAAATGAGGTCGTTGCCTTCATCGTCGAACTCCTTGGCAACGGAGACGTTCGGCGCAACGCCGACTTTCTCTAACGATTTGCCATCGACGAGCACCTCAATCATCGGGACCTCGAGATACGCCCAGCGGCCCACCGATCGCGGCGTGGTGCCGAGGACCGCTCCCGCGGTGTTGACCCCGACGAGCGTCGCTCGGCCCGACTTCTTGAGGATGTAGCTGAGCACTTCTTTCGCCGAGCGCGAGCCCTCATTGATGAGGACGACGAGCGGCTTGCCGTAACCGAAGATCGTCGGCACACCGCCCCATTCCAGATCGACTCCCGGTCGGAAGAACGGATCGGCAAAGCCCTCCGGTCGACCGCCGAAGCCGTCACGCAGGTCGAGAATGAAGCCGTCGGTCTCCTTCAGCTTCCCGTAGATTACGCCTTCGAGCGCGGTGCGAAAGTCGGCGTTTGCCTGGGTCCAAAGGTGGAAGTAGGCGAGGCGCTTGCCCTTGATTTCTAGCACGGAAGCGCTCTTTTTCGAGGCCTCGAGGAACGCGCCGAGAGCGGTGGTCTTTGAGACCTCCACCTTCACGGTCAAGGTCTTGGACTGGCGGCGAGCGGTGAGCTCCACGGTCCCGTCAGCATTGGCAATTGAGTCAATCGGGGTGAAGGGCTGACCATTCACCTTCTCGATAACGTCGCCCTTGCGCAGGCCCGCGTCCGCCGCCGAGGTGTGGTTCAGCAGCATCTGGATCTCATAGCCGCCGCCTTTCGCGGGCCGGAACCAGGCTCCGATATAGGGCATCGCCTTGGCTTCGCGGGTCCGACCGGCGGTGAGGCCATCCATCATGTAGAACCCCTGGTCCGAGGGGGTGAGAAAGGCGAAGTGGGAGTCGCCGAACTCGGTGATCATCGTGTTGACGAGCTTCGCGAACTCGCTGACCGACTTCGCCCCCTTCACCGGCTTGTCGTATTTCTCCAGCAGGGCATTCATCCTCTTTTGGCCATCGCCCTCGCGTCCGTAGTAGGTCCGGGAGATCGCATTGCGAATTTCGCCCCAGGTAGCGGGGAGGTCAGGCGCGGTCTGAAGGAGGGCGAGGGCGACGGGAATGCTCAGAATCACGCTTCCAGCTTAGCGAAATTTGAATCTGAGGACAAGTCTCGGGTATCTTCTGCATATCCCGTGGGAGGCGCTTCTTGGAGTGCCGACCGCACCACTGGTGAACACATTGCGAAAGAACACGAAGAAGAATCAGCATTCGCCTCGCTACGAGGCCCTCGCGAAGACCGTCAATCCCGACACCACTCTTGAAGTCGCCGAAGCGCTTGCGCTGGTGAAGAAGACCGCGACCGCCAAGTTCACGGAGAGCGTTGACCTCGCGATCCGACTCGGCATTGACCCCCGAAAGAGCGACCAGAACGTTCGCGGCATCACCCAGCTCCCCCACGGCACCGGTAAGGTCCGCAAGGTTGCGGTTCTTGCTCGCGGCGACCAGGCCGCCCAGGCTGAAGCAGCCGGCGCGGACGTTGTTGGCGGCGATGACCTCATCACCAAGATTCAAGGCGGCTTCCGCGACTTCGACGTCGTTCTCGCCACCGAAGAGATGGCTCCTTCGATCGGTAAGATCGGCCGAATGCTCGGACCGAAGACGCCGAACAAGCGAAACGGAACGATCACCAACCAGATCGGCGCAGCCGTGAAGGAAATCAAGGGCGCAACCCGCGTCGAGTACCGAGCCGACAAGGCGGGCGTCGTCCACCTTCAGATCGGCAAGGTCACCTACACCGACGAGCAGCTCATGGAGAACTTCCTCGCTGGCTTCGGTGCCGTCCTCAAGGCAAAGCCGTCGGGCGCGAAGGGCCGCTACGTTGAGACCATCACCGTCAGCGCGACGATGGGCCCCGGCATTCCCGTCGATCCGGCTCAGGCATCCAAGATCGCTGGCTAACCCTCCGGTTTGACCAACCTGCATTGCCCCACATTCAGCAGAATGTGGGGCAATGTTCATTTTTTCCTGACGACATTTCCCCACCTTGAGGAGTTAGGACTACTATGCAGTTTCGTCCAATCCTCCTTTCGTTGGTGACCGTTTGCTCCGCGATCACCGCCTTCGCTGGCGGCCCCGACAAGCCCCTGCTTCGCCCCGATGGCAAGCCCTATCCCGTGCAGCGCACCGAGGCCGAGTGGAAGAAGCGTTTGACCCCCGAGCAGTACAAGATCCTGCGCCAGTCGGGCACCGAGCCCGCCTTCTGCGGTCGATTCCACGACAACAAGAAGCCCGGCGTCTACTTCTGCGTTGGCTGCGACACTCCGCTCTTCACGTCGAACGAGAAGTTCATCTCGGGAACGGGCTGGCCGAGCTTCTTCCAGCCGATCAAGAGCGACCGCGTGCTCTATGTCCGCGACACCAGCTATGGCATGGTCCGCACCGAGATCCTTTGTGCCACCTGCGGCGGACACCTCGGCCACGTCTTCAATGACGGCCCCCGACCGACGGGCATGCGGTTCTGCATGAACGGCATGGTGCTCAACTTCATGGAGCTCAAGGCAGGCAAGAACGGCAAGATCTCGCAAGATGATGTCGAGAACGCCAAGTGGGACCCGAAGAAGGGTAAGTCGCACTAAGCGCTTCGGCTCATAAAGAAAGTGGGGTCGGACGATGTCCGAACCCACTTTTGCTTTTGCTGCCTTGCTCTTTTAGGCCAGCGTCGTGTTGATCGCCTGGATGACCTGCTCGGTCGAAGGCAGTGCGGCGTATTCGTAGATCGGGTTGTAGCCGATGTGGACGTCCGGTCGCGCCACGAGCTGGGGCGGCGAGAGGAACAGGTTGAACCGCTCGGGAACGCGCACCATCTCGGCAATGATCGCCTGGCCGATGCCGCAGGTGTGGGTGTCCTCGTGGACGACCACGAGTCGGCCCGTCTTGTCCACCGACTTCACGATCGTGTCGTAGTCGATGGGGACGATCGAGCGCAGGTCGATGATCTCGACGCTCGCGTTGACCTTCGAGGCGGCTTCTTCGGCGAGCTCAAGCGTGTTGCCAAAGGTGACGATGGTGACGTCGGTGCCTTCGCGGACAATGCGCGAGGTGCCAAAGTCGACCGGCTTGACGTCCTTCACCTCGACGCGCTTTCGGAAGATGTGCTTCGGAATGAAGATGAAGCAGGGATCGTCGGAGTGCATCGCGGTCCAGAAGAGGCCAGCGGCGTCCTCCGGCGTGCTCGGCACGGCAACCTTGAGGCCCGGCGTGTGGGCGAAGAACGCCTCGTTCGCCTGGGAGTGCCAGAGCGAACCACCCGGCAGGTAGGCACCGTAGGGAGCGTAGATCACAAGCGGGCACTTCCATTCGCCGAAGGTCCTCCAGCGAAGGGTGCTCATGTTGCTGATGATCTGGTTCCATCCGGGCGGGAAGAAGTCAACGAACTGGAGTTCGAAGACCGGCTTCATGCCATAGGCAGCCATGCCGACCGCGACACCCATGATCGTCGCTTCGGCGAGCGGCGAGTTGTAAACCTGCTTGGGGAAGTTCTCGCTGCAACCGGCGGTGAGCTTGAAGACGCCACCCTTGGGGTCTTCAATGTCCTCGCCAAAGAAGATGACGTTGGGGTCGTTTTCGAGGCCCTTGTGCATCATCTTGTTGATCGCGTCAACCATCGTCATCGAACCGGGCTCAAGCGGCGGCTTTTCGGCCGGTCGCGACTCGCCCCAGGTGTGGTCGAGGGTCTCTTCAGCGCGCGGATCCTCTGCCTTCTCGGCGTTGATGTAGTCGGCGTCAACTTCCTTGACCACCTCTTCCATCATCGCTTCGTACTCGGCTTCGGTGAGCTGTCCGGCGGCGATCAGCTCTTCCTTGAGAAGGCGGATCGGGTCGCGGAGCTGCATCGCTTCGATCTCGTCGAGCGGGCGATAGACGCGGTGGTCGTCGGACGACGTGTGCGAGCTGAGTCGGTCGATGTCGCACCAAAGAACGGTGGGACCGTCGCCTCGTCGAGCCTTGGCGACCGCTTCCGACATCGCGGCGTGAACCTTTTCGGGGTAGCGGCCATCAACCTTCACGACGTGGTCGTTGCTGAGCACGCCGCCGAAGTTGTAGGGGAAGAACTTGTCGGTCGGGGTCGAGATGCCGTACTTGTTGTCCTCGATGACAAAGATGACGGGCAGATTCTCCTGGACGGCAAAGGCGAGGGCTTCGTAGTATTCGCCCTGGCGGCTTGCGGCGTCACCGACGCTGGCCACGCAGACGCTGTCGGTTCCGCTGAGCTTCATGCCCCAGGCGGTGCCGCACGCGGGAAGGAGCGAACCACCGGTCGGGGTGCAGACGCTGAACACGTTGTGCTCCCGGCTGGAATAGTGGCCCGGCATCTGGCGTCCGCCGCTGCTACTTTCGCGCTTGGCAAAGTAGGCAAGGGCGAGCTCGTAGTTCGAGAGGCCTCGCGCCAGCATGAGCGCACGGCTACGGTAGTACGGGAAGATGTAGTCGTCGGGGCGGAGGCTCCACTGCATCGCGGCGAGCGCTTCGTGGCCCATGCCGCTGACCTGGAACCAGCCTTTGCTCTGGCGCAGGAGGATGCCTTCACGGCGGTCGCCTTCGCGACTCAGCATCATGAGGCGAAGAAATGCTTTCTTGTTGGTTGCAATATCTGCGGGAATGGCGGACATGAGTTTGCTCTTTGGGAACCTCTTTCGACGTTGAAATGGGGTGGACACCCCGCCGGCCGAAAGTATACCGGTGGGCCCCCGTGGTAAGTTGACTTTTGATGCGAATCGCCGTTCTCGGAACTGGAAGCTGGGGCACTGCCTTGTCGCTTCTTTTGGGACGCATGGGTCATGAAGTGCAGATCTTCGGCAGAGACGCCGAAGAGGTCAGCCATCTTCGCGATCACCGAGAGAATCTACGCTTTTTGCCCGGCTTCGTCTTGCCCGAAGGGGTTACCGCAGGATTTCTGACTGAAGTCGAGGGCGAATACGACCTTGTTGTCGTTGCCGTGCCGAGCCACGCCGTGCGCGAAGTGATGGCGGCGATCCCTCCCCGGGCGGGCCACGTCGTCGTTGCGAGCAAGGGACTGGAGACCTCCACCGGTAAGCTGATGACCGAGGTTGCCGCTGAATGCTGGCCGCATGTGAAGGTGAGCGCGCTTTCAGGGCCGAACCTCGCGGTTGAGATCGCGCGTGGCGTGCCCACCGTGGCGATTGCCGCCAACGTGGAGCGCAACTTCGCCCGGGTCGTCCAGGATGCCTTCACCAGTCACACGTTCCGGGTCTCGATCAGCGACGACGTCGCGGGTGTTGAACTCGGCGGTGCACTGAAGAACGTGCTCGCCATTGGCGCTGGCGTCGCGGAAGGGCTTGGATTCGGTGATAACACGAAGGGCGCGTTCCTTTCTCGGGGCTTGATGGAGATGGCCACCCTCGGCCAGCAACTCGGCGCGAGGCTGGAGACCTTCCTCGGACCCGCCGGCGTCGGCGACCTCTTTGCCACCGCGAGCAGCAAGCTCTCGCGAAACTTCAGGCTTGGTTTTGACCTCGGACAAGGCTTTACCGTCCGCGAAGCGGCCGACCGGCTTGGCCAGGTTGCCGAGGGTGTCCTCACCTCCGAGGCAGTGGGAAGGCTGGCCCGCCAGCACGGCCTCGTCCTCCCCGTCTTCACCGCGGTGGACTCGATCATCCAGGGTCGGATCACGCCGCAACGCGCGGTGGCGATGCTCATGGAGAAGGAAGTGCGGCTCGCCGACTTCCAAGAAGAAGAGACCGACTAAAAGCAACTTGGCCCTTGCTGGATTCCAGCAAGGGCCAAGGTTTTCAATCTCGCAGCAGGAATTATTCTGCCGATTCAGCCTTCGGTTCGGAGGCCTGAACTTCCACCGGCTCCGGTCGTCGCTCGCGGCGGATCGGGGCTTCGCGTCGGTCGTTCATTTCGGTGACCACGAACGGAAGAAGGGCCATTTCTCGAGCGCGTCGGATCGCCTCAGCGACCATGCGCTGCTGCTTGGCGTTGTTGCCCGACTGTCGAGCAGGCTGGATCTTGCCGCGATCATTGAGGAAGCGGCGGAGAAGAGCCACGTCCTTGTAGTCGACGGTGTCGATCTTGTTGATCGTCAGGTAGCTGACCTTGCGGCGTCGCTTTGACTTAAATCGCGTTCCTTCGGCGAGAACCATTTCCTTCTCGCTCTTGGACATTACGGACCGGCTGCCTTGGTCTCCTGCGGCAAAACCGGCGGTCTCGGTATTTTGCGGCGTCTGGGTTTCTTCACTCATGATCGGTGATGCCTCTTTTGGGGCGAAACGAGACTATACCAGAATCCATCCTCGACTCTGCCACTCCGGGCATGAATGCGAGGATTCTTCGACCACAGCAATTTCGCCGTTTAGGTTTCGCATTCGAAGGGGAACACACCCCATGTCGAACCGCGCAAGCGAGTGAGATGACAGAAAGGTGAAGGATTCCAGAGTCCTTCCTCCACATAACCCTCCAGCCCTGGGCCGGTTTCGCCATCCGGCCCTTTTTCCTTTTTCAGGGTCCCCGATCAGGGGGCGAGGGCAAGCCAATCGTCCCAAGCCGTGAGCTGGGCCAGCTGCAAGAGGCCGTAATCCGCTGCGAGCAGCGAGGTGTAAGGACCCGAGGCTGAGAACTCAATCGCAAGGCCAAAGCTATTGGGCGAGCGATTGTTGTTGCGGTTGTAGGCAATCGCGTCGAACAAAGCCACCCGAACCTGGGCGCAAGCGGTCTTCACCGTGGTCGGGCAACCCGCCGAATTCTCGATCTTCAGAGTCAGGTCCCAAAGGTCGCGGTAGGTGCGTGATCCGTAGCCTTGGGCGGCGAGCCTCGCCGCAGGAACGATGGTCTGCAGGTTGGCGCGCTCGGCGAGCATCGCGGTCGCGAGGTTGTTCACCGACGTGATCACCGGCCCCAGCTTGGCGGTCTCGATCGAGCTCTGGGTGAGCTTCGAGGTCGCATAAGCGGGAAGGTCAACGAGACCATCGCAGAACGACTTGGTGAGGTCGAGGAGCGTGGCGTTCGGCGTGTTCTTGAACTTCGCAAAGATGACGTCGTACGGGTAGCCGCCTCCGGGAGGGCTTTCTTCGCTGCCGACCACATAGGGCGTCTTGTTCCGAAGCTCGGTGGCGACCTCGAGCATCTGCATGAGGCTCGCGTCGAAGGCGATGATGTCGAAGTTGCCGGGGCCGACCGCGAGACTCAGCTCGTGGGTTTGAATGGCGTTGCCGGTCTCGTCGTCATAGCTCACGCCGAGAGGCCGCAGCTCAGATTCAGCCGAGAGCCGTCGCCAACCGCGACCGTGATTCCAAAACACGAGGCAATACTTATCCGCCGGGTAGTTCGCCTTGCCCCAGGCGATGAAGTTCTGGAGCGTTTGCGCGCTGCCCATGTCCACGCCGCTCCCGAGGTTCTGGACGGTGGGCGATTGAACGCCTTGCACGTTGTTTCCTTCAAGAACCATGCGGCGGGTGACGTTGAAATCGGACCCAGGCTGGGCATTGGTCGACTCCTTCCATTGCACGACGAAGCGAACGTTGTCGGTGCCAGCGACGCGCTCCATCTGGTCAACGTTGTTCTCCGCAAACTGCTCAAGGTCGTTCGCCGCGTTCATGTAGACGAGCACCGTCCAGCGAGTTTGCTTGGGGGTCGAGTTGGAGGCGTTGAAGTTCGCCGTTCCCTGGGTTGCCCCGAGGGTGGCCCGAACCTGACCGGCACCAGCCGCGGTCGGGGCAAGGCAGCCGTCTGCCGAAATCGTTGCGGGTCCGGTGTTGCTCCAGGTCAGCCCGTTTAGCGGAAGGAAGGTCAGCGCGTTCGTCGAGGTCTTTCCGGCCGCGGCATAGCGAGTGGCGCGCGGGACTTGAATCTGCGAGCTGGATGGCGTGACCGTGACTGCCGTAGCTGCCGCGCCAACCACCGGTCGTAGCCGCTGCTCGGAGTTCACGTTCTGGACGATGTTGCAAACGCCGGCAATGCCGCCGAGGCCATCACTCCCGGCATAAAGCTTCAATTCAACGCGGTAGATCCCGGGCGTAACGCCATCAAAGGCGATCTCCGTCGGGCCACCTGTGCGGTTGATCAGCTCCGGCCCAAGGTAGGTCGTTCCGTCGAGCCTGACCAATCTCGCCTCAAGGGATTGACCGGCGATCCCGCCCGACCCCGTCCAGTTCGGTGTGACGAAGAATCGGACGGCATTGAGCCCGCCTCCGCTTCCACCGCATCCGATGAGGCAAAGCAGTGCGGTGAACACCATCAGGGACCAGATTCCAAAGGCTCGTATCATCGCTTGCTAAGCTCCTGCATTTCATTTGCCGAAAACAAGATTAGTTTGAACGAATCCAGTACGTATGAGCGACTGGTCGGCCTACTGCGCGAACTCGGCGTGAGAACAAACGCAGATGGCTTGCCTCTGAGTGGCACCGGGTTTCCCGTGGCACTGCCTCTCGATGACGGCCAGACCCTCGTTCTGGATTTGCCCGCACCTTCGATTCTGACGCACTTGGATCCCGATCAAATCGGACTCGCGATTCTCGATTCGTTGGGCTACGTTAAGCAGACGTGGGGGCTGGCCCGCAGGGTTCCCTTCTTCCGCCGTCACGACACACTCTTACCGACGGAACTCGGTCCCTTGCTCGAGAGCAGCTATCGCGGCAACTACGGGTCGCTCTATCTGGACGGTTATCGCTACTTCAGCGGCGGCGTGAGTTCGCCCGCGATCTCCGACCTCTACGTTCTTGTCGTCAACGCCCACGATGAGCGGTCGGCCAAGCGCCAAGCTGGTCGTAGCGGTCGGATGGCGAACACCCTCAAGAGGCTGGGCAAGTCGCTTTCGATGAACGCGGGTCGTGAAGACCTTGCGGTGTCGTCGGCCCACGTGATCGCCTCGTCCACCGAGCTTGCCGCGGTTTTGCTCTGGACCATCAATCCAGAAGGGGACTGGCTCGACCTTTCCGCCAGCGTTGGCGTGAACCGGTCGGCAATCCAGTCACTCCAGCGACTTTCGCCGAATTCGCGCAGTACCTGCATTGCGGAGCTTGTCGCCGAGCGACGTGAGGCCTACTTTGGCCCCGACGTAAGCCAGACCGCAATGACCGCCCAGCTTGAGGCGAAGTTCTGCTACCTGAAGCCGAAGGGCATCAGTGTCCACCCGCTCGTGATCCAAGATCGCCTGCTTGGCGTGATGGAACTCGTCGGACGGGACAGCGACCCGCACTTCGAAGAGAACCTTGAGCTGTTCGAGACGATTGCTGAGCATGTCGCGCTGGCCTTGAACGCCTCAATCCTGTTTGAGAATGTCGAAAGGCTCGCGACCCACGATCCGCTGACTGGGATTGCGAATCACCGCCGGCTGCACGAGTACCTGGAGCAACGCCTTGAAGAAGCCCAGCGGACCAACGTTGAGCTTGGCGTGATCATGGTCGACGTGGACCACTTCCGGTCCTTCAACGAGGAAGAAGGCCACGACGCGGGCGACGAAGTTTTGCGACTGGTCTCGGCCGAACTCAAGGACGGCCTCCGACCGTACGACCTTGCCGGTCGCTATGGTGGCGAGGAATTCTGCCTCGTCTTGCCCGGCGCGAGCAGGGCGGCGGTCGAAGCCACCGCCGAGCGACTTCGCCAGCGAATCGAAGCGATTTATTACGTCACCAAGTCGGGCCGAACCCGGCAGATCACCGCCTCGTTTGGCGCGGCGGTCTTCCCGAAGGACGGACTCGAGAGCTCGCGGCTGATCAAGGCGGCGGACATCGCCCTCTATGAATCCAAGCGTGCAGGACGAAACCGGGTGACCATGTACCGCGAGGAACAACCTGCGGCGACGATGGCCAACTGGCTTGGCGAAGTTCGGGATTGGGCTCCCAAGTCCGAGCTTGAAGAAGGCGACCATCGATTGGCCCGCCTCGCGCCGTGGATTGCTCGCGCCAGTCTGCGACTCGACTTCAGCCCCCAGCAAACCGAGATTCTGCGCACGCTGATCTGGCTCGTTCCGCTGTATGAAAAGATGGCGTCGAAGGGACAGGCCTCGAAGCTGCAAGCCCTAAGCAAAAAGGACGTCTACCGCGTCGTACTGCCCCACCTTGAGGCGATCCTCAAGGGAAGCCCGCGACCGCCGCTCCTCACTCGGGTGGCCCAGGCGATCTTTGAGTTCGACCGGACGCAGGAAGTTCCGAAGCTGGACTCCGAGCTTGCCCTCATCTTCGACGACCCGAAAGCAGCCTAACAAGGTAAAAGCTACTTCGTGGACGTAGGGGAACTCATCGGAGACCACCGTCTTTGGGAAGCGATCGAGGCTTGCCGTGGCGTCCGCATCACCCCTGGCCACCTGAAGCGCCTGGCTGATCGGTTTGGGCCGGAGCTTGCCCGTTTTGCCTCCACTCAACCCGCGCTCCAACTCAGCGCCAAACGGAAGTTTGCGGGCGCGGACCAGATGCTCTTTGAGCGCGGCGCGCTCGAGATGGCAACCCATGAGGCGGTCTCGGCCTGGCGAGCTTCCCAGTTTCCCGAGGGCGTGCTGGTGACCGACTTGACCTGTGGGATTGGCGGCGATCTCATCGCCTTTTGTCGCCGGGGGTCGGCGGTCGGCTTCGACCTGAACCCGGACGCCGTCCACCTTGCTCGCCACAACCTTGCCGCGCTTGGCCTTCAGGGTGAAGTGCACGTTGGAGACGCCTTGCAGCACCTCGACGTCCTCCAATACGGGTTCATCGACCCCGCGAGGCGCAATCCCAATGGGCGAATCACCTCGATCGGCGAATACCTTCCCGATCCGCGGCTCGTCTTCAGCGAACTTAAGGGAGCGAGGCGTTTCGCGGCCAAGCTCAGCCCGATGGTGCCGGACGCGGAGCTTCGGTCCCTCGGAAAAGCGGTCGACTTTATCGGCCACGAAAACCAGTGCAAAGAAGCCCTCGTTTGGACGGGGTCCGAGGTCGAACCCCGACCGTACCGGGCGGTCGATGTTGACACCGGCGAGACCCTGACCGAGACTGATCCCCCGCCCACCGTGACGGCTGCGCGCGGCATCATCGCAGAAGCGAAGCCGGCGGCGATCCGCGCCCACGCCCTCGGCCACTTCGCGGCCGAGGCTCTTGGCGACACCCCCGGCTATCTCACCGCCGACACGATTGCCCCAAGCCCGTGGCTGAAACGATTCGAAGTGCTCGTCGACCACGCGGCGGACGTCACTCGAACCCGCGCCGCGCTGCGCGCACACGGCGGAGGAACCCCGGTCGTCAAGTCACGGGCCAAGATCGACGTCGAAAAGCTCCAGCGCGACCTTGGTGGCCCGGGCGAGGAGCTTGTTATCCTCGTCTATGCCAACGGCCCCAAGCTGCGCCACGCGGTCTGCCGCTTACTCGAAGGCTGATTGGATGAGGCGGTGGAAGTGGTGGACGGAGTCCTCGCGTGCCACCGAGTAGCGACCCCGATCATAGAACCGCGACTTCAGCCCCTTGTGAACGGCCTCGACGACCACTTCGTCCTCACGCTCGACGCGGTCGAGGTCGGCCCCCGCGCCTTCGCCGCGGAGCTCCTCTCGCCAGACGTAAGGGATGAAGCTCACCCGGGTTCGGTCGTGACCGACGGGGCGAACCACGTTGATCGACAGCCCCCACGGGTAGAAGTTCAGCATCAGGTTGGGGAACAGCCAGTAGTAGTAGGCGCTGATCCGTTGACCGTGGTCGGGCGAAGAGGTGGGAAGGTCAAAAATGCCCTCATCCGACTTCGCATGGGCGAGCTGGAGGACGCCCGACGGCAGAAGCTCGACAAGGTAGTTGTCATAGTCAATCGCCTGGTTGAGCGCGGCATGGATGAATGGGATGTGGAAGCCTTCGAGGTAGTTATCGACATAAAGGGCCCAGTGCGCCCGAACGACGTAGTCGCGGCACCGACTGGCGTCGAGCCTGAACTCGTTGAACGGCATCCAGCCGAGGCGGTCGACCACCGGTTTCAGCATCTCCTCCAGACTCATCGACGGGTTGACGGAGGCAAAGAGCCACGGCCCCCATTGTCCAAAAGGAACCTTCGCGAGGTTGTCGGCGGCGGTGGGGAAGTTGCAGACGCCTTCAAACTCGGGCATCGACTGGAAGCAGCCATCTAGGCCGAACCGGCGACCGTGGTAGCGACATCGAAGGAATCGCTCGTTGCCGCCGGATTCCGCTACGAGCATGCCGCGGTGGGTGCAAACGTTGCTGAGGCAGTGGACTTGGTCGTTCGTGTCCCGCGTGAGGACGAGCGGTTCATCGAGGCAGCCGTCGAGATGAACAAAGGGGTGGACCGCGCCGGGGACCTTCACCAGGTCAACATCGCCGACGAACTGCCATGACTTGGCAAAGATCGCTTCCTTGGAGCGCTCGAACCAATCCGGTGACTGATAGAAGGCACTTGGCAGCGTCGAGGCGTTCGCGATGGACGAGTTGATGTCGAACGGCATCTCACCAGTGTATCTGTGTGCCGTTTGGCCTGTGCACCTCTCCGGCTCGAATGGGCCAGAGAGGTGCAACGTGGGAGGTGCCTAGAAAGCGCCGATACCCTTCGGACAGCCAACTCCACTCGCTAGGTCGTAACCTGCGCGCGCCGAATTGTTGCCGGCCTTCCCGGAAACCACGTCGCGGACGCCCGCGGTTCCGATCCTGGAATAGATGATGCTGAGTTCAAGAGCGGACGATTGCGTCGTCCGGCCTGACAAGTTGTATGCGCCAGCCACAATTGGCGCAGAGAGGCTCGTCCCGCCGAACACCATCCACGCACTGTTGGTGGCGGAGGTCGGTGCATAGACGGCGGCACCGGTGGCGGGGTCGGCCACCGCGGAGATGTCAGGTCCGCCGCGCTTGGGTCCAACGATGCTGGAGACCGAGTTCTGATAGCTGGGCCGGTTAAAGAAGCTGCTGATGCCGCCGCCGCTGCCCGACCAAACCGTGTCGTTCCAAACTCCCGATGAGAGCTTTAGGGAAGTCCCACCGACGCAAATCACGTTCGGCGAAAGGGCGGGCCAGCTCTTTTGACCGCCGATGTCGCCTGACGAGGCGAAGAACACCACGCCGGACTTCGTAAACGTGGATTCGAACTGGGAAACCGCGCTGAACTCCGTCGCACCCCAACTCATCGAGACGCATCGCACCCCGGGAAGTGTCGCTGCCTTTTTGACCGCAACCGTCAGGTCGTTGATGCTCGGGGAGTTGGCCTCGACGAGGTAGATCTTGGCCGATGGTGCCATCGCGTGCGCCCACTGGATGTCCATCGCCGCTTCTTGGTTCCAGCCCGTGTTCTGGGTTGGAGCGGTCGTGCCTTGGTAGACAACCTGGAGCGCCTTATTGGAGCTCAAGGTCTGGTTTGTCGAGGTCTCTTGGGGCAGATTGAACTGGGCGGCGAAGACGTTAAAGTCCCGCCTGGCATTGGGATAGTGGTAGGCGATGACAATCGCAATCGCGCCCGATCCGCCGGTCGCGGGGAATCCATAGGCGGCTCGGATATGGTTCGGCGTGTAGCCGCTCGGCCCGGCCTGACGCGCCATCATCGTGTACTCAATCTCCGGACCCTCGGTGGGGAGGCGCCAAGCGCGGTTTAAGATGAGGTGGTTGGTGTGAGCGGCGCGGCCGAGGTCGGCGGGTCGCTCGATGCTCGTGCTCGGGATAAGAATGTCGCCTTGGGTTTGGGCGAAGGTGATGGAAGCCAGAAACGCGAGCGGTACGTGAAGCATGGTTGTGAAAATCCTCTCCTCAAAAAACCTGACCAGCAACGGTAATCCGGCCAAGGTCGATAAGAGGATTTTCAGTCGATCCCGAGATTTGCTCACTCTGAGCATTGCGGGCTTTTGGCTCAGAACGCGAACGGAGGCCGGAAGACGCCGTCTTCGGTGATGATCGCCGAGATCAAGCTGCCGGGGGTGACGTCGAACGCGGGATTCCAGACTGGGGTGCCGGCGGGAGCGACGGCTACGCCTTCGATCTCGGTCAGCTCCCTGGGATCGCGTTCTTCGATCGGGATCGCGTCCCCGCACGCCATCGCGGGATCCAGCGTTGAACTCGGCGCAGCGACATAGAAGGGCACGCCGTGGGCCTTCGCCACGAGCGCGAGCATGTAGGTTCCAATCTTGTTCGCGGTGTCGCCATTGGCGGCGATCCGGTCAGCACCGACGATCACGGCGTCGATCTTCTCTTGTCTCATCAAGGCCGCCGCCGCGCTGTCGGCGATGCTGTTGAAGGGGATGCCTTCCTTGAGCAGCTCATAGGCGGTTAGCCGCAGGCCCTGTTGTCGCGGCCGGGTCTCGCACGAATAGACGTGGAGGCCGTCACCGCGCTCATGGACCGAGCGGATGATGCCAAGCGCGGTGCCATGGCCGGCGGTCGCGAGTGCGCCAGTGTTGCAGATGGTGAGGATCTTGGCGTTTGCGGGAATCAGGGCCGCGCCGTTCTCGCCGATGCGCCGATTCATCGCGAGGTCTTCGGCTTCGATCTTGAGGGCTTCTTCGAGGATGTCCGCAGGGGTCCAAGTGATGCCCGCGAGTCGGTCGAGCGCCCAAAAGAGGTTGACCGCAGTGGGACGACTGGCACGGAGGATGGCATCGGCGGATTCGCGATCCGCGCCGTTTTGGGCGGCGAGCGCCAGGCCATAGGAAGCAGCGATCCCGATCGCGGGGGCCCCTCGGACCGCCATATCGCGGATGCTGGCCGCGACTTCTTCGTGGGTGCGCAGCAAGAGCCAATCTTCCTTTTGGGGAAGAAATCGTTGGTCGAGAAGGCGCAAGTGGTCGCCCATCCAGGCGAGCGGTCGGATCACGCCGATAGATTACCGGCTGGGGGTTCTCATCGAAGCGGCGACGGTCGAGGTTTGGTGCGGATGGAGCGGCGGCTGATAGTTGTTGGCCTGCACCTTTTTCGGATCCTCGCGGGACAGAAACAGCCCCAGGGCAACGATTCCCGCAAGGGTCACGAGCCCGCCAATGGGACGGAAATTCCTGTCGTTATGGCCGATCATCGCGAAATGAATTCCACGGATCATCGCACTGGCACCAAGCAACAGAGCGGGTACAACCTTCTCGATGCCTTTGCCCCTCATCGCTCTCGCCGCGCTCTTTGGCTCGGACACCGACGTCGTCAAAACGTCGCTGGTTGCCCCTCCCATCGAGGCTCCGATTACGGTCCCGGTGCCGAAGTCGAGGTTCGAGAGCATGTCGCCGTTGCCGACCCTCGCGCCCGTCGTTCTCGACCGCCTTGGCAACCAATTCGGTGTCGCCCAGCAGATGGCGGCAGAAAAGAAGCTCCAAGCGCGCATTCTCTGGGTCGACTGCACCGCCAACCTCGAGCGATTCAACTCCGATGAGAACTGCGCGAACCTGGTGCGCAACATCAAGGTCTCCGGCTTCAACACCGTCGTGCTCGACGTCAAGCCGATCTCGGGCGAAGTCATCTACCCGAGCAAGATCTGCCCCAAGCTGACCGAGTGGAAGGGCCGCCAGCTTCCTGCCGATTACGACCCGGTTTCGAAGATGGTCCAGGAGTGCAAAGCGGCAGGGCTCAAAATTTTCGTCTCGATGAACGCTTTCTCGGAAGGGCATCGCGACTTCCGCCGTGGTCCCGGCTACGCGACCGTGGACCGTCAGACCGTGATCTACGACCCCCGGATCAGCCTCGTCTCTGCCTTCAACACGTCGTTCACCGTCAACCCGGCGTTCAACAAGATGCCCGCGAACGGGCTGACCCTCGGCGCATTCAACGACAAGAGCGCCCTCCCAACGCCTCAGGACAGCTTCTATTGCGTAAGCCTCAGCCGCGGAGGTCAGGTGCTCGAAGCCGCTTCGGGCGTGATCCTGCGCACGATCAACATCCCAAAGGACGGGTGCGTGATGGTGGGCAGCGGCGACGCGGCAAACTTCCTTCGCGCCGCCTTCCCGGTCGGCTCGCGGGCCAAGTTCGACACGATTCCCGAGTACGCCCCGATCCAGGAGCGACCCGAGCAGCAGATTCCGCTCATGATGAACCCGCACCTTCCAGAGGTTCAGCAGCGAGCAGCGGACATTGTCAAGGAGTTCGTTACCAAGTACCCGGTGGACGGCTTCCTCTATGACGACCGCCTGCGCTATGGCGGGATCAACGCCGACTTCAGCGACACCACCCAGCGCGACTTTGAGCGATACATCGGACGCCGCATCGTCTGGCCCGATGACGTGCTCAAGATCACGATGAACCCCTCGCTGAACAAGGGCGTCCTGCCGGGGCCGTACTACGAGGCTTGGATGACGTTCCGGGCGATGACGATGCGAAACTACGTCGGTCGTATCCGCCAGGTCGTCAAGTCGGTCCGACCGGATGCTTGCTTTGGCGTCTATGCGGGCTCGAACTACGGCGATTACCCGCGCTTTGGCCATAACTGGGCCGCGCCGAACTTCGAAGCTGGCTACTGGTTCCTCACCCCCGAGTACGCCGCCACCGGCACCGCTTCGCTGCTCGACGTCATGATCACCGGCTGCTACTATCCGACCGCGACGATCTCGGAGGCGATGGCGGGCGGCATCGGACCGGGCTTTAGCGTCGAAGCCGCCGGTCAGAGCGTCAACCGACTCGTTCACGACCAGGCTTGGGTCTATGCCGGCATCGCGCTCGACCAGTTCAAGGGCAACCCCGAAGGACTGCAGAAGGTTCTCCAGGCCGCCTGCGGTTCAACCCAGGGCGTGATGGTGTTCGACCTCAGCCACGACATCGAGCCGATGTGGCCGGTCTTCCGCGCCGCGTTTCTTGAGCCCCGCAAGGCTCCCCATGAAGAAATGGGCCTCCTGAACGAAGTGCGCAAGAAACGCGCTGCGATGGACAAGGCAGGCGTGAAAGAGCCCCCCGCGATCATCTTTGGTGGCGGATCGGGCGTGGGGATGTAACGCTGGCCAAGCTCGTCGTTCGGTCGGATGGGTCGGGGCTCGAAGGAGCTTGGGACGACCTTTTGGCCGATTCTGCCTCGGCGTCGCCGTTCCAATCCCGGGAGTGGCACCAAACGTGGCGGCGACATCTCGCCCCCGCAGGCAAGTCTCAACTGTTTGCCGCGTATGAAGGCGACGATCTCGTCGGCCTTTGGCCGATGTGGCTGCGGCAAGGCACTTGGCGGGTGCTCCGGAGCGCGGGGGCGGGCCCGAGCGACTATCTACACCCGCTCATCCGCAACGGCTACGAGGAGACGGTCAGCCAGACGCTTTTTGAGGCAGTGAGCGAGTTCCAAGGGGCCGACCTCATCGACCTCCACCAGCTTCGCTCGGACAAGCCTATCGCCCAGGGCCGCACGGACGGCCTCGTCCAGGCAACCTGCCTCGTCGCCGACCTCCCTGACACCTTCGATGGCTTTCTCGGCACTCTCAGCAAGAGCCTGCGCTACGATGCACGGCGTCTCACGCGGGACGAGAATCTCACCTTCGATTGGGCAACATCGGAGAGCCTCACTAGCGACCTCGCCATCCTGTTCGACCTTCACAAATCGAGGTGGAAGAGCCGGGGACTGCCGGGAGCCTTTCTCGGAAGGCAGATGGCCTTCCAGCGCGACTGGACCCAGCAAGCGCTCGCCAAAGGCTGGCTCCGGCTCGGCGTGTTGCGCGAATCGGGCACCCCGATCGGCGCGATCTACGCGATGGCGCTAGGGCAGACGACCTATTTTTATCAGTGCGGATTCGACCCCGAACGGTCGAAGATCTCGCCGGGAACGCTCGTGGTCGCAGCCTCAATTGAACGTGCGATTGGCGAAGGCCACCGCGCTTACGACTTCCTTCGGGGCGACGAACCGTACAAACGGCGTTGGAAACCGTCGCACCCTCATGAGACGTTTCGATTTATGATGAGAGGGAAATCGCTCCGCGGGAATGTTGGCCTTGCGTGGAATAAGTTCGCTTTTCAGGTCGAGGCCCGACTCCGTGAGCGTTTCGAGGGCAAAGGCCTTCGCGGATAAGGGTTCATAATAAGTCTTCGTCGCCAACACCCCCACCCAAACTAGCCCATGAAGTCCAAAGTCGCCGTGATTGTTCCCGCCTACAACGAAAGCGCGCGCATTTTGCCGGTCCTCCGATCGATTCTCAAGGCCAAGATGGTCGACGAGGTGATCGTGGTGAACGACGGAAGTTCGGACGACACCGCCAAGGTCGTGCGCGGCGTGGCGGGGGTCAAGCTGGTCGACCTCACCTCGAACCTCGGCAAGGCGGGGGCAATGGCAGCAGGCGTGGGCAGCACCGAGGCCGATGTGATCGCGTTTGTGGATGCCGACCTCGACGGCCTCACCCCCGAGCATGTGGACCAAATCATCCGACCGGTCCTGCTCGACCAAGCCGACATGTGCATCGGCGTCTTCCGGGGCGGACGCTTCTGGAGCGACACCGCGCAGAGGATATCGCCGCTCATTTCCGGTCAGCGAGCCATGCGCCGCTCCCTTGTTTTCTCGGTGCCGTACTTCAGTGAATGCCGGATGGGAGCCGAGGTGGTGCTGAACGCCGCCGCCAAACGCTCTCGGGCACGAATTTTGCGAGTGATCCTTCGTGGTGTCAGCAACGCGCACAAAGAGCGCAAAATGGGCATCGTTAAAGGAACCGCAGCGCGCTATCGGATGTACAAAGAGATCACGCAGGCGATGATGCGCTATCGCTCCACGAAGAAAAATGGCAAAACTCCTCTCTGGAAAAAGGCGAAGGGCCCAACGAGCCGCGACCGCCGTCCCCGTCCTTAGCCTCGTTTGGCTCGGCCTGTTTGGCCTGCCGATGGCGGGTTGCAAGGACCCGCTGACCGAGCCCGCGCTGCCCGTAGTCGCCCCCTCGGAAGAGGCGAGCGTTCTCGTGGTGATCAACCAAAACAGCCCCGAGAGCATGGAGATCGGCTCCTACTACGCCCGCAAGCGCAACATTCCCAAGGAGAACGTGGTCTTTATCAACGTCCAGAAGGACGAGGAGATCGGCTTTTCGACCTACCTCGAGAAGATCGAAGGTCCAGTGAAGGACGCGATCAAGAAGAAGAAGACCCCGACGGATTACATCGTTCTCACGCGGGGGACACCCATTCGCATTGCCGGTCAAGGGTATTCCGTCGATGGCCAGCTGGTCACGATGGACAAGACCCTCGCCCCGATTGGCGAGCTCAACGAAGAAGAGATTCGTCGTTGCCAAAACCCCTATTTGAACGCCGATGAGCCGTTCTCGCGCCAGAAGTTCGGCATCTACCTCGTGACGCGCCTCACCGGTTACAGCGTCGCCGATGCAAAGGGTCTCGTTGACCGTTCGCTCGCCGCCAAGCCCGACAAGGGACCGTTCTTCTTTGACGGTGCCGACAATCGGCGCACCGAAGGTTATGGCCAGATGCAGGGCCTGATGGTGGAGGCGAACAGCATCTTGCGAGGCAAAGGGTTCGACTCCAACTACGACGACACCGCTCCCTTCCTTGCCCCTGCCGAGTCGCTTATGGGCTATTGCTCTTGGGGAAGCAACGACGGCGCGTTTGACCGAGGCACCTACAACAAGCTGAAGTTCAAGCCGGGATCGATTGCCGAGACCTACGTTTCGACGAGCGGTCGTTCGTTTGAGAAGGCGGTCATCGACTCCGGTGGCCAGAGCGCGGTGGGTGACCTGATCCACCAGGGCCTTTGCGGCGTGAAGGGCTACGTCAGTGAGCCGTACACCTTCGCGCTCGCCCGACCCGAGATCCTGTTTGCGCGGTACACGAGCGGTCGAAACCTCGCCGAGAGCTTCTATGCCGCCTCGCAAGTGATCAAGTGGAAGGACATGGTCATCGGCGACCCACTTTGCCGACCGTACGCAAAGCGGTAGTCTTTCCGGCGTGAAGTCGGCGCGTTGGCTAGGATGGCTGGGCCTCCTCCCCTTGGTGGGGTGGTGGCTGACCGGGCTGTTCGACCTCGATGAGGGCTTCTATGGCGCGGTCATCAGCGAGATTAACCGCCGTGGCGAATGGATCACGCCCTACTACAACGGCGCGCCCTGGTTCGAAAAGCCGATTTTCACTTACTGGGCAGGGAAGCCGTTCATCGCGATCTTCGGCACTCAGTGGGGCGCACGGATGCCCTCGATCTTGGCGACCGCGCTGACGCTCGGCGTCCTCTTTTGGTTTGTGCGCCGCCGGCTGAACCTCACCGTTTTCAACTGGACCGGCCTCATCCTCGGCTCGAGCTTGCTCTACGTCGCGCTGGGCCGGATGCTGATGACCGACCCGTGGCTCAACCTCGCGCTTGTCACCGCGTTCTTGACCTTTTATGAGTCGATGGTGGGCGACGTGCGGTGGCGATGGGTCTCGGCGGCCGCCCTCGGCGTAGGCGTGCTTGCCAAGGGGCCGGTGGCCGACATCCTCTTTTTCACTGTGCTCGGCGTGGTCGCGTGGCGACTACCGGAGCTGCGCTCCAAGCTTCGCGGCGGATGGCTGGTTGGCCTTTTGATCCACCTTGCGGTGGTGGCGACGTGGTACGTCCCCGCCTACCTGGTGAATGGTCAGACCTTCGTGCAGAAGTTCCTCATCGAGCAGAACCTTCAACGGTTCCTCGGTGGCGACGCCGCCCACACCTGGAAGAACCCGCTGAGCTACCTCACCTATGTCGGGGTCATCCTGCTCGGCATGTTGCCGTGGTCGGGTTGGATCTACAAGGCTTGGCCCAGGAAGCAGGCCGACCCACTTCGAGTCTTCCTTGCTGCCTGGGCGGGCGTGGTGTTTGTCTTCTTCACCGTTTCGGGCGCGAAGCTGCCTCATTACGTTCTGCCTTGCTTCGTTCCCCTCTCGATCCTCGTGGCGATCGAGTTCGAGGCCCGCAAGGCCGACCTCCGGTGGGGGCTTTTGGGCGTTGGCATCATGACGATCGTCGCGAACGCCGGGTTCATCGCCTGGTACGGCGCAAGCCGGCAGAACGAGGCCCACGAGCTGATTCGCATCGCGCGCGACCGCGGCGGGGAAGTCACCCTCTTCCAGCTTTCGCGTCGGCAAAAGGAGCTTGGCACCGGGAGCGTGAAGATTCAGGAAACGAGCCTGCCGTCGCTCATCATGGAACTCGGCAAACCCGCGAGAGAGGCGGAGGATGCTGCGCAAGTCTCGAAAGGGCTCGTCTTCACGCGGACGAACCGCACGCCCGGCCCAACCTGGCGGGTTGTGGAGAAGCGAGAGGCCTACGTCCTGTACGAAGTGCCTTAAAGCGCGGCGGAAGAGCCGGTGCTCGACGAGGTGCGCTTGCGAACGTAGTTGATGCTGCGCTCGACCCAAACCACGAAGGCCTCATAGTCGTTCGTGAGCGTCTTGGGCATCTTGCAATACTCCCGCATCGGCTCGGCGTTGGGTTCGGGGTGCATGGGTCCCGCACCTTCAAGGGCCATCGCTTCGGCGTAGTCGTCAGGGGAGAGCTTCAGGCCGATTTCGTCTTCCATGAGGAAGGCAAACATCTTTTCACCGCTATAGACGCCCATGCCACCGAACATGCGTCTTGCGCGCACGTCGTGAGCCTCGGCGGCCCTCATCATCTGTTCATAGCGGAGCGGTCGATAAACCATGCCCGGTAGTAAGAGTGACTGCTTTCGCAGTCAATTACCTATCATACCAGACTGATTGTTCAGCCGTTGAAATCGACTTCGTTGTCCGCCCAAGTGAATCGGCTCAGGCCCGGCCACTCCTGCTTGTTTCGGCGCTGATCGAGCACCTTGCCGATCACGCTCGAAACAGGAATCGAACCGAACTGCCTTGAGTCGAGCGACTTGCCGAGGTTGTCGCCTACGACCTGAATCTGACCCTCGGGCATGCGATACCAGCGAGACGGAAGTCTCAGAGGCTTGGTCGAGGCGGGAGCTTCTCGCCAGACCGGACCCACCTTAGTGAGGAGGATGATGTCGCCCGGGACGTGGCTCACGCGCTTGACGATCACGCCGTTCTCGGTCTTCACCAGGACGACGTCACCCTTCTTCACTTGGTCAACGTTGTCGGTATAGAGCAGCATCTCGCCATTCTTATAGGTCGGCGCCATGCTCTCACCGTTGAATCGCATGATGCGATACGGCTGCATGTAGAGCCCGGCGGTGACTGCCGCCCCCGCGATCAAAATCTTCCAACGTCCCCTCATGCCCTATCCTACGAGTTGCCCGGGTCCGGAAGTTTCTGGGCTAGTTCCTTGGTCCCAGCGGTAACCTAGGTGCATGCCGGATCGCCGCCTTGTCCTTGTCGATGGCTATTCGCTCCTCTACCGAGCCTTCTTCGCCACTCGCTTCCTTGCGACGAGCGACGGCATCCCCACTAATGCGCTTTTTGGCTTCTCCCAGATGCTGCTGAGCATCTTCGAGAACATTCGGCCCGATGCGATCGTGGTTGCCCTCGATGCACCCGGAAAGACCTTCCGCCACGCTGAATTCGCCGAGTACAAGGGCACCCGAAAAGAGACCGCCCCCGAGCTGAAACAGCAATTCCCGCTTGCTCGCGACCTCCTTGCCGCGCTCGGCATTCCCCAGGTCGAATGCACCGGCTTCGAAGCGGACGATATCGTCGGAACGTTGTCACTTTTGGCCGAAAAGAACGGTTATCGGACGACAATTGTCACCGGCGACCTCGACTCGCTCCAGCTCGTCGACGACTATGTTGAGGTCCTCACGCCGCAGGTCGGCATGACCACGACAACCACCTACGACTTCGGCAAGGTCTTTGAGCGGCTGGGCGTCACCCCCGCTCAGGTCGCCGACTTCAAGGCGATCAAGGGCGACACGAGCGACAACATCCCCGGCGTGCCCGGCATCGGCGACAAGGGTGCGGCGGAGCTGATCCAGACCTTCGGCAGCATCGAGGCGATCCTTGAGCGGTTCGACGAGGTTGCCCCCAAGTACCAAAAGAAGATCGAACCCGCGAAGGAGTCGATGATCCAGAGCAAGTGGCTCGCGACGATCAAGCGCGACGTGCCCATCGAGTTCGACTTCGCACCGCTGACCCTCTCCGATCAGGAGATCGCCGCTGCCAAGGCGATCCTCGAACGGTTCGAAATGAAGTCGCTCGCCAAGCGCGCGGAGACGATCCTCAACCGCTATCGAGCGGGTGGCCACGACGAATCGGCGGACACCTCGGCGGCCGTCGTCGCAGAAGCGATTGAGGTGGAAATTGTCGAGGGGCAGTCCCTGGCCGCCTTCACCGGTTCGGGACCATTTTCGGCCGTGTTCACCCAGGCCGCGCCGACCGCGCTCTTTGACGAGGCTGTTGGCGAGGCATGGGTCGCAGTGGGCCACAAGGTCATGCGTGCGGACTACAACGAGCTGCGCGACCTCGTCGCCCGCGAGCCAGGGCGCGCGATTCTCCACGACTCCAAGCGGCTCTACAAGACCCTCGACAACGTCCCCACCGTTGCCCCACGGTTCGACACGATGATCGCGGGCTACGTGCTCATGCCGGGACGAACCCAGTACAGCCTCCCCGACCTCGGACAGGCTTACCTCGACACCGCGCTCCCAACCGAACCAAGCCACCTCGCGGCGTCGCTCTACCTGCTCGAAGCGCCGATGCGTGAGCGGCTGGAAAAGGAAGGCCAGACCGGAATCTACGATCAGATCGAATCGCCCCTCATCCCCGTGCTCGCGGAGATGGAGCGGATCGGCATCGCCGTCCAGCGCGACGGCCTCAAGGAGTTCAGCGCGAGCCTTGCAGAGGCGATTGTCGAGACTCAGGCGAAGATCTTCGAGATGGCGGGCGAAACGTTCAACATCGCTTCGCCTAAGCAACTCGGCGAAGTCCTGTTTGACAAGATGCAGCTCCCTGGAGCGCAGAAGACCAAAACGGGCTACGCGACCGGCGCGGAGGTGCTTCAGCTGGTCGCCCATCCGATCGCCCAAGAGGTCCTTTCGTGGCGAGAGCTGAGCAAGCTCAAGTCGACCTATGCCGACGGGCTTGAGCGGCTGATCGGGCCGGACGGTCGCATCCATACGACCTACAACCAGACCGTCGCCGCCACCGGACGCCTGAGCAGCAACGATCCCAACCTACAGAACATTCCCATTCGCACCGAGCTTGGCCGTGGCATCCGAAAGGCGTTTGTTGCCAGTCCAGGAACGCGACTGGTGAGCTTTGACTACTCCCAGATCGAGCTACGGATCCTTGCCCACATGTGCGAAGAAGCATCGCTCGTCAAGGCGTTCCGCGAGCGGGTGGATGTCCACACGACCACTGCCAGCCTGATGTTCAATGTCCCCGAGAGCGAGGTCACCAAGGACCAGCGCCGGTACGCGAAGATGCTGAACTACGCCGTGCTCTATGGCGTCACCGACTTCGGCCTCGCGAACCAGCTTGGCGGTGGGTTCTCACGCGTCGAGGCGCGCCAGCTCATCGAGCTTTACAACGAACGATTCCCGGGCGTGAAGGAGTTCACCAAGTCGGTCGTCGCGGAGGCAAAGGCCAAGGGCTTCACAACCACGCTACGGGGCCGACGCCGCTACTTCCCGGACATCCACGCCGCGCGGGTCCAAGACCGGCAGTACGCCGAGCGACAGGCCATGAATGCCCCGATCCAGGGCACCGCCGCCGACATGCTGAAGATTGCGATGCTCGATGTGCGTAGGCTCATCGAGGGGACCGGCGTTTGGATGCTGCTCACCGTCCACGACGAACTCGTCTTTGAATTCCCAACCGACGACCGCAAGGATGCCGAGCCGATCCGTCAGGCGATGGAGCAGGCGCTTCCGCTCAACGTGCCGGTCGAAGTAGACGCGAAAGAAGGGCCGAACTGGAACGACATGACGCTGATCCCCGCGCCCTAGTCGTCGCCGATGAAGCCCATTTCTTCCTCGCGGTAGCGGTTCGCCCGGCCCATCACGGTGTCGATCTCGCCGTGGCCGATCAGGACTTCGCGGGGGCGGGGTCCGTCGCGCGGGCCCACCACGCCGCGCTCTTCCATGTTGTCGAGCAGGCGTGAAGCGCGCTGGAATCCAATCGAAAACTTGCGCTGGATCATCGAGGTCGAAGCCTGGCCGCGATCGACCACCCATCGCACGACTTCTTCAAACAGGGGGTCGCTCTCGCCGGCAAAGTCGCCGCGCTCCTTCGCGCCGTCGTGGGGCTCCTCGGCATTGATCGGCTGGAGCGTGTAGTTCGCGCTCTCCTGCTCGCGCCAGAACTTACAGATTGCATCGATCTCCTTCTCGGAGACATAGCAGCCCTGGATTCGGAGCGGCTTGCTAGCGTCGATGGGGAGGAAGAGCATGTCGCCCCGACCGATGAGGTCTTCGGCGCCTTTTTCGTCGAGGATGATCCGCGAGTCGATCTGGGATGAGACCGCAAAGGCCGCCCGCGATGGGATGTTGGTCTTGATGAGGCCGGTGATGACGTCAGCAGACGGTCGCTGGGTCGCGATGACAAGGTGGATGCCAACCGCACGTGCGAGCTGGGCCAGGCGAACAATCGCGGTTTCCACATCGGCGCGCGCGGCGATCATGAGGTCGGCGAGCTCGTCGACGATGACCACGATGTAGGGAAGTCGGTCTTGGTAGGTCGCCTTTTCGTTCCAACCGTCGATGTTGCGGCAGCCCTTGTCGCTCAGCAGGTCATAGCGGCGATCCATCTCGCGGCAGACCGCGCGGAGCACGCCGGGGGCCTCCTTCACGTCCTTGATGACCGGGCAAAGCAGGTGGGGAATGCCGTCGAACAAGGTGAGCTCGACTCGCTTCGGGTCAATCATGACAAACCGCAGGTCCTTCGGCGAGTTGCGCATGAGCAGGCTCGTAATGAGCGAGGCGAGGCCGATGGACTTGCCCGAGTTCGTCGCACCCGCGATCAGCAGGTGGGGCATTCGGGTGAGGTCGGCATAGCGGTTCGTCCCCGCGACGTCTTGGCCAAGGGCAAAGGTGAGCTTGCTCGGGTTGTTGATGAAGTCCTTGGAATCGCAGACCTCGCGTAGGTTCACGGGAACCGGCTTCGTGTTCGGAACTTCGACGCCGATGGCTGCCTTGCCGGGGATCGGGGCTTCGACACGCACCTGGGAGGCGGCGAGGTCCATCGCAATGTTATCGGCGAGGCTGACGATCTTGGCGACCCGGATGCCCGGGCCGAGCTGGATTTCGTAGCGCGTGACCGTGGGGCCGTTGGCGATCTCCACCACGTTTGCGTCGATACCGAACTGCTCGAGGGTGCCTTCGAGCGTCTCGATGTTGCGCTGCATCTCGGCCTGCGATCGCTTCGGCTTTTCCACCGGCGAATTCAAAAGGGCGAGGGGCGGGAGTTCGTAGCCCTCCTTCGTCGTTTGTTGGACCAGCGGCGGAGTGGACTTGGTGACGGGCTCCGATTCGGTGATGATCGGCGCGCGGCGTGAGAGGGTCTTGCGCTCAGGGACCACCTCTTGGGTTTGGAGGCCGCGGGTGAGCGGCTCCATGCGGCGGACGTCGTCGGAGGAGGTCTCGACAATCGCGCGGGTGGGAACTTCGCGTCCCTTCGGCTTGCGAGTAAGGCTCGATTGGACCTTTTTGGCCCGGTTGCGCACCTGTTCGCCCCAATGGCGAATCGGGGTATCGACGCAAAGGACGACGCCGATCATGCCGAGCGCGCCAAGGCCGATGTTTCGCGCGTCGGCGAGCAGCTTGTCGAAGATGAAGCCGACAATCGCGCCGACATAGCCGCCTGCGTTCGGGACCAGCGAATAGTCAAAGAAGTTGCCCTCGCGCTCACGGGAAAGGAAGCCCACGATGGTGAGGAAGAGGAGTCCGAGGCCCCAGGCGAGGTGGGTGAGCCCCCAGCTGCGCTTGCCGAGCAGGTAGGCGGTGCCAAGCAGCAGTCCGCAGGCGGGGGCGACCATCGCCGCGCGGCCAAACATGGCCCGAACCGCCGAGCCAAGGAATTCGCCGATGAAACCGGAATTGGGGAAGACCAGTGCGAAGCCGACGATGAGCGACATCGTGATCAGCAAAATGCCCGCGATATCTTCTCGTCGTTTGTGGTTTTGGGACACTCCCTTGACCGCCCCTCTGGCTGGAACTCTACGTGCGGTGACCTTCATCCTGAAGTCCTTTTCGACCTTCCTTGGTCGAACCTAAAGCCATTATAGCGACTTAGGGCTTTCGATGCTTGCTAAAAAAGTCCCACAGCAAGTCGGCGGCATTGACCTTGCTCGTCGTTTCCGGTCCCGAGCGCGAGACGCCGCCCGGCCAATCGTGGGTGCCGTTTTTCACGGTGACGAGCTTCACCTCGGTTCCTGCGCGGCCCTTGGACCAGAGTTCGATCTTCGCATTAGCATCGTCGAGGAGGGTCTTGGGGCCTTGGCAGCCGTTCGACTTCGCCCAGAAGCTCGCGCTGTCCGGTGCGGAAACGCCAACCAGGAGGGCCTTGGCCGAGTGGTCATAGCCAACGGTGGGGTCCTTTTGGCCGTGGACGATGATCACGCTCACCGGCCCTTGGGGTTGGGGCATGAGGATCGGCGGCTTGGCTTGGTCGAGGCCGATCGTCCCTGCCACCACGCCGATCGCCGCGAACAGCCGGGACAGCTTGGACCCCGCCGCGTGGCTCATCATCGCGCCGTTTGAGTGGCCACAGAGGTAGACCTGCTTCGGGTCGACCTTCGCCTTCGCGCTGATGTCCTTCACAAGGCTCTCCATGAAGGCGAAGTCATCCACACCCGACTTGCCGAGGTTAAGGAATCCGGTGTTCCAGCCAAGCGCCTTGCCCGGCGCGGTGCCGTTCGGAAAGGCGACGATGAACCCAGCCTCGTCCGCCTTTTCCGCCATCTTGGTGTAGATCTCGGCGAGTTCGCCGGAGGCAGTCCATCCGTGGAGCACGATCACGAGCGGGGCGGGCTTGGCGGCATTGACCTTGGCTGGGATTCGGAGGATGTAGGTTCGCTCCGTCCCCGCGACGCTCACGGTGTTCACGGTGCGAACGACGGCACCACCGGCCCACGCAGCGGCGTGGACGGCGATGAGCAGGGCGGCAAGGCTTTGTCGGATCATGGTCATAGCTTAGACGCTTTTTGGGGGTCGCGCGCTTCGGATTTGGTTGGGGTGGGACGTATTGATTGGGCCGGGAGAGCCCGCCGCCCGGCCCGGGCTGTCCCCGCGCTGTTGGCGGCGAAGAAGCGTGCTATGGGGCAGACGACTCTCTTTTAGGTCAGCCTCACCCTCGTCGGCTTCGCCTCCTCCGCCCTCGGGCGGCGGGGTGACCCAAGCCCATTCTCGCGCCGAGGCGCAGCCCGAGCACAGCGAGGGAGGGCGTGGCCTCGGGGAGGCGCGAGGCTTCCAACTATAATTGGATCGGAGGAGTTACACCTGCCATGTCGACCAGAGGATCAGGCAAGTTCTATACAAAGATTGACCCCGAAATCAAGACGCCAGTCTATGTCGTGAGTTGGATCGATGACACCTGGTGCTGGCTCGTGGAAGATCTCGAAGACATCTCCGGTCTGGTGGAGGAATGGAACCTTGACGATATGGACGATGAATACGTCCACATTTTCGATTCTGAGGGGAGAAGGTTGGGCGGGAGGATAGATATTGCTTCCTGTATCGACCTGTACCTGATGAAAGAAGGCCTTACCGAGGATGAGAGAAAGGAGCGATTCGAGATTGTCAAGATCAGAGTCCATAACGCGGAGCGGCGGCATGAGAATCGCCCATCCTGGATGGCCCGATGGCGGGCCAAGCTGTTTGGGGAACGATGATTCGTCGTTTACTGGATGGTGAGCGAGTCCGCGGGGGGTGACGTTGAGATCAAGGGATTTTCCCCCGCCGCCCGGCCCCGTGCCTCACCCTCGTCGGCTTCGCCTCCTCCGCCCTCGGGCGGCGGGGAGACCCAAGCCCATTCTCGCGCCGAGGCGCAGCCCGAGCGCAGCGAGGGAGGGAGTGGCTGCTGCAACCGCAAGCTTGCCTGCCCCAAAACACGCCTAGGCATATTGACCATCACGGGGACAGCCTCGGGGAGGCGCGAAGACCCACCTTGCCCTATACTAGCCCCGGGGCCATGAGAAAGTTCATCGGGCAAGATACTCCCGCCTTCGCGGCGATCGTAGGCTTACTCCTCGGGGTTGCCATCTTTGCGTTCTTCTACCGGGAACTCGACAGCATGGCGGCGCAGTCACGTCTCGGCGTGGTCCTCATCGCCGCCGCCTACGTCGCGCCCTTCGCGCTGGCGTGGTTCCTTGCTCGCTACACGATCAGAAGGAACGCTGCACTAAGGCAAACGCCAGAGGAAAAAGAAGACAACAACTGACTTCAACGGTGGCGGAGCGAGAGGGATTCGAACCCCCGGACCTTTCGGTCAACGGTTTTCAAGACCGCCGCAATCGACCACTCTGCCATCGCTCCGCCGACTAGTTTACCGGTACGCTCACACCCATGGAACTGGGCATCGGCGGCAAGGTCGCCATGATCATGGCGGGGAGCAAGGGAATCGGCCTCGCAACGGCAAAGCGGCTCGCCGAAGAGGGCTGCAGGGTCTCCATCTGCTCGCGGTCGGAAGAGCATCTTGAGGCAGCGGTGGCCGAGATCGGCGGCGACGCCTATCCCTACGTTTGTGACGTCACCAATCCCGCAGACCTCGAATGGTGGATCTCCACCACCGTCCGCGAAGTCGGAGCCCCCGAAATCCTCATCACGAACACGGGCGGACCGCCCGCCGGTCGGTTCACCGAGATGACCGATGACCAGTGGCGCGCCGGCGTCGATTCCACCCTCCTGAACATCGTCCGGATGGTTCGCCTGGTCAGCCCGATGATGATCGAAGCCAAGTGGGGCCGGATCGTCCACATCACCTCGATCGTCGCCAAGGACCCGGTACCGATCCTGCCGATCTCGGCCACCCTCCGCGCGGGAATCATGGCCCTCACCAAGCTCCAAGCCCACGAATTCGGACCCCACGGCATCACGGTGAACGGCGTCCTCCCCGGCCACACGATGACCGAGCGCCAGACCCACCTCGCCGAAGTGCGCGCCGAGCGCGAATCACGAACGCCGGAAGAAGTGCTCGAAGAGGTCGCCAAGGACTCGCCAATGGGACGCCTCGGCACCCCCGACGAGATTGCCGCCGCAATCACCTTCCTCGCGTCGGCCCCCGCCAGCTATGTCAGCGGGGTGAGCCTGCTTGTCGATGGCGCGGCCTCGCGCGGCCTCGGCTAGGGTCGCACGGTGTGAGTTTCGATGAACTCTTCGGCGGCGGATAGGATCCGCTCCCTTCGCGCCGCCGGAATCCGGTCGAAGCCGGATAGCAGCATCCCGAGCCGGTGGTTCGAGACGAGTTTGGCCTCGTTCTTCTTCATGAACCGCCAGAAGAGGCCATCCCAAACGTCTTCCCACGGGCCCGCGGGGTAGTCCGACATCTTGCGTAGGTAGTTCGAGCCGCTGAGATAAGGCTTGGTTGCAAACAGGCCGCCGTCGGCAAACTGGCTCATGCCAAGAACGTTGGGCGCCATGACCCAATCGGCGGAATCGAGGGTCATCTCCATGAACCAACGGTAGGCCTCGTCGGGCGCGACCTCGCACATCAGCATCGCCGCGCCCACCACCATCAGCCGCTCAATGTGGTGGATCCAGCCGAACCGCTCCGCCCGCCGAATCGAGAGGTCGAGCGGCATCAGCCCCGTCGTCCCGTCCCACCAGCTTGGACCCAGCTTACAGTCGTGCGCAAAGTGGTTTTTGGTCGGTTGTGTATAAGTTTGGTCGAGCTTCTTGATGAATTCGCGCCATCCGATGACCTGCCGAACAAAGCCTTCCAGCGAGTTCAGTGGGACGGGCCGACGGCGGTGCCGCTCAAAGACGAGGTCGAGGACTTGGCCGGGCAGGAGTAGGCCGATGTTGAGCATCGGGGTGATCAGGCTGTGGAAAAGGGTGCCGTCGCGCTGGCTGAGGGCGTCCTCATAGTCGCCAAACAGGTCCAGCCGGTGTTCGAGGAACTCGCTGAGCCAGTCGGCCGCTTCCTCGTGGGTCACAGGCCAGCAGAAGTCGGCCGCCTTTCCGGGGTGGTGGGGAAGGACTCGCTCGACAACTTGGACGACCTCTCGCGTGGTTGGGTCCGCCACCGGCCACGGGCGCGGAGGCACGATGACCGACTTGGGGAGCTTCTTTCGGTTGTCTTCGTCAAAGCTCCATCGGCCGCCGGTCGGCTCGCCATCGGGCTCGATGAGGAGGCCGAGCCGTCGTCGCTGCTCGACGTAGAAGTCGGCCATCCGGAGTCGCTTGTGCCGCCCACGGTAGGCGGCCCAATCCTCGTCGGTGGTGAGGAAGTTGGGGTTCGGCAGGTGGCGAAGCCCGCCGAGGGCCTCGCGAGCAAAGGGGTCCGCTGGCTCGTAGCACGACTCGGGCGAGAACTCTGCCGCCTGGTCAAGGAACGACCTTGGATCGTCGGGGTTCAGCTCCACGTAGTGGACGGTCCGGCCCTCGCGCCGGAGTCGGTCGCGCATGTGCCGCATCGCGGACAGGAACAGGACGACCTTTTGCTGGTGATGGCGCACGCGGGTGCAGAGGTCGAGGCTCTCGATCATGACGATCTCGGCCTTGGGCGCGACGCCGGGCAACCCGTCGAAGAGTTGGTCACCGAGGAGGAGATGCCGTGTCGCCACGACTGCTTTCTACGAGGATTCCGACCAGAAAGCAGTCTCGGCGGCCTCAAAGGCGGGCCGGGCACCCTTCAGCACCTTCTCGCCCTCGGGGGTCGGCTCAATCATGAAGGCGCGCATGTCGTGGGGGTGGGGCGAGCGCAGGAGCAGGCCGCGCTCTTCGAGCGACCGGATGACCTGGCTGGTCATCATGAGGTCGAGCTTGGCTTCGGCGGCAAGGTCGGCCTGGCGAATCGGCTCATCGCGCCGCTTCTCAAGGTCGGCAAGGGTCACAAGGAGCAGATATTGAACGTGGGTCAGCTTCCAGGGGCGCAGGGCCAGACGAATCGTGCGCTGCCAAACGTTGGACTTAGCCCAAAGCTCAAACCCGCGAGGTCGCTCAACCGCCATAACATTAAATAGTATGCACACTGGCGGAATGGAACGCTGTTCAAATCTCCAGACGTCACCTACAATGAAGAGAAACAAATGAGCCAAGGCCCACCCACAACCCTGGGCAAATATCAAATCATCCGGGAGATCGCGCGCTCGAACGACATCGTCTACGAGGCCTACGATCCCATGATGAATCGACGCGTCGCTCTGAAGGAGCTGAACGCGCCTACCGGGGCGAGTGCCTCCCAGGTTGAGGATAGGGTGAATCGGTTCCGCCGCGAGGCTCATGCGGTTGGCACTCTTGCCCACCCGAACATCATGACCGTCTACGAATACGGTCAAGATGGCGATCGCCACTTCATGGCGATGGAGTATCTCGACGGGCACACCCTGCGCAACGAGATCGACACCAAAGGCTTTCTATCCCCCGATGAGACGGTGGAGATCCTCACTGCCGTCCTGCGTGGATTGGCCCATGCCCACTCGAAGGGCGTCATTCACCGCGACATCAAGCCCGACAACATCCAGATTCTCAGCTCGGGCGAAGTGAAGATCACCGACTTTGGCATCGCGCGGCTCACCTTCCAGCCGAACCTGACGATTGATGGCCAGGTGTTCGGCACGCCGAGCTATATGTCGCCCGAGCAGGTGGTGGGCAAGGAGCTCGACCAGCGCAGCGACATTTTCAGCGTGGGTGTCCTGCTCTACGAGATGCTCACCGGGGTCAAGCCGTTCACCGGCGACAGCGTGTTCACGATCACCCACGCGATCATGAACAACCAGCCGGTCATGCTCCCCCAGATCCCACAGCGGTTCCAGGACGTGGTTGCGAGCTCGCTGCAAAAGACGCCGGCGCTGCGCTATGCCGACGCCCAGACGATGATCGACGCGCTGGAGAAGGCCGCTGCGCCCGCACCCGCTACTCCCGACTTCGGGGTGCCGAACTACGGATCGTTCGGGCCTTCGATGCCCCAGCCGCCGGACCCCTACGCGCAGTACACGCCCTACGGAACGCCCAACCCCAACTTGGCGCCGCCCCCCGTGCTCTTGCCGCCGCAATACAACCCTTACGCCAGCCCGGTCGCTCCGCCACCGATCCTCACGCCTCCCGCCGCGCCGCCGACTTACCCCTACAACCCCTATGCCGGCGGACAGCCCCAGGCCCCGCACACGACGTCGCCCCAGTTCCCGGTCTACTATCCGCCGCCTCCGCGCCAGCCGCTCCTCGGCGCTGAATCCAAGATGGCGATCGCGAAGTTCTTCATGATCTTCTTGCTGATCGGCTCAATCGTCGCGGCGGCGATCCTTGTGATCACCTACTTCGGCCGGTCAGACATCACGGCGCGAAGGAAGAGCCGTCCGGTACCGGTCAATGCGAGCGCGCAGAGCCGCCCGAGCGGCACAAGCACGAGCGAGAACAGAACGGCTGGCACTCAGCCCGCGGCGACGCCGTCGATGGAGCCCTACGTGCCTTCTGAGCCACCGTCCGACTCGGTGGAGGCCATCCGCGCACGGTTCGCGCGGCTGAAGCGGGATAAGCCGGTGCCTGATCGCGCAGCGTTGTCCGACGCCATGGATCTCTACATCCAATTAGGAGAAAGAGACCGCGACCTCGCGGGCGAGATCGCGACCTATATCAGCCAAGGCAATCCGAACGCGCCGGACGCCCCGTTTTAGGGAGCCATGACGAGCGAAGGCTCGCTGGTGACGATGCTGCGGCCATTGGCGATGAAGTACTCAAACTCCTCGCGGAAGACGCGGATCGCGCCCTGAACCGGCCATGCGGCGGCATCACCGAGACCACAGAACGAGCGTCCGTCGATCTGCGAACAAACCTCTTCAAGAAGCTCGATGTCGCCCTGCTGGCCCTTGCCCTGGCGGATGCGATCGAGGATTTGGAGCATCCATCGCGTGCCTTCGCGGCACGGGGTGCACTTGCCACAGCTCTCGTTGGCATAAAAGAGGGCGGTGCGCCAGATGAAGGTGACGATGCAGGTGTGCTCGTTGAGGAACATGCACCCACCCGATCCGACCATCGACTTCACGTCGGCCATCTCTTCATAGCCGATGATCGCGCGGTCGACCGCTTCGGCGTTGATGATCGGGACGCTCGAGCCGCCCGGGACGCAGGCCTTGAGCTTGCCGCCCTTCACGCCGCCCGCCATCTCGAGGAGCTCCTTCAGTGAGGTGCCGAACTCGATCTCGAAGTTGCCGGGGTTGTTGACGTGGCCGCTGACCGAGAAGATCTTGGTTCCGCGCGAATTCTTGGTGGAGGCGCCGAGCGTGGAATACCACTCGCCGCCATTCTTGATGATGAACGGCGCGCAGGCATAGGTCTCGACGTTGTTGATGAGCGTGGGGCTGTCCCAGAGGCCGCTGATGGTGGGGAGCGGCGCGTGGGGGAACTTGAGGCGAGGCATGCCTCGCTCGCCCATCAGGCTCGACATGAGTGCGCTTTCCTCGCCGCACTCATAGGAGCCCGCGCCGAGGTGGATAAAGAGATCAAAATCGCGACCCGAGCCGAGGATGTTCTTTCCGAGGTAACCCTTGGCATAGGCCTGGTCAATCGCGTTGCGGAGCGAGCGGGCAGCGTCGATGAACTCGCCACGGATGTAGATGTAGCCGCGATCGCCCTGGGTGGCAAGGCCAGCGATGGTCATGCCTTCGATGAGCAGATATGGCGTTTGCTCCATGATCTGCTTGTCCTTGAAGGTGCCCGGCTCGCCTTCGTCCGCATTGCAGAGGACGTAGTGCAGCTTGTCCGACTTCTCCTTGGGGATGCCGTTCCACTTGATCCAGGTAGGGAAGCCCGCACCACCGCGTCCACGCAGCCCGCTGGTCTTCACCTCGTCGATGATCGCCTGGCGTTCCATCTTCAGGGCTTTCTTGAGGGCTTCATAGCCACCCTTTGCCAAGTACCCGTCCAGCGTTCGATACGCAGGGTCGTGGGCGTGTTCGAGAATCAGCTTCCTTTCGGCCATTCCAGTTCCATTCTACTCGTCGAGGGCGCGGATGGTCGGCGAGCGAGAGGCGCAGGCAAAAAAAGGGTCCAAACCGGCGGTTTGGACCCTGTGGAGAAACGAGTTACTTGCCTGCAGGAGTGGGTTCGGCCGACGGGCTTGCCGAGGGCGAACCCGTGGCACCGCCAGCAGCACCGACGGGACCCGGGACCTCTTTCTTGGTGTCCTTGCCCGCTTCGGGGTTGTCACCGATGATCGGAGCGTCCTTCTTGTTGACCGAGAGATCCTCATCGGGATCCTTCTTCTTGCAACCAGCGAGGCCGCCGACGATCAAGGCAGCGATGGAAAAGAGCGTGATGAACTTACGGTGCATAGGGCCAGAACCTCTTCATCGCACGGATGCCTCCCGACGTCACAAACGATTCGAGAATTCGTCCTCGGTAGTCCACCGACTTCGCAGAGCCGTCCATTGCGACATACGAAGTTTGACCGACTGGATACGAGAAATTCGTCGCACCCGGCAGAAACACACCGGTGACGTTATTCTGGTTTCGCTTTCGGGCGGTCGGTCCGCGGAGCACACGCGCGTTCGGATAGATCGTGTTGGCCGTATTGAAGTAGTTGCCGAAGTAGCTCGTCGGCACGTTGAAGGTGCTGGACGTTGACGCCATCCAGGCCCAACCCATGTCGAAGAAGCCCGATTCCGCGATCATCACGTTGTCGGAGATGTTCTCGATTGCCGATTGGATGCGAGACTTCGTTCGGAAGACCCAACCCGCGACGACCGTTCCCGGGGTGGTGTTACAACCGAAGTTGCCCTCAACTCGGACGGTGAAACCGCCGGTGAGCGTCGGGTGTTGCCACGTCCAGTTGGCAAGGCTCGGAAGCCAGCAACCCGCCATGGAGGGAACGCCGTATTGCTGGCTCCACGTGAATCGGTTCGCCGGGTTGTTCACGCGGTCGGCCTTCGGGTGCCAGTAGAGGTCAATGTTTTTGACGTAAGGGTAGATGTCGTTCTGCCAAGTCGTGACGATGTGGGTGCCCCGGATTTCGGAGCTTCCCGGCGACGAAACCGGATTGGTCGTTGGGGTGGTGTTGTACCAACCCGAGTTCGGCAGCGTGTCGTCTTGGTCCGCCATGTAAAGGAACATGCCGGTGCCCAACTGCTTGAGGTTGCTGATCGTCACGGTGTCCTTGGCCGATTCCTTTGCCTGTGCAAAGACAGGGAAGAGGATGGCGGCGAGGATCGCGATGATGGCAATGACAACGAGCAGCTCGATGAGTGTAAATGCGCGCTTCATGAAAATTTCTCCCTTGCTTGGTTATCGACCCATGAATTGCCCTTTTGCGGGGTCAGTCTTTCCCCGGGCGGTCTTGGCTCCATCCATGCCTTCGGCGGCGACGGAACCCTGGGTCATCATGTCGACCTTCTTCTCGCCTCCGGAGCAGCCGATGAGGCCGCTCAGGAGGCATAGCGAGACGAGGACGAGTCCTCCGATTCTCAAGGAGTGCACCTCGTACCCGCGGTGTTGCCGAACTGGTAGTTGAACTCCGAGTCGGGGCGGAAGAAGCTCAGGTAGAGCGGCGAGGTGGGCGTCGTTTGGCATCGGTGGAACGCCGACATGCGTGCGTTGGCCGCATAGCGCATCGTCGGGTCGTTGTAGTCGCGAACCATGTCTGCGCCCGAAGTGACGGTGCCGCTCAGGTTGAGAGGGCGCCATCGGGCCGAGGTGTCGACCGCAACGAAGACCATGCCTCGGCTGACGACCCAAGCGGTGTCGTTGGCCGAAGAGTACGTGTACCAGCTGATGTCGACCTGCGTGGCGGGGCCTGCCGTGGTCTGCGTTCCGTCAGGACCGCCCGTCGGGTTGAATCGGCAGTCATCGCGAAGCGCGGTCGTGCCGGTCCCCGCACGGCAAAGGAGCATCGGGTTGGTGAAGTTGCCACCAAAGATCTCTTCCTTCATGTTGCCGGGCCAGACCAAGGTGAGCTTGGACGGTGAGGCAACGCCGCTCAGGTTGTAACCATTCAGCAAGCCGTTATAGCTCAGCGACTGGTTCTGCGGAGCGGCCGTCGTCACGCCGCATCCCCATGGGTCGTACACGTTTTGACCTTGGTAGGTGAAGATCTGATAGTTCTTGGTGTACGGGATCAGGGTGTTGGCCCAAAGGCTGTCATCTTCGCGGACCGCGAAAGACGGGCACCATCGGTTTGGCGTCATGATCGCCGGATAAAGGAATCCGGAGATGACGCGGTGCGAGAGCGGCATGCAGTCGTCGTAGTCGGCACCATAAAGCATCAAGCCGGTTGCGACTTGCTTGGTGTTCGAGATGGCAACTGTTTTTCGCGCAGCCTCCTTTGCCGAAGCAAAGACAGGGAAGAGGATAGCGGCCAAGATCGCGATAATCGCGATGACGACCAAGAGCTCGATGAGAGTAAAAGCTCGACGCATATGAATGACTCCATGATTCCAGACGGAATGGAGCCATTATAAGGCACTTTATGCAAAAGTGCGGGGTGAAAATCCCCCTCGCCGAACTTTATTTGTGCCGTTCGACGTCGCGCAGGTGAACTTGAACGATCTCGTCGGCCATCTTCACCACGGTTGAGCCTTCGGTGTTCCGAAGCTGATCGATGAGCGCATCGAGCTTGGCTTCGTCGAGGGGGCCGTAATACTGATCGCCCACCTGCATGAGCGGCGCGCGGTCGCAAGCATCGAGGCACTCGACCTCTTCCATCGTGAAAAGACCGTCTTCGGTGGTTTCGCCGTGGCTGATCCCGAGCTTCGACTTGATGTAGTCGCGGAGTCGGTAGCTGCCGCAAAGGTGGCAGCTAAGGCAGGTGCAAAGCTCCAGCTTGTGCTTGCCCGGCTTGTGGGCCGTGTTGTACATCGTGTAGAACGTCGCGACGCCTTCGACTTCGGCGTAGCTGCGGTTCAGGCGGTGGGCGACCTCGGCGATGGCCGCACCGTCAAGAAAGCCGCCATATTCCCGCTGGGCGATCCAAAGTCCGGGCAGGATGCACGACTTCAGGTCCGGGTAGTGCGTCTTGAGCGCCTCAAGTTCGTGGATCCCCTGCTCCGAGAAGCGAAGGTTCAGCTCATCCGCGCGCGGCGGACGAGGACGATCGTGGGGGGCACCAAGTTGAACGAGTTCACTCATTAGCGGTCGATTTCTCCGAGAACAATGTCGATCGAACCGATGATCGCGATCACGTCGGCGATCATGCGGCCGATGGAAAGGACCTCAAGCGACTTGAGGTTCATGAACGAACTGGGGCGCTCATGCCAGCGGTAAGGTCGGTTGCCGCCATCCGAGACGATGTAGAAGCCGAGTTCACCCTTCGAACCTTCGATGCCGGCATAGGCCTCACCCGCAGGGACGTGGTAGCCCTCGGTGTACAGCTTGAAGTGGTGGATCAGCGATTCCATCGAGGTGTCGAGCTCTTCACGAGGCGGAGGAGCGATCTTGCGATCGGTGGTGCTCCAGGGTCCTTCGGGAAGACCGTCGAGGGCCTGGCGGAGGATCTTGCAGCTCTCCTTCATCTCGGCGACGCGGACGAGGAAGCGATCATAGACGTCGCCGTGCGACCCGACCGGGATCTCGAAGTCGAAGTCGTCATACGACGAATACGGGTTGCTCTTGCGAAGGTCCCAAGCCACGCCGCTCGCGCGGGCGATCGGTCCCGAGCAACCTAGCTCGAGCGCCTGGGTCGCGGTGAGCACGCCAACATCGTAGGTGCGCTCCTTCCAGATCGGGTTGCCGACGAGGAGGTTCTCGACAACTTCGAGCTCCTTGGGGAACTCTTCAAGGAACTTGTTGAGCCGCTCGGCAAAGCCTTCGGGCATGTCGCCGCGAAGTCCGCCAGGGACGATCCAGGAGGGCATCATTCGCACGCCGCTGAACATCTCGAACATGTCAAGGATGTTCTCGCGCTGCTGCATGATGTAGAAGAACGGCGTCATCGCCCCGAGGTCAAGGCCGTGGGTGCCGAGCCAGACGCAGTGGCTGGCGATTCGGCTGAGTTCGGCGAGGATGACTCGAAGGTATTGGCCGCGCTTGGGCACTTCGCATCCGAGGAGCTTCTCAACCGCGAGGGCGTGGGCCAGGTTGTTGCCGTTCGCGTTTAGGTAGTCCATGCGGTCGGTCATGACGACGCACTTGTGATACTGCTGATACTCGGCTTCCTTCTCCATTCCGGTGTGGAGATAGCCGATGACGCACTTGCAGTTCACGATCACCTCGCCTTCGAGTTCGCAAACGATGCGGAGGACTCCGTGGGTCGATGGGTGCTGGGGACCCATGTTGACGACCATGGTGTTCTCGCCCTTTCTCTCGAAAATGGCGTCGGTCGACGGCATGAATTGATTGGCCATGGAACTGAACTTAATCTACCTTGCGTGGAGCGGAATCGTCGGCAGGTTAGCCACCGGCGCGCTGCTTTTGGTGGGGAGCGTCCTTGGCGTTCTTGGAGTTCGCCTTGGCGAAGGGGTTGTCGCCATAGGTGACGCTATCATCTTCACCGCAACCGGCAAGGACAAAGGCGGCAAGGGCGAGGGCAACGAGGGAAAGGAAGAATGCTTTCATGGTGCTTCTCCGAGGATCAAGTGAGAGTATGGCAGAGACCCGGCGACGAAACAAGACAAAAGCCCGCCAGGGTCAGACCATGACGGGCAAGATTCAATTGAAGAGCCTAATCGTCGGCACCTTACTTTTTGAAGTACCGATCCTTGCTTGGGTCGCTCGTCTTTTGAGCGAGACGGCCCGATTTCTGGTTCTCAGAAACCGGGCCGCGGTTACCTTGTCTTAGGTTAGGAACTTGTCCTTACCAGGCGTAGGGGGTGCCCCAGGTCTGGAAGTCGAAGTCCGGCTGGAAGAGAAGAGTGTGGCAGAAGTACGTGTCCTGCCATTCGCCATTGGGCTGAGCCTGGGCGTTATAGTTGATCATCCAGTCGGTCTTGTAATCGGTCAGACCGTTGATGTTGCCGGCCATGCGTCGGAACTTAGCCGAGCTGTCGGCGAACGTGACGTTGACGCCTCGCTTGAACACCCAGTAGCTGAACTGCGGCCAGAGCTGACCCGACCAGGTTCCGTTTGCACCACTACAGGTCGGCGATGCCGGAACGAACACGCAGGGCTGCGAACCGGTAGAGCAAGTAAGAACCGGGCTTGCGGTGGCATAGCCGTTGATTCGCATACCGCCTCGGAAGTGGCCCATGAACGGGAGCTGCGACGGTCGTGCGACGGCCGTGGTGCTCAGGCTGTTGAGCAGTCCGTTCATGTTATAGCTGTTCTTAGCTGGCGTTGCCAGCGCTGAAGCGTACGGCGCACCAACGATCTGTCGATCCGTGCCGCCTTGCGAGTTGAAAATGTCTCGGTTCTTGGTATACGCCTGAAGCGAGTTGCTGAAGTGGCAAGCGTAAAGATTCTGGATCACGGCGTTCGTCGTCGTCCAGTTTGCCGGGGTGGCATAGAGCAGGTTCGGCTGCCAGGTGCCGAGATAGTTAACGGCGGTCTGCGGGAACACGTCATCGTAGTCGGTGACGTAGATCTGCGCTGAGGTGCCGATCTGCTTGACATTGGAAAGGTCCGCTGCGGCCTTAGCGGCTTCCTTGGCGGATGCAAAGACCGGGAAGAGGATGGCTGCCAGGATTGCGATGATCGCAATGACGACCAGCAGTTCAATGAGAGTAAACGCTTTTCGCATATGTATGACTCCCCCAGCAAAAGCTGAGTGAAGGCATTATAAGGCGAAAATTTTGCCAGTGGCAAAAAAATGTGAAAATCGCGCGAACTTTTTTGAAATCGAATGCGTAGTAGTCGCCGTTTTCAGGAAATGGCTGGCCGGTATCCCGGCCAGCCTCATGATCTTCCTTACTTGGGCATCAACTGCTCTTCGCCCTTCGGCTTTTCCTTGCCCGAATCAGCCGCGCTCTTGGAATTTGCGGCAGCGTTCTTGTTGTCTCCGTTCACAGGAGCTTCATCTTTGCTGCAACCGACGAGAACGAGGCCCAGAAGGCTGAGACCCGCAATGGAAAGGATGATCTTCTTCATAGGATTACCACTGTACCGGAGTTCCGAAGTTTTGGAAATCGAAATCCGGCTGGAAGAGCAAGGTGTGGCAGAAATTGGTGTCCTGCCACTCTGAACTCGGCACGCCCTGGGCATTGTAATTCGTCATCCAGTCCGTGCGGAAGTCCGTCCTTCCATTGATATTCGCTCCCATTCTTCGAAACTTGGCCGAGCTGTCTGTGAACGTCACGTTCACGCCTCGGTTGAAGACGTAATACGAAAACTGAGGGAACAGAGTTCCGGACCACTGACCGTTGACGGATCCAAGGCAGGTCGGGGTCGTCGGTTGCCAAACGCACGGCGCGGTGCCTACCAGGCAAGTGAGAACCGGGTTCGACGACGCGTACCCATCGATTCGCATACCACCACGGAGGTGACCGGCGAGCGGAAGCTGGCTCGGTGCAGCAACAACCGTAGCGTTGAGGCTGTTCAGGAGACCATTCATCTGATAGCTGTTCTTGAATCGCGCAATCGGGGACGTGGTGTAGGGCGCTCCTCCGATGAGTCGATCCGTTCCGCCCTGGGAGGACATCATGTCGCGGTTCTTGATGTACGGCTGGAGCGAGTTCGACCAGTGGCAGTTGTACAGGTTCTGGATGACTGCGTTCTGCTGGGTCCAGTTGGCCGGAGTGGCGTAGAGGAGGTTCGGCTGCCAAGTTCCGAGGTAGTTGACGGCCGTCTGCGGGAAGGTGTCGTCGTAGTCAGCCAGGTAAAGCTGCACTGAGGTACCCATCTGCTTCAGGTTGGAAAGGTCAGACGTCTTCTTGGCAGACTCCTTTGCGCTCGCGAAGACCGGGAAGAGGATCGCCGCGAGGATGGCGATGATGGCGATGACGACGAGAAGCTCGATCAATGTAAATGCACGTTTCATGAGATAAATCCTCCGAGCAGGGCTCGGTGATTCCATTCTCAACGGTGCTGTCTCGAATTCCAAGCCGGAAGCCTGATTCCGGCATGAATGGAAGGCTTGATGACTGAATCATCAAGGTCTAGGCAAAAAAAGTTGGGGGCGGGCAATTGCCCACCCCCAACTTGGAGTCATGCGAAAGACTCTTCGCCTTAGAACTCGATCGGAATACCGAAGTTCTGGAAGTCGAAGTCAGGCTGGAACAGAAGGGTGTGGCAGAAGTTGGTGTCCTGCCATTCTCGGTTCGGAATGCCCTGAGCGTTGTAGTTCGACATCCAGTCGGTTCGGAAGTCCGTTCGACCCGCGATGTTGCCACCCATGCGTCGGAACTTGGCCGAGCTGTCAGCAAATGTAACGTTCACGCCTCGGTTGAAAACCCAGAACGAGAACGCGGGGAGGAGGGTCGAGCTCCACTGACCATTGACGGATCCAAGGCAGGTCGGGGTCGTCGGCTGCCAAACGCACGGCGCTGCGCCTTGCGGGCAGTTCAGAACCGGGTTCGACGACGCAAAACCGTCGATTCGCATGCCACCACGGAGGTGACCGGCGATCGGAAGCTGGCTCGGAGCAGCAACAACGGTGGCGTTGAGGCTGTTCAGGAGACCATTCATCTGATAGCTGTTCTTGAATCGAGCGATCGGCGACGTGGTGTAGGGCGCACCGGTGATGAGTCGATCCGTGCCGCCCTGGGAAACCATCATGTCGCGGTTCTTGATGTACGGCTGGAGCGAGTTCGACCAGTGGCAGTTGTACAGGTTCTGGATGACTGCGTTCTGCTGGGTCCAGTTGGCCGGGGTGGCGTACAGAAGGTTCGGCTGCCAGGTGCCGAGATAGTTGACGGCCGTCTGCGGGAAGGTGTCATCGAAGTCAGCCAGGTAAAGCTGAACCGAAGTTCCCATCTGCTTCAGGTTGGAAAGGTCCGACGTCTTCTTGGCGGCTTCCTTGGCCGAGGCGAAAACAGGGAAGAGGATAGCTGCGAGGATGGCGATGATTGCAATCACCACGAGCAGCTCGATGAGCGTGAACGCTTTTCGAGTCATGTTTTTATAAGGCTCTCCAAATAGAATCATTCCGGAAAATCATTTCTGACACCCCGGATAGGTCTCTACGTGCACAAAGGGTGCCGTGGTTCCGTCCAAACGCAAAAAAAGTGAAGGCAGGTCTTTCGACCTACCTTCACTTCGTGGATCAAGAAGCTTAGTTTGCTTCCGGCTTGGAGTTCTGGACTCCACCACCGCCACCGGTGTTGATTGCTTTCACACCGACCGACGTCGCTCCCTTAGGAGGAGTGGTGTCCGAAGCTCCCTTGTCTTCACCCGAGCCGCAACCGATGAGGGCCACAGCAACGGCGATCGAGAGCAGAAATGCAAGCTTCTTCTTCATTAACCCTTGTCCTGATCCGGAGCGTGCCAGTACCAGTAGACGTTGTCGCAAGCGGTCGGCTGACCGGTGATGTTGGAAACCCAACCGTTAGCCGGCGTACCATCGGCGTTGATGACCGAGTACGGCGATCGCTGAGCAGCAGCCTTGGTGAACTTAGCGCTCGAGTCGGTGTAAACGAGGTTGAAGCCACCCTTATAGATGCGGCTGTCTCGCTGACCGGAGAACACGTAGAGACCGTTCGGACAGATCTGAGCGGTTCGAGCGAAGATGAACGGCACGGCCGTCGTCTGCGTACCCGAGCTCACCATGAACGGCGGCCAGTAGTAGGTGTAACCCTGGATCGAACCGTTGCCCATGCCCTGGAAGAACAGGATCGTTCGCGAAGGCGACTGAACACCGGTGGCGTTGTAGTAGTTGAGGTAGCTGTTGTAAGCGTAGCCGCTGGTGATGCGCGAAGCAAGAGCAGTGGCGTCAAGCGCGAACAGGTTCCAATCCGGCGAGGTGTTTCGATAAACGCCCCAGTTCTTGACGTACGGCTGGATCGCGTTACCCCAGAAGCTAGCTCGGAGGTTGATCGTGGCTGCGGTCGGAACGGCGCCGCCGTTTCCGAGCGAGTTGGCCGGAGTCGAGAAGAACTGAGCTGCCTGGTTGACACCGGCGACCGAGATGACCGAAGCGGGCATCGTGTCGTCGTAGTCAGCGAGGTAGATGTTCGTAGCCGTACCGAGGTTCTTCATGTTGCTGAGACATGCAGCGGCCTTGGCGGCTTCCTTCGCTTGAGCGAAGACAGGGAAGAGGATAGCTGCGAGGATCGCGATGATCGCGATAACCACGAGCAGTTCGATGAGCGTGAATGCCTTTCGAGACATGATGATTACTCCATGAGCCCTCGGGACGTTTCCATCTCGAGAGTCCTAACAGCTTAGAAGAAAACTCTCGATTTTCATGCGCGGATTCTTGCGGTGATTGGCGCAAGATTTGCGAATACGGGAACTCTATTTCGTCTGTTCTGTCCGGAGCCATGTCCGACCCTCAGGATAAAAACGGTCGGCCCGGCAAAATTGCCGGGCCGACCGTTTTTCCTCTTGAATCAAAGGGTTGGAGTCGTTACCTTCCGCTGACCTCGCTCGAGCCCGTCTTGCCCTCAAAGGACTCACCGGCATGGGGTCGGGAGACGTCTTCGACCGCAGGGCCGCGATCGCCCTGAGCAAAGTTCACATCCTCGCCGCCGAGGGGGACTTCCTTGCGGAGCGGGTAGCCGATCCAGTCATCGGGGAGCAGGAACCGCTCGCCGGGCATCAGCTCGTTGCCCTCAAAGTGGACACCGAACAGGTCGTGGATCTCCTTCTCCGGGTACTCCGCGCCGAGGAAGATGTTCTTCAGCGTCGGGATCGAGGTGCCGTCGTTGACCGCCGTCTTCACGAAGATGCGCGAGAAGTGCTTGGTCGACATGAGGTTGTAAACCACTTCAAATCGCTCATCAAAATCGCGCACATTCTTATAGGTGCTGTAGTCCACGCCCACGCACTCGCTGAAATAGTCGTAGGCGAGGTCAGGATTTTCCTTCAGCTCGGTGATCGCCGCAATGAGGGCATCGGGTCGAACACAGATAAACGTCTCGCCGCGATCCGACTTGGACTTCAGAAATCCTGCGCCAAGCCTGTCGCGCAGAGCCACGACTTCGGCGCGCTCACTGCCAACCATGGGATTGCTCACGACTCCTGCACCGCCTCTCCCAGCTTTGCAGGCTCAAGGGAGGTCGTCTCATCCCAGTCAAAGGCGTTGACCCGGATGACATAGAGGTAGCCGAGGATGAAGGTCGACATATAGATGAGGAACGAGATAAAGCTCGTCCGCATGAACTCCATCGACGAATGCTTGAACACCGTCATCCAAGACCAAAGGAAGACGACTTCGATGTCAAACAGGATGAAGAGAATCGCGACCAGATAGAACTTGATCGGAAACCTCTCGCGCGAATCACCCACCGGAGCCACGCCGCACTCATAAGTCGACGACTTGTACGGGGTGACCTTCTTGGGGCCAAGAACCCAGCTCAGCGTGACCATGACTGCACAGATCACCGCCGCGAGCCCAACCAAGGCGAGGATGCCCAAATACGCCTGCATGACTCTATTCTACCGATCATCACGAGATAAACTCGCCACTCAATTCGCATGAACTCATTTGCACAGCTTTGCGAGCGATACCGAGCCGAGGGCGGCCTCCCGCTTGAGGAGGCGAGTCAGCTTTTGGGGATCGTCCTGTCCGAGGATTCCAGTCCCGCCATGATGGGCGCCTTCCTCGGTATGGTCGGGGTTGAATCTGCATCGCCAACAGCGCTTGCGGGATTTGTGAAGCTGCTTCGAGAGCGGATGATCGGCGAGCCAGCGCTGGATTGTGTGGACACCTGCGGCACGGGCGGTGGCATCCCCAGCCTCAACATCAGCACGGCGGCGGCGTTCATCGTCGCGGGGGCGGGCGTGCAGGTCGCGAAGCACGGCAACCGAGCGGTGACGAGCAAGGTCGGTTCGGCGGATGTCCTCGAGGCGCTGGGACTGCCGATTCCCGTTCCGAATGCCCGGCTGCTGCTCGATGAGATCGGCGTCAGTTTCTTCTTCGCCCCTTCGTTCCATCCCGGTCTTGCGCGGATCGGACCGGTCCGGCGCGAACTTGGTTTTCGCACGGTCTTCAACTTGCTCGGCCCGATGCTCAATCCTGCGGGTGCCAAACGCCAGGTGATCGGGGCTTGGAGTCCCGGTGTGGCGCGCTCGATTGCGGGTGCGCTCGCGCTCCTGGATGCTGAGGAGGTTCGCGTTGTCCACGGGATGGTCGGTCTTGATGAGGTGTCGCCGGTCGGCGAAACCCTCGTTCTCACCGTTCGCGATGGGCAGGTTTCGGAATCTACCGTCAGCCCCGAGACCTTCGGGCTTCGACGGGTGGACGTTTCTTCGCTCGCACCAGGTGCCGATGCTCGTGAGGGCGCGGAGCGACTCCGGCTCGCGATCAGCGACCCAAAGAGTGAAGCCTTTGCCGCCGTCGCTCCGAGTGCCGCGTTGACCCTTGTCGTCGCCACCGGCTGTGACCCCGTTTCCGCCGGACAGCGGGTCACCGAAGTCGTCGAGAGCGGGGCCGCCGTTGCAAAGCTCGATTCGCTCGTACGGGAGGCCCTGCGGTGAACGTGCTGAACGAAATTTTTGCCCACAAGCAGACCGAGGTCGAGGCAAGGCTCGCCGAGGTGCCGATGGCGGAACTCGAGGCCCAAGTCAGTGGTCTTGAGCCGACGAGGGGATTCAAGCGCGCGCTGGCAAACGACCCGCGGCCCATCGCCCTCATCGCCGAGGTGAAGAAGGCCTCACCGAGCGAAGGCGTCATCCGTGCCGACTTCGATCCCGCTGGAATCGCCCGGGCCTATGAGGAAGCAGGAGCGACCTGCCTCAGCGTCCTCACCGATGAGCGATATTTTCAAGGATCGGCCAAAAACCTGGCCATATGTCGCGAGAACTGCGATCTCCCGCTGCTCCGGAAGGACTTCATCTACAACCCGTACCAGGTGGTCGAGGCCCGCGTGCTCGGCGCGGACGCGCTGTTGCTCATCGCCGCGATGCTCAATGACGACCAACTGAAAAGCCTTTCCGAGACGGCGGCCGAGCTCAACCTCGACGTCCTCGTTGAGGTGCACAACCAAGAAGAGCTGGATCGCGTTCTCAACATCAACGGGTTGGACCTCATCGGAGTGAACAACCGCGACCTGAGCGACTTCACGGTTGACCTCGGCACGAGCGAGCGTCTCATTCCGCAATACCGCGAGGGCCGCGTGGCGGTCGCTGAGAGCGCGATCCACACCCACGCGGACGTCCAGCGGCTCCAGGCTTGCGGCGCACGCGCGGTGCTCATCGGAACCAGTTTTATGCGAAGCTCAGACGTCGGTGGAAAGGTTCGGGAGGTGATGGGTTGGGACCGCTAGTCAAAATTTGTGGACTGACGAACGCACGCGACGCGGAAGCCGCCCTCGAGTTTGGGGCCGACTTCCTCGGGTTCGTTTTTGAGCCGACGAGCCCAAGGTTTGTCCCGCTAGAATCGCGCGAGTTCATCGATCACCTCGACCAGCGACCCCGCGTTGCGGTTTACGGCCCGTTCGGGGGCGAAGAGCCGACCGAAGTGGACATGGTCCAGGCCACCGAGTTCAAAAACCGTCCGTCGCGACCTTCGATTCTGTCGCTGAGGGTTCGGCCCGAGGACACGGTGGAGGACCTGCTCGGGATGTTCGCCGGCTACGACCGCGTCGTGCTCGATGCCTTCCACAAGGAGCACTACGGCGGCACCGGACAGCGGGTGGATTGGGAGGTCGCCGAGGCGGTCGTCGCCCAGTCGCCGATTCCGGTGATCCTCGCGGGCGGACTCACGCCCGAAAACGTCGCCCAGGCGATCCGGTTTGTGCGACCGGCTGCGGTGGACGTTTCGAGCGGAGTAGAATCCGCTCCTGGTCAAAAGGACCATGCCAAGATGCGGGACTTTATCGCCGCTGTTCGGCAAGCCCTTTAGCTCAGGGAGAACGACGATGAACCTTGAGATCACCCAGCCCGCCCTGCGCCTCATTGCCGATGCTCTGCGCGAAACCCCCTTCGACGGCAAGGTTTGGATGGTCGGCGGCGCGGTCCGCGACACCGTGCTTTTCGGTTCAGAGATCAAGGATATCGACCTCTGCACGACCCTTGATGCCTCTGAGCTCGTCGATCTGCTCTGGAACCGGGGCCTCGCCGATCACTCGCCTACCCACTACGGTCGGTTCGGCACCGCGATGGTCCATGTCGCGGGTGAAAAGATCGAGGTCGCGATCACGCGTAAGGAGAGCTATTCGGAGACGTCGCGAAAGCCCGAGGTGGAACCCGCGACCCTCCAGGAAGACGCTCACCGACGGGATTTCACGATCAATGCCCTCTATTGGAACCTGAGCTCGCAAGAGATTGAGGATCCGACCGGCATGGGGTTCAAGGACGCCGAGGCAAAGGTGCTGCGAACGCCGCTCAATCCCGAAAGCACGTTCTCCGAGGACCCCCTTCGGATGTTCCGGGCCGTTCGGTTTCGGTCGCGGCTTGGCTATGCCTATGCCGAGGGGCTTGCGGATGCCATCCGAGCCAGTGCTCACCGGGTGGAGATCCTCAGCCCAGAGCGAATTCGGGATGAACTCAACCAGATTCTGATGGGGCCGCGCCGCGACCAGGCATTGCAGGACCTCCTCGAGTTGGGCCTGCTCGCCGAAGTGCTCCCCGAGCTGCCACCGATGATCGGCGTGACCCAGGGCAGCTATCACAAGTACGACGTCTGGGATCACACCCGGGCGGTCGTCGCCGCAATGGAGGCCTCGCGTCCGGTTGAGGCGTGGGCCGCGCTGCTCCACGATGTCGCCAAGCCGATCACCCGATCGATCGACGACGAGGGTCGGATTCGGTTCTTCACCCACGAACTCAAGGGCGCGGACATGGCGCGCGCGATCCTCAATCGCCTCCGGTTCTCGGCTGATGAGATCGACGAAGTCGCATTGCTCGTTCGCAACCACATGCGCCTCGGCAACACGGTCCGGCCAACGCCGACCGTGGCCCGGCGACTCTTGCGCGACCTTGGCGAAAGCCTGGATTCGTTCTTTGCCTTGCTGGAGGCCGATGCCCGCGGCATGAAGAGCGAAGGGAAGGACTTCAACTTGGAGCCTTATCGCGAGGCCACGCGCCAGGTCCTTTCGACCACGAAGGTCGAGATGCTGGACAGTCCCCTCGACGGCAAGGAGCTGATGGAGCGGTTCAACCGCGAGCCGGGACCCTGGATCAAGGCGGTGAAGGCTCGCCTCACCGATGCGGTGCTCGATGGCGAAATCGAGGCAGGCGACAAGGATGCCGCCTGGGCGCTGGTGGAGCGAGAGGGCTTAGTCGGGCCGGCGTGAGGTCTTGTCGAACCGCTCCACGCGGCCATCAATCGCGTTCGCCGCGATGAGAGGGAAGTAACCCGCCGCAATCAAGATCGCGCTCAAGACCACCATGTAGCTGTAGAACTGGCCCGGCTGGGGCTTCCAGAGCAAAGCCAGCGCCACGGCGAAGAGAGCGAGGATGATCCGGCCCAGACCAAGCACCTGGCGACCCAGGGTGCTCCGGGATTGGTCCCGAAGGCACAGGATGCCCGAGATCACCATGATTGCGCTAATGGCGTAGAAGAGCATCCTGTCCTGAAGTTACGACCTGACCGAAGCCTGGGTGAGCACCGGCGTCTGCGCGGCGGCGGTGGTGCCCATCGGCTTGCGGATGATGAATCCAGCGAGAGCACCCCAACCAAGAAGGGTCACCGCGACGAAGAGGCCGAGCGAGAACTTCTGAACGCGCTCCTGCGCACGGTCGGAAATCGTGATACCCCATCGAATGCAGAAATTCCAGATGCCATAGGCGAGGTGGTAGCTGGCGGCGAGGATGCCGAGCATGTAAACGATGGTGAAGATGTAGCCAAAGCTCGTGAGCTTGGTGTGCCAGGCGTCGAACTTGATCGACTCCGCGCCCGCGCCAAGGTACTTCGTGATCGTCGTGGTGTAGACGTGATAGGCGAGGAACACGAACAGGAACATGCCCGAGATGCGCTGCAGAAGGTACATCCGGTTCTGCGACCAGCCGAACCGAGTGCCGAAGTAGTTGGGCTTGCCTCGGTTCACGATGAACAGGCCGTACACCGCGTGGAAGAGCAACGGCAGCCAGATCGCGCCCACTTCGAGGGCGAGCAGGATGTGCTTGGGCAACGATTCGAAGAAATCGATGACCCCATTGAACTTCTCCGGCCCAGCAATGCTGAACGAGTTCAGCGAAAGGTGCTGGAGCATGTAAAAGCCCACCGGAACGATGCCGGTGAGGCTGTGGACCTTATGCCAGAAAAAGTTCTCTTTCGTCAGCGAGGCAGCCATAGCAGTGTCTACGAGTCTACCCACGCCCGAGTATCCTCAGAAACATGTCGTTTATCGCCGATATCACTGCTCGCGAGATCTTGGACAGCCGTGGCAATCCCACCCTTGAAGTTGATATAACGCTGGATACCGGCGAGATGGGCCGCGCCGCCGTTCCGAGTGGCGCAAGCACGGGCGCTTTCGAAGCGGTGGAGCTGCGCGATGGCGACAAGGGTCGCTACCTCGGAAAGGGCGTTCTCCAAGCCGTTGAGAATGTCAACGAGGCGATTGCCCCCGCGCTCCTTGATGTTGACGCCACTGACCAGGCCGAAGTTGACCAGGCGATGCTCGACCTCGATGGGACGCCGAACAAGGCTCGCCTCGGCGCGAACGCGATCCTCGGCGTCAGCCTCGCCACCGCGAAGGCGGCCGCCGCTTTTGCTCGACTTCCGCTTTACCGCTACGTTGGCGGCGTGACCGCGTCGGTGCTCCCGGTCCCGATGATGAACATCCTCAACGGTGGCAAGCACGCTGACTCGAACGTCGACTTCCAGGAGTTCATGATCCTCCCGATCGGCGGCGAGACCTTCTCGGAGTCGCTGCGAATGGGCACCGAAGTCTTCCACCACCTCAAGAAGGTCCTTCACGACAAGGGTCTAAACACCGCAGTCGGCGACGAGGGCGGGTTTGCCCCGAACCTTGAGAGCCAGGAGCTCGCCTTCGATTACATCATCGAGGCGATCCAGAAGGCGGGCTACGAACCCGGAAAGCAGATTTGGCTGGGCATCGACGCCGCCGCGACCGAGTTCTACAACGAGAAGGAAAAGGTTTACGAGTACAAGGCGGGCGCAGTCCGAAAGCGCAACAGCGACGAACAGGCGGCATACCTCGCCGAGCTCGCCGCCAAGTATCCGATTATCTCGATGGAAGACGGCTGCAGCGAAGAGGACTGGGAGACCTGGAAGAAGATCACCGACCTCGTCGGCGACAAGGTCCAGCTCGTCGGCGATGACCTCTTTGTTACCAACGTTGAGCGGCTCAGCCGAGGCATCCAGACCGGCACCGCCAACTCGATTCTCGTGAAGGTGAACCAGATTGGCACCCTAACCGAAACCCTCGCCGCAGTTTCGATGGCTACCCGAGCGGGCTACACCTCGGTGATGTCGCACCGATCCGGCGAAACCGAGGACGCGACGATTGCCGACCTTGCGGTGGCGACGAACTGCGGCCAGATTAAGACGGGCGCCCCGAACAGAACTGACCGCGTGGCGAAGTACAACCAGCTTCTTCGCATCGAAGAGCAGCTCGGCGACCAAGCGGTTTATGCAGGAAAGAGCGGCTTCGGACGCCTTGCCTCGCGCCTCGGCTAACTCGGGGAAAGAAAAAACGTGAGGAGGATGAAAGGAGAGAAAAGGTCCTCCTCACGATGGAAGTTCGGGCGGCCTTGGACTTCTTGGTAGGGGACCTCAATCCTTCATGCAACCAGAACAATCACAGTTTGCTTGAACTCGCAAAGAGGTTGGGCTCAGGTTCCTGCGAAGTTTGCCGCAAGAAAGACACCCCAAGTCCTTGGCCGATGGGAATGAATTTTGCGTCCAAGGCGTTGACCATTCGGTAAGCGCGACCCGATTGGTCGGTATAATTCGCGCGACTCTAACAGGGAGGTGCGCTGCCTTTGGCCGCCGCCATAGAAACCAGAAATCTTACGAAGACTTATAAGTCCAAACTTCGAGGCAACGTGAACGTCGTCGACAACCTCAACCTTGAGGTTGAAGAAGGCGAGATCTTCGGCTTTCTCGGCCCCAATGGCGCCGGGAAGACGACGACGATCAAGATGCTGCTTGGCATCATCTATCCGACCGGCGGCGAGGGCTATGTCCTCGGCAAAGAGATCGGGGACATGGATGTGCACAAGATCATCTCCTACCTACCCGAGCGCCCGTACTACTACGAGCACATGACGGGTCTGGAGATCCTGCGATTTTACGGTTCGCTCTTTGGCATCAAGGATGAGTCGAAGTTCCACGCGCTCCTCGACAAGGTGAACCTTGCCGCCGACAAGTCGAAGACGATCAACCAGTTCTCGAAGGGTATGCAGCAGCGCATTGGCCTCGCCCAAAGCCTGCTCAACGACCCGAAGCTGTTGTTCCTCGACGAGCCGACGGGTGGTCTCGACCCCATCGCCCACATCGAGATTCGCGACTTGATCCTCCAGTTCCGCGACGAGGGCCGCACGGTCTTCATTTCTTCGCACGAGCTGAGCGAGGTAGAGCGCATCTGCGACCGCGTCGCCATCATTAACTTTGGAAAGATTGAGCGACAGGGCAAGCTGGACGACCTCCTTCGCGGTGGTCGAAACGAGATCGTTGCCGACGGACTCACTCGTGAGTTCGCCGACCAGGTTCAGGCTGATCTCAAGGACAGCATCGTCTCCTTCAACGCTGGTCGACTCATCGTCGACGCGCCGGAGGACAACAACGTCAACACGATCATCGACTCGGTTCGAAGTGCCAAGGGATCGCTCGTGAGCGTCACCCCGCGCCGCCGCCGACTCGAAGACCTGTTCATCGAGACGGTCAACAAGCCAAAGGAGGAGAGTAAGTAATGGGTGCGATCTCAGCAATTGCCCGAACCACGCTTGGCGAAGCGATCCGACGAAAGGTCCTGCTGATCATCATGTTGATCGGCATCCTCTTCCTCTCGGTCATCCCGGCGTTCTCGGTTCTCAGCGCAAAGTCGGAGCTCACCACGATGATCTCCGCGATGTTCTTTGTCCTGCGCTACACGAGCGCGCTCATCGCCATCGTTCTCACGGTCTACATGCTTCCGAACGAGATTGAGCGCCGAACGATCTACACGATCCTTTCGAAGCCGGTCCAGCGATGGCAATTCCTGCTTGGAAAGTATCTCGGGGCGATCTTCGCTCTCGGTCTGATGATCGGGATGATGTCGTTCCTGATGATCACGATGTTCTATCTCTTCCAGCACCCCGAGGCTTCGAAGATGTTTGAACTCGCTCGCCAGGCACTGCTCTACTTCGTTGAAATGAGCCTGCTCACCGCGGTCGCGATGTTCTTCAGCACGTTCGTCTCGCCGCTGGTGAACTTCTTCATCTCGATTGGTCTCTGGCTTGTAGGAACCCTCCTCAACCCGCTGTACGAATCGATTTCGAAGAACAATGAGATGGCTCCGGTCCTGAAGAGCATCTTCTCGTTTGTTTTCTCGCTTCTGCCCAACTTCGCGAACTACGACACGAAGAACCCGATCATCAATCCGGGTCAGGCGATCCAGAACGAGACGATCTACTACTTGAAGATCACGGGATATGGATTCCTCTACATCGGCATCTTGCTGATCCTGGGCATCCTCATCTTCGACCGTCGCGAGGTGTAAACCACGATGAAGACCACTAATAAGTCGCTCCTGGGAGTTGTCGCCGCACTTGCGGTCGGTCAGGGCCTGCTGCATCACAACGCGATTTATCCGCAATGGGAGCAGAACTATGCGCCCAAGACGGGGAACGTGGTGGGATCGCTTGCGCCCGACCAGATCTTCTTGTCGCTCTTTGGATTCCGCGAGTTCCTCGCGGGCATCCTCTGGGTCAAGGCAGACGGCTTCTTCGAGGACGGAAACTACGACGCGGTTCTGCCGATCATCCGGCTGTGTACGCTGCTCGACCCCAAGCAGGTCGACATCTACACCACCGGTATGTGGCACATCGCCTACAACTTCACCGACGAAGACAACCGATCCGACCGACGCTACATTCCCGTGGCGCTCGCGCTCGGCCGGGAAGGGTGTAAGAACAACGACTACACCTACGAGCTCTTCTTCGAAACCGGTTGGACCTGGTTCCACAAGATCCAGGACGACTTCCCCAAGGCGGTCTACTACCTTGAGGAAGCCCGAAAGCGGCCCGACATGCTGAACGCTCGAAAGAACGTTCTGTCGCAGGCTTACTTCCGCAACGGCGACCCGATGAAGGCGGTCAACGAATACCTTGACCTTGAGGCCAAGGCCGAAGACCTCTACATCCGCGAACCAACGTTCCCGAACTCGCAGAACCGAGACACCGTTCAGAAGAACCTGGACAACACCCTGGTTCGCATGGCCCAGCGTGGCTGGTTTGCCCAGAACACGGATCAAGGCAAGTCCGAGAACTGGTTCTCGAAGTACGCCTACGACACGAAGCCGGCGTTCGACACGAACTTCAGCATCAAGGTCACCGTTGTTGAACCGAACGTGTTCCGCTGCGAAGGAACCTGGGACGTTCTCCCGGTTGGAACCCGCATCCGCGTCATCCTGAAGGATGCCGACTATCCCAACGGTCGTCCGGCGGGAATGGATTGGGAAGGCGGACCCAACACGACGGTTCAGTTCGAGCCGCCGAAGGGAATCACCTACATGCAGGACGAGCTTTACGTCAAGAACAGGCGGTTCAACAAGAAGCTCGACCTCAGCCGAGACCCAACCATGTACTCGTTCGCCAAGGACAAGTACGTGCTTGAGTTCTACTACACGCCCCGACTTGCCCCGGCTCACATCCAGGACAAGTTTGGTTGGAACGGAGAAGGCATGACCGACTCGCTGTTCCTCAACACGGCGATCCGCCCCGGTCAACGGGTCATGTACTGCAAGATGGACATCTCGAAGGACATGATTCGACGCCGCGGCGAATTCTCGATGCAGGGCGGAAAGACCCCGGTTCTCAAGACGCCAAACTATCGAGAGACCGGCATCACCAAGGACCCGGATGGCGAAGTGATTGATATCAACATCGCCCCGCTCCGGTCCAAGTAAACTAATCGAAAGAAGCGCTGGCTCGGCGGGAGACCCAAGAGGTCTCTCGCCGGGAACCGCGCGGCGGCAGTCTGTCGAACCCCGTCAGGACCGAGAGGTAGCAGCGGTAAGGTAGTTCTCCGGGCGATGCGGACCTCCCGGCGCTTCTTTGGATTTTCAACTTGGCTTACGTTTCGCTCTACCGCAAATATCGAAGTCAATCTTTTGATCAGCTGATTGGTCAAGATCACGTCATCAAGACCCTTCGATCCGCGATTGAGAAGGGCAAGATCGCCCACGCCTACCTCTTCACTGGCCCGAGGGGCACCGGAAAAACCTCCACCGCGCGCCTGCTTGCCAAGGCCCTGCAATGCGAAGATGGCCCAAGCGCGAACCCCGATCCCGAGTCTGAGATTTGCCAGCTGATCGCCAAGGGCGGCTGCCCAGACGTCCTTGAGTTCGACGCCGCGAGCGAAAGCGGCGTGAACGAGATCCGCGAGATCATCGTCGAGCAAACCCAATACCTGCCGATGATGTGCCGCTATAAGGTCTTCATCATCGACGAGGTCCACGATCTGAGCACCAAGGCCTTCGACGCCCTGCTTAAGACGATCGAAGAGCCGCCGGCCCACGTCATCTTCATCCTCGCCACGACCGAAATCCACAAGGTGCCGCCGACGATCCGCTCGCGGTGCCAACGGTACGAGTTCCACCGTGGGTCGATGCAAGACCTCACCGCCTGCCTCACCAAGGTTGCCGAACAAGAGGGGATCGACATCGAGCCTTCTGCGCTCGCCGCGATCTCCCGCATGGCCGATGGCGGATTCCGTGACGCGCTTTCGCTGCTGGAGCAGGCGATTCTGACCGCCGACGACGCCAAAATCACCCTCGCACAGGTCTATGACCAGCTGGGCCTTGTTTCCTCGGACGCGGTTGACGAACTCCTCACCTCGATGCGGGCGGAGGACATCCCTGCCGTCGTGAAGGCGGTCGATGCCGTCATCCGGCGTGGGCGCGACCCGCGCGCGCTCGTCGAATCGATGCTCTATCGGCTCTCGGAGCTGACCCACACCGCCTATGGCATCGAGCTGAGCACCGACCCCTCGCTCGAGGCAAGCACCCACGAGGTCCTCACCCGGGTCGGCCGCGACCAGCTTTCCCAGCTCCGCGCCGAGCTCGTCCGCATCCACCAGGCGATCCGCGACGTCACGATCCCACGTGTTTGGCTCGAAGCCGAGCTCGTCAAGCTCAGCCTGATGATGAACGAGGCTCCCAAGGCCGCCCCGGGCCCGCGCATCGCCGCCCCGCAAGAGACCCGCGCGGTGGTGAAGGATTCGCACCAGGCGCCCAAGCCCGCCCCCGAACCCCAACAGGCCAAACCCGAACCCCAACAGGCCAAACCCGAACCACAACAAGCCAAGCCCGAACCCAAGCCAGCCCCGGCAGCGGGCAAGTTCGGCACGCTGAAGAACCTCGTCGCCACAAGCTCCAAGGCCGCCGCCAGCCGCCTCATGGACGCGACCGAGGACCTCAGCGACGAGGGCAAGCTCCGCATCCACGTCACCCGCCAGATCGACCACGACTGGTTCTATGACAACCCGAAGAAGATGGCCTTTCTGCAAGAAAAGGTCAACGAAGCCTATGGGCCGGGGCTGGAGGTCATCGTTTCGTTTCGGCGGGATGAGTCGAAAACCGCCCCCGACGAGTCAAATTCGGTAGAATTGCCACTTCAGGGCAAGCCGCTGGAAGTCGAAGTGAAGAAGGTCTTCCAGCTTGATTAATTCAAGTCCCAAGCGAGAGAAACGATGAAACTTCCCAAGCAATTTGGACAAGGCGGAATGGGCGACATGATGAAGAAGGCCCAGGACGCAATGGCTCGAGCGCAAACGCTGGAGCAAGAACTCGCCCTTGAGCGATTCGACATTGACAAGAACGGCGTCAAGGTCACCTTCGACGGCACCGGCCAGATCCATGCCGTGAAGATCGACGCCGCCTTGGTCGACAAGGACGATGTCGAGACCCTTGAGGACATGCTCGTCATCGCCCTGCGCGAAGGCTTTGATAAGGCGACCAGCGAGCGACAAGCGCGCGTGGACGCGATCATGGGTGGCATGCCGCAAGGCCTCGGCCTCCCGAACTTCTAAGCTCGGCGTATGCTCTTTGCCCGGCCGTTGGCCGACCTCATTGCCGAACTCGAGCGATTGCCCGGGGTCGGTCCGAAGTCAGCTCAACGGCTGGCCTACCACCTTTTGCGCGTTTCCGCCGCCGAGGCCGAGCGCCTCGCCGATGCCATTCGCGACGCCAAGGCCAAGCTCCGGTTTTGTGCCCGGTGTCAGAACGTGAGCGAGGGGGAATCGTGCGAAGTCTGCCGCGACCCGCGGCGCGACCCCAGCCTCCTTTGCGTCGTCGCTGAACCTCGCGATCTGGTCGCCCTTGAGCGCATCCAGGAGTTTCGCGGCCTGTATCACGTGCTCCATGGCCTTCTCAGCCCGATGGACGGCGTCGGTCCCGACCAGCTCCGCATTCGCGAGCTCCTTGTCCGGCTCCAGTCCGAGCCGGTGGAAGAGGTCATCCTCGCCACCAACCCCACGATTGAGGGTGACGCAACCGCGCTCTATCTCAGCAAGCTGATCAAGCCATCGGGCATCCGGGTGACCCGCCTCGCCCAAGGCATGGCGGTGGGCGGCGAGCTTGACTATGCCGATTCGGCAACCTTGCTCAGCGCGCTCGAATTCCGCCGCGAGCTCTAAAGCTGTAGGTGGGTGAGCAGCTCATCGTGCCCAAAGTAGAAGTGCTGGGTGAACTGGCCCGGCTTGATCCAGATCAGCGCGGGCGGCACACCCCGCAGGAGGTAGGAAACGACCTCTTGGCCTTCTTCCGGCGTGAGCGCCTCGCCCCGCACCTGGGTGATGATGAGGTGGAGAAGGTCTTCTTCGCCCTCGAACTGATAGCGGAAGTCGCCCACCGTCCCGCCATAGGGGTTCGGCTCGATCCCGACCGACTGAAAGGCGGTGAGCCCCCCGGATTGGGAGAGGTCGGGGTCGAAATCGGGGAGCTTGATCGTCCGGTTCTCCCGCACGTCGTCGAGGATGCGCGAGAGCACCTCGCGCCGCCTGGCTTGCTCGTTGTCGGCTGCGATCAGCATGGTGCTAGGTTACTTTTTGCGGCGGGGTCCGCGCTTCAATTTCGGGGGAAAGGGCACCGGACGCAGGGTAAATTTCCCTTGTGGCTCGGTCCTCGTTTGAAAAGATGGTGAACCGTCACAAGGACGCCGTTTACCGGCAGATGGTCCGCGTCTGCAACCACCGGGAGGACGCCGAAGACGCCCTCGCGACCGCGCTGATCCATGCTTTCAAGGCCTATGACCGCCTGGAGTCGGACGAGGCCTTTCGAACTTGGCTCGGCACCATCGGCAAGAGGGTTTGTGCCCGAATGCGAAGCAGCGCGCCGATCCAAACTGCGTTTCAGTACGCCGAAGAGCACGACCTGATCAATCCCGACACCTCGGAGTTCGATTTGGCCGTCCTGAAGGGCTGCGTGAACGATGCGGTGGTGGCCCTGCCCCCGGTCTATCGGGACATTTACGTCGCCTGCGAGCTGAACGAAAAGTCGGTGGTCGAGGCGGCAAAGGAGCTCGGCATCACCCACAACGCCGCGAAGTCACGATTGCTCCGTGCCCGGGAAAAGGTGCGCCAGCAGCTCGATCGGTCCGTTTGTAGCACCTGAATCACTTTGCATCGCTCGCGTCTCTTCACCTGAGATGGGATGGCTGGCAACGCTCTTTATGGGATTCACCCTTGGCCTTCTTGGTGGAGGTGGAGGCATCTTGACGGTGCCGATTCTGGTCGGCTTCTTCGGGCTTTCGGCGACGTCGGCCACGGGTGCTTCGCTGCTAATTGTCGGACTTACCAGCGCCGTCGGTGCCGTTCAGGGAATCGTCAAGAAGCAATGTGAGGCGGGTCCTGCAGTGCTTCTCGTCATCCCGTCGATGCTTGGCGCCCTCATGGCTCGGCTGTTCCTTGTGCCGGCCTTGCCAAGCCGTATCTTCGGCTTGGCAAAGGATCAAGTTCTTCTCGGAGCCTTTGCCACGCTGATGGTCTTGGTGGGCCTCCGAATGCTCACCTCGAAGCCAAACGTGGGCGCAAGGCCCAAGCCGCACCCCTGGGTCGTTCTTGCTTATGGCCTTGCGATTGGCGTGCTCAGCGGGACGCTAGGGGCAGGCGGAGGATTCCTGATCTTGCCGGTGCTCACCTTGTTGCTCGGTGTCGAGATGGAGCGCGCCATCCCGACCTCCCTGCTTGTGATTTCCATCCAGTCGCTCGGTGGGTTTATCGGCGAAATCGGGAAGCCGATCGACTGGAAGACGCTACTACAGATCGCCGGAGTAGCCCTCGTCGGACTGGGAATAGGGCTACCGCTTCGCGAACGTGCGCCGCGCAAGGCACTTCAGATCGCTTTCGCCCTTTTGGTCTTCTCCATTGCAAGTTGGATGTTCGCGAAAATTCTCTGAATCACTTTGCATCGCAGGTCGGCTCTTTCCTGGCAATGATGAACAAGACCATCGACGTCCAGGAACTCCGGGCCATGATTCAAAGCCAGGAGCCGTTGCAGCTGATCGACGTACGATCACCGGGCGAGTTTTCGGCGGGCCACGTGCCCCAGGCGATCAACATTCCGCTTGAACAGGTAGAAGCTCGCCTCGGCGACTTCACTTCGGGCAAGGTCGCCCTGCTCTGCCAGAGTGGGCGTCGAGCGGGGCTGGCCTGCGACGTTCTGCAGGACCATCACCAGAACCTCGTTGTGGTGGAAGGCGGCACGAAGGCTTGGATGGACAAGGGCTATCCAACCGTTGCCTCGAACTCAACCCGTTGGTCCCTCGAACGCCAGGTCCGGCTAGGTGCAGGACTGCTCGTCCTCATTGGGACCGTGTTGGCACTGCTCGCGAGCCCGGCATGGATTTACCTTGCCATGTTCGTTGGGGCGGGGCTGACCTTTGCTGGACTCACAAACATTTGTGGCATGGCGATGGTGCTCGCCAAGCTTCCCTGGAATCGACCTTCGCGTAGCCAAACCTCACTGAAACAGGAGATCTCTAAGTCATGATCATTCGCAACTTTTACGACGAAAAACTTGCTCAGGCCAGCTACCTTGTTGGTTGCGGCGCAACCGGTGAGGCGATCGTGGTTGACCCTCTTCGCGACATCGAACCCTACCTTGCCATGGCGGCTGCCCAGAACCTGCGCATCACGGCCGTCACGGAAACGCACATCCATGCCGACTTCCTTTCCGGTAGCCGCGAACTCTCGGCCGCGACCGGGGCCACGATGTATCTCAGCGATGAAGGCGACGACCTATGGAAGTACGCCTTTGCCGACGATCCCAAGGCCGTCCTCATGAAAGATGGCTTTGTCATCCAGGTGGGGAATCTCTCGCTGAAGGCGATCCATACGCCGGGCCATACCCCCGAGCATATGTCGTTCTTGCTCACGGATCACCCAGCCGGTGAGATTCCTCATTCGCTCTTTACCGGCGACTTCATCTTTGTCGGTGACGTTGGTCGGCCCGACCTTCTTGAGCGAGCGGCTAATTTCGAGGGGACCATGGTCTTGGGCGCGAAGACGCTCTTCGAATCCCTCCGGAAGATGGCAGACCTCCCCGACTCACTGCTGATTTGGCCAGCCCATGGTGCGGGTTCGGCGTGCGGCAAGTCGCTCGGCGGCAGTCCGGTCTCAAGCCTCGGCTACGAGCGAAAGACGAACTGGGCCTTCCAGATTGCGGACCAGGACCAGTTTGTCGAAGCAGTTCTCAGCGGACAGCCGGAGCCACCTTTCTACTTCAAGGAGATGAAGCGGCTCAACAAGGTTGGCCCCGCCGTGCTCGGCCACCTGCCCCTCGTCCTCGAGACGACAAGTCCGGGAGCGATCCTGGTCGACGTTCGGGCGGGCAAGACGGTGCGCGGCAACTACTTCCGCGGATCGCTGGTCATTCCGGGCGGCATGGGAATCACCAACTGGGCGGGCTGGCTGCTGAAGTACGACGAGCCGATCACCCTGATTGCTGATTCGCAGGAAGAGGCCAATCAGGCTGCGCGCGACATGGCGACGATCGGTCTGGACGTGGTGTCGGGTTGGATCAAGCCCACAAACCTCGACCCCTCGGGATTCACGTCGTTCGAGCAAACCACCTTCCAGGAGCTCGATGGCTCGGAGATCGTGCTCGACGTGCGCGGCATCAATGAGTGGCGCAGCTTCCACCAAGAGGGCTCGAAGCACATCCCGCTCGGCTACCTTCGCGATCGCCTTGCCGAGCTGCCCCGCGATCGAAAGATCGCCGTCCATTGTGCCTCGGGCGGACGCTCACCCATCGCGGTTTCGCTGCTGAAGCAAGCGGGGTTTGAGAAGGTCGTCGAGATCCCCTCTGGCATCGCGGCTCTGGCGAAGTGAGGGAGCCTCGCGCCGACCGGGCGGTGAATGCCGCCTGGTCGCCTAAGCCCATCCTACGAAGAAATCGAGACTATAGAAACGGCCTACTGCAGGTCAACTTAGTGGATGGTTAGAGACTCTCGAATGCGAATCTGGAAATGGAGGCTATTATGTCCGCCCCCGTCATTTGAATTTGGGTTGAGGTGATGAGATTCGATCTCACGACGTCTGCCGCGTGATCTCAAATGAGTCGTTGTCGGTGGATTTAGTAGATACCAAGAGTGTAATGGTGCGGTAATGCCACGCGATGGACACTAAAGCCCGAGGCGACTTCGCCTTGAAAAGGAGATCCTCTGTGAAGCAATCCATCATCCTTCTTTCCTTTCTCTTTGTGACCTCATCGGCAGCCGCACAAAGCGGGGTCTACTCTGGACCCTTCGGCGTCGGCAACTACACCACCATACCGGGCGGTACCTTTGAGCCCACCGACCCATTGTCGTCATGGTTCCCACTCAACAACGCAGCCGGAATTGCAAGCGTAACTCAACCTGTAATGGTGGGTACTCGGGTCGGCGAAATGTCTAGTCCGTATACTGGCGGGTACGCCATGCTTAACCAGGTGTCGGGACTGATTGTCGGTCGCCAATACGTGTTGAGCACCTTTATGGGCGGACCGGAAACTGGTGGTTCGATCGCCATCGACGTCGGCAACTACGGCGGGCAAGCGTGGTACCAAACCGCCGGCATTGGGCTAGCTTTAACGCCCGACACGACCGATCGGTGGCACTTTGCCTTCACCACGTTCACGGCTGACAACACGTCGATGATGGTGCGGCTCGTTCGAAACGGACCAACGATTCCGTTCGCCCGCAACTACTTTGATGATGTTGCCATCACCGAAGCCAGTACGTTCCAGGCTCCGACCGTTGTGCCAGAGCCAACGACCCTTGCCGTGCTTGGTGCAGGGACGCTGGCATTTATTCGCCGCCGACGCGCGAAGTGATGTACAAGGTCTCACGCACAAAATCTACCAGCGGCCGGTTAACGGTCGGTTGCAGGTGGAGTACAGGCGCGTAAAGGAATTGGTCAATGGCGCTGAGGGCCGTCGCCGTCTGGCGGCGGTGGCCCCAAGCTTCCAGAAGGACCTCAAATTTGGGATCTGCCTCAAGGGCATTAAGCGATTGCCCGACCAGTGCTGCCGCCACTAATACTCTCCGCGTGCTCAACCGGTAGGCAAGCCGAAGCCCCTGTGTCATCAACGGCCCGGCGTGCTGTCCAGATCGCGCCAGGGCAAGGCCAAGTACTGGGGCGTGGATGGCGAGGATGTCCCTCGCATCCAACCAACGGGCTTTCTGAACAACCGGTCGAAGCGCGTTGATGGCATCCTCAATTCGGCCCTGCATCAACAGGCAAAGACCGAGATTCCCGCTTACTGAGAGAAGATCTTTTTCGGCCCCTTCACGGTGGGCATTGATCAAGAAATCAATCGATTCTCGGAAATCCAATTCCGCCGCGTCAAGGTCGCCACGCATCAAAAAGAAGGTTGCCCTTTGCGCTCGACATTCCTGGCGATCGTACTCGGCGTGGGGCCCCGACGCCAAACTCATGGCTTCCTCGACGCATTCGATCGCTTTAGCCAGGTCCCCCTGGGTGGCGTGAGCAAATGAAGCGTTTAAAAGAGCGATCCGGCGTCGAGCCGGAGCGACCGATTGCGAGAGAAAGAGCTTTGTAGCAGCGAGTACTTCGGCGTCCGCTTCCAAAAGACTCAAGGCCGTGATGACCCGAACGTGGATTCGTTCACGCGCTTCAGCACTTCCGCCCGAGAGGGATAAGGCTTCTCGAAGAAGGGGAAGCACTGCTCGGGGTGAACGAATGACCTCCGGTCGGAAACTCGTGCTTCCCAAAATCTCCACGGCCAGGCTCGGTTCCTGCAACAGCGTTCGCCGAAAAAACCTCTCCAGGGCAGTGCTTTCACCAGGTGAAAGTACGGGCCCAAGAGAATCTTGGTCTTCGCGTTCCACGACCAGCGACTTTAAGCTGTCAGCGCTGGGCCAGCTTTCTGCCTTGGCGCGACGCTGGGCTGCTGCAAGGCGCCGACCCGCCTCTGCGCCCCGCCCCAGCCGGGTTGCCGCTCGAAGAAACCGCTCCCAACTTCCAGTGTCAAATGGATAATGCTCGAGTGCCGCTTCGGCGGCGTCTGCGGCCGTGGAGTAGTCCAACATCTCCTCGGCCAAAATGCCAAGCCGCTCAAGAGTCCGACAAGCGGTTTGGCTCCAAGCAGCCTGGGCTTTCATCTCCCACTCAGAAGTAGCCTTCGGAAACAGCACCATGCGCAAGGTGAAAAGCAGCTCTTTGAGCATGGCAACTTCCGTTTCGACCGCCGGTTCAAGCTCGATTTCTGCAAGGCGCTTCTTAATAAGGGCAATGTCGACCTCGACTTGACTTGCGTCCAACGAAACGGAGTCCTCCGTTTCAACGAGTGGAACCAAGCGTCTCAGGCGGGACATCGATACGCGAAAACGATTGCGCGCGTCGGCGTTGGCGTCTTCGCCATAAAGTGCGTCAACCAGATCTTCGCGCTGAACAGGATTCGGGTGTGACGCGGCCAGGCATAGCAATAGGTTGCCTGGCACTACAACTCGCTTACCGCGGCGCAGAGCCTTGGCCCCGAGGAGCGAGATTTGGATAGAGTCCGGCCCCTTCACGGCTAATAGGCATACCCGATCGAAACGTCTCAGCCGCCCGGACTGCGGTCCAAATGTAGTGAGCGACGGATGTAGACGAGGTACATCGGTTGAAGTTGGTGGAGATTCCTGGACGCAATTCGCAACACGCACGTCCCTCCCCGTTAGGGCCCGTTTCGTCGCACCCGGAGTTATGTTCAATCAGGGCATTGACGGCCACTTGCAGCCCAAAGCTCCCGGCGACCAAGATCAGAACCCACGCCGACCGTTTCGTTCACGCTCAATCTTGCCCGCTTGGCTCAGATGCCGGTGACCAGAATCTAATACATTGCTCCGATGCAAACTAGCCATCATTATTTGTCGAGAACCGTCCTTCAGAATTGAATCACTCCGTCAGACTCAATTTCACACTCAGGCCAGACCACTTCCCAAAGGCAGATGCTATCCAGATAGCCTGGATTGCTGGCTTCCCGGGTCACTTCATGCTGTTTGGCCAGGTCTATCAGGTCAGATCGAAAGTGACTCAGAAGAGGTTGCCCAATGTGGTTCTCGCGATCATCGCGGCTTCGTTCGTCCTGAACGTGGTCATCTGGCTCGTGCGGACTTTATTGGTCCGATAATCTGGCCACGGACGCTCTGGATGTGGATGACAAAGTGCAAGACCTTCTATTGGCCGGCATCGAATGAGCCCGTCGGCGCGCCGAGGCGAAGTCCGAGCGAAGCGAGGAAGGACGTGGCCTCGAAGAGGCGCGACGGGACGCCCCAACAACAAAAAAAGCCGCCATAAGCGGTCTCGTTTAGGTTCCAAAAGATGGTGGGCGGTACAGGACTTGAACCTGTGACCCCTACAGTGTCAAGGGGATTCTGTATCGTCGCCGCCATCCAACTGAGGCTACTGTCGTCTCTTAGTCGACCTCCATTTATCCTCCAATTGAGAGACACTTGAAAGACCAGATCCCGCGCTGTGCGACGCTGTGGAAAACGAGAAACGAGTCCTTTGACTGCCGAACTCAACCTGATGAGACTCCTGCCATACATGCGACCATTGTGAAAGCCTGCCCGCCGACATACCTAGTGTCGTAACAAATGCCTCACCCTTCGGGCCTCAAGGCTAGCCCGAACTTATGATTTACCGATATCCCATCCGATCCCATCCTATACATATTCTCGAACCCTGAAGAGGCTAACTCGTTCGATCTGCCAAAAGTTCAAAATGGCTACTTTATCGAAACCGAACCCTTGCTCATTCTGTTAATGCCCCTGGAGTACAAGCTAAGGTGCAAGTTTCGTGAGAACTTAGCGAAAAACGCTTAAATCACACAAATCAACATCTCAGTCCAAAGATGAATAGACCGAATGGCACTCGTCTTCGACCAAGAGTGCGACGTGACGTCCAGCCAAGGACCCTCGTCATGCGAGAATAGTTAAGATATCGTTGATACTGAATCAGTTATTGCCGAGATCCCAGTCGGAGACCTCCCAAAGTTAATTCTCTGAGAAAGCCTGCTCACTTACAATCTAAGATGCGCGCTAATTGGCCTAGACATAAACAACTTCTCCCGACCGTTAGGGATTGGCCAATGCTGACTGAGTGGCAAGAGGGCCCATATCAAATTTATCGCAGAAAAAGGAGCATATTACCCGAAGTGTTCGGCGGTCAAAAAGCAAGCACTCCCTTGAACGATACACCTGGGCCACGAATGAATCTCGAAACAGTGTGTACCGAACAACCCTTTCAGCCGCTACGTTCTCGCTTCTCCAAGTACCCATTTCTTTCCTCAGGCAAAGGCTTTTAGCATAACCCGGCGAATCTTTGTCGAATACAGTAACAAGAATGAGATCACCTTCCGGTGAAACCACCAATTCTCCGCTCACGTTGTCTGCACGAGTAGCATCTATCGAATCGCCCGCACGACTCGTCATTGCAAAGGTATACCCTTGACCGTTCAGGAAATCTGATGCCTCTCTGGCATGAGCGGCCATCGGATACGGATCATTGCGGACATATCCAGCTCTTGCAACTCTACCATGCTGACTGACGAGCAATTGAACGGCTCTTCCTCCTCTTATCGGCACAAGAAGCGCCTTGTTGCCTGTCCACTTAAGATCAAATGAACTTGAACTAAGATGGAGATGACCCGTAATTTTCATCGTCCGTATGTCCATGATCCAGAGATCACGAAAACGCTTGTGCTCAGGCGATTGGAATTCACTTGAGTACTCGCTGCTCGGCGGAATCGTGTAGTCCGTGATTATTTCAGCATGCGTTCCCTCTGGCGAGACTTTGACCTCGACTAGTTTTGCTTTGTTCCTGAGCTGGAAGTGCAAGTCCGCTGGGCACTTTTCGGCAACACCGCTCCGGACCTCGACTCGCGTCATAACGAGTTCATGCTTAGCATTCACCGAGCCATACACTATCACTTGGCCAGCGTTCTTCTGGAGGAACAATAGAGCGGAGAGAATCACTTTTTCGTCCTTAGCGGGCAGTCTCCCATAGCCTTTTCTTTGCATTTTTGGTAACCGGTGAACATACCCCAGCTCAAGCCGCAACGCTTAGCATTTAGATTGAAGAAACACTCAGCTTGAGCGAAATATGCACACGGCTCTGGACGCCGGGCATACTGCCATTGACTTGTTTTCCTACAATCGCTACTGTGATGCTCCTCGTGCTTGGCAATGCAGTAATTGACGCACGGATCGAACTTCAAGTTACGTCGACAACAAAATATACCACAATCGTGGTATATTCCCCTTTCTTCGCAGCAAATCTGGGTACCCGCAAGCTTTTCATCAGTCGCGTACCCCTGCCCTCGCCCAAAGAACGAGCAATCGTTAATCACCTGCTGCAAACGCAATTTTACTATCTCGCAACTGAACTCACCGGTCTTCAAGCTCGCAAAGCAACTAGATTTAAACTCTTGCGCTGAGCATTTTGACCATCCGCCGTTTATCTGGTTATTCGGATCACAGTAGTTTCTGAGGGCAAATAGCTGACTCTCTACACTAGCTTTTGAACAGCATATCGCTGTGGACGATTGACACTTCGCATTTCCGCTAGCATCTATGTATTTTAGGGGCGAGCCACTTGCGTATCCGATGGCACTTTCGTCGGGCCAGTAAGCATCTTTTGTTGTCCACAGTCCATTGTTAACTTCAAAGTGCCTTGCGCGAACGTAGTGGCTCGGCGTGCGCCCATATGGATTTGCGCGGTAACCCCACGTCCCGACCCAGCCGTAGCGAGACCCTAAGCTCGAACCGAGGCCATATGGGGTGTAGGTGAGGGTCTTCACCGTCGTCGAGTCAGCCGGACGGATGGCCGTTACGCTGCCAAGAGCATCGGGCATCAGAAGGGTCGAGCGGACATCGCCCGGTGAGCGCTGCATTCGCATCTTGCGATTTGCCGTGTAGTACCTCGTTTTTAGTGCCATGGCCGGTTCGTCCTTCCAGCACTTCATTGTATCACTGGTTTCGTCCTGCGACCCAATGATTGCAGTTTTCCGAGAAATATTGGATGCGCACCGGGAAAGTTTGTCCTGCAGCACCGTGACCTGGTGTGCGCAACATGCAAGTGCTGGTATTTGTCGACGCAACTGCGCTGTCGCTGCAAATGGACGGCTCTGTCTATCCGCTGCTGGACTCTTGTCTCGAGCGCCGCCTAAGACCGACAACGGGGTCGAGAAGAGGCAGGCCCTATCTCATGTCGGTCAGTCAGAAATCCCACCCTTTGCCGCGCCTCACGTTTGCTTTGATGGTAACTTCTTTAGGTATGTCACGACTCCCCGGATATGTTGAAAGTGCGACCGTGGGTCAGTTGGGAGCCCCCTCTATCCTTGGCTGCTCCATCATCATCGTCACCTACAACAGTGCTCCAACGATCCAGGAGTGCCTTCGAAGCGTCTTCGACACCCTGCGATCGTGTGACGAGGTGATCGTCGTCGACAATGCATCTGAGGATGCCACTCTCAATCTGGTTGCTACTCTTGATCCAGGCCCGGTCGAGGTGAAGATCATTAGGCTTGAAACCAACATGGGCTACGCAAGGGCAACCAATGTCGGCATGAGAGCATCCAGAGGAGGGATTCTTATCCTACTCAATCCAGACACAATCGTTTGGCCGCGATGGACTCAGAAGCTCGTTCGCGCCTTCAGCTCAGCAGTAGGAGCAGTCGCGCCCCTTAGTGATCGAGTGGCAGGCATCCAGTATGTGGGCAACTTTGTGGAACCGCATCTCCACCTCAATGAGATCCAAGATGTCCTTACGGAGAGATTCTCGGGCCAGACTATTGAGTCCAAGCTACTCATTGGCTTATGCCTGGCCCTCAGGAGGGACGTGATGAACCGAATTGGGCTCCAAGACGAGAACCTCTTTCTTGGCAATGATGATCTCGAACTCTCTTGGCGACTGAGGACCCATGGACTACAGCTTCATGTCGCGAAAGACGTGTTCGTCCAACATCACCATCACGTCAGCTTTGATTCCGTTCCTTTGAGCCAGATATCCCAATGGCTCGGAGAGAGTGGTGAGGCCCTAAACCGCAAGCTTGAACGATGGTTCAACGGGGTGGTTCCGTCGAGTCTGGACCTCTGGGGAGTCGAGTTTTGCTGAAATCGTCGCAGGGTCGATTGCCCGGAGTATAACACCTTTAGGCTGGGCAACCCTGCTCGAGACTTCCATCAGCTTCTTTGAACATATCAAGAGCTGCTATCAATAACTCATGTGGACGATGTGTTGATCCATCCACTAAATGTTGCTAAAAAAATCAACGAACTGACTGAAATTAAGAAATTCCCTAATTAACTTCGGGTTAAACTGAACAGATATTTATACCCGTCACGACCTATCCAGGCGCCAAACAGTGTAACCCTGAAGAAAGACCACTTCTTCTAGCTCATACACCTGCGGAAGCGTTAAGTGACCCAGCTTACCATGAGGATTTTATTCCTGCACGTGAATGAAAGGGGCCTTTCCGGGTTTCTTCCTTTATAAGTCTGCTTTTATTCCCTGGCCAATATGAACTCAATATTTGAAATCGGGATGAACTTCGACCGCTCAAAGCGAAGGAACTCAGTACCCATAGAGAACGCGTACCTTCTGACAATCGCAGTGTAGGTTAGGGCCAAGACCGGTCTTGGCCAAGCGCCTTTCACGAGGGCCTGTACATCGCACCGTGGCACGTCTGAAGACTTTCTTGCCGCATGGCGGGAAACAAACTCAATTAATCTCCTTCGATCGGACAAGGACATCTCAATCGGCACCGAGAACCTCCTTATCGATACCACCTTACCTGCTCGGATTGAAACGACAGCGAGCTTTGAACCTGAAATAGGCTTGAGCGATTGAACTCGAATACCAGCTACTAAGAAACCAAAAAGCAAAGCCATTAAGATTACCCTTGTCCAACGAGAATTACTACATCACAATTTTCTTTGCTGCTGGAACTGCTGCTTCTCATGATAAACTTTTCGCTACTTATCGAATTCGCATTGGTTCACTTTATAGACGAACCTTCTACTCAAACGATAACTCCCTCTTTCTTCATGCGAGCGTGCAATTCCAAACAATATCGTTTCTTCTCCTGCGTCAAGGTGCCGCTGTTACCGCAGTAGTTAGACAGGGAGAAACACTCACTCATTAGCATTACGCAGCTCCAGTCGCGGGGACTTTTTGATGCGGCGCACTTCTTCTCAAACTTTGATCGCAGGCAATCCAAACTTATTTGATGTGCAATGCACTCTTCATTATAATGTATGGCTAGTGGGGACGCGAAAGCTCCACAATTGGTTGGATTCCCTTTGCCATCCGAGCAAAACCCCGAAGGACGCTTCCGATGAAAATCTTCATGGCGAATTGTACACTCCCTAACAACTTTATCAATCGCCGGTGGCACCCGTCCGAACTTTTTCTCGATTACGCCATAGTTTCGAAAATAGCAACTAACCTTCTTGCCGTAGCAGCATGCAACAAAGCCCGTGATACCCGCTGTTTGCAGTAACGGAATGCTCGCCCTAGTCCATTTGCAAAGGGTTTCGTCATCCATCCCTCTACATTTTTTGCATGGATCCGGCTTACAGCCGAGTCCACTATGATCATTCCTTGTTGCTGGATTTGAGTCTCCATAGACGTATGGAAGCTCTGCGGGCCACGAAGGGTCTGTAACTATCCATATCCCAGTTCGACCGTCGAGGTGCCTTGCCCGAACGTAGTGGCTCGGCGTGCGCCCATAGGGATTTGCACGGTAACCCCACGTCCCGACCCAGCCATAGCGAGGTCCTGTGCTTGAGCCCAGGCCGTACGGGGTGTAATTCAGGGTCTTCACCGTCGTCGAGTCAGCCGGACGGATGGCCGTCACGCTTCCCAGTGCATCGGGCATCAGTAGCGTCGAGCGGACATCGCCCGGTGAGCGCTGCATCCGCATCTGGCCATTTGCCGTGTAGTACTTCGTCTTCAGTGCCATTGCAAGTTAAACCTCGCCCAGATAGTCCGTTCCATCCCAGACCAGAGTCGTCCTAACTCCGTCCGCGACCTCAGAACGCTTCAGGCCATCCCCGGAGTACGTGTAGGTCGACGCCAAGGAAACGCTTGGCGTGCTTACCGTATTGTCAATCACCTCGGGGCCGGTTGGATTTACCATCTGGTGGTGAAGAATTCGCAGAGTTCAACAATCTGTTCAAGACTATTGCGGTTGGCCTGGAGCGTAATTCCTTGGGAAGTACAAATACTCCAAGGTAAGGGCGTATCGGTAAGCAGAATAGAGATCATTCCTGAAAAAGCACCTGCAAACACATCTTGTGGGCCATCAATGATCACCAACCCCGGAAAAAAGCCTGCTCTGCGACCCAGCATTAGATAGAATTCATCACAACTGCAAGCGGTAGCAAGCGGCAATCTTGCTATTAGGTTTTGATCTTCCGAAATCAAGATTGGAGGCTCCATCAGAACTGCGCTCACGAATGGCATCCCTGAGGATTGAAGCAAACGATTTTGACGATACCGTCCTTATAGCACGGGCAACAAAGGGCTGAAATGACCGTCTTTTTTATAGCACCTTTTCGAGGTTGGCAATTGTAAGTGAGGTGCAATCGTTTGCCGATAGGAATACAGTTGCCGCCAAGTCCAGTCTTGATACACCTTTGAGCCTCCGTTACCTCAGGCGGTTTGCCCGTCAACTTATCTGGAGCTAACTTCTTCAACGATTTCTTGGCGCACCTTAGGATATCGCTCGTCTTGCTGCCATCGCACATCACGCCACCCTTGCTAAGTGCCTCATCACAGGTGGGATAGCAAACAGTACAACAGCCTTTACACTCACCCGTTCTGATGTCAATATCTTCGGATGCTCTTGCAAGAATGCAAGGAACACTCCCCGAGCGAAAACAAGCTGTCTCTAACTGCAGCTTCAGGAAAAAGTTATTGCAGCTGCCGAGAAGCAGAAATTTCTTGTAGCATTCGTCGTCCTCCTTTTCAGCATTTTGAATCCGATTGCCCGTCGGATCAATACTTGCGACCGGTCCGGCTTCGCAATAGGCAAAAGCAAATTCACTCGGCCAAAGCGGATCTGCCGTTGTCCAGAGCCCACTTCTGTTATCGAAGTGTCTCGCCCTTACGTAGTGGCTCGGTGTTCGTCCGTACGGATTGGCGCGGTAACCCCAGGTCCCTACCCAGCCATAGCGAGGTCCTGTGCTTGAGCCAAGGCCATACGGTGTGTAAGTCAGGGTCTTCACCGTCGTCGAGTCAGCCGGCCGGATCGCCGTTACGCTACCAAGAGCGTCGGGCATCAGAAGAGTTGATCGGACATCGCCCGGTGAGCGCTGCATCCGTAGCTGCCCGTTTGCCGTATAGTACTTCGTCTTAAATGTCATCCGCTTCTGGCCCTTGTCCTGGACATCTTTTTGTCCACTCTAGTCCGATATTAACTTCTGCTATTTCTTACTGGTGGTTGGGCGGGCGTAGTGCCGATATACTCGCAGTAATTCCTGTTTGATCGCGGCGCGGCTAATTAATTTTCCCTTCGGTGGTCTTAACCTGGTCGAAAACAGCACGCCAGACCCAATCCACAGCTTATCCTGGAGAACCTGCTGGTCTAAGTTGAATTCCTTCCATTCTCGAAAGCCGACTTGCTCGTTGATAAGGGGAATCCACCCATGAGAATAGCTTGAAAGCGCCCAATAGCCTTTTCGATTCTTGAGGCGCTTCAAGAACAAGAAACCAGATGAGTCGACCCCACAGAAGGACATCTCAGATGGTTGACCAGCGAAAACTTGCGGAGCTGGCTGAATCTCGAAAGTACTCTCTCGAGGCGCAGGATTTACTTTCGAGAATATTACGGACCTAAGTTTCGGCGCAAACTCCGTTTTTCCACGTTCGACAAATACCACAGCATCGCTGATATTGATCAACTCTTTCACATCGATTGGCGCAATCTTTGATCTAACGATCAGCGCTGTGCAACCAAGGACTAATGAGGCACTCATATTAGGATTCCACATTCCCTATCAATGCAAGCTGCAACACTTGCAGCATTGGGTTGTTTGCCGTCTGAGCCTATACCACAGACATGGGCAAACTCATGAATGAAGGTATCTTGTAGATCAGAGCAACGAACTCGCATATTTCGGCATTGCCCATGGCTGCAGTGACAATGTTCACGATAGGTATCGTAACAGATCTGGACTTGACCCTTCTTTGGAACGGTCCAGGCACACGCGCGGCTGCCGTCTTTAGTGAGCTTACACTTTGTTTCACAAGTCACGACATAATTGGAGGAAGAAGATTTGATTGTTTCATGGTAAATGCAACTGCTCAAATTGGACACTGTCGAGGTACCAAGCTTCGCGATACACCTATTGATTCGAGCCAACCGGCCTGGACTCAAATAACAGTTATGCAGCTTCAATCTCAGTTCTCCGAGGGACTCTTCGATACGCGTTGATCGTTGAACACACCTCGAATATTTGCATGATTCATAAGTGCATTCCTTTACCGACCGATATGTTCCGGCGGGGTCAGTCATGGTTACTACCATGGCATCAACATAAGTGATTGCCATCTCTCCGGGCCAGTAGCGGTCCCGCGTTGTCCATATCCCATTTCGTCTATCGTAGTGCCTCGCCCGAACGTAGTGGCTCGGTGTTCGTCCGTACGGATTTGCACGGTAACCCCACGTCCCGACCCAGCCATAGCGAGGTACTGAGCTTGAGCCCACGCCGTATGGGGTGTAGGTGAGGGACTTCACCGTCGTCGAGTCAGTAGGGCGGATGGCCGTCACACTTCCAAGGGCGTCGGGCATCAGAAGCGTCGAGCGGACATCGCCTGGTGAGCGCTGCATCCGCATCTGACCATTTGCCGTGTAGTACTTTGTCTTTAGGGCCATTGCAAGTTAAACCTCGCCCAGATAGTCCGTTCCATCCCAGACCAGCGTCGTCGTGACTCCGTCCGCGACCTCAGAGCGCTTCAGACCATCCCCGGAATACGTGTAGGTCGTCGCCAAGGAAACGCTTGGCGTGCTCGCCGTATTGTCAATCACCTCGAGCCCGTACCAGATCGGTGCGTTTGTGATCACACCGGTCTCGGCCACGATCTTGCCGTTAGCGTCTGCATTGGCAAGGAACTCCTGGATGTTCACCTTGAACCTCGCGCCCGCCGAGGCGTAAATGTCATAAGAAGCGTTGACCGTCGTACCGTTGATGAGCAGGCTCATCACCCGCTGCCCCGCCGCCGTACAGGTCGGTTCGATGAAGTGGAACCTCACCTTGTACTGGCGACTGGGGACGAGCTCGGCCACCGTCATCTGGCATGGACCCCACCGCAGACTTCGATAGACGTCATCAGGAGCGGGATTCGTTGCCCCCGACTTGTCGATCGCAGAAACGGTGTTGTCACACACCATCTCGCCCCAGATCACGTTAGCACCCGGATCTTCGGCGTAGGTTGAGACCTTGGGTCCGCCGACGTTGATCCTCGAGGGAGAACCCGCCGTGATGCCGGGGTTGGCCACTCCGGTGAGTCTGTTCTCCTGATCGTAAACAGCGTAAGGGATGATCTCGACACCATTAACCGCCGCAAGGTCAGTCACCGATGTAAACGCCAGCGTGATCTTTCCAGCTCCGTCTGCAGTCGCATCCGTCTCGCGGATCACGCCTTTGTATTGAGCGCCAGCAGTTGCAAAGACGTCGAACTGGGAGAGCATTTATGGAGTATCTGACATTCTATCAAAATCCTCCCTAGCAATGACGAGATTGATAGAGGAAAACTGTAACGACTGCGCTGGAAAATCTGGAACTAGTAGGATAACTAAATTACCAACTTAGTCATTATGTTCAAGATTGGAAGCCAGTCTTGTCTAAATTAAGACCTTCGCAACACTAGGTACTTCGAATTGGAATCATAACGCTGTTTCATGTCAAATAGAATTGTGTTAGAGCTCTGTATTTTGAACAAGATTGGCTTATCAGAATCTGCGGGCTCTCCGCGATTCAGATTCACGACCTTGCGATAAAAGCTGCTCCTTTCGTCTTCGGCAAGCTTCACCTGAATCATACCATTTTCTGACGGGCTCCATGAACCCGTTGCAAAGCCCTTTGCGTACGACCATCTACCACCACTTTCGAAGACATATACGAGGGCTGATTCACCCAGACCGGGCGCTAGTACAGTACTTGCCTTTGCGTCAACTTTGTACTCTCCCGGAGCTATAGCTTGACCTCCGCAGCCGATCAGAACAGAAAACGCGATGGGGAAGAGGCACTTAATCTGGATCATTTTCATAGACTCATCCTTATTTCATTTTACCAAAATCCGCTGCGGTGGCTCAAACTGGTTTATGCCATTTTGAGTTAGAATTAGGAATGCGGTCCAGCAGTCAAACTCGCAGTCTGATATGAGCTTGCTTACAGTAAAGGTTCGTTGACAACAAGCATAGCAAGCTCCAAGCGGAATAGGAAACACTACGACGGTCGCGCCTTCAGGCTGCAGGATCTTGAAACAAGGTCGGCCAGAGATGGTTTTGTAACGTGGAGGAGCCTTGTCATACCTCGCCTGACTCTCCCAGTATTTCTTTTCCTGCTCTCGAGCAAGGGCTTCATCGAAAGGTTCTGGTGCGATGCCGGCCTTGCCCATTGGAACCCAGTTCTGTGGCGTATCACAACCACGGGACGGCTTTCGGCAAATTTGGTAATATGCAGACGCGTAATAGTTGCATAGACCCTGAGCACCAGTATGTTTACTCGCGTACCAACAAAGTCCAAACACGTACTCATTCCACTCCTTTGAACATGTAAGTGGCTGTGGCGGAAGAGGCGGTGGCGTCGGTACGTTAACGGTCCGCGATTGCCTAGTGGGCCATAGACCCGATGGGTCCACTTCCACAATCAAGCGGCCATTCACGTAACCATAGCCGCTTTGCCTCGGCCACAGCAGATCCCGGGTTGCCCATATCCCGCGCAGGTTGTCAAAGTGCCTTGCTCTGACGTAGTGGCTCGGCGTCGACAGGTTGGTCGGGTAATAGCCCCAGGCACCGACCCAGCCAAGCTTCGCCATTGCCGGTCTCGTCCCCTGACCGTAGGGGGTATAGGTCGCCTTTTGGACCGTCTTGCCTTGAGAGGCGCAGGTGACGTTACCGAGGGCGTCTGGATGATAATATACGGTCCCCGAGCCCGTTGTCGTCTCACAGAGCACCTGACCGTTCGCGGTCACAAAGTTCGTTACAGGCATTAGCTTCTCTCCTGAAGGTAGTCCGTTCCATCCCACACAAACGTCGTCACCGATGCGCCAGAAACTTGGGTGCGCTTCTGACCATCTCCACTATACGACATTGTCACCAAGCTGTTATCCGGTTTGCGAACAACTTTAAGACGGTTCTCGAAGTCGTAGGTGTTCGTCGTGATTGAGCCACCCTCGTTCACAATCGACTGGTTACCGTTCGCATCGAACGTGATGGTGGTCATGACCGAGCCTTGAAGAATCGTCGTGATCCGGTTTGCAGCGTCATAGGTTTGCGTCGCCACTGGTGACCACTCTCCGTTCACCGTCATGTTGTCCATGCTGTCATAGGTGAAGTTGTAGTCAAATCCGCCGACGCCAGAACGTTGCGAACGAGTGAGCCGATCCTTGGCATCCATCGTGTAAGTCGTGATTGCTTCACCAGCACCCTGCTGGCTGGTTCGGTTCCCGTTGCCATCGTAGGTGTAGGTCAGGATTTGCATGTCCTGTCCGGTCCTGAAGTCTCGATTCCAAAGGAGCTGGGAATTTGCGTCGAAGCCCATCGTCCTCGTGCGGTCGACGGCGGCAAAGGACTGCATCGTCGTTCGACCTGCAGCGTCAAATGTGAAAAGCACTTGCCCGCCGCTCCCGGATGTCATGCTCATCAGCCTACCGTTGCCGTCAAAGGCAAAAGTCGTCACCAACCCATCGGGGTCGGTGAGCTTCGTCCGCTGACCAGCACCGTCGAAGACGTAGGCTTGCACAAGAGGCCCAGGGTCCGTCTTGCCGGTGTTCTGGTTCACGGCGTCGAAGCTGAAGGTCGTGATTCCAGTCGAGTCCGAGAGCTGGGTACGGTTGCCGACAGCGTCATAGACCTGGGTGACCAGGCTTCCATCCTTGTATTGCCGGAGGGTTTCCTCACCTCTCGCTGAGTAGGTGGTCGTGGTCACGTCACCATTTGCAAACCTGCGGGTAACGGGTCGCCCGACACCATCAAACGTGTAGGTGGTGATCTGACCGAGTTCGTTGCCGATTGAGAGCAATTCCGATCGCGCGGAATAGGTCATCGTGATCAAGCCGCCCCGAGGAGTTTGCGTGCTGATGGTCCTGCCATCGGCATCATAGGCTTGCGTCGTCATGAAGCCAAGAGGATCGGTCTGGGATTGCTGCCGATTACGACCATCGTAGACCATCGTCGTGACAAAGCCCCGTGGGTTCTGCTGAGCGGTCCTGTTTCCGACCGAGTCGTAAGACAACGTCGTTCGGAAGCCAAGAGCATCGATGCTGGCCACCGTCATGCCCCTGGCGTCAAACACCTGAGTCGTTCGGTTGCCAAGCGGATCGACCGACGCCTGAACCCTTCCGAGCGCGTCGTAGACCGAGGTCGAAATGAAGCCAAGTTGGCTAATCTCGGCGATGCTCTGACTCGCCGCATCGTAAACCGTGGTCGACATCCGCCCCAGCGGATCCATGATGGCTTGCGGACGTCCATCGCCATCGTAGATGCTGGTGGTCACAAAGCCTAGAGCGTCTTGAACGGTTTTTTGCCGGCCGGCGAGATCGTAGGTGAAACTCGTAAGGAACCCGCGAGCATTTTGCATTGCCGTCTGTTGCCCTGCAATGTCGTAACTCATCGTCGTTCGGAATCCGAGCGCGTCAACGCTTGCAATCACGCGGTTGCTGGTTGAGCTGTAGACGGTGGTGGTGACGTTGCCGAGGGCATCCTTCACGGTTTCCGACTGGCCGTTCGCGTTGTACGTCATCGTGGTGATGAAGCCAAGCGGGTCGATCGAGGCGATCGCCTGACCTGCAGCATCATACACAGTGGTCGACCTGAACCCGAGCGCGGTCTGGGAGGCGACTCGCCGTCCGAGCGCATCGTAAACCACCGTGAAGAGGTTGCCGAGGGCGTCTTGCGTTGCGATCGCATCGCGTGCGTTGTAAATCGTGGTGGTGATGAAACCACGTGCGTTTTGGACCGAGTTCTGCCTTGCGGCGGCATCATAGCCATAGGTCGTGAGGTAGCCCAAGCCATCCTGGGAGGCGATCACCTGGTGGGCTGAGTTGTAGACCGTGGTGCTGATGTTGCCGAGCGCGTCGACGCTGGCGACCTGATAGCCCATCGAGTCGTAGTTCATCGTCGTGACGAACCCGAGCGGGTTTTGCACCGTGGCAGGCTTCGCCCAGCGGTTGTAGGTGGTCGTCGTTCGATTGCCGAGCGGATCTACCGTCGCGACCTGCAAGCATCCGTCGTAGATGAAGCGCGTGGTCTCTCCGGCGGCATTCGTCATCGAGATGACGTTATCGCCAACGTCATAGGCCATCGTCGTCCGACGCCCGAGAGGGTCGATCTTGACCGTGGGCCGATTGAGCGAGTCGTAAACCGTCGTGCTGATCGCGCCGTCGCTCGCGATGACGCTCACGACGTTGCCGAAGCTGTCATAGCTGAGGGTCGTGACAAGGCCGCGAGCATCTTGCCTCGTCTTGAGCGTCCCGTCCGCGTTATAGGTGTTCGTCGTTCGACGTCCAAGCGGGTCGACGCTGACCGTCAGGTTATGATTCGCGTCATAAGTGAACGACCAGATGTTACCGAGGGCGTCAATCTGGGTCGTGAGGTCGTTGGCGGTGCTGTATTGATAAGTGGTGCGGTTTCCAAGGGGATCGACGGAGACGGTGATCTGGTTGCGATCGTTGTAGACAACGCTGAGGACCTCTCCGGCCGGGGTGACAGTCTTGACCTTGCGGCGCTTGGCATCGTAGCTGTGGGTGGCCGTGTAGCCTTCGGGCATCTGCTCGGATGTGACGAGCTGGGTTCCGTCAGTGATGTAGGTTGTGATCGCCCCGGTCGGAAGAATTGCGGCTGAGTTGAACGGCGCGGTGTTGGAGTAGGTGTAGGTCCAGATGGCGGAACCCGCCGCCATCGACACCACGCGCTGAGAAGAGTCGTATTGGTACGTGGTGCGATAGCCTCGCGGATCCTCAATCACGTTGAGCATCGGGACGGTTGCCCCGGCGTTCGCGTAGGTGTACTTGGTCGAGCATCCGAGCGGCGTCGTGAAGGTGGTCAGATAGCTCGAAGCATCGTATTGGAGAGTCCAAACCCGCCCCGTCCAGTCGGTTACATTCGAGAGCTTCGAGGATGCGTAGGTGAAGGTGACGACGTTCCCACCCGGCAACGTGATGGACTTTAGATATCCAAGTTCGGAACCCGAACCATAGGTATAGGTGTGGGTGACCCCGGAGCCATCGGCGACCTGCGACACCTGGTACGTGACGTACCCTTCTGGGGTAACGGGCTTGCCCTGATCCTTGTAAACGATCTGGGTTCCGTCGGGGAAAGTCTCGGTGAAGACGCCTGCGCTGAACGTGAGCGTGGATCCCGAATACTGGCTGTTCTGCGCCACATACACGCCGCCGGAGACGCTGAAGGCGACGTTCGACTCGTCGCCTCGGATGATGACCGCGCCCACTGAAGCGTTTCCCGTAAGGATGAACGTGTTGACGCTCGCCGATCGACCCTGACCGTAAACCCAGTTCGTATTCGACTTGGCGTTGTAGTAGAACTCGACGGAGAGGTTGAAACCCTTCGCGTTCAGGATAATGCCCGGGTCAACGACGAGGTCTCCGGTGATCGGTTCGGGCGAAGCGGTGTAGGGCTGGCGGCGGGAGCCGTCGTTGGTGATTCCGAGGCGAATTGCGGATTCCATTGTTCAGTCTAGTCGTGAGAAGGAGATTGCTCGGCCGGGTTGTTCGGCGGCAGGTTGTCAAGTATTTCAAGCAAGCACTCAGATTCCGTTTGGAATCTGGAGGCACTCAATCTGCTGTGTCTTAGCCCCCCAAATGGCTGGAAAAACCATTCCGGGCGAAGGCAAGGGCGAGAACAAGTAACCGTAACCACACGGATCACCTGCGCCGCCCTCCTGGAAATTGCAGCCGCAACTATTCATTGGGCAACTACTTGCAGTAGCTCCTGAGGCACTACCACCCGACCCGCTCATTGAACCTGGAAAAGAAGGGATTCCTGTATTCGGCATAATTCACTCTCTCATCCATCACTCTACAACGGTTTCAGGTTTTTTAGTGCCTCTGCTGGCAAAAATAGTGCGTATTCTTTGCCCTCAGGCACAGTGCCGTATAACACCCGGAGATCATTTGAATCTAGCTGGGTAAGCAAGCTAACCTTGCGGCCGAGAATGAACTGGCAAAGCCACTGCCCGACGGCTGTGATCACGATGCAACCGTTGGATTCAAATGTCGCTTCAGCGACAAGGGCTTCCTTCTCCGCGACCCGCAATACGAAGTATCGACCCTCTCCAGGTTCACCACCTATGCCAACATAATTCATCGTTAAACAATCTCCACGTCATTGTCATTTGGTTCAGAAGTACACGGACTAGGTTCACTTGAATCTGACGAAGGCTCTGCGATTCTGCGTAGCACTTCATTTGCTTGCGGGCTACCTGGATCGAGTTCGAGTGTTCGCAGCGCCCACTGCTGAGCCTCCTCAGGTTTGTTAAGCTCTAAACTAATCAACGCTAAATAATATGCTGCCTCCGCGACACCGCCGCTTGCAAGCTCAACCAGGTGCTCCATCGCCATCGAGGAGCGTCCGGTGCGGCAGAGTCGCCTCGCCCAGATCAGCGTCAATCCCCACGATCCGGGATTGGATTGAAGGAGTTGGATCAGGTCGGTGTCTTGAGCCTCGCGGCCGTTGAGGGTCTCGTGGAAACGTACCAAACGCTCCGCCCACTCGATCCCAAGTCCAGACTCCTGATTGATGACCTTCAGTGCTCCAGACGCATGTTCCAAGTCCCCAACCTGCAGAGCCGCGTCGAAGAAGACCTCTGCTGCCTCTTTCCAGTTGCACTGCCGCCAGAGCTCCCTTGCCTTCACGTAGTTGCCGGCTGCCCAATAGGCAGCGGCAAGGTTGAAATTTCGCTTCGGGCCCAGGATCCCGACGTCGAAACTGCTGAAGAATCCAGAAGCGTCAACGGGCATCGTCTCGTAAGCGTGGATAGCCTCCAATGGGCGACCCAACTCCATTTGGGTTAGGCCCTGTAGGAATCTGAGCTCTGGGTCATCCGGCGCAAGCTCGAATCCACGTTGAAAGGTTTCGAGTGCCTCCTCTCGCCGGCCCATCGCCCGCAGAGAGTTCCCGCGAAGGACAAAGGCCTTTCGCACGTGCGACTCGTGCGGGCCACTGACCGACAAACATCGGTCAAGCGCCTCGATCGCTTGCACGTGCTCACCCGTGAAGCGATGAGTCATGCCAATGTTAAACAGAACGAAGGGGTGATTGGGACGGTCGTTGAGGTCCAGCTCGAGGAGGTGCCAATCACGTTCTCGCTTCTTAGCCTGGCCGGTTTGACTCGTGTCGTATCCGGTGTGAAGCACCACCGCTCCCTCCAGCCGCGCGATCTCTCCGTGAGGACGCAGCGACGAAAGGATCTGTTCGTGGATCCTGCCCTCGAACTGAACACCGGGGAGGTTTCGAAAGAGCTTGACGTGGTCAACCCGGGTCCCCTGGCCAATTTCACCATCGACAAACTGGACCGGAATGACAAACCCTGCCGTTTCCGGCGAAGCCGAGCTTGCGGCGCGAATCACCGCCTCGGCGGTCGCGAGGGGAATGGTATCGTCGGCGTCGATCCAAAAGATCCAGCGGCCATTGGCGAGCCTCAGGGACTCATTCCGCGCCTCGGCAAACGAATCTGGCCAAACGATCTCGCTCACCCGGGCACCAAAGCTCTTTGCGATCTCCACGGTTTGATCGGTAGACCCCGTGTCGACGACAACAATGTCGCTGAAGTAAGGAGCCACCGAACTTAGACAATCGCCTATGACCCGCTCCTCGTTGCGGACGATCATGCAGATGGAAACTTCAGCCCGTTCGCAAAGCCGCCTCAATTCCCTGGTGATGACATCTGGACGGCGGTCCTCTCTGAAGACAATCGGCGATGGATCTTCCCCCGAAAGGTGACTCGCGAAGCCAGATTCGAGGTCGTCCTGCCACTTCTTGCGGTACTTGGCTTGATTGACACTGAGCAGGCTCTGCGCGGAAATCCTCTCCCGAGCGAACGTCTTTGACCCTTTGTGATAAATGAATGCTCGGTTCGCAAGGCGAAGCCGGTACCCCGCGCGGAGGATGCGATAGGAGAGGTCGGTGTCTTCGAAGAAGCCACGCCCAAAATCCTCATCAAACAGTCCAACTTCGTCCAGCACCGCTCGCCGAATGGCCACACAAAACCCAACCAGCATTTCGACGTCGCGGTCATGGCGCGAACTCTCGGCCAAATCAACGGACAGAAGCTCCATGCTCTCATCGGCAGCGAGGTCTCGCCCGAGGTACTGGTGGTAACCGGCATAGTTCGAGATCGGGCCGGCCGCGCCAATCGACCCGCTCGTCATCAGCGTCTCGATGAGTCGGTAGAAGCCCGCCCGAGGAACGCAGGTGTCCGAGTTGAGGATCACTACGACCTCGCCCGTTGATGCTTTGATGCCGGTGTTGCACGCCGCGGCGAATCCGCCGTTTGTCTCTCGACGGATTAGTTGAGTCGCAGAGGTCGCGCTGACGGGTTCAGGCGAAGCGTCATCGACCACGATCAGCTCTGAGAAAAGCCCTGCACAGTCCTTAAGGCTCCGCAAACAATCGTCGAGGTCATCCTGTCCACCGTAGACGGGAATGATCACTGAGATCTTGGGCCAAATCGCCGGGAGATCAAATGCTGGGGCCGGCGTGGGCACAATTCCAGCTTCCTCGAGGTCGGGATGGAGCTTGGTGGCGATGATGGTTTTGTAGGCCGCAGGGTGAGTCGGGTGAACATCGGTGAGGAGCGGGTCGCCTGCCCATCCCTTCCACACACGCTCATACCATCGGTCCACAAGCTCGTGCCGATGGGACCAGGTCCCGATCTTTCGCTTGATTCGCTCATCGGAACCCGCATAGGAAAGGTGGTGCAAGACCCCAAACGAAGGACTCAGTGTCAGCTGCCTTGGACCGGCATACTCGCGAATATGAACGTGCTGGGCGTTCTGGAGGTCGATGAGGACGGGAGGAGTCAGCCGCTCGGGGGGATCGACGACATGCTCTGCATCCTTCCAATAGGTGCGCATATGAACGCAAACGACGTCCGCCAGGTTGCCATTTGCGATCGCGACAAGATGGTCGAGAAGACCCTTGCTCAGGACTTCATCGGAATCCAAAACGAAGGCCTTGCCGTAACCCTGGTGGAGCAAAATGGCTTGCGCTTCCCGGCGATGCTCCAGCTCGGACGACCAGTCACCGACGTGCACCTGTGCCCCAAGTTCGGTTGCAATTCGGGCGCTCTCCTCCCAGTTTCCGGGCTCACTCGCCCACGGCACTCGGCTTACGAAAACGTGGGGATCGACAAGGCTCCGTAGGCTGCGAATGGTAGGCGCGAGCCACTGGTGGTCGTCATGGACACAGATGCAAGCGGCCGGCTGGGCTGGGCCTCCCTTCGTACGATTCGCGGACGCGGTCGGTGAGTACGGCACAAACTATCGTATCAAACATGTCGATGAGCGCACACATCAAGCGCTTCAATTTCTCCAAAATGGTGCCTCGACTTTCGACAGTCGGCTGTCCGGGCCAGTATAAACCCGTCCAAAAGCACTAGCAGTTCTGGCGGCCAAATGGCCACCGGCCAAAGTACGAGGACGGTGACGGGGCCTCTAAAGCGCAAACCACCTGCTATCATGGAATCTGATGGTGGCAAAGGGAGCAGGGATTCACCTTGGGCAGATCTTATTCCCCTCCGTTGTGCTTCAAGGTGACCGCCAGCATGTTGGGCGTCGCATCGAGAGCGGCAAGCCATCTGTCCTAAAGGGCATAGGGAAGCCCGCCCCGATCACACACGATTCTGGGGTAGATCAGATTCTTCCGAAGCCAACTCAGCCTCCATGTGGAGGGCTCTCGCAATGAACGCGGTCGAGATCGAGGCAGCATTATCGGAGCTTGCCGCTTGCCCCTTCGATGCGGCAGAGTTCCCCTACCAGTTCCTAGCCGCCTTTGGGAATAAGGACAACACCCTTGCCAAGTTGAGAAGGGGCGTGTCCAATGGATCGGACATCCCGAACGGAGTGCTTCAGCGGAACAACATTCATCTTGCCGTGGCCCCGGTCGGTGAAGTTGGCCAAGTGCTGACCGCCCTCAAGAACAGCCCCAAAACCGCGCAAGGCAAAGCGAAGTTCATCCTCGCTACGGACGGAGAGACGCTAGAAGCCGAAGAGCTGACGTCAGGCGAGATCGTTACGAGCGAATTCGCGAAGTTTGCTGATCACGTTGGGTTCTTCCTTCCCCTGGCTGGCATCACTACGGTCAAGGAGATCAAGGATAACCCGATTGACGTTCGGGCGACCGGAAGGCTGAATAAGCTCTATGTGGAGCTTCTCAAGGAGAACCCGGATTGGGCGACGGAAGCCCGCCGCCCGGACCTCAACCACTTCTTGGCGCGGCTGATCTTCTGTTTCTTCGCCGAAGACACCGACATTTTCCACGGTTCGCACCCGTTCACGGCAACCGTCGAACGGATGACCGAGCGGGACGGTTCGAACACTCATCTCGTGCTGGAACAGATGTTTCGAGCGATGAACACCCCGATTGCAGACCGGGACGAGTCGGGTTTGCCACTCTATGCACTTGGCTTTCCATATGTCAATGGCGGGCTCTTTTCGGGGAATCCGGAAACGCCGAAGTTCTCCAAGATCGCCCGGAGCTACCTGCTCGCGGCTGGGCGGCTGAATTGGCGGGAGATCAACCCCGATATCTTCGGCTCGATGATCCAAGCCGTGGCCGACGATGAGGAACGGGGTTCACTCGGCATGCACTACACCAGCGTGCCCAACATCCTCAAGGTGCTTAACCCGCTGTTCTTGGACGACCTGCGAGAGCAGTTGGAGCGGGCGGGGGATCACAAGCCAAGTCTGTTGAAACTTCGTGAGCGGATGTCGCGGATTCGGGTCTTCGACCCGGCTTGCGGCTCGGGAAACTTTCTAGTCATCGCCTACAAGGAGATGCGAGCCATCGAAGGAGAGATCAACCGAAGGCGAAATGAAATTGATCGAGCTTCAGATATCCACCTCACTAACTTCCGGGGCATCGAGATTCGCGATTTCGCAGCCGAGGTCGCCCGCCTCGCCCTTATCATCGCCGAGTTCCAATGCGATGTGCTCTATCGCGGTCCGAAGCTTGCTCTCGCCGAGTTCCTGCCTCTTAATGCGGAGAACTGGATCGTCTGTGGGAACGCCTTACGGCTTGATTGGACCACGATCTGCCCGCCGATAAGCAAAGACGTTTCGATTATTTCGACGGCAAATGATCTTTTCGAAACACCCCTCGATCAGCCCAGGATCGAGTTCAAGACTGAGGGTGGAGAGACGTACATCTGCGGTAACCCTCCCTATCTGGGTTCGACGTGGCAAACGAGGGAGCAAAAGGCCGACATGCAGGCTGTCTTTACAGGCAAGGTGAAAAACTGGAAGCTCCTTGACTATGTTGCGGGCTGGTTTCTCAAAGCGGCAGAGTACGGCATCAAGACCCGCTGCGGAACTGCTCTCGTTGCAACTAACTCGATATGCCAGGGACAGCAAGTTCCGACCCTGTGGCCGACCCTGCTGAAACTTGGTGCAGAAATCCAGTTCGCCTACACCTCATTCAAGTGGGCGAACCTAGCAAGCAACCGGGCGGGGGTCACCGTAGTAATCGTCGGTTTCACGAACGATCCAAAGCAGCCACGACAGATTTTCACGGATTTCAAAGACACGGACAGCTATTCCGTTAAGTGGTGCGAGAACATCAATCCGTACTTGATTTCGGGGCCAAACATTATTGTCGAGAAGTCGGCCAAGCCCTTGAATAGTCTGGAGCCCATGGACTTCGGCAGTAAACCTGTTGATGGAGGGTCTCTTTTCTTCAGCGGCGAGGAGCGTGATTCTCTCCTTGCAAAGCATCCGAGATTGGCTCCGATTATTTTGAGATATTCAAATTCGGAAGAGCTTATTAACGGAAAACGACGATACTGCCTGTGGATTTCCGAGGAGCATATAGACGATGCCCGCTCCTATTCTGAGATCGAAAATCGACTCAGATCGGTAACGAGAATGAGGCTAGGAAGTGACAAACCCCAGACTCGTGAAATGGCAGCAAAGCCTTATGCTTTTGGCGAAGTTCGACATCGGTCTTTTGATCAATCAATAGTAATCCCACGAGTCAGCTCGGAGGCACGTCAGTATCTTCCCGTAGACGTGTTGGGTACGGAAACCGTTATTGGCGATCGAAACTTTGCCCTCTACGACGCACCACTGTGGAATATGGCCCTCATCGCGTCGCGCCTTCACTGGGTGTGGATTGGCTCTGTGTGCGTTCGCCTTGAGATGCGATTTTCGTATTCGAACACCCTCGGCTGGAACACGTTTCCGGTTCCGACGCTGACCGAGCAAAACAAGGCCGATCTCACCCGATGCGCGGAGGAGATCCTCCTCGCCCGTGAGCGACACTTCCCCAAGACCATCGCCGACCTCTACGACCCGGAAAACATGCCGGACGACCTTCGCCGTGCTCATGAACTGAACGATGAAACGCTAGAACGAATCTATATCGGGCGAAGGTTCAAGAACGACACCGAGCGGTTGGAAAAGCTCTTCGAACTGTACGCCAAGATGGTTGCGAGTAAGCCAAACACCCCAGCGAAGAACCCGATCAAGAAGTCACGGAAGAAAGCTCCCGAGCAACTTGAGGTACTCCAGGATGTTTAAGATTGATGGAGTCCGAGACTATGCAGGTGAGCCAATTCAAGCCGTAATGGAATCCTTGACAGTTGGATACGCTTTCTCGCTCGGCGTCTCAACTTGTAAGGATTACTTCCAAGTTCAAGTCACCGACAGCTCAGTAGTCGAGGAGAACTTGTCCACTGAAAATTCAGAGGATTCGATCTTCGTTTTGATGTAGTTTAGAGGGACCTTATCGTGAATCCAGAACCTACCGCCAAGCCAAACATCGTCCCCGCCGTGTCGATCTCGACCGCCCGCACGGGAGCATCGACGAAAGCAAACGAGCTGGGCATGCGACCGATGCAAGAGCGCGCCTATGCACAAAGAGGCGAACAGTACCTGCTCATCAAGTCGCCCCCTGCTTCGGGCAAGTCGCGGGCGTTGATGTTCATCGCCCTGGACAAGCTGGCGAATCAGGGATTGAAGCAGGCGATCATCGTGGTTCCCGAGCGTTCTATTGGGGGGAGCTTCGCCGACGAGAACCTCACCGAATCGGGCTTCTGGGCAGATTGGCGGGTCAGACCGCAGTGGAATCTCTGCAACGCGCCGGGGATCGATGAGCCGAAAGTGGCCAAGTCAAAGGTCAAGGCGGTGGGCGAGTTCCTCGCAAGCGAAGATCAGGTGCTAGTTTGCACCCACGCGACGTTTCGGTTCGCAATCGATGAGCTTGGGGTGGAAGCGTTCGACGACCGCCTGATCGCCGTGGATGAGTTCCACCACGTCAGTGCAAACCCAGACAACCGGCTTGGTGCCCAACTCGGGCAGTTCATCGCCCGCGACCGTGTGCATCTCGTGGCCATGACCGGCTCTTACTTCCGAGGAGATGCCGAAGCCGTGCTGTCACCCGAAGATGAGAGCCGCTTCGCCACGGTGACTTACACCTACTATGAGCAGCTCAACGGATACGAGTTCCTGAAGTCGCTAGAGATCGGCTACTACTTCTATTCGGGCCGGTATGTGGATGCCGTTGAGGCCGTTCTTGACCCTTCGCAAAAGACCATAGTTCACATCCCGAATGTCAACTCGCGGGAGAGCCTCAAAGATAAGCAGAAAGAGGTCGAGGAGATCATGAATTGGCTCGGGGAATGGAAGGGAATTGACCCCGTAACCGGATTCCATCTCTACGAGCATCAGGGCCGGTTTCTGAAGGTTGCCGACCTGGTGGACGACAGCAAACCCATCGAGCGGGCCAAAGTCTTGACCGCGCTAAAGGACCCCTCTCAACGGCATAACCGCGACCACGTGGACATCATCATTGCCCTCGGGATGGCCAAGGAGGGTTTTGACTGGATTTGGTGCGAGCACGCCCTCACCATCGGCTACCGAAGCAGCTTGACCGAAATCATCCAGATCATTGGCCGTGCGACTCGGGATGCTCCCGGCAAAGAGCGAGCACGCTTTACCAACCTGATCGCCGAACCCGATGCTACTGAAGAGGCGGTGGTCGATGCAATCAACGACACGCTGAAGGCGATTGCCGCCAGCCTTCTCATGGAGCAAGTTCTCGCCCCTCGCTTCGAGTTCACACCCAAAAATTCGGGCGCGAAAGAGGGATTCGACTACGGCGAGACGGGGTATCAGGATGGCAGGACCAATATTGGGGTTAACGAGAAGACCGGTCAAGTCCACGTCGAGTTCAACGGGTTGGTTGAGCCCAAGAGCGACGAGGCAAAGCGGATCTGTAAAGAAGATCTGACCGAGCTCATCACCGCATTCATCCAAAACAGGCCCGTGCTCGAAAAGGGGCTCTTTGATCAGGAGCACACCGTTCCGGAGGAGCTCACCCAAGGTCACATGGGCAAGCTGGTGCGTGACCGGTATCCCGAACTTAGCGAGCAGGACCAAGAGGCGGTTCGTCAGCAAGCGATTGCGGCACTTGTGCTGGTCCAGCAGGCCAAGCAGCAGGGCGACACCTCGAATGCGGATAGCGGCAAGCCAAATTTATCGCTGATTCAAGGGATTCGCCGGCTTGCGATGGATGTGAAAGAACTTGATATTGATCTTATTGATCGAATCAATCCGTTCGGTAAGGCCTACGCGATACTGTCTAAAGCCATGGACGAGAAGACGCTCAAGCAGGTGGAGGCAAATATTGCGGCAAAGAGGCAGAACATCCCCATCGATGAAGCGAGAGAACTTGCACACCGGGCTCTCTTGTACAAGCGGGAGCGAGGTCGGCTGCCCGATATCAGCTCTTCTGACCCCTGGGAGCGGAAGATGGCAGAGGGCGTCGCCGCCCTCGCGCGATATAGGGCTCAAGAAAAGTCCAAATCGGAATCGGGAGTACCTGTTGCCTGATTTGACCGATGATGAACTCCTAGCTGAACTTGGAGTCGAAGTCGAGCCAGCGAAGAAGGGTAAGTACACGCCAATTGAGGAGCGGATCATCGCCGGATTCGAGGACATCCAGCGATTCTATGAAACGCACGGACACTTACCCAGGCATGGTGAGCACTTGGACATTTTTGAACGGCTGTACGCCGTTCGGCTTGATCGCATCCGGAGCTTGCCCGAAGCCCCGGCACTGATAGCTCAGTTCGATAAGTTCGGTCTCTTGGGGATGAGTGAGGACGAGCAGCCTGTAGCCGAACCGCTGGACGACGATCACTTACTCTCAGAGCTCGGCGTCGAGTTGAACCCAGAAACGAATGTCGCGGTACTCAAGCACGTGCCTTCTCGCGAGGAAAGGCGGGCTGCAGAGGAGATTGCAAACCGCACGCTTTGTGAAGACTTCGCATCTTTCAAGCCTCTATTTGATAGGGCTGAGGCCGAACTCCAGGCGGGAATCAGGCAGACGAAACGATTCTCAGGAGATATCAACATCAGCCAAGGCGAGTTCTTCATTCTCGGCGGCCAGATGGCCTATGTTGCCGAGCGTGGACCCACATTCAAGACCCCGAATGGCGAACCCGATGCACGGCTCAGGCTGATTTATTCGAATGGCACAGAGACGAACCTACTTTTGCGTTCACTCCAAAGAGCACTCTATAAGGACGAGGCGGGTCGGCGGCTCTCGGATCCCGTGGTTCCGAACTTGTTTAGCGATGAGTGGGAGGAGAGCGACGTCCTAAGCGGCACGATTTATGTGCTGCGAAGTAAATCGGATGATCCATTCATTGCTCAGCATCGAGAACTCGTTCACAAGATTGGCGTCACCGGCGGATCGGTAGAAACACGGATCGCGAACGCAAAGCTGGATGCGACGTTCTTGCTTGCCGACGTTGAGATTGTGGCCACCTACAAGATGTCTCACATCGACCGGACGAAGCTTGAGAAGATTCTGCACCGGGTTTTCGCTCCGGCACAGATAAGCATCACAGTCGAGGACCGTTTCGGCAACCCAGTTCAGCCAAAGGAGTGGTTCCTCGTCCCTTTGCACGTGATTGATGAAGCCATTGAGCGGATCAAAGATGGGTCGATATCTGGCCTTGTCTACGATGTTGATGAGGTACGGCTAGCAAACACCTCAGAGTTAGACGGTGCTGATGGCTCCGAATGATCAAACCTCGCGGTTCCCTCCGTTCCGACCGAGCACACGGGAAGAGGGACCTTCATCATCTGAGCAACTGGTCCAGATCGGTTAACGTCAAGTTGAGGGCGATCAGAATGTCGACGAGCTCCGTAATCTCGATAGTCCGCTGTCCGGCGAGAATCTTGTTAATGTAGCTGGAGGGCATCCCCAACTTCCCGCTCAGCTCGCGTTGGCTCATTCCAGATTCCGATAGGCGAGAAGAGATGATCAGTCGGATCTTCACGTACTCCGGGCGCTCGAGCTTGCGCATTCTGCCTTCACGTGATTCCGCCACTGCGTGAAGTTGCTAGATATGGTGTAACCTAATAAGGGACATTATGATTTCCTTCCTCACACTGTGGACGGCTTCCCTGGGCCTAGGATGCCAGTCTTCCGCCTACTGGATCGCTGAGGGGTTGAGCCGCGAGCCCTGTGTGCTGCAAGTGGTGCCTGGGCCCCGAATTCGAGTCAGGTCAAAGGAGGCTTCATTCCTCTGTCCAACGGATGCTGAGTTTGAGTTTCAGCCTGAATCGATCGGCGTCGAACCTGGCAGCGACTTCACCCTCGTTGCGGCTGGTAAGGTTGCCGGACGCTACTTTGGCACGACCCGGGAGCCGGTGCCGGTGGCCAAATACGCTTTCCTGAATTCAGAGGCCCGTGTCGAGTACCTACTCGGGTCCAGGCGCATTGGCGACTACAAATTCAAGCGGGACGCTCAAGTTCGCAGTGTCTCCTTGAAGCTCCTCAATCAAACCATCGTTGCTGATTCGACTGATGACGTATTGGTCTTCTATGGTCAGGAGTACTTGGGACGGGCAGGCTCCGGCCGATTTCGGATCGACGCTCGGAGGTTGGTCGCCGGCTACCACGAATTCTTCACCATCCCCCGACTCGGCGAAAGTAAGTTTGGAACGCTGACGATGAGTCAAATCTGGATTCCTAATCGCTTGCAGATCGACTCGCCACAAGACCAAATTGCCGTTGAAGGTGCGGTGCCTCGTGTTTCAATCCGAGTGAAGAACCTCGCTTCGATTCAGGTCAAGGAATACAAGTTCTTCCTTGACGGAAGGCCCATTTCGGTAAACGAACAGGCCGGCGGAAGGTTCGACTTTGACCCGACCTACATTCCTTCAGGCACCCATAAAGTCGAAATCGTCTCAGTCTGCCCGGATGGAATCAGCTTAGCGCCGGAGTCAACAACAATTCGGATTCGGAATCCTTTTCTCGATGCTCAGCGAGTGCGGAATGCGCGTATCACCAAAGTTGAAGACCTGACAAGGCGAATGGTCAAACTTGATCAGGAGGTTGTCTCGCTATACGAGCGAGCCCTTCAGGCTCCCGAAATGCGATACGTTCAAACAGCACGAATCCTAACCCTCTCCGAGTGGGGGCGCTCAGCTTCAGTGACCTTGATTGACTCATGGCAAGTTTCCGGCGACGCCGGAAGGTTAATGGGTGAATGTAAGGCCCGAATCTTGGAGCGAGCACGATTGGCGATCGACGTCGGCCTGATCTTCGCACAGCTGGGACGAAACTCGGAGGCGCGAACTTGGTTACAGTTTGCGTTGGATTCAGCTGGTGAATCTAATGCAACCGGCGTACTCGCCCGTTCAGAGCTGGCGAAAGTTCCGAAGTAGGGATTCATCTCCGGCCTAGATTGAAAACAGGAACTTTCCAAAAGATTGGCCAGGAGCCCAGAGACAGAACCGACGGGGGATTCAGGCGGCATCCTACGGACGTCGAGAGCCGAGATTATCCGTCGCACATTAGTTCGCCGGGAAGCTTGTTCCAAGACAAGAACCATTCTTTCAAGTCGAGTGCCATGCGTACTACTCCCGAGCCTCTCCGACTGCCAGGTACTGATGTTCAACCCGCTCATAGCCCGCGTCGAGCATTAGTGCGTCTAGTCGTTTCTCGAATGCGCGCGCCCAATCATGAACCCTTTTCTGGGCACGGAGTCGGTCGTTACGTTGACTCATGTCGTAGTGTTCGCCCGCATGCCGAAGCAAATCTGAAACCTCTCGGCTGGTCGTGCGGAGCTTTTTCACTCTGAGAAGATAGTACGCCCTAATCTCGTTTTTTGAGTTCGCGTAGAATAGCTTTTTTCGCTTGAGCTGATGCCCGTCAAGGCTCTTTTGAAGGGTGTCCAAACCCTTTTCCAGCGCTTTACACTTGGCTTTGAGCATCTTGATCGAAACATCAGGCTCCAAACCTGAGCCCCGGAACAGGTCTTCAATTTCTCTCGCGAGAAATCGGAATTCATCTCGCAGTTCCCTTCGATGGTTCTGAATTGCGATTGGGAGGACCTGCCAATCTGAACTGCCCCCTGTTTCATTTTCAGCAAGGTCCGCTTCCTTGCCCCACCAAATCATCGCGGTGGCAAGGAGAAACGGGTGCAGATTGAAGAACAGCGCTTCGGTCTCGATGATTCCGGCCAGGGCCTCGACCTCTTCACGGGCAGATGGCTCAGACTTAAAGGCCTCCATCAGACGATGTTTGAGTGCCGAGTTAGCCGGGTCGGTGACGATCAAGTCGAAAAGAAATGCAATTCCGGCATGTCCGTGCGCTTGGGCTTGAACAAGCCTAGTCTGACTTCGAAGTTCATCCGCCTCTTTTAGAAGTTCAGGCGGCTTCACCCTGGTCTCAGACCCTGATTTCGGGATTTCGCCCTTCAATCGCCCCTCCGAAATTCCTGCCGGGAAACGATCGACAAGTGCCGGATCAGTTCAAGAGCGCAGAAAGCCACAAATCACCTTTGCAAGAAGTTTACAGCTCCGAATGCAAAGAGCGCATCGTACGTTTTCTCCTGCTTCTAGCAGAGCTCCCGGTCGAGGAAACCGATGCCCCGGAAGCCCCTTTACCCAACGATCTATCCACCTCAGACGAGGGCGAGTAGCATCCAAGCCTTCGCATCTATTGTCGCTAGGTCAGCGGTGCGAATCGCTCATTCCGAAGAAGATCAAAGCCCCGTTGAACCTGATGTTAAACAGAATAATGTACACACTGAGACATCTGTTAAAAGATACCAAAATGTGATAGACTTAAGATCAGTCGAGAACCAAGTGACTCTTTGCGAGGATGACTAACTATGAGGGTTCCACACATTGCCATCTATATCAGGGTCTCAACGGTGGATCAAGCGGTTGAAGGCATGTCCATCGAGCAGCAAGAAGCAACCGTCCTGGCAAAGATTCGGGAGCTGCATGGCGATGCTTTCACCTATGAGCGCTTTGCAGATCTTGGGATTAGCGGTGGGCGGGGACCCAAGCCATGGCAAACTGAGCGGCGACCCCGTGACCGCAAAATGCTCTGGGAGATGCTAGTCGGCCTTAAGCAAGGCAAGTTTAGCCACGTTGCGGCGTACCGCCTCGACCGAATCTACCGCGACTACGCGGGCTTTATCACTCTCTACAATGAGATCATGAAGCCAAAGGGGATCGACTTCATCTTGGTCGCCGATCACTTCGACAAGTCTTTGGCCGGTCAAATGGCTCAAGGGGTGTTGGCGCAAGTTGCCGAGTATCAACGACTTCAGAATAGCGACAACATCAAGCGGGTTCTCGACTATCGTCGGACTCAGGGCTATTATCAGGGGACGATTCCGTTCGGTTGGCGGAAGGAAGAACCGGAGGAGCACGCTGGCAGACGCCCGAATATCGTTCCTGTTCCGGAAGAGGGCGAGATCGTCAAGCGGATCGCTCACATGTATCTTTCGGGGCTGAGCGAGCAAGGAATCGCGGACCAACTCAACGTCGAAAGTGTTCCGCACAAGAAGTCGGTCGGCAAGTGGCGCGCGAACACCGTGAATCTCGTCCTGGTCAATCCAACGCACGCTGGACTTGTACGCTCGCCTGACGGCTCACTGATTCAGGGCATTCACTTTGAGCACCGTTACTACGATGAGTCGATGCTGGCCCAAATCCAAGCCCGTCTTGAACGCAACAGAAAGCGGCTCAAGGGCGTTGCCCACACTCAGCCCTTCCGACTATTTAGCGGCATCGCAACCTGCGGACACTGTGGGAAAAGGCTGCAAGGTTCCTTCCATACAGAGCATCCTGGCTACCGTTGCCTGGGGCGTTCGGATTCCTCTGACGGGGCTCATGTTTATGTCTCGGCAAAGTCGCTCGAAGAATTGGTTGTCGCGGAGCTTGCAAGCCTCGCGAGGGACCCGGAAGTTCTCGACTCCATCGAAAGTGAGATCGAGTCGCTCGTGCGGGGGCAGGGTGAATCGACTGTGAAACGAGCGGCGGAGGTTCGCAAGAGTCTTTCCGAATGGAACGAACGTGAAGACGTCATTCTCGATTCCCTTGCGAAGAAGGTGCTTTCCCAATCCCAAGCCAGGCGAAAACTGGACGAGATCCAGGCCACCAAGCTGAAGTTCGAAGCGGAACTGGCGGAGATCGACAAGGCGCTTGAGCGAACCGATACCCAAGAGCACCTCATTCGACAAGCCAAAGCAATTCTTCCGAGGTTCGACCAAATCTGGGGTCGTCTCACCGATGCTGAACGACGTGAGGCTCTTCACATCACCATCGAGGAACTAAGAGTATTCGCCAAGGAAGATCGGAAATGGCTTGAGCTGAAGCTTGTCTTTAGAGACTCTCCCATTGAAATAGAGGTCCTGCGGGGAGCCGAGCGGTATCGAACCGGGAAACTTGATGGGCCAGGAAGCCTAACACCGAGGGAACTTGCCGCGCTGAAGCATGCCGGAGACGGCGCAAACTATGTTCAGATCGCCAAGTTCTTCAACTCGACGCCGACGAATGCCCATGCCCTTTTGAGCAGAGCCATGCAAAAGCTTAACGCGAAGTCTGTTCCAGACGCGGTCGCGATGGCCGCGCCAACGATTCGGAGATTGCAGAGCCAGCTTCCGCTCTACGGAAGGGTCGAAGCTCCCAAGCATTCGCCCAAACGGCTTAAGGTGATGGAGTACCAGATCCTAAACCTATCGGCGGAAGGCAAAGGAATCAAGGAGATTTCGCTTCAAAGCGGCATATCGGTTGAGCGCGTTAACCTGATGCTCGAATCGGCCCTCACCAAACTGGGTGTGAAAGGCGCGGTCGCGGGAATGAACAAGCTCAGTAAGGATGACTCGCTCATCCCGGTCACGATGTCGAACCGAAGGAGGCGTGGGTGAAGAAGCAGATCGCCACGCGAACCAAGGCCGTGATCTACGCCCGCGTCAGCTCTAAAGAGCAAGAGGCCGAAGGCTTCAGCGTGGACGCCCAGCTTCGCCTTCTGAGGGCCTATGCGGCGGAGCAACAAGTCGATGTGGTGCGTGAGTTCACCGAAGCCGAGACGGCCAAGCAATCAGGGCGGAAAGCCTTCGGCGCGATGCTGAAGTTCCTGGAAGCAAATCCCGGCCACGTGATCCTCGTCGAAAAGGTGGACCGCCTGTACCGAAACTTCGCGGATTACGTGAAGGTAGATCACCTCGGCGTCGAACTTCACTTCGTAAAGGACAGCATGGTCATCGGTGAGTCCTCGAAGAGCCAGGACAAGTTCATGCACGGCATTCGCGTTCTGATGGCCAAGAACTACGTGGACAACCTTTCCGAGGAAATCCGAAAAGGGCTGAATGAGAAGGCGGCGCAAGGCATCTATCCCACCCATGCGCCACTTGGATATCTCAACGCTGTTGAGCCTGGAACAAAGCGAAAGACCATCGTTCCGGATCCCGCTCGGGCGCACCTGGTGCGTGAACTCTTCCACGAATACGCCAGTGGCAGGCACTCGCTGGAGACTCTCACCAAGTTTGCTCGGCGGATTGGCCTGACTTCAAAGAAGGGGCTTCACCTACCCAAGAGCGCGATTGATCAGCTTCTCAAGCACCCGGCCTATTACGGCGTCATCCGCTGGAATGGCCAAGAGACGCTCGGAGTTCATGAGCCCTTGGTTACCAAAGAGATTTGGGACCGAGTTCAGGCGGTGAGAACGGGCCGAGGGCAACGAAATACCGGCTATGGAAGCATGGAGTTCACCTATCGCGGCATGATCCGGTGTCAGTGCGGCAAAGTCATGACGGGTGAGCTCAAGAAGGGCAAATACGTTTACTACCACTGCACGGGCGAGAGGCGGGCCGAGTGTGGCCGTCCGTACGTTGCAGAAGCGAAGATCACGGAAGCCTTTCTCGAGGTTCTCCAGCGCCTGATCGTCCCTCAGGAAGTCTTCGACTGGGTGAAGGACGCCCTGAGGGAAGCCGACAAGGACCGCCACGTGAAAAGGGCAAAGCGAGAAACGGCGATCCGCCAAGAAATCGCAACGATCCGAACTCGGCTAGAGAAGCTCTACACGGACAAGCTCGATGGCGATATCTCGACCGAATTCTACCGCGAGACCCGCGCAAAGTGGGAGTCCCGGATCACCGAGCTTCAACTAGAACTCGCCGCGATTGACCGGGCCGAACCCGCTTCTATCGATGACGCGATGCGGATTCTCGAACTGAGCTCAACCGCCCATTCTAGGTTCAAAATGGCAAGTTCCGAACAGAAGCGGGAGTTGCTCCAATTTATGCTCTCGAACTCCTCTTGGGTGGACGGAAAGCTCGAAGTGGAGATGTTCGAAGCGTTCGATTTGATGCTAAATCTGGCTGAAACGACCACTCGAAATGAAAACGAGACCGTCGAAAACGGCCTCGTAAACATCAAATCTGTTGATTGGTGGAGGCAAGGGGATTCGAACCCCTGACCCTCTGCTTGCAAAGCAGATGCTCTCCCAGCTGAGCTATGCCCCCACGTCTGGTCCGACGATTTTACCCACCAAACCCGCGATCAGGATACAAAGCGCTCAATTTATCGTTCAAACTACCAAGTGTCCATGCCCTCCCGAATCGACAAGGCCCTTGAGATCGTGCGCCAGGCAGGGGAGATCGCAAGGGAAGGGTTCGCGCGGCCCAAGAGGTTTGAGCGAAAGGCCGACCAGTCGCCGGTGACCGAAACCGATCGCGCCATCGAGGCCTTCATCGTCGCCGAGCTCCGAAAGGACGACCCCGGGGTTTCTGTCCTTGGCGAAGAAACCGGGACCACCGGCACCACCGACCGGCGATGGGTGATCGACCCCATCGACGGGACCAAGTCGTTCCTTGCCGGCGTTCCGCTCTATGCCACGCTCCTGAGCTATGAAGAAGGGGGCGAGACCCAGCTCGGAATCTGCGCGATGCCAAGCCTGAACGAGGTCGTCTGGGCAGAAAGAGGCAAAGGCGCCTTCTGGAACGGTGAACCTTGCCAAGTGAGCAAGGCGACCCGGCTGGAAGACTCCGTCATCTCGGTGGGTGGACTTCAATCCATGCATAAGCACCACCGGCTCGACCCCGTGGTCCGGGAGCTCTCGGGCGCGCTCGCCATCCGCGGCTGGAGCGACGCCTATGGTCATGCGCTCGTTGCCACCGGCCGGATCGAGGCGATGATCGACCCGATTGTTTCGCCCTGGGATATCCACGCGCTCGACCTGATCCTCCGCGAGGCGGGTGGCGATTTTTGCGACTTCAAGGGCAACCCCCATCCAAAGGATCAAGCACTTTCCATCGTCCCCGGGCTTCGCGATGTGGTTCTGGGGGCCTTCCGTTGAACCGAGTTCTCGGCGTCGACTTTGGCGGCAAAAGAATCGGACTCGCAGTGGGCGAGGCCGAATTTGGCATCTTCTCCCCCCGCCCCGCGCTCGCTGCCAGCGGTACCCTAAGGGTCGATGCGGCGGCGATTCTTGCCAAAGCGAAAGAGGAAGAAGCCAGCATGATCGTCGTCGGAATTCCAGAGTTCGAGGCCGACTCTCGAATGAGCCGTGTTGTGGGCAAGTTAGTTGATGAACTTCGGGGCCTTGGCGCCTCGGTCGAAACCGTGGATGAAGCCTTCACCAGCGTGACCGCGCATCAGACGATGCTCGAAGCCGGACTCAAGGGCTCGGCGCGGCGAAAGGCGGTCGATGGCAATGCGGCTTGTTTGATCCTCGAAAGGTGGGTGGCCGCGCGTGGCTAAAGCGGTTCGAAAGGTCCTTGCGGGCACCGGGGTGCTCGTCCTGCTTGGCGGCGGCCTCTTTGTCACCAAGGTGCGCTCGGGCCTTGCGCAGCTGCCTTCTGGCCCGGACAAGGTCATTCGGTTCCGCGAGAATTTGGATTCCACCGAGGCATTTCGGAAGCTGGAAGAGGCGAAGATCATCCGCGATGCGGGCGCGCTCGGCTGGTATGCCAAGTACAAGCGCACGAGCTCGAGGGTGCGGCGGGGCAGCTATCGACTCCATCCCGGCATGACTGCGGACGAGGTCTTGAACGCTCTGAAGCTGCCGGTGGTGTTGAAGGTAAGGCTGCGCGAGAACGAATGGGCGAGCCGCGCGGCGAAGCGACTGGAATCCGAAGGCGTTTGTAAGGCGAAGGACTACATGGCCCTCGTAAACGACCCCGCCGCATTTGCCTCGTCGGTCAGCTTCCCGCTGCCAAAGACGAGCCTGGAGGGCTACCTCTTCCCGGACACTTACAACTTTGCCCCCGAGATGGACCCGCGCGAGGTCATCGAAACCCAGCTGAAGACCTTTGAAAAGAAGGTTTGGGATGGCCTCAATCAGCCGAAGAACCTCGATCACATCGTGAACGTTGCGGCGATGGTCGAGCTGGAGGCGAGCCGCAAGGACGAGCGTGGACTTGTCGCGGGGATCATCGAAAACCGCCTTGCGAAAGGGATGAAGCTCCAGATCGACGCGACCGTACTTTATGCGAAGCAGGTTTGGAAGGATCCGACCGGTCGCGAGGTGCGCGAGACGGTCTCGCCTTACAACACTTATAAGGTCGCGGGTCTCCCCCCGACGCCAATCTGCTCGCCGAGCATGGAGAGCCTGCGTGCGGCGGCGAGTCCAACGAAGTCGGACTTCCTTTACTATGTGGGCTTACCAAATGAAACGAGTCTCTTTGCCAAGACCTACGAAGAGCACCTTGTGAACGTGAAGAAGATGATCGCAGCGCGAAAGGCGGCCCAGAAATGAGCTTTCGAACCGGCGAATTCCAACGCGACGAACTGCGTGGCTTCTTCCGGCCGTTCTGTCCTGCGCGCGCGCTCGACACGGTGGAAGAGATCAACCTAGAGGCGCTTCGCGACCGTGGCAAGAAGCTGATTCTTCTCGATGTCGACAACACGTTGGTCGACTGGCGAAAGGAGAACTTCACCGAGCCCGTCCTTGCGTGGCTGGACCGGGCCAAGGCGCTCGGCTTCCACCTTGCTTTGCTCAGCAACACGCGCCATCCGGAGCGGCTCCATCGCCTCGCCGACCGGCTCGGAATTCCTGTGATGCAAGGGAAGTTCAAGCCCTCGCGGACGATGTTTCTCAGTGCGCTTTCCAAGTTTGGGGTGAATGCCGACGAGGCAATCATGATCGGCGATCAGCTCTTCACCGACGTTCTCGGCGCGAACCGAACGGGTATCGAAGCGGTCTGGGTGAAGCAGCGCTCACCGAAGGATTTCATCGGCACGAAGGTGAGCCGGATGGGCGAGCGGTTCATGCGGAGCCGGCTCTATCGCGTGCTCGTTGAGGCCGAAAACCCCGTTGAAGGGATCGACGCGGAAACGCGGTCATCGGCCCAGAATTCGATCAACACGCAGCTCTTTCGATTCGTAGTAGTCGGTGCTACGAGCTTCTTTATCGACGCGACGATCCGTTTCATGTTGTGCCGGTTCATCAAGGTCGATGGTCGGCTGCTTTCCCAGGTCGCAGGCGAATGGCTGGAGAAGTCGTTCACGTGGTGGCCGTGGCATGAACCGGGCAAGCAGGCCTATCCCCCGTTCATCCTCTTTGCCGCGCTCGTCGCGATGTACAACTCGTTCGTTTGGAACCGACGTTGGACCTTCGAGATCCAGTCCGCCGAGGACCGCTCGCGCCAATTGGTGAAGTTCTACACGATCTCAATCATCGGCCTCTTTCTCAACACCTTCATCACCACGCGGCTCGATAAGATCATCTCCGGACACCCGACGCTCAGCCTCGGTGTCGCCACGGTTCTGGCTGCGCTCTTCGTCGCCGTGTGGAACTTCCTCGGCCAGCGGTTCTTTGCCTTTCGGTCGAAGTCGTGATGGCAGAGTTCTTCCCTTGGCGCGAGGCACCGAAGGCGGATTTCGCCGTACTCGGCGACCCCATCGACCACAGTCGTTCGCCCCAGATCCATCATGCCGCCTATGCCGTTCATCAACTGGGTTATAAGTATGTGCGCATACAAGTGCCCTCTGATGAGTTCACCAGCGCACTAGAACAGCTCCAAGCACTTGGTTACCAAGGCGTGAATGTCACCATTCCCCACAAGGGCCTTGCCGCTGAATGGGCAGCCAACCTCGACGAGGTCGCCAGCGCGGCCTCAGCCTCCAACTGCCTGAACCTCGCCACCCGCGAAGGGCGCAACTTCGATGGGCCCGGCTTCTGGGCGACCGCGCCGGCGTTCACCAACGCCCTCATTCTCGGCACCGGTGGTTCGGCGCGGTCCATCGCCGCCGGAGCCAAAGGCCGCCGGGTCAGCGTTTGGGGCCGGAATCGCTCGCGAGCGGAGAGCTTGGGCCTCCCCGTCGTAGAAAGCCTTGAACTGAGCGATTTTGACCTTGTGATCAACGCGACCTCGGCCTCTCTGAGCGGTGATGCGTTGCTGATCGAATGGCGCGAAGGCAAAGGCTGGGCGGTCGACCTTTTACCCGGCAACACGCCGTTCCTCGACGAGGCTAAGGCGCACGGATGGCAAGTGCAAGACGGACTGCCGATGCTGGTGGAACAGGCTGCGCTCAGCTTTGAATGGTGGACGGGGCTCGCCGCCCCCAGGGAATCGATGATGGAGGCCGCGCGACGATGAGAATCCTTAAACCAACCCGCGCAAACATCGCCCTCGCCGCCCAAGCCCTGGAGGAAGGGAAGCTCGGTATCGTGCCCACGGAAACGGTTTATGGCCTCGCTGCCGTCGCGACGAACCCCGCCGCAGTAAAGGCCATCTTCAAGGCGAAAGGACGTCCCGCCGACAACCCGTTGATTCACCACGTCGCCGACCTCGACGGTGCAAAGGAGCTCGTGAGCGAGATGCCCGAGATTGCGGTCGCGCTTGCCCACAGGTTCTGGCCTGGACCGCTCTCGCTGGTGCTCCCGAAGTCAGACAAGGTGCTCCTCGCCGCCACGGGCGGCCTCCAAACCGTCGCCATCCGCGTTCCTGCCCATCCCGTCGCGCTCAGCCTGCTCCAGCGCCTGGGTCAGCCCCTCGCGATGCCAAGCGCAAACCCCTTCATGAGCCTCTCGCCGACCAAGGTGCCGCATATCGACGCCAAGCTGAGCAAGAAGGTGGATTTCATCCTCGATGGCGGCCCCGCGCGGGTCGGCATCGAAAGCACCGTGATCGGCGTCGAGGGCGACAAGCTCATCCTCCTCCGGCCGGGTGGACTCAGCATCGAGGAGATCGAGGCGGCCGCTGGCCAGGCGGTTACGATCCCGAAAAAGGCAAAGCGAATCCTCGCTCCGGGGCAATACCGCCGCCATTACGCGCCGAAAACGCGCGTTCGCCTCGTCCCGAGCCTCAAGCCGAGCCAGGCAGGACTCGTCCTCGGGCCAGCCGAGGGACCCAACCAGCGGGAAATGCCGACCGACCCCGTGAAGTACGCCCAGCGGCTCTTTGATGTGCTTTTTGAGCTCGACGAGCTCGGCCTGCGCGTGATCTACGTCCAAAGGCCACCGGCAGAGCCCGCCTGGCGCGCGGTGATGGACCGATTGCGCAAGGCGGCCTCGGAAGCCGATTAGTTCACAACGACAGTGTTCTTCAGGCTGCCCGCGCCCGGTCCGCCAAGGATGTAGCGACCGTCGAAGTCAACCTTTTGGCCACCAGGAACGGTGAACGTGTAGTACGCCACGTTCTGACCCGCGTTGATCTTCAGCTGTCGCCAGACGCCGTCGCTTTCCCGATAGGCAATCGGCGATCCGCCGCCGGCCGGGGCCTGGAGGTTCAAGGTTACGGTCTTGGATGACGTCCCGAGGTTCGTCACCGAGCCGCGAACGATGTAGCAAACTGCCCAGTTGCCAAGGTTGGGATACTTGCCTTCGCCGTCACTTTGGGTCACCGGGTTAATCAGTCCCCAGCCGGGCATGTTCCAAGAGACCATGTCCGAGGTTGTTGCCTGGGTGTTTTGGCCCGGGCCGATGTTGGAGAACCAGTAGTTGCGGGCCACGACCGGATAGTTGCCACCGGTGGCGAGAATGTAGTCCGAACATCGGACGAGCTGCGGTCCAACAGAATTCTCAAAGATGCGAAAGTCCATCGGCTGGGACTGCACGGTTGCGGTGTCTGCCATGCCCTTGTACTGGCGCGCGCAGTGGGTGCCATCGGGCTCAATTCGCTGGATGTAGCCCTGATAGCTTCGCGTTCCGGTGAGGGCCGAGAACGAGCGATAGGCGATGTTTTCAACCACCACTGAGCCACCCGCAACGTCGAAGTCAACCACGCCGCTGAAGAACGTGGTGTTGGTCACGGAGTTGTCGTTGCGCCATAGCCAGAAGCGTGCGCCGGGCTGGATGACGTTCGCGGTGCCGTTGGCGGGATAGCTGCCAAACATGAGGCTGAAGGGCGTGCCGCCGTTGAATCCGGTCGTGAAGCCTCGATTCCAGTAGGTAACGGTGACCGGGGTGGTGCCCGGATTCACGATCGAAATGCCGTAGCCAATCGTGAGGCCAAATCGGTTGGTGTGCTCGAACCAGTCGCGATACTTGCCCGGTGCAATCGTGTCCCGATAGATGACCGTGTTGCCCTGGTTTGCGTCCCCGAGGTCGACCGCGGTGATCTGCTCCGGGTTGTTCACCGTGATCAAGTTGCGGTCGTTCACGCGCTGAAAGCTGACGAAAGGGGGAAGCGGCTTCGTTTGGTCGCGCGAACCGGCCTGACCCGCTTTGACGGCAAGGAGAGCAACGATGAGGCTCATGGACTCTAGAATAGCCCAAGTTGATTGCCAGGACAACGATCTTCGCTACTAGGTTGCACAAGCAAAATCGGTGTCCCCTCTTTCAGCGAAGGGACAACGACAGAAACTTAACTGAAAGCGGGGAGCCTTAGCCGCCGACTTTCGCAGGAGGAGGGGTTGCCTTCGGGGTCTTGCTGACTGGTCCATGCCCGCGCTTACCCGTCGCTTGTCCTGAGCCAGTATCCTGAGCCGTCTTGCCCTTGCTCTTACCCGATGACTGACCCGTAGCTGGGTCGCGTGGCGAAACAACGCCCTTGCCCTTGCCCTTGCTCTTTCCCGATGACTGACCCGTAGCAGGGTCGCGTGGCGAAACGACGCCCTTGCCCTTGCGCTTACCCGTCGCTTGACCGCTGCCAATGTCACGTGGGCTCTTCATTCCCTTCGCATACTCAGGGTGGGCGGCGAGAAACTCAGCCGATCGCGAGAAATTGACTTGAATCTTGTTGGCCTTGAGGGTCATGCCTTCCTTCATGCCCCAAACCGTCAGGTTCGACCCCCCGCCGAGCTTAGCGAGGTCAAACGACTTGCCGCTTTTATCGAGAGCCTTGAGGTTGCCTGCGTCAACATTGACCTTGCCTTCCTTGTTCGCAAGGACAAACTTTCCGCCCTTGACGTCGCCGCTGAGCATGCCGCTAATCTTCATTTCGGTCGGCTTGGCGCCAGCCCGTGTCGGAGGTCTCTTTCCGAGATCTTGAGCGAGGACGAGAGAGGGGGCGAGCGCGGTGATGGCGATCAACCCAGCCCATTTCATTTTGTAGTTCATGTTGTTTTCACCAGCAATGCAGCAGCGAGGGAACTCAGTTCGCCACCACGAATGGGCCCAGTTTAGGCCGATCCGACAGTTTTTGCAATCGTTTTACTCACCCCGATGAATTGCTGGTGCGCACAACGGCGGGCGGCCCAACATGTTCAGGCGGCATGGCCGAACGTCCCAATTTGAACCTAGCGCAGGCTCGGGTACCCTTTTGGCGTCATGATCGACCGTCACATCCTCAGAAACGATCCTGCCGCCGTGAAGGCGGGCGCGCTCCGAAAGGGGATTGATGTGTCGTCGTCCCTCGATCAGTGGTTGAGCCTCGATTCGCAACTCCGCGAATTGAAGACGTCGCTCCAGGCCGACCAGGCGGAAATGAATCGGATTAGCAAGTCGATTGGCATGCTCATGGGCATGGGCAAGAAGGACGAGGCAGAAGAAGCCAAGTCCCACACCAAGGTGCTGAAGGATCGAATTGCCGAAGGCGAGGGCCGCGAGCGAGACCTCGAAGCCGGCCTGCGCGACCTCGAACTCGAGTTCCCGAACACTCCGCACGCCAGCGTGCCCGAGGGCCTGGACGTTGAGAACAACGTGGTCGTCCGAGAGTGGGGCGAGAAGCCGGTCTACGCCGAGAACCCCAAGCCGCACTGGGAAGTCGCCGACGAGCTGAACCTGCTTGACCTCGAACGCGGGGCCAAGATCAGCGGCTCCGGCTTCGCGGTCTACACCGGACTGGGCGCTCGGCTCCAGCGCGCGCTGTTCAACTGGATGATCGACGTCCAGTCGCTTGAGCACGGCTACCGCGAGATCTTCCCGCCGTACTTGGTCAACGAGGCATCGCTCCTCGGCACCGGCCAGCTGCCGAAGTTCGGCGAAGACCTCTACAAGACCAACGACGGGCTTTACTTGATCCCGACCGCCGAGGTCCCCGTCACCAACTTGTACCGGGACGAGATCCTGCCCAACGAGATGCTCACCGCCAAGCTCGCGGCCTATTCGAGCTGCTTCCGGCGAGAAGCGGGTGCGGCAGGTAAGGACACCCGCGGCCTGTTGCGGATGCACCAATTCGACAAGGTTGAACTGGTCAAGTTTGCGCGCCCCGAGGAGAGCTACGACGAGCTTGAACTCCTCGTGAAGGACGCCGAGGTCATCCTCCAGCGGCTGGGCATCCACTACCGCGTGGTGCTACTGTGCGGCGGCGACATGAGCTTTTCGAACGCGAAGTGTTATGACCTCGAGCTTTGGTCGCCTGGCGTCGGGAAGTACCTTGAGATCTCGAGCTGCTCGAACTTTGGCGACTTCCAGGCCCGACGGCTCAATGTCCGGTTCCGACGGGCCCAAGGCGAGAAGCCAGAGTTCGTGCACACGCTCAATGGATCGGGCCTTGCCACCCCGCGGCTCTTCAGCGCGATCCTGGAGACGTTCCAGCAGCCGGATGGCAGCGTGCTTGTCCCCGAGCTCCTGCGTCCCTACGTCGGCACCGATCGAATCAGCCGATAACCCTGCACTTCTGCGGGCACAATCCCGACCATTTACCTCGTGAGAGCGAGGTTGTTGGTCGGGTTTCTGTTTGCGTCGGCACTCTGGGGATGCGGAGGCGGTGGCGTTTCCATTACGCCTTCCGTGCGGACCTTGCGCGTGATGCCGCTCGGCGATTCGCTCACCCAAGGCACCACCGAGAACATCGGCTACCGCCGCGACCTATGGCTCGCGCTCCAGGCCCAAGGCGCAAACGTCGACTTCGTCGGTTCGCAACGGGGGACGCCGTGGGGTGAACCGCCTCAAACCGACTTTGATTGGGACCACGAAGGCCATTGGGGCTACACAACGCCCCAGCTCCTCGCCAATGTTGACGGTTGGCTCGCGAGTGCCCAGCCCGACATCGTGCTCCTCCTCGCGGGCAGCAACGATCTCATCTCAGGCGGAACCTCGGAGGGCGCGGCCCAAGGCATCGAAAGCCTCATCGGCCGGATTCGAGCCGCGAACCCGTCGGTGCGGATCGTGCTCGGCAAGATTCCGCCGATTGGCAACGTGACCTATGACGTCGAGGGTCTGAACGCGAGGATTGAAGCGATCGCGGCGCGGCTCGACCAGCCTGGATCGCCGATCCGGATCGCCGACCTGAACACTGGTTTCGACTGCTCGAAGGACACGTTTGACCTTGTCCATCCGAACAGCCTTGGGGCATCGCTGTTGTCGTCGCGGTGGCTGGCCGCGCTCAAGACCCTGCTTCCTAGCTCGACGGGCGCGAACTAAGCTCGCAGCCGCTTGAGGGTGTCCGTGACGAGCACTTCGGTGGCTCCACGGGCGTGGCTCAGGAAGAGGCTTGGCTCAACGAGTTCCAGTTCGCTGAGCACCCACGATCCGTCTTCCCACCGCATCACATCCACCCGGGCGTAGAGCCATTCCGAATCAATCGCACCGAGGACCTTCACCGCGACCTCGCGCAGGTCGTCCGTAAGTGTCGTGAGGCTGACCGATTCATGCCCATCGGCGAAGCGCGGCATCTTCATGATCGCGTGCGATGGCTGACCGGCTAGACAAACGACGGAGATCTCGCCGCCGTCTTCCACGCTCGAGACGTACGGCTGAACCATGAGTGTCCAGTCGCCAATGAGGCTCTCCGCAAAGGCCTTGGCCTCCTCGTGCTGCTCGGGCAGGAACCGCTTCGTGTTCATGCTCCCGCACGAGACGGTGGGCTTGATGACGATGTCCTCCGCGGGGATTTCGCCCACTTTGCCTTCAAAGAACGCAGTGGGGACAATCTGGATGCCCTTCGCTTCGAGGTCAAGAAGGTAGCGCTTATCGAGATTCCACGTGACCAGGTCGACGGGATTAAGCACCGTCGTCGCCTCTTTGACTCTGCTCAACCAAGGCAGGAACTCGTGCATCCGCTCGGGATAGTCCCACGTCGAGCGCAGAATGACTGCCCGAAAGTCGCTCCAATTTGTCGTCGGATCGTCCCACGCCACCCACTCGGCTTCGGCGCCCTGTCGGTGGAATTCTTCAAGCAAGATGTCAGCGTCGACGTCTAATTCAGGCATGCCGATACAAGTTGCGAGGGCAATCATGCCCATGAAGGTACCTAGAATCCGATACACTCATGGACAGCTGTGGAGTCGCTTTACTTTGTCCGGATCGGAGGAACTGCAATGGGTAGCGTTGCCGCTGCTTGTCGCACGCTCGGCGACCGGGTCGCAGGTTCGGAAGAGAAGCTCTACGAGCCGATGAAGAGCTACCTCGAGCGAAACGAAGTTCAGGTCTTTCCCGGATTCAGCCCGCAACAGCTCAACACCTTCCGGCCATCAAAGATCGTCGTCGGCAACGCGGTTTCGCGCGGCAACGAGGAGCTCGAGTTCGCGCTGGAGAACCGCTACGAGATCGTCTCGCTGCCCCAGCTCGTCGGCAGCAAGCTCATCGCGATGAACACCTCGATGGTCGTCACCGGAACCCACGGGAAGACGACAACCACGTCGATGCTCGCCTGGATCCTTGAAGTGGCGATGCTCCGGCCGGGGTTCATGATCGGCGGCGTTCCGGGCAACTTTGAAAACTCGTGCCGTCCCTGCGACCGCGAACTCCACAACACCAGTCGCGGCTACTTTGTCATCGAGGGCGACGAATACGACTCCGCCTATTGGGACAAGCGAAGCAAGTTCCTTCACTACCGCCCGGACGTCGGGATCATCAACAACATCGAGTTCGATCACGCCGACATCTTCGACTCGCTCGAGGAAATCATCAAGTCGTTCCGGCTGTTTGCCCGCCTCGTGCCCCGCAACGGCCTGCTCATCCTCAATGGCGACGACCCGAACGTGATGGGCCTGATTCCCAGTCTGGTTTCGCCATACGTCACCTTTGGAAAGTCCGAATCGTGCGACTGGAGGCTCGTCGACCTCGACGCCTCGGCGAGCGGGAATCGCTTCCACGTCGTCGGACCCGAGGGGATCGAGCTGAAGCTCGAATCCGAAGCGCAGGGTGAATACAACGCGCTGAACTGGATCGCTGCCATCGCCGCTGCCAAGTTCATTGGCATCCCGTCGGCGGTCATCAAGTCGGCGGTGCGGAGCTACAAGCTGCCGCGACGGCGGCTCGAGGTCATCGGGTCGTACCTCGGCAACGTCGTCGTCGATGACTTTGCCCACCACCCGACCGCGATCCGGCAGACCCTGGCCGCCCTTCGCCAGCGATTTCCCACCCAGCGGATTTGGGTTGCCTTCGAGCCGCGGTCGAACACAACCACGCGCAACCTGCTCCAGAAGGAGCTCGAATCGTGCTTCGAAGGCGCGGCAGGCGTGCTCATCGGCGCCCTCGACCGTCCCGAGCGCTATGCGGAAGCTGATCGCTTGAACACCGATGCGTTGGTTCGCCGTCTGGAATCACAGGGCATGAACGCCTTTGCTCTCTCGATCGAGGAGGGCAAGCTCCCCGACTGGGGGCGGATTCTTCAGGCCAAGTTGGACAGCTGGATCGGCGAGGGCGACGTCATCGCGATCCTCACCAACGGCGACATGGGCGGCTTGCGCCAATTCCTAACCGTTCCCGACTCAAACGAGTGATTTCGCCGCAATATTGCGGGCGAGACCGGAACGTCGGTTCCCTAAACGCTGTTAAATAGATTTGGCGCACGGACGAGAGCCCTTTCGACCCCCGTTCCGGCCTCTTTTCACAAGGAGAACTCAAGAAAGCATATGAACCGACTCATGAAGGCGAGCAGTCTGCTCGCTATTGCGATGCTCGTCCCCTCGATGGCCTTTGCTCAAGGCACCACGAAAGCCAAAGCGAAAGGCCCCAAGAAACCTCCGGCCGCGACCTCGGGCGAGACGAAGACCAGCGGCATGACCTCGGGCAAGCCGACTGCCACTTCGTTCATGCTCGCCAACGGAAAGGGCAAGTTCACCGTCAACGTGGGCAAGGCTTCGATCATGGACAAGGCTGGCAAGGCTGTGAAGCTCGACGAACTCGTCGGCGGTTGCAACGTCTCGGTCTGGGGTCCGGTGAAGGGCAACACGATCGACGCCAACAAGATTCAGGTCAACTACCTCCGAAAGCCGAAGGCCAAGGGCGGTGAGACCATGCCTTCCACCAAGACGCGCAAGCCGAAGTCGAAGGGCGGCACTCCGGCAGCCGATCCGAAGCCGAAGACGGGCGGAAACTAAGCACTCCCCCTTGCTCAGAAAAACAACGACGGGCTTGCTGATCAGCAAGCCCGTCGTTGTTTTGGAGTCATCGAGAGCGAAGAAGGCCTAGTCTGGAGCCGAGAAGCCCGGCTTCTTCTTGTCCTTTTCCTTCTGAGCAGGGAAGTCGCCCTTCCGCTGCATCTCACCTTGATAGTAGGTGGTTCCCTTCGGCACATCGGCCTTCTCTTCCTTGTTGCATCCCACGAGGAGGACGCCACCAAGGAGGGTGCCAACCGTTGCCCATTGAATCAATTTCATTTGCTACTTCCTTGAGGTTGTTTACTGTTCCAGCGCTGCTGGAACTCTGACGCTTGACGATCAGCGGTGGACTTGTCGCTTGCGTTGCCCTGGGCATCGCCCCAGCTATCCAGCGACTTCGACTTCATCGGTCCCGTGTAGTAGACCGTCTTGGCGTCCATTGGCTCTTCTTTTGGCGGTCGGTTCATGAGCCATAAAATCAGGCCCCCGATCACCAAAATCCCGCAGGCTGCGGGGAAAATCCACTTTTTCCAGTCCATCGGCGTGAGGAGTCATCCCGACCTCGCCGCTAGGCAAGGTCGGGATGCGAGTCTGGGGACTTAGCGGTCCCAGGTCAGGTACTTCTTGTACCAAAGACCGGCGTTATCTTGAGTCAGATAGCGCTCGACGTTGCCCTTGATGAACTTGGCGTGGCCGTCCATGAAGGCAAAGGCCGAACCGTTCTTATACAGGTCAGCCGTTTCGCAACCGAAGGTCGTGAGGTACGTGGGGGAGCCGCCGTTTCGGACCGTTCCGCTGAAGCCATCGCCGAGGACGATGGTTTCGCCGGGTCGTTGAACTTGGGTAGTTTGCATCGTCCAGTTCAGTGCAACCGTCGTCGCCGTTCGGAACGGAGTGTCCGAACCGGGGAAGGCGTAGATCGGGTTAGCCGTGGTTCCTGCGCTGGGGTCAGCCGCAAAGTTGCCCGGATCGTAGCCCACGTTGTTGGCCGGGAAGGACCAGCTGAACTTGGCGTGGAACTGGTGGACCGGCATGAAACCGCTCAGGTCGTCCAGGTCGCAGTCGGCCTTAGAAGCCATGAGCTGCCACGATGCTTGGTTCCAAAGAGGTCCATCGCTCATTCCGGTCGGCGGAACGTTGGTTCCGTTGGCAGGAAGGGTCGTGTAGTCCGTGGGAGCGCCGTTCTTCATGTACGGCTGGAGCTGCTGAACCCAGGAGATGATGTCCGGTCGGTAGTACTGACCGCCGGCAAGGCCGTTGCGGTTGATCCAGGAGATCATGGTGTCGTCGTAGTCACCGTGGTAGATGAACGTCGACGTCATCATCTGCTTCATGTTGCTCAGGTGCTGGGTGGCCTTTGCGGCGACCTTGGCTTGGGCGAACACAGGGAAGAGAATGGCTGCCAGGATGGCGATGATGGCAATGACCACCAAGAGTTCAATGAGAGTAAAAGCACGCTTCATAACAAAAAACCTCCGACCCAACGGTCGTTGATCGCACATACCTTAACACTGAAGGCCAAGTTTTCCAAGGGAGTGAGACAAATTTGCGGATGAAAAGGTCAATTTTTCTATAGAGGGCCTTATCGCATTTCTGTTGCAAGACAGTCCAGTCGGGCCCCCGAGATGTGGAAAGAACCTAGTGGGGAACGGAGCTTGAGCTCATGAATCAGAGAAAAGCATTCACGTTGGTTGAGATCTTGATCGTCGCGGCCGTGATCGCTGTTTTGTGCGCGATCGCCATCCCAAATTTCACCAGTAGCCGCGGGCGGACATCTCGTGACAGCTGCCTTCGCGGGCTAAAAGCCCTGCGGTCGGCCAAGGATCAATTTGCCTATGATCGGAACCTGCGACCCGGTGATTCGCTCGATGCCCAAGAGGCTTGGGCGAGCTATTCGCGCAATCCCTTCCCGACGTGCCCGGCAGGTGGCGTGATCACGGCAGGCAACGTGGGGCAAGACCCGACGTGCAGCCTTTCCGGTGGTTCATTCCCGCATGCACTCCCCACCGTTGAGCAGAGCACCGACGGCACCAAGCTCAAGGGCAAGTGGCGAGAAGACGAAAACGACGACTAAGCGTCGCGTTGCATAGCGTTGAGCGGGCTCAGCTTTGAGGCGCGTTGCGCCGGAAGCAGCCCGAAGCCAAGGCTAGCGAGCAGGCTCATCCCCAGCCCCAAGCTGGCAATCGGCCAGGTGATCAGCGGCTTGATCGGGGTCGCCGACTTGATGAGCACCCCCAGTCCGTAGGCGAGCAGCAGCCCCAGCACGGACCCAATCACACCGAGGACGGCGGATTCGACGATGAACTGCCAGAAGATGTCCTGACGCGTGGCCCCCACCGTCTTGCGGATGCCGATCTCCCGCGTCCGCTCGCCCACCGCCATCAACATCGTGGTCATGATCCCAACCCCGCCAACGAGCACGGCGATCGAGGTCAGCCCCGTCACGAGCCAGGTGAGAATGCCCATCACGCGGTAGACCAAGCCGAGCAGGTCCTCTTGGGTCAGGACCTGGAACTGCTCAGTGTCCAATCGCTTCGAGAGGATGGCGTCGAGTCGCTTCAGGAGCATCTTCGGCTCGGCATCGGGGCGAATCTGCAGCAAGATGCGGTCGGTTTGGACGTCCTTCGCCGTCTCCTTCAGCCGATGGTAGGAAAGGTAAACCACGTTTTGGAGGCTGAACATGCTGAACAGCGATTGCTCGCTCTTCGCGTCTTGTTGCACGCCGACCACGGTCACATCGCGGCCGTTGATCTTCACCTTCTTGCCAATCGCCGACTCCTCGCCGAACAGCGCGGTCTTGGCCACCGATCCCATGACGCAGACGTCCTGGCCCGAATCAGCCTCATTGAACACGCGGCCTTCGGTGAGCTTCAGCGGGTGCATCACGAACCAGTCAGGCGTGGTTCCGATCAGGAACGGCGTGAAAGTCTTTCCGTTGCGCTTGATGTAGCCACCCGCGAACGTGAAAAGCGAGGTTCGAAGCACCCCAGGGTCTTTCGCAAGGGCCTTGGCATCCTGCTCTTCAAGGAAGCTCTGTCCGCCGAGGTTGGGGTTAAACGTGCCGCTCGTGATGCGGCCAGGCACAACCACAAGAACGTTCGCGCCGATGCTCTGCACCTGGTCAGTGATATCCGACTGGACGCCAACCGCAATGGAGCCAAGGAGGACGACAGCAAGGGTCCCAATGAGGACCCCAAGGCCGCTGAGAACAGATCGGACGCCTCGTCGGCGGACGCACTCCCAAGCGATTCGAGCATTGATGAGAGTTCTTTTCACGCCTAAACGATCCTTCCTAACTGCAAATCACTTATACTCACTCAACCTCTGAGGAAGCCCATGCTGAACATCGAAATCAGGAACAACCTCGCAGCCGTTCTTGCGGCGTCGCCAGGAATCGAAAACGACGCTGCCGCGCTACAAAATGCTCTACGTGGACAGGCAGCCGCCTATCCGCGTGAAATTGGGATGATCGTGAATGCCGCACGCGCCGGCATTCCAAACGACATCGCTGCTGCTGGCAACGCCTTGAACGACTTGCGACCGCGCATGGTCCAGAAACTCGTCGACGAACTTGCCTTTGCGCCCGACGTGGCGGAATGGACGGTTGAGACGTGGGTCTCGTCGATCTCGATGGCCCGCTCCGGCCAAGCACCTGCGGCCGCAGCCGCGCCTGCGCCCGCACCGGCCCCGGTTGCTCCGGCCCCTGTCGCGCCCGCTCCGGTCGCTCCTGCGCCGGTTGCACCTGCTCCCGCCCCGGCTCCGGCCCCTGCTCCTGCACCGATGGCCGCGCCGCAGTACCAGCAGTTCCAACCGAAGAAGAGCAACGGCGGCCTCATCGCGGCGATCGTCGCCTTCGTCCTCATCGGCGGTGGCGTCGGTGCCTACTTCGCCTTCTTCAAGAAGCCCGGCGGATCAACTCCGGTCGCCGCAACCACAACCGGCGGGACAACCGGCGGCCTGATCGGTGGCGGAACTGGCGGCAACACGGACGGTGGTCCTGGTGGCAACACCGGCGGGAACCCGGGCGGTAACGTCGGCGGTAACCCCGGTGGCCCTGGTGGTGACGGCGGCAACGTCGGTGGTAATCCTGGCGGCCCTGGCGGCGACGGTGGCAACGTGGGCGGCAACGTCGGCGGTAACGTCGGAGGCAACACGGGCGGTAACACTGGTGGCGGCTTCGAGCAGATGGTCGGCACCTACCGACTTCAGTTCGACGCAAGCGGTATGGACCCCGCCAAGCTCAACGGCAAGAGCCCTCAGGAAGTGGCCCAAGCCCTCAACTCGGTGATTCAGGGTCAAATCGAGCTTCGAGCTGACCAGACGTTTGCCTTCTCCTACGTGCAACAAGCCAACCAGCAGTTGCCCCAAGGCCTCAACTTGCAGGGAAGTGGAAAGTACACCGGCGAGAACGGCATGCTCGTGCTCCGATGCGACCAGCTGACGAACAATGGGCAGCAGGCGAACGCGGCGGAAGGCGAGATTCGACTCCAGATGCAGCAGATGGGCGTCTTTGTCGACACCGGCACGATGGCGCAGTCGATCGAGAAGGAACTGCCCGGCGTTAAGATGGTCTGGACCAAGTAACCCGGCCCAAGTAAAACGAAAAGACCCCGCTTCTCAGCTCGAGAAGCGGGGTCTTGTTTTCTTTGCCTTAGGCGCCGAGCTTATCGCGGACCCGCTTGAACGCCTCAAGTGCAAACGCGAGGTCCTCTTCGGTGTGGGCTGCACTCGGCATCGTGCGAATGCGCGCCTTGCCTCGACCCACCGTCGGGAAGACGATGGAAAGGGCGTAAACCCCCTCGTCCCAGAGCATCCGCTCCATCAGCTGGGCCTTGCCCTCGTCGCCAACGTAAACCGGCGTGATCGGCGTTTCCGAACCCATCGTGTCGAATCCCGCCTCGGCGAGGGCCGACTTCCACCATCGGGTGTTCGACCAGAGCCGGTTCATCGGCTCAGGGTCGTTCTCCATGATGTCGAGCGCGGCGATGAGCGCAGCCGCGACCACCGGCGGGTGACCGGTGCTAAAGAGATAAGGTCGGCCGCGGTTGATCAGCCAATCCTTCAGCGCGGCACAACCTGCGATGTAGCCGCCCATGACGCCGAGCGCCTTGCTGAGCGTGCCGAGCTGGACGTCAACGCGGCCATAGAGGTCGAAGTGCGAAGTCGTTCCCGCGCCATTCTTACCGAGGACGCCGCTGGAGTGCGCGTCGTCCACATAGACCACGGCATTGAACTGCTCGGCGAGGTCGACGATTGTCGGGAGCGGGGCGATGTCGCCATCCATGCTGAAGACGCCGTCGGTGATGATCACCCGCTTCTCGAACGACTGGGTGTTCTTCAGGATCGACTCCAGGGCCTCCATGTCCTTGTGCGGATAAACGTAGCCTTCCGACTTCTTGTACTTGGCGGGCGAGAGTCGGACTCCGTCGATGATGCTCGCGTGGTTGAGCTCGTCCGAGATGACAACGTCCCTGTCGGTGAGGATCGCGGGGATCGCGCCTGCATTGGCGGTGAATCCTCCGGTGAAAACGAGGACCGCCTCCGTCTTCTTGAATTTGGCAAGGCGCTCTTCGAGCTCCTGGTGAACCTCCATCGTGCCGCCGATCCAGCGCACTGCGCCCGCGCCGACACCCCATCGCTCAATCGCATCGAGGGCGGCTTGGCGCACCTTGGGATGGTTGGCAAGGCCGAGGTAGTTGTTGCTACTGAGGTTCACGACCTCTTTGCCGTTCATCGTCACCCTGCCGCCGGCAGGCGAGTTCAGAATCTTCGGCACCTTATAGAGGTTCTGGGCCTTGAGGTCGCCGATCTGGGCATTCAGCCACGATTCGAAGCTGGTGTTCACGCCCGCTAGTTTACGCCCGAGGGATGGTCAGCGAAGAGGGCAGGCACGCCGCCGGTGTGCCAAAAAAGAATCTTTCCAGGGAGTTCGTCCCGCTTGGCTCGGTCAATAATGGCGGAGAACGCCTTCGCCGAATAAACCGGATCGAGGAGGATGCCTTCGGTTCTCGCGAGCCAGGTCAGGGCCTCATTGCCTGCCTCACTCGGGATCCCGTAGCCATCGCCGACGTAGCCGAGATCGAAATGAAAATCGGAGGCCTGCAATCCGACCGAGCGACCTAGGGCAGCATCAAGGTCGGCCGCGAGGTTGGCAAAGTCATTCGGCAGTTCGGGCTCGGGGTCGCAGGCGATGCCGGTGATCTTCGTCGGTGAACCCGCGAAGGCATAGGCAAGCCCAACCTGGGTGCTGCCGCTGCTACTCGCGAAGATGATCTCATCGAATCCGAACTCGCGGACTTCCTCGGCGGCCTCGGCAAAGGCATACGCGCCCTGCCACGCCGAACCACCCACGGGGATGCGCATCACCTTCTTGCCGCGACTCTCGAACTCGGACGCGACCCGCTCCATCTCATCGAACAAGTGATCCCAGGTGTTGTTCTCGATTTCGACCATTTCAAGGCCAAAAAGTTGGTCTAATCGAACGTTTCCGTTCTCGCGACCGATGCCCTCGAACGGTGCCGGGCCGTACTCGAAGGGCTCTTCCATCACCACCGCGACGGCGTGAATCCCCGCACACGAACAGGCGGCGGCGAGCTGCCGCAGGAAGTTCGACTGCAACGCCCCGCACGAGACAATCACCTCGATGCCATCCGCAAGCGCCTGGCCGATCAGGTACTCGAGCTTGCGCCCCTTGTTCCCGCCTCCCGCAAAGCCGGTCAGGTCGTCGCGTTTGATCCAAAGCTCGACGCCGAGGATCGCCGACGCACGATCGAGCCGGTGGCAAGGCGTAGGCAGAAGGACCAGGGGGTAACGAGGGTTCGACACTGCCTCGACTATACTTTCCAGCGTGAGTGACGGTGTGCGGTTGAAGCGGCGACGATGGGCGATGGGATGCGGAATTCCGCTGGGCATCCTTGCCATTGGGGCGGTCGTGCTGCCCGATCAGCGTAACGCGATCCTCACTGCCTTCCACCTCTATCGCGACGGCGCGTTTAACCAAAAGCAGGTGGAGTACGACGTCAAGTCGCGCGAGGACACCCTCAAGGGCATCTACCGGATGCTGAAGGATTACAACGAATCCGAAGGTCAGCTCCCCGACGCCGGAAGCTGGATGGAGAAGATGTCCAAGCGCGTGAAGACCGCTGATTTGAAGGACAACGAGGGCATCAAGAAGCTGATCCGACCTGACCTCATCGGTCAAGACGGCAAGTATGGCTATGCCCTGAACGCCGCCGCAAGCGACAAGTATCTCGGCGACCTCAAGGACCCCAAGATGATCCTCGTCTATGAGTCGAAACAGACCAAGTGGAACGCGGTGGGTGACCCGGCGACCGACCGGTCGGGCATTGGGATCACGGTAAGCGGCGAAATCGTCCGTTAAGAGGCCCAGGACTAACCTGAACCTTCGGCCGAGGTTGTCGTATAGTCCAATCATGAAGAACAAAGCGCTTCTGGTCGCTTCGTTGGGCCTTGTGGCGAGTGCGATGGTGGTTCAGGCCATCGATCGTGGCGAGTCGCCGAAGGCCAAGCCCAAAGCCGCCGCAGCGTCGATCACGAAGATGGTGGGGACCTCGCCCGCCGGCGAAAAGGTCACTGTCCTCGGCCCCGGCATCACCGTGGTCGCCATGCACACGACGACCTGCCCGATCAGCAAGAAGCTCGCCCCCGAGCTCGAGCGCATCTCGGCCAAGTACAAGGCCAAGGGTGTCCGCTTTGTCTTCGTCAATCCCTATGAGTCCGAGCCCAAAGAGGACGTTGTCGCCGCATCCAAGAAGCTCGGCAACTACGTCTGGGACAAGGACGATTCCATTTCCCGCAAGCTCGGCGCCAAGACCACGACCGAGGTGTTCGTCTATGGCCCTGGAGAACAGCTAATCTATCGCGGCGCGGTGAACGACCAATATGCGGTCGGCGCGAGCAAGCCCTCAGCAAAGAACGACTACCTGCGCGGCGCGCTAGATGCCGCCCTCGCGGGCAAGGCGCCCAAGGTCAAAACGACCGCCGCCCCCGGCTGCGCGCTCGCCTTTGCCCCCGACCCCGTCGCCAAGATCACCTACTACGGCAAGGTCGCGGGAATCCTGAACAAGAATTGCGTCTCCTGCCACTATCCGGGCGGAACGACGCCCTTCCGGCTTGACCGGCTTGAGGACGCGCGCGACCGCGCCCCGATGATCAAGTACGCAGTCGAGAACCGCATCATGCCGCCTTGGTTTGCGGCGAAGGAAACCCCGAGCCACGGCGGATGGCGCAACGACCGCAGCCTCAGCTCGGATGAGATCGCCGCGCTTGTCGCTTGGGCGGATAGCGGCACTCCGGCGGGTGACGCCAAGATCGCACCCGCCAAACCCGCGTTCCCGACCGGCGGCTGGGAAGCAGGCAAGCCCGACCAGATTTTCCGCATCCCTCAGCCGATTACGATCAAGGCAGAAGGAACGATGGCCTATCAGAACGTCCGCGTGGACGTGAACCTGCCCGAAGACAAGTGGGTCCAGGGCGTCGAAATCCGGCCTACCGCCCGCCAAGTGGTCCACCACGTCCTCATCTTTGCCGTCCCCCACGGCGAGCGCCGCAAGGTGGTTGGCGAAACGGACGGATTCCTCGCGGGTTACGTGCCGGGAAACACCTGGACGACCTACGATCCTGGCTTCGCTAAGCGACTGCCGAAGGGCCACGACCTGATCTTCCAGATTCACTACACGCCCAACGGCACCGAGACGAAGGACCAGTGCGAACTGGGCCTCCGCTACGTGAAGACCGCGCCGAAGTACGAAATCCGAACCTTCGGGCTCGAGAACTTCAACATCCAGATTCCGCCGAACGACCCCAACTACAAGTCGGTGGCCACGTTCAACGTGCCGGTGGACGCAAAGATCATCAGCTTCATGCCCCACATGCACGTTCGCGGCAAGGCGGCGAAGTACGAGCTGATCGATGCCGAAGGGAAGTCTCAAGTGCTCCTCGACGTGCCGCGCTACGACTTCAATTGGCAACTCAGCTACGTCCCGAAGAAGGAGATCAACGTCACCAAGGGTTCGAAGCTGCGCTACACCGCCTGGTACGACAACAGCAAGAACAACCCGGCGAATCCGAATCCCGAAGCGACTGTGTTCTTTGGACCGCAGACGTTCGACGAGATGATGCTCGGCTACCTGGACTATTACGTCCCGACCGAAGGGATCGCGGGGAACGGGATGAACCGTCCGCGCGGCATCGGCGATGTCGACATCGAGACGATCTTCCGTCAGCTCGATAAGAACAAGGACGGCAAGATCACGCGGGATGAATTCCCGATGCAAAAGATGTTCGACCGGCTCGATGAGAACCACGACGGCGTGATCACGCTCGACGAGGCTCGAAAGTTCGGCGGTTGAACCTGAATCGCCCATGCAGGGTTCCACGTCTGTAACCCTGCATGGCGAAGCGTTCGGCAGTCCTTGAGGTCACCCAAGAGTCCCTCGGCGGATTGGGCGTCATTGCGCCGATCCCGATTCACGTCCAGACGCCAACCTTTTCCGGGAGCCTGGCTGCGCTCTTTCACTGCGTCCGCGAGCGGAAGATCGACCTTCGCGACGTCCCCCTTTTCCCGGTCTGTCAGACCTACTTTGAGTACCTGCTGACCCTGCCGAACGCCAACCTCGAAGAGGCGGCGGCCGCTCTCGCGGCTCTTGCCTACTTGATCGAGCGCAAGGCGTGGTCGCTCTTGCCGCTCCCTGTGCCTGAACCCGAGCCGTACGAAGAGGAACTTGCCGCCCTAGGCGACCTCCCGAGCTACGACCTCGAAGAGGCGATTGAGACCTTGCAGCGATGGGAGCGCGAGCGCGAACGGTCGTTCTTCCGCACCGCCGAGCCGACCGTCAACGCCTACGAAGTCCCCTATGAGCTGGACGCGATCACCCTCGCCGACATCGCGCGCGCCTTCGAACAAGTGCTTGCGCGGTCGAAGCCGGAGCCGCTTCAGCCTCTCGGTCGCCCACGACTTTCGCTCGCCGAGGTGATGAAGCTGCTCCTGAGCCGACTCCCGATCGAGCCCACCACCCTGCTCGACATCGTCCCCGAGGACGTGAGCAAGGCCGACGCGGTGTTCTGGTTCCTCGCGATCCTCGAATTGGTTCGCCTCGGCCAGATTTCGATCCTCCGGGACGAAGATCAACTCCTCTTCGGACGTGCGACCCGAGCATGAGTTCAGGCACCCTTGTCGACCAGCTGGAGGCGCTCCTCTTTGTCACCGAGTCACCGGCGACTCTGGAATCGCTCGCGAGTGCGCTCAGAGTAACGATGGGCCAGGTTGAGCAAGGCCTCGAACTCCTCGAACAACGCCTGAGCGAGCGCGGCGCGATTCGGCTGATCAAGATCGCGGGCGGCTACCAGCTTTGCACCAAGGAGGAGTACGCGGTAGCAGTGGCCGACTTCCTTCAGCCCCAGCGGCGCACCCTCAGCCGCGCGCTGATGGAAGTGCTCGCCGTCATCGTCTATCGCCAGCCGATCACGATCGCCGAGATCGACGCCACCCGTGGCATCGCGAGCGAGTACGGCGTTCGCTCGCTGGTGGAAAGGAGGCTCATCCGTGAGGTGGGCCGCCGACCCACGCCAGGGCGACCCGTCCTGTACGGAACGACCCAACAGTTCCTCCACCATTTCAAGCTGAACGACCTGAAGGAGCTTCCGCCGGTCGAGATCAAGGCCAAAGACGCCGAATGACTTGGTATCCTGAAAGACGGATGTTGAGGGGTCTTGGTATGGCGGGTCTTGCGCTCGCCTTGGCAGTCGGAGTGACGAGCGAAGGATTCGCCCAGAGTCGCTCAAAGGCCAAGAAGGCGAAGGCCCAAGCCAAGGTCGAGGAAAAGCTTCCCGTCCTTCCCAACCTTCCCGATCCCAAGGGCGTTTTCTCCGAATCGGCCTCCATCGTCGACTATCGCACTGGCCGGGTGATCTGGTCGAAGAACGGGACCAAGTCGATGTATCCCGCAAGCACGACGAAGATCATGACCGGCATGCTCCTCGTGGATTCGTGCCAGCCCGATGAGCTCATCACCGCCCCGCAAGACGTGCAAAAGGTCGGCGAGGCGAGCCTCCACCTGCTCCCCGGCGAACAGCTCTCGGCGCGCAACATGATGTGGGGCATCATGCTCCGCAGCGCAAACGACGGCTGCTATGCGGTCGCCTGCCACATCTCGGGCACGCAAGAAGCCTTTGCCGAGCTCATGAACAAGCGCGCCAAGGAGATTGGCTGCGTCAACACCCATTTCCGCAACCCCAACGGCCTGCCGGATAACCAGCACTGGACCTGCTCCAACGACCTTGCGATCATGGCGCGCGAGGCGCTCAAGCGGCCCTGGTTCGCCGAGACCGTCCGCAACTGGAAGCATACGATCGCGCGGTCGATGAACACGAAGGACGTGGTCCTGATGAGCAAGAACCGCATCTTGCGCGAGGATCCCACCGCCGATGGCGTCAAAACGGGTTACACCAAGGCCGCTGGATGCACCTATGTCGGTAGCGCAACCCGCAACGGCGAGCGGTTCATCACGTCGATCATGAAGAGTCCGCACTGGGCGGCGGACCATAAGAAGATGATGGACTGGGCCTTCGCCGCGTTCGAGCACAAGCTGATCGCAAAGCGAGGCGAGCTCGTCGGCAAGGTCACCGCTGGCTCGACCGAAGTCCCCGTTCTCGCCGGACGTGACCTCTGGGTCTGTGTCGAAAAGGTGAACCCGGCCCCCTATGAGGTGGTCATCAAGGCGGACCCGAAGCCGGAAACCAAGGTCGGCGACATCATCGGCGAAGGCCAGGTGATCCAGGGCAGCTTCAAGCAGAAATTCCCCGTCGTGGCCTCGCCCGAACTGGTCCAGGCGATGGCCCCCAAGCCGGTTCTCGCCGTCGCGAAGTCGTCGGCAACGTGGATGATCGCGGGCGGTGCCGCCCTGCTCGGTGTGGCTGGCGTCGTCGCGATTCGGCGCAGGAGGCCCCACCATTTCGGCTAAACAAGACGGCCCGGAAAGGCTTCACGTCCGGATCGCGAAATCGGGACTTTGCTCTCGTCGCGCCGCCGAGAAGCTCATCGAAGAGGGCCGCGTTGAAGTCAACGGCAAGATCGTTATCGAGATGGGGGTGAAGGTCACCCTCGACGACGAGATCCGCATCGACGGCAAGGCGATTGGGATCGCCCGCCACTACACCGTCCTCCTCTACAAGCCGCTCGGCGTCCTCACCACCCTCGACGACCCCGACCGACGGCCCACCATTGTTCGCTATCTGCCTGACTACGGCGTCCAGCTCAAGCCGGTCGGACGGCTTGACCGCGACACCGAAGGGCTGCTGCTCTGTACCAACGACGGCGAGCTTGCCTTGCGCCTCGCCCACCCGCGCTATGGCATCGAGAAGGAGTACCTTGCCCACGTTGAAGGCGTTGTCGGCGAGAAGGCCCTGAAGAAGCTGCGGACCGGCGTCTTTTTTGAGGGTCGAAAGTCGGCTCCCGCCCAGGTTGAAGTCGCTCACGTCGACGAAGAAAAGCAAATTACCGCGCTCCGAATCACGATCCACGAGGGGCGCAAGCGGCAGGTCCGCATGATGTGTTCGGGCGTCGGCCACGAAGTGAAGCAGCTCAAGCGCGTCCGAATCGGGCCGTTCCAGCTCCGCGGGATGCGCGCGGGCGAGTGCATCCTTGTTGGCCAGAAGGAAGTCAAAGAGCTGCGCAAGCTCGTCGGGCTGAACTAATCCGGAACCTGGAGCAGCCGACCAAAGATCACGCCAAGCACGGCGCCAAGGCCAATCGCGCCCACCGCGGAGTAGGTGGCGATGTTGGGCGTTCGTTGGAAGACGAAGATGCCCGCGAGGCCGATGAACTCAATCACCGCGCCTTTCAAAAGACCATTCACAAGGGCCTTCCGGTTGTCGGTCTTCGTCACCAGCCACCGGACGATCATGGCAACGCCCGCCGCCGCAATCGCGACCGCAAAGTAACTGAGCAACGGGTTGTCGATCAACATTCTCTTTATCTTAGACGTGCGGGGGGATAAACTGATGGCCGTTTTGTCGGAGTCCTCGTCTTCAAAAGCTAAGGTCGTCGCGAAGGCGAGTGTGATTCTCACCGCGGCCATGTTCATGAGCCGCCTGCTCGGTCTCTTGCGCGATACCGTGATGGCCTCCCAGTTCGGCATTGGCATCGACACCGACGCCTATCGAATCGCGGTCACGATCCCCGACACGATCTTTTTCCTCGTCGCAGGCGGCGGTCTCAGCACCGCCTTCATGCCCATTTTCACCGAGTTCTTCCACACCGACAAGAAGGAGGATGCCTGGCGCGTCTTCTCGGCAGTCACAACGCTGACCGCGGTGTTTGTCACCATGCTCATTGGGCTGGCGTGGGCGTTCGCGGTGCCGATTGCCGAGTTCATGTCGGCGGGTAAGACGATCAAGCTCGCGGGCGGCGGCGTACGGCCCATCGGGCCCGACGAGATCCGCACGATTGTCCACATGAGCCGGATCATGCTCCCGGCCCAATTTGCGTTCATGGTGGGCTCGGTTCTCATCGCGACACTTTATGCACGGAACCGGGTCGTTGCCCCCGCCGTCGCGCCGAATGTCTATAACTTCGGCATCATCCTCGGCGCGATCCTCGGACCGACGCTCGGCATCGGCATCGCGGGCATGTCGTGGGGCGCGCTGATCGGCGCGATGCTCGGCAACCTCCTCATCCCGCTGCTCGTGATGATGAAGCTCGGCAGCCACTTCACGCCGAACTTCAACTTCCAAACCCCTGGGCTGAAGCGCTTCTTCAAGCTCCTCGGGCCAGTGGTTTTTGGCTTTTCCTTGCCCAGCGTCGCCGCGATGATCACCCAGAAGTTCGCAAGCTACTTCGAAGTCGGCACGAACACGGTGATGACGCTCTCGAACAACCTGATGCAAGCGCCGCTCGGCATCTTCGGCCAGTCGCTCGCGATGGCGGCGTTCCCCGTGCTCGCCGAGTTCTTCGCGACGAAGAACATGCCTGCCTACCGTCGCCAGGTGACCTCGACGCTGTGCACGGTGTTGTTCCTCTCCTTCCCCTCGGCAGCGGTGCTCTTTGGATGTGCCCCCGAGATCGTGAAGTTGGTCTATGGCTACGGCAAAGCGAGTTCCGCTGCCGACCTCGCGCGCACCGTCGAGGTGCTGCAGATTTTCTGTCTGGGAATCCCCGCATGGTGCGTCCAGCCCGTCCTCATGAGGGGCTTCTTCAGCGCGCAGCAGACCCTGCGACCCGTCATCATCAGCACCTGCTTGACCGCGGCCTTCATCGGCATGTGCTGGCTCGGGGTGAGCATGAAGATGTCCTACCAAGTGCTTCCGTGGGCCACAAACATCGCGGCGACGCTCCTCGCGATCTTCCTGTACTTCGCGCTCCAGCGGGAAGTCGGCGCCCTCGATTCGATGCGCATTGCGGTGACCAAGACGAAGAGCCTGGTCCTCTCGCTCGTCGCCGGCGGCGTGGCATGGGTGCTCATGCGGCCAGCGTCGCACATGCACAAGCTCGCCTTGATGGGCTACTTCTTATTCGCTATGTGCGTGGTCGGCTGGACCTACTTCTACCTCGCCCAAAAGTGGTGGATGAAGGAGGCGGCATACTTTGAAAAGGTGATGAATCGGCTCCCAGGACGAAAGAAGGAGGAGGAATCGGAATGAACTTCCCGCGCGAACGAACGGCGCTCGCCGAGGTCATGGCGTTCCTCTTTTCGAAGGGCTGGGCACCGGGCACGGGCGGCAACTTCAGCATCGTCGTCGGAGAAGGTGCTGATCGGCGATGGGTGATGTCACCAAGCGGCATTGAGAAGGGAAGCGTGGCCCCGAGCGACCTCATTGTCCTCGATCGCGAGCTAAACGTCATCGAAGGGACCGGCAAGCCCTCGGCGGAGGCATTGCTCCACGTTTACATCGCGGAATCGTTTGGCGCGCGCTCGATTTTGCACGTTCATTCGGTGTGGAACACGCTCCTTTCCCGAAGATTCCTCAAGGATGGCCACCTCTACCTGGAGGGATATGAGATGCTCAAGGTGATCGGTTCGATCAAGACGCATGAGACGCGGATTGCGGTCCCCATCGTGCCGAACTCACAGGACATGCCCAGCCTGGTGGAAACGCTGAAGGCGAAGCTCGGTGACGAGCCGCCGGTGCCGGCGTTCCTCCTCGCCGGACATGGACTGTACACCTGGGGCGATTCCCTCGCCGAGGCCAAGCGCCATGTTGAGGGACTCGAGTTCCTTTTCGAGGTCGAAGCGAGAGAACAAAGCTGGGGAACGCACGCGGGCGGCTGAGCCGTCGTATAGTGAGATTAGAAAAATGGCAACGGTCAAGATTCCTGCAACGGGCAAAGTGATTGAAAACTTCGACGAGGCGAAGGCTTATCTCGCCACGATCAACATCGGCTATGAGCGATGGGACACCAACCACAACCTGGATTCCGAGACTCCCGCCGAGAGCATTCTCAACACCTATGCCGACGAAATTGAAGAGCTGAAGGCGAGCGGTGGCTACGTCACCGCCGACGTCATCGACGTCAAGCCCGACACGCCCAACCTCGACACGATGCTCAACAAGTTCAACAAGGAGCACTGGCACGACGAGGACGAGGTTCGATTCATCATCGAAGGCGACGGCCTCTTCCACATCCGACCCCAAGAGGGCGGTCCGGTGGTCGCGATTGAAGTGGGGAAGGGCGACCTGCTCCGCGTTCCTGCCGGAACCTGGCACTGGTTTGACCTCTGCAGCAATCGCCGCATCCGCGCGATTCGGCTCTTCCAAGACCCAGGCGGATGGACGCCTCATTACACAGGATCGGGCGAGGACAGCGGGTACATGCCGGTTTGCTTTGGCATGAACTTCATTCCTCCGCAGTTCGCCAGCCTGTGAGCGTTTACCTCCTCGACATCGAAGGAACCACGACGCCGATCGACTTCGTGGCCAGGGTGCTCTTCCCCTATGCGGCGGAGCACCTTTCCGCGTATCTGGAGGCGCACGGCGACGAACCCGAGAACCTCGAGGCACTTCAGGTCCTTGCCGAAGAGCGTGCCGCCGAGCCCGCGCTCGATGCTCCCACTGCGCCGATTGACTACCTGCAGTTCCTTATTCGCGTGGACCGCAAAAGCCCCGCACTGAAGTCGATCCAGGGCCGAATCTGGGCTCAGGGCTATGCGTCGGGCGAGCTGAAGGGCGTCGTTTATCCGGACGTCGTCGCTGCGCTCCGCCGGTGGAGCGAGGCGGGGGTGCCGGTTTACATTTACTCCTCCGGGAGCGTGCTCGCCCAGAAGCTGATCTTCGGTCATAGCGACCATGGCGACCTCCTGCCGTTGATCGCGGGCCACTTTGATACCGCCGTCGGGGCCAAGGTGGACGCAAGGAGCTATGCGACGATCGCTGAGAAGATTGGCGTCGGGCCGGACCAGATCACCTTTGTTTCGGACCTCGTCCGCGAGCTGGACGCCGCGTCGGCGGCGGGCCTGGGCGTGCGGTGGTCGATCCGGCCCGGAAACGCCCCTGCCGAAGCGGACTATCCGTCGATCACCTCGTTCGACCAACTCGCCTGAGCCCATCGGGGTAAAAGGGCGACATGCTCTTCTTTGCTCCTCCCGACTTCGACCGCTGGATTTACCCGACTTCGACGCCGAAGCCCGTCCCGCGTATCGAAATCGACGTTTCGGAGGCTCCCGAGACGAAGGCATGGGCGGAGAAGGCACGCGGCGTCGCCCAGGCTTGGTATGGCACGATCTGTACACTTTTAGCAACGGATTCCTACAAGAATCCAAAGGTGATCCGGTTCGTCTTCAGTCCGAAACTGAACTATCCGGCAGGAACCGCCAACGACACCATCACCTTTAGCGCGAAGTGGGTCACCGACCATCCGGAAGACTTCGGCGTCGTGATCCACGAGCTGACCCACGTCATTCAGCAATACCCTGGCTCGCCGACGACGCCCGGCTGGATTGTCGAGGGCATCGCCGACTACATCCGCTGGCTCAAATACGAACCCGCCTTCCGCCGGCCAAGGCTCAACCTCGACAAGGCGCGCTACCAAGACGGCTACGGGACGGCGGCGACCTTTCTCGATTGGGCGGGCTCGAAGTACGACCTGCGGCTGATCCCCTCGCTCGACCGCTCGATGCGCAAAGGCGAGGACCCGATGCCCTGGTTCGAGAAGTTCACCGGCAAGGACGTCGACACCCTTTGGAAGGAATTCATTGACACCCTCCGCAAGCGGGCGTAATATGAGCCGTATGCGCTGGTTTGCTTTGTTTTTCGTTGCCCTCGCCGCCGCAGGGTGCAACTTTGGGCCGCAGGCTCTCGGGAACCCCGCCCTTGGCACCTACAACGTAACCCCGGGAACGGGCTACACCGGCCCGGTGGGATCGGTGACGGGAACGCTCACGCGGGCGACGGGTGGAGGCATCCAAACCCTCACTCTCAACGCGCTTGATGGCCGAATCGTGCAGGTGAAGCTGCCCAACATCCAGCTCTTTGAGAAGATGAAGTTCAACTTTGCCGCGCCTAGTTCGGGCGGGGCGACGGCAACCTTCTCTGACCTCAACACGGGCAAGCAGTGGACCGCAAATCAAGGCTCGGTTGAGGTTCTCGCGACGGGCACCAACACCTTCGCGATTATCCTCGCGGGAACGAACTTCACGAGCGTGGCCGATGGTCAGGTTGCGGTCAATGGACAAGTCGCCAACTACCCGGGCACGGTTTTCGCGTCTGCCAGCTTTGGCCAAGCTACGTTCACGAACAACACCGCCTTCACCCTTACCGGCAACCTGGTGAACCTCACGAAGGTCGGCACCTTTGTGGCCCCGAACGGCGACACCGACAACGTTTGGACCTTCAACGGCATCACGCCGATCACGGAGCTCCACTTCATCGTCGCCTCCGGCACAACCTTCTACTCGCCGCCTTCGGGGACGAACAAGGTCCAGGTGATTCAGGGCACCAAGCAATGGGACGCCACCGGCGGCCTCGTGACCCTCTTCGCAAACATCACTTTTGTGAACCTGAACTTCACCCCCACCAGCGGTGGCGCGACGGGGACCTTCACCCTCAGCGGAGTCGCCATCTTTTAAGACCTGAACCATGTGGCACTCTGGGAATGGGTGCTTTCACTAACAAGGGAAACCCATCATGCTCAGACACTCTCGGCTCGTCCTTTTGCTTATTCCCGTCCTCGCCAGCTTTGGCTGTGGCGGAAGCGGCTCGTCAAGTCCCCAAACCGCGGTGGACTTCACTCCTGGCATCGGATACACGGGCTCCTCAACCCCGCTGAGCGGGGCCACGGTCGTCACCACGGGGGCGAGTTCGACTGTCTTTGAAACCACAACTCTGGCGGGCCGAGTCTTTCGAATCACTCTACCGGGCACCGTGTTTGTCGAGGGCATGGAGATTCCTTTGGCCGTGGGTGGCGCGACCAACGAATACATCGAGCCTACTCTCGGTCCGGTCGGAGCAAACCCTCCCGGAAACGTGTGGACCGCCGCGAGTGGTTTGGTCAAGTTTGGTCGATCCAACTTCGGCTGGACTTCATCGATGAACGGCTCCGGCACAGTGTCGACTTCCGGCAACACCACGACTGGTCCAACCGTGACCATCGTTCCCGTCGGAGGCTATTCGGGTGCTTATGCGCTCCTGTATGGGAATGGGGCTGGCTCTCCACCCAATCTCTCGTTCGCAACACCGTCTGGCGGCCTCACCTATAGCGGTTCACAAGACCTTGGCGGTGGATTGAGTCGCCTGGAGTGGACATTGCAGAACTCGAATGGAGCGATCCTGAAGGTGACTTGGGGCAACCAGACGGGGCTCTTTACGCTGGGACTCACGATTCAGGTTAATCTGTACGATGGCGCGAAAGTCTGGTCGGGGTCAAGCGGGTTAGTTAACGTCACCCAGGCGGGCCCGGTCACCAACTTCACGTTCTCCAACGTTGTCATGATTGCGAGCGCCGGCGGCGCTTCAGGCTCCTTCAACCTGAGCGGCTTCGCGCATAACTAGTCGGGGCGGTATCCTCCGGGGTCGATGCCGACCGTCACCTATGAGCTTCTCGCGACGTGCCCCCACACCGGGGCACGTCGCGGTCGTTTAACCACCCCCCACGGCACGGTGGAAACGCCGGCCTTCATGCCGGTTGGCACCCAAGGGACGGTCAAGACGATCGGCCAAGACGACCTTGAAGCGCTCGGCTTCGAACAGGTGCTTTGCAACACCTATCACCTCTCGCTTCGGCCGGGCGAAGACCTTGTCGAGGAAATGGGCGGCTTGCACGAGTTCATGGGTTGGAAGGGGTCGATCCTCACCGACTCGGGCGGCTTCCAGGTGATGTCGCTCGCCAAGATGCGCAAGATCAATGACGACGGCGTCCGGTTCAAGTCCCACCTCGACGGCCGCGAGATCTACCTCACGCCCGAGCGGTCGATTGAAATCCAAGGCAAGCTCGGCGTCGACATCTCGATGTGCCTCGACGAGTGTCCGCCCTATCCCTGCACCCGCGACCAAGCCGCCGACGCGATGCGACGGACCCACCTTTGGGCGCCCCGCAACCTCGCCGCACGGCGTGAAGGACAGGCGGTCTTTGGGATCGTCCAGGGCGGCGTCCATGAGGACCTGCGGATCGAGTCCGCCCAGTTCATGAGCGAGTTGCCGTTCGAGGGACTCGCGGTCGGCGGTGTGAGCGTCGGCGAACCCACCGAGCTCCAGCGCCCTGTCGTCCAGCACGTCGCCCCGCTCCTCCCCAAGAACAAGCCGCGCTACCTGATGGGCGTCGGCCATCCGGGCGACATCCTCCATGGTGTGGCGAGCGGCATCGACCTGTTTGATTGCGTTCTCCCGACGCGGATGGCCCGCCACCACTGCCTTTACACGCTCCAAGGCCGGATCAACATTCGAACAAAGCGATGGGAGCATGAGAAGGGCCCTGTGGACCCGGACAGCATTTTCCCGCAGACCGAGCGGTATTCAGCGGCCTACCTTCGCCACCTATTCCGAGCGGACGAGCCACTCGGAGCTCGGCTGGCCTCGCTCCACAACCTCGCCTTCTATGCCCGGCTCATGAGGGAGATTCGTGAGGCGATTACCGAGGGGACCTGGCCCGCGCTGATGGCCCGCTACGCCAACGCCTAACACAAAAAGAAGACCCTCCCAGATCGCTCTAAGAGGGCCCTCCGTGTAGGCCTATTCGGCGCTACTTGAGGTCGACATCTTGCGATGGCGTCCCGTTTAGGACTCCACCGCGCGGTTTGTGTCCGGCGGCGTTTCCATGCCTTCACTATAGGCCTGGTTTGTCCCCATTGGCCTAGTAAAACTACCAGGATCGCGGAGATTTTCGGCGACGCCGCGGCTGGGCCGAAATCGACTTCGAGGCGGGGTTCGCCATGAGCCAATTCTGGGACGAAAAGGGCGGTTCGCCGTTCGATTCGACGCGATGGTAGTCACCAAACTCGTCCAGGCTCCAGGCCTGCTGATTGTCCTTCAGCGCAGGTTCAAGGACGTTCTCGAGCACGAGCTGGATGAGGTTCGGGTCGCGGACAGGGCAAAGGACCTCAACCCGGCGGTCGAGGTTTCGGCGCATGAGGTCCGCCGAGCCGATGAGCACCTCGGGGTCGCCGGAGTTGCCGAAGAAATAGGCGCGGGAGTGTTCAAGGAATTGACCGACAATGCTGCGGACCCGAATCGTCTCGCTGACGCCCTTTCGCCCGGGTCGCAGGCAGCAGATGCCGCGCACGATGAGGTCGATCTGCACGCCCGATTGGGAGGCTGCGTAGAGGGCGTCAATCGCCTCGGGATCGACGAGCGAGTTGACTTTGAAGATGATTCGCCCCTTGCCGGTGGCCTTTTGAGCCGCTACTTCGCGCTTGATCCGTTCCAAGATGCCTTCGCGAAGGTTCACCGGGGCAACGAGGAGCTGGCGATAGGTGCCTTGCTTACTGAATCCGGTGAGGTAGTTAAAGAGCTCGCTGATGTCCTGGGTGATCTCGGGGTCGCAGGTGAAGAGACCTAGATCAGTATAAGTCCGCGAAGTCAACGGGTTGTAGTTACCCGTGCCGATGTGAGCATAAGTCTTCACCCCTTCGGTCTCACGACGGACCACCAGGCAGAGCTTGCTGTGGGTCTTAAGGTCGGCAAAGCCGTAGGTGACGTGGACGCCCGCTTGCTCCAGCGTTCGCGCCCAGATGAGGTTGTTGCTCTCGTCAAATCGCGCCTTCAGCTCGACCATCGCGGCGACCTGCTTGCCATCCTCGGCGGCGGAGAGGAGCGATTCGACGATCGGCGATTCCTTGCCCACTCGGTAGAGCGTTTGCTTGATGCCGATAACGTCCGGATCGGTGTGCGCACTCGCGACAAACGCCTCGACGCACCGGAACGAGTCGTAGGGGTGATGGACAAGGACGTCCTGCTCGCGGATCGTCTCGAACAGGGCCGTGGAGGTCGAAAGTCGATCACTGACGAATGGCGCGTGGGGCGGGAAGCGGAGGTCAGGACGGTCGATGCGAGCGATTTCGGAAAGGACGGCGAAGTCGAGGAGTCCGGTAAGCACCTGGACGTCGTCGGGCTCCAAGTTCAGCAGGTGCATGAGCTTGTCGCGGACGTCTTCGGGCATCCGGTCCTCGACCTGTAGCAAGACAGGATCGCCAAATCGCCGAAGTCGCAGCGTTTCCTCGATGGAGGCAATGAGGTCGGCGGCTTCGATCTCGCGAAGCTCGACGTCGGCGTCGCGGATCACGCGGAACTGCCACGAGCCTTGGACTTCCACGCCAGGGAACATCAGGTCCAGGTGCTCGGCGATAAGGTCTTCGGCGAGGACGAATTCGTACTTCGTGCGCGGGATCGCGAGCGCCCGCGCAAGGATCGATGGCACCTTGATGCGGGCAATCCGGACGTCTTGGCCATCGCGGAGCAGGACCGCGAGGTTCAGCGAGCGGTTCGAGATGAACGGCACACTCGGCGCGGGGCTCAGGATGAGGGGCGTGAGCAGCGGAAACACCTCTTGGCGGAACCGCTCGCTCAGGTCGGCTTGCTGCTTCTCGGTAAGGTCGGTAAATCGCCGAATCGCGATCTTCTCCGCGGCCAGGCTCTGCATGACTTCCGCGTAGACCTCGGCGGCTTGGCGTCGGAGCGGGGTGGCGGTTTCCGATATCCGAGCGAGCTGGTCGTTGGGGGTGAGGCCGTCGGGCGAGCGCTCGATGACCCCGCTTTCAAACTGCTCGATGAGGCCCGAAACGCGAACCATGAAAAACTCGTCGAGGTTCGACTCGAAAATTGAAAGAAACCGAAGTCGCTCCAGGAGAGGGGTCGCGCTGGACCGCGCTTGCTCGAGGACGCGCTCGTTGAACTCAAGCCAGCTGAGTTCGCGGTTGAGATAGAGTCCCTCTCCGCCGCTGGCCGGCTTTTTTAGAGGCGACATAGGCTCACCTTCCCTTTGGCCATTTGGATCACCGCGCCCTCACGGACGCCGAATTCGCTGACGAGCATCGACGTGGCATCGAACCGCCTGAGGAACGCCCCGTAGACCATCGAGCCGACGAGGAGCGTGCCCGCCCGCTTGGGCTTGACGTTGAACCGTTCGATCACGCGGTCGACCGGCAACCGCGAGGTCGCCTCGACCAGGTAGTCGAGCTCGAAGAGTTGAATCTCCTTCTCGCCATCCGGATGGAGCGCGCGCCAGATGCCGCGCGCGACGCCACCGCTGACGACAATGCGAGCCTCGGCGGGATCAAACGGGATCTTGATCATCTCGGCGTGAATCCACTCCTTCGCCTCCTGAAGCGTAGCGGCGGAACAAAGCCCTGCCACCCCGGTTTGAGCGACGACGCGGCCGGTGCCCAGCGGCAGGCTGATCTCGTCGCCAAGGGTGCCTTCATTGACAAGTCCCGCCTGCGCGCTCCCGCCGCCCACTTCGATCATCACGGTCGGGTTGACGTGTTCGGTGTCGAGCTGGATGCCGATGCAGCTGAGTTCAGCCTCACGGCGCGGCGAGATGATCTCAACCTCAACTCCAGTCTCGCGCAGAATGGTCCGAAGGACCTCACGGTGATTCGAGGCGGCGCGCATTGCCTCGGTCGCAAAAACGTAGAGGCCCTCGGCCTTTCTCAGGGTCGCCACGCGCTTGAACTCACGCATCGCGCGCACGAGCTGTTCAATGCGCTCCTCGGGAATCTCCCCCAGCCGGGCGACGGTTTCGCCCAGCGCGATCCATTCGTTGACGTTGTCGAGCCGGGTGACCAGCTCGCCATCGGTCGCCGCGACCAAAAGATGGGCGGTGTTGCTTCCAATATCGGCGGCGGCGAAGATTCTGCGCATGAGCGTTTCGTAGGTTAGATTATGGGTCGCCTTAACATTTCTACGAGGGGTGCCCTGCGGTAGCCTTTTCTCATGCTCTTCGTCCAGCTCTTCGCTCCCCCTCCCCCCGCGTTCCTGGACTCGCGAAGCACGATCACGGTTTGGCTCCAAAACCCCGCCACCGCGGAGGAAGCCCGCAACCGGATCACCGTAGTTCGCGGCAAAGCGATGGTGAAGGTGAAAAGTGTGGAGGCGCGGGAAAGGGCGAAGCAAGCACCGTCCAGGAGCTTCGTCAACCTGCCAGGAACGTTTCAGAGCGCGCTTGGCGGGTCGGACTGGGACCCCAGTGACCGCTCCACCGAGATGGTCCCGCTTGGCGGTGATCGCTACGAGTTGATCGCGGTTTTGCCCAAGGGGCGGTACGAGTACAAGCTCGCAATGGGCGGCAACTGGGACAAGAACTTCGGTGCCGACTTTGTGCCGGGAGGAGCGAACCTCGCCATTGAAGTCCCCACCGCGACCCTCGTTCGGTTCATTGCCGACTTCCGCGCGAAGACCCTCCGGAATTCGCTTCAACATCCGACCGAGGTTCCGCGACCAACCGTCGCCCCCGCGCCCTACAAGCCCTCTGGTCTCGCCCAATCCTTCACCTTGGAGCTGGAGCGGCCCCTCGATCCCGATGATCTCGGCAAGGGGCTGACGATTCGCGTTGGTCGTGAGAAGGACCGAACCGTGGTCGCGCGCGGCGTCCTCGATGGGAGTGAGTGGACCTACACCGGTAACGACCTCGGCGCGAAGGTGCAGGGTAACCGGACTGCCTTCCGCGTTTGGTCACCGCCGAGTGACAAGGTGAACTTGATCGTCCGCCAAGATGGCCGCGAACTGCGCGTTCCGATGAGCAAGGGACCGAAAGGCACCTGGGCGGCGACGGTGGACCGAAACCTCACCGGTGCGCTTTACCAATACGAATTCGCCAACGACCGCGACGTCACCCGCGCCGCCGACATCTATGGCACCGCCGCGACTGCGGACAGCAAATGGTCGGCCCTCATCGACCTAAACAAGACGAACCCGAGCGGGTGGGACGCGACGAAGTTCCAAACGCTCAAGTCACAGACCGACGCCGTCCTCTACGAGGTCCACGTCCGCGACTTCACGAGCAGCCCCACGAGCGGCGTGCGACCCGAATGGCGGGGCAAATACCTCGGCATGGTTGAACCCGGCACCCAGCCAGGCACGATCCCGACCGGTCTGAGCTACCTGAAGTGGCTCGGCGTCACTCACGTCCACCTCTTGCCGATCCAGAACTTCAATCCGGATCATTCGTCGAACTACAACTGGGGCTATGAAACGACCCTCTTCAACGTTCCCGAAGAGCAATACAGCACCCGCGCCTCGGACCCCACGGTGACAATTCGCGACACCAAGCGGATGATCCAAGGCCTCCACGAGAACGGCCTCGGCGTGGTTCTCGACGTCGTCTACAACCACTCGGTGCCCAGCGAAGGACCGAAGTCGGCGTTTTGGGCGGCCGCGCCGTACTTCTACTTCCGAACCAACGATCGTGGCGACGTGCTGAACGAAAGTGGCGTGGGCAACGCCCTCCACGACGAGCGACCGATGGTGCTGAAGTTCATCCGCGACAGCCTCACCTTCTGGACCCGTGAGTACAAGATCGACGGCTACCGGTTCGACCTGCTCGGCATGTTCACGCGGAACACGGTGGCCGACCTCGCCCAAGCGATCCGGCGGGTGAACCCGAACGCGGTGATCTATGGCGAGCCTTGGACGGGCGGTGGACCCAACCGATTCCCCAAGGGATCCCAAAAGGGACTGAGAGTCGCGGTCTTCAACGACGATTTTCGCGGGGTGGTGCGTGGCGACACCAATGGCAACGTGGGCGGCGCGATGATGGGGCTTGTTGGGCGCGAGTCGGACGTCGTGGACGTCCTCCAGGGCTCCATCGACCGCTTTGCGACCAGCCCGGAAGAGACCGTGAACTATGTTTCCGCGCATGACGATCTGAGCCTTCGCGACAAGGTCGAACGCCTGATCAAGGGCCCCGAACAGGACCGGTCAGTCGAGCTCGGACTTGCGATGGTCATCCTGAGCCAGGGCATCCCGTTCCTCGAGGGTGGCAGCGAGATTGGGCGGACGAAGGGCGGGATCGCCAACAGCTACAACGCGGGCGATTCGGTCAACCAGTTCAATTGGAAGCGTGCGGAGAAGTTTTGGCCGATGGCGAGCCGGGTTCGCGACCTCATCGCACTTCGTCGCGCTCATCCGGCGCTTCGGCTCAGCCAGGCGAGCCAAATCCGCCGACTGAGCAAGCGGATGAATGGTCTCGCGGCGGGCCTCGTTGGCCTCGACCTCGATGGTGCGGGGGCGGGCGACAGTTGGAAGCGAATCGCAGTCGTGTTCAACACGTCCCGCGAGGCGAAGAACCTGTCGATGACGGGTTGGCGGCTCGTGGCGGGTGCTCCGGGATCATCGGAACGCCTCATGCCCGGCCTCAGTTACGCCGTTTTCCGCCGGGACTAAACGCAAAACGGGGAGCAGCCCCAGCGAAGGGCTACTCCCCGAAATGACCCCGCTTAGGCGGGGACGTTGGTGCTTATCGCGTCGAGCTGGGCCATGATCTCTCCCGACAGAGTGATCTCCGCCGCCTTCATGTTCTCCTCGAGGTGGGCAAGCGACGACGTTCCCGGGATCGGGAGCATCACCGGCGACTTCTGGAGCAGCCATGCCAGGGAGATCTGGGCTGCGGTGTGCCCGGTTTCGGCCATGATCGGCTCGAGTGCGCCGCCCGGCTTAGCAAGGTCGCCGCTCGCGACCGGGAACCACGGGATGAAGCCGATCTTTTGCTCCTCGCAGTAGTGGAGCACGTCCTCCGAACTTCGATCGACAAGGTTATAGAGGTTTTGCACGCTCACGATCGTGGCGAGCTTCTGGACCTCCTTGAGTTCGTCAACCGTGACTTGGCTGAGCCCCAGGTGCTTGATCTTGCCCTGAGATTGCAGGTCGGTAAGGGCGCCAATTTGGTCAGCGACGGGAACCTCGGGGTCGATCCGGTGAAGCTGCCAAAGGTCGATGCGCTCCACCTTTAGGCGGCGAAGGCTCATTTCGACGCACTGGCGAAGGTAGTCCGGCCGACCGCACGGAGACCACTGCATCGGGCCGGGGCGAACGAGGCCGCCCTTGGTGGCGATGACGATGCCGTCGTAGGGATAGAGGGCTTCGCGGATCTGGTCCTCGTTGGTGGCGGGGCCGTAGGCGTCGGCGGTGTCGATGAAGTTCGCACCGAGCTCCACCGCACGTCGCAGGATCGCAATCGGGTCGACATGGGCGGGGGGATCGCCCCAAACCCCTTCGCCGGTGAGGCGCATCGCGCCATAGCCGAGGCGGTTAATCTTGAGGTCGTTGGCAAGGTCAAAGGTGAGATTCGCCATAAGGTAGGGCTTTCTACGCCAATCTCTTTGGCCCGTTTGCGGTTTGTTCGAGTGTTAACCGACTTGGCGTCGGCGAAGGGCAACCGACAGTGCATGGGCGGGGCCGTCGAAGCCGTACCGGCTGAGGCAAGCAAGGCACTTTTCGACTCGCACCAGGCTGAGAATCGCGGCGAGCGCAAGGCTGATGCCTATTGCGCGCAGCGCGATCCAACCTGCCGCCTCCCAGGTCGATCCCGTTGCGACGAGGATGCTAAGCACGACCAAGGTGGGGAGGAAAAATGCCACCTGTCCGAGCCACGGTCTCGCCGTCTTCGTCGGGGCGGTTTGGGTCCGCAGCATCGACAGGCGCTTCTGGCGCGAAGACCAAAAGGCGGTGACGATCAACCCCGTCAGCCCGCCCGCGAGGAGGACCAGGCCCGCCAAAATCCAGAGCGTTGAGAGGTGACCGAGGTGAAGCCGGTCTGCGATCCACCGGGCAAGCGGGTCGACCGCCTGGCCGAGCGCGCTCCCGACCAAAAGCCATTGGAGCAAGATGCCCTGGGCCATCGCCCATGCCCCGACCAGGAAGCCGCCCACGAAGGCCGCGAGGCGGGTCAGCCCGAGCATCCGGATGGCGAGGGCGAAAAGGCCACCTTGGACCACGATCGCGACCATCGGTCGCACCTTTGAGCCGCTCGGCAGGGCGGCCTTGAGACCCGCGGAGACGACGCTGACCCAACCCACCCGGGCGGGTTCGCGCAGGCCCTCGGCGGCGGCGGTGAGGACGATGGCTTGGAGCGTGGAGAGCAGTTGGCCCCGCCCGGGGAGCTGGAGGGCATGGAGTCCGGTCCCCAGGGTGGCTTCGACCCCGCCGGAGGCCGCGCCGAAGAGTCCGATCGACTCCCAATCGGTCGGTCCAATCGCGAGCCGCAGGAGCCGGGTCTTCGCGGCTTTGTCGTTGGGATGGATCACGAGATCGAACCGGCGTCCAAGCCTCTCCTCCACCGCGCTCACGTTGGTGTCCCGCACTCCGAGGATGAGAACTTCGCAGCGGACGCTTTCTAGCAGGCTTGAATGCCCCCGACCTTCGATTTCCTCGCGTCCGATCTCGTCGAGGATGACGACCTCGGCGGGCGGGACCTTTCGCTCGCTCGGGAGGAAGCGGTAGGGCGGGGAGAGGGTCTCGTCGCGGACCGCCCACGGCGTCTTTTGCAGGCTGGGAATCTCGACGAGGTCGTAGGTGTCGGCTCCCCGTCCTGGCTGCTGCCGCTCCCCCGCGACTTGGATAAAACCCGCTACACTCTGACCCTTTTCGATGAGCGCCTGGGCTACGCCGAGCAGGAGGGTGCTCTTTCCGGCCCCCACGGGCCCTGCAACGGCGATGAGGAGCATGGGAGCTTGGGGTTTACCCCGTTCAAGCCGGGGGAAGCGCGAGCCCCCTCTCAGGCTTCGGCGACGGGACAGCTGAGGCTCTTGTCATACATCCCCGTGCGGTCGAAGCAGCAGGGGCGGCGGTTGCCGGCAGAGAGCTTGGAGAGGGCGACCTCGAGTCGCTTGGTGCGGGTCTCGGCCTTCTTGGCGGAGACGATCCAGAAGATCCAGTCGCGCCGGGCCATCGGTGTGATGCTCGCCCAGGTCTCCTGGGCGAGGGGGGAAGCGGAGGCGAGGGCAGCGGCGATCTCGGCGGGGACCTTGGGTTCGGGTTCGACCTTCACTGGGGAGATTTCGAGGCTGACGGTTTGCCCTTTTGCGAGGCCGAGCGAGCCAATGAGGTCTGGCTCGACCTTCATCCAATGCCCACCTTCGCCGTCGGGGAGGAGGGTCGTCGCCACCGGCTGACCCTGCAGAGTGCCCTCGACCGAGCACATGCTGCGGGCGGGAAGCTGGTCGCTGGCGGGTTGGGGCAGCCGCAGGAAGAGCCAGTCGCCACCTTCCAGGGGGCGCGCGAGGACTGCTTCGAAGCGAATCAGCGACATATTATCGGTTTACCCGCCCGAGCGGCCATCGTGGCCGCTCCTTCCCACCCTAGGCTCGCCGTCCTGGCTCGCCGGAGACCCAGCCGGGCGTCCACCGACGCATCAACTCATCCAGCTGGTCAGTCACTTCGGCCCAACTGAATCCAAACACTATTAAATATTGCTTGACAAATTGAATAGACCTCTATACTATGCAATTCTATGGAAAACTCCGAACCTACTCCCAAGCCTGTCCATGTGATCACTTTCTTCGGAAAAGCCCAGAAACCAGAGGAATTACAGGACTCCTTTGGACGGTACGTTTACAACGTCGAGCCTAACAATGACCTGGGCATCCCGGATCAGATCCTGATCACGCAGCAACCTGTTCAGCAAGGTGAATGGGTCCAGATCCGATACAGCGGTGGAAATGGGCGGTACCAGATCGATAAAATACTGCACGCTGGCGTGGCTCCAGGCTACCCGAACGGAAGAACGGACATTATTGTAAAGTAAAGTGATAGCGTGAGAGTGCCTTACCCCTTAGCACTCTCACGCCGAAGGCGGCGCATGATCTCCTCTCGGACGCTGGCCGGGATCTCGCTCATCGATGATTAGTCAATGGCCTCGCCGGCCGCTGCACGCTCGACCTTCTCCCAGTCGATGATCCTCTTGCTGAACGGCCAGGTCTTAAAGTGGGCGTTCATAGACACGATGTAGCACAGGGCAACTCCGGCGAAGAACGTCAAATACAGGAAGAAGAACATCCACAGCTTGAGCGCAGCACTGCCAGCCAGAGTTACGACCACACAAGCGAGAATCTTCCGATGGCTGGCCTGGAGGAGCTGTCCCGGGTTCTTCCAGCTGTAGCCCTTATCACGGGCCTCCAACAGAATCTTCGCTTGCTCTTGATCAGACATAAACATCGTTCGTTTCCTCTCCAGAAACTCTACGACGCCACCCTTACTCCGGTGAGCGAGTCTCTTCCTCAACCACTTCGCCAATCGCGTCCGTCCCCGCGCCGGACCCCACCACGAAGGTCACCCGCGGACGACTATTGCTCGAAAGCACCCGGAGCTCCATCAGCCCAGGATGTTCGCGGCAAAGCCGCGCCGTGTTCAGCAGGCTTCGCATCGTCGCGGCCTCATTCCGAGCGCGGGCAAGGGCAACCCGGCCTTCAATCTCGACCTTCAGGAGGTCGGCCATTGCCGACTTGAGGCCACCCGCAGGGTTCATGTCGAGAATGAAGACCTCGGCGATCGCGATCCCCTTGTCCGCAAACCTCGATGCGAGATCGGTTTTCACGGCTTCCTCAAACTCGTCACGCTCCTCGATGGCCTGCAAGAAGGTCCGTGCCGCGAACCAGTCTCGAATAACGATCTTGGCCATTCGGCGGATGTGATCATCATCCATCCCACCCATCAACACGCTGACGAGGTTGTTCTCAAAGCACTTTCGCGGGTCAATCACCTTCCAGGCAACGAACAAGGTGACCCTGAACGTACCGGCGTCGCTAGTCGAGACTTCCTGACCCGCGACGTCCGTAAACTGTTCGGTCATCGGCACGTCTACGAAGTGATGGTTCGTCCCAAAGAATCGGTAGCGGCCGGGTTGGAGAATCCCAACGATCCTTCCATTGTTAAAGTGCAGCCTTTGGGACCCTTCATAAACCGTAGCATGGGAAAACATGGCAGTTCCTTATTGGCCGGACAATTGGCAGTCGTCGAGGTGGGAGCCCGAAGCCCGCAAAACCTCTTTCAACTTTCCAGGCGAACCTGGTGCCAATGTCCGACGGTAATCGCTTAACTGGCGAGAGCTCCCGGCGCTGCATCAAGAGTAGGTTCTGCCTACGCTTCCCCTATCTAACAGGCCTGAGCAGCTCATTCTAGGGCATCAAGGCTCGCCCTGAGAAGCCCCTTACGAATCCTCGACTCCACCACCGGTCGGGGCGAACTTGTCCGATCCCGGAGGCGGTGTATAAGGCCGATGCGGGTGCAACGCCTTCCAGACCTCGCGCGAAGCGCGGATCATCAGCCGGTCGCCCTCGTTCTCGCCCGTCCACCGCTGGTCCTTCTGACTATCGGTATACAGGGTCAGGATATAGGGGTTATCGCTGAACACAATCGCGGTATCTGACCGGCTGCGGTTGATCGCGCCGCTCTTGCTACAAACCTTCACATCGGGTGGGGCCGACGAACCGATCCAATCATCCCAATACTGGTGGCTCAAAATCCGGAGCGCGCGCTCACACCCGGCCTGGCTCGCCGCCTTTCCACGATAGATCAGCTCGAGGAGCCTATTCATCTCGTTCGGGGTCGTCATGCCGAGCCCAAACTGCCCGCGCAGACGGACATTTTCAACCTGGTCGGGGGGAAAGAGGCCGAGCACCTTGGTGTTTTTCAGGCCGAGCTCTTCCATGCGGGCGTTCACCGTGCCACAGGTCAGCCAATCGCGCATGACCATCGTCGCGGTGTTGTCGCTGACCGTGATCATCAGGTTCACCCAGCCATCCACGTCGAGCTTGGTGCCGTCCTTGAACCAATACGACCACATGCTCGCCTGTCGACCGTTCATCGGAGGCACGGGGCGCTTGTCGGTCCACTTCAGCCGACCTTCATCAATCTCGTGGATCGCCGACATCATCACCGCGGTCTTGATCGTCGATGCGGTGGGGAAGCGTTCGTCGCCGCGAAAGCTGATTCGCTCGCCCGACTTGATGACGTACAGCGAATAGCCGGCGCGGCCCTGGAACTCCGAGCACCACTTGTCCATTCGCCGTTTTAGGTCAGCGACGGCAGGGCTCAGCTTGCCTTGGAGCACGATGGCGGCAACGGTAAGGACCATGCCCCCAGTTTACGCACAACTCAGGCGGCGCGCAAACTCGGCTTCGGAAGGACCTTGGCCAGAAGCTCAGGTTCGGAGTCCGGCGTGAGGACGGTCGCCCGCTCCATCGCGTTCTCGAGCTCGCGGACGTTGCCGGGCCAGGCATAGTCGAGCATGACCTTCATCGCTTCGTCGCTGACCTTCAACGCGTCGCGCTGGTTGTCCGCGCCGAACTTCGCGAGGAAGTGCTCGGCAAGGGGGATGATGTCCTCCTTTCGCTCGCGGAGCGGCGGAATGTGAATCTCGATGACCTGGAGTCGATAGAGTAGGTCGAGGCGGAAAATGCCCTCTTCGACCGCGAGGTTGAGGTCGCGGTTGGTCGCGGTGACCAGCCGAACGTCAATCTTGGTCGGCGTCGTCGAACCAAGGCGCTCGAATTCGCGCTCCTGCAACACGCGGAGCATCTTGACCTGGGTCTGCATGGAAATCTCGCCAATCTCGTCAAGGAACAGCGTCCCCTTTTCAGCGAGTTCAAATCGGCCGATCTTGCTGCCATTCGCACCCGTGAAGGCGCCCTTTTCGTAGCCAAAAAGCTCACTTTCCAGCAGGGTGTCGGGCAGGGCCGCACAGCTCACCGCGACAAACGGGTTGGTCGCCCGCGAGCTCATCGAGTGGAGCGATTGGGCAATGACTTCTTTACCGACGCCGCTCTCGCCCGTCACGAGCACGGTGGCCTTGGAGTCGGCGACCTGTTCAATCGTCGCGAGGATCTCTTGCATCGCCGGCGAGGCGGCGATGAGCGACTTGCCCGCGCTGGACTTCGACTTCGACCGCGGCTTGGAAGGCGCGGACGAACCACCTGCTTCGGAAACGGCAGCCCCGACAATGCGCTTAAGCCGATCAAGGTCGAACGGCTTGGGAACGTACTCATAGGCACCGTCGCGGATCGCCTGGACGGCCTGGGGGATCGTTCCGAAGGCGGTCATGATGACGACTGCGCAGAACGGCTGGCGCTCCTTCACGTGGCGCAGGAGTTCGTAGCCAGTCAGGCCCGGCATCGTCACATCAGTGAGAACTACGTCAAACGGGGCCTCGATCAGGCACTTTTGGGCCTCAAATCCATCCGCGGCAACGGTGACGAGGTATCCCGCCTTCTCAAAGGCAACCTGGAGGATTCGCCGAATGTTCGGCTCGTCGTCAACGATGAGGAGTTTCTTCTTTTCTTTCATGCCGCGTTGCTCTCCGGAAAGCGGATCGTAAAGGTTGAACCTTGGTTCGGAGCAGAGACGACGTCGATGGTTGCTCGGTGGGCGTCCACGATCTTGCGCGTGGTGCTGAGCCCCAGTCCCGTGCCGTCCGCCTTCGTGGTGAAGAACGGAATAAAGAGCTTTCGAACCTGTTCGTCGGTCATTCCAGTGCCAAAGTCAGTCACGGACACCTCGCCCGGCGTGACGGTGATCTCGATCCGTCCGCCTGGCTTGCTCGCCTGCAAGGCGTTTCGCACGAGGTTGCGAAGCGCTTGTTCGACGCGCAAGGAGTCCAAGGTAAGTGTTGGTTCGTCGTCGCAGATCTGCAGTGAAACGCTGACCCCGCGATCGGAAAAGTCCTTGGCATGGAGATCGAGGATCGGCTGGATGATCTCGCTCATCTTCGCCTCGCCGAGCCGCAGGCTGAGTGGGCGGGAGAAGTCAAGGAACTCTTCGCACAGGCCGTTGAGCTTGTCGACCTCTTCTTCGATCATCGCGCCGAGTTCGGGCGCCGACTCGGGGTCGGAGGCAATCAGCTGGGCCGCGCCGCGGATGCCGGTGAGCGGATTGCGGATTTCGTGGGCGATGGCGGCCGACATCTGGCCGATTTCAGCAAGGCGGCTGAGGCGGCTCATCTCGGTCATCGCGTGGTCGTGCTCGGTGGTCTCCTCGATCGTGATCGACATCTGGCCGAGTTCCAGTCGGCGGCTGCGGACCCAGAACGCGCGAGTGCCATCGACGCGCAAACGACCCTCTTCTTCGGCGGCGCGCCGGACGACCTGGGTGAGGTTGGGCCACTGCGTCGTGAGGGTCTCGAAGTTGACAAAGAGCTGGTGTGCAGCGGGGTTGGAGGCAACGACCGCGCCCGACTTGTCGAGGACGATGACGGCAACGGGAAGATTGCGGACAAGGCTGTCGAGGTTGCGCTGGGCCTGGTGGAGGGCGTCGATCAGGCGCGCATTGGCGACCGCGAGCGAGATGATCTTGACCACCGACTGCATCTGCTCGAGGTCATCGGAGGTGAATTCGGGTTGGCCCGCCTTTCGCGTGAGGTTGACGATGCCGACGCATTCGCCGCTCGGCGCAAGGAAGGGAAGGACGATCGCGCTGCCGATCGATTGGCGGCGACGGATGCCGTGGCTGCGGAGCAGGGGATGCTGGGCGGGGTCGTTAACGAGGACGGGTTGGCCCGATTCGGCGACGATGCCCGCGATGCCTTCGCCGACGGCGAACGAGGTTCCACCGAGGCTGTTGGTCCCGGCGACGAAGTCGAAGTGTTCGGTGCTCTGGCGTCGAAGGTAGGCGCTCGCCGAGTTGGCGGCAAACCAGGCGCAGCATCGCTTCAGCACGCGAGCGATGTACTGCTCAATGCCGCCTTGTTCGAGGTCGGGAAAGACGTCGAACAGGTCCCACACGTCGCGGACCATCGCCCGCGAAACCGTCATCATCAAGTTGAATTGTCGGCAGAGTGGCCGGATTTGGTCAGACCTTGGAGGAGTCTCAAAAAAGATCAAAGTCTTGATGGAACCGTTGGCTTAATGAGGTTGTTGCCCGGTTCAAGATGAAGCCGAACCTCCTCTTCGCGTCCCTCGCGTGCTTGGTTACGAGCCAGGCATTCTCGCAAACCAGTCCCAGCGCGGAAAAGTCGCTTTCTTACGAGAACGCGAGCATCACGCTCAAGGTGAAGGACTTTGGGCAATTTGAGAAGAGCCTGATCGCCGAGTTGGGTGGGGCGAGCGGGACCACGCTGAACTCGAAAGGCAATGTGAGTGCAAAAGGCCGCCCCTATGCCTATTGGCAGTTCAAGGTTTCCGCGAATCAGCTGGAGGCCTTTCTGGCCAAGGTCGAAGGGCTCGGAACTTCAGTCGGCAAGTCACGGAAGCGTGTCGACTTGATGCCAGAAGTGATCGCAATCGACAATCAGCAGCGGCGACTGGTGGAGCTGAAATCGCGGCTGGAAAGTGCCTTTCCGACGCAGCGAAACATCCGTGCTTCGGACCGGCTCTACCTCATCAGCAAGTTGCACGAAGTCGGTCTCCAGTCGGATGCGTTGGCCTTGCAGCGTAAGCAACTCGTTTCACAGGATGGCGAAGCCAGGGTCCAGGTGATGGCCTTTAAGGCTGGTTGGGACACAAACCCGTTCGACGGTTCGACCGCGAACAAGCCGAGCCCGATGGCGACCCTCAAGCATTCGGTGCGCGATGCAGGTTATGCGGTGATGGGTTCGGTGATCGACTTCTTTGCGTTCTTGTTGAAAGCGATTCTGCCGCTCACGTTCTGTTGGATTCTGCTTCGGAAGTTTGGGCCGAAGATTGCGGCCTGGTGGAAGAGAGCGTGGTCTTCTCCCACCGAGCCGACAGCATAAGAAACTTGGGGATTCTGGAGCCGGATAGGGGAATCGAACCCCTGACCGTCCGCTTACAAGGCGGGTGCTCTACCGCTGAGCTAATCCGGCGACCCTTCTATTCTGACTGAAAAAGCCCCGCCGAGCGCAGGCTCGGCAGGGCTTTTTTGAGGGGTCGAAGAGACTTACTTCTTGGCGCGTCGGACGCGAGTCTTGACGATTCGCGGAGCGCCGTCGGGGCCGATCGCGAGGCGATAGCCGCTCGGGATCTTCTTGAGCGCAGCTTCGAGCTCGCTCGGAATTTCAACCTGCTTGGTGGCGCGCGATCGTCGTCGTCGCTTCGGATTCAGGGCTTCAAAAGCGGCGGATGCGTCGGCATTGTCGGCCAGCGGAGCAATCGCACCGTTCGCGACGGAATAAAGCTCGCTGCTCGCCGGGAAAGAAAGAAAAAGAAAGTCACCGTTGGCGATCATTCGCGCCTCGACGGGAACGGAATACTTCTTGACGCCGATCTTGATGGAGAGAAGGCCTGCCTTGGGAGTAGCCTTGAACTTAAGCGAGTTCTTAACGCTCTGGACGCTTCGTCCTTCGCCTTTGGGTCGTCGTGCCATATGGGTTTATGTTCCTATTGTGGAGCCAAGGATGTCGGCTCTGAAGGGATTATAACCCGATGACTAAACCGTTGTAAAGATCACGTTATCGATCAAACGTGTCGATCCTAAACGAGCCGCCACTACTAGTGCACATGTGTTGCCTATTTTGTCGGTCGGAGCAAAATTGTTGCGGTCAATGAGGTCAAAGTAGTCCACCTTGAATCCCGCTGATTCTAGATTTTCTCTTCCGACATTGAGAGCGGTCTGAACCTGTTCAGGCGTTGAAGTCGCAGAAAGTGCCTCTTGAGCGCGCTGCAGTTCCTGATAGATCTTCGGCGCAGTCTTTCGCTCATCCTCCGATAGGTATTGATTCCTGCTCGACATCGCTAGGCCATCAGATTCGCGCGTCGTGGATGCAAACGTGAGGTCCACCGGGATACAAAGGTCCTCAACAAGGCGCTGAATAACGGCACATTGTTGAAGGTCCTTCTGTCCGAAGATCGCCACCTGCGGACGAATACTAAGGAGCAATTTTGCCACAATTATCGCAACTCCTGCGAAGTGGCCGGGTCGCACAGCACCTTCATAGTGCGTCGTTACTTCGGGGACTTCAAGTCGCGTGCTTTCTCGCGGATAAACTTCCTTTGCGTCAGGCACATAGAGGTAGTCAACCCCGACCGACTGTGCCATCTCCGCGTCCCACTCCAACTGCCTTGGATACTTAGCGAAGTCTTCCGCAGGGCCAAACTGGGTTGGATTGACGAACAAGCTGACGATCACCTTATCCGCCGATCGCTTGGCAAGACGCATGAGATCGAGGTGGCCCTCATGAAGCGCGCCCATCGTGGGTACCAGCGCTAGGGTGAGATTTTCATAGCGCGGTAGCTCGTCGCGGTGATGAATGATTTTCAAAAGGACTGATCTCCGGTGGGGAAGGTGCCCTGCCTCGTCTCTTCGACGTATTGTGTCAAGGCGTCGCGGATGATCGAGCCAACTTCTGCGTACCGTTTGGCATGCTTTCTCGGTTGCGGATCAAGGCCAAGCAGGTCGTGCCAAACCTGGACCTGACCGTCGCAACCCGGACCTGCGCCGATTCCAATCGTCGGAATCGTAAGCCTTTCTGAAATCTGTTGGGCAAGGTCGCTCGGCATGAGTTCAAGCACGATCGAAAACGCACCTGCATCCTGGAGCCGCAAGGCCATTTCGACCTGTTCGGCACCGCCTTCACCCCGACCCTGGACCCGGAAGCCGCCAAACTTGTGAACCGATTGCGGCGTGAACCCGATGTGTCCCATCGTCGGAATGCCCGCTTTGACGAGGGCCTTCACTACCTCGGGATAGTCGCCTTCCAGCTTAACCGCCCCCGCTCCCGCCTTCATCAGTCGAAAGCCGCTCTCAACGCCTTGCTCAACTGACGCGCCATAGCTGCCGAAGGGCAAATCGCCCACGATCAGCGGCCGAGAAGCACCGTTGCGAACGCATCGAATGTGGTGCTCCATCATGGCGAGCGAAACGCCAAGCGTGGTGGGATCACCGACAATCACATTGCCGAGCGAGTCGCCCACGAGGATCGCATCGACGCCGGCTTCATCGGCAAGGCGAGCCGCGCCGACGTCGTAGGCGGTGACGAACACGATCTTCTCGTTCCGAGCTTTCATCTCCACCAGCGAGGGCGCAGTGACCGACTTTCTCATGTGCACAGAGTTTACTGAATCGGCAATTCCGACCTGACTTCGCCAATAATGCTTCGAGATGGATTCAAAGTTGCCGTTTCTTTTCGAAGGCTATCGCATCCCGAAGGCAAAGAAGCGCCTGGCGATGAAGGCTTTCGACGGTTTCGCGCGAATCCTGACCCTCGGAATGAAGCGGAACTTCCCGGTTCCGCCGGTCAAAAAGCTCCTCATCGCGAACGCGGGACACCTCGGCGACCTCGTGATGACGACCGCGATCTTTCCCGCCCTGCGGGCTCAGTTTCCCGACCTCGAGATTGGCATCTTGACCGGAAGTTGGTCCCGGTCCGTCCTTGCAGGGCACGCAGATGTTTCAGCCGTCCACGTCTTTGACCACGTTCTCTTGAACCGCAGCTCGCTCAGTCGCAAGGAGAAGCTCAAGCGCCATTTCGAGACCCGAAAAAGCGCCCTCCGCGAGATCAAGGCAAAGGGTTACGACGCGGTCGTCGACCTTCGCTTTAACCCCGGAAACTTTGCCCAATTCCTTCGAAAGTGCCGAATTCCAGTTCGGATCGGGTTCACCACCGGCGGATCGGGACCCTTTCTGACCCATCCGCGCGGGATGGACGAATCCCTGGTCCATGTCACCGAGCGGTTCTTCCAACTCATCGAAGTTCTTGGCGTGAAGGCCGACCATCGGGGGTTGATGAAGACCTCGATTCCCGCCCCCGCCGAAGAAGACCTGAACGAAGTCAGAGAGAAGATCGGCCCGTTTGAAAAGCTCGCCGTGCTCCATACCGGCGCGACCGATGAGTTCAAGAACTGGACCGAGGATGGCTGGCAAACCGCGATGAAGAGCCTACTTGCGGCGGGTTACCGAGTGGTCCTGACCGGTGCGGGCGCGGAGCAGAAGGAGCTCAACCAGCGGCTATTGGAAGGGATCGAGGGGCCACTAGACCTTTGTGACGCGCTGTCCTGGCGCGAGTATGTCGCGACGATTTCGCTTGCGGACGTGGTCATCACGCTCGACACGATTGCCGGTCACCTCGCCGCCGCGCTCGGTCGCCCAAGCGTGACGCTCATGCCGGGGATCATCGGATATCAGTGGGAGCCTTACGGTCGAACCAGCATCAGCCTGACCGAGAAGTTGCCCTGCGTTCCATGCCACCGCACCACGGGGTGCGAAGGCATGGAGTGCATTCTGGGCGTGAAGCCAGAGGCGGTTCTTTCCGCCGTCGAAGACCTTAGAAAACCGTGAAGTATCGAGTGACCTCGAACTTCTTCGGTCCCACAAAGATCGTGAACTTGATCGGATAGGTGCCGCTTCCTTCCTTGGGAACAACAAAGCCGATCACGCGGCGCGCGCTGCCCCGCGAGGTGCCAATCGTGAAGTCGCCCTCATAGCCGGTCTTGGCTTCGAAGTTTGCGGGCAAAGCCACCTGGAACGAGCCGCGCAGCATTCGCGGTGAGTTCGACCGGATGTAGAACGCCATCTTCCGGACGTGGGGCTCGCTCTGGGCCTTGATCTCGTTCGGGACAAGCTCAAGGTCGACCAGAGGGGCCACGCGGACCGAGTTCTGGAGAATGGCGTCGGGGCCATTGGCAAACTGAAGGGTGGCGCGGAGCACGCCCCAACCCTCATTCGAACGCGCGTCCACCGCGGAATCGAAGTCCACTCCGGTTCGCTTCTTCTCCGTGAACATCGGGAACGGCTTCTCCACGAGGTTGACCGAATCGCGCAGCCAGCCCTCGCCGCGAAGCTGGATTCGCTTCACCGCAAGCTGGTCGGTGCCCCGGAAGCCGTACTTGACCCGCAGACGGTCTCCCGGGAGGGCGACGCGGCCATAGCCGTCCGAATTCCAAACGAGCCCCGCCGGCAGGGCGGTGGAGCGATTGAAGACGTATTCCACGCGGGCCAAGGTCCGCGGGAGAAAGGCGTCGAGGTTCGGCGACTCGGAAGGGACGACATCGAGCCGGAACGACGGCTTGCTGTTGCCGGTGACGATCAGCGAGTCGGTGCCGGGGTCAACGAGGGTTGCTTCAATGAAGGTGCCGTCGGCGGAAGCGGCGATCGAGCTCGAGGCGTTGAAGCCGGGATTCTCGATGAAGGTCGGTCCTTCCTTCCGGGTCGCGTCGAGGTCACGGGCGACGAGGGTCGGACGTCCGCCGACCATCTTGAACCGAAACTCAACGTTGTCATTGCCAACGAGCCACCCGTCCGACTTCTGATCCATGCTGACCACGAGGTCCATGCCCGCAGGGATGCGCCCGGCAACGTGGAGCTTGCCCGGCTCCCACTGCAGGTAGCCGGTCATGCCGCCTGCGGAGATCAGCTCGTCCCACTCTTCGGGGTCAAGCTTCCCGTCGATGATCGGGGTGAGGGCCATGCGCTTTGGCTCGGCGAAGATCGGCGGAATCACGAGCGGATTCGGCTGAGCAGGGGCCACCTGAGTCGGCGTGACACCTTGCTGGGTCCAGGCGAAAAGAAGGGCTACAAGCATGGTTGACTTACGGACGATTAACAGGGCCCAATCGACGCAGTCCCGGGCATACTGTTCGCGTGAAGTCGCACACAGAAACGCTCTGGTTTGAGACAAGCGAAAGGGAAGAGTTTGTCTGCATCACCGACGAGGTCGCCCGCGCCGTCCGCGCCTCAGGGATTCAAGAGGGTTTCATCCTGGTCACTGCCCTCCACATCACGGCGGCGGTCTACGTTAACGACCTGGAATATGGCCTGATCGAGGACATCAAGGAGTGGCTCAACGGCCTTGCGCCGCGGAAGAACTATCGCCACCATGCAACGGGCGAGGATAACGGCGAGGCCCACCTGAAGAACCTCATCATGCACCACCAGGTGATCCTGCCCATCACCGCCGGGCGGCTCGACCTTGGCCCTTGGCAGCAGGTGTTTTACGCCGAATTCGACGGACAGCGCCGCAAACGCGTTTTGCTTAAGGCGATCGGCGAATGAAGGTCGCGATCTTTGGGCCGGAAGGGATGTTGGGCCGGTGCCTGGTCAGCGCGTTTTCTGGCCATGAGATCGTGCTCTACCCCCGGTCAAGGGTCGACCTGACCAACCCCGATTTGGCTTCGATTGAGCCGGATGCCGACTGGGTGATCAACGCCGCCGCCTACACCGCGGTCGACCGCGCCGAATCGGAACCGGAACTCGCCCACCAGGTGAACGCGGTCGCACCCGCTTGGATCGGCGAGGCTTTTCCGAAGTCGCGGATCGTTCACGTTTCGACCGACTTCGTCTTTGACGGTCAGGCATCGGCGCCGTATCCAGAGGACGCCCCCACCGCGCCCCTCGGCGAGTATGGCCGCAGCAAGCTCGCGGGTGAGCAGGCCCTGCTGTCAGCGCGCCCCGACGCGATAATCGTGCGGACCGCTTGGCTTTTTGGTCCAGCGGGGGCTTGTTTTCCTCGGTCGATTTTGCGCGCTTGGCGCGTCGGCAAGGATCTGCGCGTGGTTGCCGACCAGAAGGGCACCCCGAGCTATGCCCCCGATGTCGCCACCGCAATTGCTCGCCTTTGCCTCACCACCGCTTCAGGCGTCTTCCATGCCGCAGGCCCCGAAGTGATGTCGTGGCGAGACTTTGCCCAAGAGGCTTGCGTTGCCTGGGCAAACCGGTGGGATCCGACCTCCGAAGTTCATGTCGCGGCGATTCGGACCGAAGATTGGCCTACCCCGGCCCAGCGACCGGCCTTTTCGGCCCTTGCAACGGAAAAGTTCGCCGAATGGATCGGCCCAGGCTGGCACCGTCCTATCGGTGAGTGCCTTCAAGAGTTTGTCGAGAAGGTTGGACCCAACCCTTAGGCCGACCTAGCAAGGTTACGGGGAAGCGGCGAAAAGCTAACAAAGAACGCTAAGTTCCACGAGAGAAAACCTGGAACAGAATCCCAGCAATTTCGTCAAATTGCCCGTCCCGAGTGGCCAAATCGTGCTTACACTGTAAGGGACAGGCAGGAATTATCCAATATGCGACCCCTTCGAACTGCACTCCTTGCCGTCACGGCTGGACTGGCGCTCATCGCCCCCCAGATCGCTGCGGCAGCCCCTGATACATTCATCCCAGACGGCTATGTCACCGTGGCCTTCGGAAAGGTGAAGAACCCCGACGGTACGTGGCGAGACATCTCTGGTCTTCGATTGCCCTACCGCATCACCCCGATCTTTGCGAAGAAGATCATGACGGAGCGGCAGCGAATCGCCCAGGCCCTCACCTCGCCCTTCGAGAAGATCCTCAACGCGACCCGATATCGCGGCGACAACCCCTTCCGAGCCCTCGCTCCGGGAGCTCGGGGAACGACCTCGGGCGGCGGCACCGCCAACGCACCGACCGCCGACCAGGTGGTTTACAGCGCGGATGCGGGTTCGGGTTACGGCTACGTTGAAGATGACCCCAGCAGCCTCGACGACATCAATATCTCGACCGCCGGCGTCAACAAGCCGCTCAACAAGCTCACCTTTGGTTTCCAATACAACCTGCCCACGTTTGGCAACTTCTTGATTCGATGGCGGATGTATCGCAACTACAACCCCATCGCAGCGGCCGTCGGAGACTTCTATGACGAGTTCGCCGACTTCGGCGTCATCTGGAACCAGAGCGTTCCCGTGAATGCCGCGAGCAAGGTGGAGATCTCGATCGCCCAGGCCGGCGTGACCCCGACCCAAACCAGCTTCTACATGGCCCAGCAGTTCCGCGACGCGAGCAATCTGCAGGGTGAAGGCGCGTTCTGGCTCGGTGTTGAGAACGTCTACAACGCGGCCGGCGAGCCCAGCGTGGGTTCGAGCCTCGATCAGTTCTGGTACGACTGGGATCCGCGAGATGGCAACTACAAGGAGAACGAGATTGACGTCTTCGAGGCGAACAAGGCCGACCACCTGTGCGTCCTGAAGGTCTCGTCGACCGGAACGACCGCGAACGCGTTCCCGACTGGATTCGCGACCTATATTGGTCCGACGCTCAGCGGAACGCTGACCTCGATCCTGTTCCCGAACGACAACAACGTGTTCACCGGCGGACCCTTCTTTGCCGGCCCCCGAAACTCGCCTCTGATTGGCTTCCAATACGACGGCATCGTCGGAAACACGAACATCACGTCGATCAGTGCACGAACGGCGACCATCGCGACGGCAGGCCCGCTCACGATGCGAACCTCCTTCTTCCACTTTGCGACGAACACGTGGGTTCAGGTCGACGCTCGACCCGCAACCACAACGATGCAAACGGTGGACATGACCTACGGCGGCGTCCTGCCTCTCGCGGGCTTCATTGGCCCGGGTAACGCGGTGCGAATGCGAATCGACTTCTTCGACGTGCTGGGCGTCTTGCCTCGCTCGTGGAACTGCGGCGTCGACCTCGCCCAGATGACGGTCACCAACCCCTAAGCTCAGGCACAGGGAAACACGATCGGCCTCGGCAGCACTTGCCGGGGCCGATTTGTTTATTGGCTCAAGTGGAGCTGCAGGGTGGCTTCGGCGACCGCGAAATAGGGGTCGCCCTGAACGCGGACAAGTGCCTCGCACGGACGGCCCAGCGAGGAGCCGATCACGCGGACCTGGCGGCCCTCGTTCGATTCGAACAGCATGACGTCGTTGATGACAACCGGGTGGTTAAAGCTCAGCGCGAGCGCCCTTTGGGCGGCCTCTGCGACCGCGAGGATCGGCCGTTCGTCGCCGATCGACTTGCTTCCCGAGATCACCTTGTCGCCAAACGAGATGCTCACCGTGGCGCGCGATCCGTCGCGAAGGTCTTCGACTTCGGCGGAGAGGATCGAGAACGCGCTCGGCTGCTTGACCGTCCGTGGGGTGGCCGCCGACTCCTCAGAGCCAGCCTGTGCTCGCTTCTTGCGGGCTTTTCGCTCCAGCGCGTCCCGACTGGCGAGGTTGATCAGGTTGTCGAGCGTCGCCGCAAAGTGGACGTTGTCGCGCTCGCCGCGGCGCTTGCCGCCGAACACGCCGACCGTGAACTGGATGGGATCGACCGACTCGTTGATCCTCACCGAGCTCGCGCCCGCCACGAGGTCTTCCGCAAGTTCGTCGGCAATCTCGCGCGTTCGGATCGTGCCGATGGCAAACTCGTCGCCGCCATAGCGGACGAGAACGTCGTTCTCGGGGTCGATCATCGAGCCGAGGAAGGTCGCCACGCTACGCAGGACCTTATCGCCAACGATGTGGCCATAGCGCGTGTTGTATTGCTTGAAGTCATCAAGGTCGATGAAGAGGATGGTCAGCTCGTTGCCAAGGCGAAGCTGCTCCGTGCCCCATTGCCGCAGGTAGTCGCTCCAGGAAAGGCCGGTATGGGGGTCATACGACCGGCCCAGCTCGCGAAGGAGCATGTTGGAGGTGAGGAGGCCGAGGAACTTGCCGTCCTTGATCACCGGAGCCACGTCGAGGTCGCGATCAACAAATTCTTGGGCCACCTGGCGCGGCGACTGTCGGGGATGGACCGAAAAGGGAAGTGGCTCGATGAAATCACCGACGAGTTCGCGCTCGCCCGCCTTGGCGAGGACATGCTCGCGCACGATGCCTTGGAAGAGGCCATTCTCCACCACCGCGAGCGCGCGAAGGCCGTGACCTTGGAGCAATAGCCTTGCCGAGCCGACCCAATGGTTGGGGTCAGCCCAGATGGGCATCAGAGGCATAGACTCCAGCGACCTTAGCTCCGCGCTCGTCGGCGAGTCGTGGTTTGGCACAAGCTCCAGTTGTATCAATTTCTGGGCCGCCCGTCGCCGATAAGAATACGGGTTTGTTGGGAAAGCATCGAGTCGTTCAGCCGATCTAGATACAAATCGAGCTGACGCTGGGCATCGGGAGAGGTCGCCAATCGCCGCGCCACCGACTGGGTTGTGCGATAAATCGCGCCGGGATTGCTGCCGAGGCGCTGGGCGACGAGGTCTTCCGGAAGCTGGGCCACGCGAAGGAGCGTGTAGGTAGTGAGGTCGCGGCTGGTCTCGGCGTCGATCGCCATTTGGACCAGGTCCCACGTAGGGCTATCGGCAAAGAACGAGTTGAGGATGCCGAGCGCGCGGATGGTGGCCGTGGAGCCTTGCCAGCCTGAGCCGTACATGCTCAGCCTTTGGAGGACGCCGCGCAGGGTTCGCCCGTTGCCCGAGATCGTGGTTGCGATCATCCCCGCGAGGCCGCTGCCAATCTCCATCGAATAGGCGCGGGCGAGGTGGTTGACCAGGATGAATCGCTCGTCGTTCTTGGGCTCGCGGATGGTGGCAAGGGTCCAATCCGACGCGCTGGGCAGGTGGCTCTTCAGCCAGGTTGCGCCCATCGGTGAGGTGAAAGCGAGGAAGGTTGGCCGACCACCGCGAACTCGTCGCTCGAGGGCGAGTCGGAGGCGGAGCCGAGACCGGGTGAGCTTCATTGCATCCTGGACGTTGTCGAGGAGCAGGGGAGCGGTGAGGTCAAAGCGACCAGGCGCGGCGATGAAATCGAGCGCGGAGGTGAGGGTCGGTGTGGGACCGGCTTCGAGCGAGAGCCGGGTCCTTGCCGCTCGAACGAGATGGGATTTGCCCCAACCCGAGGGCCCGACGATGGCGACGAACTGCTCCATGCCACAGGCAAAGAGTAGGGCCGCCTCCGCCGCCGAGACATTGCTCGGGAGTGGGGCGAACGAACCGAACTGCACGTTTTCGTCGGTCGCGAGGACCTGGGAGAGCCTGTTGTAGCCGCGACTCCCGGCCTCTGGGACCGGAGAGATTTTGGCTTGGACGGGCACTAGAGATTGCATGGAGATCGGAACGCTTTGGAATTGTCCCCCGGTTAAGAACCGTGGTCAAGGAGGGTCCAGCGTCATTCTGCGGCGTTCTTTGGGTTCAACGGGCATCGATTTTCTTCGAGTTTCGCTTGAAATCGCCATGTTTGGATATTTTCGAAATCCTTTTGTTATCCGCAAGTTATCCCCCGTTCGTGGTCGAAACTGGGCCCCAGGGGCCTGGGGCTTGCATTGGAATCGTCCGATAGGTATAGTCAACGGAAGAACGTTGCCGCATAGCTCAGCGGTAGAGCAGCTGACTGTTAATCAGCGGGTCCTAGGTTCGAATCCTAGTGCGGCAGCCACGAATTCAGGTTCAAAACGCCCCTCAGGGGGCTTTTTGGGGGGTAAACAACCCCGTCTGGGGCACGCAAATTCGAAACCTCCGCATATCTTGGCCCTGCAATTTTGAGCCTCGGTACCTCGGACACGGGGGTTAGAGATTGGAGCCTGAGGCAAGCAAGTCGGGTCGAATCATCGGACCCTTGAGGTCTCAACACAGGAGCGCCACCTCTGGCGAGGCACAATCGAAGAAATGCAGAACGCCTCGGTCTATCTGTCGCCAGAGTTGCTAGGGATCGCCCAACTGTCAGCTTCGGACCTGACCGAAATTGCGCAAAACATTTCACGAATATCTGTGCTGCCTTTTCTGGCCAGAATGAACGTCGCACTAGAAACCGGCGGGGCAGATGATGAAGACTTTCAGCTTCGATGCTTTACGCCTCTCATCTCACATTACACTGCAGGATCGCCCGTAACCAATCCAACTCAGCTGCGCCTGACAATATTTACACCCCACCACTTTCGCTTGGTGATTTGGCTGATCTTGACGCATGGTTGTAGCGGAACCAATTCAGTGCTTGAGGATGATCAAGTCGGACACAATATCGGCACACTCTTATTACACTCCGAACAGGCGCTGTCGCCATCCGTGCGCGAGCTCAAAAGTTCTGATCCCTTGTGGTTGCCGAACCTTGAGATATCGATGAGACGAGGCTATCGAATGTCCACTCGAAGCCTGGAAGACTTCTCGGTCAAAGGATATCTCCTTACTCGCCTCATGGACCGACTCTCCCTGCACGAAGTGTTCTACGAGCGGTACGGGTTCACACATGTTCAATTGCAAACAGCCCTGAATGCCCTCTGGCTTCATTTCAGGAACCACGGTCCAAGATTGGTTGAATCCAACGTAGGAACAGGGATTGGATTCTCGTATCTGATGGGCATAGTTCGCGCACCAAAGGCCGTTGGAGACTTTATTCTAGAAAACATGGTCCTGGACCTGTCTGAGTCACACCTAAGTTCAGAAGAACAATTTGCTAACCTTTCCATGATTGCAAATCGGCCCCTTGCCTATTGGCAGGGTGTGGTGATTTGCCTAGATCTCGATTACCTCGCGGCCAAAGCAGCGCGGACACTATGGAACCTCACCAACGCCACGGCTCAGGCGAAGAGAATTGGGGCTTTCACGGGCGAAATGGGAGGGGTGTTTGAGGAGTATTGCAACACAATACTGACAGCAACGTGTCGTGCGCGAGGGCGACAAAACGCTTGGATGGCTCCAAAATCGCTCCTTGGTGAGACAGCGGACGGGTTCTATGTTGAAGGCGAGGTTGCTGTCGTTTTCGAGTTCAAATCTGCCCCTATGGGATACTCTGCTATCTATACAACTGATCCGCAAGTATTGGCTGATGAGATAAACAGAAAATACATAGTAGGGAGTGACGGTGATCCCCAAGGCTTCATTCAGTGTGCCAATCACTTGGAATTTATCGCCGCTAGGAAAGAGGAGTTTCGACTCAAAGGTGTAAAATACGTAGTTCCGTGTGTAGTCATGATGGACGACATAATGACTTGGGCTCCGTGCTATGAATTCGCCACTCAACGAGCTAAGGAGCTTTTTCAACGCTTTGACGGGAGGTCCTTTAAGGTTAGCAATCCGATAATCCTCCACTCTGAGGACCTCGGACTACTCGCGGAGCGCGCATGCCTTGCTTCAATACCTAGGATGATGTTAAGAATTGCCCGAGTAAGGCTTTCGATGGATTTGTGTACGAAGAATCTCATTACAAGACTTTGGCCACAGGATATTGTAGACGAAGTTCAGAGCGAGAAATTTGTGGTGCGTCCCACTGACTTCTTGGATATGTCAATTGAGTACCTTGGAGACACCGAAGAGCCGGGGAAGCCCTGTTCGGCTTGCGGCAGTTCTTGCAAGCTTTTTTCATCGAACGACGGAGCTATTTATTGGTGTGATAATTGTCAGGAGTCTGTGTATGCTACTGATGAAGAGGTTCGCCAGGAGCTTGATCGCATAGAAGCCACTGCTCGACGATACGAAATCCAAGACTATGATTCATCATATGATGTCGATGGATCGCCCTAGCTGGAACCGCCTACCTTTTGAGATCGTTACATGTTGAACGCATTCGAACTTAGTCGCAGGTATGATTTAGTCAGGTGCGAGGAGAAACAGCCCTGAGGTCTACGGTGATTGTGAGGATTCATGGCGTTCGTTGGTACGGGTTATCTCTTTCGGCTGAGTTGTTATTTTTCTCCAGTCCTCGCCAAGTTAATCTATGACTCGTTTGGTGGACGATAGATTTACCATGCCTGGAGGGTGAGTTTCTGCAGGGCCGGGGAGGGCGGACCCTCCCCTAGCCCCGCAGAAACGCTTACTTCGGCATCAGGACGCGGTCGATGACGTGGATCACGCCGTTCTTCTGCATCACGTCGTAGGTCGAGATGTTCGCCCAGCCGCCCATTTCGTCCTTCAGGACGATGTTGCGCGGGCCGTTCCAGCTCGCCCAGAGCCATCCGCCGCTGAGGGTCTTCAGCTTCGCGCTGCCGTTGCCCTTCTTGATCGCCTTCGAGATCGAGTCGTAGGTCATCGTTCCGGGAACGACGTGGTAGGTGAGGATCTTGGTGAGGGTCGGCTTCATGTCGTCCATGAGGAGCTTGTCGACCGTCCCCGCGGGAAGCATCGAGAAGGCGGCGTTCGTCGGTGCGAAGACGGTGAAGGGGCCCTTGCCCATCAAGGCGTCGACGAGTCCCGCGGCCTTGACCGCGGCGACGAGGGTTGTGTGGTCGGGCGAGTTGACTGCGTTCTCGACGATGTTCTTCATTTCCATCATCGGGGCGCCGCCGACCATCGGGTTCTTGGGCGACATCATGGCGTCCTGCGGACCAGCGGTCGTCAGGGTAGCGAGAACGAACGAGAGAGTGGTGGTGATCATGAGTTTTGTTCCTGGACTCCGGTTGGTTGGGAGTTCCTTGCTTTTGGTTCTACGCCCCCTCTCTCTGGGTTCCCGTGAACGCAACATGAACGGTTGATGACTTGGATTTTTGGGGATTGTCGCCGCCCGCGCCTGTCCCTGGGCGGTGCGTGATTTGAGTCAGTATAGGCCAGGGTCGCCGCCCGCGCCCGAGGCCAATCCCTCGTCGCCTTCGGCTCCTCCGCCCCCGGGCGGCGACCCGGGCCATATCAGCTGTCAGATGAGGGCCTGAAGGCACGATGCTAAGGGCGACGCACTCCGAAGAGATTCAGCGCACTCACCTGTGACGCCGAGAGCTCGCAAAGTTCGGGATTCGGGTTCGGAAAGATCTCGCATCGCGTCCAGATATCCCGTCGAACGCTGGTCGCGATGCCAATCTTTGAAGAAAGCAGCCCACGCAGAGCCGAGTCTTCCATCAGAAAGACGTGCTCAATAAGCCAAGGACGGGGGCCAACTGCTCTAGTTGCAGGGTGGCGCGGACCGGCCAGAACAAGATAGAAGTCTGGTCCTGAATCCACACACATGTCCAAAATGCCTTCGTGCTTGGCATACCACTTGATGTTCACGGAACGGCCTTGAAGCGGCCCGCTCTCGAACCAGCCGTCAATACTCTTGTGGTTCGCGTTTTCAGCGAGCCGCACTCCGAAGATTGAGCTTGCGATGAACTCGCCGAGATGCCCTATCGAGGCTGGTCGGCTGGTGATTTCCGAGATGCGCTCCTCCAACAAGTTGCGCTCGTGTATCAGTTCGGCAAGTTGCAACAGCTTGTCCATTTGCTCTTCCTCTGAGTCAGTATAGGCCTTGTCGCCGCCCTCCCCGAGGCCACACCCGCTCGCTTCGCTCGCCCGCCTCGGGCGGCTGGTCCGGCAGGCGATGCCCAAGTCGCCGACCGGGGCGGAGGAGCCGAAGGCGACGAGGGAGAGGCCCCGGGCAAGGTCGGCGACAAGTCATCTGCCCTCCACCCCCAAAACCCAAAAAAAGAAGGCCCCTCCTCGCCGAAGGCGAGGAGGGGACCCAGGGAGCGACTTACTTCGCGCCCTTCACATACTTGTCGAGGAACGCCACAAACCGGGCCCACTGGTCAAGGATCGTCTCCTTGGCGGCCTGGCCGTGGTCCTCATACGGATACATGTAGAACGCCGAGGTCTTGCCCAGCGCCTCCAGCGCGTTGAACATCCGGATCGAGTTGATCGGTGCGGTGCCCACGTTCTGGTCGTCTTGCCCGTGATAAAGCAGGACGGCGGCGTTGATCTGGTCGGCATACAGCAACGGCGACATGTTCAGGTAGACCTCGCGGCCTTCCCAAAGCTGGCGCTGCTCGCTCTGGAATCCAAACGGAGTCAGAGGTCGCAGGTAGCAGCCGTCGCCCGCGATGCCCGCCTTGAAGAAGGGGGTGTGGACGAGCGCGTTCAGGGTGCTAAACGCACCGTAGCTGTGACCGCCAATGCCGAGTCGTTCGCGGTCGATGTAGCCCGCCTTGTCGAGGGCATCAATCGTCGCCGCAAGGTTGTTTCGCAGCTGGGGAACGTAGGTGTCGTTCACCTTGCTGATCGGGCCGATGATCGGACAATCCGGCTCCACCACCGCATATCCCGCGCGAAGAAGGATCACCTTGTTCTGCGAGGTCACGGTCTGGAAGGTCGTCCGCGGCGCGTTGGCGAGGGCGATCGACCGGTTATAGGCGGCCTGATCGTCATACTCGTTCGGATAGAACCAGAAGAACGCCGGCATCTTTCCGCCCTTATAATCGCGCGGAAGGGTGACCGTCGCCCAGAACTTGATGCCATCCACGCGCGTGATTTGAATCCGCTCGCGCCGAGCCTGAGTGAGGTCGGGTAGGTAGTCCTGGTTCGCGGTGATCTGGTACTCGGGCGATCCCGCCTTGCGCAAGAACGTCTGGGGCACCGTGCTCGCCGACTGTCGCTGGACAAGGATCATCGTGCCCTCGTCGTCAATAAGGGTCGGCGACTCGGCCTGCACGCCGCCACCTTCAAAGAGGCGCTCGCGCTTGCCGCTGCCAAGCTCCATCTTGTCGATCCAGTTCTTGGGGGCCTCACGGTCCGCGCCACGCTTCGTACCCGAGAGGTACACGAACTTCATGTCCTTGGAAACGCGGATGTTCACGCCACCCGAAGGGTCGGCCTTCGTGACCAGCTGACCGGGGTCGGTCATGCCGGGGGTGAGAACGTCGGTCGACTTTCCACCGTTGGCAAGGTCGACAAGGATCGTCTTGTTCTTGCTGTCGAACGTGCCCGCAACAAAGAGCCACTGCGCATTCGGGCCATATGTGACGCTCGAAATGCGTCCGTCGGTCTCCCAGATCGTCTCGACGTCCTTATCGCCATAAGGAGCCTTCCAGCGGCAATAGCGGTCCTTGCGGGTCGTCTTGCCGTCCGCGCCCTTGATCTCGGGACCCACTTGATAGAACGTGAGTTCGCCGCCGCGCCAGGCGAGGCTGCGCTTGCTGGTGTCCACCGGAGCATCAGGCCCCGCATTCGCGCCGCCCGGTCGGAACCGACCCGCACCCGGACCTGGCGTCGGGGCAGGCGGATCGTCGCCAAGGCGGAGCGGGTTCTTGCCAATCTCGGCGAGCTGCTTGCCGTCCGCATCGATGAGGATATCGACGTTAGGGAAGTTGGAAGCGGGAACGAGGTAGCTCCAAGGCTGCTCAAGCCGGGTCACGCGGAACGACTTACCGTCGCCCGCCGCGGAAACCGCGTCCCACCGCGCAGGAGCGCCGATTTCTTGGACCTTGCCGTTCAGGCTCACAATCGCGAGCTGGGTGGTGGCGTAATAGTCGAGCAGCTTCGAGTCGCTTGGGCTCGAAAGCAGGCTGGGGAAGGTGCGAATCCGGTTCGGCTTGCTGTCGCTGACGCGGACCTCAGGCGTGTCGGCCACGTTCGGCAGCGCGGGCGGGGTCGCCTTGCTCGGTCGGAGCGTGAGGACCACGCGCTCACCGTCAGCGAGCCACGAGAACCCGGTCTCCAGCGTCGGCATGAGCGGACGGCTCGTCACCGGGCGACAGTTGCCCGTCTTCGGATCGGCCCAATAGAGGAGCGACTTGTCGTCGAAGTGGGCCATAAAGATGATGCCATCGCCCTTCGGCGTCCAGGTCGGCGAGGAAACCCGCACACCCTTTGGCAGCTTCACGCCGAGCCTCGTTCCGGGACCAACGGGCGCGATGATCAGGCCGGTCGAGAAGCGAGTGGTCAGCGACCGCGCACGGTGCGCCTTGATGTCGATCTGGATGCCCGCGAGGTTGACATAGGGCTTGCCCATCGCCTCAATCGGGACGAGGGACTCGCGCTCTTGGATGATGAACTTAGTGCCGTCGGGGCTGATGTTTCCAACCGAGACATTCTTGGTCCAGGGAGCAAGAACCGCCTCCTCAATCTCCTTTGGCGGGCGGATATAGCCCTCCTGGCGAAGAGGATCAACTGGGTCGAGGTTGAGAGCCATCGACGGCCCTAGGAGTGAGATAAGGGCTCGTGTTAACACGAATTGACCTTAGCACAAGCGGCTAATTTGCGACTTCAAGTTCTTTCGCAAAACGCCAAAACACGGTCCAGTAGGAGCTCTCGGGGTCAAGTCCAACCCAGAAATGCTTGCTTTGGGCCACCAGCCGGACGTAGTAGCCGAACATGTAGTGGGCGACTTGCCGGGTGAGCAGCTTGGCTTCGTAGAGCAGCGCGACCTCTTCAAGGAAGCCGACCAAGTTGCGCCGCTCCTGAATGTTGTCCTGGGCGATCGTCGGATCGTTGGTCTGCAGCTTGTTGAGCAGAATCTTGAACTCCGGGGTCTCAAGGAACCGCCGTCGAAGCTCCAGGAAGTGCTGGGCACGTTCTTGGCGACCGCGTCGAAAGTATTCGGTCGCCGTGGCGAGGAAGCCGAGAACGGCAATGATCCCCGCCACGATGATCGAAATATCTTTGACTTCGGAGACCATCAAACTTCGAACGGATAGGTGGGCAGCGTGTGGGCCAGCGGTCGGTCCACGCGGTAACCCAGCTCATATTCGGCCTGGACGATCGTGTGGATTTCGTGGGTGCCTTCGTAGATCATCGCGCCGCGCGAGTTGCGGAAGTATCGCTCCACCGGGAATTCGTCGCAGAAGCCATACGCGCCGTGGATCTCGACCGCCTTGTTGGCCGCGTCAAACGCTGCTGCGCAGTTCGTCCACTTCGCCATTGAGCACTCGCGAGTGTGGCGAAGGCCTTCGTTCTTCAACCAACCGACTTGGTAGTAGAGAAGTCGGCCGATGTCGCGACCCTGGACCATCGAGGCGATCATCTGCTGCACCAGCTGCTTCTTGCCGATCACTTCGCCCTGGACCGATCGCTCGTTGGCATACTTCACGCTCGCATCAAGGCAAGCGGTGATGATGCCGACTGCACCCGCGGCAACGGTGTATCGACCGTGGTCCAGCGCGGACATCGCAACCTTGAAGCCGTCGCCTTCTTCGCCGATCATGCAATCGGCAGGGACGCGCATGTCTTCAAAGAAGATCTCGCCCGTGTTGCCGGCCCGAACGCCGAGCTTGCCATGGAGGGCGCGCGAGCTGAACCCGGGCGTGTTGCGGTCGACGATGAAGGCGGCAAAGGGGGCCTTCGCGCTCGTTTCCGCGAGGCGGGTGATGACGAGGAACTGGTCGGCGTAGTCAGCGAGCGAGATCCACGTCTTTTGGCCGTTGATGATGTAGCTGTCGCCATCCTTGCGGGCGGTGGTCTTCAGGCTGGCGGCATCGCTGCCGGCGTTCGGCTCGGTGAGGCCAAAGGCGCCGACGCGCTTACCGGTGGCGAGGTCGGGGAGCCATCGCTGTCGCTGCTCTTCGGTGCCCCATTGGAGGAGGGTCATGCAGTGGAGGCCGCTGTGGACGCTCATAACGACGCGCGCACTCGTGTCGGCTCGTTCCAGCTCTTCGCAGGCGATGCCGAGGGAAATGTAGTCGGTGCCGCTTCCGTTGTACTTCTCCGGAATCGCGAGACCCATGATCCCACCCGCCGCCATCTTGTCCAGCATCGTTCGGTCGGATTGGGCGGCTCGATCTCGTTCGCGAAGGCCCGGGAGGATCTCTTGTTGGCCAAATTTGTACGAGGATTCGCGGATGAGTTCGTGCTCTGCGGTGAGACGGAAGTCCATGCCTAGATTCTACCGACTGGAGACTCCCGGAGTCGGCACAGAAGCCGCGGGACTAGGCCCAACGGCGGGGCGAAGGCCGGGGCTCGGGGTAAATTGGACGTCGTGAGCACCGGTCGACGCGCCTATAACATCCTTCGCGGCTACGTCAACCGCGAGTGGGACCGCATCTCGGGCAGGGAGTCCGACAGCGCGTACGCCGAGCTGGACGCCGCGATGACCGCCGTCCCGCCCGTCCCCAGCCAGTCGACGCCGTCCACGACCGCCGATCAGGTTGCGCTCCCTCAGATTCGAGAAGACCGCGCACGGCTCATCCTCGGGGTCGCCCCGAGCGCCAACTTCAGCCAGATCCGAAAGGCGTTTGAGGTGCTCAACGAGCGCGCCGCGCCCGCTAATTTCCCTCCCGGGTCGGTCGAGGCGATCAAGGCGGCCGAAATCCAGAAGCAGATTCACTGGGCTTACGGCGTCCTCTCCGCAAAATTCGACTCGACCGAGAAGCGCTTCGGATCACTCGAAATCGACTAGCGGCGTAAACTAGCGCCTGGCATGAAGATCGGACTTTTCCTCGCCCTCTTTGGCGACAAGCCCCTCGAAGCGGCGCTTGATATAGTGCAAGAAGAGGGCATCCAAGCTGTCGAAATCGGCGCCGGAGCCTATCCTGGCAGTTCTCACCTCGACGTCGACCACCTGCTCTCAAGCAGCGAAGCCCGCGACGCCCTTCTTGCCCAGCTTTCGAAGCGTGGACTCGAGCTCAGCGCGATCTCGGTCCATGGCAACCCGATCCATCCCAACCGCGAGATCGCCAAGGCCCACCACGATGCCTTCGTGAAGGCGGTCGAGCTCAGCGCGGCACTCGGCGTCCACAAGGTCAACGGTTTCAGCGGTTGCCCCGGCGATGGCCCCGAAGCCAAGAACCCGAACTGGGTCACCTGTGCCTGGCCGGACGAGTTCCGCGACATCCTCGACTGGCAGTGGTCGCAGGTCGTACTGCCCTATTGGGAAGAGCAAGCCGCCCACCTCGCCAAACACAAGGTCCACTTCTGCATCGAGATGCACCCCGGATTCGTTTGCTACTCGAACGACACCCTTCTAAGGCTGCGAAAGGGCGTGAAGAATGGCGAGTGGATCAGCGCGAACTTTGACCCTTCCCACCTTTGGTGGCAGGGCATCGATCCCATCGCCGCCGTCCGCGAGCTGCTGGAAAATGGTGCGGTCCACCACGTCCATGCCAAGGACACCCGCATCGACCCCCAGAACTCCGGCCGAAACGGCAACCTGGACACGAAGTCATATGGCGACATCGGGGCGCGGTCATGGGTGTTCCGCTCGGTGGGCTACGGCCACTCGGTTGAATGGTGGAAGGACTTTGTTTCGACCTTGCGCACCTTTGGCTACGACGGCGTGCTAAGCATCGAACACGAGGACGGACTGATGTCAACCCGTGAGGGCCTGCGCAAAGCGGTGGAAACCCTGCGCGCGGCGGTCATCTCCGAACCCGCTGGTCCGATGTTTTGGGCAAGAGAATAGGCCGGGCCGGTATAATCGGAGCCCTGCCACAGGAGGCAAACCTCGTTGCGACAACGTAGCTATCTCTTCCTTTTTCTCATTCTTGCCATGACCGGCCTTTCGATCTGGGGCTTCATCCAGCGAAAGACGAACTTCGGTCTCGACGTCAAGGGCGGCGTGCGCTTGGTCTACTCCATGCAGCTTCAGCCGAACCAGGTCGCCGAGAAGGCAGCGATCCGCGCGAACACGCTCAAGATCCTTGAGCGACGATCGCAAGGTAGCTTCGGCGCAATCGAAGCCAACGTTGCCGCGAAGGGCGAGGACCAGTTCATCATCGAACTGCCCGGATTCACCAACACGGAAGAGGCCAAGCGAGTCCTCGGGACGAGCGCAAAGATTCGATTCTTTGGCACCCGCAACACCAAGGGCCCGCGCACTCCTTACGGCATTTACGATATCGAGGACAACAAGAACTCCGGCGATCCCGGCGTCGAGTTTGTTCGACGAGCAACCGGCGAGCGCATCACCTTCACCGACGAGAAGGGCAACCGCAACCCGAAGTACGCCGAGATCATCGCCTCGTGGGAAAAGAACAAGGTTGATGGCGAGCTGATCCTTGAGGGAACCGACCTCCAAAAGGCAGTGATCAGCCTCGAAAGCGGCGCGCGACCCCTGATGCTCTTCTCGAGCGAAGGCGCGCGAAAGATGGAGAAGTGGAGCCGCGCCAACCCGCAAGGCAATATAGCGGTGGTGCTCGATGGCCGAGTTCTCAGCTACGCCTCGGTTGTCGAAGGCACGACGCTCTCGACCGAAGCCGTGATCCAAGGCACCTTCGACGCCAAGTGGGTCCGCAGCTTCGTTGACCTCCTCAACAGCGGCGCCCTCCCCGCCGAACTCAAACTCGAAAGCCTCGAGTCGGTCGACCCGACAATCGGCGCAACCGCTTACGACAAGATGGTGATGGCGGGCATGATCTCCTTCGGAATCATCGCCCTGTTCCTCGTCGTCTACTACGCTTTCCCTGGCTTCCTCGCCTTGATCGCGCTGCTGCTCTACATCCTGTTTAGCATCACCGTTCTCAAGCTCATCGGAGCCACCTTCTCGCTCGCGGCGATTGCCGGCTTCATCCTCTCCGTGGGTATGGCAGTCGACGCCAACATCCTAATCTTTGAGCGATTCAAAGAAGAGATGTCGCACGGCAAGGAGCTGCGAAAGGCCCTCGGTTTGGGCTTCTCGCGCGCACTCCCCGCGATCATCGACTCCAATGCTTGTACGATCCTGACCTCGCTTACCCTGCTTTATCTGGGTACGGGTCCGGTCAAGGGCTTCGCGACGACCCTGATCATCGGTGTGGGCATCTCGCTCTTCACCGCCGTCACGATCACGCGAATGCTGATCGCCTTCTTCGTTGGTTCGGGCCTTGTCTCGAACCCGAAGCTGTTCGCGGTCGAGCGCAACTGGTTTGGTGAGCGCTTCGAGAAGGAAGCCGACACCAACCCGCTCCCGGTTGTCCAAAAGTCGAAGCGATGGTTCATGATCTCGCTTCTCACCATCATCCCCGGCCTGATCTTCATCGGTCTCGGCGGCATCAAGCCGAACGTTGAGTTCAGCGGTGGCTACGAGCTCACCTATGCGGCGAAGGATGCCTCGGTCACGGGTGCTTCGCTTGCTTCGAAGCTCGAAGGTGCCGGAATCAAGGGCGCGAACGTGAAGTTTGGCACCAGCCAGGCCAACGGCAAGATCGCCTACCTTACGCTTCCGAACACGAAGATTCTTAAGAACGAGAAGGGCGTGACGGTTTCGCAGCCAGAGGTTGGCAAGATCATGCAGCCGATCACTGGCCTCTCCGCCGAAGACCTCAAGGGCTTCACGGAAATCGGTCCGACGGTCCAGCAAGAGACGCTCTACAACGCGATTCTCGGCGTGGTCATCTCGTGTGCCCTCATCGTCATCTTCCTCGCCTTCCGCTTCGGCCTTAGCCTCGGCAACCTCGTGGCGGGACTGCGGTTTGGTGCCTCGGCGATTCTTGCCCTGGTCCACGACGTCCTTGTCGTCATCGGCGTCGCTGCCATCGTGGGCTACCTTGTCGGTTGGGAAGTCAGCGCGCTGTCGATCACCGCGATGCTCACGATCATCGGCTTCTCGGTCCACGACACGATTGTCATCTTCGACCGTGTTCGCGAGAACCTTCGCCACCCGCTGGCGGGCGAAAACTTCGAGCACCTGATCAACCGTTCGATCTCGCGATCGTTCGCTCGTTCGATCAACACCTCGATGACGGTGATCATCACGCTCGCGATCATCTTCTTCGCGGGCACTGCCACGCCGGACCTCAAGTTCTTCGTCCTCACGATGCTGGTTGGCATCCTTTCGGGAACGTATAGCTCGATCTATAACGCCTCGCCGATCCTCTACCTGTGGGATCTCGCGATCGGCAAGAAGAAGGGCGAAGCAAGGACGCTGGTTGGCCTCGCCATCGCGCAGGCCGAGCACGAGTCGGTCTTCACCGCCACCCGCAAGGCTGCCGCGGAGGCCTATGTGCCGCCGACGCCGCGACCGCGCGTTGCGCCTGCCGAGAAGCCGGCCGACCCGGTTGCCGACAAGGCGAAGAAGTACGGCCAAGTCCGCCGCCGAGCCAACGAGGCGGCCAAGCCTCGCGACACCGACGACCTGCTGTAAGGGGTCTAAAACTGGGGGCCGTTGGGATAGCGGTCCGCCATCGAAGGGAGCCGACGCGAACGCCTCGGCTCCCTTCGCCATTTTAGTCTCCGGCAAGTGATCGAGAACCAGAGCCGATCATCGGAGTCTGGCAATATCCAAGAGTTCGTTGCGAAGAGGAGCCGATGCTGGATTCTCCCGTCTTTCTCGGCATCGACTTCGTGGTAGAGAAGATCGCCACCGTGGATTCGATGAGACTCCGTGCCACGAGCAAGTCGCGTTAGGACAAGGTCGTGCTCAGGAAGAAGCTCCGCGTCCTCGTAGGTCAACACAAGGTTGTAATAGCCCAGTTGATAGTCGCCGCCGCGTAGGGTTAGACGAAGGCATCTTTGCTCACGGTCGTGATCCACCCTGGCGATGAGAGCGTCATCCAATCCAGGGAGTTCGGCGAGCTTAAGCACTCGCCCTGGCAGCACACCTTTCAGCCTCTCAAGGTGCTGTGCGTACTTTGCGTGAACCCGTTCAAGCTGTCCTCGGCGGGCGGGTCCTCGACTGTACTTAGGGGTGAAGAACTTCATTCCTTGATCACTCAAAATAGCAAATCGGGCCAAGTGGAGACCACTTGACCCGATTCAAAAGGTTTGCCTCAGGAGCTGAGATTAAAGTTCGTAGCGCTTGGGGCCGCTGTCGCCGCTGCCGCCGAGAATTCGCTTGACGAAGCTGACAAGCTCCTTCGGATTGAACGGCTTGGTGAGGTACATGTCCGCACCGTAGTGATAGCCCTCGAAAACGTCCTTATCCTGCGCCTTTGCGGTGAGCATGATGACCGGAAGGTTCTCGGTCTGGGACTCGCGTCGGAGGTTCTTGAGGACCTCAAAGCCGTCCATGTACGGCATCATGACGTCGAGAACAACCAGGTCGGGCTTCTCAGCCTTGATCAGTTCAAGGCCTTCCTTCCCGTCAAAAGCAGTGACTACGTTGTATCCCTCTTTCTCCAGGTTCACCTGGATCAGTCGGACGATATGTCGCTCGTCGTCGCAAACCACAATCTTTGTCGGCATTCGGTTCTCCTAAGGCCCTCGCCTCAAGTGTAGGTCATCCTACCTGATTCAATTCTAACCGTCAATGGGCATTTACAGACGAAAAGTGTTCGGCCCCGAAGTTTTCGGCCTTGTTTCTCCTCGAAGGAATCGACCGATGTCGTCGGCGACCCCAATCTGAGCCCTTCCCAGGTTCGGAGCACGGCGCGCTTGACCCAGCATCACGCCGACCGTTCCTGCATCCCCATCAAGGGAAATCATGGCGAGCGCGGTCGACTTTTTGAGGTCAAACGTGCTGCCGCGATAGGTCAGGATGCCATCTTTCACCTTGAAGCCCGCGTTTTCGCAAAGCTCCTTGAGCTTTGGCCACTTTTCGGGGTCACCGACAAGAAGACAGCGGTCGGGATTGGCGGGGAGGTCGCTCACCGGTCGCACGCGCTGACCCGGATAGGCGGGCGTATCGCCAAAAGCGCGGTATCGCCGCAGCATGTCGGTTGCGGTGACCGGGATCTCTTCGCGCTCAATCTTTCGGACAATCCGATTCCAGGGGTCAAACGAGACGACCTGCGGCTTCGACGAGCTCGCGAGCTTGAACGTGGTCACCTTTTCGGCCGTGTTCACCTTCGCGTAGCTGACCTTTCCACCCGGATAGACCATCGCCACCTCGATCGGCAGGTGATAGACGTCGCCTTGGAACTCGACCTTGCCGATCACCGCACCGGATTCGTACTTCACGTCGGTCACCTTGAAGTTCGCATAGCCCGGACGGCGCACCCACTCATCAAAGAACACCTTCTTATCCGCGCCAACCGCCTTCTCAAAGCCTTCCCAGGTGCCGATTTCATCTGGCTTCGATGCCTTGATCCAGCCGCGCGTCGCCGCGATCATGCGCTTGGTGCCGATCTCGTTCTCGAGCATCTGGAGCACGTAGGCGCCCTTGCCATAGCCCAGCGTCGAAGCGGCTCCGCCGATGTCGGCGGGTGCATCGTTGAGCGGGGCCGCGAAGTAGTCGCCATTCACCTGCGGGGTCGCGATGAAGGCCATCTGGCGCTCCTCACGGTTGCCGATCGGGACATTGCGGGCGAAGAAGTCCTCGCAGTAAACGGCAAAGCTCTCGTTCCAGAACGAGGTGAGGTAGTCGTTGTTGATGATGCCGCCCCACCAGGTGTGGGCGGGCTCGTGGGGCTCCTCGGTGGGCATGATGCCCTCTTGGGCGGTGTTGAAGCTGTAGGCCTCGAGCATGCCGCCGCCGTAGTTCGGCTGATCCACCACGCCGTAGCCCGAGAACGGGTAGGGCGCAAAGGTGTCGTGATAAAACTGGATGATCGCCGAGTAGTACTCCGCTTGGAGCTTGGCGTCGGCCTCGGTGAGCCGCATCGTCCACATGCGGTAGATGCGCTTGTTGACCGGGACCTCGAAGTACTTGAACGCGCCCGCGCTGACACTATAAAACACGCACGGGAGGTCCATCCGGTACTTCCAGGCTTGGAGATCGCCCTCTTCCTTCTTATCCACCAGCTCGCCCTGGGCGGCGACGACCCACTTCTTCGGGGCATGGACGGTGAGGTCATAAGGAACCGGCTGCCGAGCGACCATCGGATACCAATAGTCGTTGGTGAGCATCGCATAGGTGTTGGTGATCGACCCAGCGTAGTTCGGCAGGTTCACGGTCCCGGAATAGTCGATGGTGAGGCTCTTGGTGTCCTTGGTTGCGCCGGTGACGACAACGATGCCGCCCGCCTGGACGAAGTCCACCGTTTGCGCGCCCGACTTGATCGACGAAACCTTGTAGGCGGGCGAGAAGCGAAGGATGAGCGGTCCGCGCGAGGCCCCGCCGTCGAGGGAAAGCTCGTCGGTCGCCTTCACGCCCCGCTTGGGGACGTCGAACCGCAGGTCAAACTGGTGCCGCTTGAGCTTCCAGCCGAACCCGTCGCGCTCATCGAGGTAGCGGGCGAGCTTGCCACCTTCGAGCTGGAAAAGCCTTTCGCCGATGTCCTCGCTCGTGAGCGGCGTGCTGAAGACGACGTAGTTCTTGCCTTGAAAGCTCAGGGGAAGGGCCCGCCAGCCGCGTGAACCCACTTCATAGGCCCCGTTGGTCTCCATGACCGTCATCGGGTCGCGCTTGAGCGCCTTGACCTCCGGGCCATAGAGCGCGCGGATTTGGCCCACCGATCGGTCGCGCGCGAATCCGTCAAGCCGCTTGACCGCGTCGGTGTCTTGGAAGGCATAGAGGAGGACAAGGAGGCTCAAACTCATGGAAGTTCTAGAATACACGGATCAAGGCGTGGTATCCTCTTGTCTCTGTCGCGTGGCAGCGTAGCTCAGTTGGTTAGAGCAAACGGTTCATACCCGTTAGGTCGACGGTTCGAGTCCGTCCGCTGCTACCATCCCCCTCTCTAAACGTTCCGGGCGGGCTTGTGTGTGCCCCAATGTGCTGTGGTTAGCAAGTAGGTTCCTTTTGAGCCTGAAGAGAAGCGGCTCAGCAGCTAGAAAAGAAGGGGAAAGCTGGCGGAGTGGGTGGGATTCGAACCCACGACCCGGCTTATCACCGAGTACGCGATTTCCAGTCGCGCTCCTTCGACCACTCGGACACCACTCCGCGCCCCGTCATTATGACACGAGGTTCAGGGATCAATCCGCGTCGCGCCTGCTTCCACCCATCGCCGCGCGGAAACCAGCCGGTCGCTCACCCGCACGGGGCGGCCAGCCTTCAGCGCAAGCCGGACAAGCCGTTCCATCACGCCGCCCTCGTTCAGGTGGACAAAGTCCAGCCGGTGGGCGAGGCAAGCAATGAGCCGGTCGCGAACCTGATTGTTCAACCCCATGAACGGCAGGGTCGGGTGGAACGGGCTCACGACGAGGTCGGTTGAAGGGTCGAATTCGTACCTCCAGAGCCGCGCGGCGCGAAAGGCCTCTTGGCGCAGGTCGGGGCCGAGCACTTCATAAAGCCCGCGGTCGAGCACGAGGATCCGCGGCGAACCCCAACGCAGCGGCACCACTGCCGCACGCTGGTACTCGGGGCGGTCGTGGCCGGTGACGAGCACCTCGCCCTGGAGCACGCCTTGCTCGGCGAGGGTCTCGATCTCGCGGAGGTCGGCGGGAAGCGAACCTCGCGATGCCATCACGGTGAACGTCTTCCGCTGCAGGAGCTGCTCGTTGCCGTACATATAGAGCACGCTCGGCGGATCGGGGTCCATCGTCTCGACCACCGACGGGTAGGCGGCATCGTTCGCGGTGACGAGCCGAACCCCGTGGGCGGAAAGTTGCCGTTCGAAGGCCTCCACCGCCGTCCATTCCTCCTCAAAGGGGAGGCTGAGGTGGTCCACCGCCTTCTTGGTCAGCCGGTACTCCTCGCGCCAAACGCTCGGGTCGAGCTTGAGAAAGTCTTCGGGCGAGACGGAATTCAGCTCGTTGCGCACCAGGATTCGAATCAGCGAGCGGCCACCCAGCCCGTGTCGGGTGGCGAGAAAGAGGGAAAAGGTGCGCGGGGAGAGGCTCACGAGGCTAGGGTTTTGACGGCGAGCCGAAGGATCTCCACTGCTTGTTCGCCGTGGAGTTTCATCGCGTCGGCCACCTCTTCGTGGTTGAGTGGCGTCGGCGAAATCCCCGCCGCAAGGTTGGTGACAACGGCAAGACAGGCGTAGTCGATGCCCGCTTCGCGCATGAGGATCGCCTCGGTGGTGGCGGTCATGCCGACCAGCTCAGCACCCAACCGACGATAAAGCTGGATCTCCTCCGGCGTTTCATAGCGTGGGCCGTTGCCGATGAGATAGATGCCCTTCGGGTGGACGGTGTAGCCGAGGGTTGAACCCGCACCGAGCAGAGCCGCACGACCGCGCTCGCCGAACGGGTGGGAAAAGTCGGTGTGGACGACCTCGCGGTCAAAAAGGGTCGGGTTTCGGAACGAGAAGTCGAAGAAGTCGCTGCACGCGACGAAGGTGCCCGTGTTCCAGTCTTCGCGCAGGCTGCCGACCGCCGCGGTGGACAGCACGTTGGTGATCCCAAGCTGCTTCATCGCGAGGGTCATCGCGCGGTAGTTCACCTTGTGAGGTGGCACCTTGTGGCCTGCCGCATGGCGGCCGAGCAAGAAGACGTCGGTCCCGCCAAAGTTCACCAGCTTGCCCTTGGCCATGCCTTCGGGCGTGGGCACGACGAGGGTTTTTCCGCCCTCCGCAAGGAGGCGTTCGCCGATGCCGGTGCCGCCAATGATCCCGACCTTGAGTCGCATGAAAAAAGTGTATCCCTTCTCGGCGGGTATCTTGGGCGAAACATGACCCTGCGCGAGGTTCTCCATGCCCACATTCCAACCCTGACGGCGAGCAGCACCGTCCGCGATGCGGTGGACAAGATGGACATCTATCAGTTCCCGGCCCTCGTCATCACCGACGAGTTCGCGCGGCCGCTCGGCGTCATCACCGAAGGCGACATCTGTCAGGGCGCAGTGCAAAAGGGTTCGATCACGAGTCTTTCGATGGACCCCGCTCTTGCCTATGCGAGCGTCGAACCCACCACTGCCCAGCCTGACATGGAGCTTGGCGACGCCTTTCACCTCATGCTGAGCAGCGGCCTGACTTTGCTCCCGGTGGTCGACGAAGAGCGGCTGATCGGCGTGGTGATGCGCATGGACCTCATGCAGGCGATGCTGATGGACGCGGAAGAAAAAGGGTAGGAAAGGGCATGATCGACGCCGGACAAGCCTTTCCCAACTTTGAACTCAGCGACCAAGACGGCCAAACGCGGACGAACCAAGAGTTCCTCGGCCAAAAGGTGGTCGTTTACTTCTATCCGAAGGACGACACGAGCGGCTGCACGGTCGAAGCCTGCGAGTTCAACGCCGCCTTGCCCGAGATCGAGGGCGCAGTTGTCATCGGCGTTTCGCCCGACCCCGTGAAGTCGCACCGCAAGTTCGCCGACAAGTTCGGCCTCAAGTTTCCGCTGCTCGCCGATACCGAAACCCAGCTCTGCCAAGCCTGCGGCGTGTGGGTCGAGAAGTCGATGTATGGCAAGAAGTACATGGGCGTTGAGCGAACGACGTTCCTGCTTGATGAAAAGGGCGTCGTGACCCATATCTGGCGAAAAGTGAAGCCCGCCGGCCACGCCGCCGAAGTCCGGGCCGCCCTGTAATCACGCGGGACTGGCGAAATTACCAGGGCCGCACCGCCCCCGACGTGGCATAGCAAGGGTGGCGACGTGTCCGGAGGTCTCCAAAAGCCGCCCGACCAATGGCCGTCGCCCTTTTTCGCCTTGTTTCGCCAAGGTACGCTCAGCACCATGGCTGATCCCGTGGTTGCCGCCCTCCACCAATGGCTCGAAGCTCATGAAGCCGAGCTCGTGGAAGACACCCGAACCGTTCTCCGCTTTGCTTCGATCGAATCTGAGGCCCTGCCCAATGCACCCTATGGGGCAGAGAACCGCGCCGCGCTCGACTTCGTCCTCGACAAGGCCCAGCAGTGGGGAATGAAGACCACCGACCTTGAAGGTCACCTCGGCTACGCTGAATTTGGAACCGGCGACCGGCTCGTGATGTCCCTCGGCCACCTCGACGTGGTCCCCGTCGGTCCGGGTTGGAAGTACCCGCCCTTCGGCGCAGAGATCGACAACGGCTACATCTATTCGCGCGGCGCAACCGACGACAAGGGCCCGACGATGGCCGCGTTCTATGCCATGCGCGCGATCAAGGAAGTGGTTCCCGACATCGCCTGCCGCCTCCGCATCGCCTTTGGCTGTGACGAAGAGTCCGGCTTTGGCTGCGTTGCCCGCTACATGGAGACCGAAGAAGCGCCGACCTTTGGCGTCGCTCCCGACAGCGGTTGGCCGCTTTATCACGCCGAAAAGGGCATCGCCGACTTCGTGGTCTCGCGCAGCTTGCCGAAGGGCGACATGGAGCTGGTCTCGATGGAGGGCGGTCAGCGCCCGAACATCGTCATCGACTCGTGCAAGGCCACGGTGAAGGTCGCGGCTTCCGTCCGCGCCGAGGTTGAAGAAAAGGTCCGAGGAAAGTGGGATGCGAACGTGGAAGCCCACTTCGAAGGCGACCTGCTCCACATCACCACCCGCGGCAAGGCCGCCCACGGTTCAACGCCCTTCATGGGCGACAATGCGGCGACCCGTGCGTTCCGCTTCATGGTCGAAATCGCGCCGTTCACGGTGCGAGAAGCCTATGAAGAGCTGCTGCTTTCCTGCCACTCGAGCGGCGCCGGCATCGGCATCGCGGGTCAGGACGAGGTCAGCAAGGACCTGACGAGCAACCTCGGCATCGTCTGGGTGGAAGGCGGACGACTGCAGATGCTTTTCAATATCCGCTACTGCGTCACCTGGACCGGTGAGCACCTGCTCAGCCTTTGCCAGAACTACCTGAAGACCCTCCACGGCGACTTTGAGGTCCGCGTGGACCGCGATTCCAAGCCGCTTTACTTCCCGCTTGAGCACCCGCTGGTCAAGGCGGTCTGTGAGGTCTACACGGCGGAGACGGGCGATGTCCGCGCACCCGGCGTGATGGGCGGCGGAACCTATGCCCGCGCGATCCCGAACTGCGTGAGCATCGGCACCTCGTGGGACGGCGACGGACTCGCTCACGAAACCGACGAGCGCGTCGCGATCACCTCGCTCCACCGCGCGGCGAAGATCTATGCCCACTTGTTCTATCGTCTCGCGACGATGCCGACGGAGTAACGTAGGAACCACTATGAAGTTCTGGCAAAGCATTCTCGCGATGTTTGGCGTCGCGACCTACACCAGTGGCGTCGGTAACCTGAGCGCCCTTCCCGAGACCCTCTTCGGGTTCCAGGTGAAGGACATCGACGGCCGCGAGGTCAAGCTCGACAAGTACAAGGGCAAGGTCATCCTCGTTGTCAACGTGGCGAGCAAGTGCGGCCTCACGCCCCAGTACGAGGGCCTCGAGAAGCTGTACAAGAAGTACAAGGACAAGGGCTTTGTCATCCTCGGATTCCCCGCGAACGAGTTCGCCGGTCAAGAGCCGGGCAGCAACGCCGAGATCAAGCAGTTCTGCTCGATGAACTATGGCGTCACCTTCCCGATGTTCAGCAAGATCGTGGTGAAGGGCGACGGCACCCACCCGCTCTACCAATGGCTCATCGCGAAGTCGGAGAAGAAGAACGACATCGAATGGAACTTCGCCAAGTTCCTCGTCGGCAAGGATGGCAAGCTGAAGGAGCGGTTCTCGCCGCGCGTGAAGCCCGAAGCCGAAGAATTGGAAAAGGCAATCCAAAACGCGCTTAACGATCGCTAAGCCAGAGCGCAGTCTAAGTTCAACTCGAAGGGATACCGACAATGGAACGGTATCCTTTCGAGTAAGCGCTTATGTCTGGGACCGACGAACGAACCTGTACCTACGATCCACTCATCGCCCTCATGGCGAAGTTTGAGAACGTCAAGGCCACCAACACCTCGGCCGATCCCTTCGAGGGACTTGGACCTGAAGATCGGCTCAAGAAGCACATCGTTGATGGCGTGAAAAAGAGCCTGGAGACGCACCTTGAAGATGCCCTCCAGACGTACACCCCGCTCCAGATCATCAACGACATCCTGCTTGATGGGATGAAGACCGTTGGCGAACTCTTCGGCGCAGGCAAGATGCAGCTCCCGTTCGTGCTCCAAAGCGCGGAGGTCATGAAGGCCGCCGTGCGCTACCTCGAGCCGATGATGGAGAAGGTCGAAGGCTCGGAGAAGGGCTCGATCCTCCTCGCTACCGTCGCGGGCGACGTCCACGACATCGGCAAGAACCTCGTCGACATCATCCTGAGCAACAATGGCTATCGCGTGGAGAACATCGGCATCAAGCAGCCGGTGAACACGATCCTCGACGAAGCGCAGAAGCGAAAGTGCCAGGTCATCGGGCTTTCCGGCCTGCTCGTGAAGAGCACGCTCATCATGCGCGACAACCTGCTCGAGATGAACGAGCGCAACCTCAGCCACTTCCCGGTCATCCTCGGCGGTGCCGCGCTCACGCGGGGCTATGTCGAAGAGGATTTGCGGGAGATCTACGATGGGCGCGTGTTTTATGCCCAAGATGCTTTTGAGGGCCTCAGGCTGATGGGCGAGCTTTGTGGTGAGGACGCAGGCAAGGCGGCCACCGCGGTCCTCGACCAGGCCCCGGTCAACGACACCGGCCGTGAATTCGACGAAGAGGCCTACACCGAGACGCCGCGCGTCCGTAGCCACCGCGTCGGCGTGGTCGATCCCGAGCTTTATGTCTTCAGCGGCGTCCGCAGCGACGTCGAACCCGTCCAAGAGGTCCCTCCGCTTCCTTTCTATGGCGCGAGGAAATTCACCAAGTTTGACCTCTTCGAGTTGTACAAATTCATCAATCCCATCGCGCTCTTCCGTGGCCAATGGCAGTTCCGACGGCCGGAAGGATCGACCAACGCCGAGTTCAATCAGTGGCTCGCTGACGAGGTGGAGCCGATCTTCCAAACGATGCAACGCGAGCTTGCCACCGTGCTCCAGCCGAAGGTGAAGTGGGGCTACTTCCCGTGCGCGAGCGACGGAAACGACCTCATCATCTTTGCCGAAGACGGAGAGACCGAACGCGAGCGGTTCCGATTCCCGCGCCAGCGCGACCTGCGCCGCCAGTGCCTCAGCGACTTCTTCCGACCGATCGAAGTGGCCCGCGAGCACGGCCCTGACACCGTCGGCTTCCACATCGTCACCGTTGGCGAAGAAGTCAGCAAGCTCGAGAAGGAACTCTTTGCGAACGGCGACTTCCAGCAGTACCTCTATGTCCACGGCATGGGCGTCGAGACCGCCGAGGCGCTCGCCGAGTACTGGCACAAGCAGATTCGAACGGAGCTTGGCATCGACGACCAAGAGCCCGAGGATCGACGACTCCTCTTTAGCGCGAAGTATCACGGTGCGCGCTATTCATTCGGCTATCCGGCCTGTCCCAACCTCGAAGATCAGGCCCAGCTGTTCCGGCTGCTCGAGCCCGAGGAGATTGGCATCACGCTCAGCGAAGAGTTCATGCTCGTCCCCGAGCAGAGCACGAGCGCGATCATCGTCCATCACCCCGAAGCCAAGTACTTCAACATCCGTTAAGGCTTACTGCAAGGTTCGCGGGCGGAACAGCCAGTAGAGGATGCCGGCGAGGGCGGAGAACCCGCCCAAGAAGGCAATTGTCCGCACGAGGTTGTTGTCGATCAGCCCGCCCGCCGAGGCGAGCACGATGGTGAGGGCGATCAGGGCTTCGGCCATCAGCAGTCGACCGGCAACCTTCTTCTTCGTATCGCCCTTCGCGGATAGGTGAAGGATGTAGCGCGCGCCGCACTTTTCGCAGTGGATCGCGGAAAGCTGGTTCTGATGCCCACACTGGCTACACCGCATCTGCGTCGTGATCAGGGGGACCGAACCTGCCGTCCGCTTCCACTTCCGGGAGCAGTTTTCTTCCTCACGAAAGGCATAGCGCAGCGACCGCCCAGAACCCTCGTCAACGACGTCGCCGAGCCGAGTGAGCGTCGCATCGGTGACCGCGATCGCGTGGTGGACCAGGCCCATGCTGTGAATCGCCTTCGCGAATTCAAACCGGGCCGACCAGTTCGACGGCATCCCCTCGATCGTCTCGTAGTAGCGCTCCAGCCGCCCGTGGTCCCACTCCCGCAGGTCGGCGGCATCCATCCGCTCGACCGCAAAAGGGAAGAGCACCATCGCGCTGATCACCACGACGAGGATCACCGCAGGAAGAACTGGGTGGGGCGGCTTCGCCATCAACGCGAGCATAAACAGCAGCGAGGCCATCGTCACCCCGCCTTGCAACGGACTGAACTCGCCGTCGATGGTCTTGTACATCGTAAGGAGGAAGGCGATGCCAATAATGACCGCGCCAAACACCATCACAAAGAGAGCGACTACACCTTCCATTTCTGACCGTTAGGACGCAAGTGAGGGGCGGTTTCGTTAGCCGACTTAGCGTCCAAAATCGAGCCTTGCCGCAACGGTCGCGACGCGGGGGTCGGGATGGTTGCGCAAGTTGCCCACCAGATAGCGGATTTCCTCGGGAACGCGGCCATTCAAGGCGACCATCGCCTCGACGAGCATCCCAGGCCGCTTTTCGCCGTTGAACAGTCCCGCGATGACGCCAAGGGTGGCGGGAGTACCTGCCAGCGAGAGCGCCTGAACACCGCCACGCGCCACTCGCTCATCGGAACTCTGGAGCAGCGTCGGCGCGAGCTTCAACAGAGCATCCGGTCGCCGGGCGAGATAAAGGGCAGCCGCTCGGCGCATCGGCGCTTCGTCTGAGCTGAGCAGGGCTTGGGCGGTCGGGATGCCTTCTTCTCCGGGGATCGAGTTGAGCGAGACGAGCGCGGCGACGGCATCAATGCGGTTGTCGCTGCCGCAAAGCAGCAGCAGGTCGTTGATTGCCTCGCGCGCCTGGGTCGGACCGGCCGCGCGGATTGCGAATCCCTTGAGTTCGGGCCGCTTCAGGCAGCCGGGAATTGCGGGCCCCGCCTCGGTAATCGCGAGCTCAGAGCAGATCTTCAGCGCGTTGATCGCGACCTTCGGGTCGGGCGAGGCGACCGCGTCGACGATCTGGCTCTTGGCCGCGGGGCCAACCGCGCGCACCACCGCATAAAACGCCCGGAGCTGGAGCCGATCTGCTCCCGCGAGCCGATGGTCGATCATCCAGCGAACGGCGGGCGCGCCAATCGCGATGAGCTGGTTCAGCGCGCTGTCGACCTGGGTCACCGCGGTGCCGACCCGCCATTGGGATGCCGCCGCATAGATCCGAGCCATCTCGGATTCGGAAGGTGCGACGAGCGAGCCAGGCGTCGGCGTCGGGAGCGGCGCGGGCGGTTCCTTACCGTCTTCGACCGCGGCTGCCGGACCGCCGTGCCACGCCATGCCCACCGAGCCGGTGACCATGCCAAATCGATCCAGGAAGGTGTCGGCGAACCGGTCCGATCCGCCCGAGTCGGCAAAAACGCCAAAGCTCGACGTGCCTCGTGACGGGTTGCCGACCCCGCCAAAGCCGAGATAGCGGTCGTCCCCTTGGGCATCGAGGAAGACCCCGAGGCCATTCGCGGTGCCGATACCCGGACGGCCGTCTTGGCTCATGTAGAGGTCGTTACCCTTGCGGTCGAGAAGGAAGGCAACGCCGTAATCGTGGCCGATCGCCTGGCACGCGCCCACCTTGGTCGTGAAGGTGTCGTTTCCGCTGAGGTCGAAGAGGTAGGTCGAGGTCGCGTGCATCGCGCTCGCCTGGACATAGTGCGCGCCGCTATAGACATCGTTCCCCGCCGCATCATAAAGCGAGCCGACCGAATACCAATAGCTCGCGGCTTGGGCATAGGTTTCGGCGAGGTAGTGGTCGTCGCCGCCGAGATCGGTGAGCAGTCCCACCCCGCCGCCGACCCCGCCATCATCCTCGCGGTAGCCGCTGGCATAGCCCTGGGCATTGGAATAGTGGTAGTCGGCAAAGAGCGGTGAATTTAGGATTAATCCACCAGACTTATACACATCGTCACCCGCGCGGTCGATGAGCCAGCCGAGGCCATCGGTACGCGCCGCACCTTGACCTTGGAAGGCGACATTGTAGTCGTCGTTGCCTTCGGTATCAAGGAGGATGCCGATCCCCCATTCGCCATAGCCTTGGGCGAGCGAGGTTGCCTCATAGTGGTCGTTCGCGTCGCCTTGGACCATCAGCACGCCGACACCCGCGAGTCCGCAGCCCTGGGTCAGCGACTTACCGCGAAAATCGTTCGCTCCGCCGAGGTCATAGGCCAGGCCAACGCCGAGGATGCCCGCGCCGAGGCTGAGGTCGGGCATGCGATAGGTGTCGTCGCCGGAAATGTCGACCAGCACGCCGGTATAGCCGACGCCGGTGCCAACGCGTCCCGTGTAAGTATCGTTGCCGCCGAGATCGAGAGTGAGCATGGCGTCGGAGGCGTCGTGGCGGTCATCACCGGTGCCGGAGGCCTCGACCACGATTCCGCCGCACTTACCCTTGGCGGTGAACTTGAGATCTTGACGCGCTGCCTCGCGCAGGTCGGGAATGACCTCTTCGACATCCACCGCAAGGGCCTCGGCGGCGCGCCGGATTTCGACGAGGTCGACCCGGCGAAGAAGGCCGATAACGCGGTCGCGTTGGACCGAACGCCGCGTGGTGAACGAAAACTTGATCGACGGCTCTTCGGTCGCGAGGAGGGGAAGCGACTCGATCAGCTCGCGACGCTCTTCGGCGGTGAGCTTTGCGGTTGCCGCGCGGACCCGCTCGTTGCACCGGTTGATCGCCCGGGCCAGTCGCAGAATCGGGGTTCGAACCGGAGCAGGGAAGAGTCCGATCTCGCCATCGGGCGGATCGGCGGGAGCGGCAGGCAGAGCGCGAACGGGATCTTGGAGGACGTCGGTTTCGGCCCGGCGAAGAAGCGAGGCGATGCCCCCGGTGCCGCCCTTGGCGTGGATCGCCATGAGCGCATTCGACGCCTCGATCGGCTGTTCGAGGCCCAGCTTCACCAGCGGCATCGACGCAAGGTCGGGGAAGACGATCCGGCTGTAGTTGAGGTCTCGGAGCTCGAGATTGCCAAGGAAGAGGGAGTTTGCGAGCAACGCCTTCTCGTTCGGGGTCACTTGGGCCAGTCCGAGGGCAGCGGTGGCAGCAAGGACGAGGGCAATCGGGCCGCGCATCCCTCGATTATACGGGGATGGGGACTTGACTTCGCTTTCGCGGCGGGGTTAAATGATGGGACCTAGCGTGTGGGGATATAGCTCAGCTGGGAGAGCGCTTCCATGGCATGGAAGAGGTCAGGGGTTCGAGCCCCCTTATCTCCACCAAAATCTGCTCCAAATCTGCTACATTTCGCCCTGGCGGGTGGTCTTCAGTTTGGCCCCTGCAGCCTTCTTCCGCTCTCGACCACTCCGAGCGTAGATCTCCGTCAGCATTCGCGGCGAATGCCCCATCACCTCGGCAGCCGTCCGAATATCCACGCCTGCTTCGAACCCCGGAGGGTGAGTCAGCGACTGGTTCTCGGTTTAAGCAGGCCCCCTGCCTCCGCCCGGGCCAAACCCTCGTCGCTGCGCTCCTCCGCCCGGAGGCAGGGGGGCGCTCGCCGGGCATGACATACCGGCGACCTCGGACGGCTCTTTGCATGGAAAGCCCAAAGGGGGCAAACTGGTCAGAGGTGCATGGCCGGCGGACGAGGGCAACGGTTTAGAATCCAGCAGGGAGGCGTCGAATGGCGATTGAAAAGCAGATCCGATGGCTCAGAAAGCGGTCCAGGGCATTGGCCGTGCTCTGGTTCCTCCTCACCTTGGGGTTCGTCGGTTTCATGAAGGTGGATTTGGTGAATGCCTGGGTGCTGACGGTCTTAAACGCGATCAGCTCATCGCTTGTCGTCGGGTACTTGCTCGTCGTGGTCCCGTTCACGCTGTTTGGAGTGCTGAATCTGGCGACCGTCGACGACGTGCTGCCGGGTGAGGAGCGAAGGCTCCAGCGAGCGGCCTGCTACGCCATCTCTGGCGGATGGGTTGTGTTGGTTCTCAGGATGCTCTTTTTCTCAACGCTAGCGCTCTCGCAGGTCACAATTGTTGCAATCTATGTCCTAATTGCCCTCGTCCCGGCCGCCTACCTGGCCCTTGTTCTGGCGAAGTCGAGGCGGAGGGATCCAGCGTGAAAAGGTACACCCAACGCCTGCAGGATGCCGACGTTTGGTACCTGTTCCTCAACGTGCTCATCTGGTGCTGTCCGTTAGGGTGCGTGGTTAGTGAGGACGACGGAGCAATGGTCTCTTTTGCTTTCGTGGGCTCTCCTTTCGTGTTCCTCTATTTAGCATTAATCTTCGTCTGGTGCCGAAGGAAGCAATATCTTTTCGCGATCGTCAACCTGGTCCTTCTGTGCGTCTTCTGGTTGGGCATGTCGATTTTTACGCCGGAGCCCGAGCCCACTTCGCCAACGCCGACGCTTGAGTCAACGTCCGCGCCAGCTTACCCGTAACCTCCAGTGATCGACCATGCACGAAGGGCGAGGGTTTGAATTGACTTTTTGCGTCCCCCTGCCTCCGCCCGGGCCAAACCCTCGTCGCTGCGCTCCTCCGCCCGGAGGCAGGGCGGCCGCACCGACCAACGATTCCGTGTTGACTCTGCTGCGAAATTGAACTCCCGGAGATGGCGGAGGTTCGGCCACGCGCCCGGGCGGAGCCGAGCGCAGCGAGGTGAGGGAGTGGCTCGGGAGGGCGCGAGGTAATTGCCCCATAGCACGCCTTTTCTCATCGGACCAACTCGGGGACAGCTCGGGCGGGCGCGGCGTTCCTGCCCCCAAGCACGCCATTTCTCATCGGACCAACTCGGGGACAGCTCGGGCGGGCGCGGCGTGACTGCCCCCCGCCGAAAGGCCCACCCAACCCCACCAAATCACCTAGACTCTCCCCGTGCTCGAAGTCTCCGGTCTCAACAAGTCCTTCGGATCGTTCCAGGCGGTCAATGGCGTCTCTTTCAGCGTCCCGAAGGGTGGAAAGCTCGGGCTCCTCGGGCCGAACGGCGCAGGGAAGACGACCACGATCTCGATGATCTGCGGCGCGCTCCACGCCGACAGCGGTCAGATCGTCCTCAACGGCGCACAAATCTCGCCCGAAACCCACGCCCTGAGAAAGGACATCGGCTACTTGCCCCAAGAGGTCGCCCTGATCATGGAGCTAAGCTGCGCGGACAACCTGCGATTCTTCGGCTCGCTGTATGACCTCAATCCGGCCGAGCTGAAATCCCGCATCGACTGGGCACTCCAGATCGTCGGTCTCATCGACAAGAAGGACCAGGTGGTCCGAACCTACAGCGGAGGCATGAAGCGACGGGCCAACCTCGCCGCTGCCATCCTCCACCGGCCCGCGCTGCTCGTGCTCGACGAACCCACCGTCGGCGTCGACCCCCAGAGTCGAAATGCCCTATTCGACGCGATCGAAGGCCTCTGCCGCGAGGGGATGACCCTGATTTACACCTCGCACTACATGGAGGAGGTCGAGCGGCTCTGCGACGACATCGTGATCATGGATCACGGTAAGGTGATCGTCCAAGGGCCACCAAGCAAGATCCTCGAACTCGCCCGTGGCGAGCGGAGGGTGAAGATCAGCTTCGACCCACCCTACGAGGGCGCCGCCGAAAGGGACTTCGAACTCCCTGACCTCGGTCCCAGCCTCGCCGCCTTGCTCAACGACCTCGCCCAAAAAGGCGCGACGGTCACCGCAGTCCAGACCTCTGGCGCGACCCTCGAACAAGCCTTTCTCAACCTCACCGGTCGGGAGCTGAGGGACTAAGACGATGCTCCGCAGACTGCTCAACATCGTTCAAAAAGACCTCAAGGTCTATCTCTCCGATCGACGCGCGGTGATCATCTCGCTGATGGTCCCGATCGCGATTGCCTCGTTCCTCGCCGTCATCTTTGGCGGCGTCGGCGGCGGTGGATCCAAGAAGGCGACCGCCCTCCTCTTTGTCGACCAAGACAACTCGCCGGAAAGCCAGCGGCTGTTCGACCGACTCAAAGAAGGGAAGTCGCTCGCCCCCGAGCGGGTGACCGAAAGCGAGGCCAAGGAAAGGATCGCCAGCGGCAAGGCGAGCTTCGGCGTCGTGGTGCCCAAGGGCTTCGGCGCAAAGGCGATGGGCGGCATGATGGGGGGCGAAAAAGCGAGCCTGAACTTCCTCTTCGACCCGTCGAAGTCGACCGAGGCGGGCATCTACCGCGGACCGGTGATCCAATCGGCGGTGAGCGCGGTGCTAAACAAGCCGATGTCCGACTACCCCGGCCCCATCCAGATCGAGAGCACGCCGGTCGCCAAAACTGGCCTCACCGACCGCCAAGTGACGATGGCCCATGCCTTCGCCGGCATGGCGGTTCAGGGCATCCTCTTCGGCAGCATCGAGCTCGCGATGGGCCTGATCCGCGAACGCCAACGCGGCTTCGGAAAGCGGCTGCGCAGCGCGCCGTTCAACCCGATTTGGTTCCTGCTCGGACGCTGGATCAGCGGCGCAGTGATCGCGATGTTCGTGATGACGGCGGTGCTCATCTTCGGCGTCTTCGCGTTCAAGATCCCGCTCCAGGGTTCGGTGCTCGGCCTTGGTTTGACCATCGTTTGCAGCGGACTGATGAGCGCGGGGCTGGGACTGCTGATCTCGTCGCTCGGCCGCACCGAACCCCAGAGCCGTGGGCTCAGCGTGTTCATCGTGCTGTTCCTGAACATGGTCGGCGGGGCGTGGTTCCCGAGCTTCCTGTTCCCCGAATGGGTGCAGACGGTTGGCAAGGCTCTTCCGTCGACCTGGGCGGTGAATGCGCTCGATGCGATGACCTGGCGCGGCCAAGGCCTGTCGCAGGCACTCTTGCCGTCGGCGATTCTGCTAGGTTTTGCGGTCCTGTTCGTGGCGATAGCGTCGAGGAAGGCGTCGTGGGAGCCGGTCCAAGCCTGATTAGACTTGCAAAAAGAGCACAAGTTGGCTACAGTAAGGCCGAATGCACGAGTACGACGACGGCGTGGCGGTGATTGATTCCGCCTTTCACGATTGGGACCGGCTAACCCCCGATGCCCGCGCGAACATCCTCGGATGGGCGAGCGACATCTATCGGGGCAACCTCGCAGCGGTTCGCCATGCCGATTTCAAGGCGGGAGCACTGCTGTTCGTCTCCGGACTCATGCTCACCTTCACCACGAAGTCGACGATGGACGCGGTTGCGGCCAAATCACCGACCGGCGTGGTGATTCTGCTGCTCATCGTCTCGCTCTTCTTGCTCGGCAGCGCGCTCGCGTCGCTGCTCGCCTTCGTCCCGCGCATGCTCGTCAGCTCCTCTGCCAAATCGAGCTGGCTCACCTTCCGACCGGCAGTGAATGTCGATCCGAGCGACGACACCCTGCTTTACTTTGGCCACGTCGCCAACATCCGCAGCATCGACCAGCTTCAGCGCCGCGCGATCAACTCGCTGGACAAGGAGCGCGACATCTTCGATCAGCTCTGCGACCAGCTTTACAAGAATGCCCGCGTCGCCCGGGACAAGTACCGCATGGTCTCGTTCTCGGTCCAGCTCCTCATGGCGGCGATGGCGATCACTGTGGTCGGACTTTCCGCGCTGACGATCCGCGGCCTGTTCTAAACCACCACTGTCCGCAGCGGCAAGCACTCGCTCTCCGAGCAAGCCATGAACGCGACTCGGCATGGCCCGGGGGCGGTGAAGCGGCTGCCATCCCTCGGCTCCTCACTGGGCGTCGCGAAGGCGGTGCCGTCGAGGGCCTCAATGCGGAGGCTGTCCAACTTCACGGTCCAGCCTTCGGGCAGGGTCCAAACCACGTCGTCGCCTTCGCGGCGAAGGCCAACATCCACCCAGACCTCGTTCGTGGCCGACGACCACCGCACGATCTCGTGGGCCGCGGCGATCATCGCGGCGGTGCCTTCCGGTGCCGCCGCCATCCATCCGATCAGCGGCGCGAACTGGGATTGACCGCCCAGAAGCCTGAGGGCCATGCTCGTGGGCGAAGGAATTGGGGTGTCGAAGATCGGCTTCGACCGGCCGAGGACGACCTCGCCATCCACCGGAGTGAGGAAGAATCCGCCACCCATCGAATCGCCAAAGCGGGGCAGGAGGGTCGCCGCGAGGCGAGCCGATTCGGCTTGGTAGCGCGCGTCGAACGTGCCGAGCACCCGCAGCGCAAGCGCAAAACCTGCCACGCCGTCGAGGAAGGCATCGCCCATCGGCATCCCCTCAACAAACTGGTGGGGCAGCCGCCCGTGGAGCCGCTCGCCCTGGAGGATGAAGTCGGCGGCCCGGGTCGCGAGGTCAATGCGCCCGGCATGAACAAGGCCGATGATCGCGAGCGAGTTCCAGCTCACGAGGCATTTGTCGTCGCGCACGGGTTGGGGCTTCAACTTTCGCGCCTCGCGCAGCACTGCAAGCGAGCCGTCAAAGGCATCGCCGGGGTCAGATTCAAGGTGGAGGACGTTCTGGCCGGTGCGCTCGCCGGTCGCCTCGTCGTCGAAGTTGCCCGCCATCGCAAAGCCATAGGCCTCGAGGAAGGCGTCGGCGTTGTCGCCGAGCAAGTTCCGCACCTCGGGCATCGTCCAGGTGTAGGTGAGGCCCTCTTCGCCGTTCGCATCGGCATCGAGTGCGGAATAGTAAAGGCCCTCGGGCGAGCGCATCTCCTCTTCCAGCCACCGCACGATTCCCGTCGCGATCCGGCCAAAGAACGCCGAGAGGCGCGGGTCGGCATCGCGGAGGAGCTCGGCGACGCGGGCATAGAGGCTCAGGTGCAGCCCGTTGTCATAGAGCATCTTCTCAAAGTGGGGAAGGTGCCATTCCGCATCGGTGGAGTAACGGTGGAATCCCCCCACGACGTGGTCGTGGATGCCGCCGAGCGCCATCTTCTCCATCGTGAACAGCACCGCACCGAGGGCGGCCTCGCGCAGGTCGGCATCGAGCTCTTCGTCGGTGGCAAGGCTGAGCAGGAGGTCGAGCGTGGAGTGGGGCGGAAACGCGGGTGCGCCGCCAAAGCCGCCGTGATCGGGGTTTAGCCGCTCCAGGATTCGGCGCGCGGTGGATTCAAAAAAGGTTGGCCCCAGTGTGAGGTCAGACGGCGGCGCAGGCTGGGCAAGATGCTTCTTCACCTGGTCGGCCATCGTGCTCGCGACCTCGAGGGCCTCTTCGCGCCGATCGCGCCAGACCGAGTCGATTTGCATAAGAATCGAGCGAAAACTTGGAAACCTTCCGCGATTTTGGGGCGGGAAGTAGGTGCCTGCAAAGAAGGGATCGCCGTCGGGGGTGAGGAAGACCGACATCGGCCAGCCACCGCGCCCGGAGTAAAGCTGCACCGCCGTCATGTAGGTGTCGTCGATGTCGGGGCGCTCCTCGCGGTCCACCTTGATCGAAATGAACTTCTCGTTGAGGATCTGGGCGACGTTCTCGTTCTCAAACGACTCGCGCTCCATGACGTGGCACCAGTGGCAGCTGGAATAGCCAACGCTGAGGAAGATCGGCTTGTCTTCTGCCTTTGCCTTCTCGAAGGCCTCGGGTCCCCACGGGAACCAGTCCACCGGATTGTGGGCATGCTGTCGAAGGTAGAGGGAGGCTTCGCTCGCGAGGCGGTTCGGCATTGGTTCGAGTAAACCCTCAAAGGGCCTCAGGTCACCCCCTGGGGTACCCTACCAGCCTCCCATGAGCCAAGAAACGGAAATCCGTGACGTCCGGTTGGCCAAGCTCGCCCGAATGCGCGAACTTGGGGCCGACCCCTTTGCCCAAGAGCGATTTGCCCGAACCCACACGGCAAAACAGATGCTCGACGGGTTCAAAGAAGGCGAAACGGTGCAGTTTCCGGGCCGCGTGGTCAGTTACCGCCTGATGGGAAAGGCGGGGTTTGCCCACCTCAGCGATGGCGACGCCAAGATCCAAGGCTACTTCCGAAAGGACGAGCTCACCGAGACCGAGTGGGAGCTCTATAACCTGCTCGACATCGGCGACATCGTCGGCATCACGGGCGAACTCTTCATCACCAAGACCGGCGAAAAGTCGATCATGGTGAAGAGCCTCGTCGTGCTGAGCAAGTCGCTCCAATCGCTGCCGATCGGGAAGGAGAAGGACGGTCAAACGTTCTATGGCCTTTCCGACGTCGACCAGCGCTATCGGCATCGCCACCTCGACCTCATCACGAACCCCGATTCGCGGCGGTCGCTGCTGAACCGCGCCAAGATCGTCCGCGCGGTGCGAAACTTTATGGACTCGCAGGGCTACCTCGAGGTCGAAACGCCCCTGCTTCAGGTGGAGGCGGGCGGCGCGGCCGCGCGGCCGTTCGAGACGTTCTACAACGCCTACGAGCTCAAGATGAAGCTGCGCATCTCGCTGGAGCTGTATCTGAAGCGCATCATCTGCGGCGACGTCGACCGCGTCTACGAGTTGGGCCGAGTCTTCCGCAACGAGGGGCTGAGCAACCGCCACAACCCCGAGTTCACGTTGCTGGAGTTCTATGAGGCTTACAGCAACCTGGAGGACATCATGCAGCGCGTGGAAGACCTGTTCCGCGCGGTTGCGGTCGAGGTCTATGGCAGCCCGGTCGTGGTGTGTGCGAATGGTGGTCGCGGGTTGATGGAGGGCGAAGAAGCCCCCGAAGGCGAACTCGTGCTCGACTTCAGCAAGCCGTGGCGTCGTATCGACATGCTGAGCGAGATCGAGCGGCTGTCGGGCGTGACCAAGGCCGACCTCGCCACTCTCGAAACGGCGAAGAAAGCGCTCGGCGACCGCGAGGTCATCAACCCGTTGACTGGCAAGCGCATCGACGCGTCGGCCGAGCGGAACCTTGGCGGCCTGATCGAAAAGCTGCTGGAGGTCTTCGTGGAGCCGACCCTCATCGAGCCGACCTTTGTTGTTGGCTATCCGATCGAGACGTCGCCCCTCGCGAAGAAGGTCCCCGGCGACCCGTCGATGACGCGGCGCTTTGAGGGCTACGTCTTGGGGCGAGAGATCTGCAACGCCTTCAGCGAGATTAACGACCCGATCGACCAACGCGAACGATTCGAGCAGCAACTTGGCGAGCGCGCGAAGGGCGACGACGAGGCACACCCGCTCGACGAGGACTTCCTCTACGCGCTGGAGTGCGGCATGCCCCCCACGGGTGGCTGCGGCATCGGCATTGATCGGCTCGCCATGCTCCTCACCGGCTCCCAGCACGTTCGCGAGGTTCTGATGTTCCCGACGATGAGGCCGGAGTGAGCGATTTTGCCCCGAACACCGCAAGGTCGCGCAACGCAAAACGCAACTAAATCGCGTCAGAATCACTGAAATTCATGACTTGGGAATCGTATAGGATTGGAGAAAGTCCGGAATGGGTTACCCCGTACTCGCGGGGTTCCCTGGAGCCGTGGATCGAGACCCTCGATCTGCGGTTAGCATCCTCCAAGGCCGACGAGTTCGCGCATCATCTCGACCGCATGGAGCCCGCGGAAAAATCCCGCTGGCTCTGGAACATCGGCTACTTTGCGACCCTCGACGCCAAGCTTGCGGTTGCGCTTTCGATGACCCGGCTCGGTCTGAAGATCGCAAGCGACCACCAGCTTCCCATCGAGACGCTTTATTGCCAGTCGCTGCTGATCTGGGTGTACACCCGACTCGGGTTCCAAGAGACCGCTCGGGATAATGCCCGATTCGCTGACCCCATTTTGGAGGTCGGCACCGAGGCGGAGCGGTTCCGCCACTGGATTCGAAAAGGGTCGCTCGCCAATCTCATGGGCGATGCCAAGTTTGCTCAGAAATGCCTTTTGGAGGCTGACCTCAAACGCGAAGGACGCTGCCTCGCCGACCTTCAGGTGCTTGAGTTCTTGCGCGCAGAAACCGCCTTCACGTCGGGAGAAGTGGAGCGATCAACGGAGCTTTATCGAGACCTGGTCGACGAATTGCCGAACATCCTCGCGATCAACTTCCTTGCCCTCGCTCCGATTCGCTACGCCCGGAACTTGCTCCAACTGAAGCAAGAGGAAGGCGAAATCCTGCTCAAGCAGGGCGTTCTGAACGCGCTCTCGCTCCAGCAATACGGTGCCGCGCGTTCGGGGCTTGCCCAGCTCCAGGACTTCTATCTCCGCGTGGGACGGATGGACGACTTCGCGATGGTCTATGCCCAGCGCCGCGAGCTCGATCCTCTTTACGATGTGAAGAAGATCGAAAGCGAAGCGACGCGAATCCTCGCCCAGCTCGACTTCTCAGTGGCCTGAGAGGTCGAACGTGCGCTCAATGCGACCGGCGCGATCGTGGCTGACCGTGATCGTGTAGTGACCCTTGGCCTCGACCACCCACTCAAAGAGCTCGAGGTCGTCGCCGCCGTCCATCTGCCACCCAAATCCGGACGATGGAAGCAAGTTTCGCCCCCGCAGCTGCTTGGTTTCGGTGCGTAGCGCACCGCTGACCAGCCACTCCGGCCGCATGGTGCCGTGTTCATCGCCCTCTCGGGCAATCTGCGCGACAACGCCGGGACACAGCTTTTTGGTTGCCGCGTGTCGGGTCACCGAGGTCGGCAACCAGCCCACATTGCGCACCGCAAGCCGAATGCGCGCATGACCATCGCCGAGGCGCTCAATCTGCTCGGCATGGACCGCGAGGAGCGGCGAACAGCTCGCTTGCCACATCGCCCATTCTGCGAGCGGGGTGATCTCGGACTCGAGGAACTGGGGCGGCGGGTTTCGGAACGCATAGTGCGAATCCCATCCTCCGATCTCCACCTCGCCGAGCTGCGGGTGGTTGAACGGCTTCCAATCGACGTAGCCCTTGCCATCCAGCTTCTCGTCCGACCACTTCAGGAGCATGATGTCGTGCTCCACCGGGTGATCGCGGAACCAATCGATGTACTTGTAGTCGGTGATGCCCGCTTGGCGCTGGGGCGACCAAATCTCGGTCGTCCAGGCATACACGCCGCGGTGCTCAAACATCCAGTCGTCGAAGACGCCGGTGATGACCTCCTTCGGGTGGTAGCGAAACTCGTGGTAGTTCGAGATCGCGGGATAGCCGGTCATCGCTTCGCCGACATCGCCAAGGGCCTTGAATGTCCAAAGGTCTTCGGGCGCAAGGTCGTCGTCGGCGTACCGGCTTGGCGGTCGAAGATGGACGCCGCTAAAGGTGTGATAGGTGATCGCGCCGCAGATGTTCGGGCGCTCGCAGATCGCGCTCACTGCAGCCCTGATCTCCGGCTCGCTGGTGGGGAACGGGCCCGCGCCGACTTGCTCTTGCTCCGGTCGCCATGCGCTCGGGAAGTTGCGGTTCATGTCGAGGCCCTGTTGCACGCGCTTACCGCGCATCGTCAGGCCGTCCCAGTGGTGGAAGATGCCCTCGGGAATGAGGCGATAGCACTTGCCCGGTCCCTCCGCCGGCTTGCGGCGGACCAGGAGTCGAGGTTCCTCTTGGCATTCCTTCCATGCACCGTCGGGGTCGGGGATGCGAATCTGCAGGATGCGGCCGTCGCCATCCATGTCCATTCGCTCGAGGCCCTCGGGGTCTTCGTCCTCAAACGGATAGGGTCGCACCGACGAGCGGACGACGCGCGGTGGCGTTTCCAGCGACCATTCCGCGCCGTCGGGGCAGAGTCGCGGCACGAGGTAGAACGCCCGCGTCTTGAGGAGGTTGGCAATGTCGATGACCTCGCCCTTCGCGGCCATGTAGGCGGAGTTCGTGGCGTTGACGGTGAGAAGGTCGATGAGCTTGATCACCGTCGTCGAAGCGCTCACCTCGGAGGCGTGGATGTTGCCGTCGCACCAAAAGGCGGGCTTGTTCCTCGCGGGGCCAGTCTCAAAATCGGTGATGGTGACGAGCCAGATGTCCCTGCCCTCATAGCTTTTGCCGATGCTCGACAGCTCGACATAGCGCGGGAATTCGCGGGCAAAGTCGTGCAGGAGCTGGGTCAGTTCATCGAAGCGATAGTAGCGGTCATAAGCCGGTTTCGGCATGCGCGGAGCATACACCGTTCGGCATAATTCAAGGGCGCATGTTGGACCGGCCGAGTTGGGATTCTTACTTCATGCAGATCGCTCACCTAGTAAAGTCGCGGGCGACCTGCCCACGCCGGTCGGTGGGTTCGGTGATTGTCCGTGACAAGCGGGTGATTGCCACCGGTTACAACGGCGCACCGCGCGGCTTGCCGCACTGCCCCGAAGGGGGCCCCGATCACGATTGGCCGCTTGGCTGTATGCGGGCAGGCCATTGCATCCGCGCACTCCATGCCGAGCAGAACGCCTTGCTCCAGGCCGCCCAGGTTGGGGTGAGCTGTGAAGGGGCGACGATGTACGTCACCTGCCAGCCTTGCAACAACTGCGCGAAAATGATCATCAACGCAGGCATCCGCCGCGTCATTTATGAAGGAGACTATCCGGACGAGTTCAGCAAAGAGCTCTTCCGGTTCAGCGAAATGGAAGTCCTGAGATGGAACGGCGAGGGTTTGGAGCCTGTTGATCTTGGTGGGGAAGTTAAGGCCTAGGGATGGATTTTGACGCTTTGATCGCCGCCGTTACCGCTCAGTCGAAGGTTCTGAGTGGCTTCCGTGCTCCCCTTCTGGCCGGACTCGTCGCCTTGGCGGTGAGCTGGATTCTCACGCCTTGGGTGCGACGCCTCGCCATCGATAAGGGCGCGGTCGACGACCCCAAGCGCGACGATCGACGCATCCACAAGGAGCCGCTCCCGCGATGGGGCGGACTCGCGATCTACGCCGGCATGGCGGTTGCGTTGCTCGCCGTGATGCCCTTTGCTTCGCCGAAGCAGCCGTTCCCGCCGTATCTCATTGGCATCTTGCTGATCGGCGCGGTGCTCGTCGTCGTAGGCGCGCTCGATGACCTCTACCAGTTCTCGGCCAAGATCCAGCTCCTCGTCCTGCTTCTCGCTGGCGTCGGAATCCAGTTCTTCACCGGGCTCACCTCGGGCACAATCCAAATCAAGTCGCTCGGCATCCCGCTCAGCGAGCCGCCGAGCTACGTCGCCTTTGCCCCGTGGGCCGCGATCCTCATCACCGCGATCTACATCTTCATCGTCACGAAGACGATGGACACCATCGACGGCGTTGACGGCCTCGCGGCGGGCATTGCGACGATCTCCGCCGCGACCCTCGTCATCGTTGCCGTGGTCGGTGCCCAGCCCCGCGCGGCCATCCTCGGCGCGGCAGTGGCGGGTGCATCGCTCGGGTTCCTGAAGCACAACTACAACCCCGCGAAGATCATCATGGGCACCGGCGGTGCCTACATCCTCGGGTTCACACTGGCTTGTCTCAGCATCATCGGCGCGGTGAAGACGGTCGCCGCGATCTCACTCGTGGTGCCGATCCTCGTCTTCGGCGTCCCGATCTTCGACGCCTTCTTCGTCATCACCCGGCGACTCATCGCTCGCCAGCCGATCACCCAAGCCGACAAGCGGCACTTGCACCACACGCTCCTTGGCAAGGGCCTATCCCAGCGCCAGACGGTCTTCGTGCTCTATATCGCCGCCGCTGCGCTCTGCGGACTCTTCATCTTCTTGGTGAAATCGCGTGCCTAGGCCGGTTGTGATCCTCGTGGTTGGCACGCGACCCGAGGCGATCAAGGTCGCGCCGGTCGTGCTGGAGCTGAGGCGATTCCCCGACCTCGTCACGACGCTTCTCGTTTCCACCGGTCAGCATCGCGAGATGCTCGCGAGTGCTCTCGGTGCGTTCGGCCTCAAGCCCGACCGCGACCTTGCGATCATGCAGCACGGCCAAACCCTGGCCCAGGTGACCGCCCGCGCGCTCGAAGGGCTGGACCAGGCGATCGCCGAGCACTCGCCCCAGGCCATCCTTGCCCAAGGCGACACCACGACCACCTTTGCCGCCGCCCTCGCCGCCTTCTATCGCCAGATTCCCTTTGGCCACGTCGAGGCTGGCCTCCGGACCGACACGATTCACAACCCGTTCCCCGAAGAGTTCAACCGCCGCGCAGCCGGGCTCGTCGCCGAGTGGCACTTCGCCCCCACCGCGTGGGCGGCCGACAACCTGATTCGAGAAGGCAAACCCGCCGACACGGTCACCGTCACCGGCAACACCGGGATTGACGCCGTCCGGTTCATGGAAGCGCAATCCACCGCAGATTGGTATGGCGACTGGCCCGGTCGAGTTGTGCTCCTCACCACCCACCGACGCGAGAACTGGGGCGAGCCCCAGCGACGGATCGCGCGCGCCGCACGGCGAATCGTCGAAGCGTTCCCCGACGTTCGGCTCGTCGTCGCCCAACACGCCAACCCCTCCGTCCGCGCGACGCTCGGCGAAGTACTCAGCGGCCACGACCGAATTGACCTCATTGAGCCGCCCGACTACGAGGCTTTCGTCAAGCTGATGAAGCGGGCCTCGCTCATCCTGAGCGACTCCGGCGGCGTCCAAGAGGAAGCACCCGCGTTCGGCATCCCCGTGCTCGTTCTTCGCGAGACCACTGAACGCCCCGAAGGCGTCACCGCCGGGACCGCGAAGCTCGTCGGCACCGACGAAGAGCACATTGTCGCCGAGGGCACCGAGTTGCTCGCCAACGAAACCGCCTATCACGCGATGGCTAATGCGGTCAGCCCCTATGGCGACGGTAGGGCTTCGGCGCGGATTCGCTACCTGCTCCTCAAGTCGCTCGGCATTGACTCCCCCCACGAATCCCCATGGAACTGATCCACGCCATCCTGTACGGCATCGTGCAAGGCCTCACCGAATTCATCCCCGTGTCGAGCAGTGCGCATCTGCGCATCCTGCCGTCGATCATGGGTTGGTCGGACCCGGGAACCGCCTTCACCGCGGTCATCCAGCTCGGGACGCTGCTCGCGGTCACGGTCTACTTCTTCGACGACCTTCGGCGCGGGATTTCGGCGTGGGCCAAGTCGATCCTGGGCAAAGAAAAGGACAACCCTGATGCCAAGCTTGGGTGGGCGGTGTTCTATGGCACGATCCCAATCATCGTCCTCGGTCTTGCCCTCAAGGACAAGATCGAGACCACCTTCCGCTCGCTGTACATCGTTGGCGCGGCCCTCATCATCCTCGGCATCGTCATGTTCCTCAGCGAGCGACTCGCCCAAGGCAAGCGCAAGGTGGACGACGTTCAGCCCAAGGACGGCATCATCGTTGGTCTGTGGCAGGCGCTCGCGCTCATTCCCGGCATGAGCCGCAGCGGCAGCACAATCTCCGGCGCGCTTTGGGCAGGCTTTGACCGGTCGAGCGCAGCGCGGTTCAGCTTCCTCCTCAGCTTCCCGAGCATCCTTGGTTCCGGACTCTTTGAGCTCTATAAGGAGCGCAAAAACCTGACCGGCGCGATGCTCACGCCCACGCTGGTCGCCACCGTCGTTTCTGCCGTCGTCGGATACGCCGCGATTGCGTTCTTCATGAACTTCCTGAAGAAGCGCGGCATCGCCCCGTTCGTGCTGTACCGAATCGTCCTCGGTGCCATCATCATCTTCTTGGTGAGTTCGGGACGGATCCCTGCCGATGCGGGCGCCGACAAAAAGCCAGCAACCGCTGCCGCTCATGTTTCGCAAAAAGCCAGCCACGCCTAGCCTTCCCATCGAGTGGATGATCGTCGGCCTCGGCAACCCCGGGGCTGAATATCGTGGCACCCGTCACAACGTGGGTTTTGACCTCATCGACCACCTCGCGAAGGCGAATTCGATCACGGTGAACAAGGGGCAGGACCGCGCGATGGTCGGCTCGGGGCTCATCGACGGCGTGCAGGTGCTCCTCGCCAAGCCGCTCACCTACATGAACCTGAGCGGCCAATCGGTTGCGCCGCTTGCTCGTCGGCACGGCGTGAAGCCAGCGCGCATCCTCGTCATTGCCGACGACCTCGACCTACCTCTGGCGCGGCTTCGCCTTCGTGCGGACGGGAGTCATGGTGGCCACAACGGTCACCGGTCGCTGATCAACTCGCTCGGAACCACCGAGTATCCACGCCTGAAGATTGGGATTGGCCGCAGCGACGATGCGACGGTGGAACACGTCCTCGGTCGGATGAACCCCGCGGACCGCGCCTTGGTGGACAAGGCTTTGGTCGCCGCCGAACGGGCGGTGTCGAGAATCCTAGCGGGGGAATGGAATCGAGCCCTCGAAGAGGTCGATGCCTGGAACAAGACGCTTTAGACGACAGTGACGTGCTCTTTGCGCTCGACCCAGGTGTGCTGAGGGGTGAGAACGTGGATCGGACCCGAGATGTTGATCCAGAGCGACTCGTCGCGGCCGATGTAGGCGTTGTAGATCAGCTGGCCGTCCTTCGTCTTCGTCCAGCGCGGGATACCGACGCCGGTTCGAAGGAGGATGAAGCATCCTGCGGGGATCAGCTCGCTCTCGGCGAAGAGGTGGACGCCGTTGGCGTGCGCACCATCGTCAATTGAGGCCTCGGCAACCACCGCAAGTCCGCGGATGTTCTGCCGTAGCGAACCCTGGTTTTGCAGCAGGAGGAATTCCTGCATCGGGTTCTCGTTTCGGTTAAGCCCCACAATCCGAATCATTTCGCCACCAATAAGAGTACCAATCCTGACGGGCAAGAGGTCCCGTTTGGAGCCAGTTTTGATGAAAACGTTGCATAATTGGGCGTGATGTTGAACACTCGCGCCCTCTGCGGTGCCCTATTGATCGCCGTGACCGCCTCGAGCTTCGCCCAGCCCAGCGTGGTTGGCAACTGGACCGGGAAGATCTCGGCTGATCTCTCGAAGATGCCCGCACCGAAGAATGCGGAGCAGAAGCAGCAGATGGAAATGGCCAAGCAAATGCTCGCCAAGGCTCGCCTCATGCTGAACCTGAAGGGCGACAAGACCTTCACCGTGAAGGGATCGGGAATGCCCGGCGGCCAGAACATGGATGCCAGCGGCACCTACGTCGTGAAGGGCACCAAGGTGATCCTCACCACCAAGATCACCAACGGCAAGCCCTCGAAGCAGAGCACCCCGCTCACCCTCGAGATGAAGGGCGGCAAGCTGGTTTCGAGCCAGAACCAGGGCCCGATGAACATCAGCATCGTCTTCTCGAAGTAAGGCAACCGGATCGAGTTGAATCCAAGAGGTGCCCGGTTCTCGCCGGGCACCTCTTGTCGTTTGCCCGGCCCTTGGGGTTCAATAGAGGAAGTTGCCGGATCGTCTAATGGCAGGACAGCGGTTTTTGGTGCCGCACGTCTAGGTTCGAATCCTAGTCCGGCAGCCATGCTTGGCCCCCGCGCCATCCCTCCCTCAAGCGCAGCTTTCGTGGCAATTTCCGGATCGTCTCGTCCGTCCTTGCCCCACCCCGGTGAACCTACCAGGGCGACCCAAAAACCCCGTAAACCTCCCGTGACACCTCACCCCGCCACCCTCCGAAAACTCTCTTAAGCAAGCCCAGCAAAGGATTCTGCGGGGCGAGAAGGGAAGGCCGAAGGATGGCAAAACGTCAACTCAAAATTGTGCGACTGCTCGAACCCGAGCTATGTCTCGACTGCCGGTTCGCAAAAACCGCCGACGTCGAAACGGAAAATGGCTCGGTGCAACGCATGATCCATTGCCGACGGCTCGACTGTGACAACTGGGACATCGTGAACGCAGAACCGGCCCGCAGCATCATGGACGACCTGTTCGACGACGCAGCCTGAGACAAACCTTTCCCTTGCGGCGTCAATAAAGTTATGGCGCGCTCCGATTCCTCTCTCGCAATCGGCCGAGAGAAGAATCCCGGAGCGCTTCGTGCTTTTCGGCACCCCGATTTTCGCCTCCTCTGGTTCGGCGCGTTCCTCAGCTTCATGGGGAGCTGGATTCAAAACGTCGCCCAGGGCTACTACGTCTATCAGCTCACCGGGTCCGAACGCGCCCTCGCAATGGTCTCGTTCGCCCAGATGATCCCGGTGACCATCCTCGGTCCCATCGCGGGCGTCCTCACCGACACCCTCGACAAGCGAAAGGTGCTCATTGCCACTCAGGCGATCTTTGCGGCGGGGGCTCTGCTCCTGGCCTACACCGCCTTCCGCGGAATCGCGACCTATGGCCTTTTGGTCGGCGTCGCCGCCGTCCTCGGCACGGTGAGCGCGATTGAAATGCCGACTCGGCAGTCGATCATCAGCCGCGTTGTCCCGCCCGAAGACCTCGGCGCGGCGATCCCGCTGAACGCGATGACGTTCAACATTTCGCGGATCTTGGGCCCCGTCATCGGCGGCATGCTGCTCCGGACGATGGGCCCCTCAGCCTGCTACCTGGTGAACGGACTCAGCTTCTTCGCGCTCATCTTTGCGGTGATGGCAATCCGCAGCGACCTGACGTCGGCGAACAAGGAGGCAGGCCCCATTCTTGACCTCATCCTCGAAGGCGCGCGCTACACGTTCCGCACTCCCGCGCTCAAGCTGCTCTTCATCCTCGAGTGCATGGTCTCCGTGTTCGGGCTGTTCTATCTCACCCAGATCCCCGCTATCGCGGAGAAGTTTCTCCACCTCGGCAAGGACTTCTTCTGGGCCTACTTCTCGGTCGGCGTTGGGACTCTCAGCGCGCTCGTACTCCTCACCACCAACAGCCATCGCCGCATCAAGGGGCTTCTCATCTGCACCGCGATTGGCTTCATTGCGTTTGGATTGATTGGCCTCAGCTTCGCGAAGTCGCTTTGGATCGCCTTCCCGCTCTTCGCAATCCTGGGCTTTGCCTCGGTGACGATCTTCAACACCTGCAACACGCTGTTCCAGACCCTCAGCACCGACGCGCTTCGTGGCCGCGTCGTGAGCATGCACATCTGGGCACTCAGCGGGATCGGACCGTTTGGCGTGCTGTTCTTCGGCGAGCTGGCCGAGCGGGTGGGCCTTGCCCCTGCAATCCGGCTTGGCGGTGTGATCATGATCGCCGCGCTCGCCCTCGCAGTCTGGAAGCTGCCGATCCTGAAAAGTGCAGAGGACGACCCCAGGCCAGCGGTAGACTAAGGCCTATGGCGCGCCGCGATGCGGACGAGTGGTTTTTTCAGTTAGGCCAGGAGCTCTCCCGGATCTCCGATGAGCTGGCTCGCGTTCGCCCGAGCCTGGCCAGCGGCAGCCACTGGGAACCCCGCGTGGACGTCCTCGAAGAGCCCCACCGACTTCTGATCCGGATTGAACTCGCCGGCGTTCGTAGCGAAGATGTCGCCCTTTCCTTTCAGCCCGAATCGCACAGTTTGGTCGTTCGCGGCGTCAAATTAAGCGACGGTCACGCCGGGGACTCCGAGGCTCGCTATCACCAACTCGAGATTCCCACCGGTGACTTCCGCCGAGAGATCAAATTGCCCAGTGTCAGCATCCAAACCGACGAAATCCGCGCGCAGCTTCGGAACGGCATCCTCCTTGTGAGCATCCCCCGAAACGACCACCGGGTTCAGATTCGCCCCAATTCCCAGGAGGCGATGAACTGATGGAAGGGATGCGATTGCCGATCGAAGAGCAGCTCAGCGAGCTTGAAGAGCTGGTGCGCGACTCGGAAGGAAAGGACGAGCTCGAAGAGCAAAAGCCGACGATCCCCGAAGAGCTGAACATCATGCCCCTCCGCGACAGCGTGGTGTTTCCCATGCTCATCGCGCCGCTGAACGTCACCCGCGAATCGGGAATCCAGCTCGTCGATGCGAGCGTCGTCGGAGACAACCGCGTCATCGGCGTCATTGCCCAGAAGCGAGCGAGTGACGAGCACCCCACCTTTGAAGACGTTTATGAAGTCGGCTGCGCGGTCATCATTCGCACGCTCGTTAAGCTCCCCGACACCGTCCGCCTCATCGTCCAGGGCATTTCTCGCTTCCGCATTGTCGAGCGACTCCAGGAAGAGCCGTTCCTGCGGGCCCGCGTTGAGGTCCTCGAGGAGCCTAGCTTGGACTCGCTGGACCCCGAGGAGATCGAGGCGCTCCGCCGGTCCATTGCCGCCCTTTTTGACCAGGCGGTTCGACTTTCCACCAACTTGCCCGACGAACTCCGCTCGCTGACCCAGGCGGTGCAGGAGATCAACGTGATGGCCGACCTCGTGGCTGCCCACACGAACCTGCCGCTCACCGACAAGCAGGAGGTCCTTGAGACCGTCGAAGTGCCAGATCGCCTCCGCGCGCTGCTCGGCATGCTCGGCCGCGAAGTGCGGGTGCTTGAGCTTTCCAGCAAGGTCCAAAACGAAGTCAGCACCGAGCTGAGCAAGTCCCAGCGCGAGTACTACCTTCGCGAGCAGCTCAAGGCGATCCAGCGCGAGCTGGGCGAAGATGACGACCGCGGGGAAGACCTCGACGAGTTGCGCGCCAAGATCGACGAGGCACAACTCTCGGTCGAAGCCCGGAAAGAGGTCGACCGCGAGCTCAACCGACTGCGACGCATGAATCCCGGCGCGCCTGAGTACACCGTCGCGCGGACCTACGTCGACACCATGATCACGATGCCGTGGCATGCCGCGACCGAGGACAACTTGGACCTCGGCCACGTGCTCGAGGTGCTGACCGCCGACCACTACGGGCTCGACAAGATCAAGGACCGCATCATCGAGTTTCTCGCCGTTCGTAAGGTGAAGACCGACGGCCCCGTTCGCCAACCGATCCTTTGTTTCACCGGCCCTCCTGGCGTCGGAAAGACCTCGCTCGGACGCTCGATTGCCACCGCGATGGGCCGGAAGTATGCCCGCATCTCGCTCGGCGGCATCCGCGACGAGGCGGAGATTCGCGGCCATCGCCGAACCTACATCGGTGCGATGCCCGGCCAGATCGTGCAGACCTTGCGGCGCGTGGAATCGAACAACCCGGTCATCGTGCTCGACGAGATCGACAAGCTAGCGTCGGACTATCGCGGCGACCCTTCGGCGGCCCTGCTTGAAGTTCTCGACCCCGAGCAGAACGGCACCTTCCGCGATCACTACCTCGACGTCGCGTTTGACCTCAGCCGCGTCTTCTTCATCACGACCGCAAACCGGCTCGACACGATTCCGGGCCCCCTCCGCGACCGCATGGAGGTCATCGAGCTGGGCGGCTACACCGAAGAGGAGAAGGTCGAGATCGCCAAGCAGCACCTCGTCCCCAAGCAGGTTGAGGAGCACGGCCTGAGTTCGGCCCAGATTAAGTTCACCGACGAGGCGCTCAAGGCGATTGTCCGCCACTACACCCGCGAGGCGGGAGTGCGAAACCTCGACCGTGAGATTGGTACCGTCGTTCGAAAGGCGACGCGGAGCTTTGCCGAAGGTCGAAAGGCTAAGGTGACGGCAGGAACTCGGTTTGTCGAAGAGGCGCTCGGGGCGCCTCGCTATCTCCACGACGAGGTCGACGAGCGCGAACTCGTCCCCGGCATGGCAGTAGGCCTTGCGTGGACGCCAGTGGGTGGTGATGTCCTCTTTATCGAAGCCGCCCGGATGCCTGGTTCCAAATCGCTGATCGTGACGGGCCAGCTGGGCGACGTCATGAAGGAGTCGGTCACCGCCGCCCTTACGTTTATCCGTTCCCATGCGGCTCAGTACAAGATTGACGACGAAATCTTCCAAACATCGGAGATTCACGTCCACGTCCCTGCCGGTGCCGTGCCCAAGGATGGTCCCAGCGCAGGCGTCACGATGTTGACCGCATTGACCTCGCTGCTGACGGGCCAAAGGGTCAAGCAACGCCTCGCGATGACGGGCGAGATCACGCTGAAGGGTCAGGTCCTTCCCGTGGGTGGCATCAAGGAGAAGGTGCTCGCCGCCTACCGTGCGGGCGTCGTCGAAATCATCCTTCCCGAGCAGAATCAGAAGGATTATCTTGAGGATGTGCCCGAGGAGATCCGAAAAGTACTAAAGGTACACTTCGTGCGAGCCGCCCATCAGGTGCTCAAGCTCGCTCTCGAGAAGAAGTCGAAATCATGAAGATCGCATGCGTCCAGTGCAACGTCGCCTTCGGCGACCCAATGACCAACCTCGACTTCCTGAGAAAGAAGGTCGCCGCACTCCGTAGCGAGGCCGTTGACTTCATCGTCTTCCCCGAGTGCTTCCTCACCGGCTATTGCTTCGGCTCCTACGAAGAGGCGCTCAGTCATTCGCTGGAGAAGGACATCGACCCGATCCTGCGGAATGTCCAGGCGATCAGCGATGAATCCGGGGCCTGGATCCTTGTCGGCTATGCCGCCCGCGAAGGCGAGCAGCTGTTCAACCTCGCGACCGTCTTTGCGCCGAATCAATCGCCGATGACCTATGCCAAGGCGCACCTGCCCGAGCTTGGCTTCGATCGCTTTGTCACCGTGGGCGAGGAACTGCCCGTCTTCGACACCCCTTGGGGCCGAATCGGGATCCAAATCTGCTTCGACCTGCGCCACCCCGAGCCGTTCCGCATCCTTGCCCTGGAGGGCGCCGACCTCATCATCCTACCGACCAACTGGCCCATCGGGGCGGAGTTCGCCGCCGACATGATCGCCCCGGTGCGCGCGGTCGAGAACAAGACGTTCATGGCGACCTGCAACCGGGTGGGCGAAGAGAATTCGTTCGGGTTCATCGGAAAGAGCAAGATCATCAGCCCCCAAGGCCAGATCATCGCGGCGGCTATCAACGACGAAGAAGTCGACCTGATTGCCGATTTGAACCTGATCGACGCCCGCAACAAGCGCAACGTGGTCCGGCCCGGCGAGCACGAAACGACGATCTTTGAGTCCCGTCGGCCCGAGCTTTACGAGCGACTCACTCAAGGTTAACCCCGGTATTCCTGCGGGTATTCTCGGTGGACTGCCACGAATGGAATGCAGGTTGCATTCATGGTGCCCAAAGCTATGCTCTACCTCCTTGCCGAAGGGCAGCCGCCCACCCGTTTGATCGACGTCATCAAGTTGCCCGTTGGCCTTTCGATCCTCGCCCTAATCATCTGGGCCATCGGTGCCTTCATCCAGACCAAGTCTGAAGTCAAGCTCATCAAGCATCTGGCTTGGCTCCCGCTGATCTTTGCGTTCTTTACCGGAGCACGGCAGCTGAAGGACTTCCTCACCGACCCCGTCTACAAGGCGTTTGTCTCCACCGAAGGTGGAAAGACCACGATGGGCCACTACATGGGCGCGATTGTGCCGATGCTCGCCGCTGGCATCTTCCTTTACTGGAACTACCGTCTCACCCAAGCCGAGCGAGACACCCTCGACCGCTTCTAGTAAACGCCGAGATTCCGGAGATACTTCTGCAGGGCAAGGCTGGGAGGGTGCTCCGGATTCAACTTGAGGGCCTGTTCGATATCGAGCAGGGCCTCTTTCTTTTTGCCAAGCTGAACCTCGATCGCGGCGCGGCCCCACCAATACTCGGGCGCGGGAACCATGCCGGGCTTACTCACCATGTCGATCGCGGCCTGTGATTCCGCGAGGGCAGCCTTGTAGTCGCCCTTAAAGAAGAGCGCTCGACCAAGGCGATGATGAATGTCGGCCACCGCCTGGGCATCGTTGCCCGAAGGCGTCTGCGGGGCGATCTTCAGCGCGAGCCGCAGCCGTTCCTCCGCTTCGGTGTACTGCTGGGCAGCAAGGTAGCACATGCCCGCCGAGTAGATGTAGGTGTAGCGCGTCGGATCGTCCTTGGCGTACTGATCGAGCTTCTTCGCCGAATCGAGCGCGGCGGCGCGGAGATTAGGATCAACCTCCCGGCCAAGCTCTTCCGTCTCGAGGGCGACTTCTGCGTTGCGCATCGCGTCCTGCAGCTCCGAACTCGTCGAAAGGTTCGCCGAACCCGACGTGCGGACAAAGATAAGCGTGAGCAGCCCAATCGCCACCGCCAAGATCGGCAGCACGCCCCAAGGCTTGCGCTTAGGCTCAGAACTTACTTCTGGTTCATCCGACAACGAAATTCACCAACTTGCCCGGCACGACGATGACCTTGCGAACGGTCTGTGATTCGATCCAAACCTTGACTCGCTCATTATCCCTCGCCATCGCCTCGACCTCCTCACGAATGGCCTCGCGAGGCACCTCAATCGTACCGCGAAGCTTGCCATTCACCTGGATCGCCATCGTGATCGTGTTCTCGATCATCAGGTCAGGGTTGGCGGTCGGCCAGACGTCGGCGCGGTAAAGGAAGCCTTCCTTTCCAAGCGCCTCCCAGAGCTCGTCCGCCGAATGCGGCGCGATGGGCGAGAGGAGCCGAACCAGGGTCTCTGCAGCCTCGCTGAGGGGCAGCGCAAGCGCGCCTCGCTTCGCCTCGTCCGACGCAAGCGGCGCGACGTCGTTGAGGAAGATCATCAACGTCGAAATCGCAGTGTTGAAGCTGAATCGGTCGATGTCCTGGGTGACCTTTTCGATCGTGCGATGGGTTGCGCGTCGAATCGCGCTCGCCTCGTCACCCTCCGGCATCGGCTGGTTCGCCCAATCCGACTGGTAGACCGGCAACACGTCGTTCACGAATTTGAACACGCGGTGGAGGAACCGGACCGCGCCCTGCATGCCCTCGTTCGACCACTGGACGTCGGCATTGAACGGCGCGACGAACAGCAGATAAACACGCAGAGCATCCGCGCCATAAAGCTCCTTCGCCTCGTCGGGCGTGACCACGTTGCCCTTCGACTTGCTCATCCGCGCCCATCGCCAGATCAGCTGATCCTCGGGGAGCGACTTCGCCTCTTCAAACGACACGAGGATGCCCTCTTCGCCGGTGGCGAGGGTCTCTCCCTCGCGCGGAAGTCGGTACGGCGTGAGCGCGAGCACTTGACCCTGGTTCTCCAGCCGCTTGAACGGCTCGGGCGAATCGATCAGCCCCTCGTCAAAGAGCACCTTGGTCCAGAACCGCGCGTAAAGCAGATGCATGACCGCGTGTTCCGCACCGCCGACATAGCAGTCGACCGGCATCCAGTAGTTCGCGAAGCTCGGGTTCCACGCCTGGTCGGGGTTGTGGGGGTCGCAGAACCGGAGGAAGTACCACGACGAGCAGGCAAAGCCGCCCATCGTGTCGGTTTCGCGCTTGCCGAGCCGGCCGTCGCGGTCGGTGACGTTGACGAAGTCGTCGATGAGCGAAAGCGGGGAAGATCCATCGCCGCTCGGCTCATAGTTGTCGACTTCGGGGAGCAAAACGGGCAGGCAGTCCTCGGTGACGAGCTGCTCTTCACCGTCCGCGCTGTGGATGACGGGGATCGGACAACCCCAATACCGCTGGCGGCTGATCAGCCAGTCGCGGAGTTTGTACTGGATCTTTCGCTCGCCAATCCCGAGGGCCTCGATCCACTGACCGAGTTCCAGCTGGGCATCGGCGACCGACTTGCCGGTGTATTCGCCCGACTGCATCAGCACGCCGTCTTTGGCCTCAAAAACCGTCGAGCAGGACTTGATCGACTTCGCGTATTCGCCGAGCGCTTCTGGGCGGCCGAGGCCAGGGAAGTGCTTCTGCAGGTAAGCATCGTCCGGCTCGATGACGGCGATGACATCGAGGCCAAACTTGGTCGCGAAGTCGAAGTCGCGTTGGTCGTGGCCGGGGACCGCCATGATCGCGCCGGTGCCATAGGTCGCAAGGACGTAGTCGGCGAGCCAGATCGGCACCCGCTTTCCGTTCGCGGGGTTGATCGCGTAAGCTCCGGTGAAGACGCCCGTCTTTTCGCGGTTGGTGGCGGTGCGGTCGGTGTCGCTGAGGCGGCTCGCCTCCTCCTGATAGGCCTTGATCGCGGCAACGTGCTCAGGGGCGACCTGCGAGCTGATCAGATCGACCATCGGGTGCTCGGGCGCGAGGACGCAAAACGTCATGCCAAAGATCGTGTCGATCCGCGTGGTGAAGACCTCAAAGTAGGCTTCTCGCTCCTTGCGAACGACCTCAAAGCCGGTCTCATCGGGACCCGCTGGTGCGCCGCCTGAGAAGTCGATCTTCATCGAGAACTGGACGCCTTCCGACCGGCCGATCCAGTTGCGCTGCATCGCCTTGATCCCTTCTGGCCAATCGACGGTGTCGAGGTCGTCGATGAGCCGCTGGGCATAGGCCGTGATCTTGAAGAACCACTGCGGGATGTTCTTCTTTTCGACCAGGGCACCGCTACGCTCGGCGCGACCCGCGATGACCTCTTCGTCGGCAAGGACCGTCTTGTCGACCGGGTCCCAGTTCACCACCGCGTCCTTTCGGTAGGCGAGGCCGCGGCGATAGAGGATTTCAAAGATCCACTGGGTCCACTTGTAGTAGTCGGGGTCGCTCGACTTGAACGACCGGCTCCAGTCATAGCTGATGCCGACAAGGTCCATCTGGCGTCGGTAGTTCGCCGCGTATTGGTCGATCATCGGCCCGGGGTGGGTCTTGCGCTTGATCGCCTCGTTCTCGGCGGGCAGTCCAAAGGCGTCGAATCCCATCGGGTGGAGGACGCTATAGCCCTGCATCACCTTCATGCGGCAGAGCACGTCGGTGGGGACGTAGTTCCGGCAGTGACCGACGCTCAGCCCCGCCCCGCTGGGATAGGGGAAGAAGTCGAGGCCGTAAAACTTCGGCCTGGCCGGGTCGACCTGGGTGACGAAGAGGTCAGACTCCTTCCACCGGGCTTGCCACTTGGACTCAAAAAGGGACGGCTCGTACCGCTCAGCCATATGCTGATGAGTCTACCGGCTTGGGTCACCCTGGTTAGCGGGTCGCGGGTTCGAATCGCTGGGTTGCGCTCTGCATGAGTTGGTAGAGACCGAGGCTTACGGCGAGCGAGATGCCCATCATGAAGAGCATGGCAAGCGCCATCGGCACAAGCAGCCCGGTCGAAGTGGCCATCGCTTGGGGAATGACCCAAGCCACGTACAGCGCGAGCAGGGCAGGAACCGCAAAGGCCGCGAGCCTAGCAAACCGCCTCAGACCCATCCGGGCGAGCGGAATCGAACCCATAACCGCGCAGAAGGCACCCCAGCCGATCGCCTCGATCACATCGCCTTGCGCCATAGGCCCGGAGGCGAGGAGGCCCACCCCGCGCATACTCGTGACCACCGCCACGTAGGTGAGAAAGCTGCCGATAAATAGGCTGCCGAGCGCATAGATCGTCTTCATGGTTGCTCCACCGGAGTCTGGGGTCGTGTGTCGTCCACAAGCTCCAACTTAACAAGGAGACGCATCGAGAGGAACGCAATGATCGGAGTAAGTAGAGCGATCATCGCAACCACGATCAGTCTCGCAAAGTCGGCAGTGTCCAGGCCGAGGTTCCTCGAAAGACCGCTCTTGGGAGCAAAGCCGTAGGTAGTGCCGATCAGGATGAGGGCATAGATGGCGGACATCATCCGCACCGAGCGCACGTTTCCCGAGGCGAGCGGTCCAGAAAGGGCGACCATCGTGAGGAATCCGATGACCGGCGCATCCTTTAGGCCAATAAGAAGCGGAAAGGAGTGGTGGCCGATGTTTGCAGGGACAAAGGGAGCGGCAAGGCTCGGAATCAACGCGGCTATCACGCACCCCGCGCAGAAGCTACACGCCACACCGCCAAACAACCGCGATCCCGCCATGCCCTCATTATAGGGGCAAAAATCAGGACTTTGTGACCGGTCGTCGCAAACCCTTGCCCGGACGGGCATCTTGCTGGAGTTCGCCCTCCAGCACCACCGCTCGGCCATTCACGAGCACGTTGTAGATCCCTTCCGAAGGCATCGCGGGCTTGTCAAACGTCGCCTTGTCGATCACCTTCTCGGCGGAAAACGTCACGATGTCGGCGTCCGCGCCGATCTTGATTCGACCCTTACGCTTGAAGTCCGGACACACCTTTTCAAACCGCTTAGCCGCCCGCAGCGAGCACTTTTCGAGCGCGGCCATCAGCGACAGCACCTTTTGCTCGCGGACGTAGTAGCCGAGGACCCGCGCGAAGGTGCCCGTGCTCCGTGGGTGGCCGACGCCGTCCTTCATACCGCCATCGCTGCCGATCATCGTCGCCTTGCTCGCGACCGCGGCACGGACCGCCTCCGCCGGGATCGCGTGGGCGATGACAAAGCCGCCTTCCTCGCGATACTTGGCAAAGGTCTCTTCGGTGAGGCGCTCGTGAGTCTTCGCCCACTCAAGGTCGCTATAGGTGATGCCGAACTTCTCCTGCCAGCCCTCGGCAAAGACCTCGGAGGCGATCCCGGTGCCAAACGCAGTGTAGGGATAAACGTCGCAGGTGACATCGAACCCGCGCGCCTGGAACGATTCGATCAGCTTGAGCGCCTTCGGCGTGTTGCCGAGCGCCATCGACGGCACGTGGACGACGTGGAGCGCGGCCCCGGCGGCCATCGCGGCGGAGAAGACCTCCTCGATCGCGGTGAGGTTGCTTTGCTCCTCAAGCAGGGTGCCGTAGCGCGTGTGAACGTGGCAGCTCACGCGATAACGGCCGGCGACACGGAACATCTCGAGGACTTCCCAGCGTCCCGCCGCCGGTTGGTATTCGAGCCCGAAGCCAACACCAAGCCCGCCTGCCTTGAGGCCACGGTCGATGAACTCGGCCATCTGGTAGATCTGAGCGTCGGTCGCCTCCTTGGTTTCCGCCTTCACGTCGTCGCCGAGCGCGCGGATGCGGGCCTGGACGTGGGAGGTTCCCGCGCCGTAGTTGAGCATCCGCTTGTAGGCGTTCGCCTCGTACCAGGCGGCGACATCGGGCACGCCCGCTTCCATCTGTAGCTTCGAGGTGACGCCGTCACGGGCCTGGAGGAAGTCGTTCTCAAGGTCCTGACCGTGCGAAATCGGGTCGATGAACCCGGGAGCCACGACCTGACCGAGGGCATCGATGACGGTTCGGCCCTTGATCTCCCGCTTCGTCAGGGTTGCGATGCGACCATTGCGAATCCCGACGTTGAGCACTCGATCCGTCTTGCTTTCCGGGTCCATGACTCGCCCGTTCAGGATCACCACATCATAGGGGTCGGGGCCCAAAAGGTGAATGGCGGGAGCCATCACATAGGCACCGGCGGCAGAGGCCCCCAGGGAGAGGAGTTCGCGACGAGTCATCACCCGACATTTTGCACCTATTCCGGCTATTCTTGAAGCGACCCATGGCCCGCCGCCCGACTCTCAGCCCGTCGAAGATCACGACCTTCCTTGCTTGTCCAGCGAAGTATCGCTATCAGTACCTGGACTCGCGGGGGCGTCCGTTCATGAAGGCCAAGAGCTATTTTTCCTTTGGGTCATCGCTCCACCGCGCGCTGGAGCGGTTCCACGACAGCAGCGACACCGGCGTGACCACCACCGAAGAGCTTCTCACTGCGTATGAGGAAAGCTGGATCGACGCGGGCTACCAAAGCGCGGAGGAAATGGCGGAGGCCTTTGGTGAGGGCTACGAGATCCTTGAACAGCATGCACAGGAGTGGGTTCGCCGAAAGACGACCGCCAAGACCCTCTTCACCGAGCGCCAATTCTCGCTTGAACTTGAGGCTTTTCGCCTCATCGGACGGATCGACCGACTCGATGAACACGAGGATGGCCGCTTGGAGATCGTCGACTATAAGTCGGGCCGAAGCAAGGTCGAAGAAGGCGACGTGAAGAACGACATCGCGATGTCGATCTACCAGCTGCTCATCCGGCGCAAGTACCCCGATCGACCGGCGTTCGCCACGATCTATGCGCTACGAACTGGCGTCCAGGCATCGGCGGAACTGAGCGACGCCGAGATCGACCAGCTCCAGTCCGACATTCAGAAGCTGGGCGAGGAGATCCTCTCTTACACCGATTCGTATTGGGAGCTGCGACCAAGCCCGAAGAAGATCTGCAACGGCTGCGACTTCCTCAAGCTCTGCTCCGCTGATCCCGACTTCGATGCCTCGCTCATTCCGAGCGTTGAATCCGAATCGACGCCTCCGACAGCATCTTCAGAGCCTGGGCCTTCATCGATTCAAGAGTCACTTTTTTGAGCTCAGCGAGTCTGTTTTCGGGCTCCATGATCCGCCCAATCGTCGCCCGATCATAGGCGGCTCGGTAGGTCCTGTCCGTGAGTCGGTCGGTCATCGGCAGTCCGCCGCTCAGCGAGACTGCCTCCGGCAAAATGCCGCGCACAATCGCGGATTCGGCCATCGCGAGTGCGCGGTTAAGGGTGGTTTCGTCCCACGCCTTCACGTCGACAATGAGCGCATCGCGCATCAGCGGTGTCAGCTCGACGAGGTCGGGCTTGGACCGCCCGATGAGGAGTCGCAGGCGCCACCCGCGATCCATCAGGAAGCTGGCCTCTTGTCGGTACGACCATCGCTCCTGCTCGCGGCAGATTCGGAAGAGGCTCGATTCCTTACCGATGCCAAAGGCGTAGGCGGCGAGTTCGCTCGCGAGCGCATCCTCGGACCGCGTGACGACGGCGGGGCCATCGACGATGAGGATTTGGCTTCCCGGCAGGTTCAATTTCGCGACCTGGGTCTTGCGCAGGTAGGTCGTGGTGGCTGCGCGTCCGGGCTTCCATTCCTCGACGAGTCGGCGGTAAGTTGCGCTCGCGGCAGCGAGGTCGCCTCGCCCACCGAAGGCCACCGTCGTGGTTTCGGGCCGGATGACGCGGGTCAGAAGGGAAGCCGAGCGTCGTTCGAGCATCGGTCGGTAGATCCGCGATGCGAGGAGCGATTGCGCCCAGGCGTCCTGGCTCGGCAGCGACTCGGCGAAGGCCTCTTCAACGGTGGCCTGGCTCATCTGGGGTCGCCGCAGCATCGATTCGAGCACCCGCACGCACTGATCGGCGTTCTCGGGGGTGGACACGCACGAGATGCGTAGGTGGTCGCCGCCCAGCGTGACCTTCACCGGCAACCCTGCCTCAACGCCCAGTTGGCGGAGCGTTCGCGGCGAGTAGTCCTCGGTCTCGCGCTCCATGAGCCGCGCGAGAAAGGCGAGTTCTTCGCGCTCTTCGGGGGCGAGGTTGGGGAGGAGGACGACGGCCTGGGCGGTGAAGAACTTGGCGGCGGGGTCGGCATAAGAGACGACGCCCGGTGTCTGGTCGGCCGCGTCGGTGGCAGGTTCGCGCGGACCGAGGGCGGAGCCCCGGCCCGCCTTTGCGGACGGGGCGAGGGCGAGGCTCGGGCCGGTCCGCGCCTGCGAACTGGGCACCATGCGTTGGTAAGCCTTCACAAACTCGCCCCAGTTGACGCCTTGGGCGGCCTGACGGAGTTTCTCCTCGGTCATTGAGGCGTCCTGCGCCTTCAGCTCGGCCATGAGCAGAGCCCGCGACCTCGGGTCGGCAAGTCGGTTCTCAAGCCAGCGGTTCACCAAAGCAGGCCCCACTTCCCAAAGCCGGGCGAGGTCGGCCTCATCAAACCTTCGGAACTTGCGAATCGGCTCCTCGTCTCCCGTCTCCGTCCCCAGCGTCATCGCACCCGGACGCAGTGAGGGGGTGTAGCTCAGGTACGACGACTTCACCTCTTGGCACCAGGCCAGCCCAACAGCAAGCTCGGCCCATGCTGCCGATTCGCCGAGGCCAGGAATCTCCGCCGAAACGGTGGTCGGCGAAGCCGCAGAAGGAGCCAGCTTGCGCGGGCGGAAGGTCGGTCGCTTGCCCACGGTGTTAACCTTGCTGAGCAGCAGGATCAACTTCTGCCGCTGGATCGTCGGCTCGACCGGCCCCACAAGGGTCACCGCCAAATTCGAACCCGAAAAGTGCTTCTGGTAGAGCGAGTTTAGGGAGTCAGGGGTTGCCGCCTTCATCGCCTCGACCTCGCCCATCGCCGACGGGCAGTCGCCGCCAAAAACGTCACGCCAACCCGCCTCAATCGTCGACTGGATCGGCGTCCGCAGGGCGAGCTCCTCGCCGAGCGTGAGAATCTCGCGATCAATCTGCGCCTGTTCGAGCTTGGGCGGGGTCAAAAGCGTGCCCAGAGCCTTCACCGCTAGGTCGGCCTTGCCGTTCGGAACGTCGATCTCAAAGCGGATGGAATCGCGCGAGGTCGATGCGCGCAGGAAGCCCCCTTCGCTTTCCAGCATCCGGTCAAGATCGCGGTCGCGCCGCGCCACCAGGTGCTCCAAGAGGTGGCGCAAACCTCCGGGACCAGGCTCATCCTCCGCTCCGCGCGCACTCGCCACCAAGACCAAGGTGGTCGCCTTGGCCGACGATGTGGGATCGATCCAAACCACCGCGCCGTTTGGCACCACGGTCTGGCTGGGAGAAAGCGATTGAAGGGCAAGGAGGGTGGTTAGGAGGCTCACGGTCATGCGATTTCCAATCAGAAAACTGAGTCCCTTGAGGGACGTAACGGGTAACCTCGATAGTATGGCGATTCTCGTCGATAAATCCACGAAGGTCGTGGTTTGTGGCATGACGGGCCGTGAGGGAAGCTTCCACACCGGCCAGATGATTGAGTACGGCACCCAAGTTGTTGCGGGCGTCACTCCCGGCAAGGGCGGAACCGATCACCTCGGCGTCCCGGTCTTCAACACGGTCAAGGAAGCCGTCGTCGCCACGGGCGCGAACGCAGCCCTCATTTTCGTCCCCGCACCCTACGCCGCCGACTCCGTTCTTGAGTGCGAAGCGGCCGGAATTCCCTTCGTGACCCTCATCACCGAAGGCGTTCCGACCCTTGACATGCTCCGCGTTGCCAACCGACTCAAGGCAAACGGAACCACGAGGCTCCTCGGCGGAAACTGCGCGGGAATCATCACCCCCGGCGAGTGCAAGATGGGCATCATGCCCGGCCACATCTTCTCCCAAGGACCGATCGGCATGGTCAGCCGCTCGGGAACCTTGACCTACGAAATCGTTTGGGAGCTCACCCGCGCTGGCCTCGGCCAAACCACCTGCGTTGGCATCGGCGGTGACCCCATCCCCGGCACCCGCTTCATCGAAGTCCTTGAGATGTTCGAGAACGACCCCGCGACCAAGGCGGTCGTCATGGTCGGCGAAATCGGCGGCACCGACGAAGAGACTGCGGCGGCTTACATCAGCAAGATGACCAAGCCCGTCGTCGCGTTCATCAGCGGTCGCACCGCGCCTCCCGGCAAGCGAATGGGACACGCGGGCGCCATCGTCAGCGGAAACCTCGGCACCGCCCAATCGAAGGTCGATGCCCTGCTCGCCAATGGTGCCCTCGTGGCCGACAAGACCAGCGACGTTCCCGGCCTCATCCAATCGGTGATGAGCAAGATCGGCGCAGGAGTCTAATCGCCATCAGGCAAAACGTCTCTTCTGGCAGCCCGTATGAGCCGACCATCGGCTTCAGCCGGGCTGTCCGCGTAGGGAATCAGGTCTTCATCGCAGGAACCGCTCCCATCGCGCCCGATGGCGGGCTCGCCGCCATCGGTGACCCTGAAGGCCAAGCCCGGCGATGCTGGGAGATCATTCTCGATGCCCTCGCCCAGTGTGGCGGCTCGCCCGAGCACGTCGTCCGAACCCGAACCTACCTTCGCCACTCCCGCGATTGGGAGCTAGTCGGCAAGGTCCACGGCGAGATCTTTGGCGACATCCGCCCCGCTTCGACCATGGTCGTCTGCGACCTCCTCGACCCCAATTGGCTCGTGGAAATCGAGGCCGACGCGGTCCTCCCGTGAGGCGCGAAAACTACTTCGACTACGCCGCGACGACTCCCGCCGCCCCTGAGGTCATCCGGGCCGTCGCCGAGTCGATGACCGAGGAGATCGGCAACCCGCATTCCATCCACGCCCTGGGCCGCGCCGCCCACGTTGCGATCGAATCCGCACGGTCGAAGGTGGCCGCGCTTGTGGGTTGCTCGCCAGAGCAGATCGTCTTCACGAGCGGGGCCACCGAGAGCAACCTCTGGTTTTGCGCGATGGAGGGCAGCCTCGCCGCGGGGACCTGGGAGCACTCCTCGATGCGCGAGGGCGTCCGCCGCGCAGGAGGCACCTTCTTTGATCCCACCCAGTCCGCCCCCACCGCCGACCGGCTGAGCTGCATCCTTGTCTCCAACGAGACGGGCGACATGACTGACCCCTCGGCGCTCTCGACCACCGCTGTCCTCCATACCGACGCCACCCAGGCCCTCGGCAAGATTCCGCTTTCACTTGAGGCACTAGATTTCGCTAGCTTTAGCGCCCATAAGTTGTACGGACCGAAAGGGATTGGCGCGATGTACATCCGCGACGGCCACGCCGAGCCTTGGTTCATCGGCGGTGGCCAAGAGGAGGGAAGGCGGTCGGGCACGGCAAACGTCGCCGGGATCGTCGGATTCGGAGTCGCCGCCGAGCTTGCCCTCCACCGCCTCGAACACGACTTCGATCACGCCCAGCAGTTGCTCAGCGTGCTGATGACCGAGCTTGACCTACCCGGAGTTCGCCCCGTGCGCGGCCGGGATGCCTCGCCTTACATACTCGCCCTGAACATCGACGGCGTCGCTGGCCAGAGCCTCGTCGAAGAGATGGACCTGCGCGGCTTCGCGATCAGCGCGGGCGCAGCTTGCAGCAGTCAGTCGACTGCGCCGAGCCCGGTTCTGCTTGCGATGGGGCTGAGCGAACACGAAGCGCGCTCGACGGTGCGAATCTCGTTCGGGCGGGAAAACACCGAGGAAAGCACCCGAGACCTCGCCGCCCATCTCACCAAGGCGATCCAGAATCTGAAAAGCCTGAAGTGAATTGCTTGATTCTGGAACGATATGCCCGGCTTTCGGCGTCTAAAGAGTGCCTGTGGTCCGAAATGTGCGGACATCTAAGGCAAAATCTCGCTTTTTTGTGTTGAAAGTTGACGCAAACCGTCAATTGTGTTACGTTGAATGAAGGACTTCGACCAAACAACGTGACTGGATCTAATTGGCCTTTGTGTTCGTGCTTTTGCCTTTTTGTCCCCACTGAGCGGAGAAATTTTGTAGGCTTGAACGTACAAACATGTACAGATGGCTGTTGAAGGAAAAGAACTAGAATCATGGCAGTAGAAAATGGTGTGGCATCGCAACCGAGACGAGGACGGGCAATCACGGTCCGGACTCCCGGTCGTAACTCGTTCATGGAGCCCGGAGCCGGAGCTCTCATGGATGACGTGCATGCCGAGCCCGCCGAAGACGATCTGTTGGAGTTGGACGACCTCGAGGAAGAAGAGGCCGAACAACCCCACGACGACGGCGAAGAGCTTGAGATGTGGATGCGCCAGACCCGGCGCGCTCAGCTCCTGACCCCCGAGCAAGAAGTTGACCTCGCTCGAAAGGTCCAGGCCGGAGACATGTACGCCAAAAAGGTGCTCATCGAGAGCAACCTCCGCCTTGTCGTCTCGATCGCGAAGAAGTACAACGCCCGTGGCATCCCGCTTGCCGACCTGATCCAGGAAGGCAACCTTGGCCTCATCCGCGCGGTCGAAAAGTTCGACTGGCGCAAGGGCTTCCGATTCTCGACCTATGCCACGTGGTGGATCCGCCGTGCGATTGCTCGTGCGATCATCAACCAGGGCCGCACGATCCGAATCCCGGTCTATGTTGCCGAACTGATCAACAAGGTCGTCAAGACCGCGTCGCGCCTCCAACAGGAGCTGCAACGCGAGGCGACCGAAGAGGAGATCAGCCGCGAAGTCGGTCTGTCCGTCGACCGCGTTCGAGAGATGATGCGCGTCGCCGTCGAGCCGATCTCGCTGGAAACCCCGGTGGGCGAAAAGGACAACTCGAGCATTGGCGACTTCGTGCAGAGCACGAACATGCCGACGCCGGGCGACGTCACCTGGACGCTCATCCGACGCGAAGAGATTGATGGCATCCTCGGCCGGCTCACCAGCCGCGAGCGAGACGTCGTTCGCCTTCGCTTCGGTCTCGACGATGGTCGCAGCCGCACCCTCGAAGAGGTCGGCACCGAGCTGAACGTCACCCGCGAGCGCGTTCGCCAGATCGAGCTCCGCGCGATGAAGAAACTCCGCCACATCGGCCAGGAGCTCTCGTCGCAGGGCTTCTCGATCACCCCGAACCCGAACTAAGCGGTCTGGGGGAGTCAAAACAGAAGGCCTCTGTTGCGCGAACCGCGCGGCAGGGGCCTTCTGTTTAGCAACATGACAATCCCTTAATCAATCAATGTCGTCGCTTCAGTTTAGGATTTGTCGTGTACCTCAGCCTTTTGCAGAGGCGTTACCATTCAAACTGGTGATGATTGCCTGTGACATATCAACTCCATCGAGAATAGCGCCAGACAGATCCACGTCGCAGAAGAGTGTCCCCTTGACCGCCGCATCCTTTAGTGATGTGCTCTTGACCGCAACGTTATCCAAAAACGCTAAGGAGAGGTTCGCTCGGTCCATTTTCGCCCCTGACAGATTCACCAATTTTAGCTTTGCCTGCACCAAGTTTGAATCTTGAAGATTCGCCTGGCCGAAGTTGGTGTTGACCAAGTGGCACCCAATTAAGCTCGCTGCTGAGCAATTTGTATCACTCAAGTTGACCCTCAGGAAGTCAGCTGCATCCAAGCGAGCAGATTCCAAGTCTGAGTACGCAAATGTAGCGTCTTTACAAGCTGAGAATTGCAGACCGATTTCGGCGCACTTGCAACCGAGAATCAAGCTGGTGCTGAGGAGGGCCACTTGAAGATTGGAACCAGAGATATCATTTCCAACAAGACAGATTCCTGTAAGATTCAGGCCACGCCTTGAAATTAGGACATTTTTCTGAAGCATTAGCGCATTGATGTCATTTTTTGGGCTGACACTATGGGCTGGCTTCAAGAGAGCTACCTCTGGAACGCCGACACCATTGGGGTAAGGTAGAAGCGTAAGTGTGGATGCTAGCAGTCTTTGCGTATCAAGTAGCCGAGCATAGGCATTCGAAAGGGCGATTTTTGGATCAATGTTTTCCTGTGCCTTCAGACCTTGCTCTTGCTTGACGTAGATATCTTGATTCTTGCGTCGAATTCGTTCAGCTAGGTAATCGATGAACTCTGCCGCAACTTTGTCTGCAGGGGCCGCGCATTCGGAGGCTCGGATACCGTTTTGGATAACGAGATCAAATGCCTCAAAGTCTGATTGTCGCTTCATGTATTGTGCACCAACGCTGACGAGTCCTTCGATGGCTTCACGGTTTGCATTGGCTAGACTATTGGCGAGCAAGACGAGCATTTCGTCGCTATCATTGGACTGAGCTGCCCAAAAAAGTAGGCGATGAATTGTGTTTACGACTGTTGCTAAGGAGGCTTCATCGGTCCATTGCTGCAGAGCCAGAGTTAAGCGCGAACATGCTCTCTCAAAATATGGGTAATCGTCTAGAAACTTGTTCATCGCAACGGTACGATTGCGTTCCTTTGGTTTATGTGCTACCTCGTCCGCGGCTTGCAAGAAGCGAATGTGCTGGAAACGATGCAACTTTGCTAGGTCTTTTGAACCAGCTGCAGGTGTCATCGCTATTTCACCAAGCCCAATTACAGCAGTTAGACGCGTAAGTTTGTCTGTGGAGGAAAGATCTGTTGATAGGGAGGCAAAGTATTCCTGTTGCCTTTGCGTCTCGGCAATCGTTCTCGTGGTCTGCAGTTGATCAGCATGGTGAAGTTCCTTTTGATCTCTGTTGAGCAAGAACGTTAGCAAGGCAATTGTGCCTCCGACCCAGGCGACGGCGGCAGTTACTACACTGCCTTGTGCAGAGTCGGCTAGTTTTTCGGCCTTAAGGGGCCACCAGTTCATGCAGCTAGGTATTGCTTTGGGGCCGGCCATGCTGAGAATTGTTATCATTCCGCCAATGCCTGTTATCAGCGCGGCTAAGCCCCAGCAGGCGTATCGCCAGGCCCGGCGAGCTTTTGGCTGCGGCTTTGCCTTAGGTGTCTTTTTGAGCTTGAGTTTCATGTTTGCTCCTGAGACTTCCACCGAAATCATGATCTTAGCCGAGCGACTAGGCGGTTGTGCGAAATGGTGTCTCCAAGATGTGTGCACTGGGTTGAAGGAACCTACTACTAACCTATAGAAGAATACAGGATTTCCCGCTCGACCGCCTCAGCAAACCCCTCACGCTGGCCCGCCGACCAGCGCACCGAAGGCAGCGACGTCCCCCCGATCAGCGGCGACTCGTCGAGCACCCCGGTGAGCGAGGCGGGGATCGACGCCTGCAACAGCGCCCCCGCTCGGGTCATCCGCATCGCACAACCCGCGATCTTCAGTCCCGAGCGCACCTCCACGAGGTCATAGCGCGACGAAAACGCGAAGCAATCGATCCCATCGCCGCCCCGCACCTCACCCCCACCATAAGCGACCGAGAAGCCGAGCGACTCCAGGGCCCGAATGAGGGGCGCGGTCAGCCGCTCATAGGCACGGCGGGTGTTGCGCTCGCCCTCCACCTCGTGGGGCAGGGCATAGCCAAAGGTCCAATCGCCGTCGTGGACGACGGCAAGGCCGCCGGTCGGGCGCATCACCCACGGCGTCACCGTAGCATCCGCGAGCACCAAAGAGGGCTGCTGGAACCGGCCGAGGCTGACCCAAACCCCATCCCACTGGTAAACCCGCGCGCCCGGGACCCCCGAAAGCAAAAGCGCCTCGTCTGCACCCATGTTTTCGGGTCCAGAACGAGGCGGGTCGATGCGGAAAGGGATCAAACGCCGACCGGTTGGGGTCGCTTCCAGCGAACGTCGAGCTGCTTCACCGCCAGCGTCTCATCGAGCCGACCAACGACCGAGGTCGAAGGCGCGTCGTGGAGGAGATCGGGATTCTCCACCGCTTCGTGGCAGATCGAGATCATCGCGTCACAGAACTCGTCGAGGGTTTCCTTGGTCTCCGTCTCCGTCGGCTCAATCATGAGGCACTCGGGAACGATGAGCGGGAAGTAGTTGGTGGGCGGGTGGAAGCCGTAGTCGATGAGCCGCTTGCTGATGTCGAGCGCGCGGACGTCGTGCTCCTTCTTGTATTTCTCGGCGGTGAGGATGCACTCGTGCATGCACGGGCGATTGTGGGCGGGAGGAAGCACGTCCTTGAGCCGGGCACGGACATAGTTGGCGTTCAAGACCGAGAAGCGGCTGATGTCGGCCATGTGCTCGCGGCCAAAGGCGCGAAGGTAGGTGTAGGCGCGGACCTCCATGAGGAACTGGCCATAGAACGCGGCAACGCGGCCAATCGACAGGGGTCGATCGTAGTCGGCGACGAGGTTCTCGCCTTCCTTTCGGATGACGGGCACGGGCTGGTAGGGGGCCAGGTGGTCCTTGAGGCCAATCGCGCCGCAACCGGGGCCACCGCCACCGTGGGGGGTGCTGAACGTCTTGTGGAGGTTCAGGTGCATGCAGTCAAAGCCGTGGTCGCCGGGGCGGGTGGTGCCGACCATCGCGTTCATGTTCGCGCCGTCGCAGAAGACCTGTCCGCCGACCGCGTGGACCATGTTGCAGATCTTTTCGATGTTCGGCTCAAAGAGGCCGAGCGTCGAAGGGTTGGTGAGCATCAATGCGGCGACCTTCTGGCCATCCTCACCGGCAAGCGCCTTCTCGAGGGCGACAAGGTCGGTGTTGCCGTCGGCGTCGGTCGGGATCGACTTCACGTCGTAGCCGCATCGCGCAGCCGAGGCGGGGTTGGTGCCGTGGGCCGAGTCGGGAACGAGGACGACTGAGCGCTGACTCTCGCCGCGGGCCTCAAAGTACGCCTTGATGAGCATGAGGCAGGTCATCTCACCATGCGCACCAGCGAGCGGCTGGAGCGTGATGTGGTCAAAGCCGGTGATCTCGCAAAGCATCGACTGGACGCCGTGGAGGATCTCAAAAGCACCCGGGATCGTCGCCTCGGGCTGCATCGGGTGAAGGTTGGCAAAGCCTTGGAATCGGGCGGTCGCCTCGTTGACCTTCGGGTTGTACTTCATCGTGCACGAGCCGAGCGGATAGAACCCGGTTTCGATGCCGTAGTTGATCTGGCTGAGGTTGGTGAAATGCCGAAGGAGGGTCAGTTCGTCGACTTCGGGCAGGTCAAGTTCGGCGCGCGTTTTCCCGAGGGCTTTCGAGAGGTCAACCTCAGGGGTGTCGCATCGGGGAACGTTACAGCCGATGCGTCCAGGACGGGACTTTTCGAAGATGAGCTTAGGCTCGGGAACTCGCTTGGTGCGTCCTCCAGGCATGGTGGGATTATACCGCTGGCTCAGGGTCCAATCTGATGCTAGGTTTGGTATCCTGCGGCGACATGCGCGAGGAGCTGAAGGAACTTTGGCGATTTCGTGAACTACTGTTCACGATGGTCCAGCGCGACCTGCGCATCCGGTATAAGAATTCGGTTCTTGGCTTCTTCTGGTCGCTGCTGAACCCGCTCATCACCGTCATCGTGATGACGCTCGTCTTCAAGAGCTTCCTCGGCAACAACACCCCGAACTACAGCGCGTACATCCTGGCCTCGTACCTGCCGTACATGTTCTTCCAGCTTTGCCTGTTGGATTCCGCCCAGTCGATCCTCACCAACCTGCCGATCATCCGCAAGATCTATCTCCCGCGCGAGGTCTTCCCGATCTCCTCGGTGATCAGCAACTTCGTCCACCAGTGCCTTGCCCTCGTGGTGTTCTTCCTGTACCTGCTCGTGGTCTATGCGTTCGACCGCCGCGTTTTCCCGCTTCAGGCGGGGGCGGTGCTGCTGCCCGTGCTGCTCCTGATCAACCTCATGCTCACGATGGGTCTGAGCTTCATCGTCAGCGCGTTGAACACGTTCTATGAGGACGTGAAGTACATCGTGAGCGTGCTGCTGTACCTGATGTTCTTCCTCTGCCCGATCATGTACTTCAGCGAGGCGGTGTACCAGAAGTCGATGGAGAAGGGCGGAACGATGCTTTACACGCTCTATCACCTCAACCCCGTCGCGATGCTTTCGGTGGCCTATCGCAAGCTCCTCCTCGCGCCGCAGCCGGTCGAGTTCCGTGGCAAGACCTACGATCCGCTCCCGCTCGATTGGGGACTGCTGGGAGTGACCGCGCTGACGTCGTTCCTGCTCCTGGTGGGCGGCTATGCGCTGTTCAACCGCCTAAAGTGGAGGTTCGTCGAGCGCCCGTGACCCCTGCGATCGAAGTCCACGGCCTGAAGAAGGAGTTCTTGTTGAACACCTCGGGGGCGTCGTCGTTCAAGACGATGTTCCTTTGGCGCAAGACGGCGACCCACACCCACCTGGAGGTGCTTCGCGGCCTCGATTTCACGATTCCGAAGGGCGAATGTGCGGCGGTGATTGGCCGTAACGGGGCGGGCAAGAGCACGCTGCTTTCGCTCCTTGCGCGGGTCTACAAGCCGACCAAGGGCGAGATCAAGATTCACGGGCGGATGGCCCCGCTTCTGGAACTCGGCGCAGGATTCCACCCCGACCTCACCGGCCGCGAGAACGTCTTTTTCAACGGCATCATCCTCGGCCTGACCCGGGCAGAGATGCGCGCTCGTCTCGACCAGATCGTCCAGTTTGCCGAACTGGAAAAGCACATCGACGCCCCCGTTCGGACCTACTCGAGCGGCATGATGGCGCGGTTGGGCTTCAGCGTGGCCGTCCACGTCGATGCCGAGGTGTTGCTCGTTGACGAAGTGCTTGCGGTGGGCGACTTCGAGTTCGAGCGCAAGTGCTACGCGAAGATCGACGAATTTCGGTCTGCCGGCGGGACGATCCTGTTTGTCTCCCACCAGATGGACGCGGTGCGGCGGGTCGCCGACCGATGCCTGTGGCTCCACAAGGGGCTGATTCGAGACGACGGTCCGCCCGAGGCGATCATCCGCGAGTATGAGCTGGCCGATGCGGCCCCCGGAGTGGAGCCATCATGACCCGCCAGAACAAGGCGGCCTGAGACCGAAACCGCGGGCGCAGCCCGAGCGTGACAAGCGTCGCGAGTCCCCAGACAACGAACCGACCGAATGCGCCAAGCCGGTTGAGCAGCCAGCAAAGGGCCAACGCGCCGGGTCCGTGGTGGATCGCGAAGTACTGCTCCTTGCCCCGGTTGTACATCGCCACCGCCCACCAGCGGTGACTGCCTTGGCTGCTCGCGCCGAGAATATGAGTCACCTTAGAGCTAGGAACATAGACAATTCGGCCATGCTTCTTCAGCCGCTCACACAGATCGGTGTCCTCGGCGTAAAGGAAGATTCGCTCATCGAAGGTCTCGACGGGCCGAATCATCATGCACGCCCCCATGACCTGGTCCACCGTGATCGGGTTGCCGCCGCTGCGGTCGAGCGTCGCCTTGGTCCGCCAGTAGTGCAATCCACCCAGGCGAAGCTGCTCCGCCGCCACCGCGCCAAGGGTGAGCGGACCTGCAATCGACTCCTGCAGGGTGCCGTCCGGATTGAGGAGCATCGCACCCGCCGCGACAACGGTTGGATCGTCGAACGTTTCTGCGAGGATCGAAATCGCGTCCGGGGCAGGGATGCAGTCGCTGTTGAGGAACAAAACGAGCGGCCTCCGCGCCACCGCCATGCCCTGGTTGTTGGCCGCGCCGAAGCCGCGATTGTCGTCGTTTGCGATGAGCCGAACGTGGGGGAACTCGGCGGCGACCATCGCTGCGCTTCCGTCCGATGAAGCATTGTCGACCACGATGACCTCGGGATCGGGACCGATGGCGGCAAGGCAATGGCGAAGGTCGGCCACCGTGTTATAAGACACGATAACAACGCTCACCTTGCTTGCGTGTGGGCTCATGCTAAAATGGTGACTCCATGGCCAACGAAATTCTCGTGACTGCCGAAGGATTGACCTTACTCCAGAACGAGCTCAGCGAACTTGAGACCGTTTTGCGACCCGCCAACGCGGATGCGATTCGCGAGGCGAAGGCCCACGGCGACCTCCGCGAGAACGCGGCCTACCACGAAGCGAAGCTCAACCAAACGCGAATTGAGCAGCGCATCGCGGAACTCAAGAAGGTTCTCCAAAGCGCCAAGGTGGTTGAGCGTCAGGAAACTGGCGGCGCCCACCTCGGCAGCGTGATCTCCCTCCTCGACCTCGAGTTCGACGAGGAGTTCGACGTGACGCTGGTCGGTGCCTTCGAGGCCGATCCGGCAGCGGGGAAGGTCTCGATCTCCTCGCCGATGGGGGCCGCGCTCGTGGGTGCCACCGCCGACGTCGAAGTGGTCATCGATACCCCTGGCGGTAAGCAGAAGTACCGCGTCAAGAAGGTGGTTTAGGTGCTTCGCCGTCTGCTCCCGCTGGCCGTCCTTGCATTCGCCCTCGCCGGGTGTGGGCTGGATTCTGCCGCAGGAGACGACGCCCAGGCGCGCTTCAGCATGCAGGAGCCGGACTTCTCGTCCGAGGCGATGTTCGCATTGCGCTTTTCCACCGGCAACCGGGTGGCGCTTGGCGATATTCGCAACCGAGCGGAAACGGAAGCTGGCCACCAAGAAAACCAGCCCGTGGTGACCGAACTGCCCGCCCCGCTAAGGGGTAGCGATCTCAACGTCCGCAGTTGGCAGGGTGCCTTCGGCGGGGTGGGCCTCGTGCTCTATAACGAGCGCGTGACCGCCATGCTCGAAACCTATGAGGGTAAGAGCATCTCGGCGAGCCGATTTGAGAACGAGCTGAAGTACTACACCGAATCGATTTCGCGCATGAAGGAAACGGGCGGAAGCGACCCCGTTCCCACCGTCGTCAAGGGCCGATTCGTTGAATACCGGTTCTGGGAGACCAACCGCCAGCGGCTGATGCTCTGCCTCTACACGCCGCCCGATGGCAAGGTGAAGATCACCGTCGCCGCCGGCTTCCGCGAGATCATGGACGCCCTTCGCATGAGCCCGCTGAGCGCGCGCGACGACCAAGCAAAGACCGACGAAATGCTGGCCCCGCTTGAGGGCAAGTCCTTGCCGTCGAGCCCCGCGCCGTCCCCGTCGCCGGGCGACCTCACCACGCCCAATCCGGGTATGCAGGGCTCGTGAACGGACTGATCGTCATTCCCGCCCGCATGGCGAGCACCCGGTTCCCCGGGAAGCCCCTCGTGGACCTTTGCGGCCGACCGATGCTTCAATGGGTTGTCGATGCCGCGCGCGGCTGCCAGTTGGGCGACAACGTGCTCGTCGCCACCCCCGATGACGAGGTCCTCGACTACTGCCGGGCACAAGGGATCGATTGTGAGCGAACGTCGATCAGCCACCCGAGTGGGACCGACCGCATCGCCGAGATCAGCACCCGCCGACCCGCCGACTTCTACATCAACGTCCAGGGTGACGAGCCTCTGCTCAATCCCGGCGACATTGACGCCTGCATCACGCCGTTCCTTGAGGATCCCAGCGTCGAAATGGCCTCGCTCTGGGCGGTTTGCCCCGAAGACGAGGAGTCGAACCCCGCGGTCGTCAAGGTGGTCCTCGACCTGAGCGGCAACGCGCTTTACTTCAGCCGCCACGCGATCCCGTTCCCCCGGAACCCGCGCCAAGTCCCGCTCCGAAAGCACCTCGGGCTTTACGGCTACCGAAAGTCGGCCCTCGACCGGTTTGCCACCTGGTCCCCTTCGCCCTTGGAGCTCACGGAGTCGTTGGAACAGCTGCGATTCCTCGAAAACGGGGTGAAGATCAAAATGGTCGAAGGCAAAGGCAGCGCGATGGCAGTCGACACGCCAGAACAGGCAGAACAGGTACGTCAAATCCTTCAAAATCGAACCTAGCTCCGGGTACCCTTTCTAACCGTGGCGCCCTACATTCCGCACACCGAAGCTGATGTTTCGGAAATGCTCAACGTGATCGGTTCTCCGTCGATTGACCACCTTTTCCGTGAGATTCCCGAATCGCTGAGGCGCGAACCTGGTTCGCTCAATCTCCCGCCCGCGCTCGACGAATCGAAGCTGATGGGCCACCTGCTGGAGATCAGCAAGAAGAACATTAACCTCGCGACGACCGCGTGCTTCCTCGGTGCGGGCGTTTATGACCGCTACATCCCTCAGACCGTCGGTGCGGTGATCTCGCGCGGCGAATTCCTCACCGCCTACACGCCCTATCAACCCGAAGCGTCGCAGGGCTACCTCCAGACGATCTACGAATTCCAGACGATGATCGCCGAGCTTTACGGCATGGACCTCGCGAACGCGTCGATGTACGACGGCGCGACGAGCATGGCCGAAGCCGCGATCATGGCCACCGGCATCAAGAAGCGCGACCGCGTCGCCGTCTCCGGTGCCGTCCATCCCCATTACCGCCAGGTCCTCGACACCTACTGCTGGTCGATGGGCATTGATGTCGTCACCTTGCCCCACGCCGACGGCGTGACCTCGAGCTTCGACGAGAGCGGAGAAGCGGCCTGCATCATCGTCCAGTACCCGAGCTTCTTTGGCGCGATTGAAGACCTCCAAGCCGCTCGCGACGCGGCCACCGCGGCGGGCGCACTGCTCATCGTGGTCGCCGACCCGATCGCCTGCGCCATCCTTCCTCCTCCCGGCCAGTTCGGCGCCGACATCGTGGTGGGCGAAGGCCAGCCGATGGGCGTGGCGATGGGCCTGGGTGGTCCTCTCGTCGGCCTCTTCGCCTGTAAGCAAGAATTTGTCCGCCAGATCCCGGGCCGAATCGTGGGCCGCACCAACGAGCTTCACGGCGGTCGCCCCGGCTACGTCATGACCCTCCGAACCCGCGAGCAGGACATCCGCCGCGAGAAGGCGACCTCGAACATCTGTACGAACGAGGCGCTCATGGCTCTCGCTTGCACGGTCTACATGATCGCGCTCGGAAAGAACGGCCTCCGCGCGGTTGCCGAGTCGTCAGTCCGAAACACGCAGTATGCGATCCAGAAGCTGGAGGAAGCGGGCGCAAAGCGACGCTATTCCACGAACGTGTTCGATGAGTTCGTCTTGACCGTTCCGAAGGACGCCACCGTGGTGCGCGACGCGCTCCTGAAGGACGGAATCCTTGCCGGCCTGCCGCTTGGCCCTTACTATAAGGGCATGGAGAACGACCTGCTCGTCGCGGTTACGGAAACACGGTCCAAGGAGCAGATTGACCACTTCGCTGCGTCGCTGAAGCGGGCACTGGCTTAGTCTTCAGCACGCAAAGCCAAGGGGTTTCGCCGAGCACGACCTGGCCGGGGGCCGGGTACCACAGATACGTCATGCCTCCCGAACCCGCGAGTTGGGCGGCTTCGACGAGGATCGGTTCCGCCGATTCGTCGCTCAGCTTGAACCAATAGGAGAGCCCGCGCGAGCGGCTGCTCGCCTTCCATCGGGAATCCTTGTCGAAGAGGGCAAACTCGGTCTCCACGAGCTCGTCGGTGCCCAGTTCGGCACCTTCAAACGAGATTGCCACCGATCCATATTCGCCCTCAGGGGTGAACGAGGCCCAAAGCGTAGGCGCACCCACGCCCACGAAGGGCAACAGCGAAAGGAGCTGGATCATCACTGATTCCGGACGAACGGGAGATCAGGGACGATGCTTCGACAGCGATTCCAATTTGCCGGTCACAACAAAGTTCACGCGCTCGGCGATGTTCACCGCATGGTCGGCGATGCGCTCCAGGTGGTGGATCGCAAGCAGGAGCCAAGACGCGGCGACGTCGGCCTCGGGGTTGCTGCGCATGTAAGCGTGGATCTGGCCGCGAAGGTCGCGATAAGCCTGGTCGACAAGATCATCCTTCTCGCAAACCTCTCGCACGAGGTCGAGATCGCGATTGACAAAGGCTTGGAGGGACTCGCGGAGCATCAAGAGGGCCACATTCGACATCGATCGAACGTCGATAAAGTCGGTGGCGCCGAGCTCGGCTTCAATCTTCAGGCTGATTTTCGCGACATCGACGGCAAGATCGCCCACCCGCTCAAGGTCGGTGACCATCTTCATCGCGGTTCCAATCGTGCGAAGGTCGCGGGCCATGGGTGCCTGCAGGGCGAGCATGCGAAGGCACGAATTCTCGATAACGAGGTCTTGGGCATCGAGTTCGTCGTCAGATTCCATCACCTCGTGGGCAAGCCCGGAATCGAGAAGAACCAGGGAATCGACCGCCTTGACCACCATGGACTCTGCACGCGCCCCCATTTCCAGGAGGTCGTGTTCGAGCTGCTGCAGCTCGCGTTCAAATGAGATTCTCGAGTGGTGATAGGCTTCCATGCTACTTTCCCCTGTTGTCCTGCCTTATTGTCGGTTGAACCCGACAATTGTTAAGGCCAGATTTTTCACGCGCCGTCGTGTGGATTCCAACAACGATAACGCCGTATTCCTTCCGACGATTCCAGCGGAGGTTGAGTTCGACATTTGTCGAGCTTTTGGGGACATCGTCCCACAAATCGGCATCCCTCGAACCTCGTCCGTGGGTCGGGGATCTCTCCTTCTGGTGCGGCGGGAAGCTGAAGCAGACGGTCCAAGCTCGGCGCACTTTCGATCAAGAGCTTGGTGTATGGGTGCTTGGGCGACTTGAAGAGCTCTTCGGTGGGAGCCTCCTCAACGATCTGACCCATGTACATCACGGCGACCCGGTCGGCCAGGTATCGGACCGTCGCCAGGTCGTGGGAGATGTAGAGGAACGAGCAATCTTCGGCCTGCTGGAGGTGCTTGAGCAGGTTGAGAATCTGCGCGCGGATGCTGAGGTCTAGCGCGGCGGTGGGCTCATCGCAGATGATCAGCGGCGGCCGCGAGCTCAGCGCGCGGGCCATCGCGACGCGTTGGCGTTGACCGCCCGAAAGCTGGTGCGGGTATCGCTCGACAAAGCTTGGATCGAGGCCGACTTCCTTAAACAGAGAATCAATGTCGACGTCCTTGCCCATCAACCGGGCCGGCTCAGCGGCGGATCGCCCCATCGACCAGCGTGGGTTAAGGCTGGCGAAGGGGTCTTGCCAAACCATCCCGACGCGTTCGGCGTTGCGGGAGCTGACGCCCTCGATCTTCTCGCCGTTGATGAAGATCTCACCCGAAACCGTCGGCTGGAGACCGAGAACGGCGCGCGCGAGAGTCGTCTTGCCGCATCCGGACTCGCCGACGAGCGCGACCGTCGTCTTGCGCGGCACATCAAGGCTGACATCGTCAACCGCGCGGATCACGCCACCCGCTTGCTTGAACTCGACCGACACGCCTCGGATCTGAAGGATCGAATCACTCATGAGTTTTCACCGACAAGGCTGTGGCCATAGAACAGGCGGTCGTGGAGCTTGATGAGGAAGTCATCGGGTTGGACGCAAACCAGATTTGTCACCCGGGTGCTTCGGCGCACTTCAACCTCGTCACCGGTAAGGAGGTGGAGCCGGTTCGCGCCGTCCGCACTGAGAACGGCCTCGCCATCGATCGCCATGCTGAACCGGATCACGCTTTGGGGCGAGAGCACGAGGCTGCGCGCGCTGAGCGTGTGGGGAGCGAGGGCGGTCACCGTGATCGCCTCGAGCATCGGGTCCATGATGGGGCCTCCCGCCGAGAGGTTGTAGCCGGTCGAACCGGTCGGGGTCGAAACAAGGACGCCGTCCGCCGGATAAGTCGTGAGAACGCGGTCATCGACGCTCACCGTGAACATCATCATCCGAACCGTCACCGATCGCTGGAGAACGGTCTCGTTGAGGCAATGGAGCGTGGCGAGCGGCTCGCCCTTGCGGAGCAGCCGGGTCTGGAGCATCATCCGCGGCTCGATGCGTGACTTGCCGTCGATGAAGTCGCTCACCGCCGCGCCGAGCTCGTGGGGATCACATTGGGTGACGAAGCCGAAGCGACCGTAATAGACGCCGAGGATCGGCGTACCCCGGTGGGCAACGAGGTGGGCGGCCCGAATGAGGGTGCCGTCACCGCCAAAGCTGATGACGAGGTCGGCGTCGCCGAAGTGTTCGGGGCGCACGACCTCAATTTGGGTTCGATTGGCGGTTTCGGGTTCCGCTTGGACGACAAGTCCGCGCCCACGCATCCACTCTGACGCAGCCTGGACTGCGGCCAGAGCATCAGGCCGATGGAGGTTGGCCACCACGTGGACGCGAATGGGCTTCAAACCAGCCTTTTAGAGGAGCGCGGAGTAGGCGGCTGCGTCGAGCAGTCCGTCGAGCTGCGAAGCGTCCGACATCTCAATCGTGACCATGTAGCCGTCGCCATAGGGGTCACTGTTCATGAGTTCGGAGGCACTGCCCAGGCCCGCATTCGCGGCGACGACCTTGCCCGAAATCGGGGCGTAAACGTCAGCCGCAGTCTTGACTGATTCCACCGTGCCAAAGGAGTTACCTTGGGATATCTCGGCACCCACGGCCGGGAGGTCAACAAAAACGATGTCGCCAAGTTCGCTTTGCGCGTGGTCGGTGATGCCAATGGTAGCCAGGTTTCCATCGACTCGGACCCACTCGTGCGACTTGGTGTACTTCAGATCTGCGGGAACGTTCGCCATAGCGCGCCAAGGTTACCTGCATCGTTGGCGTATTCTCTTGGATGATGTTGCGGCTCGACTTTGTGACTCTTTTCCCCGAGGCAATCCAAGCCGGGCTTGGCTTTAGCATCCTCGACCGGGCCGCCACGCAAGGGCTCGCGAGTTACCACTGCGTCAACCCGCGAGACTTCACCACCGACGCCCGCCGAACTGTCGACGACAAGCCCTTTGGAGGTTCGGCGGGGATGCTGCTGATGGCTGAACCCGTCGCCCAGGCGCTGGAGTCCCTCCCGATCGCCGAGGACACCGCCGTCGTCTTTCCTGATCCCACCGGTCGGCGTTTTGTCCAAGCTGACGCCGAGAACTTGGCAAAAAGAAAGCATGTCGTCTTTGTCTGCGGGCACTACGAGGGCATCGACGAGCGCATCTTCGAGACCTTTGGGACCCACAAGTTCTCGCTCGGCGACTTTGTGCTGACCAACGGCGAGTTTCCCGCAATCATCATGGCTGACGCGATTGTCCGCGTCGTCCCCGGGGTGCTGGGCTCGTCCGATTCGCTTGAACAGGACAGCTTTGGCGACGGTCTCCTCAGCTCGCCCCAATACACGCGTCCCGCCGAATGGCGAGGGAAGGGCGTGCCCGAGGTCCTCACCTCGGGTGACCATGAGCGAATCCGCCGATGGCGACGCGCCGAATCCTTGCGCCACACGCTCGCCACGCGGCCCGACCTGCTTGCCTCCGCTCAGCTCAGCAAGGAAGACCTGCAACTTCTCAAATCGTTCGACGATGATTTAGACTAGAGTCCTAGGACTGGCGTAGCGGCGGGATGGCTGGCGCGTCACTTTTCATAGCTCATGATTCTAGCGACGACCCTCTTTGCCCTGACGGTGGCGAAAGCCAGCCCCGTCGATCCTCCCGAACCGACTCAGATCGAAAAGACCTTTGAATCGCTCAATCTGAAGTCAACCACGGTGCCCGGATTCATCCAGGTTCAGTTCAGCATCAGCGAAACGACTCGAAAGCAGTGGGTTCAGATCCGCACCGCGCCCGAGTCGTATCGCTCGTTGCAGCAAAACGAAGTCTTCAGCATGGTGTGGGAGTCGAAGAACGCCCCCTCCAACGAGAAGCTGATCGAGATGTTCCTTGACCCTTGGTCGAACGGCGGAATGGTGATGGATCTGCCGTCCGAGAAGAATCCAACCTATCGCCTTCGGTTTCGGATCAACGTGAACGCCGACATCGCACCCGATCGGCTCAAAAAGGTGATGCAAACCGTCGCCGCAACCGGTGACTCGCTCGAGAAGAAGTTTGGCGGCGAAGGAGACATTTTCTAATGACCACGCTCCTTGCTACCCTCGCCATCGCCAAGGCCTTCCAGGGCCAAGATTCGAACCCCAACGCGACCAAGCAGACGAAGGGCGACAACCCGATCTTCAAGCAGGCGATGGAGGATACGAAGTTCACTCACACCGTCTCGAAGTCGGGCCTGAGCTACGTCGTCGAGTTCAGCGTGAAGGATCTGCCGAACCGCATCGTCTGGGTCACCCGGGAGACGAACGTCAAGAACGACATCGCCACCCAGTCGATCTACACGGAGGTTTGGTCGGACAAGGGCGCACCGCCCGTCGACGTCCTCGTGAAGACCGTCCTCCGACCGGCGAAGAAGCTCGGCAACTACTATGTGATGAAGTTCGACGATGGCTTTTATGCCATCCGGTTCATGGCGACCTTTGATCTTGCCGGTCTCGAAGCCAGCGGTGAAACGCGGACCAAGGCGATCGAGCGGCTGAAGGACACGATCTACTTCGTGAATCAGGTCGGCGAAGAAACCGAGAAGGAAATCCGCGAAAAATAAGGTTCCCGCGCCGCCATGCTCACCACCGTTTGCCTCACCCTCGCCCTCCAGAACAAGCTGACGCTGACCGCGTCGGTGATTCCGGGGGCGGGGATCGAGATCACCGGCCTTGACCGGTTCGCGCCGCAGATTCTGACGAAGTCAGACCGTGACTCCGCCGATGACCTCTACGGCCCGTGTGTGAGTCAACGGTGGATGGTCGAACGAGCAGGGATTTATGCGTCGCTGGAGTACGTTCGCCACTCGGCGAGCTTCCCGCCCAAGCGCACGGTCGAAGGGTGCTCGACCGCCTTTTACGACATGATGATGAAGATGAACGTTGGTCCCAACAAAGAGACCAACTGGATGTTCGACCCCGCGGTGAAGTTCAAGGAGCGGCGGTTGCTCAAGACCAACGTGCTCGGAACGCCCGCCTTCATCGACACAAGTCTCAACGCCAAATCGAACACTCGCCGTGCGACCATCGCTTGGGGCAGTCAGTACGAACGCTGGATCCTCGACTTTGTCGCCCAACCGGCGAGCGACGCCGCCGACCTGCTCTTCGTTACGATGGTGAAGTCGATCAAGAAGGCAGCCCCGACCGAAGCAAGCCTCAAACAGGCGACCCTGAACCCGATCAGCCTGCGCGAGTTTGGCGTGCAGGTCCCGTGCCCGTTCGTCCCTTCGATCACCAATTCGCTCCTTGGGCAGACCTCGAGCGACCGTAAGGTTGGTCTCATCGCCGACGCAGTCGCGGGCGATTTCTATTCACTCACCGTCTACAAGGACGAGTTCAACTCGGCCCAAGCGATTGACACCAAGGCCAAGGCGCGGGAGTTGGTGAACGTCCTCGGGGCAAGCCCCGACATCAAGCATGTGACGGGCACGCTCGGTGCCTACGCGTTGGGCGATTGGAAAGGCCACCGCCTCGCCGCCGATTTCTTCATGAACGGCAAGAAGCAAGCAGGGGTCTGGATCGTCGCGACAAAAGGCGCGCAGAAACTCGAAGTTCACCTTCGCGTTTCTGCTGCTGCAGGCGGGAAGGCCCTCGTCGACAAGACGTTGGCCGGAATCAAGCCGCTCTAGTCGCGCTCTTTGGTCGCCGGCTTCCAGGTCTTCGCAATGCGCTCGGTCAGCTTGGACATCTCGATGTGCTGACTGATCGGCGCGCTGAAGCTCCAACCGCTGACGACGCCCGTAGTAAAGTCCACGCGCTCATAGACCTCGCGGCCGCTATAGGAATAGCTCACCACCGCGAACGTCTTCCCGATCTTGCGGTAGGTCACCTTGCCCTTGACCTCCTTCACGCGCTCCATCTGCTGGTCGCAGACTTCCTTGAACGTCCAAGGCACGGCGTTGAAGCTTCCCCAGCAAGAAAGGGAAGCCTTGCCGTCGGGACTCTTCCACTCTTGGCCGCTTCCGTTCGTCGGGGGCTCGCTGGCAACCCAGTTCGACGGTCGCGAGATCAGGAAATCCCATCGACCATTGACGTAGGGCACGAGCTTGACGGGAGCAAGGGTGAGAGCAGCGATCACGGCGAGGCAAGGCATGCCTCCATTATCCTCAAACGCTCCCGTCTGGACTAGGACGTTGGGACGGCGACGGGTGCCTGCCCGAGCCACTCGACGTCCACGCCTGCGTTGAGCATTCGCTCGTGGATCTGGCCGAGGTGGCCGTGGATGTGGCGAAGGCTCAAGAGCTGGAGCTCGAACCGCGTGACATTCGGATACCACGTGAAGCCGCACGTCGGTGAATCCAGGTCGAGGGCATCAATCCTGGCGTCGATCTCCGAGATGATCAGGTCAATCACTTCGAGGGCCTCAGCCTTGGTGTACGGCTCGATGACGTCGCAGTCGCCGTCAAGATAGGTCGCTTCAACGCGGTGCTTCGGCCATCGCTTCCAGTCGGCGAGGCTTTCATACAGGTAGAGGTGGGCGTAGCCGATCGTGTGATAGGCGATTCGCCAGGTGTTGCGCGGGTGCTCGCCGCCGAGCCAAACCGTTTCGGGGCAATCGGCGACGGCTTGCCGGAGCATCGTCATTGCGGCGAAAATCTGTCTCTTCAGGGCATTTCGGACATCCATGACGGAGACTGTACAAGCAGCCCGCATGCCGGGAAGCCCCGCTGTCCGGAAACGTCGGAAAGGCGTCCTTTTGACCCACCCAAATTGGCGAACTGCCCGCATACTGTAACCATGCTCGCTGTTGCCGCCATTACCTTGCTTCAACCGATGATCCTGGGCCAAACCAAAGAGGTCTGGAAAGCCGACTTCACGTTCAAGGTTCGCGCAAAGGGTGCGAAAACGAAGTCCAAGAAGTGGTGGGTTACGTGGGACGTCGACCGCGAGATGAAGGGCACCTTTACGCTCGAGCGGACCTTCCGCGGCGCCGGACTCGCCCGATCGCTCGATAACAACAACCTCGAACGGTACGAGTGTTGGGTCACGGACAAGCGGCACCACTTGCAGATGCGGATGAACGACAAGACCGTCGCGTACGGCCCGCTCGTGAATCCCACCGACATCCGCAAGGACGTCACAACGGCTCAATGCCCGATCGGCGGAAAGCCGGGCGAATGGCAAGACGGCACTTCCCGGTCGCCGGTCCTCCAAATCGACTACCAGAAGGGCACTTACACGTTTGAGTTTCAGCGCTTCTATGCTCTGGCAAGAAAGCAATTCCGGCGCGACTTTGTCGAAGGCTCGGCAAAGTGGGTCGGCACGAAGCCGCTCATCCAAAACGAGGACGACAAGGAGTGCGAGATCATTGCCGAACCGCTAATGGCGGGCGAGTGGTTCCGCACGTCGGGGCCGTTCAAGAAAGGCCAGTCGGTCATCGACATGAGCCGGAAGTACGCCCTGGAAGTGAAGCTAGCCGGCCTTTTCCCGAATGAAAAGGTGATGGCCAACTTCCAGTGCGTACTCCAGCGAATGCCGGCGTCGCCTTAGTCCTTGTAAGGGTCGAAGACGTCGCTACCAGCCATGAGGACGCCGATCGGACGCAGCGTGTGCAGAATCCGGATCGTCCCCTCGTGGTAGGTGAGTACCTCGTCGAGGCGCTTGTAGGCCTGGGGTGCCTCGTCGGTGTCCGCACCTCGGAGCGAAACGCCCTTTTCGCGCAGCCAGGTGTGCATCATCTCCTTCGAGATAAGGCCTTCGCCCTTCGCCTTGCCCCACCGTGACCGTCCGGTCGCCGCGCGGCGCGACATCACTCGTCCCGCCCCGTGGACGGTCGAGTAGAAGAGCTCTTGGCTTCGCGGTGACTCGACGCCCTCGATGATGACCGCGTTGTCGCCCATCGACCCACCGACAAAGCCGCGCTGGCCTGGAAACGCCGGGGTTGCACCCTTTCGCCCCACCCAGTAGTCGAGTCCGTTGTGCGTCTCGCGCCAGGTGAAGTTGTGGTGGTTGTGAACGCTATCGAGCACGTTGCCGCCGAGGATCTCGACAACCTTGCCCACAACGGCCTCACGGCCCGCATAGGCGTACTCACCAGCGAGGTTCATCGCTTCGATGTATTGCTCGCCAAGGTCCGACCGGTCGTGCAGCACAATGGGCAGCGCATCCATCTGGTCGCTTGCTTGCGCCGCCTCTAGGAACCACTTCGCGGTCTTGTGACCGAAGCCACGCGACCCGAAATGGACCCCGACCCAGACGAAGTTCTCCTCGTCGACAAAGAGGTCCACGTAGTGGTTGCCCGAACCGACGGTCCCAAGCTGCTCACGGGCGGTGTCCTTGAGATGCACACCCTTGTTGCTCACCTGCTTGAGGGCAGGAAGCGTCTCCCAGCGAGGATCGTCGAAGAGTGGCGCATCAACGGTCCAACCCGCCGCCCGGCCGATTCCGAAAGAGATCGTGGCCGCGATTCGGTCGAGGATCGGGTCGATGTTCTCTTGCAACTTCTCCGCGTCGGTATCGAGCCGCACCGCCATGTTTCCACAGCCGATATCGAACCCAACCGCGGTGGGACTAACCAGGTTTTGGGAGGCCACCACGCCACCAATCGGCACGCCGTAGCCCTTGTGATGGTCTGCCATCAACGCGGCAAACTCGACTTGACTTCGGGCGTTCTCAATTTGTTTGAGGGCGCCTTCGTCAATCGGGTTTCCAAGTACGGGAATGTCGAGATGGTAATGCACGGTAGTTCTTCTCCTATGTTTTGGGCTCCGTAAGATACCCTTATGGCGCGATGGGATGGCTAGAGCCGAATCACTTTTTTATTGAGAGACGCGAGGAGCTTCGCGAGTTCTTAATCCAAAACACCCAGGAGCAGGGACTTTGGCTGGTCACGAACAAAAAGACAAGCCAGGGTGGCTATGTGGGCTACGACGAAGTGGTTGAGGAGCTGCTTTGCTTTGGTTGGATCGACAGTAAGACGGGGTTCTATGACGAAGGTCGATCCAAGTTATGGATTGCGCCGCGCAAACCCAAGTCGAATTGGTCGGCACCGAACAAGGCCCGCGTGGAGAAGCTAATGGCGGCGGGATTGATGACGGAGGCGGGAATGCGCTTGGTTGAGCTGGCGAAAGCGGGCGGGCAGTGGAATGCCCTCGATGGGGTCGAGGCCCTTCTCGTGCCCGATGACCTTGCCGCAGAGTTCTTGCTCTTTCCTCCTGCCGCGGAAAACTTTGACGCCTTTCCACGGTCGGTGAAGCGGGGGATCCTCGAGTGGATTCTCACTGCGAAGAAGCCAGAAACGCGGGCGGCGCGAATCAGGAAGACCGCAGAAATGGCCCAACGCAACGAACGGGCCAACCAGTGGAGTAAGTAGTCTTCGGACATGAGGTCGATCAAAAAACTCCTGGGTGCGGCGCGGCGCATCACGTGGCGAGCGGCGAAGGCGCTCGACAAGGAGTTCAACGACCCCGATTCGCATTGGGAGCGCGACACCGGCAGCCCAAAGGTCATCATCTTCGTCCACGGCCTTTTCAGCGAATCCCCACGGGCGTGGTCATCGAAGGATGCCTACTGGCCGGACCTCCTGCAACAGGACCCCGGCTTCGAAGGCTGGGACATCCTGATGGCGAACTGGTATTCGACCCTTTTGAGCGCGGACCACGACATTGAGTGCGTGGCCAAGAGCCTGGACGAAGAGCTTCGGCGGCTCTTGGGAGACGGGCGAAAGGAGATCGTCTTCGTTTGTCATAGCCTCGGCGGCGTGGTCGTGCGGCAGCTCCTGATTGCCAACCCATGGTGGGTGAAGGACCACAAAATCGGGCTCTTCACGCTCAGCACGCCCGTTCGCGGGGCACGACTGGCTTCAAAGGTAGCGAAAGTGTCGGCCACCTTCCAACACGCTCAGGCCCTCGACCTGCAACTTGGCAGCGAGGCCCTTCTCAGGATCGAAGCGGACTTCCGCCTGCTTCTTGAGGCTCACCCGGGGCAAGTCACTGGCAAGGAACTCTTTGAGAGCCACGGCATCGCCCCCCGGAACAAGGTCTTCCGCCTGCTCGACGCGGTTTCTCTTCTGCCGAAGGCCCTCGTGGGCCGCGAGACCCAAGGCAACACCTTTGGCCCCGCCGAAGAGGTCCCGGGGACCGACCACAACTCGATCAGCCGTCCACCCGACCAGAATGCGATTGTCTATCGCCGACTCGCCGAGTTCATTCAGAAGTTCTAGCGCGGTGGCTCGACGGGAATCGGCGCGGCGGGCTGAGCGGGAACGACAGCGCCGGTCGCAGATCGGAAGTAGGGAACAACATCCAGCTTGCCGCTCTTGCGGACCTCGAGGACGGCGAACCCGAACACGGGGCCATCTGCGGGCTTCCACGACTTCTCGAGCGGGCTTCCGCCATGGCCGGCGATGAACTGTCGTCCGCCCGTGGCAAATGCGGACACATCCCACGCATGAACGTGGGCGCATAAGAAGCCGCCAAACCCACGCGTCTTCGCAATGGCCTCCAAGAGAACACCTTTCGACCTCGGTTCAATCGGCGCATCGCCGGTCGCCGACGCGGGGTCAATCAAGTTCCGGTGGGACAGGAAAAAGGTCGTCTGCCCTCGATTGGCGGCAGCCTGAAAGTCCTTGGCCGCCCAGTAGGCAGGGATGCATGCAACGATGCCGGCCTCGGTTCGGGTGTCCGAGTTGAGGACGATGAAGTGCAACTTGTCCACGTCGAACGAGTAGTTCAACCTTGATTGATCATCGACGAGCTTGTCTTCAGGGTCGGTCGCTGGAGTGGGGCCGTTTCCGGTCGCAGGCTCAAACCCTTCGCGGGTCAGCCAGTCGTTCCAAACGGCGGTCGTGTGCAGGCTCGGGAGCTTTTCCTTGTTGCGCTTCAGGTTCAGCTCGTGGTTCCCGGCCACCACAATGAGCTTGGTCTTCTGGCTCAGCGGGTGCTTTTTCCATTCGGCGGCCCAGGCATCCAGTTGAGCTCTGACACCCTCTCCTTGGTCGTCGCCATAGCCGATGACGAGGTCGCCGAGGGCGAAGAGCATAGCCGGCCGGGGCGATATGTTTTCGATGTCCGTCCAGTTCTGCCGGAGCTGTTCGAGGTTGGCGGAGGACGGATTTTCCTTCGCGTTCCAGGCATCGGCGTCGACGCGGTTACATCCAAAGAACGCGAACGACTTCACGACAGGATCGTCGTCCACCGCCACTACGGGCGTGGAACGAAAGACGGTGAGAGCAAGGATGAGGCTTATCATGGCGATCAAAAGCAAAGCCGACCCAACTCGGCGCAGTCGGGTCGGGTCGGCGCGGCGTTCCACTTAGTTGGTGCAGGCCGTGGTGTTGTACGGCGCATATCCAGGATAGAACTTGTCACCGTAGGCATAGCGCGTCGGGTCGAGGGTCTGTCCCAGGGTTTGGAACTTCGCATGACCATCAGCATAGCTGTAAGTGGAGCCCTTTGAGTGGCGGAGCCAATCCACGCGAGTGATGTCGTTCTTATCGTTGGCATCTGAGGCGAGGTGCTGGACAGCAAACGGCTCGGTCCAGTAGGCGTAGTTCGTCGTGCCCGTGAGCGGCGCGTACTGCGGCGGAACCAAGGTGCTGCCGGGGCACGGCTGCGAAGGATTGAAACCGCTGAGGCCCTTTTGCTGGCCGACAACCGCGCCGCTGGTCAGCTTGTTGCGTCGCTCGCCGAGGGTGATCAGGGTTGCCGTCTCCGGGAAGGTCGTCAGCGAAACCGGAATCCAGTCATGCGCCGGAATCAGGTTGTAATTGGTGATGTAGCTGTACTTGGGCGCTTGCCAGTCGCAGTACATCTGGCCGCTCGCGTTGAGCTTGCCAAGGTCGGCCGCACCGTTCGGGCAGGGCCGCTTCGGGGTGACGGGTGCTTGGTCGCTCTGGCAGTTGAAGATGTCCCAGTTCTTGATGTAGGGCTGCATCAGATAGGTCCAGTGGATCTGATAGATGCCACCGGGATTCTGCACCTGCGGGGTGAGCGCGGACTCCCAGCTCGTTTGGCAGAGCGTGTCGTCCGAATCTTGGGCGTAGATGAAGGTCGCGGTCGCAATTTGCTTCTGATTGCTGATACAAGCCGACTTCTTGGCCGCTTCTTTCGCTTGGGCGAACACGGGGAAGAGGATGGCGGCGAGGATCGCGATGATCGCAATGACGACAAGCAACTCAATGAGCGTAAAAGCAGAGCGATGCATGCACCGAGTATCGAAACGACTTGTTAAGGTTCGTTTACAATTCGTCGAATTGTAAAGAAACTTAATATTCGTCTGGGGTGATGTTTAGGCGCTCTTCTTTCGGCCAAGGATGCGCTGGAAGAACGTTTGCTTCACATCCGGCGAAGGGCAGGGAACGCCCGCCATCCGGCACGCAAGGAAGGTCAGGTCACGCGCGGCATCCGAATCCGGCTCGCTGAGGACGACGGGAACGCGCATGCGGCCGCCTTCGACCACGTTGCGGTCCATTCGCACCTTGCCCATGAAGGTGACGTTCGCATCCGCAAAGTCCTTGAGGAAGGTCATCAGCTTGGCGAAGATCAGGCGTCCATGCCGGACGTCTTGAACCTGGTTGACAATGCAATGGACCTTGGATTGCGGTCGTCGCTGGAAGAGCGTTCGGATCGTCACGTAGGCATCCGAGATCGCCGCCGGGTCGGGCGTGGTCACCAGGATGACCTCGTCCGCTGCCATCAGGAGGCTCATGACGCCGTCGTGAGTGCCTGCACCGGTGTCAAGGAGAAGGTAGTCAAAGGCCTCGCCGACTTCGCTGAAGCCAGCGCCCGACTTCTGAAGCGTGAAATAGTCGAGGTCAGCGAGTTCTGCGCTGCCGGTGGGTCCGGAAAGAAGGAACACGCCACCGAGCGAAAGCTCGAACGCCTGGTCAAGGGTGACCTTGCGGTGGAGGACGTCGGCAAGGCTCGCCTTTGGCGAGGAACCGAGCAGCACGTGCATGTTCGAAAGTCCGAAGTCGCAGTCCATGATGCCAACGCGAAAGCCCTTCATCGCGAGGCTGAGCGCGAGGTTCGCGGTCACCGACGACTTTCCGACGCCGCCCTTACCACTCGTCACCGCGATGATCTTCATCGGGCCGGGGTTCTGGCGCGGGTTCTCGTGAAGCTGGAAGTTGGGAGCGGTCGGCTTCCTGGTCGCCACCGCTTCAACGAGGTCGATCGCCTCGACGTACTCAGGCGGTCCAAAAACCGTTTGGAGGGCCTGAGTCACGATCTGGTGCGATGTGGGGATGATCGCCACTTCGCGGCAGACCGTTTGCTCGAATCGTCGTAAGACCTCGGGGTGGATCGTCTCCCGCCCAAGGCAAACCAACTTTCGACCCTCGATCCTTAACGGCACGAGGTACGACTCGTACGCCGCTCGCTTGGAGACGAGTTCGAGCGCCTCCGACGTGGGTCGGACGGTTGGTTCGGGCGTTCCCGCTGAATCTTGCTTGCCTGTCGCTGAAATGACGTAGAGTTGTTGTTGTTCCACAAGGAACCTCCCCAAGTTGGGATTCCATGTTTCTCTACAGGATCTGCGCCAAATCTCTCCGCCGACTTGCCAGGTTTTCCTGATCAAACTTTCATTAAGGTGTCGTTTTCGACCGTCGTCAAACGACCTCTTGGTATGGACTTACGGAAAGTGCCCGTCGTGATTCGGTTCGCCCAAGAGGCAAGGGACTTTTGCCCCAACCAGGGAACCTCGGGTCGGTAGGATGAGTCGTGCCGCGCCACTTCCTACTGGTCACCTTGCGCACATTCGCCTGAAAAAGGAGTATATGTATGAAAAGTATGATTTCCGAGGCGAAGTATGAGTTTCAAGTGTGACGACAGTTTTTATGGGTCCGTGACCGTTGGCGAGCGCGGCCAAATCGTCATCCCGGCAGAGGCGAGGGCCGAGCTTGGGTTCAACCCGGGCGAAAAGCTCCTCGTCATGCGCCACCCCATCCACGCCGGACTCATGGTCTTCAAGATCAGTGACGCCCGTGCCTTTCTCGAAGAGTTCACCGCCATGCTGGAAGGGGCCGAAGCCGGTTCCCAACAGGAGACGCACCCCGTATGACCCTTGTGATTTCTGCTTTTGCCGCCGTCATTGCCGCCTCCCGGGCCGGCATCCAAACCCCGCCGATGACCATCGATCAAGCGGCCGACCTTGCCGTTGAGCGCGCCTTCGCAGTCCGCCTCGCCAAGACCGGCGTGGACAAGGCGAGGTGGGCGGTCGTCGAGCGCAAGTCGGCCCTCGGACCGACCTTGAGCGGCTCGGCGCAGTATCTGCGCTTCCAAAAGGCCAACATCATCAACCTCGGCGGGAACCCGGTCGTGGCCCAGCCCATCGACCAGCGAACCCTCAGCGCAGCGTTCAGCCTCCCGATTGACATCTCGGGCCGGATTCGCACCGGTGCCGATGCCGCCCGCGAATCGCTGCTTTCCCAGCAAGCCCAGCTCGACGCCCAGAAGCTTGCCGTTCGACTCCAAGCACGCCAAGCCTTCCTTGCCGTCCTCCGCGCCCAAGCGGGACAAAAGGTCGCCGAGCAAGCGGTCGCCGATGCCACCGAAAACCTTCGAATTCAGCAGGAGCGGCTTAAGGCGGGCGACACCGCCCGCGTCTTCGTCATCCGCGCCGAAGCCCAGCTCGAAGCCGCCAAGAGTGACCTCATCACGGCAGGGAACAACGTCGCGCTGAGCAAGGAATTCTTCAACAACGTCCTCGCGATGCCGATCGAAACCCCGGTCGAATTTGCTGACATCACGGAGCTGCCGACCTTGGGTGAATCGCCCGAGGACGCAGTGAAGATGGCGTCCGACTCGCGTCCCGAAGTCCGCAGCCTTGAGCGGTCGCTCAAGAGCCTTGACCTTTTGAAGCGGTCCGAGGAACTCGCCCTGCGGCCAATCCTCGCCCTGAGCCTGAACTACCAGACCTTGCTCGGCCAAATCGGTGCCTTCGCCCAGCGCCAGCAGGTCACCGGCTCGCTCAACCTGAACTGGACCGTCTTTGACAACGGCATCACCCGAGCACGGGTTCGCCAGGTCGACCAAGACCGCGAGGCGCTCAAGATCCAGCTCGAACAGGTGAAGCTCGGCATCTCGCTCGAGGTTCGCCAAGCGTGGACGAACTTCATGAACGCCGAGGCCCGGATCAAGACGACGAAGAAGCAGGTCGAGCTTGCGGAAGAGAACTACCGCATCGCCACCGTGCGACTGAAGGCCGGCGAAGGCATTCAGCTTGAAGTCACCGACGCCCAGCTCACGCTCACCCAGGCCCGCATTGGTTTTGTGAACGCCAAGTACGACCTTCTCACGGCAAATGCCGAATTGCTCCGCGCAACCGGCCGAGACCAGGTGCCTAGCGCCCCGACCAACCCATCCAAGTAACCCATGATCGACCAACGAAATCTTGTCAAAGCACTCAGCCTCTTGTTGCTACCAAGCGTGTTCCTCGTGGGATGCGTGGACCGAAAGGCACAGGAACAAGCCGCTCAGACGCAGAAGCTCATTGCCGACCCGGTGATTGAAGTCGAAGTCGCTTCCCCACAGAAGAAGGACGTCGCCGAATCGCTCGAAATCAGCGGCCAGATCGTCACGTCGGACGACGTGCAGATCAGCCCGAAGGTGGGCGGTCGCATCACCGCGCTCACGATCCGCGACGGCGATTCGGTGAACGCGGGCCAGGTGGTCGCGACCCTCGATTCGAGCACCGTCCTCGCTCAATACCGACAGGCGATCGCCGCCGTCGGTACCGCGCAGTCCCAGCTCCAAGCGGCGGTCAACAATGCGACGCTGACCCCCTCGCGCTCGCGAGCCCAGGTTCGCCAGGCCGAAGCCGGCGTCCAGGCTGCTCGCGAGCAGCTCAAGTCGGCCCAAGCCCAGCTGAAGAAGGTGATCTCGTGGGCACGTCCGGAGGAGCGAAAGCAGGCGGAGAACAACGTCGCCAGCGCAAAGGCACAGCTTGAACTCGCCCAGAAGAACCTTAACCGAGTCAGTCAGCTCGTGGCGGAAGGGGCGGTTGCCCAGTCCGCGCTCGATGCCGCGCAGGCCCAGTTCACCTCGGCGAATTCGGCTTACGAGAACGCCCTGCAGGCCCTCGCAATGATGGACAACGGCGGACGCCGCGAAGACGTCGAAGCGGCTCGCGCGCAGGTGTCGATTGCCCAGCAAGGCGTCGTCCAGGCCGAAGAAGCCCTTCGAACCGCACGCGCCAACCAACGGCTGGATGTCTTGCTCAACGACCAGGTCCGAACCGCACGCTCGCAGGTGAGCGCGGCCCAAGCCCAGGCCGACATCATCCGCACCCAGCTCGCCGACTTCACCGTCCGCGCGCCGTTCAGCGGCAAGGTCTCCGGTCGACCGATTCAGGTCGGAACCACGGTTGCCCCGGGAACGCCGATCGCTCGCCTCGTCGGCGCGAATGGCGTCTACTTTGAGGGCCAAGTCCCCGAGACCAGCCTGAACCAGATCGGCGCTGGCAAGCTCGTGCGCATCACCTGCGATTCCGTCCCCGGCAAGACCTTCACCGGCACGGTGCAGACGATCAGCGGCGCAGGCGAAGAGGTTGGCCGGTCGTTTACCGTTCGCGTGACGATCAATGAAGGCCAAAACCTTCTCCGACCGGGCATGTTCGCTCGGGGTAGCGTCCAGGTTCGCGTTTCGCCGGGAGCGGTCACCGTTCCCAACGATGCCGTGGTCCGAGTGAACAACAAGGATGTCGTCTTCATCCTCGATGGAGACAAGGCCAAGGAGGTCCCCGTGACGAAGGGCCTCTCCGACGGAACCATCGTCGAGGTCACCGGCCTCGACCTCGCGTCAAAGGTCATCACCAAGGGACAGTCGAGCCTGAAGTCGGGCTCACTGGTCAAGGACGTGACTGGAAAGGGCAAGTAGCACCATGGGTTTAACCAAAGCTTCTATTACAAGACCCGTCTTTGTCTTGATGATGATGTTCGCAGCGATGCTGCTGGGCTTCGTCAGCTACAACAGCATGCGGGTCGAGCTCAACCCCGAAGTCTCTTTCGGCGTCGTGACGATCTCAACGGTTTATCCGGGTGCCAACCCCGACACGGTGAACACCCAAATCTCGAAGAAGGTCGAAGAGGCAGTCGCCTCGGTCAACGGCGTTCGTGAGATCACGAGTAACTCGCGCGAAGGCATCTCGCTCGTGCTTGTCCAGCTTGAGATCGGAATCAATCAAGACGTCGCGCTCAACGACGTCCGAACCAAGGTTGACTCCGTCGTGAACGACCTTCCGAAGGACGCCCTGAAGCCGACGGTCACGAAGTTTGACTCGACGTCTTCGCCCGCGCTCTACATGTCCGTTTCCAGCAACAAGTTGAGCGGTCAGCAGCTGCGCGACCTCGTCGACGACAAGTTCAAGGATCGATTCGGTCAGATCGGCGGCGTTGCCTCGGTCGGCGTCGAAGGTGGCGATGTTCGCGAGATTCAGGTTCGGCTCAAGCCGGCCTCGCTGCTTGCTTATGGCATCGGCATCAACGACGTTCAGCGCGCGATTGTCTCCGCGAACCTCGATATCCCCGGTGGAAAGCTCAAGACCGATAAGGAAGAGATTTCCGTCCGCGTGCTGAACCAGTTCGAGCAAGTGGACAAGGTCCGCGAGCTCCGACTTTCCGTCAGCGACCCCAACCGCATGGGCGGCAAGGGCAAGATCGTTCGCCTCGGCGACGTCGCTGACATCGTCGACACCGTCAAGGAGCGCGACACCAAGACCCTTCTGAACGGCAACGAGACGATCTCGATTGCGGTCATCAAGGCGAAGGACGGAAACGCGGTTGAGATCACGAAGCAGGCGCGGGACGTCATGACCTCGCTCACCAAGGAGTACGCCGACCAGGGCATCAAGTTCGAGGTGACCTATGAGGACGCGAAGCAGATCACCGAGTCGCTCCACGACCTCAACCTCACGCTCTTCATCGGTATCGTTCTCGTTTGCGCGATCGTTTATATCTTCCTCCACAACTTCCGTGGAACGATGATCGTTGCGCTCGCCATCCCGACCTCGATCTTCGCCAGCTTCATCGCGATGAAGCTCGCAGGCTTCACGATCAACAACCTCTCGCTGCTGGCGCTTTCGCTGGCGGTCGGCGTGTTGGTCGATGACGCAATCGTCGTCCTTGAGAACATCTATCGCCACCTTAAGATGGGCGAAGACCCGCGCGAAGCCGCGATCAACGGTCGATCGGAAATCGGTCTTGCGGCCATTGCGATCACCCTCGCCGACGTCGTCGTCTTCTTGCCGATTGGCTTCATGGGCGGCATCGTAGGTCAGTTCTTCAAGCCGCTCGCGCTTGGGTTCGTCTTCGCGACACTGTTCTCACTCTTCGTTTCGTTCACCCTGACGCCGATGCTCGCCTCGCGCTGGTATCGACGCGGTGAAGACGTCGAGCACCCAAACGGCCGCTTTGCCCAGTGGTTCGAGCGGATGTTCGCGAAGTTTGAGAACGTCTATCGCCGCGCCCTCGAGTGGTCGCTGAACCATCGCTGGTTCGTGTTCATCCTCGGCAACCTCGCGCTCGTCGCAGTCTTCAACTTTCTCGGCGGATCGTTCATTCCTGCCGAGATTCCGAAGGATGCGATCAAGCCCGGCCAACCGATTCCGCCTCATGGCATCGGCGGCGCGTTTGCGCAAGGCATGGGCATGCTCCGGCCGGCGATCTTCGTGGGCGTTGTCGTCACCGTCGTGAACTGGCTTCGCCACAAGCGATTCAGCCCGAAGTACCTGCTCTCCGCAGTCGCCTTCGCGATGATCTTCCCGGTCGCGACCGTGGGTGGTTATCTGTTCGGCCAGTGGAAGAAGGAAGCGGTCTTCAAGTTCCAGTTCTTCCCGGTCGCCGATAACGGCAAGGTGAATGCGAGCATCGAGCTTCCGCCTGGTGCAAGCCTTCAGGAAACCCAGAAGGTCGTGGACTACGTTTCCAAGATCTTCCAGAGCGACCCCGACGTGAAGTTCGTGCTCAGCACCACCGGCGTGGAATCGGGCAACCGATTCGCGGGTGGCAGCTCCAGCTCCAACTTCGCCCAGATCGACGGAACGCTTTATGAAAAGCGATCCTTCTCGGATAAGTTCGGCAAGCCGAAGGAGCACCTCCGAGACCGGTCGGACCAGAGCGTTGCTGCTGACCTTCTTGCCAAGGTAGGCCGCTATCCTGGAGCGAAGATCACGGTTGGCACCGGCGACGGATTCGGCTTTGGTTCTGCGATCCAGCTCTCGTTTACTTCGGAGAATCGAAACCTGCTGATGCCGACCGCGCTGAAGGTGAAGGAACTCCTCGAGTCAGGCGCGATCCCGGGCGTGATCAACGTCAACCTCTCATCGAAGCCCGGTAAGAGCGAGATCCAAGCGATTCCGGATGCCGAGAGAATGGCTGACGCCAACGTGACGGTGGCTGAACTCGGTGCCGCGGTGCGAACGATGTACAGCGGTAACGACGACTCCAAGCTGCGCGTAAACGGCCGCGAGTATGGCATCCGCGTCATGCTCGATCCGAAGGACCGCGACAACCCGAATCTGCTCCAAACGGTGCCGATTAAGTTCGTCCAGGGCAGTCCGGTTCGCGTTGGCGACGTCGCCAAGCTCCAGACCGTGCCGAGCGTCACCAAGATCGACCGCCGGAACCGCGGTGAAGAGATCAAGGTCGACGCCGACCTCTTGCCGGGCTTCTCGGCGGGAACGGTCCAGGCTGACATCGACAAGGCGTTGAAGGACCGAGGCATCGTCCCAGAGGGCGTCAAGTACAAGCCCCTTGGCCAGGCCGACTCGCAACAGCGAGAAATGGGCTACCTGCTTGGCGCGATGGGCTTTGGCCTCATCCTCGTCTACATCCTTCTCGCGTCGCTCTACGACAACATCGTCTATCCGTTCATCATCCAGCTCAGCCAGCCCCAGGCCATGGTCGGTGCGCTGCTTGCGTTGGTCATCTCGGATAAGGCGTTGAACATCGTTGGCTTCATCGGGTTGATTGCGCTCATTGGACTCGTGGGTAAAAACGCGATCCTCCTCGTGGACTACACGAACACGCTGCGAAGCCGTGGACGTGACCGCCACGATGCGCTCGTCGAAGCGGGTCCGACCCGACTTCGCCCGATCATGATGACGACGATCGCGCTCATCCTTGGCATGTTGCCGGTCGCGCTCGCGCTCGGTAAGGGCTCTGAGTTCCGTGAGACGATCGGTATCACCATTCTTGGTGGCATCACGCTCAGCACGTTCCTCACCCTTCTCGTCATCCCGTGTTCGTACACGATCTTCGACGACCTTTCGCAGGGCGTGGGCAAGCTCATGCGCCGTGGCCGACCTGAGCCGATCGCCGAAGTGGCGGAAGGCCCTTCGACGACGACGGTCGACGAATCGGAGAAGACCCCTCAGCCCTAAGTCAGGGAGCACGAACAACGAAAGCGGCGTCGCGCACTTCGCGCGACGCCGCTTTCGTTTTGGGCTTGGCTGGTCTTAGCGTTGGTCGGTCGGTTCGAAGCGGAACCGAATGCGACCGGTGTCGACTACCTGTCGTCGGCGATTTCCGCTCAAGGTGATCGCCTCAAGCGCTGGATCGTCGTTGATCTGATAGGCAACGCCCACCGGCTCGGGCGTTACGGCAACGACAGGCTCGAGCATCGGGGCGGGAGTAGGTTCCGGCGCGGGTCGGGCCGGGATGCCGAGAGTTGCCGGGTCGAGGTTCATCGCCGCGAGCATCTCCTCAAGCTGCTTCCAGGGGTCCTGGGCCGGCGCGACCGATGCCACAAGCTGCTCCATGGGCGCTTCCGGCATCTCCACAACGGCCACCGGCGATGCGATCTCGGCCGTCGCGACAGGACGGAGGGGTTCCTCCTCAGGTTCCACTTCCGTGACCGGTCGACGACGGCGGCGAGATTCACCCAAGACTAGGAGGTTCGGAACGGAGACCTCCTCGGTAGCCGTGGGGGTGGGTTCAAACTTGGCTTCGATGCGGGCGGGCTCTTCGGCCTCTGCGGCGGGCGGAGCGTCGAAGAGGTTGATCTGCTCCACCGGTTCCGGCGTTTCGGCGACCTCTTCGTCGGCATGGACGACGGCGAGGAACGGCACCACAACCTCATCGGCTTGCGCGGCAGGCGTTTCCGACTGTTCGGGTTCCACCACCTCGAATCGCGAACCAGGTCGGCCAAAGGTGAGGAATCCGGGCACCGCGCGCTCTTCGGGTCCGCCCTTCGGCTCGCCGATCTGCATTCGGTAGTCGGTCCAGGGGTCGAACTTGCCGTGAATGAGAATGGCAAAGGGGCCCGCCCAGAAGTCCTGGCCGCCGTTGAGGGCGTATTCGCGGTCCTTCTCAATCTCCTTGTAGAACGGCTCGCCATTGCGCATCTCGATGACGCCCATCTGGCTGGGTGCATCAGCGAGGATGAGGTCGTTCTTGGGGTGCGAACCGAGATGGATCGGATGCTCGCCAAGATTGGCGTACCAACTCGCGCCGGTCGCATCCATCACCTCGATGTGCGCGCCCCGTGCAAAGGTCTCGAAGAGGTAGTAGATCAGGGGCGCGCCGAGGCCCAGAATGCCCGCCCAAACGTAGTTGCGGGGAGATTCAATCACGTTATCCGGCGTCACCACCACGAAGGAAATGAAGCCAACGATGATGCCACCGAGAGCAAGCCACAGCAAGCGCGGATTCGGCACGCTCGCGGTGTAGGCCCAAGTGAGGAGTCCCGCCGCGAACAGCGCGATCGCGAGGATGGTCCAGAACGGCGGGATCGCGTTGATCACGCCGAGGTAGCCAAGGCCAATAACAACCGCACAGAGCAGAAGAATCGGGGCGAGGCGCGCGGCAGGGAGCCTCCAGCCGTGGTACCAGCGCTGGACGACCACAAACACGACCGCGATCAGGGCAATCGCCGCTGCGGCGTACATCGGGAAGGTAGGAAGAATCGGTGCGAGCGGCACAAAGCGTTGTCGCGACTGCTTGGCCAGGGTCGGATACTGCTCAATCAGCCACTGCTTGGCGTTGGCCATGCCGGGGACGAGCTCGGCGGCGAGGTACTTGTCGCCGGTGCTGATCTTGCCAAGAGTCGTGCTCAGCGTGTTGCGGGTGCCAATCGGGACAAAGAACCGCTCCGAGGCATTGGCGTTCTTCCAACGGGCCAGTTCGTTGACTTCCTCGTCGGTCAGATCGCGGCGGTGAAGCCAGATCACGACCAGCTTCGGACCATAAAGCGAATTGGTGTCGCGCTCGATCGCCTTCACGACGTCGATGATGCCCCCCGACTTCGGCAAGTTGTATTTGTCGGTTGGCAGGGCTTCGTTCGGGGTCTGGTCAAGCTCCTTGACTGTCACTCGCTTGGCGGTTTTGCCCAGGGCGTAGACGAAGAGGTCGGGCATCCCCGCATTGTCATCAAAGGTGCGGAGGTAGCTGGCGGCGGTTTTCGGCAGGGGTCGGAATCCAGCATCTCGCGGATCGGTCGAGACGTCAACGATGTGGATGTAGCGCAGCTTTGGCACTTCCTTCGTCGCGGCTCGCGCCGGAATACGGCCAACCGCGAAAACGCCCACGATGGCACAAATAAACGATCCTACGATCAGCAGAATCGGCTTCCAAACTTTAGGATTCATTGCCGAAAACCTCACACACAGCCTTGGGTTTCATTAAACACGAGAATGCCCCGCAAACCTTTGGCCTTGCGGGGCAATTCCAGTAACCCTATGAGGTTAATCCCGTAGGCTTACCGTACCTAGAGGGCCTCAACCAGGATCGCGGTCGCTTCGCCGCCGCCAATGCAGGGCGAGCAGACGGCAAATCGGCCTCCGCGTCGCTTCAGTTCGTGCAGCGCCGTCAGGACCAGCCGTGCGCCCGTCATACCGATCGGGTGGCCGATCGAGACCGCGCCGCCATTGACGTTCAGCTTGTCGTGGGGGATGCCGACCTTATCGGCGACGACCATCGCGACGACCGCGAACGCCTCGTTGACTTCAAAGAGGTCGACGTCGTCCACCGTCATGCCGTGCTTGGCGAGCAGCTTTTGGATCGCGAACGCCGGGGCAGTCGTGAACCACTCCGGCTCCTGGGCGTGTTGGGCGTAGCCCACGATTCGTCCGAGCGGGGTGAGGCCATGGCTGTTTGCGTAGCCCTCGGTCGCGACGACAACGGCGCAGGCACCATCATTGATCGAGCTTGCGTTGCCTGCGGTGGTGACGCCTTCCTTGCTGAAGGCGGGTCGGAGGCCAGCCAGCTTCGAAGGGTCGCCCTTGCCGGGCTCTTCGTCGGACGAAACCAGGATGGGATCACCCTTTCGCTGGGGGACGCTCACCGCGACGATTTCGTCGTTGAACGTGCCATTCGCGACGGCGGCTTGGGCGCGTCGGTAGCTCTCGGCCGAGAACGCATCGAGGGCCTCGCGGCTCACGTTGAACTCTGCGCTCGTCTTGTCGCCGCAATTGCCCATGTGGCAGTTGTTGTACGGGTCCCAGAGGCCGTCATGGATCATAAGGTCGATGAGGGTGCCATTGCCCATGCGATAGCCGGTGCGCGCCTTTTCCAGCGCGTACATCGCGTTCGACATCGACTCTTGGCCGCCGGCCACCACCACGTCGGCGTCACCGAGGCGAACGGCTTGGCTCGCCATCATGATCGTCTTCATGCCCGAGCCACAAACCTTGTTGATCGTCGTACAAGGCACGCTGTTCGGGATGCCCGCGCCGAGCGCAGCTTGTCGGGCAGGAGCTTGGCCGGCGCCACCAGTGAGGACTTGTCCCATGAGGACTTCGCTCACCTGGTCAGCGGAAACGCCCGCTCGCTTTAGCGCCTCTGCGATGGCAAAAGATCCGAGTTGGGGGCCAGAAAACGAAGAGAGGGAACCCGAGAAGGCACCGACCGGGGTGCGAGCCCCCGCCAAGATGACGGCGTTGTCCATGTCTATTCAGGGTACCTCGGCGTCATACTGAGACCATGAATCTCCGCGTCGGAATTCTCTCAACCGCCCATATGCACGTCGGAAGTTATGTCCATGCGCTCGGTGAGCATGACCAGTCCGAAATCATTGGCTTTTTTGACGAAGATGATGCTCGCGCCAGCGCGTTTGCCACTCGTACGGGCCTGACGCGCTACGCCACGGTGGAAGAGCTGCTTGGAGTGGTCGACGCGGTCGTTATCACCGCTGAGAATGCCCGCCACGCCGAGCTTTCGATCGCCGCCTCGAAGGCGGGGAAGCACGTGCTTTGCGAGAAGCCTCTCGCGACGAGCAAGGCAGATGGCGAGGCGATGGTCGCGGCGGCGGAGGCAGCGGGAAAGGTCCTCATGACCGCGTTTCCCTGTCGTTTCCACCCGTCCTACGCTCGGCTAAAGGAGCGAGTTCGCGCGGGCGATATCGGGAAGATTGAGGCGATTTGTGCCACGAATCGTGGCACTTCTCCGGGCGGATGGTTTGTCGACGGCGCGCTCGCGGGCGGCGGAGCGATGATCGACCACACCGTCCACGTTGCTGACCTCGTTCGCGACCTTTTGGGTGAGGAGCCCGCCACCGTCCACGCCACGACGAACAACATCATGCACGGCCGCGACACCGAGGACTGCGCGATGCTGACGATGACCTTTCCTTCCGGCGCGTTCGTCACCCTCGATTCCAGCTGGTCGCGACCGGGGAACTTCAAGACGTGGGGCGATGTGACGATGAACGTGGTCGGCGAAAAGGGCGTCATCGAGCTCGACATGTTTGGTCAGGCCCTCGATGTCTATGCCGACACCGCTCGCGGCCTAGGGCTCTCGGGATTTGGGTCGGATGCGGATGCCTTGATGGTCGATAGCTTTGTCCGGGCCTGCCTGGATGGTGCGCCGGTGGTAACGACGGGCTATGACGGTCTGCGTGCGATGGAAGTCGCCCTCGCCGCATACGAGAGTGTTCGCCAGGTTCAACCGGCGACCGTTTAGCCCCGCATTTCTGCGACCGCGCGTAGCGTTTGCTCGATCTCGGCCTCGGTCGTGCTCGGTCCGAGCGTGAACCGCAGAGCTTCCTTTGCCGCGGTGAGGTCGTGCCCGATGGCGAGCATGACGTGGCTCGGTTCCACGCTGCCCGAACTGCACGCCGCGCCGCTGCTCGCGCTGATGCCCAGCCGGTCGAGCCGGATGAGCGCGGACTCGGCGGTGAGGCCTGGGAACCGGCCGTGGACATGGCCGGCGAGGCATTCGGTCCGATCCGGGAGGGTGGGGACAAAACCGTGGCGTTCGAGACCCGCCATGAGCCGCTCGCGCAGTGCGACCCTTTGTTCCTGCTTTGGCTCGTAGTGGCGGACCGCCGCGCCAAAACCAACGATCTGGAGCACGCTTTCGGTCCCCGCGCGCATCTCGCGCTCTTGGCCACCGCCAACCGCAAGTGGGTCAATCTTAACCCCGGCGCGAATCCAGATTGCGCCCGCACCCTTGGGTCCGCCGATCTTGTGCGCGCTCAGAGTGATGAGGTCGGGATCGAGGTCCGGCGTAGTCCAATCAAACTGCCGAAAGGTTTGGACGGCGTCGCTGTGGAAGATCGCGCCATGCTTTCGCGCCAAGTCCGCAATTGGCGAGAGGTCTTGGATGGAGCCGATCTCGTTGTTCGCGTGCATGACGCTGACGAGGAGCGTGTCGTCGGTGAGGTTGTCCTGCAACCAGTTCAGATCCACCCGCGCCGAGCGGTCCACGGGGATGAACTCGACCTCATAGCCCAGCTTTCTCAGGGTGGCCTCGGTGTGGAGCACGCAGTGATGCTCGGCCGCGCCGATCATAATTCGCCGCCGATCGCCACCGATGCCGATCAGGGCGGTGCCGATAACGGCAAGGTTGGCGGCTTCAGTTCCGCTGCTCGTGAAGAGCACTTCCGCAAAGAGGCATCCGAGCGCGCCGCTCAGGGTCTCGCGGGCTTCGTCGATCGCGTCCTTTGCCCGTCGACCCTCTTGGTGGAGGCTGCTGGGATTGCCGAGGTCGTCCTGGAGCCATGCTTGCATGGAGGCGCGCGCCTCGGGGTGGAGGGGTGATGAGGCGGCGTGGTCGAGGTAGACGCGGGACATTCGGGTTAATTTTGGCTGGGCCGGTGCGGGTCGTGGGCGGAGGCGTCGCGTCTGCGACGCCGAGGGCGAGGCTTCGGGCGCGACCCGCACCCGAATTGGGTATATCCGAGGTCATGGACGCCGCAACTCGTGCCCGCGAACTTCGAGACCTGTTGGAGCACCATAACTACCTTTACCACGTTCTCGATCAGCCAGAAATTTCCGACACCGAGTACGACCGGCTGTTCCACGAACTTGTCCAACTCGAAGAAGCGCACCCCGAGTTAAGGGTCAGCGACAGCCCCACCCAGCGTGTCGGTGGAAAGATCGCCGACGGATTTGAGCCTTATCAGCATCGCGCGCCGATGCTGAGCCTCGACAACGCCTTCAGCCGTGAGGACCTGATCGCCTTTGATGAGCGTGTGCGAAAACTCCTTGGCGGCGACACCGAACCCAGCTACCAGGTAGAGCTAAAGCTCGACGGCGCATCGATCAGCCTGACCTACGTTGATGGCGTCCTCGTCAGTGCGACCACGCGCGGCGACGGCGCGACCGGGGAGACGATTACCGCCAATGCAAAAACCCTGCGCGGCGTCCCCCTCCGAACCCAAAAGCCTTTGCCCGGTACCTTCGAGGTCCGCGGCGAGGTCCTCATGCTGAAAAACGACTTTGAGAGCGTCAATTGGAAGCGGATGGAAGAAGGGAAGACCCCCTTCGTGAACCCCCGAAATGCCTCGTCGGGCGGGCTCCGGCAACTCGACAGTCGCCTGACCGCTGAGCGAAAGCTCAGCTTCTTCGCCTACGGCGTTGGCTTCGCCGACCGAGAGCTCGCCGCAACTCAGTCCGAACTCCTCGCCACCCTCCGCGACCTTGGCTTTGCCGTGCGGAGCGAGTCCCGCGTGGTCCAGGGGATCGACGCGCTCCTCATGCGCATCGCCGAGATCGAGAGGATGCGGCCCGACCTGCCCTTCGGAATCGATGGCGCGGTGATCAAGGTGAACTCGCTCGCCGACCAACGCGAACTCGGATTCAACGCGCGGGGTCCGCGCTGGGCGGTCGCGTTCAAGTTCAGCGCGGAACAGGCGTTCACCCTCCTCCGCGACGTGGTCTATCAGGTGGGCCGAACGGGCACCGTCACCCCGGTTGCCGACCTGGAACCCGTGTTCGTCGGAGGGGTGACCGTCAGCCGGGCCACCCTCCATAACTTTGAAGAATTAAGGCGCAAAGATGTACGAATCGGTGACACCGTCATCGTCCAACGCGCAGGCGACGTCATCCCCGAGGTCGTCGGTCCCGTGCTCGAAAAGCGCCCCGCCGACGCCCGTATTCCAGACGAACCCACCGAGTGTCCCGACTGCGCCACCGAGCTACGGCGCAAGACCGGCGAGGTCGCCCTAAAATGCACAAACAAGGCGTGCCCCTCCCAGATCGCGGCCAAGCTCCGGCACTTCGTCTCGCGGGGCGCGATGGACATCGAAGGCCTGGGAGAAAAGCTGATCGATCAACTCCTCGAGGAAGGATTCCTACATGATTTGCCGTCGATTTATCGACTAAAAGACCAGCGCGAGGCCCTCATCAATCGTGAGCGCATGGGTGAACAATCGGTCGACAATCTGCTCGCCGCGATTGAGGCCTCCAAGACCCGGCCTCTAGCCCGGTTCATCTCCGCGCTCGGGATCCCGTTCATCGGTGACCGAAGCGCGAAGGAACTCGCCCAAGAATTCCGGACCCTCGAAGCCTTCCGCACTGCCGACTTCAACCGATTCCTCCAAGTCGCCGATATCGGCGAGAAGACCGCCGGTGAACTAACCGAATGGCTCGAAACGGAAGAGAACATTCGCCTTATCGACAACATGCTCGAGCTTGGCGTCACGCCGACCGAAGCCGCCGCCCCGGCGGGTGACCAATTCGCCGGAAAAGTCTTTGTTTTCACAGGAAAGTTGGAGAAATTCACCCGAGAAGCAGCGGAAGCAGTGGTCGCCGACTTCGGTGGAAAGGCGGCCGGATCGGTCAGCGCCAAGACGAGCATCGTCGTCGCCGGGCCCGGTGCAGGCAGCAAGCTCGACAAGGCCAACCAACTTGGAATCCCCGTCCTCAGCGAGGATGAGTTCCTCGCCATGCTTCCCGAAGGGGCCCTTTGAGCCGCTGGGTCTGGCGCGGCGCGGCAGATGAGATCGATGCAAGGCTCTGCCTGAGCTCGGGCATGAGCTTTCGGTGGCGCGAAGTCGTGCCGGGAATCTGGCGGGGCGGCGACGGCGACGCGAACCTGGAGATCGAGGTGCGGGGGTCCGACTGGTGGCTCGACTCCGACGCCAGCGAGGACCGCTGGACTGCCTACTTTGAATGGGGAATCGACCACGCTGTGCGTCGCGAAGAGCTCCTTCGGCGCGACCCGCGCCTGACTCCTGCCGTCGAGGCATTCCCCGGCCTACGGCTCATCCGGCCCCAAGCCCCGTTCGACGTCATCGTCGGCTTCCTCCTCAGCCAAAACTCGAACGTCGCGCGAATCACCCAGATGCACGACGCCCTCCACGAACTCGCCGACGGACGATTCCCGAGGCCCGAGGAGGTCGCGAATAAGGGCGAGGATTACTGGCGCGAGAAGGGGCTCGGTTACCGCGCCAAATACCTTGCCGCCGCCTCGAAGCAGGTTCAAAGTTGGGGCGGGGAGGAATCCCTGCAAGAGATGAAACAACTGCCTTACCAAGAGGTGACCACCCGCCTCGTCGAACTCGCCGGAGTCGGCCCAAAGGTCGCCGACTGCATCGCACTCTTCGGTTACCACCACGGCGAAGCCGTCCCCGTCGACACCCATATTTGGAAGTCGGCGATTGCCAGCGACTTTGCCGACTTCGCGGGAAAGTCGATCACCGCCAGCCGCTACCGCGAGATCGGCGACACCTACCGCCGCCGGTTCGGCGAGCTCGCCGCCCTTGCCCAACAATACGACTTCACGCTCAGCAGTCAGCGAAGGGTGAACCGTGGCTGAGATCACAATTCGCAGGTTCGAAGAGGGCGACTCGTACGAGCGGCTCACCGACCTGCTCCATGCCGCCTATGCCGAGTGGCTGCTGACCAATCAGCGCTTCACCGCCACGGACCAACCGGTCGAAATGACCCGCAAGCGGTGCGCGTCAGGACCGACATGGCTTGCGATGGCGGAAGACGAATGGATCGGCACCATTCACCTCGAACGGGCCGACCCCGACCACCTGATCCCCGAGTATCGCGATCCTGCCGTCGCGATCTTTGGCCAATTCGGCATCTTGCCCGAATGGAAGGGGCGGGGCGTTGGGCGGCAACTCTTCGATGTGGTGAAGGGCGAAGCGAGTGACTGGGGCTGCGAAAGGCTGATGTGCGACACGTCGGAAAACGCCTTCCGCCTCCACGCGCTTTACGACCATCTTGGGATGAAGCTCGTCGGCACGTTCGACTGGCCGACCACGAATTACATCAGCTGGCTTTTTAGCTTGGACCTCTGAGCAAAAAGGCTCAATTCGGAAGTCTGTCCGCCCGCGCCCGTCCCCCAACCGGATAAAACGAAGCCGTGCACACCTGGATCGCCCTCACTGCGCTCTCGCTTGCCTGGGCCCAGCCCGAAGCGGCCACGAAAGAAGCGGACTTCACGACGAATGGGGTCAAGATTCACTACGCCGAGTCTGGAAGCGGTCAGCCGGTGATCCTCATCCACGGCTGGCAGGGCGACCTTACGACTTGGGGCGTCGATGAACGGGGAAGGTCAAAACTCTCTGCGCCGAAGGGCTTTCGCATCATCGCGATCGACTGTCGCGGTCACGGCCGGAGCCAAAAACTGTATGAGCCGAGCCAGTACGGCAAGGCGATGGCGAGCGACGTCTTTGCGCTGATGGACCACCTCAAGCTGAAGCGCGCCCAAATCGTCGGCTATTCGATGGGGGCATTCATCGTCGGAAAGATGATCGAGCTCAATCCGGAGCGAATCGTCTCCGCAATCATGGGCGGCCAAGCCCCGATTCTGGGTCCGGCGAAGGGCAAGCCTGCGGGCGAAGTCCTCGCGTTTGCTGAAGCGGTGAAAGCGGGGAAGGGCATGGGTTCGTACCTGCTCTCCGTTCTCCCCAGCAACAAGCCGAAGCCCACCCGCGAGCAAGCCGACGTGATCGCGGCCGCGATGTTTCGCGGCAAAGACCTTCGCGCCCTCGCCGCCGCTGGGCTGAGCTTCCCGGACCTTGCCGTCGAGCCCGAGAAGCTCAAGCGAGCGAAGCTGCCGGTTCTGTTTGTCTATGGCAGCAAGGAATCGGACTCAACGAAGCGGGCAGTGGAGGCCTCCCGGCAATTGCTTACTGGCAGCAAGGTGGTCGAAATCGAGGGCGCAGACCATGTGTCGACCCTCAGCAACCCCAAGTTCGGCAGTGCGCTAATGGAGTTCTTGGAGAAAACCCGAATCCGTCCCTAACCCTCCGCGGCAACGCGGCGGTACGCCTCGCGGAACGAAATCCCCTCCGACTGGACAAGGGTAAACGCGCGCTCGGCGGCATGAATCCCCGGCGTGGTGATCTCGGCGGCACGCGCGGCGTCGAAGTGGATGCGGCCGAGGGCATACGCAGCGATCTCCATCACCGCCGCACCACGATCAACGAGCCGAAAAAGGGCTTCCTTCATCAGCTGGAGGTCGCGGTGGTAGCCGCTGCTCAGGCCGGTGGTGAGGCCGAGCAAGGCGAGAAGGTCGGCCTGGGCCTGGGTTGCGTGACCACGAATGAGCTCAAAGACGTCGGGATTCCGCTTCTGAGGCATGATGCTCGAGCCGGTCGAAACGTCATCGTCGAGGCGCACGAACCCAAACTCCTGACTGGCGAAGAGGCAGATGTCGGCGGCGAGTCGACCGAGGTCGCCTAGAATCTGGACGAGCGCAAAGCCAAGGGCGGATTCCGCCTTCCCACGGCTGAGCTGGGCCGCGGTGACCGGCTCTTGCACCTTCGAAAAGTCGAGCAGTCGCGCGGTTTCGGCGCGGTCGAGGGTGAGTCCGGGCGTGCCGTAACCCGCCGCCGAGCCAAGTGGCGACTGATCAGCCAGTGCCCAGGCCGCATCAAGCAGCGCGGCGCAGCTCGCAAGCTCGCCACTGAACCCGCCCGCCCAAAGCGCGACCGAACTCGGCATCGCCTGCTGGGTGTGGGTGTATCCCGGGATCGCGATTGAGCCTTGAGCGGCAATCAAGCGATCAAAGGCTTCGAGCAGGGCCGAGAGTCGCCCTCGCGCTGCCCCGATTTCGGCCTTAAGGAACAGCCGGATCGCGGTGAGCACCTGGTCGTTTCGGGACCGTCCTAGGTGGACCTTTCCTCCCAGCGGCCCAAGCCGCTCGGTCAGGTGATATTCAATCGCGGTGTGGCAATCTTCCTGGCTGGTTTCAATGGACCATTTCCCGGCCTTAAAATCCGCCCCGACCGACTCCAGACCCTTCACCAGGGCATCGGCTTCGTCCGCCGCAAGGTGGCCGCAACTGCCGAGCATCTGAACGTGGGCAATCGACGCATGAATGTCGAATGGCACGAGTCGAAGGTCTAGAATGGGGTCGCTTCCGACCGTAAACGCGAGGATCTTCGCGTCCAGGCTTCCGCCTTTGTCCCAAAGTCGCCCCGCGCTCAACCCAGCACCTCCTTGGCAATCGCGAGATAGCCGACCGCCCCCGCGACGACCTCGTCGGCAAAGATGAACTCGTCGGAGGTGTGGCTGCGGGCGGAAAGGCCAGGGCCGATCTTGACCGCATGGCAGCCTTGGAAGAAAACGAGGTCAGACATGGTGTTGCTGTGAAAAGGCTTCGCGCCCGGCAGCGCGCGCTGGATCGCATCGATGAGCGGGCTGCCATCGGGGCAGGCAAAGGGTCCGAGCCGACGCGAACGAACGCCGACTTCAGAGGTCAATTCGGTCTCAAGCCGCTCGATGAGGGCGTCGTGCGAGGTCCCAGGGCGGGTGCGGAAGTCAATGACCGCCTTGGCCTCGGCGGGGACCTGATTTCGGGCGGTGGCCCCGGTGAGGACGGTCGGTTGGCCGCCAAGCTCCTTCACACGGAGAAGGTCGGCGGCGAGGTCAAAAATCGGGTTCGAGGTGGCATTCGCGGCGTGCGAGGCAACGCCCTTGGCCACGAGCTCGAGGACGAGCATGCCACTTTGCGACGCCCCAATCTGCATCTCGGTGGGTTCACCGACAAGGATCGCCTCCGGCCACCATCCGAGTTCATCGCGAACATGCGGCCAAGCGAGCTCGGTGCCTTTTCCGCCGGTTTCCTCCTCGGGGACAAGCATGATCGCGACTTCCTGATGACCCGCCGCGAAGAGGTGCTCGAAGGCGGAGATCATCGCCGCGACGGAGCCCTTCGTGTCGTTCGATCCGAGGCCATAGACCTTGCCGTCCTCGGTCGTTACCTGGTGGGGCGGCCGCGTCCACGCGGAGGTCGGGGGCACGGTGTCGAGGTGGGAGTTTAAGAGCAATCGAGGCGGCTTGCCACCGTGGGCGATGACATTGTCGCCGAGACGAATGACCTTTGCCCCCGACCGTGCGAGGCGCGCCTGGACGAAGTCGGCAATGGGGCCTTCTTCATGCGAAAGCGAGGGGATCTCGATCAGCTCGCGGTGGAGGCTGAGGACGGCGTCGGCGTCGATCAAGCAGTCGCTCCTTGAACGATCATCGTGCCGCAGCCCTCGTTCGTGAAGACCTCAACGAGGATCGCGTCGGGGAAGTCATACGAAACGATGTGGACGCTCTCGACGCCACCGGTGAGGGCCGTGCGGACGGCCTTCGACTTCGGCAACATGCCGGTCTTGATCGTCCCCTTGGCTTCGAGGTCAGCGAGTTCGGCAAGGGTGAGCTCGGAGATCAGCGACTGGGGATCGGCGATGTCAGTGAGGATGCCGCGCGGCTGGGTGACCATCACGAGCTTAGTCGCCTGGAGTCCGACCGCGAGGGCGGCGGCGACGTCGTCGGCATTGATGTTCAACACGGTGCCCGCGTCATCCGCCGACAGCGAGCTCACCACGGGCACGGTGCCCATCTCAATCAAGCCACGAAGGGGTTCAAGGTTCAGGCCGCAGATGTCGCCGACCTGGCCGTAGTTGACCTTCGTTCCGTCGCTGAGCTTGACCTCAGGACGTTTTTCGGCGCGAACAATGCCCGCATCGACGCCGGAAACGCCGACCGCAGGGAGCTGGTGCCTTCGACACGAACTCAGGATCGCCGTCCGTGCAGTGCCGTTGAGCGCCATGACGAGCACGTCCACCGCCTCGGGGCTGGTGACCCGCCGACCCTCGATAAACGTCGACTCCACGCCGAGCCTTTCGCCGAGTTGGGTGGCCTGAGTCCCGCCGCCATGGACAAGGACAAACCGAATGCCCAGCTGGTGCAGAATCGTGAGCTGCTCAACCAGCGAGTCGATCGTTTCGCGCGATTCCAGCGCCTCACCGCCGACCTTGACGACGAACAATTTGCCACCAAAGTGGCGCAGGTAGGGCAGGGCCGCCCGCAGTCCTTTCACTGAGATCAGTTCCATGGTTTCAATCCTTCGAGCATGGAAATCATCACGCTCTTTTGGGCGTGGAGGCGGTTCTCGGCCTCCTGAATGACGACCGACCGTGGCCCATCCAAGACCTCGTCGGCAATTTTCACGTTGCGGCGGACCGGAAGGCAGTGCATGACCTTCGCATCCGGGACCGCAGGTTCAAACCAGCTCTCGCTGAGGCACCAATCTCGCAGGCCTGCCCGCTTGGCGATCTCCTTCTCGGGCTGGCCGTAAAACTCCTCCGAGCACCACGATTTGCAGTACACGACCTGCGCGCCCGCCATCCCTTCGGTGCGGTTATGGCAGGTGCGAATGCTCGCCGCGCCAAGCTGGTGGGCCCGGTCGATCATGCGGCTGGGAAGGGCATAGCCTTCCGGGCACTGCACCGTGATGTTCATCCCGCGCTGGGCCGCCATCATCAGGGCGGCGTTCGGCACCGCATACGGCAGCGGCTTGGGGTGCCAAGCCCAGGTGAGGACAAAGTTGCCGCTCGCCGGGATGCCCAGCTCGTCGAGGGTCATCCAGTCGGCAAGGGCCTGACACGGGTGGTCGCTCGCCGATTCCATGTTGATGACCGGCTTGGTGCTGAAGCTGGCGAGACGCTGAATCGTCGCATCGTCGAGGTCTTCCGCGAGGTCCTTCTGACCCGCGAAGGACCGGATACCGAGGAGGTCGCAGTACGAGGCAAGGACCGGAATCGCCTCGCGCACATGCTCCACTGCCTCGCCGTCCATCACCACGCCATCACGAAGCTCGAGGCTCCAACTGCCTGCGCCGGGTTGGATGACGACCGATATTCCGCCCTGATGGCCGACGCCTGCTTGGAAGCTCGCGAGGGTTCGGAGGCTCGGGTTCATGAAGAGCAGGCCAACCACCTTGCGGTGCATCCGCTCGCCAATCGGGTTCGCCTTCAGCTCGCGGGCAAGGTCGACGAGGGCCTGGACCTCGTCGCGGGTGAACTGGCTGAGGCTCAAGAAATGCTTCATCGGAGGACCTCCGCGAGGGCAGTTCCGAACTCGGCGATTTCCGCGTCGCTGAGGATCAGCGGCGGCAAAAGGCGGACGACTTCGGGGTTCTTCGCGTCGCCGGTGAGGAAGCCCTTCTCAAGGAGCATTTGCCGGACCGGACCCGCCGGTTGACCGACGTGGAGACCCATGAGGAAACCCATGCCGGTGACGCGGTGGACTCCCGCCGCGAGGGCGGTCTCGGCGAGGAGTTCAGCCCGCCGACGCACAGCAGCGAGGAAACTTGGCTCGTCAACCACGCCGAGGACCGCCTCTATGGCCGCGCAGGCCACTGGCCCGCCGCCAAACGTCGTCCCAAGCGTGCCTTTGCCAATTCCATCGCCAATCGCTGCGCTACACAGCACGGCCGCGACGGGGAAGCCGCCACCAAGCCCCTTCGCGGTGGTGAGGATGTCGGGATTGATGCCGAGCCATTCGACCGCAAAGGTGGTTCCCGTTCGTCCCACTCCGGTTTGGACCTCATCGACGATCAATACGGCGCCAACCTCGCGGCACCGTGCAGCAACCCGCTGGGCGAACTCGGGACTCAAATCAACCGCCCCGGCGACGCCTTGGACCGGCTCAAAGATGACGGCGGCAGTGTCCGCCGTGATTGCGGTTTCAATCGCGTCGAAAGCCTCGGGAGTAAGCCAATCGACCTCAAACGGAGCCTGGGGAAAGCCGAACCAACCCGCATTGCCATAGGTGATCGCCCCCGCCGCGGCGGTGCGGCCATGAAACGCGCCGGTCAGCGCGGTGACGCGCGACCGCTTGGTCTTCAGGAACGCGAGTCGAAGGGCATTCTCGTTCGCCTCCGCACCGCTGCTCACCAAAAAGGCCTGATCCAAGCCCTCGGGCGCGGCCTGGACGAGGCGCGCAATCGCCCGGTCACGAACCTGGAGATGCACCGCGTTGGTCTGGAAAAGCAGGTCCTGGGCTTGGGTGGCAATCGCGTGGGTCAGGGCCGGGTGTCCGTAGCCGAGAGCGGCGACCGCGTGGCCGCCGTAAAGGTCGAGGTAAGCCTTGCCATCCTCGTCCCACACGCGGCAGCCCTCACCCCGAACCAGGGTGACCGGCAAGCGCGAATAGACCTGAACCTCGGGACTAGATCCAGCCAGGGACGGCATGTACAAGCCCCTCCTTCTCATCGAGTCCAAAGAGGCGGTTCATCCACTGAATCGCGCCGCCGCCCGCGCCTTTCACCAGGTTGTCCATCACCGACGTGACGATCACCTGAGTGCCTGAGACCGCGACGCCAAGGTGGCAACGGTTGGTGCCCACAACTTCTTTCAGGGTCGGCATCTTTTCCGAGACCTTGATGAACGGGGAATGTGCATAAAATGCGGCGACGCTCTCGACGATGTCCTTGGCCCACGCTGGGGTCTGCAATCGCCCAAAGATCGTCGAATGGATCCCGCGCGAGAACGGACCCGAATGGGGCACGAAGGCAATCTGGGCCTCCGGCGCAAAGGGCTTGAGCAGGGTAGTGATCTCGGGCGTGTGGCGGTGAACCAGCGGCTGGTACGCCCACATCGAGCTTTGGCGGTGCGGGTGGTGGGTGCCCGCGCCCGGCTGGCGACCCGCGCCGGTGCTGCCGGTCACCGCGCTCACCTGGACGCTCGGCTCGATCCAGTTGCCGGCGTAGAGACCCGCAAGCCCGAGGGTGATCCCGGTCGAGAAGCAGCCCGGGTGACTGATGAAGTCGCCGGGATCGGACTTTTCGAGGTCGGGCAGCCCGCAGTGGAATTGGCGCAGGAGCTCAGGAGCGGGGTGAGCCTTTCCGTAGATCGATTGATAAAGCTCGGGGTCGACATGGCGGAAGTCGGCAGAAACGTCGACAACCTTCGCCGCCGATTCACCCTGCAAAAGGTCGGCGAGAATTCCGGCGGTTTCGCCATGCGGCATCGCGCTGAACACGGCGACCTGCCGTCGACCCTGGATGCGCGATCGGGCCGATTCAATGGAGCCAAACGTGAGGTCTTCTGCCACGCCGGTGAGGTGCGGGAAAACTTCGTCCACGCGGACGCCTTCGTTGGACGACGAAACCACGGTCTCGACAAAGAATGACGGGTGGTTGAACAGCTGGCCGAGCATTTCCGCAGCGACGTAGCCGCTGCCGCCAAGCACGACGGCAGGGATGGATTTCTTAGGCATGAGAGTGCTCCATGGATTTGAGAAGGTGCTCGGCGATTTCGGCCGCAGAGTGTCGAGAGTTGAGCGAGCGAACGCCAGTTTCGCGCTCGATGACGCGGATGCCGGCGATGTTGTCGGTCGCAGGACCGGTGATCAGGCTCGGCGTTCGGCCGTGCCGCTCGGTGAGGACGTTGACGCCGCCGAGCGCACCGACGGGGTCGGCAGCGGCGAGAATGATGCAGTGGAGGGCTTTGACGATGTCCTTCTCGTTGAGGATCGCGCTGACGCCGTAGTCGCCGATGAGGCCATCGCCAAGCTCGAGGACGATCACGTCGGGCTTGTTGGCGGCGAGGCGGTTGAGCATCGTCCTCGCCAGCCCGGGGGCGTTCGAATTCTGGGTGGTGACGACACCGAGGTCGGTGAAGATCATGATCTCCTTCGCCCCTGCATCCTCCATCCCGAGGATGTCGCGGCGAAGGCTCACGCCGGTCGCCTTGGCGGCAGAAACCTTATAACCGTGGTGGACCAGCCGCTGGATGACGGTCAGGCAGGCCTCGGTCTTGCCGCTGTTCATGCTCGTCCCTGCCACCGCGATGATGGGCGGAAGGTCGTCGCTCAGCTTGGAGTCGAGTTCGGGGCAGTTGCTCGCGATGTTCGCGGGGACGCCGCGCCGGGAGTGCAGGTCGGGGAAGGTGAGGACGTTGCCGAGGACCTCGCAGACGTGGGGCGGACCGACGATGGGAGAATGAGAATCGCAGATCCCGAGGACGCCGCCAAGGTTGAGGAGGTTGACCTCATCACCGGTTTTGAGCACGGTGGGGATGTGACCCGCATAGCCTTGGACCGCGTTTCGGTGGCCGAGAGCCCCCGCAAAGACGTCGCCCTCTTTGAGGGTAGCCATACGACCCGTACTCAGCTCAAGGGCGTTGTAGTTTGTCTTGCTTGTGAGCAGGCGCACCGCAATGACGTCGCCTTCGCGGCAGGCGTACTCGTCGGCCACACGCACCTCGCGACGGAGGTTGCAATTGAGGGTGACGCTCGCGATCTTGTCGAGCAAGAGGGGCCTCACGGCTTCACCTCCGTGCGGGCGTGGAGAATGCCGCTCAGGCCATAGAGCCGACCGAAGCCGCGCGCATCATCCGGCGTCCATTCGCCGACCGCTTCGCCGTAAACCGCGCGTGAGGCAGCGTGGAGCGAGTAGGGGCTGGTGACGCCGGTAAAGAAGAGGCTGCCGGTGCGAAGTTCAAAGTGGACCTCGCCGGTGACGTGCTTCTGGGAGTCGATGAAGAGTGCCTCTGCGTGGCGGGCGGCTGGCTCGGTGGCGAGGCCTTCGTGGACCCATTCGCCATACATCGCGGCGACCGCATCCTTCATGCTGATCTGTCGCTTGGTCAGGGTGAGCTTTTCTAGCTCGCGGTGGGCGGGGATGATGACACTCGCGGCGGGTGCTTCAAAGGCGACGCGGCCCTTGATGCCAAGGATCGTCTCGCCGAGGTGGATGCCCCGTCCAAGGCCATAGCTGGCGGCGAGTTCGTCGACTGCGCGGATCACCTCAATCGGCGACATCTTCACGCCGTCGAGAGATGCAGGGATGCCTTGCTCAAAGCCGAGGATGTGCTGGGTCGCGGGCTTAAGGGTGTCGAGAGCACCTCGGGTGCGTTGCCACGCCGACTCAGGGATCGTTCGGTCGGTGCCGGTGGTCTCTTCGCCGCCAATCGTCACGCCCCAGAGGCCGGAATTGATGCTGTAGGCCGCCTTTTGGGCAGGGAAGTCGATGCCGTTCGCGCTGAGGAGGGCAAGCTGGGCCGCGCGGGCGGGAGCTTGGTCGCGGACGGGAGCGAGGATGACGAGGTCGGGCGCGAGGGTCCGCAGCGCGGTCTCAAATCGGAACTGGTCATTGCCGGCGGCGGTGCAGCCGTGGCCAATCGCCTCTGCACCTACTGCCTGGGCGACCTTGGCGACCTCACGGGCCTGGAGCGACCGCTCGGCCCCGACGCAGAGGGGATAGGTTCCGCCGCGCAGAACGTTGCCGGCGATGAGGAACCGGATCATCTCGTCAAAGAACGCCTCGGAGGCGTCGACAAAGACGTGTTCGGTCACGCCAAGCGCGGCGCTGCGCTCCCTGATCTCGTCGATCTCCGCCGGGGTGAAGCCACCCACATCGACGGTCACGGTGACGATTTCGTGACCCATTTCGCGGAGCACGGGCACGCACCAACTCGTGTCGAGACCACCGGAAAAGGCGAGCGCGACCTTCATCGGCCCTTCCTTGTCGCTTCGGCGAGGCCGAGTGCCTTCATGATCAAGAACTGGTCCTCAGTTCCTGTCGTGGCGACGAAGATCGTGTCGTCACCCGCCACCGTGCCAACGATCTCGTTGAGCCCGAGCTGGTCGAGCTTGTAGGCCACGACTTGGGCCGCACCGACCGAGGTCCGCAGCACAAGCAGGTTGGGACCGGCGGGGCGTGCCGAGTGGATGCCGAGGACTTGCGCCTCGGTGGCGGCGCGCAGGACGTAGCGTCCGCGCACCTTCTCGACTCCGATATCGGCGAGGTCACGGCTAATGCTGCTCTGGGTGACCGCGAATCCGGCCTGGGTGAGCTCGCGGACGAGCGCCTCCTGGCTGGGCACCTCCAGGTTGATCAAGAGACGCCTAATGAGAGCCATGCGCGACTCTTTCGTTTCTGACATACGCATATTATGCACAGTAGCTGCAATTTATGCAAGTAGGTCAAGCGAATGCCTTGGTCTAGAACTGATTTTGCTTTTTCGGGATGACACGAGGGGGCTATGCTGAAGGTGGATGTCCAAGTCGCGCCACCCCGGGCCCATCGATCGAGCAAAGAGGTTCTTTCGTGACCTGGGTCCCGGGCTCGTCACCGGTGCGGCGGACGACGACCCGAGTGGCATCTCAACCTATTCCGTCACCGGATCGCAGTTCGGCTTTGGGCTGATTTGGACCGTCCTCTTCACCTTCCCGCTCATGACCGGCGTCCAGCTCATGTGCGCCCGGCTGGGCCTCGTGGCAAGGGAAGGTTTCGCCGCCGCGCTGCGCCAGTACAGTCCGCGCTGGCTGCTCGTCACCGCCTGCGTTCTCCTCATCGTCGCCAACGTCGTGAACATCGCCGCCGACCTTTCGGGCATGGCGGAATCGCTCGAGATGGTGAGCGGAGTCTCCCACCGACTCTGGTTACCGGTCATCGCAATAGGCCTCACCGTTGCGGTGGTCTTTTGGAGTTACAAGCGGCTCGCGAAGATCTTCAAGTGGCTGACCTTGACCCTCGTCACCTACATTCTCGCCGCCTTCCTTTCCAAGCCGAACTGGGGCGAGGTGCTTCGCGCCGCCGTCATTCCCCACATTGAGCTGGACCGGGCGTACCTTGCCACGCTTGTCGGCGTTCTCGGCACCACGATCACGCCCTACATGTTCTTTTGGCAATCGGCCCAAGAGGTCGAAGAGATCCGCGAATCCCATGCCGGCGTCGGCCACTGGCAGCGATTGTTACCGTCGCGGCTACGGTCCGCGACCACCGACGTTGTCGCTGGGATGGGCTGGGCTGGCGTCGTGATGTTCTTCATCATCCTCACCAGCGCGACCTCCTTGCACAAGCCCGGGATGCCTCCGATCGAGTCGGCCCAACAGGCAGCAACCGCCCTTCGTCCCGTCGCGGGTGAAGCCGCATACTTGCTCTTCGCGCTGGGAATCGTCGGCGCGGGCGTCCTCGCGGTCCCCGTGCTCGCCGGGTCGGCCGCCTATGCCCTCAGCGAGGCGATGAACTGGAAGGGGTCGCTCGACGACAAGCCCCGCGCCGCTCCCCACTTCTATGCGATCCTCATCCTCGCCGTGCTCATGGGGCTCGGTCTCAGCTTTGCGAAGGTCGCGGCGGTGAAGGCGCTGTTCATCGCAGCGGTGGTGAATGGAATCCTCGCTCCGCCCCTCGTGGCGATGGTGACCTGGCTCACGAGTCGGTCCGACATCATGGGCAAGCACGTGAATCCGCCGATCTTAAAAGGGATTGGGTGGTTCACTGCGGCGGCGATGAGCATTGCCGTCGTGGCGATGTTTGTGCTCTGAATCAAAACTTTCAGGGAGTAGGACCTGCCCTTCGAGCGTCTATAATACGAGAAGAGCTCCAATGCTTCCCCTTTGGCCTGTCCTGTGTCTGCTGCTATTCCACCACGCAACGCCCGTTGCGAAGGGTGGGGCGTTGCCGGACGTCTGGAACACGCCGCTTGCGCGGAAGCTCGCACAGGGCTTATCGATCAGCGACCAAGAACTCACGGTTCTGCTGCACGCGCTTGAAGAGTCTGAAGCCGTCCAAAAGGCGACGCCGCAGACCTCAACTGACCTCGAACCCCGCTCGGTCATCTTGCCCGTTCGCGAAGTTCGGTTCAGGACGCTTTCCCTTGCCGCCTCCGCAAGGTTTCGAGACGGACCTCTTTCGTAGGTTCACCAACCCCTTTGATCTCGAACCTCGGCGCTGCCCACCAGAGTGCCCTGCGGTGCTGAGCACCACCCCCATCCACCCATAAATCCATGCCCGTTCAGTGGTTACGAAAAATGTTTGACACGTCCAAGAAGGACGTTGACCTCGTCATGCCGATCATCGAGCGCATCAATGCGATGGAGCCGGCCATCCAAGTCCTTTCTGACGACGACCTCCGCGCTAAAGGGCCCGAGTTTCGAGAGAGGCTCGCAAGCGGCGAAACGACCGACGCACTCCTGCCCGAAGTCTTTGCCGTTGTCCGCGAAGTGAGCAAGCGATTGCTCAACATGCGGCAGTTCGACGTCCAGCTTGTCGGCGGAGCGGTGCTCCACCAAGGCCGCATCTCGGAGATGAAGACCGGTGAAGGTAAGACCCTCGTCGCGGTCGCTCCGATGGTCCTCAACGCCCTCGGCGGTCGCGGCGCGCACCTCGTCACCGTCAACGACTATCTTGCTCGTCGTGACGCGGTTTGGATGGGTCCGATCTATCACTTCCTTGGCCTGAGCATCGGCATCATCCAGGGCCAGAGCCCGGATAGCGACGAACTCGGTGGTTCGTATCGCTACGTGCCCGGCGCCCATAACGAAGACCCGCGATACTTGAACCTCGAGCGCTGCTCGCGGCGGGATGCCTACTCGTGTGACATCGTCTATGGCACCAACCACGAGTTCGGTTTTGACTACCTGCGCGACAACATGGCGTTCAGCGAGGACGACCTCGTCATGCGAGAACTCCACTTCGCCATCGTGGACGAAGTCGACTCGATCCTCATCGACGAGGCGCGAACCCCGCACATCATCAGCGGCCCTTCGATGGAAGACACGTCGGTTTATCGCGTGGTCGATGCCGTCGTCCGCCAGTTGAAGAAGGAAGAGCACTACACGGTCAACAAGAAGAACCACGAAGCCACCCTCACCGAAGAGGGCATGGACACCGTGGAGCAGATCCTCAACATTGACAACATTGCCTCCGATCCGAAGTTGATGCACCACCTCAACGCGGCGGTCCAGGCTTACGGACTGTTCGACAAGGACGTGGACTACGTGGTTCGCGGCAACGAGGTCGTCATCGTCGACGAGAACACGGGTCGAATGATGTTCGGTCGCCGCTATGGCAACGGACTTCACCAGGCGCTCGAAGCAAAGGAAGGCGTGCCCGTCCAGCGCGAAAGCCAGACCGTCGCGACGATCACCTTCCAAAACCTCTTCCGACTCTACGAAAAGCTCGCTGGCATGACCGGTACCGCGAAGACTGAAGAGGACGAGTTCCGAAAGATCTACGCCCTTGACGTCGTCAGCGTGCCGACCCACCGACCGATGCAGCGAATCGACCATCCGGATATCGTCTTCAAGACCCAAGAAGCGAAGTTCCGCGGCGTGACGTGGGAAATCCTGCGGCTTTACACGAAGCAGCAGCCCGTCCTCGTCGGTACCCGCTCGATTGAAATGTCCGAGGTCATCTCGGCCTGGCTCGCTCCCGAGCGACTGCAGAACCTCGTCATCTCCGAGCGATTGAAGGATGCGCTGATCACCTCGAAGACGATCAAGGGATCGGAAGCTAAGGACGCAAAGCGAATCTACGAGACCGAAATTGAGCAGTGGAACCGCCAAGAAGTTGAGGCGCTCATGCGGCAGCTCGGTTGGGAAGTCAACCCGATGGGCGACACCTGGACCGCTTGGATGCTTGGCGCGTGGAAGCTCGGCGACGAGAACAAGGAGTACCTGCACGAGGCGCTCAGCCACGGCATCCCCCACAACGTTCTCAACGCGAAGTTCCACGAGCGAGAAGCGCTCATCATCGCCGAAGCGGGCCGAAAGGGTCAGGTCACGATCGCCACGAACATGGCAGGTCGAGGCGTTGACATCCTCCTCGGCGGACGCATTGACGACGAGCAAGTTCAGCGAAGCCGAGCGAGCAGCGGCGACACCGAGTTTGAGACCGCGATCGACGAGACGTTCCAGAGCTTCCGGCGCGGTGGCATCGAACGCGCTGCCCCGCCCCTCCCGCTTGATGACCAAGAGCGGCGCGCGAAGGCGGAAGAAGTCCGCGCGCTAGGTGGCATGTTCATTCTCGGTACGGAGCGACACGAGTCGCGCCGAATCGACAACCAGCTTCGAGGTCGTGCCGGTCGCCAAGGCGACCCCGGCGAATCGCGCTTCTTTGTCTCGCTCGAAGATCAACTTTGGAAGATCTTTAACGCGAACATGATGGAGAACCCCGCGCTGAAGATGTGGCCGCCGATGGAAGAGGTCACCGCTGGATTCCTTACCAAGATGATCCTGAAGACGCAGGAGCGAATTGAGGGTCACTTCTTCGAGGCTCGAAAGCACACGTTGGAATACGACGACGTCCTCAACGCCCAGCGCGAGCACGTTTATGCGATGCGCCGCGAGATCCTGCTTGGTAAGGACTGCCGCGAGGAGCTGAAGGCGAACATCGCCGACCTCATGGCGGAGACCGCGGAGAACGCTTGGATGATCGACGAGACCGAAGGCCGCGTCTTTGACTACCAAGTGCTCTGGGAGGACCTCAACGAGATCTTCCCCGTGGTGGACTATGCCACCGTCAGCGACCTTGAGGGTCATGCACCGGGTCAGCCGACCGCCGACTACATCACCGAGCTCGCCAACGAGGCCTATGACGCCAAGGTTGCCAACCTCGGCGAAGAGACGATGCGGCTGCTTGAGACCCAGGTCATGCTCCGCGCAGTGAACGACGCTTGGATGGAGCACCTCCAGACCATTGAGTACATCCGTGAAGGTATTGGCCTTCGCGGCTATGCACAGATCGACCCGCTGATCGCCTATAAGCGCGAAACCTACGATGCGTTCAACCGAACGCTCCGCAAGATTCGCGACGAGGCCGTGAAGCTCGTCTTCCGAGCCCAGATCACGATGGAACCTGCGGCGGGCGCGACCGAGTCGGCCCCTGCGATGGAGAAGATGGAGATCGAGGCGGCGGTCTCGGTGAACCCGAACGATCCGCTCGCGGGCGTTTCGGAAGAGAAGTGGAAGAAGCTCGGCCGGAACGACACCTGCCTTTGCGGTAGCGGCAAGAAGTTCAAGGCTTGTCACTATCCGTCGCTTCGCCAGATGGGCGTGATCTAAGGATCGCCTCCGCGCCCCCTGAAGACCGGTTTCGGTTTTCCGGGGGCGCTTTTTTGTTTTGGGACCTAGGACGAACGTCCGGAAGGCCTTGGGCCGTCGTGTGTCCTGGAGATCGACATTTTCATGCTCATTGCAGGCGTTGCCCTCACCGTACTCTCGCTTCACCAGAATCCACGGAAACAGAACGTTGTCATCGGAGGCGCAACGACCTCTCTCAAGGAGCAGGCCCTCGCCCAGAACGGCATGACAATTGACTATCCGTCGGTGGTCAACGCCAACAACATGCGGATGCTGGAGGGGCTGAACGTGAACGTGTTCCTCGCCGCCTCCGCGGTCTGTCCGCCGGATATGTTGCCCGTTGAGCTGTTTGAACAAGGGTTCAAGCTCGGTGAGACGGCTATACGCCTGAGTGACCTGAAGCCGATTGCTCGGGCCACCTTTACGGATTTGTTCTCGACCCGGCTTGGTGCCCCAGTTGAGGCCATCAACGATTCGAACCCTGACATTCTTGTCCAAACGTTCTTGCAGATCAAGTGTCATTGGAAAGGAGGCCCGCCCGCCGAGCTGGGGTTCAAGTTAAATTGGTCGACCGTAAGGTCTCCACGATTGATCCCGATCTCGATCCCAACGACGAAGCCCGCAGTACCTTCGCTGCCAACGCTCAACTTTTACACCAGTGTGGGTCTGGAAACCGAGAAGCGAAACGCGGTGATCGCCGAAGCGCAGCAGGTCTACATTCGATGGCTGAACAATGCTTGGAAGACCCGTCTCGGACACTTCAAGGATGAACTCAGGTCTCAAATCGCGAAGCAAGAAGACTTCGCTGGCTTGCCGAAGAAAACGCCAAAAACTGCGGCTGAGCTTCCTCCGATGTTAAAGCGATCTATTGCCATCCGTTTACGTCCCGCAATTGGCAGGAATGAGATTGATGGGTTCAGTAACCAAATTGTGATCGACCAGATGTACTGGGAGATTACATCCATCGTCACGGTTCGCGACGTGGCTTCCTCCATGATTTCAAACCACGTGATGCGGTTACGTCGACTGCCATATGGCTTCTGATGTGCAGAAAGGAGGGTTTCTTCAATGTTTGCGTTTCTGCTCGGACTGCATTCAACAACTTCGCTTCTTCGCAATCAACCGCAGGACGATTGGAAGACACCTGTGATCATCTTTACCGGAACGATCCGGCCTCCAGAAGCGGACTCACTGCTCAATCTTGACCCTAAGGAGTTAAGACGGAAAGCGAGAAAGCTAAACTATGCCGTTTCGGATGGTCGCAGAACGATCACCTTGATTCCGCCCTCTTTGCAGTGTCCGCCTGAGATGATTCCCGTGGCTTTGGTGGATCAGGGCTATCCAATGAGAGGATACATTTGGAATTTGTCCGATATGCCACCTGAGGTCCGTGAGGGTGTGCGGGCATACTTTGATGAAGAAGTCAGTGTCCCCAATCGACCTAGAAAGGATATTGGGTTTGATATAGTTGTCGATGCGGGTTTGAAGGTTCATTATCGAACACCGAAAGATCGATTAGTTCGAGAAGTGGGATTAAGGCTCAGCTGCATCAGGGATAAGTCTTTGGTTCAAGACACTCGGGACGTGACCGACATGTACGTAAATGCATACAGTTCTTCTGCCGTGACGAAATTCCTAGCAAGTAGTGGCGAAGGTTTGGAGCCAAAAGTGCTTACCGATGCACACGAAACATATATGAGGTGGCTGAAGGCGCGTTGGAAAGAACTAGATCGCACCTTCACTATCAAGATGAAGGATGCAATCCGAAATGATCCTCTGTTTCGAAAATTCCCAACGAAGGTTCCGCCTCGACTTCAAGACTTTCCACCAATCATTTCCTGGCTCGTTTCGACTGGATATTCAAGACACGACTTGGATGCGAAGTATTTCTCGAAATCTGCCAAGGTCGTCGAAGCGTATTGGGAGTTTAGTTTGAGACCTGCTGTCCAAGAGAATGGCAACTTTACGATGGCGCCAAGAAACTGGATCTTGCGGCGAATTCCCTACGAAGACCTGATGGCACCCTAGACTTAAGCCTCAGCCCTTGAACGCCTTGAAATCCGGCATCCGCGCAAGCTCCGCCACCAACCGATCTGCCTCCGTCTGCGACCCGGCGACGATCACCACCGCCGGGGTCCAGCGGTTGCGCCAAGCACAAAAAACGCCCGGCGAAAGCGGCTTCTTGATCCCAAGGCCCAAGGCCTCCACCCGCGAGGCGTGCTGGGGGGTGACGAGCACCAAGGTCGGCATGTTCGGATTCGCCTTCAACGACGAGGCAGCCTCCGTGCCCTGAAAATCGGTCATCGACGCCGAAAGGCTCGCGACGCTCAATTCGTTTCGGACACTCATGAGCGGGGCAGGGCCAAACGCCTTGTCTTGAATCAGAAACATGCGCGAGAAGTACGCCATCGGCCGTTCCAGGTCAGCGCCGAGCCGCTGGCGCGCCGCCGTGATGTAACTCTCGGCAAAACCCGGTGCAAAGAGCGATTTGCCGCTTGCCAGCCAATCGCGGATCCAGCCAAAGGTCGCCTTCGCCGCGCCATCAATGTCCGGCCGGCCATAGAACGACATTGGGGCGGCGAGGTACTGGGCAAAGCCTTCTGGCTTCATGAGCCTGCTCACGAGAACGCCGTTGCCGAGCGCGGTAGCGAGGGCCTCATCGAGGAGGTTGAAACAGGGGATTGCGCCCGGCTGCTTAGAGTCCAAAAAGTCCTGTTGCAGCCGCGCATGAGCGGAAAGCGGACCGCTGTTGTAAAGGTAGTGACACAGCTCGTGGAGGACAATGTCCACCCGCTGGTTGGGGTCTTCGCCCGCCCGGAATTGGACGACGGAATAGGGTCCGAGCTGCTGGCCAGAGCTGTCGCCAGTAGCGCTGCCCGGCTTGAAGAGCATCACGAACTTTAGCGGACCTTTCGCAGCTCGCTCGGGCTTATAGAACGCCATGAACTGCGCCACCGTATCGGTGATCTTGGGCCGCTCGAGCAGCTTGGCCATCTTCTCGCGGAACACTTCCGAAGGCGCCTTGGCCTCCTTGTCCCACCATGCGCAGAACTTCGGCCAGAACCGATTGGCCACGCGGAGTAGCTCTTCGGACTGCTTGTCGCCCACAAGCGGTTTCATCCGGCCCGCATAGTCGGTGGGATCGCTCGCCTCAAATCCCGCACCGCGGGCGGCATTGTCGGGGTCGTTCCGCACCGAGAGATCTTCGAGAGGGAAGTTCACGCCGCCGGGCTTTCGCGCCGGTTGCCGAACCGCGCGGGCTCGCCGCCAACTGTCGAGTGCCGCCTTGTCTTCCGCGGTAGCAAGGAACTCCTTGTCCCAAAGTGCCTTGTATGCAGCCGGGTTCTCCCAAGGAAGGAGCCCAGCAACGACATCAAGCTGATAGGTCAGGTTGCCAAACGCTGGACTGCGGACTTCAAAGGCCGCGGTCGGAACCTGGAGAGCAAGGAGCACGGAAGCCAACATTTGCCGACCCTTACGCATCTTGCCGCCCGCCGAGTGCCCGGAAAAATTTTGAAATGTGTCTATACACATTTTTGGAAAACCGTCGTATAGTGGTTGCACAGAATTCAATGACGAAGCTGTGCTCACCCGTGCCACGAGACTCGAATCAGCCGGTTCACCTGCTGATTCGCAGCCGCATTTTGGAAGTCTTGCGCGACGGCGAGCTCGCCGCAGGGGACAAGCTCCCCGCCGAGCCAGAGTGGGCCGACCAGCTCGGCGTGAGCCGAATGACCCTGAACAAGGTGCTCGTCAGCCTGGTCCAAGACGGCTGGCTGGAGCGGGTGAAGGGCAAGGGAACCTTTGTCGCCGACCGTGGAGCCGAAACCAAGCTCAAAATCGGCATCGTCATCGCCGAAGACCTTCAGGGCGCGATCAACAATTACTACTTCGGATCGCTCTACTTTGGCCTCGTGGGTGGCGCCGCCGAGCATGGTTGCCAAACCGACCTGATTCGACTCCAAAACCTCGTCCAGGACCCCTCGCTCGCGGATGGATTCGATGGCCTCGTGGTCATCAATCCGCCCCAGCCGTACGTGCGGGCGCTCGCCGAACTGGGTGCCTCTGGCCATCCGATGGTCCTCCTTGGATCGACCTGGCCCGGGACCGAATTCTCCTGTATAGACAGCGATAACGTGCTTGCGGCGGCGATGGCGGTCCAACACCTCACTGAAATGGGCCACCGCCGCATCGACTTCATCGGCGCTTGTCCGAACGACGCGAACTCAATCGACCGACTGCGCGGCTACACCACCGCGATGGGGATCTGCCCAGGAGCGGAGACCTTCGTTCACCCCTGGTCCGCCGACGCAACCGAGCTCAGCGCCGAGGCCAAAGACTCGATCCGCGCAAGGCTTGGCGAGAACAACCCTCCGACCGCGCTCGTCGTGGGCGGTCCCATCATCGCCCTTCAGATCTGCCACCTCGCCGGTAGCGGCGGCCGGTCGATCCCCGAGGGCGCATCGCTCGTCACCTTCGATGATCCGGGATTCCTCGCCGCGTCGCCGGTGGCGCTTTCCACCGTCGTCCAGCCGTTCACCGAGATGGTGAAGCGAGCGATGGACGAGATCACCCGTCTTTGTGAAAACCCCTTGGCAACCCCAAGGGCAGCCCTCTGTCGTCCCGAGCTGATCGTGCGTAAGAGCACGGCCGCTCCCCGCCCCCATAGCCATTAATTCAGAAAAGCCATGAAAAAAGCCTTTACTTTGATTGAATTGCTCGTGGTTATCGCGATCATCGCGATCCTCGCAGCGATCCTCTTCCCTGTGTTTGCTCAGGCCAAGCAAGCGGCCAAGAAAACCAACGACCTGAACCAGATGAAGCAGCTGTCGACCGCAACCCTGATGTACATCACGGATTACGACGACTTCTACCTCGTCATCCCTGCCTTCGCCGGTAACAACAGCCAGCACTGGGCGGACCGAGTCCAGCCTTACGTGAAGAACCGCGGCATCATGGGCGACCCTTCGAACACCGTCGGTCTTTACCGCGACCCAACCTTCTGGCGACCGGGCGCGCTGAACTTTGCGGATGCTGACCCCACCCGCATCTACCGCGTCACCTACACCTACAACACGTACATCGCCAAGCACGATGGCGGCGCGATCACCTCGCAAACCGCGATCCCGCTCGTGGCGAATACCGTTCTCCTTGGCCCGAGCCAGAATTGGTACAACTGGAACTCCTGCCAGATCGTGAACGGCGTTGCTGGCATGTACTGGAACATCTCGACCCGAGCGAGCGGTTGGGGCTACGACTTCTGGGGTGGCCACACTCCGGTCGAATCGGCAGGCTATAACGGCGGCACGAACTTCGCGTTCGCCGATGGCAGTGCCAAGTACAGCAAGCTCGTGGGTCGCGGCGACCAAGGCGGAGTGCCGTCCGGACTCTACGCTGGCTTCTTTGTGAAGGCAACGACCAAGCCCGAGGCCACCACGACCGGCATCTGCCCTGCTGGCTACGACAGCGCGTCGATTGGATTCTAAGCCAATGAAGTGGATTGGAATTCTCGCCGTTGTCCTTGCGTGCTCGGTGGCCCTGACGGGTTGCGGTTCGCAAGAGAGCAAGGAAGGTCAAAAGGTCCAAAAGGGGGACTATGATGGCCCTCCTGGCGGCGGCGCCCCCAAGGGTGGCGAAGAAAAGGGCCCAACCCCTGGCATGAAGCCGGGTCAGTAAGACCTTGACCGATGGCGCGGGCACCGGAACCAGTGCCCGCGCCTTTTTGTTGCAAAACCCAACGGGCCGCCGGTCCGATTATCGCGAAAGTCGGAAAGCTGATGCTCAGTGAACTCGTCTTCCTCATGCTGTTTCCGTATTCCCGGGCGCCGGTCAAGGAAGGGCCGTCCGAGCGGTTCCGCGCCTTGTGGAGTCGGCGCGAAGACGACGGCTTCACCGCGCCGCTGGTCCACACGGTTTTGGACAAGGACGTCGCCAAAGAAGCGAAGCGAATTGGCGTGACCTACATCAACCGCGGCGGCTGGGACTTGCTGCTCGATCCCACCTTTGTCTGCACTTCCGCCGATTTCCGCATCGTGTTCGCCGAGGTGGCAAGACGAACCGGCCGCACCAAGCTAAAGCTCAAACAGCTCCCCGAGGAAGCATGGGTGGATTTCTCAGAGGAAGTCGCCCGTCAAGCCGGCGGGCTCCCTGAAGAAAACGTCCACGCCAATCCCGAGATCGAAATGGAAACCCACCTCGTGATCCGATTCAAGCGCCGTGGGAAGGGAAGTCCGATCACCCGCGGGTTCCGGTTCGACTGGTTCAAATCCGGCGCGGGTCCCGCCGTGATCTTCAACCCACCGGTACGCGAAGAGCAACGACCCCGCCAGGTTTGGCATGACTTCAACATCTTGAACTACGACTTGGACCAGGTGAACGACATGTTTGACCACGCCTACGGCGTTTGGCGCGACCAACATTGGTCTGCCCGAGAAAAGGAATTCGAGACAAAGCTGCGGGCGGCGGTCCGGGCGAACAAGTCGTTCCAAGGTCTCAGCGAAGACTTCCCGCTCTCGGCGGCGAGCCTGCCTCCGATGCTCCAAAATGCGGTCTGCCGAACCGTCGATCCCCGCCGACCGGCGAAAGCTCTTGCGAAGGAAGTCGAGATCCAAGCGATCGAGTGGCAAGTCGAGGCGCTTCTTCCACGAGAGAGTCCTTGGTCATTCAAGAACCGAAGGCCGCGCATTCTGCTTAAGCGTTACGCCCTTGGCGAACTCCTCAGGGCCCCCTAGACGCGCTATGTCAAAATAGCCTCCATGTCCAAGCCGCTCCACACCGGATTCACCGTGGGTGGAGTGGCGGTCGACAACCGGCTTGTCCTCGCCCCGATGGAGGACGTCAGCAACCTCGCCTTTCGCCTCATCGCGAAGGAGATCGGTCGACCCGGCCTGATGTTCACCGAGTTCGTCTCCGCGATGGCGGTGCACTACGGTGCGGCGAAATCCAAGCACAAGATGCGCGTCCACCCCGACGAGCAGCCCTTGGCGATCCAGATCTTTGGCGGCGAGCCCGAGATCATGGCGGAAACCGCGGTGATTGCCGAGGAAATGGGGGCCGACATCATCGACATTAACATGGGCTGCTGGGTGCCGAAGGTTTGCCGAACCGGCTCGGGGGCCGCCCTGCTGAAAGATCCCGACCTCGCGGAATTGATCGTCAAGTCGGTGGTGAGGGCGGTGAAGGTGCCGGTGACGGTGAAGGTGCGCGCGGGCTGGGATTACTCCCTGTTTGCCGCGCCCGACCTTGCCCGCCGGTTCCAGGACGCAGGCGCGCAGATGCTCACCCTCCATGCCCGCTTTGCGAAGCAGGGCTTTGAAGGCGAGGCCGATTGGGACCTGATCAAACGGCTCCGCGACGTGGTCACCGTGCCGCTCATCGGCAACGGCGACGTGAAGACCCCCGACGACGCTCTCAAGATGCTGCGCGAGACCGGGTGCGACGGCGTGATGGTCGGTCGTGCTGCGATCAGCAACCCGTGGGCACTCCAAAAGATCCACGCCGCGATCATGGGCCACGCTACCCCGCCTGATCCCACCCTCGATGAGCGAATCGAGACCGCTCTGCGCCATCTGCGGCTGCTCATCGAACACGAACAGCTCGCCGACCCCGCCCAGGGCGAACTTCGCGCTTGCCGCGCGCTCCGGGGCCAAATCCCGCTTTACATCAAGGGCGTGCAGGGCGCGGCGGTGCTCCGCGAGAGCCTGACGAAGTCGTCGAGCTACGACGAATATGAAAACAAGCTGCGAGGGTTCGCGGCAAGTCTCGCGCGACCTGTATAATTTGCGCCATGCCCAAACACGTTGCCGTGTTGGCCGGAGACGGAATTGGCCCCGAAGTAACCGCCGAAGCGGTTAAAGTGCTGCGCGCCGTTGACCCAACCCTCGAATTTGAAGACGCTCTGGTAGGCGGTGCGGCCTACGACGACGGCGGACACCCGCTTCCTGCCTCGACGCTCGACCTCTGCAAGAAGTCGGACGCCGTGCTGCTTGGTGCGGTCGGTGGTCCCAAGTGGGATCACGTTGAACCCGCCCACCTTCGACCCGAAGTCGGTGCGCTGCTTGCCCTGCGGGCCGAGCTCCACCTCTTTGCCAATGTTCGCCCCGCGAAGACGCTGAAGCCCCTGCTGAACGCCTCACCGCTGAAGGGCGCGGCGGGCCTCGTCGATATGGTCGTCATGCGCGAGCTGACCGGCGGCATCTACTTTGGCCAGCCCCGCGAACGACGCGATGGCGGCAAGACGGCGGTGGACACGTGCATCTATTCCGTCCACGAGGTCGAGCGGATCGCCGAACAGGCGTTCATGATCGCCCGCACTCGTCGCCACGAGATCGTGAGCGTGGACAAGGCGAACGTGCTTGAGACGTCGCGGCTTTGGCGCGAAGTCGTCTCCGACATGGCAGCGAAGAACCCCGACGTCAAAGTGACCCACATGCTCGTCGACAACTGCGCGATGCAGCTGGTGCGAAACCCGCAGCAGTTCGACGTCATCCTCACCGAGAACATGTTTGGCGACATCCTCAGCGACGAGGCGTCGATGATCACCGGCTCGCTCGGCCTGTTGCCGTCGGCCTCGCTCAGCGCGATGCGCGAAGGTGGCATGTTTGGCCTCTATGAGCCGATCCACGGCTCTGCGCCCGACATTGCGGGTCAGCAGCGCGCGAACCCGATTGCGGCCATCCTGAGCGGCGCAATGATGCTTCGCTACACCTTTGGCGACAACGAAGGTGCGACGCGGATTGAAGCGGCAGTCGAAGAGACCCTGGATGCTGGCCTTCGAACGGCGGACATCTTCGAAAAGGGTACTCGCCTGGTTTCGACCCAAGAAATGGGTCAGGCAATCGTCACCCGCCTCGGCTAATCACTGGCGCAAACAAAAAGGGCGGCCACTCGCTGGAGTGGCCGCCCTTTCTTATGCAAGCGACTTACTTGCCGAGGTACTTCAGGATCGCGGTCGCGAGCTCCTTCTCTTCAGCCTTCTCAGCCGAAGGGTTGAAGCCGGTCTTTGCCATCCGGACGACGCCCGTCTTGTCGATGATGTAGAGCTGGGGGATGCCGCTCACGCCGAACGCCGTCGCGAGGTCATCGCCGTTGCCGCCGAATTTGTAGGTGTACTTGTTCTTCTTGACATAGGCGATCGCATCCTTGATCTCTTCGCCGGTCGAGACGCCGAGGACGACGACCTGCTTGCCCGCAAACTGCTTCGCGAGTCGCTGCACCATGGGCATCGACGCCTTGCACGGACCGCACCAGGTCGCCCAAAAGTCGAGGAGGATGACCTTGCCCTTGTGAGCGGCGAGAGTCGTGGACTTGCCATCGAAAGTCGTGTACTTAACCTTGGGAGCAGGTTTGCCGATGAGCTTGCTGGAGGGGTCGCCTTGGGCGAACGCCATCGTTGCAAGACCGGCGGTCAGCAGGAGTGCGGTGCGGAGTTTCATCTCGTTTAATAAGTTACCTGGTCGGGCCTGAGTTCCCAAGTCATAATCCGAGGCATGAAAAAGTGGTGGATCGTCGGCCTCGTCGCGGCGATTGCTGCTTTTTGGGTGGTCTTCACCCAGGTCGTGGATTCGTCCGCGCTTGCCGACACCGACACCCAGGCCGCCGTGCGTAGCCTCGCCCAGAACAAGGACCCTTTGGCGTACTTTAAGGGCGACTGGCCGCTCGGCAATCACTTCTATCGCCCAGTGTCGACCCTCGCTTTCCAGGCCGACTATGCGCTCCACCCAACGAGCGCGAAGGGGTGGCTTTTCACCAATGCGCTCCTTGCCGGTCTATGCGTGCTACTCCTGGCTTGGTTCGTCGCTGAACTCACCGCTGAGCCCTGGGCTGCGGCGGGAAGCGCGGTTTTGCTCGCGAGCTGGCTAGTGCCCCAGGCGATCGACCCTTCGCCGCTTTTGCCGTTTCTCATCGGGCTCGTCGTGGTAGGCGCGCTGCTGTCGTGGTGGCGCGAGCGTCAACGGCCACCGTCGGGCCAGGTTGGTGGGCCCTGGCGCCGGTATGGCACCCCGATCTTGGGGTTCTTTGCGATCTGCCTTGCGGTTCGGTTGCTGGGCGAACTGAACGAGGTCCAGCCGCTGAACTTCCGCATCGTCTCGTGGATTCCGGGTCGGACCGCCTCGGTGATGACCGTCTTCGCCCTCATCGCGGGTGCGGCCTATTGCCGTTTTGAGCGTCTTGGCGCACCTCGCGATCCCGCACCTGCGCCGTCGCCACTCGACCCGCCGGGCCGGACGCGGGGCGAGGCGGTGGTCGCGCGTGAACCGAAGGGCGTTTGGGCCTGGTTCGGCCTTGCCGCGATCAGCACCGCCCTCGCGCTCGGCAGCTACGAGCAAGCGGTAATGCTTCCCGGCATCCTTGTAGCTTGCGGCGTTCTCTTGCGCTACCAAGGCATCCGCCCGCGATGGAAGCTGCTCGGCGTTTTCTTTGCCCTGCTCGTGGCCTACCTTTGGGTGCGCCATGCGGTGCTTCCGAGCGGGGTGAGCGCCTACCAGAAGCAACAGACCCGAACCGGACTCGCGGGGCCAATCATGAGCCTGCTCGACTACGCTCTCCCCGCCGGGCGTGACGGTTACTTCGTGGCCAAGCAGTTCGAGCTTGGACCCGAGATCCTCCTCGATCCGCGAATGTGGGCGAAGATCCTCGGCGTCGTCGCCTGCCTTGTCGCCTTTGTGGTCGGTTGGCGCCAGAAGGTCCTCGTGCGCGGCGGGCTGATCCTCAGCACGCTCGCCTTCCTACCGATGGCCTTTTTCAACCAGTTTGAGCACTATCACCTTTGGCCCCGATGTTTCCGGGCCATGCTCGTGCTCGGGCTGGGCAAGCTGGTTTGGGACCTGTTGGTTACCGTATGGTCGCCCCGAGGGTGGCAATCGCCGCCACGGCCCGATCCCGAACCTGGTTCGCCTCTTCATCCGTAAAGTTGCCGCCGAGCTTTCGCAGCTGGAGCGCAACGCCGAGCGAGTGCTTGCCCTCGGGGATGTTCGCGCCTTGGAAGACGTCGAAGAGCCAGATGCTCTCTAGCGTCTCGCCCACTGCCTCCCGGAGGGTGGATTCAAGCGTCGCGTAGGGCACCGACTGGTCGATGAGGATCGCCAAGTCGCGCCGAACCGCTGGGTTTCGGCTCACGGACCGGCTGAGCGACCGTGACGACGGCTGGGCAAGGAGCAATTCGAGGTCAACCTCGGCCAATTGAGTGTTAGCGGGAAGGCGGAGTTCTTCGGCCAGCTCAGGGTGGATTTGCCCCATCACGCCAACCGCCGTACCGCCCACCATCAGCCGCGCCTGGCGTCCCTTGTGGAGCCTTCCGTCGGCACCTTGGACGTAGGTGAATTCAACGCCGAGGTGGTCGGCGAGGTCGGCCACGATGGTCTTGAGGGCGAAGAAGTCGGCCTCGGGCGGCGTGTCCTTCTGGCGATTCAGCGGCTGAATGAGGCCGCTCAGAAGGATGCCAAGCTGCTTCCATTCGCGGCGACCGCCTGACCCCGTAGCGAAAACGCGGCCAAGTTCAAAGAGGCCGAGGTCCTTCGAATCCGCACGTTGGGCAACTTCGGCAAGGCAGGGAAGGACCGAATCGCGCAGGTAGGCGAGCTCGGGGGAACCGGGGTTGCGAGGACCGACGCGCTGCGATTCGTCACCCGCAGCAAGCGGGCTTGCGGGCCGAAGCGAGTGGCTCATGCACTGCGTGAGGCCAAGGGCAGCGAGGCGGTGGATGATCCGGTCTTCCTCGTGGAGCTCTTCCCACACGCCGCCCTGGGGCGTCGATCCGGCGGGCAGCCAGGCCGGGATATTTTCGTAGCCGTGGACGCGCCCCAGCTCTTCAACGAGGTCGATCTCGCGCACGATGTCGGGTCGCCACATCGGAACCGTCACCTGCACCGGCTCGTGGCCCTCGACTCCGAAGCCGAGCCGTCGGAGGTAATCCGCCCCGTTCTCGGGGGTGATCTCCATCCCGAGCCAGGCGGTCGCCTTCGCGAACGAAAGGCTCACCGTGCGCTTCGGCTCGACCGATTCCACCACTTCTTCGATGGAAACAAGCTGGGCATTCGGTGCGATCTCGCGCATGAGCTGGGCGAACCGTCCCATCGCGGTCATCACGAGCTCCGGATCGACTGAGCGCTCAAATCGGTAGCTCGCGTCGGTGTTCAGGCCAAGCTGCTTGCGGGTCTTGCGAACGCTCAGGCCATCAAAATGGGCGCCTTCGAGGAGGCAGCGGGTGGTGGTTTCGCTCACCTCGGTGTCGAGCCCACCCATGACGCCCGCGACACCCACCGGGCGCGAGGCATCGCAGATCATCAGTTGGCCGGGCTGGAGTTCGTGCTCGTCGCCATTAAGGGTCGTGATCTTTTCACCCGCGACGGCCTCGCGAACAATGATCCGCTCGCCTTCGAGCTTGTCGAGGTCGTAGGCATGGAGCGGTTGGCCGAGCTCGAGCATGACGTAGTTGGTCAGGTCGACGAGCAGCGAAATCGAGCGCATCCCAGCTTTGATCAGCCGCGAGGTCATCCATTCGGGCGCTTGGATCGACGGGTCGAAGCCCTCAATGATCAGGCACGAAAATCGGTCACAGGCCTTGCTGTCGATCCGAATGCGGGTTCCCGGGGTGTCGAGCGGAATGCCGCTGAGTTCGGCGCGGAAGCCTTGGTTGGCTGCGTCGTAATGGGCGGTCGGGGCGCTGGCGCGGTCCTTGGCGAGCACCTCGCGGGCGAGCCCACGAACGCTCAGGCCGTCGCCCCGATTGCTGACAACCTTGATGTCGAGCACCGCCTCGCCGTTCACCTCTTCGATGCCTTCGAGTTCAAACCCCGCCATCGTGAGCAAGTCGCCGAGCTCATCGGCCGAGAGCTTGGTGGTCACGAAGTCGGTCAGCATCGAAACGGGGAATTTCATGGTGAGGCCAAAGTATTCCATAATGACCCTGCGATGACGCTGGAGGCCAAGGACTTACGGTTTCGGTTGGAGGAGGGCGCGAGTGCGCCGCACCTCACCCTCGCGAGCGGCGAGACCCACGAAAACGTCTCGCTCCACCGCCTTTTCCCGCTGAGCCTGCCCAAGGAGTTCATCGCGGTGAAGGGAAGCGACGGGAAGGAGATTGGGGTCATTGAGAGCATGGAAGGGCTCGATGGCGAATCGAAGTCTGTCGTCGATGCCGAGCTGCAGCGACGGTACTTCACGCCGCAGATTCTCAAGATCAACACGCTGGCGAATGAGCGCGGCCTTTGGCGATGGGTGGTGGAAACCCACCGAGGCGAAGCCGAGTTCTTTGTCCGCGACTGGCGAGACTCGTCGTTTGAACTCACGCCGGGCCGCTGGCACATCCTGAGCGTTGAAGGCCAACGCTTCACCATTGAACAACTCGAGGATCTTGATGAGCGCAGCCAAAAGCTCTTGGATCAGATTCTCTGAGCGATTCCTCTCCGCGATCTACCCGCCAACGTGCGCGCTCTGCGGCCTGGATGGCACCGCCGCAATCTGCGAGAAGTGTTGGGAAGAGATTGGTTCGCCTGTTTTCGAGGTGCAACGCCACGCCCAGGGCGACCCGCTCGACTTCTCGGTTTGCCTTTATCACTACGGCTCGCGGGCAGGCCAAGCTGTACGTGAGCTGAAGTTTCATCGCAAAACCAGCCTCGCCCCGATGATGGCGAAAGAGCTCGCCCGTGCCGTCGACCGGCTGAGCCTGGACGACGCCGATTTTGTCGCGCCGGTGCCGCTCCATTGGCGACGACGCGCGATCCGAGGGTTCAACCAGTCGGAGCTCCTTTGCGAGGCATTGGACGCGCAAAAGGTGCGGCGCGAGGCGATTCTCATCCGTCATCGGCATACCAAGCCTCAGGCGAACCTGGACTACGACGACCGGATGCGGAACCTGAGCGGTGCCTTCACCGCGTTCAACTGCGAGGGGGCAAGGGTGCTCCTCGTCGACGACGTCCTCACCTCTGGCCAAACCGCGCGGGAATGCGCCCGGACCCTAAAATCCGCCGGAGCGAGGGAAGTTGGCGGCCTGTTTTGGTGTTCGAGCCTGAATCGGGTTCAATCATAGGCGCGATGGAAGACCTCTCACGACTGGATCTGCAGGTCTTCCGTTTGATCCACCAGACGTGGCATCAAAGCTGGCTCGACCCAATCTTCTGGGCGATCTCCTCAACCGGGCTGGGCTGGGTCCAGTCCTTGCTCGCGATCCTCGTCGCCTTGGCTTTCTCGAAGGGGAGCGGCTTCAAGGCGCGCTTCACCGACCCGCAGTTCTTTGTCTGGCCGATCCTCTTCATGGTGATCGCCTACAGCGGGACCGTTCCCCAGATCTTCAAGCAATTCTCCGACCGCGAGCGACCGTCCAACCTGCCTTGGGCGGTGCCCCAAGAGACCTTTTTCCACCACAGCTTTCCGAGCGGGCACACCACATCGTCGTTTGCGATCGCGTTCTATCTGTTCTTCGTTTGGCGCGGGACGCCGAGGGCAAAGTGGGGCTGGGTTGCGCTCTTGTGGGCAAGTTTAGTTGGGTTTAGTCGTATCTATCGCGGCGTTCATTGGCCATCGGACGTCCTTGGAGGAATCGCGGTGGGCCTCATGGGAGCGGGCATCGCCCTCCTCATCTGGCCGCCGAAAAAGCCATGATTGCCGCCCCTTTACTCCTGATGTTGAAGCCGAAACTGCCCCATGCGGTGGTGCTGACCTTCCACGACGTGATCGAACGGCGAGGACCGAAATCGGTCTGGTTTGACACGACAGTGGACGAGCTGGAGGAGATCCTCGATGCGTTCAAGAAAGCGAACGCAAACTTCATCCGATTGGCCGACCTGCGGGATGCGGTCGCGGGTCGAAAGTCGCTGCCCCCGCGGGCGGTGCTCATCACCTTTGCCGACAACTATCGCGGCTACGGCCAGCTTGCGTTACCGATCTTGTTGAAGCGGCGCGTGCCAAGCGTGCAGTTTGTCCACACCGGGTTTGTTGGCTCGAAAGCGGGTCGCCCGAAGCTCACCTGGGCCGAGCTTTCCAGCGCGATGAAAACCGGATATGTTGAAGTTCAGAGCCAAACCGTGTCGCATCCTGCCGATCTGACGACCCTGAGCGATCCCGTCTTGGCCAAAGAGTTCGCGCGCTCCAAGGAGGACCTGAAGAGGCTCGGACAGCCGGTCTACGCGGTGGCCTATCCCAATGGGAAGTTCGACCTAAGGGTCGCCCTGGCAGCCAAGGCATCCGGGTACGAACTTGGGTTCACGGAGCGGCTGACGCCGGTTGACCGGTCGCCGGATGCCTGGCGGATCGGACGTTATGTCCACACGAAGTGGCGACAAGCCCTCAAGGAAATGAAATGAAAGACGACTTGCAACTTTGGACCGAATCGGCCGATGCCTGGATCAATTCCCAGGGCGAGCGGGGCGACATGAGCCGCCAATTCCTTGACCCGTTTGTCTGGGAGATCCTCGGCGACGTGACGGGGCTCTCGATTTCGGACATCGGGTGCGGCGAAGGCCGCTTCCTGCGCCACCTCGTCGATCGCGGGGCCAACGCGATCGGCTTCGAACCGGTCGCTCCTTTGCGCGAGGTGGCAAAGTCCCGCGGACTTGAGGTCCACGATTGCCTCGCCCACAGCCTCCCGATGAAGGAGCCCTCGGAAGATTGGGTCATCTTCTACCTCGTCCTCATCGACCTGGAGTCGATCGACGCCGCGATGCAGGAGGCCTATCGGGTCCTCAAGCCAGGCGGAAAGATGCTGATTGTGAACCTCCACCCCATCGCCACCTCGACCGACGAGCAATTTTGGGAGCGGGATGCCGAAGGGAACAAGCTCGCTCGCCGCGTCGAAGCCTACGGCGAGCCACGAGGCGTCGTCTATTCCTGGGCCGGGATCACGATTCGGAACTACCATCGGATGCTCGCCCAGGACTTCGATAGCTGCCTCAACGCGGGCTTCTGCCTCGTGAAGCTGATCGAACCCGTCCCGCCGGTCGGTCAGGAGTTCATGAAGGACGACCGGATCTCGCCGAACTTCATCATCCACGTCTGGCAAAAGCCTATCGACGCGGGCGGCTAAGCATCCAGAGCAGGACTGGCCCGCCGATGACGGCGGTGATGACGCCGAGGGGAACCTCTCGCGGATAGAGAAGTCGTTGCGCGCCGATGTCGGAGATGACGAGGAGCAGCGCGCCCATCCAGACCGAAACCGGGAACGATCGCCTCCAGTCCACCCCAACCCAAAGCCGTGCAAGATGGGGCGCGACGAGCCCGACAAAGCCGATGATGCCCACCGTGCCCACCGCAGTGCCAGTGACTGCCGCGCCGAGGACAAGAATCAGGCTGCGAAGGCGACCCGTGTCCACCCCCAGCCGCCGGGCCGACTCGTCGCCGAGGGCGAGCGCGTTGAGCTGGAGCAACAGGGGTCGAAAGCCGAGCACGGTGACCGCCACCATCGCGAGGAGCACGTAGACCTTCGGCCAAACGAGGGTCGAGGTGTCACCCAAAAGCCAGCGGAGGATGTCGTTCGAGTCCCTTCCCGCCCAGGCCAGTGCAAGGCTCACTCCCGCGCCCAAGAAGGTGCCCGTCGCCACCCCGACGAGGATGAGGTGAGCGCTGTCCGTCTTTCCACGCCCGGCAAACGCCATCACGAGGAGCAGCGAAACCCACGCGCCGAGGAACCCGGCGAGGGGCAAAGCAAGCGCGCCCGCAAAGGAAAGCACCCCGGTGAGAAGGGCTAGGACACCGCCGAGCGCCGCGCCCGAGGAGATACCGATGACGTAGGGCTCGGCAAGGGGGTTACGAAAAAGGGCTTGATAGGCCGAGCCGACCGCGGCGAGCATCGCGCCCACGCAGGCAGTGCCGAGCAGACGTGGAAGTCGAACCTGCCAAACGATCGCGCTGAGCGGCGTATCGTTGGGACCCGCAAAGAGGGCACGGACCGCCTCGGAGGTCGAAATCGCGCCCGATTGCCAAGAAATCGCGAGCACGGCGACGATGAAGAGTGCCACAAGGAGGATCGCCTGAACGAGTCTTGGCGAGACGGTGTGACGACGATCCACCTCCCGATTGTATACTCCCGCCGTGGAGTCTTTGCCGCTCTCATCGTGCGTTCGCCTTCTCAAGCCTTCGCCAACCCTTGGCATCACCGCCAAGGCCGCTGCGATGCGCGCACAAGGCAAAAACGTGCTGACCTTTGCTGCCGGTGAGCCTGACTTCAACACCCCCGAAGAGATTTGCGAAGCCGCAATTCGCGCGATTAAGGAAGGGAAGACCAAGTACACGCCAAGCGCGGGCATTCCCGCGCTCCGCGAGGCGATTGCCGCCAAGGTGACCCAAGAAACGGGCTGGCAGGTCGCGCCGAACCAAGTCGTGACGAGCACCGGGGCCAAGCAAGCCCTCTACAACACCTTCCAGCTCCTGCTTGATGCCGGCGACGAGGTGATCCTTCTCGCGCCCTATTGGATGACGTACCGTGACCAAGTTGAACTCGCGGGCGGCGTTCCCGTGGTCGTGAAGGCGAGCCGCGAAGACCGCTACATCCCGAATCCGGACCAGGTTCGCGCCGCAATCACGCCTCGGACGCGCGCGATCGTCATCAACACGCCCTCGAACCCCACGGGCGCGGTGATCCCCCGCGAGATCTTGACCCAGCTCGTCGAGATTGCGGTCCAGCACAACCTTTGGATCGTCAGCGATGAGATTTACGACAAGCTGGTTTATGATGGGGAGCACACGTCGGTGGCCTCGCTGGGCGAAGAGGTCCAGCGCAGAACGATCCTCATCAATGGCGTGAGCAAGACCTACGCGATGACGGGTTGGCGGCTCGGCTACCTCGTGGCCCCGCCCCAGGTCGCCCAGGCCGCTTCGAACTTCCAGGATCAGGTGACGAGCAACCCTTCGTCAGTGACCCAATACGCGGCCCTCGCGGCGCTGAAGATGGACATGAGCGGCGTGACCGCGATGCGCGAAGAGTTCCATGCCCGCCGCGACCTGATTGTTCAGGGCCTCGCCGAAGTGCCAGGTTTTCAGATCGATCTGCCCGGCGGTGCCTTCTATGCATTTGTGGATGCCCATGAACGGCTGGGATCGAGAACCGACGTTGAAATCGCCGACTTCCTGCTCGAGAAGGCGGAAGTCGCCTTGGTTCCTGGTTCGGTCTTTGAGGGCGATGGCTGCCTTCGGCTCAGTTATGCAGCTTCCCGCGCAGATATCTTGGAGGGAGTCCGGCGCATCCAGTGCGCGATGAAGGAATGGAACTGACGATCCCTCGGCTGATCCCGCTTCGGAGCCAAGAGCTCTTTCGCATCGCGATGACCCATCGGTCTGCCGCCGCGAACCCGGTGGAGGATTCCTACGAGCGGCTCGAGTTCTTCGGCGACTCGGTTTTGGGCCTCGTCATTGCCCAATACCTCTATGAGCACCACCCCGATTGGGACCAAGGAAAGCTCAGTAAGGCGAAGAGTTCGGTCGTCCAAGAGAACCCTCTTGCTGAGACCGCCTTGCGATTAGGCCTGGAAGAACACCTGATTTTGAGCGCTTCTGAAGAAGCCACTGGCGGACGTACTCGCCCCGCCATTCTTGCTGATGTCTTTGAGGCCTGTATCGGGGCGATTTACCTTGAGAGCGGGCTCGAAGTGGCTCGATGGTTCGTCTTGGAGCAACTCCACGGGTACTTAAATTACGTTTCTGAAGGTGACGTGAATCCCTACGACTTCAAGTCAAAGTTACAGGAATTCGCCCAAGCAGTATGGAAACGAACTCCAATTTATCGTATAGTTGAGGAGACGGGCTATGCGCACGAGCGCCGGTTCGTCGTGCAAGTTCTTTTTGATCATGAAGTGATGGGCGAGGGTTCTGGGCGGTCGAAGAAAGAGGCCGAACAGTCCGCAGCCAAGGCGGCACTTGATCTCATTGAGAGCGCAAGAAGGTCGAAGGAAATTTCCCAAGACCCTTTTTCGCACTGAATGCGGCTTTTGGCACACCTTTTGCCCCACTTGATATTGTCGATGCTGGAACCATTTGTGACAGCCATCGTCTGAGAGGTGCAAATACTATGATGTTGAAGTTGAGAGGATGGACCGTGGCCGTGGTGGCCGTTGCCGCTACCACCGCATCGATGGCGCAGCAGCGCCGTCCCGATTTGAATGCCTTCATTAACAAGAAGGTTTATTCGACCGCCGAGCTGGTCAATCAGGCCAAGAGCGACGCATCGGTCATGGACCGCTACATGCGACATTTCTCGATGTCGAGCAGCGAAGTCGTGAACTATCTGTCGACGCTCAAGCTGGGCAAGCTCCAGTCGGACGGCATTTACAAGATTTACTCGGTGCCCGATGGCGGTTACGTCAAGGCCCACGTTGGCAAGCTCAAGAAGGGGACCAAGATGTTCTTTGCCCCCGACGGCAGCCCCGCCCTCGTTTGGCTCTGCGGCAACCCCGTTGTTGACGGAAAGGACACGACCCTCGTCCCGATGACCGCCGGTTCGGTCGACCAGACGGTGAGCGAAGTCGCTCCCCTGACCGTTGAGCCTGCCCCGGTGACCCAAGAGGCGTTCGTTCCTGAAGTCACCCCGAACGACCCGAACGTGCCGACCGTCACCATGGATAAGGGTGGAGACAAGCTTGCCCGAGGCAAGGACAGGGTCAGCATCATCCCGTTCGCTGGTCTCGCTGGTCTCGGTATCGTCGGCATCTCGAACCGCGGTGGCGGTGGCGAGCCGGTTCCGGAGCCTGCAACCATGGCCGTCCTTGGCCTCGGTGCAGCAGCTCTCATCCGACGACGCAAGGCCGCCGCTAAGTAAGACTCTTTAGGGATGCACCTCTAGGAGCTCAGGGCTCGGGTCCACATTCATGGACTCGGGCCCTTCGCTTTGCATCGCGATGATATTCTCGATGCGGACACCAAATTCGCCGGGAAGATAGATCCCCGGCTCGATGCTGAAGCAATGCCCCGCCGCGAGCGGCGTCTGATTCCCAGAAACGATGTAGGGCTCTTCGTGGCCTAATAGGCCGATGCCGTGGCCGGTTCGATGGGGGAACTGAGGGCCATAGCCCGCCGCCTCGATGACGTCGCGCGCGGCCTGATCCACCATCTCGCAGGGGACGCCCGGCTGGGCCGCAGTTCGGCCCGCCCAGTGGGATGCATGGACGATCCGGTAGACCTCACGAGCCTTGTCGCCTGGATCGCCGATCGCGACGACGCGGGTGATGTCGCTCAGGTAGCCCTTCCATTCACAACCGAAGTCGAGGATCACAACGTCGCCCGTTGCGAGCTTGGTGTCGTCGGTCTCGTGGTGAGGCTCCGCACCGTTGGCACCAGTGGCGACAATCGCGAACGTCGGGTTGCCCCCTCGTGCTGCCATCGCCCCAAAGAGCATCCGGGCCACTTCGCGCTCGGTCATTCCGGCGCGAAGCTGGGGATACACCTCGTCAAACGCTTCGTCGGCGATCTTTCCTGCCGCACGGAGGGCGTCGATCTCGCCCGACTCCTTGCGTGACATCATCTCGCCGAGAAACGCTCCCCCCGGCTTGAAAAGCGCGGCAGGTAGGACCTCTTGCATCCCGAGGAGCATGTGGGCGGGCAGGTCGTTGTCGACGGCAAGGACGCCCGACTTTAGCCCCCAGTCTTGGGCGAGCCCTGCAAAGAGGCTCAGCGGCTGCTCGCCGTCACGCCAGGCGCGAACGTCCTTGATCCCGGCGCGTTGGGCCTGATTCGCGCTGAGGGCAGGGCAGATCATGCAAACGTCGCCGTTGGCCCGAACGGCAAGGGTCAGGAACCGCTCGTGGCCGTCTTCGGGGAAACCGTGGAGATAGCCCATCGCGACCGGCGTGCGCGCGAAGTAGGCATCCACCCCCGCGTCCGAGATCATTTGGGCGAGTCGCTGAATCCGATTTCCTTGCATTTTGCTAGTATGCCCAACGCGGGATTCGACCGAGAACTAGGTATGCGCTCGCTTCCGGTGATTCTCGGGATTGCCTTCGTCCTCGTGACGGGCCCGCGCATGGTGTCGTACGGCAGGCCAGACTTCGGCGCGCTGGCCGCCTTCCTCTTGGTGGGTGGGATTGTGCTGTGGCGCGTCCTTCGCCCTGCACCGAAGACGGAGGTCATCGACCTGCGGCCGTATCTGACCGCGGCAGTTGAGCCGGAAGTGGTTGAAAACGAGCGGATCGCTGCGTAATCGAGTTTCGCCGCCGGAGGGCGGGCGAGCGTCAGCGAGCGGGCGCGGCCTCGGGCGGAAGCGGCGAAAAAAAGGGCGACCCAAGGGCCGCCCGATTGCAACGATCGTTTTTTCCTTTACACACTGCCAAGTCTTGGCTTTCTCGCCTTCATCAGCTCAAGTCGCTTGCGAATGAGCTTGTGAGTGCGGTGAAGTCGGCTGCGGATGGTGCCCACGGGCTTGTCCATCATCGTGGCGATCTCCTGATAAGGGACACCTTCGATGTCGGCGAGCTCGATGAGCATCCGCTGTTCCTCGGTGAGGGTCTGGAGCACGGACTGGAGGTCCTCCTCCAAGGTCATCGAGAGAAGAAGGGATTCGGGGTTCGGCTTGTCGTCGGCGAGCTCCACCGCGATGAGGTCGCTCCGGCCGTCAACGGCGACCGGCGAGTCATAGCTGACCGTCTTCACGCGGCGTCGGCGATTGCGGAGCAGGTCAAGGAAGAGCCGGGTCACGATGCGGAAGATCCAGTTTTCGAACGGGCGGTCGCCTTCGTAATCGTGGAAATTCTTGTAGGCACGGACAAAGGCCTCCTGGGTGAGGTCCTCAGCGTCAGACTTGCTTCCACTGAGACGAAACGCCATGTTATAGACCTTCTTGTAGGTCGCCTCCATGAGTTCGTTGAAGCGCTGGAGCTCTTCGCCTTCGAGGATTCGTGCGGTGGTCAACATCGTCTTGCTTGAGGTGGAATACGCTAAGCTGGCTTCCCCCTCATTTCTCTTAAATGCCCTCTCGATTGAACTGGTTCCCGTCATTTTTGTCGACCTCCTCTGGTTTGACTCGATAGTGTAAATCACACTATTTCTGTCTATGCCTAATAAGACGCAGGGAGCAGGGTGAAACGTTCCCGAATGGGCCCTTTGTTCACCCTTTGTTCATCAAAGCCTTGGAACGTTAGGCGTCGTGGCTTGAATCGTCAAAAGGATCGACGTGGATCGTGACGATCGACGGAGGAAGCGCATCCTCAATCCGGTGCTCGATGTCGTCGGCGAGCTGATGGGCGCGAACAACCGACCAATCGCTCGGAACGACAATGTGGAGGTCGACATAGCGCGTTGAACCGCTCCAGCGGCTCCGCAGTTTGTGATAGCTCACCATGTCGGGGAACTCGCCGAGAATCTGCTGGATCTGGCTGACCTCTTCATCGGGAAGACGCCGGTCGATAAGGTCGTGGAACGCAGAGCGAATGAGCTTCCAGGCCCCGAAGGCAAGCCAAATCGAAAGCAGAATCGCCAGGACCGCGTCGGCTTGAAGCCAACCCGTAAAGTGGACGATCAGAAGCGCAACGAGCACGCCGATGGAGGTCCAGCAGTCGACCCAAAGGTGCTGGCTGTTCGAGAGCAGGGCAGGGGAATGCGTCTGCTTGGCGACGCAGCCAACGTGCCACCCGCCAATCGCCGCGAGCAAGCTGCTCACCGCCATCACGCCGATGCCGACCCAAATCTGGCTCACTGGCTCGGGGTCTTTCAGCAACCGGTGAATCGACTCCCAGCCGACGAAAGCAACGATCATGAGCAGGAAAATCGCTTCGCCAAAACCAGCAAGGGTCTCGATCTTGCCGTGACCATAAGGGTGGTCCTCGTCGGGCGGAGCGCTCGCCGCCTTCACGCTGACGAGGGCGAGAAACGAGGCAAAAATGTCCGTCCCGCTGTGCGCCGCCTCGCTCATAAGGCTGACCGAGCCCGTGATAATCGCCGCGACGACCTTGATCAACGTCGAGAGGACGTTGAACCCAAGCGACACTGACGCTGCACGTTGCTTCGCTCGTTCCTGGCTCACGCCGCTAGTGTATCGCCTTCGCCCTTGCTACGACCCCGTAGGAGGATCCACAGCGTCCACGCGATCAGGATGCCAACCACCACTGCCACCGGCCGCCCAAGCGACCAATCCAGGCCATAAATCAGGTTCAAGTTGAGCCCGATGATCACGGCCGCGATCACCGAGGCCACCGCCACTAGCCACTTTGGACTCGCAAACTCGCCCATCTTCTTGCGCGAGGACGTGAAGACCACGAGCGGCAAGATCGCAAAGGGAAGCTGGAGCGAGAGCACAATCTGGGTGGTGACGATGAGGAAGTTCGTGTCCTTTCCGCCGCTGATCGTGATGATCGCAATCGCGGGAATGATCGCAAGTCCGCGCGTGATCAACCGCCGCATGACGGGCGAAATCTTCAGCCGGAGGAAGCCCTCCATGACGATCTGGCCGGCCAAGGTGCCGGTGATCGTCGACGACTGGCCGCTGCAGAGCAGCGCAACCGCGAAGAGGGTTGCCGAAGCGCCGCCCAGGACCGGACCCAGGAGCCGGTGGGCGTCCTCGAGTTCGCTCACGCCGGCGCCGCCGTGAAAAACGCTCGCCGAAAGGATCAGGATCGCCGCGTTCACGAAGAAGGCGAGGGCGAGCGAAAGGGTGGAATCAAGGGTCGCAAGTTTGACGCGCTCTTTCAGCGTGTAGCCCGCGGTGGACTGCTTCTTCACGATGCTGCTGTGAAGGTACAGGTTGTGCGGCATGACGGTCGCGCCGAGGATGCCGACCGTGATCGCAAGCGCCTCTTTGTTCGGGATCGAGGGCGTGATTGCCCCCGCCGCTGCTGCTGCCCAATCCGGCTTGGCTAGCCAAAGGTTGATTGCGAAGCAGATGAAGATCGTCGAGATGAGCGTGATGACGACCGCCTCGAGCATCCTGAAGCCGTAGCGCGTGAGGGCCAGCAGCAGGAGAACGTCCAGCCCCGTGATGAGGACGCCTGCCACGAGCGGGATGCCAAAGAGCATCTTCAGCGCGATCGCGGAGCCGAGCACTTCGGCAATGTCACAAGCGATGATCGCGAGCTCGCAAAGCACCCAAAGAGAGATCGCGGTCGGCTTGTTCAGGTAATCGCGGCAAGCCTCGGCGAGGTCCTTACCGGTGACGAGCCCAAGACGGACGCAGAGGGCCTGGAGCATGATCGCCATCAAATTGGAGGCGAGGATGACCCAAAGGAGTTTGTAGCCAAACACCGATCCGCCCGCGAGATCGGTGGACCAGTTGCCGGGGTCCATGTACCCGACACTGACCATCGCCCCGGGGCCGACGAAGCTCAAAAATCGCTTCCATCCAATCCGCTGCCCTGTCATCTGGAAACATTGTAACCCGTGTTACATTTCTTGTCAAGGGTTCAGCGGGAACGGTCCCAGGACGACGGAACAAGAAACCCTCAAGTCGATTCAAAGGTTTCGAGTACGGGTTTTTGTGAGGAAGTTCTGACCACGATCCGACTCAATTCTTTGGACCTGCGATGACAAGAAACGCGAACGGAAACAAGAGGGGATTTGGGATGAGCCGAAAGGTCGCTGCCGACAACTTGAAGGTGTGCTGCCTGTGCGGTGCGGTCAACGCTTCGAGCAACGTCGAATGCTTCGTCTGCCGCTGGCATGGTGCCTTCGAGCAGGATCCCGAGATTGTCGAGTCCCACGTTTCCGAGCTGATCGGCCAGTGTCCCGAGCTCCTGAACACGCCGTTCGCCGAGCGACTGCGTCCCACCCCGTGGTGGACCCGCGTTCGAAACTTCTTCGTTCGCCACTTCACGCGCCGCGTCGACCTACGGGTTTAACGCATCCCAAACTGTCTCGTGGAAGGCGCGCCTCGCGTCGAGAATCTGGCCGTTGTCGGCTGAAGGATGAACGCGGTTTGTCAGCAAAACGAGGACGGCGCGCGCGACGGGATCAATCCAAAGCGACGTGCCCGTGAACCCGGTGTGCCCAAACGAGGTGGCATTCCAAGCCCTTCCGAGCGACCCACCTTCGGACCGGGTGTCCCAACCGAGCGCGCGGCTGGATGATGGGTCGTAGCGGGTCGTGAAGGTCTTGATCGTCGCTTCCGAGACCCATCCTGGCCCGAGCAAGGCCTCGCCGAACGGCAGAAGGTCGCCCGCAGTCGAGAAGAGGCCCGCATTGCCGCTGACCCCGTGGAGCAAAAGGGCGGTCGGGTCGTGGACCTCGCCGGTGGTGTAGTCGGTGCCGTCCGAATGAGTCTCAAACGTTGGCTGGGGGCGACGCCGGTCCTTGCGCAGCCTGCGCCGCCATGGTTCCACCGGCTCGGTCGGCGCGCACCGCGCCCGAACGCGCGGCGGCGGGTTGAACTGCACGCTCCGAAGGCCCAGGGGGCTCCGAACTTCATCCTCGAACAGGGCCTGCAATGATTTCCCGGTGAGCGTTTCGACCATTCGCTGCAGCACGACCATGCTGAGGTCGGAGTACATCGTCTTCTCGCCGATGGGGGCGAGGAGCTGCTCGTCGAAGATCGTCTGGATCAATGCCTCGCGCCGCCGCAGGCGGTGGTGATACCGCCGGAAAGGAATCAAGCCGCTTCGATGGGTGAGCAGGTCAAGCGGGGTGATCGACTCCTTGCCGTGAACGCCAAACGCAGGGAGGACCTCGCTGACCGGCCTTTGCAGGTTGAGCTCGCCGCGATCAAACAGTCGCATGCAGACTGCAGTGAGACCGACGACCTTGCTGACGCTCGCAAGGTCATAGAGCGTGCCTCGCGTGACCGCTGGGGCACCCGGGCTATAGCTCGTCCAGCCCACCGTCCCGGATTCGCGCGAGCCACCCAACGAAATTGCCCAACTCGCACCCGGGAAGGCACCCCGGGCAACCCACTTGGCGAGTTCGCGATTGACTTTATCCCGGACCATCGTCGAGTTCGGGTCGCGGGTAGCCCTGGAACGGTTCAGGCGGTGCCGGCGGCTCCTCATCCTGCGACTTGCCGTCGTCGTGCGGGATGACGAGCAGGATCAACGTGCCCGGGATCGTGAACAGCACCGCGGACACATAAAACGCATGCCAGCCGTAGTTCGACTGGATGATGCCGCCGATGATCGCCGCCGACGTGATGCAGAGTGCGCCAAGGCCGGTACCGATTGCGTAGTGCGCGGTTTTGAAATTGCCGCGGTTGGCGATCGACATCAGATAAACCGAATAGCCCGCATAGCCAAAGCCATAGCCGAACTGGTCCACGAACTGGATGAAGTTGAGGACGGCGATACTCGAGGGCTGAGCGTAGGCTGCATAAACGTAGAGCAGGTTCGGCGAGTGCATGCAGATCACCATCGGCCAGAAGCCTCGCTTGAGACCCCTCTGGGAGAGGAACCAGCCACCGGCGATGCCACCCGCGACGATGCCAACGATGCCAGCGATGGAGATTAAGCCAAACTGCGCGTTCGAAAGGGCAAGGCCACCCTTGCCAATCGGGTCCTTCACGAAGAGCGGGGTGAGGCGGCTCACCATCGCTTCGCCGAACCGATAGAACAAGATGAACCCGAACACCGCATAAAATTTCTCGATGCGAGTGAACGAGACGAGGGCCTCGGCCATCTTGCTGCCTTTGAGAAGCTGCCGCATGAGGATCACCGACGTGACCAGCACTGCAAGGCAGCCGATCATCTGGATCATCTCCACCATCGCCGGATTCCCGTGGACCGGCATGCCAAGGATCAGATTCTCCTTCGGCAGCAGCCAACCTTTCTGGTTGAACTGGTCCCCTAGGGTGTTCGCAATCAGCCGGACCAAGGCGTTCAGGAAGAAGTAGCCGCTGACGCCCGCCGAAACAATAAGGACGGTCCGCGCGATGTTGCGCGGGGTCTCTGCCGCCTCGTCGCCCTCAGGGCGAACGTCTTTGGCGGGGTGGGGGGTGGTTCGGCTCGCGGTCGAGAAGCCAACGAAGTACAGAATGGCGGCAAGGGCAATCCCAAAGGTCCAGCCCATCATGATCGGGATCTTTGCTTCGGCGGTCCGCTCGTCGGTGGAGCCGAGTTGAACGCCGCCCTCAATGATCTCGCCTTTCGGCGTTTGACCGTTGTTGGTGGTGAGGTAAGCGATTCGACCGACGGTCTTGCCATCGGCGAGAACCTCGCCTGTGCCCCGAATCGTGAGCTTCATCGTCCCGGCGGGGACTTCCAGCTTGGGGAGCACCTCGCGACCTTCGTCGTCGGTCAGCGCGCCGCCGGAAGAATTCTGGATGCCGATCCGTGCGCTCGTGACAAACTCCGATTTGTCCTTGTTCTTTAGCTCGATGTAGCCGCCCCGAGGCGCATTGAGCGGGATCTTGTCGACCCGAGTCGCCACGCCGACGAGCAGAACGAGGAGTCCAACGCAAAAGAGTCGCCCGAGTCGATAGCAGGTGGTTTGGACGCCAATGAATTTGGCCTGAGTTGGCCCATCCATCGCGAGGATATAAAGGCCGTCGGTCGCGATGTTGCAGAGCGCGGAGGTGATCGCCATCGTCCCCAGCACCAACAAGCAGAAGATGAAGGCGTTGGGAAGGTGGATGATAAACGCGAGAAGACCTAAACAGATCGCGATGATGAACTGCGCTTGAAAGACCCATCGGCGGCGCGTCGAACTCAGTTCAACGAGCGGACCGAGGAGGAACTGCATCGACCAGGGAAGCGAGATAAGGGAGGTCCAAACGACAATGGGCGCGTTGGCGATCCCCATGTCCTTGAAGAAGACGCTCGCAAGTTCTTGGACGATGGCCACCGGCATCGCCTGCATGAAATACAGCACCGGGACGTACATCCACGGGCTAAGCGCTTTCTTTTCGGCGACGGCAGGTGTGCTCACGCGTTAGAGCTTAACGCAAATCAGCGCCAAGCGGCATCAACGATCTGGGAGAACTCCTTCGCTACCAGGCTCGCGCCGCCGACGAGTCCGCCGTCGATCCCCTCTTGAGCAAAGAGCTCCTTCGCGTTCGAGGCCTTCACGCTGCCGCCGTACAGGACTCGGAGGGACGCCACGTCGTCGCCGTAAGTGGTCCGGAACCAGTCGCGGATGAACCGGCAAATTCGGCCTGCCTCGTCGCTCGGGCAAACCTGCCCGGTGCCAATCGCCCAAACCGGTTCGTAGGCAACGACGAAGCCTTCCAGCTCGCTGCCATCAATCCCCGCCATCGCACCTTCGAGCTGGGCGCGGATCGTCGAGTCAGTGGTTCCCGCTTCGCGTTCGGCGAGGGTCTCACCAACGCACAGGATCGGGTGGATGCTGTACATCAGCAGTGCCTTGATCTTGAGGTTCACCGTCTCGTGGGTCTCCGCGAAGAACCCAACCGTCGACTCAGGGATGTCGAGCTTGCCGAAACGTCCTCGGGTTTCGCTATGACCGACGATGCAGAACTGGATGTCCTCAGCGGCGAGCATCTTTGCGCTCACCTGGCCCGTGAATGCGCCCTCGTCGAGCCAGAAGCAATCCTGCGCGCCGAGCTCAATATGGGTCCCGTGGAGGATGGGGTGGACGCGCGGAATCGTCATGTAGGGCGGGCAGATCGCAACCTGCACCTCTTCGCATCGCTCAACCGCCTCGACAAAGGCTTCGATGGTGGCGACGCCCTCGCGGGGCGTCAAATTCATTTTCCAGTTGCCGACGACGAGTTTGCGAAGCATGGCAACGAGTTTAACCGTTTCGGAAAACTTTGGAACTCCTCCCCCCGGGGATGGGTTTCCCTTAGTAGCTCACCCTTGGGTGGGCGAAGGCCCGGCCGGACCGGAACCCGGACCGGGCAGATCCCCTGGCCCTTCGTTCAGTGCTTGACGGAGGGCTTTTCTCTGCATCAACGCCACGACAAAGGCAGCTCCTGCCAAGTCGAGCAAGACGTCCCAGAACGACCCCGTGCGGCCCGGCTCGGTGGATTGCCGAAGCTCGTCGAAGCAGGCGCAGATTCCCGCAAAGGAGAGTGCCCAACTCGCGGCGGCGAGAGAAAAGAACGGCTTGCGAATCGGCAGATTGGCCCCCCGCGCCACCCAGTACGCCACGCCGGCATTCGCACCGTAATAGCTAAAGTGGACGACCTTTCGAAACGCGATCACCGCCATTTCCGCGTTTTCGCGGCTGAGGTGGAAGGTCCGGATGACCCAATCGACCATGCGCCCCGCACCACCGCCCGACCCACTCGCGGTCGCGAGGATCACGGCGAATAGCAGCAGCAGGAGCAGGGGGGCCGCCCGGTAGGGCGTCTTGAAGAGCGCGACCAGCAGCACGATGCCCGCCAAGGCAAGGCCCAAGACCCACCCCACCCAAAACTGACTCGTGGCGACCTGGATGCGGTCAAAGCTAATCATCCCGCGCTCGCTGCGAACCCAAAAGAGGAAGACCAGCGCGACAAGCCCCGCCGTCCACAGGTTCAGGTTGCTCGTCTCGCGATAGAGCGGCAAGAGGCGCAGCAACGCACCGATTCCGAGCCCAAACGCAACGGGGAGCCACGCCGAACCGGAAGCCCAGGCGATCAAAAGCAGCCCGCCAAAGGTGGCAATCAGCCCCGAGAGGAACAGGGCAGCGCGGGCGGCGCGTTCAAGGCTCAATGACGGTGGATGGGGTAGCGGCCGCAAAGCTCGGCGACAGTCGCGCGCACCGGTTCAAGGGCGGCCTCATCTTCGCCGGCCCGAATGGCCCGCGCGATCACGGAGGCGATCGTCGCCATGTCGGCCTCAACCATGCCACGCGTGGTGACCGCCGGCGTTCCCAGGCGAATGCCGCTCGTGACGAACGGCTTCTCCGGGTCGTTCGGGATCGAGTTCTTGTTGGTGGTGATGCGGGCGAGGTCGAGGACGTGTTGGGCGAACTTGCCGGTCACGCCAAACGGCCGCAGGTCCACGAGCATGAGGTGCGAGTCCGTGCCGCCGCTGACGATGCGGAATCCCTCCGCGATCATCGCCTCCGAGAGCGCATGAGCGTTCTTCTTGATCTGCGCCTGGTAGTCGCGGAACTCGGGTCGAAGGGCCTCGCCGAACGCGACCGCCTTCGCGGCGATAACGTGCATGAGCGGACCACCCTGGATGCCGGGGAAGACCGACATGTTGATCGGCTTGGTGTATTCCTCGTTGTTCCAGAGGATCATGCCGCCGCGCGGGCCGCGGATCGACTTGTGGGTCGTACTCGTGACGAAGTCGCAATGGGGAACCGGGTTGGGATATTGCCCACCCGCGATCAGCCCAGAGTAGTGCGACATGTCGCACATGTGCATCGCGCCGACCTCGTTTGCGATCTCGCGGATGCGCGCAAAGTCGAACTGGCGCGAATAGGCGGTCGCGCCGCTGACGATCATCTTCGGCTCGTGCTCAACGGCGAGGCGGTGGAATTCGTCGTAGTCGATGTGCTCGTTGGTCGCGTCGACGCCATAGGGGACGATGTTGTAGAACTGGCCGCTGAAGTTCACGGGCGATCCGTGGGTGAGGTGTCCGCCGTGGGCGAGGTTCATCGCCATGAGGGTGTCGCCTGGCTTGAGGAAGGCGAAGTAGACCGCCATGTTGGCCTGAGCACCACTGTGGGGCTGGACGTTAGCGAACTGCGCGCCGTAGAGTTGCTTCACGCGGTCGATGGCGAGGTTCTCGACCTCATCCACCACTTCGCAACCGCCGTAATAGCGCTTGCCCGGATAGCCCTCGGCGTACTTGTCGGTGAGGACCGAGCTCATGGCTTCGCGGGTGGCGAGACTGGCGATGTTCTCACTCGCAATGAGCTCCAGGTTGCCTTCTTGCCGAGCTTCCTCGCGCTGGATGATGTCAAAAACCGCAGGGTCCGACTCGGAAAGATGAGTTCGGTGAGCTCGGAAGGAGGATGCGATCGCCATGCCCTATTATGGTGCCGATTGCGCGGGTCGCGCCCGCTCAAACACTGCGAGAGTCACCAGTTCGATCGCAAGGGCGGTCACGAGAATCGAGGTTGCCGCATAGCGAGCGTCCCACTGCATCACCACCGCAAGCCGCAGCCCCACGATGAGGGTGACCACGTTCGCCCCAATTGCCCAGAGCCGAGCAACCGTCTTTTTGCGCTGGGTGAGGGTTCCGCGGAAGTAGCTTTGCGCCGCACCGATGAAGGGGGCGAGCACCGCGATGAGAAACATGACGTGAGCGCGATCTTCGGCGGCCGGACTTGCGCCGAGGACCTGCCTGAAGAACCAACGGTCGAGCCCAACGAGGGCAAAGGCGAGGGTCAAGCCCGAAAGCCCGAGGCCAACGCCGAGGCAGTACTTCCAAAGGGTCCGCCGCGACTCGTCATTCTGGCCGAGGGTGATCACCACCTCGGGGAGCGCATAGCCGGTGGTGCGGAAGAGCCAAAGCAGCGAATTGCAGAACTGGAGCGAGGCGAGCGACAGCACGGGATCGTGCAGTTGGTTCACTGCCGCCGCGACGAGGAGGTTCGCCGCGAGGACGATCATCGTCGTCGCCGTCATCGGCGCGTGGAATCGCGCCATCTCGAGTCCAGACGGCGCATGGTCATCACGGCCAAAAGCGTGCTCGTCGGCCTTGCTCCGGCGGACTGCAAAGTGGATGAAGGCGGCCTCGCTGAACACCGAGACAATGAGCGCGCAGGCAGCAATCCGGATCCCGGGCAGCGACGTGAGATAGGCGAGCGAGAACGCGGTGATTGAAAGGGAAGTGAGGCGAACCAGGGTGCCCGCGCCAATCGCCCTGGTGAGGCCCGACCGAATGAGGAAGCCTTGGAGGGTTCGCCGCCAGCCGATGCACGCCGACCAAAGCAGCATGATCTGGAGTCCCGATCGCACGCGCTCGGCCTGGTCAGGGTTCATCCGCAGGAGCGGCACTGCGACGATGTCGAAAAGCGGCGTGAAGGCAAGCAAGCCGTGAACGGCGGTCGCGAGGAGCATCACCCAGAGCGCAAATCGCTTTAGCCGCGCGATCGACTTTGGACCTGCGACGAGCGTGGTCGAAGTTGCGAGAAGGTCAATGACCGGACTCTCGATCCAGAGTGCGACCGCCATGAGGACATTGAACGCAGCGACATTGAGCTCGCGGTCCGGTGCGTGGCTCATCGCGGAGACGCAGACCGGTGACTCAATCGCCATGCAAAGCCACGAAAGGGCAAGCGGGGAATAGAACTTCGTGATTTTTTGTGGCGTGAGGCTGGACAACGAGGGAGGAGCGTACCGGACTAGGGCCTGATCCGTCTAAAATTCAAACTGAAATGAATGCATTGGCCGCCCTCACTCTTCTTAGGCTAACCACGATGACCCCCGGAGTAGAGGGAACGTCGGCGGTGGCCTCGGTCACCTCTGCCGCTCCAGGATCGACGATTTGGGTGGCGCTTCGCATCGACCTCGAAGAGGGCTACCACGTTTACTACCAAAATCCCGGCGACACGGGGTTCGGCACGACGGTGAACTGGTCCACGACGAAGGGAACCACTGCGAGCCCGACGCAATACGCCTTTCCAAAGCGCATCACGGATGCCACTTCGGTCAGCATCGGCTATGAAGAGTCGGCCTACTTCGCGACCAAGATCACCATCCCCAAGGATTTCAAGGGCAAGAGCCTGACCGTTACCGGCGAATCGCGATTCCTCGTCTGCAAGAACGACTGCGTGCCCGGAAACGCCTCGATCAAGGTCACGATCCCGATTGGCAAGACGACCGCCAACCCCGCATGGGCCAAGACCGCCGGCAACAACCTCTGGCCGAGCGGCGAAGGTATGCAGGCCAGCGCAAAGCGAAAGGGCAACGAAATCTGGCTCGAAGTCAACTCGAATGTCCAAGGAACCGTCGACTTCGTCCCCTCGGAGGACGCCTACTACCTTGGGAAGCTCGGAAAGGTCGTCTACGCCGAAGGCGGCTACACGATCCCGATTTATCTCAAGGAAGAGCGCGCCAAGGACCCCAAGCGGCTGAAAGGCCTTCTCTTCCTGCAGAACCCCGGATCGAAGCCGAAGGTTTTGCTCATCGATACACCCATCAACTAAGTTCAAACGTCTCTTAGCAAAACTCTCATGTCAGTTGCCTTGATCTCCGCTGCTCTCCACCTTGCAACCGCAAAGGCGGGCATTCCCGACCGCTATGCCGGGAAGCTCGTCACGTTCCACCCCAAAGGGTTCAAACAGAAGGTCGTCGCGCTGACGTTCGATGACGGGCCCGACCCCAAGATCACGCCCAAGGTCCTCGATACCCTCAAGAAGTTCAACGCTAAGGCAACCTTCTTCGTGATCGGCCGCAACGTGGTCACCTATCCGAAGATGCTTGAGCGGATCCAGAGCGAAGGCCACGAGATCGGCAACCACAGCTACACCCACCCGAGCAAGCCGCCGGAGGCCAAGGGTGAATGGGAAGTGCGCCAAACCCAGAATGCGATCGACAAGGTCATCGGCTCCGGCCTCAAGCTGTACCGACCGCCCTACGGAATCACGAACAACGCCTCGACCCGCGCGGCCAAGCGCATGGGCTATGTGGTCGTGAACTGGACGAACGACACAAACGACTGGAAGAAGGGCGTCGACGTCTACAAGACCGGCACCGCCGACATGCGACCCGGCGAAATCCTTCTCATGCACGCCACGTCGGGCAAGGAGCGCACCGCTGCTGCCCTGCCGAAGATCATGGAAGCGTTCGTCAAGAAGGGTTACCGCTTTGTCACGATGACCGAAATGCTGAGCCTGTACGACGAGTTCGAGAAGTCGATGCCGAAGGGTTCGACGACGACCGGCGATCAGGGATTCGGCTCCAAGCCGAAATCGCGAACAAAGCCGAAGGTCCGAAAGGCCAAGCCGAAGCCCAACTCGAACCCGGATACCACTCCCGGCCCGCGACCGGTTGGCGCGTCGAGCTCAAGCTCAGCGGGCGCGAAGAAGCCGCCTCCACAGAACTAAAGGCGTCCCCGGGTCCACCCACTGGTAGAAGGTTTCTGCCCAGTTGGTGGGCCCATGAATCTCCAATCGGATGCAGCCGTGGCTCGCGTCGTCATAGCTGAACCAATTGCTCCCGTGGATGTAGTACGGCCCCGTGATGTGGACTGACCACGGCATCGGCGAGCCATAGGTCGTGCTGACCTTGTCCTTTTGCTTTGCGCCGAGTTTGAACTTGCCAACCGGCGTTTCCTTGCCCTCGCGGCCACTGCTGATGCGGCAGCGGATGACCTCGATGCCTCCTTGGAACGCCCTCAGCCGCTGACCGTCGAGGTCGACGCGCACCGTCTTTTGCCCGATTGTGAACGCATCCCGTTTGCCCTTCTTCACGAGGACAAGCGCGAAGGACGAGAGCTCCTTTTTCTCGATCAGGTAGCTGCCATCCCACAGCCGGTCGGCGGTGACGGGGATCGTGGTGCCGTTGAGTTTGGCGATCTCGGTAAGGGTGTCGAGCTGATAGCTCACCCTGACCTCTTTGGCGAGGTCTTGCGCTCTAAAGTAGACCTTTCCCGGTCGCTCGGCAAAGGTGATCGCCTCCAGCATTGAACCTGTTGTACCTGTTGAAATCGACAGTTTCTGCGCGCCCGTCGCAGTCGGTCCCTAACTTGCGGTGGCAACCCCTCGAAGCAGTCTCTCCCACAGAACTGACCACTTGAGGGGATCCACATGACCCGAAACCAACGCCCAATTCTTTCCATCATCGGCCTCACGTTTGCACTGGCCACGACCGCCAGCGCACAGACGGGGACGATCACCGACCCTTGGAACAGCAACGGTCAGACCAACCCGACCCTTCCTACGGGCTACCGGATTCGAGCGATTGGCCCGACCGGCTTCACGAGCTTCGGCACGAACGTGAACGAGGCGGGTCAGGCAGTCGGATGGTCCAACACCGACGTTGGTGAGCGCGGATTCGTTTGGAACGGATCGACGACCCTTCTTTCACCCGCCAGCGGAGCAACCGGATCACGGGCTCGCGGCATCAGCGGTAACGGCACCATCGCGGGTTGGAACACGTTCTCAACCACCCAGGCCGTGCTTTATCCGAATCCGACCACCACGTCGGCGCGAATCACCCAGGCCAGCTTCTATTACGACGTCAACGACTCGGGCACGAGCGTTGGTTGGTACACCACGCCAACCTCATCGCAGGCCTTCAAGGCGGTCAACGGCGTTGCGACCCTCCTCCCGGTTCTCAGCGGCGACACCCAGAGCCAGTCGTACTCGATCAATGCCTCCGGTACCGCGGTTGGCGCAAGCCTTTCGGCGGGTTCGCAACAGGCAGTCCGATGGACGAGCAACGGCGTTGAGGGACTCGGCTTCCTTCCTGGCGGCGGCTACTCAGTGGCGTTTGATGTCAGCGGAAACGGCATCATCGTCGGCCACAGCGGCGCAACTTCGGGCCAGAAGGCCTTCCGCTGGTACGGCGGAACGATGACCGACCTCGGCTATCTGCCCGGCGATGCCAGCAGCACCGCGTTTGGCGTCAACGATTACGGCTGGACGGTCGGACGAAGCACGTCGAACGTCGGCGTGCGCAAGGGCTACCTCTACGGCAATGGCTCGATGGTGAGCCTGCAAAGCCTGCTCGTTGATCCCCAGGAAGCGGCCCAGTTCACGGTTTGGGATGCCCAGGCGATCAACAACTCGGGTGTGATCGTTGGCACTGCGACCGTAAATGGCGTGAACACCGCCTATGTGATGACCCCGGTGACGCCGGTTCCTGAACCTGCGACGATGGTCGCGCTCGGTCTGGGAGCGCTTGCTACGCTCCGTCGCCGCCGTCGATCCAACTAACGGCGGTGGGATCAAGGCCGAGAAGATCCTCGGTCTCATGTGCCCCTTCGACGCTCAGGCGGAGGAGGGGCATTTTTGCGCCCGGAACAAGGTCATAGGGCACCTTCGGCAGGGAAGGGATTGAGGCGTAGCCTCCGCCGGTCGCCATCCACCAGACCTCCTCGGCGGTGATCGGTTCGCCGATCGCGCGGGAGAGGTCGAGGGACGCCCGCATCTCGTCGAACATGTCGATTGGGCCGGAGCTCGCCGCCGAATCAAGCCCGAGTCCGACGCGGATGCCGGCATCGAGCCAGCGCCGAACCCTCGCCGTAGGGCAGCCGAGGGCGATGTTCGACCGTGGACAGTGGGCGAGGCTAACGTCGGCGCCGGCGATCAGGCTGATGTCGGTATCGGAAAGCGCGCAGCCGTGGACAAATTGAACGCGCTCACCCGCGAATCCAAGGTCGAGGAGCGACTGGGCGACCGACTTGCCGGTCGGTGGGCGCGAGAACCCGAAGCTCTCGTAAAAGGCGGCAAGGGGACCCTCGCCGCGCTCGGTGAAGTCGTTTTCCGCCTGGGTTTCGGCGACGTGGATACTGAGAGGTCCGCCCTGGGCGAGGACCCACCGCAGCGACGACTCGTCCACCGTGTGGTAAGCGTGGGGCGAAACCGCCGCCCCTTGAGTCGCGGCCCGATCGAGAACGATCTGCCGTTTTTCCTCGGGCGAGGCTTGCTCAAGGAAGGTGATCAGCTCCTGGAAGACGGGCCCCTCGAAACCGTGCCGCGAGAGCGACGCACCCGCAAAGGGTCGGTCGGAGTGCTCCGCGATGAAATGCACTCCGGTGGCGCGGTTCTCGGCCGCCGCGAGATCACACGATGCGACCACTTCAGCCTCGGTTTGCGACTTCTTCAGCTCGGTGAGCTGGCGAATCCACGTCCAGTAGTCGCCGCCGGGGATCTGGCCCATCAGCGTCCGGTATTCAAGGTGCGAGTGGGCATTCACAAAGGCCGGCGTAAGGACGTACGGCTCGGGCATCCCCGTGTGCGGGCCGACCTCAACGATCATTCCCGAGTCATCGAGCCGGAACTCAAGGCCCCACTGCAACCGACCTCGGATGACGGCGGCATAGGGGCGCAAAAGCATGGCTGAAGGCTACCGCAAGATTAGGTTAAGCAAGTGGAATGCGGGAACGCCTCGGATAAACTGTCTGTCAGAAGTGAAAGCCCATTGGCGCGTGTGAGCGCTGGCACAGATTTTGCCGACAATGGTGCTACCAGGAACGATTTATGAGCAGCAAGCATATTCTTGTCACCGGCGGCGGCGGCTTTATTGGCGGTCATCTTGCCAAGGACCTCATCGCCCAGGGCCACAAGGTCCGCGTGGCCGACATCAAGCCGGCCGACCTTTGGTATCAAGTTCACCCCGAGGCGGAGAACGTCCCGAATTGCGACCTGAAGGACCTTGCCAACTGCCGCAAGGTCGTCGAGGGCATGGACGTGGTTTATAACCTGGCCGCCGACATGGGCGGCATGGGCTTCATCGAGAACAACAAGGCGCTTTGCATGCTGAGCGTGCTCACCAGCACCCACGTTCTCCTCGCCGCGAAGGATGCTGGGGTCGACCGATTCTTCTATAGCTCGAGCGCCTGCGTTTACAACGGTGAGAAGCAGGTCAACGAGGACGTCGTCGCGCTGAAGGAAGAGGATGCTTATCCGGCGCTTCCCGAAGACGGCTACGGTTGGGAAAAGCTATTCACCGAGCGAATGTGCCGCCACTTCCGCGAGGATTACGGCACGACCTGCCGCGTCGCCCGCTATCACAACGTCTACGGCCCGTTTGGAACCTATGACGGTGGTCGAGAGAAGGCTCCTGCCGCCATGTGCCGCAAGGTCATTCAGGCGAAGATGACCGGCAACCACAACATCGAGATTTGGGGCGACGGCCACCAGACCCGCAGCTTCATGTACATCACGGACTGCGTGAAGGGCACCCAGGACATCCTCAACAGCGACATCCTTGAGCCGATCAACCTGGGTTCGAGCGAGCTCGTGACGATCAACGGCCTTGTCGACATCGTCGAGGATATCGCGGGCATCAAGCTCAACCGCTCGTACAACCTCAACGCGCCGAAGGGCGTGAACGGTCGAAACAGCGACAACACCCTGATCCAGGAGTACCTGGGCTGGGAGCCGAGCGTTCGCCTCCGCGAGGGCATGGAGCTGACCTACCACTGGATCTATGACCAGATGACGTCGGGTAAGCCAATCGCCGCTGCGATACTGTAAGGGCTTCTTTTTAGCCGCAAATTCGGGCGGGCCAGTGCTTTTGCACTGGCCCGCTTTCGTTTTGTCGAGGAGTTGCGGGACAAGTGCAGGTCGGTTGACTCCATTACGGCATTACTGATAAGTTTGTCCAGCGAGAGTGTTATGTACGACCTGTTTCAAATTGGCGACTCCGAGCCGACTCCACTAACTCAGAGCGAATATCTGATTGGTTGGGACGGCACGACCTATGTCCTGGAGGGAGATAACCCCGATTCGACGCTTTGGAGGCACGCAAAGCTCACCAAGAACGCGAATGGCTGGACGTTGCACGACCTTGGAGGCAGAGATGACGTTTTCGTCAACCAGAGCAGAGTCGTCAACGCAGCGCCGCTTGTTGGTTCTGCTGACGTCATCGTCGGTCCAGGCAAGATGAGGTTCACGAAGTGGCGCCCTACCGCGGCAGAGCCGCCCAGAGTTGCGCCATCGCACCTGCCGCCAACTTCACCTGTCGCCTTGGCTCCCCCGATCTCGACGCCGCCCGTTACGGCGCCGGTGGCTAGCCCTCCGCCCGTTTCGCAGCCGGCCCCATCGATGCCGCCTGCACAGCAACCTTGGCCACAGCATCCCCCTATGGGTTACGGCACGATGCCGCCAAGCGGCCCTCCGCAGCATCCCAGTAACCCAAACTATGGCTATCCCGGCTATCCCCCGGCCGCCGCGCCCCAGGTTCCTCGCTGGCAACCCGGTGCTGCAGTGGCAATCATGTTTGTCGCGATGGTCATGCCATGGATCCAGTCGCCGGTTGGGATGATTCAAGCCGACGGTAGTTACTTCACCATTCTAAAGTTGCTCATCGCGGTCGGTTCTAACCAGCGAGGAGGATCTGGGGTGATCTTCATTTGGAGCATTCCGTTGATTTCTTGGTTTCTCGCCCTTTGCGGTCTGGGCCGCTTCTCCTGGAATCGGGTTGCCTTGGCTCTTGGCGGGATCTTTGGCGCGTTGTTTTGCCTCCTGATCCTGATGGGAATCATGTCAAGCGGGAACGGGCAAGGATTGAGCGTGGTCGGCGTCGGATTCTTCTTGTATCTGGGAGGAGCCATTTTCGCCGTCGTCGCTTCCGCGACGAAAGCGTAACCAGGGACAATTTCTGCCGGAGCCATGCTCACAGGCAGAAGGGAAATCGGCTAAAACGGAGCATGCGTCATCTCGCACTGCTCGCTGTCCTCGCGCCGGTCCTCAGCCTCGCGGGTCAGGTCCCGACCCCCAAGGAGTTCTTGGGCCACGACGTGTGTGAGGACTACTTCCTCGCCAACTACAGCCAGTATCGGGACTACCTCGCCGCCCTCGCCAAGAACAGCGACCGGATCAAGATCACCACGATCGGGCAGACCGAGTGGGGCCGCCCCCAGGTCATGGCGATCATCAGCGACCCGAGCAACCTGCGCAACCTCGACAAGATTCGCAAGGACAACGAGCGCATTGCCCGGGCGGGCGGCTTCAAATCGGACGACGACGCCCTCGCCACGATCAAGAACGCCAAGAGCGTGGTTTGGATCGACGGCGGGCTCCACGCCAACGAAACCCTCGTCGCCCAGCACCTGATCGAGATGGCCTATTCGCTCTGTTCGCGGCAAGATGACGAGGCGAAGCGAATTCTGAAGGACACCGTCATCCTGCTCGTCCACGCCAACCCGGACGGCATGGACCTCGTCGCGAACTGGTACATGCGGCGACCCGAGCCGAAGGAGCGCAGCCTCGCCGGATTGCCCGAGCTGTATCAGAAGTATTGCGGCCACGACAACAACCGCGACTTCTATGCCGCAAACATGGCGGAGACGAAGAACATGAACCGGGTGATGTATCAGACCTGGTACCCACAGATCGTCTACAACCACCACCAATCGGCTCCCGCGGGGACGATCATGTTCGTCCCGCCGTTCCGAAACCCGTTCAACTATCACATGGACCCGATCACCGAGATCGGGACCGACCTCGTCGGCACCCACATCCACCAGCGGCTTATCTCCGAAGGGAAGAAGGGAACCGCGATGCGCGGCTCAACGCTCTACTCGACGTGGTGGAATGGCGGACTGCGGACGACCGCCTACTTCCACAACATGATCGGCATCCTCACCGAGACGTGGGGCAGTCCGAACCCAGGGCCGCTGCCGTTTGTCCCTCGGTTCCAGGTTCCCTCGACCGACGTGCCGTTCCCGGTGGAAGCGGGCAAGGTTTGGCACCTGCGCGATTCGCTGCAATACGAGATTTCGGCCAACTATGCGATTCTCGACTACGCCTCGCGCTACCGCGAGCGATTGCTCACGAACAACTACCGCGCCGCTCGGAACCAGATCGAGCTCGGCCGCCGCGACTCTTGGACCGGCTATCCGAGCCGAATCGCCAAGTTCGCCCAAGAGGCGCTGACCCGTCCCGACCTTCGTGATGCCAAGGCGTACGTCATCCCGCCCCAGGGCAACGACCGCGCGGCGGTGACCAAGTTCTGCGAGCGGATGGCCTCAAACGGCGTCGAAATTGAAGTCACTTCGGCCGCGTCGGGCGACATTCCCGCGGGTTCGGTGGTGATTCGCTGCGACCAGGCCTTCCGGCCCCACGTGCTCGACATGTTTGAGCCGCAAGACCACCCGAACGACCTCCAGTATCCGGGTGGCCCTCCCATCCCGCCCTACGACAGCGCGGGCTACACGCTGGCCTTCCAGATGGGGATCAAGTTCAAGCGACTGCTCGACACGCCACGGCTTGCGCTCGCCCCGTTGAACCTGGACAAGCCGCTTTCCGCGTTCGCGGACCGGGACAAGATGGTGAACACGAAGGCGACTCGCGTCGCGCTTTGGGACACCTATGGCGGCTCGATGGAGTCGGGCTGGACGCGTTGGATCCTCGAGCAGTACAAGTTCAAGTTCGACGTGGTCTTTCCGCCCACGTTCGGTGAGGGCGGACTGCGGTCGAAGTACGACTGCATCATCTTCCCAGACGGCGGACTTCCCGGCGCACCGTCAGCGGGCGGTCGCAACATGGCGACCCTGATGAACGACCCCACGATCGACGAAAAGTACAAGAAGCGGATGGGCGGAATGGATGAAAAGGCCCTCGCCGCGCTGCGCGCGTTCGTCACCGAAGGCGGTCACATCGTCTGCATCGGTTCGAGCAGCCTCAACGCGATCAAGGTCTTCGATCTTCCCGTAAAGAGCGCGCTCGTGGACGACGCGGGCAAGACCCTGCCGAACACCAAGTTCTACATTCCGGGCTCAATCATGCAGATTTCGCTCGCGAAGTCGGCGCTTACCGAAGGATGTGAAGAGAAGATGGACGTGATGTTCGACAACTCGCCCGCCTTTGTCGCTTCTGACCCCAGCATGGTCGTGGCGAGCTATGCGAGCGAAAGCACCCTGCGTTCGGGTTGGGCCCTCGGTCAAGAAAGGCTGAAGGGCACCGCCGCGATCGTGGATGTGCCGGTTGGAAAGGGAAGGGTCATCCTCTTCGGACCGGAAATGGCATTCCGAGGACAGCCGATTCCCAGCCTGCGACCGGTGTTTAACGCGATCTGGCGCAGCGGCAACTAAGCGCTACTTCTTGTTCGGAAAGAACCAAAGCGCGTTGTCGGTGACGTCGACCACCCATCTTCCATCCGGGAAGATGGGTGCGGCGACTTGGGGCATCTGAACGCCGCCCATCATGCCGCCAAACATCACCTGAATCTCCGGGAAAGGAACCTGGAGACCTTCCAACATCGCCTTCACCTTGAAGGGGTCGGCGTGATACACCTTCACCCGGATCGGGGTGAGGCTCGTCTGGCCGAGCGCAGCAACAGCGGCAACGATGGAAGCAGCAACCATATGCCTTCTGAACGCGCCAAGGGGCCAAAGGTTTCATACTTACGGCAAGTCATGTTGCAAATCGGCCGTGTCCAGCACCTCGTGGTCATTCGAAAGGCGTCCCACGGCCTGTATCTCACCTCGGACACCGAGGACGTGCTTTTGCCGATCAAAGAGGTGAATCCGAAGTGGGATGTCGGCGAGAGCCTCGACGTTTTCGTCTATCTCGACTCGGAAGACCGCCCGATTGCCACCACGCGCCGCCCGATTGCCCAGATTGGCGATTTTGCCGCTTTGAAGGTGGTGAGTGTGGCCGCTCCCGGTGCGTTTCTCGACTGGGGCCTCGAACGCGACCTCCTCCTGCCCCACCGTGAGTGGCGAAGTGAAATCGTGGAAGGCATGACGGTGTTCGTCGCGGTCTACCTGGACCCCGTGACCCGCCGCCCTGCCGCGTCGATGCGACTGAAGCGCCACCTCGGCGAGATCGAAGGGCTCGAGATCGGCGACAAGGTCGAGGTGCAACTCGCGGAGGAGCGCTCGGCGGGCTGGCAGGTGGTCGTGGAAGGGAAGGCGTATGGTTTTGTCCCCGGAATCTACGGCGAGCTCGGCGAAAAAAAGGTGGCCTATGTCCGGGCCACGGACCCCGAACTCCAGCTCATCGCCAATCCGGTCGGACGGATGGGCGACCTCGGCGCGCGGGACAAGATTCTCGAGCTACTCAGCCTAAAGGACGGCTTCCTCGACCTCCACGACAAGTCCGACCCGGCCGAGATCCAGCGGCGGACTGGATTTAGCAAGGCGATGTTCAAACGAGGGGTCGGGATGCTGCTGAAAGAGGGCAAAATCGCGATCGAACCCTATGGCCTCCGCGCGGTGAACCAGCAAAAGTAGCACCCACGTCGGCGTAACGCTTTTGCGTTTTGAGGGTTCAATACCGGTATGTCACTCGTTTCGACGATGTGCCTCTTGGCACTGGCACGGCACACGGATGAGCCGATTCGGGCTTCCTTTGGCGGAATTCTCAGCCTCGACCTCCCGTTCGAGGTTCAAGGCGACGCCAAGGCGGGCTACTCGGGCAGCGGAGAAGGCCTGACCCTAAAGCTCAAGCGGGTTCGCCGCACGCTGACCGATAAGAACCTCGACCTTTACGTCACCGACATCGGCAAAGCCCTTCGCGGTGGAAGCGACGTTCGCTCGTTCAAGGGTGGCTCGACCCTTCGATTCAGCCTCGCCAATCAGCCTTCGCGAATGCTCCGTTACAACCTCCTGATGACCGATGGCGCGGAGAAGGTCGTGGATTACGGCGTGATCCAAGCGGGCGGCGAACTCTGGGAGATCGACCTTCGCGGAGACCGACGCAATGCCGACGCCATGGAGTGGCTGAGCCGCGCCTTCCAGTCACTGCGCGTGACCCAGGGTGGCAACAGCTTTGGAATCCAGGAGTTCGGCGCGGATGGTCGGCTCTGGCAGGCTTGGTCGTCGAACCGCATGCAGATCGGCATTCGGATGCCGCACACGCCTTGGATTGAGGGCGGACGAACGCCGGACTATGCGAGCGAGTGCGACGTGGCCGTCTTTGCCGACAAGTCGTTCGATGTCCGCGCGATGACGATGAAGCTGAAGGATTCGAGCAAGGTCTCGACCGACACTCTGCTCAAGGATGCGTTCTCGGACCTCGCCTCGATCTCGCCCGGGATTCGGCCCGACATGATCCGCAACGCCTACAGTCGCACGTTCGACGGAATGCCCGGTCGAGCGGTGGACCTCGAGGTCGCGGGAGTGGGCCGAGTCACCCTTGCGGTGGCGATCAAGGGTTCGACGGCGTGGAGTTGCCGGATGCTGAATCGTCACACCGACGAGACTGCACGCAGCACCGCCAAGCTCTGGATCGACAGCGTCCGACTCAAGTAAGGTTGCGGGAACAGGTTCAACCCGGTAGCAATTCAAGGTGAAATCGATTGAGCAAAAGGGAATTCCCTTGTTGCGGGATATCCGCACGAGAGGAGGTTTCGATGCTCAAAAACAACCAACGTCAGTCCATGAATTCTCGACTTGATCGTGAGACGTGGGGGACGGGTGCCTTAAGTCTTGTTTGGACGGCGGCTGAGCGGAGTCGATTCCACATGCGAGTTGAGAAAGACGGCCACACTGCTTGGCCGCCGGGCTAGTTCCGTCGGAACACGAATGTCCACTTTCCAGGGCTGGAAGCAACGAGGCTTCCGGCCCTTCGCTTTTTCACAGGGTGCTTCATCGGGCAAGTTTGGAGCGTCAAAGGAGATGGGAGTATCCTAGACCGAACACCGCCTATGACTCGTTTCGCCTTCATCGTCCACCCCATCCACGCCAAGGATGCCGCTCGGAAATACCCGTGGATGAAGTGGCTGCCCGACGGCATGATCGAAAAGATCATGCTCATGAAGGAACCGGGTCTGGTCAGCGAGATCACCGGCATCGAGTCGATCACGGGCGCGAAGACCCAAGGGTGGTTCATCGGGCTGCCGATGACGCCGCACATGATGACGGAGTCGGTGCCGATTGATGTCGTGGTCCAGAAGATCGCCCAATGTGGCGACATCGCCGCCGACCTCGGTGCAGACATTATCGGCCTGGGGGCCTTTACGAGCGTGGTGGGTGATGGCGGCGTCACGGTTGCTGCTCACACCAAGATCAAGGCGGTCACCACCGGCAATAGCTACACGGTCGCTACCGCAATCGAGGCGACGCTCGATGCCTGCCAAAAACTGGACGTCGACATGCCGAATTCGACTCTCGCGGTGGTCGGTGCGACGGGCTCTATCGGAAAGACTTGCGCCAAGGTCCTTTCGCGCACGTTTGGCCGAACCGTGCTCGTGGGCCGCGTCCAAGAGCGAACCCAACTCGTCGCCGATGACATTCGCGGCGCAGTCGCCACCACCGACGTGAACGCCATCCGCGAAGCGGACGCGATTGTCACCGTCAGCTCGGCAGGGAAGGAGCTGATCCACCCCGAACACCTCAAGCCTGGCGCGGTCGTCTGCGACGTTGCCCGGCCCCGCGATGTCAGCGTTGCCGTTTCGAAGGAGCGCCACGACGTGCTCGTCATCGAGGGAGGCGTGGTCGCCGTTCCCGGGAACGTGAACTTCAATTTCAACTTTGGCTTCCCGCCGAAGACCGCCTATGCCTGCATGAGCGAGACGATGATCCTCGCGCTCGAAAACAAGGTCGAGAACTTCACGTTGGGCAAGGATGTGTCGGTCGAGCAGGTCGACGAGATCGAGGCGCTGGCACGAAAGCACGGGTTCAAACTCGCGGGCTATCGGTCGTTCGAACGAGCGGTCAACGAAGAGCAGATTGAGCACGCAAGGCGTGCCCGAGCGCGAATCCTCGCCGGCGTTTAGTTCGGGTCGAAGACCTTGGGGTTCGGCTTTTTCTCGAAGTCGCTCGTGATGTCCCACTGAATCCGGACCTTCACGACTCGGCCCTTCTCGCCGACGTCGGTGTATTCCGCTTCCCAGTTGTATTGGTACATCTTGCCCTCGGCATCGACGATGAAGCTAAACCGAGCCGGGGTAGGGACGTCCCTTGCCTCTTGCCACGCGCCACCGACCCGATAGGCCTTGATTCCGTTGAATTCGATGGGCTGGGCCTGCTTGTCCATCCTAGCCCACTGCGTTTGGATGACGCGAAGGTCTTCGATGTGGCCGATGATGATGTCGAGCGGGGTGGACTTGTCGCCGAGCTGGGCACCGGCAACGCCGTAAACCTGGTTCACCTTGCTGATGCGGGCACCGGGTTCGTCGCACATCGGTTCGCTGAGTCGCTTGACCGCCGAGACGCCATTTTCGGGCGCATCGTAGGTCGCCACCTTGCCGTTCGCCGTGATGAGCCACGACTTCGGGTTGGGGGTCAGCCGTGCCTGGCGGATGCAGAGCTTGCTCGGCCGCTCGATGTTCACTTCGGTTCGAAACTCTTGGGCTTCGTTCCCCGCGACGACGCGGCACTTGATCTCCGCGATCAGGGTCGGCGCGTTGTAGTAGCGAGCGAAGACCTTGGAGACGAGCGGTCCCGAGGGAACCGTTTCTTGGCCCTGGAGGGCGTAGGTGAGCAGCAGCGTGGTCAGCATAAATCTAGGCGTCGAAACGACTCCACTTCACATCTTCGACGGATGCTTCGTGGTTCGCCGTTCGGGCGGCGACAAAAAGCCAATCAGAAAGACGATTGAGAAAGACGGTGGCTTCGGTTCTCACTTCTTCGAGGGTGGCGAGGGTGAGGACGGTGCGCTCGGCGCGGCGACAGATCGCCCGGGCGAGGTGAAGCTGGGCCGAGAGCGGGACGCCACCGGGAAGGATGAAGTTCTTCAGCGGTTCCATCCGGTCGGTGAGCTGATCGATGTCGGTTTCGAGGGCAAGCGATTGCTGACCGGTCATCGCGTGGTAGGTGCCGGGTCCGTCGCCCTTTGAGGCGAGCTCTGCGCCGAGGTCAAAGAGCCAGCTTTGGATCCGCCCCAGCATGGGCTCAAGGCAGGAATTGGACGCTTCGGTCCGGCAGAGGCCGAGGCTTGCGTTCAGCTCGTCAACATCGCCGATCGCGTGCATCCGAAGGCTGTGCTTGGAGACGCGTTCGCCGCCGAGGAGCCCGGTAAAGCCGTCATCGCCCGTCTTGGTGTAAATCTTCATTTGCCACTCCGAATCACGCGCCACGCAAAGATGGGAAGGTTCTTGGCCTTCGCGATCTTCTTGGGGTTCGAAAGGGTTCGCCAGAGCCACTCCATCTTCATCTTTTGGATGATCTTGGGGGCGCGCTTGACGGTGCCACTGAAAACGTCGAGGGTGCCGCCCACGCCCATGCTCACCTTCGCCTTGATGACGCCTTGGGTCTTGCGGATGAACTTCTCTTGGCGCGGGATGCCCATCGCGACGAGCAGGATGTCGGGCTTGGCGGCGGCGACCTCTTCGGCAACGACGAGGTCGTCATCGGCGGGGAAGAAGCCGTGGCGCGCGCCGACGATGTTGCAGCCGGGGTACTTCAGCCGCATCTTTTCTGCCGCGAGCTCGGCCACGCCGGGCGAGGAACCGAGAAAGTAGATTCGGTAGCCCTTATCTGCGCTCAGAGCGCAAAGCCGCTCCGCGAGGTCAACGCCGCTGACGCGGGCAGGGAGGGGATGGCCTTTTCGCTTGGCCGCCCAGAGGACGCCGATGCTGTCGGGAGTGACGAGGTCGGCCTCTTCATAAATCTTCCGGAGTTCGGGGTCCGATTGCGATTGGACAATGCCCGCTGCGTCCGCCGTCACCACCATGCAGGGATCGTCTCCTGCGATGAATGTTTCGATCTTTGAAACCGTCTGTTCGAATGTGAGTGAGTCAATTTGAACTCCCAGTACATTCACGAGGGCCCGATCTTTCGAAGACATTGAAACAACTTTCATGTGGGCGTCGTCGTAGTTTACCGGTGAGCTTCAAGGGGAGGCCCGGCATTGGGAGACCAGACAACTTTTTCCCAAAAAAGAGTGGTTTTGGTCATGAAATTGCTGCATACTCCCTGACGATTGCCACCAAAAAGGTGAGCCAGCCACAAGTGTTGGCCACCGGCACAGGAAATCCCATGCGAAAAGCCTTTACGCTCATTGAGTTGCTCGTTGTGATCGCGATCATCGCGATCCTTGCAGCGATTCTCTTCCCTGTCTTTGCTCAGGCCAAGGAAGCCGCCAAAAAGTCGGCTGCTCTTAGCAACCTGAAGCAGAACGCGACTGCCGTCATCACCTACCAGGCTGACTACGACGACGTTTACCCGCTCATCGTTGCGACGACGGACGGAAACGGCCTCGTCCCGGGCACCGGTATCCAGATCAACTCGGTCTACGATGCTCTCCAGCCGTACACCAAGAACCTGGACATCCTGAAGTCGCCTGCCAATGACAAGGCGATCTACTGGGCAGACAACGCTCTTGGCGCTCAGCCGGCCACCTCGGTCCTCGGCCGACTCAACCCGGCATGGCGATCGGTTTCGAACATTCGGTACGCGAGCTTTTCTCCGAACTTCCGAGTTTTCGAAGACACCAACGTCCAGGCTCCTTTCGGTCGACAGAACCCGGCGGTCAACGGTACGGCTCTCCCGTTCCCGGCTGAAACCACCCTGTTCTACGATGCCAACTACAACGTTGCTGGCGTCCGAAATCCTGACGTGAACGACGCTGCTCCTGGTGGCGCCGTTTGCAGCACCGGTCCGAACATCCCGACGACCGACAACTACTACGCTTCGTACCGCACCCCACCGCTTCCGTTCAGCCGATTTAACTTCGCGGGCACCCCGCGCTACGGCCGATCGACGACCGGTGCAATCGGAACGGGCAACTACATCGTTCGCGGAACCATCCTCGTGAACTATGCTGATGGCCACGCCAAGGCTGCTCAGGGCGATTCCGCCTTCGGTCAGAACAACTGGGCTCCGGACATCACCTGCGCCACCGCTGGCACGGGCTTCCAGGTCTATCGATTCCCGTACGACCTCAACGGTATCCCCGGCCTCGTCGCCGAGTCGATTCGCTAAGATTCGCACTCAGCACAAAAGACCCCGTCGGCCTTTGGCCAACGGGGTCTTTTGCATTTGAACCCGCCAGGGAAACTGCAATTGCCGCCGGTGGAGACGTAGAATCGGCTATGGCAATTCAGACCCACTCGTATCCGATCGCAATCCAATGGCAAGGAGGCCGCGAGGGAAGCGGCTCGGCCAAGGCTGAGCACAGCGGCACCGAGACCTCACTCCGCGTCCCCAGCGAGTTTGGTGGTCCCGGCGGTGCGACGAATCCGGAAGAACTCCTCACCACCGCGATTGGTGGTTGCTACAGCATCACGTTTGGGATCGTGGCTGCCTCGCGCCGTCTCCCCGTCGTGGACGTGAAGACCGAGGTCGTCGGCGAAGTCGAGCAAAACGGCATCAGCTTCGTTTACAAGAAGGTCACCCTGAAGCCGCGCATCACGGTCGAGGCGAGCGCAACCGACGAAGTCATTGCCCAGACCGCCGAGTTTGCCCACAAGGCCGACGCCTATTGCATCGTGACCAACGCCGTTCGTGGCAAGGTCGAAATCGTCGTTGAGCCGGAAGTGGTCCGCGCCTAAACGGGTAAAATAATATCGCGAAGCAACGGGGCCTCGCACTCTTGAGCGCATTGTTGGCCCGTTGCTACGCGGACTTGAAGGAACCGATTCATGCCGACAACTGCCGCAGCACCCATCGACCTTTCCCGAGCTTCTGAAGTTCTCTACAACCTAAGCGTCGACGAGCTTATTGAGATCGCTCTCAAGGAAGATGAAGCCGTCCTCGCCTCCAATGGTGCCCTCGTTTGCCGAAGTGGCAAGTTCACCGGTCGAACGCCCAAGGACAAGTACGTCGTCGTTGACGAACAGACCGAAGCCAACGTTTGGTGGGACAACAACGCTCGCATGGACGCGGACACCTTTGCCAAGGTCCGAGACGACGTACGCTCCTATGCCGAAGGCAAGAAACTCTATGTGATCGACACCTTTGGTGGCGCCGATCCGAAGCACCGCATCGCCGTCCGATTCATCGTCGAGCGACCGTACCACGCGCTTTTCATCAAGCAGCTCCTCATTCGCCCGACGGCCGAAGAACTCGCGAACTTCACCCCCGAGTGGACCGTGGTCGACATGGGCAAGCTCAACCTTGACCCTGCCAAGCTCGGCATCCGATCGGAGGCTTGCATCGCGCTCAACATGGGCGAGAAGCAGGTCCTCATCGCCGGCACGCAGTACGCGGGCGAGATGAAGAAGTCGGTCTTCACGATCATGAACTACCTTCTCCCGCTGAAGGGCGTCATGAGCATGCACTGCTCGGCGAACATCGGCGCAGAAGGCGACACCGCCCTGTTCTTCGGCCTCAGTGGCACCGGCAAGACCACGCTCTCCGCCGACCCCGAACGAATGCTCATCGGCGATGACGAGCACGGCTGGACCGACGAAGGCACGTTCAATGTCGAAGGCGGTTGCTACGCCAAGTGCGTGAAGCTCAGCAAGGAAGGCGAGCCCGAGATCTGGAACGCGATCCGACGCGGCGCGGTCCTCGAGAACGTCGTCCTCAAGGCCGATGGCACCCCCGACTACGACGATGTCTCGATCACCGAGAACACCCGTGCGGCTTATCCGCTCGAGCACATCGAGAATGCCGTTCATCCGAGCGTCGGCGGTCACCCGAAGAACATCGTCTTCCTCACCTGCGATGCACTTGGCGTTCTGCCTCCCATCGCGCGGCTGAGCAAGGAAGAAGCGATGCGCACCTTCCTCAACGGCTACACCGCGAAGGTTGCAGGCACCGAAGCCGGCGTGACCGAGCCGAGCGTGACGTTCTCGACGTGCTTTGGCGCGCCGTTCCTTCCGCTCCGCCCGAAGGTCTATGCCGAGCTCCTCGGTAAGAAGATCGACGAGCACCAGTCGAAGGTCTGGCTGATCAATACCGGTTGGACGGGCGGCCCCTATGGCGTCGGCCACCGCATGAAGCTCAGCCACACGCGAGCGATGATCCACGCCGCCTTCAACGGCCTCCTCGACGATGTCGAATTCGTCCAGGATCCGATCTTCGGCCTTTCGATTCCGACCGAGTGCCCCGGCGTTCCGAGCGAGGTTCTTTCGCCTCGTTCGACGTGGGCCGATGCCGAGGCCTATGATGCCAAGGCGGGCGAGCTCCGCGACATGTTCCAGAAGAACTACGAAAAGTTCATTTAAGAAAAAACCTCAACGAGTCTTGAGCCCGAAGGAGTCAGTGCCTTCGGGCTCTTTTTTCACTAAGTGTCATGGAAAGCCATGACCGGCAGAAATACGGGGATTGTGTTAAGTCAAGAATTGTTGTCACAAACCGTCTCGTCATTTCCGATAGGCTTATGCAGGCAATAACTCGGGCTAGTAAAGACGGCAACCTTTTCTAGCGGCAAACCGAGTCCGGTCTGTCCCGCTCGCTGGAGCGGGAGACATTGAGGAAGAGAGGAATATTGATGGATACGACGGAAAGGGTGGCTTTTCCGACCCGTGACGCTGACGGGCTGGCACGCGAGGAACTCGCGAATCGGGCTCGACGATTGCTTTACGGTCGGTTTCGACAAGCAGGATTGAATATCGTAGAGGCGGAAGACCTGGCGCAAGAGTGCCTGGTTGAGCTTCTCGAACGAATGGATCGCTTTGATGAAGACAAGGGTTCTTTCGACTCTTGGCTCGGCGGATTCGCTCGAAATGGGCTTCGAGCGTTCTTCCGACGCGATGCATCCAAGCGTCGCCTCGAATGGCCCCTGGAGCAGGCGGTCGACACCGAGGACCAGCGCGAAACCGAATTTGCCCACAACGCAATTGAGCACGTGCTCGACGACCTCGGGATGATCGACCGCGAGCTCGTGACGATGCGCTTTGCCCTGGAGATGAGCTTTGATGACATCGCCAAGGCGGCGAACCTCACGCCCGTGAACGCGCGCAAGAGAGTCTCGCGAGCCGTGGAACGCCTGCGCCGCGACCCGGTCGTCCGCGAAGCCCTCGGCCTCGCCTAAGGCAAGACGACCTGGCTCGAGTCACCCAGAACCAGTTGCATGGCTGACGGGCGTCGATCCACTCGCGTGATCGATGCCCCTCGGCCGATGAGCGAACTCTCGATGCGGCTCGGCGCATCCTTGATCGTGCAATCCGCCATCACGATCGAGTTCTCAATCTCGCTCTTTTCGAGGACGCAGGCATCCGCAATCGCGGTGAATGGCCCGACATAGGCGTCCTTGATCTGGCAGCCGTCGCCGATGATCACCGGTCCGCGCACGACCGAGTTGACGATCGTCGTCCCTTTTCCGACCGTGATCCGCCCCTCCAGCTTGGAATGGGCGTCGATGTCGCCATCCACGCACCCGACCATGTCCTCCAGGATCAACCGGTTTGCCTCGAGCATCGCGGCGACGTCGCCGGTGTCCTTCCACCAGCCCTCCACGATCGTTGACCTGACCGGCAGCTGCCGGTCGATGAGGCCTTGGATCGCCTCGGTGATTTCATACTCGCCGCGCGCGCTCGGCTTCAGCTCGGCGATCACGTCATGGATCCGCTTGTCGAAAAGATAAACGCCGACGAGCGCTAGGTTGGACTTCGGCTCCTTCGGCTTTTCTTCCAGCCGCTTGACCTGACTGCCTTCCAGCTCGGCGACACCGAACTGGCTGGGGTTGTTCACCGGCGTGAGCAGGATCGTCGCGGCGGGGCGAAGAGACTCAAACTCTTCGACGAGGCTGCGGACGCTCGATTTGATGATGTTGTCGCCCAGGTACATGACGAAGTCGTCATCGCCAAGGAACGGCCTCGCCGTTGCTACCGCGTGGGCAAGGCCCAGAGGCGCGGGCTGGGGGATGTAGGTGATCTTGATGCCCCATCGGCTTCCATCGCCGACCGCGGCCTTGACCGCCTCACCGGTGTCGCCGATGATGATCCCGAATTCGGTCACGCCTGCCTGGAGGATCGACTCAATCCCGAACTCGATGACGGGCTTATTCGCCACTGGCACAAGCTGTTTGGCCATCGAATAGGTGATGGGCCGAAGCCGGGAACCGGTTCCGCCGGCGAGGATGAGGGCTTTCATAGGTCGTCTCCCAGGCTCGGGCCATAAAATCGCTTGATGAACGACTGATAGTCGGCGGTGGCGATAAGCGGCCGCCACCAGGCTTCGTTCTCGCGGTACCAACGCACGGTTTCGCGTAGCGAGGCGATGAATTCGCGCTTGGGCGACCACCCGAGGGCGCGAAGCTTGTCGCAGTTCATCGAATAGCGTGCGTCGTGGGCACCCTTTCGCGGGTCGGGAATCTTCTTGACGAAGCTCTCGTCGCGGCCCGTCTCTTCGAGGAGAATCGAGACGACATCGCGGTTGCGCCGCTCGTTGACGTCGCCAACGTTGTAGCTCTCGCCGGGAGTGCCGTGCATGAGCGCGTGGAGAATTCCCTCCGCGTGGTCGTCGACGTGGATCCACTCGCGAATCTGGTCGCCTTCGCCGTAAAGCGGGACCTTCTTTCCGTCGATGAGCCGGACGATGAAGAACGGGATCAACTTCTCAGGGAAGTGGAACGGGCCATAGGAGTTGCCGCCGTGGGTGACAAGGGCGGGGGTTTTGAACGCCTTGACGTGGGCACGAACCTGGAGCTCGCCGCCTGCCTTGCTCGCCGCATACGGCGTGTTCGGCTCAATCGGACTGCTTTCGGTGAATTCGCCTTCGAGGATCGAGCCGAAGACCTCGTCGGTGCTGACCTGGAGAAATCGCTCGACTCCAAACTTGCGGCAGGCTTCGAGGAGGACGTAGACGCCGGCGACGTCGGTCTGGATGAAGCTGCCCGCATCGAGGAGCGACCGGTCGTTGTGGCTTTCGGCCGCAAAGTTGACCACGTGCGTCGGCGGAAACGAGCGGAATGTGCCTTCGACCGAGGCGACATCCTGAATCCGGCCCGGAACGAACTTCACTCGTCCGGAGTCGAGGACATCGGCGATCGTCGAGAGGTTTCCGGCATAGGTGAGGGCGTCAAAGATGACGACCTCCGCAGTGGGGAAGTCCCTAAGCACCGCGCGGACAAACGCCGAGCCGATGAACCCCGCGCCGCCGGTAACGAGGAACCTCATAGCTTGAACCTCGAGTTCTCGTCGTGCTCGTGGCGAATCTCGTCGACCGGTTCCGCCTTGTTTCGACCCGCATACAGCTGGTTCGGAAAGTTCAGGACGGCGGCATCTTCGGTGCCAACGTTGCGGTAGGCGTGGACGACGCCGGGCGGGACGACCACAAACGTGGGGTTCGCCGCGCCGACGCGGTGAACCTCATGACATTCGGGGTGGCCGGGCCGATTTTCCCAGAGGTGAAGCTCGTAATCGCCGAACACAAAGGCAAACCCGTCGGTCTGGTGGACATGCTCGTGGGGGCCGCGCGCGATGCCGGGGTGGGTCACGCTGATGTAGCCCATGCAAGGCAGGAAGCCCTCCGGAAGTTCATCCTCGCGGAAGAGCTCGCGCAGCCAGCCGCGGGCGTCGCTGTAAACCTGAAGCGGCTTGAGCCAAACACCGGGGATCTGGGTCATTTCAGCTCCTCGGGCAGGGAACCGACGATCTCCTTCACCCGCTGAACTTGGTCAACCGGACACAGCATGATCGCATCCTTGCTCACGATGGCCACGATGCCGCTCAGGCCCACCGCAGTGAGCTTGATCCCGTTGCTCTCGTTCAAGAGGATGGAATCGTTGCAGTCGAGCATCAGGGTGTCGCCTTGCTGGACGTTGCCGTTCGCGTCGGTCTCAAGCGTGCGGTGGAGGGCGTCCCAAGCACCAACATCGTCCCACGGGAAGTTGGACGGCACGACGGCGACATTGGAGGCGCGCTCCATGAGGGCGTAGTCAATCGAGATATTCGGGAGCTGGCGGAAGACGTCGGCCGCAGCTTCAAAGTCACCCTTGAGGACCTCGGCACAAAGGCTTTGGTACGTGGTCCAGACTTCGGGCTGGGCCGCCTTGAGCTCGCGCTCGAAGGTATCGAGCGTCCAGAAGAACATGCCGCTGTTCCAGAGGTAGCGACCGGAGGCGACGTAAGTTTCCGCGACGTGCGCCGAAGGCTTCTCGCGGAAGCTGGCGACGCGGTAGCCACCGCCAACCGGCGATCCCGATTCAAACTCGATGTAGCCGTAGCCGGTTTCAGCGCGGTCGGGCCGGATGCCAATCGTGACAAGCGCGCCTTCGGCTTCGGCGATGTCGAGCGCGGTGGAAGCACACCCACGGAAAGCATCAGGCGAGTCGATCTTGTGGTCGGCGGTGATGATCGCGACCGCGACATCCTCAGCGCCGTAACGGGCACGGAGCATCGCCGCCGTCCAAACGAGGCAGCCGAGGGTGTTGCGCTTGTCGGGCTCGGCCCAAACGTTCTCTGGCGGGACCACGCCCGCCTCCCGGATCGGCGCCTGGAGGATCGGGTTGGTGGCAACGATGATGCTGTCGTTCCCGACGAGCGGCTCGATGCGCCGAGCGGACTCTTCCAGGAGCGTCTGCTCGGGGTGAGTCAAGCGGAGCAACTGCTTGGGCCGCAGACGGCGCGAAAGCGGCCAAAACCGCTCTCCACTTCCTCCGGCCATGATCACGGCGATGCGACGCATTAGGCCTACTTGGGAATCGAAGAAGCGCGGATCAACTGGGACTGCTGACCACCTTCAAGGTCGAGAACGGCGAAGTTGTCGTCCTTCCAGTTGACCTTGTAGACCTTCGGCTGCATGAGGCCCTTATTCATGCGCTGAACATAGAAGTCCTCGACCTTATTCTTGATGTCGAGCTTGTCGGGCTTCAGCGTGAGGGTCGGCATGTCGTAGGTGTACTTGCCCTTCAGCTGATACGGCGTCTGCATGTAGTAGCCGTCGTAGGTGTAGGATCCATCTGGGTTCAAGACGAGCACCGTTTGGGCACTGTCGATGAACCACTTTCCGCTCAATCGATCGCCACTGGTACAGCCCACCAGGAGGGTCAGTCCAAGGCCAGCAAGGAGATTCCGAAGCTTCACGTTATGCATTGTAGTCAATATTGAGGCCGCCCGCCGGTATGATCCGAACGATGCCTCGTTGGACGCAGGCCTCCGTCGTGGATCTAGTGAATCGATTGGAGTCGATTCACGGAAGTTCCATCGTGCTTCACGAAGACCCTCTCGACGAGTTGGTCAGCTGTATCCTCAGTCAAAACACAACCGACCGAAATTCGTTCCCGTGCTACGTTCGACTGCGGTCGAAGTATCCCGGTTGGAGCGGCCTCCTGTCGCTGCGTCCCGAGGAATTAGGGCAAGAAATCAGCCAAGCGGGCATGCACACTCAAAAGTCTCGTGCGATTTTGGGCGCATTGGCGAAGGCCCAGGCCTCGTTCGGCAAAGTCACCCTCGAACCGCTGCGAAATTGGACCCCCGAGGCGAGTTCGGAATGGCTGGGCGACCTCGTGGGGGTGGGGCCGAAAACGGTGGCGATTGTCCAACTTTTTGCCCTCGGACAGCCTGCCTATCCGGTGGACACCCACGTCGAGCGAGTGTCGCGGCGACTGGGCCTGGTGCCGCCGAAGGCGAGCCTCACCGCGATCCAGCATCGCTGGCAAAAGCTCACCCCTCCGAGCCTTGCTGGGCGGCTGCACCTTGGCCTCATCCAACATGGCCGCCACGTCTGCAAGGCCCGGGGGTGGACCTGCGAGGGCTGCGTCCTCCGGCCCGTGTGCAAGGAGGGTCGTCGATCGAGCGCTTCCTCGAACTGACCGGCGTCCGTTGGGACCCCGCGTGGACGAACGGCCTCCACAACCCCGAGGCTGCACTGCTGCGCACGCTCAGGTGGCTCGAGGCCACGTCCCAGCCCGCCAACTATGGCCTCGCGCTCACCGAGCAACCCGAGGCCGCCGAGCGGCTGATTCGGCTCATCGGCACGAGCGGGCAACAAGCCGACGTCCTTGCCCAAAACCCAGAATTCGCTTCCATTGCCTTCGAGCCGATTGGTCGCAAGTCGGAAGCGCAGCACCGGCTTGACGCGGACCGGCTCCTCTCCCAAGCGATCTCGCCGTCTCACGAACTCGACCGCCTTCGTTACCTGAAGCAGCGCGAGACCTTCCGCATCTTGCTCGCCGACCTCAACGACCTATGGCCCCAGCCCGAGGTTTGGGAGGAGATCAGCGACCTCGCCTCCGCGATCATCCAATCGACGGTGATCTCCACGTGGCGGACCTACCAGCGCCAGCACCCCGAGCTCCCGGAGGCGCCACCCCTCACCGTCGTCGGCTTTGGAAAGCTGGCGGGGCGCGAACTCAACTATTCGTCCGACGTAGACCTCGCATACTTCACCCGCGAGGAGTTCTCCGAGGCGCACGAGCGCAAACTCACTCGCTACTGCGAAGTGCTCACCCGGGCGATCTCGGACCCGATGGGCCGGGGAGCCTTGTACCGCGTCGACCTTCGGCTGCGGCCCTATGGTGCGGCGGGGCCGGTGTGCCGCACCCTTGGCTCGGCGATCAAGTACTATCAGCGCTTCGCGGAGGCCTGGGAACGCCAGGCCTTGGTCCGCTCGAAGGTGCTCTTTGACCTTGGCGATGCGCGGGAGCAGTGGACCCAGCTTCGCCGCGAGGAAGCCTTCCGACGTGCGTGGTCGCCAGAGGATTGGGAGGCATGGCAGTCGATGCGAGCCGCCACCCACGCTCTTGGCCAAGGCGACGACCTCAAGCGCGGACCGGGCGGCATCCGAGACATCGAGTTCTTTGCCCAGGTCCACCAGCTCCTCCAGGGGGCAAACCACCCTGAGCTGCAGGTCACCGGGACCTTGGATGCGCTCGCAGCGGCGGTCAACGTCGGCGAGATCCCTGCGGAAGTTGGCGGCGAACTCGCAATCCACTACACCGAGTTCCGCAAGGTCGAACACCGGCTCCAACTCGACGACAACCTTCAAACTCACGAACTCCCGAGCACCGAAGAAGGGTGGGCGCGGTTGGCGGCGGCGGTCCGGACCGGCGACGACCTCCAGGCCCAGCTCAATGATCGCCGGGAGCGCGTGCGTTCGCTCACCAGTGACTTCCTCGGCCACCAAACATCGAGTTCGCCGAGGGCGTTGTTCGCGGCGGCCTGTGAGTCCGAATCCGCTGCCGGTCTACAATGGATAGATGCCCTTCCCGGGGCAGAACTGTTCTATGAAGGCATCATTGAGAATGAGGGGAGCCTGGCGAGGGTGAAGAGGATTCTGGAAGAAGCACCAGAGCTCGTTCCTTTCTTTCGCGACCGAGTGGTTTTGACCGAGATGCTCCTTAGCGGTGAGATTGAGGAGGAGCACGATGGGCTTGAGCGGATCGCGAACATTCCTCTTGACATGCCGCTGGAAAAGGTCGCCGAGATCATCACCCTGGAGTGGTTTCGGACATGCGGTCAGTGGGTGATTCGGCCCGATCGAGACCTTGCGGGCAACCTCAGCAGCCTCATTGATGTCGTCATTCGCTATGCGGCGCGCCGCTTTGGCTACAAAGGGTCGATTCTTGCCCTCGGCAGCCTCGGGAGCCGCGAGATGGTCCCCGATTCCGACGCCGACCTAATCTTCCTAGCCGAGGATCGCTCGCAACAGGCAGTTGCCGAAGAAAGCGCGAAGGAAGTCCTCGCCTTCTTTGCTCAACTGCGCCGTGCGGGAATGAAGACGCGGGCTGATGCCCGCCTCCGGCCGGATGGCGGCAAGGGTCTCCTCGTCCGGTCGTATGATGGGTTCCGGGCTTATGAGGTCGAGGCGATGGAGATGTGGGAGCGGTTTGCGCTTGTCCCGTCGCGACTGATTTTCGGCGCGCCCGAGGCGGAAACGATTGTTCGCCAGGCCGCCTTTGCCCAGCCCCTTACCCCCGAGCGACTTTCTGAACTCAAGAACATGAAGCGCCGGATCGAAAACGAGCGACTCAACCCCCAGCACCGGAATCGAAACGTCAAGCTCGGCCACGGCGGCCTTTCGGACATCGAATGGTTTGTCCAGCTTCACGAAATGCGCTATCCGGGGGCGACCCGCGCCGCCCAGTGGGCCAGCATGCCTGACCGGATTCTTCGACTCGGCCAGGCCCGCCTCATCCACGCGGTGGAGATCGAAGAGCTCCTTTCTGGCTTCCAATTCCTGCGCGTCCTTCGCGCCCGGCTTGGGCTCCTCAGCATCCGCGACGACCTTGTCCCCGAGAACCCAACCAAGCTGCAACTCCTCGGCCGCGCGATGGGACTCGGAGAGCCGAATCAGTTTCTGGGTCACTACGAAAAGGTGACCACCCGAATACGATCCATTCTAGAAGAAGGATTGGAGCGACTGAGATCATGAATTGGCCCTTAGTTGGATGCTTTGTTGCCGCGTTTGTCGTCGGTTCGCTGCCCTTTGGCGTTTGGGTTGCCAAGCGCTATGGGATCGACATCACCAAAGAGGGAAGCGGCAACCCTGGCGCGACGAACGTCTGGCGATCGTGCGGGTGGAAGCCGGGGCTCCTCGTTTTCCTCCTCGACGTCCTGAAGGGGCTTGCGCCGGTCATCGCGGTTCGATTCTTGGTCCAAGACCAGCTGGTCTGGTTCCTCGTTGGCCTCACTGCCGTCGCGGGCCACAGCCTCAGCCCGTTCCTCGGATTCAAGGGCGGAAAGGGCGTTTCGACCACGTTGGGCGCGGTTCTCGGCTCCGCGCCGCTCGTCGCCGGCCTCGGATTCTCGTTCTTCCTGGTTATCCTGGCGATTACGCGGTACGTCAGCCTCTCGAGCATTCTTGGCGTTCTCAGTGCCTTGATCGCGGGGTGGGTTCTGCCCGGCGAAGACCGTCGGCTCGTCGCGTTTTATGCTCTCCTCTTCCTCTTCATCGTCTTGAAGCATCGGGGCAACATCAGCCGGTTGATCCAAGGGACGGAGCGCAAGTTTTCCGTCCGGAAGCAACCCGAGTCTGAAGCCAATTAGGACGGTCTAGATTGAGCCTGCGCGACGTCCTTTTTGATCACCCCTCGACGATTGTCTTGGGCTGCGCAATTTGGCTTCCGCTCGGCTTCTGGGTGCTCTACCTGGTTCAAAAGATGGTGATGGCGGAGATCGACGCGCTCGTCGGCCTCATCGGGATCGTTATCGCGCTAGTCATCGGTTTTCTGGCCCTCAAGCCGCCGGATCCCCGGCTCACGCCCGTCCTCTTCGTCGGCACCTTGCTCACGATGATGATGTATCCCGCCGTGAGTCGGGCCTTGAACCAGCGCGCCCTTGATCAGGTGGAGATTGAGGCGGCTGAGGACCAGTACGAGCTGATCCTCATGAACCCCAACAACCGGGTGGCGATGTTCCGGCTGGCGAAGAGCATGTACAAGCGTGGCCTCGTCGGGTCGGCGATTGCGCTCGCCGAGATCTCGGTCGAGGGGATGCCGGGGAACGTCGTCTACGAAGAGCGCCGCTCGATTGCAATGTGGAAGCGGTCGCAGCTGCCGATTGCGACAACGCTCGCTTGCTTGGAATGCGGGCACCAGAACGCGCTGCAAAGCTTGCGCTGCGAGCGGTGTGGTTGCAAGCACCTCATGGATCACCTGGCGGGCCGATGGGTGGGGAAGAAGTTGGCGCGGCAGTGGTTGGGGGCTTGGGCAGCGTGTATGCTTGCGCTGATTGGGCTACCGCTCATCTTCATGAAATTGGAGGGCGGGATTGCCTTTTTGTGCGCGGGAGGCGTCCTCCTCATGGTGGCAGGGATCTTGGTCTATGCCCTTGCCGCAGGTGAGCGGCGATGACCCGTCTCGATCGGTACGTTTTGCGAGAGCTTTTTGTGCCGTTTTTGATCGGGCTGATTTCCGTCGTCTTCATGTTCGCGGCGAACCAGCTGATCTTCATCTACAAGACTCTCACCGCCGCCAACCTTCCAATTGCGGCGGTAGCCCAGTCGATCATCTACAAGACGCCCTCCTGGCTCCAGCTTTCGCTACCGGTGGCGGTCTCGCTCGGTTCGTCGCTCGGCTTCTCGCGGCTGCAGCGCGAATCAGAAATCGTGGCGATGCGTGGCGCAGGGATTTCGGTGTTTCGGGTGATCCGGCCTGCGATCATCCTGGGCCTCGCGGTGGCGGCGGCGAACTTCTTTGTCACCGAGAAGATCATGCCGCGCGCAGAGCGAAAGTACAACGATCTCGCCGCAAAGCTCCTCATTTCGGGTGCAATTCCGAGCTTCAAAGAGAACGTTTCGATCAAGCTCGGCCAGTACGTCGCCTATATCGGCAGCATTGTCCAGGAGCCAGACGACGCGGTCAGCGTGCGCGATGTGTTCCTGATGAAGCGGCTCAGCACCCTTCAATACGAGATCATCAGCGCGAAATCGGGCAAGTACCAGCGCGGCGTTTGGACGATGCAAGAGGCGATCGGGTGGGTATTCCAAGGCGAGAATGTCACCTCGTTCCGGCCCATCGGCGTGATGACGATCAACCAAAAGATCACCGTGCCTGATCTTCTCGGCAACCAGGCGCCGGAAGAGCGATCCCTGGCGCAACTTCAACAGGCGATCCAGGACGGTAAGAAGAGCGGCATCTCGACGACCGACCTCGAGGTCCAGCTCCAGCAGCGATTTAGCGTCCCCGCCGCCTGCATCGTCTTCGCGATCATCGGGCCCATCTTTGCGGTCCAGTTCGCCAAGTCGGGCGCCTTCGTCGGCGTGCTCCTCAGCATGGTCGTCGTCATGCTCTATTACAACCTGCACGTGATCAGCGGGCAGGTGCTTGGAAAGCAAGGCGTCGCTCCGCCGTGGATTGCGGCGTGGGCACCGGTGCTGATCTTCCTACTCGGCGGACTGCTCATGGCGAGGCGGCTCGAATGAAGGCCGTCCTCGTTGCCGCGCTCGCTACCCTTTCCGTCGCGGGCTGGTGCCAAGACCCGCAGCCGCCACCCCCCGAGCCGACCAAGGTCTTGCCGACCCAACCTGCCCGGGACCCGCTGAAGACCCGTACCGGTGATCTGCCCGCGCCGGACAAGCAGAAGGCCGACGATCCTACGCTCTACCTCGACCGACTCGATTTTGGCGGCGTCAAGAACAAGATCCTCGAAGCGAAGGGAAACGTCCAGATTCGCTACAAGGGCTATCAGGTCTTTGCCGACGAGATTTATGGCGACCTGAGGACCAACATCTTCATCGCGCGGGGCAACGTGCGACTCTTTGGCGCGGAAGCGAACGTCTCCGGCGACCTGATTAACATCGACTTTGACAAGCGCACCTTTGTCGCCGAGGACAGCAACGCCGACGTCCGAGGCGAGACGGTGGGGAAGGGATTTCAGGGCGACGTTTACCTTCGCGGCGGGCGGACCTATGGCAGCGCGCAGCGGGTGTTTGGTGAGCAGACCGCCTTCACCACCTGCAACCACGAACACCCGCACTTCGAGATTGAGGCGGACCGCGTGGACTTCCGGACCGGCCAGCGCGTGGTGCTCCGCGACACGCGATTCAAGCTGTTCAACCGCACGCTCTTTAAGCTGCCCTACGTATCGATCCCGCTCAACAACCCGAACGTTCGGTACCTGCCCGAGGTGGGTCGCACCGACGAGGTCGGCTACTTTGTCAAGGCGCGGCTCGGCATCCGCGAGTCAGTGGGGCAGGTCCTCGATGGCCGAGTGGAGTACTTCACGCGGCTTGGGCTTGGCCTTGGTCTCGACCAGGCGTATCGGTCAGCGGTATCCCAGGGCTTCCTCCGTGCCTATTCGCTGATCGGCCCGCGGCCGCTGGTTGACCTCAACCAGGACCACACCCAGAAGATCGGTGAGCGCGCGACGCTTACGGTCTCGAACAGCTACCAGAAGACGAACTTCGTCAATGCGCCGAACAACACGCTCCTCACGAGTCGGTTGAGCTACAACTTGCGCCAGGACCGCGCCACCTCGGGGATCACGCTTTTTCGAACCCAGAACCGCCAAAACACGTTTCAGAACGTCAACACGTCGATCACCGCGATTGACCAGCGGCAGTGGAACCCGAAGCTGCGGTCCGATTTGACCCTTAACTACGGTTCCGTCGACAGCCAGTTCCAGTCGGGATCGCCGGTCAAGCGGCAACAGTTCGACGTTCGGTTCCGGCTCGACCAAGACCTCAGCCGGGCGAACCTGCAGTTCCAGTATCAACGGTCGATCCCGATTGGCGAAAACGCCAACTTTTTCGGCGCGAGCGACATCACCCCGCTGGTGTCGATCACCTCGGACGGGAAGCGGCTGTTCAACGACCGGTTGAAGGGGCTGTTCGACTTCCGGACCGAGCTCTCGGGTGGGCAATTCCGCGATCCGATTGGCCGCGGGACGATCAACCGCTATAACTTCGACATCCAGATGAACCACGCGGACACCTCGACGAAGCCGCTACAGTTCAACTGGAATGGTCGCTTTGTCCAGGGCATCTATAGCGACGACACCGCGCAATACGTCCTCAACTTCAACCCCGCGCTGAGCTACCGATTTGGACAGAGTTCGTCGGCAATTCTTCGATGGAACTACCTCAAGCCGTATGGCTACACGCCGCTCCAGATCGACCGTGTGGGTTCGGTCAACATCGTCAGCGGAGAAGTGAACGCCGACCTCGGGCGGGGCTTTTCGGCGGGTGGACAAGCGACCTACGACATCCGCTTGCTGGAACAAGGTCAGAAAACGGCATGGCAACCGGCGGGCGTGCGGCTGGAATACAACCCCAGCCAGCGATTTGCATTCCGTACCCTTGCCAACTACGACCCCACCGCGAACGCCTGGAGCAACATCCGCTTTGACCTTGCCTGGCGGCCCGGTCAGACCTTCGTCAGTGCAGGCGCGCGGTATGACGGCATTCGCCGGCAATGGGCCGCGCTGAACCTCTTTGTCGATGGCCTTCGCCTCGGAAAGAAGGCAGTTCTAAGCTCGATTCTTAGCTATAACGGCTACTTGCGGAAGTTCGAGGCGACCCACTTCCAGTTCACCTACGACCTGCACTGCGCGGAGCTTGTGGCGACCTACATCAACAACCCGGTTGGCTTCCGCAATGGTCGACAGCTCCAAGTGATGATCCGGCTCAAGGCGTTCCCGTTCGACTCGGCGTTCGGTATCGGCCAGCGCGGCCAGGGCATCGGCACCGGAACCGGCAGGGGCTAACTCGACGCGCTGGAATAGTGCTTCAGCGCGAAGTTCCAGAACGTCCGCGCGGCAAAAACCGCGACCACCGCCCAGCCGAGGCCCATGAAGTACAGCCCAGGTTCGACGCCGCGGACGATCATCTTGGCGGGGATCGTTCCAAGAAAAGCAAACGGAACATAGACAGTAAGGAACCTCGCCGCCCCTGAAGGGAAGATGTCAATCGGGTATCGAACGACCTCGCGAATCGTCTCGCCGAGCACCCAAAGGTTGTCGACGCGCACCCACCAGATGCCGAGCGTCATGAGAGACAGATTGAGCGAGTAGAAGAGCGCGACCGACACCAGCGTAAGGCTCGCAAACGCCCCGACTTGCAGGAGCGAGGGGGTGACGTTGCCCTGATGCAGGCCGATGATCACGAGCACGATCCCCGCGAAGAAAGTCCCGATTTGTCCAAATTCAAACCTTCGCGCACTGATCCAAAACTGTGAGTCAATCGGCTTGGTGACCACGAAATCAAGCGTCCCTTTTCGAACGTGTTCTGGGATCTCCAGCAGGCTCGAAAAGAACATCGAGGAGAGCGACGACTGGAGAAAGACGGTGCCGGCGAGGACGATGGAGTCCGCCCGGTTCCATCCCGCAACGCTCTTTGTGCGGGAGAAGATGATGAACAGGATGAGGAGGAAAAACGTCATCCACGCGAGGTTCTGGAGCACCTTCGCGAAGAAGTTGGCCCGAAATTCAAGCTCACGGGAAAGCGAACTTCTCAAGAAAGTACGGTAAACCCGTAGATAGCGGTCCATCAAATTCACTTTACCGGCTATTCTTTTCCGGTTGATGAAGCGGATCAGCCTCTCCCTTCTTGGACTCATCCTTCTGCCGATCTTGCCTTTGTGGCGAGCGATTTTTGGCGGCGAAGGCATCGGTCCTTGGGACCAGATCGCCCCGATGGTGGGGCTGTCCACTCCCGCCCCGCGCGGGCAATGGGACGTGCTTCAGGCTGATGCGATCCTTCAATTTGCCCCATGGCGAAAGCTCGTCCTGGAATCCTGGGGCCGCTTCGAGATTCCGTGGTGGAACCCCTACACGCTGGGCGGTGTGCCCCTCCTCGCGAACTCCCAATCGGGCGCGCTCTATCCGCCGCACATCATCCTCGGCATCCTGCACGTGCCTTATGTGATCGCGATCACGATCTTGGCGTGGTTCCACCTGGCGGTGGCCGCGACCGGATGCCGCGCCCTCGCCAAGGAGCTCGGCGCTTCGGAGCTCGGTGCAACGCTTGCCGGGTGCGCCTTCGCTCTGAGTCCGTTTTGCCTCTCGTGGACGCCGCTTGCCAGCGTGGTGAGCACGATCTGCTGGCTGCCCTGGGCGCTGGTGTGGATCGAGCGGGCGTGGTCGCGGACAGACCGCTGGCTCCCGGTCGTCATGACCAGCCTCATGGTTGGCCTCGCCACCACCGCGGGACATCTCCAAGTCCTCGCCTATTCGCTCCTCGCGATCGTCGTTTACACCCTGGCCAAGGCGTTCACGACGAAGGTTTGGCGACCCACGTCGGTGCTTGTCGGCATCTTGCTCGGCCTGCTCTTGGCGAGTGCTCAGCTCTTCCCAGTTCTCAACCACGGCTCCCACAGCCATCGATCGGGTGCTGCCTCGGAAGCGGGTTACCAGGGTTACGAGAGCGCGGGACTCCGGGGCTGGGAATTGGTTGGCCTCGCCGTCCCCGACCTCGTCGGCAACGCGGCGAAAAGCATCGAAGGCATCGAAACCCCGTTCCCGATCTCGAGCTACTGGCCTGCCCTCGTGAAGAACGGCGCGAACTACGCGGAGTCGGCCCTCGGCCTCGGGCCGCTCATCCTCGGCCTCGTCTTCTGTGCGCGCCGAAAGGCGGCCTATTGGAAACCGCTGTTGCCGCTCCTCATCGTGGGGACGGTCGGGTTCCTGTTTAGCCTCAGCACCCCGCTCCTGAGGTTGCCGTACTTCCTCGTGCCGGGTTGGTCGGCGACGGGCTCACCGGCGCGAATCATCTTCCTCTTCATCCTCGCCGGTTCCGTGATCGCAGGAGTGGTCGCCAGCCACGCCGACGAAGGAAACAAGCAAAAGCGGCGGTTCGGGCCACTCGTTGCGCTCGGCGCGTTGGTGATCGGCAGCATTTACATCGTCAAATTCGGCCTCGACGGGATGCGCCCTCTGCGCGGGCTGACGGCGGCCGACTTCAGTGCGCTGATGAAGGCAGATTCGGCGGGATTCCTCGGCATTTCCGCGCTCCTCGCGCTGGTTGGCGTGGGCTTGGTCGGCTACTGGATCTACCGCGACCGAAAGCCGACGCCGGTGCTTCTCGCGGGGGTGGTCGGCTATGCGCTGATCGCGGGCCCCGGCGTTCGCACGGGGCCGACCTTCGATAAGCTCGGGTTCGAGATGCCGCAGGTGGGCCGCGTCGCGGTGATCAACCCTGCCTGGGACACATGGACCCGCGCCAACGCGGTGATGCCGCCGAACCTGTGCGCGCTGTTCGGCATCCGCGAGGCAGGCGGTTACGATTCGATCATCACGAAGTCGGTAAAGGAGCGGCTCGACGAGGCGGTGGGCGGCGACAGCGCGACCCCCGCGAACGGCAACATGCTCATGTTCCCGAAGTCGCTCCCCGATGCCGAGTTCGAGAAGCTGGGCGTGGATGCGGTGATTGAGCGCGATTCCAGCGGCCAAATTCGCGTCCGCAAGCTATAACCGACTAAAATAGAGGAAGAATCGTCATGAGTTTGCCCCTGATCTCCCCCGAAGTCACCACCCCCGAGGTGAACACGAAGCGATGGATGGTGACCCTGTTCAACGATGACGTCACCCCGATCTATTCGGTGATCCGCATCCTCATCCAGGCGACAAAGTGCTCGCAGGAAGAAGCGGCGATTGAAACCTGGGAGGCGCACAACTTCGGCAAGGCACCGGTTCACTTCGCCTCGGAAGAGGAGTGCCGCATGGTGGCAAAGGTGATCTCAAGCATCGGCGTGAAGACGGAGGTTAGTCCGGAGTGGGCGGACTGATCAAGGCTGCCGCACCCGGAACCCTCATCAAGTCCCTTCCCGAACTGCTCGAAGAAGGGCCGGGTTCGGGTCGATGGATCGTGACCGTCTTCAACAACGACACCAACACCTACGAAGAGGTGATGATGATCCTCATGAAGGCCACTGGATGTGACATCGACGAGGCCTGGGAAGAGACTTGGGAGATCGATAACCTCGGCTCTTCGGTCGTGCACCATGGCGGGGAAGAAGAGTGCAACGAAGCGGCGGAAATCATCCGAACCATCGGGATTCACGTCGAGGTCGCCGAAGAATAGGAGAACTCTCCTGCCTAACCTGCGTTTAAGTAGAGTAGGGAACTCACTTCCCGCCCACTGCGATATACACTGTCACCAGATAGCACCATGAAGAAGTTGCTCCTTTCCCTCGCCGCCCTGACTGCGGTGATCTCTCTGAGCCCCGCACAAGGCGCATCCGCCGCGGCTCCCGTCGATCCTGCGTTCGCGGAAACGAAGAAGACCGTCGTCTCTTCGATCCAAGACATGCTGGAGAAGTCGGCGTATGTCCCCGGGGTTGACTTCACCAAGTTTGAATCCTTCCTCAAGGAGGCGATGCCGAATATCGACAAGGCCGCCAACGACGGCGAGTTCGGCAATGCAATCGAGGGTGCGCTGAGGAAGTTCGGCTTTAGCCACATCACCCTCCACACCCCGCAGATGGTCAACGCTCGCCGCGACGCGAGCACGGTGGGCATCGGCGTGCGAATCAGCCCGCAGAAGGACGGCATCCTCATCACTGGACTCGTTCCCGATGCACCGGCACAGGCAGCCGGGATCGAAGTGGGCGACCTCATGATCGAGGCCGACGGTAAGAAGCTCGACGGCCCCGGACAAATCGCCGGAAAGGAAGGCACCCCTGTCGTCATCAAGGTGAAGAAGGCGAACGGCTCGATCAAGGAATACACGATCATCCGCCGCAAGTTCTCGACCGTCCGACCGGAAGAGCTGAACTGGATTGACGGCGAGACCGCCGTTCTTCGCGTTTACACCTTCGACCTCAGCTACAACCGCGAGCGAATGGAAAGCCTCGTGAAGGAGGCGGCGAAGGCCAAGAACCTCCTCATCGACCTTCGCGGAAATGGCGGCGGCGCGGTCCTCAACATGAACCACATGCTGGGCATGTTCCTCCCCGACCGAACGCCGATTGGGGCGATGGTCGACAAGCAGATGTTTGACCAGTGGGTCAACGACCAGAAGGGTAAGGCCACCGACTATCGCGGCCTCGTTAACTGGACCGACCGCAAGACGAAGATCTATCAGAACCGACGCGTCACCTGGAAGGGCAACCTTGCCGTCCTCGTTGACCAGGGTTCGGGTAGCGCTTCCGAGATCAGCGCGGCCGCTCTGCGCGACGTTCTTAAGTGCCCGATCATCGGCATGAAGTCGGCGGGCGCAGTGCTCGTCAGCTACATCCGCCCGATCCCCGGCACGAGCTATGCGCTGCAGTATCCGGTGCAAGACTACGTGACCTTGAACGGCATTCGACTTGAGGGCAACGGCGTCCAGCCGAACCTCGAGATCAAGAACATGACCCCGTTCCTGAAGCAGGGCGAAGTCGACTCGGCTTGGATCGCCGCTCGCGACTACCTGAAGAAGTGGCCCGCCACTCGCTAAGCTAGGTCTAGAAAAAACAGAGGGTCGAGCTTGGTGACAAGCTCGACCCTTGGCTTTGTGGGTCCCGATGGGCTTACTTCATCAGCTTCGAAATCGGCTGATAGGGACCCTTAGGCAGCGGCCACGCCTTCGGCGACCAAGCTCCGTTGAGCTGGACCGACGTGTAACGCGCGGTCGCGCCCGGGATCCGCGCGCCATCCGCGCCCTTGATCGTCGTGTGCGACGTCAGGATCATGCCGTCCGAGCTGCGCAGGGCCACCGAGAGCAGGTTCTTTGAGGAATCGATCTCGAGGATCTGCGCCCTCTGCTTGCCGAGGACCACGTTGCCGGTCACGCGCACCTTGCTGTTCCGCGCGATGAGCTCGTTGATCGGCACCCGCGCACCAAGGAGGTGGAGCAGCTGGGTTTCCACCCGCATCCCCGCCCGAGAGGCGAAAGCAGGCACACGGCCGAGCTGGATTCGCCCTTGGAAGGCTCCCTTTGACGTTCGAATTGTGAGGATGCCGTTGCGATAGACCCATTCGCCCGCCGGGCTGACCTGTCGGGCCGCGCTGGGGGTGAACCACGCGGTTCCTTTCTCATCGATGTCGTAGTCGTAGGTCAGCGACTTCATTGAAAGGAACTTCTGATACGAAACCGCGAGGACCTTCTTGGCCTCCGCGGTCGCGGTGACGGTGACTTCGATCGGCTTTGGCTTTGTGGGTCCTGAGCCAAGCAGGATGAACGCAGTGAGAAGTGTCATGTTACGGTTTGCCCATTCCAGCAGGTGGACGGGTTTTGCGGACAAATCCTCCCAGTGCAATCACGGTGGCGAGATAAGGAAGGCTCTGCCAGAACTCGGGCGGGAGGGTGAGGCCCATCACCGCCTGACCTTGGAACTGCTGTTGGAGGGTCTCGAAAAACGCAAAGGCGAGGGCGGCGACGAGTGAGGGAATCGGTCGCCATCCGCCGAGGATCAGCGCGGCAAGGCCGATAAAGCCCTTACCCGCGCTCACCTTTTCGTTGAACTGACCGGTCGCGGAGACGAGGATCGCACCCGCAAGGCCGGTGAAGATTCCGGTGAGGATTAGGCCGCTCAGCCGCACCATTGTCGGCCGAATGCCCATCAGCCGCGCCTTATCAGGGTCGGAGCCGACCGCGCGGATCCAAAGACCAATCCGGGTCTTGGAAAACACCCACGCCATCGCAAATGGAATCACCAGGGCGACGATCATGAGCGGGTTGATCGACCAGGTGAAGTTCTTCACGAGCTCGATGTTGATGCTCTGGAACGAGGGGGCCTTCGCGTTGGAATCGCCCATCTTGGTGACCACAAAGCTCGACACACCGAAGGCGAAAACGTTGATCGCCATGCCCGAGATGATGTGGTCGGCGCGGTACTTCTGGGTGAGCACCCAGTGGACGATGCTCGCGAGGGTGGAGACCGCGATGCCCGAGAGTAGGCCGATCCAGACGTTGCCGGTGGCAATCCCCGCGACCGAGAAGAAGCAGGCACCGAGGAGCATCTTGCCCTCGAGCGCGATGTTCATGACGCCCGCTCGCTCGCTGGTGAGGCCACCCATCGCGGCGAGCAAATACGGCGTCGCGATGAGCAGGGAAGAGGCGACGAGGATGATGAGCGTGTTAATCATTCACCGCCTCCTTTTGGTACCGGAGCGCGGCCACGAAGATCACCACACAGGCGAGGACGATGCTCGTCACGCCTTTCGGGATGCCGTCGAGGGCGATCACCTGGCCACCCTTGTTGAGCAGTCCAAAGAAAAAGGCGGCGGGAACGAGAAGGTAGGGCGACGAACTCGCGAGCAAGGCCACACCGAGGGCGTCATAGCCGTAGCCGCTGCTAAAGCCTTCCTGGAATTTGGGTTGGAAGGTGAGAAGCTGGAACGCACCCGCGAGGCCGCCAATCGCACCACTGACGAGCATCGCCCGGATGGTGACAGACTTGACATTGATGCCGGCGTACGACCCGGCGCGAGGATTGGCACCAGTGGCCTGGAGTTCATAGCCCGCAACGCTGCGCTGGAGCCAGCGGCGAAGCACAACGACCGCGATGATCCCCAAAATCAAGGTGACGCTGATCTGAAGCGATCCAAACTTGAACACCGGCAGCATAGTCCCCGCCTTCGGTTCGGCGGTGATCGGATAGCCCGCGTCGGCGGGCTTCATGGGACCGGCGATGAGGTAGCTCGACAAATACAGCGCGACGTTGTTGAGCATGATCGTCGTGATGACCTCATGCCCGCCGCGGACGGCCTTGATCCAACCCGGAAGGTAGGCCCAAGCGGCTCCCGCCGCAATGCCCGCCCCTAGTCCGAGCAGCATCCCGGGAACGCCACCGACCCGCGTCACCACCGCACTGCAAGCGAGCGCACCGACCGTGTACTGTCCCTCGATGCCGATGTTGAAAAGCCCGGCCCGAAGGGCAAGGTAGACGCCCACGCCGAGCATGAGCAGCGGCGTCGTCTCTTTGAGGGTCCCGCTTATATTGGCGAGGCTTCCCAAGCTTCCGCCCAAGAGGCCCTTCAAGGCCGCAAACATCGACTGACCGCTGAGCTGCAGGCTGAGCAGCACGACGAGGATCAGGGTCACCGCGAGGATGATGAGTTTGACGCGCCGGGTCATCCCGCACCTACCATGAGCTGGCCGATGACCTCGCGGTCGAGGGCCTTGTCGGCGGGCGGCTCAAAGACTCGCCCAAGGTTCATGACGATGACGCGGTCGCAGTGCGAAAGCAGCTCATCAAGGTCAAAGCTGACCACGAGTGCGCCCGCTCCCGCGGCGCAAGCCTCGCGGATTCCCGCATAGACCCTCTCGGTTGCGTTGAGGTCGAGGCCCCGCGCGGGTTGGAAGGCTAGGAGGACCTTCGGTGAAAGTTCAAGGGCCCTTCCCGCCACAAATCGCTGCTGATTACCGCCGGAGAGCGAGTGGATCGACTCCTCGAACGAGCCGCGCTTCGTGTTGAATCGGTCCGCCATCATGAGGGCCAGCCGCTCCATTTCCTTGCGGTCGAGGGTCTTGCCGCGGGCAAAAGGGGCGAGCCGCTGGAGACCGAGGGCGGCGTTGTCGACAAGGCTCCAATCTTCGATGATCGCCTCTTCGTGCCGGTCTTCGGGAATCGTGCGCAGTCCGCGCTCGATGCGCTCCCAGGGCGTTGCCCCTTCCGAACGTTGCCCGCCAATCGAAATCGTGCCTTTCACCGGCGATCGAACCCCAACGATAGCTTGGAACAGTTCGCGCTGACCGCTGCCATCAACTCCCGCTATACCGACCAGTTCACCCTCTGAAACTTGGAGCGAAACCCCCTTGAGGGCTTCGTCTTTGCGGTCGCCGAGGACGACGAGGTCGTTGACCATCAGGCACCGGGTCGCGCTGATCTCGTGAGTGCGCGGGATCGGCTCGATGACATCGCCACCGACGATTTGGCGAGCGAGCTCTTTCGAGGTCGTCGTCGAGGTGGGCCGATCGTCAACCCGGACCCCGGCGCGAAGGGTGGTCACATGCTGGCAGTAATCCATGACCTCGGGCAGGCGGTGGGTGACCAGGAGAATCGTTGCCCCGCCCTTCACGAGCTCGGTGAGGGAGGCAAAAAGTCCATCCGCATCTGCGGGCGAGAGCATCGCGGTCGGCTCGTCGAGGATCATGATCCGCGCATCGCGCCAAAGCAGCTTCAGGATCTCGAGCTTCTGCGCGCCCGCGGGACTAAGGGTGCTCGCTTCGGCTGACCAGTCAAATTGAAAGCCCATCTTTTGGGCGAGGCTCTCGGCGCGTTCTTGGGCGGCGGCGAGGCTCAGAACGGGGCCACCTTCTGCACCGAGAATCAGGTTTTCCAGGCAAGTGAGCTCGGGGATGATCGCGTAGTGCTGGCTGACCATGCCGACCCCCGCCGCGATCGCCTCACGGCTCGATCGAAAGTTCACCGGCTTGCCCTCAAGGACAATCGAACCTTGGTCGGGCCGCATCGCGCCATAAAGCGCGCGCATCAGGGTCGTTTTGCCCGCACCATTTTCGCCGACCACGGCGTGGAGGGTGCCCGCCTGAACTTGGAGGGTGACGTCGTCGAGGGCGCGAACATCGCCAAACGACTTACCGATCCCGATCATCTCGACCGCGTAGCTCATTCGCCTCCTTTTAAGTAGCCGTCAAAGAGGGCAGCGGTGGTCTCCTCGCCGCGACCCGCATGGTCCAGCTCGCTTAGGAGAAGGTCGCAGAGCTCGGTGGCAGGGATTTTCGCGCCGAGGCTCCGGGCGGCCTCGCGGCAATAGCCAAAGTCCTTGCGCTGGTTCTTGATGCTAAATCCGGGCCTCCAATCGCGGTTGAGCAGCTTGGGGCCGTAGTTCTGGAACGCCCAGCTACCTCCTGCGCCGCTGCCGATCATCGACATCGCTTGTTCGAGGTCGAGCCCGGCTCGCTCGCAGAAGGCCATCGACTCGCAAAGAGCAAGGAGGGCGCCGCCGACCGCCATCTGGTTCGCGAGCTTCATCATCTGGCCCGAACCCGAGGGCCCAACCCGCTCCGCTCGGCCGGAATAGGGCTTCATGGTCTCGATCGCCTTCGCCACCGCGTCCTCATCGCCGCCGCAAAAGACGGTGAGGGTGCCCTTTTGTGCGCCCATCGAGCCACCGGTGATCGGGGCATCGACGAACTGCATGCCGTGGGCTCTAAGTTCGGTCGCAAACGATTGCGCGGCCATCGGCGAGATCGTCGAATGGTCAACAAAGAGGGTGCCCGGGGCGGCGTGTTGGATCATCTCGCGCAGGCACTCTCGAACGTCTTCCGACCGATTGACGCAGACGAAAATGACGTCGCAACGATCGGCAAGGTCGGCAAGACTCGGGGCGACTTTCGCGCCGGCCTCACGGATAGGGGCCGACTTCTCAACCGTGCGGTTCCAGACGACGACGTCCAAGCCCGCGCGAACGAGATGTCCGGCCATTGGCCCGCCCATCGTGCCTAAACCAACAAAGCCAACTGAACCCATCTTTCTGACCCGCGATCTTACCTGTCTCGGCGGATCGTTGCCGCCGCGCCGTGGGCAGGGAAGTCTTCCATCTCGGCGAAGGTCTCAATGGTAGGAATGAGCTGCGCGAGGTCGGTCGGACTCAGCTGAGAGATGCTCTGGAACCGCATGAAGCTCATCACGTTTACCGGTGAAGAGAACCGGGCCGCACCGGAGGTCGGAAGCGTGTGGCTCGGGCCGATGACAAAGTCGCCTGCGCTCTCGGGCGTGTGTTCGCCGAGGAGGATGCAGCCTGCGTTCACGATTCGGCTCGCCGCTGCCTCGGGGTTCTCGACGCTGAGGGTCAGGTGCTCGGGCGCGAGCGCGTTGAGGAAGTCGTAGGCCTGCTCCTTGTCCTTCGCGACCACGGCGAGCGAGTTATCCTTCAAGGCTTGGCGGATCGTCGCCGCTCTAGGCGCGGTTTGAAGCTGCTTCTCGACTTCGGCGAGGACCGCTTCGAGCGTGTGCCTGCTCAGCGAAACGAGGAAGGCCGCATTGTCGGGCGCGTGTTCGACCTGGGTGATGAGGTCCGCCGCCGCCCAGGCGGGATTCGCACTGCCATCGACGAGAACCGCGACTTCGCTTGGCCCGGCGTAGCCGTCAAGGCCGACCTGGCCCCAGAGCTGCCGCTTGGCTTCGTTGACCCACTTGTTACCCGGGCCGACAATGACATCGACGCGCTGGACCGACTCGGTGCCGAGGGCAAGGGCGGCAATCGCTGCGGCGCCGCCGACCTTCAGCAGGCCATCAGCGGCGACCAGCTTGCCCGCTTGGAGGACGGCGGGGTGGATTGAGCCGTCGCGGCGCGCCGGTGAGGCGAGGATGACGTCGAGAACGCCGGCGGTCCGGGCCGGGATCGCGTTCATGAGGACCGAACTCGGGTAGGCCGCCGCTCCACCGGGGACGTAGACACCCGCACGCCGAACGGGGACCAATCGCTGGCCAATTCGCCCGGTTCCGGGTTCATCTTTGCCCGCCGCTGGGATGGTCCACGAGAACTGCCGAGTGACCTCGATGAGCGGATTGGCGCCAATCTCCTCGCTCTGCATCATCATGGTCAGCGCGCGAAGTTGCATCGCGTGGAAAACGCCGATGCGGGTGCCCGCGAGTTCGAGCGCCTCAACTTGGTGCGGTTCCAGCGTGGCCGACTGCACCTCGGCGTCGCTCACCCAGAGGTCCTGGAGGTCAGGAGCGTCGAACTTGCGCGCGCTTTCAAGAAGGGCAGCATCGCCGCGCCGACGGACATCGTCGATGATGCTGGCGACGGTGTCGATCAGGGACGAATCTTGGCTCGGGGCTCGATGGAGAACGCGCTGAATCGGGTCTTCGGTGGCACCATCAAGAATCGGCAACAAGTCGCTCATGGGGATGCCTGAAGTATGGCATTCTGGCTGCCTCCGAGAAATCCCCAGGTGAATTTACTAGAAATGTTGCGTGATTCGATGGTGAGTGTCACATTTTGGGTTGTTTCCCGTGGTCCCGAGGCCGCATAATTCTCAATGCATTCTGTGCTCAGAGTGCCTTGTTTGGTAGTTAGAGGAGAAAAATGATTTCACGACGACTTCTCGGTCTCACGGCGCTTGCTCTTGTTAGCTCGGCCGCCTTTGCCGCCCCGATTACGGCCGGCAACCTCGTTATGGTTCGCTCGGGCGACGGCTCGGCCGCTCTCGGCACCGCAGCCACCGCAGTCTTCATCGACGAGTACACCACCTCGGGAACGCTGGTCCAGACGTTCAGCCTCAGCACGGCTGGCGCGCCGACCTTTGCTCTCACCGGCAACTCGACGACCGAAGGCGTCCTTTCGCTTTCGCAAGACGGCTCGCGATTTGTCTTCGCTGGTTACAAGACGACCCTGGGTACCGCTTCGGGCTTCAACGCCTCGAACAAGATCCTCGGGACTCTGACCCTCGGCGGCGTGCTTGACACCTCGACCGAAGTCACCGACGCCACCGCGAGCGCAACCCGAAGTGCAACGACCGACAACGGTTCGAGCTTCTACTTCGCCACCGCTGGTGCTGTCCGCTACGTCGCTTCGGCCGGTTCGGCCACGACCTCGACCGTCGTTGACGCTCGAAACAGCCGACAGGTCATGCTGCGAGACAACGTCCTCTACGGATCGAACGGTTCGACCGCAGTGACGAACAAGCTGCAGTCCTACGGCGTCCTCCCGACCGGTGTCACCACTCCGACTGCCGTCGCCACGCTGACCACCGCTGACGCGATCAACGGTTACTCGTTCCTCGACCTCAGCGCCGGCGTGACCGGTTCGGACGTCGTCTACGCGATCAGCACGGTTGAGAACCTCATCCGCAAGTACTCGTTCGACGGCACCAACTGGGTGGCGAACGGTTCGGTCGCTGCAGGTACGGGCGCTCCCCAGAACCTCGTCGCGGTCGACAACGGCGCGGCTGGCGTTGACCTCTACATCACCAACTCGACCGGCGTTGCTAAGCTGACCGACACCTCGGGCTACAACGCGACGATCAACGGAACCGTCGGTGCAAACCTGTTCAACGCAGGCACCAACACTGCCTTCCGCGGAATCAGCATGGTCGCCGCTCCGGTGCCTGAGCCCGGTACGATGGTCGCTCTTGGCCTCGGCGCCGTCGCTCTCATCCGAAAGCGACGATCGAAGAAGGCGTAAGACACTACTCTTATCCACCAACAAGAAAGGCCGGTCTTCGAAGAGAAGACCGGCCCTTTTTCTGTTTGCGAGGCTTGGGCTTTAGCGAGCCCGTCGCCGGCGGAGCATCGCAAGCGCGCCAAGGCCAAGGGCGACCATGGTCGTCGGCTCGGGCACGGCAGCAATCGCGGCGTTGCCAAGGATCTGGTGGCCGATGCGCGTTGGGTGAATGTTGTCCCAGAAGAGATACTGATCCGGGTTCGAGACCGGCGTTCCATTCACAAACGCGGGCTGGGTCACGTTGGTGAGGCCAAAATTCCCCGGGTTCAAGCGGACGTTCTCGAAGATCGCGGCGACATCAAGGTAGATCATCGAGCTACCCGACAGCGAGCCTTGAAGCGTGCCAAGCATCGACTGGAGCGCAGAGTTGTGCGCTGCCGAAAGGGCGTTGGCGCCGGCCTGGTTCGGACCACCGACATAGGTCGGGATGTAGCCGAGAAGCGGGAGGCCGGGAACGAGGAACTGCCGCGCACCTGCGTTGTAAAGGTTCGTGATCGCGGTCTGGATGTTGCCGACCGGCACTGCGGGGTTCGTTGCCCCGTTCAGGTAGTCGTTACCACCAATGAAGATCGTGAAAAGGGTGCTCGCGTTCGGCGTGTTAGAGCCGAGGTAGCTGCTGACCTGGGTGAGCATGTTCGGAATGATCACGTTCACGTTGCCGGTGCCCGATTGAGCGCCGCCGTGGGCATAGTTCGTTCCGCCCAGTCGGCTCGGGTTCATCGGGAGGCCACGCGACGACGCGAGGTTCTCGATCCAAACCGGGCCATTTGAATAACGGCCTTGGAAGTAACCGGCTCCCGGCGAGGCGCCGAAGGTCAAGTTGTTCACGTTTCCGGTGTCACTCAGGCTGTCGCCAAAGGTGACCATGGAGGTGATCTGCGAATAGCCCGACGCCGTGACGGCAACCAGGGCAAGCAAAAGAAATTGTCTCCTCATCCTGGCCTTAGTCTAGCCTGATTCGGACTAGAATGGGCGGAAAAGAACCATGCAATGTCTGCGTTGTAAGGGCGGAATGGAATCCGAGATGCTCGGCGAGCTCCGGGTGGATCGATGCGAGGCTTGCGGCGGGAAGTGGCTCGACCCTGGCGAGTTCATGCGCCTGTGGAAGATCGACCCCGCGATCATCGCCGACTACGAGTCGAAAGCAAAGGCGCAAGGGCCACCCCCACTGCCGAGCGAGCAGAAGGAACGAGCGGTGCTGTGTCCGATGTGCAGCACGGTCATGCCCGAGGTGCCCTTCCAGTTCAACCGCAACATCTTCATCGAGCAATGCGAAGGCTGTGGCGGGGTGTTTCTCGATCGTGGCGAGGCGTTTGCCGTCCGCGAGTACCTACAGAACCAAACCCCCGACGAGGCAAAGCGAGTTGCGGCGGAGGCAGGGGTCGCCATCATGGCGGAAGGGGCGCTAGACCGCGACGAGATTGATCGCTTGGCCAATCCGCTCCGATACAGCCGGTCCTACCGCTACCGGCGCGCGGACTACGGTCCATCGCGATCCTCGGGCAGCTTTTTGGACTTCTTGACCAACCTGCACCAGTTCATTGCGGAGGGCGCGTCGGGCGTGATGTCGCGCCTGGTGCAGGAAGCGGAGCAGGAAAAGATGGAGGCAAAAAGGAAGAAAAAACCGCCACTTTAACGTTAAGCTAGAGGCGTAATTGCCATGATCACCACGCTTGCTCTTCTTCTCATCCGACAGACCGCGGGCCCAACCGTTCAGGCCGACCCCGTCGTCGCCGCCATCATCAAAGAGTCCAAGACCAACTCAAAGGTCATGGCGATGCTCACCGAGGTCACCTCGAAATACGGTCCACGACTGACGAGTTCGACCAACCTCGACAAGGCCTCGCAATGGGCGATGGCCACGTTCAAGAAGATGGGCTGCAAGAATGTCCATCTCGAGCCCTGGGGTTCGTTCCCGGTTGGATTTGATCGCGGTCGCAACTCGTTTGGCCGCATGAACAGCCCGGAAAAGCGCGACTTTGAGTTCACGTCGCCGAGCTGGAGCGAGGGTACGCGCGGGCCACTGAAGGGCAAAGCGGTTCTGAATCCCAAGAACGCCGAAGAGCTCGCCGCGCGAATGGCCGACCTGAAGGGTGCCTGGGTGATCATGGATCGCCAGCCCCGCCGCCTTCGCGCCAACGAAAAGCCGAGCCCCGAGGTCCAAGCACAGATTGACCTCGACGCCAAGGTGGACGCTGCCGGTATCGCAGGGCGGGTCTATGGTTCGCGCAGTGACCTCGTCATCACCTCGGGCAACTTCCGCGACAAGACATTTGAAAGTCATCCGACCGACCGCTCGGTGACCGTCCGCAAGGCCGACTTCGACGCCATCCAGAAAGCCCTGACCGACGGCAAGCCGATCGAGCTGGAATTCAACCTCGACCAGCGATGGCGCAAGGGGCCAGTGGTCAACAGTAACATCATTGCCGAAATCCCGGGAACGGAGAAGCCCGATGAGGTCGTCATCGTCTCGGGTCACTTCGACAGCTGGGATGGCCCGGGTTCTCTGGGTGCCTCGGACAACGCAACTGGCTCATGCACCGCGATGGAAGCCGCGCGCCTGCTCCTGAGAGCGGGGGCCAAGCCCAAGCGCACGATCCGCTTCATCCTCTGGACCGGCGAAGAGCAAGGGCTCTTCGGCTCGCGCAGCTACGTTATCCAGCATGAGAAGGAGCTCGACAAGATCAGCGCGGTCTTTGTGGACGACGGCGGTTCGAACTATAACGGCGGCTATACCGGCCATCCCGACATGGGCCCGGTCCTTGAGGCGGCCTTTGCTCCGGCGGTCGAAGCTTTTCCCGATCTTCCGATGAAGTTCGTGGTCCGCGCCAACCCGAAGACGAGCATCGGCAGCGACCAGGACTCGTTCAACGCGGTCGGCGTGCCGGGATTCTTCACGAGCGAATCGTCGGTGGAGAAATACGGTGCTCAGAACTACAACTTCATTCACCACACCCAGCACGACCACATGAAGTACGTCATTCCGATCTACCTCGATCAAACGGCGGTCTCGCATGCGGTGGTGGCCTGGCGGCTTGCCAACAACCCTGGCCTCTTGCCACGCTATCCGAAGTTCGACTACACGTTGAACCCGGCGTCGATCCCCGGATTCCCGGGCAAGACCAAGTAAGCCTGGTGGGTTGGCGGGGGAAAAGGGCTCTCCGCCAACCCGAAACTTAGGCAGTGAGCCGGGGACTTTGGGTTCTTATTGGCATCATTTGCCTTTGCGTCGGGGTGCCCAAGTGGCTCAACCGGCCGATTCGCTATGCTCCGGGCGTACGCTCGCGGCTTGCCCCGCTCCAGACGCCCGCGACCAAGGAGCCGTTCAAGATGGGCGACTTCACGATCACGCCCCTTGCCGACTACGACATCCGGGCGAGGGTCCTGGATACCCAGCGGTACGGCTATGGCACCGAAGCCGAGCTCTCGCCGATTGATTTTTGTGTCGGATGGAGCTCAGCCTCCGACCAGGCGAACGTCGACCAGATGAACATCTCCATTTCGGACCGGTTTGCCACATTCATGCCGAAGGGCGAGATGACGTTCGACATCTCCGACGTCGCCGACCTCATCGCGAACATGCACCTGATCCCCGAGACGGACATGGTCAAGGGCGACCTCCTGCGCGTGAAGGTCGGCCAATTTGTGCGGTTGCGCGGTTGGCTCGTCGAAATCCACCGGCCGGATGGATGGCACTGGAAATCGAGTTTGACGAGAGAAGATTCGGGCAACGGCGCTTGTGAAGTGATGGTTGTTTGGAGTTGCGACGTCTTCGACCCAAATTCCGAAGGTTCGCGACCGTAACCGGAACTTACATTTTGTAACGCTTCGTAGGTCCAAGTACCTCTCGCCTATGCTGAGTGGTGTAGTCTTGTCTGAAGGCTCGCCGCACCCAGTGTAGCGAGTGGCAGGTTGCCTTTATGAACGTACTACTAGCCTTGACCGTTATCTCCTCGGCCATGGGTCCAACGGCTGAGCCAAGATTGCTCAACAGCCCGACCATCCACGGAAACACCATCGTTTTCAGCTATGCAAGCGACCTTTGGATCGCTTCGACCGAGCCAGGCAGCGTTGCACGCCAGCTCACCACGAGTCCGGGCATCGAAACCCAGCCTCGCATCTCGCCCGACGGGTCGATGATCGCCTTTTCCGCCTCGTATGACGGGAACCCCGATGTCTACGTTATCCCGATCGAAGGTGGCGAGCCCACTCGACTCACGTTTGAGCCAGAGGCCGATATGGTCACCAACTGGACGCCCGATGGTCGAATCATGTACGCCTCGGGTGCCGGCCAGGCCACGGGTCGCGACATGCGACTCCAGATCATCAGCCCCAAGGGCGGCCTGCCGACGCGAACCGCGATTGACCAATATAGAACGGGTTCGATGGGCGCGGACAACTCGACGGTTTATTACCAGCGCGTGAACTCGAACGACTTCAACTGGCGCAAGTATCGCGGCGGTACCCAGGGTCGAATTTCGATCTACAACCTCGCGACGAACACTTACAGCGAAGTCCCCGCCAAGCGCGAGCAGAACTACTTCCCGATGGCGGTCGGCAAGTCGGTTTACTTCATCAGCGACCGCGACAACGGCACGCTGAACCTTTATCGATACGACACGGATTCGAAGTCGACGACCCGGCTGACCACGTTCGACGACGCCGACATCAAGCAGCCTTCGACCGACGGCAAGTCGATCATCTATCTGCGCGACGGCTTCCTCTGGAAGTACGACATCGCAAGCAAGGCGATCACGAAGCTGACCCCGCGCATCTACACCGACAGCCTCCGCGCCCGACCGGCCCTGCGAAACCTCGCCGCCAACATCACGGACTTCTCGCTCTCGCCGAGCGGTGCCCGAATCGCAGTCGAAGCTCGCGGTGAACTCTTCAACGTTCCCACCGACGACGGTGACACTCGCAACCTGACCCAAACCCAGGGTGCTCGCGAGCGATTCCCGAACTGGCTCGGCGACGGAAAGACTCTGGCTTACATCAGCGATGCGAGCGGTGAGTACGACATCTATGTTCGCCCCAGCAAAGGTGGCGAAGCCACGAAGGTCACGAACGGCAACCTCGTTCGCAGCATTACCGGAATTAACCCGTCTAAGGACGGCAAGAAGATCATCGTGAACTCGCGAAGCGGTGTTTTCAACATCGTGGACATCGCTTCGAAGACGGTCAAGACGGTCGATCCGAAGATCCAAGGTGGCGAGCCCAGCTGGTCGCCCGATGGCAAGTACATCGCGTACATCGCCGGCACCAACTCGGACAACTCGAAGATCTGCTTCTACGATGTCGCCGCCGATAAGTCGATCGACATTACGGACGGCTTCTATGCTGATACCGCGGTCTCGTTTGACCTCACCGGCAAGTACCTCTACTTCATCTCGAGCCGCACCTTCAACCAGGAGCCGGACACCGAAGGCGGCATCTCGCTGTTCGTGAAGAACGGCCAGCGCGTGTATGTTCTCCCGCTCGAGAAGGGCGCGGGTAACCCGCTCCTCAGCGGCAACGATGAAGAAGGCGAAGAAGGTGCGCCGCCCAAGCAGGGTCCCGTCACCGTCGACTTCGACAACATTGCCAAGCGAGCGATCCCGCTTCCTTGGGAAGCTGGCAATTTCTTCGCCGTGCTCGGTGCCCGCAACGGCGTCTTCACGGTCAATGAGCGCGGTTGGCAGAAGTTCGACCTCAATGCAAAGCAGGCGTTCCCGCTCTTCCCGCCGGTTCCGATCTCGTTCAACGCGAACATGACGAAGTTCGCCTACTCGATGGGCGGCGGACGCATCGGCGTCCTCGATGCTCGCCCGGGCGGTCAGCCTGGCCAAGGCCTTCTCGACCTCTCGGCAGTGGAAGCGGTCATCGATCCTCGCCAAGAGTGGAAGCAGATCTTCTGGGAAGGTTGGCGCTGGTACCGCGACAACTACTACGATCCCAACATGCGCGGACTCGACTGGAAGGCCGTTGGCAAGCGATATGAGGCCTACCTCTCGGAGGTCAACAGCCGAGCCGACCTGAACACGGTTCTCGGTCTGATGATCGGCGAACTCGGCACCGGCCACTCGTACGTGGGTGGTGGCGACAACGGCCAGGGCAACCGACCGGTTCCGACCGGCCTTCTCGGTGCGGACTACGTCGCCGTCGGCGGTAAGGTTCAGTTCAAGAAGATCTATCGCGGCTTCAACGACGATGAGTCTCGGCGAGGCCCGCTCGGCGAGCCCGGCATGGAAGTCAAGGAAGGCGAATACCTCCTCGCGATTGATGGCCAGAGCGTTGATGAGCTCCACAGCCCGTCTTCGCGACTCCAAGGCAAGGTGAACCGCTACGTCACCCTCACGGTGAACAGCACGCCGACGATGGCAGGCGCACGACAAATCCGAGTCCGACCGCTCGCTTCGGAAGGCGGCCTCCGCTACGCCGAGTGGGTCGAGTCGCGACGCCAGCTGGTGAACAAGCTCTCGGGTGGTCGCATCGGCTACCTCCACGTCCCGGATACCTCGGGCGAGGGTGCGGAAGGGTTTGCTCGCGGCTACAACGGCCAGACCGACAAGGAAGCGCTCATCGTTGACGAGCGCGACAACGGAGGCGGAAACCTGCCGTGGTTCTTCGTCGAAAAGCTGGCGCGAACCTCGCGAACGAAGGTTCAGAACCGCAATGCCCGCGACTCGATGAACTCGCCGATCATCGAAGGACCGAAGGTCATGCTGATCAACGAGAACGCCGGATCGGGCGGCGACATGCTTCCTTATCTGTTCCGCGAAGCCAAGCTCGGTCCGCTTATCGGTAAGCGAACTTGGGGTGGCCTCGTCGGCATCGGTGGCAGCGCCCCGCTCGTTGATGGTGGATTCCTCACCGCTCCGGAGTTCAGCATCTACGATCCGAAGATCAACGAGATCGTCGCTGAGAACACCGGCGTGGACCCGGACATCGACATCGACAACCGACCCGACCTCGTGGCCCAGGGCCGCGACCCGCAGCTTGAGCGAGCGGTGGAATACCTGCTCGACCAGCTGAAGAAGCTTCCTGCGAAGAAGCCTCGAACCACCATCCCGGTCGTCGGTAAGAACGGCCGCATCGGCGGCAAGTAAGCCCCGTATCCGCCCGGCGATTCCGCGCCGGGCGGACCCTTCCTCCCCCCTGCAAGCAGCCTAGAGATGCGGCTATGCTGAAGCTGTGCAGGTTTTTCTTCTCAAATTTTGTGAGTACGTGGTCAAGCAAGAAAATGGCCGCCATTCTCTGATTGGCTTGTTCGATGACATTCGTGTCGCGGCCTTGCCGGTGGACCACCCCCCGTTCTTTCTCGTCGCCCAGGTTTCGTTCACGAACGCCGAGGTCCGCACCGAGCTCAAGGTTGAATTTCGCCTCGTCGAGCCCGACGGAACGATTGGCATGCAGCTCGAAAGTCCGCTGCGGATCGACCAAGACCCCGACGGCGACGGCCCCACGCTGTTCCTTAGCATTGGCATTGGCGGCATGAGGCTCCAGCGCGCAGGCACCTATCAAGTGCAGATGTTCGTCGATGGCGAGCTCCGACATTCCGAGCCTCTTGCCGTAAAGGTCGTCAAAGCAAGCCGCTAGCATCGTAGAACAGTTCAATGCCCGTTTCTGATTCCCAGGTTCTCGAAGCCCTCAGCCAGGTCCAAGATCCCGATCTTCGAACCGATATCGTCAAGCTTGGCTTCGTCAAGGACCTCGTGATTGAGGGCGGGAACGTCTCCTTCACCGTCGAGCTAACGACTCCGGCCTGCCCGGTGAAGGAGGAACTTCACCAGCAGTGCATCGACGTCGTTTCCGCGCTGGATGGAGTGGACCATGTCGCGGTTGAGATGACCGCGCGGGTTCGCCAGCGCGACACCCTCAACGACCAGCTGATCCCCCAGGTGAACCACGTCATCGCGGTCGCCTCGGGCAAGGGCGGAGTAGGGAAGAGCACCGTCACGGTCAACCTTGCCGTCGCCCTCGCCCAGACCGGCGCGAAGGTCGGCCTGCTTGATGCCGACGTTTATGGTCCGAGCATCCCGCTCATGGTGGGCGCGGAAGACGAAAAGCCGACCACGAACGGCAACAAAATCATCCCGATCCTTCGCTACGGCGTGAAGATGATGTCGCTGGGCTTCTTGCTTGATGACAGCCAAGCCGTGCTTTGGCGCGGGCCGATGGTGGCGGGGACGGTTCGCCAGCTTCTGGCTGACGTCGATTGGGGCGACCTTGACTACCTGATCGTCGACCTGCCTCCCGGAACCGGCGATGCGCCGATGTCACTCGCCCAACTGGTCCCGCTTACCGGCGTCGTGATCGTCACGACTCCCCACAACGTTGCCGCGAACATCGCGGGCAAGGCCGTCCACCTCTTCCGCCGGCTGAATTCGCCGATCATGGGCGTGATCGAGAACATGGCGGGCTTTACCGACCCTGCGACGGGCCAGGTCATCCAGGTTTTTAAGGGAACGTCGGGGGAGACGCTGGCGGGCGAGCTGAAGGTGCCTTATCTGGGCTCGTTGCCGCTTGACCCCGCGATCAGCGCGGCGAGCGACGAGGGCAAGCCGAGCATCCTCGCGAATCCCGATTCCCAGCAGGCAAGGGCCTTTGCCACGATTGCCGGAAAGGTCGCCCAGCAAGCGTCGATCCTCGCGATGACGCGCCGCGATCTCACCCAGGTTGGGACGCTCGACGAGCGGCCGGTCTAACTTTCAAGCCACTGCCGAATCGGGCTTCGCTCGAAGTTCCAAAGCCAAGGCGCGGGGTCTTCGTCGCCGCTCGCAAGGCGGTTCGCCTTGTGGAGCAGCGAAACCCGTTCACCCTCTTCGCGCGGCAGCGCAGGGGCGAGCGATTCCCAGCCCTTGCGCGGGTGAATCAGGCTCAAAACGCGTGATTCTTGGGTTTGGAGGGCATCTTCGGTCCAGGTGTAAGCCGGGGAAGCGGGATGGTCAACCATCATGATGACGCGCTGGGCATCGCGGACCGTCTCCGCGATTGTGCCGACGACCTCGACAATCGCGCCCGTCCGTCCCGCGCCCCAAACGCGCTCCGAGACCTGATAGTACAGCTCGGCGAGTTCGGCGTCGTCGTCCCACAGCCGAAGTCGCCAAGGTCGCTCGGGATAGAAGCAGGCGAGCGAGCCAATCACGGTGAGCGCATAGTGCGGATTCCCAATTCCAATCACGCCGACGTTAAGCCCAGACACACTCAGAGTCTACTAGGCACTTAGGTTCGTCTTTGACCTTGGATGGGTCCTGTAAAGCCAAATCATTCGGGAAGATGGCTCTGGGCGGCGGTCGTTGCTGCCGGGTTGGGCCTCATCGTGACCAGCGTGACTGGCCGATCGGAGATTCTGCAGGACCTGCTCGCCTGGGCGAGCTTGGGCCTTGCCGTGATTGCCATCGTGCTCTTTACCAACGAGCAGTCGCAGCGCGAGGAGGACCGACTTCAGGGCGAGGGGCGGCTGAAGCTGCTCCAAGAGGACCTGGAGCGACAACGGCAGAACGTCGACGCCTTGGGGGAGGGAATGGACGTCGCGATCCTCGTTTGCGATGAGCGCGCCACGATCTCCTATGCCAACCGCGCCGCGAAGGAGATGTTTCGAACCCAGGACCCCGCCGGGAGGTCTCTCCTCGCGATCACGCTGAACTACGACCTCGAACAGCTCGCCCTGCTCGCCGGTCGTGACCGAACGGAGCAAAACGCCGAGCTTACGTTTGCCTATCCCACCGACCGCGTCGGCCTTGCGAAGGCTTGGTCGGTCGAATCGCTCCCCGGACGCGTGTTTGTCACCGTGGTCGAGATCACCGACCTGCGCCGCCTGGAGCGGGTGCGAACCGACTTCGTCTCGAACGTCTCTCACGAGTTACGCACGCCGCTCACCCTCATTCGGGCGATGGCGGAGACGCTTCTCGATGACAAGGGCAAGGACAAAGAGCTCTTTGAGCGCTACCTCGGCAAGGTGATCGAAGAGGTGGACCGCCTTTCCGGCATCACCAGCGACCTCCTCACGCTCAGCTCGGCGGAATCCAACCCCGTGCGCAAGGCCCCGTGCGACGTGGTCGAAGTCTTCTCGAACGTGGTCAACCAGTTCCAGTCGAAGGCCGCCGAGAAGGAGCTGGAACTCACGTTCGAAGGGCCCGAACACCTCGTGATTGAGGCAAACACGGCCCAGATGACCCAGGTCGCGATCAACCTCGTCGACAACGCAATCAACTACACGCAGGCGGGCTCCGTGAAGGTTTCGGTCTCGGCAAGCGAAGATGAGGCGATGGTCACCGTCGCCGACACCGGGATCGGCATACCCAGTGACCACCACCAGCGCGTTTTCGAGCGGTTTTATCGTGTGGATCGTGGGCGTTCTCGCACCCTCGGCGGTACCGGCCTAGGGCTGAGCATCGTGAAGAACATCGTTGAATCGCACGGCGGGGAGATCACCGTCGAAAGCGCCCTGAATCGGGGCTCAACATTTACCGTCAAGTTGCCGCTCGGAGCATCCATTTCTGAGGGCTAGTCGTCTCTATCGATAGTTCATGGAGCAAGGCCAGCCGATCCAGGTTGAAACCGTCATCAGCATCTGCCTCGAACAGTTGGCGGAGCTCGCATGGGTGAAGCTTGGGCTCGTTCCGGATCCGATTGCAAAGACGATTGCAAAGGATTTGGCCCAGGCGAGGCTCGCGATTGACGCGGTGGCCGCTCTGGGTGGGGCGATTGAGGGACAGCTGGATGACGATGATCGTCGCAAGGTCCAGGGCCTGATTCGCGATCTGCGCATGAACTACGTGGAGAAAAGCAAGGAAGGTACTTAGGATGAGATTAGGCGTTGAAACTGCACCGTCAACGGCTCTGCCGGCCTCGTTGTGGGACTTGATCGCTCGGGTCCGAACCCAACGTTCGGCTCAAGATAGGTCCTTTGACGCCGCCGAAGCACCGCTCTCCATCGAGGAGCGCCGGGGCCAGCTCGTGACCTTCTACGCGATGTATGAGGATCTCATCGAGACGCTCTGCGATGCCGCTCAGTACGGCCCGGCCGTCCACTTGGAACGGCAATATGCCCGCTGCCGCCGCTGGATGATTGAGAACTACGCGCCTCTTCGCCGATTCCTCTGCGCTTACCTCCACCCGACCCAAGAGGACGCGGAGATTGCGGAGAAGTTCCGGTTCTCGGGGGCAGATGCCTTCGAGGCGCTCATCGCGCCGCCGACGCTGGCCGACTTCCTCGCCCACGATGACGGCATGATGATCTCGCGCATGCACCGGTCGCGCGAGGCGCTCACGCTCTACGGCAATCACCTTCGGACAGCCGCGCAACAAGAAAGCAAGGCAAACTAGAAGGATGCTGCTGAGTTTTCGCCACGCAGACTTTGATGCGTTGGTCCAGCTCTGGAACTCGTACTATCCCGCCGAGTTCTCGATGGACGTCGCCACGTTCAAGAGTAAGACCGTCGGCCATGATCTCTTCGACTGGGGCGCGTCGGCCATCAACGTGCGCGACGATGAAATCCTCGGTTTCGTGACGATCAAGCGGTCGGCGGGCGACCTTTATGCCGGGCCGAACATCGACGTGTTCCACCTCCAATCGATTGCGTACAAGGAGGCGGATTCGGCGGTCGATCTGCTCTCGCACGCCAAGCAGGTCCTCAAGAATCGCGGCGCGCAGGCGCTCGCCTTTGGGATGGACAACGGCCACTTCTTCCCGGGATGCCCAGAAGGGTTCCATGCCCTGCGCAGCTTCCTGATGGTCAATGGGTTCGAGGAAGGTCCGGTTTCGTTCGACCTTGAGCGCGACCTCGTCGACTATTCGTGGCCGAAGGGCCTGCCCGAAGGGGCCGAGTTTAGAGTCATGCGTCCGGAAGACGTTCCTGCGGTGACCGCCTTCTTTGATGCCGAGTTTCCTGCGCGGTGGAAGTTCGACGTGCTTGGTCAGGTGAAGATCGAGGGTCCGCAGACGGTCATGGCGGGCTTCATCGGCGAGCGGTGCGTTGGCTTTGCGCTGATCCAAAACGAAGGGGCAAAGAACCCGATCGGCGGCGCGGTTTGGCACAACTCCCTCGGGCCGAATTGGTGCTCGCTGGGGCCGATCGGCGTCGCTAAAGACATCCGCGGCATGGGCCTGGGTGACGGCATGCTCGCGGCGGGACTGCTGGAGCTCCAACGGCGCGGCGGTAGGCGCTGCATCATCGACTGGACGACGCTCGGTGACTTCTACGGCCGACATGGCTTCACGCCCACGCGGCACTACGTCGGGGCGACCCTCCAGCTCGCGCCATGAAGATCGCCACCTACAATGCCGCTTCGGTTCGCGCGAGAATGCCTCGCTTGCTGGAATGGATCGACGAGAACGAGCCCGACATTCTCTGCATTCAGGAGACCAAGGTCGAGGACGACAAGTTTCCGCGTGACGAGTTCGAGCAGCGGGGCTACCACCTCGCGCTGCATGGCCAAAAGGCGTGGAACGGCGTCGCCATCGTGTCGGTGGAGCCGCCCGAAGACGTGGTTTCCGGGTTCATGGACGACCTTTTCCCGACCGACGCCCGCATCATCAGCGCGTCAATCGCGGGTCTGCGGGTGATCAACACGTACGTGCCGAACGGCAATTCGGTCGGCTCGGACAAGTGGACTTACAAGATGCGCTGGCTCGACCGGTTCGCCCATCTCCTGCGCGAACGACACACTCCCGACGAGCCGCTGGTCTGGCTGGGCGACATCAACATCGCGCCGAAGCCGATCGACGTCTTTGACTCTGCGAAGGTGCTTGGTGGTGTGGGTCACCACCCCGATGAGTTCGTGCGCCTCGACCGCATCCTCGAGTTTGGCCTCACCGATGCCTTTCGGCATCTCCACCCCGACGCCAAGGAGTTCTCATACTGGGACTTCGTGCAGCCGCGCGCGGTCGCCCGCGGAATCGGGTGGCGCATTGACCACATCTATCTCACCGAACCGCTCGTCGGTTGCCTGAGCTCGTGCCGGATCGACCTTGAGGCTCGGCAAAGAGAAAAGCCCAGCGACCACACGTTTGTGATCGCTGAGCTTGATTGGTAAAAGGGTTCTTAGAAGCCGAGCGAAAGCCCGACGCCGAAGCCGCTGAGCTCGCGTCGCGGCGAACCGTAGACGGTGATCTCGACGAAGGGATCGGTCTTGCCGAGGAACTTCGGCGACGAGCCGAGGCGGAAGCCATAGCTCAGCGAGCCGTAAACGTTCGCGCGTGCCTTGAACAGCGTGTTGCCCTTCGGCGTGGCCTGTCCCATACCGATACCGAGTCGGTAGTAGGCGTCCTTGCCGATCATCTTGCGGCCGGTGAAGCCGAAGCGATAGACGTACCCGTCGGTACCGCCCGCAAGGCTGCCACCGAGAAGAGCAGAGGCGGCGATGCCATACTCCCAGCCGCCGGGGTTGCTGGAGATCGGGAACTCGAGGCCGAATTCGGGACCGTTCAGGTTGCCGTTGGTGTTGTTGGTCTGGGGGAAGCCGACGCCGAACTGGAGGCCTACTCGAACGCGCAGGCCGATCTTCTCGCCGCTAATTTGGGCGGAAGAAAGCGCCGAGAGTCCGCAGAGGCTGACCAAAGGAAGGATCAGTGCACGATTCATCGCCGCTAGTCTATCCGTTTTGAGTTTCGGCCTGTGCTGCTGCTTCTCGGTCGGCCTTGGCGTCGCGTCGGTGCTTGACGATCTCGATCCCAACCGGGATGAGCGAAACCGCAACCAGTCCGAGCATCGCGAACTCAAAGTTGTTCTTCACCGCCGGGATGGTGCCGAGGAAGTAGCCCGCGAGGACGCAGACCCAAACCCATAGGATCGCGCCAAGCGCGCTGAAGCGGAAGAACTGTCCGTAGGGCATTTTTCCGATTCCCGCGACGAACGGCGCAAAGGTGCGAACGATGGGGATCCAACGGGCAATGACGATGGTCTTGGGCCCGTACTTTGCAAAGTAAGCCTGGGTCTTCTCGATCTTCGGAGCGAGCTTGGAGCCGGGCTTGTTGGCAATGCGGCTGCCAATCGTGCGGCCGAGCCAGTAGTTGCAGTTGTCGCCGAGCAGCGGGGCAAGGGTGCAAACGAGCAGCACGATGTAAATGTTCAGCGAGATGGTGCCGCCACCAATCGGGTTCGAAAAGAGGCCGACGGCAAAGAGCAGAGTGTCGCCAGGCAGGAACGGGGTGACGACGAACCCGGTCTCCATGAACAAGATCAACGCCATGATCGCATAGGTCCAGGTGCCATAGTTGCTGATCATCTGCTTGATGAACTCGTCGATGTGCGTGATGAAGTGAAGAATCTGTTGCATGGCCTGGTCAAGAAATCAACGCGCGAGCGAGGCTAGTTTCTCCGTAGTCCTAGGACCGTGACTTCGAAGACGAGGGTGGCGTGAGGTGGAATCGTGGGCGGTGCGCCGCGTTCGCCGTAGCCAAGTTCGGGCGGAACCGTGATCTTTCGCTGGCCGCCGACCCGCATGCCAAGCACGCCAAGGTCGAAGCCGCCGATCACCATACCTGCGCCGAGGGTGAACTCAAAAGCGCCTTCGTCGAAGAGCCGTCCGTCGGGAAAGGTGCCGCGATAGCCGACTTCAACAAGGTCGCCCTCGCGGACAACTTCGCCGGTGCCGGTTTCAATCTCGTGAACGCTGATCAAGGCTTGACCACCCGTTCGATCTCGAACTTCAAGGGGCTGTTCGGGGGGATCGGACCGCGCTCGCGAGCACCGTAGGCGAGCGCCGACGGGATATAGATCGAACGCTTTTCGCCGAGCCGGATGTCCTTCAGGCCTTCGATAAAGCCCGGAATGAACTTTTCTTGCCCCACGATGATGTTAAGCGGCTTCTTCGACTCCTTGCTGTCTTGGATGAGGACGTCGTTGACGAAGGTGACCCGGTAGTGGACGAAGATCTCTTCGCCCGGTTTGCCCGGTTCGCCGGTGCCCTTCGCGAGCACCTTCAGGGTGATCTTGGGCTTGTCGGCGGGGCGTTCAATCGCAAGGATCTCGACGTCAAAGTTGAGCGTGGAGTTGGCGGGGATGCCGTCGAGGGCCTGCGCGCCGTAGCCAAGCTCGGGCGGAATCGTGATCGTTCGCTTGCCACCCAGCTTCATGCCGTTGAGACCCTGATCGAACCCGGCGATGACCTCTTTGGCCCCAAGGGTGACGACGAGCGGAGCCGATTTCACGCTGGAATCGAACACCTTGCCGTCGTTGAGCTTGCCGGTGTATTGGACCACCACGCGGTCCTTGGCAACGGCGGGAGCGCCGGTTCCTGCTTTGATCTCCTTGATCGATATCTGGGGATCGCGGAGCAGCACCGAGGCGGCGAAAAGGGTGGTCAGCATGATGAGGGCAGAATACCTACCCACACTAGGCGAAAACCGCCCGCGTGACCTACAATGAGGGCATGCAAAAGGTTTGGCTTCTCTCGGCTCTCGCAGCGCTTCTCATCGTTGGATGCAAGTCCTCAGAAACGGTGGTCACCGGCCCCAACGGTGAAAAGATCTCCGTGAGCGGCGACGGCACGAAGATGGAGGCGACTGGCCCGAACGGCGAGAAGATCTCCATGGAAGGCGACGGCAAGAACTTCAAGATGACCGACGACAAGGGAACTCAGTTCTCCGGCAATGAGAAGGGATGGCAGGCGACCGATAAGGATGGCAAAACGACCACGGTGGATACCAGCGGGATGAATGAAGCGACTCTCGGCCTGCCGTTCTATCCAGGCGCGACCGTGGTGAAGGACTCGAGCCTCAATGTCGACACCCCGGAAGGGAAGTCGATGGCGCTTGGACTCGAGACCTCGGATGACCCCGAGAAGGTCGTCGAGTTCTACAAGGGCAAGCTGGCAAAGGCGAACAACACGATGAACAGCAACACCGACAGCGCGAAGTCGTCGATGCTCACCGGCGAGCTCGCGGACGGTGCGACGGTCTCGGTGATGGCGAATCGTGATGCGAAGGAAACCGTCACCAAGATCACGCTGACCGTGGTTCGCAAGAAGAAGTAAGCCGAATTATTGAGCCTGGAGGCAAGCCCTTCAGGCTCAATAGTCAACCGGGCGCAGGTAGAACTCGCCGATTGCCGCGCTCGACATCATTGCCACCGTCGGGAGCTTTCGCTTCCAATGGGTGCCATCGACCTTTTTCCAAACCAGGTCGACCTTGTCGAGGTCGAACCCGAGCTCCACGATTTTCTCCTTCGGGAATCCGAGCGTGAGGTAGTGGAGGATCGGGTCGGCTTCCGCGTACTTGATGCCAAAGTCGCCTTCGTCGGTTTGGCCTTTGATGAGGTCCGCACTCGCGGGCTTATTCACAATCGCGTCGGGGACGCCGAGGTGGCGGGCGAGTTCCCAAACCTGAGTCTTCAGCAAATCACCGAGCGGGTTGATCGGCGGAGAGTCATCCGCGTGCCAGGTGTAGTAGCCAAAGAGCCGCTCGCTCTTGTTACCGGTGCCAATCGGGAGTCCGCCGAGTTTGGCGGATTGGTCAAACAGCACGATCATGCGGCAGCGGGCACAGACGTTTCCGAGCCGGGCGGGGGAGATGTCAGGTTCGGCGGTCGAGAGGTAGCCATCGACCATCCCCGTGATCTCGATGGTGCGGGCGGTGATGCCGAGGTCCTTTTCAACCAGGGCGGCATGGTCCAGTGACTCCTGCGAGCTCAGCTTGTAGGGCATCTTGAAGGCGAAGACGTTTTCGGGGCCGAGGGCGCGCGCGAGCAGGTAGGCCACGACCGCGCTATCCACCCCTCCCGAAAGGCCGAGCACCCCACGGTGGATGTTTCGACGCACCTTCAGCTCGCCCTGGAGGAATTTGACCAGCCAATCGGCCACGAGGGCGGGTGAGATCGCAACCGGGTCTTGGATCCCGCTTGGTTGTCGAATCACCTTCACTGCCATGGCTTCATTCTGACCTCATTCGGAAGGGGGCTCGCCTTCGATCGACCGCTTGAGGGCTTCCAGCCGGACATCCCATTGCCGTTCGAGTTCGGCGATGAACCCACGCGCCCGGTCGAGACTGATTGGGTCGAGTTCCACCCAGACATCGCGGCCCGAGGGCTCCAGGCGGACGAGTTCGGCATCGGCAAGCACCTGGAGATGCCGACGCGCACCTTGGCGAGTGATCCCAAGGCCATTCGAAAGGGCGGCGATCTTCTGACGGCGCGACCGGGAGAGCCGCTGGACCATTTCCAGCCGAATCGGATCTCCCAGCGCGCGAAAAACGTCAGCAACCGCCATTACTTCTTTAGATATTCAACGAGGCCAGCAATCTCTTCATCCCATCCGGCAGAGTTGTTGTCCATCGCCTCTTGGTACCTTTCGGCGGGCAGGGAAGCAAAGCCGCTTTCGAAGACGGTCAGCTCGGTGCCACCTTCGACCTCGGCGAGCTTGAATTCGACGAGCGTGCAGCCCATCTCATAGATGTCGCCCTCGTAGATGGTGCCCGGAACCCAGCGATAGGAGAAGTAGGTCGGCGGCTGGACGTCGATGATGTGGGCACTGGAGTTGCCCCATTCGCCAAAGTTGAAATAGACGTGGCTGCCGGGGACGCGCTCGCCCACGATCTTGCCGAGAAAGTCCTCTTGGAGGCCTTGGTAGACGCGCTCGATGGGCGCGTTGATGACGATCTTTCGTTCGATGAAGTCTTGTACTGCTTGGTTCATGGAGCAACTCCTGAAAGGCATCATACAATAAAAAGGCAACAATTCGGTTGCTCTTCTTTGTGGGATTTCACAAGATATGGAAGAATTCTCGTGTGACCAGCTACGACCGTCGAGCGATTCGACTTGCGGTTGGCCTCTCTTGTTTGGCGGGCTATGTGGACGCTAGCGGGTTCCTCGGCACGGGAGGACTGTTTGTCTCGTTCATGAGCGGCAACTCGACGAGGCTGAGCATTGCCGCGGCGGAAGGCCGCTGGGTGGCGATGGGCCTCATCCTTGGCTTGATCGGCCTGTTTGTCCTCGGCGTGGTGCTCGGTTCGGTGGTGGCACGGTGGTACAGCCATCGTCACAAGCCGGCGGTCCTCCTCTTTGTCCTCGGGACGCTCTTGCTCGCGGCGGTTTTGCACACGTTCGGGGTTCCTTCGCTCAGCACGGCCTTGTTGGTTGTCGCGATGGGGGCCGAGAATGCGGTTTTCCAGCGTGATGGCGAGGTGACGATCGGCTTGACCTACATGACGGGCACGCTAGTGAAGCTTGGCCAGCAGGTCGCGTTGTCGTTCTTCGGTGGCTCGAAGATGAGCTGGACGCCCTATGCGATCCATTGGCTAGGGCTGGTTGTGGGGGCGATCCTCGGGGCGCTCGGCCACGAGCAGCTTCGGGCGCTGACGCTTTGGCCGGCAGTCGCGGGCGCGGCCGCGCTTTGGGCTTATTCGCGGACCTTGCGGCCCGCTTCGGTGTCGCCGGCGACGTAGGTCCCCCCGCCCGAGGGCGGAGGAGCCGCAGGCGACGAGGGCATGGCACCGGGCCGGGCGGGGGCTTCACTGCCCCAAAGCACGTTTTGCCGCCATGACCATTTCGGGGACAGGCCGGGCTGGGGCAAAGAATCCCCGAACCCACCACCCCCAAACACCAAAACGGGTGGCCCGGAAGGGCCACCCGTCAAACACCACAACCCGAGCTTGGAGCTCGAAGTTGAAGTTCTGGAACGGAAGGACGGAGTCGTCGGCGAACCGGATCTGGCCGTTACCCTCAACGTCCCACGTGATCGTCGCGGGAGGACGAGATGCTTGCCACTGGCTACCCGAATGTTAGGCCGCCGCAACAATCCCACAAAAGTCGTCCGGCCACTGAACCCGGAGACCCTGGCAGCGTTACTCCCTCTCAATGAAGCTTGCTTTCCTCTCGGTCCTGGGCGCAACGAGCCTGGTCGGTCTTGCCACGCTTGGCACTCTCCAAGGTCGCGGCGGCGGCGGAGGGCAGGGAAGGCCATTCCCACCGCCCAGCGTCGGTTGGAACGAAGGCCGCGTCCTTCTCGGCACTCCCGAGCGGACCTCGATGGGCTTCACGTTCCACCTGAAGAGCGACGCCACCGCCACCCTCAAGTTTGGGCCCGAGGGCAAGGCGATGAGCAGCCAGTCCGAGCCAATCACGGTCAAAGCGAGTGAACCCAAACACTTCATCCTTGAGGGCCTGAAGCCCGACACCTCGTATTCTTACCAGGTAAGTCTACGCAAGTCGGACGGCGAAACCGTCAGCCCGACCTACCACTTCCAAACCCAACGCTCGGCCGGCAAGCCGTTCACGTTCATCGTCCAAGGCGACTCCCACCCCGAGCGCAACCCGAAGATGAACGTCCCGAGCCTCTATGAGCGGACCCTCCTTACCGCGGCAACCCTGAAGCCGGACTTCTTCATCTGCCTCGGCGATGACTTCAGCGTGGACACCCTTCGCGAGCGCACCCTGCAAACCGTCGATGGGGTGTACGCGAAGCAGGTGCCTTACCTGGGCCTCGTCGCTCACTCCTCGCCGCTTTTCCTGGTCAATGGCAACCACGAACAGGCCGCAAAGGCCAACCTCGACGGCACCCCGAACAGCCTCGGCGTGATGGTGCAAAACGCGCGCAACCGGAACTACCTCCAGCCCGCGCCCGACACCTTTTACACCGGAAACAGCGAGAAAGTTGAACACATCGGCCTCTTGCGCAACTACTTCGCTTGGACCTGGGGCGATGCGCTCTTTGTCACCATCGACCCCTATTGGCATTCGAATGGACCGGTCGACAACGCGGCGGGCAAGGGTCCGAAGCAGGAAGGCGGTGGCAAGGCGGGACGCAACATGTGGAACATCACGCTCGGCGACGCCCAGTATCGCTGGCTGACCAAGACGCTGATGGAGAGTAAAGCGAAGTACAAGTTTGTCTTTGCCCACCACGTGAACGGAACCGGACGCGGCGGCGTTGAGAACGCCGGAATCTTCGAATGGGGCGGCAAGGGCCGCGGCGGAGATGATGAGTTCAAGCGGCAGCGACCAGGCTGGGACCTTCCCATCCACCAACTCTTTGTGAAGTCGGGCGTGAGCATCTTCTTCCAAGGCCACGACCACATCTTCTGCAAGCAAGAGCTTGACGGCGTGATCTACCAGAGCTGCCCATGTCCCGCCGACCCGACGAACAGCCTCATCAACGGCGACGCCTATCGCACGGGTAACAAGGTCCCCGGCGCGGGCCTGGTGAAGGTGAGCATCGCTCCCGACCGCGCAAAGATTGAATACGTCCGCGCCTATGAGCCGAGCGCGGAAGTCGACGGTCACGAGCATGGCGAAATCGCCTACAGCTACGAAGTCAAACCGAAAGGAGCCAAGTCATGAAAGGACAACCCATTCTCATCCTCGCCCTCTTCGCCGTTTCTGGCGTTGCGGGCGGCTACCATGCGCTCCAATCGAAGCAGCGTGCCAACGAGATCCAAAAGACGTTTGAGAAGTACTCCGACACGGTGAAAACGCGCTCGGACGAGACCAATTTCTACGTCGAATCGAACGGCATCCCCGACCATCCGATGATGATCGGCATCACGGCTTGGCAACAGCAAGTCCCGCTGCCCCAAAAGTACACGGGCGCGAACGCGTGGCAGTTTCCGCTCAATCCGGTGCCCGCGAAGAACCCTCTGAGCGCGAAAGACCACTTCTTCCGGGGCGCGATTGCGATTGCCGCGAACGGTGTTCCGATCTTCAATCCGATCAAGAATGACGGTCGAACCGATACATTTCTCGCCGGTGAGCTCGACAAGTACGGCGGTCACTGCGGCCGGAGCGACGACTACCACTATCACATCGCACCGGTGATCCTCCAGGAGAAGATCGGCACCAAGGTTCCCGTCGCCTACGCGCTCGATGGCTACCCGATCTATGGCTACACCGAGCCCGATGGCAAGACCCCGAAGGACCTCGATCAGTTCAACGGCCACACCACGAGCATTGGCTATCACTACCACGCGACCAAGAACTACCCCTACATCAATGGCGGCTTCCACGGCGAGGTGACTGACCGCGATGGGCAAGTCGATCCCCAGCCGCGCGCCCAGAGTCCGCGCCCGGCGATGCCGCCGCTGCGCGGGGCAAAGATCACTGACTTCAAAACGGTGAATCCCCTCAAGTCCTATTCGCTGACCTACACCATCGACGGGGCGACCGAGAAGGTCAATTACGAGATCCTCGCCGATGGGTCGGTCAAGTTCGACTACGTGGATCGCAATGGCGCCGTGCGCACCGAAACCTATCGTGGCCGCCCGGGCCGCGGGGGCGGAAACGGCGGACGGAAGGGCCCTGACCAGGGCGGCGGCCCCGGACAAGGTGGCCCCGATAAGGGTGGGCCTGGCGGCGGTGGCGGCCAACTGGGACCGCCTCCCGGACCAAGGAAGCCGTGGTTTGTCGACCATGCCAAGGAGCTCGACACGAACAAGGACGGCGAGGTCTCGACTCAAGAGGTCATCGACCAGTGCAAGGAATCGTTCAAGCAATACTCGCAAGGCGCGGAGTTCATCGACATGGAAAAGCTGCCCAAGCTACCCACCGTGCGGCTGGCGATCGGCGGATTCATCAAGGTTCACGCCAAAGAGTTGGACATGAATTCCGACGGCAAGCTCACCGAGAAGGAGATCACCGACTCGATGATGCGCATGTTCCGCAAGCAGGACAAGAACGGCGACGGCAAGCTCAGCGGCAGCGAGTTGGAGGGCTGATGGCAGACGCCAAGTTCATCTGCGGCCTCCTCGTAGGGGCATTGGCAACCTCGGCCGGGGTTTGGACGCTGAGCCAGCGCGGTGTGGTCAAGCCGACCGCGGGCGACACGATCCAGGCGAATGTCTATGCGGACAACTGGTTCATGCTGTACATCAACGGCAAGCCGGTTGCGGTCGACTCGATCGACTTCTTGCCCCACAACGTGATGTCATTCGACATCTTGCCCGAGTACCCAATGACGATTGCCGTACTCGCGAAGGACAATGCCGACCCCAAAACGGGGCTCGAATATGGCGATCACATCGGCGACGGCGGGTTCATCCTGAAGTTTGCCGACGGGACCGTCACCACCGAGAATTGGAAGGCCAAGTCGTTCTTCACGGGGCCGCTTAACCGGGACGTCCAATCGCCCAAGGTGAGCCGCCAGCCCTTGCCCGCCAACTGGTACGCGAAGGACTTCGACGACTCGACCTGGGAGAACGCGACGGAGTACACGACCGAGCGCGTGAACCCGAAGGAGTCGTTCTACCGGGCCGACTTCGGCAGCGCCAAGTTCATTTGGACCAAGGACCTCGACCTCGACAACACCGTGATCTTCCGGACGAAGATCGAACGGCCAGACTGGAAACCGCGGTGGACGACCAAGCCAGAACTCGACGTTTCGGGAGCGCCCCACTCATGAGACTTCCCATCCTTCTCGTTAGCGGGGCGATTGCCATTGGCATCGGTGCAGCCTTCGTCCAGCAAGGCGGTCGCGGCGGACCCCCGCCCGTTTTTCGGACCGAATATCCGGCCTCAAAGCTGAATGTGATTGCAGGCGCGCCGACGACGTCGTCGATCACCCTTTCGGTGCTCGCGAGCACGGCGGGCACGGCCACGCTCACCTACGGCGCGGACAAACAACCGCCCAAGACTCAAACCGTGACCCTGAAAGAAGGGGTGCCGCTGCCGGTTCGGCTGACCAAGCTTCAAGCCAGCGCACGGTACCGGTACGACCTCCAGATGGGCGAGGAAAAGCTGAGCGGCGAGTTTCAGACCGCACGCAAGGCGAGCGAGCCGTTCACCTTTGTCTTCCAAGCCGACTCGCACCTGGATGGTAACACTGACACCCAGGTTTACGAGCGGACCCTTCGGAACATCGTAAAGGACCGGCCCGACTTCCTCGTGGACCTCGGCGACACGTTCATGGTGGACAAGTATCCAAAGCCGGAGGACGCGCTTAAGCAGTATCAGGCCCAGCGGTATTGGTTCTCGATTCCCGGCCAAGCGATGTCGGTCTTCCTTTGCCTCGGTAATCACGACGGCGAAGTGGGATGGCGCGGCCGCGGTGGCATCTCGAGCACGGAATGGTCGCAGGCGCAGCGCGAAGCCAACTTTCCCGTCATCAGTCCGGACGACTTCTATTCAGGAGCACCCCGCCGGGGCCTTTACTACTCCTGGAAGTGGGGCGACGCGACGTTCATCGTTCTTGACCCGTTTGTGGCGACGACCACCAAAACGCGCAGCGACGAGGACGGCTGGAATTGGACCCTGGGCGAGACTCAGTTTCGCTGGTTTGAGAAGGTGCTGAAGACGTCGAACTCGAAGTACAAGTTCATCTTTATCCACCACCTGGTCGGCGGCTTCGGTCGCGAGGCGCGCGGTGGCGTGGAGGCCTCGGACAAGTTTGAATGGGGCAACAAGGTCGACTTTTCCAAGCAGCGAAGTGGTTGGGCGGAGCCGATCCACGAGCTGATGGTTAAGTACGGGGTCACCGCCCTGTTTCACGGTCACGACCACCTGTATGTGCGCCAAGAACGCGACGGGATCACGTATCTCGAAGTGCCCCAGCCAAGCGCCTCGCGAGGCAACACGAACAGCGCAGAAGGTTACGGCTACAAGTCCGGGAAGCTCCTCGGTAGTTCGGGTCATATCCGGGTGACGGTTGGACCCGAACGTGCTAAGTTGGAGTACGTGAAGTCTCTGCCCGTCTCGGCCAACGGCTCGATTGCCGACTCATTCGAACTCAAGGGTCGATGAGCCGGTTGGCGTCTCGGCTTGCCTTTGTGCTCGCCATCTTCTGGATGGCGGCGCTGGGGCTGGCCCATGACATCGGCCTGACCGGAATCGAGCTGCAGCAGACGCCTTCGGGAACGACGATCCGCGTGATGACGCCGGTCAGCCGCCTTGTTGAGCGTGCGCGACTCGGCCCAAAACCGACCCCGGCGGACCTTGACCTTGCGGTGCGCAGCCGCCTTGAGGTCCTCGGAGAAGGGAGGCCGTTCACCTTTGACAAGGGTGAGCTCGTCGTCGACTCGGGTGCCGACATGCTCACCTGGACGGGGACGACGAAGCTTCCGATCGGGGTCCTCGACGTAAAGAAGAAGTTCTATCCCGAAGATGAGGCCTCGCGGACGCTGTTGACCCGCCGGGTAGGCAACGAATTGACCGAAGAGCGCCTCATCGGCGCGGGAACCGGGAGCCAAGCGAAAGCGGGGGCTTCGAACTTCATCACCGAGGGAATTGAGCACATCCTCAGCGGCCCCGATCACATCCTCTTCATTTGCGGTCTGGTCATCATCGGCGGTCGATTCAAGAAGCTCTTCGAGCTTGTCACTGGGTTCAGCATTGCCCACACGATCACCTTGATGCTCGTTCAATTCGGCTGGGTGCGACCTTGGATGAGGGTTATCGAGCCGCTCATTGCGCTGAGCATCGTCTTGCTCGCGCTGGAGGCCTATCGCCGGCAGTCAAAGCCAGAAGCGACCGATCGGAGCCCGATGGCGTTCGGTCTTGCGTTCGGTTTTGGCCTCATTCACGGATTCGGCTTTGCGGGCGGCATGAGCGCGGTGGGGCTGAGCGGGTTCGACCTCTTTGTCCCGGTTCTGATGTTCAATCTTGGGATCGAGATGGGTCAACTGTTGATCCTTGCATTGGCGGGCGGGCTGGTCGCCTTGATTACTCGCTTTTGGCCAAGGGCACGGCGCTGGACCCTCACTACCGCTTCGATCATGATCGGCATGGCGGGCAGCTACTGGCTCGTCGAACGGCTCTTCCAACGCTGACCCTCTTCTGCTATGCTCTAAGTATCGAAGTAAGGTGAGACGATGAGCTATGACATCAATCTGGTCCGAGTGAAGGAAGGGGAAGACCCCTATGAAGTCGCGACGAACGACGAAGATTTTGATCGAGAAAAGCCCTATGACCCCGAAAAGGAGGCGATGAAGCGGCGCACGGCAGATGCCCTCGTCGCCAAGTTCCCCAACCTCGAGGTATTCGAGGTTGACGATGAGGATATTGCGGCGGAGCTTAATATCTCGGTCGAGGAAGCCAAGCGGCGATCCCGCCACATCGAGCTGAACAATGACGCCGCTGGTGTTCAGATTCACCTTGATGATGATGAGGCGGGAGTTTCCATCGCCTATTGGCACAATGGGGACAAGGCGCGGGAGGTTTTCCGCGAGGTTTGGGATTACCTCAGGATCATTCAGCGTGAGACCGGATTTGTTGCCTTTGACCCGCAGCAGGGCGAGATTCTTGTGCTCTCCCAGGGCTATGCCGCTGCGGTCGATGCTTTCGCTGGTGGGATGGTCAACGTTCAACGGGTCATTGACGACCTCAACCAGCCGAAGAAGAAGCCTTGGTGGAAGTTCTGGTAGGGCTACTTCGCGCGGTTAGCGTTCTCGCGGGTCATCGCGTGGTTCCAACCGCGTAGCACGAGGCCCTCATAGGGGTGGGAGCTCGGCTCCATTCGGTCGGAACCCGAGTGGAGTTGGGCGAGTACCGTCTTGCGCACCCGATCGGACCGATTGGGCATTGATCCGTGGATGGTGAGGTAGTGGAAGAAGAGGACGTCGCCAGGTTCGGCCTCGAGCGGCGTGGCGCGTTCAATCGGGTAGTCGGTGACGAGCTTTTCACTCCAACCTTGGGCCGAGCTGAGCCTTCCGAGCTTATGGGAGCCCGGATAGACTCGAAGGCAACCCATCGCGTCAGTGGCATCGGAAACGTGGATGATGCCCGCCATCATCGTGTCGTTTTCGAACGGGAAGTATTCCCAGTCTTGGTGCATGGGGAAGGGCGCGCCGAGTTCGGCCGGCTTCTGGAACAGCTTGGTGTGGTGGAGCACGATTTCGGGGCCAACAATCGCCTCGGCGACATTGAGGAAGGCCTCATCGAGGAGCGCGCGGGTCCAGGCGGCGGAGTATTGCTGGACGTTGTGGGTGTGGAGGACCACGGTGTTCGCGCCGCCGATCCGGTCGGCCTCGGCGCCGCCCCAGCGCGCATTGATGTCCTCGCCGCTCGCCATGAGTTGGCCGACGATCCGGTCGAATTCGGTCTCGAGTTCAGCGACCCGGTGGCGCAGCAGCCCCTTTGCGAGGAAGAAGCCTTGGTCTTCGAAGGTTTGCCGAATGGAGGTCGCCGTTTGCATGGGTTGGGACTTAGTCTACAGGAGGATGGGGTGGTTGGCGAGATTCCCCCCCGCCCGGCCCGCTGCTGTCCCCGTGATGGTCATTGCGGCAAATCGTGCTTTGGGGCCATTCCCCCCGCCCGAGGGCGGAGGAGCCAAAGGCGACGAGGGCGAGGCACGGGCCGGGCGGGGAAAATGGCCCTGCCTCAGTCCCCCTGCCGCGCATACCGCGGCAGGTATGCCGCCACCGACTCGCCGCCATATCGGGCGTCGGAAGGGAAGTACTCGGCATGGAGCTGCACCTTGCCCGCCACCTCGTCGCCCGCGAGGTGGGCAATCGCGGCGAGGGTCATATCGATTCCCGCCGACACGCCCGCCGACGTCCATATCTTCCCGTCGACCGTGAACCGCTCCTCCAGCACTTCCACTCCCGGCAGCGCGCGGAGCCGGTCGAGCGACTCCCAGTGCGTCGTCGCGCGCTTGCCATCGAGCAGCCCCGCCGCCTGGAGCAAGAACGCCCCGGTGCAAACCGAAAGCGCCAACTGGCACCCTTCTGCCCGCTGACGGATGAAGTCTAGGATCGCCGGATTGTGCACCTCGCGCCGCGTCCCGCGACCACCGGGGACAACGAGCAGGTCGAGCGTCGGGCAGTCGTCAAAGCTGGCGTGGGGAAGGAGCGTCAGCCCCTTCGCGCAGGTCACCGGACCCACTTTCTCGGCGACGATCAGGCACTCCGGCCCGCCCGCCACCTGCTTCCACATCGTGAGCATCTCCCACGGCCCGACGAGGTCGAGCTCTTCGGCTTGGTCAAAGATGAGCACACCGGCAGTCATTTCATGATTGTGGCTTGGCGCAGGGCAGCCTTGGGGGCAAAAGGCTCGTCTTTGACCATCGAAGCGGTACGGTTCGTAGTATCAATCGAGAGCCCTCATGAGCATCACCGATCAACTCCTAGCCCTGCGGAGGCGGCCCGACCAGCGGGTGGCGATGCTTCAATCGTGGCGCGACCTGCTCTTTCTCCACCGCCGGGTGGACCCAGACGCTCTCCGAAAACTGATCCCAAAAGGGCTGGAGCTCGACCTTTGGGAGGGCGAGGCGTGGATCGGGCTCGTGCCGTTCCGAATGGAGGGGATTCGCCCCGCGAAGCTGCCCGCCGTCCCGTGGCTCAGCGCTTTCCCCGAAACCAACGTCCGCACCTATGTCACTCGGAACGGGCAGCCGGGGGTCTGGTTCTTTAGCCTCGAGGCCGCGCGGTGGGCGGCGTGCGCCTTTGCCCGGACCTTCTACTCGCTGCCGTATCACCACGCGATGATGCAGACCTCAAGGGTGGGAGACGAACTGCGGTATGCCTCAAGGCGGGCCCGCGACTTCCGCGCAATGGTCCAGATTGAGGCCCAGGTGACCGGTGACCCAGCTCCCGCCGCGCCGGGGACCTTTGACTTTTGGCTCGTCGAGCGATACCTGCTGTATGCCGAGCGCAGGGGCAAGCTGTTTAGCGGGCGGGTGTTCCACGACCCGTATTCCATCGCCCCTGCGCGGGTGAGCCTCTGTGAGCAGACGCTCACCGACCCCTGGGTCCCCGCCGGCGAGTGGGAGCATGTCTGCGTCTCTTACGGGGTTGACGTCGAGGTGTTTCCTATCAGTCGCGTTCAAGACACTACCTTAGGGTAAGGTTGCTTTGAACTCCTGGAGTCGTCGATCCTAATCATGGCGGAAGCACCCGTTCAACCAATCGTGTTCTCCGATACTCGAGCCGGGTCCATCAATTGTTCCATCATTGGGTATCCCGGTGATTATCGAATGTCGGCGCACGCCCATGCTGAGCACCACTTGATCCTTTGCTTGGACGGTGCGATAGAGCACAGTTCCGGGCTTAAGACCTTGTACATCTCACCACAAGCGGCTGGATGTGTTCCGGCCGGGTCGGTCCATTCAAACGTTTTTCGCGACTGGGCGCTTGCACTGACCGTCGAGATCGGCGAGATCCAGAACGAAGCGTATCCTCCTGTCGGCGGCGACGCCATCTTCAGCAGCCAGCATCCGCTCAAGGCGCTTCTTTCCTCGGCCTATCAGGAGCTTCGAAAGCCCGACCGCTTTACTCCGATGATGCTGGAGTCGCTTGCGATGGAGATGCTTGTGTCCCTCTATCGCGACCGGACCCATAACGAACTAGCTGCTCGGAGTCCGCGCTGGCTGGAAAGAGCCCGCGAGCTGTTGCATGAGGACCTCTCTGAGGCGTTGACCGTGAGCCAGATCGCGGCCGAAGTCGGAGTTCATCCGGCCCACTTGGCGAAGACGTTCCGGAGGCAGTTCGGCAAGAGTATAGGGGAATACGGCCGTTGTCTAAGGATTGCCCATGCTCGACACCTATTGGAAAGCTCCGACATGTCCATCGGCGCCATTGCCTCAGCTACCGGATTTGTTGATCAGAGCCACTTCACGAGAACATTTAGACTGCACACGGGTCGAACCCCCCTTTCATATCGGAAAGCCCTGTAGACTCGCTGAGTGCCAAAGAAGGCTTGGATTCGTCTAGATTCTCGCGGCGACTTGCCTCAGAATCTTGGCATGGCACGTTCTCGGAATCTCGCGCGCTGTTCCTCCGGGCGATCGGCTTTGCTGCTTTCGGCCCTCGTCCTTGCCCCTGCTACGGCCCGCGCGGACAAGGTTGATGACCTTGTGCTGCACGAAATGAAGAAGTCAGGGGTGCCTGGGATGAGCGTAGCGGTGATCCGAAACGGCAAGGTGATCAAGCTCAAAGGCTATGGGTATGCGAACGTTGAGCACCAGATAAAGGTAACCCCATCGACCGTCTTTGAGATCGGGTCGGTAGGGAAATTGTTCACGGCTTCTCTCGTGATGAAACTGGTCGAGGCGGGGAAGGTGAAGTTGGATGAATCGATCCGAACCTACTTGCCTGAGGCTCCGATGGCTTGGGACAAGGTAACGGTTCGCCATATGCTCGCGCATACGAGCGGTATTCCTCGCGATTTTCCCAACAGAATAGATCGGCAAACAGATATCACTGAAGCGGAGCTCATCAAGACACTGCGCGACATCCCGCTCGAGTTCGCGCCCGGCGAGAAGTGGAGCTATAGCAATGTCGGTTACGTAACGCTTGGCTACATGTGTTCCAAAGTGAGTGGCAAACCAAGAGGAGAACTGCTTTCTGAACTGCTCTTCAAGCCCGCGGGAATGGCGACGGCCAGGATCATCAGCGATAGTGAGATCGTGAAAAATCGCGCTGCTGGTTACTTCATTAACGATGGAAAGTTCTTGAATCAGCCTTGGGAACCCCCAACTTCACGGGCCGCAGGTTCTTCTGGAGTCTATGTTTCGCTGACTGACATGGTCAAGTGGAACGCAGCCCTGGACGAAGACAAAGTCCTGAGTTCTCACATTAAGAAGCAGATGTGGGCGTCGGGCGTCTTGAAAGACGGCTCAAAGACAGACTACGGATTCGGGTGGATGGTTCCGGTGATCAATGGTCATACGTATATGGGCCATAGCGGAGGTATGCCCGGATTTGCGGCCAGTTATCGTCGCTTCCCAGATGATCACTTGGCGGTCATCGTGCTAGCAAATTCGAACACACCGGACCCGCACCGACTCTCTCGAAAGATCGCCACCCTGTACGTCCCGGACGTTAGAATTGTTCCGCCCGCTGCCGTGCCCGACACCGCTCCCGCGCTTACTGCTGCCCTCATCAAACTTCTGGATGGTGACGACGCCATCCCGGCTCAAATCATGACGCCGGCAATGCAGGAGGTTTGGACGAAGAAGCAGGTTGCGGAGTTCTCCAAAGACCTCCGGGCTTATGGTCAAAGGACACTGATTGAACCGATTGCCATGAACAAGGAGGCGGCAGTTTATCGTGTTAAGTACGGTAAGACGACTCTGATCATCACGCTCGTCCTCGATGAGAAGGGACGAGTCCAAGGCTCCGGTGTCGAGGAGGAAGATTGACCTCCGGATGCTAAGCCAGTAACGTGGTGCGTTTTGAGCACATCTCCTTTTGGACCGCAATTCTCAGGCTCTTTCGGGAGCCTAGGGGCAACCTGTTTAGAGGGAACACGTGCCGGGTGGTCTCTGGCCATCTAGCTCAACAGATCTCGATGGACCTGGGCTCGAAGGGCAAGATCCAGGCGTTGTGGATCCGCGAGGACGGATGAGGCGGCGGAACTGGCCGGCCTAGCTGCTGCTCGAGCAAAGTCCCCGATGACGTCCTGTCTAAGTGGTGGTCTCAACCGGCGGCTTCTGCGTCGATTCGATGCAGAACTGTTGCAGCAGCGGCTGGCGGACCGCCTTCAGCCGTGCGGAACACCGGGCACCAAATCAGAGTTCACCGAGCACGCGGGAACCTCAAACCCGTGCCCCAGCGTAGGCGGGTAAAGTCGCCCCAGTCTGGAGGATTCAAATCACAAAAGCAATCATTCTCAGCATCTCCCTCTGCATGGGACATTGGTCGATGGCGCAAACGCGCCCGGTTGGAGCAAAGAAAGCACCTCCAGTCAAGTACGCCGATGACTTCTTGATTCAGGCGAAGAAGCCGCCCACAAAAGTGATGCTTCTGGGAGTTTGGCACTTTGATTACCCCAACCTTGATTCACACAAGATTGCCAAACAGGATATGGTGGACGTCCTTTCGGAGAAACGTCAAAAAGAGATTATCAATTCGGTCGAAGTTCTTAAGGGTTTCAAGCCGACAAAGATTTGTCTTGAAGCTAGTAGCCAAGCCGAGCTAGACAAGCTGTTTGCGTCCTACAAACTAGGTGAACAAAATCGCAATCGCAGCGAGGTGGTGCAAATTGGTTTGCGACTGGCAAAAGTTCTTAACCACCAGCGGGTGTATGCCGTCGATGCCACGAACTACGCGCAAGACAATGCTGCAAAGTACCCTGCAATCAACAATCTCTGGGATGAAGCTTTTTACCTCGATGCAGCCAAATACGAAGCTTATGCAAGCCAATATGCTACTTGGCGCATCTACAAAACGGGGCTATTGAAGAGCAACACGATCCTGGATCAGCTGATTTATGAAAATGACCCTCGAAACCTGAAGAGGAATCTAGGTGAATACTTTGTGAGCGGATGGCTAAAGACCTCAAACAACAATGGCCCGGATGCGGTCTCGTTGCAATGGTACAACAGGAATCTCAGAATTTATAACAACATCCTGAAAACGAATCCAACCAGTTCCGATCGCGTGCTCGTTATCTTCGGAAGTGGCCACATCCCCTTGTTGCAGCAGTTCGTTGAGGCCTCGCCAGAATTTGAGCTCGTTAACTTCCACAAGGAAGCTACCAAGCGCGGCAAAACTCGGTTGAAAAAGTAGTCGTACACTTTCACGTGGAGTGAATCTGCCGTTTGTCGGCGGTGCTGTGGACCTTGCGGTGATGTTCGTTGGAGCTGCGAATGGCATCGAGGGATGACTTCGCTTTTTGACTCGGCGGGCAAGGCGACGTCCGAATGGACGCATCAGGTTCAAAAGGGGATTGGTACTCCGGACGGGATTCGAACCCGCGACCTTCGCCGTGAAAGGGCGATGTCCTAACCGCTAGACGACCGGAGCGTGCTTCGCGAGGTCGAATTATACCCCTGCCATCAGGCTCCTGCAAGGGGGGCGCGGAGCCTGAGAGCGCGAAGTCGAGGCCAATTTTGCGCGCAAGCCCCGCAACTGCCCCAGCGCAGGTGTCACCCATGTGTCCGGAACACGCCCCCTCTCACAGTCCCAGCGAGAACCCGACAGTGAACCGGAACCGACCAACCGTCGAAGCCTCGACCCCAAGGTCGAGGACCCCTCGGGTGGACATCTGCCGCCGCATCCCGACCCCGACAAAGCCACCCTTTTCCCCCGACGCCCAGCCGATCTCGCCGAGGTAGGTGGTGTGGTACCCCTGGGGCAGGGAAAAGCCGACGATCCCCCCGAACGTCCCCCGGCGGCGTGAGTTCAACCCGAGGTCAAGGTTCAGGTGGACCTTTGCGGCCCCGGAAAGCAGCCGCGTCGCGATGCCGCGTAGCCGCGCCTCGGGCTGACCGCCAGTCGACGACACCTCGGCGCGATAGCCGATGGCAGGGAATCCCTCGGTCTCCCGGCGCAAGGTCTCAAAGTACGAAAGCTCAAGCGCTCCACTGCGCAGGCCTTGTCCCGGGGCAGAAAACGGCTCCCAGCCGATGCTGAGGTCGCGGTTACGGGCGAAGCCGATCTGCAATTCCGACCGGCCAAACCACGAGCGCCGCGCGGGATCGTAGCGAAGGCCGTTCTGGAATTCGAGGCCCCCAAGGGCAATCGAATAGGCGTCATCGAACCGCAGCGGACGCTCCTTGTCGATGTTGTTGTGGTCGCTCGCGACCCCAACAACCGCCAAACCCAGAGCAAGAACACCAAGGGGAACCCTCATCGCCCACCGCCCGGCTTGATGTAGGGGCTTGGCCGGTCGATCTTGCGATAGGTCATCGGCCGACCCGCGTTGCGCTTTTGCCACTCGGCAAGGGTGAAGGGTTCGGCGGATTTGAACTCAGGATGCTCCGCGACAAAGCGGTCAAACGCCGCCCGCGAGGTGAAGGCGCGCGACCAAGCGGCACATTCCGGGTGCTCGCCCATCTCCTCGAGGAAGACAACGCCCGGGATGTTGCTCGAAAGGTTGCCCTCGTCGTCCGAGATGAGCACGAGGAGGCGATTCGGGTCCTCGGTGGCGGCGCGGATGATCGCCCGGCCCGGCGTTTCCGCGGCCATGTCGCGGGCACACATGAGGCATCGAACCGTCATCGTCCAACCGTCGGCGGAGACCGTCGCGCCCCAGATCGGCCCCTCGGGAAGCGGAACCGAGCAATGCGAACACACGCTCATGTCCATCCACCCCATGCCCGACATGTACATGACGTCGTCTTCCATCCCGCGCATCCATCCCATGCCGGGTTGGCTCGGCGGGTGGCGGTGGTCGTGGAGTCCCTGGGCTTCGCCGGTGCCCGCGGTCTCGCCCTGGTGGGTCGAGGCGAGCACGCGGACAATCGCCTCGTCGATCATCGCCTTCTTTTGCCCCGGGGTGAACTCGTCCGAGGCCAGGATGTCGTTCACGTTGTCGTGGAGCATGTGGAGGTTGTCAAAGGCGTTCGCGATCTGCGGGAATCGCTTCGAAAACCTCGGGCTAAGCTCGGCGGTCATCGGCATGACTTCGCGGTTCGTCTTGAGCAGCTCCACCGCGTGGTAGCGGTCGCCGAGCACCTCATATTGCGGCGCCTGGTCCTTCGAGTTCACGCGAAAGAGCATGTCGTAGACGCTGGTCTGAAGCCAGTGATAGCCCCAAAACAGGCCGTTCACCTTCGGAAACTTGGTTCGGAACCGGGCCGAATACGGCATCGAATCCAGCCAGTCCATGTTCATCGGCAATCCGGTGATCGCGAAGGGCTGGGCCTGATAGTTGGCCCAAAGACGCTCGATCTCTTGGTCGCGGCGAGCCTCGGCCCAGCCGGGATGCATGAGCACGTCGATGGTCTGGAAGTGCAAGGTGTGCGCCCAATCGAAGACCTTCTCTAGGCTGCCATAGCGGCGCGAAAAGACGGGCGAGAGCACGTTCTCGTCAATCGGTAAGCCAGGCGGTGCCTTGAGCGCGCGCTGGATCTGGTCGTAGACCGTGGACTCCAGGTTCGCCGCACGACCCGTGGCAAGCGCTTCGTAGGCGACGGCGTGACCGACCCCCGTGCCATACATGTCCCGCGCGAGCCGCGGAATGCCGTGGATCGCGAAGTTGTAAGAACCCCGGCGATAGCTCACCGCATCCGCACCGGGACGGCTCATCCAGGCGGGAATCGGCGGTGCGGCCAACAGGCTCAAGGTGACAACAAGGATCACTTTTTGGTGACCTCAGCGATGAACTCGGCCAGGGTGAGCGGCTTCGCGGTCGGGTTCGGATGCTTCAAAAGGTAAGCGTCCCAACCCTTGCGGTCGATGAACGCACGGGAGAAGAGGGCACACTCGTCGTGCTTCTTGAAACCATGAAGGAAGACCGCGCCCTCGGGACCGGTCCACTTTCCGGCGGTGCGACGCAAAATGACGGGTTCACCGACCTTCTCGCTCGGGGCATAGACAACGAGGTCACTCTTGTAGCGGCCCTGGTCGAGGATGACGCAGCTGAGGCAGCGATACTCGATCCGCTTGTTGCCAAACTTCACGACGACCTCGTTGTCCTGGTCCTTCGTGTTTTGGACCACCTTCATCTTGCAATAGGGGCAGTCCGCCTCGTGGGCAAGGGCGAGTGTCGTCAGAGCGATCAGCGAGACCAAAAGGACAGATTTCATTCTTTCACCTCAATCGTAAAGCCGAGGGTGCGGACCTTGCCGCGCCAATCGAACTGGGCATAAACCTTGTAGCGACCGGGGCGCGGGAACCGACCGCTAAAGCGGACGATGCCGCGCTTGACGAGGGCCGCGCTTTCCTTGTCTTCGGCGGGGTGGCTGTGGACCACGGTTTGGCCGTCGCGGTGGAAGATCATAATGTGACCCGCCGCGCCCAGCCATGGCACGGTGTCACCGGCCGGCTTTCCGGTCTTCGCATCGAAGAGCTTGACTTGCAGGGTCGCGCGCATGCCGATGACAATGGGTTCTAGCGTGCTGAGCTCGCCGCGGAGGCCGCCATCAGCCGCCTTGGTGCTGCGGAGGAGCCGGGTGTCCCAGGTCGGTTTCGGGCCGCTCACCTTGTACTTGGCGATGAGGACGCGCGATCCCCGACCGCTCGGGGCAACGTCGGCATAGACCCAATATTCGCCACCGGCAGGGAAGCGAACCGGGACCGACCAGTTGCCGCCCGCGTCCATCGTCGGGTGCTCGTGGAGGAACCAATTGAGGTCCTTGCTCGCGATGAGCAGGTGAAACTTCTTTTCGTGGGCGGTGTCGAACGAGGTCGTGGGGAGGCCGGTCTTGCGATCGACGATCTGCATCTGGAGCGGAATCAGCGCTTTCGCGAGCACGTTCTTCGGCCCGCCCGTGATCTTGAGAAGGTAAGGCTCGCGCCGGGTGGAGGGCGTCTTGCGCTCGTCGCGAACGTCAACGAGGAACTGCACCGGGTGCCGCTCGCCGGAGGGGAACCGAAGATCAAGGTCGATCTGGTAGCCGCCGCCGTGCGGGAAGTAGGCCTCGATTCCGTAGTCGCCAGGGACGCCTTCGCGGTGGACCTTTGGCAGCGCGGCCGGCATTCCCTGCATGCTGGGCATCGTGATCTTGGCGGTCGCCTCGATGCCGCCGACCCCTTTGAAGCCGTCCTCGACGGGGTCTTTCTGGGTGGTGTCGACAACGCGGAACTCCACGTCGATCTCCTCACCGGCGAAGATGCCCTCGTCGGGCACGCGGAGGGTGGCCTCGTAGCGGTCGAAGCGGACCTTGGTGAGGGTGGGTTCGGCCTTGGCGGGCGGGCCAAAGGGCCTGACGAATAGGATGGCGAGAATGAGTTGGACGATCAAAAGGGTCTCCTGAAGGACTGAACGTGCGCCCGGGCGTCCGGGCGAGGGGGTGAAGCTCAGACGTTCAGGAGGGGCGGCGCAAGGCCGGAGTGATCACGCAGATAGCCTGCGCCGGGTGGACCGGTGTTGAGGCGGGGACGAACGGGGCTGGATGTCGGTGCCGCTTCCGCCAGCAGAAGCTGGACGGGGCCGACGGGCATGATGAGCGCGTCAACTTGGACCCGTGGGAAGGTCGCGGGTTCGATCGCTGCGGGGTGCGGCGCCTTCGGCGCGGGCTTGATCTCGCAGCCACAGCGGTCGGCCTTTGGCTTTGGCTTCGGCGCGGCGGCCTTCATCGATGGGCAGCAGCTGTCGGCCTTGGGCGGTTCTGGCTCAAACTTCGGCTGGCAACAAGCCATGTTGCAGGCTGGCTTTTTGGCCGAGGCAAGGGCAACGGCGGGCAACTGCGCCACCGTGAGCGCAGCGACGAGGACCATATAGAGAAGGGTTCTCATGGCTCGCATGCCTACCTTGGATTATGTGCTGAACGGCCCGGAAGTTCCCTCGCTTCATCGCTTTGTTTAGGAATGGGTATAGGGTGTACTCTCTAGCCCGTGGAGTCGATCAGCGTCTTCGACATGTTCAAGGTGGGCGTCGGCCCGTCCAGCTCGCACACGATGGGGCCTTGGCGGGCCGCCGAGCGATTCTTGCGCGAGCTCCCCGCGACCGGTGTCCAGTCGGTGCAAGCCCACCTGTACGGCTCGCTCGCGAAGACGGGAATCGGCCACGGCACCGACCTCGCCGTGCTCATGGGACTCCAGGGCGAGGACCCCGAGACCTGCGTCGTCGAAGGACTGCTCGACCGATTCGAGAGCCTGAAATCCGCCAACACCCTCCGCCTCGGAACCGGCGAAACAGTGCCGTTCGACTACACGCGCGACGTCGTTTTCCACTTCGACGAGTGCCTGCTCGGCCACCCCAACGGAGTCCGGTTCCTCGCGATGCTCGACTCGGGCGAGCGGGTGCTTCGAAGCTACTACTCTGTCGGCGGTGGATTCGTGGTCGAAGAAGGCGAAGGGGCGGCCGACCGCCAGCTGGTCCAGCTGCCTTATCCGATCGACGAGGCGGCCCAGCTCAGCGCGTATTGCGAGCGCGACGGCATCGACCTCGCCGAAGTCGTCTTCCGTAACGAGCTCACCTGGCGGTCGTCGACCGAGATTCGGCAGGGACTTGCCCGGATTTGGACGGTCATGCGCGACTGCATTTGGCGCGGGTGCCGCACGGAGGGCATCCTCCCCGGTGGGCTCGGCGTCGTCCGCCGCGCGGCAAAGATGGCAACTTCCACCCTCGGCGAGGTCCCGAATGAACCTGACGAGTTCTTCAAGGTCGTCGATGCCCACAAGCCGGATTTCCGAAACACGGTCAGTTGGGTGAGCTGCTTTGCCCTCGCGGTGAACGAAGAAAACGCTGCCTTTGGCCGCGTCGTCACCGCACCGACCAACGGAGCCGCCGGCGTCATTCCCGCCGTGCTCATGTATGCCCTCAGCTTCCTTGACCAGCCCCACAGCCTGCCCGAGGACCTCGGCGAGGTCACGAGCGCGGAGGGCCTGAGCATGATGGAGAAGTTCCTGCTCGTCTCAGGCGAGATCGGCAGCTTGTTCAAGAAAGGCGCGACGATCAGCGCAGCGATGGGTGGATGCCAGGCCGAAATCGGCGTGAGCTCGGCGATGGCGGCGGCTGCACTTTGCTACGTCATGGGTGGCGACACCGCGCGGAGCCTGATGGCCGCCGAAATCGCGATGGAACACCACCTCGGCATGACTTGCGATCCGATTGGAGGCCTGGTCCAAGCGCCGTGCATCGAGCGAAACACGATGGGCGCGATGAAGGCGATCACCGCCGCCCAGATTGCCCTCGCCAGCAACCCCGAAGATGCCAAGGTCAGCCTCGATGACGTGATTCGAACGATGTGGCAAACCGCGCTCGACATGAACCACCGTTACAAGGAGACCTCGGAAGGTGGTTTGGCGGTGAACGTCTCGGTCGCGGTTGCCGAATGCTGAGACAGCAAAAGAGGCCGCTCAAACAGCTCTCCAATGAGCCATTCAAAGTCGACCTCTAAGCGTGTTTTGCCTTTACAAAATGCCGTGACGACAAATCCTGCGGGCTTGTTCCGTGGGCGGGCCGAAAAAGTTTGAAAATTGAGAAAATAAGTTATGCGCACGCTGAACATCGCCCAAATCGGCCACGGATTCATGGGGAAGGCCCATTCCAATGCCTATCGGCAGGTGAATCGGTTTTTCGATCTGCCGGTTCAGGTGCACCTCCACACGCTTTGCGGTCGGTCGGAAGGCGTGGAGGAATCGGCGAGGCAACTCGGCTGGACCCATGCCGAGCGCGATTGGCGCAAGGTCATCGAGAACCCCGAGATCGACGTCATCGACGTCTCGACCCCGGGCCACCTCCATGCGCCGATGGCGATTGCTGCCGCTGAGGCAGGGAAGGCGGTGTGGTGCGAAAAGCCGCTGGGCAACACCCTCGCCGAGGCAGAGTCGATGGTTGAAGCGGTGACCCGCACCGGCGCCGCCCACGGGCTTTTTCACAACTACCGGGCCGTCCCCGCGATCCAGCTGCTTCGCCGCATGATCGACGATGGACGGATCGGCCAGATCTACCACTTCCGTGCGGTCTACCTGCAGGATTGGATCCTTTCGCCCAGCTTCCCGCGAGTCTGGCGACTTCAGAAGTCCCAAACCGGCACCGGTGCGCACGGCGACCTCAACGCCCACCTCATCGACCTGGCGCACTTCTTGGTCGGCGGCCTCACCGAGGTCTCGGGCCTCATGCGCACCTTCATCACCGAGCGCCCCTTGCCCGACGACCCTTCCAAAACCGGCGAGGTGGATGTTGACGATGCCGCCCTTGCGCTGTTGCGATTCGAATCCGGCGCAATCGGCTCCATCGAGGCGAGCCGCTTCGCGGCGGGCCGCAAGAACTACAACTGCATCGAGGTCAACGGCAGCAAGGGCTCGGCGGTCTTCAACCTGGAACGGATGAACGAGCTTCAGTTCTTTGATCGAACCGCGGCGGACGATGCCCAAGGATTCACCGTCATCAACGTGACCGACCAGCCCCACCCTTACGGCGGCACCTATTGGCCGAGCGGCCACATCATCGGCTACGAGCACACCTTCATCAACTTGGTCGCAGGCTTTATTCAGGCGATGGAGCGCGGCGAACCGCTCAACCCGAACTTCAACGACGGTCTGAGGACCCAGCGCGTACTCGAAGCAGTCGAGCGAAGCCACGAGTCGCGGGCCTGGGTCGCGACGGTTTAGGCGGCCGGGTGGTACGCGACGTCTTCGATGCTCGGCACCGAACTTGAGGTCGGCGCTTGGCTCTTGCGGACCATGTCGAGCAGCAGATCGAAGTCGTGCGCGTTGATCGGCTTGCTGAAGAGGTAGCCCTGGCCGTAATCGCAGCCCACTTCTTGGAGCTGTGACATCTGCATTTCGTTCTCGATGCCTTCACCGGTGACGGTGAGGTTAAGCGCGTGGCAGAGGGTGACGATCGCGCTGACAATCGCGGTCGGTTCGGCCTCGATACCCATGACGCAGACAAACGAGCGGTCGATCTTGACGGTGTTGACGGGCAGTCGACGAAGGTAGCTGAGCGACGAATAGCCAGTTCCGAAGTCGTCGATCGCGAGTTGAATGCCGAGCTTTCGCAGGTCATCCAGCTTCGAGATGATCGCTTCCATGTCGTCCATCATCGCGCTTTCGGTGACCTCGAGCTTGAGGTGGTGCGGGTCAAGACCGGTGATGGTGAGGATCTCGCGGACGCGGTCAACGCAGTCGAACTGCTGGAGCTGGCGCGTGGACAAATTGACGCTCATCACGAACGGGTCGGATGGGCCTTGTCGGTCGTTGATGACCTTCGCGTATTCACACGACCGCTCGAGCACCCAGTAGCCGATCGGCGAAATGAGGCCGGTTTCCTCGGCGATGGGGATGAACTTGCCGGGCGGAACCATGCCGCGCTCGGGGTGGACCCATCGAACAAGGGCTTCCGCGCCCGAGATTGCACCCGATTTGAGGTCGACGATCGGTTGGTAGTAGACGATGAACTCGCCGTTTTCGACCGCGCGGCGCAGACCGGTTTCGATCTCCAGTCGTTCCACGACGCTCTCGTTCATCGAGCGGTCGAAGACCACGTAGCCTGCCTTACCGCGCGTTTTCGCCTCATACATCGCGGTGTCGGCATCGCGGAGAAGCTCTTCGGTGGACTTACAGTCGTCCGAGTTGAGCGCGATACCGACCGAGCAGGTGACGAAAATCTCGCGGTTCTCGGGCAAGTGGACGGGTAGCGACATCGCCTGGACAATGCGGTTGGCAACGCGCATCGCCTCGTCGGCGTTCGGGAGCCGCTCAAGGAGGACGGTGAACTCGTCGCCGCCCATTCGCGCAACGGTATCGCCGGGACGGACCGCTTCCTGCAGCCGCTTGGCGACCGTCTTGAGCAGTTCGTCGCCCGCTTCGTGGCCGAGCGAGTCGTTGACGACCTTGAAGTTGTCGAGGTCGATGAACATGACCGCCACAAACTCACCTTCGCGGTGGGCACGGGCAAGGCCCTGCTGGACGCGGTTGGTGAAGAGAAGCCGGTTCGGAAGGCCGCAAAGACTATCGTGGAACGCCTTGTAGGCGATCTCTTTCTCGAGTCGCTTACGTTCCGTAATGTCCTTCATAAAGACGTGGTACGCGTTCAGCTGCTGGGCCTTGTCGTAGCTGGGAACGAGCACGAGCTGGACAAAGAACCGCTCACCGTTCTTTCGCAGGGCTTCGCACTCAACTTCAGCCTTACCGAGGTCGGTCATGACCTTGAACGCGGTGGCGAGGCGGTCGTGATCCATCGAAGAGACGAAGTTCGAGAGGTTCATTCCCACCATCTCGGCTTGGTCATAGCAAAGCATCGAGGCGAACACCGAGTTCAGCTCGATGACGTTGTGATTGGGGTCAAAGACCGCCATGCCTTCAAGTGCGAACTCAAGAACCGAGTTGAGCGCAGCGAGCTTCTGGGTTCGTTCGTGAATCGTTTCTTCAAGGTTCTCGTTGTAGCCCTTGAGCTGCTCTCGGCTGCGGCGCAGTTCTTCCTGGCTGGCATAGAGCTTTTCGAGCATCGCATTGATCTGGTCGGCAAGAGCGCGTAGCTCGTCGCGACCCTTGAGCGAAACTCGAGCAGCAGCGTTGAAGGTCACATAGTCGACTTGGTTGCCCAACTTGATAACGCGGCGAACGATGGTTCCTTCCAGGATCCAGAACACGATGAGCGCAAAGACCACGCCGACCACGAGGATCGAGCGGATCATGTCGCGCATCGTCTCTTGGCCCTTGGTGAAAATGGTGCGCTCCTCGGTGATGCGGAGCAGGAAGGCCGCCGAGTTGGCCGCGTCGCGGATGATGCCGAAGCCAGAGACCTTGGCCTTCTCGCGGTCCGAGCTGGCGGGATAGGCGATGACGACCTCGTCGTTCTTGCTTCGATCCGCTTCAAGTCGATTCCGTGCGTCGGCGAAAGCCGAGCTCAGGTCGCCATGAAAAGGCACGAGTTCAACGCCTTCAAAGCCTTGGCGCTTGGCGAGGTCCGCGACGTCACGTTGGGTCAGCAGTCGACCGAAGACCGTCCACCCGACGATCAGCGTGCCTTGCTTCAGCGGGGCCACCGCGATGAGCAACGGGTTGTTCCGCGACTTCACGAGGCCGAAAAACGGCCGCGTGTACTGGCCCGCCCTTGCCGAGCTGGCCGTAAAATGCAGGGACTGGATCGCCGATTCGTAGTTGGGCGGCGGAACATCGTTTCGACCACGCGAACGGCCTTCGACGATGCGCCCACTGCCATCCACCAGGACGATCATGTTGACGCCAAGCTCTTCCTGGCGACCGAAGACCATTCGGCGCGCAGCCCAATCTCGGTCGCGGCGCATGACGGCGGAAGGAGCGTCATCCGCTTCCCAACGCGTCGCACGGTCGAGCAGCTCTTGCTGCATGAACTCAACCGCATCTTTGAACCGGGTCAGATTCTTGACCGAGGTGCGCTTTTCAAAGTCGGAATAGCTTGCGAGGACCTGGTTTTGAACCATGGTCACGATGCCCATATAGAGCAGCGTCATCGCGATGACCAAGAAGATCAGGACGCGATAACGAAGCTTGAACACGAAAGGACGAGGCCCCTTCTTGCGGAGCTTCTTCTTCCTCTGGAGGACAACCTCTACCCTGGGATCCCGTTTCTCCCTCGCCACCAGGTTTTTTCTTCCATAGTCCTGGCATTAACTTGAGGGCGATCTATCAGTATCGCCGTACATTTGCATCTACTGTCATCGACCATCCGTCGATGCCAGTGGCAAGGTTCCGGACCCGCGTGAAACCGTTCGAAAGGAGGACCTCGCCTGCCATCTGGCTGCGGCGGCCGTGGTGGCACTGCATGACGTAGTCGCCCTCGGGGTCGAGCTCGTCAAGGCGGCTGCCGATCTCGCCAAGCGGGATGAGGATGCTTCCCTCAATCCGGCAGATCTCGTACTCATCGGGCTCGCGAACGTCGATGACGGTGGGAGGGTTCTCGGACTTCAGGAGTTCGGCAAGTTCGACGGGGAGGATTTGTTCCACGCCCCGATTTTACGAGATCGTGATGAGCGCCATCCGCGAGCGCTTCTCTTCAGTGCGTTCCCGGATGCCCTGATGGTCGGGCTTGGTGAGTTCGGGATCGTCGGCAATGAGCTTGATCGCGGCCTGGCGGGCGACCTCAAGGAGGTGGGCGTCGTGAACAAGGCTCGCGAGTTGGAATCCGCTGTGACCACTTTGCATCGTCCCCGCGAGCGCGCCCGGACCACGGATCTCAAGGTCGGCCTCTGCGATTCGGAAGCCGTCGGTGGTCGAAGTCATGATGTTGAGCCTCGCACGGCCATCGTCGGTCGAGGCGTCGGCGATGAGGATGCAGTAGCTTTGGTGCTCGCCTCGGCCCACGCGGCCCCGAAGCTGGTGGAGCTGGGCAAGGCCAAATCGCTGGGCGTCTTCAATGACCATTACGGTTGAATTCGGCACGTCCACGCCGACTTCAATCACGGTCGTCGAAACGAGAATGTCGAGCTCGTGGCGGCGGAAGGCCTCCATCACCGACTCCTTCTCGTCGCTCTTCATTTGGCCGTGAAGAAGCCCGATCTTTCGCATGCTGAAGGGTCCGTGGCTGAGCCGGTAGTAGAGGTCTTCGGCGGCCTGGGCCTCCAGCTTCTCGCTCTCGCTTACGAGCGGGCAGACGAAGTAGGCCTGGCGACCCTCGTCGAGCAGCCGCTGGACAGCTTGGTACACCGAATCGCGCTCCGAGGCCCGCTTCCAGTGGGTCTTGATCGGCTTTCGGCCGGGCGGGAGCTGGTCGATGATGCTAACGTCGAGGTCGCCATAAAGCGTCATCGTGAGCGTCCGCGGGATCGGCGTGGCGGTCATGACGAGGACGTCGGGATGCCCGAGGCCCTTGTCGCGGAGGGCGGCGCGTTGGAGGACGCCGAAGCGATGCTGTTCGTCGATGACAACGAAGCCAAGCCGGTCGAAATCAAGGCGATCTTGGATCAGGGCATGGGTGCCGACGACGATCTGGGTCTCGCCCGACTTGGCCCGCTCGGCGGTCGATTTTCGCTGGCGAGCCTTCAGCTTTCCAGCCACGAAATCAACGGAAATCCCCAGAGGCTCAAACACTCGGCGCAGACCCACCGCGTGCTGCTCGGCGAGGATCTCGGTCGGAGCCATGAGCGCGCATTGGTAGCCACTGCGAACGGCGGCGAGCATCGCGCAGGCTGCAACCGCCGTCTTTCCCGCACCGACGTCGCCCTGGACGAGGCGGTTCATCGGATAAGGCTCGGCCATGTCGCGGTAAATCTCATCCACCACGCGCTGCTGGGCGTCGGTGAGCTTGAATGGGAACAAGGCGGCGATCTGCTCGCGAAGGCCCTGGCGATTGAGGTCAGCCTCTAGGGTCTCGGCGAAGAGAGTGGTCGGCACGCGCTCCTTCTTCACCACCGCCGCGCGGGTTCGCGTTTCGGCGGGCGCCGTGGGGAGGATGACCGGCTTGCCCTCGATGAGTTCTTGGATCGGAAAGGCGATGCCGTGCTCTTGGTGGACCGACTGGCGTCGCTGGGCGAGGACGACCTGCAGGTAGAAAAACTCCTCGAAGACGAGCCGCTTTCGGGCCTCATCAGCTTCCTTTTGAGTTTCCGGCTGGTGAATCGCGCGAACCGCGGTCCTCAGGTCGATCAGCTGATGCTCCTTGAGGAACTTGGCAGGGAAGGGATCGACGATCTCGTGGAGGTACTTTGCGATCGCATCTCCGGCGGCACGTCGCAGCGACTTCTGCGGCAACCCTTCGGTGAGGCGATAAACCGGGGTGATTCGGGCAAAGGCTTCGGCGTCGTCGCCTTCGCCAATGAGTTCGAACTCCGGCGAGCTCATCTCAAGGCGCCAGTTCTTCCCCTCCTTCAGTTCGCCGAAGGCAAGGACTTCACCCTCGTGGCCTTCAAGCTGCTTTTTCACCCACGGCTGGTTGAACCAGGTCAGCGCAACCATGCCGGTTCCGTCGGAAATCACCGCCCGGAGGATCACCTTTCCGCCTCGCAGGGGCCGGGTTTCGATGTCCTTGATGACGCCACGGATGGTCACGACCTCGCCGCCGCGCACGTCCTTGAGCTTGGGCAGGTGGCGACGGTCCTCGTATCGACGCGGAAAGTTGAAGAGCACGTCTTGGACCGTCTTCAGGCCGATCTTTGAGGCAAGCGGGTACAGCTTCGGTCCAATCCCCTTAAGGAATTGCGATTCTGTTTCCAGTGGACCGACGGGCATGGCTAAAGAGACGTCTACCTTATGGCGTTCGTGCCAAACTTGGAGTCAGAAGTATGTCAGGAATTTCGGTCCGGCCGATCACCGATGCTGATGAGACGTTTTGGCGCGTGCGTTCGCTGACGTACAACAACGCCAAACCCATCGAAGCAGAGCAGCGGGCCGATCTCACCTGGAACGGCTACGTCGCTGAAAAGGGCAGCGAAACGGTCGGGATCTACGCCCTTCTGCCGTTCGAAACCACCCGGGGTGAATCGACCCTGAAGGCGGCAGGCATCGCGGGCGTTGCCGTCGACCCCGTGCTTCGCCGAGGCGGAAATGGCACCCAGATGATGCAGGCCGCGGTGCAAGACCTCTATGCCTCGGGTCATGACCTCGCCTCGCTGGCCGCGTTCCGCGAGACGTTTTATCGCCGGGTTGGGTTCGCGACCTGCGGGATGCGATACAAGATCACCTGTCCTTCCAATCGCCTGCCAAAGCTCAACGCCGAGCTTCCCGTCCATCGCCTGGAGACTCACGACCCGGCGGTCCTCCAGCCCTGCCTCGACAGCTTTGCCCGCGCCCGCAGCGGTGTCAACCTGCGCGATGAAGTGCTTTGGCGTCGCCGCCTCAACCCTAACCAGACGATCTATGTCGCGGGCGACCCGGTTGAGGCCTATGCGCTTGTCCAGCACGACTGGCAGTTCTGGAACGTGCAATCGGTCGACGAGTTCGTTTGGTCGTCGATGCGCGGCTATCAGTCCATCCTCAGCTTCTTTGAGCAGCTCGGCGTGAACAAGTCGGCGATGGAGTGGTGCGAGCCGGGCGACAGTCCGTTTTACAGTCAGTTTCTCGACCAAGGGCCCAAGATCGAGGTGGACCGACCGTTCATGTACCGCGTGATCGACTTCCGGCAGGCGCTGAGCAAGCTGAGTCCGCGCGGGAAGGGGTCGTTCGTCCTCGAACTCCTCGACCCCGACATCCCCCAAAACCAGGGCACCTGGCGCATTTCGTGGGCGGACGGGAAGGTCACCACCGAGGCCTGCATCGACGTCCCCGACCTTGTCGCCCCGATCACCGCTTGGACCCAGGCGTTTCTCGGCGACCCTTCACTCGACCGGTTGGTGCGGCTTGGCGCGGTCGAGGTGCGCGGTGACCGCTGGCAGGAGGCGACGCAGCTCCTTTCTCCGCGGCCCGTGGTCATGATGGACTTCTTCTAATGCCGATCTACGAGTACGAGCCGATCGATTGGGACTGCCCGATGTGCGAAAACCGTGTGGCGGTGATCCAGGGGATCAACGAAGAAGCGCTCAAGATGTGCCCGCAGTGCGGGATGGAAGTTCGCCGCGTGATCAGCAAGGTCAGCATCCAGATCAAGAAGCCTTCGGGGGCAGGGAAGGCCGCCGAAAAGGGATTCACGACCTGGAAGAAGGTCGGCCAAGGCGAGTACGAGAAGGTTGATGGCCCCGGCGTAGACGCGATCATCGCCTCCGAGCAAGACAAGAAGGCGGTTGCCGAAGAAAAGGCCGCTCCCAAGAAGATCGTCGACCTCGATAAGCCTTAGCCAGGTTCGTTGACGTAGACTAAAAGAGTCCCATGATGACTTCACCCGATGCTCGCGGCCGGTTTGGCCAATTTGGCGGGCGGTTCGTGCCCGAAACCCTCATTCCTGCCCTTGACCAGCTCGAAAACGAGTTCAACCAGGCTTGGAGTGAAGACGCGTTTCGACGGGAGTTCGCGACGTTGCTGTCGGAGTACGTCGGTCGGCCAACGCCAATCACCGAAGCGCGGAGGATCAGCGAGGCGACTGGCCTCCACGTCGTGATGAAGCGCGAGGACCTCAACCACACCGGCGCCCACAAAATCAACAACGCGCTCGGGCAGGCGCTTCTCGCGCGGCGGATGGGTAAGACGCGGATCATCGCAGAGACCGGGGCAGGGCAGCATGGCGTTGCCACGGCGACGGTTTGTGCGCTTTTTGGACTCAAGTGCGTGGTCTATATGGGCGAGGAGGATTGCCGACGGCAGTCGCTCAACGTCTTCCGAATGAAGCTGATGGGCGCGGAAGTCGTCCCCGTCAGCAGCGGTACCAAGACCCTGAAGGACGCCCTGAATGAGGCGATGCGCGATTGGGTCACCAACGTTCGCGACACCCACTACATCATCGGGACCGCTGCCGGCCCCCACCCGTATCCGTTCATGGTCCGCGAGTTCCAGCGGGTCATTGGGGACGAGGCGCGGAGCCAATACCTCGAGCGCTATGGCCGGTTGCCGGAAGTGGGCATTGCCTGCGTGGGCGGCGGTTCGAACGCGATTGGCTTCTTCGCCGCATTCTACGGCGACCCGGACGTTCGGCTGCTCGGCGTTGAAGCGGGCGGACTTGGCGTTTCGTCGGGTAGCCACGCTGCGCCGCTCACCGCGGGGACACCGGGCGTGCTCCACGGTTCCTATAGCTACATGATGCAGGACGAAGCGGGCCAGGTCCTCCCGACCCATTCGATGAGCGCAGGGCTCGATTATCCCGGCGTGGGGGCCGAACACTCCCACCTCATGGCCTCCGGAAGGGCGACCTACCGAGCGGCAAACGACGATGAGGCCCTGGATGCCTTCCGGCGGGTGGCCGAGCTTGAGGGAATCATTCCCGCCTTCGAAAGTGCGCACGCCTTTGTCCCCGTTTTCGATGGCTCGCTTGAACCTGGAACGCGGGTTTTGGTGAACCTGAGTGGCCGCGGCGATAAGGACATGGGCATGGCCGTGGACCTGCTAAAACTCTAGTAGATTTGCGCCGTGAAAGGGGCCGTTGTGGCGAACTTCTTGCGTATAATCGAAGGTCTAACTAGCCGTTAGGTGCATTGCAATCATGAATCGAAAGGCATTTACGCTTATTGAGCTGCTCGTGGTCATCGCGATCATCGCGATCCTCGCAGCCATCCTCTTCCCCGTCTTCTCTCAGGCCAAGGAAGCCGCCAAGAAAACGCGCGCTCTTGCACAGATGAAGCAGCTCTCGATGGGCGTCATGCTTTATGCCGGCGACTACGACGATTTCTTCGTCCCTGCTTCGAACCGCAACGTTCCCCCCGGACAAGACCCCACCGTCTGGCCTCCGCTCGTGAACGTTTACGTCAAGAACCAGGAGATCTTCCTTGCCCCGGGCGCGAACGGCTCGACCTTTGCGATCGACTGGGCGAATCGCCGTAACCAGAGCATCGGCTATTCGGATGCCACCGGCTTCGATCCTGCTTCGACCGCGGTTGAGGGTGCTGCTCCTGCAGGCACTGAAGGCTTCCGCAGCGCGGCGAACTTCAGCCAAGCCGACGAAACCGCTCGCGTTGGCCTCTTCGCCACCACGCCGAACAGCACCGGTGGTAAGGAGCGAGGCTATGTCTTCAACCCTTACAACGGTCCGAACTCGCCCGACGGCGACTACAAGAAGGGCCTGCCGCTCATCGCGGACGTGAACCTCTGCACGACCCCTTACAAGGGCAACAACTTCAGTGGTCTCGCTCCCGGCGCGCTCAAGCCGATCTATGCGCTCTATGGCGCGACGCGAAACGGCGAAGGCACGACCCCGATCATCTTTGCTGACGGCCACGCCAAGTCGTACTCGGCGAATGCCCTCAACGAGTTCGGCAAGGTCATCTGGCGCTTCCGCTAAGAAAGCCTGAAAGCAATAAGGCGGCAGTTCGGTTGAGCTGCCGCCTTTTTCGTCGCCTGCCCGGATTTAGCATGCGACGTCCAGCGAACGGATCGACAGGTCATTTCGAAGCATCTCCCTTGCCCGAAAGAGCCAGCTCTTGATCGTTCCTGTCGGTCGCTTCATCGCGACCGCGATCTCCTCGACGCCCATGTCGCCGAGGTAGCGCATCTGGAGGATCTGGCGATACGACCGAGGCAGCTTGTTCATCGCTTCCTCGACCACCTCGGAAACCTCCAGGTTGTCCAATTCCCTCGGCGCACCTGCCTCGGTCCGTACCTCGCGACTGTCGTCTTCGAGGCCGTACTCGGCAACCTCTCGCCGGCGCACGATGTCCACGATGGTGGTCGCGAGCACTCGGCTGAGCCAAGGGCGTAAGGATCGTTCGGGGTCGAGCCGGTCCGCATGCCGAACGGCCTTGATGAGGGCTTCTTGCACGGCGTCTTGCGCCTCGTCCCAGTTGCGCAGCTTCCGATACGCATTTCTCAGCATCCAAGTTCGTTGCGCTTCGAACTGGAGCACGAGGGCGCGGTCATCACGCGCCGCTTGCGAATGCATTACCCCGCATTCACCAGGGGTCAGTTTTTGTTCCATTCCTGTTCGTCACAAGAGCAACGAACGAGATCATTATAGGCGAGAAAACGGCGAAAACAGTGGACATAGGTCCACAGACCTATTGGTCCCTCGGGGCAAAGATTCCCCCGAAACTTCTGCTAGGCCCTGTAGGTTCGACACTCGACCTGCCGACGATTAGACCTATCCATGTCGGCACGGAAGCTGATCTACGAGCTCATGTTGCTGGCGCCGGTGCTCCTGTTGTTGGGGATCGGAGTCCAAGCGAGGACTTATAACGACCCCTTTGAGCCGGACATGATGTCCCCAACAGAGCAAGCGCGCGTCGAGGCGTACGTCCCGTACGTCAACTCCGCCACGTCCTGTTTGGACGGCGTACCCGAGTTCGAAAAGGTCAAAGCTCTCCGGCGAGAGGCACTCCAGTGGATTCGCGCTCACGAGAAAGGGGAGCTCCGCGATCTAATTCCGGTGGCCTTTGAGGACGATTGGTCCGACAACGCGAAGGAAGAGATCTTTGAGGCCCGACGAGTTTTGGGTCGAAGGCTCCTGCACTGGGCGGAAAAGAACGGCGAGCACGTCAGCGTCGATGGCTTTGCCCGCGATGCTGTGCTCGTCATGCGGCTCATGGAGGTCTTGAAATATTCCGATCCCAAGAGCGCCTACGAGGCGGCGGCCGCGCAGTTTGGGCTGATCCAGAAGCTAGCAACGAGGCTGCGCACCGAACCGTCGAAGGAAGCCAGCACCTGGGCACCGCAACTGCAGCAATTCCTCACCAAGCAGCGCACGTTTGGATCGGTGGCGTCGGTGGCCCGGAGTCGCTACTTTGCCTACCGGCAAAGGATGGGCCTCCATATCAATCCGCTCGATTCGGGACTGGAAACCCGGGCACCAACGGCAGAGCTGATCCTGATCTCCAAGCGGGCCAACTTGCCACGAGACCTTCAGCACCGAACAGCGCAACTTGAGAAGGACCCGATCCAGCAGACAATCCTTGATTTTGCCAAGGACTACCAAAAGCTCATGACCAAGGACGCCGAACAGGTGATCGCCAAGGTCTTGCCGGGCAAGTAGGGGAAAGGTTGGAGGCGCCGAGCAGATTCGAACTGCTGAATGAGGGTTTTGCAGACCCTTCCCTTAGCCACTTGGGTACGACGCCTTTCGAAGCGTGAGTTTACCAGCAATCGCGCTTGAGGCGAAATCTACACTTCCTTAACACGAAGTTGCCATACTTTATGAGGAATGAACTCCGTCCCGGTGGCCGAACCGCCCATCTCAGCTGAGTCGAAGCCTAAGATCTCGATCCAAGGGTTGGACGTCTTCTATGGCTCCTACCATGCCCTCAAGGACATCCGCCTCGACATCGCGGCGAATGAAGTCACCGCGCTGATCGGCCCGTCGGGCTGTGGAAAGTCGACCCTGCTGCGTTGCCTGAACCGGATGAACGACCTCGTCGACGGAGCGCGCATCGAAGGCAAGATCCTGCTGGATGAGATCGACCTTTATGGCCCCGACGTGGACCCGGTCGAACTCCGAAAGGAAGTAGGGATGGTCTTCCAGAAGCCGAACCCATTCCCAACTACGATTTTTGAGAACATCGCCTTTGGGCCTAAGATCCACGGCATCAAGAAGCGCTCCGAGCTGGAAGAGATCGTTGAGCGGTGCCTCAAGAGCGCGGCCCTCTGGGAAGAAGTGAAGGACAAGCTCAACAAGAGCGCGTTCGAACTCTCTGGCGGCCAGCAACAGCGGCTTTGCATCGCGCGAACGATGGCGGTGAACCCGAAGATCATCCTGATGGACGAGCCGTGCAGCGCCCTCGACCCGATCGCCACCGCACGTGTGGAAGACCTGATCTTTGCCCTCAAGGAGCAATACACGATCGTCATCGTCACCCACAACATGCAGCAGGCTCAGCGCGCGAGCGATACGACCGCGTTCTTCAACGGTGGACGATTGATTGAGGTCGCGAAGACCCAGAACCTCTTTCTCAACCCCCAGAAGAAGGAAACCGAGGACTATATCTCGGGACGATTCGGCTAGGACCTCAACCGCTCGGTTCCGATTCACGTATGCTACGGTGAATGGACGTTGATGGTGTGATTCGACCTAAACCACCGCGCTTCTGGAATCCTTCGCGGATCGGGGCCATGGTTCTTATCGTGCTCTTCGTCGCGTTTCTGCTTGCGTCGGAGACCTACGTCGACTACCTTTGGTACAAGCACGACCTTGGCCGAACCGACGTGTTTTGGCGGGCATTCTGGCCGTCGGTCACGCTCTTTCTCGCCGGGTTTGGCGTTGCCTTCCTCGTCACCTTTTTCCTCGTTCGCGAGGCGCTGAAGGGCCTGACTCCGCCGCGCCCCGACGCCGATTCGCCATTCGAACTCCAGATGATCGGCCTCCGGCAGTTCCTCAGCCGCAAGCCGAAGGGACTGGTCTGGGGTTTGCCGCTCCTGGCGGGTCTGATCATCGGTCTGAGCCTTACGAAGGAGTGGCGCACCGTTCTCCTCTTCCAGAACGCGGTGCCGTTTGGAAGGCAAGATCCGATCTTCGGCATGGACCTCGGCTTCTTCATCTTCAAGCTGCCGTTCTATCGACTCGTCGTCCACGTCCTGGGCCGAATCATCATGGTCAACCTCGTCGTGGTCGGCCTTCTCGCGCTTGCCTCGTGGAACGGACCGTTTGACCTCAAGTCTCGCCCCGCGCCGGGCAAACCGGCGATGGTCCTGTTTGGACTGATCTCGCTGATGTTCATCGTGAGCGGGGTGAACACCTTCCTCAGCACGTTCTCTTACGGCACCGTGGAGTCGATGCAGTTCACCGGCGCGGGCGCGGCCATGCTCGCCAAGCTGCCGCTCGAGCGCTTCGTTGCCATCCTTACCGGAGTCATCGGCGTCGTGTTGCTGATCGGCGTGGGCCGAGCCGGCTTTGCCCGCCGAATGCTCGTGGGCCTCGGCTGCCTCATCGTCCTGAGTGTCATCCTTCTCGGGGCCTATCCGGCTTACGTTCAGCGGTTCCTCGTTGACCCCGACAAGCTGACCCGGGAAGGACCGAACGCCAAGCGCGCGATTGAGTCCACCCGGTTCGCTTATGGCCTCGATGGAATCAAGGGCGAGGACCTCACCGTCACCGCCGCCCCCACTGCCGAGGAGTTTCGCAGTGCCAAGGGCACGATCGAGAACATCCGGCTTTGGGATCCCGAGATCATCAAGACCACGGTGGAAATCCTCCAGACTTTCCGGCCGTTTTACACCTTCACCGATGTCGACGTTGATCGCTACATGATCAACGGTCGCCAGCGGCTGGTCATGCTCGCCCCGCGCGACCTCAAGGTCGACGGGCTGAGCGAGAACGCACGGACCTGGCTCAACACCAAGCTGCAATACATCCACGGCTACGGCCTCGTCATGGCGCCCACTCACGAGGCGAACAACTATGGCGAGCCGAACTTCGTCCTTCGCGACATCCCGATTCAATCGGGACGCGGTGGCCCCGAGGTGAAGCAACCGCGCATCTACTTCAGCGACTTTGACGACGAGGACTTCGGTGGGCGACTGCGCGACAGTTACGTGGTCGTCGATTCCAAGGTCCCCGAAGTGGACTACTCGATGCAAGACAGCATCGCGGAGCACCGGTGGGAGGGAAGCCGCGGCATTCCGGTTGGCGGGTTCTTCCAGCGGCTCGCCCTTGCCAAGACCTTCAGCGATGGCAACTTGCTCGTCTCGTCGAACGTCACCGCCAACTCGCGGGTGCTCGTCTATCGCGGCGTGCGACGCCGTGCTCAGCGCGCCTTGCCGTTCCTCGCCTTTGACGATGACCCGTACATCACGGTGATCGACGGACGGCTAGTTTGGATCATGGATGGCTACACGACGACCGACCAGGTGCCTTACAGCCCGATGATCGCGTACGCGGGCCGAACGGTGAACTACATCCGAAACTCGGTGAAGGTGACGATCGACGCCTACACCGGCGAGCTTCATGCTTATGCCGTCGATGACAAGGACCCGCTTCTGAAGGCGTGGCGCGGCGTCTATCCGGGGTCGGTTGAAGAGGGAAGTGCCGCCCCGGCGGAGATTGTCAAGCACTACCGCTACCCCGAGGACCTGTTCCGGATTCAGTCGTTCATCCTCACGAGCTACCACGTCACCGACCCGACGATTTTCCTCAACAACAACGATGCGTGGGACCTCCCGCGTCAGCGGGGAATGGGAGGTTCGAGCGAGGACCTGCCGCCTTACTACGTGCAGATGCAGCTTCCCAAGGAGCCCAAGGACGAGTTCGCCCTCATGCTGCCGATGACACCGCGCGGGAAGTCGAACATGGTCGGCTACTTCGTGGCCCGATGCGACGGTCCGAACTATGGCAAGCTGAAGCTCTACCGGTTCGCCAAGGGCGAAAACATCCCCGGTCCTGAGCAGATGGAGACCAACTTCACGAGTGACCCGCAAGTCACCGCGACGAACCTCCAGCTTCGAGGTGGCGGCGAGACGAAGATCGTCGTCGGCAACATGCTCGTTCTGCCGGTCGGAAACAGCGTGCTCTACGCCGAACCGATCTACCCGCAGGGCGCAACATCGGGCCTCCAAGCGGTGCCTCGATTGAAGAAGGTGATCCTTGGCCTTGCGAACAACGTGGTGATCGGCGATTCTGTGGAGTCGGCGACGAGGCAGCTGCTTCAGGGACTCGCCAACGGCCCCGACGCCAACCCGATTCCTCCCGACCCGGGGACGCAGCCCCAGCCCGGGCCGACCCCCAACGCGCCGAGCGTCAAGGAGCTCGCGAAGGCGACCCTCGAGCTCTACCGACAGGCGGATGCTGCCCTCAAGGCTGGCGATTGGGCCAAGTATGGCGAGCTGCAGAAGTCGATACGAAAGAACCTCGACCAGATCGTGAAATCCAACCCATGAGAATCGTTGAGTTTGCCGGACGCCCCAACAACGCGGAGCTGAATTGCGGCCCCTTTCGGGTCGTGGTCACCCTCGATGTTGGGCCGCGGATCCTGAGCTTCAGCCGCGATGGCGGCGAGAGCCCTCTGCGGGTCTACGAGAAGCACGAGGGCCTGATTGGCGGAGACGAGTATCGCTCGTACGGCGGGCACCGATTCTGGATTGCTCCCGAGATCGCGGGCCGGACCACCGCGCCCGACAACCACGCGGTTGAGATGAGCGAGGACGGCGAATGGACCCACTTCATGGCGCCGGTTGATGCGGCGGGGATGCAGAAGCGGCTTTCGATTCGCGGCATCGAGAATGGGATCGAGATCATTCACCGTGTGCAGCTTCAACGGGAGGATCTTTTCCACGTCGCGCCTTGGGGCGTGACCGTGATGAAGCCGGGCGGGTACTGCGTCTGGCCGCTCCCCACCCCGAAGCAGGGAACGGGCGAGCTCCTGCCCACCTCGAGTCTGGTTCTGTGGCGTTACACCGACCTGTGTGATCCAAGGCTGCGGTTCGTCAACGGTTTTGGCGAACTCCACAATGCCGACGCGGGGCCGATCAAGGTTGGGATGCCGCTCGAAGAAGGCTGGGCGGCCTACCAGTGGCAGGGTCAATCGTTCCTGAAAACGTTCGACGCTGAGAGATATGATCGCGTGGAAGGCACGTCGCTCGGCGTCGACCAGGGGGCCAATTTCGAGGTCTACACGCGGTCGGACATGCTTGAGGTGGAGTCGCTCGGTCGAGGGAAACACCTCAAGGTCGGAGAGGCCCTCAGCCACACCGAACGATGGACGCTCGGGCCAGAGAAGGCCGCAGAGGAACTGCGCACCATGGCGCAGGCTCTGAAATCCCAACCTTAACCGATGTAAACTAACTGCCCATGGGTTCGAGCGAACAACTCATCCGCGCCGTACAGGTGGCCACGCGTGCTTTGGTCAGTACGGGAACGCTCGACCAACTCATGAGCGCAGTGCTCTCGACGTGCGTCGAGGCCGTCGGCGCGGAAGGTGGCACGATCTACGTCCACGACGGCGCGCGCAACACGCTTCGCTTCCAGCACGTGATCCCCGCCGAAATCGCTGGAAAGCTCCCCTCGCTCGACATTCCCGACGACTTTGGAGCGGCGGGTCAAGCGTTTCAGTCCGCATCCACCGTCCTCAAGGAGTTTCCGCCGAAAACCCCCGACCAGGCGAACGACTTTGAGCGCGCGACCGGCGTGATTGTGCGATCGATGGCGGCCGCGCCCCTCGTGATGGAAGGCTCAACCCCGGTTGGCGTCGTCCAGCTGATCAACAAGAAGGGCGGACCGTTCACCGACGAAGACCGCGCGGTGCTTGAGACGATTGCTGCGGTTTCGACGATGGGCTACCTCAACGCCCAGCTCACCGAAGAGGCTTCGCGCGCCTCCACCCTGCTCGGTATGGGCAAGGTCAGCCACGACATCGGCAACCTTGCTGCCAGCCTCCACGCGACGATCGGCTATGCCGAGCCCGCGATTGACAGCCTCTGCGAACTCATCGACCCGGATGACGACGAGGTCAACATCTACGTCGACATCATCCGCGACATGACGGGCGACCTCCACAAGTCGATCGACCGGATCGTGGGCTATTCCCGGCTCATCTCTGACCTCAGCGCCGGACGCCCGGTGCGGCCGCAATGGGTGCAAGGACCGCTCGGGCCGATCATTGAGAACAGCGCGGCCTACCTCGCGACGGAAGGGCGTCGGAACCACGTGGAGCTCACCACTGAGATCGACGAGACTGCCCCGCCCTGCCGCCACGACGAGCTCTTCATCTTCCGCATTGTCCAGAACCTCGTGGGCAATTCGATCAAGGCCGTCCGGGAGACGATTCCTGACGCCTGGATTGATGACCCCGCGAACGAAGAGGCGATGTATGGCAAGGTCCGCGTCACCTACACCTGCAAGGACGGCGAACACCGGATCGCGGTCCACGATTCTGGCCCGGGCATGACCCCGGAGATCGCCCGGCGCATTCTCAGCGGAACCGCCCGCAGTATGTGGGACAAGGGAAGCGGCAGCGGATGGGGCACAAAGATCGTCCTTGAACTTGCGAATGCCCACGAAGGAAAGCTCGACATCGAATCGGAAATCGGAAAGGGATCGTCGTTTGTGGTCACCTTCCCGCACATTGAGTTGGAACCTGAGGCCGGAGATCGGAGTTGAACAAGGCAATGGCTAGGAAGGGTCGGCGCAAAGGACGCTGGGCGCGAATTCTTGGGGGCATCCTCATCTTATTTATTGCGCTCGGAACGGCGGGCTACGCTTGGCTCGCCCAGAGTAAGGCGATCGCCACGATCATCCGCCAGTCGATCCCGTTTGCCGCGACCGACCCGAAAGAGACCTTCCACGGCGATGAGCTGACCTTGCTCATCCTGGGCTGCGACGAGGACTACCAGGACAACGCGGCCCTCCTTGGCCAAAAGGTGCGAAAGTCGGCCGCCCGCAGCGACATGGTCATGGTCGTTCGGCTCGACTTCGTGAAGAAGAAGATCACCGGACTGAGCCTCCCCCGCGACCTTGGCGTGATGATTCCTTATGAGGGCAAGGTGGGTCGCCACAAGCTCAACGCAGCCTTTGCCTATGGCGGAGCTGACCTCAGCAAGCAGACGGTCGAAGACCTCCTCAAGATCAAGATCGATCGCGTGATCGTGATTAACTTCGATGCCTTCCAGCAGCTCGTGAACCGCGTCAACGGCGTTGAGGTCGTCGCCGACAAGGACCTCGAGTACGACGACAACGCGGGCAACCTCCATATCCACATCAAGAAGGGGCCCAACAAGCTCATGGGTTACGACGCGATGTGCTTTGTCCGTTATCGCCACGCCAAGGTCGCCGGACCGGGTGACGACGACTTCCACCGCCAACAGCGCCAGCAGGTCTTCCTCAGCGGCCTGAAGCGTGCCGTCCTGGCGAACTGGACCGACCTTCCCGAGGTCATCAACATCGCGGTGAACATCATGGGTGGCGGGCTGAACGGCGAAGAAGTGGGTTCAATCGCTGCCTTTGCCAAGGGCGTCGAGAAGTTTGAAATTGGCGGCCTTCCCGTCCGCGAAACCTCGGGCACGATGCTCCGGCTGGATGAGGACAAGCTGCCCGCCGTCCTCCAGCAATACAACCTCGCCGATGGCATTCAGCCCGACCGGACTCAAGGATAACGATGCCACCATTTGACGACGATCCCCAGGACGAGAGGGTAGACGCCCAACGTTCGAGCCAGTACATCTCAAAGAAGGACTGGAAGCTGTTTGTCCTCCTGATTGGACTCACCGCTGGCCTCCTCACCCCGATCTACTTCCACCTGCGCGAAAACGCTTACGAGGCGATCTGTCGTCGCCAGCTCATGGGCCTTTATCAGGGCATGTCGCTCTATGCAGAGGCGAACGACGGTCGCTTCCCGCCCACCTACATTGAAGGTGACAACCAGACCCCGGTCATCGAAAACGGTGCCGCCGTTTCGTGGACGCTGCCGATTGAGGGCCTCATCAAGGAGGACCTCGACTTTAACTGTCCGGGCGCGAGGGAAGGGGAAGGGGTTTGGGTGGTTTCGTCGACCAAGAAGGCAAAGAAGCGCCTCCTCACCTATGGCATGTACGTTCCGATGAGCACGGAGGCGGTGAGTGGCCTCGATCAGCCGGACAAGGTCGCCCTCCTCGCAGAGACCACGAACATGGGTGCGGGCGGCAGCTATGACCCGGTGCCGTTCAAGCTTTCGTCCGGCGAGACCGTTCCTTATGACGGATTTGTCGTTGGATTCAACACCGGAGGTCGGATGCCCGAAAAGAACACCCAGGACGTGACGCGGCTCGCCTTTGAGACCGGATCACCGCCTAAGTGGACGGAGGAGACCCAGGGTCGCCACCGAAAGAAGGTGAACATCATCACCGCGAGTGGCCGCGTGCGGTTCATGACCGCCGAGCAAGCCCGCTACCGACGCGATGACATCATCAACCCGCTCTGGGCAGTGCCCAGAGCGTGGATGTATCGTCGTTAGACCTTGTAGCTGTAGTCGCCCTCGTGGGCTTCTTCCAAATACCGTGCGAGGAGGTGGACGCAGGCGTCCATGTCGTCCGGATGCACCGTCTCATTGACCGTGTGGACGTAGCGCGTCGGAATCGAGAGGGTGATCGATGGCTTGCCGCCGTTGAGCCTCTGGATCGCGCCCGCATCGGTGCCGCCAAAGGGTAGGACCTCAATCTGGTGCTTGATCCCGTGGTTTTCCGCGATCGAGACGAAGTGCTTAAACAGCTTCGGGTGGCAGATGAGCGAGGAGTCGAGGAACTTGATCGCGGCGCCTTCGCCGAGCTTGGTCACCTGGTCGACTTCCGAAATGCCGGGGATGTCGTTCGCGAGGGTGATGTCGAGCGCGATGACGACGTCGGGCTGGACCGACGAGCCGCTTGCGGCTGCGCCGCGGAGGCCGATCTCCTCTTGCACGGTGGCGACGGCATAGATGTCGCACTTGTGGTGGCGCATGGCGCGGACCGCTTCAATCATCACATAAAGGCCAGCGCGGTCATCCATCGCCTTGCACGAGGCGAGGCCGCCAATCTGGTTGTAGCGACCGTCCATCGTGACCTGGTCGCCCTTGCGGACCTTCTTCGAGACTTCCTCGTGGCTCAGTCCGAGGTCGACAAAGAACCCATCGACTTCCGGCTTCTTGCTCGCTTCCGCGTCGGTGAGCATGTGCTTGGGCTTGGTGCCGAAGACGAGGAGACCGGCAAGGGGACCCGATTCGGTCTGGACAATCACTCGCTGGCTGAACATCTGGCGAGGATCCCAACCGCCGAGCGGGTGAATGCGAAGGAATCCGTCCTTTTCGATGTGCTTGACGACAAAGCCGATTTCGTCCATGTGGGCGGCGATCATGACCTTGGGGCCGTCGCCGGGGATGTGACAGATGAGGTTGCCCATCGCATCGACGGAAAGGTCGCCGAGACCCTTAAGCTCTTCAACGACAATCGACCGGACGGCATCCTCTTGTCCAGGCACGCCGTGCGCTTCGGTGAGACGGCGGAGGAGTGAATGATTCATCAAAGAGGGGTTTACCCTCTCTTGACGTCCTTGCGGAGGGCAATCGCCCCCGGAATGTATTCAACCAGGTAGCGCCGCCACAACCGTTTGGGCTCGCTGACCAGTCGGTGGAGCCATTCAAGGCCCCGCTTTTGCATCCACATCGGGGCGCGCTGGGTGAGCCCGGCGATGAACTCAAAGCTACCGCCGACGCCAATAAACGTCGTTTCGGGGCAAAGCGGCCAGAGCTTTTCGATCAGATACTCCTGCTTCGGGACGCCGAGCGCGACGAAGGCGAACCGCCGGCCCTTGATCGCCTCCGCAAGGTCGCGCACCGACTGGTCCTCAAGCGAAATCACGCCATCGAAGATGAGCCAACCGGCCTCGGGATCGAGGTCGAGCTTTTGCAAGGCGAGCTTGGGGTCCTTGCCGCCGATGATCGCGACTTGGCCCGGGGGAAGCGATTGGAGCAAGTGCCTGGTGGCGTCGGCGCCGGTAACGCGGTCGAGGCTGGAGAGGTCGGGCCGCTTCTTCTTGACCGCCCAGACGATGGGCGCGCCGTCGGCTACGATGAGGGTTGCGCCTTCCAGGGCCTTGCGGTACGACGGCTCGCGGCCGCTGCGGGCGACGTGGTCAAGGTTCAGCGTGACGATCCAATCTCGGTGGCCGGTCTCAACGTTGTGGTGCAGGTGGGCGATGAGGGTTGCCTCGTCGATCGGCATGACTTGCAGGCCAACGATGGGCACGGGCGTAACCGAGCTTGGAATCGGAGCGGATGGGGGATTAGCCACGAGCGGCGTCAGTATGCCCCGTCGCCACGGAGGATCGCGAGGGGGGTCTTCACGATGATCTTGAGGTCAGTCCAGAAGCTCATCTCGCGGATGTACTTGTTGTCGAGCTCCATCCATTCCTCAAAGGTGAGGTTACTGCGACCCATGATCTGCCAGTAGCAGGTGATGCCCGGCTTGACGCTCAGGCGCTGCATCGCGAACTCGTCGTATTCGGCGACTTCGCGCGGGATCGGCGGTCGGGGACCGACGATCGACATGTGGCCGGTGAGCACGTGGAAGAACTGGGGAAGTTCGTCGAGCGAATACTTTCGGATGAACCGGCCGACGGGGGTGATCCGCGGGTCGTTCTTCATCTTGAAGATCGGTCCGTCCTTCTCGTTTTGGGCGCGAAGTTCGGCAAGGCGCTGGTCGGCATCGATGTACATCGAGCGGAACTTCACGAACTTGAAGTGCTTGCCGCCCTTACCGACGCGAGTCTGGGAATAGAAAACCGGTCCCTTGCTGCCGAGCTTGATGAGGATCGACAGGATGAGGAAGATCGGCGAGAAAATCAGAAGGGCGATGAGAGCACAGAGGATGTCAAGAATGCGCTTCCTCTTGGCATATTCGCAGACTTTTGGCGTTACCGAGCGCATTTCAATCGACGCAGCCTCAAGGAGCGATTGCTGACTCATCCCTTTTTCACCCTACTCCTGGCCCCAAGCTTGCATTCCACAGCGGCCCTGGTCCTCCGATCCCCGAGTCCAATCGACTCAAGAAAGATCTACTCACAGGATAACACAGGAAGGCTCCATCGCCTGCATGCCACCCCCGCAGATTTGCCAGAACGTTCACATTTGAGCGCCAATGTATCTTTGGCTAAGTTCAAAGGACTCTGGAGCAACCTTCGCTTTGTTGCAGCTCTTTTGAGAGACGCCAATCGCCGGATAATGTTCCCAGAGGCTGAAATCGGGTTCACTTACAAGTGGAGAAACCCATGAAACTCGGAATTACGATTGCAACCCTTCTCATCGCTGTTTCGGCCTTTGCCGCTGGTCCCGACAAGTGCGGCACGGGAAGCTGCTGCGGAGGCAAGAAGGTCGCCGCTGAAGATCAGTTCATGAAGGAAGCGGAGCGAATGATGATGGAAGCAGAAGGCAAGAAGGCTTGCTGCAAGTCCACCCCCGAAAAGCCGGTCGCCAAGGGCGAAAAGGGCTGCTGCAACGCAAAGGGCGAGCTCGCCAAGTTCAAGGTTTGGGCGGGCGACAAGTACGCCTACTTTGGCTGCGAAGGTTCGGCCAAGAAGGGTCGAAACGAGCTCATGAAGAAGGGAATGGCCAACATCGGTCCGGTCCAGAAGGTCAAGGGCAAGGTCGCCCTCTAAGGATTCCGGATCACGGCGCATGCCGATCTATCTTGGTTTAGATTGCGGAGGGTCCTCAACGAGGGCCCTCGCGCTGAATGAGGCAGGAGAACCCAAGTTCTCAGGTCAGGGTGGCGCGGCCAACGTGGCCTCGACCCCCGACCGTCGCATCCGCCGGTCCCTCGCACAGGCCTGTCGCGAAGCCCCGCAGCCCGACTTCATTTGCGGCTGCTTTGCGGGACTTCTTACACCCGAAGACCGCAACCGGGCGATTTCCTACATCGAAGAGCTCTTTCCATCGGCAAAGATCTTTGCCGAGCCTGACTTTGCCGCTGCGCTCTTTGCGAGCGAACCCGGCACCGACATCTGCGTTGTCGCGGGCACCGGCTCGCTCGTGAGCAGTTTCCACGATGGCAAGGTCGTCAAGAGTGGCGGTCGCGGCTTCATCCTCGGCGACGAGGGAAGCGCGTTCCAATATGGCCGCGATACGTTCTTGCACTACCTGAACAACCCCGATTCCGCGAGTGCCGAGGTCAAGTCGGTGATCGAGCGGGTGTTCGAGTTTGACGACGAGCCGCGGATTCTGAGCAAGCTGTATCGCACTGGCAGCCCGGCGATGCTCATTGCCAAGCTCGCCAAGGCCTGCGCCGTGGACGCCCACCACAACGTGGCCTATGCCTTCGATAGCCTCGACCGGAATTCTGATGCGCTCGCGGGCGTCATTCATAAACACATCGACAAATTCCACGCCGGTCAACCGAAGATTGTGATTAGCCTTGCCGGCGGCCTTTGGCAGTCAGCAGGGATCTACCGCGAGAAGCTCCTCGAAAAGCTGGGCGCTCGACTCCCGAAGGTGGAATTTGAGCTCAATCGCATCAAAAAGCCGCCCGTGATGGGCGCCGTCCAACTCGCCATCAAATACTCCCATGGGCACTGAATCACGCAACCCCCGCTCCTACGGCCTCGACAAGATGTCGGCGCGCGAAATTGTTCGCCTCATGAACGAGGAGGAGCACATTGTGATGCGGGCCCTCACGAAGGCCGAGCCCGAGATTGCGGAGGCGATTGAACGTGCCGCCGACGCTTATCGACGGGGCGGAAGGATCATCTACCTCGGTTCAGGCACCAGTGGCCGCATTGCCCAGGCCGACGCGGCAGAAATGCCGCCCACCTTTGGCATCCTTCCCGGAAGGTTCGTCGCCCTCGTTTCGGGCGGTGCCTCGGCGGTGGAACGTGCGGTGGAAGATGCTGAAGACGACCCCCACGCGGCGATCATCGCCCTCAACGCGCTCAACGTGACCCCCGACGACGTCGTCATCGGGATTGCGGCCAGCGGAACCACCCCCTTTGTTCGGGGCGGCGTCCGTCACGCCCGCCAGAAGGGAATCTGGACCTGCGGCATCGCCAACAACCCCGGTGCGCCGCTCCTCACCGAGGCCGACCTCGGCATCTTGATCGAAACTGGGCCCGAAGTCCTCACCGGCTCGACCCGGCTCAAGGCGGGAACGGCCCAAAAGCTCGTCCTCAACCGAATCTCGACCGGCGCGATGGTGCTGAACGGCAAGGTCGTCGAGAACCTGATGATCGACGTGCTCGCGAAGAACCAGAAGCTCAAGGAGCGATGCGTACGCATCGTGACCGCGCTTTGCCCGCTCACCGCCGACGAAGCGCAAGCCGCGCTCGAGAGTCATGAGTGGAGCATCCGCGCGGTGCTTGAGACGGCTCGAACGCAGGTCTGAGGCTCACGGGCGATCAGAAGATGCCGAACTGGGCGCGTTGCTCGATGATCGGCTCAAAGCCTACTGATTGCAGATCGGCGATGAATTGGTCCCGTTGCGGCATCGGGCCATAGTGCTCGTCGACGGTCACGATGCGCCGTGAGGAACCGTCGCTGAGGATGAAGTGGAGCCGTTCTTCGATCTGCTTTTCATGGGGTATCTCCTGCAATCGGGTGTAGACGATCGTGTCCCATGGGATTGTCCAGATAACCTTTGTGCCTCGTCGAAACCGAATGCCGCTGGGGCTCAGCTCCACCCGAGAAGAGAACTTGGCGCGCTTCCAGAGGACGTTGAAAACCCCATAGACGAGGATCGCCACGGCGCCCCCGATTCCAATCCTCGGGTCGATTGGCAGTCCGCCAGATTCAACGGTCGAACCGGAGCCATTGTCCACCTGATCTCGACGAACGGCCACAAGGGGAAGTAGCGATATGCAGAAAATGACAATGGACTCGACAAGAAGCCTGTACTTTCCTGGGTTAAACAGCCAGTAGACAGAGGTCCCTTGCACGACATAAGCGTACCGTCACCGAGCCCGGACTTGGTAGGAATCGATCTCGCTCAGCTCTGCTTTGAAGCCCGCCGATTCGAGTGCGGCAAGGAGCTCTTTCTTCTTTGGCATGGTTCGCAAGTTCGAAGATCTTGTGGGAATAGAATGCACTTCGCCGACGGTCGTCGTGAAGATCAGGTCCTCGGTGTCGCCGTTGATGCCGTCGATAAGCTTGTTGAGCTCGACTGACTTCAGGTCGCTCCAGGCGATCTGCCATTCGATTTGGCCGTGGTTGGAGTAGGTGATGCCGTCGGGACTAAGGGTGAGTCGCTTCTGCTGGTGGGGCATAAGTGTCTTGATCGTCATCGTCATTGTGAACATGTAGCAAAGTGCTAAGAACGCGTAAGTGACGCAAAGAAAAAGCCCGCCGGTTGGTCTCGGATCACGGGTCCATGCAAGGATTGAGTTCGCCAGGAAAATGACTATCAACAGGGCATGGAAGAACTTCTGCAGCTTTACATCTGGCACCAGCCGAAATTCCTTCGTTTCACTGATCTCGGCCATGGACTAGGACCCCCCAACGGGTTTGGCTGGTTGCTCGCCGGGGCGGACCACCTCGGTCGTAGCCATGAAGCCAGCCGACGCGAGGAGCGCAAGAAGTTTCGGCTTGCGTGGAAGATCGGTTTTTGCCAAGCGATGGGTAGGAACTGCTCCGTACCCGAGGTTGTGTAGAAGATAAGATCTTCAGAATTCCCGTTGGCCCAGTCTTTCGTCTTACGAACAGCGACCGACTGGAGTTCATCCCAGCCCACTCGCCATTCAACTTGATCACCATTGAGGTAGGCAACGCCTTCGGGGTTGAGCCTTAACCGCTTCAGCTGATCCGCCTCATTCGTCAAGATTTCCATCATTAGCTGACAGCAAATCGAACAACCGCTAATGGGCAAAAAGAGCTGCCTAACCAATTCATCCTGGCTTGAGGACTTTGTAAAGACAAAGTTCACGATGAACCCCATCGCGACCACCGGCAACAGGACCGCGAGGGCCACCTTGTGGCTCGTCGTGTCCGGCACCAAACCAAACGTCGCCGTCTCCTTCACACCAAAAGACTACCAAAAAGTCCCTCAAGATGGTTACAAAATAAGCAGGGTGCCCCCGAAAGGGCACCCTGCCATGAATCCAAGCCAACCGGCTTAGTTGATCGTAATTTCGAGGCCAGTGGACTTCTTCTGCACCGAGCCGCGGTTGTCGATCGCATTGCTCAGGCTGTCAAAGGCGTTGCCTTCTTTCCACTCCCACTTGTACGAAACCGACTTGCCGGTGACGCGGGCCACGATGGGCGTGTTGTAGAAGTCAGCCGCGCTCTTGAGCATCTGATCGAGGTCACCCTGACCGGTTGCGACTGCCGAGGGGCTGCTGCCGGGGATCGCCACCACCGTGGTCTCGACGTCGCCTTCCATCTTCACACGGAAGATCGCGGCGCCGGGCTGCTTGTTCTCAAACGTGCTTTCCCACGGCGTGCCGCGCGGAATTTGAAGCTGCTGACGACCCATCGGACCGTCAACGGTGCCATTCATGTCGCGACCCGAAAGGTACTTCGCCTTGACGACGTTGCCCTTCGATTCGGTGATCAGGTGGCCCGCCTGCGAACCACTTCCCGACATGCCAGCGCCAACCGTTTGCGAAGGTCCGCCGCGGAGGGCGAGGACGCCACCGAGGATCGCAAGACCCGCGATGCCCGCAAAGCCGAGGTTCCTCAGCCAGCCTTTCCAGGCGGGAGCGGCATTTTGCTTCTGTTCCCAAATCTGCCGGTCGAGGCGAGCCGAAATGCGCTCGTGCAGGTCGGCAGGGACATGGATCGCCTCAGACTTCATGGAGTCGAGGGCGCGGTAGGTGGTCTCGAACGCCTGATACTCCTTGTTGAGCTCGGGGTCGTTCTGGAGTCGCAGTTCGAATGACTGCTTCAACCCTTCATCGAGGGTGCCTTCAGCATATGCTGAGAAGAATTCTCTTGCCTTGTCTCGGTTCATCTAGGGCCTCACCATGATCCCAATGGTAGTTGTAATACGATTTTCGACTTTACGAAGCCGAAAAGAGTTCCGAATCTTTCATGAGTAATTCTCGGAGGCTGCTGCGGGCTCGATTGAGGCGGCTCTTCACGGTGCCGACGGGAAGGTCGAGCGACTCCGCAATCTCCTCATAGGTCATGTCCTCGGCGTGGTACATGACAATCATCGCCCGCTGGAATTCGGGCAGCATCGCAACCGCGCGTTGCATCCGTGCCTCTCGCTCGTTCTTCTCGGTCTCTTCGAGCGGGCTGGGGCGTTCGTCCTCGACTTCACGCTCGATCTCACCTTCAAGGGTCTGGAAGTTTGCTTCTAGAGAAACGGTCTGGCGGTTCTTTTCCTTCTTGCGCGAGTCGAGGAAGCAGTTGGTCAGGATTCGATAGAGCCAGGTGGAGAAGGTCGATTGGCCCTTAAAGTTGTGGAGCGCGTTGTAAACGCGGATGAAGGCATCGGAGACGACGTCGCAGGCTTCCTCCTGGTTGCGGGTGAGCCGGAAGGCGTATTGATAGGCCTTCGCCTCATAGCGGCGGACGAGGTCGTCAAAGGCCGAACGGTCGCCGCGTTGGGCGCGTTCAATCAGGATGGCATCGCTCGACGGACGGTCCATAGGCTAGGGAGAGATCAAAGTCTTGGGCGCTTCAGAGCGCGCCTCGCGCAGGGCTCGCTGTTCTTCTTGACTCAGCGTTCGCTCAGATGTTCCGTGGAGCAACGGCTTGCAGAAGACGCGGCAATCGGCTCGACCCACGATACTCGTCATGAGAACGCCGTTCCCTTCGTCGTCGTGGACGCAGAGTGCAAAGGATTGGGCCCCGCCGACTTCTTCAAAGGCGTCGTAGCGGACAAGTCCGACGTGGCGCAGGGTGGATTTCAAAGTCTTTTCGTGAAGGGCAGACCGGCGCTCAAGTTCATCGAGCCGCTTCGACGCCTCTTCGTGGTGGCGAAGATGGTGGTTGAGCATCTCCTCGACGTGCTCGCCGCGCGCACCCTCAAACACACGTCCCCAGCGTCCTTGAAGCTCGCGGACGCGTCGATTGAGGAGGAACACCGCCACCAACAACCCAACCACGAGGGCAAAAAGGGTCAAAATGATGGCCGAACTCTGGGTGGAAAGCTGATCAAGAACTGACTTCATCCGAGCGTTTCGCCGATAATTCCGAAGTGGGTCGGCTTGCACAGTATAGCGGACACGGCCCGACGATGGGCGGCGTAGACAGGAATGAGACCAATGGCAACGGGGAAGAAGAGAAAGCGACTGATCACTGGATTTGGTGTGGCGATGCTCGCCGTGCTTGGATTTGTGATCTTCTTCCGGCAGGCCTTCACGACGGTGGTCGTGAGCGGACCTTCGATGCTTCCGACCTTCCAATCGGGTGAGCGGCTCCTCGCGAGCAGCGCCTATTGGCTTGTTGGCGACATTAAGCGCAAAGATATCGTCGTGGTGCGCGATCCGAATGCCAGCGGGTACATCATCAAGAGGGTGGCGTTCATGCCAGGCGAAAAGGTCGACTTCTATAACATCCCGAAGACGGCCCGCCTTTCAGACGGACCCTACATCGTCCCGAACGACTCGTACTATCTTTTAGGCGACAATCGCGCCGTGAGTGAGGACAGTCGCGTCTTTGGACCCGTCAAACGATCAGAGATTATTGGAAAAATTGTGATTCGACCTTGAAGCGATTTCCTGGAGGAACCTATGGGCGGCAGCGATTGCAGTTCTATCCCGCACCTTTTCGGGCGCCCATCCGGGCGTTTGCGGGTCTCGTCTTTCCATGGATGGGCGAGAAGGTTCTCCTTTGCGACATCGAAGGCCGCGGATGGTGCATCCCATCGGGGCGAGTCGAAGCCTACGAGTCCAGCCTTGATGCGGTGAAGCGCGAGGCGATCGAAGAGGCCGGCGCAGAGCTGAAAGACCTTCAGTACATCGGCTGCTACCAAATTTCCGAGCGCCGCGAGGTCCGCTGGGCCGATTGCTACGTCGCCAAGGTGCACGACCTTTGCGAGATCACGATCCCGGAAGAGTCCCACGGCCGTGCGCTCTTTGGCATGGACGAGCTGCCCGAGATTTATCACATTTGGAACCCGTTGACCGAGCAGGTCTTCCTGCACGCCCGGGAAATCCTCCGCCGAAGGGAAGCCTGCGGCTAGTCGAGCGTCATGCGCTGTGTGGTCCAACGAGTTAGTGCTGCCACCGTTGCGGTGGATGGGCGAGAAGTCGGTCGTTGCGGCTTTGGGCTGATGCTCCTCGTGGGTGTCCATAAGGTCGACACCGCCGCCAATGCGGCGAAGCTCGCCGACCGGATTGCGGGGATGCGAATCTTCTCCGATGCGGCAGGGAAGATGAACCTCTCGATCCTCCAGCTCCGGGAAGAGGGTCACGACGAGGCCGACATCCTCGCGGTCTCCAACTTCACACTTTTCGGCGACACCAGTCAGCGCAGGCCCAGTTTTGGCGAATCAGCGGGTTTTGAAAAGGGCGAGGAGCTGTTCGAGGCGTTCGTTCAGGAACTCCGGGGACGGGGAATTCCCGTACAAACAGGGGTTTTTGGCGCGAACATGCAGGTTTCCATCCTCAACGATGGTCCGGTGACCTTGATCGTCGACGCATAGACTAAACTTGAACGTAACGAATGCCTTCGTTGACCGTCGAACGAATGAAGAGGGTCAACACGCCATGGCATTGGATGGAGTTTTGAACACGAGCACTTGGCCAAGTCAAAAAGCGGCGAGTGATGAATCAGATGAATTTCTGGTTCGTCGCGCCCGTGATGGTGACTTCGCCGCGTTCGAAACGCTGTACCACCGCTATCAAGTCTTGGCCTATCGGTTCGCCTATCAGATGACGGGACGCCGAGACGACGCCGAAGATGTCACTCAAGAAGCGTTCGTCCGGGCGTACCAGCACCTGCCGAAGTATCGCGACGAAGCAAAATTCAGCACCTGGCTGCTTCGGATCGTTTCTAACCTCTGTGCCGACCGCGCTCGCATGAACCAGCGTCGCACGGCCCTCGAGCAGCAGGAAGCGACCGACGGACTGGACTGGATGACAATCGGATCGAACGAGGATCCCAACGAGAACCTTGAGCAAGACAGACGCAAGATTGCCCTTCGAAAGGCCCTTGCCGCGCTGCCGCCTCATCACCGAAATGTCATCGTGTTGCGCGACATTGAAGAGAAGGAATACACGGATATCGCCGAAATTTTAGGGTGTTCGGTCGGCGGAGCCAAGCTCCGCGTGCTCCGAGCACGACGCGCTTTGAAAGAACGAATTGCACCGCTATTGGAGGACCCGTCTTAACCCCCGACTGACGGAATGGACATCATGGCAAAGAGAAACGAAGAAGAGCTGATCCAACTCGCTTTTGGCGAAGTGCCCGATCATGAGATCGAGGCCTGGCTCGCGGGTCATCGCGGCAACCAAGCCGCCCTCCGCGAGTTCGAAATGACGCGCCAGCTGAAGTCGGACCTCCAGATGCTGCGCGAAGTCCCCGAGCCCCAGATCAACTTTGAAGGCGTCAAGGATCGGATCCTCTCGGCGGGTCCGATGGCGGCTCCGGTCGCCAAGTCACGCACGCGCTGGGGGTGGATTCTCGCCCCACTGGGTGCGGCTGCGCTTGCCGTCGTCATGCTCAATCTTCGCCCGAAGGCGGAACCGAACCTTGCGTTTAACGTTCCTTCGCCCTCGCCGAATCAGATTTTCGTGCCCACGCCCGCTCCTTCGGCGAACGGTGGCGACGCCGCTTCGGTTGCGATGAGGCCGGATTTTGCCGGTGCCGCTTCCGAGGGCCTGGTGGGTGGCGCAAGCTCAACGGGGCTTCGCGCGTTCCTTAATGAGCCGGTCAAGCCTCGCCAGAGCACGCCCGAACGGACGGTTCGCCGCGTTCGCCGTCCTGCACTGGTTGAAGCTTCCGTGCCCAAGATCCTTCCTGAGAAGCCGGCTCCGGCCGTGACGCCGAATGTTGACATCGCCGACGGTGCGCCGCGCCCGAGCGGTGCGAGCAACGGTTTTGGCATGCCTCCGAAGCCGATCGCATCGCCTGCCCCGATGGTGGCAAGCAAGATGGGACCGCCCAAGGCTGAACCTAAGATCGTGATCATCGATTCGGACACCGACCTATTGACCGGCGCCAACCGCGCCACGGAGGTAACGACCAACAGTGTTGACGTTGTTGTGGGTGGCTAACGCTTGGGTGGGAGGCGAACTCCCCCAGTCGGACTTGATGGACTTCGAGCGCGCGGCGTGGCAAAAGATTGCGCCTGCCGTCGCCTCGTACCCGTCCACCAAGACGAACGGCCTCGCCCTGCTCGTAGATGACCGAAACGGCTACTTCATCACCTATGGTGAGGTCGAAAAGTCGTTCACTGGGAAGGCGAACGGCAAGCCGGTGACCTTCAAGCTTGTCTCGTCCGATGAGGTGAGCCACCTTTCGCTGCTTAAGGCGGAAGGCTGGAAACCGGGCGAAGTCCAAGAGCTGAAGCCGATCGCCCGGCGCGATATCCGCGCGGGAACGCCCCTGCTCGTCGCCTTTGCCGGAGGGACCGTCCGCGGCGAAATGGCCTCGAACGGCATGCTCGGCTATGAGCGCGCTACTCGCCGCATGACGAGCCTGAACGAGCTTCGATTTGAGCTGCCGGAAACCAATATCGCCGGTGCGCTGGTCTTCACGCGCGACGGACAGTTCGTTGGCGTCCTGAGCGCCTCGCTCCAAGCCGCAGGAACGCAGAACAGCCGTGGAGGCACGGGCAATTTTGCCGGCGCAACCCCGGGCGGACAGCCGAACAACGGCGTCGGTGGCCAGTCGGGCGGCGGAGAAATCCGCGGTCAGCTGACCGACAACAATGCGATGAAGCGCTCATTCGGCCCGCGCGACATGACGACGGCTTACACGCTTGGCCCTGAGATCATGCGCCGAGTCCTGAAGGGCTTTGCCTCGTCGGACCACGTGGTCAAGCACCCCGCGGTTGGACTGTTCGTGAAGGACAGCCCGGTGATGATGGGCGGCGTGATCGTGCAGTCGGTCACCGAGAAGTCACCGGCAGAAGAGGCGGGCGTCCACGCGGGCGATACGATCCTCAGCATGGACAACACGCCGATCAAGACCACGACCGACTTCGCCTGGTTCCTATTGAACCTCGAGGCGGGACAGGTGGTCCGCGTGAAGCTGCTACGCGACCAGATGCAAGTGACGGTGATGATCAAAGTCGGCATCGCTGCCGACTGACGTCACTCGATTTCCGACGTCACGTAGGTCCATTGGACTTCCTTTCGGCCGTTCCAACGGTTGACACCCAACCGCACCACAAGGTTGCGCGGGATCGCGGGGCTTGGGTCCGGGAATGAGTCGGCAATTCCAAACGCCTTCGTGGTGAGGAAGCCCTCCGGAGTCTCCCAGGTTGCCTTCACGTGGGTGCCTTCTTGGCCAAAGACCTCGCGACCGACGAGCCGTGCATGCCGGACGAGCAAGAGCGGGGAAGGGTTGCTGGAGCCGGTCGGCTCGAGCATCTCCAGCTCTTCAACCGCGTCGATATCGATCATCTTCGGATCGGCGATGCCGTCCAGCTGAAGCGGCTTGACGAGGTCCTCGGTGGATAGAATCGACTCCGCATAGGTGAGGAGTTGGGCCCGAACTTCGTCAATCTGGCCGATTTCTACTTCAAATCCCGCCGCATCCGCGTGGCCGCCACCCCGCAGGAGCGGGTTGAGGGCGTTGATTGCGTTAGCGAGGTGGAAGCCAGGGATCGTGCGCGCCGAACCGGTGGCCACGCCCTTCTCGGGGTTCACGGTACCGACAAAGACGGGCCGCCGGAACCGGTCAACGAGTCGCCCGGCGACGATACCGACGAGCCCCTTATGCCAGCCTTCGCCAATCAAGAAGATGACGCGGTGGTCGGCCATGTTGTGCTCTTCGATAAGCTGGAGCGCCTCGTCAACGACGTCCTCTTGGCGCGAACGGCGGTCGCTGTTAAGCTGCTCGAGCTTGGCGGCGAGCGGCTCGGCCTCTTCCAGCGTCTTTGAGCGCAGCACCGAGAGGGCGAGGGTTGCATCGTCGATCCGGCCCGCCGCGTTGATGCGCGGGCCGATCTGGAACCCGATTGAGTACGACGAGATTGGCTCGCGCAGCCGACCGGCCCGCATGATCGCCTCAACGCCGGGGATGCGCTGGTCGTTCATCCGCTGAATGCCGAGGGCGGCAATCGCGCGGTTTTCGCCAACCAGAGGCATGACGTCGGCGATGGTGCCAATCGCGGCGAGGTCGATGAAGTGCTCGTAATACTTGCGAACGTTCTTCCCGAGGCGGGAAACCACCGCCGCGCCCACCTTGAACGCGACGCCCGCGCCCGAGAGTTCGGGGAAGGGGTAGTCGGAATCGGGTCGGTGGGGGTTGATGACCGCCGAGGCATCGGGCAGAGTGTCGGGGACGTGGTGGTGGTCGGTGACGACGACGACCATGCCGAGCTCGCGGGCGAGCGCAACCGGGTCGTGGGCGCTGATGCCGCAGTCGCAGGTCAGGAGGAGCTTGGCGCCCTCATCGGCGGCACGACGAACGGTGTCGGGGTGGATGCCATAGCCCTCGCGAATCCGGTGGGGAAGGTGAGTGGTGACGTTGCAGCCAAGGCTCCGCAGAAACTTTTCGAAGATCGCCGAACTGGTAACCCCGTCCGCATCGTAGTCGCCGTGGACAAAGACGAGCTCCTTATCGGCGTGTGCCTTCAGGATGGCGTCGACGGCGGGGTTGATATCGGGAAGAAGGAACGGATCGTGGAGATCGTCGAGGCTTGGCTCGAGGAAGTGCTTGATGCCGGCGACATCGGTGAAGCCGCGGCCGACGAGGATCTGGGCGAGGAGGCGACGGATCCCGAGCGCCTGAGCGACCTGGTCCACGATGGCAGGATCAGGTTCGTTGAAGTTCCAGTGCTTCGGGAGGCTCGATAGGTCGCTTTGCATGAGAAAAAAAGAAAGGTGGCCCGTGGCGTTCGGCCAAAGACCACCTTATCAGACGTGGGCGATTTAGAGCTTTTCGACTTGGTTGAAGTCGAGCTCGACCGGCGTGTCGCGACCAAAGATGTTGATGAGGACCTTGAGCTTTTCCTTGTCCGCCATCACGTCTTCGATCTTGCCGCTGAATTCGCTGAACGGACCTTCGACCACTCGGATCGCGTCGCCCTTGTTCCAAGCCACCTTCGGAGCTTCCTTGCTGGCTTCGAGGTTGGTCATGATGCGGCGAACTTCGTACTCTTCAAGCGGAACGGGCTTGTTGCCGCTCTGGACGAAGCCGGTCACGCCGCTCGTCGACTTAACGAGCTTGTACGACTCGTCGTTCAGGTGCATCTGGACGAGGATGTAACCCGGGAAGACCTTCTTGTCCTTCTCGTAGCGCTTTCCGTTTCGAGTGGCCAATTCCTTCTCGGTCGGGATCAAAACTTGATAGATGTCGAGGTCCCAAAGGCCTTCGACTTGGGCGCGTCGGGTCAAGACGTCGCGAACTTTGTTTTCGTGGCCGGCAATTGTATGCACGGCGTACCAGGCTCGGGGCATTGTGCTAGTTCACCTTTCCCGTGACGATGAGGCTGACGATCGCGTTCGACAGGTAGCCGAGAACAAGGAGGAGAACCGCCATCATTGCCGAGACGCCGAGGACAACACCGGACATCTTCAGGTTCTCTTGTCGGGTGGGCCAGTGGACCTTTTTCAGTTCCTTGCGGGTCTCCGAGAAGAATCCCTTGATTCCTCGCTTGGAGCGAGGCATAGGTGGGGCACCAGCTGGAGTTGCCGTAGTCAGTTCTTGTTCCTTCGCCATACGCGTTCAGACCGCCTTACAAAGGGGGGAAAGCAGAGTATACCGCTCCGGGCCCCGACTTGGATAGGGATATTGAATTGTGCTGGTTTCTGGTCGAAGCCCGCCGTGAATGGTCAGAATTCGGCGTTCGAATAGTGTAAGGTACAACAACGCGGCGAACCTATGGCGACTCGGAAGCAGCTCAGCGAACTGGACTATTTGATCCTGGCTTTGATCGGAGAGAACTTCTCTTCGGGCTATGCGATCAAGAAGGTGATGACCCGCATGAAGGGAAGTCACTGGAGCGTTGAGAGCGGTTCGATCTACCGCGTCATTCGGCGGCTTCTTGCCGATGGCCTGATCTCCGAGACCTGTAAGGCGGGATGTCCCAACCGTGAGCGCACCGAATATGCGGTCACCGAACGCGGCTCGACGATGCTGGAGGCCTGGCTGGCCTTTGCGCCGACGCGGAGCGAGTATCTCGGCATCATCGACCCGCTGCGCACCCGTGCTTACTTCCTGAATCGACTTGATCCCGCCGCTCGGGCGCGCGTCCTGAGGGTTTGGGGCAAGGAAAACAAGACCGTGATGGCTGAGCTCGCCCAGGATATCAAGGTGGTCGCCGAACAGTTTGGACCGCACCGGGCAGCGGCTTACACCAACTTGCTTCACCTCCTCGAGGCAAGGCAGGACTGGATTCGCGAGATGTTGGGCGACTGCAAGAAGCCCGACGAACCTACTTCTGGATCTTCTTGATCTTGAAGGCTCGCTGACCCTCGGGGGTCATGAACTTCACCACTTCGCCTTCGCGCTTGCCGAGCATAGCCGCGCCCATCGGCGATTCATCGCTCAGGATGTCTCGGCTGGGGTCGGCCTCGATGCTGCTGACGAGCTGGATCTCAAAGTCGCCGTAGTCGGGATCCTCGAGCGTCACCACCGAGCCGAGTCCGACCACATCGGTCGGGATCTTGTCGTGCGTGAGGACCTGGGCGGCGGCAAAAATGACCTTGAGTTCGCCGATGCGCGATTCAACGAACGCTTGCTCAAGCTTGACTTCGTCGAGCTCGCTGTTGTCTTCGCTGAACTCGCCGTGCTGCTGACTCTCTCGAATTCGGTCGGCAATCTCGGGTCGCTTGACGGTGGTCAAGTTCTCGAGCTCCGCCTGGAGCCGTTCATAACCCTCTTGGGTCAACCACACGCCGGTTAGGCTCTCACTTTTGAATTCGGATTCGTTCATTCTGGACACTCTCGGGTTAGATTGAGAAGCAGGCATTATAGCTTTTCTATCTATGACTGCTTACGCTGATAACGAAAAATTATCGGCCACGGTTCGCAGATTCGGGGAATTTGACGGTTTTCTTTAGGTCAGGGGTTCGCCTGTGAACCGAAATGTGCGCCAGAGGTAACTTATTCTCATGCGAAAGTGGTGGCTTGCCCTGTGCCTGGTGCTCCTGCCTTGCCTGGCTGCCGCTCAAACCCTGTTTGACACGGTCCGACCGCAGGTCATGATCGTCGTCCGCAAACATGCGATGGGGTCCGACCTCTTTGAGATCCAAATGCTGCAGGGTGGCGTTGACCTCGAGGCGATGAAGGCCGCGCTCAAGGATTTTGAAACCCAGCTCGGCAGTCCGCTTCAGGTCCCGGTCATCGACCGGCGAGTGGTCCCCGGCCCTGGCCCCTCCACCGAATACCTGACCGCCAAGTTCGCGGTGAACGGCTTCATCGACCGGAAGAACAAGCGCATCAACCTCCAACCGCTGGTGAGGGCCTTTTCGTCGATGAAGGCAAACCCGCCGGTCAAGGGTTTTTCGATCGTCCTCGACGGAGAAAAGCCGACCGACGAGACCGTCCGCCAGTACCTTGCCGACGACGTTGGCGTGCAAGCGATTCACACTCAGCAGCCCCTTGGGATTGAATATCGCGTCGAGGTTCGAACGACCAACCCGTCTGGACTCGTCATTCCTTCAGCCTTGAGTGAGGTCCCAGCCGAGCCCAAGTCCCCACCTGCCAAGCCAAGTTCGACGTTCGACTGGCGCATTGCCGCGCTGGTTGGCGTGGGCCTGATTGCCTTGGGGGCGTTGGTATACTCGCTTCTTCTTCAACCAAGGAACTCAAAACGTTCAAAATCCGCCTAAGCTAGAGCACCGAGAATCATCATGCGAGACGCAGCTTCGATCAAAATCCACGAACTCATCGAAATCGGCTACCACGAACGTGCATCCGACTTGTTCCTGAAAGCCGGTGCGCCGCCGATGATGCGCCAACACTCCATCGTGAAGCCGCTGCCCGGCGACTTCCCGGTTCTTACCGCTGCCGATGCCCGCGCGATCATCTCGCAAGTCATGTCGCCGAAGCAAATCGAGAAGTTTGAGAACCACATGGAAATGGACCTTGCCTTCCAGGTTGGGGACTTCTGCCGCGTTCGCGCCAACATGTACATGCAGCGAACAACGTGGGCGACGGTATGCCGAATCATCCCGCTGAAGATCATGACGATCAGCGACCTGGGCCTCCCACCCGTTCTCGGCGAAGTCGTCAAGCACCGCCAGGGCCTTATCCTCGTCACGGGACCGACGGGTTCGGGAAAGACGACGACCCTCGCCGCGATGCTCGACGTCATCAACGAGTCGCGGCCGTGCCACATCGTCACGATCGAAGACCCGCTTGAAATTGCCCACCCCGACAAGAAGGCCTACGTTTCCCAGCGCGAAGTTCACATCGACACCGAGAGCTTTGAGAACTCGCTCCGCGCCGTTCTCCGAGAAGCTCCCGACGTCATCCTCGTTGGTGAAATGCGTGACGTCCAGACGATGAACGTTGCCCTCCAGGCCGGTGAAACCGGACACTTGGTCTTCTCGACGGTCCACACCGCTTCGGCCTATGAAACGATGGACCGAATCATCAACATGTTCCCGCCGCACGAGAAGCCGTTCCTTTGTCAGCGACTAGCCGGTTCGCTCCGCGCGATCATCGCGCAAAAGCTGGTGCCTCGGGCCGATGGTCAGGGCCGTGTCGCCGCCAACGAGATCCTCGTTTGTTCGCCGACGGTTACCAAGGCGATTGAAGACGGTCAGTTCAGCGACCTGTATCAGCTGATGACCGAGGGCGAGCACTGGGGCATGCAGACGATGAACCAAAGCCTCCTGCGTTATGCCAAGGCCGGCATCATCACCGAGCAAACCGCCATGCAATATGCCGGAATTGCTTCGGAACTGCGCCAAATGCTCCGACGCTAAAAGTGCGAGACGCAATGATCGACGACCTGCTGCGTGAATTGGTGGCGCAAGACGCAAGCGACCTTCATTTGAAGGCAGGTCGTCCTCCCATCATGCGTATCCGAGGCTCGCTGGTGCCGGTGAGGCGCCCGGCGGTGCCCGAGGAAGAGCACAACGCCTTGCTGCTCAGCCTCCTTAATGAGGAGCGTCGTCAGAAGCTGTTCGAGTTCAAGGAAGTTGACCTCAGCTATTACGTGGAGGGGCTTGCTCGCTTCCGCGTGAATATGTTCTGGCAAAGGGGGCACGTCGGCGCGGTCTTCCGGGTCATCCCGTTCAAGATTCGCTCGATCGATGAATTGAACATGCCCCAGGTCACGAAGAAGCTCGCGATGCTTCCTCGTGGCCTCATCCTCGTCACGGGTCCCACCGGAAGCGGAAAATCAACGTCGCTCGCGGCGATGATCAACCACATCAACACGAACAAGCGGTCGCACATCATGACGATCGAGGATCCGATCGAGTACGTCCACCAGGACAAGACGTCGATTATCAACCAGCGCGAACTGGGAACGGATACTCATAGCTTTGCCGAAGCGCTCAAGCACGTGATGCGGCAAAACCCAGACGTGATCCTCGTTGGTGAAATGCGCGACCTTGAGACGATTCAGCTCGCGATCACCGCGGCGGAAACCGGACACCTCGTCATGTCCACCCTCCATACAGTGGACGCCGCTCAGACCATCGACCGCATCGTCGACGTCTTTAGCCCCGAGCAACAGGAGCAGATCCGGACCCAGCTTAGCGTCACCCTTCAAGCGGTCGTCTCCCAGACCCTTTTGCCCACCAAGGACAATTCGGGTCGAGTGGCGGCGTATGAAGTGATGGTGGCAACGCCTGCGATCCGCACGCTCATCCGAGACGGCAAGACCCACCAGCTTTATCTCGACATTCAAACCGGTTCGGAATTCGGGATGCAGACGCTGGACGGCTGCCTTATTGGCCTCTTGAAGGAAGGCAAGATCGACTACGAGCACGCGGTCGCCAAGTGCTCGAACGTCGCCGATTTCCGCCGCCGCGCCGAAAATCTTGGCCTCATTCCGGGGGTGCAGACCGGTGCTTAGCCTTGACCATTATCTCCGCCGTTGCGTGGAGATGAATGGCTCGGACCTTCATTTCAAAACGGACACCGGATCGGTCTACGTCCGCGTTTACGGCGAGCTGGTCCACCTCGACGACGAGCCTCCGTTCACCAATGACGAATTCACGAGGACGCTTTATGAGCGGCTTCGCCCCGAGCAGATTGAGCGCCTCGAACGGATGTTCGAACTCGACTACGCGCTTGAAATCAAGGGCCTGTCGCGTTTCCGCGGCAACGCCTACTTCCAGCGCGGCCACCTCCAGGCCGCCTTCCGGGTCATCCCTTACGAGATCCAGTCGATGGAAGACCTGCAGCTTCCGCCGGCCTGCTACGACTTTATTGATCGCCCTCGCGGCCTCGTTCTCGTCACCGGACCGGCGGGTAGTGGCAAATCAACCACGCTCGCTGCGATGATCGACCGGATCAATCGGACCCATGCCGACCACATCATGACGGTCGAGGACCCGATTGAGTTTGTCCACGACGACCACGTCGCGCTCATCAACCAGCGCGAGCTTGAGGTCGATACAAACAGCTTTGCCAACGCCCTCAAGTACGTGCTGCGCCAAGACCCGGACGTCATCCTCGTCGGCGAAATGCGCGACCTTGAGACGATTCACCTCGCGATCACCGCAGCGGAAACCGGCCACCTTGTCTTTGGCACCCTCCACACGGTGGACTCAGTCCAGACGGTGGACCGCATCGTGGACGTGTTCCCGATCCACTCGCAGCAGCAGGTTCGGATGCAGCTTTCGGTCAACCTCGTCGGCGTCGTCTCGCAGACGCTGGTTCGCCGCGCGGATGGTCGCGGGCGAGTGGCCGCTTACGAGGTGCTCGTCGCCACGGGCGCCGTTCGCAACCTCATTCGCGAGAACAAGTCGTATCAGATCGCTTCGCTCATCCAGACCGGTGCGCGGGCGAAGATGCAGACGCTCGACACGTCGCTCGCGAATCTCGTCCAACGTGGCCTCGTCACGCTTGAGGATGCACGGCTGAAGTCCAAGGATCCTTGGGAGTTCGACCGGCTGATCCAACTCGACGGCCCTGCACCGGGTGGCGGCCTCCGACCGGCTTCGACTTCCGCGCCGAGCACGCCTCCGCCCCCCGCAAGCCCCTCCAATGCGCCCCAGTCGCCGAACAACCCGGCGAGTGGCGTTCGAGGCCAGCCGAACCGGCCCGCCTTCCGCAGGGACTAACCGCCGACCTTGATCAGTCGGTATTGGGCGGTTTCCGCGACCACCGTGCCGTCCGTGCTGACGTCTGCCATCTTCACTTCGGGGAAGGTCTCGGGCCTCGGGGCGAGGACGTAGTTCGCACCCACCTTCTTCAGGAATTCTTGCCGCGATTCGGCGGTGGACCGGGCGTCGAAGTAGCGCATGACCTCACCGACCTTCTTGCCGTAGTCGGGGGTTTCGGACCAGTGTCCCGCGTAGGTGTAGGCACTGGCGAGGCCAGAAATGAACGGGTTCAGGTCGGGAATCAGGATCGAGAACGCGTCGGGGATGTCGGCGACCTGATCGCCCATGCGCTCACCCTTGATACTGGCCCCCGGATAGGCGATGACGACGACCTTGCCCTTGGCTGCCTCGTCGTGGAGCTTGTCAAAGACGTTCAGGAGGTCGTTCGGCAGGGTGACGGGCTGGCGGGTGGTCGACGAGACGTTGGTGCGGGTGATGAGCCGATTTCGAACGCCAATCCAGTAGATCGACGTCGCTGAAAGGAGCACGATCGACAGGACGGTGACGAGGTTGCGCGCGTTCCGCTCGGTCTTGAGCGTTAGCGCGGTGAGCCCCAAGCTGCCGACTACCGCCCAGGGGATGACCAGGCCCATCGCGAGCTTGCGCTGGAACAGGGCGGGGAAGTACGGCGCGATGATGCCCACGAGCGCCCAGCAGAGAAAGAGGTTGAAGGTGGGCTCTTCGCTTGAGATCAGCGCGGCCGCCACCACGAGCACCGCAAGGAGTGCGCCCCAAACCGCGGGGCTGAGGAAGGCCTTCGAGGTGTCCGGAGTGGACATCGCAAAGAGAATCGCGATCACCGCGCCGCCGACCGCCGCGCCGAGCCAGCTTCGCCTCAGCTCATTGCCCGACTCGCTCGTTTTCCGCGCGGCAATCCCGCCCGCCATCGCGAGTCCAGCGAAGATCGCGACCCCGGCGAAAAGTGCCCGGAAGGACGGCGAGAAGGTCGGTGTGGCCGCTCGCGCCTGGAAGACCTTGTCTTCGGCGAGGACATGGAGGAACCACGCCGCGCTTGGCAGCGCACCAAGCCCCATGACCACCACTCTGACCAGCCACTGCGAGGTGAGCACCTTGCGCACGTACAGCGTGACCGCCAAGGCGACGAGCACCATCGTGACGAGCAGCGCGTCGTAGCTGTGGATGTTCATGAGCACGAGGAAGCACAAAGCACCTGGCAAAACCGGCTTCCACGAGTCGCGAGCGTCGAGCGCAAAGATAAAAATGGCCAGGATGAGGCATAGGCTGACCGAGAACAGACCGTTGGTCAGCAGGGAAGGGAACGTGAACGCCTCGGGTTGCCAAACGTCGATCGGCAACTGGCCCTGGAGGATGCCCGCAAGGGGGGAAGGCTTGGTGAACGCGACGCCGAAGTTGTGCCAACAGAGGAATCCAACGCCGCCGCCGAGCACGCATAGGGTTAGGCCCAGCTTGGTGCCGTAGGGGTCCGAAAAAATGCGCCGACAAAGGTTGTTGAGCAGGAAGACGACGCCGACCGAGCCCGCTACACGGGCAATCAAGCACGCAACCGGAATGCCGACAAGCTTGGCGAGCCACCCGAGGACGAGGAAGAAAAGGTGGAACGTGATCCCGGGCTGGGGGTCGGTGGTGAACCGGTTGTCGAACAGAAGGTGGCCGTCCATCGCCTGACGAATCCACGCGCTATAGACCATGTGGTCATCGGCATTGATCGTGAACCCAAGGAAGGTCGATCCTGCGGTGGCGTTCAGCCGCCCCAGGCCGTAGTCGGCCAAGATGACGAGGGCGATGGCAAGGGCGAACCACCGAGCGTACAGATTCTCGCTTTTCAGTCGCGCCTTGATTTCCATGCTCAGCCAGACTTCTTCTTCGACTTGATGAGCCGGTCAATCATGTCGATTTGATTGAGGGCTTTCCTCGCGTCCGCGTTCGTGGGATCCACCTTCAGGGCCTCGACGAAGAAGGGGCGAGCCTGGGCGGACTGGGTTTTGTGGTCCATCGCCGGGCTGTAGAGGATGCGCATTCCGAGGCGCACGGTCTCAAAGACGTAGGCCTTCTTCAGCTTGGCGTCCTTTGGCTTCTTCAAGTAGGTCGTCTTTGCCTTTGCCTGGACCTTGCGCAGGGCTGCCAGCTCGTTCATCTCGCGAGTCTTCTCTTCGGGCTTCATTTGCCCAAAGGCGACCAACGGAAGGGCGAGTAGGGCGAGGGCCAGGGATGGATTTCGCATGATGGAAGTTTACTTCTCGGTTGGTCCGGCGGCATCCGTGTTCTTGAGAGCATTCCACCGGATGTAAATATCCTTGATCAACGCCTCGACCTCGTTCGCCTTCGCTTGTTGCGATTCTCCGAGGATTTGGAGTCGAGCGACGGCGTTGATCAAGCCCGGCGGAACTCGGGCGGGCCATTCTCCGGTTTTGGTCGAACTCGGCATGCGAAGGTAGCGGTTCACATCCCGAATCGTCATCTGCGCCACGGTCTTCGCGAGCAGGGTTTGATTCCGGTTGCGGAGCATGAGCGCGGTGAGGGCCCCGTGGATCGAGGTGATGCCGGGTTGCGGCGCGCGCTTGCCGTAGACGTGCCCCACGCCGATGCTCGCGAAGGCCGCGAACAAGAAGAACCCAATCCAGAACTGGTTGGCTGCGCTGATCGCCCAAGGACCTAGCGCCTCCAAGAAGCCCGGCGTGTTGCCGTCCGATTCGTCGATGATGACCATTGCTCCCTTCGGGACCAAGACCTTCAACATCCGCGCAAGGAGTTCGGCATTGTCTCCACGCGCGAGGTAGCGGTTGAGGGCAGGCGTTCCATCGCGCACGTCGGCAAGAATTCCGTCGCCAACCTGCTCAAGCGCGGCATAGCCGTTCATTCCGACGATGTTCTGGAAGGTCGCGCTGTAGCCCCCGAGGTTGATATTTATCGACGTCCGCCGCTCGGAAACGAGAACCGCAACGGGAGGGTCGATCGCTTTGTAGTTCGGCTCAATGAAAGGAAGTCGGAACAGGATGCCACGGCCCCCTTGCTCGAGGTGCCTGGCGAGCGAGAACCCATAGAGCTCTCTCAAGCGGTTCGTATAAGTCTGCTCCTCCATGACTGGAAAGTCATCCTCAACCGGAAGGTCGATCTTGAATCGGATGACGACCGCATCCCGGGGTAGGTCGGTGTTGTAAGGATTGACGTGGACGTCGTAGCCAATCTTTCGCATCCACGTATAGAACCGCGCGAGGCCCGTGTCCTTAACGTTCGCCACGGTCGGCTTGATGACGCGCTCGGGAAACGCGAACCGGTTGATGACGAGGAGGCCGACTACGACAATCGCGAGCCAGACCATGACCCCGGGGACCAGCCAGACCCTTTTCACGCGACGAGCACCCCGCCATCCCGGATTGCCACATAGGTTTGCCGGACCATGTCTACATCCTCGCGGCCCTTGGTGAGGTAGCCGTACCAGGCCCGGTCGAAGATGGACGTTGCGCCGTAGATGTCAATGCTGGAGTTGAGCTTGCCGCTGGATTGAATCCGGCGCAGGTGCTCCCAGTTCGTTTCCATCCGCCGAAACTCGGCAATCCCGCGCGCATCGCACTGCATCAGACAGGCGACATAGAGACATCGGATCGCCTCGCGATACTTGCCTTCACGCTCAAATTGGTCCGCCATTTGGAGCCATTCGTCGAGCGGCCGCATCGCTTCCTCTTCGTCGATCAGACCGTCCATCGTGGAGACCCGCTTTCGGCTCAGCTGGATCTGCTTTCCGAGCAGGAAAATCACGTAGCCCAGGGCAGCAGCCAGGGCGATGTAGATGAGATAAACGACGAACCCGCCGATATCCGGGCCGCCATAGGTGGTCATCGAGGGGCCATCGCGCTCGATACGGGGCTCACGCTTTTCGCCTTTTGACCTTGGGATCAAGCGACCCATTCGCCGCATCGCGTCTTGGGCCCACGAGTCGTCGGAAAGCTCCTTCCCGGGCACAAACTCTCCCTGGTCTTTGGCTGCCTTGACCTCTTGTGAAACGTCGCTCGTCCACTTTTCAGACTGCGACATGAGCGCGATTTCGGCATCCGATTGGTTGGCAGGGTTGTCGGACTCTTGCCATCGGTCCGCCTCCGTCGTGAGGCCCTCGCGGCGCAGGATGGCGACCTGTTCTTCCTTCGACTTTGCCGCGCGAAAGTCGTCGAGCGGCGAGCCGAATGCGGTCACGAGGCCGAGACAGAGCAGACTAAAGGTCGTAGCGAATCGCAAGCGCTTTCCTCCGAGTCTGAAGTCCAATTTGTTCGATGTCGAACCCCTCAAGCCGAACGCGCCGCTCAAAGTAGAACATCGTGTTCAGGCACGCGCCAAAGGGGACGATCACCCAAAGGGCAAGGAAGACGGGCAACCGCTCAAGGAAAGCCGGCAGGTAGCCGCCGAGGGGGAACTGGTTGATCACCGCGTAGATCGCCCTCGAGTTCACATACGAGTAGATCGTGCTGATCCCTGCGATGAGGAGCAAAAAGAGGAAGACCGTGAGCACCAGGCCATTGAAAGCGGCGGTGCTTCCATCAGGAACCCCTTTGCGCCGCTTCAGGAGGCTCACGCTGCGCTTCAAGGCAGCGCGGACGCCAATCCCCTCGACGAGCATGGCCGGGACTGCCAGCGAGTATTGAATTGTGAAAACCAGGCTCAAGATGAGCCCGACTGCGATCCCCGCAAAGCCAGCAACCAACGCAAGGCCCGAAAGGAAGTCACCGCCCGCGTTGTCGGGGACCGACTTGGCGAGGAAACCACCGCCAAAGATGAGCAGCCCCGAAAAGGCCACCGCCCCGAACCTGGCGAACGACTGCGCCGCAGTGAGCCCGAAGAGGCGGAAGATGTTTCGATTCGCGGTGGCGGTGGCGTGACCGATGTGGAAGGTGTTGCCCTGGATTACGGATGCCGCAACCTGGGCAGAAACGGCGGTCACCCACGACGCACCAAAGAGGATGAGGGGGATGATCACGCAGCTGATGATCATCAGAAGCACGGTCACCTCCATCACCTGGGCCGCTAGGTTGCCCGGGTAGGCGGTCTTCGCGATCCTCGGCAGGGCCGCGCTGAGGAGGAACTCATAGCCGAGGTACATCAGGGTCGCGCTCAGCCAGCAAGCCTTCAGCAGCGGCCAACCCACCAGCCGATAGAGGTTCGCGCTGGCATCGATCGTCTCTTGCACCGACATGGGCCGGAGATACGAGCTCCGGTCATGAATAAACAGCTTGCGGGAACGGAAACGCGAGAGTGGGTCGTTCGTCACTATGTAGGGTTAGTTTAACCCTAGTAAAGGATAAACTTGTCAGCCATGCTCATTGCCGCCGTTTGCCTCCTCGGTGGGGGCCCTTCCACTTCCATCGACGCCTACCTTGTCCGTGAGTTTAAGGACGCCAAGGTCACCGCGCGAGTGAAGATGGGGAACCAAAAAGAGCTCGCCAAAATCAACTCTGATTTCGGCCTCAGCTACCGCTTCAAATACTCGAACATCCAGATCAAGGAGCCTTGGAAGTTCCGCGCGGAATCGGAGATTGAGGATTCCAAGCTCGTTGTCACCCAGAACGGGATGAAGCAGAAGTTCGACACCCCGATCTACCGCGGAACCCAGGAGCTTTCAACCAAGCCGGGTCGCCTCCGCACGATGCTCGAGTTCGGCATCCTGACGCCGAGCCTCTTCAACGACTTTTTCAACGCGAAGTTCATCCGCCTCGACCGCGCGACGAACGACGTCGTCTTTGACCTCACCTACGTGGGTTGGCGAAAGGACAACACCCGCTATCGAATCTGGATCGACCCCGAAAAGCGGTTCGTCTCGAAGCGCGAGTGGTACGGCCAGACCGGCGAGTTCCGGGCGACGTTCTACTACGAGAACCCGAAGCAGATCAATGGAGTTTGGGCGCCGACGACGAGCTCGGTGAAGAACGCCGACGGCGCGATGGCAGGTTCGCTTAACTACGAGAATCTTAAGATCAACGTAGGCGTGCCCGACTCAGTCTTTCGAATCGACTGACGGAGCGCAGGAAGGACAAGACGCAGGCTCGCCCGAGCAAGATGGGGCGGCCTGCGTTTTGCTTTCGGTGACATAGAATCCCGAGCCCTTGAAAGCGATTCCCACCGGCTGGATGACCCTTTTGACCGTGCCTTCCGATCCACACAGGCAGGACGTGAGCGGCGACTCCGTGATGCGCTGCTCGACTTCGAATTGCTCTTTGCAGCTTGAACATGCGTAAACGTAAGTTGGCATTGCGCTTTGAATCCCTTTTTTGATGCGGATTGCGCCACCATTATGGCGCACCCAAAATATGTTCGGACAAACCCTCGACCTTCATGACCTCTCCGGAATCCTCGTGCTCATTGCGCTGGAGGGGCTGCTTTCGGGGGATAACGCGCTCGTTCTCGCACTGCTTGTACGGCACCTTCCGCCCGAGCAACAGGGCAAAGCCCTTCGCTACGGCCTCATCGGTGCGTTCTTCTTCAGGCTCGTCGCGATTCTCTGCGCCGCTTACGTGCTGAAGCTCTGGTGGCTCCAGCTCATCGGCGCGGGCTATCTCATCTTCCTTACCACCAAGCACTTCATCTCCAGCGGCGGGGAAGGCACCCACAAGGACGTCTCGGGGAAGTCGTTCTGGCGAACGGTCATCACGGTCGAGATCATGGACATCGCTTTTGCGATTGACTCCGTGCTCGCGGGGGTGGCCTTTGTCAGCGGCCGTAGCGACAAGGTCTGGGTGGTTTTTGCCGGTGCGATGGTCGGCGTGATCCTGCTTCGGTTCGTTGCCCAGTGGTTTGTGGCCTTGATGCAAAAGTATCCGATGCTCGATGCCATCGCCTATGCGATCGTCGGCTGGGTGGGCGTAAAGCTCCTCTTCCTGAGCGCGCACTCCTATGAGAAGAACTCAGGTGAGCCGCCGTTCGGGCTCCACGTCCCCGAAATGAGCCAGACGGTCTTCTGGATCGGCATGGGATTGATCATCCTCGTTGGATTCATCCTTGCCCGGGTGGGGCAAGCAAAGCCGCAGCCGGAGTATCCTTCACCGAAGGATGAGTAAGAAGCTCGGCATTGGAATCATTGGCAGCGGCGGAATCGCCCGTGGTTGCCACATGAAGAGCTATGCGGCCTTGCCCGATCGCTGTGAGATCGTCCAGGTCTGCGACGTGAACGAAGACGTCGCGCGGTCGGCTGCCGCTGAATTTGGCGTTGAGAACGTCACGACCGACTACCGCGAGCTCCTCGCCAACCCCGCGATCGATGCGGTGAGCGTCGCCACCCCTAACAAGTTTCACCTCGACCCGACCGTCGCCGCGCTGAAGGCAGGGAAGCACGTGCTGTGCGAAAAGCCGCTCGGCATGAACGCCGACGAGTGCCGCCAAATGTGCGCCGCCGCCCGCGATAGCGGCAAGATCCTCCAGGTCGGCCTCCAGCAGCGGTTTACCGGCCCAGCGCGGTTCCTGAAGAGCTACATCGACTCCGGTCAGATGGGTGACGTCTATTACGCCCGTGCGCAGGCCCTGCGTCGTCGTGGCGTGCCCGGCTGGGGCGTCTTCATCGACAAGGAGAAGCAGGGCGGTGGACCGCTCATCGATATCGGCGTCCACATCCTCGACCTCACGCTCTTTCTGATGGGTTATCCGAAGCCGGTGATGGCCCTCGGCTCGACCTATGACCACTTGGGCAAGAACCCGGACATCTACAACGGCTTTGGCGACTACGACCGGTCGAAGTTCACCGTCGAGGACTTCGCCGTTGCCCTTGTGAAATTTGAGAATGGCGCGACCGTGGTGCTGGAGAGCTCGTTCATGGCGAATATCGCCGACCAACCCCTGACCAGCCAGCTCATGGGCACGAAATCGGGCGCGATCATCCGATCCTCGGGCGACGAACCCATCGTCCTTTACTCTGAGCGCGAGAAGCAGCTGTTCGACGAGCGACCGGCCAACATCCCGCGGGTGGATAATCCTTATCTGGCAGAGGTGGATGCGTTCCTCAAGGCGATCGAAACCGGCGGACCTTCACCGGTGCCGGGCGAGAACGGCCTGATCCTCAATGCCATCTTTGACGCGATTTATCGTAGTAGTGAAACTGGGCGAGAAGAGCCCATCGACGTGACCTTTTAAGCCATGAAGAACACCAACCTTCTCATCCTTAGCCTCGCGGCCATCGCTCTTGTCGGTTGCGGCGCGCCCAAGTCGATCGACAGCTACTATTCGGCGACGACCAAGAACGCGGCGGCTCCCGGCAACGGCGACCCCTACAGCTTCGGCGGCTTCGCCGGTGCGACGGGCGGCATCAAGTCGCGCACTTCGTATGCCACCGACTCGAAGTCGGTCGATCCTCGCGTCACAACGCCCAATGGCCAGAAGGCGATGGGCGAGCGCGTCGAGATGCCTTCGACGAACGCTCCTGCTGAGCCAACGAAGGGCGCAGAAACGAAGAATCAGCCCAACTAACATGAAAGTTGGCTTGGTCGGTGCGGGTGACGTGGCCCACTTTGGGCATGTGCCCGCCCTTCTCCAAGCCGGCTTTGGCTTTGCGGGCGTCTTTGATCCCGACGCAGTCCGTCGCGAGCGCACGGCGACCGACATCGGTTGCCCCGGCTTTGAGACCCTCGAGGGGCTGCTCGACGCCAAGTCCGACGTCCTTGTCATCGCGTCGCCTCCCGCTGCCCACGAGGCGGCCGTCCTTGCCGCCGCCGAGCGGAAGATCCCCGTCCTTTGTGAAAAGCCCCTCGCCGACTCGGTCGAGGCAGGCGGGCGCATGATCCGCGCGATGGCGGAGGCAAAGACCCTCCTCATGGTGGGCTTTGTGTACCGGTTCAGCCCAGTCGCCATGCAAATCCGAGATTGGGTGAAGGAAGGCATCGTGGGGAAGGTCCACGCCCTGCGCCTCATCTACGATTGGGACCTACACGGCGAGTGGTTTGAGTCGAGCCCAGGAGTTTGGGAGCGATCCCCGCGTTGGGTGGGCCGTATGCTCGAGGGCGGACCGCTTGTCGATTGCGGCGTCCACCAGATTGACCTTGCGCGTTGGTGGCTCGGCACAGAGCTGACCTTGGAGAGCGCAGCAGGCGGCTGGGTGAGCACGTTTGACGCCCCCGACCACGTTTACGGCCATTTCCGCGGCGCAGATGGCTCGCTGACGTCGGTGGAGACCAGTTTCACCTTTGGCCACACCTCAAAGGACGTCGCGCCGATCTTCACCTATGACCTTGTCGGCGATGGCGGCATCCTCCACTACAATCGCAACGGCTATGTCCTTGAGGCGCGCACCGGGCAGGGAACCGTGCGACGCCCGGGCGCAAGCGAGAAGAACTTTGAAGGGATGGCGCGCGCGCTCTGGCGCGCGATTGAGACGGGCGAACAGGGCGACCTCGCCACCGGCCAAGACGGCCTCGCCGCGACCCAACTGGCGATTGCCGCAACCGAAGCCGCGATCAGGCAAAGAAAAAGCCTCCCGAAGCCGAAGGCTCCGAGAGGCGGTAAGTCAGCGAAGGCTTAGTTGCCGCCGCCTTCGTCCGGATCGCGCTCGAACTTGCGACCCTGCATCTTGGTCAGGAGGGCCTTCTGCTCATCGGTCATGATCTTGCCGAGCTCCTTGTCCATGGCTTCGTTGTTCTTCTTCATGATCTCCATGAGTTCTTCACGGGTGATCTCGCCGCTCTGCATCTTCTCGCGGATCGACGACATGGCTTCGCGGCTCTTGTCGTTGAGTTCCTTGATCTTGGCGAGCTGAGCGTCGGTGACCTTGAGCTCCTTCTGGTAGGCCGGCGTGCTGATCGCTCGGTTGCCGAGGAACTGAAGGTGAATCTCCTTGAGACGACCCTGCTGCTTGGCGTCGAGGATGCCGTTGGCTTCCTTCTCCATCGCGGTCATCATCTCGGTCATCTTCTTGCGCATGGCTTCGCGATCGCCACCGCCGCCGCCCTGGAACATGCTGCGCATCTCTTCCATCATCTTCTGCTGGAGAGATTCGAGCTTGCTGATCTGGTCGTCCGTGAGGGCGAGGTCTTTCTTGACGTCGTTGCGCTGGAGGAGCATGAGCGGACTACCGCCGCCTTGTCCGCCCATCATTCGCATGCCGCCGCCTTGGGCGAGGGCAACCACCGTCGACGCGGCGACGAAGATGCCCAGGAGTAGGGTTCGAAGTGATTTCATTTTCTTTGTCCTAGAGGATTACTTGCCTCCCGTTTTCACGGGCGGGATCTTATCTCGATCAGTTGGCTTGTCGGGATCCGGCTTCGGCTTGGGCTTGGGCGGAATCTCCTTGTTCACTTTGTCTTGGCTGCCAGGGCTGAGCTTCTTGACTTCGATATCTCGGAGTCGAGCCGCTTCTTCGGGCGAGCGCACCACGCGCGGGGTGAGGAAGACGAGCAGTTCGGTCTTGCCCTTCGTCGTGCTGTTCGACTTGAAGAGGTTGCCGAGGAGCGGAATATCGCCCAGGATCGGAATCTTCTTCACCGTCGAGGTGATGTTCTGGCGGATGATGCCCCCGAGAACCACCGTCTCGCCGTCCTTCACGCTGACCGTCGTCGAAGCCTGTCGCTGATTGACGATCGGAGCGTTGAACGAGGTGTAGCCTTGCAGGTCGTTCGCGGTCTGCGAAACGTCCATCGTCACGTAGCCGTTCGACGTGATTCGCGGCGTCACGTTGAGGATGATGCCGACGTCGAGGAACGCATAGTTGAAGGTGAAGTTGCCGTTGACGTCCTGTCGCGAGTTGAGAACGTACGGAACGCTCTGGCTGATGTTGATCTCGGCCTCGATGTTGTTCGAGGTGAAGATCTTCGGCGTGCTGAGGACGTTGAACTTCGTGTTCGTCTGGATCGCGTTCACAAAGGCGTTGATCGACTTGCTGCTCAGCGTGTAGCGGAAGCCATCGAGCGCGGGACTTGCGGCACCGAGGCCAAAGTTCTGGTTGCCGGTCGAAGTGCCCGGCTGACCGAGCGTCTTCGGTGAGGTCAGCGTCCATTCCACGCCGAGTCGATCAGTCGAATCGAGCGAGGCTTCGACGATGATCGTCTCGATCATGACCTGTTCCGGGATGCGGTCGAGCTGGCCGACGATTTGTCGGAGAAGGTCCGCGTTGTCCGGGTTCGCCACGATGATGAGCGAGTTCGTGTTGATGTCAGGGATGACCGTGATCTGGTTCGTGAGGTCACGAATGTTCACGAGTCGGCCGTTGGCATCGCGACCGATCGGCGCATTGTTGTTGCGCTGACCGCCCTGCTGTCCGAAGAGTCCTCGGAAGCCGCCGCCCTGTTGGACGCCGATCTGGGTCATCAGCGAGCTCTCGTCGGCACCCGGATCATCGAGGGCGAGGCTCAGCGCCTTGCCATCGGCATCCATCGTGTTCTGCGCGACTGCACCGTTGCCGATGCTGCCGTTCGGACCCTGGAGTCGGTTGTTGTTATTGTTGTTGGTCGTGGTTCGACGCTGGGTTTGGGTGTTCGTGCCACCACCAAAGCGGTTTTGGCCGTTGGTTCCGGTTCGGCTACCAAAGGTCTGCTGAAGCAGCGTCGCGAGCTGGTCGGCGCGCGCATTGTTGAGCGTCAACACCATCGCGGTGTTCTCAACCTTCACCTCGGTGTCGAGGTCCTTGACGACCTTGGCAATGATCTTCTGATTGTCAGCGGTTGCGCTAATGATCAGCGAGTTCGTTCGCGGGTCGCTGGTGACCGTTCCGCTACCGGCGGTCTGGCCGCGCACCGCGCTCAGGAAAGCTCCAAAGCCCTGCTGCTGCTGGGTGTTTGCGCCGCCTCGACCTCGCGGGGCGTTGGCGTTCAGAACGTTCTGGATGACGGTGACAAGGTCGTCGCTGGAGGCGAACTCGAGCTTATAGACCTCAGACTTGAGGACGTCATCGGTCTGCTTGTCGAGCTGCTTGATCAGCCGCTCAACCTGGCCCTGCTCACGGTCCGGAGCATTGACGATCACCGAGTTCGAGAAGTCGTCGCTGGAAGCGCGCACCGAGGAGCCACCGCGGCCCATGCCCATCATGCCGGACATGCCGCCGAAACCGCTGAAGCGATTTCCACCGCGACCACCTTGGTTGCCGCCGCCAAATCGGTTGCCGCCACCCATGCCACCCATCATCTGGGAGAGCATGCTGAGCGGGTCCTGCTGCGACTGGAAGACTTCGTTGACCACGCGGGCGAGCTGACTCGCGTTGGCATAGCTGATCGGATAGACCTTGAGGTTCGCCTGCGGGAACATCGACGCGATCATGTTCGGGTCGAAGCTGGGCATACCGCCGCCACGACCCTGGTCTCGGTTCTGCTTCTGCCGGATGATGAGGAGGTTATTCTCCTTCACCATCTCATAGTTCTTGAGCGAAAGCGTGGCGTTGAGGATTGAGAAGGCATCCTTGAGCGAAACTTCCTTCGCGCTCGTGAGGGTGAGCGGGAAGTTCAGCGACGGATCCTTGACGATGGTGACACCCGAGGTCTTGCTGAGCAGCGTGATGACCGCATCCGCGTTCGCGTTGCGGAAGTTCAGCTTCAGCTTGGTCTTCGGGTTGAGCTTGAATTCCTCCCAGGCCGGCTTTGGAGGCGTGGTCGATCCGCCGCCCCAATCGAACTGAGCGAAAGCAGGCGTGCAGAGGACTGCGCCGAGGGCGAGAGCGATGAGCTTCTTGTTCATGGCATTTCTCCTGGTGCTTCCATCACCGTAGAGGAATTCGGGTCATTTTGTCGGCCAATTCGGCCTCGTAGGTTCTGACGTTGGTCGGTGGGCGGGAGTTCAGCCCTTTGCACGGGTTGCGTCGTCGGTGCCTTTTCCGCACCGTTGATCGAGATCGTCACAGTCTCGCCATCTTGGCTTCGCAGCACAAGCGATTCCGAACTCATATCCACCACTGTACACGACTTCCACTTCTGTCCTCGGACAAGAAATTCCGAATCTCCAGTGGTGGGGTTCTCGACGAGGGCTTGGGCCTTTCCGTCGATCGTCGCGAGGCCAGTGTAAATCCAGTTGGCTTCACCTTCGGCGAGGCCTTGGGGAATGCCGTTCGGCTTTCCTTCGTCCACCGAGTTCTTGCCTGCATCCTTGGTGAGCAGCGGCTTGAAGGTGTTGCGAACCGGAGTGGCCACGGATTCAAACTTGGCCGTGTAGTCCTGATCAATGAAGATCGAGTTCTTGTCTGCCTTGCGGGCCAGCTTCTTGGTCGACGGGCGCGTCTTGACCTCCTCTTGCGGTTGGGTGAGGAGGAACAAGGCGACACCGCCGATCAGCATGCCAGCGACATAGACAGGATTCTTATAGAAGGGTTTCTGAGCCATGGCTTAGGGAGTTGTCGGAGTAGATGGAGTTGAAGACGGGGTCGGAGAGGGGGTCGCCGACGGAGAAGGAGTGGGCGCGGCTTCCGGAGTGTTCAGATACGCCGTGATGCCGATGGATGCAGCCACCTTGTCCGAGCCTTGTTCGCCAAGCGCAAGTGATAGCTGTGTTACGGCGAGTCGATTCTCGAAAGTTTCAAGGTCCCGGGCAAATTGGGCGACCGCTTCGAACTTGCCTTCGACGTTCATGAGGAAGGGAAGTACGGTGAGGCCTTCAGTGACGTCGCTCTTTTGCGGGCGGAAGGAGATCAGCTTGACCTGATTCCGCTCGGCGACCTTTGTCACGAAGTCGAGTGCCTTCGGGCTGACCGATTCGGGACCCTCGTTCCAAACCAGGGAGTCGACCGCGCCGTCCACCTTCTTGACCTCTTCGCTGAGCGTTTTTGCTTCAATCTTGAGGTCGCGGATGTTGCGCTCGCGGGTGGTCGCGGCGACCTGGCGAGACGGCTTCGGCACCGCGAAGACAACCACGACGGTGGCGGTGATTAGCAGCATCGCAAAGAGCGTGAGACCGTTCGCGAGTCGATCCGCGGGCGTTGAGGTGTTGATTCTCACTTCTTGGTGCCTCCCTTGGTCTTTTCGACAAGCGGGATGTTGCCGACCGGGATCGCAGAGACTGCGAATTCGACGACCGCCTTGTCGCCGATCTTGCCGTTGTTGGCAAAGGTCAGCTTGGCGTCGCGGAATCGCTTGTTATCGGCGAGGGCCTGGACGAAGGCGGCGACACTTTGGCTCGACATCGACGTTCCGCGCAGGTTCATGATGCGTCCGCGCTCGAGGGTGATTGCGGTGAGCCAGCAGTCGGATGGCGTCACTTGGGTGACCACGCTGAGGACCTCGGTGAGGCGCTGGGCGGGCCGGAATCCACGGTCGACGGCGATCTGGACCGCCTTGGAGCGTTCCAGCTTCTTCTTCATGCCGTCACGAATCGTCTTCGCGCTCGTGTAAGCCTTCTTTTCCTTGGCCTCGTCCTTCTGGATCGCGGACATCGCGTCAAAGCGCTCAAGGCCCACGAAAGCAGCGACGAGCGCAGCACCGGCGACGAGAAGTCCAGAAAGTCGAACGCGGCCCGAGGTGCGGCTCTTTTCGCGAGATTCGATGACCGCCCGTGGCTCAAGATCAATCGTCGTGCGCGCCTTGGCAAGGGCTTCGAGGGTGGTCGTTGCGCCTGGGAGGCCGTCGATCTGAAGGCCTTCGGTCGCGATGATCGGACCACGCTCAATCCCGGCGGCGGCAAACGTGCGAGCGACTTCTGCCTCCACGTCGGTGCCCGGACCGGAAGGAGCGACGCGCGAGTAGCAAAGGCGTCCGCCTTGAATCAGGTCAATCGCGAGGCCTTCTGCCGAACGCTCGACGAACGCGCAATTCAGCATCCCCTTTTGGCGGGCGATTTCCTCGCTGCCCAGGGCAACCGGGAGGACCTGGCTGACTTTCAGCCCTTGGGTCTTGGCCTCGTCGTGGAACTGATTGAGGTCGCTCTCGCGGACGGCGATGACGATCGCGAGGCGACCATCAAGGTTCCGATCGTCGGTGAGCAGAAAGTCGTAGGCAAGCTCGCTGCCGGGGACGGGGAAGAGGTCGTCGAGCTTGAGATCCAGGATCTTGGCGACTTCTTCGCGCGGGGCGTCCGGCACGCGGATCTGGCGAATGAAGGTTGCCCGGCGCGAGATCGCGCCGACCACATTTCGGTGACCGTTGAGGACCGTCGAGGCTTCAGCGAGGCTGTTACCGAACTTCCGGTCACGCGACATCAAATTGAGGACCGTCGATTGACTCGGTCCCCATTCAACCACCGCATCGGGTGCGGCTGTAGGCTTGCTCAAGAATTCTCCTTCAGCACGGTGTCGCTGGTGGTTTCATCGTTCCACCCCCATCGAGAGGCTGAGACGTTGCTTTCGGCGGGATGTTCAATACGAATCAAGGTAGGAATGTTGTTTCTAAAGGTAACCACCCCAATCAGGGTGACTTTTGACGAGCCGGCGGTTCCCACGACCCTTACGAGGAAGGTGTCGGAGGTGACGCTGAACTGGTCGACCGTTTGTTGGGCGACCTGAACCGAGAAGCCGGGAAGGTCCATGATTTCGCCAAGCGACTGGAATCCTTGGCTTTGTCTGGACAAGATGGTTTGCACCAGGTCGGCGGGTAGGTTGGGAATCGTGTTGAGCACCGCTTCCGTCGCGGTGTTCAAGTTGATCTTGCCCGTTTGGACCGCGCCATTGCCGATCTGGAAGTTGTCGAGGAGCGACTTGGCGATCTGGGTGGTGACGCCGGGGACTTGGAGGACCTGGCCCATCGTCGTGAACGGCGTGGTTTGGCGTCGTTGGAAGATCTGGGTCGCCACCTGCGCGCTGCCGACGACCTGCTGGATCGCCTGCTGGTTCGCGGTGTTGATGTTTCGCTTTTGGGTGCCGGCGGTGTCGACCTGGCTGCACGTTGAATCCGTCGTGATAAGGTCGATGAGCGCGGGCTGCGAGTCTGCGGTTCCGCCAACGAGCGTCGTGCCCGAGACGTTCTCCTGGGGTTGGTAGAGCGTCTTCGGCGTCATTCCACGGACTTGGAGGAGTTCGTCAGGCGTCTCGAACGGCAGCAGCTTCGCGTTGTAGGGCGTGGTCAGCGCGTTGTAGTAGTCGTCCTTGGCACCCGTAGCGCGGGGCGTCTCGCCCGCCGAACGGTAGTCGAGGATGGAGTCGATCTCCTCTTGGGTAAGCGGCATCCGTTGGAGCTGCTCCTCGGGGGCATTGTTGATGTTGACGAGGCTGCTCGCGTCGATCACCTGGATGCGGAAGCTGTCTGCACCGACGACAAATCGGTCGTCGCCATTGTTGCCAAGCGTCGCCCAACTGTCAGTAGTGAGGACAGGGCCGGTGGTGCGGGTCGAAAGCTCGGCGATGGCGCGCTGAATTCCCGCTTCCGCGATGCGCTCGGCGCGGATCATTTCCACCCGTCGCAGCCGCGAAAGGACGGCGGAACGCTGGCTGATCGACATGCTCGCGACCACGGCGGTGAGGGCGACCACGGTCAGTAGGGCGAGGATGAAAACGGTTCCTCTGCGCTTCATTGGGTCGCTCCTGCCGTCTGGGTCGCGGGGTTATCGACGGTCACGTCGCTATGCGGGAGCCGGATGACGAGAACGTGACTTTGATCGTTCGTATCCGACGAAAGGTTGTAGGTGACGCGGACGGCAGCGGGAATGCGGCGCACGCCCTGCTGGGTTCGGGTGTCCCAGGAAGTCTGCCATGCCTCACCATCAAAGAACTCAAAGCTGATATTCGTGACGTCCGCGTTGAGCTGGCTTTCAAATCCACCCTGGGTTGGGTCGCCATCGGCGGGCTTTTGCTCGCGAAGATAGAGGCCACCTTCAACACCGGTGGGCGTTCCGACCGGGGTCATGCTGAGGCTCACCTCGGTGACGCCGCCCTGGGGACCGACGTTCTGGTTGAGGGTCTCGAAGTCGTCGTCCGAGTCAAGCGTGCTCGCATTGATGCGTCCGCCAAACGTCGTGAAGGTCAGGCTCGTCGCGTTGGAACCTTCCAAGCCGCCGCCGCCCGAGAGGCTGTCGGGGCTGTCGGCGCCGATGAAGAAGCTCGCTTCGTTGGTTGCGCTCGAAGTGACTTCCGCGCCTCGGATGAGGTCGACCAATCGCTGCTCGAAGGCACGGATGCGTTGGTCGCGCAGGTGGGCGTCGTCCAGGCGTTGCTGGGCGGTGAGGGCAAACGAGAAGGAGCGCGCGGCCGTCGCCGCGATGATCGCCGCGATCACGAGGGCCACGAGAAGCTCGATGAGGGTGATGCCGCGCCGATTCCTCATGGCGTTGTTCCTCCCGTCACCGGAGCGGTGAAGACGAGGGTGTTCACCTTCGACGTCGGCCAGTTCGAGTCTTTATCCGTTCGGCTCACCGTGAGGGTGACGGCGTCAAGGTTTTCGATCCCCGAAGGCTGGACATCGACCGAATACTTATAGTTGGGCTCGTAGTCTTGGCTGAAATCGCCATCGCCGAGGGTGTTCGTGATCTGGCCTGTCGCCACGAGCTCGTCGAGCTTTCGATTGGCGAGCTGGGACATCTTTTCGATGTCGCGGATGCGAACTTCGCCGTTGTTGATCGCCGCAATGGCCCCCAACGCGCTGACCACGCCGATCGCCACAAGGGTGACGGCGACGAGAGCCTCGACGAGGGTGAGACCGAGCCTACGGCGAAGAGAGCCTTTGTTCAAGGGTTCCGGCCTCCCACCGTTCGTTGGTCACATCGGGAAGATTGCCGCTACCCATGGACAGGAGGGCGTTGGCGTCGATCCTGAAGTAGGTCGTTTTGTCGGAATCAAGGACCTCAAACCCGCCACCATCCGACGTTCCGTCGGGAAAGAGTCGAATCTGCCAATCGGCCGAGGACGACAGGTTCGTTCCTTGCTGGAAGTTCTGGAGCACCGCGCTACCTGGCATTCGAACGGTCATGACGGGATCGCCAAACTCCTCATTGCTTTCGCCCGGCGGCCGCAGCTCGAGAACGCGGTCACCGTCGTTGTAGGTGAGGGTCAGGGTCTCGCCACGATCAATCGCCCGAGTTCGGGCATCGAGCGCAAGTCGGCGAAGCGAGGAAAGGAAGGTCACGCTGGCGCGTGAGTCCTGCTGGGCGCGGATGGAAGGAAGGACAGCCATGAACAGCAGGGACAAAATCGTGATGACGACGCTGAGTTCAATCAGCGTGAAGCCACCTCGATTTCGTCCCTGAGTCTGCACGTCCTTACTTGTCTCCTTCTGAGATGTCGTCGTCCGATTCCACGCCGTCGGGTCCGAGCGACTTGATTGCATAGCTATCGGGGCCAGCGGCACCGGGCTGCGCATAGAGGTAGTCGTGGTTCCAAGGGTCCATCGGGAGCTCCTTGGTGATGTACGGTCCCTTCCAGCCGGTGGAACCCTGCGGCGCCTCGCGAAGAGCGGCGAGGCCTTCTTCTTGGCTGGGATAGCGGTCGCAGTCAACGCGGAACTGGTCAAGCGCGCTGCGGAGACCAGCCATGTCGGACTGGGCCTTGGCGAGCTTGGCATCGCTGGTTCGGCTGACGACGCGCGGGACGATGATCGCGGCCAAGATCGCGAGGATCATGATGACCACGAGAAGTTCAATGAGCGTGAAGCCGCGGCGTCGGCGGTCACGAGTTGAACCCATTTGGAGTGTTTTCAGGATGTGCATTATTTCACCGTGTTTTGTGCGGCAAGGATCGGTAGGACTACCGAGAGGACGACGAAGCCGACGAAGACGCCCATGAAGAGCATGATCAAGGGTTCGATGAACGAAACGGCGCGACGAAGGCCCATGTCAACCTCAAAGTCGAGGCTGTCGGAGACTCGGTTGAGCATGGACGGCAGGTCGCCGGTTTCCTCACCAATGGCAACCATGTGGGTGAGGACGGGAGGGAAGGCACCGGTGTCGCGCATGGAATCCGCAATCGCGCGGCCATCGCGAACGTCTTGCGAGACCTTTTCGGCGTCGCGCATGAAGACGCGGTTACCAGCCGCGAGTCCCGCGAGCTGGAGCGATTCGAGGATCGGAACACCGCCATAGACGAGGGTGCTGAGGACGCGGGCAAACCGGCTGACCGTCGCTTTTCGGATGACGGTGCCAAAAACGGGGGCGCGGAGGAGGAACGAGTCCTTAGCGAGCGCTCCGCCTTCGGTCGCGCTCCAAGCGCGATAGCCGACCACTGCCACCACGATGCTGATGAGAATCAGGATGTAGTTGGTGGTGATGAAGTCGGTCGTGCTGAGCAGCATCCGCGTGGTGATCGGGAGGTCGTTGCCGAGGTCCTTAAAGACGCCCGAGAGTCGCGGGACGACAAAGGTGAGAAGAAAGATGATGACGAGGACGGCGGTGCTTCCCAGGATCGCCGGGTAGATCAGCGCGGAGATGATCTGGCTTCGGCGGGCGACTTCCTTTTCTTGGAAGTCGGCGAGCCTGGCGGCAACCTGGGGGAACTGACCGGAAGCTTCACCCGCCTTGAGCGTCTGGGCATAGACGGAAGGGAAGAACTTCGGGTGCTTGCTGAGGGCATCGCTAACCGGCGAGCCCGCGCGGACGTCCTCAAGCGCTTGCTCGGCCACGTAGCTGAGGGCAGCATTTTCTGACTGCTCGGCGATGACCTGGAGCGTTCGGTCGAGGGGAAGACCAGCGGCCGAAAGGTCGGCGAGACGCCGGGTGAACAGCGCAAGATCACCTTTGGTGACCTTGCGGCCCTGGCGCATCGCCTTGTCTTCGGCGGTGGCGACGGAGCGGTCTTCCTTGAGTTCAAGGAGGTATTTGCCGTCCGCAGTGACGATTTGGGTGGCAGCCTCTTTGCTGGCTGCTTCGATATAGCCCGTGCGCTTCTTTCCGTTCGGTTCGAGGACAACGTACGTGAATTGCACGCCTTAAAAGTCCTCCCGCTGGCAAACGCGCAAGACTTCTTCTGCGGTGGTTCGACCATCGAGGATCGCGAGCTTGCCGTCGCCAAGGAGCGTCCTCATGCCTTGGGCTTCGACCGCGTAATCCTTAATCACGTTGGACGAGGCGCGCTCGACCGTCATGCGGCGAATGTTCTCGTCAACCGTACACAGTTCGTAAAGGCCCTGTCGACCCTTGAATCCGCTGCCTTGGCACTTGTCGCAGCCTTTGCCCTTCTTGAAGTTCGCGTTGGCCGCTTCGGCAGCGGTGATGCCGACCGCGATGAGCGACTCCTCGGTCGGCGTGAACGGCTCGGAGCAGAATGGGCAGTTCCGGCGCAGAAGTCGCTGGGCAACGATGCCAACGAGCGACGAGGCGACGAGGAAGGGCTCAACTCCCATATCGATCAATCGGGTGATCGCGCCGGGGGCATCGTTCGTGTGGAGGGTGCTAAAGACGAGGTGACCGGTGAGTGCGGCGTGAATGGCGATTTCCGCGGTTTCGTGGTCGCGGATTTCACCGACCATGATGACGTCAGGGTCTTGGCGGACGATGGACCGAAGGCCGTTCGCGAAGGTCAGGCCGATGTTCGCGCGGACCTGAATCTGGCCAATGCCGCCGACTTGGTATTCGACGGGATCCTCAATCGTAAGGATGTTCGTCGAAGGCTTCCAGATCTCCTGAAGCGAGGCGTAAAGCGACGTCGACTTACCCGAACCAGTGGGACCGGTGGCGAGGATGATGCCGTAGGGCAGGTTGATGACCTTTCGGAACCTCGCGAGGGTGTCGGGCTGCATGCCGAGCTCGGGAAGCCCGAGCATCGCGGTGCCCTTGTCGAGGATACGCATAACGCATCGCTCGCCAAAGACGGTAGGGACAATCGAAACACGGATGTCGATCGCGCGGCCCGCAATCGTGACCTTGATGCGGCCATCTTGGGGCAGTCGACGCTCGGCAATGTTCATTTCGCCGAGGATTTTGATGCGGCTGATGATCGCGTTTTGCATCCGCTTCGGCGGGCGCATCATTTCGCCCAGCATGCCGTCGATTCGGTACCGGACCTTGACGTCCTTCTCGTACGGCTCAATGTGGATGTCGCTCGCGCCGTCGCGAACGGCCTGGGCGAAAATCAGGTTGACCATCTGAACGACGGCGGTTTCCGTCGCCATCTTGGTGAGGTCGGCGAGGTCGGTGTTCTCGTCGATCTCGGCGGCGGCACCGGCGGCTTCTTCGTTGCCGGGCAGTCCAGCGAGGATTCGCTCCAGGAAGAACTCCTCGATGCGGTCGCGGATGAGCTGCGGATCGGCAAGGACGGGGCGGATCGACCGGTTGGCGAGAATTCCTAGGTCGTCGGCGTCCGTGAGACTTTTGATGGAACCCATCGCGACGACAAGCGTCTCACCATCAAAGGCAAGAGGAAGAATTTGACGCTTGAGCGCGAACTCGCCAGGGGCAAGGGCCATTGCCTCGGGGTCGGGTCGTATCTCAGCAAGGTCGATACGTTCGATCCCGGAATCGTCGTCTCGGGTTGGCAGAAAGGGGAGATTTAACGCCATGGGGACTGTCGCCAAAAGTCAATACGAATCAGATCGCCTGAAGTTCAACGGAACTTGAAAAGTTCTGTTCGTGATTTTCAGGTCGCACTTGCTACGCTGCTTCCGCTTTGGCTAGTTCCGACATTTTGACCGCGTGATATATTGCTTGGCGTGGTCACGCCTTCAAAACTGCAAGCTTTTTGGTGGAATCGACAGGGTCTCGACGGCTCGCTCGATTCTGCCTCCGCCGAATCCGTTCTCCAGCGGGCGGGCTGGGCGAGGACAGCAGGCGGTGCAAATCCTTACTTGACCGTCTTTTCGCGGGCAGGAATCCGCAAGTCCGCAGCGGAGTCGGCGGTGGATTCCCGCACGATCCACGAGCTGCCGAGCGCGCGGGGATGCACTTATGTCGTGCCGCAGGGCGATTTCGCTCTCGCGCTCAAGCTCGCCACACCCCCTGCCGAGGTCCCGATCAACACGGCCAAGAAGTTCCTCGGCGTGAGTGAGGAGGAGGTCCAGGCGCTATGCGAAGGCATTCTCGCGACGCTCGCCAAAGGGGCGATGGACCCCCGCGAGATGAAGCCGCACCTTGGCGACCTCCTTCGCAACTTGGGCGACGAAGGGAAGAAGCGAGGCCAAACCACGACCCTCTCGCTCGGGACGGGGCGACTCCAAGCGCACGGGAAGATTCGGCGGATCGCGGTCGATGGTCGTCTCGATGGCGAGCGATACAAATACGCCCTTTGGGAGGGCGGTCCGGAGCCGAGTTCGCTCACCGACGAAGAGGCCGAAGACCTCATCGCGCAGCGCTATTGGTCATGGGTCGGGCTCGCAAGCCTGGAGCATTTCGTCTGGTTCACGGGCTTTGGCAAGCGGCAGGCGGAGGCCATTATCGCCCGGGCGGGCCTGGTTGGCGAACCTGAGACCGGCCTCCTAGGTACTCCCGAAGCCATCCAAGCCTTTACCGCCTTTCAGGTAAGCAACCAGCCCCAGATCAAGCTCCTCAGCAGCCTCGATTCGCTCGTCCTCCTACGCCGCGATCTTGCCGCCGTCTTGCGGCCCAAGGACCTCGCCTCCGAAGTCTTCCGCGAGAAGGGGCCGAGCAAGGTGAGCGGTCTCCAGGACATGGTCTCGAACGGCATCTTTGATCGTGGCGTGCTGATCGGCTGGTGGGAGTTCGACCCCGATGCGGGGAAGATCGTCGCCAAGCACTGGGTCCCGCCAACGCCACAAACGCTCAACGAGATCGAAAAGACCGAGGCCTTCATCCGCGATGAACTCGGCGACTGCCGGTCGTTCAGCCTCGACAGTCCAAAGTCGCGGCAACCGCTCCTCGCTTGGCTCCGGGGCGGCTAAACTTGGGATTCCATGAGTCGCTTTGAGACGAAGGTGCTCCACGCTGGGATCGAACCTGATCCTGTCGCGGGCGCCGTGATGACGCCGATCTATCAGACCTCGACCTACGCCCAGAAGTCGCCCGGCGAGCATCAAGGCTATGAATACAGCCGCACCGATAACCCCACGCGGACGGTCTTGCAGACTCAGCTTGCGGCGCTTGAATCGGCGGATCGCGCCCTCGTCTTCTCTTCGGGGCTCGCCAGCATCGACGCGGTGTTGAACCTCCTCAAGGTCGGCGACCACATCGTCGCGGGCGATGACCTTTACGGCGGGACCTTCCGGCTTTTTAACCGAGTTGCGAAGAACCGCGGGCTCGAGTTCACCTTTGTCGACATGCGCGACCATGCTGCGGTGCGTGAGTCGATGCGGCCCAACACCAAGCTCGTCTGGGTCGAGACCCCAACCAATCCGGGCATGGTGCTCGTGGACATTGCCGCGATCGCCTCGATTGCGCATGAGGGCAGCGCCCTCCTAGCCGTGGACAACACCTTTATGTCGCCCTACAACCAGCGGCCGCTGGAGCTCGGCGCGGACATTGTCATGCACTCGATGACGAAGTGGCTGAACGGCCACTCCGACGTCGTCATGGGCGCGCTGATGATCAAGGAGCCCGGTTTTCCCCTCGGCGACCGCTACGTGGGCGAAAACGGCCTCGGCGACCGGCTGAAGTTCCTCCAGAATTCGATTGGCGCAGTGCCGGGACCCCACGACTGCTTCCTCGTCCTGCGCGGGATCAAGACCCTCGCGGTTCGCATGCAGAGGCACAACGAGAACGGGCTCAAAATCGCCAAGTGGCTCCAATCCCACCCGCGCGTGGAGTCCGTCCGGCATCCGGGCCTCACCACCGACCCCGGTCACGAACTCGCGAAGCGCCAGATGCACGGCTTCGGCGGCATGATCACCTTCTTCCTCAAATCGGACCTTGCAGGGGCGCGTCGATTCCTGGAATCACTTGAGCTGTTCACCCTCGCGGAGTCGCTCGGCGGCGTGGAAAGCCTCGTCGACCACCCGGCGATCATGACCCACGCCTCGGTACCGCTGGAAACCCGGCTGAAGATCGGCCTCACCGACAACTTGGTGCGCCTCAGCGTAGGCATCGAGCACGCCGAGGACCTCATGGCCGACCTCGACCGCGCGATCAACTGCATTTAAGCTGATGTCGCTCGAGACGAGGCTGCAAGGGGTTCGCGACCGGCTCAGCCGTGCCTGCGATGCCGCCGGACGTGACCCGGCGTCGGTTACCCTCATCGCCGTCTCGAAGACGTTTCCGCTCGATCTGCTCAAGGAGGCCTACGACCTCGGCGTTCGCGATTTTGGCGAAAGTCGGTGGCAAGAGGCGAAACCAAAGATCGAGGCGATGCCGGACGACGTGACCTGGCACTTCATCGGCCACCTTCAGAGCAACAAGGCAAAGGCGATCGGGACCGCTTTTGACTGGGTCCACACCGTCTCAACGGAGTCAGCCCTGAAGGAATTGAGCAAGGTCCCGGGGGGCGTGGATGCCTTCATTGAAGTCAACAGCGGGGAAGAATCACAAAAAAGTGGAATTTTTCCGAACTTTCTTGACGATTTTGCGAAAATCGCTTTACAATATCCCCTGGTGAGATTGCTAGGGCTGATGCATATCGGTCCTGCTCTTGAGCCGGAGGCCGCGCGGAAGTTTCACCGCTTGGTCAACGAGAGGCGAAAGTCGCTCGGCCTCCAGTTTTTGAGCGCAGGCATGAGCCATGATATGGAAGTGGCGATCCAAGAAGGATCGACCCACATTCGGATCGGGTCCGCCATTTTTGGTGAGCGCTAGGATGGCGAGCCCAACTGAGGAAAATCTTATGGAAGAGACAGCAACCCGCGAGAAGCAAGGCTTCTTCACTCGACTTTTCACCCGCCCCGTCGACGATTTCAGCGAGATCGAGGACATGCCCGAGCACCGAGTGGATCACACGACGCCCGTCCGAGGCGCTTATCGCTACACGATTTCGGTCCGACGCGATGTCCGATCGTTTGATGATGCGATGGCCGCTGCCAACGGACTCAAGCGGGGCGAGCAGCAAATTCTGAACCTGAGCGAGACCGACCCCAATCTGCGACAGAAGATCGTGGACTTCATGGCCGGGGTCAATTTCAGCTTGGAAGGTACCTGGCAGGATGTGGGCGAAAACATTTATCTCATCGTCCCGAATCATGCCTTTGTCGACGTTCCTGGTCAAGCGAGCAAGGTTCAACCTTTCCGCAACTAATACTAGAACGCAGTCGAAAGACTGACCCTCTCCTCCTCAGTGCCCGCCCTTGCTCGGCGGGCACCTTTTTGGTTTGGCTTCCCCCGTTTTTTAGGTTCATTCCCCGGCATCTTTGCCGCTCGCAAAGCCATCGGCTGGCATTCCAAACGGCTGTTAACCCATCTAGCTGACAACTCCGCTTGATTCCCTCGCTCCTGCAACGCTTACTAGGGCGGATTCCTCGGTGGGAAGGGAAAAAGGTCAACGTGTGACTTGGGACCACTGGGTCCTGGTTGAAGGAGAGGAGAGAACAATGTACATGATCGATATGATCGAAGACTGCTTTTTCGTCGAGGCGAGCCTCGGGGGAAAGCTCGACCCCAGCGAGATCCAGGTGATGGCGAAAGACCTTGCCGCCACGATGTATGGCAAGGACATTAACAAGTTCACCATCATGCTCGACTACAGCCGCGCCAAGGCGATGGACGCCGACACTCGGACGCAGCTGTGCTGGGTGAAGGACGCCCTTCTTGAACTGGGTATCCGCAAGATCATCAACATCGCTCGGGACGACACCGACCTTGTTGATGGCACCACCGACCGCATTCAGTACGTGCTTGAGGGCCGCGAGGAGTTTCTCCTCGAACCCGACCGCTCCAAGCTCCCATCGGTTTCCACCTCCGCGACTGCGATGGCCCTCTAACCAGGGTCACCCTCCGTCGCCAAAACTACCCTCCAACACCCCACACCCCTTGCGGGCGGCCCGACATTCCGTGTCGGCCGTCCCGCTAAAAGGGCGAATGACGGGGTGAACGGTAAACTCGTGGGTTCATGGACCGGGTGGACATCACGATCTTGGGCGGTGGCCCTTGTGGGCTCTTTGCCAGCTTTTACGCGGGACTTCGCGGCATGTCGGTGCGTATCATCGACTCTCTTCCCGAACTTGGCGGCCAGCTGACCGCGCTCTATCCCGAGAAGTTCGTTTTCGACATGCCGGGATTCCCGAAGGTCCTTGCCAAGGACCTTGCCCGCGACCTCATTGCTCAGGGCACCCAATTTGACCCCGAACTCGCCCTCGGCGAAACCGCGAGCGAACTCATCGAAGACGAAGAGGGCTACACCCTCGTCACTTCGAGCGGGAACCGCTATCCCACCCGCACCCTCATCATCGCCGCCGGCGCAGGTGCCTTTTCGCCGACCAAGATCGGCGTCCCCGGCGAAGATGACTTTGTCGGCCGCGGCATCAGCTATGGCGTCCGAAGCACCGAGGCCTTTCGCGGCAAGCGAGTGGGCGTAGTGGGCGGCGGAGACAGCGCATTTGATTGGGCTCTCCACCTTCTCGATGTTGCTGAAAGCGTTGACCTCATCCACCGCCGCGACGTCTTTCGCGCCCATGAGGACACCGTTCGCCAGGTCCAATCGAGCGCGGTGAACATGCGACTCTTCCGCCAGGTGAAGGAGCTGCACGGCGACGACCACCTCCAGGCGGTCACCCTTTTGAATTCGGAAACGAAGGATGAGGACCGGCTTGAGTACGACCACCTCGTGGTTTGCATCGGGTTCAAATCGAGCCTCGGGCCGATCAAGGATTGGGGCCTGACGATCGAGAAGAACCAGATCGTCGTCAACGGGCAGTTTGAAACGAATCGGTCGGGCGTCTTCGCCGTCGGTGACGTGGCGACCTTCCCCGGCAAGCTCAAGCTGATCGCGACCGGCGTTGGCGAGGCGGTCAGCGCGGTTTGCTTCGCCAAGACCCGGCTCGATCCTTCTGCGAAGCTCTTTCCCGGCCATTCCTCCGATCTCGACCTCGGAGCAGTGGGGCAAACGCCTTAGGTTCCGAGTACAATCCCCAGCACATTCAGGAGCTTTCAAGTTGGGTAGCGCATACACACCTGGTCTAACCGTTAGCGCGGACATCGTCGTTCGCCGGACTCGCCGATTGCCGATCAAGGGAGAGACCTTGGTCGCGGTGGGATCGGAAGTCAAGCCCGACAGCATTGTCGCCCGGGCACTCCTTCCCGGTATCTTGCAGACGATCAAGCTGGCAGAGAAGCTCGGCGTTGAAGCCAAGGACGCTCCCGGCATGTTCCGAGCGCAGATTGGCGACCAGCTCACCCAGGGGCAGGTCGTTGCCGAGACCAAGGGTCTTTTCGGCATGTTCAAGCAGACCGTGACCTCGGAGTTCGACGGCACGGTTGAAGCGATCAGCGACGTTACGGGCAACGTCCTTGTTCGTGAACCCTCGATTCCGGTTGATGTGACCGCCTACATTCAAGGCAAGGTCGCGGACATCATCCCCGAAGAAGGCGCGATCATCGAAACCCGATGCGCGCTTGTCCAAGGCATTTTTGGCATCGGTGGCGAGCGCGTCGGTGCGATCCGCGTCGCGGTTTCTTCGCCCGACGAAGTTCTCGACGCCCAGCACATCAAGGATTCGGATGCGGGCATGATCCTCATCGGCGGTTCGGGCGTGACCCTTGCCGCGATGAAGCGCGCCGACGAGCTTGGCGTTTCTGGATTGATCGCGGGCGGCGTGAAGGACTCCGACCTCGTCAGCTTCCTCGGCTACGACATCGGCGTTGCAATCACGGGTTCGGAAGCGATCAAGTTCACCCTTGTCGTGACCGAAGGCTTTGGGTATCTCGCAATGGCGAACCGCACGTTCCAGCTCTTCAAGTCGCTGGAAGGCCAGCAGGGAAGCCTCAATGGCGCAACCCAGATCCGAGCGGGCGTTATTCGCCCCGAAGTCATCGTCCCGATCAGCACCGAAACGGCGGCGGCCCACCTTGCGGCGGCCACGTTCGAGCTGAAGCCCGGAACCGTGATCCGCATGATCCGCGAGCCCTACTTCGGCAAGATCGGCACTGTGACCGAGCTGCCTTCGACCCTGCAGGTCCTGGAGTCGGGCACTGAGGTGCGCGTCCTCAAGGCGACGATTGCGGGCGAGGGCGAAGTCACCGTCCCACGCGCCAACGTCGAGATCATCGCGGCGGACTAAATCCCCTTTGGCGAATGGCCCGGACGTGGTTCGCGTCCGGGCCATTCTTGCGTCTGGACCGACGAATGCCGCCGATCTTACGTCCATTAGTTGCGGAGAGTTGGACGCATGGATTGTCGAAGGATCGGACTCATTGGACTTAGCTTTTTGGCTACCGCCATCGCGAAGCCCTGCGCGGTAATCGACCCGAGGATGTCGATCACATCTGAAGGCACTGTCATCGTCTATGACCCGAACACCAAGACCGAATCATTCATCCGGCAGATCGAATTCGCGGGGCCAGCGCAGTCGTTCGGGTTTCTCGTCCCGACGCCGTCGCTGCCAACTTTTCGCTCCCTCTCAGCGGACCTGATTGAGAAGTTCAAATTTGCGATGGAGCCTCCTGTGGTGCAGGAAATCCGCGTTCAGTGGGTGTTTTCGTTTGGCTTCTGGGTGACCGACGCCAAGAGCCCTGGGCCTCAAGATGCAGGAGTAACGGCTTATCCCGCCGCTGACCGGGCAAGGTACGAGGAGTTCGGTCGAACCAAGGTCGGACCGTACGAAGTCGCGGTCGTGAAGGCAAAGGACCCTGTCGCGCTGGGGGAATGGGCCAAAAAGAATGGCTTCAACGTCCCCTCCAACGTTTCCTACTGGCTTGGCCCGTACATTGAGAAGGGTTACTACCTTTCGTGTTTTCGTTTCTCAAGCGCCGAGTCCAACTACAGGTCCACGACGGTCGAGATCAAGTTCGAAACGGACAAGCCGTTTTATCCCTACCGGGAGCCGAAGGTCCTCGCCGGTGGCCGAAGGGCCTTCGAGCGGGACCTCAAGGTCTACTTCGTTGCTCCCCAACCCGTGCGCGCGCTGCAGGGCAATACGCGTTGGGCGGCAAAGTCAACTCAGGTGGAAAGCCTGCGGCACGATGCTATCTCAACCCTCACGAGCGAGGGCGTGAACGTCGACGGAAAGTGGTTCCTTACCGCCTTTGAGGACAAGACGGCGGTCCGACCCGACGTGGACCTGACCTTTGAACTCGATCCGGGGATCTCGCCGTTGTACAAGAAGCCCTACCACGAACTCAAATACAAGTGGAAGGCCTTCCCGGGTGGTTGGCTCCTCGTTGCAGGTGGTGGGATCATCGCCGCTGCTCTAATGGTGTTCCTCAAGGCTCGACCGAAGGCGCCGAAGCCTTCAATGGACTTCGTGGAGGACTAATGCCATGAACCGTCAAAGAATCGGACTCATTGGAATAAGCTTTTTGGCTACCGCCATCGCAAAGCCCTGCGCGGTAATCGATGACTCGATGAGAATCGGGGCCGAACGGACACTCATCGTCTACGACCCCGCCACCAAGATGGAATCGTTCGTCCGAACGGTCGAGTTCGCGGGGAACAGTGACAGCTTTGGCTTTATCGTCCCAACGCCGAGCATGCCTACCTTCCGCGAGCTCTCGGAGTCCGTCCATCAGGACTTCGCGGACGCGATGATCCCCAAGCCGATCTACAAGGAGAAGACGATCACCTTTGTCGCGGCCAAGCTCTTCGCCGAGGACATGACCGAGCAGGAGTACTACTCGTACATGAAGTACGACGGCGTGGCTGGGGCCGGACCGAGCGCCTCGCCTGGGCCAACGGTCTTCGACAAGGTCGACTTTGGCGAGTACGAGGTCACCGTCCTGAAGGCAAAGTCACCCGAGGAACTCCAGCTCTGGGCGAAGAAGAACGGGTTCACGATCCGTGAAGAGGTCAAGGAGTGGGTAAAGCCCTACGTCGACGAGAGCTTTTACCTCTCGGCGTTTCGGTTCAAGCGGCCGTCAAACAAGGCGCAGGTCATGCGATCACCGAAGATCGAGATCAAGTTCAAGGCAGAGAAACCGTTTTATCCATACAGCGAGCCGGATTTTGCCGACGTTCCCGACTACCTTCGCGAGCTCTCTCTCATGATCGTCACTCCCAAGCCAATCAAGGTCAGACAGGGGTTGGAGGACTGGTACGTCACACTGGCTCAGTGCCAGAACTTGAATGATCGCGCGATTGAGGTCCTCCAGAAGGAGGGCTTTGCCGTATCGAAGGAGTGGGTGCTGAACACCTATTCTGAAGAGACCTTCCACCGTCTAGGCTCAGACCTCTTTATTGAGCCCGACCCCGAAGGGAAGACGTGGATCGCTCAGCCCGTGGAGCATGTGAAGGTCAAGTACCGCGCCCTGCCGGGCTTTCAGTACGCTTTGATTATCGCCGGGCTTGCTCTAGCCGGGTGGTATGCCGTTGCCCGTAGCCAAGAGAAGCAAGCTCGCATAGATGCTGAGAAAAACGGCAAAACCTCCTAAGTTATTGACGTCTTAACATTGCGGCGCGAAAATGTCGCCTTAGGCGAGTTCGAATGAAGCTGCTCATCGTTGACGACGAAGCGACTATCCGGGAGACCGTCGAAATGAAGTTTCGGCGGGAAGGGTTCACCACCTTTGCGGCTGAGACCGCCGAGGAAGGGATCCAGATCTTTCGCAAGGTCAAACCGGACCTGATCATCCTCGACATCATGTTGCCGAGGCGTTCGGGGCATGACCTGTGCAAGGCGATCCGCAAGGACTCCGACACCCCGATCATCTTCGTCTCCGCCAAAGGCAGCGAATCCGACCGCATTGCGGGGCTCGAAATGGGGGCCGACGACTACGTGGTCAAGCCCTTCAACCTGAGCGAGCTCGTCGCCCGAGTCCGCGCGATCCTGCGGCGCAGCACCCAGGAAACCAGCAACGACCTCGTCGAGCGCGGCAATCTACGCATCGACCCCCGGTCGCACGAGGCGTTCCTCGACGACCAGCACATGACGCTTTCGCCCAAGGAGTTCGCCCTCCTCTACTTCCTTGCCAAGAATGCCGGCCAGGTCTTCACCCGTGAAGCCCTTCTCGACCGCGTTTGGGGCAAGGATGCCTACGTCTCGCCGCGCACGGTGGACGTTCATATTCGCTGGCTGCGAACCCGCATTGAGAAGGACCCCAACCAGCCCATTCGCCTCGTTACGGTTCGAGGTGTGGGCTATAAGTTCGTTGGGTGAGGGTTTCGAGCCTTTGCAGCAACCCTGGTAGGTCCCTATAGATAAACCCGAGGGTGGGATAGGTCGTGCCCTCGATGTCATAGGTGCCGCTGAGGACCTCGTCCGCGCCAAAGGTCTCTCCGTAAAGCCGGGCGGCCCGATCGTTCTTTTCCAGGCTCCAGATTGAGGCGGAACTCGCGCCCTCCTGGATGGCGAGGGCAATGTCTTGCCCCACAAGCGTCGGCCCGATCCGGCGTCCTTGGTGGAATGGCGACACGTAAAGCGCGCCGATCTGATGGTCGGAGAATTCCTGAGGAACGCCGCTCACCAGGTGGCCGACATTCACGCCGTCCAGGATGGCGACGAGGAAGCGCGCCTTCCGCTCGGTGATCCTTTCGCTGAGCAAAGCGACGCGCTCAGGCGTGGTCGTGAGCCCGGCAAGGACGGTTGCAGGCAGGATCTCCTGATATGCCGCGCGCCAGGCCGCGATGCGCACGGATTCAATGTCCGCCACGTCCTCCACGGTTGCCCACCTGACTTCAACCACGCGCCCAGTTTATCGAATCGACCAAAATGAGCCATGGCAACCCGCCGATTCGACGAACCTGAGATCCCGAAGGACGCCCTGCGCGACGAGACGGTGGCGGTGGTGGGCTATGGCAACCAAGGCCGCGCCCACGCGCTTAACTTGCGCGATTCCGGGGTCCGGGTGATCGTGGGGGCGCGGCCGGGCAGCGCGAGCGGGGAAGAGGCGCGGGCGAGCGGCTTTGAGGTCGGCACGGCGGCTGAGGTGACCAAGCGTGCGGACCTCATCATGCTGACGACGCCCGATGTGCCGATGGCTGAGATCTTCCGTGAAGGCGTTCGTCCCAATCTGCGGGCGGGCCAGATGGTGCTGTTCGCCCACGGCTTCAACGTCCACTTTGGGCGGATTCCGCTCGTCGAGGGCGTCGATTTTGGCCTCGTTTCGCCCAAAGGGCCGGGCGCGGGCCTGCGGCGGCTCTACGAGCAGGGCAGCGGGCTTCCGGGGCTCGTCGCGGTGGCCCAGGATGCAACCGGCCGAGCCTGGGACCGGGTCCTCGCTTATGCGTGGGGTTGTGGCTGCCGAAAAGGGCTCTATGAGACCAGCTTCCAAGAGGAGACCGAAAGCGACCTGTTCGGGGAGCAAGCCGTCCTGTGTGGTGGCATTCCCGAGCTCGTCAAAGCGGGGTTCGAGACCCTCGTCGCGGCCGGGTTCAGCCCCGAAGTGGCCTACTTTGAGTGCCTCCACGAAACCAAGTTAATCGTCGACCTCATGGTCGAGCGCGGTCTTGCCGCGATGCGCCTTGCGATCAGCGACACCGCCGAGTGGGGCGGATTTGTCACCGGGCCGAGCGTGATCAACGAAGAATCGCGCGCCGCGATGCGCGAAACCCTGAAGCGGATTCAAAGCGGCGAGTTTGCGAAGGACTGGATCGCCGAATGCGAAAACGGCCAGCCGAACCTCAAGAAGTACCGAAAGGTCGAGGCTGAGCTATCGGTCGAGCAAGTCGGCGCGCCGATCCGCGAGTCGATGCGCGGCTAACCGCCGTAAACGTCGCGCTCGCCACTACGGACCTTCTCGGTCTCCTTGGCGGCGGTGGACCGAGCCTTGTCGATCTGCTGGGCGTAGACGCCCTTTTCTTCCGTCGCCGGGGCCGGCGCGGCCGATCCACAACCCACGAGGACAACGGAAGCGGCGATCAAAGCAAGCACGGTGCGCATGCCGTGGCTATTCCACAAAAACGCGGCGAGCCCACGATGGGGCTCGCCGCGATTTTTCTTCAGACCAAAGCCTTAGTAGCGATAGGTTTCGGTCTTGTACGGGCCTTCGACAGGAACGCCGATATAGTCCGCCTGCTCCTTCGAGAGCTGGGTGAGCTGGGCGTTGAGCTTGCTGAGCTGCAACCGGGCAACCTTCTCATCGAGGTGCTTCGGAAGGACGTAGACGCCAGGAGCGTATTCGCCCTTCTTCGTCCAAAGCTCGATCTGAGCCATCACCTGGTTGGCGAACGACGAGCTCATGACGTAGCTCGGGTGGCCAGTTCCGCAGCCGAGATTCACGAGTCGACCCTCAGCGAGGAGGATGATTCGGTTGCCGTTCGGCTTGATGATGTGATCGACCTGGGGCTTGATGTTCTCCCACTTGAACTGCTTCATCGACGCGACGTCGATTTCGTTGTCAAAGTGGCCGATGTTGCAGACGATGGCCTGATCCTTCATCGCCATCATGTGCTCGTGGGTGATGACGTGGTAGTTGCCGGTGGCGGTGACAAAGATGTCGGCCTTGTCGGCAGCGTAGTCCATCGTCACGACGCGGAAGCCTTCCATCGCCGCTTGGAGCGCGCAGATCGGGTCGATCTCGGTGACCCAAACCTGGGCCTTCAGGGCCGCGAGAGCGAGGGCCGAACCCTTACCCACGTCGCCATAGCCGCAAACGACCGCGATCTTGCCCGCGACCATGACGTCGGTGGCGCGCTTGATACCGTCGACGAGCGACTCTCGGCAACCGTAGAGATTGTCGAACTTCGACTTCGTGACCGAGTCGTTCACGTTGAAGGCGGGGAAGGGCAGCTTGCCTTCCTTCTGGAGCTGGTAGAGGCGGTGGACACCGGTGGTGGTCTCTTCGCTGACGCCCTGGATGTTGGCCTTGATTCGGCTATAGAACGTCGGGTCCTCGGCGAGCTTTCGCTTGATCGAAGCGAAAAGCGCAACCGCTTCTTCGCTCGACGGGTTCTCAAGGACGCTCTTGTCGGTTTCGGCCTGCGAGCCGATAAGGACGAGCATGGTGGCGTCGCCGCCGTCGTCGAGGATCATGTTCGGCGTGCCGCCGTCGTGCCACTCGAGGATGCGGTGGGTGAAGTCCCAATACTGGTCGAGCGATTCGCCCTTGAACGCGAAGACCGGGGTCTGGCCGGCAGCGATAGCAGCGGCGGCGTGGTCTTGCGTCGAATAGATGTTGCAGCTGGCCCATCGGACTTCGGCGCCGAGGGCGACGAGGGTCTCGATGAGAACGGCGGTTTGGATCGTCATGTGGAGCGATCCGGCGATTCGAGCACCCTTGAGCGGCTGGCTCTTGGCGTATTCGTCGCGAATGGCCATCAGGCCAGGCATCTCGGTTTCGGCGATCGCGATTTCCTTTCGGCCCCACTCTGCGAGTGAGATGTCAGCAACCTGGTAATCGAGGAATGTCGGAGTTTGAGTGGTTTGCATCTTCTTCTTTATCCTTCGGATTTCCGGGCCGCGTTTTCCCTTGTTGACAAAGAAAAACGCTCGTAACCCGGAATGATTACGAGCGCCGTTTTTCCCGCTATGCGGTCGACTGAGCCTAGCCCACTTCTGGGGTCGCAACGCCCCTCAGTCGCACTACTAGTATGACGCACTTTGTGGACCAAAGATCGCATTCCCGGTAAGATTTCCCCTTCATGGTCACGGTCATTGGAGCAGGATTTGCGGGGGTTGAGGCGGCATGGGCGGTGGCGGAGGCCGGGTTCCCCGTTCGCCTGTTTGAGATGCGGCCCGTGCAATCGACGCCCGCCCATACGACCGGTTTTTTCGCCGAGTTGGTCTGCTCGAATTCCCTGAAGTCGATGTTGCCGACCTCGCCAGCGGGGCTCCTGAAGGAAGAGATGGCCGCGCTCGGCTCGATCGTGCTTCGGATCGCCGAGGACCACCGCGTGCCCGCCGGCGAGGCGCTTGGCGTTGACCGCAACAACTTCGGCGCGGCGATCACTGCCGCCCTTGAGAACCACCCCAACATCACGGTTGAGCGTCGCCCCGTCGGCCCGGAGGAGATCGCCGCCATGACTGGTGAGGTGATCCTCGCTACCGGGCCGCTCACGACTCCCGATGTGGCGGAGTGGCTCGCCTCGGAAACCGGGCGAGACCGGCTGTACTTCTTTGACGCGGTCGCGCCGACGGTGGAGGCCTCGTCGATCAACCTTGAGGTCGCCTTTAGCCAGAGCCGCTACGACAAGGGCGGCGACGACTACCTGAACTGCCCGTTTGACAAGGAGACCTACGAGGCGTTCGTCCACGAGCTTGTCCATGCCGAACGTGCCCCTTTCCATGCCTTTGAAGCGGGCGGCGTGCGCGGCGAGGTCGAGGTCGGCGAGGCCTACAAGCTTCAGACCCTGGAGGACCGCTTCACCGAGCAGGTGAAGTACTTCGCGGGGTGCATGCCGATTGAGGTCATCGCCGAGCGCGGAGCACGGTCGCTTGCGTTTGGCAACTTCAAGCCGGTTGGCCTCACCGACCCTCGAACCGGGCGAAGGCCCTGGGCCGCGCTCCAGCTCCGGCCCGAAAACAAGGAGAAGACCCTCTACTCGCTCGTCGCTTGCCAGACCCGCCTGAAATGGGGCGAGCAAAAGCGGGTTTTCCGGATGATTCCAGGGCTGGAGAACGCCGAGTTCGTTCGCTATGGCGTGATCCACCGGAACACCTATCTCGACGCGCCGCGCGTCCTCAACCCGGACCTCACGCTGAAGAACCGGCCGAACATCGGCATCTCGGGCCAGCTGACGGGCGTCGAGGGTTACGTCGAATCGGCGGCGATGGGGATCTATTCGGGTCTCGTCGCGGTGGCGAGGTTACGCGGCGATTCACTGCCGGTGCCGCCCCGAGAGACCGCCTATGGCTCGCTGATTTCGCACCTGATGGATGACACGCCCCGCGACTTTGCGCCAATGAATATCAACTGGGGCCTTCTCCCCGACCCTGAGCCGGTGCCACGCGACAAGGCGGTGAAGCGGGCGATGAAGCTCGAAGCGGCGCGCGCGGCGTTTACTTCGTGGCAGGCGTCGCGGCAGGCTTAGGCGTGGCGGTTGAGGTTGCCCCGGGCGGCGTCGGCTTGTTCGGATCGCCACCGGTGAATCGCCGGAAGTCGACGAAGAGGATGCTCACCATGAGCAGCATCACCATCATGAATCCCGCCGTCATCACCGCGTTTTGAACCTTGAAGCTCAGCCGTCGGCCACCGCGGAGGAGTTCCACGAACGCCATCACCATCTGGCCACCGTCGAGCGGAGCGATGGGAAGGAGGTTCATGATGCCGAGCGAGATGCTCAGCAGTCCGCCGAGGCTGATCACCGAGTAGAGGCTGCTTTCCACGCTCGACTTCACCGCGCTGACGATAGTCGCGGGTCCACCGACCGAGTCTTCGAAGATCGCGGGCTTCTTCACGATGGCAAGGAGGCCACCAATTGCCTTAAAAGGATAGCTGCAGGCTTCGGAGAGGGCCTCACCAAAGGTAAGTCCAACTCGCTCCATCTTGAAGCTCACGCCGAGCCGGTAGAGATCCTCTCTTCCCGGAAGCGGCTCAAGGTTGCTATCCAAGCGGAAGCCCTTGGCGAGAATGGGCGTGACCATGAGGGTCATCAACTTCGAGTCGCGTTCCACCACAAAGCTGAGGGGCTTGCCTCCGGATTGATAGGTCTTGTTGACGATCTCGGAGAAGGAGTTGACCGGAGTTCCGTCGATGCTGACCACGCGGTCGTTGGCGAGCATTCCCGCCTGGAACGCGGCCCCCTTCTCGCTCACTGCACCGATGACCGGCTTATTCACTGCACGATCAATCCCAGAGAAGGAGTAAAGCCCGGTGAGCACGATGACGCCCGCGAGGAGGCTGAAAAGTGGCCCCGCAAAGAGCACCACGAGCCGCTTCCACGGGTGGGAAGCATAAAATCCGTTGGCGACTTTGGTTTCCGATCCGTCCTCGTGGGGCTCCATGCCCCGGATGCGGACGAAACCACCGATCGGCAGCAGGCGAATCGTGTACTCGGTCTCAAGCTCGGTGCCGTCGTCGAGGATCTGCTTACGCCGGCGCCAGACCGCGATCTTCTTGCCCATCCCAATCGCAAACTCTTCGATGCCCATTCGGAACATGCGCGCCGAAAGGTAGTGGCCCCACTCGTGAGCCGCAACCAGCAGCGCAAAGAGCGTCACAAAGACGACGGCAACCAGGAGATAGGTGAGGACGATCATGAGCGTTGAGCAAGAAGCTGGCGAGTCTGCTCGCGTGCCTCATTATCCACCGATAAGAGGTCCTCAAGCGTGACCGGCTTGGTCTTATGTAACGCAAGGACCGTGCCGACCGTTTCGTCAATCGCTAAGAAGGGTATTTCGCCCCGCAAAAAGGCATTCGCGGCCTCTTCATTGGCGGCATTGAAGGCGCAAGGCGCGGTTCCGCCCATCTGCATCGCCTCGATCGCCATTTTCGGGCCCGGGAAGACGTCGGTATCGATCGGCTCAAAGTCCAGCCGTGGGCTGTCGAGTGGGCTCCAGGGCTTCAGGTCGTTCGGGAGCCGCTCGGGATAGGCCAGGGCATAGAGGATGGGCAGCCGCATATTCGGCCATCCCATCTGGGCGAGAACGCTCCCGTCCGTCAGTTTCACCATCGAATGGATGATCGATTGCGGGTGGACGACTGCTTTGATCTGTTCAGGTTTGACCCCGAAAAGCCACCTTGCCTCGATCATCTCAAGGGCCTTGTTCATGAGGGTGGCGGAGTCGATTGTGATCTTGCCTCCCATCGACCAGGTTGGGTGATTCAGGGCCTGCTGGACGGAGATTGATTCAAGTTGAGGCCGTGACCATCCACGAAACGGTCCGCCACTCGCAGTGAGGATGACCTCATCGATTTGTTCAGGTTTGGACCCTTGGACGCACTGGAAGACCGCGCTGTGCTCGCTGTCGATGGGGTTGAGGCTCACGCCGTTGCGAGCGACCGCCGGCATGACGATTTCGCCCGCGGCGACGAGCACTTCTTTGCTCGCGAGGGCGATGTCTTTGCCCGCTTCGATGGCGGCAAGGGTGGGCTGGAGGCCGATGACACCCGCGACGCTGACCACGACGATGTCGGCCTCGGAAAGGGTGGCGAGCTCAATCAGCCCTTCCATCCCGGTGCGGATGTGAGGAGCGGTGGCACCTTGGAAAAGCGCGAGGTGGCGAACGTCAAATCTGGCCGCTTGCTCTAGGAGGAGGGACTCGTTTTGCCGTGCGGCGAGACCAACGACCTTGAAGCGATCGGGGAATTGGGCAATGACATCAAGGGTTTGGGTTCCGATGCTGCCGGTGGAACCGAGGATGACGACGCGCTTCACCGCCTAAGTGTAGCTTGTGGGTTGGCGGGCATAATGGGTGAATGGACGAAGTTCCGTTCCGTCTTGAGTCGGGCCAAGCCTGGGATTTGGCCGACCGCTTCGGAACCCCTCTGTATGTCCTCGATGAGGCCACCATTCGCTCCCGGGCTCGCGCTTATCGCGAGTCGTTCAAGTCTGCTGCCCCCGGCTCGATTCTCAGCTATGCGAGCAAAGCCAACTCCACGCTTGCCGTGATCGAGATCTTGCACCAGGAGGGCTTCACGATCGACGTTGCAAGCGAAGGCGAGTTGGAAGCCGCCCTAAGGGCAGGTGTCCCGGCCGCCGAATGCCACCTCCACGGCAACGCAAAGTCGAATGCACTGCTCGACCGCGCCCTGGAGGAGGGAATAGGCAAGATTGTCGTTGATTCCTTAACAGAAGCCCAGCGGTTGGCGGACCGAAAGTCTAAGTTCAAGAATACAAAGTTGCTTTTGCGGTTGAACCCGAGCGTCCAGCCCGAGACCCACGAGAAGATCAGTACCGGCCACGAAGACACCAAGTTTGGGCTATCAATCTTGGAGGGCTCGGCCGAGCAGGCGCTGAAGCTCATGATTCGTGCAGGTCTGCCGATTGTCGGGTTGCACGGACACGTCGGCTCCCAGCTTTTGGATCCCGAAGCGCAGGTGGATGCCGCGATTCGGATGGCAGAATTCGGCACCGCGATGGCGGAAAAGATTGGGTTTGCCTTCCAGATCTTGAACTTGGGGGGCGGGCTCGGCGTGGCCTATGCCGGAGACCCCCAACCGCTGAGCATCGCGGAGTATTGCCGTCAGCTCGTGGGTGCGGTGCGGGCGAGAGTGCCCGACTCGATCCAGCTCCAGCAAGAGCCAGGACGCTCCCTCGTCGCCGATGCAGGCGTGACGATCTACCGCGTCGAGACGATCAAGGAAGTCAGCGGCGTGCCGTTCGTCTCCGTCGATGGCGGACTGAGCGACAACCCTCGCCCCGCGCTCTATGGGGCGAACTATCGCACCGATTGGTTCCGCGCCTCGAACTACGCTTACGTGACCGATGGCCCAGGCGCAGTCTCGTTTGACCTTGATGGCGTTCGGACGGCCGAGGTCTACGGCGCGCATTGCGAAGTCGACCACCTCTTTAGCAACGTCGAGATGCCGGTGGCAGCCGCCGAAGGCGACCTCCTCGTGGCCCTCAGCACCGGGGCTTACAACGCCTCAATGGCGAGCAACTACAACCGCTTCGCGCGCCCTGCTACTGTGCTCCTGCGCCCGGATGGCCCCGTACTCGTGCAGGACCGTGAGAATTGGGACACAATCTTCGCTAGGGAGCGTAGGATCGGACCCACCGGATAACAATGAACTTCAGCAACATCGACTGGATGTACGTTGCCATCGCCTTTGTGGTGGTGGTGATCAGCGTCGGGCTGCATGAGTACGGTCACGCGAAGTTCGCCGACCTTGCCGGCGACTTGACCCCGCGCATGCAGGGAAGGGTCACGCTCAACCCGCTGGCCCACCTCGATCCGCTCGGCACCGTGATGTTCCTCGTGACCATCATCGCGGGGGTTGGCATCGGCTGGGGTAAGCCGGTCATGGTCCGCCCAGACAAGATGAAAAATCCCCGGTGGGATCACTTCATCAGCGTCCTTGCGGGTCCCATGATGAACCTGTTGCTCGCGTGTATCTTTGCGCTTGCATTTCGGCTCCTCGGAGCGAGCAAAGAGGACATCGCAGGGATGCTGGGGCATTCAGCAGGCAACGTTCTCCTCACGTTCTTTGCGCTTGGAGTGCTGATCAACATCGGCATGATGGTGTTCAACCTCATCCCCCTCGGCCCTCTTGATGGCCACTGGCTGGTGGGCGCGTTCCTGCCCGAGAATCTCCGCTTCCGCTGGTACCGGTTCAACCGAACATACGGCAGCATCATTCTCCTTGCCCTTATCCTTCTTCCTCGGCAGTTCGACGTGATCAGCAAGCTCATTGCTCCTGTGATCATCGGCCTTGCCAAGTTCTTCTTCGGCATCAAATAAAACTCAATGAACAAGCGCGTACTCAGCGGCATGCGGTCTTCGAACCCCCGACTTCACATCGGCAACTACGAGGGTGCCTTGCGGAGCTGGGTGGACATGCAGGAAGAAGGCTACGACATGTTCTGCATGGTCGCCGACTACCACGCCCTGACCACGATGTACGAGGATGCCGCTCAGGTCGCGGTGAACGCAAGGGAGGTCGCCAAGGACTACGTTGCGGCGGGCATCGACCCCAAGCGCAGTGTCGTGTTCCGACAGTCCGACGTCACCGAGCACGCCGAGCTCCACCTCCTGTTCAGCATGATCACCCCGCTGGGCTGGCTGGAACGGGTGCCAACCTACAAGGAGAAAAAGGACGACATGGGCGGCGCAGAGCGCGAACCTTACGGCCTTCTCGGCTATCCGGTGCTCCAGACCGCCGACATCTTGCTGTATCGCCCGATGGGCGTTCCGGTGGGCCGCGACCAAGCTCCCCACCTCGAGATCGGCAACGACATCGGCACCCGGTTCAACCGGCTGTACGGTCAAGAGGTCTTTACACCCTACAGGTATCTGATCCCGAAGGACGAGACCCGTGCGAAGGTGCCCGGCCTCGACATGCGGAAGATGAGCAAGTCGTACGACAACTGCATCTACCTTTCCGACACCGAGGACGAGACGGCGGCGAAGATCAAATCGGCCTTCACCACGCCGACGAAGATGCGAAAGACCGATCCTGGGATCCCGGAAGGCTGCGCGGTGTGCCAGTACCTCAAGCTGTACTCGCCTCAGTGGCAGACCCAGTGGGAAGAGGACCGTGCGGGCGAACGTGGTTGCATGCAGAACAAGAAGGAGCTCACGGAGTGCCTGAACGAGATGCTGCGACCGATGCGTGAGCGACGCGCCGAACTTGACGACGCCGCGATTGAAGCGATTCTCGCCGACGGGGCAGAGCGCGCCCGTGAGGTCGCCTCGGAGACGATGCGGATGGTGAAGAGCGCGATGGGCTGGCCCGTTCGATAATCACTAAAATTGTTTTCGAAAAACCCCGCCAAATGTGGAATGGCCCCACTATGGCGAGCGAATTCAATTGGAATCAACTCATTCCGGGTTCGGAGGAAAAGCCCCAGGCACCCAAGCCTGAGGCGCCGCCAGTGGCCCCGACGACCGGCGTTCCCCCGGCTCCCGTTGAGTCGCTGGTCTATAACTTTGCGGATGAGAACCCATCGACGACTCCAGAACCGGTGATCGAGCCACTAGCACCGCTGCCGGTGGCGAAGACGCCCCTCCAGGAAGAAGCGAATCGGCTGCTCCAGGACCTCGACCGCGTGGACAAGTCTGACCACGAGGCGATGATGTCCAACTACAAGCCGATCACCGTCGATCCGTCGGTCCACAAGATTGACGTCAGCGACCACCGCTACGACCAGGTTGACCCCCTCGGTCCGATGATGGAGGTCAGCGATGCCAAGCCGATTGAGGACGTTCACCTCGACGACGTGCTGCGCATGGCGCTCGAGCGTAAGGCGAGCGACATCCACCTTACGGTCGGTCTGCCTCCGATGGTCCGCCAGGACGGCGAAATTTTGCCTCTGCCGTACAGCGTCCTGACCGCCGAGGACACGCGCCGCCTGATCTACGAAATCCTCAGCGACGAGAGCATCCAGAAGTTTGAGCAGACCCACGAGCTTGACTGCGCCTACAGCATCAAGAACACGGCCCGATTCCGATTGAACGTCTACGTTCAGCGCGGCTCGGTCGCGGCGGCGATGCGAACGATTCCGACCAAGATTCCGAGCTTTGAGAGCCTGGGTCTGCCGCCGGTCATCCGCGAGATCAGCAAGCGCATCAGCGGCCTTGTCCTCGTGACGGGACCGACGGGTTCGGGTAAGTCGACGACGATCGCCACGATGATCGACGACATCAACCGCAACCGTGACGGCCACATCATTACGATGGAGGACCCGATTGAGTACCTGCACAACCACAACAAGTGCATGGTCAACCAGCGCGAACTTCACGCGGACACGTTCTCGTTCCATGCCGCCCTGCGCGCCGTGCTCCGAGAAGACCCCGACATCATCCTCGTCGGTGAACTTCGTGACCTCGAGACGATCGAGGCCGCGCTGACGCTCGCTGAAACCGGTCACCTTGTCTTCGGTACGTTGCACACCCGCAATGCCCCGGCGACGATTGACCGAATCATCGACGTCTTCCCGAGCGACCAGCAGGACCAGATCCGCGTCCTCCTCGGCAACACGCTGGAAGGCGTTGTGAGCCAGCAGCTGCTTCCGAGGCTCGGTGGCGGCCGCGTCGCCGCGATTGAGATCATGGTGGGCACTCCCGCCATCAAGAACCTGATCCGAGAAGGGAAGACCCACCAGATGTATTCGATCATCGAGACGAATGCAAGCGTGGGAATGCAGACCCTGGATAGCTCGCTCGCCCACCACTATAAGAATGGCAACGTCAGCTACGACGAGGCTTTGATGCGTGCGGTGGACCGGGAGACCTTTGCCCGACTCGCGAAGGGAATGTAGCCCCGGGGGACAGGGACAAATGACAAAAGCCGCTTGAGGATTCCTCAAGCGGCTTTGATTTTTTGCTGCTTACTTGGAAGCGGCGAGCGCCTTGTTGGCGGCGCGAGCGATGCGGCTCTTGCGTCGAGCAGCGGCGTTCTTGTGGATGACGCCTCGCTTGGCTGCCTTGTCGAGGTTCTTGACCGCAGCGGTGAGGGTCGTCGCCACCGCAGTGCTGTCGCCACCGGTGATCGCGGTTCGGACCTTCTTGACGTAGGTCTTGAGCGAGGTTCGGAGCTCTTGGTTCTGAACGCGTCGCTTTGCGATTCGTCGCAGGTCTTTCTTACTTGACTTCTTGTTTGCCATATCGATTCGTTAGTCTTGTCGGCGCATTGTACCCAATCTGCGCGAGATTTACCTCTTGATGAACTTCTTCTTCGACTTATCGAAGCCTTGGTCCACCTTCTTGTTGTCGAAGTGCCAGACCGGGCTACCCGATCGCTGGTAGAAGCACTGGTAGCTGCTGAGGAGCGAAGCGACGAGTCGTCGGCTTGCTCTTCGGGCCACGTTGAGCTCGGCGAGGATGGTGAGGTAGTCCGCACCCTTCGGCCAGTGCGACATCACGGCGATGAGCAGCTTCAGCGTGGATTCGCCTTCGTGCTCGGCACCGAGGTTGCGCAGCTCTTCCATTCGCTGGCTCGAGATGTAGACGACGGGATCGGGCTGATCCATCCATGCGAATTCAAAGACGTTGGGCTTCGACGTTCGGGCGAGGGTGAAGACGGCACCGCTTTCCACCGGCTGCTCGAACCACCAATCGAAGAGGCCGTACATCAGTCGGGTCTCGCTGTTCATCCAAACTTCGAGTTCGCGACCGGCGGCATCGGTGAAGATGAGCTCCTGGGTCTGCGGCTGTGCATCGATCCAGCTCGTCGGAAGTTGAGCCAGCGGGAACGTGCCGAGTTCGCGGTGGATCGACTTGAGAACGAGTCGAACCTCTTCGGGCATCGTCTTCGGCGCGGGGGCGATGTCCTCGTCGAGGACGTCCATTGCGAGCGGGTGGACGATGAGCTTTCGGAGCGAGCTGCTGAGACCGTCGTCGATGAGTTCGACGTCCACGAGTTCGCCTTCCTCATCCACGTTGGTGGTTTGGACAAAGAAGAACGGCTCGGGCGTCTCGAAGATGAAGTCAGGCTGATCGCCTGCCTTTCGGAATCGGTCGCCGCCAACCCATTGGACCTTGGGATCGGCCCGGAGCGCGTCGCAAACGTTGGCGAGGTCATCGACAAACGTCTTGTTGCTAGCGGTGATTTCGTAAAACTCTTCGAGGAGCTTGGTCGCGGTCACCGAGGTGCTGCTGCTGAGAACCTTCTCGACCATGCGCTGGGTGTCGGCTGGCTTGACCTCAATCGCAACCGCGTCTTCCACGTCGACCGACGGAGCGAGCTTGTCGGCGAGCTTCACCGCGACCTGGACCCACTTCTTGGCGTCTTCCGGCGCGACGAGCATGCCGGCAGCGTTCACGATGCCCGGGGTTTGTACGGTCATCCAGTAGAACGCAGCGGGGTCAAAAACGAGCGGCGAGCGAGGATCTTCGCTGTTCAGCGTGCTCCAAGCGACTGCGCCGAGGAGCTTAATGCTCACAGGGGCAGCGGCCTTGACCGCCTTGTGCACGGCTTCGGGGTTCTTCCAATCGACTTCACCGAGCTTGGCGCGAAGGGCTTCCACATCTTCGGCCTTCACGCCGTTGTTGGCATAAGCGCGGGTGCGTCCCTCATCGGTGGCGTCGAACGACCAGGTGCGAAGGGCAACTTCGTCGCCGTGGACGCTGAGGAGCGGGTCGCGGTCGACCATGCGCTGAACGCGCTCGCGCTCTTCTTCGTATTCGGTTCCGCGGCTTCGGGCCACTTCAGCGGCAAGAAGGTCGATCGGGGTCGGCTGGCCAAACTGGTTGAGGGCGGTCTCGACCGCGTAAGCGAACGGGCGACCGGAGCCAAGAATTCGTGCGGCGGGGACCCACTTTCGCTCGTGGTAGGCAAACGCCTCGGCGTTTGAAGCAAGAAGAGAGCGGACGGCGGCAAGGCCGACACCATGGGTTTGCAGTCGGTCGGCAAGCTCACTCAGCTTGACCGCGGACTCCATCTCGGCGAGCTGGCGGAGCAGGAGTCGATCGACATACGACCGTGCGAGCAGTTCTTCGGGCTTGAGTTCAATCGTCTTGGGCAAGGGGTTCCTCGGTAGCCTGGCAACGCCTCGGCCGGCGTTGGTCACAGGTGCAGAAAGGACATAATACCCATTCTGCCCATCTCAAAGAAACCGCTCTGGGGTGAAGTTGTCCTACAATGGAACGGTGGGAACCGTTCGGTAGGAGCAAACGATAATGAACAGTATGCGTAGGGTTGGTTTCACTCTCATTGAGCTTTTGGTGGTCATCGCGATCATCGCAATTCTTGCCGCGATCCTCTTCCCGGTCTTCGCGAAGGCCAAGAAGGCAGCGAAGCAGGCGGCATGCATCAGCAACCTGAAGCAAGCGGGACTCGCCACCGGCCTCTACATGGGGGACTATGACGACCGATTCCCGAACGCGCTCGACGCGAGCGACAAGTGGGCACCCCAGATCTGGAGCGCGAGCCCAGAATTCCAGGCCCTGATCCCGTCGATGCCGCTCTTGGTCGATGTTCTCCAGCCGTATTGCAAGAACCGCGACGTTTTCCGGTGCCCATCGGACGATGGCACGTATGTTCTGGACAACCATTGGCCCGAGCCTTTCCGATCGTCGCCGACGATGTGGCAGGTCTATCGGTCGTCCTACTTCTTCCGAACCGAGATCGCCTTCAAGTCGTTCACCCAGACCAGCTTCCAGCTACCGGCGAGCGTGAACTACCTGTTTGATGGTGCCGGGCACTGGCATGGGTCCCAGCCTGCGCTCCAGCCGGGGGACAACGCCGAGCAGTTCTTCAACAAGATGCGCGAGTTTCGCTACAACACGCTCTTTGGAGATTTCCACGCCAAGTCGCTGACCCGCGATGGCCTCCAGGATGCGTGGAGCATCGAGCTTTAGGCAAGAGCGGGGTCCGACCGGTTAAAGTAGGGGCATGCGACGTGAAGCCGTCTCCACTTCGAATGCCCCTGCTGCCGTCGGCCCTTACAGCCAAGCGATGATCGCGGAAGGGAAGCTCCTGTTCCTTTCTGGCCAGATTCCGCTTACCCCAGCTGGTGATATGGTCACCGGCGCACCGGGAACCCAGGCCCGGCAGTGCCTCACCAACCTCAAGGCGGTCCTCGAGTCCCAAGGGCTCACGATGGACCACATCGTCAAGACGACGATCCTCCTCACGAGCATGGAGGCCTTTGCCGAGGTCAATCAGGTTTATGCCGAGTTCTTCACCGGCGCGCCGCCTGCCCGCGCAACCTTCGCGGTCAGCGGACTCCCGCGTGGTGCGGACGTCGAAATCGAAGCCGTCGCCGTCTTCTAGGACTTGAAATGAAGCATGTGGTGAGCGTGTCGCTTGGTTCGAGCAAGCGAAACAAGTGCCAAGAGGTCGAGATCCTGGGCGAGTCGTTCAAGATCGAGCGCATCGGCACCGACGGTGACCTGGAGAAGTTCGGTCAGATGTTTGCCGACCTGGATGGCAAGGTCGATTGCATGGGTGTCGGCGGTGCCGACATTTGGCTTGTGGTGGGCGAGAAGCGGTACGCCTTCCGGCAGATTCTCAAGCTCGCCCAGCGGGCGAAAACGACGCCGGTAGTCGATGGCAGCGGCCTGAAGCACACCCTGGAGCGGGCGACGATCCAGCGGCTGCAAAACGAGGGAATCGTCGACTTCAAGAAGGAAAACGTTTTGCTGGTCGGTGCGGTGGACCGGTTCGGCATGGCCCAGGCGTTGAGCGATCTCGGCGGGAAAGTGGTCTATGGCGACCTCATGTTCGGCCTCGGCCTCCCGATCCCGGTTCGGAAGTACAAGACGGTCAAGCTCATCGGCGCGATCACGCTGCCTCTCATCACGAAGCTACCGTTCAAGTGGTTCTATCCGACGGGCGCAAAGCAGGAAACGCGCACCCCGAAGTTCCAGAAGACTTTCGACGAATCGACCCTCATCGCGGGCGACACGCTGTATATCCTCCGGTATTCACCGGACAACCTGACCGGAAAGACGATACTCACCCAGACGGTGCGCAAGGCCGACCTCGATCGGTTCAAGGCGGCGGGCGTGAAGCGGGTTATCACGACCACGCCGATGATGGGCGGGGAGACCTTCGCCACGAACGTGATGGAAGCCGTGATTGTTGCGCTGTTGGGGAAGAAGCCGAGCGAGATCACGGATCAGGACTTCCTCGACACGCTGAACAAGCTGGACTGGAAGCCGAACGTCATCGAGCTGAACCCTTAGGAACAAAAAAAAGACACCCCGGGTCCGAATGAATCGAACCGCGGGGCGCTTGTTTGGGGGTTCAGGAGGGATTGTCCTAACGGTAAGGGAAGGCGATCTTAGTGGTGGCTCTTGGCGAGGGCCTTGACGACGCTCGGCGGCAGGAGAACCGTGTCGATGACGTGGATGACGCCGTTCGAGGTCTTGATGTCGGCGGTGACGAGGTTCGACTTGTTGAATCGAACGGTCTTGCCCTTGATGCGGACGACGATCTCTTCGCCCTGGACGGTCTTGGCCTTCAGCTTGTCCTTGAGGTCGGTGCTCATGACGTTGGCGGCGAGGACATGGTAGGTGAGGATCTTGGTGAGAAGAGCCTTGTCGTTCACGACCTTGTCGACGAGCGCCTTGGGGAGCTTCGCGAAAGCGGCATCGGTCGGGGCGAAAACGGTGAACGGACCCTTGCCCTTGAGGACATCGACGAGGCCAGCCTTCTGGACGAGGGCGACGAGGGTCTTGAACTTGCCAGCACCGACGGCGGTGTCAACAATATCCTTCTCCTGGGCAAAGGCGCTGACTGCGAGGCAGGCGCCGACGATGAGGCTCGTAAAAAGTTTGGTGATCTTCATGGTTCTCTCAGGTTTCGGGACTGCAATGCTTCCCGGCACACCATTGCCTACACGCCGAGCCCGGTAAAGATTCCAAGAAAAATCACAATTTTGTGATGTGTTCTGTGATGAGGGTGGCAAGTGTGGAGGAAAAGACGGGGGAGCCTTGACAAGCCTTCCGAGAAGGCACCATAATTCGAAATCGTCTGGGCCCTGTGTCTAGATGAACCTGACTCAAGGAGGCGCATCCGAGTTTCGGAGCAAGGACAAACGCAGACTGTATCCGTGATGAAACCTTGATGCGCGCCTGTCGGGGAGTTTCGACAGGTTTTTTTGTGCCTGGAGAGCAAAACAGCAATAACTGAGGAATGAATGCCAACCGTTAACCAACTGGTCCGAAAGGGGCGAAGCGCCCCAAAGGTGAAGTCGAAGTCGCCTTCATTGAAGAACAACCCCTTCAAGAAAGGCGTTTGCACTGTCGTCCGAACGATGACGCCCAAGAAGCCCAACTCGGCGCTTCGAAAGGTCGCTCGTGTTCGTTTGACGAACGGCATTGAAGTCACGGCTTACATCCCCGGCATTGGCCACAACCTGCAAGAGCACTCGGTGGTGCTCGTTCGTGGCGGCCGTGTGAAGGACCTTCCTGGTGTTCGCTACCACATCGTTCGCGGTGCGCAGCAAACGTCGGGCACCTCGAACCGAAAGCAGGGTCGCAGCAAGTACGGTGCGAAGCGACCGAAGCCCGGCGCAGCCCCGGCAGGAAAGAAGTAAGGAACCGTTATGCCACGAAAAGGAAGAGCTCCTAAGCGCGTGATCGTCCCGGACCCGGTTTACGGTTCGGAAATGATCCAACGATTCATCAACCGCATGATGCTTGACGGCAAGAAGGTCAAGGCCGAGCAGATTTTCTACGGCGCGATGGCTGCCGCAGAAGAGAAGGCTGGCGTGCCTGCCCTCGAGATCTTCGACAAGGCCCTGGCGAACGTCATGCCGGCCCTCGAAGTTCGACCGCGACGTGTCGGTGGACAGACCTATCAGGTCCCGATGGAAGTCCGACCCGAGCGACGCCGCGCGCTTGCTTTGCGATGGATGATCGGCCAAGCACGTAAGAGAAGCGGGAAGTCGATGGTTGAGAAGCTCACCAACGAATTCCTTGATGCCTATAACGGCACCGGTGCCTCGATCAAGAAGCGAGAGGAAACCCACAAGATGGCGGAGGCCAACCGCGCCTTCGCCCACTATAGATTCTGAACCTACACTAACTGACCAAGAGACAAATCCATGCCCCGTAGTCACCCTCTAGAACTCGTTCGTAATATCGGTATTGCTGCTCACATCGACGCCGGCAAGACGACCACCACCGAACGAATCCTCTTTTACACCGGAAAGTCGCACAAGATCGGCGAGGTCCACGATGGAGCCGCGACGATGGACTGGATGGAGCAGGAGCAGGAGCGAGGAATCACGATCACGTCGGCTGCTACCTCGTGCTTCTGGTCGGGAACGAACAAGGACAAGCCCGAGCACAAGATCAACATCATCGACACGCCTGGCCACGTCGACTTTACGGTTGAAGTCGAACGATCGCTGCGTGTTCTCGATGGCTGCGTTGCGGTCTTCTGTGCGGTCGGTGGCGTCCAGCCCCAGTCGGAAACGGTTTGGCGACAGGCCAACAAGTACGGCGTCCCGCGAATCATCTATGTCAACAAGATGGACCGCATCGGCGCTGACTTCTTCCAGGTCTATGCCCGCGTCAAGGAGCGACTTGGCACGAACGCGGCTCCGATCCAGATTCCGATCGGTGCAGAGAGCAACTACCTCGGCTACGTCGACCTCATCACGATGAAGGCGACGACCTACGATCCTGCCGACGACAAGGGCAAGACCGTTCAGGTGGGTGAAATCCCCGAAGAGATGAAGGCCCAGGCTGCCGAATGGCGCGAGAAGCTCATCGAAGCGATCTCGGAATTCGACGACTCGATCATGGAGCGATTCCTTGAGGGTGGCGAAATCACCGAGGCTGAAATTCGCGACGCGCTTCGACGCGGCACGATTGCCAACAAGATCGTTCCGATGATCTCGGGCTCGTCCTTTAAGAACAAGGGCGTCCAGGCCATGGTCGACGCGGTCGTGGATTACCTCCCGAGCCCGATCGACAAGGGCGGCGTCAGCGGTCTTGAGGTTCGAAGCGAAACCGATGTGATGCGAAATCCGGATGACAAGGAGCCGTTTGCGGCGCTTGCGTTCAAGATCATGTCGGACAAGTACGTCGGTCGTCTCACCTACATTCGACTCTATTCGGGCACGATCAAGAAGGGCTCGCAGGTCACGGTCGCTTATCGCGATCCGCAGACCAACGAACTCCGAACGCGATCGGAGCGAATCGGCCGAATCCTTGAGATGCACGCCAACCAGCGCCAGGACATCGACGAGGTGTACGCAGGCGAAATCGTCGGCGTCATCGGTCTCAGCGACGTCAACACCGGCCAAACGGTCTGCGACCCCAACTCGGAAATCGTCCTCGAGTCGATCAAGTTCCCCGAGCCGGTCATCCAGATCGCGGTCGAACCGAAGTCGAAGGCCGACCAGGAGAAGCTCGGTTCGAGCCTCGCTCGACTGGCACAGGAAGATCCGACGTTCCGCGTCTTCACCGACGCCGAGAGCGGCCAGACGATCATCTCGGGCATGGGCGAACTTCACCTCGAAATCATCGTCGACCGACTGAACCGAGAATTCGGTGTGCAGGCCAACCAGGGCAAGCCCCAGGTTGCCTACCGCGAAACGGTTCAGACCACGGCGAAGGGCGAAGGCCGATTCATCCGACAGACGGGTGGTTCGGGGCAGTACGGTCACTGCTGGATCAACATCGTTCCGCAGTCGCCCGGTGCTGGCTTCACCTTCGACAACAAGGTCGTCGGTGGAACGATTCCGAAGGAATACATCCCTGCGATTGAAAAGGGTGTCCGCGAAGCGCTCGACTCGGGCGTCCTCGCCGGTTACCCGGTCGTTGACGTGAAGGTTGAGCTCCTCGAAGGTTCGTACCACGAAGTTGACTCGAACGAAAACGCGTTCAAGCAAGCTGGAATCCTCGCTTTCAAGGAAGCGATGAAGAAGGCGAACCCGGTCATCAAGGAACCGATCATGCACGTCGAAGTCACCACGCCGGAAGCCCACGTTGGCGACGTCGTCGGCGACATCAACCAGCGACGCGGCCGAATTGAAGGCATGGAGCCTGCGATGGGTGGCGTGACGATCGTCAATGCCCATGTTCCGCTCAGCGAAATGTTTGGCTACGTTACGACGCTGCGATCGCTCACCCAGGGTCGAGCGGTGCCGAACGTGACGCCGTCGCACTACGAAGCGGTGCCGAACAACATCGCGAACGAGATCATCGGTAAGTCTGAGCGCGGCGGACGCTAAGTCCCCCGCAAAGAGAACCTCCAGGGTCCCGGCTGCAGCTTGCAGCCGGGACCCTTTGTTATCAACATGTTGGCCCTTGACATTCCCGGTTGAACTAGGCCACAATTCAGATTCCCAAAGCGACTGCGCGTGTTCGCGCGGGTCTTTATCGGAGAAGGAATGGCAAGAGCTAAATTCGAACGAACTAAGCCGCACGTCAACATCGGCACCATTGGCCACGTTGACCACGGCAAGACGACACTGACCGCCGCGATCACCGGCGTGCTGGCCGAGAAGGGCCTCGCCCAAAAGCGAGCCTACGACGAAATTGACTCAGCACCCGAAGAAAAGGCGCGCGGTATCACGATCAACATCTCGCACCAAGAGTACGAGACCGACACCCGACACTACGCCCACGTTGACTGTCCGGGACACGCCGACTTTATCAAGAACATGATCACCGGCGCGGCTCAGATGGACGGCGCAATCCTCGTGGTTGCCGGTACCGATGGTCCGATGCAGCAGACCCGCGAGCACATCCTGCTCGCCCGACAGGTCGGCGTGCCTTACATCGTGGTCTACATCAACAAGTGCGATGCCGTCGACGACGAAGAGCTCATCGAGCTCGTCGAGATGGAAATCCGCGAGCTGCTCAGCAAGAACGGCTTCGATGGCGACAACGCTCCGATCATCAAGGGTTCGGCGCGAAAGGCCCTCGACCAGGTTGAAGCTGGCAAGGTGGACTTCGAAGACAAGTACGTCAAGTCGATCATCGACCTCATGGCCGCCGTGGACAGCTACATCCCGACGCCCGAGCGCGACAAGGATAAGCCGTTCCTCATGGCCGTCGAAGACGTCTTCACGATCACGGGTCGCGGTACGGTTGCTACCGGCCGTGTCGAGCGCGGTCAGCTGAAGTCGATGGAAGAAGTCGAAATCGCTGGTCTCGCCCCGGCAAGCCGAAAGACGGTTTGTACCGGTATCGAAATGTTCCGCAAGCTTCTCGACTACTGCGAAGCCGGTGACAACGTCGGTCTCCTCCTCCGAGGCGTCGACCGAAAGGACATCGAGCGAGGCATGGTCATTTGTAAGCCCGGTTCGATCAAGCCGCACACGAAGTTTGACGCCCAGGTCTACGTCCTCTCGAAGGACGAGGGTGGTCGACACACTCCGTTCGTCTCGGGTTACCGACCGCAGTTCTACTTCCGAACGACCGACGTGACCGGTACGCTCAACCTTCCGGCTGGCGTCGAAATGGTCATGCCCGGCGACAACATCACGATGTCGGTTGAACTCGTTCAGCCGATCGCGATGGAAGAAGGCTCCAAGTTCGCTATCCGAGAGGGTGGCCGAACCGTCGGCGCCGGTACGATCACGAAGATCACCGAATAATCTCGGTCCTTCGCGATTTGGGTTCAACGCTCTCGCAGGCAGATTGCTTGCGGGAGCGTTGGACTTTGTCAGGGCCAACTTTGAGGTATAACCTACGGGCGCGTTGAGGTTGTGGAGCTCGCCTAAGCTCCAGTTTTCAGCGCGACGCTAAGAGACATCCAAAGGCTATGAAAGTTAGAATTCGACTCCGAGCGTTCGATCACCGAACGATCGACCAAAGCGCAGAAAAGATCGTCGACACCGCCAAGCGAACCGGCGCACGAGTGAGCGGACCCATCCCGCTTCCCACCAACCTGAAGCGATTCTGCGTCATCCGCGGCCCGCACATCGATAAGGAGTCGATGGAGCACTTCGAGCTGCGAACCCACAACCGGCTTATCGACATTATGGAGCCGACCAACAAGACGATCGACGCTCTCATGCGACTGGACCTTCCCAGCGGCGTCGACATCGAAATCAAGCAGGCCTAAACTAAGGCCCCTGGACCTGCCGACCAACTCGGCAGGTCCAGACAAATCACCTCCGTGGCACGAGATCGAGCGATTCCGATCCTGATGTATCACCGGATGGGCAGCATCCCTTCCGGGACCCTCGTGCCAGGTCATTACGTGACCGCCAACGCCTTCGAGCGCCATCTTCGCTTGCTCAAGCGACTCGGACTTCCCACCGCGAAGCTCGGCAGTGGACTCCAACCCGGAACCGCCGTCATCACCTTCGATGATGGCTATCAGTCGTTCGTTGACCTCGCCGCGCCAGTTCTTCGCGCATCGGGAGACGCCGCAACCGTTTTTCTTGTTACTGGTCTTATGGGCCAAAGCAACGACTGGGACGCAAAGCGCGGCGATGTCGTTGAACCCCTGATGACCTGGGAAAGCGCGCGCCAGCTCGCCGCTCAAGGAATTGAGTTCGGCACCCACACTCGCACCCATGCCCGGCTGACCGAATCCAGCGAGGATGAGCTTCACCAAGAGGTTCGAGGGTCTTTCGACGACTTCACCGCCGAGATGGGCCGCGATCCCGAATGGTTTTGCTACCCCTATGGCGCGGAAGACGAACGTGTGGCTGCATCTGTGAAAGATGCCGGCTATCGCGGGGCTTGCAGCACCCGAAAGGGGATCAACACCCCAAGCACGCCGCCCTTCTTGCTCAACCGAATCAACATCCGGTCGTCGACCACGATCTTCCGCTTTTGGCACAAGGTTTGGAGGGCCAGCCGACCGCTTTGAAGCCGCTGAAGGTGCTCCAATACATCGAAGGAGGCAACGCCTATGGCGCGGCGAGGGCGTTTATCTCGACCTGCGAGTCGCTACGGCTCCGTGGCCACACGGTCGAGGTTTTGACCGTGAAGGGAAGGCCGCTCGGCCGCGAGATGCGGCAGCTTGGATTCAAAGTCGAAGAGTTTGCCCTCAAGTCGAAGTACGCGGTCAGTGCCTACTCGGGTCTTCGCAAGCTGATTCTCTCGGGGGGCTATGACCTCGTCCACACCCACCTTTCGATGGCCACGCTAAGCGGTTCGCTGTCGGGCCGCTGGGCGAAGGTCCCGGTGGTGAGCACCGTTCACGGGATGAATCACAAGCTCAAATACCTCTTCTCTCGCCACCTCATCGCGGTGAGTGAAGCGGGGAAGGAGAACCTGGTGAAGCAGGGGGTCGCCCCGAGGCGGGTCTCGGTGGTCTACAACGGCATTGATTGTCCGCCGTTCGAATCGATGCCGAGCAGGGAAGAGGCCCGGGCCGAACTTGGCTTTGGAGATGACGTCCTGCTCGTCGGTTCCACCTCAAGGATCCACCGGAACAAGGGCCTTGGAACGATGATCGACGCGATTCCGCAGATTCTGCGGGACCATCCCAACGCGATCTACGTCGTCGCGGGTGATGGCAAGCACGCTGAGGCACTCCGCCAAGAGGTCGAAGCGAAGGGCCTCGCTGATGCGGTGCGGTTTGTCGGCTACCAACAGGACGTTTTTCGGTTCCTGCGTGCCCTCGACGCCTTTGTCCATCCCACGCTGAACGAGGCGATGGGGATCTCGATTGTCGAGGCGATGCTCGCCCGGGTGCCGGTGATCGGCTCGGATGTCGGCGGCGTCCCTGAGGTCATCCAACCAGGGACGGGATCGCTTGTGCGGCCCGACGACCCTCAAGACCTCGCCGAGGCGGTTTCGCGGGCCCTTTCGGGCTCCAATGCTGACCAGATCGACGCGGCCGAGCGTCATGCACGAACGGCCTTTGGCTATGAAGCGATGGGTCTTGCGCTTGAGCAAGCCTATGACCGGACATTGAGTTCGTCAAAGGTTGTTGAATCTGCCCGCTGAGCCTTGACTTCAGGCTCCCAGCAAGGTAATATTTCCCTTCGTGTCCCTGGGGGCAAATTTTGCCCTGCGTGACGCGACGCTGGCTTCTCAGCTCAGTGGCCGAGCGACCCGACTCCGAGTTTGGGCAACGCTGTAAAGACGGTCCGCTGCGCGAAAAAGACGCCAAGCACCATAGGAGGCAAAAAATGCTACCGGGAATTCTCGGAAGAAAAGTAGGAATGACCCATCTCTTTACGGAGGATGGGCGGATGGTTCCGGTGACGGTGATCCAGGCGGGTCCCGTTTTCGTGACCCAGATTAAGAACGACGAAAAGGACGGCTACACGGCGGTCCAAGTTGGATTTGAAGAGGCTCGTGAGAAGCACCTCACGTTCCCCAAGTTTGGCCACCTGAAGAAGGCGGGCGTGAACAAGAACCTTCGAACCCTCAAGGAGTTCCGCGTGGACTCGACGAGCGGTATCGAACTGGGTCAAGAGATCGCTTGTGACATCTTCACCGAGGGCGACAAGGTCACCGTGACCGGCACCAGCAAGGGCCGCGGTTTCCAGGGCGGCGTGAAGCGATACCACTTCCGCGGCCAGCACATGACCCACGGTTACATGACGCACCGACGACCGCTGTCGAGTGGTGCAACCGGCCCTCAGCGCGTCTTCAAGGGCGTGCGAAAGCCGGGCCACATGGGCGACGCCCAGGTGACCCAGAAGGGCCTCAAGATCGTGAAGGTGGATTCAGAGCGAAACCTGCTCCTCGTCGATGGCAGCGTGCCTGGTCCTAACGGCGCGCTCGTGATCGTGAACAAGGCGGGCAAATAACCATGGCGACGATTGAAGTCAAGAACAAGGACGGCAAGGCCGTCGGTAAGGTCGACGTGAGCGCAGCGATTCTCGCCGCGAATCCGTCGATGGACACCGTCCACCGAGCAGTTGTTGCTGAAGAAGCCAACAAGCGACAGGGCACGCAAAGCGCGAAGACGCGAAGCGAAGTCCGCGGTGGTGGCCGAAAGCCTTACAAGCAGAAGAAGACCGGTAACGCTCGCCAAGGTACGATCCGAGCTCCGCACTATGCCCACGGCGGTATGGCCCTTGCGGTCAAGCCCCGCGACTACACGAAGGGCATCAACAAGCGCGAGCGACGACAAGCGATCCTCGGCGCACTCCACGAGAAGGTGATCAACGGTTCGCTGATCGCTGTGGATGCGGTGACCTTTACGGCTCCGAAGACGAAGGACGCCACGAACTTCCTCAAGGCTCTTGGCCTCGGCGAAGCTCGACGCGTGCTGATCATTCTTCCCGAATACGACGAAGTGACCACGAAGTGCTTCCGAAACCTCCCGAACGTTGAGGTTCGCACGGCTCCGAGCAAGGATGCCGCCGCGAAGACCCAAGCGTTCTCGGCTCGCGACGTCCTCGTTGCGACCCAAGTGGTGGTGGCCAAGGATGCCATGACCCGAATCCAGGAGGTCTGGGGCTAATGCGAGACATCTATAGCATCATCGTTGCTCCTCACATCACCGAGCGAAGCGTCGCCCTCAGTTATGGCGATCCTCGCATCAAGGATGAGAAGGAGATCGTTCGCAAGTACACCTTCATCGTCGCAAACAACGCGAACAAGATCGAGATCAAGAACGCCATCGAAGCCATCTACAACGAGGGCAAGAAGAAGGACGACATGATCACGGTTGAGTCGGTTCGCACGATGCGAGTCCTCGGCAAGTTCCGCCGACGAAGCCAGAAGTCGTCGGGTTATGAGCCGAATCGCAAGAAGGCGATCATCACCCTTGCTAAGGGTCAGGTCCTGGAGGACTACGGAGTCTAACCATGCCGGTAAAGCAGTACAAACCAACTTCGCCCGGCCGGCGCTTTATGGCGACCGGTACGTACACCGAAGTCACCAAGATCAAGCCTGAAAAGAGCCTGACGAAGGCGAAGCCGAAGAGCGGTGGTCGCAATAGCTATGGCCGGATCACCTCGTTCAACGTGGGTGGTGGTCACAAGCAGCGCTACCGAGTCATCGACTTCAAGCGAAACAAGGATGGCGTCAAGGCGAAGGTCGTCGCGATCGAATACGATCCGAACCGAACCTGCCGCATCGCGCTCCTCCACTACATGGATGGTGAGAAGCGATACATCCTCGCAGCTCGAAACCTGGAAGTCGGTGCGTTCGTCCTAAGCGGCGAAGGCGCAGACATCCTTCCGGGCAACTGCCTTCAGCTTCGAAACATCCCTCTCGGTACGCTGGTTCACAACATTGAGCTCCAGCCGAACCGAGGTGGCCAGATCGTCCGCTCGGCGGGCGCTTCGGCCCAGGTGATGGCGAAGGAAGGCAACTACGTTACGCTTCGACTCCCCAGCGGTGAAATGCGAATGGTGCACAACACCTGCCGCGCCACCGTCGGTGAGGTTGGCAACGCTGAGCACGAGAACGAATCGATCGGTAAGGCGGGTAAGAACCGCGGTCTCGGTCGAAAGCCTCACGTTCGCGGTGTTGTGAAGTCGCCCCGAGATCACCCCCACGGTGGTGGTGAAGCCAAGTCGCCGGTCGGACGCAAGAAGGGTCCGGTCGACCGATGGGGCAACAAGGCCCAAGGCCAAAAGACGCGGAGGAACAAGCGCACGAACCAATACATCGTGCGACGCCGAAGCGGCAAGTAAGACAATGTGGCTGGTGGGGTTTTCGCTCCACCAGCCCGTGCACTGCCCACTCTAGCTAAGAGCAGGGTGATGGTTAACACAGGAGAAACATGGCGAGAAGCTTAAAGAAGGGATTCTTCGTCGACGAGCACCTGCAAAAGAAGGTGGACGCGATGAACGAGTCCGGAGACAAAAAGATCATCAAGACGTGGTCGCGCCGAAGCACGATCACGCCGGACATGGTGGGGCACACCTTTGCTGTTCACAACGGCAAGCAGCACCTGCCGGTGTTCGTTACTGAAAACATGATTGGCCACAAGCTCGGTGAGTTCTCACCGACGCGCACCTTTAAGGGCCACGCGGGTCAGCTGATGGACAGGAGTAGCCGTATTCGCTAAGGCACTCCACCAATGAGCAGAGTGATCTCCCTGAAAGAAGGGAAGCGCTCTCAAAAGGTGAAAAACGATGGAAGTACGAGCAGTAGCCAAATATGTTAGAGTCCAGCCCCGAAAGGTGCGGATCATTGCCGATGAAATCCGTGGCAAGTCCGCTCCCCACGCTGCGTCTCTCCTCCGATATCACACGAGCAAGGGAGCCAAGATGCTCCGCAAGGTCCTCGTCAGCGCAATGGCCAACGCAGAAGAGAACAATGGCATGAACCAAGCCAACCTCTATGTCGCTGGTATCACCGTTGATGAAGGTCCTCGCCTCAAGCGAATGCAGGCCCGAGCCATGGGTCGCGGAAACCGCATCGTGAAGAAGACCAGCCACATCACCGTGGTGGTCGAAGAGCGCGAGCCGACTCCTGCGATCAAGCCGCACGGCACCAAGCCCAAGGTTCGACCGAAGTTCGCTGCACCGAAGAAGAAGGATCAAGCGCCGACCGTCAAGGCCACCGCACCGGTTGAAGAGGCTCCCGCCGAAGTGACCGAAACCGTGACCGAGGCGACCGCCGAAGTTGAAACCCCCGCGGCCGAAACCCAAGTGGAAGAAACCGCGACCGAAGCCACCGAAAGCAAGGAGAACGACTAACTTATGGGTCAGAAAATCAATCCAGTCGGCCTGCGTGTTGGCGTGATCCGTGGCTTCGATAGTCACTGGTTCTATACCAAGAAGGGTTACGCTCAAGCGCTCAAGCAAGACTACGTCATCCGCGAAATGATCAAGAAGCGCGTTGGCCTCGGCAACGTCTCCCGCGTGGAGATCGAGCGAGCCGCCAACCGCGTGAAGGTCAACATCTTCACCGCTCGCCCCGGCGCCATCATTGGTAAGGGCGGTAAGGGCATCGACGAACTCACCCGCATGCTGAATGCCATGGTTCGCCGCGAGGATAACACCCTCGGCGTCCAGGTCAACGTGACGGAAGTTCGACAGCCCGAGCTCGACGCTCAGCTTGTCGCCGAGAACATCTGCGCCCAGCTTGAAAAGCGAATCAGCCACCGACGAGCCATGCGACAGGCCATGACTCGATGCATGCGACTCAACGGTCGCGGCATCAAGATCCAGGTCTCGGGCCGACTCAACGGTGCGGAAATCGCACGATGCGAGAAGGACAAGACGGGCAAGATCCCGCTCCACACCCTTCGCGCTGATATTGACTACGGCTTCGCTTACGCCCACACCATGTACGGTTCGGTGGGTTGTAAGGTTTGGATCTACAAGGGTGAAGTTCTTCCTGAGCGACGCCTGCGACAACTCGAAGACCGACCGGCTCGCCGACCGCGACGCGAGGAAGAGGAGTCCGCTCCCGCCTTCGCTGCGACCAAGGCCGAAGCCCCTGCGACCCCAGAAGGAGAACAAGCCTAATGTTGATGCCTAAGCGCGTGAAAGAAGGCCGTCGAAAGATGTTCCGCGGTCGAATGAAGGGTAAGGCAACCCAAGGCGAGAAGCTCAGCTTTGGCGATTACGGAATCCAGGCCCTTGAACCGGCATGGATCACCAGCCGCCAGATCGAGGCCGCTCGAATTGCGATGACCCGCCACATCAAACGAGGTGGTAAGGTCTGGATCCGCATCTTCCCCGACAAGTCGTACACCAAGAAGCCGCTCGAAACCCGAATGGGTAAGGGTAAGGCCGGTATCGAAGGATGGGTGGCCGTCGTTAAGCCGGGCCGCATCCTCTTCGAGATGGCTGGACCTGCCGAAGAGCTCGCCAAAGAGGCAATGCGACTCGCCATTTTCAAGCTCCCGATTCGCTGCAAGTTCGTGACGAAGCGCGATTTCGAAGCCCCGACCCCTGCCGCTGCGGAGGAAACGCCCGCCGAGTAAAGCCGGGACGACAAGACTATGAAAGAAATCAAGGCTAAGGATCTTCGCGAGAAGTCGGTGCCCGAGCTGGAAGAGATGGTTCGCCAAGAGCGAGCAGGTCTTTTCCGAGCCCGACGCGACCTCGTGTTCCGACAATCGACCGACACGGCGAGCATGAAGACGCGACGACACAACATCGCGCGAATCCTCACCGTCATCCACGAGAAGAAGCAAGGTGCTACCCATGGCTGAAGCTAAGAAGACGAAGAAGGCAGCCGCTGCGGCTGCTCCGGTCACCCCGGCTGAGCCGCGAGGCCGACGCAAGGTCCGACAGGGCGTCGTCGTGTCCAACAAGATGGACAAGACGGTCGTCGTGATCATCGAGCGAAGAACCCAGCACCCGCTTTACGGCAAGGTCGTGATCCGGTCGAAGAAGTTCAAGGCGCACGACCTCCTCAACTGCGATGAGGGCGATACCGTCGAGATCATGGAGACCCGTCCGATCAGCCGCGACAAGCGCTGGCGCGTGACCCAAATTCTGGAGAAGGTCAAGTAAGGCCTTCTCCCTTAACCTCAAGCCGGCGGGAGCCCGTCTCCCCCTCCGGCCTCTGAAACCAAGGAACACCGAACCATGATTCAACAGTTCACCAGGCTTAAAGTTGCGGACAACAGCGGCGCGCGCGATGTGATGTGCATCCGCGTCCTTAAGGGTTCGCAGCCCCGCTACGGAACCGTCGGCGATGTCATCGTCTGCTCGGTCAAGGCAGCCACCCCCAACATGCCCATCAAGAAGGGCGAAGTCGTCAAGGCCGTCATCGTGCGCACCAAGCGCTCGGTCCGACGCCCGGATGGCTCGACGCTGCGATTCGATGAGAACGCTTGCGTCGTGATCAACCCGGCGAACCTGGAACCCAAAGGCACTCGTATCTTTGGCCCGGTCGCCCGCGAACTCCGCGACAAGAACTTCATGAAGATCGTGTCGCTTGCACCTGAGGTGCTCTAAAGATGCCCACCAAAGCAGAAATCAAAGCGCTTGCCAAGAAGCCGAAGCTCAAGGTCCGAAAGGGCGATAAGGTCATGATCATTGCCGGAAAGGACAAGGGTCAGATTGGCTTCATTGCCGCCGTCGCTCCGAAGGAAGGCAAGGTCATCGTCCTCAAGGAGAACGATGAGAACCCGGATCAGCCGCTTCCGCTTAACGCCGTGATCAAGCACCGCAAGCCCCGAACCCAGGGCGAGCGAGGCGCACGCGTTTCGCTTCCCGCTCCGCTCGATGCGAGCAACGTGATGGTCCTCGACCCCAAGTCGGGCGAGCCCACGCGCATCGGTCGAAAGAAGGAAGGCGGCAAGATCGTCCGCTACGCAAAGAAGTCGGGCACGGTCCTCGAGGATCGACCCAACATCGAATCGAAGTAACCCTTTGCCCCTCCCTGTGAGGGGCAAAGCATCGTGCCCGGTCAGCAATCGGGCAAAAGGAAGAACCCAAAATGGCTAAGAAGAAGGAAGAAACCGCGGCCGTCGGCGCCCTGCCCACCCCGCGACTTAAAGAAAAGTTCAACAAGGAAATCGCCGGCAAGCTGAAGGAGCAGTTCAGCTTCAAGTCCGCGATGCAGATCCCGCACCTTGAGAAGATCGTCATCAACATGGGGACGGGAACCAAGGAAAAGAACGGCGACAAGCACCTTGAGAACTCGGTCCGCGACCTTACGCTGATCGCTGGTCAAAAGCCCGTCATCACCAAGGCAAAGACCTCGATCTCGAACTTTAAGCTCCGAGAAGGTCAGGAAATCGGCTGCAAGGTCACCCTCCGCGGCGACCGCATGTACCACTTCTTCGACAAGCTCGCCACCGTCGTTCTCCCCCGAATCCGAGACTTCCAGGGCCTCAACCCGAAGAGCTTTGATGGCCGCGGCAACTACTCGCTCGGATTGAAGGAGCAGCTCGTGTTCCCGGAAATCCCCTACGACACGTTCGACCGGATCCGTGGCATGGACATCACGATCTGCACGAGCGCCAAGACCGACGAAGAGGCTTACGCCCTTCTCAAGGCTCTTGGCCTCCCGCTCCGCGAGAAGTAAGAACTCCGTTCTACCAAGCAAACCAAATCGGCCCTGTTCAAAGCGAACAGGGCCGATTCTTTTTGTCCCTCCGGGAGCCTTACGAGAGGCTGCGTGCATAGTTCGACCTAATCAAATCGCGTTGGTATTTCCGCTACTTCAAGGAATCGGCCAATGTCCTTTGCGTTTGTCGTCAGCACTTTGACATTGGGGAGGTAACTCTCCGCTTGGGCAATCAAGATGCAATCTCCATCCAGCGACTGTTCGTCAGCAAACGGGAAACCCTTGAGGCGACACTCTGCCCAAATTTCGGCAGCGCGGCGCATATGCTGGGATGTGATCGGAACGTACTCTAATTCGACCGAAAGCCTGTCGAGACGATTTAGGCTTTTTCTGCTATTGATCCTCAAGAGTGATCGGCGGAGCTCGTAGTCAACAACCTCTGGCAAGAAAACCGGAGTTCTTGGAGGGAGCTTCGCAAGAAAGTTGAGAACCTCGGAACGTCGTCCTTCATCCTTGTGGACCAGCATTCCGGCAATTCCGGTGTCAAGTACTAGTTTCATGTTCGATGATTTGCGGTTCTCTCGACGGACTCAAAACAGCATCATCTGTGGCTACGAGAACGACAATCGCGCGGAAGCGGGTGCAAGGTCATCATTGCTGTGAACAGTACATTGTTTCGCCAAATTCGTCAAGTCGTAACATTCCGACTGCTCGCTAGCGAATCTGCTTGGTCGGCTGGAGATTGATCTCGGGCGTAAGGTCGCGGCGTTTCATGCCAATTCTTCGAGTGAATCTTGCCATCGCATGGCCGTTGTGGTAGGGTGAGACTTGCTATGCCGGAACTTAGATTGCGCATTCCGCGAGAACATCTACCGATGTTCCAACGCTTTCTTGAGCTCGATGGATCAACATTTGGGGAACTGTCGTCAGAAATCTTGGCGCTAAATGCCGTTCCAAGCGTCGCCGAGTTTCGGGATAGGCTTATCAGGAGCGGTCAGAGTGACGAGCTCGTCGAGTGGATGACCGACTTTCTCTTGGCCATTGGATCTATCGGGATCAGAACGAGTGAGCCGATCCAAGAGGTCCTTGCGGGTCTCCAACGGGACCTTGAGAGACAGAATCCGGACTGGTGGAATGAATCTGAGTGGAAGGAAAAGCTGCCCCGCTTAGCTGGTCTGGTGGGTCCAGACACGTCTGTTACCCTGCTCAGCAAGGCTTCAGCCCTGAGTTCACTCAGTCCGGGCTCTGTACTTAACACTAGAATTTTCACGGAGACCCGGTGGATTTTCTCTGATAGTGGCGACAATGTAATGGGAGCTTTGACAAAGCACGTCCTGGTGATCGCCTCTGTCGACGGGATCGGGAACGATACCAACCAGTCATTCGTTCTGGATGACAGCGATCTGGAAAAGCTGATTGCCCAAGCTGAGCGAGCAAGGCGGAAAGCTGAGGCTATTGCTTCCCTTACCAACACGACCAGTACAGTTACTTTCGAGACAAGATAATGGTGCTAAGCCTGCGTGAAGAAGACTACACCGGCATTGCGGAGCAAGTCGGAGTTCCCAGTTGCGTGCATTACCTTAGTGTAGATGTCTCAAACTTGGAAAATAATGCTCCAGTACTGTATACGTCCCACTTGCGACATCTTAATGTTTCAGCAGCCTTCACGACATTTACTGAATTGGATTCCGATCTCGCAAATTTGGCTCACTGGGCCCCGAAGGACTGGGAGGCATACACGGACCGCCCTTTGGCAGAGGAGACAAATTCGATTGACGCTTTTAAACTCTTTGCCCGTGTGCACGAATACGATCTTGCAGCCTCATTTTTCGGCTTCGCCAAGTGCAACGCAAAGACTAACTCGCCTGTTGATCCAGTCGCCCCCGGCAGAGACGTAGGAGCTTTGTTGCGATTGTTGAGGACGTGGGACCAGGAAGATCCAGAAGATGCGGTTGAAGCCAATGTGCTGTTCGAGGAACTCAATAGCAGTAGGAGCGGGCGGAAACTTTAGGCTCAAAGTGCGGTTTGGATGTGTTTGTGAATCTGAGTTGAGAATTCAGTCGCAGGGATCGATTCACCACCGTCCAGAAGTAGTGGATGTTCACCATGAGACTTGAGGTTGAAGGATTCAGTCGCCGGTGTTGATCCGTCTACCTCACATCACAAGTTAGCTATCCCCGGTCGACGTCGACCAACCAAAAAGAATCGGCCCTGTTCAAAGCGAACAGGGCCGATTCTTTTTGTCTCTGCGGGAGCCTTACGAGAGACTGCGAGCGTAGTTCGGGCTACTGATGCCGGGGGCGATCACGTCGCCGACCGCGAACGAGCGACGCAGGTCTTGGATCACGACCTTCACGCGCTGGCCGACGAAGTTCGAGCCGTCGAGCAGCTCCACAAAGTAGCCATTGTCCGTCCAGCCAACAACCTTGTTCGTGCCCTCAAAGGCGGAGCGGCGAACGTTCACCTCGACCACCTGGGCGCGGCGATAGTTCATGTACTCCTTGTCGAAGTCGTCGATCTTGCCGGTGCGGATGTCGTACTCCTCGTACTCCATGTCGAAGTTGGCGCGGATATAGACGCCGCGTCGCATGACGTGCTCGAGTTCTTCGACGTTCTCGCCGTCGAGCCCAACCAGGGCCTCGACCACCGACGGGTGACACTCGACAAAGAAGGCATCGCCGGGTTCGGCCGCCTTTCGCCACATGTCTCGTTCAATCCAGAGCGAAACCGTTTCTTTCGACGAAATTCGGCCGATGCCTTCGCACATCGGGCAAATTTCGGTGATCTCTTGGGTCACCGACTCGCCGGTTCGCTTTCGGGTGATTTCGACGAGGCCAAGGGACGAGATCTTTCCGACGCGGGTACGCGCCCGGTCCCTCGCGAGCCGTTCGGTGAAAGCGGCAAGCACCTTTTTCCGGTCAGTCTCGCTCTCCATGTCGATGAAGTCGATAACGATGATGCCGCCCATGTCGCGCAGGCGGAGCTGGCGGCAGACCTCGTCGATCGCCTCCATGTTCGCCTTGACAATGGTGTCGGTGAGCGACGTCGAGCCCACCTGGCGACCGGTGTTGATGTCGATCGCGGTGAGCGCTTCCATCTCGTCGATGACAAGGTAAGCACCCGACTTCAGCCAGACGTGGTGCTGGAGGAGTCGGTCGAGCTCGCTTTCGATCTTGTAATGGTCAAAGATGGGGACTTCGCCGTCGTAGAGGCTGATCTTGTCCCGAAGTCCGGGGGCGACCGCCTTGGCGACGTGATGGACCTTCTCGTACTCGTCGGGATCGTCGATCACCATCGTGTCGATGTTTTCGCCGAACATGTCGCGGACGGTCCGGAAGAGAAGGGTCTGGTCCTTGTGAACGCAGGCAGGGGCGCGTTGGCGCTTCGAGGCCTTGGTGATGTCCTGCCAAAGCTGCTCAAGGAACGAGATGTCGGCGCGGAGTTCGGCCTCGGTTCGTCCTTCGCACTCGGTGCGCATGATGATTCCGAAACCGGGGACCTGGAGTCGGTCGCCCAGCTTGCGAAGCCGTTCGCGCTCGCTGCGGTCTTCAATCTTTCGGCTGACGCCGACGCTGCTGCTCTCGGGCATCAAGACGACATAGCGACCAGGAAGGGCGATCCGGGTGGTGACACGGGCACCCTTGGTGCCGCGGGGACCCTTGGTCACCTGGACCATGACCTGTTGGCCGGGTCGGATGAGCTCCTTGATCTTGCGTCGTCGAAGCTCCGATCGCTTCACGCTTTGGGGGCTTTGGTCGCCGCCCTCTTCGGGAAGGATGTCGCCAACGTACAGGAAAGCGTTGCGCTCGAGGCCGATATCGACAAAGGCGGCGTCCATGCCCGGGAGGACGTTTTGGACGATGCCCTTAAAGATCGAACCCACAACGCGCTCTTCACGCTCAACGCGGTACTCCATCGGCTGGCCATCTTCCAGCATGACGATGCGAGTCTCCCGGTTGGTGACGTTAACGAGGATCTCGATTTTGGGATTGCGGCGGCTGCCGGTGGACGAGGAAACTGATTCAGCGCGGCGGCCCTTGGGGGCCTTCTTTCGGGTAGTCATAAGGTGTTATGCGCTCGGTAAGGACAGTGTACCGATTTGGGCTCATTTTCGGTTCAATTCGTGCGTCAATTCCCCCGCCACGGGCGTCCCTACTCTGACCTTTAGTTGCTATGCGATTGTTGCGCGTTAGGATCAACGGCTTTAAGACTTTTGCCGAGAAGACGGAATTCACGCTGGATGGCGGCTTCATTGCCGTCGTCGGCCCGAATGGCTGTGGCAAGTCAAACCTCGTCGATGCGATCCTTTGGGGACTCGGCGAAGGGAACTCGCGACACCTCCGCGCGGCTACTGCACAGGATGTCATCTTTGGTGGCTCGTCCCGCCGAAAGGCGGTTAGCCTCGCCGAAGTCCACCTGACCTTTGACAATTCCGACGGCGGACTTCCCATCGGCACCTCGGAAGTGACGATCTCGCGGCGCGTGACCCGCGGTGGCGACAGCGCCTATGCGATCAACCGCGTGGACTGCCGCCTGCGTGACATCCACGACCTCCTTGCCGACTCGGGATTGGGGCGAAGCGGTTATGCGATTGTGGGTCAGAAGGAAATTGACCAGGCCCTCGCCGCGAGCGCGGAAGATCGGCGGGCGTGGATCGACGAGGCAGCGGGCGTCCAGCGCTACCGCGCTCGAAAGACGGAATCCTTGCGCCGGCTCGCCCAGGCCAAAGACCACCTCCAGCGCATCGAGGACATCCTCAGCGAACTTGAATCCCAACGCGAACCCCTGCGCGAAGAGGCCGAAGTGGCGCAGCGCTATCGGTCGGTGGCGGATGCCCTGCGCGAGATCGACCTTGGCCTTTGGCTCCACGAGCTAAAGGAGGCCACTCGCGAGATCGACGTTCAGGAGCAGACGATCGCGTCGTCGGCGCGGGCCGCCGCCGACCAAGCGCGGTTTGCCGATGAGATCGAAGCCGCCGCCCGCCGACTGGGTGAAGAGATCGGCGACGTTGAAAGTGACCTCGACACGATTCGCAGCCTGCAACAGGCCAACCTCAGCGCGATGGAGCGTGCCGAGGCCGAGATTCGACTCGCTGACGAAAGGCTCGCGAGCCTCGATCAGCTGGAATGCGCCCTCCGAACCGAAGCCGAGGCCACCGACCTCGCCCAACTCCAAAAGGAGCTTGAGGATGCGCGGGCGGAAGCCGAAGAGGCCCGGTCCCAATTGGAGGTCGCCGAATCCACCCATTCCGGCAGCGGGTCCACCGTGAAGGGGCTCACCGCGAGCCTCGCCGAAAAAGAGTCCGAACTGCGAGCGGCCCGCGACGCCGAGCAAAAGCGCACCCGGCTCCTTGCGACGGCCCAGCACCAGCAGGAGCGGTCGAACCTCCTCCGGCGCGAGCTTGAAGGTGCGCAGCGCGGACTGCCCGACCTCGTCGATGCGCTCGACGCGGCAACCAGCGAACTGGACCAGGCGCAGGCCGCACTCAACCTTGTCCTCGAGCGAAAGTCGACCCTGGAGGGCGACATCGCTGCCGCCCGCAAGAAGCAGGACCAATCGGCGGAGATAATTCGCGGTGCGTCCCATCGCCGCGCAGTGCTCGATGGTCGACGCCGCGGCATTGAGGCCACCATCGCCGCCCACGAGGGCATGACCCAGGGCGCGCGCGCGGTCATTGAGGCGGTCGAGAAGGGGCTGCTCAAGGACCACTACCTTCCCGTTGGCGAGGCGATCGAAACCCCGGTTGAACTCGCGCAGGCGATCGAAGTCGCCCTTGGTGCGGCCGTCAACGACCTGATCGTTGACACCGACGTCGCCGCCAAGCGTGCGGTCGAGTACTTGAAGTCCAATCGGCTGGGCCGCGCGACCTTCCAGCCGATCCCCCTCATGCGGGCCTCGGTGGTGAGTCCCGATCTGCGGCGGGTGCTCGCCGAGCGGGGCGTTGTTGGCCGCGCGAGCGACCTCTTGAGCTATGACGAACGGGTTCGACCGGTCGTGGAGTCGTTGCTCGGACGGGTGGTGATCGTGGACGACCTCGATGTGGCCCTGCGCCTTGCGAAGTCGAGCGGTTGGAGCCGGCTCGTGACCCTCAGCGGGGAAGTGGTCCACGGAAGCGGTGCGGTCACCGGCGGAACCCAGGCTAAGGCGGGCATCGGCATCGTCCAGCGCAAGGCGGAGCTTGCTTCGATCCTCGCAGAGCTGGATGACATGGAAGCTGAGGTCGAACGCGCCCGGCTTGATGCGGAAGACTCGAACCGCTCGTACCAGGAGCTGATCCAGCACGTGGATGCGCTGAGCGCAGAGGAGCGCGACGCCCGAAAGAGCTTCGACGAGGCCAAGGACTTCCACCGAACCCTCCAGAACGAACGGCAGGAACTTGAGCGCAGCCTCCAAAAGATCCAGTCTGAGCTTTCTCAGTTGGCCGATGCCAACGTCGAAGTTGGCGACGCGCTCGACCTTGCGCCGCTGGAAGAGGAGCGCGACCGGCTCATGCAAGAGCTTGCCGCCGCTCGCGAAGCGGCCAACCGAGCGGGATCTGAGCTGGAAGGCCTTCGCCGTAACCACGAAGCAGCGACCGAGCGCGCCCACCGTGCTCGCCGCCGAATGGAGGCCGCCACGGAAACCGAAGAGAAGCGCGGAAGGCGGCTAGAGCTGCTGGACCCCGAGCGCGCCGCCGTGCGGGAAGCCCGCGCACGCCACGAGGAGGCCAAGGCGGTCGCAGCGACCGCCCTTGCCGCCGCCGATGCCCGGCTCGCCCAGGCTCAGGAGCGACGCAAGGATCTCTTGCAGGCCAGCCTTGAAAAGAGTGAAGAGGCTCGCGCCGCGCGCGCCAACCTTCAGTCGCTCCAGGACACGTCGATGCAGGCCGAAATTGCACGCGCCCGGTGGGAGACCAAGCGGGCCAACGCCGCCCAACGCCTGATCGAGGACTTCAGCCTGGAGATGGACGAGGCGCTCGCCCATCCTACGGTTGAGCTGCCCGCCGATGCCGCGAGCACCGCCGCCCGCCTTCGACGCGAGATGAAGTCGATGGGAGTGGTGAACCTCGGTGCGATTGAAGCCTACGAGCGCCTCTCCGAGCGGCTCGACGAACTCACCGCTCAGCACCACGACGTCAGTGAAGGCGCGGAGCAAGTTCGCGCGAGCATCGCCGAGCTGGACAAGCTCACCCGGACGCGATTTGTCGACACGTTTGGGCTCGTCCAGACCGCCTTCTCGAAGCAGTTCGACCGCCTGTTTGGCGGCGGATCGGGCGAACTACGGCTGTCCGATCCGGAGAATGTCCTCGAAAGTGGCATCGAGATCGACGTCACACTTCCCGGCAAGAAGCGTCAACCGCTGGGACTTCTCAGTGGTGGCGAGCGTTCGCTCTGCGCCACCGCGTTTTTGTTCTCGCTCTTGGAGGTCAAGCCGTCGCCGCTCGTCGTACTCGACGAGGTCGATGCGCCGCTGGACGGCCGCAACGTGGAACGCTTCGCTGACCTACTCCGCGACTTTTCGGAGGCGATGCAGTTCATCGTCATCACCCACAACCCGTCGACCATCGAACGTGCCGACGTCTGGCTTGGGGTGACGATGCAAGAACCAGGAGTTTCGACGCTCGTACCGGCCCGGTTCGCGGATCGAAAGGTGGCGGCGGAACTGGTGGAGCGCGTTTCGAAGAAGGGACCAGAAAGCGCACCCGCCTTGATCTAATCGATTGCGCGAAGGGAACTCAGGTGAACAGCCGCCCTGTACACTTACCAAGATGCTTTCTCTCGCTGCGCTCTCCCTCCTCCTTGTTCGTGACGACGTCTCCGACCGACTGAAGGCGATCGACGCCATCGTCGAAACCGCCCCCGATGCGAACACCGACATCATGAAGTGGGTGGACGAGTGCTATGCCCTCGCGGACAAGCGCGGCGCGCTGATCCTGGAGTTCTACAAGAAGTATCCGACCCACGAGCGGACGGTGAAGCTCCTGCAAACCCGGTGGGAGGACTACATCGGGCACGTGAGCGTCCCCAAGATGCCGCGCCTGCAGTGGATCGCCAAGGACATCAACGAGTTCATCGCCTCGAAGCCCCGCAAGGAGGCGATGCAGATTGCTCGCTACTTTGAAACCCGGGTGGGCATCCTGACCGAGAACCGGAAGATCAAGGACGCGAAGCTTGCCGCCACCACGCCAGAAGGTCAAGCTGCGGTGAAGGCTGGCCAAGGGCACTTTGATCGTTACTACCGGGCCTACCCGAAGGATCAAGACGGGGTCTACCTGCTCTACGCGCTGCAGCGACTCGCGGAAGGCTCGCCCGCCGAGCTCGACGTCATCCGCAACATGGCTAGGCTGTATCCGAAGAGTGCCCTGGGTCGCGGCGCGAAAGGATCCCTTCGGCAGAAGGAAGCCATGGGCAAGGTTCTCGATTTCCAGGTGACCGACTTCTCGACGGGCCGAAAAATCGACCTCAAGGACTATCGAGGCAAGGTCGTCCTCATCGACTTCTGGGCGACTTGGTGCGGACCCTGTCGGCGCGACATCGAGACCGAAATGCTCGCGATGTACAAGGAGCTAAAGCCCAAGGGGTTTGAGATCATCGGCGTCAGTGGCGACGTACCGGGCGACGAAGGCAAGAAGATGCTCACCGATTACATCAAGGACAAGGGCATCTCGTGGCCGAACTACTATGACGGCAAGGGCCCCCAGGGCGGATTCGCCACCGAGTGGGGAATTTCCAGCTGGCCGACTCAGTTCATCGTCGATAAGAAGGGCGTTCTGCGGGCTATCGACCCGAAGGAACGACGAGCGCTTATCGATCAGCTGCTTGCAGAAACGCCTTAACCGCGGTTGGGGTTGCCTGGCACTTCCAGGCTTCGATCAACATTTCGTGGAGCTCTTCGAGCGGGACCTTGGCGAGGATGACAAGGACCGCCGGGTAGTTGTCGTAATGAGGATCGGTCTGGAACCAATCGGGATTGGTTGAAAGGATGGCTTCTTTGGCTTGAAGCCCAGGGGCGCGCAGGCCGACTACGCTCTCGTTGGGTTGCCTCGCGCCGCCGGCTCCGGGTCGTTCTAGCCAGACCCAACAGAATCCCTTAAGCTTTGATCCTCGGCGAACACCGATAGAAAATTGGACGCCCGTTCCTTCTTCGGTTCCCGGAAGGGTCTGGCAGAAGTCACGGACGTCCTGAAGGGTTGGCATCAGCTCGGGTGGGTCATGTCCATCGGGACCACCCAGCGGTCAAAGTCCTCGGAACTCAGGTAGCCGAGGTTCATCGCCGCTTGCTTGAGGGTGAGGCCTTCCGCGTGGGCGGTCTTCGCGATCTTCGCCGCCTTGTCGTAGCCGATGTGCCGGTTGAGGCTGGTCACGAGCATGAGGTTCGACTCCAGGTTCGCGGTGATCTTCGGCATGTTCGGCTCGATGCCGGCGGCGCAGTTGTCGTTGAAGGCCACGCAGGTGTCACCGATGAGCTGGATCGAGGTGAGGACGTTGTGGACCATCACCGGCTTAAAGACGTTCAGCTGGAAGTTGCCTTGGCTGGCCGCGAAGGCGACCGCGGCATCGCAGCCGTAAACCTGAGCGACCACCATCGTCATCGCCTCGCACTGGGTCGGGTTGACCTTGCCCGGCATGATCGAGCTACCCGGCTCGTTCTCGGGAATTTTGATCTCGCCGATGCCGTTTCGAGGGCCGCTCGCAAGCCAGCGAACGTCGTTCGCCATCTTCATGAGCGCGCCGGCAAGGGTGCGGATTGCGCCGCTGAGATTGGCGAGGGCATCGTGCGCGCTGAGGGCGGCAAACTTGTTCTCTGCACTGCGGAAGCCGAGTCCGGTCTCCTTCGCAAAGTAGCTCGCGGCGAGGTCACCAAACTTCGGATGGGCGTTGAGGCCGGTTCCGACCGCGGTGCCGCCAATCGCGAGGTCAAGCATGCCTTCTTCGGCGGTGCGAATCGCGTTGACCGCAAAGTCGATCTGGGCGACCCAGCTGCCGATCTCTTGGCCGAGGGTGATCGGGGTGGCATCTTGGAGGTGGGTGCGGCCGACCTTGACGATCTCCTTGTAAGCCTCCGCTTTCGCGGCGAGGGTGTCGCGGAGCTTGGCCACGCACGGATAGAGGTGGCGGTGCAGCTCTTCGACGGTGGCAATGTGCATCGCGGTGGGGAAGGTGTCGTTGGACGACTGGCCACGGTTGACGTGGTCGTTGGGGTGAACCGGCGCCTTCGAGCCCATCGTGCCACCTGCGATTTCAATCGCCCGGTTGCTGATGACCTCATTCGCGTTCATGTTCGACTGGGTGCCCGAGCCGGTTTGGAAGACGACGAGCGGGAAGTGGTCGTCGAGCTTGCCCGCGATGACCTCGTCGGCAGCCTTGGAAATCAGGTCGGCGATGTCGCGCGGGAGCTCGCCGAGGTCGGCATTGGCAAGGGCCGCGCCCTTCTTGAGAATTCCCATCGCTCGGACCACCGAGCGAGGCATGACGAAGCGCTCTTGTCCAATCGGGAAGTTCTGGATCGATCGCTGAGTTTGGGCGCCCCAGTAGCGGTCGGCAGGGACCTGCATCTCGCCCATCGTGTCGGATTCAATTCGAAAAGCCATGCGATTGGCTTTAAGAGTACCGCTATTGCTTCATCAAAGCGGGGCTGTACTTGCTGCTCGGCTGGTGGGTGTATTCGCCCAATCGGCAGATGAAATAGCCCAGCATGTCGCCGAATTCTTCCGGCGTCAGGCCCGGTTTGGTGCCGCTCGTCAGGACGCATTGGCGGGCGACGAACCCTTGGGCAATGAGCTTCTTGAGGGTCTCGGTCGTCTTGGCGTCGAGCCCCTTGATGTAGCGGCTTTCGACCGGCAGCTTGGGCAGGGTGAGCACCCACTTAGGCCTGGTTGCCGCGACCCAGTCGGCCATGACGTTGATCAGCTGGGCGCGGGTCAGGTTGCCGGGCGCACCTGGCAGCGACTTCACGTTCTTGACCAGCAGGACGCGCTGGATCGAATCGCGAACCCGCCCACAAACGACGCTCGCCTCGCCCGTGGTAATGAGCCCTCCGGCGGCGACGACCTTCGGCGGCGCGGCATGCTTGGGCGGCTCGCCCTGTTGGGCCATGCCCAGTTGGACGAGGGTGATTCCGGCGACCAAGAGGGCAATCCGCATCATGGCTTAGACCTTGGTGATCGCGCCGCTGAGGCGGATGGCGTCGAGCTCTTCGAGCGCCTTGCCGGTGCCAATCGCCACGCAGTTGAGCGGGTTGTCGGCAACGCGCACGGGAATGTCGGTCTTGCTATTGAGCAGCTGGTCCAGCCCTCGCAGCAACGCGCCACCACCCGTCATCGTGATGCCGCGCTCAATGATGTCGCTCGCAAGTTCGGGCGGGGTCTCTTCAAGGATGCGGCAAAGCCGTTCGGCGATGGCAAGAATCGGTTCGCTGAGCGCCTCGCGGATCTCGTCGCTCGTGACTTCCACCGTCTTCGGCAGACCCGCAACGAGGTCGCGCCCGCGGATCTCCATGCGGAGCTCTTGGGGCAGAGGATAGGCCGAGCCGATCTTGATCTTGATCTCTTCCGCCGTAGGCTCGCCGATCATGAGGTTGTAGACGTTGCGGATGTGCCGCACAATCGCCTCATCCAGCTTGTTTCCGCCGATGCGAAGGCTCGACGACGTCACGATGCCACCTAGGCTCAGCACGGCGATATCAGTGGTGCCGCCTCCGATGTCGATGACCATGTTGCCGCCTGCGGAGTCGATCGGCAGTCCGGCACCGATGGCGGCTGCCATCGGCTCTTCGATCGTCATCGCGTGACGCGCACCCGCGTCTTGGGCGGCGGTGATGACGGCTCGTCGCTCGACGTTGGTGACGCCGCTGGGGACGCAAATCAGGGCGGTGGGCCGGAAGAGTCGCCGGTTGCCGCACGTCTTGTTCAAGATGTACTCGAGCATCTTGAGGGTGGTGCTGTAGTCGGCGATGACGCCATCCTTGAGGGGCCGAACAGCGGTGATGTTGCCGGGGGTTCGGCCGAGCATCTCGCGCGCTTCGTTTCCGACCGCGAGAATGCGACCGTTGTTGACGCTCATCGCAACGACGGTCGGCTCGTTTAGGACAATGCCCTTACCACGGCGATAGACCAGCAGGTTGGCGGTGCCGAGGTCGATTCCCAGCTCAGCGGCGAAGTTCACTTTAGGAGTTTGACTCCTCTCGGACAAGGTCGCTTTCGGGGAGGTTGACGCGCTGAATCTTTCCACCAAGGCGGCTGAGCGTCTGCTCGAAGTCTTGGTAGCCGCGGTCGATGTACTGGATGTTCTTCACAACGGTGGTGCCCGAGGCAGCGAGGCCGGCAAGCACAAGCGCGGCTCCCGCGCGAAGGTCGGATGCCTTCACGGTCGCGCCCTTGAGCTCCTGGACGCCTTCGATCATGACGCTGCGGCCTTCGGGGTGCATCTTCGCGCCCATTCGGTTGAGCTCGCTCACGTGGCCGGTCCGGCTCTCGTAGATCGTCTCTTCGATCACGCTTACGCCTTCGGCGAGGGCAAGTGCGGCGGCCATCGGCTGCTGGTAGTCGGTCGGGAAGCCCGGATAGGGCATCGTCTTCACGCGGATGCTCTCCAGGCGATTGATCGCACCGGCGGTGATCCAGTTTGGACCTTCCTCAATCTCGGCACCGGCTTCGCGGAGCTTGCTGACGAGAGCGGTCTGGTGCTCGGGATCAATCTGGGTCGTGGTGACCTTTCCGCCCGTGATCACGCCGCCGAGGAGGTAGGTGGCGGCCTGACATCGGTCGCTCGGGACGCGGAACTCGGAGTTCTCGAGGGCGTCGCGGCCTTGAATCGTGATGCAATTGCTGCCTGCGCCTTCAACGCGCGCGCCGCTGCGGTTCAAGAAGTCGGCAAGGGCAGTGACTTCGGGCTCGGTGGCGGCGTTTTGGATGGTGGTGATGCCGTTCGCGAGGGTGGCGGTTGCCATGAGGTGCTGGGTTGCGCCTGCACTGGGGAAATCGAGGTAGATCTCGGCTCCTTGGAGCTTGTCGCATTCTGCGATGTAGTTGCCGCCGTCGAGGCTGACGCTCGCGCCCATCAGGGCGAGGCCTTTCAGGTGGAAGTCGACGGGCCGTGCGCCGATCTGGCAGCCTCCCGGAGCCGGGAGGACGACGCGTTTCGTCCGGGCGAGGAGCGGGCCGAGCAGGTAGAACGAGGTGCGAATCGACCGAACGGTCTCCTCGTCGGCATCGCTTTCGTGGATGTTTCGGCAGTCGATGAACATCGTGCCTTCGCGCCATTCGACGACCGCGCCGAATCGGCGAAGGAGTTCGGCCTTGATCCGGGTGTCGGAGAGCTCGGGCACGTTATGGAGCGTAACGCTTCCATCGACCAAGAGGACCGAGGACAGAATGGCCAAAGCAGCGTTTTTGCTGCCCGGGACCTGGACTTCACCAACAAGCGGATTACCGCCCTCAATTTCAAAAGCTTTCATCGTTCCTAACCTTCCGTGGTGAGGCTTGCTCCCATGCACTATAGCGGAATGTGGCCGAAGTGCCAAGGATACCTCTTTACCTTCCTTCAACTCTGGCAATTCAGCGTCACACTTTTGCATTCACGGACGTCTGTATGCTCGAACGGTAAACTCAAGGAACTGTATGAAACGTAAGGGTTGGTGGATCGCAGGGCTGTGTGCCTTAGCTTCGGTATCGGTGGGACAGGTCGATCCTGCCCGCGTCGTCGCTGTCGTCAATGGGGAAGAGATCAAGGGCGCGGAGTACTACCGGCGCATGGAGTTCTTGCCCGGTGTCGGTCGTTTCCTCGGCAATCGCTTCGCCGAGATGCCTCCGGGATTCATGACGCTCGACGAGCTCATCTCGGAGAAGCTCGTCCTTCAGCTCGCCAAGAAGCTCGAAGTGTCGCCGTCTGATGCGGAGATTGAGGCTGAGCTTCGCTACCGGCTTGAGCAGTCGCCGAACTTCCTCAAGGAGTTCACCGACAACGGCATCAGCAAGGATGACGTCAAGAACCTCCTCAAGCTCGAACTCGCCAAGTTCAAGATTGTGACCAAGGGCATCACCTTCACCGATGCCGAAGTCACCGACCACTACACCAAGAACATCTCGCGGTTCACGATTCCCAAGCGCTATCAGCTGAGCGTCATCGCGGTCTCGAACGAAGACCTCAAGAAGAAGGTGGACGCCGGACTTGCAGCAGGGAAGTCGTTTGAAGATGTGGCGAAGGAGTTCAGCGAGGACCTCACCAAGCGGATCGGCGGTGACCTCGGCCTGCTTCCCGACTATGCGCTCATGGACCCGGTCCGCGAAGCGCTCAACGGCGTGAAGATCGGCGGAGTGACCAAGTGGCTCCAAATCGGACCGGCGTGGGCCAAATACAAGTTCGTTGATGCCAAGGCGGCGGAAAAGATGCCGCTCACCCCGTCGCTGCGAGAGAAGATTCGCCGCGAGCAAATGCTCGTGCGAGGAAGCATCAAGAACGACCTTAAGAAGCTGATGAACCAGGCTCGAAAGGACGCCGTCGTCGATATCAAGTCGAAGGAGTTCGCCGACATCTACAAGAAGTTCATCGACCAGGTCCTGAAGGACGGGGGCGGCTAGCCTCCTTGGTCCGACAGAGATGGACCAACGGGGACCCTGCCGCGCTTGAAGGTGAGGCAGGGCCCTTCTTTCATTCGGATCCCGACCACTGGACGTTTGGCAAGCTCGTTGAAGGTGGGCTGAACGTCCAGCCGATGCCCGTCGAGGGCATCGAAAAGGGCTGCCTGCTCATTCCTGATCGTCGCGGGCCGCTCTATGATGCAGTCCACATCATGGACCGGCTCCTCGGGCCGGGAGGTTGTCCTTGGGACCAGGCGCAGACCCACGAATCGCTGAAGAAGTGCCTTGTCGAGGAGACTTATGAGACCCTCGAAGCGATCGACCAAGGCGACATGGCGCTGCTGAAGGAAGAGCTCGGCGACCTGCTCCTGCAGCCGATCATGCACGCCCAGATTGAGGCAGCGGCGGGCGGATTTGACTCCGATGCCGTCGCCCAAGGCCTCGTCGATAAGCTGGTGCGCCGCCACCCCCACGTCTTTGGCGAATCCGCCGCGAATTCGGAAGAGGAAGTGCTGAAGCAGTGGGACGACATCAAACGCGCCGAGCGAAAGTCCGCGCCCGTCGTCTCGATTCTCAGTGGAATCCCTCGCGAGATGCCGGCACTCCTGCGCGCCCATGAGATCAGCAAGCGAGCGGCACGGGCCGGGTTTGAATGGCCCGACCTGGATGGCGTTTGGGACAAGCTTGCCGAAGAGATTGCCGAACTCCGTGCGGCCAAGGACAAAAAGGAACAAGCCGCCGAAATTGGCGATCTTCTCTTTACGGTCGTGAACCTTTCGCGCTGGATGGGTGTTGAACCTGAAGACGCCTTACGCTCGATGCTCGCCCGTTTCACCGCTCGATTTCAAGCCATGGAAGCCATGCCTGGACCCGGACTTCGGGACCTCACTCCCGAAGAGTGGGATGCCCGGTGGAACGAGGCCAAACGACAAACCCAAGAATCCTCATGAGACGAACCCTTCTTAGCGCCCTCCTCATCTCCGCTCTCGCCAGCATCGCCTCGGCATGGCACGACACCGGTCACATGGTCGTCGCCGACATCGCCCGCGCGAGGCTGAAGCCGAACGTGATCTCGCAGATCGATGACCTCCTGAAGGTCGGCGGCGACGCCAAGACCCAGGACATGTTTGGCGCGGCCTGCTGGGCCGATGACGTTCGCTCGCAGCGGCGCGAATCGGGGCCTTGGCACTACATCAACTACCACTTCCGGCTCGATGGCAAGGAGACCGACAACCTGCCTGATGCCGAGAACGTTGTCGTAGCGATTGCCCGGTTCAAGAAGGTCCTCGGCGACGAGAACGCCACCAAGGAAGATCGTGCGGATGCGCTTCGCTTCATCCTCCACTTCGTGGGTGACGTTCATCAGCCGCTCCACGCGGTCGCTTGCGATTCAGACGAACATCCGAACGGCGACAAGGGTGGAAATGACTTCCAGATCCTGCCTCCAGGATCGCTGGCGTCGATGAATCGACCGCCGAAGAACCTCCACTCCCTTTGGGACATGGCGGGTGGCCTCTATCAGAGCACGCCGCGTCCGCTGACCGCGGAAGGCATTGCTTCGCTCGACAAGCTTGCGCGGCACCTGGAAAAGGAGAACCCGGCCGACAAGCTGAGCAAGGAGATTGAGGTTTCTGACCCCGAGGCCTGGGCGAAGGAAGGGCTTGCGATTGCAAAGGAGTCGGTCTATAACCTGAAGCCCGGCGAGGCCCCCGGTTCGGACTACATGATCAAGTGCCGCAAGATTTGCTCGAAGAGGCTGGCGCTTGCCGGATACCGGCTGGCCAACCTCCTCAATGAAGTGCTCGGTTCGAAGTCGCGTTAGTCCGCGACTTCGACTTCAACCGCAGGAACAAGCCCTGCTTCGGCGCCAAGCTGGAGCAGGAGCTTGATCGCCTTCACTCCATCTTCACCCATGTCGCGGGTGCGCTCATTCACGTACATGCCGACAAAGGTGTCGCTCGTCTCGACATCCATATCGCGGGCGAACTGAAGAGCGTAATCGAGGGCCTGAGCGCGGTGGTTGAGGCCAGCCTCAATCGACTCGCGCATGCAGCGGCTGACTTCGATCACTGCTTCGGGTCCGAGGTCCTTGCGCACCACGTTCACGCCGAGCGGGAGGGGAAGACCGCCGGTCTTTTCCTTCCACCACTTGCCCATGTTCGCGATTTCGACCATGCCGTCCTTTTCGTAGGTCAACTGGCCTTCGTGGATGATGAGACCGGCCACAAATTTGTCCTGCTGGATGGCGGGGATGATCTCGTCGAACGGGACGACTTCGGTCTTCAGCTCCGAAAGGTCTCCGCCGAACTGGTCCTTCCACCAAAGCTGGAGTTCAAGGTAGGCGCTCGTTAGGATGCCGGGGATTGCAATCGTGGTCGCCCTCAGCTCGTCGAGGGTGAGCGGCGTCTTCGAGACGATCATCGGGCCGTAGCCATCGCCAAACGATCCGCCGTGGCGCAGGAGGGCGTACTTGTCGGCGACATGCGCAAAAGCGTGGACGGAGACCGCAGTCGATTCCAGCCGGCCTTCCATTGCCCATTCGTTTAGGGTCTGGATGTCGCGGAGGATGTGCTCGAACTCATATTGAGTCTCAACCGCGCCGCGGGCAAGGCCCCAAAACATGAAGGCGTCGTCGGAATCGGGGGAGTGTCCAAGGCGAATCTTGAGCGGTGCGGTGGTTTCCACACCTTAAGTTTACGCTTTCGAGGGGTCCAAAGACAGCGAATCGGGGCCAGACCCTTGGGTCCGACCCCGTATTCAACTGTTTGAGAGCGAAGCGTTTAGGCTTCGCCGCGAGCGTGGCCGAACGACGGTTCGAACGGGATTAACCCGAGTCGCGTCGCCGCGCGGAATGCCTGGACACGGTTGTTCACCTGGAGCTTGTCGTAAATGTTCGCCAGGTGAAAATCCACCGTGCGCTTCGATACGTAAAGCGTGTCTGCTGCTTCCTTGCTGCTGTGGCCTTGTGCGATGAGGCTTAGAACCTCAATCTCCCTTTTGGTGAGACGAACCGCACGTTGTGCTGCATCCGATCTCGCCGTATTTGGCATTGGCATATACCCACCCCTCACTGTTTTTGTTACCGCCTGCATTGCTTGTTCCACGCCATGGTCAAAATTTCACATCAAACACGCAGATTCAAAGAAAAACTCGGGGTGGGGGCCGGAAAGGGGGCCTTGGGGCTCCCGGTCTGACTCTCTGACTCCTTCGTTATACACTAGAAAAATTACCAGGGCGTTTCCGCCCGTCGATGCCGATTTTGATTCGTCAAATCGGCCAACTGTTCCACAATTTCACCGAAGGACCTACTAAACTGATCGGCGTTGATCGTTGATTCGGCCTTCCTGTTTTCGGACATCGAAGGGAGCACTCGTTTGTGGGAGCTCTTCCCAGAGGCGATGCAAAGGGCTCTTGCTCGGCACGATGAGCTCATGCGTGAGGTCCTTGCCGCTCACGGCGGCGATATCTTCAAGACGATTGGCGACGCCTTCTGCGTTCGATTCCAGACTGCCCGCCAGGCGGTTGAAGCTGCGGTGGCGATCCAGCAGGCGCTCCATGCCGAAGACTGGCCCGCCGAGACGCCGATCCGGGTGCGCATGGGGATCCATGCCGGCCCTGCCGAATCGCGCGACGACGACTTCTTTGGCTCCACGCTGAACCGCACCGCGCGGATCATGGGTGCCGGGCACGGGAGCCAGGTGCTCGCCTCCGCCGAGGTGGAGTCGAGGGTCTCGGGCCTGAGCCTGCCGTTCACGTTCCAAACGCTGGGTGTTCACCGCCTGCGCGACCTTCAGCGCTCGTCCGAGATCTTCCAGGTCAACGTCCCCGGGCTCGCCGCCGATTTTCCGCCGATCCGGACGATGGAGTCGATGCCTTCGAATCTGCCCCAATTCCTCGGGGCGTTCGTCGGTCGTCAGCGCGAGATGGCGCGGCTGCGTGAAGAGTTCGGCCAGAACCGCCTCGTCACCATCGTCGGGCCCGGAGGCTGCGGCAAGACGCGAATCTCGGTCGAGTTTGCCGCCGAGCGCCTCGACTCCTTTCCCGGCGGCGTTTGGATCATCGAGCTCGCCAAGCTCCAGACCGAAGAAGAGCTTTCGGTCGCCCTTTGCGAGGCGATGAACCTTCGCGTTGGGCCCGAGGACTCCCCGGACCGCGCTCTGCAAAGTCAGCTGTCGGGCGGGCGAACGCTCCTCCTTCTTGACAACTGTGAGCACATGCTCGACGCAGTGGCGCGGTGGACGGAGCGCGCCCTGCGCCAGTTCAGCACCGTCCGCGTCCTCTCGACGAGCCGCGAGCCGATCGGCATCAACGGCGAAGCCGTCTTTAGGCTGTCATCGCTTGGCCTTCCCGACGAAAACGCGACCAAACTCAGCGACATCATTGCGACGGAGTCGGTGCGGATGTTCCTCGACCGCGTGGCGGCGGTCTCGCCGGACTTTGTCCCTGTTGATGCCCATGCAAGGTCGATTGCCCAGATTTGCCTTCGACTCGACGGGATTCCCCTCGCGCTGGAGCTTGCCGCGAGCCGCGTTCGGGCGATGCCGCTTGATGCCCTTGTCGACCGGCTGGATGACCGTTTCAAGGTGCTGACCGGCGGATCGCGCACCGCTTTGCCGAAGCACCAGACGCTGAAGGCGCTCATCGAATGGAGCCACGAGCTCTTGGAGGACGATGCGAAGATCCTCTTCCGCCGGTTGGCGGTCTTCGCCGGTGGCTGGCGCATCGAAGAAGCGGAGCGGGTGAGCGACTTTGACCCTTGGGACACGCTCGACCACTTGACCAAGCTCGTCGATCGATCCCTTGTCGTGTTCGACGAGCAGCGGTACCGGTTCCTAGAGACGATCCGCGAATACGCCCTCCTGAAGCTGCGCGAGAGCGGGGAAGAAGAGGAAGTCGCCCAGCGCCACGCGCAGGCCTTTGTCCAGCTGAGCGAGGAAGCTGAGCCGCACCTTTCGACGCCGGAGGCGAACCTCTGGATGAACACCCTCGACCAGGAGCGAAAGAACCTCCATAAGGCGGTCGAGACCTTGGTTGCCCAGCCCGACGGTCAGCGACAGGCGATGGCGATGGTGGGTCGGCTGATCTGGTTCTGGGACGTCCGCGCGCATTGGAGCGAGTCGGTGGCCTTACTGGAGCGGTCGATCACGGCCTACGGCGACGGTCCGCCGTGTCCGGAACTGCTCGGCGCTCTGCGCGCTTGGGGACTCTTGTCGCTCAATCTGCGCCGGTTCACGAGCGCCATTGAGATCTTTGAGCGGAATCGACAGGTGGCGATTGACCTCGGCGACCCATTGGCGGATGGGCGGGCGATCCATAATCTTGGCCTCGCCCACATGCGCCGCGGCGAAGACCTCGCGGCCGCGAAGCGACTCTTCGAGGAGGCGATCCCGATCATGGAGGCGCAATCAGATAGCGTCGGACTCTGCCGCGCCTATTCCAACCTTGCCCTCACCTCGACCGACCTTGGTGACCTCGATGCGGCGACCGCGCTTTATGGGAAGAGTCTGAAGCTGAGCAAAGAGGTCGGCGACGAACGCTCGGCCGCCATCGCCCTCAACAATCTCGGGACGCTCCAACTCAGCCGGGGCGACGTCCTCGGCGCAATTGGGTCTCATCGCCAAGCCTTGGAGATTCGCCTTCGGATTAACGAAACGAGCGGGATCGCTGCGTCGAAGCACAACCTTGCCCAATCGCTCTTGCACCAGAGCCGCCTTGATGAGGCGGCGGAGCTGCTGGCCGAGGCTTGGGCGATTCGCCGCGAGGCAAGTGAGATCGAAGCCCAGATTGACCTTTTGGAGAGTTATGCCTTTCTCGCTCTTGCCCAGGGTCGCGCCGAACTTGGCTGCAACCTGATCGGCTGTGCCGAAGAGCAGCGGTCGGAGCACGGTATCCGTCGCCATGCGGTTGACCAATCGGATATGGACCACCTCCTTTCGCTCGCCCGTGAGGCGGCGCCTGAGGACATGGACGAGTGGATCGCGGCGGGCCGAAAGTGGACGCTGGCGGTTGATCCCCGCCCGTACTTCATCGTTGAGGGGACCGACGAGGGAGTGGAAGAGCCTCTCGGGACATGCTGACCCAGCCCGTTAAACGCGAATCGGGGGTGACAACCGTCACCCCCGATTCGTTTCTCACCGAAAGGCTTAGTGCTTCGGGCTGTTGTTCTCGACCGCGAGGACGAGGATGCCGAGCGTGTCGCCGATCTTCACCTGGTTCTTCGCAGGGATCGAGACCTGCTTAACCGAATCCCAGGTGGCGTTCATCTCGTTGTGACACTTCACGCAGTCCTCATGGTCGGCGCGGATCCGGCGGGTCGAGATGAGCCAGCCGTCCACGCTCGTGAAGCTGTTGAGGTCCTTCTGGGTCGAACGGGCCTTGGCGATCGCCTTTTCAAGCGAGCCGATCACGGGCGCGTTGTTCGAAAGCTGCCGGGTGTAGCCGGGGCCGCGTCGCCGCTCGTTCGTCAATCCTTCGCTGAAGGTGTAGAACGCGACGTCCATGTTCGCCTCTCGAAGCCGAGCGATGGTGGCGGTTTCGGCTTCGTTCTCGGGCTGGAAGGTCTCCTTCCAGCTGTCCTGGTTGACCCAGGTCCCCGATTCCGGATCCTTGTACTCGTAGGTGTTGCCGACTTGGCGGGACTCAATCGTGGAGCGAAGCCGCCCCACGCGCTTGCCGCTCATCGGGCCTCGGTGGAGCCGCCCGTTCTCTCGGATGATGCGCTCGTAGCCAAAGTCGAGGTTGTTGCGGTCGTGGAATCGAACGAGCATCTCCTGAGACAGCTCGTTCACCACTTCTACTTGAATCTGCTTGCGAGACTTCTTCTCGTTGGCCTTTTTGGCCGCATTGGGATCGACCCCCGAGGTGAGCAGCGTCGCGGCGACGCCAATCGAACCAAGACACAGGGTCGCGATGAGAATGGTGGTTGCTTTCATGGATCCCCCTAAAGCCCACGCTTTGTCCATCAAACGGCGTCAGCTTTGTTGCTATGACGCGGCGAAGTTTCGAGCGTTACAACACAATACAAAACTTCGGGACAAAATAGTTTCGTCTTGGAACCGCTAACCTACGCCGAAGCTCTCGCCTACATCGATGGACTGGCAAAACGTGGGTGGCGGCTTGGTCTCGACCGGATGGAGGAGTTCCTGCGGCGGGCCGACCTGCTCCGCGCCGTCCGAGGTCCCGAGGCACCGAAGTTCCTCCACGTCGCGGGCACGAACGGTAAGGGTTCGGTCACCGCATACCTTCAGAGCATCCTCGTCGAATCGGGCTATGAGTCGGGTTCCTACTTTTCGCCCTTCGTTTTCGACCCTCGCGAGCGCATTCAATACAACCGTCGGCTCATCCCGAAGCATCTCCTCGCGCTTTGGACGACCGTGCTGAGGCCGTTTGCCGAGAGCCTCGCGGACACCGAATATGGCGGTGCGAGCGAGTTTGAGTTCAAAACCGCGATTGGATTTGCGTTTTGGCAGCACCTGCAGTGCGAGGCGGTGGCCCTCGAAGTTGGCCTCGGTGGGCGGCTCGACGCGACCAATGTCATCGACCCCGCCGCCTGCGGGATTGTGAGCATCGGCCTTGACCATATGGCCATCCTTGGCGATACCCTTGAGCTCATCGCGGCGGAAAAGGCGGGTGTGATCAAGCCCGGCAAGCCCGTCGTCGTTGGCGAGATGGAGGAAGGGCCCAGGAAGGTGATCCTCGACCGCGCCCAGGAGGTCGGCGCGTCCGGCTGGGTGATGGGTAGGGAAGTCACTTACGAGGTCCGGCCGTCGGGGGTGACCGTGCGGACACCATCGGCGACCCATGCGGGTCTCCAGCCAGGAATCTATGGCGAGCGGCAGCCGCACAACCTCGCAGTGGCGGTGGCGATGATGGACGCGGCGGGGATGACCCGCACGCTTCGCGGCCTCACTGAAGGCGCGCGAAAGGCGTTTGCCCCCGGCCGGTTTCAGGTGGTCGAATCAGGCGAGCAGACCTTTGTTCTTGATGGCGCGCACAACGAGGCTTCCTGCCGGGTTCTCGCCGAGACCCTACGGCAGTGGAAGAAGGGCCAAAAGACGGTCTGGGTGGCGGGCATGGTCGCCGGCCACGACCCCGAACCGGTGTTCCGGGCAATGAAGGACGTTGTTGATGAGGTCGTCCTCGTGCCGATCCAGAATCCGCGGGCGGTGGACCCGTCGACGCTGGTGCCGGCGGTCACCGCGACCTTCAACAGTGTCGAAGTGCGAAACGACCTTGCGGAAGGCCTTGCCGTTGGGAGGGAAAAGGCGGGGAAGGGTGGAGTGGTGCTCGTCGCGGGCAGCTTCTACCTGGTGGGCGAATGCGGAGTGCATCTCGGCCTCGTGACAAATGAAGAAGAAACCCACGATTGAGGGTGATTTTAGGCCGAACTGTCGGGTATCGTCCTAGATTCGGGTCCTTGCGCGTGCGAGCCTTTGCGCATCCCGAAATGAGCGAAACTCAATGGTAGACGTCAGCCTCTTCGACAAAATTCGCATCGGAATCGCCTCTCCCTCGGATGTTCTTTCCTGGAGCCACGGCGAAATCAAGAAACCAGAAACCATTAACTACCGAACCTTCAAGCCAGAGCGCGATGGCCTCTTCTGCGAGCGCATCTTTGGCCCGGTGAAGGATTGGGAGTGCGCCTGTGGTCGCTACAAGAAGATTAAGTATAAGGGCATCGTTTGCGAGCGCTGCGGTGTTGAGGTCACTCGAAGCAAGGTCCGCCGCGAGCGCATGGGTCACGTCGACCTCGCCGCGCCGGTCTGCCACATTTGGTACCTGAAGGGCGTTCCTTCGCCGCTGTCGCTCGTGCTCGACATCTCGCCGCGACTGCTCGAGAAGGTCATCTACTTCGCCAGCTTCATCATCATCGACATTGAGGTCGAAAAGATCCAAGAGGCTCTCGGTGAGATCCGCTCGGCCGTGGAAGAAGAGAAGGCATCCATGCAGATGGAGATTCGCCAACTCGAAGAGGACTCCATTGCCCGACTCATCACGGACATGAACGAAAACCGCGATGAGTACGACGAAGGCTTTGTCCGCGACCGATGTAAGGCCGTCAACGATCGAATCAAGGCTGAGTACCGCGATGCCGACGACCGACTGAAGGACCTCGACCTTGCCGCCGAAATCCTCGGCAAGCTTGAGCGAAATCAGCTCATCGACGAAGACAAGTACCGCGCGGTTTCCAAGCTGCTCGACAGCGTGGGACAGCGCATGAACAAGGACCTTCGCTCGCTTCTCCGCGCCAACATCGGCGCCGAAGCGGTCAAGGAACTCCTTGAGCGCGTCGACCTTGAAAAGCTCGCCCGCGAGCTTCGCCAAGAAATCGTCATGACCACGAGTCAGCGACGAGCCCGCGCGATCAAGCGACTTGAAGTCACTGAGGCCCTCATCAACAGCCGCAGCCAGCCGGATTGGATGATCCTCAACACGGTGCCGGTGATCTCGCCCGAGCTTCGACCGATGGTCCAGCTCGACGGCGGTCGCTTCGCGACGTCGGACCTGAACGACCTTTACCGACGCATCATCAACCGCAACAACCGACTCAAGAAGATCATCGAGATCCACGCGCCGGAATCGATCATCAACCACGAGAAGCGACTTCTTCAGGAGGCCGTTGATGCGCTCATCGATAACGGTCGACGCGCCCGCCCGGTCGTGGGTTCGAACTCGCGCCCGCTCAAGTCGCTCAGCGACATGCTCAAGGGTAAGGAAGGTCGCTTCCGAAAGAACCTCCTTGGTAAGCGCGTTGACTACTCGGGTCGTTCGGTTATCGTCGTTGGCCCCCACCTTAAGCTGCACCAAGCCGGTCTGCCGAAGGAGATGGCTCTCGAACTCTTCAAGCCGTTCGTC
>JAFDWR010000001.1:645653-645810 GCA_018268355.1 Armatimonadota bacterium | reverse complement strand
GAAGATCACCCAGAACATCAAGACCGCGAAGCGCATGATCGACCGGATGCACCCGGCGGTTTGGGACGGCCTTGAGGAAGTGATTAAGGAGCACCCGATCCTCCTCAACCGTGCACCAACGCTGCACCGACTTGGTATCCAGGCGTTCGAGCCGATC
>JAFDWR010000001.1:637461-645609 GCA_018268355.1 Armatimonadota bacterium | reverse complement strand
GACGGCGACCAGATGGCCGTGCACGTGCCGCTCAGCACGATGGCGCAGGCTGAGGCTCGCGTCCTCATGCTCTCGACCCAGAACCTGTTCTCGCCTGCCGATGGTCGCCCGACCTTCGCGCCGGTGCAAGACATCATCTTGGGCAATTACGCGCTGACCTTCATCTCGCAAGAGGCAAAGGCCCAGCTCGCCGAGCAAGAGCGACTTCACGCTGAGGATCCGGAGAAGAACCCGGCTCCTTACATCCACTCGTGCCCGGATGAGGTCCTGTTCCGACTGGATCACCCCGATGCCGACCTTCGACTGCAGGTCAACGGTCCGATCAAGGTTCGCCTGAACCGACCGCTCTTCCGACCGGATGAGGAAGTCGATTACCGCGACCCGATCAGCGGCATCGAGTACAAGAAGGAAGTTCACCTCGACGAGGATGAGAAGGAAGTCGAAGAGCTCGTGCCGCTGGAGCAAGAGTGGGAAACCATCATTGCGACCACCACGCCAGGCCAGCTGATCTTCAACTCGATCCTGCCGTACCCGCTCCGCTATGCGGACAAGTACCTCAAGGCCGAACAGGCCAAGAAGGCACTGGCGGAAGCGATTCTCGACTGCCACAAGCGCTCGGGACTCGGCTGCACGATCAAGTTCCTTGACGACATGAAGGACCTTGGCTTCAAGTGGGCCACTCGCTACGGTCTCTCGGTCGCGATCACCGACATGGATCCGCCCGCACGACGTGAGGAGATGATCCGAAATGCGGACGACCTCTCGAACAAGATTCTTGGTCAGTTCCGACGGGGCATGCTCGCCTATAACGAGATGACCCAGCAGCTCACGAAGCTGTGGCAGGAAACGTACACCCAGGTCGGTGAAGAGATCGTTAAGTCGCTGGAGCAGTTCAATCCGCTCTCCATCGTCACCGTTTCCGGTGCACGAGGTTCGATTAAGCAGGTCGCCCAGCTCTCGGGTATGCGCGGCCTCATGTTGAACCAGTTCAACGAAGTTATTTACGAGCTTCCGGTGAAGAGCTCCTTCCACAAGGGCCTCAACATGCTCGAGTACTTCGTGACGACTCACGGTGCACGTAAGGGTCTCGCCGATACGGCACTGCGAACCGCTGACGCGGGCTACCTCACGCGACGACTTTGCGACGTCGCCCAGGATGTCATCGTCAAGGCGCACGACTGCGAAACCCAGGAAGGCTTCTACGTTCACCGACTCATTGAAGAAGGTGAGACGATTGAGCACCTCGCCGACCGCGTTTGGGGCCGAGTCTCGCTTTGCACGATCACCGATCCCGACACGAAGGAGGTCCTTGCCTCGTTCGACGAGATGATCAGCCAGGATCAGGCGAAGCGCATTCAGGCGATTGAGACCAAGTACTACAACGCCTTCACGAAGCTGACCGACGAAAACGAGATCAAGAAGCTGGCCGACGAATACGCCGACCTCGGCTTCCGAATCGACGAGCACGGTCATTGCTGCGTCTACCTGCGAAGCCCGCTGACCTGCGAACTCGAGCAGGGCATCTGTTCGCGCTGCTACGGTGCGGACCTTTCGACTGGCAAGTTGGTCGAAGTTGGCGTCGCCGTTGGCATCATCGCGGCGCAGTCGATCGGTGAACCTGGAACGCAGCTCACGATGCGAACGTTCCACACCGGCGGCGTGGCGGGTTCGGCAACCATTGCCCGAACCAACCAGTACAAGACCGGTAAGTTCATCCGACTCTTCATGGAGGACTTTGCCCAGGCCACCGACACCGACCTGAAGCAGTTCGACCCCACCAAGCTCCTTGAGAGCCAGGACAAGGCGGTCAGCGTTCTCTTCACGAAGTACGAGAAGCCCCTCACCATCAACCTCGACGAGGCGATGGCGGCGGCAGAAGTCGAACTCGATCCGAAGGCGAAGCGAAAGTCGGAGCGCATCACCAAGGCTGCCCTCAAGGCCGCCGAAAAGGCAGACAGCGACAGCCGCAAGCTCTGGGAGAAGTCACGAAAGACGTTCTTCTACTCTTGGACGGGTGAATCGAGCGGTATCGTCCGCGTCGAAGAGATCTTCGAAGCTCGACGCCAGCCGCGAGGTAAGGCGATCATCTGCCCGGTGACGGGAACGGTCGAAGACGTCAAGGAATCGCAGTACGGTCGATGGGTCCTCGTGAAGGCGACGGTTAAGGTTCGCGGCACGATGAAGGATGCCTACATCGCCGACGTGCAGCCGACCTGGCCGACCAACGACAAGGGCGAATACGATGCCGGCCTGATGAAGACGATCGGTCAGAAGTTCACGACGACCGTGCTGGCTCAGTTCCGAAAGGCTGAGATCGCCGAAGTCACCGTGTTCTATCCGATTCTCGTTCCGCCGCTTGGTAAGCTCCCGGTCTCGAAGGGTAGCCGAATCATCAAGGGTGACCCGCTCACCGAAGGCCCGCGCGATCCGCACGAGGTCCTCGAGCTGGCTGGTGCCAACGCGGTCTACGACTACTTCATCGAGAACCTGCAACACGTTTATAAGAGCCAGGGCGTCGACATCAACGACAAGCACGTTGAGGTCATCATCCGCCAGATGCTCCGCAAGCGACAGGTCATCGAGCCGGGCGACACGCCGTTCCTTCCGGGACAGATTGTCGACCGATTCACCTTCCAGTCGGCGAACAACGCGGTCCGCGAGCGAATCCTTTCGGGTTCGAAGGTGAAGTACACCGACCTCGTGACCGGCGAGCTCGTCGAACGAGAGTATCGAGAAGCGAGCAGCGCCTGGATCCTCCTTGGTATCACCGAAGCATCGCTCGCGACGGACTCGTTCCTCTCGGCTGCTTCGTTCCAAAAGACGACGCGCGTCCTTACCGAGGCCGCCGTCCGAGGAAAGAAGGACCAGCTCATCGGCCTCAAGGAGAACGTCATCCTTGGTCGCCTCATCCCGGCAGGTACCGGCGTGAAGCGCTACCGAGAGGTTGCGGTCGATGTCCAGCGCGGTCCGGCATGGGCCGAGCAGTCGCTCACCGCACTCGTCGAAGCTCAGGAGGGCGAGGACGATCTGTTCGGCGCGCTTGATTTCGGCTCTCTGACCGAGATGGCGCTGGGCGAGGAACTCACCGAAGGCCTCGGCGAAGAGATCGAACCGACCGAGGAATAAGCCTCGAAAGACCCAAGGGCTCGTCGACTTTCACGCGAAAGTCGGCGAGCCCTTTGTTTTTGGCTCGGTATAATTCTGGGCAGGTTCAAAAGGTTGTCATGCCGACGGTGCCATGCCAATGCCTTGAGTCTTAACCCCGTAGAGGATAACATCGTGGCCAAGCAAGCCGTCTATACCGAAACCCCAGCGGAACTTGAGAAATATTTCCGCGAAATGACCTTCATTCGAATCTTCGAAGAGAAGTGCAATTTCTCCTATCGTCAAGGAAAGTCCGGTGGATACCTCCACGTGTACATCGGCATGGAAGCGTTGGCGGTTGGCTGGATGCACGCCTTGCGCAAGGGCTACGATACGGTCATCACGGCCTATCGAGACCACGCCCACGCTCTCCTGCTCGGCACCGATCCCGTCGCCTGTATGGCTGAGATCTGTGGCCGCGTTGCCGGTCCGAGCCGCGGAAAGGGCGGGTCGATGCACATCTACGATAAGGCCAACGAGTTTTATGGCGGCTGGGGCATCGTCGGCGGACACATCCCGCTTGGCGCTGGTCTTGCCTTTGCCGCGAAGTACCGCGAGGAAGATCGGGTCAACGTCTGCTTCCTTGGCGACGGCGCGGCCAACCAGGGCGTCGTGTTCGAGACCTTGAACATGGCTGGCCTTTGGGACCTCCCCATCATCTTCATTGTTGAGAACAACGAAGTCGCGATGGGCACCCGCCTTGAGTACCACGCCGCCGATACCGAGCTTTGGAAGCGCGGTCTGCCGTTCGACATCAAGAGCGAGCGACTCGACGCGATGGACGTTCTCCAGGTGAAGAAGGACGCCGACCGCATCGTCGATTGGGTCCGCACGAACCAAAAGCCGTACTTCGTCGAGGCCATGTGCTATCGCTACGAAGGCCACGGCGCGGCAGACAACGACCGAACCCTCTATCGAACGAAGGAAGAGGAAGACGCGAACCGCAAGCGCGACCCGCTTCAGCGAATCAAGAACCTCCTTCACAAGCGAAACATCATGTCGCTTGAGAAGCAGGAAGCGATCGAAGAGGAGATTCGCGACGAAGTCGACAAGATTTACGAAGATGCGATGAACTCGCCGCACCCCGACCCCGAAGAGGTCTACGACAACGTTTACGACGACATGATGCCGGAGCGTGGCCACTAATGAGCGCAGTCATGACCTACCGAGAGGCCGTTCGCGCCTCGATCATCGACGAAATGGAAAGGGACCGAGAGGTCCTGATGATGGGCGAGGATATCGGCCGCTATAAGGGCACGTTCCGCGTCTCCGAAGGTCTCTTTGAGAAGTTCGGACCGAAGCGCATCATCGACACCCCGATCACGGAGTGCGGCTTCACGGGTATCGCCATCGGCGCAGCCATGGCCGGTCTCCGGCCGATCGTCGAGATGATGACGATGTCGTTTAGCATTCTTGCTCTCGACCAGATCATCAACCACGCGGCGAAGATCCACTACATGACCGGCGGTCAGATCACGTGTCCGCTCGTCGTTCGTGGTCCCAGCGGCGCGGCCAATCAGCTTTCGGCCCAGCACTCGCACTCGCTTGAAGGTTGGTATGCCCACGTCCCGGGTCTTAAGGTCGTTGCGCCGTCGACTCCGGACTGTGCTCGCGCCCTCCTGAAGACGGCGGTCCGCGACAACAACCCGGTCATCTTCGTCGAGAACCCTGGCCTCTACGCCATGAAGGGCGAAGTCAACGAGGACGCGGATTACTCGATTCCGTTCGGCAAGGCTCGCATCGCAAAGGAAGGCAAGGACCTCACCCTCGTGGCCTATTCGCGAATGGTTCACGTCTGCCTAAAGGCGGCGGAAGAGCTTGAGAAGATGGGCATCAACGCCGAAGTCGTTGACGTCCGCTCGCTCCTGCCGCTCGACACCGAGACGATCTATGCCAGCGTTCGAAAGACGCACCGCGCCGTCGTGGTCTATGAAGACTGGAAGAGCGGCGGCTTTGGCGCCGAGATTGCCGCGCGCATCGGTGAGGATTGCTTCGACGACCTCGATGCACCCGTCGGCCGAGTCGGTGGTCTGAACGTTCCGATGCCCTATTCCCGCGTTCTTGAGCTGGAATGCATCCCGAACGAGACCAACGTTCTTGATGCGGTCAAGAAGATCGGCTAACCTCCGATCACCAAGCACTCCAAGGCTTTGCCCTTGGGGTGCTTTTTTTTGCGCAAATTCTGCAAGGAAACGCCTCAGGGGTGCCGATGATTCAGAAAGGCATGGACCATCCATTGCAGTCTACGGGAGTCAATCGCGGTGCGGTGAAGAGCGTTAAGCGCTCGACGCTCGTCGTTTTTTGCGCCCTCGTGATGGGTTTCATCGGCTGGTGCATGCTCGGACTGAGTTGGTACGGCGACTCGTCGGGCGAGGCCCGCGTGATCGCTTCGCTGGCCACCCAAAGGGCCCGCGCTTGGGCGATGGTGGAGTCTGCGGAGACGTTTGCTCAGCGGCCGCTGACAAAGGACGAAACCAAGTCGCTCCAAGCCACCGTTGACGCATTTTCTCAATCGGACGATGAGCTCAAGTCAGGAAGCCTTTATCGCTACGGACTGGGTTCGTCCTCGCCAGAAGTTGAAGAGTCGATGACCCGCGCCCTGGACCTCACGGAGATGATCCGGTCCAACGGAACGCGCCTTCTCGCCGGCAAGAATGCTGACGCGAAGGAGCTTCGGAGCATGGTCAAGACGTTCCAGCAGCGATGCATTGATGCCACTGAGCGCGTCGTGCGGAGCAGCCAATCGGCCGGACAACGAGCGGCCTTGCTTGGCTTCAATCTCATCGGCGGCTTTGTCGTGACGTTGCTGATTCTCAACCTTTGGCTCTTCCAGCCGTCGCTGCGACGAGCCGAACTTGCGGTTGAGCAATCTACCCAGCTTCAAGACCAGCTTGGAAAGAAGAACGAACTCCTCGTCGAGCGAACGCGCGTCCTTGACGACCAGCGGGCAGAAGTCGAGGCCAACCGGCGCGAGTTGATGATTCGGAATCAAGAGCTCGAGTCGAACCGCGAGAAGATTCTTGCTCACGAGGAAGAGCTCATCAAGCAGAACGAAGAGCTTCAGGAGAAGCAGGTCGAGCTCAAGCACCTTGTCGAGAGCCACCAGAAGCTGAAGGACCTCCAGGCCCAGGCGGCTCGTCGTGCAGAAGACCTCTTCACCGGAGTGCCGGTAGCCTGTTTCAGCTTCGACATCGACGGCCTTCTTCACCAATGGAACCTCGCGGCGGAGGAGCTTTATGGCTACGCCGCCTACGAAGTGCTTTATCAGCCGATGTGGGTTGCGCTGAACATGCCGGAGGCCGAAGAGCCCTCCCGCGAAGCGATCCATGAGGTTTTCGCCAAAGGGAAGAGCTTCACCAGCGAATGGACCTACTTTGACCGTGAGGGCAACGAAAAGCACCTCATCACCACGAGCTTCCCGATTCGGGATGCCGATGGCAACGTCATCGCGGGAATCGGCGCGACCCAAGACCTCACGGCGCGCAAGCGCTACGAGCAAGAGCTCCTTGACGCCAACGCCAAGCTGAGCGCGCTCGCGGTTACCGATGGTCTGACCGGTCTCCACAACCACCGCAGCTTCCAGGACATGCTGGAGAACGAGTTCATCCGCTCAACCGCAACCGGTACGGACCTCTCGCTCATCCTGCTCGACGTTGACCACTTCAAGAAGTTAAACGACACCTATGGCCACCCGGCGGGCGACGCTGTCCTCAAGGCAGTGGCTCAGCTCCTTCGCGATCGATGCGAACAGCCGTTTGTTCCTTGCCGCTATGGTGGTGAGGAGTTCGTCGTCATCCTTCCTGGTGCGGACGAGGCCAAGGCTTGCGAAATCGCGGAGATCCTCCGATCGGGCGTTGAGGCCTTGCATCCCGAAGGACTGCTCGTCACCGCGAGCTTTGGTGTGGCCACGTGGTACGAAGACCTTCGAAGCCGCGCGGAGATGATTGCCCAGGCCGACAAGGCCCTTTATATGTCGAAGCACGGCGGACGCAATCGAGCGACCCACGCCTCGGCGTTTAACCACGATCCGATGCCCGACCACGGAAACGGATTGGGCGAAGCAGCCGCCTAGGGCTTAGCCCAGGGGAGCGGCTTCAGTGGCCCCCAGGTCACCTTCATCTTCTTGATGCGATCTTCGATTCGCTTCACCCGGTTCTTGTCGTCGGGGTGAGTGGAAAGGAATTCCGGCGACGCTCCACCCTTCTTCAACTCTTGGAACATCCGAAAGACGTTGGCGGCGCCGGTAGGGTTGAAGCCAGCAAGGACCATCGCGTCCGTCCCTCGATCATCGGCCTCGGTTTCGTGGCGGCGTGAGAAGGGAAGGTCAAAGAGGAGCTGATTGCTGATCGCGGCCACGGTGACCATGTTTCGGTCGGCGCGGAGGATGGTGAGCAGCACCGCGAGGCCGAGTTCTCGCTTCTGGGCATCGGCGTAGCTCGAAGCGAAGTGCTCGCGGTAGGCATGGGTGAGTTCATGGCCGACGACGGCTGCGAGTTCATCTTCGGTCTTCATCTTGGAAAGCAGGCCGGTGTAGAAGAAGGTCTTTCCGCCGGGAAGGGCGAAGGCATTGACCTCATTCTTATCGATGACGTCGAAGGTGTAGGGCCAGTTCTTGTCCTTGTCGCTGAGCTTGGCGATGATCCGGTTGCCAATCGAGCGGAGCATCTTCACGCGCTCGTCGGATTCGGGGAGCACCTTCTCCTTGGCCTTCAGGTCTTTGGCCGCGCGCTCGCCCAGCTGGATCTGTTGCTCGCGCGAGGGTCGGAAAGGATCGGCATGGGCGGCTACGGGCAGCACCAAAAGCACGGGAAGGATCATTCGAGTTCGAGCGAGCATGTACTTTTCGACGAATCTATCGGCAAGAAAGTTTTGCTTTCGCCTCAAGAGGAAAAAACCAGCTTCCGACAATATCAATAACGTTGCGGATGAGTCTCGCAACGGGAGGGTATTGAAATGAACAAGAGACTTCAACGCAAGGCATTTACGCTTGTCGAAATCATGATC
>JAFDWR010000001.1:0-637305 GCA_018268355.1 Armatimonadota bacterium | reverse complement strand
CAGCCTCTCGGCCTCGCCGAACCTGCACGTTCTTCCGTAAATCAGACTTTCTGTCCTAGAGGGTAAAGGCGATCGGAGGGCTTCTCGAAAGAGGGGCCCTTCCGAGTTTAGGGATGTAAGAATCTTGCGTCTAGCCTCAAAATTTCACCAGAAATATCATCCACCCCCGTATTTCTACCGTTCATGAGTGCGCCTGGGCAGGGAACGAGGCCCTTTGCGAGTCCACTTTTGGGGAACACCATGAACAAGTCAAATCAACTTCGTCGTCGAGCCTTCACCTTGGTCGAGATCATGATCGTCGTCCTGATCATCGGCATCTTGATGGCGATCGCGGTGCCTAACTTCATCCGGGCCCGAGAGAACAGCCGGCGCAACACGTGCATTGCCAACCTGAAGCAGATCGATGCTGCGAAGGAGCAATATGCGATGGACCAGAAGCTGGCGACCGGCGCCGCCGTCGCGATGACTGACCTCACCGGTGCGAGCGGCTACCTGAAGAGCACGCCTGCTTGTCCGTCGAGCGGCACCTACACGGTGGACGTCGTCGGAACGAATCCTACTTGCAGCCTCTCGGCCTCGCCGAACCTGCACGTCCTCCCGTGATGATCCACGATTGAAGTTGGGCCCCAGCGATTTCGCGGGGGCCCCTTTTCATGCCTAAGAACCGAAACCCAGGTAATTGTGCCGGTCTATCGAAGCCAAAGACCGGGAAGAAATTTAGCGCTAGCGAGGCGGAAATTATGTTGAACAAACGAAGTACGGGAAACACGAGGGCACGAGCCTTCACCTTGGTCGAGATCATGATCGTGGTCTTGATCATCGGAATCTTGCTTGCCTTGGCGGTTCCAAACTTCATGCGATCTCGGACGGCCAGCCAGCGCAACACGTGCTTGGCCAACCTGAAGCAGATCGATTCAACGAAGGAACAGTTCGTGATGGATCAGAAGCTGCAGAACGGAGCGGCGGTCACAATGACCGATCTCGCGCCCTATCTGAAGCAGACCCCGACTTGTCCCGGCGGCGGTACCTATACCGTTGGTGCGGCAGGCGCGGTCCCGACGTGTAGCCTCTCGGCCGCACCTGATCTTCACGTTCTTCCCTAATTTCCAATTCCAAGCACAAATAACGAGGGGACACTTCGCAATCTTGTGGAATGCCCCCTTTGGACCTCTAGTAGGCCAGTCCGTGGGAGGACACATTTCGGAATGAAAACTATCAAGAATCGAAAGAACAAGGCGTTTACGCTTGTCGAAATCATGATCGTCGTGCTGATCATCGGCATCCTGATGGCGATCGCGGTGCCTAACTTCATCCGCGCTCGTGAAAACAGCCGACGCAACACTTGTATTGCCAACCTGAAGCAGATCGACGCTGCTAAGGAGCAGTACGCGATGGATCAGAAGCTTGCTACGGGTGCAGCGGTCGCCATGACCGACCTTACCGGTGCGAGCGGCTACCTGAAGAGCACTCCGGCTTGCCCGTCGAGCGGCACCTACACGGTGAACGTCGTCGGTACCAACCCGACCTGCAGCCTCTCGGCCTCGCCGAACCTCCACGTCCTCCCGTAAACCAACGAGGACAGCAAGTGATCACTTGGGGTGGGCCGTTTCGGTCCACCCCCTCAAACAAAAACCAAAGTGCAGACTATGAAGAGCCGACGCCGACGCCTGGGATACTCGCTGATCGAGATCCTTTTTGCCGTTTTTCTCCTTGCGGCAGGTGCCTCTGTTGTCGTTGCCAGCCTGCCCGCCGCATCGACGGCCCGAGCCCGCGCCCAGATCAACAACATCGCGACGGGACTCGCACAAAAGCAACTTGAAGCCATTCGTGGAACCGGTTACGCCAATCTCACGCCGTCGCGCCTCCTGGCCGCCGGTCTGATCGATAGCACCACCACCGTCGCCGCGAACACCTACGCTTTCACCCTTTCGGACGCTTCGAACAATGACAGCGTCAGCTCGAACCTCAACGCAGGTGTTGGAACCGTGAAGATCGAACAAGTCGACCTGGATCTTCGCCGGGTGACCGTCACCGTGCAATGGAACGAACGCCGGGGCACCCAAACCGTGACCGTCGGCACGTTGGTAGCCAACCTATGAAGCAACGCAGAGCCCTCAAAAACCGGACGAGACGAGGTGTGACCCTCGTCGAGACGATGTTCAGCGTGGGGATGACCTCGGTGGTCATGCTAGCCGCGCTGAGCCTTTTGGTCTTTGGACTCGTGAGCTGGACTCGCGGCCAAGGCCGAATTGACGTTGAGTGGGCGAGCCAGGCGGCGGTTCGTACCATCAGTAAGGAAATTCGCGAGGCGATGGCGGTTACCGTCGATGCCGACGGACGCGGCGTCACCTACCGGTTGCCCCAGTACACGGCAGGCGGCGGCTACGTGATCCCAATGACCTGGGACGGCATCTCGCGCCGAATCGAAATCACGAACGACGGCCGGTGCGTGATGTACGGCACGGGCTATAGCATGACGCTCTGCAACAACGTCATCTTGACCGACCCTCGCGCCTCCAATGCGGCGTATCGACCCTTCGTCCCCGGAAGCGGCACCGTGACCCGGTCCATCAACCTAATGCTCGTGACCCGAGCCAACGTTGACCGTGGCCAGATTGTCACCAATCGCTCGAGAGAGACCATCTTCCTTCGCAACATTCCCGACCTTTACCGGTGAAACGACGATGAAACAACGACGACAACTTCAACGACGAACGACAAAGCGTGGTGCCGCCCTCATCACGACCTTTATCGTGCTCTCGATCGTCTCGGTCGCGGGCATCGTCTATATGAACTCGGCGACCCAGGTCTTCCGGACGTCGCGGCGTCAAACGCTCGACATCCAGACCACGCACCTTTGTGAGGCCGGCGTCCAGATGGTGCTCCGCAGCCTTTGGAGGCCGTTCAAGTCGTCGCAGCGATTCACGACGTTCGATGCATCGGTGGCAGGATGCACCGAGAACAACCCTGCGGCGACCATCGCGGGAACGCTTCCTGGCGTGGGCAGGTTCTCGGCAGGCGTCATCTCGGTCAGCACCCCCGACACCTACACCCGCATCATCACGATCCGGGCGGTGGGTTGGATCGACCTCAATAACAATGGCACGATCGACGTCAACGACCCGCAGAAGGTCATCGACGTCACGTCGAGCTACCAGCTCTCGCGATCCAAGGTCTTTGACTACACCTACTTCGTGAACAACTACGGTTGGATGGATGGTTTCTCCGAAACCACCCTTGCCGTGAACGGCGACATGCGCGCCAATGGAAACTTCACGATCACCAACGGTAGCCCGACCATCAACGGAAGCATCATCGCCTCGATGAATGAGAAGCTTTCGCCCGCCGCAGAGGGCGTCATCAATGGTCTCCCGGTGAAGCAGACCGACGCCGCCTACATTGCGGCGCACGGAAATGACCCTCGAAGCCGCCAGGGCTATGTCTCGGGCACGATGGGTGCAAAGGGAACCACCGATTACGATTCCTGGAAAGATGACATCTATGCCAGCCAGGGCACCGTCTTGAACGGTCGCCTCGACGGCGCGATTGCTTCTGACGCAGGAGGCAATCGAGCTTGGGAACGAACGAGCACTGGACAAACCGCAACAACGACCATGCTCGACACGACGCCCAGCGAAGAGCTCATCATGCCTGACCTGAGCGACCTTGCTTACTACCAGAACCTGAGCTCGACTTACGTCGACAACAAGGCCACCTATGCCGATGGAACCGCGAATGCGTTTTACGGCCAAGGTGCCTGGGTGGAAACCTGGAACGGCTCGGCCTACACCCGCTTGAGCACAAACGGAAACATCACCGGCTCGGTCACCCTCATCGGCACCCAGGCCAATCCGATTCGTATCCATGGCCCGGTGACAATCACGCAGGATGCGGTCATCAAGGGATGGGTACGCGGCCAAGGCACGATCTACACGGGTCGAAACATCCACATCGTCGGCTCGATCATCTATTCCACTCCGCCGGATTTCCGGGGGTCGAACAAGACGACGATCGACCGCGCGAACGAAAAGGCCGACATGCTCGGACTGGCGGCCCGCGGTAGCGTGATCATGGGCAACACGTCCACGTTCACTGCGACCTATCCGCTGCAGTACATGTCGCCGCCCTTCACCAAGGGCCGCTACGACGACAATGGCAACTGGATCCCGCCGTACAACGCCAACGAAACCGACAGCACCGGCATGAAGCGCTATCAGAGCGTCTATGGCGATGCGTACATCAACTCGCTCTCGAGCGGCGTTGGCCAGATCGACGCGGTAATGTACACCAACTTCGTTGGCGGTGGAAACATCGGCACCGGCACGGGCGGCGTGAAGATCAACGGCACGATCATCTCGAAGGACGAAGCCATGGTCGTATGGAGCTTGCCCATGGAGATGAACTACGACGGCCGGATCAAGGAGCGCGGACTCACCTCCACGCCACTCGTCGACCTCATGCTTCCTCGAAGCCCCGTGATGCTGCGAAGCGCATGGAAAGACAAGGGCTTCTTCTATCGACAATAGGACATTGACACGAGCCATGAAAAAACTCATTCTCACCCTCGTTGCCGTTTGCTTGACCGGTGCATGCTTTGCGCCGATCAACCTTCAGGAAAAGCCGACCAATGGCGTTCGCTATAACGAAGCGACCCAGCAGGAGCTCGGCTCGCAACAGTCGCACAATGGCCGCGTCGATGAAGTTGGAAGCACGCAGATGAACACCTCGCGCGCGGACAGCACGGTCGATCCGACCTATGCCGACCCGGAAGGCCGAAACGCCTTGTCTCAGGCAGAGGCGGCCCGGTCGAACATGGATGCGAGCCTGACGATGAAGGGTGCGATGCTTGCTCGAAAGGAAGGTCAGTCGTCGCCGTGGAAGTATGCGATCTGGGCGGCGATCATCGGTGCCCTCGGCTATGGACTGATGTTCAGCTTCCGCAACTGGGTGGACAAGAACGCCCCTGAGCTCCGGGAGAACCGGGGAACGCGTCGGCTCTAATCGAGCCCGGAAAGAGGGAAGGGGTGGTGCGTCCTTGCGACGTACCACCCCTTCTTCTTGTTTGAAACGGACCGACTAGCGGGTGAGCGCGACGATCTTCTGGGCCGCTTCTTGCATCGTTGCGGCGGGGACGATCTTGGTACCTTCGAGGAGGGCAAGGCCTTCTGCCGCGCCGGTTCCTTCGATTCGCGCCACGACCGGAAGGTCGATGTTCAGCGAGCTGAAGCCCTCGAGGATGCCCTTGGCGACTTCTTCGCCACGGGTGATGCCACCAAAGATGTTGATGAGCAGTCCCTTCACGTTGTCGTCCATGAGGATGAGCTCAAGGCAGCTCTTGACGCGCTCCGCCTTGGCGCCGCCTCCGACGTCGAGGAAGTTGGCCGGCTTACCGCCTGCCGCATTCACTTCGTCGAGCGAGCACATGACGAGACCTGCACCGTTGCCCATGATGCCAACTTCGCCGCCAAGACGAACGTAGGCGATGCCTCTGCGGGCGGCTTCTGCTTCGATCGGATCCTCCGCGCTGTCGCTTTGGGTCGATTGGAAGTCGGGGTAGCGGAAAAGGGCGTTCTCGTCGATCGAAACCTTCGCGTCGGCGGCGATGAGCTTGCCATCAGGCGTGAGCGCGACCGGGTTGATCTCGATCATCTCGGCATCGGTCTCAATCGTCGCCTTGACGAGCTGCTTGATCATTTTCGCCATCTGCGATTGGGCAGCCTTCGGAAGACCTGCCGCGAGGACCGCATCGCGGACCTCGAAATCGCAAAGTCCCCATGCCGGATCGACGTTCAGTCGGACGATAGCTTCCGGGCGCTCTTCGGCGACCTGCTCGATCTCCATGCCGCCTTCCTTGCTGAGCATGACGAGCAGCTTTTGGGCGGCTCGGTCGAGAAGGACGGAGAGGTAGTACTCCTCGGCGATGTCGACGGTCTCGCCAACGAGGACCTTCTCAACGATCATGCCGGCGGGGTTCTGGATGCTGACCAGCTTCTTGCCGATCAGGTTGCCGGCGAACTCGCCCGCTTCGGCCGCATTGGTGAACAGCTTCACGCCGCCCGCCTTGCCGCGTCCACCCATGAGGACTTGCGCCTTCACGACGACGTTGCCGCCGAGCTCTTCGGCGATCTTGGTTGCCTCTTCGCGGTTGGTCGCCACTTCGCCGCGCGGGACAGCGACGCCAAATCGGGAGAGGAGGTCTTTGGATTGATACTCGTGGAGCTTCATGCTGGGTTATGCCTCAACCGTCTCAACTTCGGCCGCAGCAGCCTTCTTCGTTGCTCGCTTCTTGGTCGCAGTGCCCATTTCAACACCGACCGCGCCTTGGACAAAGCTCGTCTTGACCTTCACCTTTCGGAGGAGTTCTTCGCCGAGGTAGGTGGTCCAGTTCGCTCGGTCGAGGGCCCACTGCCAACCGATGTCGGTCGGGTTGTAGACGAATTCGACGCCCTCTTGGAGGATGTCGCTCATGAGCGTCTTCAGTTCGTTTCGATCGCCAAGCTTCTTTTCGCCTGCGGCATAGTTCGGGGCGAGACCCACGGTGAGGGTGACCGGCTCGTCTTCCGTAGCCGCGGCCTTGGCCTTCTTCGTCGGTTCAACCGTCGTTTGAACTTGCTGAATCTCGGGAATCATGGCTCGGAACAGCTTCTCGTTCTCTTCGGGCCAGGTGTATTCGACGCCGTCATAGATGGCAACGGCGTGTCGACCGGCGAGCGAAAGAGCGGCGGCAACCAGGGCCGCGTCCGCTGCGTTGACCTTCGGATAAGCCTTTCGCACTTGGTCAAGCGCGGTTTCAAGCTTGGTGAGCTGAATCGTGATCAATGGTTTCTGAACTCCTGTTCATGCCCAAGGGAGAACCTGGGCATAATGGAGGAGTTTACCTTTTTGGGAGATCATGAACTTGAGGAATCTGCTCATTAATCTCGCACTGGCATCGATGCTAGTGCTCTTCGGCTGTAATGGCACGTCGGGTGGCGGCTCGGAAGCCACCGGCGGCGGCGCCCAGGCCACGGGTGGTGCGGGCAAATCGGGCGCGAAAAGCGACCTGAAAGTCGGCATCGTTTACGACTCAGGCGGCATCAACGACGGCTCGTTCAACCAGAGCGCCAATCGCGGCGTGGACCGTGCCGCCAACGAACTCGGCGTCCAGGTCAACAAGGTCGAGAGCAAGACCGCCAAGGACTTCGCATCGAACATCGAGGGCATGGCGGCCAAGGGTTGCAACCTCGTCTTCGCGGTTGGCATCACGATGAACGACGCCCTTAAGGAAGTCGCCGCCAAGTTCCCGGAAGTGAAGTTCGCGATCGTCGATGGGGACGTCGACCTTCCCAACGTTCGCAGCCTCCGCTTTGCTGAGCACGAGGGTAGCTTCCTCGCTGGATTTGCCGCCGCGCTTGCGAGCAAGTCGCACAAGCTCGGCTTTGTCGGCGGGATGGAGATCCCCCTCATCAAGAAGTTCTATGCCGGTTACGTCGCCGGTGCCCACATGGCCGACCCGACCATCACCGTCCTTCCTCCGAAGTACGTTGGCGACTGGGTGAGCCAGGACAAGGGTAAGGCCGCCGCCGCTCTCCTCTTCAGTGAAGGCGCAGATGTCGTTTACCATGCCGCCGGTAAGGGTGGCCTTGGCGTCATCAGCGCGGCCAAGGAGCAGAACAAGCTCGCGATTGGCGTGGACAGCGACCAAGACGCCGTCGAAAAGGGCTTTGTCCTGACCTCGATGGTGAAGAAGGTCGACGAGTCGGTGTTCTCGACGATCCAAGACCTCGTCGGCGGCAAGTTCTCGGCAGGTGCCAAGGTCTATGACCTGAAGTCGAAGGGCGTCTCGCTCACCGACTTCCAGTACACCAAGGACAAGCTCCCGGCGGATGGCCTGAAGCGCATCACGGAGATCGAAGCCAAGATCGTTTCCGGCGAAATCATGGTCCCGAGCGACGAGGCTCAGCTCACCGAGTTCCTCGCGAAGCTGCCCAAGTGAGCCGACTTCGAATCGGCCGCATCGTAGGGTTCCACGGTCTCCGTGGAACCCTACGCATTAAGTCGATGACCGATTTCCCCGAGCGGTTCGATGTGGGTGCCACGGTCTATCTGAAGGGCAACCCGCTCAAGATCACCGATGCCGGTTTCCATCGCGGCCTGATCCAGATCAAGCTCGAAGGGATCACCGACCGCACCGCAGCTGAGGCCTTTCGGAACGAGTACCTCGAGGCGGAGGAAGAAGAGCGACCGGACCTCGAAGAAGACGAGTTCATCACCGCCGACCTGATCGGCCTGAAGGTCGTCGACGCCAAGCATGGCGAAATCGGCAAGGTGGACAACGTCATGCTCATGCCGGCCCACGAGATGCTCGAAGTGGGGAAGGTGCTGATTCCGCTCGTCGCCGAGTTCGTCGAGTCCATCGACTTTGAAAAGGGCGTGATCCACACGACCTTGATCGACGGAATGATCGACCTGAACTAGGGGACGGCGTCCGGTTCCCAGTTCGCCGCGCCGCCCTTCAGGAGCGCAAAGAACGCCCACGGCGGGCAGAACTCATCGCCCGGACCGAAGAACGCCTTGCCGGTTCGGGTCACGTTCCCGTCAGAATCGCGGTGGAGGACCGAGGTGCCGGGCCAATCGCCGTCCTTCTCGTTGTAGAACCCGAGCGGCCCGGAAAGCTGCCTTTCAGGATCACTGAGGAGGCGGTAACGCCATCCTCTCGATTCGGCAAAGGCTTGTTGCACGGGCGCGGGGTCAGGGGAAACGAGAACGACCGACGCGCGCGATTCAAGGTAGGGAAGCGAACTCGTCAGGGTGTCGGCCCACATCGTGCAGTAGCGACACTTCTTCCCCATGTTGTGGATGAGGATGAGGTCGCTCCGACCGTCGAACAACAGTTCCCACGTCACTCCCGCCGGGAGCCAATCCGAGTTCATCGGCTCGGCCATCTCGCCGGTCTGAAGCAAAGCGAGCTTCTCTTTCAACTCGCTGATCTGGGCTTGGAGCGATTCAACAGTGTCCATCGTGCCTCCAGTCTAACGCGAAAACGAAGCGCGCTCCTCTTCAACTTGCGCAACCGCCTGGGCAAAGGCCGAAAGCGCGCGCGAAGTCGCCGCAACCGACGAGCCAGTGAAGGGCCAAACCAGGGTTTCACGCGAAAGATAAGCCTCGCGGACGCGCTGGGTAAGGATGGACCACGCCCGGACCGGCACCCTGTCGCGTTGCTTGAACTGAATCGCGAGTCGGCCTCCGTTTCCGTCGATCTTGCTCACCCCGAGCTGCTTCATCTGGATGCGCAGCGCGACGATCTCGCAGGCGAGCCTCGCAGGTTCGGGGAGCCGTCCGTAGCGGTCCTCGATTTCGCCCTGGACTTCGCCAACGGTGGCCTCGTCCCTCGCCGACATCAGCCGCTGGTAGAAGTACAGCCGCTGAGACTGGTCGGGGATGAACGACTCGGGCAGGAACGCCTCGACGGGAAGGTCGAGGGCGGGTAGGGGTTCGAGCGCTTCCAGCGGGTCGCGCACTTCACCATCCGCGCTTTCGCCCTCGGCATCAACCGCGATCTTGAGCATCGCCACCGCCTCATTGATCAGCTGCCAATAGAGCTCATAGCCGACGTTTGCCATGCTGCCGCTCTGCTTGGCGCCGAGAAGCTCACCCGCACCGCGAATCTGGAGATCGCGGAAGGCAAGGGAATAGCCCGAACCGAGGGTAGAAAACTCCTGAAGCGCCTGGAGACGCGCCATCGCGTTTTCGGTCAGCTCCTTGCCCGAGTTGAAGAGCAGGTAGGCATAGGCCTGGCGGTCGGAGCGTCCGACGCGGCCACGAAGCTGGTAGAGCTGGGAAAGGCCGAGCTTGTCGGCGTTCTCAACGATCAGAGTGTTCGCATTCGCGATGTCGAGGCCGTTTTCGACGATTGTCGTTGAGAGCAGAATGTCGATTTCACCCTTGATGAAGCCAACCATGATCGGCTCCAGCTCCTTCTCAGTCATCTGGCCGTGGCCGACGCCGATCCGGGCATGAGGGACGATCTTGCGCAGCTTTTCCGCAACGTGCTCGATGGATTCGACGCGGTTGTAGACGTAATAGACCTGGCCGCCGCGGCTTAGCTCACGCAGGATCGACTCGCGGACCACTTCGGTGCTGTATGGCCGGACATAGGTTCGAATCGGCAGTCGTCCGGGAGGCGGGTCGTTGATGAGCGACATCTGGCGGATGTCCATCAGCGCCATGCTCAGCGTCCGCGGGATCGGCGTTGCCGAAAGCGTGAGGACGTCGATTTCGGTCCGGAGGTGCTTCAGCATCTCCTTTTGCTTCACGCCGAATTTCTGCTCTTCGTCGATGATGGTGAGGCCGAGGTGGTTGAACTCAAGCCCCTGGCCGAGCAGAGAGTGGGTGCCGATGAGGATGTCGATCTTGCCATCTTTGACCTGGCTAAAGATCCGCTTGCGCTCATCGGCATGGGTGTAGCGGTTAAGCAGGGCGAGACGGACGGAGAACGGCCCTAGCCGCTCCTGGAAGTTGCGGAAGTGCTGCTCGCTGAGGATCGTGGTGGGACACAGAACGGCGACTTGGCGGTTGTCTTGGACTGCCTTGAACGCAACCCGGATGGCGACCTCAGTCTTACCGAATCCGACGTCGCCACAAACGAGGCGGTCCATCGGATACGGCTGCTCAAGGTCCTTCTTCGCGTCGCGGATCGCTTGGAGCTGGCTCGGGGTCTCCACCCAGGGGAAGGTCCCCTCCATCTCCGCCTGAAACGGGGTGTCGGACGGGAAGGGTCGTCTCTGGACTTCCTTGCGCTTCGCGTAAAGCTTCACGAGGTCCCGAGCGAATTCCTTCGCGTCCTCCCGGGCTTTTCCCAGGGTCTTTTGCCACTCTCCCCCCGTTAGCTTGTTCAGCTTCGGCACGGTGTCTGCCGGGTTGAGATACTTCTGGATTCGGTCCAGCTGGTCGGTGGGAACGAACAGCTTGTCCGGCGCCTGATACTCGATGAACAGGAATTCCTTCTGGACGCCATGTTCTTCGCGCTGAATCAGGCCGCGAAAGACGCCGATGCCGAAGTTGATGTGAACGACGTGGTCGCCCGGCTTGAGGTCGAGCACCGTCGCAATCGGCGCGCTGTCCTTGAACTTCTTTTGGGGCAGCTTGAGCCGCGCCACGCCGAAGAGCTCGGCGTCGGAGACCACTGCGAACTTGGCGGCGGGGACGACGAATCCACCGCCCGGATTGCCCGCGAGAAGATAGAAGCCCGGTTCAAAGCTCGCTTCGGCGGCCTCGGTGGGGAAGATGTCGATCCCGTTGAGCATCGAGCGCGCGCGGTTCGGCTGGTCGGTTGCAAAGTAGACGGCAAAACCCTCTGTCTTGTAGTTCACCAGCGTCTGGGTCAGAGCTTCGGGGCGGCCACGGTAAGACTCGAGGCTGACCGCGCCGACTTCGACCGATTGCGGGACGCTCAGCCAATCGGGCAGGCCTTCAATCCCGGTGAGGGCAAGGATCTTTTCGTTTCGCCCCAGGTGGTCGGCGGAGAACATGTAGTCGTTCACCGGCGCGCGGAGCATTTCGCCACGGGCAATTCGAGCGTTGAGGCCATCCGAGAGGTCCTCTTCGCTGCGCTGGGCGACGAGGTCAAGCTCGATCGGTTCGTCGAGGATGACAAACGACTCCTCGTCGAGCAGGTCGAGCGCACACCCCGAATCCGGGTGGAGAAGGGGGCGGTAGAGGTCGAGGCGATCAAAGAACGTCCGCGAACTGAGCGCCTGGGCGTCGCCGCGCACGGTCTCGACCAGCCTCTGACCGGCTTCTTCCGGCAGGTCGGCCGCCTCACGCTCGGCGGTGGCTTCGATCAGCTCGGCAAGCGTCGGGTCGAGGTGGGTGTAGAGGGTTTCGCGGCTGGGAGCAATCGCAAGGAACGGGATTGTGCCGCTCGAACGCTGGCTGCCGGGGTCAAAGCTGCGGAGCGACTCCACTTCGTCGCCGAACAGCTCAATTCGCGCGGGCATGTCGCGCCCACTCGCAAAGACGTCGAAGATGCCGCCACGGCGGGAGAATTGTCCGGGCACGCGCACCGGCTCGGCGGGTTCATAGCCCAGGCCGTGGAGCAGCGTGGTCAGCTCGTCGGGGTCAATCGTGTCGCCCACCTTGAGGGTCAAGAACGCCGACTCAAGCTCCTCGCGGGGCAGGGTGCGCTCAAGAACGGCTCCTGGGGTGGTGATGATGATCGACGGCTCGTCGCTCACGAGGGCATGGAGCGCGCCGAGGCGGTCGCTGAGGGCCACGCTTTCGGGGGCGGAGTCGTCAAAAAGGCCCGAATTGCCGCTCGGAAGCTGCCAGATGTTGGCGCGGTTGATGCCGGCGAGCTCCAACTTTGCCTGCCAAGCGAGCGCGCGCTCGTGCGAGGCGGTGATGATGACGGTACGAACCGGATGGGCGAGGTAGCTCGCCGCAACGAGGACGGGACGAGCTTCGGGCGTGATCGAACGCCACTCCAAGGTTCCTTGAAGCGGCGCGGAAGGTAAGCCCAGGGGCGTGTGCTTTGCGAGGCCCACTGCCCAATCGGCAAATCGCATGAGGTTAGAGATTACCTTCTGGGGAATCAGCAACATGCGAACAGAAGATGCCGAGTATCCTTAGAAAAGTTATGCCGAAGCGCGTCGAAACGGTTGTTCTTCACGATAGCTCGACTCCGGTCATTGGAGATGTGCAAAAGGGTGGCAGCGTGGTGGTCACCTCGCTGGATACGCTCCTCAATCAAGCACGGGCCAACGCCCTCTGGCCGTTGACGTTCGGACTTGCTTGTTGCGCCATCGAGATGATGTCGACCGTCGCCTCTCGGTTCGACCTTTCCCGGTTCGGATCGGAAGCCTTCCGCGCGACCCCGCGCCAGGCCGACGTCATGATCATCGCCGGTCGCCTCAGCAAGAAGATGGCGCCCGTTCTGCGACAGATTTACGACCAGATGCCCGAGCCTAAGTGGGTGATTTCGATGGGCGCGTGCGCGAGCAGCGGCGGCGTCTACAACAACTACGCGATCGTCCAGGGCGCGGACCAGGTGGTCCCGGTGGACGTTTACGTTCCCGGTTGTCCGCCATCGCCCGATGCGCTGATCTATGCGGTCCTCAAGCTCCAGGACAAGATCAAGCGAAACACGGCGCGAAACCTTTCTGATCTTCGACTCGTGGAGGGCCTCACCGGTCCCCGAACCCTTGAGGAGGTGGAAGCGTGAGCCTCGGAATCTACAAGGGCATCGTCAAGCCGATCACCTCGGGCCTCGGCATCACCTATCGCCGACTGAAGCACAAGAAGGTGACCGTCAGCTATCCGGAAGAAATGCGCGAGCAGTTCCCGCGGACCCGCTGGCGACACTTCCTCACCCGCTATGAAAGCGGCCTTGAGCGGTGCATCGGTTGCTCGCTCTGCGCCGGTGCTTGCCCTGCGCGGTGCATCAATGTTGTTGCGGCGGAGAACACGGACGAAGCCCGCTACAGCCCCGGCGAGCGCTACGCCGTCCGCTACGAAATCAACATGATCCGCTGCATCTTCTGCGGCTACTGCCAGGACGCTTGTCCGACCGGTGCGATCGTGCTGCGAAAGAATTTTGAGCTCGCCGACTACCACCGCGAGGACTTCATCTACACGAAGGATCGCCTTCTTGAAGAATATCCGGGCCAGTCAGACGAGCCTTACACGTCGAACCGAAAGGAATGGGCGGAAGCCCGCGCGGACGAAAAGCGCCGCTAAGTGTCGACCCGGTGCCGCATCGGCACCACCGGTAGGTTGAGCTCTTCTTGTTGCTCGCTGGTGATCTTCATCAATCGCTCGATGATGATCTTCAGCGAGCCTCCCACCGGAAACGCAAGCAGCATCCCCACGAGGCCAAAGAGCGACGCCCCACAGAACAGGGCGAACATGCTCGTGACTGGGTTGAGGCCCACCGCATTGCCAACGACCTGCGGATAAACGACCTGGTCAAAGGCGAGTCCGACCACGATCCAAACGCCCGTCGCGAGTGCGGCATAGGTCCACGGTGCCATATGGAGCCCGAAGGTTCCCGTCACGCCGTTGAGGCCGACGAGGCAGAAAATCGAGATGTAAACGAGGACGCCGCCGAGATAGGGGATCAAGTACAGGACGCCAAAGACGACGCTGACAATCAGGGCGTAGGGCACCTGAAGCAGCGACAGAACGATCATGCAGAGCCCGATATAGAGGGCGCAGACGAGCGAAATGCCCCGCAGGTACTTGAGAAACACGCCCCAGATGTCGCCCGTGATGCGAACGACGCTTTCCCGGAATTGAGGCGGAATCCACTTGGGCGCGCGCCGCTTGAGGTTCTCAAGGTCAAGGAGGATCAGGAACGTGATCAGGGGGACAAAGAGAAGGGTGAGGACCTGGGACGCAATGCCGCCCGCCACCCCGATGAGTCCGCCGATGGCGTTCTTAACGAAATTGTTGATCTGCGGTCGCCGCGGCTCGATGTAGTCGCGGATCAGCTCTTCCTTCGTCGCAGGGAGTCCGAGCGACTTCAGGGTGCCCGCGTTGTTCTTTAGGACCGAATCGAGCGCGCTGGGCTGGGCGGTGGCCGCCGCAAGCTGGGCGGGGTTCCACCGGATGAAAAAGTTGGCCTTCTCGTTCTCTTTTTGGAGCGTGTCAGTGAGCGACCGGACGCTTTCGCTCATCTTCTTGACCTGGTTCACCGCATGAGGCGTGATCATCGCGAACACGCCGCCGATGAAGCCAAAGAACACGACGAGGACGATGAGGACGCTAATCCCGCGGCTAAGGCCGCGCAGGCGGAGCTTGCGGACGCTCGGCTCAAGGAGAGCTGCGAGCAGGAAGCTCAGTACAAATGGAAAAAGAACGGACCGAACCGTGTAGACGAACCAAAAGAAGATGACCAAAAGGGCCACCCACAAGGCGATTCGCCAACCGGACACCTGTCCGTTCTTCTTCTCTTTAGTCAGGGCTTAAGCTCCGACTTCTTCGTCGAGGGCCTTCTTTGAGGCTCGCTTCGTTCGTTGCTCGTTAACCCACTCTTCGGTCTTGCCCTTGAACTCCTTCAGCTTGTCACCAAGTTCGGCGCGAGTCTCGCTACCGGCCTTCGGTGCAAACAGCAGTCCGGCGGCGGCGCCGATAATGGCACCGATTCCAACGCCAGCAAGCAGATAGAGCATGTTGTTGTTGCTAGGTTCTTCGTTGTTCGACATCTTGTCAACCTCCACTCAAATTCATTATGCGCCTTTCGGCCTTAACTTGGCAGGCAAAAAATCACGATCTTGCCAAGCTGAGCAGGTTGGCACTCGACATCCGTCGAGGACCGCCTGCCCGGATGATGCCGCCCGCGATGACCGTCTTGCCTCGATAGGCGACTGCCATCTGGCCCGGAGTGGCGGCCCGGACCGGGCGATGGAAGTGTAGATACGGCTCGGGACCGCCCATGAGCGTGGCCCGCTCCGCCTTCATGTTGTAGCGAATCTTGGCGGACACCTCAATTGGCTTCATCGGATCTTCGTAGGCACTCCAGTACATGTCCATCAGCGGAATGCGGTGGACCTTGAGCGCGTCATCAGGGCCGACGATGACCTGGTTTGCTTCGGTGTCGAGGGCAACGACATAGAGCGGCTCGCCATCATGCGAGGCGACGCCGATGCCGCGGCGCTGGCCGACGGTGAAGCCCGCAACGCCGTCATGGTGACCGAGGACCCGGCCTTCGAGGTCGATGATCGCGCCCTGGCGAAAGATGTCGGGGCTCGACTTCTTGAGGAACTCCTTGTAGCCGCCCGCCTCGCTCACAAAGCAGATTTCTTGGCTGTCGGGCTTGTCCGCGACGACGAGGCCGAGCTCGCGGGCGATCTGCCGACCGGCCTCCTTGCTTTCCAGCTCGCCCATCGGAAACTTGGTGCGGCTGAGCTGCTGCTGGCTGAGCATGTACAGCACGTACGACTGGTCCTTCTCACTTCCGCGCGCGGAGAGGAGTCGATAGCGGCCGCTGGCGTGGTCCTTGCGGATCCGGGCGTAGTGGCCGGTCACGAGGAGGTCGGCGCCCAGCTCATCGAGCTTCTGCATGAGGACCTCGAACTTCACCTGGCGGTTGCACTGGACGCACGGGTTGGGCGTCCGACCGGCGGCGTATTCGGCGATGAAGTTGTCGATGACGGAGGCGCGAAACTCCTCCTTGAAGTTCATCACATAGTGGGGAATGCCAAGGGTCCGCGCCACGCGCCGGGCATCCTCAACCGCGCCGAGCGAGCAGCAACCAGCATGGCGGGGGTCGGTCTGGCTCTCTTGCCAAATCTGCATCGTGAGTCCGATGACGTCGAAACCCTGCTTCACGAGCAAGGCGGCGGCGACGCTGCTATCCACGCCACCCGACATCGCCACGAGAACGGTGGGCTTCCGGCGGCTCATGGAGTCGCTTTGTTCAACTCCGGATCTTTGAGCATCTTTTGGATCGACGAGGTGTTGCCGATATAGGTGACCTTTCCGTTCGTCACGAAGTAGGTCGGGGTGAACATCAGGCCGTATCGTTCGGCGGCTTCGGCGTCCTTCACGACGCGCTGGTTCGATGGCGCTTCGAAGTTCTCAACCGTCTTGGCGGCATCGACGGGATCGAGTCCGAGGGACTTGATCACCTTGACCGAGGACTCGGGGTCCTTGGCTTCCTCGAGCGGTAGCGCATAGTAGGAATCCACGAACTCGAAGAACTTGCCCTTCGTGCCCGCGTACTCGGCAAAAGCGGCGACGAGAGGCGAAATCTGGTGCTCTGCGCCGTTCAGCGGGAAGTGGCGGAACATCAACTTCACGCGCCCATTGCTCTCGCTCACGATCTTCTTGACCTCGGGGTAGGCCTCGCGGCAGACCGGGCAGGTGAGATCGGCGAACTCGACGATCGTGATCGGCGCGTTCTTGTCGCCGAGGATGTGGCCCTCGGGGATCAAGAGTTGGGCCTTCTTGAGCTTGGCCTCGTCGAAGGACGAGAACTCGCTGTTCGTGAACTGGCCAAACACCGTGAAGACGCCAAGCATGGCCGCCCCGAGTCCCGCCGCACCAGCGATGAGCGCTCCCCGGCCTTCGGTCGGGCTGTCCGCGACGACCTCTTCAGCGGCGATCTTCTGGAGCTGCACCGCATGGAGGATGAACAGGACGGTGATGATGGCCGCGCTCGAAAGGCACCACTTACACGTCGCGTGAATCTCGGTGACGGAGATGTAGGTGAGGTAGGCGCTAAACAGCGTTCCGAATCCGGCCAACCCAAATCCGATCTTGGTGAACAGCGCGCGCCGAGCGGGCGACGAAGCCGCGATCAGGACGACGATCAGCAAGGCGAGGTACATCCCCAGCCCAAGGAACGAGTTGGGCACACCGAGGAGGTGAGACGAGGCATGCTCAGCAACCCTCGTGCAGTCACTCTTACCGCCGTTGTTGCCACAAGGCACTTCTTTCTTCACGACCTCCGCAATGGCAAGAACGCCGCTAACGAAGACGCCGCCCGCCGAAAGCAGGGCAGCGATGGGAGAGAGAGTGCGCGAGTTCATGATGTGGCCTCAGAGTATACGGTCTTGGGTCAAGCTCTCTAACGTAAACCTACGAAAGCGGGTTCCTCTTCATCATCGCCCAGAGCCTGGGAAACTCCGGTGGCGTCGGACTGACCTTTTCGTAAATGGGGTTCGCCCGATCGCCCATGTTGTCAGGGAGACTTCGCCGCACAACGTCGACCAATTTCAAGCCCAGCTTTTCAAAGTAGCTGGCTTCAAAGAGGGATTCATCGCTTGGCGTTCGCATGGGGATGTACCGACCCCCGAGCCGCACAAACGGTGCCGAAATCTCGGCTTGGATCGAAAAGGGCGCGACTGCCCGTCCGGTGACGAGGTCGAACGATTCGCGCTGGGTCATCTCTTCCGCGCGGATGAGCCGCGCGGCGAGGTTCGGCCGAGGCACCGAAAGCAGAAAGTCGATCATCTTGCCGTTGCTGTCCACCGCCTCAACTTGGAGATCGGGGAACATCGCTGCGATCGGCCAAGCGGGGATCCCGGGGCCGGTGCCGAGGTCGAGAAGGCGTCCGGTGGTGGGGATGTGGTCGGCAAAGAGCAGGGAATCGAGGAGGTGCTTGCACCAGGCATCCTCGCGCGGAACGCGGGTGAGGTTCTTGCGCTCATTCCAGGCGTAGAGGGCATCGAGAAACGCCTCAAGCTGCGCGGCGGTCGAGTCCCGGAGGTCGATTCCGTGCGATTTCAGTTCGGTTTGTAGGCGGTCCATGGGTTTCCTTGGGGGCAGAAGAAAGGGCCGGGGAGCGATTGCCCCTCGGCCCTTGATGGTTGTGGCTTGCTTAGTTGTCGGGGGTCTCGACGCGGACGCTGGTGAGCGTTTCCTTGCCGTCGACGACGACGCTGACGCGGTATTCGCCGGGCTCAGGAGCACCGCGACCACCGAGCCGACCATTCCAGCGCACGCCGTTGAGGCCTGCGTTCTTGGTACCGGTGATCTCGGCCTTGCGGACGCCAGCGGCGTCAGAGATCGTGATCTTGACGCTTCCCGCGGCGGCCTTCAGCCAGTAGAAGATCGTCGTTCCCGGCTGGGTGTTGCGGGCCTGGTAGACGGCGTCGCCATCCCAACCCGAACCGAAGTCCACGAGGTTGAGCACGGCTTGCGGCTGCATGACGGCCACCGCCTTGTCGCGGTTGGCAGAGGTGAGGCCTTCGAGACCGTTCACGTCGATCGTCCACATGCTTCGGCCGTGGGTTGCGATGACGAGATCGAGCTCACGAGGGTGAACCACCATGTCGTGGACGGCGACGGTGGGGAAGTTACCGCGGACGCGGCCCCAGGTCTTGCCACGGTCGAGCGAAACGCGAAGTCCCATCTCGCTGCCAAGGTAGAGGAGGTCAGGGTTCTTTTCGCCTTCGCGGATGACATAGACCGAATCGTATTCGGCGAGGCCATCGCTGATCTTCGACCAGGTCTTGCCGAGGTCTTCGCTCACGTAGGCATAGGCCTTGAAGTCGTTGCTTCGGTGGCCATCAAACGTGGCGTAGATTCGGTTCTGGCTGTGCTTGGACAGCAGAACGCGGCTACACCAGGTGTTTGCGGGGAGGTCGGGGATGTTGGCGGTGACGTTGGTCCACTTGGTTCCGTCGTCCTCGCTGATCCAAACCAGACCGTCGTCCGTACCGACGGCAAGAACGCCTTGCTTGGTCGGGCTTTCGCTGATTGTGATGATCGTGCAGTGTCGCTCGGCACCGGTGTCTTCCGGGGTGACCGAGTTGACGCCCGGGCGCTGCTTGTCGGGGTTGTTCGTCGTGAGGTCGGGCGAGATCACCTTCCAGGCATCGCCACGATTGACCGACTTGAACAGTCGATTCGCGCCGACGTAAAGGGTTCGCGAGTTGTGAGGGCTGAGGTAGATCGGCGTGCTCCAGTTGAAGCGCAGTCGCTCGCCGTCGAGTCGAGGTCGGATAAAGCGCGACTGGTTCGTCTTGAGGTCATAGCGCATCATTGCGCCGCCCTGGCTCTCCGAATAAAGGGTCATCGGATCGTTCGGGTCAACCTGGACGTGGAATCCGTCGCCGCCGCCCACATTCACGGCATCCCAGAAGCTGGGTCCGCCGCGATTCGTTTGGGTCGGGATGCCCCAGCTACCGTTGTCCTGGAGGCCGCCATAGACCCAGTAGGGTCGTCGATTGTCCACTGCGACGGCATAGAACTGGCCGATCGCCATCTTGTTGATGTGCTCCCAGTTCACGCCGCGATCACGGGTTTGATAAAGGCCACCATCGTTGCCGATGATCATGTGGGTCGGATCGTTCGGATCGATCCACATGTCGTGGTTGTCGGCGTGGATCGAGGCGCGCATCGCGCGGAACGTCTTGCCGGCATCTTCCGATGCGTGAAGGCTCACGCCCAGCACGTAGATCCGCTTCGGATCGACGGGATCGAGTCGCGGGGTGCTGAAGTAGAACGGTCGCGGGTTGAGATCGTTGAGGAACGACCAGCTCACGCCGCCGTCCTTGCTGATGTAAAGTCCGCCGCCGTTGAACATCGAGCCGTTCGGCTGGGTTCGAGCCGGAGGAGGCGTTGCACCGGGTGCGGCTGCCTTCTCGCGGTACTCGACGGATGCGATAACGACCTTCGGGTCAGCGAGGAAGTAGTTGAGACCGATTCGACCTCGGGTGCCATTTGGGAGGCCCTTTTCGCTCGTCTTCCAGGTCTTGCCGCCGTCGGTGGTGCGGAAGATGCCGCTGCCGGGACCGCCGCTCCTAAAGTCATAGGCCTTCCGCTCGCGCTCCCACATCGAAGCGATCATCGTCTTCGGATCCTTGGGGTGCATGATGAGGTTGATGACGCCCGTCAGGTTGTTCACATAGAGGATCTTCTTCCAAGTCTTGCCGCCGTCGGTCGTCTCATAGACGCCGCGGTCTTCGCTGGGTCCCCAGAGGCGACCCAGCGCTCCGACATAGACGTGGTTCTTGTCCTTCGGATCAAGCACGATCGAGGAGATGTGGCGGGTGTTCTCGAGGCCGACCTTCATCCAGGTCTTGCCGCCGTCGGTGCTGTGATAGACGCCATCGCCCCATGCGGTCGAGTTTCGGCTGTGCTGCTCGCCGGTACCGACCCAAACGTTGTCGGGGTTGCTTTGGTCAACCGCAACCGCGCCAAGCGAGATCGAGCCTTCGCGGTCAAAAACGGGAGCCATCGTGATGCCACCGTTGTCGGTCTTCCACAGACCTCCCGAGGCCGTCGCGACATAGAACAGGCTCGGCCGGGCGTTGTAAACGGCGATCTGCGCAATGCGTCCACCCATGTTAACGGGGCCGATTGAGCGAGCCGTAAGGGCCTGAAGGGCGTTGTCCCAGGGTTGTGCCGCGGGTGCGGGCGTCGTTTGACCCACCACCCAAGCTGGCATCAAAAGGAGAAGGGTTGGCAATGATTTCATCGTGGTCAGGAACTCCAGAGTCCGAACTAGAGTGGACCTTACCTAATGAAAACTTCAAGTTGCAGGTCTATTTGCTTGCCGGCAGCCCGGATTGGAGCACATCAACGAACTTATTGACGTTGTCGTCTCCATTGAGGGGCGGCTGGGGCTGGTGGACGCGAAGGACCTTGCCTTCCGGAGTGACCACAGCATAGACCGGCAACGTTGACGAGTTCGTCAATTCTTGTTGGAGCTTGGCGTTGTCGTCGTCCTTGCCACCGCGGTCGGTGAAGAGTCGCACGCAGACGTAGCCCTTCATCCGGTCGTTGACCGCCTTGAGCGGGAAGACTTGGCGCTCCATCGCGCGGCAGTTGATGCAGTTCACGCCCGTGAAGTCGATAAAGACGTTCTTGCCTTCCTTCTTGGCTTGCTCGAGGGCCAGCTTGTAGTCCGACGCCCAGTCGATGTCGTCCACGACCACCTGATTGCCCGCCTTGGCGAGGCCAGGATACGGGTCGGGCGGCGGGAAGGCTTCGAGGCTGCCGAGCGAGCCGCCATTCATCGCTCGAAGGCAGATGACCGCACCCGCAAAGCAGACAAGTCCGAATCCGCGTCGCACCCAGGTGATTTTCGAGCCGCCTTCCTTAGGGAATTGCATCCAGCCAAGAAGGTAGAGGCCAGCGGTCGCCATGATCGCAACCCAGATGCCAAGGAACACCGGCTTGGTGATCCAGCCAAGGCTCCAGCTGAGGTCGGCGGCGGACAGGAACTTCACCGCAAACGCGAGCTCAAGGAAGCCCATCGTCGCCTTTACCGTTGAGAGCCAGCCACCCGACTTTGGCAGCTTCGCCAGGTACTGCGGGAAGAGCGCGAGCAGGAAGAAGGGAAGTGCGAAGACAGAGCTAAACGCGAGCATCCCCACGATTGGATAGAAGAAGTTGCCCTTCGCCGCGTTGAGCAGCACGGTGCCGACAAAGGGGACGCTGCAGGTGAAGCTCGTGAGCGAGAAAACCAGGCCCATCAGAAGCGGCCCCGCGAGCGACTCGGAGGTGCGCGCCTTTTGGTTGAGCCGGTTGAGGATCGGGGCAGGAATGCCGATCTCGAACACGCCGAAGAGGCTCACCGCCAGGGCAATAAAGATGACCGCGAGGCTGAGGTTGACGTAAGGGTTGTTCGCGAGTCGGTTGACGCCCGTCGCGCCGAAGATCGCGGTGACGCCCACGCCGATGAGCGTAAAGGTGCCGATGATTCCCGCGCAGTAGGCGAGCGGTCCGCGCATGCTGACCTTTCCGCCTTCGTTGGTCTTCTTCGAGAAGAAGTTGACCGTGATCGGGATCATCGGGAAGACACAAGGGGTGAGCAGCGCGAGCAACCCGCCCGTCATCGCGAAGAGGATGAAGGAGAGGATGCCGCCGTCTTGGGCTTGCTTGATCTTCTCGGCAAAGTTGTCGACGCCGCTCGCGGCGGGCTTTTCCGTCCCTGCCGGCTTCGGGGTGGGAGGGGTGAATTCGGGAGCCTTGGCCCGGTCGGGGCGGACCTCGCCTGCGGTCACCGGAATCTCGATTTGCACCGGCGAAACGACCGGCCGGTCGCACTGGGAATCGTCGCAAGCCTGGGACCGGATGTTGAGAACGAGCTTGAGCGGCCCCTTCGCATCCTTCGGCACTCGGACGGGGAGCCGGAAAGTGGCATCGCCCGAGTAGGTCTCGACATCCTTCTTATCCACCGGATCCTTCAGCATGTGGACTTCAGGGGTGGCAATCGGCGATTCGATCATCACCTTGTCATCGACAAAGCTAAAGGTCGTCGGAACGCCAATCGGCACTTTTTCCTTGTCAATCGAATAGATGTGCCACTTGTCCGCGATCTTGCCCGTCGCGACGACAATCGCGACTTCGCCCGGCCTTGCATCTTGGGTCTCCACCGTCGCCGACCAGGTCACCTTTGGCGTCTGGGCGATGCCCAGGGTCGCGAGGGCAAGGGTGACCGCCATGAGCAAGAAGCGGGGAAGGGCGAGGATGCGGTTGGCCATAAATCGAAGTCCAGAAGGGTTGAGCGAGGAAAAGGGTTCCTGAAACTTAACTTACGCCAGATATCGCAGGAGCCATTCCCGGTTCTTGGTGATCATGTCGGGATGCCAGTCGTGGCCCCAATCGTAAGTTTCGAGGTGCTTGGTGCCGGGGAGCGCTTGGAAGACGGCATCGACGACGTCGGGGCGAACGCTGGGGTCCTTGAGGCCGCGGCTCACCCACGTTGGCACCGCGCACTTCGTCGCCTGGTTCATCGTGTCGAAGTAGGAAATCGTGTTGAAGACGCGTTCCTGGCCAAGGGGCATCTCTTCGATGACGTCCACGAGCTCCTTGAGGGGATAGCGGTAGACCTGGCGTTGGAGCGTGTACTTGATCGCGCTCATGAACGGCATATCGGCGGCGACCGCCTTGATGAACGGTAGCCACGCGCCGAGCCAAAGGGCGATGCCGCCGCCTTGACTCATCCCCATCGCGCCGATCCGGCTTTCATCCGATTCGGGCTGGGCCTGGAGGACGCGTGCGGCGAGAACCGCATTCTGGAACATCGTGCGGAACACCCAGGTGTTCGGAAGATCGACCCCTTCGCCGAGGTAGCCGCGGGAAGGCTGATACTTCTCCTGGTGGAACGCCTCGTGACCGTGAAAATTGAAGCTAAGCGAGGTCATCCCTTCGCGGGTGCCATAGGCGTTCGGAAGGAGCGACTCGCGTCCGTAGGGCGGAACCCAAAGGAAGGAGGGAAGGCGATAGGCACCGTGGGGAGCGGCGATCCAGCCGTGGAGGGTGTTTCCGCCGATGCCGCGAAACGTTAGGGTCTCGACGGCAAAGCCGGGAAGATCGTATTCATTGCGGAGGCTTCGACGGTAGTCGAGCGGAGCACTGAGGGCCTCGGCCAGCGTCTCCTGCCAAAACTCCTCAAAGTCCTCGGGCAGGTACGGGTCGTAGCTCATGCACCGACGGCGCGGCGAAGGGCCTCGACGTGCATACCCGTCGTCATCAGCCAAGCCGTGGCGCGCTGAATCTCCTCGACCGGACCTTCGAGCTCAAGGTGAAGCCAACCGAAGTCGGAGTCCACGTTGGCCTTCAGGATGTTCACCTTCACGGAGAACTCGTGGGAGAGTCGCCAGACCCAAGGTTGCCCAACTGCTTCCTTCGAAGCGGTGATAACGATTTCCACCTTTTCCATGGAAGTTAAAGTGTACCGTCACCACGGGTGTGGCGGTGTATCATTCAAGGCGTAGGAATCCCCAAATAATGAGCACAAACCGCGTGATTGTTTTCGATACGACCCTCCGCGATGGGGAACAGAGCCCTGGCGTCCGCCTTTCGATGGACCAGAAGCTGGAAATCGGCCGGGCCTTGCAGGATCTCGGCGTTGATGTCGTCGAGGCCGGATTCCCGATTTCGTCGCCGGGCGACTTCGAAGCGGTCCAGATGCTGGGCCGCGAACTCCGCGAGGTTCAAGTTTGCGGCCTCACCCGCGCCCGGGAGAAGGATATCGACGTCGCGGGTGAGGCGCTGAAGGGCGCGGCCAACCCGAGAATCCACACCGGTCTTGGCGTCAGCGAAAACCACCTTCAACACAAGCTGCGCATGACCCGTGAGCAAGCGCTCGAAGTGGGCACCAAGGCTGTGCGCCACGCCAAGAACTACACCGACAACATCGAGTACTTCATGGAGGACTCGGGAAGGGCCGACCGCGACTACGTTTACAAGGTCGTCGAAGAGGTCATTAAGGCGGGCGCAACCACGATCAACGTCCCAGACACCACGGGCTACACCTATTCCGAGGAGTATCGCGCACTCATCAAGGGCATCATCGACAACGTCCCGAACTCGGACAAGGCGATCTTTAGCTGCCACTGCCACAACGACCTCGGCATGGCGACCGCCAACACCCTCGCAGGCGTTCTCGGCGGCGCGCGGCAGGTCGAAGTCACCGTCAACGGCATCGGCGAGCGCGCGGGCAACACGTCGCTTGAAGAGGTCGTGATGTCGCTCAAGATTCGGGAAGACCTCTTTGGCCTGCAAACGGGAATCCAGACGAGCAAGCTCCTTGCGATTTCGCGCCTCGTTTCGCGGCTCACCGGCATGGTCGTCCAGCGAAACAAGGCGGTCGTCGGTGCGAATGCCTATGCCCACAGCTCGGGCATCCACCAAGACGGCGTGCTGAAGGAGCGCTCGACCTACGAGATCATCGACCCGTCGATGGTCGGCGCTGAAAAGAGCGAGATCATCCTCACAGCCCGCAGCGGCCGCCACGGCCTCAAGCACCGACTCGCTGAGCTCGGATTCCACTTCACCGAAGAAAGGTTTGAAGACATCTACCAAAGGTTCCTCGCCGTCGCCGACACCAAGTCGGAGGTCGGAGATGAGGACCTGCAGGGTCTCGTCAGCGCCTAAGCGGTCTCGAACTGAGGAAGAATCTCGTTTGAGAACTCGCTGAGCGAGCGAGCAACGAAAGAAGCACCTGCCATGCGCAGGTCTTCTTCCGCTTGGCTGATGATCGCGCCGCCGACGACGATTCGGCCATGCACCAGCGGGACCAGTGCGCGGACGAGTTCGGCGGTCGAATCCACCGACTCCGTCGATCCGATGGAGATCAGCACCAACGTGGGGTTTTGATTCTTCACGATGCCCACAAAGGCGGCGATGGGTACGTCTGCGCCAAGGAACTGGGTGGACCAGCCCTGAGTTCGGAGGTAGTCGGCGATCATCCGCAGGCCGATGACGTGTCGGCTTCCGGGCGCGCAACCGAGGACGGCGGTGTGCTCGCTGCGGCGGACGGGCGGAGTCATTTGCATCGTCTTCGCCATCATCCGTTCGGTGATGAAGCTCGCCATGTGCTCCTGTGCCTCGTCAATCGCGCCGATCTTGTACCACTCGCCGATGTGGCCCATGGCGATGCCAAGCACTTGTTCGTAAATCTGTGTGAGCGATGCCCGGGCGCGCAGGCAGCTATCGAGGATCACCGAGCAACTCGATTCGTCCCCTTCAATCGCGGAGCGGGCAAAAGTAAGGGCGGAACCGCCAAGGTCGACCTTTGTCTCCGGCTCCAGACGAATGCCGAAGACGGCTTGGACGGCGGCGACGATTTCGGGGCTGGCGAGGGTGTAAAAGACCTCTCGACCCACTTTTTGGGCGACCACGAGACCCTTTTCGCGCATCCGCGCAAGGTGATTGCTGACATTGGGCTGTCGGAGGCCGGTGACGGCAACGATTTCGGACACCCGTTGGGGGCCGAATCGGAGTGCACCGAGGATCGCTTGTCGCGACGACTCTCCTAGTTCCTCGTAAAGGTTCAGCATTTGTGGATCGGACGGATCATATCACAGAATCGTGTTTCGTTGGCATTCTTCGGGGTTCTTGGGTTCGTAGAACACGGAGTTAGGCCCTTGCGAGTACACTTCCGCGCGGTTCGGTGCCGGGTTCGACGGGCTCTGGGCCTTTACTGAGACATTATATGGAAGTTCATCTGCACCCCGAAGAAGCGGCGCTCCTGAACAAGGTTCGCGAATTCGTTGCCACTGAAGTCGCCCCTTTTTCCCGCGAATGGGACACCCAACGCGGCCTCCCCGATTCAATCTGGACCAAGCTCGGCGCTCTGAACCTGTTTGGCTTGACCTTGCCGAAGTCGCTCGGTGGCCTCGACGTGAGCTGCACGCTTTATGCCGAGATCTGCCGCGAGTTCGCCAAGGGCGACCCCGCGCTCTCGATGAACGTGGCGGCGATCAACGCGCTTTGCACGGCTCACTTCACCCACTTTGCGACGCCAGAGCAGTGCGAGAAGTACCTGCCGGGCATCCTCAAGGGTGAGATCAAGCTCGCTTGGGGTCTGACGGAGCCCGATGCGGGTTCGGACGCGCGCCGAGTTCGCACCTTGGCCACTCCGATCGAGGGTCGCGACGGCTACTGGCACCTCAACGGCGGCAAGATGTTCATCACGAACGCGCTGAAGGCCGACCTGATCATCATGATCGCGCGGATCAGCGACACCGAACTGACCGCGTTCCTCCTCGAGACCAACCAGCCCGGATTCACCAACGTTGAGCGGATTCACACCGTCGGAGTGGCAGCTTCGTACACCACCCGATTCGACCTTGTCGATGCGGTGGGATGGCACACGCCCTGTAAGTTCGAAGAAGCGATCGGCCTTCTTTACCGCGGTCGACTCGGCATCGCGGGCATGGCGGTCGGCATCGCCGAACGCGCCCACGAGCTTGCGGTGGAATACAGCAAGACCCGCGAGCAGTTCAATCGCCGCCTTTGCGACATGCAGTCGGTGCAGAACATGCTTGCCGACAACGAGATCGATGTCACCGCCGCCCAGCAGCTCCTGCGACTCGGATGCAGCGTCTACGACAAGGGCCTTCCTTGCGTCCGCGAGGCTTCGATTGCCAAGCTGTTCGCCTCCGAAGCGGCCAACCGGGTCACGAATCGAGCGATTCAGATTCACGGCGGTCGCGGCATGACCTTCGACTACTTGGTTGAAAAGCTCTGGCGCGATGCCAAGCTCACCGAGATCGGCGAAGGTGCAAGTGAGATTCAACGGATGGTGATTGCGAAGCAAGTGCTTCGATAATCCGTCTACTATTTGGGAGATTGCTACGGGTTCCCGTACAATCTCCCTATTCGTTAGGAAAGAAGAATCGAAATGTTGACCCTTATTGGTGCCCTAGTCCTTGCCAAGCAAGCCCCGGTGATGTTGAGCCGGAAATTTGTCAAGGGTGAGAAGCTCGTCTATCGTTACGAAGGTGGCGTCCTCCAGGAGGAGCGACAGATTGGTCTGTTGACCATGATGCCGAACACCCAAGACCTGAAGTACACCTTCACGCTTGACTGCTTGGAAGAGCGCGGCAACAATGTCGCCATCGTTCGCTATCGACGCCCCGACCTCACCGTCGTCCTTGGCGAAACCGCCGAGCGCGGGCCGAAGTCGGAGACCGTGAAGATGGACATGGACATGAACTTGACCGTGTCCGGCGCGAACGACATCCTCGACATCAAGGACAACAAGCCGCCGAAGAAGGATAAGCCCGAGAAGAAGGATGACGGCGACGGCCTCAAGGTTACGAACTTCCGGTTCAGCAAGGGTGCCAAGGTCCAGGGCGCGGTCGATGCGATCGCCGGACAGTTCATCAGCGAACTCGTGTTCCTGAGCATTTTCTACGGTTCGTTCGACAGCAGCCTCGACTTCAATCCCTACCTTCCTTTCGAGCCGGTCGCCCCGGGCGCAACCTGGAAGAAGACGATGGGCTTCCAGCCGCAAAAGGTGAAGGGCAAGAAGGAGTCGCAGGTTCAGCGATTCGACGCCACGTTCACGTATGTGGGCAAGGACACCTTTGAGAAGCAGGCGGTCAACCACGTGAAGGCCAACCTGGCGCTCGATACCGATGTCGCCTCGTTCTTCAACCAGCAGGTGGGCGCGACCGCCGAGCAAACCGGCATCAAGCAGCTCCCGCTGAAGTTCCAGGCCGAAGTCCACTTCTATCTGGATGCGACGACGGGTCACACGCTTTACTCGGAAGTGAACAGCAAGACCACCTACAAGCTTTGGGTGGTGCCGTTCCCGAACGAGCCTTACGAAGAGGGAAACATCAAGGGTCACGCGGAACTTCGGCTCGCGAGCCGAACGGTGACGGGCGTGAAGGCTCCCGTGAAGCCGACAACCAAGACCACGAAGACCACGAAGGGCAAGAAAGGCGGCAAGGGAGGTCTTTAAGGCTCCTTGGCTGGCCCAATGACCTCGGTTCCGGACCGATCCAAGCTCGCTTGGTTCTTTGGCACCGTGGCCCTTCTAGGGCTTGGAGTCCTCGTGGCGACTCGGCTCGTCGCGGGGGACCAAAGCTCGCTGAGGACCCTCGGGGTCATCCTCTTCTTCCTCGTTCTTTGCGCGGAGTTCAATCCGGTGGAGTTTCACCGGCTTGGACTCCGACTTAGTTTTGCCGCCCCCTATGTCGCCTGCACCGCGCTCCTTTTTGGGCCGTTTTGGGCGATGGGCTTCGACATGGTGTCGAACCTGCTCACCAGTCGCGTCCTACTTGGTGGAAAGCTGCGCGGCGCGCCGATGCGCTGGGCATTTCTGAATATCCTGCTCGCGGGGATCTGTGCGCTTCTCGCCACCATCGTGGCGCGGCGAGTGGTCGATATTGGCCCCGAAGCGTTTGAGAGCGCGTTCATCCTGACCTACTGCGTGGTGAATTTTGCCGGGGTCGTTACCGTCGAATCGTTCTATGCCGGCCGGCTGCGGATGGACCAGGTCGCAAGGGTTGCGCCTGCCGCCACGATGGGCGCACTGCTTTATGTCGTCGTGGGCATCGTGGTGGGGACGCTCATCCGGGTTCAGGGCTATGCCCTTATTCCGCTCACGATGATTCCAATCTGGCTGGGTCGGCTCGGCGTGCAATACCGGGCGCGGATGGACGACGTTTATTACGAGACCATCGCCGCGCTCTCGTCGATGCTCCAGCATGCGCACCCCTACACCCACGGCCACCTTGATCGGGTCGCCACCTATGCCGAGACGGTCGCGCTGCGGCTCGGCCTCGGTTCCGCGCGGGCGAGAAAGGTGCGCGAGGCGGCCGTTCTGCACGACATTGGCAAGATCGCGGTTGACGAAGAGATCCTCGACAAGCCGAGCAAGCTCAACGACGAGGAGATGAACCACGTTCGGCGGCATTCGGAGTTTGGCGCGCAGATTCTCGAACCCGCCGCCGCGTTCCGCAAGATCGCGCCTTGGATTCGCCATCACCACGAGCGTCCCGATGGCGCGGGCTATCCCGACCGGCTCGCGGGCAACGACATTCCGATTGAAAGCCGGATCATCGCGGTGGTCGATGCTTTTGATGCCATGGTCGGCGATGGCCCTTCGGAGCGAAGGCCCTATCGAACGCCAAAAACCCAGGAGGAAGCCCTGGTTGAACTTGAGCGGTGCCAAAACACCCAGTTTGACGCCGCCGTGGTCGAGGCCTTTGTCGCCGTCGTCCGGGAGGAGAAGGCATGAACCCGACCAGCCAGTGGATCCTCATCGGGGCCTGCGTCTTGACGCTCTTTCTCGCGGTGTACGTCGTTTGGTGGCAGCCGAAGCGGCTTGATGAGCGCCTTTCGGAATCGCTGAAGGCGTTTGCGAAGGCGGTTGAGCTTCGATTCCCCAACCATTCCGGCCTTACCGAAGAAGTCGAGGAGCTTTCGCTTTCGGTGGGCAGCCGGCTCGGATTCAGCCCCCGCCACCTCCGCAACCTGCGCATGGCGACTTACCTGCGCGACATCGGCCTTTGCGCAACGCCCTACCGGCTTGTCAACGACCGAAGCGACAAAGCCTGGACCGCCTCCGACAAGGCGGTCTATGATCGCCATCCCGAAGTTGGCTCGGCGATGCTCCAACTCATTCCCAGCCTGACCGGCCTCGCCGAGATCGTTCGCACTCACCACGAATCGAGTGGCCGCTTCGACCGACCGCCGACCGTCAACGACGTTCTCCCCGCCACCACCGCCTATGCGTGGATTGCTAAGCATGACGGGGAACAGGCCGCCCTCTTCCATCTCGGCGCAAACGTGGGGCAGCTCTATCACCCGGCCGTCGTGCAGGCGATCGGAAGTCAAGTATCCTCACGCTCGTGAAGCGGTCGTTTCCCAGCCTCAGTCAGGCCTTCAAGCAAGGAATTCTCCTCTTTGTCCTTGCCCTTGGCTTGCGGCTGATCGGCATCACGTGGGGATTGCCTAACGAGCTGCACCACCAGAGCTACCATCCGGATGAGCTGATCGTTTGGCAAGCAAGTCGCGGCATTGAGCCCGCGAAGCTGGACTTCGATCCTGGCTTCTACAACTACGGAACGCTTTATCTCACCACCCTTCGAATCGCGAGCGATGTCACCGCCGCCTACACGGGCGGGATCAAGGATGACGACCCTGATTCGGGCTGGAAGTTCTCGGGTCGGTGCCACCTTGCGGGCCGGATCATCAGTGCGGTGCTCGGCGCGGGAACCGCGTTCATCATCTTCATCATCGGCGACCGATTGAAGGGAAGGTGGATGGCCTGGTTTGCGGGCGGGCTGATCGCGGTCGCACCCGCGTTCGTCATCCATTCCCACTTCCAGACCGTGGACGTCATGGCGACCTTCTTCGCGGCGGCGAGCACGCTCTATGCGATCAAGCTGCTGCAGTCGAACGAGGAAACCACCTCGAAGACCTGGTGGAAGTGGCTCATCGCGGCGGCGGTCTTCGCGGGCCTGAGCGCGGCGACCAAGTACACCGGCATTCTCGTCCTTGGGTCCACCGCGGTTGCCCTTTTCCTTGGACGTGAAAAGAAGATCGTCAAGCAGAGCTGGGTCGTTGCCCTTAGCGCGGCCATCGCGATCACGCTTTTGACGTTCGTGATCGGCACCCCCGGCGCGGTGCTCAACTCGGCGAAGTTCATGGAGGACTTCCGGTTTGAGATGCAACACACCTCCACCGGCCACGGCCTCATCTTCGAGGGACTGCCAGTTGGGTTCGTACAGCACCTGTTGGGAAGCCTTCCGCAGGGCGTCGGCATCCTGCTGACCGTTCTTTCGTTCATCGGCGTCGGCCTCGCGATCAGCAAGAAAGAACCTTGGGTCTGGGTTGCGCTCGGCTTCTTCCTGCCCTATTTCATCATCATTGGAAAGGCGCAGGTGACCTTCATGCGCTACACCTTCCCGCTCCTCATCCTGCTCGCGCTCGCGTTTGGATGGTGGATGGCGGTTTCCAATGAGAAGGGTGGCCGCAGTCGCGTCATCATCGCGCTCGGACTTCTTGCGATTGGTGGCCTCGATCCGGGTGGATTGCGCAAGGCCGTCCTTCTTTCGGTGCAGATGGCGCGTCCGGACGTGCGCGATGCGCTCGTCACCGACCTTCGCAACATGGCGAAGAGCGATGAGACCTTCACCGTCGGCCTTGTCAAGGACCCTTGGTATTGGACGCCTCCGACGTTCCCGGATGCAGGCGTCGTTCGCGCCCCCGCCATGCTCCAGCGGATGTATGTCGAGATGAATCAGGTCGCCAGCCCCCGAACCGTTCGCTACCTACCGACGGAGCTGGAAAGTAACCTTGCGCGCTGGACGCCCGAGTTGCTTGCCCTCAAGAAGGATTGGGATGTCCGCCTCCTGACCGAGAAGAAACCGACTGCGATCGTCATCAGCAATTTTGAAGCGGAAGAGGCGCGGTTCGCGGGCCGAAAGGACGTGAGCCAAGACGCCCAAAACGCCTATGCCGACTACGAGAAGTTCGTTGCCGAACTGAAGAAGGACTATGAGCCGGGTGGCGTCTTCGGTGTCCAGAGCGAATCGATCCACGACATGACCTACACCCAGGCGAGGTACACGGTTTGGCTGAGAAAGAAAGCCGACTCCAAGCCCAAATAGACGACTTTTTGGACTCGCTCGCGGTGGATCGAGGCGCGAGCGCGCACACGGTTGCCTCGTATCGCACCGACCTTCTTGGACTCTTGCCCCTCTTTGCTGAGCAGGGCCTGGAATCCTGGGATGGCCTCACCGACGAGATGGTCGTTGAATGGGAGCGCAGCTGGGACCCCGGACTGAGCGCGGCCACGCGCCAGCGCCGGATCAGCAGCTTTCGCGGCCTGCTCAAGCACCGGGTGAAGCGCGGAGCGACGCTCAAGGCCCAGCTCCCGAGCGCAGACGGCCTCCGCAAACCGAAGGCGCTTCCCAAGGCGCTACCCCTGGAGGTGCTGCACCGGGTTCTCAACTCATGCGACCTGGACGACCCCAAAGGGCTGCGCGACCGAGCGCTTTTTGAGCTCATTTATGGTGCCGGGCTGCGCATCACTGAGGCGCTTTCGCTGCCGGTGGCCGAGGTGGACCTCAGCCAGCAAGCCCTACGCATCGTTGGTAAGCGAGGAAAGGTGCGCTGGGTGCCGCTCCCGGCCCAAACGGTGGACTGGCTGCGGCGGTACCTCGCCGAGAGTCGGCCTGCCCTCACGAAGCCGAGCACGTTGACCCTCATCGTGAGTGATCGTGGCAAGCCGATGCTGCGACAAGTCGCCTATGACCGGCTCGAGCGCATGGCGAAGGCGGCGGGCACCGAGCACCACCTTTCCCCTCACGTGCTTCGGCATTCCTATGCGGTCCACCTGCTTGAGGGCGGCGCGGACCTACGCGCGGTGCAGGACCTTCTGGGTCATAGCTCGATTGCCACGACCCAGGTGTACACGTCGCTCAACCTCGACGAGGTCAAGCGACGTTTCAAAAAGGCCCACCCGCGGGCCTAGCTCACTTGTTGTTCGCGGTCATGCGGGGCCAGTTGTCGGTACGGAAAGGAAGCGCGGGCCAGCCGTCCTTGTTGACCAGGTTCACCTCGGGGTTGGCCGACCAGGCATAGCGCACGGCGATCGGCTTCGTCACGCCTGGCGCGGAGACGACGACACTTTCCTTGTCGATCGTTGCATTTGCCCAAACCCACTTCTTGTCTTCACCGGCGATCTGGAAGGCGTGAGGTGCCTTGCCATCCGACGTGCGAAGCCCCGCAGCGCGCGTCAGAGTGATCCGAATCGCCCTGCCCTCCACCTTGAACGACTTGTACTCCGGACCGCCAACGGGCAGCCCCTTCCGCTGGTAGACCTGGGTCAAACCGAGGTTGGCGAGGCGCTCGCCGAGCTCGAACTTCTGTTGCGGGTGGATGTCGTTGGCGTTGCCAAGGTCAATCGCGCTGATGAGGTCGCATTTTGGGGTCCGGCGGGCGGTGAGGTACTGCGACTCACGCAGCTCGGCCCAGTCGTCCTCGGCGGGCGTGCTCAGCGGCTGCTTGAAGGCGGCCAACTGGACAATGTAGAACGGGAAGGCGGTCTCAAACTGCTTGCGCCAGTCGAGAATTAAGGCGGGAAGGAGCTTTCCATACTGCGCCGCACGCCATGCGTTCGATTCACCCTGGTACCAGAGCGCCCCCGAGATCGCGTAGGGCGCGAGGGGTGCGATCATGCCGTTGAAAAGCGCGCCTGCGGTGTGCTCGGGATAGACCGGGTAGCCGCCTTGCTGGCCAGTCTTGTGGACCGTGATCTGCCAACCTTCGTCGATCGGAATCGCGGGTCCGCCGCGCGGCTCAACCGAGGCCTGGGCAGCGTTACCTTCAAAGCCGCCGTCGCCATAGAGGTTGATGACAAGGACGGACAGGGTGTTGTCGCCGACCTTCAGTTTGGAGGCGGAGACGAAGTACTTCTTGGAGCCGTCGCCGAGCCGGACGCCGCGTTGGGGTTCGCCATTGATGTAGAGCACCTCGACCTCGCGGGCACGCGGGAGGCTGAGGGTCAGGACGCCCCGCGCCTGAGCGGCATCGAGATTGAAGGTCTTTCGGTACCACATCGCGCGGACGTCGCGGATTCCCTTTCGCGACCAGAGACCGAGGAGACTGGAGTCCTGCCAGCCCGTTGAATTCGGATCAAGCGTCTTTCGCAGGCCCTCGCCGTTCGCATCGAGTCCGTTCAGGTAGCCCAGGAGGCGGAGGCGGTAGCCGCTCATGCTCGTCGCGTCGACCTCTCGCCCGGCTTTTTGCTCATCGAGGATCGCGTTCCAATCCTTCAGCCCGCGCAGGCCCTCATCGCTCACCCACGATTCGGCGGGGGTGCCACCCCAATAGCTGCCGATAAGGCCGACGGGCACGCCGAGCTCCTTGCGAAGCCGCCGCCCGAAGCTATAGCCGACCGCACTAAAGCCAGCCCAGCCGCCTTGGCGTAGGTTGGCGGGCGTGGTTTCGCGCCAGACCCCGCCCACCGACGGCCGCGGGATCGCGCTGATCTGGTGGTTCACCAGGAAGGTCCGCAGGAGCGGGTCGTTCGCTTTGTCGATGTCGCCCTTGGCGGATTGGATGGCATCGACGCCCATCTCCATGTTCGATTGACCGCTGCAGAGCCAAACCTCGCCAACGACTACGTTCTGGATCGTCTTTTCTTGGTCGCCAATCTTGACGGTCAGGGTCTGCGGCGTTGCCGAACTGGGGAAAGAGGGAAGTCGCAGCTTGAAATTGCCCTGGGCATCGACGGTTCCGCGCACGGTGCGACCGGTGAACGTTATGGTCACGGGTTGGTTCGGGTCGGCATGGCCCCAGATGGGGCACGGGCGACCTTGTTGCAACACCATGCCGTCTTGGAACAGCGGTCCGAGTTCGATGACTTTGAGGCTGACGCCGAGGGAGATTCCGACAAGAAGCACAGGTTCAGTATATGCAGGATCAAGAGATCGTGTGATATCGTGAGTCATGCTGCGCAGGCGGTCTAGTTTTGGTGCTCTTTTCCTCGTCGCTTTGATGGCTGGTTGTGGTTCGCCCGGGGGTGGCTCGGATGACACCGCACCGGCTCCGAAACTCACGGTCGCCAAAAAGGCCGCTCCCGCTTCCATCGAAGTTGTCGCCTTTAAGGGCGGCTACAACATCGACTTTTACCAATCGGCGGGCAAGGCGTTCGAGGCCGCAGAGCCGGGCATGAAGGTCGCGGTCACCGGCGACAGCAAGATCTGGGAAAAGCTCAAACCCCGATTCATCTCGGGCGACGTCCCCGACCTCGTTTTCCCGGGCTGGGGCATGGACCACTGGGGCCTCGTCGAAGAAGGTCAGCTCTTTGATCTCACCGAGGCGATGAATTCGCCCGCCTTCGATGGCAAGACCGCCTGGAAGGACACCTTCGACGAGAAACTGCTCAAGCTCGGCCAGCTTGATGGCAAACAATATGTCCTGCCGTATTACGTGATGGTCTACGGCTGGTGGTACAACCCTGACCTCTTCGCGGCGAACGGCTGGACCGCTCCGAAGACTTATTCTGAGCTCCTCGCCCTTTGCGAGAAGATCAAGGCAAAGGGGATCGCTCCTCTGACCTTCCAGGGCAAGTACCCCTATTACATGCTCGATGGATTCCTGCTCCCTTGGTGCTACAGCGTGGGTGGCGGTGATGCGGTAAAGGCAGCCCAAAACCTCGAACCGGGCGCTTGGAAGTCCCCCGCGATGCTGAAGGCGGCGTCGATGATCCGCGAGCTCGCCGATAAGGGCTACTTCCAGACCGGAGCAACCGGCCTCAACCACACGGAATCGCAGATGGAATTCTTGCGGGGCAAGGCGGCGATGATCCCATGCGGATCGTGGCTCCAGGCCGAAATGAAGGACGTCATGCCGAAGGGTGCAAAGCTCGCCTTCTTCCTGCCTCCCGTCGCGGATGGCGGCAAGGGCGACGCCTCGTCGCTCCTCATCGGCATCGAGCCCTGGATGGTGCCCGCCAAGGCAAAGCACCCCGAGGCTGGAATCGAGTTCTTCAAGTTCATGACGAGCCTGGACCAGGCCAAGGCCTTCGTGAAGGAGAAAGGCACGCTCATGGCGATTAAGGGCTCGGATGAAGTCGAGATGGACCCGACGCTCAAGGGCGCAGCGGACGCCTTCAAGGCCTCGAAGGAAGTCTGGGCGGTCCAGTATCGCCAGTGGTATCCGGCGTTCAACAAGAAGCTGGAAGACGCGATGGCGGCCCTTTTGAACCGAGAGATCACCCCGGAAGCCTTCTGCGATCGAGCCGAAGCCGCCGCCGAAGAGTGTCGTAAGGATTCTGCGATTCCCAAGCACAAGCATTGAGCGCGCGCAACCGGTTCATCGTCCTTCTTCTGACCCCAGCCGCCCTGCTTTATGGGTGGTTGGTGGTCTTGCCTGTGTTCCGGGTCTTCCAGCTGAGCCTCTATCAGTTCCGAGGACTCTCCAGCCGGTCGAAGTTCGTTGGACTCGAAAACTACGGTCGCCTCGCGAGCGATGACGCCTTCAAGCAGTCGCTCTGGCATACGGCGATCCTGCTCGCGGTCGGCGCGGTCGTCTTGGTCGTCGGTGCGGGGTTGATCGCGGCTCAGCTGGGCAAGAACGACCGGCTTGGCAAGGTGACCCGGGGGTTTGCGCTCGTGCCGCACGTGGTTTCGCTCGTCGCGGTCGCGATCATCTGGCGATTTGCGTTCAATCCGGGCTTTGGGCCTTTGAACGACCTCTTTGCCAAGGCGGGCCTGACGAAGACGGTGCTTGGGTCGAGCCAATACGCCCTCGTTGGAGTCGGGATGGCCTTCCTTTGGTACGCCCTGGGATTCTTCGTGCTTCTCCTTTCGGCCGGGATGGGGTCGGTGCCGCAAGAAGTCCGCGAGGCAGCCCAGCTCGACGGCACTTCGCCTTCGCAGACCTACTGGAAGGTGGTTTGGCCGCTGCTGTTCTCGGTGCGCCGGACGGCGTCGATCTACGTCGTTGTGATGGTGCTGAACCTGTTTGTCCTGGTTTGGCTGATGACATCGGGCGGCCCCGACAACGCAACCCAGATGCCGCTCACCGTTCTTTATCAGGTTGGAATTGGCGAGAGCCAGTATGGCCGCGCGTGTGCGGTTGCGGCGGTGAACCTGATTCTCGCGCTGGGACTGTCGTCGGCGATCCGGTGGCGGTTCCGGCGCAATCCCGAGGAGGCGAAGGCTCGATGAAACGCCGCATCGTGCTTTGGCTGTACCTCGCGACGACGCTGTTGCCGCTGGTTTGGCTCGTGCTCTCGTCGTTCAAGTCCACCGAGGAGATCTTCGCCTCGCCGTGGAGCTTGCCGAAGAGTCTGCGGTGGGGCAACTACGCGCAGGGCTGGGTGGATGCCAAGCTCGGCTCGGGCATTCTGAATTCGACGATCGTGTCGGTCGGGGCTTTGCTCCTGATCTTGCCGCTGAGCGCAATGGCGGCTTATGCGCTCGCTCGGTTCCGATTCAGGGGGAGCAGACTCCTCCTTCAGGTTTTCTGCGCGCAGATGATGATCCCGAACTTCCTCGTGGTCATCCCGCTGTTCTTGATGCTCAGCAAGGTCGGCCTTGTCGACACCAAGCTCGGATTGATTCTCGTGTACGCGGCGTATTCGCTCTCGTTCACGATCTTCGTGCTCCACGGAGCCTTCGAGGCCTTGCCGACGGAACTCGAGGAGGCATCGAAGCTCGACGGTTGCTCGGAAGGGAAGACGTTCACCCGGGTGATGCTGCCCCTCGCACGGCCCTATTTGGTGATCGTCGGGATCTTCAACCTGATCGGCCTATGGAACGAGTATCAGCTCGCCTTGGTGCTGCTGCAGAAGGAATCCAACCTCACCTTGCCGCTCAACATCGCGGAAATGGCGACCAACCAGCAGTATACGAGCAACTGGGGCGCGATGATGGCGGGCATGGTCCTTGTCATGCTGCCCGTGCTCGCGGTCTATTGGATGTTTAAGGACCGAATCCACCAGGCGATGCTGGCGGGTTCGGTCAAGTAGTCGCCGGCGGACTTACGTGCCGGGGGTGTAGCAGAATCGCTCGCGGACGATCTTGCCGTCTTCGACGTCATAAACGCCGACTTCCTCGAACTCGGTGACGTCGCCGGATTCCTTGTTCTTCGTCTTCAGGCGATAAATGATGCAGAACATCGACTCGCCGTGGGGGAACGGGCCGACATTGACCCACTCAAGAACCTCGAAGGTGTTTGCCCACCATTCGTTCTTGGCGTGAATGCCTTCCATGCCCTTGCTTACCATGCCATCTGACTCGATGCTCTCGATGTTGGGCGAATAAAGCTCTGCATAAACCTTGTCCATCTCCATGGCGTTGAGGAGTTCGACAAGCCGATTTCCAATCTGGGTTGCGTTCATAGCGAGAGCAGTATAACAGAAGAATGTCTACATATGTGTTAAGCTTCGATTTTTTACGTTTCGAGCGGAATTGTCACAGTTTGCCCGTGAATCACTGCCAAGAATTTGCTTCTCTGTGGTACAAAGGAAAGCGTTGAGGCTGGGGCCGGGCTCCAAACAAGATGGAAAAAAAGATCATCCTACTGATCGAGGATAACGTCGATGACGAGCGTCTGACGCTTCGCGCGTTGCGAAAGAGCAACGTGATGAACGAGCTTGTCATTGCCGCCGACGGTCAACAGGCCCTCGACTACCTCTTTGGGCAGAACGAATACGACGGCCGAAACCTGAACTCGATGCCCGCGGTCATCATCCTCGACCTCAAGCTCCCGAAGCTGAGTGGTCTCGAAGTCCTTCGCCGAATTCGCTCCGATGCCCGGACCAAGCTGATCCCGGTCGTCGTCCTCACCTCCTCCGATGACCCCAACCGGATTACGGAAGCCTATGAAGCAGGGGCAAACTCGTTCGTGCGCAAGCCGAGCGACCCGATGGACTTCTCGGAGATGATTTTGAACCTCGCGATGTACTGGTTGCTCCTCAATTGCATCCCGAGCAGCCGCGTCGAGGTCTAAGTTCGTCAAAAAGGCCATGGGCCGCTTGACATCTCCAGTTGGCCCTGCCATACTTTTGACTCGCGAGCGCGGGTGTAGCTCAGTGGTTAGAGCGCCGGCCTGTCACGCCGGAGGCCGCGGGTTCAAGTCCCGTCATCCGCGCCATTTTTAGGCCTCGGTAGCTCAGTTGGTAGAGCAAAGCACTGAAAATGCTTGGGTCGCCGGTTCGAGTCCGGCCTGAGGCACCACCTTCTTTTCGCCATTTCGGCGAGTCCTGCAAACCCGACGGGTTGTCGGCCCAGTTTTTGCAGGGTATCCTCCCCCAGATCGTCGGCGGCCAAGTGCGACACACGGAAGCGCGCGACTGCATGGAGTGACCGAAACGATGAAATTCCTTAGCAATGCTAAGCGCTGGATGGCCATGTGCCCCAGTAAAGCTTGGGTTGCCTTGCTGGCCACTTTGGCCGGCGTCCTTACCCCCGCGCTCTCTTTTGCGGGTGAAAAAGACGTCGTTCTGAAGTTCAGCGAAGGCGACAAGATGTATTTGTACATTTCCCTCGCCATCGGTATCCTGACCGTGCTCGGCGCGTTTGCCCTTCGCAATGCGGTGTTGAAGAACACCCCAGGCGGAGAGAAGATGCAAGAGGTCGGTAAGGCAATCCGAGAGGGCGCACTGGCCTACCTGCAGCAGCAGGTCAAGCTGATGCTGGTCTTCATGGTGATTCTCGCCGTGGGCCTCTTCTTCTTGTTCGACAAGAATTTCCTTGTCCCCCTCTGCTTTATCGCAGGTGTGACCGCGTCGTATCTTGCGGGCTATGCCGGCATGCTCACCGCGGTCGATGGCAACATGCGAACCGCAGCCGCCGCGCTAACGAGCTACAAGAAGTCGCTTGAAATCGCCTTCCGATCCGGTGCAGTCGCGGGTCTCGTCACGGTTGGCCTCGGCCTCCTTGGCGCGACGCTGATCCTGCTGTTCGGTGGAAGCCAGGCGATGATCCTCCTCGTTGGCTTTGGCTTTGGTGGCTCGCTCGCCGCACTCTTCATGCGCGTTGGCGGTGGCATCTTCACCAAGGCAGCTGACGTCGGTGCGGACCTCGTCGGTAAGGTTGAAGCTGGAATTCCCGAAGACGATCCTCGAAATCCGGCCACCATCGCTGACAACGTCGGCGACAACGTGGGCGACTGCGCCGGTATGGCCGCAGACGTCTTCGAATCGTACGAAGTCACCCTCGTCGCGGCCATCGTTCTTGGTGCGGCGACTTCGGCAATCTTTGACCAGGCCACGTGGATGCGGCTCGTGCTCTTCGCGCTTATGGCGCGCGGCATTGGCATCATCGCTTCGACGATTGGCATCTTCCTCGTCAAGGGCTCGGATGACCTTGACTCCGACCCGCTGAAGCCGATCCAAGGTGGCTTCCGAATCTCGGCCGTTATCGCTGCGATCGCCACGCTCGGCCTTGCCTATCTCATGATGGGTGGTACGGGTGCGAAGATCAACACGATCAAGCTCCGCGGAACCAACGAAGATCAGATCGAGCGAATTGAAAAGCTCATTCAGGCTCGAGACAGCTTCGCCAGCTCCAACGGAAAGAAGGCCTGGGAAGTTAGCGCGAAGGACATCGCCAATGCTCCCGAGCTGGCAAACCTGAAGTTCGAGGACATGAACCCGATGACCGGGCAGAAGATGGACAAGACTCAAGCCATCGATCAGATGCTTGAGCGACTTGGTTCCATCTCCTCGAAGGACGTCGATCGTGCCAAGCCCGAGCCGCTGGAAGGCTTCTCGAGCGTCAGCACCGTCGATCTGAAGACCAAGCAGATCTCGTTCACCTCGTCGAGCTTCGTTCAGCCGGATGGCAAGACGCCGTCGGCCAACGAAACGATCGACCTCGCGAGCGCGGTTGAGGGCAAGAAGCTCGACCTCGCGCTCGTTGAAATTAAGCTCACCACCCCGGCCTCGAACGGTGTTCCTGCGAGCACCAAGAGCACCTGGAACGGTCCGGTCTCGCTCGCCTTCGCCAAGAAGCGAGTGGCTGAGATCGAAGAGCAACAGAAGGCACAGGCCAAGGGCCAGCCGATGACCAAGGTCGAGATGGGCAAGACCATCAACCTTGACCTCATGGTTGACAAGCGCGGCAAGCTCGTTGCTGCCGTCGAAGACAAGGATCTTCCGCAGGACTTCGACTTCAGCGGCGTGAACTCGCAGCCGGTCGTGTCGGCACCGTCCTACTTCCCGATCAACGCGGAAGAGTACGGCAAGATCAGCAAGCAGATCGAGGACCTTTCGAAGAAGGGAAGCCTCGAGGGCGCGCCAAAGCTGCCGCCTCCTGCCCAGATCACGCTCGTTAAGCTCTCGCGAACCGAGGTGCCCTGGTACTTGTTCTTCATCGCGATCACGTTTGGTCTTTTCCTTGCGTTCGTGATTGAAATCCTCACCGACTACTTCGTCAGCACCCACAAGAAGCCGACGAGGGAAGTGGCCGGCGTTTCGACCGCTGGTCCGGCCCCGATGATCATTCAGGGCTTCGCTTACGCCTCGGAATCGAGCGTGTACATGGTCTTCGCGATCGTGCTTGCACTGCTCGTTCCGCTCTTCCTGTTCAACCCGGCAACCTACGGAAGTCTGATCCTCAGCTTCTACGGCATCGCGCTGGTTGGTCTTGGACTCCTCACCACCACGGGCTACGTGCTCGCGATGGACACCTTCGGTCCGATCTCGGACAACGCCCAGGGCGTTTATGAGATGTCGGGTGAAGGTCACGACAACGTCCAAGGTTCGAAGGCTGTCCAGCGACTGGACGCCGCTGGAAACACGACCAAGGCACTCACGAAGGGCTTTGCGATTGCAACTGCCGTTGTTGCTGCGGTTGCCTTGTTCCACTCGTACATCGAAGACGCCCAGCTGACGGGCCGTGGTCTTCCGCTCGACATGCCCGAGATCTTCCTTGGGTTCCTTGTTGGCGGCGCGGCACCCTATCTCTTCTCGGCGTTCTCGATCAACGCGGTTGGACGAGCTTCGTTCCAGCTCATCAATGAGGTGCGACGCCAGTTCCGCAACGATCCGGGCATCCTCGCCGGTACGAGCAAGCCGAACTATGCTTCGTGCGTTGCGATCGTCACCGCCGCCGCCCAGAAGGAACTCCTCGGCCCGGGCATCCTCGCGATTGCCCTGCCGGTCGCGGTTGCCTTCGGCTTTGCCATCGGCAAGCCGGTGACCTACGTGGACGGCAACGCCTATTGCCTCGTTGGTGCTCAGGCACTGGGTGGCTTCCTCGCGGGTGCGATCCTTTCGGGTCAGCTGATGGCCGTCCTTCTCGCCAACTCTGGCGGTATGTGGGACAACGCTAAGAAGCTCATCGAAGATGGCCTCTACGGTGGCAAGGGTACGGACGCTCACAAGGCAGCCGTCGTTTGCGACACTGTTGGCGATCCGTTCAAGGATACGGCTGGTCCTGCCCTGAACCCGCTCATCAAGGTTATGAACCTTGTTGCGCTCCTTCTCGCTCCGGTCATCATCCGACCGTTTGGCAACACGACGCTGATTATCGTCACCGTGCTTGCCATCAGTGCGCTCGGCTTTGCGATCTACCTTTCGAAGAAGGGCTCGCTTGCCGACGAGATGATGAAGGTCACCGAAGAAGCGGCCGAAGCCGAAAAGGCTCAGGCCAGCAGCGGCAAGAAGAAGATCACCGTCGACGAAGACTAATCGAGTCGACCAAGGCCCGCATCCCAGGGACTTCCCAGGGGTGCGGGCCTTTTTTGTGCCTGGAGCCAAACCAATTGTCTAAATCGCTGAGTCACAATCTGTAGGTCAGGCCGTAGGAGAATTTGTTTTGTACGAGAATTGGATGAATGCGAAAAAGGTCGTCGTGATTGGCGCAGGCACTATGGGGAGCGGAATTGCCGCCCACATGGCCAACATCGGCTTTGAGGTCTCGCTCCTCGACTTGACACGGGAATCGTGCAACGCCCTGTTTGATCGCGCGCGCTCCGCTCGGCCCCCGCACTTCCTCACCCACGACCGCGCGAATTCGGTTCGCCGAGGCGGGATTGATCAAGACCTCCATTGGGTTAGCGAAGCCGACTGGGTTTGCGAGGCGATCATCGAGAAGCTCGATGCCAAGCGGGCTCTCTTCGCCCAGATTGAGCCGCTGCTCCGCGATGACGCGATGATTAGCACGAACACGAGCGGCCTTCAAATTGAGCTCCTGAACGAGGGTCGTTCGGAATCGTGGCGCAAGCGATTCCTCGGGACCCACTTCTTCAACCCGCCGCGCTACCTAAAGCTCCTCGAACTCATCCCGACCGACGACACCGCCCCCGAAGCGATTGCCGCCTTCACCCGGTTCCTCGAAGAGAAGGCCGCCCGCCGCATAGTCCTCGCGAAGGACACGCCCGGCTTCATCGCCAACCGATACGGCATGTGGTCGATGATCTGGGCCACCCACGTCGCCGAGCAGCTTCACCTTTCGCCGGAAGCGGTGGACCTCATTACCGGTCAGTTCCTCGGGCGGCCGCGAACCGGTTCATTCCGACTCAATGATCTTGTTGGCCTCGACATCATGGTCGACATCGCGCAAAACCTCCAGCAGCGATGCCCCCACGACCCTCGCACCGCCGACCTCGCAACCCCTCGGTCCATCGAATTCCTCATGAGCAAGGGATGGATCGGCGAAAAGTCGGGCCATGGATTCTATCGACGCGAGAATAAGGAACTGCTCACCTTTGATCCCGTGACCCAGGCGTACCGCGAGCGCGTGGAGCCGTCGATCCCCAGCCTGGAAAAGCACGGAAAACTCCCGCTCGGTCAGCGAATCGCCGCCACCCTCCAGGAGCGCGACGAGGCCGGCGAGTTTCTGCGCGAGTACCTGATCCCGACCCTCAAGTACGCGACCGAGATCAAGGAAGAGATCAGCCACAACGTCCTCGATTTCGACCGCGTCATGGAGTGGGGCTTTGGATGGCAGATGGGCCCGTTCGCGATGATCGACGCGATTGGCCCCGAGAACCTCGGTTTTGAATCACCGACCTACTATCAGTCGGGCCAAGTCCTCTCGCACAGCGGTGAATGGCAGCCGCGACCGACCGAGCCGCATTACTTGTCAATCAAGGGCTTCCCGGTAATCGAGGAGAAGGGAACCTATGCCCTCGTTGACCTGGGCGATCGCATCACCGGCGTCGTCCTGCGCACGAAGATGGGGTCGATCAGCCCCGAACTCGTGCGCGACCTCACCGAACTCTTCACCGCCCGCCCCGACGACCGGTTTGTACTGTGCAACGATGGCCGGTGCTTCTCCGTTGGCTATGACCTTCGATTCTTTGATGAGCGGATCGATTCCGGCGACATGAAGGGCATCGACGCGGGCCTTGCCGAGCTTCACGCTCTGGGTGAACTGATGGAGCAGCGCCGCATCGTCGCGGCGGTCCATGGCTACTGCTTTGGCGCGGGCCTCGAGCTGGCGCTGAGCTGCCCCAAGATCGTGACCGCGGTAGATGCCCAGATCGGCCTCCCCGAGGCCAAGGTTGGCCTGCTCCCCGGCGGACGCGGCACGGTGCTCATGCGCCTCCATAGCCAAGGCTCGATCAAGCGATGTGTCGAAGTCGCGATGAACCTGATCCGAGGCGAGAGCGCGAGCAATGCGGAAGAAGCCCGCATCCTTGGCTACCTGCGACCGACGGACCAAACCGTCTATCACCCCGACCGGCTCGTTTTCGAAGCGATTGAGGCGGCCAAGACGGTCGAACCTAGCGGCAGGCCGGGTTGGACGAACCTCGAAGGGCCGATCAGCGGCATGATTGATCGTGAGATTGACCAGCTGAACAACGCCGGGAAGTTCTCCGAGCACGATAGCTTCATCGGTGACCGAATTCGGATGGTTTTTGCAAAGCCAACAAGCTATGAATCGGCGACGGAGATGGAGCGACGGGAGTTCTTGGAGCTCTGCGGAAAGGCACTGTCTCATGCACGAATCCGGCATATGCTCCAAACGGGCAAGCCTTTGCCGAACTAAGGCCGGTATCCTTTAGGGCAACCTATGCGAATCCTGGTTCCAGTGAAGCGGGTCGTCGATCCGTACGCCAAGGTCCGTCCGCTTGCCGATGGTAGCGGCTTGGATACGACCGGCGCAAAGTTCGAAATTAATCCCTTTGATGAGATTGCGGTCGAGGAGGCCGTTCGCCGAAAGGAGGCCGATCCATCGGTCGAAATCGTCGTCGTGTCAATCGGCGCGGGCGAATGCGAAGAGCAACTTCGCAAGGCCCTCGCGATCGGTGCCGACCGCGCGATCCTCGTCGAGACCTCGGAAGCCTACGACTCACCCTCGATTGCTGCCGAACTCGCCGCCGTGGTCGCCGCCGAATCACCTGACCTTGTCCTCATGGGCAAGCAGGCGACCGACGATGACAACAATCAAGCCGGTCAGATGCTCGCGAGCCGTCTCGGCTGGCCGCAAGCTACCTTTGCCTCCAAGCTCGAACTCGGAGCAGGGAAGGCGACGGTGACCCGCGAGACCGACACCGGCACCGAAACCCTCGAGATTCCTCTGCCGGCCGTCGTCACGACCGACCTTCGTCTGAATGAGCCGCGCTACATAGCCCTTCCCGGGATCATCAAGGCACGGAGCAAGCCGCTGGAGCGCCGTCCGGCCCAAACCACGCCTCGATTGCGCACGCGCGTCCTGAAGGTGGAGTCGCCGCCCTCGCGCGCCGCCGGCCGCAAGGTCGCCAGCGTCGACGAGCTGATCTCGGCACTCAAGGAAAAGGGGGTTCTCTAACGACATGAGCAAGATTCTTGGTATCGCCTTTGCCGGTCACGAAGCCGCTCCGCTCGCCGCCTTTGCGCAGCGACTGGGCTTGCCGTTTGACCTCCTGGTGCTCACGGGCAACGCAGAAACCGATCTCGGCGCGGAGAAGGTGCTTTCGGCCGGTCTCAGCGACCTGCCCCCGGCGAGCGCGCTCGTTGAGGCGCTTCGTGCCCATGCCACGGGTTACACCCATATCGCGGGTATCTCATCGATGGCAAGCAAGGACGTCCTCGCTCGACTCGCGGGTGCACTGGACTGCGCCATGGTCACCGACGTGATTGCCGCCGATTCGCCGACCGTCTTCAAGCGACCAATCGTTGCGGGCTCCGCGATTGCGACCGTCGAGGTCCTCGACCCCGTCGCGGTGCTGACGGTTCGACCGGCGGGCTTCGGCCAACCGAACCGGGGTGGATCGAGCGCGGTCGAAACGATCTCGATCTCAGCCGCTAGCAATGTGGTGGTGACCAACCGGGTGCAAGGCGGCGGCGCACGCCCCGACCTCACTCAGGCGAAGATCATCATCTCGGGCGGACGACCGCTCAAGGATGCTGCGACGTTCGAGTCCGTGCTCGGAGCCTTCGCCGACAAGGTTGGCGGTGCGGTTGGCGCAACGCGCGCGGCGGTGGACTCGGGGATCGCCCCGAACGAACTCCAGGTCGGCCAAACCGGCAAAATCGTCGCCCCTGACCTCTACATCGCGGCCGGCGTCTCGGGCTCGACCCAGCACATGGCGGGCATCAAGGACTCGAAGGTCATTGTCGCGATCAACAAGGATCCCGATGCGCCGATCTTTGAGACCGCGGACTTTGGACTCGTGGCCGACCTGTTCGATGCCGTTCCCGAACTGACCTCGAAAGTCTAGTTTGAGATCGGTTCGTGGACGGCGGTCATGCCGAGGGAAGTGAGCTGAGCTTCAAGGAGCTCAGCTTTCTTTCTTGGGATGCCCGTTAGAAGCACGGCGGGAAGGTCACCCAGCAGCTGCTTGACCTGGTTTCGGTTCAGCGCGAGCATGGTCTGGAGTGTCGTGATGCAGTCCTCCGGTGGGTGGTCCGGATTCGGGACTTCTCTCAGCACCAACTGATACGCCTGGTTGTCATCGACGACGACATAGCCTTTAGGTGCGTGACGTTGCTCCTTGTCCTCATCAAGCGTGAGCGGGATTTCGCGGTCGCACTTCTCGCAGATCAGAAACTCGGTCTTTTCACTGTAGTAGTTCAGCGTGTTGCAGAAGCCGCAGCGAACCTGGTGAACGGGAAGGGGCACACCGTTCTGGATCGGAATGAGGCGGTGGCACTCGGGGCAGGTGACGTCTTCGTTGGAAGGTGGCTCCAAGAGCTCGATCTGGCGGGAGCAGAAAACGCACTCCAGCATGTGGCCAGGGCCGATTTCTTTGACCTTCCGGACCTTGGTGAACCCCCAAGCGATAAGCCCAACTCCACCAAGGATAAGGACCGCCGCGAGACCCACGAGCGCACCATCTCCTTTGAACTTCCAAAGCAGGGCGCCCAAAAGGATCATGGGCACTCCGCCAAGGAACATGGGCATGGCGTCTGCCCAAAGGTTTTCGATCGCGTCAGATTTTCTTACAACTCGCGGCAAGTCAGTTCTCTCCTGTTGTCGAACCCATTATAGGCAAGGACGGACGAGTTTGGTAGTTTGGCTTACCAAGCGTAGTGCTCGGGAGCGGTCTTGAACCCAGGGAAGATCTCGTCAATCGCGGCAAGGACTTCGGGCGTGAACTCGATTTCCAAGGCGCGGAGGCTGCCTTCGAGCTGATCCATCGTTCGAGGACCGATGATCGGCGCGGTCACAAAGCTGCGGGTGAGCGTCCAGCCAAGGGCAACATCGGCGGGCTGCTCGCCCAGCTCCTTGCAGAGTGCTTCCCACTTCGCGAGGCCATCGGCGTGCTTCTCGGCGACCTTTAGAGCCCAATCCGATCGCCGTCGGACGCCGCCTGCACCTTCACTCACGCCGCCGAGCACACCGCCCGCGAGCGGCGACCACGGAATCACGCCCACGCCATAGGCTTCGCAGGCAGGACCGACTTCGAGCTCGATGTCGCGCTGGAGGAGCGAGAACTTCGACTGCTCGCTCACGAGGCCAAGGAAGTTGCGGCGCTTCGCGGCTTCGTTCGCCTGGACGATGTGCCACGCGGCGAAGTTGCTCGAACCGGCATAGAGGATCTTGCCTTGATAGCGGAGCACTTCGTAGGCCTCCCACACCTCGTCCCACGGCGCGACGCGAAAGATGTGGTGCATCTGATAGAGGTCGATGTAGTCGGTCTGGAGGCGAGCAAGGCTGGCATCGCAGGCGCGGCGAAGGTGAAGCGCAGTGACGCGATTCGTGTTCGGCCAGTTCTCGAGGGGGCCGTTCCCCATGTCGCCATAGAGCTTGGTTGCGATGACGACGCGCTCGCGCCGACCGCCGCCGAGGGCAAACCACTCGCCGATGATCCTCTCGGTGATGCCTTCGCCCTTCTTCCAGCCGTAAACGTCGGCCGTGTCAAAGAAGTTGATCCCGAGCTCAAGGGCGCGGTCCATGATGCGGAAGGCGTCTTCTTTGGTGGTGTCGACACCAAAGTTCATCGTGCCGAGGCAAAGGCGGCTGACTTGGAGACCGGTACGACCGAGAGAGGTGAACTTCATTGCGTCCTCAACTTACCCGCTAGGGCACGAAGGGACGCCCGTCGAAGCCTGGTTCCGGCGTGAAAAGCAGCCACTCGACCTCGGGGATCGCCGCATGGAGTCGGTCGCGCAGGGCACGGACGCCGGGCTGTTCGGTCGCATAGTGTCCAGCGGCCATGATCGGGATTGTCGAATCGACCGCGATGTTCTGGCGGACCTCGCCGGTGACGAAGCAGTCGGCCCCCGCTCGGGCGGCTTCCTGCCATTCGCCGTCTGCCGCGCCGCCGACCACCGCGACCTTTTTGATGAGCCGCTTAGGTTCGCCCCAGACGAGGGGTGGATGACCGAGTCGGTTTGCGACGGTTGCGGAGAAGCCGGCGAGGGTAACCGCATGGGCAAGGGATCCAATCCGACCAATCGGAAGTTCGCCGGGGTTGGAAAGAGGGAAGTAGTCGATCGCGGGCGTCTCGTAAGGGTGGGCTCTGCGGACGGCGGTATCAACCGCGAGTTGCAACCCGGTCGGCAGGATCATCTCGACGCGGGTTTCGGGCTCTTGGTGGACCTCGCCCACCTTCCCAACGTGGGGATTTGCGTCATCGAGGGCGCGAAACTGGCCCGTGCCCTGACTCGAAAACGCACAGGAATCATAGCTCCCAAGCCTTCCCGCTCCTGCCGCCGCTGCGGCGGCGATGACCCTCTCCGAGTCCGCACTGGGCGCGGTGAAGACGAGCTTCAGCAGGTGGGTTTCGGGTCGCTGACCAAAGTCAACAACGTCGGTGAGACCCAGCACTTCGGCAAGGGTGTCATTCACGCCACCCCGTGCGACATCCCAACTCGTGTGAGCGGCAATGAACGAGACATTCGCCCGAATAAGCTCAAAGACGGGATCACCCGCAAGGACGCTCTTGAGCGGGTCCCAGATCGCCGGGTGGTGAGCAATCAGGAGTTGGGCACCGTGGTCAGCGGCAAAGCGGATCGCCCCGAGGGACCGGTCGAGCGACACCACCGCCTTGGCGACGGGAGCGGAACGGTCGCCCACTTGCAAGCCGACCTTGTCGAACCCAAACGCGTAGCGTCTCGGAGCAATCGACTCAAGCTGGTGGAGGACGTCGGCAACCCTGATCATGAGTGACCAGAATACAAGAAAAACGGGGACCTAATTGGTCCCCGTCCGGTTCAACTTTAGCTCCAAAGCGGGGCAAACGGCAGTTGAATGATGATGATGACTCTGGCGCAAGGCCGTTGCGTATCCTGCCAATTTCCGAACCGCTTTTTCTGAGGCCGCGTCGAGCGCCTGCGGGCTTGTCAAACACAAACTCAACAGGGCGTACGCTTCCTCTTCGCTCAGTTGCAACCCATTGTGGATGAACTCCATGGTTGCCTCCTTTGCGTTACCGCAATTAATCTGACAGAATTCGTGCCGTTTTGATCCCGAAGATTAAGGGCCCTTAACAAAACCTGGTAGCCGAGTGCAAAGAAACTGGCGGAAACTTAGTTGAAAGGGAGAATTTTTCGCGAGGTGCGAATCCGTTTTGGTGGATTTGTACGTCGGTAGGAAAGAAGGACATGCGAAGTCTTGATCAAGGACAGAATCCGTTCATGCAATGGCCGCCCGCTTGGGTGGACACCATGATAGCTCGTGGCATGACTGCGAGCAGCATGGGGTCCGGGCCGTTTCACGCCGGACCCTTTTTTGTCACTGATCTCGACCAATTCATACGCCTGGAAAAAAGCCATTTGAACTGAGGAGAAGCCATTGGGACCGCACGACGTACTCGTATTGAACAGCAACTATGAACCGCTCAACGTCTGCAACTTGCGACGAGCGTTTGCCCTGCTGCTGCTAGGCAAGGCCGACGTGATGGAAGAACGCGGTGAGCCGATCCGAACCGGGAGCGGCGAGCTCTTCGCGCCTTCGGTGCTGCGAATGAAGTACATGGTCCGAAGGCCGATGCCCGAGCTTCGACTCTCGCGACATTCAATCCTTGCTCGCGACAACTACACGTGCCAATACTGCGGGTCGAAGAAGGACCTCACGATCGACCACGTCATCCCGCGTTGGGTGGGCGGGCCGCACACGTGGGATAACCTCGTCGCGTGCTGCCGCCGCTGCAACCTAGCCAAGGGTGACAAGACGCCCCAGCAGGCACAGATGAAGCTCTTCCGACGGCCGAAGCGACCGCATTTCATCCCGTACCTCGCGCTGCCGACGTACCTGAAGGCGATTGGGCGTGCGGATTGGCAGGACTATCTGCCGCAGTTCGAAGAGTTCAAATCCAGCACGATTGTGGCCTAGGACCCTCCCGAGCGTTGAACGCAAAAGGCGTTTTCAACGTTGTATATAGTTGGATGAAGAGTCGGTGGCCGTGGATTGCGTTGGGTTCGGTGCTGTTGAGCGGTTGCACGCTCCGGACCGACATGCCCGCGCCGAGCGTGGTCACAGCGCCTCCACCTGAGATCGCAACGTCGAAGGTGGAGGTTTTCAAGCCCACCCTCGATGTTCGCGGCTTGATTTCGAGCTCGACCGACGTCGACCTCAAGGCACCTTCGAGCGGCGTTCTTGTCCGGTGGGCGGTCAAGTCGGGCGATCCCGTGAAGCAGGGTCAGGTCATTGCAACCCTCATGGTTTCGCCGCGCGGCGGCGATGACGGTGGGATTTCCTCCGAGCAGTATGCAAGCCTTCCGCCGGTCTCGCCGATGCGCCCCGCCTCGATCCCCGAAGAATTGAACACTGGGGACAAGGCTCAGCGCCGCCTCAAGGCGGCGGAGGAAAAGGTGGAAGCGTTGCGGACCGAGCTGCGCTCCGGCGGACGAAAGTCGGACGGCGAAATCGCGCGGGCCAAGACCCGATGGGAAACTGCTCGCCAGCGCCTTGCGGATGCCCTTTCGGTCGACCACCCTCGGCGTCGAAATGAGGCGGAGGCCAAGGTCGAAGAGGCCGAAAGCCTCGCCCAAAAGATCCAAGGCGACAAGGACAAGTGCGACCAGCTCCTCGCCGCGGGCGCGATCAGCCAGAACGAATTTGATGCCAAGGTCCGCCAGCTCGAAGCCGCCAAATCGGCGGCGGCCAAAGCACGGGATCAGCGAGACGACCTCGAGGCCACGTTGAGCAAGGAAAAGAAGCGGCTGGATGACGAGGTCAAGCGGTCCGCCGCCGCTCTAAACCGCTCGCAAGGCGGCAGCAGCGTCACCGTAGAGCTCCAGCAAGAGCTCGCCAAGGCAATGGAAGAGCTGAGCGCGGCCCAAAAGGAAGCAGCGAAGTACCCGTCCGATGGCGGTGGCGGAATCAGCGGCCCCATGCTTTCGCCCGAGCCCGACGCTTTCCCGACCGTTCGAGGCCGGATTCGCACCGGTTCACGGTCGATCACGATTTCGAGCCCGATGGATGGGGTTCTCATCGCTCCGGACGCCAAGACGGGCCAGGTGGCGGAGGGAAGCTTGCTCGGAAAGGTCTCGCGGTCCAATTTCCGCGTGTTCATCACGACGATTCCCACCCCGACCGCGATCAACCTCAAACCAGGCACTCCGCTCACGGTCCAGCTCGATTCCATGGCCAAAAAGGACCTGCCCGCCAAGGTTTTCAACCTGAAACCGGGCACCAAGCCGACGGATACGATCCTTGAAATCAAGGTCCTCTCCAACGAACCCCTGATCAAGCCGGGCGTCGCTGGGAAGGCGATGATCCCCACCGGAATTCAGACCAAGCGCGTGACCCTTACGAAGCGGGCGATTCAGTTCATCCGTCCTGGGGTTGGCAACGTGCGGCTCGAACAAGGCGGTCAGCTCCGCGAAGTGAAGCTTGGTCGTGATCTGGTTGATCGAATGGAAGTCCTTTCCGGCCTCGAATCGGACCAGCGCGTCCTCGTTCTACGCGCGCGCTAGGCGTTCGTCGGAAACGATTTCGCCGTCCCGGAGCTTCACCACGCGCTCACACTTCTCAGCGATCACCTCTTCGTGGGTGACGATGAGGATCGTGTTGCCCTTCTTGTGGAGGTCAGCGAGGAGGGCCATCATTTCCTCACCTGTTTTCGAGTCCAGCGCGCCTGTTGGCTCGTCGGCAAGAAGCAGCACCGGCTCGTTGATCAGGGCACGGGCGATCGCCACGCGCTGCTGCTGGCCACCCGAAAGCTGGTGAGGCCGGTGATCCATCCGGTCCGCCAGTCCAACGCTCGTCAGGACTTCGGCGACCGACCTTGAGGCTGGCTGATCGCGGTAGAGCGTGGGTAGCTCGACGTTTTCGGCGGCGGAAAGCTGGGGGAGAAGGTTGAAACTCTGGAAAATGAAGCCGATTTGGTTTTGGCGCATCTGGGCGAGGTCGCGGTCGGAAAGGTCCTGGACCGGGCGGCCTGCAAGGAGGTATTCGCCGCCGGTGGGGCGATCAAGGCAGCCAAGGAGATTGAGCAAAGTCGACTTGCCGGAGCCGGAAGGACCCATGATCGCAACGAACTCGCCTTGTTCAACCGAGAGGTCGACCCCGCGAAGGGCATGCACCTCGGTGCTTCCCATCAAAAACTTCCGCGCGAGTCCACGGGTCTCAATCACCTTCATCAGGCACTTCTACGATCTTTTCCTCGGCAAAAATCGACCAACTTGATAAACTAACTCATGGCCCCTCTGAATTGGGGACGAATCGGACTCATTGCACTTGTCTACACGGCCCTTGCTTGGTCGTGCGTGCAGTATTTCAACATCGCTGATGCCCAGGTCTCGGTGTATTGGTTTCCGTCCGGATTTCTGTTCGGGATGATCCTCGTCCATCCCCGGAACTACCGCTGGCCGATCATCCTGACGTCGGTGCCGCTCGGCATGATCGCCGACCTTTCGATCAGCAAGAGCACCTCCTACACCATCTTTCTGAACGTCGCCGATTTCGTTGGGATCTTCTTGATGATCTGGTTCATGGACCGCGTCCTCCGGCGACCGCCCACCATTCAGCGCGTCTGGGATGTCGGCGCGATTTTTCTCGCCGGGTTTATTGGCTCCATCGGCGCGGGAGTAATCGCCAGTATCGGTGCCTATTTTAACAAGATCAACATCCTGAGCGCGGTGATCCAGGGCTTTGTGGTTGCGACCAGCCTCGGCGTGATCGCTACGACGCCCGCGATCCTCGGATGCTGTCATCGCGCGGCATGGCAAGAGACGGCAAAGAACAAGAAGGCCGCCTTTTGGTATGCGATTGGGAGCCTGGGCTCCGCGCTCTTTGTGTTCTTGCAGCCGGGACAAAACTCGGAGCTGTCGATCAGCTACGTCTTCCTGCCACTTCCGTTCCTGGTGGCCCAGGCCTATAACCGACCCGCCCACGAAACCAGCCTCACCGTCTCGCTCGTCGCTCTGATCGGCGGCATTGGCGCCTCCCTCCGCCTTGGGCCGATGGACTTCCTGCTCTCCAAGGGTGGCGGCGCGGAGTATTGGCTCCACACGTACCTCCTCATCCTCTGCGGCTCGATCATCCTGCTCGCGGCAATGAACCAGGAGCGACTGCGCTACATCGAGCGGCTGCAACAACAGCGGGACCGCCAAGCGAGTCGCGTTCAGCGTCGCACGATCGAACTTCAGCAGCGAAACTCCGACCTTGAGACGCTGAGCTACTCGATGTCCCACGACCTCCGCGCGCCGCTCAGGAACATCAGCGCTCAGGCCCGCCTTGCCTTTTCGCCCGACGAACCCCTCAACGAAGCCGAAGTTCGCGCCTCGATTGAGTCGATTGACCAGTCGGCGATGCGCATGTCGAGGCTCCTCGATGACCTGCTGAGCTATGCCCGCGCAGGCCGTAGGCCGCTTGAGCTGGGAATGGTCGACCTCAACCACACGGTGGAGCAGGCCCTCGCGGGCCCCCGAAAGAGCCCGGGCTTCCGGCACGAAGTCAAGGTCCAGCCCCTCCCGACGGTGGAGGCCGACCCGGTGCTACTCCGACAGGTCGTTGACAACCTGATCGACAACGCGATCAAGTACTCCGGGCGTGTCGAGTCGCCGCAGATCGAAATTCGGGGCGGTGAGAACGGCGAGTGGAGCTGGATGGAAGTCAAGGACAATGGCGCCGGCTTCGATCCCGCGTATGGGCACAAGATCTTTGGCCTCTTTGAGCGACTCCACCCCGGACGCGACTTCGAGGGAACCGGTGTTGGGCTTGCGATTGTCCAGCGCGCGATGGAGCGGATGGGTGGCCAAGTGATGGCGACCTCCAAGCCCAACGAAGGCGCACTTTTCCGAATCGAATTCCCGAGGAACCTACTCGCCCGACGCGCGCGGGAACTGAATTTCGGCGACCGTCCAGCCGAGCCGGTCCTCAAGAACAAACCGTCCGCCGAGTGACCGCGCGAGGCTGTCCACGATCTGCAGGCCAAGGTTTCCGTACTTGGAAAGGTCGAAATCGGGGGGCAAGCTGTCGCCCTTGTTGCTCACCCAAACGCCAACTTCTTCGTCCATGTCCTCGACCGTGATGTGGATGTCGCCCGACTCGGTCCGGGCAAAGCCATGTTCAGCCGCGTTGAGGATTAGCTCGTTGAGGGCGAGGGCCACCTGGGTCGCCTGCGCGGTGCTGAGATAGACCGCGTCACCCCGGACCAGGAACTGAATGCGTCGGTCGGGGCGGAGGAGTGAGCTTTGCTGGAGCTGTACGAGCGACTCGGCGATGGAGAGGATGCTGACGTGGTCAAGGTCGTCGCGGCTGAGCAGGTCGTGGACCGCCGAGATCGAGAGAATCCTCGCCTGGGTGTCGTTGAGGGCTTCGGCGAGGGTCTTTTCGCCCGGGTGGCGCATCTGGAGGCGGATCAGCGAGGCAATCTGCTGGAGGTTGTTCTTGACCCGATGGTGCATCTCTTGGAGCAGGGTCGTGCGAACCTGGAGCTTCGCATGTTCAATGCTGATCGCGGCTTGTTGCGCAAGCGTCTGGAGCGCGCTGACCTCGGCCTCGGTGAACTCGTGGAGCTCGGTCGTGTAGCAGCTCATGACGCCCACCGGTCGCTCTTGGATGATGAGCGGCACGCAGATCATCGACCGCAGGCCTTGTTCGGCGGCGAGGTCGTGGCCGATGTAGTCCGCTTCGAGCTGGACGTCGGGCACGATGACCGGCGAGCGCTCGCCAATCGCGCGTCCGGCAATGCTTTCGCCAAGCTTGATCGCGCGCTTGCGTTGGTAGGCGCGGGCGGGGGCTTGGGTGGCGCGAAGGACGAGCTCCTTGCGGGAGTCATCAAGCAGCCGGACGGTGACGACCCGGTAGCCGAACTGTTGGGCGGTGAGGCTGACGAGGAGCTGCAGAATCTCCTCCAGGTACGGCGAGTCCGCCATCAAACGGGTCACCTCGCTAAGCGCGCCGAGGCGGTTGCTCTCGCTGCCGTGTTGGAACGCTGCACGGTAGGTCCAAATGAGATCGGCGAGCTGGGAGGCGGTGCCCTGGAGCGCCTCGCGGTCGTCCTCGCTCATCGACCAAGGCGAATAGCGGTTGAGCAGCGCAACCCCGAGGATCTCCTTGTTCCAGGCGATGAGGGGCAGGCCGGCAATCGCCTCGACCTTGTGGTCGTCGAGGCTCTCCACGACGACGTAGTCGGGGTGCTTCTTGGCCCCATCCTCAAGGTAGATCGGGCTCGCGTGGTCGCGGATCCTCTGGGCAACGCCCTTGCCCTTGCCGAGCTTGATGCGGCCGACGAAGTCGGGCGCGTGGGTGGACGCGGCGAGGACCAGCTTCTCGGAGGCGTCGATCATGAGCAGATCGACGGAGTCGGCCTTGGTGAGCGACTGCCACACGGTCGCGAGTTCGGCGAGCAAGCTCGCTTCGCTCGTCGCCGCGTGGAGGCACTCCAATAAGGCGGGCGGAAGGGCCGGCATCTTAGCAAGCGGGGCCAATCGCGGTCGTGCTCAGGGTCGCAGGGTCCAGAAGACGACGAGCGAGTTCGATGACCTGGTTGCCGCTGACCGCTTCGATCTTCGAGGTGGTCTCTTCGATGGGGATCTCGCGTTGGAAGTTGAGTTCGTTGCGCGCCTGCCGCATCATCTTGCTGCTCGTACTTTCGAGCGCGAGGACGATGGAGCCGATCAGATTGCGCTTGGTGCGCTCAAGTTCGTCCGCCATGAGGCCGTCGCTCATCACCTTGCCAAACTCGACTGCGGTCAACTCTTGAACCTGCTCCCAGTTCTTCCGGCTCGTGCCGCCATACACGGTGAATGCGCCGCCCGCGCCATAGGAAAGGGAGTAACTACCCACCGCATAGGCGAGGCCTCGTCGCTCGCGAATCTCTTGGAAGAGGCGGCTGCTCATCGATCCACCGAGGGCGGCATCGAGGACCTTGAGGGTGTAGATGTCGTCGTCGTAGAACGAGAGCCCATCGCCACCGATGCAGAAGTGAACCTGCTCGACCGGACGTTCGACGTAGTGCATGCCCGGCTTGCCGAGGGGACGCGCGGGCTGTCCGTTTTCGGTTCCCGAAGGGATCGAACCCAGCTTGGACTCGGCGAGGGCCACCACGGCGGCAGGATCGACATTGCCCGCGACACTGAGGAGGATATTCTCGCCTCGGTAGCGGCGGTCCATGTAGGTGATCAGGTCATCGCGCATGAAGCTCGAGACCGATTCCGCGGTGCCGATGATCGGCTTTCCAAGCGGGTGGCTGCCCCATCGCTGCTCCAGGTGGACCTCGTGAACGTGGTCGCCCGGCTCATCTTCGCCGCGCCGGATTTCCTCAAGCACGACCTGCTCTTCGCGCTCAAGTTCCTCTTGATCGAAAAGCGAATTCAGCATCATGTCGCTCAGGACATCGATCCCGACCGCGACATCGTCGCTGAGCATGCGGCAGTAGTAGCAGGTCGACTCCTTGTCGGTGAAGGCGTTGAGCATTCCGCCGCGACCCTCGATCGCCTCGGCAATCTCCTTAGCGGTCCGCTTCTTGGTGCCCTTAAAGAGCATGTGCTCGATGAGGTGGGTGATTCCTGCCTCGTTGTCGAACTCGTGGCGACTACCGGTGTGGCACCAAAGGCCGATGCTAACCGACTTGACGGTCAGCGACGGCTCAACGAGGACACGAACGCCGTTGGGCAAGGTGAATTTGGTGATGAGGCTCATAGGGTTTCACTAATCTTCAGGAACAGAGCGCCGAGGTTTTCGACCGCGAGGCGGACTTCGTCACCTTGGGTGAGGGCTTGGGGTGAGCCGGTGAGGAGGGGGCCATAAAGGAGGAGTTCGCCCGCTCGAATCGGTGCGGAGGAGCTGGCGGCGGTGATCAACGATTCGACGGTCAGCGTGAGGTGGTCGGCCTCCGCCTTGTGAACTTCAACCCCATTGACGCTCAGGCTCGCGGTGAGCGAAATGAGGTTCTCGTCGTCCTTGTTGATGAAGTTCGAAACGATCTCGTCGGGGGTGGTGAGCGCGGGTCCAAAGGCAATCGCAACGTCATAGCTGCGGGCGGGGCTCAGGTTCAGCGCTTGCTCCTCGCGTTCGGCAGCGCGGTCAACGAGGACGACGGCGAGCGAATAGCCGAGGACATAAGCAAGGGCGTCGTCGGGAGCGACATCGCGGCCGTCGGCGGTGACGACAATCGCTAGGTATGCCTCAACGTCGACCGCACCGACTTCCTGGGGAAGCTCCACCACTTGGCTCGGGCCGATGACCGAGTTCGGATTACCGTAAAAATACTGGGGTCGATGGCCGCGCTGATCGCCTTGCCGGAAGAACCGGACGCTACCCGGCTGCCCCATCGGGCTGAGGGGTATGACGTCTTCGGCCTCGTGGACGGCGATTGGCTGCGAGCCGTCGGTCTCATAGACCTTTCCTCCGTAGATGATTCCAGATCGGATGGTCCCGGGCTGGGATTTCAGTTCAAAACGGCAAAGCTTCACTTCTTCGAGGGTACCCAGTCGGTGTACCTTCGAGAATCGAGCGCCTGGACGACGGTGGCGCCCTTGAGACTCAGCACCAGCTCGGCGCCGCTGAGGGTCTTGCCCTTCGGGATGATTGCTGACCACGCCGAGCCATCCACCTTGGCGACGGAAACCACCTTGCCCCACCGAAGGCTCACCTTCGACCCCGGCGTGGTCTCGCCCCTCACGGTCGCGCCGACGACTTCCACCACGATCCCAAAAGGCTTGCCGAGGATGAGCGAGCGGTGGAAGGCCACGAGCGGTCTGAGGTCCACCTCGCTCACCGGCGCCTGGGCGGGGCCCGACGCCATGTCTCGCACCACGGTCACGAGCTTGGCGTCGGTGAGGTCCTTGCCGAACTCGTCGCCATAGTTCGACCCCATCGAGCCGTGACACCGCGCACACTTATCCTCGAAGTAAGCAAGCGGCCGAAAGGCAGGGGCCTTTGGCGGACCAAGCAGCAGTAGAAGAATGGCCGAGGTCATCAAGACTTTCTGATCCGGAAGATCTTGCCCGTCGCGTCGCACGAGAACAGGACCGATCCATCGGCAAGCTCAACGCAGTCCACCGGTCGAGCGAGGACGTTGCCTTCCTGCGTGATCGTCATGACCATCGGCTGGCCGCCAATTGGACGTCCGAGGGCCTTGTCGAACATGACGCGCTCGATGCGGTAGCCGACCTTCACCGTGCTGTTCCAGGAGCCGTGCATGGCGACGAGAGCATCGCCCTTCAGGTCGTCACCGAGTCCATTCTTGGTGAGGAACGTAAAGCCGTTGGGCGCCCAGTGCGCGCCGAAGTTCCACTCGGGCAGGATCGTCTTCGCGACGAGTTCGAGGATGTCGGGCCGATCCTTGTATTCGTAGCGCGGCACGCCGTAGCCAGGAACGTAGGGGTGGCCATAGAAGCCGTCTTGGACGTAGCGGTTGAACTCACAAGGTGGGTTCAGGTTCGTGACGGGCTGGTTCGCGCCGCCTCGCTCGCCGAGAGGGCCGCCAAAGTTATCGCTGCCGTGGTCCGCGCCGTATATCTCGTTCGTGCCGGGTCGCAGGCGGAGCTTTTCGGTGTTGCGGATACCGGTGGACCAGAGCGTCTTATTGCCACCCTGCTTGTCGAATCGGAAGAGCTTCTCGCGCTCGTTCTTCGCCTCGCTGATGTTGCCGTTGTCGCCAATGCCGGTGTAGATCGCATCTTGGGTGACGAGGATCGGCCGCCACCAGTGACCGCCGCCGCGCGGGAGGTTGCCCTCGGCGATGACGGTGACGTCTTCATCGCTCTTTCCGTCGCCGTTCTTGTCGCGGGACTTGTAGATCGCTCCGGTGGTCGTGTACCAGAGCCAACCGTCGGCGAACTGCATTCCGTGGACGCTCGACTTGCCGCTGATGAAGGTGCCGAGCGGCTTGAGCTTGCCATTCTCGTACCGGAAGGTGAGGATGTCGCCCTGGTTCGGACGGCTCACATAGACGATGCCCTTGTCATCGACCTCGAGGAACCTTGCCCCCGAAATCTTGTCGCCCGCCAGGTCAACTCGGTAACCCGGCCGGACCCAAAACTTCGGAACGCCCGCGCCGACTTCGCCGGTGGGAGGGGCAGAGCTCGGGGCGGAACTCGGAGAACCTGCGGAAGGACCTGCGCCGCAGCTTGCAATCAAAGAAAGGCCGATGAACACCGGAAGAACGGGCTTCATGAGCCTATTCTACGCAGGCTCAAGCCCGCATTCAACAAGAAACTTGTGGAGGAGGTCCTCGTCATAGCGGTCAAGCGTCGGCATCACCTCTTCTGCAACCTGGGCTTCCATCACCTGATCAGTCTCGTTGTAGAACCGCACGAGCGCGGCGTGGGTCATGCCTCGCTCGGGATCAAGTTCAATCGCAGTGACGAGCGCCTTGATCGCCTCTTTTGGCCGGTTCTCTCGCCAAAACCCGACTGCAGCGCGAAGGTAGAGATAGTCGTCGCCCGGGCTGAGCTCGAGGGCCGCGCGCAGCGATTCGAGGGCTTCGGCGTTGCGCCCCATGCTGAGAAGGTGATCGCCCATCCACGCGTGGTTGAACGAGTCCTCGGGAGCAATCGCGACCGCTTGGGTCGCCCATTCGAGGGCGGCCTTGGGCTGACCGTTGTCGCGAAGAGCCTCGGCGACTTTGATGCGAAGGTAAGCGTTGCTCGGGTCAGCTTCGGCGGCCTCGATCAAAAGCTTGATGGAGTCGCCGGTGCGGCCATATCGCTTAAGGATTTCGCTCATCCCGACCTTCGGCTCGACCGCGCCCTGCTGGGCGCGGATCGCCTTCAGGTACTGACGGAAGGCCTCGGGTGCGCGGTCGGCGGCGTCCATCGCGCCCGCAAGTTCAACTTGCGAATGGATATCGCCGGGTTCGCGCTGGGTGCACGCGCGTCGAAAATGCTCGATCGCCTTGTCGTAGTCGCCTTCGTTGAGGAAGGCGCGTCCAAGCGCCTCGCTCTCTTCCGCGTTCTCGCCGACCTTGCTTCGGTCGACTTCGGCGAGGCCCTCAAGCTCCTCATCCGGAAGAATCGGGACTTGGAACAGCTGGGCAACGGATCGAAAATCGGGCTTGTCCTGGCTCATGGTGGCTTTACTTGCCCTCGCGCATGCGCATCGTGATCGTCGCCGGATAGCTGCTGCCCGAGAGTGGCAACGTCTGGATCGTGATGAACCGCTTGATGCCGGGTTCGACCTTGAAAACGGTGACGACAACCTCTTGGTGAGGGTTTAGAAGCGGGGTGCGAACAATCTGGCCATCGATGAGGAACAGCCCGCCACTATAGCCGCCGCTCGCCCGGAAAAGCATCTCAACCTGCTTGGCCTGCTTGGTGGGGTTCTCCAGGATCGTCCGGAGGTTGTAGATGACGCCGAAGTTGCCTGAAAGCTTTGTCGAGCCGTCGCGGCGCTTGATCTCCGCGGTGGTACCGAGGCGGAAGATGGTCGGCGTGTCGCCAATGCGGTACGAGAAGTCGCTCTCGAGGGTGGGCGCGGCGTAGACGTGCTCACTGGGGCGCCAGACCTCGCTCAGTCCGCGTGGGACGGGCATCGTTCCAAGCTCGTGCCAAGGGGTGCTGGAATTCAGCGCGTCTGCCCATCGGTCGTCGAGAGGGAAGGGCGGCATGGCGGAAACGCGCACCGTGAGCGCTTCGGGACCGCCGGGAAGGAGGCGAATGCTGCAAAGGCCGCTCATTGTCTGCCCGATGTAAAGCTTACGAACCGCGATGGGCAGCGAGCCGTTCGCGGGGATGCGGACGATCTCCGCGCTGTTCGAGACCCAGTTGCGGGCGAACTGGTCAGCGGCTTGGAGTCCGGCAAGGGTTGGGTTCTTGCTCGGCGCGCTGTCACCGGGAATCAAGAGGGCTTCTGCCGGCTGGGACCCAAGGTTCAGGAGTTCGACCTTGACGAAGAGCTCACTGCCGCTGCGGTTGACGTGGTGATAGAGCATCCGCACCGGCTGATCGGTGCCGACCATGCCCCAATAGTAGTCGCCCGGCCCCTTGAGCGCTTCTGGCTTGTTGCTGAAGAGGAGTTCGGCCTCCTTCATCGGCGGAATCGGCGAGTTTTGCACCGAAACGTTGACCACGCCTTGGCTTGCAAGGGCGTTCGGTGCCTGACTGCGAACATTGATCGAGTAGGTCCGCCGTGATCCCGAAGCAAGCGATGTCACCCGGTCGATCGAATAGGTCAGCTTGGTCCCGGGCTCGCGGATCACCTGGCTCAGCAGGGCGGAATGGATCGAACCGCGCACGGTGTCGACGGTGGCGGGTGCGCCCGTCACCAGCGCGGTCACGGTCTGAGGAAACTTGGCCGCGAAGGGAAGGACAAAAACGTCAATCGCCTGTTTGCCGTCGCCACCCTCGACCACGACCCTTGCCCGGCCGGGCTTGTAGGCGCGGAGGGTCAGTCCCGGTCCATCGACATCGACGCCGACAATCGAGTTATCCTCGGAGCGGGCCACCGCGACTTCGGCCGAACTCCCGGTGACGCCCACTTTGCCGACTGCGCCCGGTGCGAGTCGCATCGAGACCGTGGTGAGCTTGATCGCGGGAAGACTCAGGGCCGGATTGAGCTTGCTGGCCCAAGTATCGGCGAGTTGGCGCGGAGTCAGGCCGTAGAGCTTGGCCTCGGAGGGTTCGATCGTGGCGATGACGTTCGAACCCCACCGAAGGTAGGCACTCGTCCCGACCATCTCGACGCGAACGGAACCTGTCTGGTCGCGGCGAAGCTCAGCGGCAAGGACCTGCGCACGGGCGTCGGTCGCAAGTCGGAAAACCGGCACCTGGTTGACAAAAAGCAATCGCCCTTCGAGACGAGTGGAAGCGGGGAACCCGGTCGCCGAAAACAACAGAGTTAGCCCAGCAAAGAAGGCGCGTGTTGCAAATCCCCTGAGCACAGGTGGACAAGGTACCCGAGACTAGGGGATCCGTTCAATCACGACGGCGGTGCCGTAGGCCAAAACCTCGGTGATCCCGTCCATGATTTCGTTCGCGTCATAGCGCATCGCGATCACCGCGTTCGCGCCAACCTGGGCTGCGTGCTGGAGCATGATCTCGTAGGCTTCGCCGCGGGCCTTCTCGGCCAGCTCGGTGTAGAGCGTGATGTTGCCGCCCGCCAGCGACTGAAACGCCGCTCCAATGTTGCCGAGAACCGATCGGCTTCGGACCGTGATGCCCCGGACAACGCCAAGGCTCCGGATCACTCGGTAGCCCTCAAAGCCGTTCGCCGTCGTGATCCATTGATGAATGTCGCTTCGCATCCATCTAGATTACTGGACAATGATTTCGGACTTGTCGGTTGGATTTTCTGAATCGAACACGGGGATGCTCAGCCGGAAGCTCAGCGGCGTTTGGTATTGCAGTTTCATCTGTCGCGTCTTGTCAAAGCTCAATCGGTCGAGCTTATCGGCGTTCGCGCCCATCAACTTCTTAAGGGTCGCGAGTCCTGCTCGGATGACAGGCGCGTTGGGCGCGAGCTTGATCTCCTGAATGTCGCCCTTAGTGGCCATCGCCTTGGTGAGCGCGCTATTCGGGAGTGAGTTAATCGCCGCGAGGAAGTAGTCCTTGCGGCTGACGATGGCGGGGTTCTTGCTGCGCTCAATCGTCTTGATGAGGCGGCGACGGAACTCATCCGGGGTCATCGTGAACGTCCACTCCTCGGGAGTTTGGCGGGCGTAACAGCCGTGCGAAAGCGCGACTGATCGGACGAAGTCATCCTCGAGCATTGTCTTCGCGGAGATCGTGATCAGGCTGCCATTCAGGAACCAAGGCAGGTTCACCTTCTTGCGCCAGCCCATCTTCGCCACTTCGACGACGCCGAAACCCGGGTCCTTGGTCGACTTCGCCGCGACCTTGCCATCCTTGATGTCAAAGTCGATATCGACGGGCGGAAGGCTGATGCCGAGCATCTCCTGATGCGAAAGCTCCTCGTCGGTGATCATCAAGGCGTCGCCGGGGACCAGGCGGAGCATGTTCTTCTTCAGCTCGTCGTTGAGGTCGTCGAGCTTGGCGGGGAAGGTGATCCCCGTGACCTTGTTCTGCACCTTCGAGACCCCGATGAACACCGGCCTCTTGTAGTGCTCTTCGAGCTTCACCGCGAGCTCGGCCAGGGAGAACGAACTTTGGAAATTTGCGCAAAGCAGGGCAACGCTGAGAAAACTCATATAAACCCCGACGCACCAAGGGCGCGCGCGCTTCGCCAGAGTTCATAATTGAACATGCCCACCTTCATTGAGGGACTTAGTTTCGACGATGTTCTTCTCGTGCCTCAGCGCACCGAGGTCCTGCCGAGCGAGGTCAGCCTTGCCACCGAGTTCCTCCCCGGCATCCAGCTCCGAACCCCGATCGTTTCCGCGCCGATGGACACCGTGACCGATTCACGGCTTGCGATTGCGATGGCGCGGGAAGGCGGCGTGGGTGTGCTCCATCGCAACATGACAATTGAGCAGCAGGCCGAGCACGTGGACCGGGTCAAGCGGTCGGAGAGTGGCGTTATCACCAATCCGATCAAGCTGGGACCGAACCACCCGATCCAAGACGCGCTCCAGCTCATGGAGCGTTTTCATATTTCCGGCGTGCCCATCGTCGATGAAGAGGGCAGACTCGTTGGCATCCTCACCAACCGCGACATCCGCTTTGAAACTGACTTCTCGAAGCCGATCCACTCGCGAATGACCAGTGAGAGCCTCGTCACCGCTTCGGTCGGTACGACGCTCGACCAGGCGCAGGCGATCCTTGCCGAGCATCGCATTGAAAAGCTCCCGATTGTCAGCGACGGCGGCCGCCTCGAAGGCCTCATCACGATCAAGGACATCCTGAAGGTCCAGCAGCACCCGAATTCGACGAAGGACTCGCGCGGCCGACTCGTTGTCGGCGCAGCGATTGGCGCGCTCCGCGAGCCTTATGAGCGGTCGAAGGCCTTGCTGGATGCCGGCGTTGATTTCATCGTCATCGATGCCGCCCACGGTCACTCGAAGGGCGTCATGGAATGCCTCAAGATGCTTAAGGCGAAGCTGCCCGACCTTAAGGTGATCGCGGGCAACGTCGCTACGCGCGAAGGGGTTCGCGATCTCCACGCGCTGGGTGCGGACGGACTCCGGCTCGGCATCGGAGCGGGTTCCATCTGCACCACGCGCATTGTCGCTGGCGTCGGCATCCCGCAGTTCACCGCGGTGCTGGAGTGCTGCGACGAGGCAAACCGGCTCGGCATCCCGACCATCGCCGACGGCGGCATTCGCTCTAGCGGTGACGTCGTAAAGTGCCTTGCCGCCGGTGCAAGCACGGTTATGATGGGCAACATGTTTGCCGGATGCGACGAGTCGCCGGGCGAAATTGAGATCTTCCGCAACCGCGCCTACAAGGTGTATCGCGGCATGGGTTCGATTGGCGCGATGAAGCAAGGCTCTTCTGACCGGTACATGCAGGTGAAGGAAAAGGGCGGCGTCATCGTCCCCGAGGGCGTGGAGGGCCGCGTGCCTTACAAGGGTGTCCTCGCCGACACGATGGCCCAGCTCATCGGCGGCCTACGAAGTGGCATGGGCTACGTTGGAGCGAACAACCTGAAAGAGCTTCGCGACAAGGCGGAGTTCTGCAAGATCACGAGCGGCGGCCTCCGCGAGAGCCACCCCCACGACATCAGCATCACCAAGGAGCCACCCAACTACAGTTCGCCCTGGGGCAGCCAAGGCGACGATTAAAGAAAAGGGCCTCTCAACTGAGAGGCCCTTTTCAATTCTGCTTGCAGTTGGCTTACTTCGTGTCGCCCGAGGTCTGCGGTCCGACCCGGTGGATGCGGTTCAGCGGAAGCCAGACGGCCTCGGCTCGACCCACGATGTCATCGCTCGGGACGAGGCCCCAGGCGCGGCCATCAAAGCTGCCGTTTCGATTGTCGCCCATCATGAGGAACTGACCGTTCGGGATCGCGGCGGGAGGCGCGCTCAACAGGTACTCGGCTACCTTTCGGTCCTCGTCGATGTATTCCGATTCGGATCGGAACTCCTTGGGCACCGCGCCTTCAGACTTCGTCACTCCGATCATGAACTCAGCCGAGACGCTCGGGCCACCGTTGCCGGTGATGCTCGAGGTGTTCGGGATGCCGCCGTGGGCGCGGTCGATGATGACGGGGATGTAGCGACCGTTCCAGTTGCGATACTTGGGGCCGTCGTACTTGATGAGCTTGAAATCGCAGAGGTAGCCGTCGCGGGTGGCTCCGATTGGCGAGGAGTTGTCGACGGTGAACCAGCGGTACCGGTCGTCGGCTTTCACACCGTTCACCCAGAGCACGGAATCCCTGATCTCGATGACTTGGCCAGGCGCGCCGACGCAGCGCTTGATAAAGTCAACGTTCGGTTGGCCGTCGGCTTCGATCTGACCGGGCATACAAGCATAGGCCGGCGGTCGGAAGACGACGATATCGCCGGGCTTGGGATCAGAGAATCGATAGACCCACTTGTTCGCGACGATGAAGTCCTGCAGGTAAAGCGTGGGCAACATCGATCCGCTCGGGATCTTGAACGTTTGAATCGCAAACGGGCGGATGAAGAAGAAGACAAAGACCGCCGCGTAGATGATCGCGTCGAGGAAGTCGGCAAAGCCTCGAAAGATCTTGTAGTTGCCGGTGCGGAGGTGCGGCGCGGTTTTGACCAGCTTCGGATACAAAGCGACCCGGATCACCGTGCAGACCAAAACCAGGATAAGGATTTGGCTGAGTGGCGTCCGGGCCAGTTTGTCGATGAAGTTCTGCACGCCGCCTTCTTGCGACTGGGCAAGCAAGTGCAGAACGGGCATGGCTTAGCGCTTCTCCGGAATGCGGGCGTCCTTACCGACCTTGTCGCGGAGGTAATAGAGCTTGGCTCGTCGGACCTTACCGCGTCGGGTGACTTCGAACTTGGCCACGTTCGGCGAGTGGAGCGGGAACGTTCGCTCGACGCCAACGCCGCTGGAAATCTTTCGAATCGTGATGGTTTCGCCGATGCCGCCGTGCTTGCAGGCGATACAAACGCCTTCAAAAACCTGGATTCGCTCTTTGCCGCCTTCGCGGACCTTTACCGACACCTTCACGGTGTCGCCCGGGTTGATCCGAGGAAGGTCAGTCTTCTTCAGGCTCTCAACCACGCTATCGAGCAGTGCTTGCTTTGACATTTCGTTTAGTACTCCCGGCTTGCGAATTCAACGCAGCCTTGGCCATGAAGGTTCCTGTAGACGACAAATCGCCTCCACCATCAGCGGGCACGGGAAGTATGGCACATCCGGGCGGGCTTGAATCAAGAGGTAACCTCGGTCCAGCGATGTCTAGCCAGTTCGGTCAGCTCTTTCGAATCTCCACCTTCGGCGAATCCCACGGGGTCGGCGTTGGCGTGGTCGTCGACGGTTGTCCTTCGAGGATGCGGCTTGACCTTGATTTTATTCAGTCGGAGCTTGATCGCCGCCGTCCTGGCCAGTCGAAACTCGTCACCCAGCGCAAAGAAGGTGACCGCGTCGAGGTCCTCAGTGGCCTTAGCGAGGACGGCCTCACTCTCGGGACGCCGATTGCCCTGTTGGTGCGAAACGAGGATGCCCGCTGGCAGGACTACTCTGAAATGAAGGAGAAGTACCGGCCGAGCCACGCCGACTTCGCAACCGACGAGAAGTATGGAATTCGGGCTTGGCAAGGCGGCGGACGATCCAGCGCACGGGAGACCATCGGTCGCGTGGCGGCGGGGGCGATTGCGAAGCAGGTCCTCCGCGAGAACTTCGACGTTGAGGTTTTGGCCTGGGTCGAGCAAATCCAAGAGCTCGTCGCGAGCGTTGATCCGCTGACGGTGACGCTGGACGCGATCGAGGCGACGCCAGTCCGTTGTCCTGATCCCGCGTTGGCCGAGCAGATGATTGAGCGAATCGAAGCGGTCCGAAAAGACGGTGACTCGGTCGGCGGCGTCATTGGGGCGGTCGCGAGAGGCGTCCCTGCTGGATGGGGCGAACCCGTTTTCGACAAGCTGGAGGCCGACCTCGCCAAAGCACTTCTTTCTCTCCCCGCATGTAAGGGATTTGAATCGGGATCGGGCTTTCAGGGCATCCTGCAACGGGGTTCGGAGCACAACGACCCGTACCGGGCAGAGAACGGCGTCGTCCACACGACGCAGAATAACAGCGGCGGCATCCAAGGCGGCATCAGCAACGGGATGCCAATCCTCGTGCGCACCGCGTTTAAGCCCACCGCGACGGTGATGCGCACCCAGGACACCGTCACCACGGAGCGCGAAAACACCACCCTCCAGGGTCGGGGTCGCCACGATGCGTGCGTCCTCCCCCGCGCGGTCGTGATGGTCGAGGCGATGATCGCGCTCGTGCTTGTCGACCACGCCCTTCGCCAACGGGCGGCACGGCTGGACCGGTAAAATATTAGGTGTGAACTCGTTTCCCACTGATGCTCCGAACGCCTCGCTGACGCCCGTCGATGTCGAAGGCGTGTTGCCCGAGGACTTCTTTTCCACCACCAATTTCCCCACGTGGATTCGGGTCGAAGGCGAGTGGGTTCCGGTTCAAAACCTCGAGATGGACTGCGGTGTCCGCGTCTGGAAAGAAGGCGGCGAATGGAAGGCGGCGACGTGCCCCATGCACCGCTGCCGGGTAGGCGATCTTCTTGTTACCGGGTTCGACGGGACGCACATCGTCACCGATTCGGAGTCGAGCTCTGAGGTCCACGAGTTCCAGTTCATGAGCAACGAGGTCAGCACCGAGCGACCAAAACGGCGCATGATCGAGGTCGCCGCGAACGCGATGCGCGCGGCAAGGACAGCAGGGAAGCGCAACCTGCTCGTCGGGGGACCCGCGATCGTCCACTGCGGATGTGCCGAAGTGCTCGCCGACCTCATTCGCATCGGCTGGATCGACCTCCTCTTCGCCGGTAACGCCCTTGCCGCCCACGACATCGAATCGTCGATGATGGGCACTTCGCTTGGGGTGGATCTGAGTTCGGGCAAGTCAAGCGCGCACGGCCACACCCATCACCTGCGAGCCATCAACCGTGTCCGCCGGGCAGGCAGCATCAAGGCAGCGGTGGAACAGGGCCTCATCCCCAGCGGGATCATGGCCGCCTGCGTCGAAACGAACACGCCGTTTGTGCTTTGCGGCTCCATCCGCGACGACGGACCGCTCCCCGATGTGATCACTGACGCCGTGCAAGCGGTGGATAAGATGCGCACTTACATCAGCGAGGTCGGGGTCGCGCTCATGGTCGCAACCACCCTCCACAGCGTCGCGGTTGGCAACATCTTGCCCGTATCGGTGGCGACCTTCGCGGTGGACAGCGATGCCGACACCGTCATCAAGCTCACCGACCGAGGAACTCACCAGGCGGTGGGCATCGTGACCGACTGCGAGTTCTTCATGCGCGAATTGCACCGCCAGCTGACCGCGTAGTTCCTTCCATGCCTGGTCTCGTTTTGCTGCTTTGTTCAGCATGGATGGCAGGCGTTTGTTGGATGGTGCAGGGGTTCGTTTATCCCGCGTTCCATGACGTGCCGGACGACCGCTGGGCGGAGCACCACCGACGGCATTGCTTTCTGATCGGGCTGGTCGTGATCCCGCCGATGCTCGGGGGCTTTGGCGCAAGCGTCATTTGCTTGGTTCAGCCCTTTGGGATCGGGTTGAAATCGGCGGCGGTTTGCTTCATCCTGGGCTTCGTTTGGACCTTCGCCCGTCCCGCGCCGCTCCATTCTCGCCTGGGGGCGGGGAAGGATTCCGTGGTCATCGACCAATTGATCCGGGCGAACTTGCCCCGAACGGTTTTGTGGACCGCCGGCGCGCTGCTCTGCCTGTTGCCACCGCTCGCATTGTAAAATGCCTTCGTGCGCGCTCTCACCCTCTGGACCTGTGCCCTTGCCTTCGCGTTGGGGCTGATTGGTTGTAACGACCCGCTAACCAAGCAGAGTCCGGACCGTCCGACGCCTTCGTCGACCGCCGAGACCGGCGGAACTTCCGGTGGCGGAGAAACGCCCACCGTCGTTTCGACTGAAGGTGACATCGACTGGAACTGCCTCACCCAGCGCGTCCCCGTCTTCATGTACCACGACGTCCAGATTGAGCGGCCAAAGAAGGGCGGCGTCTACTTCGACGTCACTGCCGAGGACTTCGAGAAGCAAATGGCCCTTGCCGCCGCAGAAGGCTTCGTGACAATCACGCTCGACGAGCTGTATGAGCACCTCACGACCGGCAAGACGGTGCCCACGAAGTGCATGGTCCTCACCTTCGACGACAACTATCAAGGCGTGATGGACAACGCGATCCCTGTGCTCCGTAAGTACGGGTTCAAGGCCTCGGTTTTTGTTCACACGAAGTACGTCGGCAACGTCACTCAGGGCCGGCCCAAGATGACCTACGAGACCCTCAAGTCGCTCCTCGACGAGGGGATCATCCAGGTTGAGGGGCACACCGTTACCCACCCCGCCGACATGAAGCTGCTCACCGAGGACCAGCAGCGATATGAATTGGAGCAGAGCAAGAAAGACCTCGAATCGAACCTCGGGATCAAGGTCGACTACCTCGCCTATCCAGTGGGGATGAACGACGAAACCACGCGCCGACTGACGAAGGAGCTTGGCTATAAGATGGCGTTCACGATGAAGGCCGAGTTTGCCGAAGGCTCGCCCGACATCTGGCGGGTGAACCGGTTCGAGCAATCCAAGTTCGAAAAGGTCATCGAGCAGACCAAGGAAGACCTCGAAAAGGCCCCGCTTGGCTATTCGACCTTGCCGATGAAGGATGCGCCGATCAAGTTTGAATTCGGCACCTTTGGCAAGTGCGACCTCGTTCTGCTCCGCGGCGGGATGCCCCAAACCTTCCTCAGCGACTCGCGCCAAAGCGTCGGCGACTTCGTCAGTCAAGCGGGCGGCGTCGCCGGTATCAACGGCACCTTCTTCAACATGGCGGCGATCACCGCGACCGACAACGGCCTCATCGGGCCATCGCTGGTCAGCAACAAGCCCGATTTTAAGATCGACGACCAGGAGTATCGCCTACCGAAGCTGCGCAATCGGCCCGTCGTCATGTGGAACGACTCTAAGGTGATGATCGTGCCGTTCCTCGCCGCGGGAATGAACGACGAGACCCCCTACAAGCTTCACATGCCGGACGTGAAGAACCTCTTCATGGCGGGCTGCTGGATCGTCAAGGATGGCGTGGCGCGGACGAAGGATCAGATGGTCCCGTTCGCAAGCCAGGACATCATGGACTTCCGGCGCCGGGCCTTCTTTGGGTTCACCGAATCGGGCGAGATCATCTGCGGCGCATCAAAGGGAAGCGTGACGACCGAGATGCTGGCTGAAGCAGCCCAGCTGGCGGGCGCGAAGGAAGCGGTTCTTCTCGATTCCGGGTTCAGCACGTCGGTGGTGTTCGACGGTAAGGTCCTCGCGACCGGCCACAGCTCGCTCGACCACGCCTCACGGCCCGTCCCGCACGCCATCGTTCTCATGGGCACGAAGGACCCGACCGCCGACGTCAGCACGGCCACCGTCGACGACGGCAGTCAAGGCCAGGGCTCCGACCCGAACCGCCGTCGCCGCCGCCGACGCGACCGCTAAGGCAGGCTAATCCCGGTCGGCAGCACAATTCGATTGCGGGCCGACCGGGGGGTGACTTTAAGCGAGACCAGCTTGCCTCCACGGAGTTCCGCTTCGACCGTCGTTCGTCCGATGGCGTGGAGCTTGAACTTCACGTCCCACTTCATCGGCCAAGCGGGGAAAAGGCGGATCGCGCCTCCTTCTGCCATCGGGTCGGACTGAATCAGCATCAGATTCGTCGTGTTGAGGAGGTTTCCGCCGTGGTTTTGGTCGGGAAGCCAGTCGAAGTTGGGTCCCCAAGTCGCCGGCCAGCGGTAGCCCGGATGCGAGTTCGCGACCTTCACGAGCAGGATCCTCGCCGCTTCGTCGGCCATCCCGAGCATCGCGGCGACATTCCCGTCGTAGCCCCAGCCGGTATCGAGCTTGTTCTTTCGAAGTTGATAGGCATTCTTGGCTTCCTGCATGAGCGACTCGCGGCCGAGGCGAACCTCGCCGAACGGCCAAACCGCGTAGAGTTCGCCGTTCTCACAGTTGCTGACCTCGGGGTTGTAGGCCTGCGCGGGGGCGAGCTTGCGAAGGCCCTTCTCCGTCTCGAACGGCATCTCGGGGCAAGCGGCGAGCATCTTCTGGAAGTAAGCGCGCAGCTTGGTTGGGACGAGTGTCGGCGGAAGCTGGACGAGCCTGCGGGTGAGCGTTCGCAGTCCCGCGACGCTCGGCATGTCGTTCTTGACGTCCTTCCAATAGGTTTCAACGACCTGAGTGGGGTCGAGGATGATCTTGCCGCCTGCATCCCGCTTGAATCGGGTGTCGAAGTAGCGCAGAACCGACTCGGCCATCGGCAAGACGCGGCTCTTCAAGAAGCGATCATCGCCGGTGAACTCCCAACGGTCGAGCATGAGGCACGACAATTCCAACCCTTGATTCCAGGCGTCATCCCACCACGGGCATTGCACGTCTTGCGGGCGCAGGCCCGTGCGGTCCCACCCGTAGTCGCCGCCGGAATAGGTTCCGTAGACCGACATCGTCTCCGGGAAGTAGACGCCGTCTGCGCCGTAATACTTTCTCGTCCGCGCCTCGCAGAGCATACGGTTGCGCTCATAGAGCGCGAAGAACGACTCCATCATCTCGAAGTCGCCGGAGGCGAGCATGGGGTGGACGGTGTGGCGGACGTTCTGGAACCAGTGCGCGTCGCCCCACTTTCGGAAGTCAGGGTTGGAGTTGATCCCCATCGGCGTCGGCTCGACGGTGAGGGTCCCGCCGTTGAACTTGATTGGGTTCTCCGAGCGACCCTGGACCGCCTGTGAGTAGCGTTGGAGCAGGTAGGCCTGGGTCACCTTCGAGGGCTTCTGCGGGTCTTCTTGCACGAGGACAAAGCTGCGATCCCAGAAGCTGTTCCACCACGACTTGGTCCGCTTCAGCGACTCCTCGGGTTTGCCTCGGCCAAGGCGAGCAAGCCCAGAGCGCCAGGGCTGAATCCCGGTCGTAGTGTGGGTGGCAATGGCGAGGTCAAAAGACGCTGTGGGCTGGTGGACAAGGTCTTTGCCGAGGAGCTTGAATCCCGGCCCTGAGATCCGGCCCCCGAACGTTCGACCTTGCAGCGGGTCGGAGAGACCGGGAAGGTCCTGGATCGATTGGTTCTCCCAAAGACGGGGCACCATCGACTTAGCGTTGTGGTGAAACCAGGTGATGCCGTTTGCCGAAGGCTCCACGACGTCGGCGGACTCGACGAGAGGGAACGGAGCATCGCGAAAGGACCACGCACTGACCATCTCGGATTTCGGCAGGGTCCGCTCCGAGGTGCGCCAGACCTCAAGTTTCGCGCTCACCGAAACGGTTTGGCGCGTCGCGCCGGAAATCCGAATCACGTGCTCGCGAGAATCGACCCAAAGCTTGAGGTTCGCTTGCTCCGAGTTGAACTCCATCAATCCGTCCTGGAGCCGAAGCCGCTGGTTGAACCCTTGTCCCTTTAGGAGCGGCGGGTCCAGATGCACGCGCACGCGCCCCAGCTTGAGGATTCGGCTGATCTCGGAGAGCGCATCGGAGCGCCCGATCAGGAAGACCACGTCCCCGGTCGCCGCCTCTACCCAGACGTTGAGGGCGACCTCGCCATTCCCAATCGGCATCGATCCCGACGAGTCTTTCGAGGGTGTGGTCCAAACCACGTCGTAATCGGAAATCGAGCGGGCGGAGACTAGCGCCGCCAAACCAAACAAAACCGGCAGCCAAAGGAGACGAGCCATGCCGTCCAGCATAACGAAAACGGCCCGGCGCTCCAAGGGGAGTTGGCCGGGCCGTTCGGAAGCCTAGACGGATTTACTGCTGAGTGACGAACTGCCGGAAGATGACCTTCAGGCAGGGGCCCTTCTCGGAATCCCAGTCTTCAGGGACTTCGAGCTTCATCTTGGGCTGCTTGTCGAACGGGACTTCGTTTTTGTGTTCGCCCTTGCCCTTCTCGTCCTTGCCGCCCTCATCGTGCTTCTCTTCCGACGAGTCGAGCATTCCATTGATGTCTTCCGCGATCTCGTGCTGGAGCTTTCGCGTACCTTCAACGGTTCGAATCTCGGAGAGGCTCTTCGACCGGAGTCGAAGGGTGATAAGCCCCTGGACCGCCGACATGTTCTTGGTGAGCGCTTCCGCGCCGAATCCTTCTGCAAACTGGAGCGAGACCGAGGTGCGCAGGTACGACGCGCTGCCATCGCGGAGGTTCACGAGGAACTCTTCCTTGATGTCCACAATCGGACCGAGCTTGGGGATCTTCGGCTCGGCCTTCTTGGCCCCCTTGCCCTTCATCATGAAGAATCCACCGCCGCCGAGGACGAGGACAAGGACGAGAATGATCGGGAGTTTCCCTTTCTTCTTTGGTGCGGCTTCTTTGGCTTCCGACATCGCTTAAACCCTTCAAAGCCCCAGGCATGGCGAGGGGCCTTCCTTCTTGATTGTCGGAAGGCCCCAGAGCTTCTTACAGGTTGAAGTTCACAGGAACTTACAGACTGTTCAAGAAGTCGCGCAGCGCACCCTTGTCGGCCGGGTTCAAGTTCATGAACCGGTTCCGGGCGTTGGTGGCTTCGCCGCCGTGGTTGAGGATTGCCGCCTCAACCGTGGTCGCTCGACCGTCGTGGAGGTAGAACCGTCGCCGGCCCAGACCCCACAGTGGCGCAGTGCGGAACATGTCCCCTTGAGCATTTCCTTGCACGATGCCATCGGCGAGCTGCGGCCCCATTCGGTGGAGCAGCAGGTCGGAGTAGAGCGCGACCGCCTTGTTCGAGAGCGCGGCGACCGCGTTTTGTCCGGTCCGCATCGACGGAACATGGCAGTTGGTACAAGCGATCTGGTTAAAGATCTGCTCGCCGCGCTGCGTGATGTTCGTGACGACGGTCGGAACGGGTGGAGCCAGGAAGCGCATGAAGTCCGCGAAGAGCTCCACGTCCTCTTGATCTTCCGGATCGCCGACAAGATCCGCGCCGGGAGCAATCGGCAGGCCTTGCGGGTTGTTCTCCTTCGGATCAAGCGGCGTCGTGATGCCCATCTCGTTCAGGTACGCGTCCGCCGAGAACACCTCGAGATTCGAGTGCTGGGCCTTCCATCCGAACCGACCCACCTCGGTGCGACCGTTGAGCGGGTTCACGACCATGTTCGGAACGCCGCGGACGCCGTCCGAAAGGTTGAGCCGCGACCGCGCAATGATCGCCTCGCCGGGGATCGCCTCCATCAGGCCCGCGCCGAAGAGCGGGGTGGTGATTCGCCGCGAGACGAACCGCGCCTGGGGAGGGATGACCTCGCCGGGGTGAGGATAGTTCGGGATGTCTTCGCGAAGCGAGCGCGCCTGGAGCACAGGACCGCCGTAGTTCACGAGGTCGCTGTACTTACCGGCTTCGATTCCACCGATGCGCGTGACGCGGGCGACGCCAATGTTCGTCGCTGCGCCGCCGAGTGCGCCCGACGTATGGCATTCACCGCAGCTTCGCCCGTTGAACACCGGACCGAGTCCATCCGCCGCGTCTTCAACCGCAGCGAAGGAATCTCGACCCTGCACGAACAGGTTGCGCTCGGTGGCGGTGAGTCCTGCGATGGATTCACCCAGCGGCGCAGGGGGAACGGGCGCACCGGGATCGGTAGGGCCTGTATCCATAGACACCGCAGCCGAAGAGCCGCCGCAGCCCGATAGAGCCCAGCTCATGGCAATACAGCCCGATGCCATCCATGCGGAGAAGCGAGTGGCTTTGCCCAAATGTTGCTTCATAGATCCTCCAACAAGGGGTTGCCTTGTTGCCGCAGATCATCGGCCCCGCAGGTGAGGAAATGTTGAGGTTTCTATGAGGGTTTGATGAGGAAGGAAGCAGGGAAGCTGGGCCTCGTGAAGTTGCGGGGCGATAACGGGGCTGCGAAAGCTCAGATTCATGATCGTTGCTGGCCCGCATTGGCCTAAACTGGGGACATGAAGTCCTCTGGATTTGTGGTGGCTGGTCTTGCCCTAGCGGCATCGGTGATTGGGGTGCAGGCGCTGGTGAAAAAGCCCATCGTCTATGCGGGTGCGAAGTCGGGCGAAGACGCGGTGGTGATGAACGGCAAAACCTACGTCCCGGTGTCGATCCTCAAGAAAGCAGGCTTCACGGTCACCGACGAGAAGAGCCAGCTCAGCGTGACTCCGCCCGCAGGGGGAGCCAACCAGATGGCGGCGAACGAAGGCAAGGTCGGCGATTGGCTCTTTAACGGCGTTTGGCGATTCCGGGTGAATTCGTTCAGCGCGGACGCCGACACCAAGCGAATCACGATCAACGTCGACCTCCGGAATGGCACCAAAACCGATGGTATCGCCCTCTCGGGCACCGGCTTTGAGGCGCTGAACCTCGTGTTCAACGATGGATCGCAGATGCAGCCGGGCAACATCACCGAGATTCGCGATGTCAGCTTTGTCCAGGGCAACGGCGTGAACCTGAACCTCGTTTGGGAACTCTATGACGATTTCCCTAACAAGAAGCCGACGAAGCTCATGCTCGTGATTCGGCCCGACGAGTTCACGACCAAGTACATGAAGACCAGCATGAAGATCGCTTACACCTCGGCGGATCCGAGCTTCCGGGTTGCGATTCCGATGCCCTGAAGAAGGGAAGCACGGTTCGTAAAGAAATCGCGGTCCAACCGTAGACTTTCATCTGCCAGCCAGGTAAGATGAAAGTTCGCCCCACTACGTCCGGAGAACTATGAGAATTATTCAGCCCTCCTCGAAGCGAATCGGTCGATTCCTCGAGGTCCCGAATCTCATCGAATTGCAGCTTAACAGCTATAAATGGTTTCTAGAAGAGGGACTCCCTGAACTCTTCCAAACGTTCAGCCCTATCTGGGACTTCACTCAGACCAACTACATCGAGCTCGTCAGCTTTACCTTGGGCGAGCCGAAGTATAACATTCAGGAGTGTCGAGATCGCGACATGACCTTTGAGGCTCCGATCAAGGCGATCGTTCGCTTTGGTGGCAATGACCGTGAGGTCATCGAGTCTGAGGTCTATCTCGGCGATCTTCCCCTGATGACGGACAAGGGCACGTTCATCATTAACGGTCGTGAGCGCGTTATTGTCAGCCAGCTCAGCCGATCGCCGGGTCTTTACTTCGAAGAGGGCGTGGACACGTCGATGCAAGTCATCGTCTCGGCCCGCATCATCCCGAACGAGGGTCCCTGGCTCGAAGTTGAATCCGACGCCAACCTCGTCGTTCGAACTCAGATCAGCCAGACCAAGAAACTTCCGCTCACCCAGCTCATCAAGGCCCTCTACGGCTTTGAAAAGGGTCGAGGCCGACACCAGGGCGTGATTGCCAAGTCGGTCGGCAAGCGCGTCGTTGACCCAGTTGTCGATCAGGACACTGGCGAAGTGCTCATCGAAGCGGGCACGCCGATCACCCACGATCTCGTCGCTGGCCTATCGGACGAGGCCAAGAACGCATCGACGCTCATGGAGACCCCGCTCGGAACGAACGAGGACATCCTGAAGCTCTTCACGCGACCGGTCACCGTCGAGAATCCGACGATTGAGACGATCGCGGGTCGAAAGGCGATCACCGACATCGTTGATGACAAGGAAGTGATCGTTAAGGCGGGCGAGACGATCGAGCGCGACACCGCGAAGCGAATCGAGGCGATGGGCCTCGAGAGCCTCGAAGTGCTCGAAGTTCAGCCGCTCGTGGCGTCCACGCTCGATGCCGACAGCACCAGCAACACCCGAGAAGCCCTGCTTGACATCTACAAGCGACTTCGACCGGGCGAAGCGGCCAACGAAGACGCCGCTCGACAGCTGGTTTACAGCCTGTTCTTCGACGTCAAGCGATACGACCTCGGAAAGGTCGGCCGCCGGTTCTTGAACCAGCGACTCAACGTCAACATTCCGCTCAACGTGCGCAACCTGACTGCTGAGGACCTCGCGAGCCTTCTCACCGCGATGCTCCCCTACGTCAAGCGCGAAAGCGAACGAGACGACATCGACGACCTGAAGAACAAGCGCGTTCGCAGCGTCGGTGAACTCCTTCAGAGCCAGCTCCGACTCGGCTTTGTCCGAATGGAGAAGGTCGCTCGAGAGCGAATGACCTCGACGGACCAGGAGAACCTCCTTCCGGGCATCATCCTCAGCGTTAAGCCGATCAGCGCGTCGATCAAGAGCTTCTTCAGCAGCAACCAGCTGTCGACGTTCATGGATCAGACGAACCCGCTTTCGGAAATCACCAACAAGCGACGTCTTTCGAGCCTTGGACCGGGTGGTCTGCAGCGAACCAGCGCCAAGCTGGAAGTTCGCGACGTCCACCGTTCGCACTACGGTCGAATCTGTCCGATCGAAACGCCTGAAGGTCCGAACATCGGTCTCATCAGCCAGCTCACCACCCACGCTCGCGTGGACGAGTTCGGCTTCATCATGACGCCGTACCGCGAGGTTAAGGAAGGCAAGGTCACCGAGGGCATCATCTACCTGACCGCCCAGGACGAGCGTGGCCAGATGGTCGCCCCCGCCGACACCGAAACCGACGCGAACGGCATGATCGTTCTTGAGCGAGTTCAGTGCCGATCCGCTGGTGCCGACGTTTCGGGTGCTTCGTATCCGACCGTCAACCGCGATAAGGTCGAGCTCATGGACGTTTCGCCGGTCCAGATCATCTCGGTTGCCACCGCGCTCATCCCGTTCCTTGAGAACGACGACGCGAACCGCGCTCTCATGGGCGCGAACATGCAACGCCAGGCCGTTCCGACCCTGCGAAGCGACGCTCCGCTTGTCGGCACCGGCTACGAGAAGGCGGCTGCGAAGTTCTCGGGTGCGGCTGTCCTGGCCAACAATTCGGGCGTCATCGAGAGCGTGACCGCGACCGAGATTCGGGTCAAGACCGACGAGGGCAACGTTGATGTCTATCCGCTCATGCACATGGTGCAGAGCAACAAGTCGACCTGTTTCACTCACCGACCGATCGTTGAGCTCGGCCAGCGCGTCCTCGAAGGCGACCCTCTCGCCGACGGTGCTTGCTGTGACCAGGGCAACCTCGCCCTCGGCCAGAACGTGCTTGTCGCGTTTATGCCGTGGCACGGTTACAACTACGAAGACGCCATCCTCATCAGTGAGCGCCTTGTGAAGGACGACGTCTTCACGTCGATCCACATCGAGCGACATGAGACGGAAGCGGTCGACACGAAGCTCGGGCCGGAGGAAATCACTCGCGACATCCCGAACGTCGGTGAAGACGCCCTCAAGGACCTCGACGAATTCGGCATCGTCCGAATCGGCGCTGAAGTTCGACCGGAAGACATCCTTGTCGGTAAGGTCGCTCCGAAGGGCCAGGTCGAGATGACTGCCGAAGAGCGACTCATCATCGCGATCTTCGGTAAGAAGGCAGAAGAGACCCGCGACGTCTCGCTCCGACTGCCGCACGGCGAAAAGGGTCAGGTTGTTGACGTTAAGGTCTTCAGCCGCTACAAGTATCTCTCGCCGTCGATCAACTACATTTACAAGGAATCGAAGAAGCGCGATCGCCTCATCTGCGACCGCACCGAAGAGCCGCTGCTCCAGATCCCCGGCGATGAACTCCCGGCGGGCACGAACATGACGGTTCAGGTCTACATCGCCCAGAAGCGAAAGCTCATGGTCGGTGACAAGATGGCGGGGCGCCACGGAAACAAGGGCGTTATCTCGAAGGTTCTCCCGGTCGAAGACATGCCGTTCCTCGAGGACGGTACGCCGGTCGACATCGTGCTCAACCCGCTCGGTGTTCCGAGCCGAATGAACATCGGTCAGATCCTCGAAACCCACCTTGGCTACGTTGGCAAGCACCTTGGCGTGAAGTACCTCTGCCCGGCGTTCGAAGGCGCAACGGAGAAGGAGATCCTCTCTGAGATGGATCGACTTGCGGAGCACATGCGAAAGCAGGCTCTCGGCGCTTACGTCAACACCGAACTTCGGCTCAACCTGCCGTTCGACCACGCCGAGACGCTGGAGACGATGATGAATCGTGTCCGCGCCCGCATCGAGGTCCTCGGACCGAAGGGACTTGAGCGCATTTCGCGAATCCTCGCGGGACCGGTCACCGTTCGAATGGAAGACCTCATGGCGGTCGACTTCGAATCATGGGAGCCGGAAGTCATCGAGGACGAAGAAGGTGAAGCCCCGGCGAAGGCCAAGGCAGACATCTACGACGCCCTGATGGAGATCATCAATCGGAACGTCTTCAAGCGAGCAGGACTTGATCCTCGCTCGATGAAGAGCTCGATCCGAGACGGTCTCACCGGCGATCGACTTCCGAACCCGATCACAGTCGGCATGATCTACATGCTCAAGCTTGAGCACTTGGTCGACGAAAAGATCCACGCCCGTTCGATTGGACCGTACTCGCTCGTCACCCAGCAGCCGCTCGGTGGTAAGGCCCAGTTCGGTGGTCAGCGATTCGGTGAAATGGAAGTCTGGGCGCTTGAAGCGTATGGCGCAGCCTACACGCTCCAAGAGCTTCTCACGATCAAGTCGGACGACGTCACCGGCCGTGTCAAGGCCTATGAGAGCATCGTGAAGGGCGAGACCCTGTCCGATCCGGGGATCCCCGAGTCGTTCAAGATCCTCGTCAACGAGCTTCGCTCGCTGGGTCTGCGCGTCACCGTCGAAGATGTCCACAACAAGGAGATCAGCCTCGACGACTTCGATGCGCTCGGTGGCGGCGGCGACGATATGCGCCTCGCACGATCGGTCGGCTTCTTCAACTAAGGCTCGCGATTCGCGAACCACACAGGGCGAACCTCAAAAGGGTTCGCCCTTTTGCTTTGCTTGGGTGACGAAGAAGGGAGCCGTTCAGCCAAAATAGGGTTCCGATGAAGTTTCAATCCCCAAGAGGTACCGAAGATGTTCTGCCCAGCGACTCGTACCGATGGGTTCATCTGGAAACCACGTTCCGACGAATCGCCTCGCAGTTCGGCTACCTCGAGGTGAGAACCCCAACGTTCGAGGACACCAACGTGTTTCTGCGCACGGCGGGTGACACGAGCGAAGTGGTCACCAAGCAGATGTACACCTTTATCGACAAAGGTGATCGCAGCATCACCCTTAAGCCTGAAGGAACCGCCGGCGTCGTCCGCGCCTTGATTCAAGGCAACCTGATTCAGCAAGGCAAGGTGCTCCGCGCGAGCTACATCACGCCGATTTTTCGCTACGAGCGACCCCAGAAGGGCCGATTGCGGGAGGCGCACCAATTCGGCCTGGAGTGCATCGGCACGCAGAACGTCCGCGCCGATGCCGAGATCATCATTGCGACGCATGCCTTCTATGAAGCGATCGGCATCAAGTCGACGGTGGTGAAGGTCAACTCGCTTGGCCAAGAGGAGTGCCAGAGCCGCTACCGGCAGGTACTGCTCGACTTCGCGATGCCCCTACTTAGCGAGGGCACACCCGAAGCGCTCGAAGCGGCCAGGAAGAACCCGCTTCGGTTGCTCGATTCGAAGGATCCCGCGATGATCGAGGCCCTCGCCAAGGCGCCGAGCATCCTCGACTACCTCGAACCCGAATCGAAGGGGCGCTTCGACGAACTGCAACGGCTTCTCACCGGCGCAGGCGTACCGTTTGAGATCGACCCCAAGATCGTCCGGGGGCTCGACTACTACTCGGAGACCGTTTTCGAAGTGCAGAGCACGCTCCTTGGATCCCAAAGCGCGCTTTGCGGCGGCGGTCGCTACGACGGCCTTGCGAAGGAGCTCGGCGGACCGGTCACGCCAAGCGTGGGCGTGGGTATGGGCGTCGAGCGTGCGTTGATCGTGCTCGAAGAGCTCGGCGTGGAATTGCCTCGTCTGGCGGAGCCGGTTTACGTCGGCGCAATGGTTGATGGCGGCATCGATGCGGCGGAAGAGGTCGCCCGGACCCTTCGACGAACAGGGCGATCCGCGCTTCTCGACTTTGAACCGCGCAAGGCTCCTAAGCTGATCGCGCGGGCCGAGGAAGCGGGTGCGCAGTGGCTCGTGCTCATCGGTGAAGACGAACTCGCCAGTGGGTCGGCGGCCGTCCGCAACCTGCAGAGCAGGGAACAGGTCGTCGTTCGCCGCGAAGAGGTGGCTCAATGGTTCGCTCATTCCTCGCGCTAGGCCTGTTGGCGACGTCCGCCTGGGTTGCCGCCCAGGCGCCGGACGTCACGATCAACCTCGACCTGCGGCTCAACGGTCGTACCGCCCTGAACCAGCGGAACACCCAGCGGCTGTACGACGTGCTCGGACGGCCAAGCCTCGTGAAGCTGAAGGTCAAGTTCGACCTCGGCCTCAATGTGGTGATTAACCAGCGGCTCCAGCGGATCGACAATGACGGTGACCCCGAGCTGGTTGACGAGGCCTACGTCGAAGACCCTGGCGTCTGGAAAGTGGGGAAGGTGGTCGCCCCGTTTGGCCAAGGCGCCTTCCTACGCGAGACGGTTTGGGGCGTGCAAGGCACGGTCGACGTTCCCTTCTTGAACGGGACGGCCTCGCTGATGCTCGCCGACTCGGGTCGGCGACGCCAGAGCGGTGTGGTGGGCCGCATTGTGCTCCGATCACCGGGAATTGGCCTCAGCGCGGCGATCGGCAACCACTGGGGGATCAACGGCAGCACGTTTGCCCTCTTTCGCGATGTGAACCAATCGCCCGGTCAGGGCGCAGGCTACGGCGCGATCTTTGGCCTTGACTTCTCAAAGCGCATCGGCACCGTCAGTTGGCGCGCGGAACTACTCCGCGCCACGCGGCCCGAACGGACCGCCGACGAGGCTATCACCGCCTTTGACCTCAGCGCAACCACGACGAGTCTGAAGAACTGGCGGCTGACCCTCGGTTACACTCGGGCAGTCGGGGCCGACTTCTACCGGGTCGCGCCGGAGATCATGCTCAATAAGAACATTTCGTTTGAGCCGATGCTCCGGATGCGCAACGGTAACCTACGCGATTTCTCGGTTTCCGTCCACGTTCGATTCTAGGTGAATCCCACTCCCCGATGTGATAACCTGCAAGCATGGCCGTTAGACCTGAAGATGTTAGAGGAACCAAGATGGCTCGCGCGGAGTTCTCCCGCCGAGGCGTGGACCTTTCAACAGCTGATATCCGCTGCATGCACGGGAACGTTTATGTCCGCGGCACGATTGCGAGGATGGCCACCGCGACCTTCCCCGACCTCAAAGCTGAGTGCGAGCTGATTGCCAAAGTCCTTCGGACGAAGGCTGAGATCAGAGATGTCGTGCTCGAAGTGATGTATCGAGGCTGAGGTTTTTAGCCTCCGACGCCAATCTTCCTTAGAGGAGCGAACCCATGGCAAGCATCCTCGAACAGCCGATTTTAGGTCTTGGAACCGAGTTTCCAGACCACGTCTTCATCCTGAAGCATGCGCCAACAGGACGATACGGCTGTTATTGCCACGAAGGCATTCACGGACTTGCCGTCTTCAGCGATGAAGCTCACGCTCTCAATTTCGGTAGCGCGATCGACATCTCGAACCTCGAGATCTGCATGGTGAGCTTCGACGAATCGCGGGACGTTGCCAAAGGCCGCCCGTTACCGGTCGTCGCGGTGATGCTGCTCGACCAGCTTGATGCGCCGGTCATCCACTTCGTGCGTTAAACCTTGTTGCTGACCACAAGGTCGAGCTGCATGTTGGCAGCGCGAAGCCTCGCGCAAAGGATGCGCGAGATGTTGGCAAGGATCGTCTTTCCAATCGCGGGCTGAGTGTCCATCAACCGCCAGAGGTCTTCCGACGGAATCATCGCGACCTTCGAAGGGCCCTTCGAAATGACGGTGGCCGATCGCGGCTTTTCGTCCACGAGCGACATCTCGCCGATCACGCTTCCCGGACCTGCCTCGGCAATCGTCTCACCCGAGAAGGTGGCGATGCGGGCGAAGCCATCGAGGATGATCATGAGATCAGAATCTTTGGCGAACTGGCGGACCAGCTGGTCACCACCAGAAAAGTCTTTGACGACGGCGATCTCGGCGACCTGACCAATCTCCTCCTCTGAGAGGCCGTGGAGAAGATAATTTCGCTTAATCTGATCAACCAAATTCGTCGTGCTGGACATAGACCACAGTCTAGGCGGACGAACGTGAAGGCGTCAAGGCGTTGACGTTATGATTTTGGGTTCTGACCGACAACCATGAGGCCGCGCTTCATCTTGGCGGGCAGAAAGTCGCTGAACTTGAAGTAAATCTTGCCCATCCAGGGTCGGATGCGCTGGTTGTTCTGGCGGTAGGTCGGGTTGAAGTAGTTGTAGTGCGCGTTGTGGACCACGTTGAAGCCCGCTTCTTGGGCATAGCGCGTGAGCTCGGCGAGGGTGTTCTCGCGGTAGTGGTTCGGACTCTCCGGCTCAGGGCTGATCTCCTCGTACGGGTGCTTGCCGAGGAGGAGCTGGATCCGCATCTTGAGGCCAAGCGCGTTCGGCGTCTGGACGACCAGATAGCCACCCGGCTTCACCAGGGTCCGCAGGTAGGCCATGACAACCTTGGGCGCAGTGTAAAGGTGTTCGATGACCTCGGCCATGACGACGACGTCGTATTGCTTCAGGTCTTTGCGGTGGAGGTCGGGGAACTGGGCCCGGTTCAGGTCGAACTTGAAGTTGGTACCAAAGGGCGTTTCCTCGTCCTCAGAGAAGCTCAGCGAGTCCACCCGGCACTTGAAGTGATCGGCAAACATCTTCGACGTGTAGGTCGGACCGATGTCGAGGACCTCCGACTTTTCGGTCACGTCGAGCTGCTCGAGGATCTGGACGAGGACGGCAAAGCGGCGCGAGTGGAAGCCCACGTACTCGGGCGAGTAGCACGTGTATTTATCAGGCAGTTCAGGGAAGGTCTCGAAGCGCGTTTCGATGATGCGCTTCTCGTGCTGCCGCAGTCGGTTCCAATCAAGCTTCATGACGTCAACTGTTTGGGAATGTACCGCATGGTGGGTTCCCGCCCACCTAGATGCAAGTCTCATGCCACTTCCATGATTTAGCAATCGGGCTAAGAAACTGCTAAGGAAATGTTGACGATGAGGGGCTGCCGAGGGTACCTTTTGGCAATCGGACTGGGCGACTGCTAACGCTCGCCCGGCCCACCTTGGAGAGTAAACAAAAACCATGCCTCAACTCAAACCACTTGGAGATAAGGTTGTCGTGAAGCTCGTCGAAGCGGAAGAGAAGACCGCTTCGGGACTGTATCTGCCCGATTCTGCGAAGAAGAAGCCGACCCAAGGCGAAGTCATCGCCGTGGGTGAGGGACGAGTCCTCGACTCCGGTGAACGCAACTCTCTGACCGTCAAGGTCGGCGACCGCGTGCTCTTCAGCAAGTACGGCGGTAACGAGGTCAACGTCGACGGCGTTGACTACACGATCCTCGACGAGGACCAGATCTACGCAATCCTCAACTAATCACCCTCAAGGAGAACGAAACCATGCCAGCAAAGAACCTACTTTATGATGAGAATGCACGTCGAGCCCTTGAGCGCGGCGTCAACAAAGTTGCCGACGCGGTGAAGGTCACCCTCGGACCGAAGGGACGCAATGTCGTCCTCGACAAGAAGTGGGGCAGCCCCACGATCACCAAGGACGGCGTGACCGTTGCCAAGGAGATCGAGCTCGAAGATCCGTACGAGAACATGGGCGCCCAGCTCTGCAAGGAAGTTGCGAGCAAGACCAACGACGTCGCCGGCGACGGAACCACCACCGCTACGGTTCTCGCCCAAGCGATCGTCAACGAAGGTCTCCGCTACGTCGCCGCTGGTGGTAACCCCATCGCGGTGAAGCGCGGCATCGACACCGCCGTTGACAAGGTCATCGCCCACATCAAGGCGAACGCGATCACCGTCACCGACCGAGAGCAGATCGAGTTCGTTGCCACCATTGCTGGCAACGACGCGGAGATCGGCCAGCACGTCGCCGAAGCGATGGAGAAGGTCGGCAAGGATGGCGTCATCACCGTCGAAGAGTCGAAGGGTCGCGAAACCGCCCTCGAAGTCGTCGAGGGTATGCAGTTCGACCGCGGCTACCTCAGCCCGTACTTCGTGACGGACCCTGAGCGCATGGAAGCCGTGCTCGACAATCCGCTCATCCTCATCCACGAAAAGAAGATCAGCAGCGCGCAGGACTTCCTTCCGTTCCTCGAGAAGGCAGCCCAGGCTCGCCGGCCGATCCTCGTCATCTCGGAAGATGTCGAAGCCGACGCCCTTGCCACCATCGTCGTGAACAAGATCCGAGGCGTGCTCCAGATCGCCGCCGTCAAGGCCCCTGGCTTTGGCGACCGACGCAAGGCCATGCTTGAGGACATCGCGATCCTCACCAACGGTAAGTTCATCAGCGAAGACCTTGGCACCAAGCTCGAGAACGTCAGCATCGACATGCTCGGCACCGCCAAGAAGATCGTCATCAGCAAGGAGCAGACGACGATCATCGAAGGCGCGGGTTCGAAGGAAGCCGTGATGGGTCGAATCGACACCATCAAGCGACAGATCGAGTCGACCGACAGCAACTACGACCGCGAAAAGCTCCAGGAGCGACTGGCCAAGCTCAGCGGCGGCGTCGCCGTCATCAAGGTTGGCGCGAGCACCGAAACCGAGCTCAAGGAAAAGAAGCACCGCTACGAGGACGCCCTGAGCGCAACCCGTGCGGCGGTTGAAGAGGGCATCGTCGCTGGTGGCGGCACCACCCTTCTCCGCGCTTCGGATTCGCTCTCGACAGAAGGCCTCTCGGGTGACGAGCTGACCGGCTTCATGATCGTGAAGCGCGCCCTCGAAGAGCCGCTCCGCCAGATCTCGAAGAACGCCGGCCACGAAGGCTCGGTCATCGTCGAGAAGGTCCGCAGCTCGGCCAACGGCGTCGGCCTCAACGCGAAGACCGGCGAGTTCGTCGACATGGTGAAGACCGGTATCGTCGATCCCGCCAAGGTCACTCGATCGACGATCCAGAATGCGGCTTCGATCGCGGGCCTCGTGCTCACGACCGAGACGCTGGTTGTCGAGAAGCCGGAACCCAAGAAGGGTGCTCCCAAGGCACCTGGAATGGACGACATGGACTATTAAGTCCTGACGTCACTTCGCCCTTCCACCCCGGCTGATGTTCCGATCAGCCGGGGGTGGATTGCTTCTCATAGTTCGTCCTTTCTTCAGACTGCGATCGATATTCAGCAAGGCCCTCAGTTCGAATCAGTCGCTCCCGGCCCTCGAGCTCTTTGCCACACAGATGTGTCATGCATCGATCAAAGTTGTCAGCCGCCAGGGCCGTTTCAAAAACAGACTGCCTGAGGCCCTGGGACAAGGCGGGGACGATGAGTGCATAGATGTTGAACACCTGTAGGTAATCGCTGGCAGGAAGGTGAAACGCGACGACAAAGACCACCCGCCCGTCTACGTGGATGGGCACGTAAACCTGGATCGTGTCCGTCTTTATCTGGAGACACTCCCTAAGGTAGTTTAGGGCTGCCTCTCGGGATTTGCCGCGTTTGCCGCAAACGATGTGCGAATCGGTATTGTCCTTCCTAAAGTATGCCGTCGCGGTTTCGGTTTGGAAGCAATAGTCCAGGTTCGAGAAGTGGGGAGTCGGGTCCCCCTCGGCCAGTGCCGCAAGTAATTCAGGCTTGCCGTCAAAGCAATTGATCTGCCGTTCCGTAAGGACGTAACGGTACTGATAATCTGATTTGTTGAATCGGCGATCTGCAGCCAATATGTTCTTTGATTCAATGGCCTGTCGCGTGACTGGCACTCGGTGGACCAAGACGAACGAAGCCATGTTGTCTCCGGTTCCAGACTTGACCGTAAGGTATTTCTTCTCGCCGAACGAATTGACCAACGCTTGAAGTCGAAAGTCCAGTCCACGCCAAAACCCGGGATCAAACTTCTCAACCGCAGAATGGGATGGTGACCCCTTTCGCGCCTTTTTGTCTTTCAGGGTCTTGACGTCAGGAACATGCTCTCGGCACGACTCAATGAGGGCCTCCAAGACGCCCTTACGGCAGAACAGGCCTTCCAAGAGATTTGGCCCGTTGTACACACGACTCGGCAGCATTGGGCAGACTTCGACTCGTAATTGCCAGCTGTGGCCAGAGTGGTCGTAGGAGAACCTGAATCTGTGAAATGGACCGCTGGGTTTCCTGAGTGGAGTTGCTGTGAGCCGGACCCCGTCGAGATAGACATGAACCATACATTGCCCGTAGCAGATGCTATAAAGCAATGAAATTGCATCTACAATGGCGAAGAGGCCTACTCCCAGTCCACCATGGCTCATGGGAACACCGCGAATGGCCGTGGCTGCCATGCTCACCGCCTCAGGAATATTGCGATGACCTTCCTTCATTCGAGCGAGTATTGCCTGAAAACGGCGGCGGTCTGAGAGTTCCGGGGCAAGACCCTTCGGAAAAAACTACTTTTGGTTTATTTCCGGTAGGGAGAGAGACCGGTGTTTAGAATGCAGCATGGAAAACCGCCCTTATATCTCGTTCTCCGACCCTACCCAAGAAGAGTTTCTCCGAGCCTATCGGATCATGGAGGGATCCGCATTCCGGAACATGTACATCTTGTTCATCTTTTCTTTGATGGACACCGCGGGGCATCGAGCCACGACGTTCGCGCTTGGTCGAGGCACGAACGTCCATCGAGTCTTTGTGTTCGGTAATGACTCCCTTCTCGAAGCCCGGGTTGAGGCCATGGCTATGCGCCGCGCGCACAACATGGATCCGAAGTTCTACCAGGCTAGCCTGATGCGATTGGCGCTGCTCGCTAATCCGTGGGGAGGAGAGGACACCCCAATTCCCTTGATCCCTCAACCTCATTCCGGACTCGGACTTCGTTCCGAGGAAGATGACAAGGTCCTCGCAGGGATTCTGCAGTCTGCGCGGGTCACAAGTTTCCTGACGCCCATTTTTGCCTTTGCGGGAACTGAGGTGCCCGGGTCGCTGGTCGTGGGTTGGGCTCGGGAGAGACAAGGTCCGCACCTGTTCAGCATCCACGGAGTGGCCGATCAGTTCCAGCGCCATCTGCTCGAAGAGGCTGGTTGGCGGTACTCAGTTGAGTATCTTGGTTTTCTCACCGCCGACAAGTTGTCAGGAATTGTCCCCTAGCTTTTAGTGACCGCCGGCCCAACTTCTTCGGTGGCCTTCAGGAATGACCAGCCCTTCTCTACTTCCTGGGCAGAGAAGGTAGTTGGGAGGCTGGGTGGACTCAAAGTTTTGGGATGCGACTGCTTGTCGGTAGTCAAAGAAGGTCCTCGCCACGTGCGGGGGCCTTCTTTTTTTGTAGAGTAGAGACATGGTCCATTGGAGCCAAGAGCTAGATGATGACAACGAGCGTCTGCTCAGGTTGCCCCTCCGGTCGAGCGAGGAAGTTGCGGCCATGGTGCGGCCGTTTGTGGACTCTCCCAACGCCGATGGGCCGGTCGCGGCGTGGGTTCTGAAGCAAATGGCGTCGGGCAGCAGCCTGGAAGAGGCAATAGCCCACGACGAGCATGCCTACGAGGCGCTCTCCGACCCGATGAAGACCATCTTCCTCAGCGTCTACCGCTCGCTCGCCTTCGTCTACCTCGCCACCGATGTCCTTGAGGGCGTGAAGTTCCAGGGTAAGTGGCTCGACGTTTCCACCGCGGCGGAGCAGATCATCCGAAAAGTGGACCAAATCGCGGCGAAAGAGGGAAGGAATCTCTTCCGCACCGTGGAACCCTACGAATTTGTTGACTTCTAAACGAAAGACCTTTATGATGAGGTCATGTACACGGTGGTGGACGCACAGGGCAATTCCTATGGCCCGGTTTCATTGGAAGATTTGACGAAGTGGTACCAGGAAGGTCGGATCGCGCCGACCTCGATGATCCACGACACGACGGGAGCGGCGACACCGCCCGCCCAGTTCTTTGGGCAGGCCGCGGCAGCCCCGGCGGCACCCGCACAGCCTGCGCCGTTTGGCCAAGCACCTCCCTCAACGCCGCAGAACTTTGCCCAGCCCGCCGGTCAACCGGGAGCCCAAGGCGGTGCCTACTATCGACCGCCCGACAACTTCTTCGCGGCGTCGAACTATGCGGGCGAGGCCGACCTTGGCAAGCGCTTCGTCGGGCTATTGATTGACGTTATCCCGGTGATCATCCTGAGCTTCCTCCTTGCGATGATGTTCCGGCCGGCGGTTTCGGTTACATCAGGCCCGGGCGGTTTTGGTGCTGCGGTCACCTACAGCTACACCTACTACCTGATCAGTGCCATCTTGTTTGGCGGCTACCTTCTCATCCGCGATTGTCTAGCGGGTCCCGGGCAGAGCTTTGGAAAAAAGATTGCGGGTACCCGCTGCATCACCGAAAGTGGCGCCCCGTTCACCATGGTTGACTCCGTCAAGAGGAACATCGCCAGCGCGATCGGCTCGTTCCTGCAGCTCCTGCCTTTCCTGCTCGTCATAGCGATTCCCATTTCCGGCGTGGTCGGCCTCATCGAGCTCGTGCTTGTCATCATGACGAAGCAGCGCATCGGCGACAAGCTCTTCAAGTACCACGTGGTCAACGCCTAAACTTCAGGCGAGCATTCGACGCCCTGGATTGCGTAGAATCCAGGGCGGAATGCGACAGCGTCGTCGCCCCGGTAAACTGCAGAGCTTAGGAGAACCAGGCGCGAATGACAGAAGTGATCATGCCCAAGATGGGCGACGGGATGGAGGAGGGAACCCTCCTCGAGTGGCTCAAGAAAGACGGTGACACCGTCAAGTCCGGCGAAGTGATCGGCACGATCCAAACGGACAAGGCCACGCTTGAGCTCGAATCCCCCGGAAGCGGCAAGCTCGCGGGCATCTTGGTCCAAGCGGGCGCGAATGTCCCCGTTGGCAAGCCGATGGCGGCAATCCTCAAGGGCGATGAGTCGCTCCCGAGCAATTGGGGCAGCGGATCCGCCGCTCCTGCCGCCGAACCCGAGCCCGTTGCCGTCGCCGCAGGAAGCAATGGCTCCGCCGCTGCCGCCGCATCGGCTGCGCCGGCCGTCGCTGCCCCTGCCGGACGCCTCGTTGCCTCGCCGCTCGCCAAGAAAGTCGCTGCTGGACTCGGAGTTGACCTTGCTACGGTTTCTGGAACTGGCCCCGGCGGACGCATCATCGAAAAGGATGTCCGCGCTGCCGCTCAATCCGCCCCCGCCAAGCAAGCGACGGCGGCCCCCGTTTTTGTTCCCCTCGCGGCTTCGGCAGCCGATACCAACGTCGCCCTCAACCGCCTTCGCCAGATCACCGCGAAGCGAACCCAAGAATCGAAGCAGACCGTCCCCCACTTTTACGTCACTGTTGAGGTCGATGTCGAGCGCATCATGGACCTCCGAACGATGTTCGAGGAAGAGGGAAGCGGCAAGGTCAGCATCAACGACTTCGTGGTCCGCGCCGTGGCGCTCGCGCTTCGCGAGATGCCGGTGGTGAACAGCTCCTATCAGGGGGACCACCTCCTCCAGCACGGCAACGTGAGCGTTGGCATTGCCGTGGCGCTCGAAGACGGCCTCACCGTCCCCGTTGTCCACCACGCCGACCGGCTCAGCCTCCGCCAAATCTCGGCCGCGGTCCGCGACCTCGCTGGTCGAGCCCGCGAGAACAAGCTTTCGCTCGACGAGCTCAGCGGTTCGACCTTTGCGGTCTCGAACATGGGAATGCTCGACGTCGACAACTTCGGCGCGATCATCAACCAGCCGAATAGCGGCATTGTCGCAATCGCGTCGGTTCGAAAGAAGGTCGTCGCGATGGAAGATGACGAAGTTCAGATTCGCCAGCGCATGAACATCACCGGCTCGTTCGACCACCGAGTGGTCGATGGCGCGGTCGGCGCAAAGTTCATGAACATCGTTCGCGCTTATCTCGAGAATCCGACCCGGCTGCTCAGCTAAGGGTTGTTCGGCATCACCGTCGGGGTGGGGTCAGGTTTGTCCTTCTTGGGGACGATCTGAATCTGCCCCGGCGCGGCTTCAAAGGCATCAAATCCGTAGTCGGTGCCCATCTCCTTCAGCACGTCGATCGGCGTCGCTTCTGGCCACTCCCGCGTGATCTCGATGTCGGGAAGGCCCGGTTCAATCGTCACCTTGAGCTCACCCGCCACACAGACGGTCCGTATCGCCGCCGCGAGCTTCGAATTCATGAACGCAAAGCGTGTCGGGGTCAGATAGGCGGGCAAGGCCGGAGACTCCGAAGGCGAAGGTGACGGCCCTGGAGTTGGCATCGTGGTGGGCGAGGGCGTTGGCGTCGCCGTTGGCATCGTCGTCGGGGGGGCGGTCGGCAGTTCGGTGGAAATCGGCTTGGGGTCAGGGATGACGCGGACCTCGCGCGGTCGAAAAGCGAGATACAGCGTGCCGAGGCAGATGATCGCTACCGCAGTGATGATCGCCGCGACCGATCCTAGTCGACTGGTCGGGGCCGCCTTCGTCGTGATCCTAGGTTCAAAGTGGGGAAGAGCCTCACGAACGGCCTGCTTGCCGCCGCCTGCCCCGCGCAATGAGCGCACCATCTCAACCCGCTTCATCAGCTCGGACTTGAGATCGGGGAATCGGGCGACAAAATCTTCCATCGCGGCGGGCGACGCCTCTTCGGCGACGAGCCACATCAGCTGATCGACTTCGGGCGCGATCTTTGGCTTCATTCCGCCCCCTCCATCGATTCGTAGATAATTCGGAAGCGCTCGCGGGCACGGTAAAGCCGGGTCTTCGCTGCGTTCGGGCTGCAGCCGATCGAATCGCCGATCTCCTGTAGGCTTAGTTCATCCCAATAGAACAGCACAAGAAGCGCGCGGTCAGCCGGAGCGAGCTTGGCGAGTGCAGCGTCGATGCGAGGGTCCGCCTGGTCGGCTTCTTCTTCCACAGGGTTGGCGGCGGCCTCTTGCAAGGGGACAAAGCGGTACTTGAACCGGCTTCGCCGCGCTTCCTGGATGCTCCGGTTGACAGCAACGCGGAAGAGCCACGTGCTGAACTTCGATCGACGGTCGAACTTGGAGAGGTTGCGATAGACGAGGGTGAAGACCTCTTGGACCGCATCCGCGGCCTCGTCCGAATCGATCAAAACGCCGCGCGCAAGGGCAAAGACGCGGTCGTGGTACTTGGTGTACAGCGCTTGGAAGGCCGAGTCGTCCCCCGAGAGGAACCTGTCAACGAGCCCGAGATCTTCATCCCATCCTTCGTTGATTACGGTCTCCATGGTTGCTGACACCACGCCCCTTTAGACGAAGTGTATGAAATTCTTGGTTACCCAGGTTGAACCGACCCGGCCTGGATCCGCTTCGGAAACTCGGTTTTCATCGTGTTGAGGGCGACGAAGTCGAGATAGCCGAGGGCGACGACGGCAATGACAAGGCTCGCGACCGCGTTGCGCTTCGTCGCCACCCACAGCCCGAGGGCGAGGGACGTGCTGATCGCCGCCATCGCGGGGAAGATGTACCTCGCCTGACCCTGGAAGTACTTCATCGTGAACCCAACGAAGAGAATCGCGACAGTGACCGATAGCACGGCGAGAACCTTCCGCAAGGGGGGTGCTAATTCGTCGTCGCCCGTCAGATGCCCCCAGCCCAGTGTCGCCGCCGCGAGCAGCCCGAGCAGCGCCACGAGGCAAAGCCGATAGAGCAGGTTCGGGTTGCGGGGACCGGTCGAAGGGACGCCGCGCTCGTTCATGAAGACGTCCATGTAGCCGAAAGCGCCGACCGTCGAGCGTCCGACCCACCAACCGACCCAGTCCGTCCAGTAGCGAATGGCGGGAGGTAGGGAAGCGTCCGGCTCGGCGGCGGCGACCTCGGTCATGAGCTCCCGGGTGGGATTCCCAGTGAATGCGGCATTGAAGGCCTTGAGTGCGAGGGGATCGCCGTAGAGCTTCTGGTTACGGACCCACCACGGCGTGACCATCAACAGAGCGATTGCCGCCGACACGCCGATGAGCTTGGCGGGAGCGCGATCCTTCGAGAGGACGAGGCCAGCGAGCAAGGCGACGGGAACGAGGGCGAGCGCGGTCGACTTGGTCAGGAGTGCGGCTCCAATGAGGACGCCGATAACCACCGAGCGCTTCATCGTCCAGCCCTCGCGCATGCAGAGCGCAAGCACCGCCACCGTCCACGTGCAAAGCGCGATCAGCAGCGGGTCGTTCGACATCGCGCCGCTGAGCGCGACGTTCATCGGCAGCAGAGCAGGGATCGCGGCGGCAATCGCGCCAAGGTCGGGTCGCCCCAGACCCCAAGCCAAAAGGAAGTAGACGCCCAGGACGCCCGCCGCGCCAATCAGGCCGTTCACTGCGCGGAGATTCGCGCTTGGGCTCTCGGCCGAAGCCGGATTCGCACCGATGACCTTCCCGACCGCCGCGCTCAGGATGTAATAAAGCGGCGGCTGGTGGGCTTGATAGTTCTCATAAGGGTCCTCCGAAGGGTCACCAAGCACCCCAAACCCGCGACCATCCATGAGCCGCTGAACGTAGTTCGCGTGCTGGCGTTCGTCGGGCGCGCCGATGTCCTTCGCGAATTGCGGTCCGCCCGTGTTGGGGTCGCGCTGGCCGAGGAGGACGCCCGCCGTGCGATAGGGAGTCGCCGCCGAGAAGACGAGCGAGAGCACGAAGTGCACGACGCAGAGGAGAAGGGCGCAAATGAACGCAGTTCTAGATGACATTTTTGTGGTGAGGGACGCGGAACTTCGCTTTGCTACGTTATCATAAATGAAACGAAGTTCTACTTCGGGGATGAACTTATGCTCACAAACCTTGCAGCACTCGGCCTCGCGCTCATCGCGCGCGGACCGGCCACCCTCAGCTCATTCAACGAGGCGCTTTCGAACGCGACCGCGTTCGAAGCCACGTACAAAGCTCAGATCGTTGGCCAGTCGGCCACGAACTACAAGATCGCTCTCCAAAAGCCAAACAAGGCTCGGATCGAGACGAACACGATGATTTGGATTGCCGACGGCACCCAGATCACCAAGTACGACAAGAAGAGCAAGACCTATTTCAAGACCGACCAGACTCCGGATGCGATCAAGAAGCAGTTCAACAACAGCGACCTGCTCATCTGGAACCCGTTCTTCAAGTCGACCCTCAAGGGCTACAACGAAAAGTCGCTCGGCACGGTCAACCGAAAGGGAATGGACCTCGAAGGCGTTTCCGCGTTCATGGACGAGTCGAAGACCCGAACCATGTCGCTCTACCTCGACGGCGACCGAGTGGCTCGACAAGCCCAGTTCGAGTGGAAGAACGGCGGAAAGGCTGAGATCCTCATCCTCGACACCACGTCGGTCAAGCTGAACGGAACCCTCGGCGACACCGCTTTCGCCTTCAACGCTCCCGATGGATCGAAGGAAGTGAGCTTTGCTGACATGGAAGGTGCCAAGTGGTACACCGACCTCGAGGAAGCCAAGCGAGCCGCCTCGGCGAGCGGTCGAAAGATCTTCGTCGACTTCTTTGCCACCTGGTGCGGCCCGTGCAAGCGACTCGCTGCCGACGTCCTCGACAAGCCGGAATTCGGCGAGAAGATGGCGAAGTCGATGGTGTTCTGCCGAATCGACGTCGATGAGCGAAAGGACGTGGCCCAGGCCTACAACATCGAAGCGATGCCGACCCAGATGGTCCTCAACGCCGATGGCTCGATCATCGCCACCAAGGTTGGCTATGGCAGTCCCGACGACTTTTGGGGCTGGATCACTCAGTACGGCAACTAATTCGCCGGACCAACTCGCATCGACCCAGACTCTTTTGGAGTCTGGGTCGATGTCATTTTGGCTAATGAACGTGGGGGGAAAGACCGTAATCAAAAGGGGGTACCCTTACAAGTGGGCACACGCCTAGGAGAATTCACGTTTTGAGCGCAACGACGGTCTCGGCCAAGGAAGGTCATAAACCACCGCACCAACTGCTTTCGAAGGAAGATTGTCTTGAGATCTTCAAGCAACTCTTCCTCGCCCGTTACTTCGACGTCCGCCTGATCAAAGAGAAGAAGCGCGGACGACTGAAGGGCACCCTCTACTCTTCCCACAACCAGGAAGCCGTCATTGTCGGCTCCTTGTATGGCCTTGAATCGACGGACTGGATCTCGCCGATCCACCGCGACATGCCTGGCTTCTTCCTGAAGGACGCGAAGTTCCGATGGCGCGATGAGAATCGCATCGGCATGTCGATCAAGGAAGTCTGTAGCCAGGTGTGGGGTCGATCGGATTCGCCCGGACGAGCACGCGACAACTGGTCGCACATCGGCCGCCGTAGCGCGAACATCATCCACTCGACCTCGATGCTCGCAGGAACGATTCCGGTCGCTGCTGGTGTGGCCTATGCCGACCGAATGAAGGGCGGCAACGCGGTCGTCGTCACCTACAATGGTGAGGGCTCGACCGCCCAGGGCGTCTTCCACGAAGCGATCAACTATGCCGCGGTCCACAAGCTGCCCGTCGTCACGATCATCGAGAACAACCAATGGGCTTACGGAACGCCGACCCACCTGGAGTACTCGCTTGAAGACTTCGCTCGCCGAGCCGATGGCTATGGCATCCCCGGCCTCGTCGCCGACGGTCAAGATGTCTTCGACGTCTACGACAAGGTGATGGAGGCGGTGTCCTTCTCCCGCGCCGGTAACGGCCCCAGCATTGTCGAGTGCAAGACCTTCCGAGCCTATGGCCACGGCGACCACGACGACGATCGAGCGGCGAAGTACCGACCGACGCAGGGCGTTGAAGAAGGCCGCAAGCGAGACCCGATTGCGATCTGCCGAGCCAAGCTCCTTGATTGGGGCTACCTGAGCAAGGAAGAAGCCGGTCTTTACATGGCCGAGGGTAAGGGTTCGGCCCAAACCACGAACGAGGACTTCCCGCCGGAAGTCGTCGAATACTTGAACGAGGGCATCGAGTTTGCTCTCGCCTCGCCCGTGCCCCCCGCCGAAGAAGGCGGCAAGTGGGTTTTCAAGGAGATTTCATGAGCGCGACGGTAACTCCCGATACGGCGAAAGCCACGAAGAAGAACTTCCTCAATGCCCTCAAAGAGGCGCTGACCGAGGAGATGGAACGCAACCCGATGATGATCATCCAGGGTGAAGACGTCGGTCTCCTGGGTGGAGCATTTGGTGTGACGGAAGGCCTGCAAGAGCAGTTCGGCACCCACCGCGTGGTCGATATGCCGATCAGCGAGGCCGCCATCATTGGCTCGGCGGTCGGTATGGCGCTCAACGGCATGACCGTCGTCTGCGAAATGCAGTTCATCGACTTCATCTCGTGCGGATTCGACCAGATCGTCAACAACATGGCGACCTACCACTACCGAACCGCCGGCGAGGTCAACATGCCGATCGTCGTCCGTGGTCCCGCCGGTGGCTACTCGGGTGGCGCGCTCTACCACAGCCAGATGAACGAGGCTTGGTTCGCGAACTCGCCCGGACTCCAGATCGTTTGCCCGTCGACCCCTTCGGACGCCAAGGGCCTGCTCAAGGCGGCGATTCGAAGCGGCAACCCGACCATCTTCTATGAGGTGAAGAACCTTTACCGCGACTCCAAGATCGCCGAAGACCTGCCTGAAGGTGACTACCTTGTCCCCCTCGGAAAGGCCGCGATTCGTCGCCCCGGAAAGGACCTCACCTACGTGACCTACGGTCAGAACGTCTATCACTGCCTTCAGGCGGCGGAGACGCTCGCCGGACAGGGAATCGAGGCCGAAGTCATCGACCTTCGCACCCTGGTCCCGCTCGACGAGGCCACGATCCTCGAGTCGATCAAGCGGACCAACCGCCTTGTCGTGGTCAACGAAGCACCGATGACCTGCGGCTTTGCCGGTGAGGTCGTCGCCCGCATGAGCGACCTGGCGTTCGAGTACCTCGACGCTCCTCCCGTCCGCGTGACCCGCCTCGACACTCCGGTGCCGTGGGTGGAGCCGCTTGAGCGCTACGTCCTCCCGAGCGTGGATGACATCGTCAACGCTGGTCTCCGCGTCGCCAAGTTCTAAGCTGCGACGCTTGGACAAAGCAAAACTCCCTCGTTCCGTTCAGGACCGAGGGAGTTTTTTCTGTTCGAAGGGGCTTGTCAGGGGTTCTGGACCGAAGCCGAGAAGAGGATCAGCTTGGTCTTCGTGTCATAGATGAAGAACAAGTAGGGCCGATCAGCGGTGAAGAGAATCGGCTCCTGCCGCGGACCCGGCGAACCCGAAACCATCCTGATTGCCGTTGCGGCGGCGGCCTCGGTACCCTTCTCGTCGATCTTCAAGAACGTCTTGTGGATGGCGTGCGTGATTTGTTGCTGTTCGAGCCCACGACCAAATCCGGAGAGATCCACTTGCTTGAAGAGGGGCTTGTAGCCGATTCGGACGAGTGCCCGGTCGAGCTGGAGATCGGATTCCAGCTTGACCTTCGGGATCCGGACGAGTAGGTCCTGGGGTTCCATCCGATCAAGCCAGTTGTTCCAAGTGGGTGTATCCAGCTTGGCGAGAACGGCGCTTGGGTTCTTTCCAGCCTGTGGCAAGACGAAAAGACCGGCGTAGCGGTTACCCACATAGGGCATGTTGAGAACCTGAGTCCCGTCGACGAGCTGCGCATACTCGAATTGCGAGCGCTTGAGCATCATGTCGACCTGGCTATCGCCTCGCGTGCCCTTGAAGGTTTCCTTTTTCGTCCACTCTTTTTGGAAGGGGCTCTCCCAATCACCGTCAAACGTGATCGCGTTGGTCAGGATCATGTTCGTGTCGTCCTCGACCTTGTCGAGTAGCTTTTGAATTCGCCCCTTGGTGGAGAGCGAACACCAATCGTTGACGCGCTTGACGAGTGCTCCGTCGGGCTTGGCGAACGGGAAGACACTGGCTTCAAGTTCGGGGCTGGGAGTCTTTACGTCGTACTTGGATTGAATCCAAAGTGCGTTCGTGAATTGGAAGCTTGCACCCTTTGCCTCTCGGAGGTCCCGAAGCAGGTCGCCGATGACCGAGGCCGAATCTGAGGCTCTCAATTTTCCGAGGCCGAGAACCTCGTTGAGGTCTTGGACCGACTGGCCGCGAGCACCTTGAAGCATGAGCGACGTACCAAGGTAGACGCTGATCGGGGCAATCACCACGTTGTCGCCCTTTTTTGCTTCGTTGAGAACGGCTCCCGTCAGACGGTGCGAGTATTCATTAATGGACAACGGAAGCGTTGTCGAGGCCATGGTGAGGTTTAGTAGTAGCGGTGTGATCAATCCCATATTGCCACTAACGCATGAACGCTAATTCCGGTACGGCCCTGTTGTCATCTTGTCCTGTATCGTCGTTTGAGCCGGTCAAAATCATCAGCCCTGTGTTCGGGGTTAGCTTAGCCCACCCTCTTCACGCACTCGAACGGTGTTGCAGATGACAAAAGGAGAGGCCTACCTCTCCAGATGATGAGAACACCATAGGGGGAGGTAGGCCATGTAAGCGTTAGGGGTTCTGGACGGACGCCGAGAAGAGGATCAGCTTGGTCTTCGTGTCATAGATGAAGAACAGGTAAGGCCGGTCAGCGGTGAAGCTCGGCGGCTCCACCGGGTTCATCGCGGAACCCGCTCGCATCATCATCGCAGTCGCAGCGGCCGCTTCGGTGCCCTTCTCATCGATCTTCAGGAAGGTCTTGTGGATCGCCGAGGTGATCTGCTGCTGCTCCAGGCCCTTCGCAAAGCCAGAGAGGTCCACGCGGCGATAGAGCGGCCCATAGCCGACCTGGCCGAGCGCGCGATCGAGGCGGAACTCAGATTCGAGCTTCACCTTGGGAACGCGCACGATGACCTCCTGGTGCTGGAGCTTATCGAGCCAGCTGTTCCAGGTGGGGGTGGTCAATGCGCCGAGGACGCCGTTCGTGTTCTTTCCGGCCTTAGGCAGCACGAAGAGCCCCGCGTAGCGATTGCCGACATACGGCATGTTCAGGACCTGGGTGCCATCCGCCAGCTTGGCATAGTCAAAGTGCGCCCGCTTGAGCATCATGTCGACCTTGGTGTCGCCGCGCGTGCCCTTGAAGTTCTCCTTCTTCGTCCACTGCTTCTCAAACGGATCTTCCCAATCGCCATCAAACGTGATCGCGTTGGTCAGGATCATGTTTGTGTCCTTTTCCACCGATTCGATCAGCTTCGGAATGCGGCCCTTCGTCGACTTCGAGCACCAGCTGTTCACGCGCTTCACGAGGGCTCCGTCGGCCTTGGTGAACGGGAAAACACTGGCTTCCATTTCCGGGCTGGGCGTCTTCACGCCGTACTTGGAATTGATCCAAAGCGCGTTGGTGAACTGAAAACTTGCTCCCTTGGCTCCCCGAAGGTCGCGCAGGAATTCGCCGATCGCGGATGCCGAATCGGACGCCTTCATCTTGCCCAGGCCGAGGATCTGATTCAGGTCCTGGACCGACTGGCCACGCGCACCCTGAAGCATGATCGACGTGCAGAGGTAGACGCTGATCGGGGCGATGACGACGTTGTCCCCTTTCTTCACCTCGTCAAGAACGGCACTGGTCAGACGGTGCGTGTATTCGTTCATCGACGCCGGCAACGTGGTGGAGGCCATGGTCAGATTCAGCAAGAGCGGTGTGATCAATCCCATGGCCTTCTTGACGTGTGAAAAGGAGTCGCGCTACGGTGGTGGGTCTAATGGGCCTCGCCGAGGTAGGCGGCGATGACCTTCGGGTTCGCGCGCACTTCTTCCGGAAGTCCAAAGGCGATCTCCTCGCCGTGGTCGAGCACAAAGATCTTCTCGCAGAGTCCCATGACGAAGCGCATGTCGTGCTCGATGAGGAGAACGGTCATGCCGAACTGATCGCGAATGCTTCTGACCACTTCCATCAGGTCCATTTTCTCCTGAGGGTTCATGCCGGCGGCGGGTTCGTCGAGAAGGAGCAATTTCGGCTGCGTGGCCATCGCGCGGGCGATTTCCAGGCGTCGCTGACTGCCGTAGGGTAGGTCGCGGCTTCGTACGTCGGCGACATCGTCGAGGCCGACCGCTTGGAGCAGCTTCATGCCTGCCTCACGGAGCTCCACCGTCTCATCGGCCGCACGCTTGAGGTCAAACAGGGCAGAGAAGAGACCGGTCCGGTGACGGAGGAAGCCGCCCACCATGACATTCTCAATCGCGGAGAGCGAACCGTAAAGACGGATGTTCTGGAAGGTGCGGCAGATGCCCATCTTGGCGATGGACTCGGGTCCAGCCGACTTTCCGGCCTTCGCGATGACCTTGCCGTCGAACGTGACCGACCCACCGGTCGGTTCATAGATGCCGGTGATGAGGTTGAAGCAGGTCGTCTTCCCGGCACCGTTCGGGCCGATCAGGCCGAAGATGTCGCCCTTATCGAGCGAGAAGCTGACCTGGTTGACCGCGATGAGACCACCGAACTGAATCGTCGCCTTGTCGAGCGAGAGTAGGCTCATGATGCCACCTCGCCCGAGCGCTTCGTGAACCTGGCTAGCACCTTCTTCAACCATTGGAGGCTGAACTCGTGGTGAGCAAAGATGCCTTGCGGTCGCAGCAACATGAGGGTGATCAGGGTCAACGCGAAGATGACGAAACGCAGCTGCTGGCCATCAATGACCTTCGACAAGGGGCCAACGTTCTTCAGCGCAGCACCGCCGACAGCGACGACGACGATGCTAACAAACCAAGGGGCAACCAGCTTCACCGTTCGCAGCTTCGAGAAGTCCTTTTCCATCGTGCGACGAACAAACGCTACCGTGACGATGAGCATGATGACGCCGAGGGCGGCGTAGCTCACGGGGACGTCCTTAAGGTCGCGCATTCGCTCGGGAATGAGATAGAGCGTGATCGCGGCGAGCGTCGAACCCGTGATTGAGCCCGTTCCACCGAGGACGACCATGGTGACGATGATGAAGCTCAGGTCCATCGGGAAGGTGTCCTTCGAGATGAACGTCTCGTGGTGGGCAAGGAGCGCACCAGCCGCACCCGCGAGCGCGGAACCGAGCAGGAAGGCGGCAATCTTGATCCGCGTGACCCGAACACCCATCGCGGAGCTCGCCACCTCATCCTCACGGACAGCCAGGAAGGCGAGGCCGTGGACGTTCTTCAGGAGGTTGCGCGAGATCGCAATCGTCGCAATCGCCAGCAGGGTTGAGAGCCAGATAAAGTCGATCTTTGGCTTCACGTCCATGCCGTAGGAGCCGCCGAGCGACTTTTGGTTCTGGACGATGATGCGGATGATCTCACCGAATCCCAGCGTGACAATTGCGAGGTAGTCGCCCTTGAGTCGCAAGGAGGGAAGTCCGACGATGAATCCCGCGAGAGCGGCAACCAGACCGCCCGCGAACATCATGCCGATCAGCCAGGGCAACGGGTACTTCGAGGCAAGTCCCGCGCCGTCACTATAGAACTTCGCAGCAAGGACACCGGTGGTGTAGGCGCCGACCTGATAGAAGGCGGCGTGGCCCATCGAGAACTGGCCCGTGATGCCATTGATCAGGTTAAGGCTGACCGCCAGCGTGACGTACAGACCGGCAAGGAAGAAAAGGCGCTGGCCGTTGCTGTTGAACTGGCCGCTGCTAAGCGCGACCCACTGGACGAGGAAGGCGAAGGCAACGCCAAGCGCAATCCAGAGCAGGCGAAAACCTAGGCGACGAAGGGCAACCGAATCCATGGATTAGACCTTTTCCACCTTGGCCGAGCCGAGAAGTCCACCAGGTCGGAAGATGAGCACGGCGATGAGGACGACAAATGCAAGGGCGTCCTTGTAGGCGTCATAGCCGAGCCAAATCACGATGACCTCGGCAATGCCCATCAGCATGCCGCCAAGCACCGCGCCGGGGATGTTGCCGATACCGCCAAGAACCGCCGCTACGAAGGCCTTGGTTCCGGGGAGAACGCCAAAATAGGTGTTGATCTGGGTTCCCGGCAAGAAGGTCGCCGTCATCATTGCGCCCGCACCAGCGAGCGACGAACCCACGATGAAGGTGAATGTGACAATCGAGTCGACGTTGATGCCCATGAGGGACGACGCATTGAAGTCAAGCGAGACCGCTCGCATCGCCCGTCCGCGCTTGGTGAACATGACCAAGTAGGTGAGCGCGGCCATCAGCGCCACCACCATGCCGAGCATGATCAGCTGGCCCTTGGGAAGCGTGATTTCGACCTTCGAGGCGTTTGCCGAGTCGGTAACCACCTTTTGCTCGCGCTTGACGTCTTCGAGCGCCTTCTTGAGCTCTTCGCCGCGGGGAGAAAGGTCGAACTGACTCTTCTCGCTCTTCAGCTGGGCATCAAAAGCGGCTTGGGCCTGGTCCACCTTGGGTTGGAATCCAGCGGCCTGGGTCAGAAGGGCCGAATCGCCCTGCTTCAGAACGAACTTGACGTTATCGGAAAACGGGTTGACCTTCGAGTCGATGCTCGGAGGAGGCGAAACCGGGAGAACGAGCTGTCCACCGTATTGGAGAAGGAGGGAGAGTCCAATCGCGGTGATCAGCGAGGCAATTCGGGGTTGGTTTCGCAGCGGTCGGTAGGCGAAGCGTTCAATGAGGATGCCAACGATCGCGCAGACCGTCATGCTGGCGAGCAGCATGATGAGGAGCATCCAGACCCTTGCCTCGGGTGGGTTGGGCGCATTCGGGGTGAAGCCGAGAGCCCAGGTGACAAACAAAGCGGTGTAAGCCCCAAGCATATAGACCTCGCCGTGGGCGAAGTTGATGAGCTTGAGGACGCCATAGACCATCGTGTAACCGAGCGCGATCAAGGCATAGATCGCACCAAGCAAGATGCCGCTGGCTAACTGTTGCGGGAGCGTCGTGAGTGACGCTCCCGCAAGTAGGTCGGTGAAGGAGTGGATCAATTTACTTCTTCAGGTCTTCGGGGGTGTAGTCCTTGGCGAACTTCTGCCAGCCGGTCGGGCCGAGCTTGGTCACCTGAACGACGATGGCGCGCTTCGGAGGGTTACCGTTCATTCCCTTAAGGGTGATGTCGCCGGAAACGCCCTTGAAGCCCACGGTGTCTTCGATCGCATTGAGGAGCGCGGTGCTGTTGGCACCCTTGGCTCGCTTCAGAGCGTCGAGGGTGAGCGCCATGGCATCGTAGCCAAGCGCACCCATCGTGGTGCCGGGGTCCTTGCCGCCGTACTTCGCGCGCCACTTCTTCAGGAAGTCAATGACCTGCGGTCGGTTGTCCTGGTTGTTGTAGTGGTTGCAGAAGTAGCCGTTGTTGGTGATCGCTTCGCCGCCGCTGGTGAGGATCTGCTCCGAGTCCCAACCGTCTCCACCAAACATGGGGACGTTGATGCCCGCTGCGCGAGCCTGCTGAGCAATCGGACCGACTTCGGTGAAGTAGCCACTAAGGAACACGCCCTCAGGGTTGGCACTCTTCAACTCGGTCAGCTGAGCGCTGAACTGGGTCGTGCCGCTCTCATAGAACGATTCCTTCACGATCTTGCCTCCGAGCTTCTCGAACTGTGCCTTGAAGCTTTCGCTGAGGCCCTGGGAGTAGGGAAGCTTGTTGTCCGTCATGACGGCAACGTTGCGAAGACCGAGCTTGTCATAGGCGAACTTCGCCATGAGCGGGCCCTGGAAGTCGTCGGTGTAGCAAACGCGGAAGACGTGGCCACCGACATCGGTGAGGTCGGTTCGGGTTGCACCCACCGCGACCACCGGAATGCCCTTGTCAAAGGCTGCTTTAGCAATCTGAATCGTGTTGCCGCTGCTGACCTCGCCAACAATGCCGATGACGCCTTCCGACATCACCTTTTCGGCTGCGCTTCGGGCCGATTCCGGCTTGGAGGCCGAGTCGCCCTTGACGATCTCAACCATCTTGCCGTTCAGGCCACCTGCGGCGTTGAACTCGTCAACCGCGATCTGGGCGCCAGCGAGCTGGTCGTCGCCCCAAGGCTTTTGGTCACCGGTCAAGCTGGCAACCACGCCGATCTTGATCTTGTCGCCGCTCGCTTCCACCGGAGCTGCGCTGGGCATCTTTCGGCCACCTGCGCTACCGCCGCCTTCAGGGGCAGGACCGCCGGTTCCTGAGGGTTTTGCTCCACCCGTCGTCGTGGCTCCCGTGTCGCTACCGCCGCCGTTGCATCCTGCAAGGGCACCCACGGTCACGACGAGCGAAGAAAGGATCCATAGCTTTCGCATCTGCATCATGATTTGCACCTCCCAAGGGGCACGATCATCCCCCGTAAGTGCCGTGATTATACATAGACTCGGAGGGCATTGCACGGGGCACACCGCAAAGGTCGAAAATCGCCGCCCAACGCGCGACCAAGAAGCCCCGATTTCCGTCCACAATCTTGTTATCCATGCGCGAGTTTGTCCACATCCACAACCACACGGAATACTCGCTCCTTGACGGTGCCAACCGAATCCCAGACATGGTCCGCCGAGCGAAAGAGCTCGGGATGAACTCCCTCGCGATCTCCGATCACGGCGTCATGTTTGGCGTCATGAAGTTCTATCTCGAGTGCAAGAGCCAGGGGATCAAGCCCTTGCTCGGCGTCGAGGCCTACGTTGCCCCCCAGGGGATCAAGGAAAAGAAGGGCGACGGCGAGAAGAACGCCTATCACCTCCTGCTCCTTGCCAAGGACCTCGAAGGTTATCGCAACCTTTGCAAGCTCAGCTCCATCGCTTCGCTGGAGGGCTATTACTACAAGCCTCGCGTGGACCACGAGATCCTTCGCGCCCACTCGAAGGGCGTCATCGCGACCTCGGCCTGCCTTGGGTCCGAGGTCTGCCAAGAGCTCCTGAAGGGCGACTACGAGCGAGCCCAATACATCGCCGGGATGTACAGCGAGATGTTTGGCCCCGATGGGTTTTTTATCGAGCTTCAGGACCACCGACTCCCGCAGCAGGCCGCGATTAAGGATTCGCTCATCAAGATTTCAAAGGAGCTGAAGCTGCCGCTCGTCGCGACGAACGACGCCCACTACCTTTGCAAGAGCGACAGTGAGCCCCACGACGTCTTGCTCTGCATCCAAACGGGTGCCAACGTCTCCGATGAGCGCAGGTTCCGATTCGAAACCGACGAGTTCTATCTGAAATCGCAAGAGGAGATGGCCGCGATTTTCCCGGAGAATCCGGAGGCCCTCGCGAACACCCAGATGATCGCGGAGATGTGCAACGTCGAGCTGGACAAGCAGCGCGCTCCGATGCCCGAGCCGACCCTGCCCGAGGGCGAAACCGACTCCTTCCGGTACCTGCGGCAGCTCGCCGAGAACGGTCTCAACGACCGCACGAAGAACCCCGAGCTCTGCCTCGACCGCCTCAACTACGAGCTCGATGTTATCGAAAAGACCGGCTTTGGTGACTACTTCCTGCTCGTGCGCGAGTTCGCCGAATACAGCCGACAGAAGGGCATCTACTTTGGCGTCCGCGGCTCGGCGGCGGGCTCGTTGGTGTCCTATTGCATCGGCATCACCGACGTCGACCCGGTTGAATACGACCTCACCTTCGAGCGATTCCTCAACCCCGAGCGAATCTCCATGCCCGATATCGACATGGACTTTGAGGACGCCCGGCGTGACGAGGTCATCCAGTACGTCAATGAGCGCTTTGGCAGCGACCGCGTCGCCCAGATCGTCACCTTCGGGACCCTGGGCGCGAAGGCCGCGATCAAGGACGCGGGCCGGGTCATGGGCTACTCTCCGCAAGAGACCGACCGCCTCTGTAAGACCATCCCAACCTTGCCGGGTTGGTCCATCGCCCGGGCGCGAAAGGAGATTGCCGAGTTTCGCGACCTTGTCCAGTCCGACCGCCGGCTCGAAGAGCTGGTGAAGACGGCGGAGTCGGTCGAGGGCCTCTCGCGCCATACCGGCGTTCACGCCGCAGGCGTCGTCATCTCGCGCGATCCGCTCGTCGAATACGTTCCGCTTTATCGCGGCAACGACGGCCAGCCGGTGACGGCCTACGAGATGGGCATCCTCGAGAAGATCGGTCTGCTCAAGATGGACTTCCTGGGGCTGAGCAACCTCACCGTCCTTTCCCGAGCGGTGAAGTTGATCCGCGAGCACAAGGATCCCGAGTTCAACATACAGGCGATCCCCGAGGACGACGCAAAGACCTTTGCGATGCTCGCGAACGGCGAGACGATCGGCGTGTTCCAGCTTGAAGGTGGCGGCATGACGCGCTGGGTGACCCAGCTTAAGCCGAACTCCATCCGTGAACTCGCGGCGATGATCGCCCTCTACCGTCCGGGACCGATGGAGCACATCCCGCGCTTCATCGACACCAAGTTCGGCCGCATTGAACCCAAGTCCATCGACCCGCGGATGGACAAGATTCTCGACGAGACCTATGGCGTCATCGTCTACCAGGACCAGGTTCTTAAGCTCGTCCAGGTGATTGCCGGTTTCAGCCTCGGCAAGGCCGACATCCTTCGCCGCGCGATGGGAAAGAAGGACGTCCAGGCGATGAAGGCGATGAAGATCGAGTTCATGCAGGGCGCGGCGGCAGCGGGAGTCGCGGAGGCCGCTGCCGAAGAGATTTGGGAGCTGCTGTTGCCGTTCGCCGGCTATGCCTTCAACAAGGCCCACGCGGTCTGCTACAGCATCCTCGCCTACCAAACCGCGTACCTGAAGGCGAACTATCCGGTCGAATACATGTCTGCGCTGCTCAGCGCGTACCTTTCGAGCACAGACCGCGTCAGCGCGTTCATTGAAGACTGTCGCCGGATGAAGATCCCGGTGCTTCAGCCCGACGTCAATTCGTCCGATGCCGACTTTAAGGTCGAGGCCCAAGGCAAGACGCCCGCGATCCGCTTCGGCCTCGTCGCGATCAAGGGTGTGGGAGAGGGCGTTGTCGAGGCGATCAAGCGCGAACGCGCGGAGTCCGGCCCCTTCACCCACCTCTTCGAGTTCTGCGAGCGGATGCGCCCGGCGGGCCTTAATAAGACCGCGCTGGAAGGCTTGATCCGGGCGGGTGCCCTTGATGGCATCAACCCGAATCGTCAAACCCTGCTGGATCACATGGAGGGCGCGCTGCAATTTGCGGACAATGCGCTCAAGAACAAGCTCGCGGGTCAGGATTCACTCTTTGGCGAAGGATCAGGGACCGGCGGTGGCCCCACGCAGTATCCGGCCATCCCCGAAAGCACCGAACTCGGACGCACGGCGAAGCTCGCGAGTGAGAAGGAGGTCATGGGCATCTATGTCTCCGACCACCCGCTGCGCGGCCTCGAAAAGCTCCTCCTTCAGCAATCAACTCACCGCGCGGCCGAGGTCCTTGAGCAAGAAGATGGCAGCTACGTGAAGGTTGCCGGCGTCATCGCCGCGCTTCGCACGATGGTGAGCAAGCGAAGCGGCGAAAAGATGGCGAGCCTCGTGCTGGAAGACTTTTCCGGCCAAGTGGGCGGCATGGTCTTTGCGAAGAACTACGCGAAGCTGCGCGAAGAGCTCCAGAAGGATGCGGTGGTCCAAATCTCGGGCTACGTGATGAAGGATGCGCGCGACGAGCGCCCGCCTGAGATCCGGGTCGAGGATGTTCGCACCATCGAAGGCACGTTGGAGGCCTATGGCCTTGCTGAACCCGAACGAACCACCACGCTCAAGCTCCGATCAGCGACCCAATCGCAGCTCCGAGCGCTGCGCGACGTGTTGAAGAAGTTCGCCGGTGACCACATCGTCCAGATCCAACTGTTGCCGACGACCGACCACCCGCCCCTCCTCACCGACATGGCGGTGAACCCCACAGAACAGCTCATCGCCGAAGTGAAGAGCGTTCTTCCGGGGGCCGAAGTCCTTATTGGAATGTCGGGGTGAACTGAGGAAGCGAGAAATACGTTTCATAATGTTGTGGTGAATCGCGTTTTTGCTCGTCTTATTGCCGGCCTTGCCCTCGTCGGTAGCGTGGCCCTGGTCCGGGCCGACCTTGCCTTTGATCGCTACGTGGCCGACATCGTGATCCTGCAAGACCGGATGATCCAGAAAGAGATCGGCGTCACTGACGCTCAGCGGTCAAAGATGAACTCGTTTGCCGAGGCGGACCGAAAGAAGCGCGAAGCCCTGATGAAGCAGTTCCAGAAGGAAGCCGAGGCGGCCCAAAAGGCAGGGAAGCAGTACCGACCTCAAGAGAGCAAGGTGATTGCCCTCAATGTCGCGCTGAAGGACAACGTCATCAAGGTCCTCACCCCCACCCAAACCAAGCGGCTCCGCGAACTCACGCTCCAGAACGCCGGCATCACCTGCCTGATGGATCCAAAGGTTGCGAAGGAAGTGGGCGTTGCCCCAGCGACGGTGACCAAGCTGCGCAACCTCTACCAGGACGGCCTGAAGAAGGCGGCCGCGATCCAAGAGGCGGCGGCGAAGCAGGTCAGCCCCGAATTCAAGGACAAGAAGCCGAAGTCGCAAGAAGAAGCCCAGAAGCTGCAGCAGCAGTTCATGGAGAAGGTCGGCAAGATCGCAGGCCCCAAGGTCCAAGAGGTCACCAAGAAGACCCAGGCCGCGATGGTCGCCCTGCTCAGTAAGGCGAACAAGGACAAGCTGATCGCCCTGCAAGGCCCCGCGCTCAAATAGTGTGCGGTTTGTGCCATAATTGCCCTTCACGGAGATAAGAAGGTTTGATTTACGTCCACGTCCAGCCGAATGAATCGATCGACTCCGCGCTGAAGCGCTTCAACATGAAGATGCAGCAGAGCGGTGTTTTGCGCACCCTGAAGGAGCACGCTCACTACGAAAAGCCGAGCGAAAAGCGACGACGGGCTAAGCGTCGACGAGGTTCTCGCCAATAGTTTGAAGTGGTCGACCCGCAAATGGGTCGACCCCATTCGACCATGAACGCCGAAAAGTTGATGTCCAGCATTCTTCGGCACGACGCATTTGCGACTTGCGCCGTCCCTACTCTAGGGACGGTCTCTGGGCAATCCACGCCGACCCTTCTTGTGCGCTGAGCGCACCTTGTCGGCATTCCTTATGGAACCTCCTAGTAGCAACTCCATCCTGATCAGTAATCGAAGTGCCTTTCGAACGCCAAGAAAGGCCATCCGAAACGCCGGCCTTGAGGTGCTCGCTTGGGCAGGCCGACAAAACACGAAGATCTCGATTGAGCTTTGCTCTGCCGATGCGATCCGCGACTTGAACCGGACCTATCGGGGCATTGACGCCGCGACCGACGTTCTCACGTTCCCTTCGGGCATGGAGGATCAGGCCGACTGGCCCCTCGGCGACATCGCGATTTGCGCGGAGGTTGCCTCGGCCCAGGCCAAGCTTCGGCGGGTCAGCTTTGCCCAGGAGTGCGCTTTTCTCACCATCCACGGCATCCTGCACCTTCTCGGCTACGACGATGAGTCGCCTGAGGAGCTTCGCCGGATGATGGCGGCGACGAGGGAAGTCCTCCGCCGCATGAATATCGAGCTAGAAGAGGATTGGTTCTCGATCTATCGTCAAGAGGAGGTCAGCCTTGAGCAGCGATAAGAAGCGAGACCTCTTTGGGCCGTTTAAGGTCGCCTTCAACGGCGTCGTCCACACCTTCCGCACCCAGCGGCACATGCGATTCCACCTCTACGTTGTGCTGGTCGTTATGCTGCTTGGCATCTTCGTGAACCTTGGTCTTCGCGAGATGCTCGTGCTTCTCTTCACGATTTCGCTCGTCGTCATCGCCGAAATGTTCAACTCGGCGATTGAGGCCACCGTCGACCTTGTCTCCCCTAACTACTCGCCGCTGGCCAAGTTCGCCAAGGACATTGCGGCGGGCGCGGTCCTCATCACAACCATCATCGCGCTCGTCGTCGGTGGACTGCTCATCCTCGGTGAGAACCGCTGGGAAACGATCAAGATCAACCTCAGCACCGACGGCCTGGGGACTTCGATTCCGGTCCGGATGATCGCAGGTGGATTCCTCTGCTTCATCATCGTCGTCATCGGCAAGGGCCTCGGAAAGCGTGGCCAGGTCCTCAAGGGCGGGCTTGTCTCGGGGCATGCCGCGTTCGGCTTCTTCTTCGCGACATCGGTCATGTTCATGACCGACAAGTTCCTGGTCTCCGCAATTGCGCTGCTCCTTGCTGCGATCATCGCTCAATCGCGCTATGAGGCGAAGATTCACTCGATCTATGAGGTCAGCCTTGGCGCCGGCGTCGGCGTTGTCATGGGGCTGCTGATGTTTGGGTTGGCACCGAAATGAGTCCGCGTCAACGCAACCGCAGATTTGAATTCGGCGTCACCTTCATCCTGGTGGCGAGCATTCTGGGGCTTATTGCCTTCGCGGGGCAATCGCACGGCGCTTCGGAAGAACTGGATGCCCTCGGACTCGGGTTCATCGCTAATGGCTTTGCCGTGCTCGGTGGACTTTTCAGCTTGCTGATGCTGTCCGCGATCCTGGTTGCGAGTCAGAAAGCGCTCGACTCGATCAAGGGCCACCACATCCGCCACGTTCGCGAGAACGACGAGGCACGCGGCAACCGGCTTCAAGACCTGTACGACCGTCGCCAGAAGCTGGTCAGTGCCCACGTCTTTGCCCTCCAGGCGGTGCGCATCGGCATGGTGCTGTGCTCGTTCTTGCTTGCGCCGAGGGTCTCGGACTGGCTGGGGACTTCGTTTGTCCTGTCGATGGTGGTCATCGCGATCCCTGTCCTCGTGCTGAGCATCGTTTTTGAACTTATCCCGAGCAGCTACGCCGCACTTTATCCCCACCGAGTGGCCGCCTTCCTTCGACCGATGATCCTTGCGGTTGGGGCGATTTTTACCATTCCCGCCAACCTTGTCAGCGGCCTCGCCAACCTTGTCACACGGCGATTTGGTGGAAAGGCGCAGTACTCGATCGCCAACCAAACGGAGGAAGAGATCAAGACCCTCGTCGAATCCGCCGAGGAGATGGGCGAGATCGAGAGCGAAGAGCGCGAGCTGCTCCACAGCGTTTTTGAGTTCGGCGACACAGTCGCTCGGGAAGTCATGACCCCGCGCACCGAACTCGATGCCGCGCCGGTCAACAGCGACCCTCACGATGTCCTCAAGCTCATTCAGGAGTCGGGTCACACGCGCATACCGCTCTTTGAAGGCACCGACGACCAGATCGTCGGCGTCATCCACGCGAAGGACCTGTTCCTCGCGATCCTCAACCAAGAGAACCAGCCGGTGAGCCTTCGCCGCCTGATGCGACCACCGATGTTCGTCACCGAGAACCGGGAGCTCCACGAATTGCTCACCGAGATGCGGCAGAGCAAAACGCACCTCGCGGTTGTTCAGGATGAATTTGGCGGCACCGCCGGCATCGTCACCATCGAGGACATCATCGAAGAGCTGGTCGGCGAGATCGTCGACGAATACGACGACGAAGCCCCCGCGATTGTCCAAGAAAACGACGGCTGGCTCGTTGATGGCAAGACGAACATCGACGACGTCGCCCGGACCCTGGGCGCCGAGTTCGAAAGCGAAGAGTTCGATACCCTCGGCGGCTACGTTTTTGGCCTCTTTGGCCGTCAGCCCAAGCTCGGCGAATCGATCGAAGGCGAGGGGTTCCGCTTCAGCGTCATCGAAACCGACGGACGGCGCATTTCGCGCCTCAAGGTTGAGCGAGCGGTCGTCCCGACCTCCTTCGACTTCGTCGAGTAAAAGAAAAGCGCCCCTCTCGCCCGGAAGGACAAGAGAGGCGCGTTGCTCAGATTCAGCTTAGCGCTTGGCGGCGGCGATGCGAGCGTTGACCGCATCCCAATCGATCACCTGCATATAGGCGTCGATGTACTTGGCGCGGGCAGTCTGGAAGTCCAGGTAGTAAGCGTGCTCATAGACATCCATCGCGAGGACGAGGTGGTTGTTCCACGTCGGGAACGTGTCCTGGGCGTCACCGATGAAAGTTCGGACCTCGTCGAGCTCTGAATCGTAACCAAGGTAGACCCAACCGCGGCCTGCGATGCCGGTGGCCTTCCAATCGGCGGCCCAGTGCTCGAACGAGCCATAAGCAGCGTTGATCAGCCGAGCGGCCTCACCGGTGGCGGGACCACCCTTGCCACCCAGCGTCTGGAAGTACACGTTGTGGTTCACGTAGCCTCCGTAAGCGAAGGCGTAGTTCACCTTGAGCGCGCGCATCGGCGAGTAGATTTGGTTTGCCTTGGCGGGATCGGTGTCGAGCTCAGCAAGGGCCTTTCGAATCTCGTTGGTCTTGTTGGCATAGCCCTGCCAGAGCTTGAGGTGCTCCTCGTGGGTCTTGGCCGACATGCCCACACCTGCGGTGCCTGCGATCGCCTTTTCAATATCTGCGTGTTCCGGAACGCGTACCAGTTTGACTTCCATCTTCTTTTCCTTCGTTTGGAGGAGGTTGGACGGCAGCCCAAGGCCTGCAAACGCAGCGAGGCCTGCTCCTGCAAGGAGTGCGTCTCTGCGTGAAATGCCGTCGTTGTCCATCCTGCCCTCGGTTCTACGTCACTTTACCGGAGGGGAGTTCGGCCGTGGTTAACGAATCGTCCAGTAGCAGCGATCAGACTCTGGCCAGTCGATCCCCGCTTCTTCGGCAAGCCGGCGCAAGTGGCCCCGGTGGTAAGTGCTGTGGTTGAGCGTGTGGAGGGCGATCTCCTTGCACGACATGTGGACGGTGCCTCGGTCAAAGACGCCGACGATTTCGAGCACGCGGTCAAAGTCGCAGGTAGCAAGAAACTCGGCCCAATCGGCCTCATTCTTTCGGATCTGGGCTTCGTTAATGGTCTGGTTGCGGGTCGGCTTTTCGCCCTTGAGGCGTTGCAGCCAGCGTGCCTCGACCTGGAGGATGTGCCGCATGACGTCGTCACCGCCACACGTCGGTGCCACCGGAAGCCAGCGCAGGTTGGCCCAGGTGTTATAGGACCACGTTTCAATCAACCATTCGCGATTCATTTCCAATTGAACTCTACTTGCCGACCAGCGGTGATGTCGAGTTCGCCACCTGCAGAATAGGCCAACTTTCCGCCAACCCATGTCATCAGCGGCCATCCGAACAACGATTCGGAAAGGTACGGGCTCCAGCCGCATTTGGATCGTAGCCAATCGGCTTCGACGGTGAACTCGCGCGGGTCGATAAGGACCAAGTCGGCAAAGCTGCCCACTTGAAGGTTGCCGCGATCCTTGATGCCATAAAGCTCGGCGGGGGCTACGCTGGTCAACCGGACGACTTCCTCGAAAGTCGTCAGCCCTTCTTTGGCGAAGCGTAGCATCACGGGTAGAAGGGTCTGGACGCCGGGCATGCCGCTCGGCGTCGCGGGATAGGCCGCCGCCTTTTCCTCCAAGGTGTGGGGGGCGTGGTCGCTGCCGATCACGTTGAAAAATCCGGCGCGAAACGCTTCGCGCAGAGCATCGCGGTGGTGCCGGGACCGCATTGGCGGGTTCATTTGGGCATGGGTGCCGAGCCGGTCGTAACACTCCGCTCCCGCGAAGAAGAGGTGTTGGGGTGTGATCTCGACGGAGACGCGGATGCGCTTTCGGAAGCTGGCGATGAGGTCGATTTCGTCTGCGGTGGAGAGGTGGAGGATATGGACGGTTCGACCGGTCTCCTCGCTGAGCTTGAGCAGGCGTTCTGTGGAGAGGCGTGCCGATTCGGCGTCGCGAACGTGCGGGTGGTCGGAGGCGGTCCCGTTGAGCGGGTAGTCGAGGGTGGGATCGGGCTCCAAGGTCCCCTCGCCGTACGCCGCTCGCCGCGCGCGATTCCGGGGCTCGTCCTCACTATGGACGGCGACGGGCCGGTGGCCGTTGGCGAGCACCTTGCGAAGCGAGGCATCGTCCTCGACGAGCAAGCTGCCGGTCGAGCTGCCCATGAAGACCTTGATTCCCGGGGTGCCGGGCAACGTCTCCAACGAGGCGAGGTCGTCGAGGTTTTCCGGTGATGCGCCGACAAAGAAGGCGAAATTCGAGGCCATTCGGCCGCTGGCGCGGTTGAGCTTATCGGCGAGGGCTTCCGGGTTGATCGTCAGCGGGTTCGTGTTCGGCATCTCGAACACGGTGGTCGTGCCGCCCGCGACCGCGGCCATCGCGCCGGTTCGGAGGTCCTCCTTATGCTCGAGCCCCGGTTCGCGAAAGTGAACCTGGGTGTCGATCACACCGGGGAGGAGCCACTTTCCCTCGCCATCCACGACCTCAGCTGCGCTCGCGGTGGCTAGGTCGCCGATTTCGACAATTCGACCATCCGCGACCCCAACGTCGGTGATTTCAGGGCCGGTGGGGAGAAAAACCTTCGCTTTTTTGACGACCAAGTCGAATTTCATCCTCTCTATTTTCCGACAATTGAGATCATGCTCGCTCTTGCCTGGTGGAGCCTGTTGCAGCGCAATCTGTTCTCGGATGTCTCGTTTCTCGAGCAGCCGAGCGCAGCGATCATGGCCGAAGGCCGCTCCATGGCGCGAAAAGGGAAGCGATCTGGCGAGCCGCTCATGTCCGGCTCGGTCGCGTTGCATCACCGCTGGGAGGGCCTCAACCGGCAGGCGACCGACCTAGCGATCACCCTCAGCCCGATGACGGTCGCCCGCTGGCTCGGCTATTGGAGCGAGTGCCTCGGTTGGACGAAGGAAGAGGTCGACAGCCGATGGTCGTCCTTCGCCCGAATCACAGGAGGCAAGTACTTCACCGTCGTTCGGCTCACCGCCTACCCTTCCGAGGACTACTTCGAACTCAGCGCGACTCGCGAAACGCGCCTTTCTGACCTTGACGACGTCACTATCGGCACGCCCGGCACGCCAAGCCAAGTGGTTTGGCTGACGCGGCCTCTATGGGGCGGCGAACCCGGATTCGAAGGTGACGACATCTGGATCAGCGATCCTCGCTTCCTCGCCTTGAACCCGGGGACGGGCACCAAGTCCCCCACCGAATACGACTTTCGCGTCGGTCGATACGGCACTCGGTACGCGCTTATCATCACCGATGCACCGAAGTACAGCCTGATGATCCGCAAGAAGGGCGGCATCACGCGGGCGGAAATCTCGTTCTTGCCTAAGCCAGCGCGTAGACGTCGCTGAATTTGGCCTCGGCGTAATCGAGCCACGCCGACGTTTCGAGCGGGCTGCCCGAAACTTCGAGGATCTGCTCCTTCGGCACCTTGAGCTGGGCCTTCTGGTACAGGTTCGTTTGGAGCCAGCCGAGCACACCGGCGAAGTTGCCGCGCGCAAAGTCGTCGTCCATGTTCGGGAACTCGGCTTGAAGCCTTCGCAGGATTCGCCCGCCGATCATGTTGCCCATCGAATAGGTGGGGAAGTAGCCGATCGAGCCGCGCGTCCAATGGACGTCCTGGATGCAGCCGAGGCCCGCGTGGGGCGGCACAATGCCGAGATACGAGCGCATCTTCTCGTTCCAGGCTTCGGGCATGTCCTTCACTTCCAGCTTTCGTGAAAGGATCTCAACCTCGATCTCAAACCGGATGAGGATGTGGAGGTTGTAAGTCAGCTCGTCGGAACCGACGCGGATAAAGCCCGGCTCGACCTTGTTGATCAATCGCCAGAGCTGTTCGGCGTTGAACGACGAAGTCTCGGGGAAAGCCGCGTGGAGATGCGGCGTGAACCACGTCCAGAAGCCACGCGAGCGACCCACGATGTTCTCCCAGAAGCGGGATTGGCTCTCGTGGAGAGCGAGGGAAGTCTGCCCGTCGAGCGGCATGAGTGCCCACTCCTTGGGTGACCCCTGGTCATAGAGCGCGTGGCCCATCTCGTGGAGCGAGCTGCTGAAGATGCCACGCAGATGGTTGCTCGCCCGGGTGGTCATTCGGGTGTCGCCGTGACCGATGTTCGTGCAAAAGGCGTTCGGCGCAAGGTCGAGGCGACCTGCGTTCATGTCAAAGCCAACCTGGGCGACAGTGCGTCGCATGAGTTCGAGCAAGGTGGGCCGGTCGAAGTCCTTGGCGATCGGCTGGTCGTCGATGGGGTCGGTGGCGGCGATGCGCTGGATGAGTTCGACGAGCCGCGGCTTGAGGGTTCGGAACATGTTGTCCGCATCGGCAAAGGTGCAGCCCTCTTCAAATTGGTTGATGAGCGGATCGTAGACGTGCTGTCCCCCGCCGAGGAATTCTGAGGTCTCGCGGGCAATGTCGAAGAGCTCGGTCAATCCGGGGACCATTGCCGCAAAGTCGCCTGCCGGGCAGGCAGTGCGCCAGGTCGCGTAGGTGGCATTACCGATCTTGGCTTTGCGCTCGATGAGCGAGGCGGGGAGCTTCGACTGGATGTCGAGTCGTCGCCGCAGAATTCGTAGGTTAGCGGCCTGGACCTCGTCTGCCGCGCCTTCAGCCTCTGCCATTTCCAGCGTGGTCCGGAACTCGTCCGAGGTGAGTAGGCGATGCTCCAGACTTCCAAGCCGCGCTTGATGTTCGCCGCGACTCTGCGAGCCACCCGTCGGCATCATGACCTGGCGATCCCAGCCAAGCATGCTTTGGGCGACACCCAGGGCCCTCAGGTCCAAGTACAGTTCGAGAAGTCGGTCGTAGGCAGACATCGACTCGATTATCCCAGCCGAGCGAGGAGGTTTGCCCGCACTTCGGGCCACTCCTCGGGCAGGATCGAGAAGAACACGGTGTCGCGGATGAAGCCGTCGGGCATGATCCCGTGCTTGCGCAAGGTGCCTTCTTCCTTTGCGCCGAGCTTGCGAATCGCGGCTTGGCTGTGGAGGTTACGGCCATCGGTCTTGAGCTGGATGCGGACGCAGCCCAGCTTCTCGAAGCCAAACTCCAGTAAGGCGAGCTTGCAGGCGGGGTTCACCTTGGTCCCGCGCACCGACGAGTGATACCAAGTCATCCCGATCTCGACCGCTTTGTGGGCGGGGCGGATGTCGAGGTAGGTCGTGCATCCGACGATCCTGCCGTCCGACTTATCAATCACCACCCAGGCTTGCACGGCCGGACTGTCGAGAAGAGCCTGGACAAAGGATCGCATTCCTTCCTCGCCGGGACCGCTGGGTTGAAACGTGACGAAAAACTGCCAGGTCTCCGGTTCATAGAGCTTGGCGAGATCGGGCACGTGATCCAGGCTCAACGGCTCCAATCGAACCCACGGATTCTCGAGAACAACAGCGGGCACAAACGAATTCATCAACGAGGCGTATACTACTCCTACCCCCGCAAAGCCTGCGAGACATTGTCGTACATGCCCGAGCCCACCTTCTCCTTAGATGTACCTCCCGATTGGGAGGACCCCGAAGGCCTGCACGACCTCTTTGAACGTCTCCGCGAGCTGCGGCCGTCCGCCGACATCCGAGCGATTCGCAAGGCTTACTTCTTTGCTGAGCAAGCTCATCGCAGCCAAACACGGGAATCGGGCGTCCCTTACATCACCCACCCGGTGGCCGTCGCGCGCATTCTCGCGGACCTCCACATGGACGATCCCACGATCATCGCCGCGCTCCTCCATGACACGGTGGAGGACTGCAACCAGGTGAGCCTCGAACTTGTCCAGGAGCACTTCGGCGCTGAGGTCGCCCGCCTTGTCGACGGCGTCACCAAGCTCAAATCGAAGTCCATCGAGGCCCAGTCCGACGGTCAAAAGGCAGCAGCAGACACCACGGCGGCAGCAGAAAGCCTGCGTAAAATGCTCCTCGCGATGGCCAAGGACTTTCGAGTCATGGTCATCAAACTCGCTGATCGGCTGCATAACATGCAGACCCTGGGCTCGCTCCGCCCCGAAAAACGCACGCGGATCGCGAATGAGACCCTGAACGTCTACGCTCCCCTCGCCGCAAGGCTGGGAATCTGGCAGATCAAGTGGCAACTCGAGGACCTCGCCTTCAAGAACCTCCACCCGAATGAGTTCGACCGGATGACCGAGCTCGTCGGACGAACGAGGCGCGAAAGGGAAGAGGCGCTCCAGAAGATCATCGTCGAAACCAAAGACCTCTGCCTCAAAAACGGGATCAAGGCCGACGTCCGTGGGCGACCGAAACACCTCTATTCCATCTTCAACAAGATGGTGAAGAGCAATTTCCGGTTCGAAGACATCCTCGACCTCCTTGCGGTCCGCGTGATCGTCGACACCGTCGCCCAGTGTTATCTCACCCTCGGCATCGTCCACCAACTGTTTCCGCCGATCCAAAGCCTGTTCGGCGACTACATCGCCAAACCCAAGCCCAACGGCTACCGCTCGATCCATACCAAGGTGCTCGGCCCCGACGGCAACCCGATCGAAGTCCAAATCCGAACTCGCGAGATGCACGAGGTTGCCGAGTTCGGCGTCGCCGCCCACTGGAGCTACAAGGAGGGCAACGAAGCGCCCGCCGAGGATTCGGAGCGGTTTCGCGTCCTTCGCGAGCAGCTTTTCGACTGGACCGCCGAGAACAACAGCTCGGACTTCCTGCGCTCGCTTTCCACCGACCTCTTTGCCGAGCAAGTCTTCGTCTTCACGCCAAAGGGCGACGTCTTTGACCTTCCTGCCGGCTCCACCGTCGTCGACTACGCCTTCCGCGTCCATACCGACATCGGTCTTCAGCTGATCGGCGCGAAGGTGAACGGAGTCATCGTCCCGCTCAACACCCAGATCAAGAACGGCGACATCATCGAGTGCGAAACGCGGAAGAACGCCCAGCCAAGCCTGGACTGGCTCAAATTTGTCCGTTCGCAGCACGCGCGCAACAAGATCCGGGCCCACTTCCGAAAGCTCAACCGCGTCGATGATGCGGTCCGCGGCCGCGCCCTCTTGGAAAAGGAGCTCCGCTCGCTCGGGCTTGATCCCAAGAAGTTCCTCGGCGAGGCGAAGCTCCAGGCGCTCACCAAGTCCATGCACGGCGTCTCCGGCGCAGAAGAGCTCCTCAGCCACCTTGGCGCAGGATTGATCAGCGTCCAAGGCGTCATCAACAAGATACGGGGGATTCAGCCGGGGGCCCAACCCGCCTCTGGCATCCTCGTTCGGACGACGAGGGAAGGGAAGTCCGCCCTCACGACGAACGACAACATCCTCGTCAGCCGGGCCAAGTGTTGTTCTCCAATTCCCGGAGATGAGGTGGTTGGCTACGTGACGCGCGGACGCGGGATCATGATCCACCGCCGCATCTGCCCGAACGCCCAACACTCGATGGAGGCCGAACCGGGGCGGATGCTCCCGTACTCATGGCCTTCGGACGGCTCGCTCTATGCGGTGAACCTGAAGATCGTCACCGTGAACCGCCAGGGTCTCCTGATGGACATTTCGGCCGTTTTCGGGGAGATGAAAGCAAACGTCTCTGCGGCGAAGATTCAGACCATGCCGAACCACACCGCAGAGATCGAAGTGACGATAGACGTCGCGGATACTGACCAGCTTCAGCTTGTGATGACGAAGATTTCGAACTATTCGGACGTCATCAGCTTGCTAAGGCTGTTTGGCCGAGCGGCCGCTCGTTAGTTTCGAGCGGCTCGTTCACAGAGGCGTGCCCAAGGACTTCACGGGACCTTAATCCAAAGCTGAAACGATTCGATTTTCGGGGTAGCGTTGACGCATGCTTCTCGGCCTCAAGCTGCTCGCCTCTGCCTTCTTCGTCAACCCCTACCTGCAGTTAGGGAATCGGCCGAGTTCCTCCCAGGCCGGGGTGGATGTCGTCTTCCAATCGCTCAATGTTCGACCGTTTCGCGTCGAGGTGAATACCGGAGACGGCGTTTGGCGCTCTGCGGGCGAGCTGAAGAGGGAAGAGGTCTTCGTCAAAGGCGAGAACTCCCACTACGTTTACACGGCGAGCCTCGATGGGGTCCGGAATGGACGCACCTTCAGCTACCGAGTCTGGAACGGCAATGAGTTGGCGTTTGAATCCAGCGGCAAGGCAAGACCCGCCGCCGGGAGCGGATATTCGCTGATTCTTTGGGGCGATTCGGGCTCGGGACTTCCACCCCAGGTCAAAGTCGCCAAGCGCGTGATGGCCGACCAGCCCGATGGCGTCGTCATCACCGGCGACCTTGTCTATGACCGCGGACGGGTGAGCGAGTATCAGAAGAAGTGGTTCCCGGTCTATAACGCCCTCCCCGGCGAGGCCACCGGTTCACCCCTGATGGCTTCGATCCTCTTCATGCCCGCGCCGGGCAACCACGACCTGCTCTACAACGATGCGGACACCGACGGTGACCTCTTTGCCTACTTCCGCTATTGGCGGGTGCCGCTGAACGGTCCGGTCACCGACGCCTCGGACGCCAGCGCGCCGAAGCTGAAGGGAAGTGCGACGAACATCAGTCGGGCCTTGAGCGGCATCCCCGCCGACCGTTATCCGCGCGCGGCGAACTACTCCTTCGACTTCGGAAACTCCCATTGGACGATCCTTGATTCCAACCCCTACGTGGATTGGAAGAACCCTCGACTCCAAGCGTGGGTCGAAGCTGACCTCGCCAAGGCGAAGGGGATGGCGTGGCGATTTGTGGCGTTCCACCACCCGCCCTTCCACTCCAGCCCCGAGCACCAGGGCGACCAACAGATGCGCGCTTTGCACGACATCTTCCGCAAGCACGGGGTGAAAATCGTGTTCTGCGGCCACGTACACAACTATCAACGGTCGAAGCCCATTGTGTCGGCGGGTACCGAGGTCGCGGTGGACAACGCCTATGACGGCTCCAAGACCACCCAAACCGACGGCGTGATCTATGTCGTCACCGGTGGTGGCGGCGCGCGGCTCTATTCTCCTGAACTCGAAACTCAGCCGGAGAAGTGGAAGCCCTGGACCGCGATGTATTCGGGCAAGTTCTCTTACACGCGGCTGAAGGTCAGCGCCGACCGGGCCGACGTGGAGTGTGTTTCCGCCGAAGACGGTTCCGTGCTTGACCGATGGTCGGTACGGAAGTAGCGAGTAGACAAGGGAAGGGGTCCTCACCTATTCTAGGGGCATGCGACGCCTTGCCGCCCTGCCCCTCTTCTGCTCCCTTCTGCTCGTGGGTTGCAACCAGAACACAAGCCTGACCAACCTCGGATTCACGGGATATGCCCTTGATTCGGCGGGCACCTCGCTGGTGAAGCTGAACCTTGTTAACGGAGCTCCGATTGGCACTCCGGCGACGATTTCTGGCCTTGTTTCCGGCGATTCGGTCGTCGCGATCGACTTCGACCCCTCCAGCGGCCTTCTCTATGGCCTTTCGAACAATCGGCGGCTCTACACCTTCAATGTCGCGACCGGCGTGGCCACGCAGGTGGGTTCGGCCCAGCTTCCCGCCCTCACGGGCAATATTTCGGGAATGGACTTCATCCCGAGCAACGGCCAGCTCCGCGTGGTGACGGACGGCGGCTCGAATATCCGCGTGAACGCGGCCACGAATACCGTGATCGCCACTGACACGTCGCTCACTCGCGCAGCAGGCGACCCGAACGGCGCGGCACCGATCATCACCGACATCGCCTACGACAACAACTTCAACGGCACGGGCACGACGACGTGTTATGCGCTCGACAACGCAGGACCCTCTCTGGCGCGGATCGGCGCGGCAGGCGGCTCCCCGAGCGCGGCCATCGCGGGCACGGTGGCAACCTTGTTCAGCGCGCCCGGCGCGGTGGCGTCGCCCAGCGGCCTCGACGTTTCGTCGCAGACTAACACGATCTACATGGTCATCTCGGGCGGCACCGCCCAGGGCCTGTATTCCTGGAACGCATCCACCGGCTCGACGACGCTCCTCAGCAGCGTTTCGTACCGCGACATCGCGGTCCAACCCTAAGCCAGAAAAGAGAATGGAGAAGTGCCCAACGGCCCTTCTCCATTATTCTTGCGCCTTTCTGATAATCAATATTATGAAGTTATCGACTAAGACGTGGGCTTGGCGGTCTCCCCTGCCTTAAAGGCTTGGATGTCGGCCTTCGCGGTCGCTCCCAGCGCAGCCAGCTTGTCGCGCCAGCCCTTTTCAAACGGCTTCATCGCTTCGTAGATCACCTCGGCGACGGCAAGGTCGCGGAACCATTTGTGGTTGGCCGGAATGATGTGCCACGGGGCTTGGTCCGTTGAGCAACGCTCGAGGGCGTCCTGATAGGCTTCTTGATAGTCGTCCCAGAATTCGCGTTCCTTCCAGTCGCCAACCGAGAGCTTCCAGCTCTTCGTCGGGTCCTTTTCGCGGTCCAGAAGGCGCTGCTCTTGCTCGTCCTTTGAGATGTGGAGGAAGAATTTGATGATCGTGGTGCGAGAATCGGCGATGAGCGCCTCAAAGTTGTTGATGTGGTCGTAACGTCGCTTCCAGACCTCTTCGGGGACAATGTTGTGGACGCGGACCACGAGAACGTCTTCGTAGTGCGAGCGGTTGAAGATCGTCATGCCGCCACAGGCTGGCGTCACCGCGTGGACGCGCCAGAGAAAGTCGTGGGCGAGCTCAATCGGCGTGGGGACTTTGAACGCTTGAACGCGCGCGCTCTGGACGTTCACATAGCTGAGGATCTTGTTGATCGCGCCGTCCTTGCCGGCGGTGTCCATGCCTTGGAACGCGACGAGAAAGGCATGGTCGGAGGTGGCCGACATCAACTCCTGGAGTTCGGCAATCTTGGCGGCGAGCTCGGCGAGCTTCGCACTGCCCTCTTCTTTGCTCAGGCCCGCGGATTCTGAGGGGTCTTCGTTTTTCAGCTTCACCTTTGAGCCGGGGTCGATGCGCTTCGCGTACTTCATCAGCTGACAGTCTACGAAAAGGGAGCGAAAGTTTGCCGGTCGCGCGTAGAATTCAGGCATGGTCAGGAGCGGGTCGTGGGATGTTTCGGAAGTGACCGGCGCAGAGCTTTACGACACCCTTTCCAGCCTCGTGGTCCCGCGGCCGATCGCCCTTGTTTCGACCGTCTCCCGGGAGGGAATTCAGAACCTCGCTCCCTTCTCTTTCTTCATGCTTGGCGGGACCAATCCGCCGAGCGTTTGTTTCTCTCCCGTCGTGGGTCCACAGGGTGAAAAAGACAGCCTGCGCAACGCCGAGCAAACCGGTGAGGTGTGCATCAACGGCGTCCATCGCTCGGTGGTTCACGGTGCGAATCAGGCAAGTGCGCCGGTCGATTCTTCGACCTCCGAATGGGACCTTGGCGAACTGTCGCCAGTTCCCTGCGACCTGATCAAGCCCTGGCGCGTGCTCCAGAGCCCTTTCTCTTTTGAGTGCAAACTCGTCGACGTTTTGCGGCATGGCACCGCGCCAGGTGCGGCTCGATACGTCGTCTGCGAGATTCTTCGCGTTCATGTGGCCTCGCCCACTTCTCTTCCCTCCGCCCGTCTCGGTGGGCGCGACTACCTTGACCTTGATGCGCTCGAGATTTTCGAGCTTGGACGACCTGAATGAACATCCTTGTCTTCGGCGGAACCCAGTTTTTGGGCCGCCACTTCGTCGAACTCGCCCTCCAAAAGGGCCACACCCTCACCCTTGTCCAGCGGGGACAGACGGGCGCGGACCTATTCCCTAGCGTCCCTCGGATCCTGCTGAACCGCCGCGAGTCGCTCGATTCGATTCCGACAGAAGGCTGGGATGCGGTCGTCGACTTCTCCGCTTATCTCGTCAAAGATGTGACGAAGGTCATCGAAAGGCTGCCCGATATTCCCCACTACGTGCTGATCTCAACGATCTCGGTCTACGACCTCGACCAGATTCAGGACCGGCCCAATGAGAGCAGCGCGGTGATTCAGCTTCCCGACGAGTCGGTGGAGGAGATCAATGCGGAGACCTATGGCGGCCTCAAAGCGGCGATCGAGCGCATTGCTCGCGACCACTACGGTGACCGGCTCATGGTGATCCGCCCTGGAATCGTCATCGGACCCTACGACCATACGAACCGCTTCCACCAGTGGATCAAGGCGTGCGCAGAGGAAGAGGAACTTGCCGGTCCGCCCCGGCTGGACCAGCCGTTCCAAGGCATCGACGGCCGCGATCTTGGCGCTTTTTGCCTTTCGCAGGTTGAACAAGGCACCTCGGGCACCGCGAACGTGGTTGGAGATCAGACGACGCTTGGCGAGATCCTGCGCGAGGCCCGCCGTCAGGCAGGACGTTCGGAATCGATCACCGAAGGCACTTCCGAACGGCCGATGTTGCTCCCCGCCGACGGCTCTCGCGACCTGATTTTCCAATGCTCGGACACAGAAGCCCTCAAGCGAGGCCTCAAGCGACGGCCCTATGCGGAAACCATCGCTGACGTTCGCGCCGAGCTGGGCGTCTAGGGAATTCCGACACCGTCGATGCTCGCGCGGGCATGCCGCAGGTGGTGGTCGAGGCTAAACAGCTCGGCCACTTCCTCGGGCGATAGCCGGGAGGTGACATCCGGGTCGTTGGCGACGCTGGTCTTAAAGTCGGCGCCATCCCAAGCAAGAGCTGCATTGCGCTGGGCCACCTTATAGGCGTCCTCTCGCTTCATCCCCTTCGCGACGAGCGCGATCATGACGTGCTCGCTGAAAACAAGGTCGCCCATCATCTCAAGGTTCTGCCTCATCCGCTCGGGGAAGACCTGGAGGCCGTTCAGGATGTTCAGCAGCCGGTTGAGCATGAAGTCGGCGAGTTGGCAGGAATCCGGGAAGACGACTCGCTCGAGCGAGCTGTTCGTGAGGTCGCGCTCGTGCCACGTGGCCACGCTCTCTAGCATGGCGTGGGCGTTCGCGCGCAGGAGCCGAGCAAGGCCGCAGACCGTCTCGCTGTTCCACGGGTTTCGCTTGTGGGGCATCGCGCTACTTCCGGTTTGACCGGCGGCAAATGCCTCTTGGACCTCAAGGATTTCGGTGCGCTGGAGGTTGCGGAGTTCAGTGGCGATGCGCTCGAGCCCTGCGCCCAGCAGAGCGAGCACGTTGAGGAAGTTCGCGTGGCGGTCACGGCTGATGATCTGAGTGGTGGCCGGGTCGGGCGTCAGGCCCAGGCCCTCACAGACCAGCTTTTCAAGCTCAGGGGTAGCGATCGCATGGACACCGACCGCGCCGCTGACCTTTCCGACTGCGACTTCGGCGCGGGCCGCGCGGAGTCGGTCCAGGTTCCTCGCGAGTTCGCCGTACCAGCCCGCCAGCTTGAAGCCAAAGGTGATCGGCTCGGCATGGATGCCGTGGGTCCGACCGATTTGGGGCGTATCCGCGTAGGTCCGCGCCATTTCGCCGATACGCTTGAGCAGAGCCTCGCCGGAGGAAAGGAGGACGTCCGCCGAGTTGCGCAGCATGATGCCCAGCGACGTGTCGATTACGTCATAGCTCGTCACTCCCATGTGGATGAATCGGCTGGGCGAAACCGCCGGATTCCCGAGCCCCTTGTCGACGCTCTCGGACATGCAACGGACGAACGCCATGAGGTCGTGGCGGGTCTCACGTTCCAGTTCGTCGCAACGCACGAGCGTAAAGCCCGCGTGGCTGGCGATCTCTTCGACGGCGCCGGAAGGAATCGTGCCGAGAGCGGCATGAGCGCGGCAAATCGCCACCTCGACATCAAGCCAAACCTGAGTTTTGGCTTCTCGGTCCCAAATCGCGGACATCGCGGGCGTGCAATAGCGGTCGATCATCGCGCCCTAAAGGGTACCAGCCGACCTAATCGAGATGCGTTCGCAGGAAGCTCACCATGCGGTCATGGGCGAGCTTGGCGAATTCCGGCTGGTAAACCGCCGGCCGGGTGTCGTTGAAGAAGGCGTGGTGGGCCCCGGCGTAGCGGTGGAACTCAAACGACTTCCCTAGCCCGGTAAGGAGGACATCCAGCTCGTCGACGACCTTCGGCGAAGAGTAGTCGTCGTGCTCGGCAAAGTGGCCTTGGAGCGGAGCCTGGAGCGAAGCATAGTCCGGCTCGAAGTTGGGGTGGACGCCATAGAAGTTGATGCAGGCCCCGATTTGCGTCGACCGGCACGCTTCGTACATCGCGAGCTTGCCGCCCATGCAGAAGCCCATGATCCCCACCTTCGCGCTCGTCACCGCTTCGTGCCCAGCGAGGAACGCAACCACCGAATCCAGCTTCGTTGCGGTCTCTTCAACGCGCAGCGACATCATCAACTCGCCAGCCTCATCCGGCTCCTTGGTTGATTGTCCGCCGTAGAGGTCAGGGGCGAGGGCGACAAACCCTTCCGCGGCGAGCCGATCGCAGATCGACTCAATGTGCGGCACGAGGCCCCACCATTCTTGGAGGACGATCACGCCGGGGCCCTTTCCGGATTCGGGCAAGGCGAGATAGGCTTCACATGTTTCGAGTTGGAGTCGTTCACCCATGGCTTCTTATTGCAAGTTTAGAACTGGACCACGTCTTCACGCTGGACCTTTTCACTTTCTACGAAGTCTTCGGGCGGGTCGGCATAGGTTTCGATCCACGCTCCCGAAATCGGGTGCTCAAAGGCCAGGTAGGCGGCGTGGAGCTGGAGCGGGAGGCCCTTGTCAGGGTGGTACTTCGAGTCCCCGCGAACGCCATGGCCGATCTGGCTGCAATGAACCCTGATCTGGTGGGTCCGGCCGGTTTCGAGCCGCAGGGCGACGAGCGTACCGAGATTTCCGGTGCCGAGCTTCTTCACGTGGGTCCGCGCGGGCTTGCCCTTGGGAGTGGCAGTCATCTTCTGGCGATCCAGGGTGTCGCGTCCAATTGGGGCGTCGATGATGAACTTCTCGGAGGCGATTTGGCCCTCGAGCCAAGCCACATAGCGACGTTCTGCCGACTTCGCGGCGAACTGGCGGGAGAGCTTTTCGTGAACAAGGTCATTCTTGGCCACCGCAAGGAGGCCAGTGGTTTCCTTGTCGAGCCGGTGGACAATCCCCGGCCGGTAGGTCCCTGCCGATTGGCTGAGCTTGATGTTTTGGCCGAGGAGTGCCTCCACCAGTGAGGGCTCGCTCAGGGTCGGCGCGGGGTGGGTCGCGAGGCCGCGTGGCTTGAGGACCACGAGAAGATCGTCGTCTTCATAGGCGATGACGAGGTTCATCTGGACCGGCTCAAGTTGGTGCGGCAACGGTTCGCCGGGCAGATCGAACGCAACCACATCGCCAGGTTCGACAAACGAGCCGGACTTGGTGACCGCCTTGCCATTGATCGAGGCGTGGCCCGCCTCAATTGCCCGTGCAATCTTGGTTCGGCTCACCCCTTCGCAGCTCTGAACCAAGAAGTGATCCAGTCGCTGTCTTTCGCTTACGGTCCAACTCACGCTTCCATTTTGTTGCTTTACTGCTGAACTTCGCTGTACCTTGTTCGTCCAGAAACGTAGAGGCGGGAATTGTTTCAGCGGAACTTGCGTGCTGGCGTTCCCCGTTAAGACGACATGGTCACAGTATTTGCACTTCTGGCAACAGCCACCCTGTCCAAGGCCCGGGTTGACGCCGACGTCACCATCGCGCCCACCGTGATGCCCGTTGAGCAGCTTTTGGCGAAGCTCGGCGAGTCGAGCGGTCAGACCTACACGTGCGATGCCAAGCTGCGCGGCGACGCCATCTTCATCTCCGTAAACGGCAAGCCGGTCGCCGAGGTGCTTAACCAGGTCGCAGGCGTTTTGCACGCCCAGTGGGACAAGACGAGCCAGGGTTTTAACCTCACGATCACCGCACCGACGATCTTGAAGGATCAGAAGGATGAAGCGATCGTGCGCGCCAACGAGATGATCACGACGGCGAAGACCCATTTGAACGACGCCAACAAGCGCATCGACTTTGACGCGATGAAGAAGGAGCAGGAGCAGATGCGCCAGAGGGTGGAGCAGATGGTCCAAGGCGGCGGCCAGATCAGCCCCGACGCCTTCCGAATCGATGCCAGCCAGATTCGAGCCAACCAGCTCCGCGATCCGGGCACGCGCGCACTCGTGAAGATTCTTTCGTCGATGTCTCCCCAAGATTTGGCGCGCGCCTTCCAAGGCAAGCGGGTGGTGTTCTCCACGTCGCCGAACGCCCTACAACTTCCGCTCGGCGGCCGAGCGATGGAAATCGCCGTTGCCCTCGGGGTGGAAGAGAAGCAGATGCGCGAGAACGGCGGCGGCATGATGGGGCCTGGTCGAGGCGGTCCCGGCGGTCGTCCGGGTAGCGGCGGGCCTGGTGGTCGCCCCGGCGGCGGTGGACCCGGTGGTGGTCGAAGCGGCCGTGGCGGCAATGGGGGCGGAAACGGCGGTGGCCAAGGTGGTCCTCCTCCCTCGATGAGCGAGGCGGCTCCCGATCAGCAGGGTGGTCCGATCATCATCGACGTGGCTCCTGCTCAGGCAGCCCCTGCCCAGGGAGTCCCCGGTCAAGGCGTTCAGCGACTCGGCGGACAAGGCTTCCCGGGCTTCGGCGGAATGGCGCAGAACCAGGGTAGCTGGGACAAGGGCGTCGGCGCGGTCCTTCTCATTGCGAATCAGGATCGATTCGGCGACGAGCCCGACTTTGAGCTTGTGATCGCGGACCGAGAGGGCAAGAACCTTTACTCGCGAAACATTAACCTTCCCTTCTCAGGCAACGGTGCCATCTTCGCTGGCATGGGCGGCGGAGCACAGGGTGCCGACACCGCGAAGAGTCCCACCACTGGCACACCGTTGGAGATCGATGGTTCGGTTAAGCAATTCTTTTCCGAGCTCAGCCAAGGCAACTTCTTCGGTCGCCGAGGAGGCGGTGGAGGCGGTCGCGGTGCGGTCGAGGTGATCGTCGTTGCCGGCGGACCGATGAGCAGGCCGAACATGGGTGGAAACGTCGAGACCAAGCTGACCGCCGAGCAGATCGAGCGGATCATGAACCCCGACAAGTTCGACCCGATGACCTACGGAATTCCCGACCTTCTGAAGAAGGTGGTCACGAGCGAGAACACGATTGCCTACGTGCCCGATTCGATGTGGCAGCCATTCAGCGGCGTCATCAACTCGGCGAGGCCGACACTGGAAAGTCTCAGTAACCTGGTCACGACCAGCTACACGAAGAAGACGAACGGTGGATGGACGCTCTATGAGCCGACGAGAATGGGCACCGCGCGCGCGGCCAAGGTCGATCGAAAGGGGCTTGCCCAGTTCATCGCTTCGGCCAACGCCAACGATGGCTCGCCGACGATCCAGGCTCAAGTGAATTACGCTCTTGCCCAGATCTCGCCGCCCGCGTTCCAGGGCATCGACGGTGCGTTCCTGCGCTATGCCAAGGTGGGATCGTTCTTCAGCGCCAGCGACTGGGCCTTCAATCGAATGCTTGGAAAGCTCCAACCGACTGAGCTGCAGACGCTCACCCGAGGTGGCTCGATCACCGCCGGGCAGCTGAGCTCGGGCGCGTCCGAAGAGTTCCGACGCATGACCTACGACTTCCGTCAGGGTCCGAACATCACCCCGCCCCAGCCTGCTGGTCAGCAGAATGGACAGGCGAACGGTCAATTGCCGGCCCAGCAGCTCCTCGGAGGCATGTTTATGTCAGCCAACATTGCCGGACAAGGTGGCGGACCGATGAGGTTCAACTTTGGCGGCATGGGCGGCTACCAGACCGAGCGCACGATCGCGATGCCAAATGGCGTGCCGCGAGCGACGGTAATCAAGCTCCAGATCACGTCTCAACAAACCTGGATTGCCACCATGGATGACAAGTCGAAGCGACCGATCGGCGCGGGCGAACTCGCCTTCCAAAAGGCCCTCGAGCAGAACCCGGCGATGGCAGGCAACATGGGATTCCTGCCGCCTAAGCCGGTCTCTTTCCGTGAGGCGAAGACGACGAGCTACAATCTCAACGCTCAGCTCCTTCCGAACGCGCGGCTCGATGCCGACGTCAGTGAGATGGTCGCGGTGGGCAATGGCGGTCTGACCTACAACGAGCTTCCGGCGCAATTCCGTTCGCAAGTGGACTCGATGGCAACCCGGATGATTCAAGGCGGTCAACGAGGCGGCGGCGGCGGTCAGGGTGGCCGTCGCGGTGGCCAGGGCGCTCCTCCTCCTGCTCGCTAAATCCCACTCAATCGACCAAGTAAACTCCGGGCCATGCGACGAGCGTGGTTCGGAGTTCTTGTTTTGACGACCCTGCTACCCATGGTTTTGGTTGGCTGCAGCGGCGATAGCTCGGAGAGTTCGACCTCCACTCCTGGCTCGTCGGGCTCCTCGACGACTCCGCCAAACCCCGCGGAAATCAAGGCGGAAAATGTTGACGCGGTCGCCTCGGCGAAGGAGATCGGCTTCCCGCTCATCGACCACCCCAGCAAGCCGCCGATCGCAACGATGAAGAAGGTCGGCGACAACGAGAAGCGCTACGAATTCACCCAGACGACGACCGACCCGATTGAGCCGATCAAGGCGATGTACGTGAAGAAGCTGGACCTCCAACCCTCAGGAAATGAGGGAAAGATCTTTATGGGGCAGTCGGCGAGCGGTCTATTTGTCCAAATGATGTTCGAGAAGAAAGGCGAAGAGACCGTGATTCGGGCCAAGGTCATCGTCGGAATGCGCAAATAGCTATAATCCGGGCATGGACGCTGATGCCTTGTTCGCCGACGTCGTTGACAAGTATTCCGACCACATCAACCCGTACCTCGGCCGCCTGATGGCCTTTGCCGGGTTCGGCGTTGAGATGCGCAGCGAGGGCTGCTACATCTGGGACCACGAAGGGCGGCAATTCCTCGACTGCCTTGGCGGTTATGGCACGTTTGCTCTCGGCCATCGCCATCCCAAGATCATCGAAGCGGTCAAGAATCAGCTCGACTCCTTTGGCCTGAGCGGCAAGGCATTCTTCAACAAGCAAGCCGCCGACCTCGCCGACAAGCTCGCTGAGATCGCCCCGCCTGGCCTTGAGTATTCGTTCTTCTGTAACTCGGGCACCGAGGCGGTGGAAGCCGCGCTCAAGTTTGCGAAGGGCGCGACCAAGCGCTCAAAGATCATCAGCACCGACGGCAGCTATCACGGCAAGACCCTGGGCGCGCTCGCCACGATTGGCCGCGACAAGTACCGCACCGCGTTTGAGCCCCTCATGCCCGGCGTGAGCCTGGTTCCCTTTGGCGACGCCGAAGCGGGCGTGGCCGCGATTGACGGCGACACTGCCGCGTTCATCGTCGAGCCCGTCCAGGGCGAGGGCGGTATCAACCTCCCGCCCGATGGCTACCTGAAGGCGCTTCGCGAGGCCTGCACCCGCCACGGCGCGATGCTGATCGTTGACGAGGTTCAAACCGGCATGGCCCGCACCGGACCTTGGTTTGCAAGCGAGCATGACGGCATTTCCGGTGACCTCATGCCCCTCGCGAAGGCGATTGGCGGCGGAATCATGCCGCTCGGCGTCATGATGGGCACGAAGGACGCCTTCGACGCGCTCTACGAGAAGAACCCCCTTGCTCACACGAGCACGTTCGGCGGCAACTCGGTCGCCTGCGCTGCTGGCCTCGCCACCCTCCAAGTGATCGAGGAAGAAGGGCTTCGCCAGCGATCGGTGACGATGGGCAACCGGCTCCTGAAGGGACTCCAGGAAGCCAGCAAGAACTTCCCGGACCTCATCACGGAAGCTCGTGGACGAGGACTCATGATCGGCGTTGAGTTTGCGATGGACGAAGTCGGCGAGCTGGTCGTTGCCCAGCAGCTTAAGCGTGGCCTCGTCGCTGCCTACACGCTCGGCAACCCGCGAATCATGCGCTTCGAGCCGCCGCTCGTCATCGACGAGAACCAGGTGGACTTTGCGGTCGACATGTTCTACGAATCCGTTCAAGAAACCAGCGAGATCTTGGCCGCCCTCGTCTGAGGCCGGCCAAGTAAACTAGGGACATGCCCCTAGCTAAATTGACGGTTCGCGATGCCGACGTCCGCAACAAGCGCGTCCTTGTTCGCTGTGACTTCAATGTCCCCCTCGAAGGCGGCGCGATCACGGACAACCGCCGCATCGTTGAGGCCCTGCCGACGATCAAGCTCCTGCTGGAGCAAGGCGCGACCGTCATCCTTTGCTCGCACCTCGGACGCCCGAAGGGCGTGACTCCCGAACTCACCCTCGCGCCCGTTGCCGAGGAACTCACCCAACTCCTCGGTCGCCGCGTTCAGCTTCTCCCGGATTGCGTCGGCGCAGCGGTCGCCGCCGCCGTGAATGAAGCCGCCCCGGGTAGCGTTCTCCTCCTCGAAAACCTTCGATTCCATGCCGAAGAGGAGAAGAACGACCCTGTGTTCGTCGAGCAGCTGGCTTCCCTCGCCGATGTCTACGTCAACGACGCTTTCGGCACCGCCCACCGCGCCCACGCGAGCACCGAGGGCGTCGCTCACCTTCTCCCTGCCTACGCCGGACTCCTGATCGAAAAGGAGATCGAATACCTCGGCAATGCCCTCGACGAGCCGCGACGACCGTTTGTTGCGATCCTAGGCGGCGCGAAGGTGAAGGACAAGATCGCGGTCATCGAATCGCTCCTGCCGAAGGTTGACCACCTCATCATCGGCGGCGGCATGGCATTCACCTTCCTGAAGGCCAAGGGCTATGAAATCGGCAAGTCGCTCGTCGATGAGACGAACGTCGAGTTCGCCGCAACCGTCCTTCGCGACCACAGCAACAAGGTCCACCTCCCTACCGATGTTGTCGTCGCCCCCGAGTTCAACGCCGACAGCCCCGCGACGATCGTTTCGGTCAGCCAGATCCCGAGCGACCAAATGGGGCTCGACATTGGACCCGCAACCTCGGCTGCGTTTAGCACCCTGATCGAAACCGCGGGCACCGTGGTTTGGAACGGGCCGATGGGCGTTTTCGAAATGAAGGCCTTTGAAAAGGGCACGCGCGCGGTGGCGGATGCCCTCGCAACCTCGGAGGCGGTCACTATCGTCGGCGGTGGCGACTCGGCTGCTGCGGTTGAGCACTTTGGGGTCGCCGAGAAGATGACCCACGTCAGCACGGGCGGCGGCGCGAGCCTCGAGTTCCTGGAGGGCAAAGAGCTTCCCGGAATCAGCGCGCTCTTGGATCGCTAAATGCCCACTGTGGTTCGCATCGATCTCGCCGCCCTTCCGTGGACAGGACTTGACGGTGGCATCGATGCGACCCACGAGATCACGATGCTCCTCCGGCTGCTTGAACTTGGCCGCCGGTCGGGGCACCGATTCCACTTCTTCAGTACCGCCGCTTCCCTGCGCGCCTTCCCGATGAGCGCAGAGGCGATCCTCACCGAAGGTCACGTGCTTGATTGGCTCGCCGACGGCGACGAAGCCACCGACGAGGTGCTTGAGGCGTTCCTGGAAAACGGGGTCCAGCCCACCGGCGCGGGTTTGACCCGATCTGAATTCCTCGAACTCCCCGACTGGGTGAAATTCACCTGTGGCCCCGGGCAAGGCGGAACCCAGGTCAAACACTTTGGCCTCCGGATTGAACCGCTCAGGGATGCACTCTTGGCGGGACAAACCTATGCCGGATGGCTCGCGGCCGCTGGCGTTCCAAGCGACGAGAGCGTGGTCGCGCTCGATCCCGCGTCGCTCTTCGGACTTGATCCAACGCTGAAGGACTTCTCCGCCTGGCTCAACCAGCAGAAGTTGATCACCCTTCCCTAGCGACCGCCGTCAACGTGGAGCGTCTTCTCGTGGGTGTAGAAGACAGATCCCACCGCCCCTCGCCGTTGCTTGCGGACGTGCTTCTTGAGCGTGTAATCGACGGGGACAAACTTCGAGTGCTTCTGGTTTGAGTGGTCCACCGCGACCTGGGCGGCGAAGAGGAGGACTTCCCTGCTCACCTTTTCCGGGTTGTTTCGGGTGAGGATGACGACGTGGGCACTCGTGTCGCCCCGAACGTGGAGCCAAATGTCGTTCGACCGGGCCACGCGCGTCGTCAGGTAGTCGTTTGCCTCTGCATTCTCGCCGAAGAGCACCGTCCACCCGCCCGGGGCGATCAACTCGCGGATTCGGTTACCCTCAAAGGGCTTGTCCTCCTTCTTGCTCGTGGAGCCGAGCTGCTGGATCACCCATCGGCGTTCTTGGGCGATTCGCTGAAGGTCTCTGAGAGCATCAAGCGAACCTGCCGCATCCACTCGGGCGAGAAGGTCGGCAAGCTGGGCCCGGTCATTGGACAGCCGCTCGGCCTGGTCACGCACCAACCCGAGGCGTGATTTCGCCCGTTTTGCGCGGTCAAAGTAGCGCTGGGCGTTCTGCATCCCATCGAGGTCAGGCCGAACCGGGATCGTCACCGGCTGGCCGTCATAGTCGAAGGCATCGAGGGCGTCGTGGCCCTCCTTGGCGTGGGCATGGTAGGCCATCAGCAACTCGCCGTAGCGTTGCCAAGTTGGGGCCTTGCCACCCTGGGCTTCGACGTCCTTGAGTTCACGGATCGCGTGGTCGCGGGCATCGATGACCCGCCGCAGCCGACCCTGGAGGCTCTTTCGCTCCGCATCAAGTTGAGCCGCGGGGATAACGAGCGCGAAATGCTGCTCAAGGGCGGTCGAGATTGACGACCGCGAGTGGGTTGGGATGCCGAGTTCGCTCAGATCGACGGGATAGGCACCGATCCCTGGGCTGAAGAACGCCCCAAACTCGCGGGCAACGACCTTTCGCATGACCGGCCCTGGCAGGTCGGCGGCAAATTGGCTGAGATCGGATGGCGATGCCTCCGACCAGGCGACGGCCTCCTCGCTGACGTTCGGCGGAAGCGTGTAGGTCACCCCCGAGATCATCGGCCGCATCGACTTGGACCGACCGACCGCCTTGAGCGGCTGGATCACCCGGTCGTCGGGGCCGACTAGGAGCCAATTCGAGTGCTTGCCCATCAGCTCGCCGATGAGGCGGTGGGGGCCTTGCGCGGTCTCGAAGGCAAACGTGATGATGCGCTCGCACCCGTGCATCGTCACCGACTCCAGCCGGGCACCATCGAGCCTCGACCGCAAGGCCGAGAGGAATCCGCTCGGGACGGGTCGATTGCGTGGTCGCCGCGAGGTCTCGTGGACCCGGAACCAGCTCGCCTCTGCGCTGCAGAGAAGCATCGCCTCCACGCCCTTCGTGTAGACCGAGAAGCAGAAGACGAGGGGGTCGGGTTGCACCATTTGCTGCACCCGGCCCCCCACAAGCTCTTGAAGTTCATCGACGACGGCAGCAAGCACCACCGAGTCGAAGGGAATCTTCTTGATCATCCGACTAAGGCAACGAACTCGTCGATGTCAGCGCGGAGCTGATCGAGCGAGCCGTTCCAGAACGCCTCCTGGCGAATGTCCATTCCGAACTCAGCGGCAAGCGTCGCTGCATCGCTCATGCCGGTTCGGCTGAGGAGATCGTCGTACTTGGCAACAAAGCCTTCGGGCTGGACGGTGTACAGGTTGTAGAGTCCGAGCGCAAAGAGCAGGCCGAACATGTACGGGAAGTTGTAGTAACTTTCCGACGAGTAGTAGTGCGGCTTGGCGGCCCACATGTAGGGGTGCAGTTGCTCAGTGTCGAGCCCTTCGCCGTAGGTGCCAAGCTGGGCCTGGCGCATCGCCTCGCAAAGCTCACCGGCACTCAGGTCGCGCTCGCGCCGCTGGGCAAAGACCGCCGACTCGAAGTCGAACCGAGAGGTGATGTCCACGACGGTTTGACCCGCGCCAGTGAGGGTGGCGTCGAGCATAGCGAGCCGGTCTTCCCTGCCCTCCAGCTTCGCCATCGCTGCGCGCCGTACGTAGGTCTCGCAGAAAATGCTTGCGGTCTCCGCGAGCGTCATCGGGATGTCGCGCTGGAGCGCGGTCCGACCCCGGAGGCAAAGGTTGTGGTAGGCGTGGCCGAGTTCGTGGGCGTGGGTGTTCACCCACGAGAACGACGGCTTGAAGTTGAGCAAGATACGGCTGTCGCCGTTCGGTAGCGGGGCGCAGAACGCACCGCCGACCTTGCCTGGCCGCGGGTCGATGTCGATCCAGCGCTCGCGAACCGACCGTGCGGCAAGCTCGCGCATGTGGGGAGCGAATTCGCCGAACTTCTCTTCGACGAACGCTGCTCCATCCTCAAACGACCAGGGCTGCAGCGATCCGACCGGTGCAAAAAGATCGTAGAACGCGAGCTTCGAGACGCCGAGGAGCTTTGCCTTGGCATGCCAATAGCGGCGGAAATCGGGGAACGCCTTGCGAGCCGCGCTAATCATCGCATCGAGGGTGGCGCGGTCCTGGTTCGCGTGGAAGCAAGCTTGATCAAGCGGGTGACCCCATCCTCGGCGCTCGCTGAGGGTGAGCACCGCGCCCTTGATGCCGTTCATCGAGGCGGCAAGAGGCGTTTCCACTGTCTTCCAGCCCGCGAGCTCGGCTTCGTAGGCCGCCTTGCGCTTGGCACGGTCGGGGTCGGTGGCCATCGAGCGAGCGGCGACGATGCTCATTTCTTCGCCATCGACGGTCACCATGACCTGGCTACTCACTGATTCGTAGAGCTTCTCCCAAGCCTTGGTGCTCGACGGCGAAAGGTCGGCGGCAAGGGCCTCTTCCGGCTCGGTCATGAGGTGCTCGGCGGCAACTTTGGCCTTCTTGAAGTGGAAATCGTGCCCCTTGTCGGGCGAATCGGTCTGCGCCATCCATCGCGTGACGAGCTGGCGCACCTTGTGGAAGTGGATCGCCCGGTTTTCGAATGCGCTGAGGGCGGCTTGGGCCTCGGCGTCCGCCGTGTTCGCGGTCATCGAACAGCCAAGAAAGGTCGAAATCTCTTCGTAAACGTCGCCAAGCTCGTTGGTGAGGTTCAGGATAGCGACCGCATCGTCACCACCGGCGAGCATGGCCTCAAGACGCTCTGATCCGGCCACGAGACGATCGATCGCCGATTGAAGTTGCTCCGATTTGACATCAGGAAAGATTGAGGCTAAGTCCCATGTCCTAATATTATTCGTAGAATTCATACAATTTGCCCTACCCTGCCGAAGAAAACGTCAGAATACTGACGTGCCTCCTTCGAAAAGTCATCTTGACGAGATCGACGTGAAGATTCTGTCGATCCTCCAAAACGACGGCCGAATCACGAACGCCGATCTCGCAAAGGCGGTGGAGCTTTCTCCACCGTCGGTCTTGCAGCGGGTTCGTACGCTCGAACGTGCCGGTCTCATCAAAGGATACACCGCACTCCTCGATGGTGAGCGGCTTGGCCTCAAGGTGACCGCGCTCGCGATGATTCGGTTGAGCCTCCACCAAGAGCAGCCAATTGAGCGATTCCGCCGCGCGGTGATCTCAATCGAAGAGGTTGTCGAGTGCCACCACGTCAGCGGCGAGTTTGACTTCATTCTCAAGATTCTTGTCCGCGACATCCGCGCCTACGAGGCGTTCGTTCGCGAAAAGCTCAGCAAGATCAAGGGAATCGAGAGCATTCGCACGTCGTTTGTGCTCGGTACGACCAAGCACACGACCAAGATCCCCCTCCGCGACTAATTGGGGGCCGTCGGTATACTTCAAGCACCTTCTTTCGGGGGCGAACAACGTCGTTCATCACCGCTCTTTGCGCTGGGTTCGTGTTGCACCTCCGACAGGTGCTTCAGCATGAGCGGAATCCAAAACACCATTCTCGAGTCAATCGGCGGTACGCCGATGGTTCGCCTTCAGCGCATCGGCAACGAGTACGACGTCGAGATTCTCGCCAAGTGCGAGTTCATGAACCCTGGGAACTCGGTGAAGGAGCGAATCGCCTTCCGAATGATCACCGAGGCAGAGAAGGAAGGCCGGATCAAGCCCGGCGACACCCTCATCGAAGCCACGAGTGGCAACACCGGCATCGGCCTTGCGATGGCGGCGGCGATCAAGGGCTACCAGCTCATCATCTGCATGCCGGAAAAGATGAGCATGGAAAAGCAGGTGCTCATGGAGGCGCTCGGTGCGAAGATCATCCGCACTCCAACTCAGGCATCTTACGAAGACCCAGAATCCAACTTCAGCGTGGCGAAACGACTCCAAAAGGAGCTCCCGAACGCCCACATCCTGGATCAATGGGCCAACCCCAACAACCAAGCCGCCCACTACTACGGCACCGCGGTCGAGATCATTGAACAGACCGGCGGCAAGCTCGACTACTTCGTCAGTGCGGCGGGCACCGGAGGCACCGTGAGCGGCACCGGCAAGCGATTGAAAGAGGATGTCCCTGGCGTGCAGATCATCGGCTGTGACCCCGTCGGCTCCGTCCTCGGCGGTGGCGAATCTGGAACGCCCTATCAGGTCGAGGGCATCGGCTACGACTTCATCCCCGATTCGCTGACACCGTCCGTCGTTGATCGTTGGATCAAGACCGAAGACGAGCCGAGCTTTGAATGCGCGCTGCGCCTGATTCGCGAAGAAGGGCTCCTCGTCGGCGGGAGCAGCGGCTCGGCGATGTGGGGCGCGCTCCAGATCGCGAAGGAATGCAAGGGCGGTGAGAGGATCGTCGTTCTCCTCCCTGACGGCGTTCGCAACTACATGTCGAAGTTCCTCAACCCGGCTTGGCGCGAGCAAGTTGGGCTACCCTATTGACGTCCATGAAGATAGGAATCGGGTCTGACCACGCAGGATTTGCTTACAAGCAGGCGCTTATCGTCCACCTGACCGAACTCGGTCACCAGGTGCTCGACTTCGGCACCCATTCGGCAGATCCTTGCGACTATCCCGTTTTCATTCGACCGACCGCCGTTGCGGTGGCCTCGGGCCAGGTTGAGCGTGGCATCGTCCTCGGTGGCTCGGGGAACGGCGAGGCGATCGTCGCGAACCGTGTGAAGGGCGTTCGCTGCGCGCTCGTGTGGTCTGAGGAGACCGCGACCCTGGGTCGCACCCACAACAACGCGAATTGCATCTCGATTGGCGAGCGGATGGTCAGCCTTGACCTCGCGAAGAAGATGGTCGAGATCTTCCTCACCACGCCATTCGAAGGTGGCCGCCACGAGCGGCGCATTGAGCTGATTGACAAGCCCTGACACGAAAAAATCCCGGCCTGCGTGGTTTCGCAGACCGGGATTCAGAGCTTCTTAGTTCTTCACGCGGAGCTCGTTTGCGGGCTTGATCGGGCTCTTCTTCTTGATCTGCTCGACGAGGACATCAATGTCCATCAGGCCGGTGTCGACGCGCCGACCCTTGGCATCGCGAAGGGCGAACACGCCGTCGCCTCCACCGGCGAGGAAGCTCGGGACGCACACGCGGTAGGTCTTCGACGGATCAATTGCTTCGCCGTTGAGCGTTGCGCTCACTACTTTGCCCTCGCGCATCTCAATCTTCACGCCGCGCGAGGGGATGAGGCCGCCCTTCGCGACTGCCTGCTCGAACGCCGTCATCAGCTCCTTGCCCGTGAGGTCGATGAGGTGGAGGGTGTTATTGAACGGCTGGACGCTGATCGCAATGCCGTAGGTGATCTTGCCCGGCTCGAGTGCGCTGCGAACGCCGCCATGGTTCATCAGGGCGACCTGCGCGCCCATCGCGGAGGTGGCGTCGAGCATCGCGTCCGAAATGAAGCAACCCATCGGGCTCGTGACCTTGGCGTTCGATCCGCGTTCCATCGCCGCGCCCGCTTCGCCAATCGGCGCATTCTGCATCGCCTCCAGCGGTTTCTTGTAGCCCGCGACCATCGCCTTGAGCGACGGATCTTCAGGAATCGACTCATCAAGGACCATCGCCTTGGCCTCGGCAATGCGCCGAACGCGACCGGCGGCATCAAATTCCAGGCGAATCTTGCCGAGGACCTTGCCCCATTCCCAGCTCTGCACCACCGGGACGTCAACATTCTGCGGGTTCCGGACGATGGTGGGATAAGCGCCGCCTGCCTTCGGCCAACCGTCGAGATCGGGCGTACCCAGCGGCGTGTGGGTGTGGCCGCCGATGATGAGGTCCACATCGCGCAACTGCTTGGCGAGGTCTTTGTCCTCGCCGTAGCCGATGTGGCTGAGGACGATGATCTTGTTGATTCCCTGACGGGTGAGTCGGTCAACTTCGGCCTGGACTCGGTCGCGCGCCATGAAGAACTTGAGCGTGGGACCCGGGTTCGAGATGTTTGGCGTGTCTTCCACCGTGCAACCGACGACGCCGATCTTCTCACCGTCGACGGTGAGGACGGTGGACGGCTTCACGAGGTCTTTGAGGAGCGGTTCGCCCGAGAAGTCGATGTTTGAGCTGAGCACCGGGAACTGAGCGTTCTGGGCAAAGACGCTCAGCGGGGCGGGACCGCGGTCGAATTCGTGATTGCCAAGGGTCATTGCCTGATAGCCCATCGCATTGAGCATGGCGACATCGGCCAGGCCTTCATAGACGTTGAAGTACAGGGTGCCCTGGAAGGTGTCGCCTGCGTTGAGGAGGACGACGTTCTTTTCCTTTTCCTTGACCTGCTTGATCGCGGTCATCATCCGCGCGTAGCCGCCATAGGCCTTCTTTCGGATGATCGTGGGCTCGATGTGAGCGTGGAGGTCGTTCGAGTGGACGAACGTGATCGAGATCGGCTTGGCTACCGCGAGGCAGGCCCCAAGCGAAAGAAAAGCACCGGCGAAAGCGAGCTTGCGCATGCCCAAAAGGTACCCGCGAAAACGGTTAAGAACTGACGAAATCGGATTCGATTTCGTTGGTCGCGTAATAGTAGGGCGTTGCCGATTCGAACTCGCCTGCGCAGGTATCCACCATCTTGTAGGCGGTCGGGCTCGTTTCCACTTCCCCGTTGAGGATCTTCATGATCTTGTGGAGGAACCACGGGTCAATGCGGCTGAGGCCGTTCACGCGCTGGATCGTCCATCCCCGGCGAAGGGCCTCGGCGACCGCCCAGAGCCGCTCGTCGGTCGGAATCTTCACCGCCAAGGCTAGTTCCTCGTCATCCATTGGCGGGAACTTGGGATGGCTCAGGTCCTTGGTCTTCACCTCGAGGCCGCGGAGCGCCTTCACGAGGGCCGCTTCGAACGATCGGTCGATCGCCATGACTTCGCCGGTCGCCTTCATCTGGGTGAAGAGCGTGCGGTCACCGGAGGCAAATTTGTCGAACGGGAATCGCGGGAGCTTGACCACGCAGTAGTCGAGCGCAGGTTCGAAGCAGGCCTTCGTCGTCCCCGTGACCTGGTTTTCAATCTGGTCGAGGGTGAGTCCGACCGCGATCTTCGCCGCGACGCGCGCGATGGGATAGCCGGTGGCCTTTGAGGCTAGCGCGGATGAGCGCGAGACGCGCGGATTGACCTCGATGATGTAGTAGTCAAAGCTCTCGGGGTTGACCGCGAGCTGGACATTGCAGCCGCCCTCGATGCCGAGCGCATTGATGATCTTCAGGGAGGCAGTGCGCAGAATGTGGTACTCGAGGTCGCTCAGGGTTTGGCTCGGCGCGACGACGATGGAGTCACCGGTGTGAACGCCCATCGGATCGAGGTTCTCCATGTTGCAAACCGTGATCGTGTTGCCCTTGTTGTCACGGATGACCTCGTATTCGACCTCTTTCCAGCCCAGCAGCGAGCGCTCGACCATGATCTGGCTCCGCATCGAGAGTTTGAGGCCCTTGCGGCCGGTCTCCCAAAGGGTTTCCTTGTTGTCGGCGATGCCGCCGCCGGTGCCGCCGAGGGTGTAGGCAGGGCGAATGATGCAGGGATAGGGGACGATGTCGAGGATGGCCTGGAGTTCGTCTTCGGTCTGGATGATCCAGCTCTCGGGGACGGGCTCCTTGATCTCGCGCATCAGGCTGCGGAACTGCTCGCGGTCTTCGGCCTTGCGAATTGCGGTCAGCGGCGTGCCGAGGAGGCGGACATTGTATTTTTCGAGAATTCCCTCGTCCGAAAGCTGGGTGGCGAGGTTGAGGCCGGTTTGTCCGCCAAGGGTCGGGAGGAGCGCATCCGGCCTTTCGCGGGCGATGACGCGCTCGCAAAAGTCGACATTGAGCGGCTCAATGTAGAGCCGGTCGGCCACGCCGGGGTCGGTCATGATCGTGGCAGGGTTGCTGTTGATGAGGACGACCTCGTGGCCTTCCTCCTTCAAGCTCTTGCAAGCTTGGGTGCCTGCGTAATCAAACTCCGCTGCTTGGCCGATGACGATGGGGCCCGAGCCGATCACGAGGACTTTCATCTCAAAGCAAATTTTAGACCTTTCCGGCCGGTCGTTGCTTGCCCAGTCCCAACTTGCCCTAGGACCCTGAAACCGCCTGTTCTCTTTGAGCGTTCTCCGTTATACTGGGTTCAACTGGCTGGGCCAGCACCCAGGCCAAACAAACCAACCATGAGCATCTTCGACAAGATCAAAGGCGAATTTATTGACATCATCCAGTGGCTGGATGATTCGCAAGACACGATGGTCTATCGCTTCGAGCGATATGGCAACCAGATTAAGAATGGGGCCAAGCTGACCGTCCGCGAGAGCCAAGTCGCCGTTTTCGTCAACGAGGGCCAGATTGCCGACGTCTTCACGCCCGGCATGTACACCCTTGAGACGCAGAACCTGCCGATCCTTAGCACGCTCAAGGGTTGGAAGTACGGGTTCAACAGCCCGTTCGTGGCCGAGGTCTACTTCATCAACACGAAGCGGTTCACGGACAACAAGTGGGGCACCCTCAACCCGATCATGATGCGCGACCCCGACTTCGGGATCGTCCGCGTCCGCGCTTTCGGTAGCTACGTCATCCAGGTCAAGGATGCTCCGACGTTCCTCAAGACCGTCGTCGGCACTAGCGGTGAGTTCACCAGCGACCAGATCACCGAACAGATTCGAAACGTCATCGTTTCGAAGTTCTCCGACGTGATCGGCCAGGCGAAGATTCCCGTCCTCGACCTCGCGGGCAAATATCAGGACATGGGCAACATGCTCGTCCAGCAGATCGGCCCGTCGGTCAACGAGTACGGCCTTGAGCTTCTGCAGATGCTCATCGAGAACATCTCGCTTCCGCCGGAAGTGGAAGCCGCGATCGACAAGCGATCGTCGATGGGCGCGGTTGGCAACCTGGACAACTACATGAAGTATCAGGCTGCCGAAGGCATCGGCCAAGGCGGTGGCGGCATGAGCGACGCGATGGGCATGGGTCTCGGATTCTCGATGGCCCAGCAGATGGCGCAGAACATGGCCCAGAACGCCGGTGGCGGCGCAGCGGGTGCTCCTCCTCCCATCCCGGCCGAAGCGGCCTACTTCCTGGCCGTGAATGGCCAGCAGCAAGGACCGTATCCAGTGAGCCAGCTGATGGCGCACGTGACGAGCGGCGCGCTGACCAAGGAAACCCTTGTTTGGAAGAACGGCATGCCCGGATGGACGAAGGCGGGCGAAGTCGCTGAGCTCAGCACCGTTTTCGGCTCCACTCCCCCACCCCTTCCTCCGCAATAAGGGATGGATTTTAACGCTCAACCCATCACGGACAACAAGCGTTTTCCGTGTGCGCAGTGTGGGGCCCAGCTTACGTTTAAGCCGGGCCTCGACGCGCTGAAGTGTGACTACTGCGGATTCGTTAATCACATCCCGAAGTCGGTCGAGGACATTGAAGAGCTTGACTTCAACAAGTACCTCGTCCTTGCCGCGAGTGAATCGGTGCCCGACACCGAGGCGAACGTCAAGTGCAATTCGTGCGGCGCGACCTTTACCGCTCCACCGGGCGTCCAGTCCGACAACTGCCCGTTCTGTGGCTCCAATGTCGTCGTGCCCGTTCCCGCCGGCACCCACCTCAAACCACGCTCACTCCTACCCTTCAAGCTCGACAAGAAGGCGGCGATGGACGCGTTCTCGGGCTGGCTCGCCAAGCAGTGGCTCGCGCCGAACGACCTAAAGAAGTACGCCCGCGAACGGGGCGGCCTGCAGGGGATGTACATTCCCTACTGGACCTACGACTGTAACACCACTACCGCCTATAGCGGTGAGCGTGGCATCTGGGTCTACCGAACCGAGACCTACACCGACGGCGACGGAAACACCCAAACGCGCGAGGTCCGAGAGACCATCTGGTATCCCGCAAGCGGCGTGGTTTGGAACACGTTTGATGACGTCCTTGTCCCTGCCAGCAACTCCGTGCCCGAAAAGCACGCCGCGGCGATGGTGAATTGGGACCTGCCCGACCTCGTGCCTTACCAAGACGCTTACTTGAGCGGCTTCCGGACCGAGCGCTACAAGACGGGCCTTGAAGACGGCTTCAACCGCGCGAAGACGCTCATGGAGCCGACGATCCTCCAAGCGATCCGCTACGACATCGGTGGCGACGAACAGAGGATCTGGACCCACAGCAGCCAGTACGACCAGATCACGTTCAAGCACATCCTGCTTCCTCTCTGGCTGGGCGCATACAAGTACCGTGACAAGACGTTCTCGTTCCTCGTGAATGCTCGAACGGGCGAAGTGAAGGGCGACGCGCCGATCTCCTTCTGGAAGATCCTCTTGCTCGTTCTGATTGGCATCGCGATCATCGCTGGCTTCTTCCTCCTGAAGAAGTCCAAGGGCCATTAAGCAAGAAACTTGGCCCGCTGTTCGGGCGACGGAAGTCGACAAGACTCCAGTCGCCCGAACCACTTGATCCTCCGCCGCGCGACGAAGTTGTAAAACGGGTCGATGAGCCAGGCGGGGAGCACCCCAAAGATGCTCAGGACCTTCCACCCCAATCCGAGGTGGCGACAGACCCTTAGGGCAGCCTTGGCGCGCAGATATGCGTGGGCATTGCCGTCGTAGTCTTCGATCAGGATGAAGCTCGAGAGCTCGCTCGCATCGAGGCCGTGCTTGGTGGCCTGCTCTTGGCCGACCGCGCTCTGCAAGGGTGCAAAGACGTATCGGTCCTGACGATCACGCGCGAGGACAAATTGCACCGTTCGGTCGCAGAGTCCGCATTCACCGTCATAGAGGATCAGGTCCGACTTCATCCGATCATTCCTACGTTCATTTTGGCCACCAAAGGTCGGCAAAACATGGAATCACCCCATTGAGGGATCCAAGGCGATGCTATTTTCGACCGTTTTTTACTTACTGGGCGGCTTTGTCACCGCAGCTGTGATCACGTTCTTCATCGTGCTCTTTAAGCCAGCACACCACAAGAAGGACTCGAAGAGCTGGGTTGTCTTCTCCTGGGTGTTCACGATCGTGCTCGCTGGGCCCTACATGGGCGTTGAGTACTTCACGCGCACCAAGGGCAAGCTCGTCGAGAAGGCGGTGAAGGAAGCCTATGCCGCAGCAGGCGTTGAGGGCCCTCTGCAGTATTACAAGATCATCTGGATCAAGGGCGACCACGCCAAGGCATTTGCGGTCGGCAAGGAGAAGCAGGACTGGGGCGGCTACGACACGCCGGTGATCCAGGTCAACCTCGTGGAAAAGAACGGCGAGTGGAAGGCGGAGAGCTTTAAGAGCCTCAACTGGGACAGGAAGAACAAGGACTCGATCGTCTTCCCGCCCTACTGGTAAGCCGAAAGGGTCGCAAGGATCAATAAATTGGGGAGCCCATTGCTGGACTCCCCAATTTTGCTTTTCGGTTGCGTTGGTCCGCTTACGAACCTTCGCCGCCGCCGGTCTTCTCTGCGCCGCCGGTAGCACCACCGGTGCCATCGGGCGGTCGCTGACCGCGCTGCTCGGGCGGGAGAGCACCCTTGGGTGCCGTCGTCGCCGAAGGAGCCGCACCCTTGGGAGCGGGCTCGTTTTCCGTGCCGCTGCTGCTGCTGCATCCAACGAGGACGCAGGCAAGAGCGGCGAGGCTGATGATCAGGAGATTCTTCTTCATGTAACTAAGTTATGCCTAGGGAGCAGCGAGCGGAGTGTCCCAGTTCTGGAAGTCCAGATCCGGTCGGAACAGGTAGCTGTGGCAGTAGAACTGATCCCACCATCGGGTCGGCGTGCCGCCCGTGCGGTCCGGTGCGTTGCCTGCATAGCGAGCAAACGGATCGGTTCGAGGATCGGTGAGGCCGGTCGTGTAAACGCCGCTTCGTCGAGCCTTGGCGTGGCCATCAGCAAAGGCGTAGATGTACGACTGGTTGTGCATGTCGTAACCCTGGCCCGAAGCATTCGACGTGTGGAAGCTATAGCCGCCGTTGCCGAAGCCGTTACAGGTCGCGCTGGTTGCCGCGACGTACACGCAGGGGCCGGTGGCATTACAGATCAGCTGAGGTGAGCTGTAGTGGTAGCCCACGAGCGATCGCTTACCCTGACCCGTCCACCAAACGGTGAGCGCAGCCGAGTTTGCAACGCCGGTTGCGTTGTACGACTGCAGAAGGCCGTTATAGGTGTAGGTCGTCGACGGGGTGCCGCCAGGAAGCGGGTTCGGAACGCCAAGGAGACCGCCGGTGCTGGTCGCGCCCGCCGGGAAGTCGTTAGCGACCGGATCCTTCCACATCTGGAGGTTCTTCAGGTAGGGCGCCATGGCGTTGTTGACCATGGAGTTACAACCATCAGCGATGGCTGCGTTTGCACCCACCGGGACCACCGAGGTGTACGGAATGAAGCGGTCCCATCGCCAGATGCCGTTTGCAAAAGGCACGCCGATCGGGAAAGTGTCGTCGTAGTCAGCCAGATAGATCTGGGTGCCGGTGGCGTGCTGCTTCAGGTTCGAAAGCGAAGCAGCCTTCTTTGCGGCTGCCTTGGCCTGGGCGAACACCGGGAACAGAATCGCCGCCAGAATGGCGATGATCGCGATCACGACCAACAGCTCGATGAGCGTGAAGCCGCGTTCGGTTCGGTTTTGATAGGAACGAGTCATTGATTTTTACCAGTGAACGATTGCACGGTTGCCTGTCCGAATCCGGACAGACTCCCACGCGCACACTATATCACCAAAAAGTCAATTCCAGGCAAGATTTCGTAAAGAAATGGGCTACATGCCCTTCTTCATGAGTTCTTCTTGCTCTTTCTGGAACTGCTTGTTGGCTTCCTCGCCCTTGGCCTTGGCCTCGGGCGAGTTGGGGGACGAGTTGCCGCATCCGACGATCCCCACGATCACTGCGGCGATGACGAGAAAACTCCAGCGCTTCATTAAGGCGTGATCCACTCTCGCGACCAACCGTTGTTCATCGCAGGACCATCGGCGACTCCACCGCGCCACTTGCCATCGTTGCTGCTGAAGCGGTTGCTCCAGAGCGTCGAGTTGGCAACGAGCTTAACGTGACCGTCGCCGTAGGCAACGATCGCGTTTCCACCCACCATGAGCTTGAGGCGAACCAGTCGGTCGACCGTGCTGAGGGCAAAGGTGTTCTGGAGGAGGAAGTCTCCGCCGTCGCCCGAGTTGCCGTAGACGCCAACGCTTTGGCCGCCGGTCGGGTTCACGATGCCGAACTGCGGTGCGCGAGCAAACTGCTCACCGGTGACGAGCACGAGGGTTCGTGCCGGCTCGGCGAGTTCGGTGCCCAAAGCAGGTTGGTTGTACTTGGTGTCCGCAAAGACGCCCCACGTGCCCGCTGCACGAGTCGTACAAGTCGTCGTGTCGGCCGCGGTCGGGAAGGTCTTGAAGCAAGCGAAGCTGAATCCACCGAGGCCGTAGATGTTGTAGGCAAAGGTGTTTCGGATCGGGGTCGACATGAGCGGCTTGGTGAGCGGGTCGGCCCAAATGTCCTTCAGTTCACCGGTCGCACCGACGACGCCGTTCTTGATGTACGGGTCAACGAGGCTCGGGAACAGGTTTCGAAGGTCGAACGAGCCAAAGCCCTGGTTGTCCGCATCCTTCGTCGCAATCGGATACTTGTCGTCGTAGTCGCCCAGGTAGAGCTGGAAGCCGGTGTTGATGTTCTTCAGGTTGCTGATCGTCTGAGTCTTCTTTGCGGCGACCTTGGCCTGGGCAAAGACAGGGAAAAGAATGGCAGCAAGAATGGCGATGATCGCGATCACGACCAACAGTTCGATAAGTGTAAAGGCAGTCTTTCTATTCATAGCTCAAACTCTCCTCGATGAGAGATTGGTAAGGACCGTCATGGCGGACAGAGCGTCTCGCCGACGGAAGCCAGGAGGTTGGCTAGAAAGTAGCAAGGCGCAAGCGCGTTGCTGATAGCACTATACGAGAGAAATGATCGAAAAGAATGGCAATTCGTGGCGGACCAGCAAATTTTTCGGGTGGCCGCGTCCAGCTAGCCACGCCCATCCACACCTGACTTTCCCTCCATCGCCTGGTTCACCTTCTTTGCTCGATCAGAGCTGGCGGAGCTGGGTTCGGCGGCAACCACTTAACCCTTGCGACCTTTCCCAGGCCCTCGGCTGAGGAACTTCCCCGACCAGGCGGCGGTGAAACGCCGCCGCTTGGTATTCTCTCGTTTTGACGTGGCGCGCTCCCTTCTTCTTGGCGACGGAACCGTTCTAACCGGGCGACCCCTCGGGGCCAATCATCCGACCGTTGGAGAGGTCGTCTTTAACACCGGGATGACCGGCTACCAAGAGATTCTCACCGACCCCAGCTACGCGGGCCAGATCGTCACCCTCACCTACCCGCTTGTTGGCAACTACGGCATCAACGACGACGACCTAGAGAGCGACCGCGTCCAGCCCACCGGTTTCGTGGTTCGCGAAGCCTGCGATGCGCCGTCCAACTGGCGGTCTGTGAACACCCTCGACGGCTGGATGGGCGAGATGGGGATCACCGGAATCCAAGGCATCGACACCCGATCGCTGACCAAGCGTATTCGAAGCGGCGGCGTGACGATGGGCGCGATTGGCGACGACCTCGACGAACTTCACCACGTTCTGGAACAAGCCAAGGCCTATGACGAGACCGATTTCGTCGGCAAAGTCTCCACGAAGGCGCCTTACAAGTGGGGCGCGACCGGCAAAGAGAGTGTCGAATCGCCCGACCCCGAAAACCGTGTTCGCCTCGTAGTGATCGACTGTGGTCTCAAGTTCAACATCCTGCGGCGGTTCTGGCGCGCCGGTAGCCGGCCGATCGTGCTTCCCTGCACTGTGACGGCCGAAGAAGTCCTTGCCTGGCGACCCGATGGGGTGCTGCTCTCACCCGGTCCAGGCGACCCAAGGCGGCTCGAAGGCGTCGTTTCCACCGTCCAGGGCCTCCTCGGCAAAGTTCCGATCTTCGGCATCTGCCTGGGCAACCAGCTGCTTTGCCACGCGGTCGGCGGCGAAACCTACAAGCTCAAGTTTGGCCATCGGGGTTCCAACCACCCGGTTCAAGACCTGCGCACGGGCAAGGTGACGATCACGAGCCAGAACCACGGCTATGCCGTCGATGCGGCCTCGCTGAAGGGCACCGGAGCAGAAGTCACCCAGCTCAACCTCAACGATGGCACGGTTGAGGGAATCTCGATTCCAGACGCACGGGCGAGCTCAATTCAGTATCACCCCGAAGCGGCCCCCGGACCGTGGGACTCGCGGCCTTACTTTGATGAGTTCATTGCCCAGATTCGGAGCGGCAAGTGAGCACGGTCACCGCGAACCCAAGCGGCATCACCCTGATTGAAGAGGAGTTAGGCGGCTTTGGCGGCTTTCCCGACCACCTTTATCTCATCGACTGCGGCGACGGAAAGTTCGCCTGCAACAACGCGACGATGTCGGACGGCACCGTGCTCGATGGCCTCGCCACGTTCCCCACTCCCGACGATGCGATGCACTACACCGGCCTTTTGAAGGGCCTCAACGGTGAGCTGGTGAAGAAGTCGTTCGAAGAAGCACGGGAAATCGCAAAAGGAAAACCCCGACTGAACTGCGTCCTGCTTTTTGTCGCAGGACACATCGTCGAGGTTCACTTTGTGCGTTAGGTCCGTTAGGTCTTAGTCGTTGACCTGAATCATCTCGAAGACTTCGATCACGTCGCCCTCTTGGAACGATTCGAAGTCATCAAATGTGATGCCGCATTCCATACCGTTCGTGACCTCGCGGACGTCGTCCTTGAGGTGCTTGAGCGAGCCGATGCGACCGTCGTAGACGATCTCTTTGCCACGGCGAACGCGGCATTGAGCGTTTCGAGTGGCCTTTCCGTCGGTGACATAGCAACCGGCGATGATGCCTTTTCGTCCGAACTGGAATCGGATTCGAATTTCGACCGTGCCGAGGTATTGCTCCTCGAACTTCGGCTCGAGCATGCCCTTAACGGCGGCCTCAATGTCTTCGATGAGTTCGTAAATGATCGTGTACGAGCGTATTTCGACCTTTCGCTTCTCGGCTTCCTTCTTCGCTTCGCCTTCCGGCTTCACGTTGAAGCCAACGACAATCGCTTCAGCAGCGGCAGCGAGGTCAACGTCGGACTTCGCGATCGGTCCGACGCCGGAGAGGATGATCTTGGTCTCCACCTCGTCGTTCTTGACCTTCTCGAGCATGCCCTTGACCGCTTCGACCGAACCTTGGACGTCGGCCTTGACGACAAGGCGGAGCTCCTTGAGTTCGGTGCTGTTGAGGCGGTCGCGAAGGTCGCGAAGTGAAAGTCCGCGAGACTTGGTGGTGTACGTCTTCGCGTTGTACTCCTGGATCCGCTTTTCGGCGACTGCGCGTGCTTCGCGCTCGTCGGCAAAGAACTCCACGGTGTCGCCCGCCATCGGAACGTTGCTGAGACCGAGGATTTCAACCGGGCTGCTGGGACCGGCTTCAGCCATGCGCTCGCCGAGGTAGTCGGTCATCGCCTTGATTCGGCCATAGGTTTGGCCCACGCAGATCGAATCGCCCACCTTGAGGGTGCCTTCGTTGACGAGGACGGTGGCGACGGGGCCGCGACCTCGTTCGAGCTTGGCCTCAACCACGGTGCCCTTGAGGGTGCCCTTCGGGTCGGCCTTGAGTTCCATCACATCTGCTTGGAGAAGGATCATCTCGAGGAGGTGAGGGATGCCTTCGCCGGTGAGCGCAGAGACGTTACAGGTGATGACCTGTCCACCAAAGGCTTCTGGGATGACGTTGAACTCGGTGAGCTGCTGAAGCACGCGGTCGGGTTGAGCGTCGGGTCGGTCGATCTTGTTGACCGCGACGATCATCGGAACGTCGGCGTTCTGGATGTGCTGGATCGCTTCCTTGGTCTGCGGCATGATGCCGTCATCGGCAGCGACGACGAGGATCGCGATGTCGGTAACCTGGGCACCACGGGCGCGCATTGCGGTGAAGGCAGCGTGGCCGGGGGTGTCGAGGAAGGTGATCGTTCCTTCCGGAAGTTCGACCTGGTAGGCACCGATGTGCTGGGTGATACCACCGTGCTCCTTGGCGGCGACGTTGGCGGTTCGAATCTTGTCGAGAAGCGACGTCTTACCGTGGTCAACGTGGCCCATGATCGTCACGACCGGCGGTCGCTTTTGAACGCCCTTCGGCTTGACGTCGGCAGGGGCCTTCTTGGCCGGCTTCGCGGTCGGCGCAGAGGCCGTGCGGAGCGTGTACCCATAGGCGTCGAGCAGCTTTTCGACGACGTCATCCTTCAGCGCGGTCGTGAGGGTGGCCATGACCTTGTGCTTCATGACGAGCGCCTTTTGGATCTCGCTTTGGGGGACGTCGAGCGCGGAGGCGACATCTCGTGGCGTCGCACCCGGCTTTAGGGTGATTTCTTTGGAGTCGACCTTCTCGAGAAGGGAGACCTTGATCAGTTCGAGCGTGTCACCGTCGGCTTCGACTGTAGCTCCGTCATGTTCGAGTCCAAGATCGTCGAGCACGGAGAAAACCACTCCGGGCACGACCTCAAACTCTTTGGCTAGATCTGTGATGACAGCGCTCATTCCTTTACTCTTTACCTCAGTTGGCATTCTAATTCGCTCTGAATCTCGGCCCAGGCGGTGGGCGAGAGTTTTTGTCGGAGACTTCGCGCACCACTGTGTCGCTTGGTCAATTGGTCAAGGCAAGCTTTGGACTTGCAAACATAGGCTCCGCGGCCCACTCGTGGCGGGGAGACCTTTAGGAGGCCGTCCTGAACGAACAAGCGGAACATCGTGTGGTTGGGTCCTTTGCTTCCACACGCGATGCAGGTTCGTTCAGGGGCTCTCGTGTTACTTGCCTCCTGAGATGGACTGCGATTCGCTGACGATGTCGATCTTCCACTCGGTGAGGCGGGCGGCGAGGCGGACGTTCTGTCCACCCTTGCCGATCGCAAGGCTGAGCTGGGTATCGGGGACGATGACGTGGGCCGATCGCTCTTCTTCGTTGAGCGTCAGCTTGTTCACCTTGGCCGGGCTCAAAGCATTCTCGATGAAGGTCTTGGGATCGTCGCTGTAAGGGACGACGTCGATCTTCTCGCCGTTCAGCTCATCGGTGATCGTCTGGACGCGCACACCGCGAGGTCCGACGCATGCTCCGATCGGATCGACGCGGTCGTCAGTCGAATGCACCGCCAGCTTGCTTCGCTGGCCTGGCTCGCGAGCCACGCTCTTGATCACGACGACGCCGTCGTTGATCTCCGGCACTTCGAGTTCAAACAGCTTTCGAAGCAGGTTCGGGTGCGTTCGCGAGACGATGACGCGGAGGCGACGAGTGCTGTCGTCGACCTTGAAGACATAAACCTTCAGCCGGTCGTTCTGGCGGTAGTACTCGGTGGGCACTTGCTCGCGCTTGGGGAGTTCGCACTCGACCTTGTTCACCTGGACGAAGACCGAACCGGCGTCGCGGCGGCTGATCGTTCCGCTCACCACTTCACCCATCTTCTCGCTGAAGACGTCGTGGATCTGGCGGGTCTCGGCCTCACGAAGCTGCTGGCTCAGAACCTGCTTAAAGGTCTGGGCGGCGATACGTCCGAAACGGTTCGGGTCGACTTCCGTCATGATGAAGTCGCCGACTTCGACTTCGGGCTTGCGCTTGCGGGCCTCGGTCAGGCTGATTTGGAAGCCATCGTTGGTGACGAAGGCCACGACTTCCTTCCCGACGCTCGCGGTCCAACCCTTGACCTCGTCGAGTCGAACCACTACTTGGATCTGGGCGCCCTTCTCGCTCTCCGAGAGGTTGATGAACTTCTTGTAAGCTGCGGCCAACGACGTCTCGATCTCGTGGACGAGGGTGTCCACCGGCATGTCTCGCTCCTGCGCGATCTGCTGCAACTGTTGTCGAATATCCATGTCTTCGCTCCTCCTTGTCGGGTCGATGGGTAACAAAAAAGGCGGCTGTTAGCCACCTCGCGAGCGACCCTTCGAGTTGTGAAGAAATTATAGCACATCAGTAGAATGGAGCGAATGACCAAGGTTCACGTTCGCGGACTCGAATGCTACGCCTATCACGGCGTCCCCGATGAAGAGCAGGTGATCGGCCATCGGTACCTGATTGATATCGAGGTGGAGGTCGCAGAGACGGCGTTTGCCGACGACCATATCTCTGGAACGGTGAACTACGTTGACCTCGCCCAGGCCGCGCTAGCGGTCATGAAGGAACAACACCGAACGGTTGAACATGTGGCCTCGAGGGTCGCCGATGCACTTCTCGCGCTCGATCAGCGCATTGAGGCGGTCACGGTGAAGATCGAAAAGCCTCTCCCGCCCGCGCCGATCATCGCCGCCGCGGTGGGGGTCACTCTTTGTCGCCGACGCTAGCCTGACAGTCGCAACCACAACGGTGGGCCATGCGCTGGTTCAACAGGTGGAAGGTGACCAGGCAAAGTCCGCCGAGGACGGAGGCCGCCGTGCTGCCCACCGAGTGCAGGTCCCATTCGTGGACGCCGCTCGCGTGCTCGTGACCAAACACGAAGTGGGAGATCGCGATGAACGTGAGGCCGAGGACAAAGAAGATCGACGGCACGTACGAGTGGTGCTTTCGGATTCCGTGGCGAACGGCCCAGCTTCCGAGGATCACGGCGGTGCCGATGAAGATCGCCTCACTCGTCTTGCTTCCCAGCCAGCCGAGGCCAACGACGGAGACCATGCTCAGAAAGAGGCCTGTGAGCAAGCAGTGAACGGCACAAAGCGTCCCCGCGAGGGCACCCGCCTTGTCAACGTCGATCTTGCTGAGGAGTTGCTTCATCCGTATGGCTAAATACGCCAGGTCGCCCGGGAATTGCGAAGAAATTGGCGCGCTCGAGAGGACTCGAACCTCCGACCCTCAGCTCCGCAAGCTGATGCTCTATCCACTGAGCTACGAGCGCGCGCGCACCATGAAGATACCGCAAGGCCGAAGTCGAATGCTAGCGAGGGTCGCCGCCCATGAAAATCTGATGGCGGAAGGGGTTGGCCCCACGCTCCCAGTTCTCCTTGTCGGCATAGAAGTTGTGCCCGTGAGCCTGCCAAAGTCCCTGGAGGGCGTGGTTGGCCGGGAATTGGTGGAGGGCATCGTGGACGACGAGTGCACATTCGTGACTAAGGTGAAGTCGGTCAAAGCACTGAGCCAGCTTGACCAAGGCGTCCTCAAAGTGAGGATCGAGTGTCACCGCTGTCTTGAGGGCAGGAACCGCCTCGTCGAACTTCTCTAGTCGGAACTTCGCGAGCCCGAGGTAAGCGTGCCACTTGGCCACCTGCGGCTGGAGCTGGATGAGGGATTGGGCCTTGACCGCCGCTTCTTCGTACTCGTGGCCAGCAATGAGTTCTTCGATGGTTCCTTCCATAAAGTGATCCCCTCTTTAGTAAGTGACGCTTCGGTCCGGAAATGGTTTAGCAAATTTACAGATTTCTCTTGGAAAACGTAAACAGTTTTGCTAAGATTTGGGTTGTAGAGGCGCTGGTTTCAGACCTCGTCTCGTTTCCCTCAGGTGCTCCATGACGCTTGCGCCCCCCACCAAGCCTTTCGGAGAGCGGCCCCCGACCCCGCCGCCCACCCTAACGAGCTTTGGCGGTGATGGACCTGAGGATGGTGGCTCCGATAGCATGCTGAAGCGGCTCCTTCACGACGTCGAGCGCCTAAGGGTTCGGTACGAATGCGATCGACAAGACGGCTGCGCCTGCCCGGTCTACTGGCGCCGGCTCTTCTCCATCCGATTCCAATGGGTCATCTGGATGAAGAACCATTTCTACACGATTGGGTCCCCCACGCCACCCATCGGTGGACTTCCCTATTTCGTGCACGACTTGGCTGAATTCAACCGAATGCCGAAGACGTACGAGGCCGAGCTAGAGGCACTCGATCAGTTAGGCGAATGCCTGAGCAGCATCATCATGAGCCTAAACATGCTGATTCCCGATCCAATCGAGCCCGATTCACCGTCCTAGATTCGATGGACTATCGGGAGGAGATCGCTCGGCTCGAACAAAAGCTCGCTGAATCCGACGATCCCGACATTCAGGCGGCGCTAAGGCTCAAGATCGCGAGTATCCGAGTGGAATCAGAATCGCCTGCCGAGCAGGGCGAAGCGAAGCCTGCCGGTAAGGCGGAAAAACCCGCTCTGCCTCCCCTGAGCGAGGATGAAAAGAAGAGCCTCGAACAGGAGCTTTACCGCCTCCAGGTCCGCTACGACGAATCGACCGACGAAGACATGCGCGATGCCCTCGATGTGAGCATCCAGCGCATCCACCGCCGAATCGCGGGCTTTGGCCTTGCTCCCGATGCTTCGGAGAGCGAGGTCCTGCCGATCGAAGCCACCCCCGAAGCGATCCGCGAGGCAGAAGACAAAATTCGCCGCGCCAACCTCGAACGCCTTCGCGGCAACAACACGGCGAGGAAGCTCTACCTCGACGAAGCGATCAAAATCGCCCCCGATGCCCCCATCGTCCTCACTGCGATGGCAGAGCTGCAACTCGAGCTCGGCAAGGTCAAGGAGGCGGCGGCGAGTGTGGAGGAAGCCAAGCGGCGCGCCCCCAACGACCCGAACGTCGAACGACTCCAAGCCGCGATAGCGGTCAGGATCGATGCAGGCAAGATGTCGATTGAGGATCAGATGGCAATGATGTCGTCCGACTCATTCCTCATCGACTCGTCGGACCGGATCGCCAACGCGAAGATCGCCGGCGTGCTCAGCTTTTTCCTACCTGGACTTGGCCACTTGGTGCTCGGGCGAAAGGTGACTGGCTTCACCCTGCTTGCCATGTGGCTCTGCTGCTTTGTTTGGATCGTCCTTCGCCGCGCCGACTTTCAGAACATGATGAAGGCGATTTTTGGCAAAGGTTCCTCGTTCAATGCGAGCATCTTCATCCCGATGTTCGGTGCCTTTGCCTGTGTGTTCATCGCGGTGGCGGGATGCGGCGCGCTCGCGAAGCGTGGCGACCTTTCACGGATGAAGGTCGACGCCCCCACGCCGCCGGTTAACCTTCCTTATGAGTAGCGCGCCGAAGCTCGATCACGAGTTCATGCTGGGTCAGCGATTGAGTCAGGTCGCTCCGGGTGCGCTCGACGACCGCGCGCAAGGCATCGGTGGTTCGGCGCAAGCCGTCGGTCATCCCGTCCGGGAAGTCGCAAGTGATCAAGCCCTCGTACACCTGGTCCATGAGATCGAAGAGGGCCTGGGCCTCATCGAAGCTGCCATGGCGCATCGTGTCGAGACAGGTCCTGCGTAGCTCGGAAGCTGCCTCGGCCATCCCGTGCAGGTAAGGCACCGCGCCGACCTTCAGCTCTTCCGCAGAGACCAGTCGGTGCTCCTCAACCATCTTGAGAAAGGCGAAGGCCTCGACGTACTCCTTCAGCGCGTCATCGAAGAAGCCCTTGTGGAGGAGCGACGGAAAACCCACGAGGACGTCCCGCGCGGAGGCCACCGCTTCCCCGCTTGCCTGGAGGAATTCCCGTGCCTTGTCAAACTCGCGCCGGTGGCCGGCACGGATCGACTTGGAGGCGTTCTGGATGATCTGGCGACAGGTCGCGAGCCCCTTTTCGCGGGCGGCGTGCATCGCCTCCAGCTCGGGCCGAACTCCCTCGATGAGGGCATCAAACTCAATACCCACGGATGAGACCTCGCTCCTGCATTGAGAAAAAGCTCCGCTCGCCGATGATCACATGATCAAGGACGGGAATATCGAGCATTCGACCCACTTCAACCAGCTTATCGGTCATATCGAGATCTTCGGGACTCGGCGAGGGGTCGCCGCTCGGGTGGTTGTGCGAGACGATGATGCTGGAAGCCCCTTCGCGGATCGCCTCACGGAAGACTTCCCTTGCCCCGACGACGGTCATCGTGAGGGTGCCCACGTGGATCGTCGCGACGCGCTGGACCATGCCGCGCGCATCCAGCAGGACAGCCACGAAGTGCTCCTTCTTTTCATAGCGAAGGTGGTCGAGGAGCCGAAACACCGCGGCAGGAGACAGGACCTCGTCGGATTCCCCCTTTCCCACCATGCTCGCTCTTCGGCCGACTTCGATCAGGCTGAGCGCGCGGATCGCGTCGAACCCTTCGAGCCCGGCTGCTTCCTGGACGTCCTGCGGGCTCATGTCGACGAGGCGGCGGACGCCTCCAAGCCCTTCCATCCACTTGCGGACCGAAGCCTCGGTCGCATCGACGTCAGAATCGCGCCGCGCAAGGCCGACCGCGAGGAGGTCAAACATGGCACTCGTTCGGACGCCTTGGGACCGGACGCGTAAGGTGATCGGACTCAGCCCGTTGGTCGACATGGTTGCAAAGGTTTACCACGAAAGAGGCCCATCGCCTCGCGTGGAGGAGATGGGCCTCAAGGTTGACGCGCCTAGCCTTACTTGGCCGAGCGTCGTCGTCGGATGAGGGCCACGGCGCCGAGGCCGAGAGCGATCATCGAGGTGGGCTCAGGAACGACGTTGATCGTGAAGGCCTGGAGACCCTGGTTGGACGACATCGCGTAGAGCGTTGCGGTCGAACCCGAGATCGCGCCCCACTTGACTTCGCCGGTTGCGTTACCGTTGCCGGTGAGCGTGCCGGAGGTCGTGGTGAAGCCCTGCGGCAACCCGTTGACCGTCATAAGGGCGGGAGCCGAAGCATTCGTCATGTCATAGAAGCGAACAACGCTGTTGTTCATGTCCATCATGGCGAGGATCGGAACACCGTTGACCACGGCGAAGTCCGAAGCGGACTCACCAGCGCTGGTCACGGCCGGGCTGGCGACGAGGGTTCCTGCCGTGTTGCCAGGCGTGAACGTCGTCAGTCGCATGTTGTTGCTCGGAGCCTTGATGATGACCGAGTTGGCATCGAGGAAGCCAACGCCAAGTCGACCTTCGGTGTTACCGATACCCGTGATCGTGACGTCGGTTTGCGTGAACGAACCGTTGTCTTCGATGACCTTGTAGCCAGCAGGACCTGCCGCGAGGTTGAAGCCAGTGACGATGCGGGTGTTGTTGCCCGAACCGATGACGTCGATCGTGTCGCCGAGTCGCATCGCGTTCGGGGTGCTGAGCGAAATCAGAGCGTCAGGACCGGTCGAAGCAATCGCGCTGGCTTCGCTGTTCCACTTGTAGATCTTGCCGGGGTTGGCAGCGCCGACCGCCGTGTTGAGGTTGGTCACGTAGATCTTGCCATCGTCGGAAACGCCGATCTTGTTGATCAGGAACGTACCGCCGGTAACGGGAGTGGTGACGCCGGAGCTCGGGAGAGCGAAAACGCCGTTGTTGATGCCAGTCTGGACTGCGCCCGTCGAACCGTTGAGAATCCAAACGTTGTTCGGGGTTCCACCCTGAACGACCGTTCGGTCAACCACGTAGAGGTTGCCGGTGGCGGCGTTGTAGGCCATTCCACGACCGGTGCTGGCCGTGCTGAGCGGGGCGGCGGTGGTGCCAAGAGGTTGGACCCAACCGGTTCCGCCGTTAAACGTCGAAAGAGCCGAAACGGTCAGCTGTGCGTGGGCTGCGCCGACAATGGCGAGCGCACCAAACAGCATCGTTGCTTTCATCTTCATGTAATTAATAACTCCTCTCCAATGTGAGATTGAATCTCGCAGGCTGAACCCGCATCAGTAGAACGCAACGGTCCTGTTCTCAGTATGCGTCAAGAAAACTTCAACCTGAAACGGTTCTTTCCAAAATCGACAGGCAATATTGCCAGATTATAGGACTCGAAGGTCCGTCATCGACCGTTGGGGCGCCCCTTCGGGCGGATCAGACCACACGCCGTCGGCCTTCAGCAGGGCAACAAGCTCTTCCACGCCTCGCTCTTGGGGGATTCCGTGCTTGACGATTTCGCGCCTTCGATAGAGGGTGATCTTCCCTCCCGCTGCGCCGACGTAGCCGTAATCAGCATCGCCCATCTCGCCCGGGCCGTTGACGATGCAACCCATGACCGCGATGTCGAGGCCGACGAGATGCCTTGTCGCGTCCCGAACTTGGTTGAGCACGATCGGGAGGTTGAACTTGGTGCGTCCGCAGCTCGGGCAGGCGATGTACTCGACCTTCGTCTTCCGCAAGCCGAGCGCCTGGAGGATGTCGTAGCAGACGGGAATCTCGTGGACGGGGTCTTCGCTGAGCGAAACCCGAATCGTGTCGCCGATGCCCTCCATGAGGAGCGTGGCGATTCCCGCCGTGCTCTTGATACGTGCGTACTCGCCGTCGCCTGCCTCGGTGACGCCGAGGTGGAGCGGATAGGCCATCCCCTCTTCATCCATGCGGGTGACCATCAACCGGTTCGCGGCGACCATCACGGGGACGCGGCTTGCTTTGAGTGAGATGTTGAGGTTGCGGTAGTCGTGCTTCTCGCAAAGCCGCAGGTATTCGAGGGCACTTTCCACCATCCCGGCGGGAGTGTCGCCATAGGTGATGAGCATCCGCTCGCTGAGCGATCCGTGGTTCACGCCGACGCGCATCGCCCGGTCGTGCTTCTTGCAGGCTTCGATGACGGGGACGAGGCTTTCCTCAATCGCCGCGCGCTCGGCCTCATGCTCGGCTTCGGTATAGGCCATTTCGGACCGCAGCGCTTCCACGCTCGGCTCGTCGAAGACATCAGAAATCGATTCGCCCGTCTCCTTAGCGGTGTGGACCGCGCTCGGAAGCGCCTCTCCGCTGAACCTTCGAAATACGAAGAGTCCCGGATTGAGCCGCACTTCGTCGACGTGCTTGGCCGATTCGACCGCAATCGCGGTGCCTTGGTGGTGGACGTCGGCGGTGAGGGGAACGTAGCCATGTCGCTCGTTCACCTTCGCGCGAATCTCCTCCAGCGCCTGGGCCTCGCCAAGCGAGGGCGTGGTGACGCGCACGATCTCGCATCCGACCTTGTGGAGCTCGATGATCTGCTCGACGCAGGCTTCAATGTCCCTCGTTTCCGCCGTGATCATAGACTGCACCACAACCGGGTGCCCAGCACCCATCGTCATGGGCCCAACGCGGCAGGCCGTCGTCTTTCGTCGAGGGTAGACGGGTTCGAAGCTCACTCTTCTATTCTGAACGAAAAGAGAGGGGGCTTAGTTCTTCGGAATCAGGTCTTTGGGGACGCCTTTCACCGCGCGCCATTCGTTCAGGTCGGGCGGGACCGAGCCGACATCCCAACGCACCACCGTCCACTTCCCTTTCACCTTGTGGAAGAGCCCGGCATAGCCGCCGTCGCCTTCGCGACCCTTGTCGAGCTTGATGCTGCAACTCACGAAGGACCAGCTGCCACCCAGCCGAGTGACTTCCATCCCCAAGGTGTAGCCGCCGGAGACGCCCGAAGCACACGACTTGGTCGCCACCGCGCGGATGGCTTTGAACTCGGGGTGCTTCGAGTTGATCTTGATCGACGGTGCGGCAAGGCCGACCGCTACAAGCGAAAGGCAAGCAAGAGAGACGGAGAGTCTAGTCATGACCACTATTCAATCAGACTCTTGGCCACAGTGGCGAGATTCTCAGCGGTGAAACCGAAGTTCTTCATCACTTCGCCCGCCGGCGCGCTCGCGCCGAAAGTGGTCATGCCGATGCTGCGATCGGCGTAACGCTCCCATCCAAGGACCGCGCCCGCTTCGATGCTCACTCGCTTCACGCCTTGCGGGAAGACAGTCGACCGGTAGTCGAGATCCTGCCGCTCGAAGAGGAACCAGCTCGGCATGCTGACGACGCGGGTGGGAATTCCCTGCTCCTCAAGGGCCTCCTTTGCGCCAATGCAGTGCTGGACTTCGGAGCCACTGCCGATGAGGATGACCTTCGGCGTTCCTCCCGAGGCCTCGGCGAGGATGTAGGCACCGCGATGAGCGGGGTGACCCTCAATGTCCTTCGGCGAGACCTGGGGCAAGGCCTGTCGCGAGAGGACGATCATTGACGGGAAGTCTTTGGCTTCGAGGGCGACCTTCCAAGCGACCGAAGTCTCCGGACCGTCGCACGGGCGGAACGTATTGAGGTTCGGCATCGCGCGCAGGCTCATGAGGTGCTCAATCGGCTGGTGGGTCGGGCCGTCTTCGCCGACGCCAATCGAGTCATGGGTGAAGACAAAGATCGACGGGCACTGCATGAGTGCCGCGAGTCGGATCGACGGGCGAGCATAGTCGGTGAAGACAAAGAACGACGAGCCGTAGGCCCGCACCCCGCCGTGGAGCGTCATGCCATTGACGGCGGCGCACATCGCGTGCTCGCGGATGCCAAAGCAGACGTTCTTGCCGCTCGGCGAATCGGGCTGGAAGTCGGGCGACTTGTCCTGGTGGGTGTAGGTGGACTCCACAAGGTCCGCCGAGCCGCCAATCAGGTTCGGCAGGACGCCTTGGATCGCTTCAAGGACGCGCTGTCCCGACTTTCGGGTCGCTTCGTTGCCCGGAAGCTCCGGCCAAGCATTGACCAGCTGGGCGGGCAGCTCGTGGTTGATCGCCTCGGAAAGGTGCTTCGCCTCGGTCGGGTAAGCCAGTTGGTAGGCCGCCCAGCGCTGGTTCCAATCTTCCACTTCGGCCTGACCCTTTGCGACCGCACGGCCCATTTCTGCCCGGACCTCATCGGGAATGTAGAAGGTTGGCTTGAGAGGGATTCCGAGGGCTTCCTTGGTCAGCTTCAGCTCGTCGGGGCCCAGAGGCGCGCCATGGACTTTGCTCGTTCCCGCGCGGTTGGGCGAGCCAAAGCCGATCACGGTCTTGCACATGATCAGCGAGGGCTTATTGGTCACTGCCTGCGCGGCCTGAATCGCGGCGTCGACCGCGTCAACGTCCATACCGTCCACGCGCTGCACATGCCAGCCGAACGCCTCAAATCGCGCGCCAACGTTTTCGGTGAAAGCGATCGAGGTCGTGCCGTCAATCGTGATGCCGTTGTCGTCGTAAAGCCAGATCAGCTTTCCAAGTTGCAGGTGTCCCGCGAGCGACCCCGCTTCGCTGCTGATGCCTTCCATGAGGTCGCCATCGGAGCAGATCGCATAGGTGTAGTGGTTGATTAGCTCGTGGCCAGGTCGGTTGTAGGTCGCGGCGAGGAACCGCTCCGCGATCGCCATGCCGACCGAGTGGGCGATGCCTTGGCCGAGGGGTCCGGTCGCCATCTCTACGCCGTGGGTGTGGGTGTTCTCGGGGTGGCCGGGGGTCTTCGATCCCCACTGGCGGAATCGCTGAAGCTCGCTGATCGGCAGGTCATAGCCCGTCAGGTGGAGCAGCGAATAGATGAGCATCGAGCCGTGCCCCGCGGAGAGAATAAATCGGTCGCGGTCGAACCAATTCGGGTTGGTCGGTGAGTGCATGAGGTGGCGACTCCAGAGCGCATAAGCCATCGGTGCTGCGCCGAGCGGGAGTCCAGGGTGACCGCTGTTGGCGGCTTGTACACCATCAATCGACAGGCCGCGAATCGTGTTGACGCAGAGTTGGTCGAGGTGGGAGGCACTCACCCATTGAGGGTACCCAACGAACCATCATCAGCCCTTAGGTAGTCTTCTCGTTGTGCGTAGCCTCTTCGCTCTGATTTTCGGTGCCTGTGCCACCCTATGTCTCGCGCAACCGGAAGGTGAATACCAGGGCCAAAAGTGGTCGATTAACAAGTCGAACGCCCTCATTTGGGACGGAAAGCCTTATCTGCCCGTGGGTGCACGAGTTTCGTCGAGCGAGCTCGATGACTGGCTTAAGTCGAGCGTGCGCGACTATGCGATTGAAGTGCCCGAAGGGGGCATGGACCTCACGGCGACGGTCAAGAAGCTCGAAACCGCGAAGGCGCGTTACGCGATCACGTTCAACTCCGTCGCCCCGCTTGCAAGGGGCTTTGCGGTGGACCCAGATGCGTTCCGCATTCTCGGCATCTCGTCACCTCGGCGAATCAAGTTCAAGATTCCGAACTGTTCGTCCGCGCTTGCCGTGCTGATCACGCGTCGCGACGCCGACATCCAGACCGTCGCGAGGGTCATGACCCCCGGCGGCAACTTTGAGTTCGACGCCAAGCCGCTCAACGACCTCGAGCACGTCCTTTACGTGTATCCCGAGACCGAGAGCCTGGAGGTCCCTGACTTCTGGGAGCGATTTGACGCCCGCCGCGACCGCGTTCTCAGCCAGCTCAAGAACAACCCGCCGGGACCTGGCCTTCGGACGATCATCAATCCGCTCGGCATCACCGCACCGGTGAATGCGATTGACGTTCGGTTCGTGCCGAATTCGGCCTACTTCAAGATCGAGTTCCGCAAGTATCTCGAAGACAAGTACCGCAACGTCGAAACTCTCCAGCGGTCGTGGTCGATGCGCGCGAACGACATCAGCGACTGGGATACGATGGCCCGCCTCGTCCCGCTCTGGTCCACCGACCGCGGCGGACTTTCGATGATTTGGGACCCCATCACCGACCAAACCTACTTTGCCGACTCCAAGCGAAGCCAGATTTGGAAGGACGTGCGTGAGATGATCTCCAGCACCGCCGCCCGCCGCACCGAACGGCTCCGCAAGGCGATTCGCGAGCTTTGCAACGTGCCCGTGGTGCAGGAGTGGAACGGCTGGTCGGTCCTTACCGACGGTGGCGCGGCCCCGCTGGATGGCCTCGGCATGGTGGTCGCAGGTCCGAGCGCGACGATGATCGCGAACACCGGAAGCCGCGCGACGAGCAGCATCCTTCGTTGGGGTCGCCCGGGACTTCTTCTTGCGACTGATTTCCAGGTTGACAACACAGTGCCGTTCAGCCCTGCCGCAGTCGACGACGTGATCAGCCTCGGTGCGCGCGGGGTCTACATCGACCACCCGACGGGCGCGACGAAGACCTGGCTCCAAACTAATCCGAAGCTCGACGACGCGACAGCAGACATGGACACCCGGGCGATTTTCTTCCCCGAAAACGCACTGAATCCCGCCCAGCCCCAGCGACTGCCGAACGGCATTTGGTGGCTCCCGAGCCCCGTCGCTGGCAACCGGATTGACTTCGGTCGAGACTTCTTCGGCTACCGATTTGAGGATGGCGGCCAGACCAAAACCGTTTTCTGGACCACCCTGCCCGCCGGTCGCTACAAGATCGACATCCCGAACGCGAAGACGACTTCGTTTGAGAGCACCGATGGCTCGGATCTGAAGATCAAGTACCTGAAGACCGGCGTCGAGCTCACCCTCAGCAACTTCCCGATCATCGTCTCGGGGAACAACGACTACCCCATCCCTTCCCTCGCGGTTCAGGAGATGAATGCGAAATACCTCGCGCTCGTCTCACTGATGACCGAGGCTGGACGTGTGGCGAGTGAGGAGCGCTACCTCTATGGTGCTCCGCTTTCGACCTACGACACCAACCCGGGGCCGAGCTACACGGAGATGCGCAACCAATACAACAAGCTCTCGATTCGGCTCGCCAAGTGGACCTGGATTGAGGCGGAATCCTCTCGCGAGCACAGCTTTAATGGCTCATTCACCGACTATGGCTGCAGCGGCAATCGTGCGTTGGTCGTGCGGAACCGCGTTGAGGGTGACCGCGCGAGCTTTGAGGCCAACTACAGCGTCCAGCAACGCACCGATGCGGAGCAGGAAGTCTGGGTCGCGGCCAAGGTCCCACCTGGTAACCCCGAATGCCTCAGCATGCGCATCGGTGGCCAGGTGATGATTGCCAGCGGACCTCCGATCAGCGTTTATGGCAGCGGATTTGGCTGGTACAAGCTCGGCACGACGAAGTTTGCCGAGGGTCTGACAAAGATTACGATTGTGGCCGCACCCGCCGCGAAGACCGAGGTCCAAGTGGATGCGATCATGATCACGCCGGTGAGCTTTATCCCGAACGGCATCTTTATCCCGGATCCGATCGACTTCCGAGCCAAGCGCGGACCGATCAAGCCGGGCGTTCGACGATAAACGGGTTCGGACGGTCGGTCATCGCGACGACGTGGGTGGCTTCCTGCTCGGCATAGGCAGCGGGGTCCATTTGTGCCAGTCCATAGATGCAGGTGTCGAGGCCCTCACGCACCGCCCACCCGGCATCACCAAAGCTGTAGTGCCACCACTCATCGCGGCAGTTTGAGAACCCAACCGAGACCATGGTCTCGTAGAGCATCATGCGGTGCTTGAGGGCCTCATCGGTCAGGCCATAGGAGAAGGTCGGCGCGGCGCGAAAGCGATCGAACGGGGCGGAGACATCGACGACCTCAAGGTTGTCATTGAGCAGCCAAACATCAACCGCTGCCCCGGTGCAGTGGCCGGGCGGTGCTTTTTGGTCGGTGGGGGCCACCCATCGGCAGACGGTCCGGCGAAGGCTGACATAGTCACGATCGGGGAAAGCCTCTTCGGCGCACTTCCACATGAAGTCCCAGATGCGCTGTTGACGCTCAATCGGCCGCCAGCCTTCGATGAGGCCGAGTCGGTAGCCCTTGGGGAGCCGCTCACACGCAGTGGCAACCTTTTCGGCGACCTGGAGCCGAACCCATGGCAGCACTTGCGGTCGCATCAGGTGGACGGTCGGGGCCACCTTGCGAATGTCGATGAGGGGCTCGCCGTTTTCGATCTCTCGGATTCGGTTGAGCGCGCGAATGGGTTCCGGCCGGCCCTTGGTGCGATCAAACTTGATCATCGGGGCGGGACCACTCTCCGTGGTTCGTTTGAGGGTGCCTGATTCGTGTTCGCCTTGGCGAGGATCTTCGGCGGAACGGTGATGATGTCGTTCGCCTCGAGGACAAAGGCGCCGTCCAGTTGGAGATCGAGCACACGGCGGAACCGCTTGTCACCGACGAGCCTTTGGACGCGAATTCCGGTGATCCCAGCCTCTTTGAGCGGACCGCCTGCGAGCTGCACCGCTTCCTTCAGCGTGAGGCCCTGCTTCCATGGCACGAGCCCGCCTTCTTTCACCTCGCCGACCACGGTGAGGAAGCGTCGCACCGTCGTGAGCCCAACGACAACGGTATCGCCGCGTTGAAGCGGGGTATCGCCGTCTTTGTCGAGGTTGAAGATGCCGACATCCGCGCCGCGCCGCACGATGCGGACTTCGGCCTGGTTGCCGTGAGGCGAGATGCCGCCGTTGGCCTTAATCGCCGAAGCCAGGGTCATCCCTGATTCGTAGTTGACCGAACCAACCTTATTGACGCCGCCGAGGATGTTGATCGTGGAGTTGCCCGTAAACCGAGGGAAGATGACGCGGTCGCCGGAACGAAGTCTCGGGTTGTTGCTGAGCCGCCCGCTGTTGGGGTCAAAGGTGACGGTCGAGGTTTCGCCGAGCTCGGATTCGATGATGACGCCATCGAGGTCTGCCGCTTCCGTCGGGGCGGCTGCGCGCACGACATCGGATAGCCGAATCCCCTCAAAGAAGACAAGCTCGCCGGTGCTCTTCACCGCGCCCTCATAGCGAATGGAGCGCCCTTCCGAACCTCGGAAGAGGACTTCGACGTCGCTCGCCGATAGTCCGGCCACGCGGCACACTTCTTTCGCGGCGTTCTCCGAGTTCAAGCCACCGAGGCAAACCTTTCCAACCCCCGGCAACGAGATAAGGCCTTGGGAGTCGATCTTGCGGATGACGCAGAGCGAAGGGTTGCTGGCGACGCGCAGTTCGATAATGTCGCCGCCGCGAAGCACGCGATTCCCCTGGGCAAATCCCAGGTTCGCGAGGAGTAAAAGGAGGAACCCAACCCAGCGTGCCATCGACCCTATTATGGGCGAGTTTTCCGGTAGAGGACGCTTTTCCGGGATGAGAAGATCGCCGAGCCGAACTCCTGGAACCAGCCTTCCGGGTAGCCCTCGAGGTTCGATTGCAACGCCGTATTGAGGGACCAGAAGAGCCGCGATTGGCGCTCCGAAACCGTCCATTGGTGCCCCTTTGCCCACACCCGCAGGCACACGCCCTGGCTACCGGCGGAAGCCTCGACCCTCGAAATCTCCGAATAGGCAATGTCTAAACGATCCAGCCCCGCTGCGATGTGCAGCGAGGCTGGGTCCACACGGATCAAGCGCGCGGCCACCGCGCTCCGAGATCACTCTTCGTTTGAAGGCAGGCTGTCGATGTTGTGGAAGCCGAAGTTGTCGACTGCGTCGGGCAGCTTCGTCTTATCGAGCGTTTGGGCAAACCGGTACCACTTCGCATGTCCATCGGTGAAGCTGTAATTATTCCCGTTCGTGTGGCGTCCCACGTTCGAGGGGTCGGGGCCCTGGGTGTCCGAACCTTGGTCGATCAGGGCGTAGCCCGATCCATCGAGGAATCCGCGCTCCCACTGGTTGTCCGGTGCACTCGCCCACGGATGATAGTCGAAGTAGCCGATCTTCACGTTGCGCTCGGCGAGCAGGATCTGCTGAGCCGGGCTGCTGAAGTTGTTCAGCACCGCGCCGTGAGCAAAGAAGCCGTTGATGAGATAGTCGGTCCGAACGTTGTTCCAGTCCGTCACCGTGAGGCCCGGGGTGATGACGCTCGGGTTCGCGCTGACCGTCGGGTCCTTCAGGACGTCGCGGTTCTTGATGTAGGCCTGGAGCGGTTGGTACCACAGGTAAAGGTCGGCCGCCGTCTCACCCGACTCAAGGTCGTGGTGGGTACTTGGCGTACGGTCGTCATAGTCGCCCGCATACATGTGCATGGCGGTGGCAAGCTGCTTCTGGTTCGAGAGGTCGGCAGCCTTCTTTGCGGCGGCCTTTGCCTGGGCAAACACCGGGAAGAGGATCGCGGCAAGAATCGCGATGATCGCGATGACGACGAGAAGTTCGATGAGCGTAAAGCCCTTAGTCTTGATGGTCATGATGTGTCCAAAAACGGGATCGTCGGGGACCAAGCCTTTCTTTAAGGGGCGACAGCGGGCTTGGCCGAAGGAAAATCGTCTAGGACACGTGGGGCGGACCGCGAGCGGGCGGACCGCGCGGGGCTTCGAAGGAGGTCAGAGCATCGTAGCCAAAGACCTGAGGCCCTTCAATCGGCTCCGTAACCGCAACCGCCGCGCCCATCGTTCGGGCCAAGGTGCGCCTCGCACGAACTCGAGCTTCGAACTGCTGAAGCAACTCGTAGCTGGAGATGGTCCGCGATTGGGCGGTCGGGGAGCTCGTTCGCCGGTGCGATTCGGCGAGGATGGCGCAGTGCGGACAGTCTTCGCGGTCCACGTGGCCAACGCCAGTGGGAGTCACGCCAAGCCACACCGCCAAGAAGGCGAGAATGAACTTAGCGGAGCGCACGAACCTGATCACTGCTCCCACGATTATACGTATAGGATTTCAGCCTGTTCAGTTTTTGCCTACGAGGAAGTGCAAAGGATTGCGCAAAAAGGCCTTAGCAAAACCTTCACATGAGTTGTAGAGTGAAGTCAGCCTCCCGATGAGGGACGGCCTTCACACAAACCAAAGGAGGATTGTAGGTGAAACAGTATTCCGCCGAACAGATTCGTAATGTGGCCATCGTTGGCCACGGTGGCTCGGGCAAGACCATGCTCGTCGAACACATGCTTTACACCGCGGGCGCAACCGACCGCGTGGGAAGCGTCGACGCAGGCAACACCCAAAGCGACCACGACCCGCTGGAGATTCGGCGAAAGATATCGCTCGGCGCCAGCATCCTTCCCTGCGAGTGGCACGGCATCAAGGTCAACTTGATCGACGTTCCCGGCTACCCCGACTTCATTGGCGAACTTCACTCCGTTGCCCGTGTCGTCGAGTCGATGATCATCGTGACCGAAGCCAAGCGCGACCTCGATGTGGGCTTCGACCTTGCGATGGAAGTTGCCGAAGAGCACGGCCTCGCGGTCTGTATCTTTGTCAACAAGCTTGAGCGCGACAACGCCGACTTCGAGGGCCTCATGGAGACCCTTCATGCGCGCTATGGCCGCAAGGTCGTTGACGTTCAGATTCCTATCGGCCACCAAGCCGCCTTCTCTGGCGTTCTCGACCTCCTCAACATGAAGGTCTATAAGGGACGCGACCGCGGGGTGGAAATTGAAGAGATTCCTGCCGGCTATGCGGAAGAGGCCTCGCGGCTTCGCGATAAGGCGATGGACGCCGCCGCCGAAGGTGACGACGAGCTTGCCCTGAAGTACCTCGAAGGTGTGGAGCTCACGACCGAAGAGATCGAGCACGGCCTCCTCATCGGCATCGAGAACGCGCGCGTCATCCCCGTCATGGTGGGCTCCGCCCAGAGCGGAATCGGCGTCGCGACGCTGCTCGACCGGATTATCGCAGAACTTCCCTCCCCCGTCGACATGCCGAAGGTCTATGACGACAAGCCGCTCGCGCCAAGGCCCGATGGTCCCCTCGCTGCGTTTGTCTTCAAGACGACCGCCGACCCATTCGTGGGCAAGATCAGCTATGTCCGCGTCTTCTCGGGCACGCTGAAGCATGACGACCATGTCCTCAACATGACAAGCGAAAAGGACGAGCGGGCCCACAACCTGTTCTATCCCCACGGCAAGGGCCAAGAGGTTTGTCAGGCAGCGGGACCCGGCGACATCGTCGCCATTGCCAAACTCTCGGCGACCCACACCGGCGACACCCTCAGCACGGCCAAGGATCGCGTGATGATCCCGCCGATCGCTTTCCCCGAGCCGATCTATCGCGTGGCGATCACCCCAAACTCCAAGGCGGACGAGGACAAGCTCGGCAATGCGCTCCAGCGACTGCAAGAGGAAGACCCAACCTTCAAGTATCACCGCGACGCCGCCACCCACCAGGAGATCCTCGAGGGAATGGGCGACATCCACCTCGACACCCTGATCGAGAAGATGAAGTCGAAGTTTGGCGTCAACGTCACTGTTGGCGAGGCCCGAATCGCCTATCGCGAAACGGTTCGCGGCAACGCAAAGGCCCAGGGTCGCCACAAGCGGCAAACCGGTGGCAAGGGCCAGTTCGGCGACTGCTGGATCGAACTCTCGGCAGCGGGTCGAGGCGAAGGCTTCACCTTCGAGAATAAGGTGGTCGGCGGTGCGATTCCGAAGAACTTCATCCCCGCGATCGAAAAGGGCATCCGAGAGGCGGCAGAGCGTGGCCTGGTTGCGGGCTACCCGCTCGTGGACTTCAAGGTCACCGTCTATGACGGCAGCTATCACGACGTGGACTCGAACGAACAAGCCTTTAAGACGGCGGGTTCGATTGCTCTCCACGCCGCGGCGGAAAAGGCGGGCGTAACCGTCCTGGAGCCGATCCTCGAGGTTCATGTCGATGTGCCGGATGACTGCGTCGGCGACGTGGTGGGTGACCTGAACGGCCGCCGTGGGCACATGCAAGGCATGGAACCCGTCGCGCCGGGCAAGACCCGCGTGATGGCCCAGGTGCCGATGGCGACGATGGGACGCTATGCGCTCGACCTACGGTCGATCACCAAGGGTCGTGGCCGGTTCCGCCAGAGCATCAGCCACTACTCAGACCTACCCCACCCCGAGCAGGAGCGACTGGTGGCCGAGTTTGCCAAGCACCGCGCCTCCCACGAGACCGAGCACTAAGGCGGCCTCCCACAAACAAAGAATCCCCCGAGTGGTCGTTCCACCGGGGGATTCTGGTTTTTGCCAGCGTTAGGCTGCGCGTTCGCCGCCGATCTGGAAGGCAGACTGGGCCTTCTCGACTTCGCCCTGGACAACCTGGAGGATCACCGGGATCTGCTCCTCGGGCAGATCAACCGCTTCGAGGACCGAATCGGGAATCTCATGGCCCGTCTTCGGGCAGCTATTGGTGAAGCCGCACATGTGGGCAAAGTGGTTGGCCGCCGCGACGAAGCACGTCGTCTTGTAGAACTGCTCTTCCGACTCGAGGTCGTGGTGGTGGGTGATCGCGTCGCTGATCATGCCCGTGATCTGCCATCGGTCGGCGAGAATCTTGCCCACTTGGCAGTGGGTGAAATCAAACAGGAGTTGCTCGGCCTGCCAAAGCTCCATGCCGGTTTCGTTGGCATAGCGGATCGCCTGGTCGAGCTGGTCGGGGCAGAATCGGTCCATGACGAGGAGCCCGACGTCGTGCATCATCGCCGCGCCATAGAGCTCTTCCGACTTCATCGGCATCTTGAGCTTGCCAAGGATCTTCGCGGCGGTCGCAGCGGCCAGCGAGTGCTTCCAGAACTCAATCTTGTTGAAGTTCGTCGACGACTGCTTGCCGCTCAGGAGCTGCTGATAGGCGATGCCGACAATCAGGGAGCGAATCTGGTTCATGCCGAGGACGCTGATCGCACGAGCGATGCTCGTACAACCCGAAAGGCCATAGAACGGCGAATTCGCAACCCGGAGGATCTTCGCGGTGATGGCGGAGTCCGACTCAACGAGCCGCTCCATCGTCTTCGGCGAAGCATTGGGATCATCCGCGAGCTTGAGAACCTGGCTCACAATTTGAGGCAAGACCGGGAGGTTCTCCGAACGAGACACTTTGATTTCTAGGCTGCGAAAGTCCACACCTAAATGGTTGGCCGAATCGAGCGAGTTCCAGAGTCCGTTTTTGACCAAAGAATCGCAAAACCCTAACGTTAACAGGAATCCATTACGGCTGAAACTCTTTCCCTCTCCTGAGCGTCTTATAGTCAAAGACTTGAGCGTATGAGCATTATGGCAAAGGACTACTACAAGATCCTAGGCGTCGCACGGTCGGTGGACACGAAAGAGATCAAGGCCGCCTATCGCCGGTTGGCAAGGAAGTACCACCCGGACGTCAACCCGAACGACAAGGCCGCCGAAGCTCGGTTCAAGGAAGTCAGCGAAGCCTACGACGTCCTGAGCGATCCCGAGAAGCGAAAGGCCTATGACCAGTTCGGCGAGAACTGGAACCAGGTTGGTCCGGGGGCAGAGGACTTCATGGGCGGGGGCGGCGCTGGGTTCGAAGACATCTTCAAGAACTTCTTTGGCGGCTTTGCCGACGCCGAACCGGCCGGACGCCGTGCGGGCGGTGCAAGGGTTCGGTTCCAGCACGTTGATGCTGCCGCTCCGAGGGACATCGAAAAGTCGATCGAGATCACACTGGAAGAGGCCGATACCGGCACTCGCCGCACCCTCACCTACCAGACGATGGATGCCCAGTCGATGCGAGAAGGCGTGAGCCAGGTCCCCACGACCAAGAAGGTCGATGTCGACATCCCCGCGGGGACCGCAGATGGAGCCCAGATTCGTCTTCGGGGCAAAGGCGCGGCGGGGATCGGCGGTCGTGCCGGCGATTTGCTGCTCACCGTGAAGTGGCGAGCGCATGATCGCTTCCGGCTCATCAATGACCGGCTCGAAACCGACCTGGATGTTCCGATGGTGACCGCGACGCTGGGCGGCGAGGTGAAGCTCGCGACCCTTCGCGGCAAAACCCTGACGTTGACGATCACGCCGGGCACGTGTTCGGGCAAGGTCCTCTCCCTGCGTGGACAAGGGATCACCCAGCCCAACGGAAGTCGCGGCGATCTGTACGCAAGGGTTCGAATCGTGGTCCCGAGTTCGATCACGGCCGAGCAGAAGCGGCTGCTGGAACAGTTCCGCCAGATTGAGGAGGCCAAGCGATGAGAACCGAGAATCAGCCGGTCTACATGATCGGCGTAGCCGCCCAGCTTTGCGGGATTCACCCGCAAACGCTTCGTCAGTACGAGCGCCTTGGCCTTGTCGTCCCTTCACGGGCGGGGGCGAAGAACCGGCTTTACTCGGAGAACGACATTCGCCGGGTTCGCCAGATTCAACGGCTCACCCAAGATATGGGGGTCAACCTGGCGGGAGTGGAGATCATCCTCAAGCTGCTGGACGAGATGGACGATGCTCGTCGGGACTTTGAAAAGCAGATGATGGACTACTTCGAGGAAGCGGAAAGACGGATGCAGAGCTTCATCCAAAACACAAATGTGCCGATGCGGAAGGATGAAACCCTTTTGCCCGCACCGACACTTCGTGTGAAAAAGATCGAGTTTTAGCGGTCTCGACCGCCGCGTCCGCCGCGACCACGATCGCCACCACCGTAGCCACCGCCGCCTCCGCGACCGCCACCGTAGCCACCACCGCCGCCACTGCGACCGCCGCCGTAGCCACCGCCACCACCGTAGCCGCCGCGATCTCCACCGCCGCCGCCACCGCCGTAACCACCACCACCGCCGCCTCGCTCTTCGCGGGGCTTGCGGGGCTCGGCTTCGCTGACCTTAACCGGTCGGCCGCCCATCATGGTGTCGTGCATCTTTTCGATAGCTGCGGTGAGCTTGTCGGCATCGATGTCGACGAAGCCAAAGCCTCGACCAGGGACGATGCGGGGATTGTGTGCGCCGTATTCCGCGAAATGATCGACGAGCTGCTGCTCATTCGCACTGTAGGGCAGGTTGCCCACGAAGAGTGTCTTTGTTGCCATTGCTTTAATTTGGGCCCTCCGGCCCTGTACACGCGCTGAGGGGCTTCCAATCCGATCCGAACATAGACAACGGCAGGAAAACTGAGACTCGTACGTTACAGTCAAGCATTATAGCTGACTTCTAGCCAATCTTGAAGGGTCAGGTTCAAATCTTTATAGTTCCGAATGTCTTCGCCGACGACAATCACCTTCATTCCCGCCTTCTCCGCTGCCAAGACGCCGTGCTCGGAATCTTCGAAAGCGACAATTTCCTCGGGTGCGATGCCGAGTCGCTGAGCACCCAGGAGATAGGGCGCAGGGTCGGGCTTGCCCCGATAAACCTCGTCGGCGGTGACAAAGACGCCCGGCGTCGGGAGCTTCGCCGCCTTGAGCCGGGCCTGGGCGATGGGCCGGGTTCCGTTGGTGACGATGCCCCATCGATCACTCGGGAGCCGGTCGATGAGCTCGGCCGCGCCGGGAATCGGAGCGACACCCTCAGTGTAAGTCGCCTCGAACGCCTCCATCCACCTGAATTCGGCGTCGAGTTCGTCCTCGGCGACAAATCCAGCGAGGATGTCCGCCGCCCTCCGGCCGTGAAGCCCCTTGAACAGCGCCTCGGTGGGGATGCCGCGCCGATGCGCCCACGAGAGCCAGGCGTGCTCGACGGCGTGAGTGGAATCGACGAGGGTGCCGTCGAGGTCAAAGAGCAGCCCTTGCGCCCGGAGGACTACTTGTCGGGGATCCATTTCGCGTGGCCGTCAGCATAGACCACGGCCCGACCACCCGGGCCGGGAATGTAGCCGAGTTCGGTGATAGCTGGGTCATTGATGTTGGTCGATTCGCCACCCGGGAAGGTGTAGATGAATGAGCTGAGGATGTCGCCATTCTTCACATAAGGCATCAATTTGTTGAAAAAGTCGAATCCATCGGGAAACACGTCGTCATAGTCGGCCGCGTAAACAGTGAGTGCAATGCCCGCTTCCTTGACATTGTTGAGCAGCTCCTTCTTCCACCTTTCACGCAGAGCCTTTCGAAAGTCGCCAACCGGAACCTGGATCGTTGGTCGAATATAAAGCACACCGTTCTGCAGATAGGCAACTGCATTGAGAGTAGGCGACACCCGGGGCTTCTCGCTTAGCGGTGCGCTCACCACAACCTCGGTCGGAAGGGCGCTCCAGCGATCCAGGTCACCAGCGGACGGTTTCTTTGGAGGATCATCCCCATCGTATACAATCACACCGATGGTGGTCCTGGTGCCGCTATCCATCCTTACGTCCCGAAGCCCTTCGGAAACGAATTCACCAGGATTGGACGGAGTGTCCACGATGTAGACCTTTGCATCGGGGGCCGGAACCCATTCGGTTCCATTCCAGCGACGGACATGTTCGACCCACGGCCCGATCGCGCCTAAAAGAATCGAACCGTCGACACCGTAGAGGAAGAAGTCCGACGGGATCTTTATGGGTCCCAAGATCGCCCCATTTGGACGAAGCTCAAACAGAAGCCTGTTGTCTTCGTCAGGAGAATCTGATTCCGAGACTTTGGCGAAGGAGATCAGTATTCTCCCGTCCCTCCAGACACGTGGCGGCAAGGAAACCTCCATGTTCTTGGTGCCCTCAAATGCTCTGAAGGTCTGGAGATTGGCGTCGAACAGGTAGTTGGTACCGCCGACACAAAAGACATAGAGGCCGCCCACAATCGGTTTGAAATCGCGAACCGGACCCTTTGCCGGCAAGGAGATCGTTGTCGCCTTTGCCGTCCCGACGGCGTAGCGGACAACCACCGGACCCTGATCAGTTTTGCCCAGCCCGACATAGAACCGTCCGTCCTTCGACCATTCCCCTTCATCGACGCTTGCGTCGCTCACTCGCAGGGGCGGCAAGAACCCATAAGCGGTCTCTTTGACCACGATCCAATCTGAAAATGGGTCGAGCCTCTCAACTGGTCTGGAGCCATTCTGCCCCGCAAAGAGAGCCAGACTCGCTGCCAAAACCACGGAGCTCAATCCAATGCGCTTGATCGTCACTGAGAAGACTCCTCCATGTGATGGACTACTTGTCGGGGATCCATTTCGCGTGGCCGTCGGCATAGACCACGGCCCTGCCACCCGGTCCAGGGATGTAGCCCAGCTCAGTCGCCGCAGGGTCCTTGATCTTGCTCGAGTCGCCGCCTGGGAAGGTGTAAATGAACGAACTCAGGACGCTTGCATTCTTGATGTACGGATTGACCTTCGTCACGAGGTCGTTTCCGTCCGGATACATTTCGTCATAGTCCGAGCTATAGATGATGAGCGCAACTCCGACCTGCTTGGAGTTCCTCAGCGCTTCTTGCTTATAGCCCTCAAAGAGCATCTTCTTGAACTGGTCGAGAGGCACCTTCACCATCGGACGGACATAGGGGAGTCCATTTTGGAAGTAGATCACCGAGTTCATCTTCGGAGAGACCGCCGGAGGCCACTGTGTCGGGGCGTGGACGATGACTTCCGACGGCATCATGTTCCAACGCGAATCGCCGTCGAGCTTCGGCTCCTTGCCCATGATCGCATCGACCGACTTGAGCTTGGCCGCCTTGGGTCGGGATGGATCTTTGGCCGAGATGGCTTCAACCGTCTCGTACACTCCTTCGCTCGCAGGAACCGGCATGTAGTCATCGAGCTTTTGGAGCGGAACTTCGACCCAATCGGTTGAAGACCAAACCCAATGACTCTTCGTGTTTCGGTTGCTTCGATCCCAAATGACCTTTCCATCAACGGAATACGCGATTCGGCCTTCGTTCTTGAGCGGCAAAACCTGGAAGGTGTTGCCCTGCATTCCAACTTCGATGACGACGCCATCCTTCTTCTTTCGGTCCTCAAACTCCGTCGGCACAAACCGAAGCAAAATCCTCTTGCCAGAGCGCTGGTGAACGACTTCCGTTGGCCACATGCTGGTCGCAACGTCGAGCTTGGCACTTCGAAGGGAAACGCCATCGAACAGGTAGGTGCCACGGTCATCGTTGATGACAAACCAGTTGCCCGCAAGCGGCACGATCCCGCTTGGAATCGATTTCTCGAATCCAGGGACAACCGTCGCTCTCGGCGTCCCGGGTTGATAGCGCATCAGAGTCATCACTCCAGCCTTGGTTTGGCTAGGAATGAGTGCCACTTCTCCGCTCTCGGCCCAATTGACCATCATGGCGCGGTTCTCGCTCACGCGAAGAGGCGGCAGAAGACCGTACGCGTAGTTCTTAATGACAATCCAATCCGAGAAGATCTCAAGATCTTCCATCCCTGTCTGGGCAGGAATCGCGAGGGTTAGCGCAAGGGCAGTGATGGGCAGAAGGACGCGTACCATGACTTCGATGTGATCGGCGAGTGCCGTTCTCGCTCCTGTTCTTCAAAAGAAGAGACGCGATTTGGGCAGGACTTCTGCCACTCAGTCGCGAAACTTTCTTTCGATCTCTTTGTCGGTCCGGCCGGCTTGCTTTGACTTTGCCGGTTCAGGCCTCACTCCGTCGCCTTGACCGGCTTGGAAAGTTCGAGTTTGGTCCCCTTTTCAAAGCCGAGCTTGTCGGCGGTTCCCGCCCGGAGCTCCACCACGCTCAAAACATCCCCATCGGCGGGAATCCCCGTCTCGTCCATAGGCTTTCCGTGGCCGACGTTCAGCAGGCGACCGTCCTTATCGAAGTAGCAGATGTCGAGCGGCACGAACGTGTTGTGCATCCAGAACGAGGCGCTCTTCTGCACCTCGGGGAAGATGAAAATGAAGCCCTCGTCGTCCTTGAAGTCCTCGTCCTTCAGGAACATCATCCCTTCCCTGCGCTTATCTTCCGTGTCGCAGATCCAGAACTTAAACTTGTGACCCCCAATCTTCCCTTCCACCGTCTTGAGGTCGGCGAGCTGAAATTGTCGGTTCAAATTGTTCTTGCTGATGCCGGTGGGGACGGGCTCGGGCGTCTTCGAAGGCGTCGCCGTGGGCGACTCGCTGGGTGATGGGGTGGGCGTGGCCGAGGTCGTCGCGGAAGGACCGTCCGATCCCTTCGGGTCGGCGCCGCCACCCTGACAGCCCACCAGGGCGAGGCTAGCGAGGAATGTAAGAACTTGAGCGCGTTTCATAGGCTTCGATTTCTGGCATGTGCTTCTCGGTGGCGCCGATCAAGTCGAGCCCCTCAAGAACGGCCTGCTTGGTAGCGGGCTTGATTTCAAACTTCACTTCACCGGCCGCCGACTGGATCGTCTGGCTCGGAAGGTCAACGTGAATCTCCGCACCCGAACCAAGGGCGGCGACCTTCTCGTGCTCGGCCTCGGGGAGTTCGATGAGGAGCAATCCGCAGTTCGCCGAGTTCTGGCGGAAGATATCGGAATAGCCGCTCGATTCGGCCGTGACCTTGGCAATGACCGCGCGGAATCCGGCCTGCATGATCGCCCAAACCGCATGCTCACGCGACGAGCCGCAACCGAAGTTCGACCCCACGACCATGAACGTCGCCCCTTGGGCCTCGGGTTGGTCGAGCGGACAATCCGCACCGCGGACGTCGGCAAAGAGGAGCTCGCCATAGCCGCTCCGCGTCACGCGAGTGAGGAACCGGGCGGGAATGATGCGGTCGGTGTCGACTTGGTCTCCGGGCATCACAACGATCTTGCCCGTGTGGCTGGTGAATCCACGCATGGGTTTCATTATCGCCCGAAACGGGCCAAGGAGAGAAACCCTATCGGCCTTGCCGTGGTACCAGTGAGGACCACATCCGCCATTGCCGCCCCAAGTACAGGTGCAAATTTGAACCCGTGCCCGCTCGTCCCTCCAATGAAGTAGGCGTTCTCCGTCTCGGGAACGCGGTCAAAAAGGAAGTGCCCGTCGGGCGTGTTGGTGTAAAGACAAACGCTGATCTTGGCGACCTGCCAGTCATCGCCGCCAAAGAACCGCGTGAGCGCGGGCCGAACGGTGACGTCGTCATCCGGCCGGCTTGCCCTCGACTCCATGTTCGCATCCCAGGTCACGCCCTTCGTGTGGTTCGCGATCTTGAACAGGCCCGTCTCGCGGTCGGCGGGAAAGCCGTAAACGAAGGTGCCACGTTCATCCTGGATGCCGAAAACGGGCATCTGGGCCAGCCGGTCCAGCTCCTCGAGAGGGGCGACAAACCAATGGGCGGTTTGGCGGGTAACGACAAGCTCAACGGGAAGGCCTTCGATGAGCTTCGCCGTCCACGGACCACCGCAAAAGACCAACTTGTCGCAGGAATAGGAGCCCTGGTCGGTTTCGATCGATGTCCCGCGAACGTCACTCACCCAGGCGAGGACCTTGGTGTCCTCCGCGATGTCGGCCCCTGCTCGCTGGGCCGCATCCGCCATCCAGCGCGTGGCCCGCTCAGGATTGATGACCGCGCCGGTCGGCTCGAAGAGGCTCGCCCAATCGAGCGGTGCCTCAATCACCTTCCCACGCGGGTCATCGAAGTGGAGCGGACCGAGCGGAAGGTCGAACTGGCTCGCCGCGAACCGGCTGCCAGTGATCAATTCCGAGTTCTCGGGCCCCACATAGAGCGCACCGACGACGTTGAAGATGCCTTGCATCGCCCGCCAGTCATCCCATGCTTCTTTCAGTAGCGGGACGTAATCCGGATGCTCAAAGTAGGCCTGTCGATAGATGCGCGACTCGCCGTGCGAGCTTCCCCGCGTGTTACCGATCCGGCTTTGGTCGACGAGCAAGACGGTTGCCCCCGCCGAAGCCACCTTCCAGGCGGTCGCGGTGCCCATCGCTCCCGCTCCGACGACAATGACGTCATAGTGCGGCTGAAAAGCCTTCATCGCTATGCGTCCAGTATGCGTCAGAACCGGATTTGCGTTCGCAGCGTGAGGAGGTTGTACCGCGACTTCCCGAAGGGTGCGGTCGCGTCAGTCACCCACTCGTAGCTGATCGTGAGTCGCAGGTAGTCGCTAAGGTCGCGGACGAGGCCAAATCCAACCATGTGGAACGTGTCGCCCTTGGGTCCGCGGTTCCGGTCGAACTCCTCTTGGCGCAGCATCAGCAGGTCCTGCTTGGTGAGCTGGTAGTCGAGCTCGGCGTGATAGCCCGAAACCGGGTTGGCAAAGGCGTTTGCGCTTGGCGTCGCGTTCGGGATGCGGTCCTTGCCGATCATGCCCTCGGCGCGAACCCAAACACGGCCATGACCAGGGTTCCACTGACCATCGAGGTAGAAGAAGTTCCGCTCGGTTTCCGGGGAAATCACGTTCGAGCCGTTGGGCCGGAATTGGGGCCGCTTGCCGAACATCGCGCTGAGGCCGACTTCAAGATCGCGCGTCTTCGCCCTGCCACCGATGATGAGGCTGGGCTTACCAACTGAGGGAGTATTCACGCGTTCGGGGTCGTTCAAGGTCAGCGGGTTCCAGATTCCGATGTAGCCATAGACCTCCTTCGTGCCGCGCTGGATGAGAAGGCCTTGGCCTCGTTCGGCGGCAAAGAGGGTCTGGTTGTACTGCGCTCGTTCGGGCCAGGGGCGATTGCCGGAACCCCATGAGATTTCATAGCCCATCGGGGTGTTCTGCTGACCCGCAATCAGGGTGGTGCCAAACGGAGCGTCGCGGCCTTCCGGTCGATAGCTGATGAAGGCATCGCGGAGCTGGGCCTGGTTTTGCGGTGTTCCGTTCGCAAACTCGACCGAGTAGCGGCCAACCGTCTTGCTGTCGAGGGTCTGGGTGAAGTTCAGACGCGCTCGCCGAACACGAATCGCATCAAAGGGTCCCTGTTGCAAATTGCTGATGATGTATTGGTTCTGCATGAAGCCAGAGATCGCGATCGGGTCCAGCTTCTTAGTGGCGGGGGCGGGGGTTGGTGGCTTCGGCTGCCCTGCCTCGAGTCGCTTCAGCCTCGCCCGAATCTCCTTGAGCTCGGCGAGGATCTCTTCAAGCTTCTTAAGGCCTTCGTCGGACTGGGTCATCTTCCCGTCCGCGGTCACTGCCGAGAGTGCCTTCGTCAGCGCCTCTGCGCGCGCCTTGAGCTTTTCCAGCTCTGCGGGATCAGGCCCTTGCGCCTGCGCTGCAACAAGGCACGTGGAGCCCGCAAGGGCGAGGAGAAGTGAAGAACAGCGCACCCGTCAATGTTATTAACTTAGTTAAGGCAAGATCAAGAGAAAGGCCCTGTTCATCACAGGGCCTTAACATTACGAGGTCGACGGAAGATCAGTTGGTGACGAGCTCTTTTTCTTTCGAGCCGCCGTCGCTGCTGTTCTTCTTCACGAAGATGACCTGCTTGTTCTCGTCCAGCTCGGCGATGATCTCATCACCCGCTTGGAACCGACCGAGCAGCATTTCTTCGCTGAGCGGGTCTTCGATGAATCGGTGGACCGCACGTCGCAAAGGCCGCGCACCGAGGTTCGGATCGTAGCCCTGCTCGACGAGGAAGTCCTTGACCGCATCGCTGAGGTCGATCGTGATCTGCATCTCCTTGGCCTGCTGGTTCACACGCTTCAGGTACAGATCAGCGATCTGGAGGATCTCTTCCTTCTTGAGGTGCTGGAAGACGATGATCTCGTCCACACGGTTCAAGAACTCAGGTCGGAAGGTCTTCTTCATCTCTTCGAGCATCCGCTTCTTCATCGCCTCATAGACCTTGGGATCGCTCGGGTCTTCGCGTTGGTCGCGGAAGCCGAGCGTCTTGTCCATTTCAATCGGTCGAACACCAACGTTCGACGTCATGATGAGGATCGTGTTGCGGAAGTCGACGGTTCGCCCTTGGCTATCCGTGAGCTGACCATCTTCCATCACTTGGAGCAGAAGGTTGAACACTTCCGGGTGCGCCTTCTCGATTTCGTCGAGGAGGACCACGCAGTACGGGTTCCGGCGGACCTGCTCGGTGAGCTGGCCGCCCTCATCGTAACCGACATATCCGGGAGGTGCACCGACGAGTCGCGAGATCGAGAATCGCTCCATGTACTCCGACATGTCGATTCGGACCATGTTGCTTTCCTTCTCATAGAGGTAGGCAGCAAGGGCCTTTGCAAGCTCGGTCTTACCAACGCCGGTCGGACCAAGGAAGATGAAGCTTCCGGTCGGTCGCTTCGGATCCTTCAGGCCGCTGCGAGCGCGGCGGATGGCTCGCGCCACCGCAACGACGGCGTCGTGCTGGCCGATGATGCGAGCGTGGAGGTCTTCTTCCATCCGAAGCAGCTTCTGGCTTTCGCCTTCCACGAGCTTCATGACGGGGATACCGGTCCAGCTCTGGACGATCTGCGCAATTTCCTCTTCGGTGACGCGCGGTTCCGTCTTCTCACGGCTGTCCCACTCTTCTTCGCGTTCCTTGATGCTGTTCTCGAGCTCTTCGCGCTCAGCGTTCATCTTCTCGAGCTTTTCATCGTCGGCGCGCTTGGCGTAGTGATCGATTTCTGCCTTGAGCTTAGTGAGTCGCACTCGGTCGGCGCGGACATCGGCAGGAGGAAGGCTCTGGGTGAGGCGAACGCGCGACGCGGCCTCGTCGATGAGGTCAATCGCCTTATCGGGGAGCGTTCGGTCGCTGATGTAACGCTGGCTGAGCTGCACCGAAGCGACGATGGCGTCGTCGGTGATCTCGACCATGTGGTGCGCCTCATAGCGCTCGCGAAGTCCCTTCAGGATGTCGATCGCTTCAGTCTCGTTCGGCTCAGCAACCTTGACCGCTTGGAATCGTCGCTCAAGCGCAGCATCCTTCTCGATGTACTTGCGGAACTCGTCCTGGGTCGTCGCGCCGATGCACTGCAGCTCACCGCGAGCAAGCGCGGGCTTCATGATGTTCGAAGCATCAATCGCGCCTTCTGCGGCGCCGGCACCCACGAGGGTGTGAAGCTCATCGATGAAGAGGATGACCTTGCCCTCGGCATTGCGGACCTCTTCCATGACCTTCTTCATGCGCTCTTCGAATTCACCGCGATACTTGGTGCCCGCGACGAGGCCAGCAAGGTCGAGGGCGACAAGTCGCTTGTCCTTGAGGAGGTCGGGGATGTCACCACTCACGATGCGAAGGGCCATGCCTTCGGCGATGGCGGTCTTACCAACGCCCGGTTCACCGATGAGACACGGGTTGTTCTTGGTGCGTCGGCAGAGAATCTGCATCACGCGCTCGATTTCGTTCTGGCGACCGACCACGGGGTCGAGCTTGCCTTCGCGAGCGAGTTCAGTGAGGTCTCGGCCAAATTCGTCGAGCGTCTGGGTCTTGGCGCGCGAGCCCGATTGGGATCGCGACGAGGACGCCGAAGACGAGGACGAAGAGCCGCTGCCCGACTTGCCCTGGGTTTCGTTGTCCTGGAGCGCCATGACCTCTCGTCGAGCCTTTTCGAGTTCGACGCCGAGCTTGGCGAGCACGCGACCGGCAAGGCCGTCACCCTCACGGATGAGGCCGAGCAGAAGGTGCTCCGTTCCAATGTAGTTGTTGTTCAGGTTGCGAGCCTCATCGTAGGCCAAGTCAATGACTCGCTTGGCACGAGGCGTCAGCGTCATGTCTTGCGGGGGGCGGGCATCTCCACGGGGAAGCTGCTTTTCGACCTCCGCACGGATCCGGCTCAGGCTCACGCCGAGCTTTTCGAGGACCCGGGCGGCGACGCTATCACTCTCGCGAACCAAACCCAACAGAAGGTGTTCGGTCGACACATAGCCCTCGCCGAACTTCTGCGCCTCTTCTTGCGCGTAGAAGACGACCTTTCGGGCCCTTTCGGTAAAGCGTTGCCACATGTTTTTCTTTGTTTTCCTTGTTCGCTGTTGGCGCGGACGCCAGCAGCACTTTCACTACGCTTCTACGTCCCCGAGAAGGTGTTCATCCCTTCCCAAAGGCTCGCAGATGAGGTTCGAGGTTACCTCTCGCCCCAGTGGACATGCTGGAATTATTGGCAGGATTGCTCCTATCTCTAACCCTTGCAATCTTTGAAGTCTTTGACACCTCAACAAGCTCTCCAGTTCTAACTTTTGGGACTTTTTATCCAGGCCACTTCTCCGGCAGCCTCAACGCGCGAAACACGTCGATGGCGTACCGGTCCGTCATCCCCGCGATGTAGTCCACTGCGCCCTGGATTCCGGTGTAGCCCGGAGGCAACGTCCCCGGCTCGCTGAAGTACAAGAACAACTCGAACACCAGGCTCTTCGCCTTGATCACCGCCGGATAGCGCTTCGGATACAAGTAGTAGACGTTCTCGAAGAGCCAATCCTTCAGGTCGTTGAGCGAGGCGAGCATTTTCGGCGACATGCGGATCGCGGGGCTGTCCTTGGAGTGGAAAATGACGTCTTCCACCATCGAACCCACCCGTTCGCCGTGGGTTTGGCCGAGCCATTCGAACGGTCTCGGAACCATGTCGATCATTCCGCTGCGAAGCGCGTCATCGAGGTCGTGGTTCAGGTAGGCAACGCGGTCGGCGATGCGGACCACTGCCGCTTCGAGCGTGCTCACCTGGTCGCCGTCCACATCGCTGAGGTCGGCCACCCCTTTGCTGTGACCGCCAATCCCCGCTTGGACCTCGTGGGTCAAGTTGAGGCCTTCGAGCACCTGCAGGACGCGAAGCGACTGGTCGTAGTGGCGAAACTGGGTCGGACCTTCGAGCCCGAGCTCTTCCACCGTCGCCAGCGCGGCATCGAGGGCATCTTCTCCCGCGTGCCCAAAGGGTGGGTGACCGGCGTCGTGGCCGAGGGCGATTGCCTCGATGAGGTCTTCGTTCAGCCAAAGCGCGCGGCCGATCGTGCGGGCGATCTGGGAAACCTCAAGGGTGTGGGTGAGCCGCGTTCGGTAATGGTCGCCGTTCGGGTCAATGAAGACCTGGGTCTTGTGCTTCAAGCGGCGAAACGGCTTGGAATGCAGAATCCGGTCACGGTCGCGTTGAAAGCAGGTCCGAACGGGATCGGGAGCGACGTCGATGTCTCGACCCGTGGAGCTGGCCGCACAGCAGGCATAGGGCGACAGCACTTCCCTTTCTCGCTGCTCAATTTGCTCGCGTATCGAACCACTCACCGATGGATACAGACTCTAGAACCGCTTGAATCGATGCTTGAGAAGTGTCCAGAACGCCTCGGGGGCATCGGTCCAGCGGATTTTCTTGCCCGCCGCCTTCGATCTCGGCACATAGCGGATCGGGATTTCGACGATCCTTTCTCCGAGGCGGATCGCCTTGGCGGTGGCCTCGGGGCAGAACTCGAATCGCTTGCACTCCAGGTTCATCCGGCGCAGAAGTGAGCTGCGAAACGCCTTGTAACACGTGGCCTCGTCGCTGATCTTCCGGAAGAAGAGGAGGCCAACGCTCCAGGCAAGTAACTTGTTGACGATCTTGTTCGGGAGCGCCATCCCTTTGGGTAGGCCGTGGAAAAACCGTGAGCCGTAGACGACGTTGGCCTCACCCTTCAGGATCGGCTCAACAAGCTTCGGAATCTCGTCCGGGAAGTACTCGAGGTCCGCATCCTGGATGATCGTCACTTCGCCGGTGATGGACGGAATCGCACTCACAATCGCCGCTCCTTTGCCCTGTGGCTTCGGGTTGGTGAGCAGCGTGATCTGATCGCCAAAGCCTGCCAGGATTTCGCCCGTCCGGTCGGTGCTGCCGTCGTTGATGACGATGACCTGGACCTTCAGCGGCAGCTTGAGGAGGAGGTTCACGACCTCGGCGATCGTGTCTTCCTCGTTCAGCGCGGGGACGAGAACGCTGAGGTCAACGCTCATGGGTTGGCCGCCCCGACCCGCCCGTCAATCCTCAGCCTTTGACCCTCGATCCGTACTGCCTCGGCGACAAACGAAAGCGTTCGACTTGCACGGCCGGGGTTCGCCAGGTTCTCAAAGAACCTCAAGGGCAATTGGGGATCGATCGTTTGGGTACCTCGCTTCGCTTCGACGTCAGCAAGACTCAGGCCGTTCCCTTTCACCACCGGCCGACCGACCAAGGTGAGATCGCCTTGTTGCACCGTGATCGTGCTGCCCTTGATCGCGAGCTTGGCCTCGCCGATGTTCCCGGATGCCCAGATCGAGAAGGTCCCCGACGGCGGCTCGGCGAAGACGAGTTCGTGGCGGCGGTTGAACGCCTCCTTGCCATAGCGGACTTCGTGAAATTGAATCTGAACTTCGTCGAAACGTGCGCCCGCGAGGAAGGTGTTCCTCGCCCGGAGCGATAACGTTTTGATCCGTCCTTTGTCCTTCAGGCTGGGGTCAATGACCATGTCGATCCGGTCCGAGCGTCCGTCGCGCAGGTCAACGAGGACCTTCTCAAAGTCGCCCTTCAGGACCGCCGTTCCGGGCCAGACCGTCCGGACGCGAACCTTGGCAGTCGGCCCCCAGGAGGCAGCAAAACGGCTCGCCGCATCGCGCTCCATCTGGAGCACTTTCTCTTGCGCCAAGCCGCCGAGGCCAAACAATCCTAGGAAAAGCCAGAACATAGGTGGACCGGCATCCTCATGCCGACGCCGCTCGGATATTATCCACTTCAGGACTCCTCCCGCGTATGCGCGTCTACTCCTCCGACCCGACTTTTCCCAACCCGCCCGAATCGGCCTATTGGGAGATCGTCCTTACTGGGGCTGACGTGGTCGAGTGGCTCCAGGGGCAATGCACCCAGGACATGCGGCACTTAAGCAAGGAACGGCCTCGGAACCTCTTGGACGGCTCCTACGGAGCGGTCTACACGTTCATGTGCAGCCCAACGGGGCAGATTCGGGCCGTGCTCTACTGCTGGCGCAGGTACGGAACGGAGGTTGGAATCGTCGCCGATGAGAAGTCTGCCCAGCACCTGCTCAAGACGGTCGAGGAGGCGGTCATCATGGAGGATGTGCAGGCCCAGGTCGCTTCGCGAAGTGCCATTCTTGGCCCAACCCGGGGTGAGTGCGACATCGAGTACCTTGAGGGCTACCTGTGGCACCAATACGGTGCCACGGAGCGCGCGCCCGAGCACGACTATCCGCTCCAGTGCTATTTGTTCGACCATCGCCTCCCCGTTCTCGGCATCGACATCACCGAAACCAGCCTGCCCGCCGAGCTTGGCGAATCGGTGATGCAGCGCTACGTCTCGCTCAACAAGGGCTGCTATGTCGGTCAAGAAGTCATCATGCGCCAGCATTCGCGGGGACGGGTGAACTGGAATTGGGCCAAGGCGACCTTCTCGCTTGATCTGAAGGATGCCACCTTCGACTTCGGGCCTAAGGCAAAGGTCCAGCGGGTGATGATCTACCACAACAGGGTCGAAATCGGTGCGCGCGTCCATACTGACGTGATCGAAAATGATTTCGAAGTCGGCGGCGCCACCTTCCGTTTCGAGAAGATCTAAGGACGTTTGCCGGTCTTACTGAGCGTTTTCGCCATTTCGTCGTTTAGACGCACATGCTGACCGCACTCTTGCTTCTAGCCCAATCCGAGCGCACTTCGGAAGTCATGCACTGGCAAGTCCTCGGCGTTGACCGCACCGCCGTGGTCACCCGGCCCGCCGCCACCACCACGAAGAGCCCGGTGGTCTTTGCCTTCCATGGCCACGGCGGCAGCTCGCGCAATGCAATGCGCAGCTTCAAGCTCGAAACCGCCTTTCCCGAGGCGATCATGGTTTACCCGCAGGGTTTGAACATTGCCGGTCGCACCGACCCCGAAGGCAAGAAGCCAGGTTGGCAAAAGTCCGTCGGCGAAGTTGAAGATCGCGACCTCAAGTTCTTTGATGCAATGGCCGCTTCCCTGCTCGATTCACGCGCTGACAAGTCGCGGGTGTACGTGATGGGTCACAGCAACGGTGGCGCCTTCACCTATCTCCTTTGGGCCGAACGCGGCGACATGATTGCGGCAATCGGTCCGAGTTCGGCGGGCGCTGGGCGTCAACTGCGGAATGCCAAGCCAATGCCAATCTTCGCGATCATGGGCGAGAAGGACCCGATCGTGCCCTACGCCGGTCAGATGGCTTCCTTCAAGAACTGCCTGAAGATCAACGGCCAAACGGCTTCCGATGAGACCGTCGACGGCCTCTATCACCGCTACACGAAGGCGGGCGCGGCGGAGAGCATTGCCTATATCCTCCCGGGTGGACACACCTTTGAAAGCGTGACGATCCCCGAGATGGTCGCGTTCTTCAAGCGTCACTCGCTCGGCCAGTGAGCTTCGTTTCGTAGCGCGTGGGAAAGTGAGATCAGATAGGCCTCGTGCGGCACCTCGAAGGCGCCCAGCGAGGCCAGATGGGGGTTCATCAGCTGGGCATCGAACAGGGTGAACCCCGCCTCGCGGCAACGATTCACCATCGCCCAAATGGCAACCTTCGAGGCGTTTGTCGCGCGGTGGAACATCGACTCCGCGCAAAAGCACGTCCCAATCGCGAGTCCATAGATCCCGCCGACGAGCTTGCCATCCTTCCAGGTCTCGCAACAGTGCGACCAACCTTCACGGAACGCCTCACCGTAAACCCGGATGAAGTCCTCGCTGATCCAGGTGCCTTCGGCGCGGACCATGCAGCCCCGCATGACGCCCTCAAAATCGGAATCGAAGCGAATCTCGAATTCGCCCTTTCGGATCACGCGTGCCAGCGACCGGCTGACGTGGATCCCCTCGATGGGCATCAGGCACCGCCGGTAGGGGACATAGAACTCGACGCTACCATCCGGCTCCGCCATCGGGAACGCGCCGTCTTCATAGACTCGGCGCAGAAGGTCGGTGGTTAGCTGGTGACCACGCACCCGCGGAAATACTCCTCAAGGCGGAGGCAATGACTTCGCTGGGGATTCTCAAAGACGTCCAAGGCCCGCGCAATCGCAAGGGCGGTGTCGATCGACGTGATGCACGGCACGCCGATTTCGATGCAGGCTCGTCGCACCCGCGCGGCATGGCTCCCCGCCTGCTCGTCGAGGCTCGGGGAATTGATCGCGAGACTGACTTCCCCGCCGAGGATCGCGTCAAGGATCGACGGCGACCCCTCTTGAATCTTCTTCACCACTCGGCACGGGAGTCCGGCCGCTTGGATCGCGGCTGCGGTGCCTTCGGTAGCAATGACCTCGCGACCACCGGCGACGACCGACCGCGCGATGGTCACCGCGGCGTCCTTGTCTTCCTTGCGGACCGTGATGAGAACGCCGCCATCCCCTTTGAAATTGATGCCGCTCGCCACAAACGCCTTGTACAGGGCTTCCTCAAAGGTGAAGTCGATGCCGAGGATCTCACCGGTGGATTTCATCTCCGGACCGAGCAGGGCCTCAACCTTGGCCAGCTTTTGGAAGCTAAAAACAGGGGCCTTGACCGCATGAAGGACCGGCTCAAGGTTGGCGGTTGCGACCTCATCCACGGGGACGACGTGGCCCTTGGGGGCTTCCGTTTCTGAAGGGTCGAGGGTCCAGAGTCCGCTCGTGTAGCCTAGCTCGGCGAGGGTCATGCCCATCATGCACTTGCTGGCGAGCTCGACCATGGGGATGCCGGTCACCTTACTCAGATAAGGAACCGTGCGCGACGCACGAGGATTCACCTCGAGGACATATACCTTGTAGTCCTTGATGACGAACTGAATGTTCATGAGGCCCTTGACCTCGAGCGCCTTCGCGATTTCGCACGCTGAGCGCACCATCTCGGCTTGGAGGTCTTGGCTGATCGAGAACGGCGGATAAGTCGCCATCGAGTCACCCGAGTGGACGCCGGCACGCTCGATGTGCTCCATGATGCCGGGGACTAGGGTGTCCACGCCGTCAGAGATAACGTCGACCTCTGCCTCCTTGCCGAGGAGGTATTGGTCGACGAGGACGGGCTGGCCGGGGTTGGCGGATTCGGCCTCGGAGTAGAACGAGCGAAGATGCGATTCGCTGTAGACGATCTCCATCGCGCGTCCACCAAGGACAAAGCTGGGCCGCACGAGAACCGGATAGCCCACCTTTTCCGCAACCTGGACCGCTTCTTCGAGGCTCCTGACCGCCGAACCGACGGGCCGGGCGATGGACATCGATTCAAGAAGCGCCTCGAACTGCTCGCGGTCTTCCGCGCGGGCAATCGACTCTGCACTGACGCCGAGCACCTTGACGCCCGCCTTCGTGAGGCCCTCGGCGAGGTTGATGGCCGTTTGGCCGCCAAACTGGCACACCACGCCGCTCACGCCCTCGTGTTCGATGATCCTGAGGGCATCGGGCAGGGTGACCGGCTCAAAGTAAAGCGCGTCGCCGGTGTCAAAGTCGGTGCTGACCGTCTCGGGATTGTTGTTCAGGATGATTGCGCGGTAGCCCATCTCGCGAAGGGTCCAAACGCAGTGGACGCAGGAGTAATCAAACTCGATGCCCTGCCCAATTCGAATGGGACCAGATCCCAGGACGAGCACCGTATCCTTGGCCATGAACGCTTTGGAGTTTATCACGCCGTGGCGGCGGCGCGTTCGGCCTCAAGCACATTCTCAAGGGCGCGGATCGCGACGTCCACCTGATCCGGATCGGGTTCGCGGGTGGTCAGGTACTGCGTCATCAATCCCGGCCAAAAGAGCGCCATCACGAACGACTGACTCCTGAACTTGCCGGCAAACCGAATCAGCTCATAGCTGATGCCCGCAACGACGGGCAGCAGCGGCAACTCCATGAGGAATCGAAGCAAGCCGACCACGATCGCATTCGGCCCTGGCGGGCGGGGGATGAAGGTGAAGAGCAGGATCGAGACGATGAGGACGACGATCGCAAAGCTGGTTCCGCAGCGCGGGTGGAGCCTCGTTTGGGCGAGACAATTCTGCTGACTGAGGTCTTGTTCGGCCTCCATCGCATTGATCGCCTTATGCTCCGCGCCGTGATATTGGAAGATCCGCTTGACCTCCTTCATTTGGCCGATGAGCCAGATGTAGCCGATGAAGAAGACGACCTTGACGATCTCGGTGGTGAGGTTGATGCGCCAGTCGGCCTTCACGCCGACCTTCGAGTTGAACGCCGCTGAGATCAGGTTCGGCAAAAGGTTGAAGAGCGCGATGCCGAGGGCAAGGCCAACGACGACCGCACCAACCACGGTTGCGTCCTGGAGCTTCTTATTCTCGACTGGCTTCTTGGTTTCCTCTGAGGGGCGGGGATCGTCGCCTTCCGGCTTCGGCTGATACTTCTCGTCCATTTGGACGTTCGCCGAGAATCTGAGCGCGCGGTTGCCAAGCACAAGGGCATCGAGGATGCCGAGGCTCCCCCGGAGGAACGGGAGCTTGAGCCACTTCTGGCGTCCGATCCACGTTGCTTCAATCGGCTCGGTGACGTCGACAATTTCGCCGTTTGGGGCTCTGCACGCAACCGAGATGAACTTCGGTGACCGCATCATCACACCCTCGATGATCGCTTGGCCACCGTACTGCAGATATTCGCCCTTCGGCATGGACGCGAAGTATACCGACGACTACCGCTGGTCGGTGAAGCTGAACTCAAAGTCGCCGATCGCGACGTTGTCGCCTTCTTCGATTCCTGCCTCTCGCAGTCGCTCGATGATCCCGATGCGCGCAAGACGTCGGTGAAGATAGCGGACCGCTTCCTCGTTGTTCAGGTCGGTCATATCGACCATGCGGATGATGCGTTTTCCGACTACGCGGAAGCCATCTTCTTCCTCGACCACGTCCCAGAACTTCTCGTTCTCTTCGGCAAGGACGGGGGTGATGACGGTCGCTTCGGTTTCGGCATCGACCTTGGCGAGGGTTTCCGTGATCTCAAACAGCAGTGGCTGCAGGCCTTGGCCGCTGACCGCCGAAATCGGGAAGATCGGGTGGCCGAAGGCCTCGAATCGCTCGCGGAGAGCACCAAACTCGCTCGACGGGATGATGTCGATCTTGCTGAGCGCGATGAGCCTCGGCCGGGAGAAAATCTCTTCGCTGTAGAGCTGCAGCTCCTTTTCGATGAGCTTGTAGTTCTCGACCGGATCGCTTTCGTCGATCGGGTTGCTTTCCACCACGTGAACGAGGACGCGGTTTCGCTCGACGTGGCGAAGGAACTGGTGGCCGAGGCCGATGCCCTCGCTCGCACCTTGAATGAGGCCTGGCATATCGGCGACGACAAACGTGCCATCGCCAAACTTCACCACGCCGAGGTTCGGGACAATCGTCGTGAACGGATAGTCGGCGATCTTGGGCCGCGCGGCGGAAATCGCGGAGATTAGCGTGCTCTTTCCGGCGTTCGGGAGGCCGACAAGCCCGACGTCAGCGAGCAGCTTAAGCTCCAGCTTGCAATTGACGACCTCGCCAGAGGCGCCCTTCTGGGCAAAGTTCGGCGCCTGGCGAACGGAACTGGTGTAGTGCTGATTGCCCTTGCCACCCTTACCGCCCTGGCAAATCACGAACTTCATGCCGTCAACGTTCATGTCGCGGAGGACGTCGCCGGTATCCATGTCGGTGATCACGGTCCCAACCGGAACCTTCACGATCACATAGCGGCCGTTCTTTCCCCGCTTGTTCCCCATCGCATGCTCGCCGTTTTCTGCTTCGTACTTAGGGTTCAGCTTGAAATCGTACAGCGTGCGCCGTGCACGGTCGGCCTGGAGGATGACGTCGCCGCCACGTCCACCATCCGCACCATTGGGCCCACCACGAGGCACGTGCTTCTCTCGGTGAAAGCTCACCGCACCGGAACCACCGCGGCCCGACACAAACGTTACTTCGGCTTCATCGAGAAACATGGGAAGGGCCATAGGATACCGCCCCGGGGGGCCGTCCCTTCCGAATTGAGTCTGGGCGGGTACCCTATCGCTTGCATGAGAGTCGGCATCTTAGGAGGCAGCTTTGATCCTCCCCATCGGGGGCACCTTGAACTTGCCCAAGCAGCGCTGGCTCAAATGGAGTTCGACGAGGTGATGTTTATCCCCGCGGGGCGCAACCCCACCAAGGGCAAACCCGGCGCGAACGCCAAAGATCGCCTCGAAATGACCCGGCTCCTCGTGAACGATGAGCCGAACTTCTCGGTCAGCGACATCGAGTTGGTGCGCAGCGGACCTAGCTACATGGTCGAAACCCTCATGGAACTGACCTACGCACGGCCAGCGGAGTATTGGCTCATCCTCGGGTCGGATGCCCTCAAGGGGTTCACCGAATGGAAGAGTCCGGAGCGGATCGTGAAGATGGTCCGGCTCGCCGTCGCGGGACGAGGACACCGATCGGCGGCAGAAGCCCTTCTCGGAAGCCCCCACTGGCTCCAGGAGGCGGTGGATTGGTTCGAGATGACGCCCAACCTCGTTTCCTCGAGCGCGATTCGTGAGAAGTTCTTCCGCCGCCAACCGGTGACGAACGAACTCACCAAACCAGTTTTGAACTACATCAAAGAGCGGAAGCTCTACGGAGAAGGATGACAACCAAGGAAAAGCTAGACCTCATCGTGGCAAGTGCCGACGACATGAAGGCGGAGATGATCGAGACCCTCGATGTCCATGCCAAGACCTCGATTGCGGACTACTTTGTCATCTGCTCGGGAACGAGCGACCGCCATGTCGATGCCATCGCCGAGCGCGTGGCCGAAAAGCTCACCGAGCAGAAGGAAAAGCCTCTGCGCGTGGAAGGCGATCGGAGTGGCTGGGTGCTGCAGGACTACGGCGACATCGTTTTCCATGTCATGCGCGACGAGCAGCGGCAGTTCTACGACATCGAAACCCTCTGGAAGTCGATGAGCGCGAACCCCGATATCCCCTGAACTTTCAAAGTTTCTTGAAAGTTCGTCGGCCCTCGACGAGTAGAATAGAGCGTGATGGCAGCCACCGTCAGCTCTCCCAGCATTGAATCCATCAGCGAGAAGGTCTTCGCCAAGGGTCGCATCTCTTCCGAAGATGCCCTTTGGCTTTACCAGAACGCCTCGCTCCTCGAACTTGCCGTCCTCGCCAACGAGCGGCGACAGCAGAAGGTCCCAGGGCGCGTGGTCAGCTATGTCATCGGCCGCATCCTGAACTACACCAACGTGTGCTGGGTTCGCTGTAAGTTCTGCGCCTTCTATCGCACGCCTGGCCACGACGAGGGCTACCTGCTGTCCGATGAGGAGATCCTCGACAAGGTCCGCGATACGGTGGACAAGGGCGGGGTGGAAATCCTCTTCCAAGGTGGCCTCAACCCGAAGCTTAAGATCGACTACTTCGAAAACATCTTCCGAAAGATTCACGAGCAGTTCCCCGGCGTCATCCTCCACGCGCTCAGCCCCGCGGAGATCATCTATGTCGCGCACATCTCGCGCTTGAGCCTGCCCGACACGCTTCAACGGCTCAAGGATGCGGGTCTGCATTCGATCCCTGGCGCGGGTGGCGAAATCCTGGTTGACCGCGTGCGCAAGATCATCGCTCCCTACAAGGACACGACCGACGAGTGGCTCGCCTGTATGCGCGCGGCCTCGCAGCTTGGCATTCGCAGCACCGCGTCGATGATGTTCGGCCATGTCGAGACCCTCGAAGACCGGATTGAGCACCTCGGCCGGATTCGCGACCTCCAAGATGAGTGCCAACCGTTCCGAGCCTTCATCGCGTGGAACTTCCAGCCCGAGGATACGAACCTTCCCATCCCGGTGAAGGCGAGCGCGGCGGACTACCTGCGAACGGTGGCGGTGGCGAGGATCTTCCTCGACAACATCGACAACCTGCAGGTTTCGATCCTCACCCAGGGTCCGAAGATTGCCCAGGCCGCCCTGAACTACGGCGCGAACGACATGGGCAGCGTGATGATCGAGGAGAACGTCGTCTCCGCCGCTGGTAACAAGTTCATCCTGAACGCCGACGAGTTTGAGCGACTGATCAAGGGCGCGCAGTACGAGCCGCGTCGCCGAAACACGCGCTACGAGCTCATCTAAAGCCCGGGGCCCAAAAAGAAAAAGTGCTGCCTTCCCATTGGGACGGCAGCACTTTTCGTTGATACCCTTGAGTCTTAGCTTGCCTTCATCAGGTCCGCCTCGGTGAGGAGGACGGGCTGGAGGCCTTCGGTGATGACCCCGGTCGGAACGACCACGCGCTTCACCTGCTCGTTGCTCGGCACTTCGTACATGACGTCGAGCATGACCTTTTCGATGATGGCTCGGAGGGCGCGGGCACCAGTCTTTCGAATCAGAGCTTCCTTCGCGATCTCGTGAAGGGCCCCGTCCTCGAAGACGAGTTCCACACCGTCGAACTCGAAGAACTTCGCGTACTGCTTGATGAGTGCGTTCTTCGGCTCGCTGAGGATCTTGATAAGCGATTCCTCGTCGAGCGGATCGAGGTTCGTGAGAACCGGGAGTCGGCCGATGAACTCGGGAATGAGTCCGAACCGGAGAAGATCTTCGGGCTGAAGGCTCTGGAGAACGTTCACGTCCTTGTTCTTCTTCGAATCGGGAGCGGTCCGGAAGCCCATCACGCTTTCCTTCATTCGGCGGCGAATGTGCTCCTCGATGCCCTCGAACGCGCCTCCACAGATGAAGAGGATGTTCGAGGTGTCGATCTGGATGTATTCCTGCTGCGGGTGCTTGCGTCCACCCTGAGGCGGAACGTTGGCAACCGTGCCTTCAAGAATCTTGAGGAGCGCCTGCTGGACGCCTTCGCCCGAGACGTCTCGGGTGATCGACGGGTTGTCGCTTCGGCGAGCGATCTTGTCGATTTCGTCGACATAGATGATGCCGCGCTCACAGGCTGCCTTCGGATTCCTCGGATCAAGCGACTCGGCGTTTTGCCAAAGTCGGAGCAGGATGTTCTCGACGTCCTCACCAACATAGCCGGCTTCGGTCAACGCAGTAGCGTCGGCGATGGCAAACGGCACGTTGAGGAGCTTGGCCAGGGTCTGGGCAAGATAGGTCTTCCCCGATCCGGTCGGTCCGACGAGGAGAATGTTGCTCTTCTGGAGTTCAACATCGCCGCCCTTGTCCTCGATTCGCTTGTAGTGGTTATAGACCGCGACCGCGAGGGACCTCTTGGCGCGCTCCTGACCGATCACATAGGTGTCGAGGTGCTTGACGATCTCCTGCGGCTTAATGACCTGCATCGTGGACGAAGTCGCGCTCGCCGTCTTCGTCTTCACGCTCGGCGTTGCGCCGGTTGGCACCGAGGCCGAGCGATCGGGGTCGTTCTGAAGGATGTCGTTACACAGATCAATACAATCCGAGCAAACGGCACCGTGGAGCCCTACGATCAGCTTCTTTACGTTTTGTTCTTTCGTCTTCCCGCAGAGACAGCACTGGTCCCGTCGCTCGATGGTTTTCGCCATGATCTTCCTTATTATCGGACAGCTTCGTCCAAAACCTTGTCCACAATTCCGTATTCTGCGGCTTCCGTCGCAGACATCCAGTAGTCTCGGTCGCAATCTTGGGCAACCTGCTCCGGCGTTTTGCCAGTGTGCTTGCTCATGATGTTGAAGAGACGGGCGTTGGTTCGGTTGAATTCGGCAAGGGCAATCGACATGTCCTTGATGGTTCCCTGAGTTCCCGCGCTGCCCTGGTGAATCATCACCTGGCTATTCGGAAGACAAACGCGCTTGCCCTTGGCACCCGCACAAAGCAGGACCGCGCCCATGCTGGCCGCAAGTCCCACGCAGGTGGTGGCAACGTCGCACTTGATCAGGTTCATCGTGTCGTAGATCGCCAGACCAGCGCTGACCGATCCACCCGGTGAATTGATGTAGAACTCGATATCCTTGTCCGGATCTTCCTTCTCCAGGAAGAGGAACTGCGCGACGATCAGATTCGCCACGTAGTCGTCGACAGGAGTTCCAAGAAACACGATTCGGTCCTTGAGCAGCCTTGACCAAAGGTCGTAGCTTCTTTCACCGCGAGCTGTTTGTTCAATAACGTATGGAATTCCCATCCTAGTTTGATCTCCGCATTCATGCGAGGTTGACCATTCCTACGCCAACCTCTGGGTATCAGATTACACCTTCGGTTAGCCGCGTGGGGAGGCTTAGGGTGGTCCGATCAAACAAGGCGCAAAAAAGCGGGACCTTAGGGCCGGGCGGGGGCAATCGCACGGTTGGTTCGACCGCTTTCAAGGGCGGCGAGGGCAATCGCCAGCGAGGCAAAACCGTCTTGGCCGGTCACCGGAACCGGGGTTCCGTCTCGAACTGCATCCACGAAGGCCCGCAGCTGCTTGTAGTAGGGGTCGTCAAAGCCGTCGAGCGGCGATTCGAGGAAGGTCTTCCCCCCCGAGTGGGTTCGCAGGGCGGCGGTGTTGCGCGAATCGTGCTGGATCAGGCCCTTGTCACCGGCGACCTCAAAGGTCGTACGGAAGCCGCTCGGGTCCATCCAAGTCGCTTCGCAGTGGCCAATCGCGCCGGATTCAAACGTAAGGGTGGTCAGGGCGTAGTCGGGACCTTGGCCGCGCTTGGCGCCGAGGCTCTGCGAGTAGACCGACTTCACCTCGCCGAGCGTCCATCGGAGCCAGTCAAAATCGTGGATGCCCAGGTCGATGAGGACCCCGCCGCTGCGACTGTGGTCCATGAACCAGCTATCCGAGCCAGTTGGAGCGAGGCCACCGCGCCGCGTTCGCGCTGCCGCGGGCTTCCCTACCTTTCCGGATGCCACCGCCCGATTCCCCGCCGCAAATTCGGCAAAGTATCGAACCACGTGGCCAACCATGAAGGGCACACCGGCTCGCTCGGCCGCCTCATTCATCTCGGCGGCTTGTTCGAGGGTTCGCGCCATCGGCTTTTCGACGAGGGTGGCTCGACCGGCGGCCAGCGACTTGAGCACGAACTCGTGGTGGAGGTCGGTGGGGAGGCAAACGTCGATGACGTCGACCTTCGCGGCAAGATCATCGAACGACGAAGTGAGCTGGGGTGCCCAGCGCTCAACGTAGACGTTGCGACGATCATCGTTGGGCTCATAGAGGAAGAGCTCAACGTCGCTCATCTTTCGGTACTGCCGAGCGTGAACGTTGCCCATGCCGCCAGCGCCAAGGATGCCAACCCGAATCATGGGATGAGTTTACTTGAGCGTCCGACGTGTCAGTTGTTCCTGAACTCGCCCCGCAAATCCACGGGTTGTTCGATGGGATTCCGTGCGAACGCAACGATCCCCCGGAACCGTCGCTATAATGTTGCAGATTGGGCCCAAGAGTTGGACCCGTTCGCTCGTTTGTGTTGGAGGATATGTTTTGAAGTCTCGAATTGGCCTCTTGGCTCTCGCTCTCGTTGTCTCAGTTTCGGCTCCTGCCGCGATTACGTTTAACCTCTCGTACCTAGCCGGAACCTCCGCGCAGCAGCAAACTGCCTTCCAGCAAGCCGCCGCTCGATGGTCGAACATCTTTAACGACAACATCACGATCAACCTGACCGTGGGTACCGCGAGCCTCGGGTCGGGCATACTCGGCAGCACGGGCAGCCCGAGCGTGGGTGTCAGCTATTCGAGCTTCCGAAGCGCCCTCATCGCGGATGCGACGAGCGCCAATGACACGACGGCAACGTCGAATCTTCAGGCGGGTCCGAGCCTCACCGTCCGAACCAACCGATGGTCGAACAACCCCAACGGTAACAACTCGGTGACCCCCTATACGGCGACCCTGACCAACATGGCGATTACCCGCGCAAACGCCAAGGCAATCGGAATCCTCGGCGCGACGGACACCGCTTCGGACGGCAGCATCACCTTTACGACGAACACCTCGACGCTCCCTTCAGGTGGTTATAGCTACACTCCCGGCTCGGTTGCATCCAACCAGATCGACTTCGTCGGTATCGCAACCCACGAAATCGGCCACGCTCTCGGCTTCGTCAGCGGCGTGGACGCCGTGGACGGCGGCGGAAACGGTGCGGACAACGCATCGGCCTGGGTTCGCCCGATGGATCTATATCGATTCTCGTCGACCAGCGGCACCAATCCGGACCTCACTGCTGGCACCCCGGCGAAGTACTTCTCGCTGGACAAGGGCGTCACCGGACAATCGGTCACCTTCTCGACCGGCGTTGCAGATGGCGATGGCAACCAGGCCAGCCACTGGAAGGATAGCCTCGGCCTCGGCATCATGGATCCCACCGCTTCGAATGGCGAGACGCTCGCGATCTCCGCGAACGACATCAAGATGTTCGACGTGATCGGCTACAACCTCGCTCCGGTGCCCGAACCCGCAACCATGGTTGCCTTCGGACTCGGTGCCCTCGCCGTCATGCGACGCCGAAAGAACCGAAGCTAACTCGACCTTCAAAACCATCAAGCCCCGCAGGGTCCTGTGCCTTGCGGGGCTTGACTATTTTTTTGGCGACCTACTTCGGATAACGGAAGTGCCCGACGATGTCCCACTCCCCGAGGACGTCTTCCATCATCGTTTTGCTGAGGTTGTGAACGACCATGTAATGGCCGCTTGGTCCAACGTGGTCCACGAGCACTCCGATGTGGTCGACCTTGCCGCCGAGCTTCCAATAGACAAAGTCGCCCGGCTTCCAGGTCGGCGAATCGAGCCCACAAGGCAGCGTTTTTCCAAAGCGCTTGAAGAAGAACGCCTGGTTTGGCACTCGCCGATGGTCGATGTTCGGATCGGGTCGACTTCCCTGCCTTGGGTAGCGGATTCCGCGCTTCATGTCCTCGTGAATCAGCTTCTGCAGGTCTTTCCCCGCTGCCCGAAGGGCGCGAATGACCACGTCGGTGCAGGCGCCGCGGTTCTTCGGCACGTCGCCGTTCGGATAGGGGATTGAATAGTAACGCTGGGTGTAGAAGGCGGGCGCAGAGAGCTGGGCCTTGGCACCCGCAACGATCTTCTCCGCCGGAGAGCTCTGGAGGACCAGGATTACGAGGGTGGCCGCTTGACTCAGCATGAGTTCTAGTCTATCCTCCGGAAGTCATGTCCCGAACTGGTCACCAAGACATCCGCATAGGCACGCTGGCTCCCCTCGATCGCGGCGCAAACTACCTGAAGCAAATTCTGCCTCACGGCTTCGAGAGCTTTGAACTCACGGCATGGGCCACCACCCACGGCCTCGACCTCAAAGAAGCGGCGAAGCCGATCCTTGATTGCCTGGGCGACCAGGCTGTCATCAGCTCCATCGGCATGTATGGCAACCCGATGACCGATGAGACCACCCGCAAGGAGTTTGGCGACTTCATCCGTCATGCCCGCGACTTTGGCTGTAACGTCGTCTGCGGCTTTGCGGGCGCAATTGAAACCAAGAGCGTGGGTGACCAAATCGACGACTTTGTGGCGGTTTGGAAGCCGCTTGCCCAGCTCGCCGCCGACCACGGCGTCCGGATCGCGTTTGAAAACTGCGATATGGGCGGAACGTGGAGCGCGCCGAAGTGGAACATCGCCCACTCACCGCGCGCCTGGGACATGATGTTCGACGCGATCGGAATGGACTGCATCGGCCTGGAGTGGGAGCCGTGTCACCAGATGGTGAGCTTTGTCGATCCAATCGCGAACCTGCGCCAATACGCGGGTCGGGTTTATCACGTGCATGGAAAGGATGCAACGGTGAACCATGATCTGATCCGTCGCTATGGCACTCGAAGCGACCAGACCGCGGTCTTCCACCGTACGCCCGGATTCGGCGACACCAACTGGTCCGACATCATCACGATCTTAAGATTGAACAATTTTGTCGGCGCGATCGATATCGAAGGCTGGCATGACCCCGTCTACAAAGAAGAACTAGAAATGACGGGCCAGGTCCACGCGTTGAACTATTTGAAGGCTGCACGTGGCGGAAGCTATGTGCCCAACCCGGATTGATACCGAAGATGAAAAACGTGATTCGATTGAAGAGCATCCTCGTCGGCGTTAGCCTGGCCGCATTTTCAGCGGTCGCCTTTGCCCAAGACCGGATTGAAGGTCGATACGTCGTCCAGTTTAAGCCGGGCACGACGGCCGCCCAGCGGCAAGGCCTCCGCGCGAAGTTCGTGCGCGAGATTGTGCCGGGAGTCACCTACGAAGTCGAAATCACGGACCGTTCGACGACCGACGCCTCGATGGCGAGTGCGCGCCAGCGCGCCGAAGTGGCCTTTGTTGAGCCCGTCGTCCGCCGGTACAAGTTCTTCACGCCCAACGATACGAACTTCAACCTCCAGTGGGGCCTCACGAAGATTCAAGCTCCCGCTGCGTGGGACATCCAGCAAGGCAGCCCTTCGATCATCGTCGCCGTCATTGACGACGGCACCGACATCACCCATCCAGACCTCGTGAACAAGGTGGTGCCCGGTTACGACATCAGCGACAACGACAGCAACGTCATGCCTGGCGTCGGCGACGACCACGGAACTCACACGGCGGGCATCGTTGGTGCGCAGACCAACAACGGGACGGGCGTGGCCTCGATCGGCAATCGCATCAAGATCATGCCGCTCAAGATCTTCCCGAATGCGACGAGCGCAACGTCTGCCGCCGCCATCCGTTACGCGGCGGACAACGGCGCGAAGGTGATCTCGATGAGCTACGGCGGCTCAACCGCAACAAGCACCGAGCAAAGCGCGGTGGATTACGCGGTCAACAAGGGCTGCATCCTCGTCGCGGCGGCTGGGAACGACAATGTTCAGAATCGGTTCTATCCGGCGGCCCTCGTGGGTGTTGTTGCGGTGGCGAGCTCGAATCCGAACGATTCAAAATCGAGCTTCAGCAACTACGGAAACTGGATCACCTGCGCGGCACCAGGCGCAAACATCTACAGCACCGTTCCAGGGAACGGCTATCAGTACCTGAGCGGCACGTCGATGTCGTGCCCGATGGTGAGTGGTCTCTTCGGCCTCGTATGGTCCCAGAATCCGGCCGCCTCTGCGGCTGCGGTTCGCGCGGCGGTCCTCAACAACCTTGACGCCGTGCCGGGAACCTGGTGTCCGGGACGTATCAACGCCCTTGCTGCAGTGAATGCGCTGCCCGCGCCGACGGAGACGGTCTGTCCGGTTTCGGCGGTGGCCCTGCCAGTTGGCAATGTCGCCCAAGGCTCCAACCTCGCCGCGATGCAGAACCTCGACCAAAGTGCTTATGTTGCCGGCTCAATTAAGACCGTGCTCGGGCATGCCGTCGTTTTCGATGTCTCCTTCGCGATTTCTGGCTCGACCGTGAACCTCACGACGTCGCGTGTGGTGTTCAACATGGGAGCAGTCTCGCCCGGCCTGATGCAGATCTGGGCCAAGAACACGGTTGGAACGTACGTCTATCTCGGCGCGGTCTCGACCGCGTCGGTGGGGGAGAACGGCCTCTCGTTCTCGCTCCCGCGAACACTGACGGGCTACCTCCAGTCGGGCAACCGGCTCGACCTGCGGGTTCGCATCATGCGGACGAACTCCACGCAGCCAAACTTCACGATCGGAATCGATCGCACCCAGGTTCTGCTCTTGCAGTAGCTACAGATTCGGGATAATGGGGTCAGACATGGCCCCTCCCCGAATGCTGTTCGTGAATCGCGACTCCGAGATCGGAGGCGGCGTCACGTACATGATCCATGTCGCCTCGGCGCTGATGGCGCGTGGCTGGGAGGTCGACATGCTTGCCCCGAGGGGGCCTGCTCTTCCCCGCTTGCAAGGCTCGGGGATGAAGTGGATCAACGGGCGAATCTTCCATCCCATCCAAGCGGGAAAGGTCGCCAAAATCATTGAGCGGGGTGGCTATGACGTCGTCAGCATCACCGCCTACACCGTCGCCCGTGCCACGGTCCTCGCGTGCAAGAAGCTCGGGGTGCCGGTCTACAACACGATGCACGGCCCTGCGCCCGAAAAGCGTCACGAGGAGTGGGGGAGGCTCTATCCCGACCTTGATTCGATCGTCGTCCTCAACGAATTCATCTACCAGCACTACCTAGACCACGGCCTGAAGGAGTCCAAGCTCTGCCTCTCCCGGATCATCACGCCCTGGCGAGCCGAGCCACCTCAGAAAAAGGGATCGAGCTTTCTCTATTGCAGCCGGCTCAGTAAGACCAAAGGCACCCAGTGTCGCCAGTTTCTCCAAGCCGCCCTGAAGTTCAAGCCCGACGAGATCGTCGTTGTCGGTGACGGTTCGATGCGCAAGGAGCTAACGCGCGAGTTTCCGAGCGTCCACTTCGTCGGTGCGACGAACGAGACCCAGCAGTACTTCGACCGTGCGACGCTCACTGCGGGCGCTGGCTATGTCGCGGTCGAGAGCATTGAAGCCGGCGCAGCGGTAGTCGGCATGGGCTTCAGCGGCTGTCTGGGCGCGGTGACCGAGCGCGACTACGGCTGGATGGTCTCACGCAATTTTGGCGACCACGCGGGGCCCAAGCGTGCCCACGACCCTGCCCAATTGGAGCACGACATCGAACGCGCGATGGCGGTTTATCAGAGCGGCGAGGCAAAAGAAGTCCGCCAGCTCGCGGGTTATGAGTTCTCGCTCGATGCGGTCGGGAATCAGCTGGACGGCTTCCTCCGCCGGCTGGCAAAGAAAGAGTCGTTCTCAGACCTGAGTCACCCCAGGTATACGAACGACTTTTCTCAGGTTAGGCCGTCTTAGCGGCCGTTCTTCAGGATTTCGCTTTGGATCGCGGGGATCTCTTCCGGCTTCGGATCGATCCACCGTGCGGTGACCTTGCGGCCCTTGACCGCATAGATCATGAGCTTCCATTCGCCAAGCGGCTCTAGCTTGTAATCCTTCAGCACTTGGCGAAGCCGCTTCGGTCGCGACATCAAGTACACGTTGGCCGCATCCCACTTGTCGCCGAGGATCTTGAGCTTGCGCAGCGAGTCGTCGTCGGTGCCCGTTCGGTTGACATCCACAAAGATCGCATGGGTGGTATCGGCGGGCAGCTTGCCGACCGACTGGTTCACCGCGCTGATGAACGGCTCTGCCTTCTCCATGGTGTCGGTTTGACCCCACATGATGACCATCGGTTTGAGGCCATATTCGCAGACCGGACACTGGTTGGTATCGGCGTAGGGGCCGGTCACCCAGCTCGGCTCGAAAGCCGCGACGGCTTCACCGACGTTGAGACCCGCTTTGGGTCCCATGAGCAATAAGGCAGCAGCGAGAAAGGTCATTTTGGTGCAACTCCAACGGTGGCGAGATCAAGCTCAATCGTATCACCAATCATCGTGGTGCTGAGATCGGGAGCAACCTTGTAATCGCTTCGCTTGATGCTGAAGGCACTGCGAACGATCAGGAGGTCGCCGTCCTTGGGCATTCCGCCGCGCTTCTTGATGCTGTTCGGCAGGTGGGTCGCGGAGGCGTTGACGGTGATCGTCTTCGTCACACCGTGGAAGGTGAAGTCACCGGTGACCTGCGCGGTCCAGGTGTCGGCACCGGTCTTCTTCACGCGATCGATCTTCTTCACCGCAAACTCGATCGTCGGGTACTTGTCGACATCCATGCACCAGCTCTGGTGCATCGCCTGGGTGAGACCCTCGCTACCAAGCATGGTGGTTTTGGCATCAACGACGATCTTTCCGCTCGACTTTTCCGGGTGCTCGGGATCAAAAACGATGTTGCCCGAGATGCCGGTGGCATGACCTCGGACCGGCTCGAGCATGGATTCCACCTTGATCGTTAGGCCGCTGACACCCTTCGGGTCCTTCATGTCGAAGGTGATCGGGGCGAGAACGCCGCGGAAGCCGACGAGAACGGCGGAAGCCGAGAGAAGAAGCAGTGAAGCGCGTACGGTGGATGCCATCACCTGATCATACGCACAATTGCCGGGCAAGTTATTGCATTTGCAAATATTTCTTGAGGATTCTTCGCGTTGGTTTAACGTTAACGGATCGCTTCTTTCGCTTCCCGAACGGTGAACCGACCATCGAGAACCGCGCGGCCCATGATCGCCGCATCAACACCAATCGCCTTGAGGCCGATGAGGTCTTGCACGCTGGAAACCCCACCGCTTGCCACCACGTAACCCTGCACCGCTTCCCTCACCTTTTTGAGCAGCCCAAGGCCGGGACCTTTCAGCGTGCCGTCGGTGGCGATATCGGTGACCACAAAAGCCTTTGCGCCAAGCTGTTCGAGCTCGACCGCAAACTCCACCGCATCAAGACCGGATGACTTTGTCCAGCCGTGGGTGCCCAGCATCCCGTCCCTCGCGTCGAGGCCAGCCGCCACTTGGTCGCCAAACTTTGCGAACGCCGCTTCGCGGAGCTCCTGGTTCTCAATCAGGGCGGTTCCGAGGACCACCCGAGCCACGCCAAGATCGAGGAGTTCTTGGATCCGGGCCATCGAACGCACCCCACCGCCGAATTCGAGCTTGGCTTTTGTTTCGCTCAGGATGCGCTCCAGGATCGGGCGGTTCTCGGTGCCACCGCTTTTGGCCGCATTGAGGTCGACAATGTGGACCCACTCCGCTCCTTCCGCGACCCACGTGGAGACCAGCTCGACCGGGTCCATCGGATACTGCGTTCGCTGACCGTAGTCGCCTTGGACAAGGCGGACGACTCCGCCATCCAGCAGATCAATCGCCGGGATTAACTCCAACGGACGAAGTTCTCCAGAACTCTCATGCCGGTTTCGCCGCTCTTTTCAGGGTGGAACTGGGTTCCCCAGATGTTTTCCTTTCGGACTGCCGCGCAGAAGTCGAGGCCATAGGTCGCGGTCGCGGCGACCACACTGGGGTCGGAGGGCTGCACATAGTAGCTGTGCACAAAGTAGAACGACTCAAAGTCCTCAAAGCCCTTCAGAGGCCCTTGGCCTTGCACCGGGTCCACCTGGGTCCAGCCGATGTGAGGAACCTTCAGGCCCATCTCACTAGGAAATCGCTTCACCTGACCGCGCATGAGGCCGAGACCCGAGACGCCGGGCGACTCCTCGCTCGAGTCAAAGAAGAGTTGCATGCCGAGGCAGATGCCGAATACCGCGCCGCCATGGTTCACGTACGACTTGATCGCGGGGGCGAGGTTATCGAGGCGTCGCATCGCCGCACCAAACGCACCCACCCCGGGAATGATCAGCTTGGTCGCGCGGTCGAGGTCCTCTTGAATCTCCGCGTTCGCCCCCAGCCGCTTCAGCGCGTTCGAGACCGAGCGCAGGTTCCCACAGCCGTAGTCGAGGATGACGATCAATCGATCACACCCTTCGTGGAAGGTGCGCCACGACGATCAATCGTGCGGGTAGCCGAGAAAATCGCTCGACCGACCGCCTTGAAGCAGGCCTCGGCGAGGTGGTGGTCGTTCTCCGAGGTGAGGCAGCGCAGGTGAAGCGTCAAACCGGCATTCTGGGCGAGGGCGTGGAAGAACTCGGTCACGCACTCGGTGGACATGTCGCCGATCTTCTCGCGCTTGAAGGGCAGGTCCTTCAGGAAGCGACCGCGACCCGAAAAGTCGAGCGAGCAGAGCACCAGGGTCTCGTCCATCGGCGTCGAGTTGTCGCCGTAACGCGCGATTGGTTCGTCGCCCTTCAGGGCGTCCTTCAAGGCCTTGCCGAGGACGATGCCGACGTCTTCCACGGTGTGGTGATCGTCCACGTGGACGTCGCCTTCTGCGCTCACGCCGATGTCGATTCGGCCGTGGAACGCGAGGAGCGTGAGCATGTGGTCAAAGAAATGGATTCCGGTGTTGACGTCTTGTCGGGTTCCACCATCAAGGTCAAGGACGACGCGCACCCGCGTTTCCGTGGTCTCGCGCTCCACTTCGGCGTATCGAATCCCCTTTCCTGCTTTGCTCATCGTTCCACCAAGGTACCAGAATAAATTCGGCCCCCTAAAGCGGGGGCCGTTCAACAGGAGGTGCTAACGAACCGCGTGGGTTGTGCCTCTCCTCCCACGGTTTGAATGGCAACGCTGCCCCGCAAGACTTGAGATCAGTCCACACGAGCAACTACAAGGGCGGTTGTCACCGAATCTGCAGTGTCGACGTTCGAAACAACTTTGTCCTTCCCGTCGATCCTAGTTCCGCCGAAGCGGCCCAGGGCTTTTTCGTCAACTCTCGCACGCCTACGGGGTTAGCTGTCGGATTCGGGCCGAGAGCTGGCCCTTGACTTCAAATACAGAAGTCTTTCACCCCTAAGTTTGGTTCCCCCGCTCGGGCAAGCCCGACTCGGCGATCTACGATGTAGTTCCTGATTCTTTATACACCGTATTGGCCCGAATTGTTCAGAAATTCACTGCCAATCGGATCGATTAATGGAAGTAGCTCGCGCCGTTGATGTCGATGATCACGCCGGAGAGATACTTGGAGTCATCGGAGAGCAAATAGGCCGATGCCGCCGCGCAATCCTCGGGCGAAGCCATTCGTCCCGCGGGGATCGTGCTAAGGATCTCCTCGAGGCGGTTGTCCATGCCGTCACGGGCCATCGCGGTCTCCACCCAGCCGGGAGCGATGCCAAAAAGCTGAATGTTCTTCGGCGCAAGTTCGACCGCCAAGCTGCGGGTGAGGTTGATCAGGGCCGCCTTACTCGCCGCATAGAGCGCGGCACCGCCTTCGCCCTTGAATCCGACCCGGCTGGCAACATTCAAGATGCGACCGCCACCCTTTTCGGCAAAGTACTTGGTCGCCGCACGGATGAGCTCAACCGGGGCATCGAAGTTCACCGCAAAGGTGCGCCGCCAGTTCGCCTCGAACGCGGCATCGCCAGCGCCAACAAAGTCGAGCGGCATGTAAATACCGGCGTTGTTCACCACCGCATCGAGGGGGCCGTCCTTGAGAGCGCGATGGAAGAGGTCCTTCGCCGCGCCGGGCTGGGCAAGGTCCGCCTCATAGCAGCCGCTCGCCCGACTTCCAATCGTCTTCTCCACTGCCGAGGCGTCCGCGGAGTGCGACACATAGTGCAGGGCTACGTTCCAGCCCTCGGCGGCAAGCCGTATCGCGATGCTCCGGCCAATACCGCGAGAAGATCCAGTGACGAGGACACGTCGGTTCGACATGCGCCCAATTTACCGGACAACTAGTTAATCGGGCCACCGTTCCAGTATTGATCCACGCTTGCGGCAGGACCACGCAGGGCCTGGATCGCCCGCACCTTGGCATGGCCATCGAGCCAGCCGACGATGACCGTCTTCGGGTCAAATCGGCCCCAAAGCTGACCTTGACTCCTTGCGTCCGGATAGCTCACCGAGGCATTCCAGCGGCCCGGCGGCTCAATGCGCGAGTAGCCCATCGTCGAGGTGATCGGTGCGGGCGAACCAGGAGGGGTGAGGTTCTTCGCGGTGGACTCGGCGAACTGAACCGTCTCGGCAGGGGCAGCGGCAAAGGTGAGGCTGACGCCGCCGTAATAGAACGGCAATCCGTTCGGCCCCGGCGCGGCGAGGTCAGTCCGGATGTTCAGATAGCGGTAGTTATAGCCGTAGCTTGGCGCGAAGCCCACCGAATAGAGGTGGTAGGTGCTGCGCAGGTCAAACCGGCCGTAAGTGCCGTCGCCAACCGTTCGGTCGTCGTCGCGATCCTCGGGGCAAAGGAAGACCGCCTCCGACTTCGTGTAGGGGAGCATGAGCACCGGCCAGTAGTAGAAGCCCTGGGTCGTCGGGAGCGACAGGTCGCCGGGCGAATAGTGATAGAGCGGCACCGTCGTGTCGTCATAGTCGCCCGCATAAAGGATCGACGCGGTGCTGACCTGCTTCAGGTTGCTCAGGCTTACCGTCTTCTTGCCCGACTTCTTCGCTGCGGCAAACACCGGGAAGAGGATCGCGGCAAGGATGGCGATGATGGCAATCACCACGAGGAGTTCGATCAGCGTGAAGGCGCGTCGCATGACTCCATTCTTCGGCGCGAGCCGACCGGCGAATTGGTTCGATTTGTTGACGATTGGGCAGGCCTGATGAACTCCGCCGCTCACCAACATCAGGAACGAAGAATCGTCAAATCTGACTACATGCCCACGCCGGTGTAATACGGCAAGCCCTTCTTCCACAGCCATCGGCCCACGAGGTACGTCGCGACGACATAGCCCGCCTGGAAGAGCAGGCTTTGCTGGATCGCGGGGCCCGTCAGCCGTCCGACCGCGATTTCGCTCGGAGCGCCGGTCGTGTAGTAGAACGGCAGCAGGCGGCTCACCTTTGCTGCCCAAGTCGGCAAGACGTCGACGGGAAAGATCTGCCCCGAGAGGAAGAGCATCGGGATGTAATACAGCTCAAAGATCGCCATCGCCTCCTGCACAAACAGGGCGAGCATCGCCATCATCATCACAAAGAAGAAGCTGACGAGGTGGCCGAGCACCAGCGAGGCCCAAAACTCCCAGCCCAGGTTCAGATGGATGTCGCTCAGGTAGCCGCGATAGGCAAAGATGAAGAGCAGCGCGAACGGGAGGAAGAGGCTAAATCGGATGATCCGCCAGCTCAGGTTGCGCAGGAACATGAACTGCAGGTAGCCGATCGGACGGATGAGTTGGGCGGAGAAAGCGCCATCCTTGATTTCCATCGCCGCCTCCCACATCATGTGGCTGGTAACAAAGCTGCCCACCATCAGCATGACGAGGTAGTAGAGGACGATCCCGCCGAGGTTGTAGCCGCCGATTCCCCCGCCGATGCTCGATGATCGCGCCCAAACGAGCGGCATCGTCAGCGCGGTGACGCAGTCGGTGAGAATCCAGATCAGCCCTGAGGCACGGTAAGCGAGTCCGTCTTGAAAGTAGATGGAAAAGACCGCTCGCCACTTCCTCAGGAGGACGCTCATTTCTTCTTGCTGCTGGGCTCAGCGTACTGATCGAGGTGCTTCTGGCAACACGCGCGAACCCGGGCACGGATCCGGTTGATATAGGCCGCGCGCTGGGTCACGCCTACCGCTCCTCGGGCGTCGAGGAGGTTGAAGATGTGAGAGCACTTGAGCGCGAGATCCAGCGCAGGATAGACCAGCGCGGCGGGACCGACGTTCTTTGGCAGGTCACTCTTCGCGCCTTCCAGCGGGTTCGTGGTGAGGATGCCCTGGGTTCCGTCCCAGAAGACCGAAGTCTCGATCGTGCGCTTAGACTCCGCTTCATAGAGGTCAAAGAGTTGGAACAGCAGGTCCGTCGAGGCAACTTCAAAGTTGTAGACATTCTGTTGCATCTCCTGCTGGAAATCAACGTCGCGGTAGCTCAAACCGGGCGCCCATTGGAGGTCGGTCCAGAACCCCTTTTGATCGTTGAGCATCAGGCAAAGCCGCTCGGGACCGTAGGTGATCTCCGCGCAGACTGGGTTGCATTCGAAACCACCCATCTGCTGGAAGAACGTGAACTGCGTGATCTCCGCGCCATTGACCCAGACCTCCCAGCCCACGCCACTCGCACCGGCGGCCTGGCTCTCCCAGTCGTCCTCAACGAGGCGAACGTCGTTCTTGCTCGTGTCAAAGCCAAGCGCGTCGAGCGAGCCCATGTAGAGGTCCACGATGTTGTCGGGACTCGGCTTCATGATGACCTGGTACTGGTAGTAGCGTTGGTTTCGCTGGGGGTTGCGGGTGTATCGACCGTCAGCGGGACGTCGTGAGGGCTGGATGTAAGCAACGTTCCATGGCTCGGGTCCAAGCACGCGCAGGGTCGTCGCAGGATGCATCGTCCCTGCACCAACCTCAACGTCGTAGGGCTGCAAGATCGCGCAACCTTGCCCCGACCAATAGTCGTCAAGGCGTCGGATCATCTCTTGCAGGGTCATCATGGCCTCCTGAGAATACCTGCGCGGAACTCAGATGACGAGGAGCTGGATCTTCGGCTGCACCTTGAAGAACGCTTCTGCCACCTTGGGGTCAAATTGCGACCCTGCGCAGTGCTCAATTTCGGCGAGGGCGAGGTCCTCGATAAGGACGGCGTCGCCTTCGCGCATCATGAGGACGTCGAAGGTCTCAGCGAGGTTGATGATCCGCGATTCCAATGGGATATCTTCCCCGCTCAGCCCATCCGGGTAACCCGCACCATCCCAGCGCTCGTGGTGATGGCGAATCAAGTTCCGGCAGGCATCCAGCCACGGATGCTCGGCGAGGGCAGATTCGGCCCGCGTCGCGTGGGCGTGCATCTCTTCGATTTCATCGTCCGAAAGCTGACCGAGCTTCTCTAGAAGGCTTCGATCCACCCGAACTTTGCCGAGGTCGTGCAGCTCCGCCGCGTACCGAAGCAGCAGCATCCTCTCGTCGGACAAACCCAGCTCTTCGCCAATCGCCACGCTGTAGATGGCCACCCGCTTGGCGTGGCCCCGCTCGCCCGGAGAGTGGAGGTCCAACCGCTCAAGAAGATCGTTGATCTTCTGGTTGCGCTCCTCACGGCTGGGGTCCAGTTCGTCCATGGCTAGACTCAATGTAAGGCCTTCGGCCCTCATTGCGCAAGCCCCGGGAGTACAATGTGCCTAATGCAAACGCCGCCTCCTTTCCAGAATCCCGGAATGATGCAGCCCCCGATGCCGGCACGATCGAACAACCGCTTGCTGTGGGGCATCGTCATCACGATCGTTGTCCTCTGTTGCGGAGGCGTCATCGCGTTGACCCTTTTCGGTCTGAACGCCTTCAAGCAAGCGCTGCCTCTCGCGGGTTGCGCGATGAAGTTGGAACGATTGCAGACGGCCTTGCGCTCCTATAGCGAGGGCCACAACGGCATGACCCCGGCGGCGGCGACGTGGCAGGACGACCTTGCTCCTGAGCTCGAGAAGATCAAGAAGTCCAGCCGTGGCAAAGATGACGAGGAGGCAGCGCGGATGTTTGGCATTGACTCCGAACCGTTTAGCTGCACGATTCCCGATCAGCCGAACACCGGCCTTTGGTACAACTCGGACATCGCGGGCAAGAAGCTCACCGACATCAAGTCCACCGACACTGTCGCCTTTTTTGAGAAGCCCGAGACAACGAAGAACGGCGCCGAACCCTACAAGGAAGTCACCGCGGAGAGCCCAAAGTTCAAGATGCTCTGGATCAATCAATCGCGAGGCTGGTTCGTCGCCCCGATCATGGGCGAGGTCGGCTTGATCAAGAACGGCAAGCGCGTCCCGATCAACACCAAGCGCTCTTTCTCCACCACAAAGGAGAACTGAGCATTCGTCGTCATTCATACGTCTATCTAAATAGGAGCTATATCAAGTGCACTTTTCGAACTTAACAACCCTAGGCATGGCCGGACAATGGATGTGGATTGGCATCATCGTTCTCATCATCCTCATGTTTGGCGGAAGCAAGATCCCCGAACTGATGCGCGGCGTCGGACGAGGAGTGGGTGAGCTCCAAAATGGGCTCCGCGAAGGCAAAGAAGGCATCAAGAAGGACGAAAAGGACGAAAAGGAAGAAAAGGAGGCTAAGTAGCTATGCTGAACAGCCTTGCCCTTTCTGGGCCTGAGCTTTGGATCGGCATCATTGTGCTCGCCATCATCCTTTTCGGCGGCCAAAAGATACCCGAGCTAATGCGCGGCGTTGGCCGTGGCGTCGGCGAACTCCAGCGTGGTCTCGAAGAAGGCAAAAAGCAGCTTCAGGCCCACGCGGACGAGATCAAGAATGCCGCCGAACCGACGGCAGAGCCGTCCGCGGAAGCCAAGGCCGAGACTCAGCCCCGAACCAGCAGTTAATCCTTGCGGGTCAGCTCGTAAAGATAGGTCGACTCATACCGAAACTGAGTTGTACCGGTGCTCTTCATGACCATCAGGTGACGAACCGAAGCGGTCTCAAGAGCACCGGATTTTTGATCGAGAAGCACCTTGGTTTCAATCTCGATGGTCCCGGCGGCCTTGAACGAATCCACCCACTCGCGGCCCTTGTCGCCCAGCTTCTTCGCGACTTCGTCAAAGTCGGGCTCAACCTTGATCGTGCCCTTGATCTTCACGACATTGAAGGTCTTTCCATCCCGGTCTTCGGTGCCATCAAAGGTCGCCTGGAGCTTCTGGTCCTCTGAATAGCGGTAGATGCTCTTCGGGATGACCACGTCCCACGTTGCGCCCTTCTCAACCGCGGCATCGGGCATGCGCGTGAAGATGTCGAAATCCGGGTCGAGACCCGCGTAGTGAAGCTCGTCAAGAACCTCATAGGCGACGTCATCGGGGTCCATCTTCGACGGGTCGACCGCATCAAGGTCCTTCTTCTCGAGCTTGGTGTGCAGCTTGTCGGTGGTGACAAGGTAGCGCGAAGGCGTCTTGTCCTCGTCGGTGAGCTTATCGTCGGGGTCACTTGATTCGAGGTCCGTCATCACTGCGACGTCTTCGATTTGGACACCCTTATCGTCGGACTCCTTCACCTCGAGCGTGCGCGTGCCCTTGTAGGTCGTCTTGGATTCGTCCGGCCCTTCCGGAGTCTCCTCCTTGTCGACCATCACGATCTTCGTCGTGTAAGCGATCTTCTCGCCCTTCGTGTAGTTTCGAGCGATCTCAACCCCGGCCCCTCTCATGCCGAACAGGGCAAAACTCGAGAGAGCGGCGAGCAAAAATGTGGACGGGCGCATGTCGGTTCTCCGGGGCATCCGAGCGGCCCCACCTAACTCATCGGACGAACAAAGCGAAAGATTAGTTCTTCCGTTTCAGTTCGTAAGTGTGGTCAGACTCATAGCGCGCCTTCGAAGACCCTTCTGGCCGAAGCTGCATGAGGTGTTGGACCTTGATTTGCTGGATCGAGCCGTCGGTGGCGCGCAAATACGCCTTGATTTCGATCTTCAAGGTGCCGGTAGCCTTGTTTCGCTCGATCCATCCCTTGCCGCCATCGCCCATGTCCTTCGCGAGTTCGGCGTAATCGGGGTCGACCTTGATCGTGCCGCTGATGCGAATGAGGTTGCAGCTCACCCCGTCCAGCTTCTCCGCCCCGACCAAGGTGCCGGTGAGTTCCTGGTCAGCCCGCGCGCGGAACTTGCTTGCTTCCACCTTGACCTTCCAGGTCTCGCCGGGCGCGACCGCCTCCTTCGGGAACTGGGTGAAGATCTCGTCGACGGGATAGAGGTCGGCGTACTGAATCTTCTCGATGACTTCGAGGTCGAGGTCGTCCTGTTCGATCATCGAGCGGTCGTCGGTTTCAAGCTCGCGCGAAACGTGCTTTGAGTGCCAACGGTCGGTCTTGACCTCATACTTCTGTGGCTCTTTCTCTTCCTCACTCAGCTTGTCGTCGGGGTCCGACCCTTCCATGCTCTGCGCGGTGATGATGTCTTCAAGTTCGACCGCATCTCCATCGATCGCCTTGACTTCCAGGCTCCGAACGCCTTTCATTGACCACTTGTACTCCTCCGTCCCGCTCCGCGAGTTATCCCGACCCTTCACGGCCTCGACATACTCGTAGTGCGTGATTTCACCCTTGGCATAGGTGCGCGAAAGCTCCAAGCCACCACGAGAGGCACCGAGGAAGCCGACCGCCACGGAGGCGAAAAGAACCTGGAGAAGGGACCGCATCATGGCCATTTTATCAAAGAAAAAAGTCCGGCCCACGATTTTGCGGGCCGGACTTTCAGGCTTTAGCCTTTAGTTCTTCTGTTCGATCTTGAACGAGCTATCGAGCGAGACGTTGATCGTCATGTTCATGTTGACGATCTCGACGTTGGACTTGCCCTTCATCTTGCCTTCGGTCTTGAAGAGACCGCCGGTCACCGGGTCAAACCAGAGCGTGGAATCGACGTCGGTGGTGCCCGTCATCTTCATTTCCATGTCACCCATTCCGCCGCCGCCGCCATTGCCGCCTGCTGCCATCGCCTTCATGTCCGGCTGCGTCTTCAGGCTGCCCGACATCTTCACGACCCACATCGACTTGTCGCCGACCTTCTGGGTGCCAACAAAGGTGGCCTTGAGCTTCTGGTCTTCGGGGAAGAGGCTCGGGCTCTTCGGCACGAGGACGTCAAACGTCGCGCCATCCGCAAGGGCTTCTTCGGGGAGCTGGAGGAACATCGCGAGACGACCCGGGTCGAAACCGCCGGTCATCATCTGCATCATCGGGTTGTTTCCGCCGCCTTCCATCTTCACGTCGGTTGTGCGGTTGCGGTCGTCAACCTTGCCCGTCGTGATCAGTGCGGGGAGGGTGTCCACCGACGGCAGCATCGAACCGGCCATACCCGTTCCATCAAGCTTGGAGAGCTTGGTCGTTGACTTGTAATTGGCCTTTCCGTCGGTGATGCTCAGATACTCGATCGTGGTCTTCGACTCGGTGATGATCTCCGACTCTTGCGCACCCATCGGAGTGTCCGCGTTCAGCTTCATCGTCATCGTCGAGACGAAGGTTTCCTTCTGTCCCGCCGCGAACGTGCGTCGAAGCTTGACAGCGTCAATAAAGCCCGTACCGACGGCAATGGCCGCCACTACAGCGAGGGTTGAAAAAAGATGCGTTCGTTTCATAAGGGCTACCTCTTTCGAGTATCCATCATTTTGACGACAGGTCCTGGGCTTCGGTACGCCCTTTATCGTCGCAGCGACGTCTCTCCTTACGATGTTGAGTGCGCTTTTGGTTCTCGCTGGACCGCCGAAAGGATTTACCGTTGCGTTTGGAGGCGATTTGATGTGGAACGGGGTGCCCGTCACCGGTCGCACCCTGAGCGATATTGCCCCGTTGTTCAAGAAGGCGGGTGTTGCGGTGATGAACCTCGAAATCCCGCTTACCACGATGACGAGGGCCACCCCGAACAAGTCGGCCAAGGACATCGCGGCGAGGAATCAATACGTCCTGAAGGCAAGTCCCGGCCACGGTTCCGAGCTGAAGTCGGCGGGGATCGACATGGTCTCGATGGGCAACAACCACGCGATGGACTTTCGGCTGGCGGGCCTTCGACAGATGACGGGCGTGCTCGACAAGCTGGGCATCGCTCACACCGGCGCCGGAATCAACCTCGCGGACGCTCGAAAGTGCGTCGTGACCGTTGCTCCCGATGGCACGCGGGTCGGGCTGATCTCTTCCCTTGCCTTCATGAACTGGGGTGGCGCCTTCGCCTGCACACCCGCTACTCCAACCGCGCCAGGGGTGAACTTCCTTCGCTTCGGTGGCAAAATCGATGACCGCGCTCGTTCGGAGATCCGCGCCTGGGTCGCCGACGCCAAGCGCAACTGCGACTTCCTTATCGTTGGGCTCCACTGGGGGATCGAACGACAAACGGTTCCTTCGGCCTATCAAGTCGCGCTTGCCCGCGCGTTCATCGAAGAAGGTGCAGACGTCGTGTGGGGCCATCACCCCCACGTCCTCCAAGGGGCCGAGCTCTACAAGGGTAAGCCGATCATGTACTCGATGGGCAACTTGGTGAGCCCGCGCCCCGCATCCACCGGCGTCATCCGCATCTACTTTGAGAACCGCGCCTACAAGGCGGCCCGGTTTTATCCTTGCAGCATCGACGGCGGACGGGTTCGTCTGTCCGGCACCGGACCTGGCCGCATGAAAGGTCTCTCGCAGGCGATGACGCGGACCTATCGTCATCCCGACTCCCAGCCCATGTTCCAAAAATGATCCGCCTCGCCACACCCGAAGACGGTCTCGGAATCGCGGCCAACGTCAAGGAGGTCTTTGACGAATACGGGTTCATCTGGGAAGAGGAGGACTACAACGCCGACCTCTTCCACCCCGAGGTCTATCTCGGCGAGAACGGACAGTTTTGGGTCGCGGAGGATGAGGACGGCATCATCGTCGGCTGTGGCGGCATCGCCTGGCACGACACGATTCCGGGCGCACCCGGCGAGACCGCCTTGGATGAAGAAGGCGTGATCCGCATCTCCGCCACCGGGGGCGGCGTGGCACGGATGTACGTGCGCCCCCGCGCCCGGCACCGGGGCATCGCCTCCCAGATCATGCGGCTGATCGATGGAGCGGCCCGGGAACGCGGCTTAGAGCATGTGGAGATCTGGAGCGACAAGAAGTTCGACGACGCCCACCGGCTTTACCAAAAGTTTGGCGCCAAGATCGTGGCCGATCGAATCTCAACCGACCCCGATCAATCCCCCGAGTGGGGCTTCATTTGGACGCTGACTTAGGCGCGTAGAGGTGCCAGAGGAGCTTGTTGAGTTCCTCGTCCGGCGCGGAATCCTCAGCCGTCGTTCGCAGGTGCTTCTCGCTGAACGCCTGCATGAACGCGCCCTTCTTGTTCACTTCGCAAACGATCTCCTTCGGCGGGAGAAGCGCGGTGAACGGCGCATCGTTAACCGGCTTGTCAGCAAAGAATCGGAACGGCTCGGCAATCGCGTCGTAGCCATTCATCGGCGCGAGGCCGAGGATCAGCTCGATCGTCTTGAGGACCGAATCGGTGTTGTAGAATGCGCTTGTCACCGTGCCCTTCGGGACGAACGGCGAGATCACGTACGCTGTGGATCGGTGACAATCAACGTGGTCGATGCCCGCCTGGGCGTCGTCTTCGACGATGAAGATCGCGGTCTCCTTCCAATACGGCGACTTGCTGACCGCCTCGACGACCTGGCCGACGGCATAGTCGTTATCGGCGATCATCGCGCGCGGGCTATGGCGTCCCGCGCTTGTCCCGGAGGTGTGATCGCGCGGGAAGCGGAGCATGATGAACTGGGGCAGGTTCTTGTTCTTCACGTAAACGTCAAACTCGCGCTTGAACTCGGAGAAGCGGCTCGGCGAGCGGAAGTTGCCCCATGCCTTGATCTGCTTCGGCGCGGTTTCGCCGTGCTGGACGTAAGCGTCGCTGTCGGCATAGTCGAGGTCGTACTCGCGGAAGTCCTCGTCGGTGACGCCGCGCAGGGCTTTCTTGGTCGGGTCGGACTTTCCTTCGCCGTTTGGCCGCTTCGTGCCGAGGGCCTCGATCTCACCGACAAAGAAGCCGTAGTTCCGCATCGTCAGCCCCTTCTTGCGGACTGCATCCCAGATGTAGCCGCCAGGCGGCTCGTTCACGTCGTCGAGGTCTTTGTCGATGGGCCGGACGCCGGTGTTTTCACCCTCAAAGTCGTAGTCGCGCCCGCGCCCCGAATAGTTGTGGACCACGTTGCGGCTGTTGTAGGCGCTCACCATGCCCGCCGTGCTCCAGTTCCAACCATCGCCGCTCACTTCGGCACAGACAAAGAAGTTGTCCAAGAGCGCAAATCGCTCAACCAAGGCGTGCTGGTTGGGCGTGATTTCGCGGGGGAAGAGGCAAATGCTGGGGTCGCCATTGCCCTGGGGCAGGTCACCGAGGACATTGTCGTAGGTGCGGTTCTCCTTGATGATGTAGATAACGTGCTTGATGCCCGGGTTCTTCCACTGCCGGGTCGAGGCAATCTTGTCGGCGCGGTTGAGGCGAAGAACCTCATCGCTGGCCTCGTTGATGCGCTTCGCGTCAAGCTGGACCGGCATCATCGTCACCGCTCCCTCGAGGATGTTGAGGATGTAGGTGCCTAGGCCACGCACCGACTTCGGGTTGGGGTTTCGACTCTTCACGCCCTTGGCGTTTGCCACAAAGAGGGTTTCGGAGGAGTGCGCAACCGCGGTTGGATACCAGCCGGTCGCCCGGTAGCCCACAACGCTGCTGTTCTTCAGGTTCACCTCAACGACGGCGTTGAGGTCCGCACAGGCAACGAACAGTCGGTCGCCCCTCACCGACATTCCCAGCGGTGTGCAGCTCGGCAGTCCCCGGAACGCGGGCGGACGAACGAGGAGGGTCTGGACCACGCGCTCGGATTCGGGGTCAATCACGCTGATCGAATCGCCACCGCTGTTCGCAACATAGACCCGGCCTCCAGCCGCAAGAACGTGGCTCGGCTGCTTGCCCACCTTGATCGTCTTCGTCGTTGAGTCGGCGAGGTTGACCACTGTGACATTGGAATCCCGTTCGTTCGCCACGTAGGCGACTTCCCTGCCGCTCTTCAGTTGCAGAGCAGCCACGCCCAGCGGGTAGCCACCGCAATCAATGCGCCCTTTCGCCTCGCCCGTCCGGATGTCGAACACGCGAAGGTGGCCGCGCAGGCCATTTTGGGCGTTGGTCTGGTTCTCGACCGCGACGAGCGTGTTATTGACGCTCGAAAGTCCAGCGACGATATTCGGGAGCTTCGCGCCCTCGGGAGCAGCGTCGGTGAAGTCGGCTTCCTTCCGGAGCGTGCCGTCAGCGGCGATCGCGAACACCGAAATCATGTCCTGGCCGCCACGGGAGGCGTAAAGGCGTCCGTCGGTGCCGAAGTGGAGACCGAAGTAAAGGGCTTCGCGCTTCGGCGTCGCCACGTTGAAGCTCTGCTTCGAGACGAGCTTGCCCGTCTTCGCGTCAATCACCGAGATTTGCTCGTTCGACCCGACGTTGGTGGTGACGATCCACCTGCCATCGGGCGAAGCGATGATGTTGACCGGCCAGTTGCCGACCTCTGCCGAGGGTCCAAGGTCAACCGGGATTGACTTGCCGGTCGGAAGGGGCGGCTGGACCGGCCGATTTTTGCTTCGGGCGATCAGCCCTACCGCACCCGCCGTGACGAGCAGACCGGAGACGAGGACAGCGACTTTCACGCCATCTAGACTACACGACCGCTGGTGGCGCGAGACCTTTCCTTAATAAAGATCTGGTGCAATCGCCCCGCGATGTCCTCGGCGTTGAGGATGATCTTCCGCTCGGACGAGGGCAGCTCCACCACGACCTGTTCCGGTTCGACTTGATAGACCACCGGTGTTTCCGATTCGGTCAACGTGATCTCAAGTCGGTTGCCTTCTCCGCTGACCTCGGCGATCTCGCTCATCGGGATGCGCTCCTTGCGGAGCATGCCCCCAAACTCGATGCCGGTGGTCCGGACGGTAAGGTCGGCGCGCTGGTCGCTCGCTTGGTCCACGGCGAGGCCCGACCAAAGCGTGTTCTCGTCCTTATAGACCTTGAATTCACTCTGGCGATAGGCGTCGCGGAGCGCGTCGTCGATTTGGGAGAGGAACTCGTTCTCCTCTTCGACGGACGGCAACCCACGGCCTAGCCGGTGCCAATCTTCAATCGGCTTCGTTTGCCCAAGGAATGGGATCAGCTTCCGGTTGGTGGACTGGATGAGCTGCAGGTCATCGCCCTGGAGGTCCATCTCGGTGCCGCAATCTGCGCAGACAAAGCCGTTGGCGGTGCTTTCCTTGCCGACGGCGAGCCAGCGAATTTGTTCGAACGTAAGCAACCGACCCAGGTGAGCTTCACCGAAGCCGTGGGGGTCTTCGTCGTAGCTGAGCAAGGTCACGGTCTCACCATCCACGAAATAGTCCGCCTCGCAGTCCGTGCAACCAAAGTTGCCGCAGTTCGGTTCGAAGCCCGCCGCGATACGCGACCACTCATCTTTGTGGAGGGCAACGCCGCGCCGCTCATTCCGCGGGAGGACCTGCTTCCAGCGGCCATCAGGAAGGATGTCGTACATCGCGCTGCAGCCGTCGCACATCATCAGCGCGTCCATCCGGCCGGTCATCGCGCGCCACTCGGAAGATTCCTTTCGGGTGAGAATCGGCACCGGAGAACGGTGATCGCCTAGCTCAATGAGGGTGATCATCTCGCCATCGGCCTCGAAGGTCGCGTCGCAGCTCTGGCACTGCAAGAACGCCTCGCGCCACTTGACCACCGACTTGCGGATCTTTTTCAGCAAGCCTTCGTTACAGATCGGGCAAACGTCCAGCCCCGAATCATTCTCAACGCGCCGCAGCGGCGAGACTCGGCAGGACGGGCAATATCGCGAATCGAACTCGCGCTTTCGGATGAAGCCGGCGCGGCAGACCGGACAGCGGTTCTTCTTGATCGGATGGACGCGGTCGAGGATGCTGTTTTGGCACCCCGGGCAAAGGCGCCGGTCGAGGCGAAGTTCGCGCAGGTTCGTGAGGAGCGTGTTGATCTCGCTCAGTCGCACGGGAACCTTGAGCACGTTCTCGGAGGCGAGCATCTCCTTGAAGATCGCCACCGACGCGGGCCGCTCGCCCATCTGGAGCGAAAGCCCTTGCTCGATTGCCTTGCAAATCATTGGATCGGCCTCCGGGAGAAGGTCCGAGAGCCTCGGCAGGGCGATTCCGCTGAGCCGTTCAGCGGGGGTCGGGGGCGGACCACCTACCCAGGCATGCCACATCGTCGCGCAGAGGGAATAGATGTCGGTAGCCGGGCTGCGCTTGGCCGAATCGCTCATCTGCTCCGGCGGCGCATAGGCGGGCGTGAACGTGACGGTTTTGGACTTGTCGCGATCGCAATGCCACTCGCGTGCAGCACCAAAGTCGATCAGCATCGCCTCGCCCAGACTCGTGACGAGAATATTGGAGGGCTTCAGGTCGCGATGAAGCAGACCGCGCGCATGGACACCCTCGAGGGTTTCGACAAGCTGATCGAGCAGCTCCATCCCTTCGCCCCACGTGAGTCGGGATCGCTCGGCAAGGATTGTGTCCAGCGTTTTCGCGCCTTCATAGTAATCGGTGCAGAGATAGGCCGCGCCTTGCTCATGGACGGTCGTCCGGTAGCCGACGACACCGCGCAGGCGGACTCGGGCAAGGTTCTGACCCTCTTCGACGAATCGCTGTCGAAGCCGGAGGCTGGCCTCCGGACCAAGGTGTTCGAGGGTGAGCGAGCCGTCGGCGAGTCGCTTTGCGCCGGGCGGCGCGAGCTCCTTCATGACCGCAAAGTCGCCACGAAGTCGGTCTTCGACCAGATAGACGACGCCAAACCCGCCGCGGCCAATCTCTTTGTGGACCTCAAATCGATCGCCGATGATCGCGCCGTGACTTAGCGGTTCTGGTTGCTCCATCCCTTTTCGTGCCCTGCTCTGCCCTCAAGGATACGCCAATTTCGGTACCATCTGGGTTCCTATGTCGATTCGACACGCCGTCATTGGCCCCAATGCTCCTCAGGTCATCAACACGATCATCGAAATCCCGCGCGGGAGCACGAACAAGTACGAGGTCGATGCCGAAACCGGAATCGTCAAACTCGACCGCGTTCTCTACTCGCCGCTGTTCTATCCGTTTGACTACGGCTACATCCCGCAGACCAAGTATCTGGATGGCGACCCGCTCGACTGCCTTGTTCTGATCTCGCATCCAACCTTCCCCGGCTGTATGGTCGAGGCGAAGCCGATTGGCGTTCTTGAGATGAAGGACGACAAGGGCCCCGACGAGAAGATCCTCTGCGTCTCTACCCGCGATCCGCGCTACGGCTACCGTGACTCGATTGAGCGCGTGAACCCACACACGCTTAAGGAAATCATCCACTTCTTCGAGGTCTATAAGGCACTCGAAGACAAGGAAGTTGAAGTTGGCAAGTGGAGCGGCGTCGATCACGCCTTGAAGCTCATCCAAGACTTCCGTCTCGACAAGTAATCAGTCGGCAGACACAAGAACGGGCCAGGGGCGGAACATCCAACCCCTGGCCCGTTTGGCTTCTTACTGCTTGAGCGTGAGCTGGAACTTGATCGATTCAAATTCCATGTTCTGCATCTTGGGCGGATCGGTGACGGTGCCTTCGGCCTTGATCAGGCTGCCATTCGTCGCGTTGATCGTGTTGGATCCAACGACGTGGAAGGGCTTTTCCGAATCCGGCGAAGTCACATAGACGTCGTACTCGACGGTTGCAACGCCCTTCTCGAGGGAAGCGAACTTGACCCATCCCTTCGACTTCGTCTTCGCGTTCTTATCTTCGCGCTCGAATTCCTTCTTCGTTCCCACCGTGAAATCGGCAGTGAGGATGTCCATCGACAGCGTGTTCCAGAACGCAGGCAGGCCGTTTCGATTGCCGGTCTTCTTCTCGACCGAGTTGCCGTACATGTCGACGCGCGACTTGGTCGTGGGCGGGGCAGGCGCGGGGACGCTGTTGCCCATCACGGTCACCTCAAACTTGTCAATTGAGGTTTCCAGCATGGCTTCGCCCTTGTCGAAGACTTCGAGCACCTTCTGAGTCATCGACATGCCGACGATGACTTCGAATTGGCCTTTGATCTCCATCTTGACGTCATAGGAAGCCTTGCTGTCCTTGACCCAAGTGCGCGACCAGGTGACGGTGTCCTGAGGCAGGGTTGCGCGGCTCAGGAGGAGTGAACAAAGAATCGGGGTGACCATCATGATTTGAGCTCCATTCGGACGTGGATCGGGCCCATTGGGCCACCGGTAACGTCGGCATCCATCGACTTGAGCACCGAGTTGGTGGTCATGATCATCGTGCCGTTCATCTTCATCGACATGCTTTGTTGCTTGATCGTCGACGAAAGCGCGAATCGGGCAATCCCACCGGCGATGCTCACCAGCTTGATCGTGCCTTGGGTTTCACCCTGCACGGTCTTCGTCTTGAAGGGGATCACTTCGCCGATCTTGATCGGGCGCTTCGGGAAGGCGTTGGTTGCGGAGAAGTCCATGCCCGATGCGGCTCCACCCTTGGGTTGGCCATAGGCATCGGTCGTGATCTTCATCTTGCTTCCTTTGCCCATCGCGTTGCCGCCGATGTTCGGTGCCGAGGTGCTGACCTCCATCTCCATGTCGCCGTTCTTCATGATGCGAAGCACCTTTCGGGTCATCGACATGTTCATGGATCCAGCGGCGCCCTTCCCGCCCATCGAGGTGGTGATCACGTAGGTCTCGGTTTGACCGGCCTTGTACTTGGGCTTAAAAGTGAACGTGGATTGGGCCGAGCCAAGCGAGGCAAGTGCCAAACCACCGACGACGAGAAGGGAAATCTTCTTCATAGTTTCAACTCTAGATTACACACACCTGCCTGAACAGATTCCCGGGATTCCTTCTTTCGGGACCAATGCCCTGCTGGAAAAGAAGCGGAGATCGCGTTGGCTTCGTCCAAAATAGATAGACGAGCTGATGTCAGAGCTGGATACAAGAAAAAAGGCGATCCTTCATGCCCTTGTGCTGGAGTATGTCGAGGCGGCAGAACCTGTCGGCTCTAGCCTGCTTGTTCAGAAGTATTCGCTCGGCGTAAAGTCGGCCACCGTTCGCAACGAGCTTTCCGAGCTTCTCGACCTGGGCTACCTGGAGCAGCCCCACACCTCGGCAGGACGCATTCCGAGCGACCTCGGCTACCGCGTCTACGTCGACGAGCTTTCCTCGGCAACAACGCCTTCATCCGCTGCGAAGTCGTCGGTCCGCCGCCTAACCCAAGACGGAACCGCGCTCGAAACCCTCCTCCGGGGCACGACCCAGTTGCTCGCCGTGATGACGCGCCAGCTTGGCGTTGCGATGATCACGCGCAATGCCAACGTCACCCTGCGCACCGCGATCCTCTCTGCGCTGGGTCCGAAGCAGGCGGTCTTCGTCCTCGTGATGAGCAATGGCCACGTCGAGAACCGGATGATCGATCCGCCGGTGGCGATTGATATTCACGACATTGGGGTGGTGAACGAGCAGCTCAACAAGGAGCTCGTTGGCAAGACCCTCGTCGCGCTTTCCCGGATGCGGCCCGCCACCGCTGGTGATTCGCCGGCATCCCAACTCTTTGCCCACCTCACCCAGGCAACCAAGTCGATCTCGAAGGACCTCACCCGTGGCCAAGTCATCGTCGAAGGTGAGGAGTTCGTGGTCGGCCAGCCGGAATTCTCGCGCGACCGCTCAACCGGCGCAACCCACCTCGAGAACCTCTTTGATAAGACCGCGCTGAGCGAAGTTCTCCAGAGTTCGGCAACCGACAGCATCCGCGTGACGATCGGTAAGGAAAACCGCGCCGAGCGGCTTTGGCCCTTCAGCTATATCCGCGGGAGCGTCAAGATTGGTGAGGAGGAGGTCGGGGTCATCGGCATCGCCGGTCCAACCCGCATGCGCTACGACGAGGGCCTCGCCGTCGTGGACTACACCGCCTCAACCTTGAGCGCGGCGCTGACCCAGTTCCTCGGCCAGCGTTAGCTTGGCTTCTTGTCGGTGAAGTGACCGACGACCAAGGCGATAAGCGACAGCGCAGAAAGCGCGGTGATGACACCGGCGGGCCAGATCTTCCCTTCCTTGATCACGACCGGTGCAAAGCGACCGAGCGCAGCGACCGCCGCCAGCGCGGCCATGCCATAGCCAACCATCGGGTTCGACTTGGCGACGAATCCACCCGCAACCGCGAGGAGGCCAATCGCGCCGCCGCCCACGAGCGACATGATGCTTCCCTTATCGAAGTAAGCAAGGAGGCCGAGGCCGATCATGATCACGCCATAGGCGATCACGGCGATGGAAAGTGGCTTCATCTCCCTTCGAGGGTACCCAAAGAAAAAAAACTGCCGAACCTCTCGCATTCGGCAGTTTAGGCGACTCCCTCAGGTGAGGGCTAGCGGCCTTGACCGTCTGGAATCAAGTGCCTTCACTGAAATCCCGTCGCGGGTTAATCACCGCGATGATGGAACTCATCAGAGCGTACGGGAGATTCCTGAAGCAGAGTTCCAGCTAGGTCTAAGTCCCCATGAAAGTTTTAACTTGGTAATTTTGCGGACCTGACGTAAGATGCAGGTCGGCGGTCTAGGATCATGGTTGAATTATCTTCCTCCCAAACCCTCGTCGACGTTCCGGAATCTGCGCAACTTCCAATAAAGGGAAAGTCCCGTCGCGATCTGCTCGCGGCGGCCATGGGCATCACTGCACTTACGGGTGCGGCGGCTCCCGCGGCAGGACAATCCACCGCAGGCCTCTCGGGCGAAGATGCGGTTCTCTACAAACTTGTCCAACGCATCACGTTCGGGGTCAATGACGAGGAGTTCGCCCTTGCTCGAACGCTTGGATTCGAAAAGTATCTCGAATACCATCTGAGCTTCGAGCAGATCGACGATTCGAGTGTCCTCGCGATGATCTCGGGGTTTACCACCCTCTCGATGGAGCCGTATCAGTACTACGCCCTCACCGATACGGGCCTACCGATGCGCGAGACCGCGGAGGCGATGCTCTTTCGAGCCGTTTTCTCGAAGCGACAGCTACTCGAGCGGGTCGTGGAGTTCTGGACCGACCACTTCAATATCGATCAGAACAAGGCATCCTTCCACAAGGCGATCAATGATCGCGATGCGATTCGAACAGCGGCGATGACCAATTTCCGGAATTTGCTTCAGAAGTCGGCAACATCGCCCGCGATGCTGATCTACCTCGACAATGCGAGTAGCAACGCCTCGAATGGTCGGTCTCCGAACCAGAACTACGCTCGCGAGCTCATGGAGCTCCACACGCTCGGCGTGAACGGCGGCTACACCCAGGCGGACGTTCTCGCGGCGGCGAAGGCTCTGTCTGGATGGACTTACTACTCGTCGAGCGCGGATGGCGTGAACCGTGGAAAGTTCCGATACAACAACGCCCTCCACGACCAGACCGCGAAGACCATTCTCGGGGTCGCCTTCCCGGCGAACCAGGGGCAGAACGACGGCAATCGCCTCCTCGACATCCTGGCGAACCACCCGAGCACGATCCAATTCGTATGCACCAAGCTCTTCCGCTACTTCCTTGACTACACGCCCAGCCAGGCCGCCCTTGCGCCCGTGATGGACGCATGGGTGAGCTCGAACGGCGACATCCGTACAATTCTTGGTGCGATCCTGACTCGCCAAAACGTCATGGCGGCGGCACCGAAGTACAAGCGGCCCCTGCACCTGATGGTGAGCGGAATCCGCGCCGTTCGGGCGACGGTAACCAACTTCAACACCCTCCGAGGAACTCAGCTCCGGCTTGCCGGACACATTCCCTACAATTGGTCACCGCCCAATGGCTACCCGGACGCCTATGGCTACTGGGTTGGCCTCCTGCTGCCGCGGTGGAACTTCGGCTTCCGAGTTACACAAACCGGCAGTCTGGCCATTTCGGGCATCACGTCGAATGTCACCAGTCTCGTCACTGGCCTGACGACGGCGAATGCCATCGCCCAGCGGATCAACCAGCTCCTGTTCCAGGGCTCGTTGCCTGCAGCGAGGGTCACCGCCCTTGCAACCTATCTCGGCACCGGCGTGCCCAGCGCGGCGAAGATTCGCGACGCGTTTGGCCTCGCCCTCAATCTTCCGGAGTTTCAGTGGGTGTAAGCCATGAGTCAGTTTGATAAAAATGCGTGCAACGAGTACAACGAACTGAGCCGACGCCAAGTTCTTGGCGCGGGTGCGTTCGGCCTGATGAGCCTTGCGATTCCCGACTGGCTTCCCAAGGTCGTCCTCGCGAACGACTTTGTCTCCAACCGCGACGTCATCGTTCAGATCTATCTGCGCGGCGGCTGCGACGGACTGAGCGTCTGCGTCCCTTATGGTGATTCCGCGCTCTACACTCACCGACCCAACATCGCGGTCGCTCCTCCGCGCCGGAATGGCTCCCGGGGGACCACGTCGATTGACCTCGATGGGTTCTTTGCACTTCCCGGATCTTTGGCGCTCCTCTATGAGATCTTTTTGAACCGTGGACTTGCTATTGTCCATGCCACGGGTTCGACCGATCCGTCCCGCTCGCATTTCGATGCGCAGCGCTATATGGAAGTCGGCAAGCCCCAGGATGCCTCGATCTCGACCGGATGGCTGGGTAGACACTTGGCGACGTCGCAACCGATGCGAAGCGGTGCCCCGTTGCGCGGCCTTGGTATGAGCTTTGGTCTCCAGCAAACCCTTGCAGGAGGGCCCCTCAGCGTTCCCGTGCCCGATCCATCCAACTTCAACATTGATGGTGACTCCACGACACGGGCCGCACGGAGAGCATGGCTCAGCCAGCAATACGCGAACGAGCAAGCCATGCTCCAAGCGGCGGCGATCAATACGCAAGCAACGATCGACCTCCTCGGCACGATTGGTTTCTCAACCTACACTTCCTCGGGAACGATGGCCTATCCAAGCACGACGATGGGTAATTCGCTCCGAATGACGGCCGCTCTGATCAAGGCAGATGTTGGTGTCGAGGCCATCGCCATCGACATGGGAGGCTGGGACACGCACAGCAACCAAGGTGCCACGACGGGGACCATGGCCAACAACATGGCCCAGCTTGGAAATGCACTGCGGGCGTTCTACGAGGACCTCGTGGGTCAGGGCCGTTTCGGGAATGTCACCACCGTCATCATGAGTGAGTTCGGGCGCACCGTTCGCGAGAATTCAAGTGCAGGCACGGACCATGGCCATGGCAACGTGATGCTTCTCATGGGCGGCAACGTTAATGGTGGCCTCGTGCACACCAACGGCTGGCCCGGCCTTTCGGCGGCCAATCTCTATCAAGGTCAAGACTTGGCGATCAAGATTGACCACCGCGACGTCCTTGCGGAAGTCATCGCGAACCGCCTTGGTAACGGGGCAAATCTGGGCACAATCCTGCCGAACTACACGCCGACTCCGCGCGGCATCGTCCTTTAGGCCGACGACCGGTGAGCGTGGCGTCCAACGATCACGCTCACCCCAATCGCCGCGGCCATGCAGACCAGTCCCGCCAGCAGATACGGGTAGGAAGGCCGGAGGTCAAAAAGGAAGCCGCCCAGAAGCGGACCGATCCAGAATCCAAGGCTCCTCGCGCCTTGCATGAGGCCAAACACCTCGCCTTGCCGATGGTCGGGGACAATGTGGCTCACCGTGGCGTTGATCGTCGGATTGGCAATCGATTGCCCGAACGCATACACCGTGCTGAAAAGGAAGAGGATCCAAATCTCAGGCGCATATGGGGTCAGAACGAGGCCGATCCCCATCAAGGTGTAGCCCACGAACAGGAAGGTTCGCCCTGACTTCTTGGCCGCCAGCCTCGGCACTAAGAACACCTGAAGGATGACCGCGATCAACGATTCGTAGCCAAACGCCGCTCCGCCGACCTTCCGGGCATCAAAAGCGACCCCAAAGAACTCCTTGGGCCAGTCGAACATCTGGTTGAGAAGCGGCACGAACGTGCCCTCAAGACATGCCAGTGAAAACCACGATAGCACCGCCAAGGCGAACAACCCCGGCAATCGCGGAACGTCTTTGAGGAGTCTGAAATCGAGGAATCGGCCCTTCGGTCTCTCTTCCTCTGCTTCGGAGACCTTGGGCGCGCTCGGCAAGCCGAACCAAAGGAACAGCGCCCCAAGCGTCGACAGTCCACCGGCAACGAGCCCAAGCAACAGGGGACTGCCGTTCGTGGCGAGGAAGCCACCGATCGCGGGGCCGCCGATGAGGCCCGCCGAGACCGCCGCGCCGATCTTCCCCATCGCCGCCGTCCGCTGTTCGGGACTCGAAACGTCGGCAAAGTAAGCCTGCACCACGCTGATGTTGGCCGCCGCGACACCGGCGAGGATTCGGCTCGCGAGAATCCACTCAAAGCTCCTTGAGAACGCGTAGACGATCATCGACAGCGCGCTGATCGCGGTGCACGTCACGGCGACCGGTCGGCGCCCGATGCGGTCGCTGAGCCGACCCCAATGGGGCGAAACGATGAACTGAGCGACGAAGTAGGAGGCGAGGATCAGTCCTGCAATGGACTGGGACAGGCCATACCCCCGCAGTCGCAGAGCGATGTCGGGAAAGGCCATGCCGAACCCCGCGAGATCGCAGAAGACGGCAAGAACGACGAGGACGATTCGGTTCAACTCTTCGCCATCGCCAGATTGATGAGTTGCCGAGAGGGTTGGAAGTTCATCGTCTCCTCCACGTCAACGATGGTCTCAACCTGTGCCTCTGGTGAGCGCTGCAGGAGCGCGCCGAGGACGGATTCAAAGAGTTCTTCCGGTGTCGAGGCACCACTGGAAAGGCCCACCGTTCGGACGCCCTCGAACCACTCGTCGCGAAGGTCGTCGGGCCCCATGATGAGGTAGCTCTTGATGCCAAGGCTCTCGGCAACTTCGCGTAGTCGGTTTGAATTGCTGCTGGTCTGTGATCCGACGACGAGGACGAGGTCGCACTGCGGCGTAATGCGGCGAATTGCTTGTTGCCGGTTGGTCGTGGCGTAGCAAATGTCGCCCTTTTCTGGCGTGATGAGGTGCGGGAACCTGCGGCGAAGCACGGCGAGGGTTTCGTTGACCTCTTCGACGCTCAGCGTGGTCTGGGTAAGGACGGCGAGGGCATCGTGCTCGGGGAGTTCGAGATTCTCAGCGTCTTCCGGGGTTTCGACGAGAATCATGCGGTCCGGAGCCTCACCCATCGTGCCTTCTGCCTCCACGTGGCCGCGGTGGCCGATGTAGACCATCAGTGTGTTCTTGTTTGCAAACCGCCTTGCCTCGTTGTGGACCTTGGTGACGAGGGGGCAGGTTGCGTCGATGATCGTCAGATTCCTTTCGGCGGCGAGCTGCCGAACGGCGGGCGCAACGCCGTGGGCCGAGAAGACAATCGGAAGGCCGACCGGGACCTCGTTGAGATCTTCGACGAAAATGACGCCGCGGCTCTCGAAGCTCTTCACGACGTGCTCGTTGTGGACGATCGCATGGCGAACGTAGAGCGGAGCCCCGTGAATCTTCAGCGCGAGGTCGACGACCTCGATGGCATAGGCAACTCCGGCGCAGAAGCCTCGAGGAGCGGCGAGCAGAATCTTCTCCACTTGCCTAGTTTACGCTGGAGAGCAGCTCGACCACGGCCTCATGGCCGGATTCTCTGGCAAGGTCGAGCGCGGTCTGGCCGTCTTCGGTGGCAAGAGTGGGGTCCGCGCCGGCGGCGAGAAGCATCTGAACAATCGCCAAGTCGCCATTCTGGGCCGCGCCGTGGAGCGCGGTGAATCCGCCCGCTTGCGCGGCGTTCACATCGCACCCTTGTTTGAGGATCGCGCTGACGATCCCCGCGACCCGACCCGCGACAGCGGCATGAATCGCCTGGACACCACCGAAGCCCGCCGAAGACGCCGTCGTGCTCGCGCCGCGCTTCAGCAACTGTACGGCGAGCGCTTCGTGCCCGAAATAGGCGGCAAATGCGAGCGGCCTCCCTCCATCACGGGAAAGCGCATCGATTTGGTGGGGTGCGGATTCAAGCACCGCCACCACTCGGTCCACGTCGCCAATGACCGATGCGGAGAAGATATCGAGGTCCTTCACCCGCGCTGCGATCGCCTTGCCGAGCGCGTGGTGGCCAAAGTATTGGGCAAGTTGGACAGCGGTGGTCCCGCCCTCATTGACGGCAGAGGCAAGGCTGGGATGGGCGTCGAGGATCTGGTCGACGATCTCGGCTTGCCCCACTTTAATGGCGTCGAAAAACTCCTTCATCGTTAATCCATCGACCTTCCGTCGCGGGTCATGCCGGGTGGCGGCTTCACCCCATCCGGTTTCGGTTTTTCGTCCGATTGGGTGTAGTACTGGACGAGCCTGGCGATGAGTGCAAGGACCCAAACGACCGAGATCACGATGGTGAACGTGCGCCAACCATTGCCCGGCTTGATCGGCTGATACGGCGTTCGTTCAACGGGTTCGGACCCGGAGTCCCGGTAGTAGCCGCTTTGTCCGTCAAAGCCAGGTTGCGGCGCGCCTTGCGGGAACATTTCACCCGCACATTCAGGGCATCGCATCCCCGCGCTCGTGTGGCGGAGACAGTCCACGCAGATCGGCTTTGAGCACTTCCCGCAGGCCAGGAGCGTGAGCGCATTGGGGTGAAAGGCGCAAGGGACTTCCTGCGGTGCTTCCGGCTTTGGTGCGGCGACGGCTAGGGTCGCCCCACAGCCCGAGCAGAACTTGTCATTTGGCAGGATCGACTTACCGCAATGCTCACAAGTTGTCCTCGCCATAGTTCTCTGGAGATGAGGATATCTCATCACGAGTAGAATCAGCAAAGCAACGATGCTAATGCGCAACTTGATCCTCAAGACCTCGGCAACGAAGCCGGTTCAATGGCTCGTGAGGAAGACCTTCCTATTTCGCCCTCTCGTCAAGCGTTTCATCGCGGGTGACACTCTCGAAGAGGCGCTCGTCCCCTGCCAAACCGAGATCAATCACGGCATCTTCGTGACCCTCGACTACCTTGGCGAAAACACCAAGTCCGAGGCAGAAGCGCTCCAAGCTAAGGCCGAATACCTGCGCATGCTCGATGCCATCGCGGCAAGCCCGGCGAGCAAGGCCCCGCGCGACGTCCAAACCCCGTTTGGGCCGCTCGAAGCCACCAACATCTCGATCAAGCTCACCCAATGTGGCCTTGACCAAGGCACCGATTTTGCGATCAAGAACTACGTCGAAGTGGTGGAGCGGGCCAAAGCCCACAACAGCTTCGTCCGCGTGGACATGGAAGCCAGCGAGTACACCCAGCGCACGATCGACATCGTCTCGCAGGTCTTCCGCGAGCATGGATCAACGGGAACCGTCCTCCAGAGCTACCTCCACCGAACGGACGACGACGTTGACCACATGATCGAACTCGGCGCGCGCGTCCGCCTGGTTAAGGGTGCTTACCTTGAACCCGCCACCGTCGCTTTCCCCGAGAAGGCAAAGGTCGATGAGCAATACGTCCAGCAGGCAAAGCGACTCTTGAAGGCGGGCCACTATCCCGCGATTGCCACCCACGACGAGAAGATCATCAAGGAGCTGCAGAGCTTCGTCGAGTCCGAGAAGATCGACCGCGCGAGCTTTGAATTCCAAATGCTCTATGGCATCCGCCGCGACCTCCAGGAGAACCTGACCAAGCAGGGTTACAACGTCCGGGTCTATGTTCCGTTCGGCGACGCTTGGTACCCCTACTTCACGCGGCGGCTCGCCGAACGCCCCGCCAACGCTTTCTTCATCCTGAAGGCGATGTTCAAGAAGTAAGCAGCGTTCTCGCGCGGGCAAGCCGGGCAAGGATTCGGTCCGGCCCTAGAATCGCCATCAACTGGTAGAGTCCAGGCCCGAACGTCTTGCCGGTGAGAGCAACGCGCGTTGGGTGGACCACCGGGCCTAGCTTTTCGAAGCCTTGCTCGGTCTGGAAACCAATCAGCAGCTCTTGGAAGCCGTCGATGTCCAGGTTCGGATTCGCCTTCACTGCCGCTTCAATGGTATCGAGCAGGGCAGGAACGTGGCTCTGGCCAAACCACTTCTCCACTGCCTTGGCATCCATCGGCGGCTCTTCGAGGAGGAAAAACTCAACCGCCTCACCAAAGTCGGCGAGCGTCGTGACGCGAGCCTGCTCTTCGGCAATCGCCTTGGTCAGATACTCGCGGTCTTGCGCCGCCGCCGCCCGGACGCGGTCGAGGCGTGCCCAAATCTGCTTGCCATCAATCGGCGGTTTGTTCGGCATCGGGTTCTCATCAACGAACGCCTCCCAATATTCCCGGGTGTAGGGCGTGTTGATGTAATCCAGCAGGGCGCCGAGGCACGCATCCGGGCTCATGGAGCGGATCTCATTGCCGTTGATCCACTTCAACTTCTCGATATCGAATCGGCCCGGAGAAGGTTGCAGTCCTTCGAGGCTGAAGGAGGCAATCAGTTCGGCTTCGGTCAGCAGCTCGCGATCGTCGCCCGGAGACCAACCGATGAGCGCGATGAAGTTCTTCAGCGAGCCCTTCAAGTAACCCTGAGCCGCGTAGTCGAGAACCCGGGTTGCGCCGTGACGCTTGCTGAGCTTTTTGCCATCGGTGCCCACGATGACCGGGCAATGCACGAACACCGGCGGGGTCCAACCGAACTGCTCAAACAGCACCCAGTGATAGGGGAAAGAGCTGATCCACTCCTCGCCGCGCAGGACGTGGGTGATCTCCATGAGGTGGTCATCGACCATCGCCGCGAAGTGATAGGTCGGCATGCCGTCTGCCTTGATGAGGACGGGATCAGGCAGTGTGTTCGAGTCAAACTCGACGCGCCCACGGATGAAATCTTCAGTGACAACCTTTCGGTCGCGGGGGATGCGCTGCCGGATGACGTAGGGCTTCCCTGCCGCTTCGGCCTCGGCGACCTTCTCGGGCGAGGCGTCGCGCCAGTTGCCGCCAAAGTAGCCGGTCGGCTGCTTGTTCACCTGCTGGAACTCGCGCATCTCGTCGAGTTCTTCCTTGGTTTCAAAAGCCTTATAGGCATGGCCCTTCTCCAGAAGGACCTGAATCCACTTGGCGTAGATCCCGGCTTCCTTTCGCTCGCTTTGGCGGTACGGGCCGTGGGGACCGCCGACGTGGGGGCCTTCTTGGAACGTAATGCCGACCCAGGCGAGGGTCTCAATGAACTCAGCCTCCGATTCGGGGTTGTACCGCTCGCGATCGGTGTCTTCGATCCGCAGGATGTTGGTTCCGCCATGGCGAGCGGCAAACACGAAGTCAAACAGGACGGTGCGCAAGGCACCGATGTGGAGGAGACCTGTTGGGCTGGGAGCAAAGCGGACGCGGACGGACATCGGTCCGTCTAGGGTACCCGCGAGGCTTGAATCCGGATTAGGAAGCGGCTCGTGAGATTCGCTGTTCGAGCTTTGAGATCGAGTCTTGGCATGCGTCGATCACAGAGTCCAATCGCTGGCCCACCGTCTGCTTCTCCTGGGTCTTCTTGATTGCAAGGTAGACGCCCAAGGCTGCGCCGGTGAGGAATAGCATCATCGGTACTCCTGCCCCATTCTTCTGGTTCGTTTTCATGTCGGCCCTCCTATCTATAAGAAACGTCTTGGGTCGTTTTTGGTCACGGAATTAGGCCATTTGGCGCAGTTTTTTTGATATTTTTTGGTCCCGGGCTAGCGTTTGAACCCAAGGTATCCTTCACACCATGTTCGACACGCTGGGCAGACGCTTGACCAACATGTTCGGCAGCTTCCGGCGCAAGGGCCGGCTGACCGAAGCGGATGTTGATGCCGTTCTTCGCGAAATCCGCGTTGCCCTGCTTGAAGCCGACGTCAACTTGCTCGTCGTGAAGTCGTTCATGGCGACGGTCAAGGAGCAGCTTGTCGGCTCCGACGTCATCCAGTCGCTCACCCCCGACCAGACGATCATCAAGATCGTCCGCGACGCCCTTGTTGACATCCTCGGAACCGAGGCCACCAAGTTCAACTACGGCCCTCAGCCGCCGACGGTGATCCTCATGTGCGGCCTCCAGGGTTCCGGTAAGACCACGACGACGGCCAAGCTCGCCCGATGGCTGATCAGCCAAGGCAAGAAGCCGATGCTGGCCGCCTGTGACCTCCAGCGCCCTGCCGCGATCAAGCAGCTTGAAGTGCTCGGCGAACAGATCGGCGTTCCCGTTTTCGCCGGTCAGCCAGGAGGCGATCCCGTCAAGACCGCCCAAGAGGCCCTTGCGCGCTGCAAGTACCTGATGAACGACGTTCTCATCGTCGACACCGCTGGTCGAACGACGGTGGACGATGCCCTCATGGCCGAGCTCGGCAACATCGCCCGAACCGTGAAGCCCAACGAGGCCTTCTTGGTGCTCGACTCCACGACGGGTCAAGAGTCGGTCAACGTTGCGGAGGCGTTCCGCGCCAAGGTTGAGATCACGGGCGCGATCTTCACGAAGATGGATGGCGACACCCGCGGTGGTGCGGTGCTTTCCGTTCGTGCCGCGACCGGCGTGCCGGTTCGATTCCTTGGTATGGGCGAACAGGTCGAGACCCTCGACCTCTTTGACCCCGTTCGCGTGGCCGAGAGAATCCTTGGCATGGGCGACGTGCTGGCGCTCATCGACACGATGCAGAACGCCGTCGCGGGCAACGAAGAGGAAGTCGCGAGCATGGAGCAGCGCGCGATGCGCGGCGACATGGACTTCGACATGATGCTGAGCATGTTCGGCATGATGCGAAAGATGGGGCCGTTCAAGAAGGTCCTTGGCATGATCCCGGGCCTTGCTCACCAAATTCCCGAGGAGGCGCTCGACCAGGTCGATGAGCGAAAGCTCGACCGCATCAAGGCGATCATCCAGTCGATGACGCCGCGCGAACGCAAGAACCCCGACCTCATCAACTCTTCCCGTCGTAAGCGAATCGCACGGGGCAGCGGAACCCAGGTGGAAGACGTCAACGCGCTCATCAAGCAGCTCAACGAAATGCGCCGAGGCATGAAGCAGATGGGCTCGATGCAGAAGAAGATGAGGAAGTTCGATCCGCGCCGCCGATTCTGGAACGACCAGAAGAAGAAAAAGGGCGACCGGAACGACGACGGCAAGCTGAACTAAGCCTAAAAATCCGGTTCCGGGAAGAGAAAGTTGACCTCACGGTTGTTTGAGGTATAGTTCTGGATTGGCGCGGGACGTCCTAACTGCGCATCCTCTGACCCAAACCGAATTAGGAAGAAACGACTCAAGTATGGTTAAAATTCGACTTCGACGCATCGGCACGAAAGGCCGACCTTTTTACCGAGTGGTCGTGGCCAAGAGCACGGCAGGCCGCAACGGTGCCTTCGTGGAGACGATTGGTCAGTACGATCCCGTGGCCCAGCCCAAGCTCGTCACCATCAATGAAGAGCGAGCGCTCCACTGGCTCAAGGAAGGAGCCCAGCCGACCGAAACGACGGCCGTCCTTCTGAACCAGCTCGGAATTCTCGAAAAGTTCTTCGCCGACCGCCCTGCGGCCAAGAAGAGCTACAAGTTCCTCGACAAGCGAACGGCTGCGATCAGCAAGCCCACCGCGGTCGACAAGAAGTCGGACGACGCAGAATGAGCCAGCGCGAATTCGTTGAATCCTTGATCAAGGCCGTGGTCGAAAACCCGGGCGCGATTGAGATTGAAGAGGAGACCGAAGGGACTTCTCGCACCTACTTTGTCCACGCAGATCCAAACGACGTGGGCAAGATCATCGGAAAGAGCGGACGAGTCGTCGCCGCCATCCGAACCGTGGTCAGCGCAGTTGCCAGCAAGGACAAAGAGCGGGCGATGGTCAAAGTCGTCACCGACTAAAGCCAACCCTGCAAAGCTTCTGAAACGGCTTCAGTGAGAACCACTGGAGCCGTTTTGCTTTGTGTCCTTTGGCCTATGAAGACACCATTGGCCCCCAAATGGCGTTAGAGTAGTTGTATGTCCAATGCCGTTCGCGTCGGAATGATCCTTGTGGGAGCCGTGGTGGCTTACTACGTTCTTGCTTGGGTCGTGGGTCTTGCGATTAAGATCGCGGTGCTCGCGCTCATCGCCTTTGTGGTGGTGAACCTCGTCACGGGCGGCAAGGCATTGCCTTGGAACCGCCGTTCACTCCGGTAAAGTCAAGAAAAGAGAAAGGGCACGGCATCCTTCTGGAAGCCGTGCCCTCTTTTTGTGTCTCTTGTTCCCTTAGACGCTTCGACCCTTGTGCTCGCGGATGAAGCTCGGGATGTCGAGGTCGGTCTCTTCGTAAACGGTGTTCACGTCAACCGGGGTGTTTCGACCCATGCCCTTCGGCGCGTCGGTGATGATCTCATCGCGATCGCGGGCGGGAGTTACGGGTGCAACCGGCTCAGCTTCGGCGACTGGCTTGGCCACTTCGGCAACCGGGGCGGCAAACGTCGCGGCGGCGACCTTTCGGCCTTCGCTGCTGTAGGGGTTGAATCCGGTGGCAAGAACGGTGACGCGGACCGCACCATCCAGGCTCGGGTCGGTGACCTGGCCAAAGAAGATGTTGGCGTCGTTGGCGTCGCAGAGCTCTTGGATGTAGCCCATTGCCTCGTTGGCCTCGGCAAGCGTGAAGTCCTCGCCGGTGGTGAGGTTCACGAGGAGTCCCTTCGCACCGTGGATCGTCTGCTCAAGGAGCGGCGAATTGGTCGCGGTTTGGGCAGCTTGGAGCGCGCGCTGCTCGCCAACGCCGTAACCGATGCCCATGAGGGCGGGACCGGCATTGTCCATGACCGCACGAACGTCGGCAAAGTCGACGTTGATGAGGCCGGGAATCGTGATGATGTCGCTGATGCCCTGAACGCCTTGTCGAAGAACGTCGTCGGCGACGCGGAATGCATCGACGAGGGTCGTCTTCTTCTCGACCACGCTCATGAGGCGATCATTCGGAATCGTGATGATCGTGTCGACGCGGCCCATGAGGGAGGTGACGCCGTGCTCAGCAAGTCGCGCGCGTCGCGGACCTTCAAAGGTGAAGGGTCGGGTCACGACGGCAACGGTAAGCGCGCCCACTTCGCGAGCGAGGTCGGCCACAACGGGAGCAGCACCGGTTCCGGTTCCGCCGCCCATACCAGCGGTGATGAAGACCATGTCCGCGCCCTCGAGGTTCTTTCGGATCTCGGCCTTGCTTTCTTCTGCGGCCGCCTTGCCGGTCTCAGGGTTACCGCCTGCACCCAGTCCGCGGGTGAGGTTGCCACCGATCTGAACCTTTTTGGTGGCGGGATGGTCGCCCAGGCTCTGCGCATCGGTGTTCATGGCGATGAACTCAACGCCTTGGATGCCGCTCTCGATCATTCGTCGGACAGCGTTTGATCCGCCGCCACCAACGCCGATCACCTTAATGGTCGCATTCGTGTTATTCATGGTCCAAAACCTAGCCATGCCCGCGCCGAACATGCGCCGAGATGATCCTGCATAATCAATCTGGGCATGGGAACTCGGAGAGACCGATGGCTCCACTCGAAACCGAATTCTAGCACTTTAGTGGCCCGAGGACAGAAAACGTTGTTCAATTTTCGTACAAAACCCTGGTCAATGCCTGCCCTACTCGGCCTCGTGATCCTCGGCGGTTGCGGCGATTCGTTTGAACCGAAGCCCTTGCCGAAAGGGATCAACAAGGAGGACGTGACCCTCGCGCCCGACAATGGCCTCGTCTACGACGACCTTGTCCTGCTCAACCAGATTTGGAATGCGAAACTCGATGACCCCAAGGCGGTCATCCCCGAGTTCTCGTCGAAGAAGTTGCCCGACTGGATGACCGACAAGGCCAAGCTCGGTAAGTTCATTGCGGTCGACGGCACCAAGCTGTTTGACCTCCTCCAAGAGGTGCCCAAGCACAAGTGGGAGATCCGGTTCAAGGCCGACTTTGTGGGCAAGCCCGCCGCCAAGGTTTCGAACGACGCCATCTGGATGGAAGTCGTCAACGCGGGCAGCCTTCGCTATGACGGAATCACTCGCCGTGGCCGCGTGAACATCATCGGCTCAAAGTAAGCCTTTCGGCGGCATCAGGTGGAGTTCATCCACCGCCATCTTGGGCCCAGCGAGAACGGCCTGCACGATGGCTTCGGCGACCATGCTCGACGGAATCATGTCGGCTCGGTTTGGCTTGAAGTCCATTGCATCCCAAATCGGGGTGTCCACCGCACCGGGCAGCACCGACGTGACCAGAATTCCCTTGCGACGGACTTCCGCCGAGAGGACCTTGCCAAACATCAGCAGTCCCGCCTTCGCCGCCGCATAGGCACCAGTGTTCGGGAGCGGCTGGCTGGCGACTACGCTGAGGACGTTCACAATGTGCCCGCTGCCCTCTTTGAGCATCCAGGGCAGCACCTCATGGCACAGCCGAGCGGGGGCGAGCAGGTTGATTTCAATCTGCCTTTGGAGCGAATCGGCGGTCAAGGCCTCAATCGATCCAAATTCGGCCATCCCTGCCGCATTGATGAGGACTGGCTTCACGCCCTCACCGAGCGATTGGGCGTAGTCCACGACCTCGACTTCTGATCCTGGCTTGGCCAGGTCCGCGACAAAAAGCTGATGGGGCGCGGGGCAACGCGCGGCGGTCTCGAGGAGGGCATCGCGGCGACGCGCGACGAGGACGGTTTCGATTCCCGCCGCCGAAAGGGCAACCGCGGTCTCGCGGCCGATACCGCTCGAAGCACCCGTGACAATGGCGCGGACGGTCACGAGGCGCTCTCCACTTCAAAGTAGCTGCGCGCGGTCTCAAACAGTCGCACCCGGCTGAGCCTCACCGGCAGCGCGCGATCGAGGCGGTTGAAAACCTCTTGGGCAATGCACTCGCTCGTCGTCGGCGACTCCTTGAACTCGGGGATGTCGATGTTGAGGAACTTGTGGTCGTACCGGTCTACGATCTCCTCGTTCACGATCCGGTCCAGCTCCATCAGGTCGACCATCATGCCGGTCAGAGGATCCACTTCGCCGCTCACAGAGACCTCAAGGATGTAGTTGTGACCGTGGCCGCTGATGTGGTTGCACTTGCCAAAGAGCCGGACGTTCTCCTCCTCGCTGAGCTGGGGAACGTGGAGCCGGTGGGCGGCGGCAAATTCATAGGATCGAGTTAAGGTCATGGTGTTTGTGCTGAGGCTCCATTCGCCATACAGGTCGTGAGTTTCTTCGAGTCGCAAGGTGGCGAGCTGAACTTGGGGCGGCAAAACGCCGGGCTGGGTGAGGATCGCCCCGAAGTAGGTGAGAAGGTTCTCCAGGGTGACCGACTTCGACTTGAACGCCTCCACCTCGTCGTTGATGCTCTTCTGGTCGAACTGGGCAACGATGTGGTCCTTGAGGACGTCATCAACCCGCTTGATGTTCACCACCATCCCGGTTCGAGGGTCGAGCATCCCTTCCACGCCAACGTCTAGGACATAGTTGTGGCCGTGGTTGAAGGGCGACGCCCACCGGCCGTACTTGGCCCGATTCTCGGCCTCCGATTTGGCGACATCCCAATATCGGTGACCGCTCGAAAAGCGGATTCGGCGGACCAGCCGGATGGGAGAGGTACTCATCGCTCCTTGTTATACGCTCGACCAAGGGCCGCCGGCGCACCCGCTCCTCTCCCGAGCGCAAAGAGAATCAGAAGCGCCCCGAGGTAAGGCAAGGCTTGCCAAAGCTGGAGGGGCGGCTTGAACCCTAAGATGGCCTGGCCTTGGAATCGGTACTGCACCGCGTCGATTACGCCGATGAGCAGCGCGGCTCCCGCCACCCAAGGCGCGCGCCACCGGCCAAACGTCACCACCGCAATCGCAAGGAATCCACGGCCTGCGCTCATGCCCTCGCCGAGCGAACCCGACAAGGCGATGCTGAGGGCCGCTCCCGCAAGGCCACTCATGCCCCCCGCAAGCATCGCAGCCTCGAACCGCCGACGGATGACGCTAATTCCTGCCGCCTCAACTGCCGGTGGATACTCGCCGCTTGCGCGGACGCTGAGGCCCCAGCTCGTCTTCATCAACACGAACCAGATCACCGCAGGCGAAAGGATGGCGAGATACACCACGGGGTCAAGGCCAAAAAGGGCGGGGGCCTTGTCGATCGAGAGGAGCTTTCCGGAGTCGCCGACATAGATGCGGAAGGCAATCGACGTGGCTCCGAGCGCGAGCAGGTTGAGCGCGGTTCCGACGACAACTTGGTCGAGTTGGAGCTTTGCGGTGAACCAGGTTGAGAGACAACCGAGCGCAACCCCCGCGACCACGGCGAGGGCGTAGCCCACGATCAAGCTGCCAGTGATCTTCGCGACGATGAATCCGACGAATGCACCGATGAGGATCTTCCCTTCCTGGCCGATGTCGATCATGCCCGCGCGTTGCCCAACGACTTCGCCCATCGCGGCGAGGATGAGCGGCACCGAGAACAGGAGGATGGTGGCGATCATTCCGCAACCTCCCGGACGGCCTCGCGCCGACGCGAAAGCCACTGATTGACCGCCATGAACCCGAGAACAGCAATCGCCTGAACAATCGCGACGATGGCCGCCCCATTTTGGCTGAAGCCGCCGAGATTCCTCGCCCCCGCCAGAACGGCGGCAAAATAGAGTGCGGCAAAGGCAGTTCCAATCGGGTTCAGCCCGCCAAGCACGGCAACCGGTATCGCGAGGAAGCCCCAGTTCTGGTTGAACGACTGGCCGAGCCGATGGTTGACGCCCGCGAATTCAACCGCACCGGCGAGGCCGCAAAGTGCCCCCGAAAGGCTGATCGCGAAAGTCCGGAGTCGGTCGGCATTGAGCCGCTGGGCCCGGACAAGAAGCGGATTCGCTCCCACGAGCTTGAGCTTGAAGCCGAGCGTCGTTCGATTGAGCAAGAACCACAAGGCCGCAGCGCCGAAGAGGGCGACGATGAATCCAAGGTGGAGGTCGCCCTGCCGGGTGAACCGCATGAGCCGCAGGCTGTCTTCGAGCCGTGCCGACTGGGGCAGATTAACCTCGGGGTCCCTCAGCGCGCCCGCAATGAGGCCCTGGAGCAGGAAGATCGCAATGAAGTTCAGGAGGATCGTCGAGATGACAACGTCCACCCTTCGCCGGTGGGAGAGCCACCCTGCAATCCAGCCCCAAGCCGCACCGCCGAGCATCCCGCCGGCAAGGACGACGACCTGCATGACGCCACTCGGGTTCTTGCCGAGTAAGGCCGCCACCGTCGCGGCGGCCAGACCGCCGATCACAAACTGCCCTTCCCCGCCGACGTTGTAAACCCCTGCCCGCCAGGCGACGACCACTCCGAGACCAACGAGCAGGAGCGGCGTCATCTTTGTCAGCGTGCTGTCGAGGCCACGGCTAGAACCGAACGCCCCCGTAAACAGCAGCTTCATGCTTTCAAAAACCGGCAGGCCCAAAACGGCGAGCGTGACCCCGAGGATCACGAGGAGCGAGCCAACGAGAAGAGCGGCCCGCTTCAATGCCCCTCCAACATCGCGGAGGCATCACCGCCGAGCTTGAGGCCACCGCCCGAAAGGAACCCAACTCGGTCGCTGAGCTCCCGAAGCTCATCAAGGTCGGCGGTGATGAGAACGACCGCGCTGCCCGCCTCGCGAGCGGCGAGGAGCGAAGAATGCACGAAGGCGGCGGCGCGGAAGTCGAGGCCGCGCGTCGGGTTGACCGCGACGATCAGATCGCGCTTGGTGTTGAGCTCGCGGGCGACGACGACCTTCTGTTGGTTTCCGCCGCTGAGCGACTTCACGGGGCCTTCGGCCTCCGAAACCTTGATCGAATACCGCTCGATCAACTCCGTCGCCAGTCGGCGGCGCGCCTTCGGGTTGTCGATCGCAAAGCCAACCAGCGACGTCCGCTCAAACGAGATGTTGTCCACGATGCTGAGGTCGAGGACAAGGCCCTCGCGCTGGCGATCCTGGGGGATGTAGGCGACGCTGGGGTCGCCCTCCCGCGTCCCCGCAACCGGCGCGGTGATGCCAACAAGGACTTCGGCAAGCTCCTTTTGGCCGTTGCCATCCACACCACCGATCCCAAAAATCTCACCCGCGCGAACCTCAAGATCGTCCACCGTCAAGCGCAAAACGCCGGTCTCGTCGTTGGCTTTCACCTTGCGAAGAGCGCAAACCACGTTCTCCCCGAGCTTGCGGCCTGCGGGCTCGATGTTCAGTTGATCGCCGATCATCCACTGAACTAGCTGCTCCTTGGTCACGTCGCCCCGGTCGGCAGTGGTGATCCACTTGCCCCGCCGCAGCACGGTGAACCGGTCGGCAACGGAGAGCACCTCGTCGAGCTTGTGGGCGATCAGGAGGACGACCTTCCCTTCATCGCGCAGCGAGCGCAGCACGCGGAAGAGGTCTTCGACTTCCTCAGCGGAGAGGACCGCGGTCGGCTCGTCGAGGATGATCACGGGCGCATTCCCGACGAGGGCCTTGAGGATCTCAACCCGCTGACGAACGCCGACCGGAAGGTCGGCAACGCGAGCCTTCGGTTCGACTGCCCAATCCAGTCGCTCAGCGAGTTCAAGCGCGGGCCCAGCGAGTTCGCTAAGGTTCAAGAGACCCTTCGAAGACCACAGGCGGTCAAGGGCAAAGTTCTCCTCCACCGTCATCGCGGGGACGAGGGCGAAATGCTGGTGGACCATCGAGACGCCAAGCTGGCGCACGCGGGTCGGTTGTCCGAGCGGCAGGTCCCGACTGCCCAGCGAAACCCCGCCCTGGTCGGGGGTCACAAATCCGGAAAGGATGCTGACGAGCGTCGATTTGCCCGCTCCGTTTTCACCGAGGATGGCGTGGATCTCGCCCGGCCGAAAGGTCGCCGAGAAATCGTCGAGGGCGACCAGCGAGCCGTACGTCTTGCGGACGCCCTTGACGACAAGTTCGCTCAACGTGGCCTCAGAATTCGTCCTTCGGAACCACGAGCTTGCCGGTGGCAATCTCCGTGCGGGCTTGCTGGATCTTCGACATCAGCTCTCCTGGCACCTTGTCTGCCATCGCGGGATTCACGACGAAGTCGATCGCGCCCTTGTCCATGCCAAAGAGCTGAACCCGGCCCTTGTACTTCCCTTCCGCGACTTCTTTCGCGAGGTCAAGGAAGGCGGGCTTGGCGATAATGACCGCGCTCGCGATGACCACGCCGCTCGGGTTGTTGTTCTGGTTGGCGTTCGCGCCAAAGCAAAGCACGCCCTTCTCCTTCGCGGCATCAAACACGGCCTGGGCGCCCTGGTTGGCCTGGTGCATGATGAAGTCGGCCTTCTCGTCAATCGCAGCAAGCGTCGATTGCTTGTAAGCGGCGATGTCGGTTCCGGGAAGCGGAACGTACTTCTCGACAATCTTGATATCGGGGCGAACCGCCTTCGCGCCTGCGATGAAGCCCTTGAACGTTGAGCGGATCGAGGGCACGTCGAGTCCGACGACGGCGACCACGCCCGTCTTGCTCATACCCGCAGCCATCATGCCCGCGAGGTAGAAGCCCTGCTCAAGGTAGAAGCGGAAGGCACCGAAGTTCGGACCCGATTGCGCGCCCGAGCTGCTTACAAACGCGGTGTTCGGAAAGTCGGCGGCAATCTCCTTGGCGACCCCGTTGTATTCAAACCCATGGCCAATCACGAGGTTGTAGCCATCCTGGGCGTACTGCCGCATGGCGTCCTTGATCTGGCCTTCACCCGCTGCTTCCTGGTTTTGGACGGTCGCGCCCTGCTCGTTCTTGATCGCGACGAGGCCTTCATAAGCCATCGCGTTCCATCCCGAATCGCTGACCGGTCCCGGCGTCAACAAAGCAACTTTGATCGACTTCGACGCGCCGCCTTTGCCGGGCTGTTCGCCACCGGCGGTCCCGGTGGTATTGGTCGAATCGCCCTTGCATCCGACGAGCGAAAGGGCAAGGAGGCCAGCGAGTATGGCGAGCGGTTTCATGCACCTGTTATACGTGATCCAACCGTGATTCCGCTCGCGTAAACTAAGTTCCAATGAAGCCTGACTTTCACGGCGTTTATCCCGCGATGACGACCCAGTTCCGCCCGGATCACAGCCTTGATCTCGACGCAACCGCTGACCACATTGAGCGCATGATCGGTTCGGGGGTCCACGGCCTCGTCATGCTTGGATCGCTGGGCGAGAACGTCGCCCTGAACCGCGAGGAGAAGCTCCAGGTGCTGCGCTGCGCGCTCGAGGTCGCCAAGGGCCGGGTTCCCGTCATTTCTGGCGTCGCCGAATACGGCTGGCACCAGGCGATTGACTATGTCGCGGCGGCCGAAAGGGCCGGCGTCCACGGCTTCATGCTCATGCCCGCGATGGTCTATCACGCCGACCGCGAAGAGGCCCATGCCCACTTCATGAACGTCGCGCGAAGCACCGACCTGCCGTTTATCGCCTACAACAACCCGATCGGCTACCACGTCGACCTCACGCCCGAGGACTTCAAGGTTTTGAGCGACCAAAGCAACATCGTCGCGATCAAGGAATCGAGCGGAGACACCCGCCGCTTCACGCAGCTTGCTAATGCGGTCGGTGATCGTTATGTGCTGATGGCGGGCGTCGATGACCTTGCCCTGGAATGCACGATTCTCGGCGCGAAGGGCTGGATCGCGGGCATGGCCCTCGCTTATCCCGATGAGAATGCCGCACTCTGGGATCTCATGATGGGCGGAAACTGGGAAGAGGCCCGCGACCTCTACCGCTGGTTCTCGCCGCTGCTTCGCCTCGATATCGGCCGTAAGTTTGTCCAGCAGATCAAGCTCGCCATCCAGCTTCGCGGGATGGGAAGCGAAACCGTTCGCCCGCCGAGGCTTCCGCTCTCCAAGGAGGAGCGAGCTCACGTCCACATGGTTCTTGAAGAAGCGGAGGCTCGAAGGGCCATGGTCGGCGCGCTTTCTCGATGAGCCGAATCGTCATTGTCGGCGGCGGGATCATCGGGCTGAGCACCGCCTATGCCCTCAAGCAGCGCGGGGTCGACGTGGTCGTCCTCGAACGCCGCCGCCCCGATGACACCGCGACCCTGACCTCGACCGGCAACGCGGGCATGATCGTGCCGAGCCACTTCGTTCCCCTTGCTGCGCCGGGGATGGTGTGGAAGGGCCTCAAGATGAGCCTGCGGAGGGGTAGCCCTTTCGGCTTTCGCTTCGGCACCGACCTTTCGCTTTACGGCTGGATGGCCCGGTTCGCCTTGCGCGCCAACCGCAAGCACGTCGAACGCACGAAGTTCCTTCTGCGCGACCTGAACCTGCGTTCCAAGGAGATCTACGCCCATTGGGAGACGACCCTGGGCCCTCTCGGCTACACACCGCGCGGCCTCGCCGTCCTTTGTAGCAAGGCGGAAACCCTGCACGAAGAGCTCGAACTCGCCGACCACGCCGAATCGCTCGGACTTCGGATTAAGCGCTTTGACGCCCAATCGCTCGACGTTTACGACCCCGCTACTCCCATCCGCGCGGTGGGCGGCGTCATCTTTGAGGACGATGCCTGGATCACGCCGAGCGCGGTCCTTTCCGCCCTTCGTGGCCAGGTCGAAGTGATCACCGCGACCAACGTGAAGGGCTTCGTCAAGGACCAAGGCGGCAAGATCAGGGCGGTCGAAACGACGTCAGGCCCGATTGAGGGCGACACTTGGGTCCTCGCGGGAGGCGTGGAAACCCGCGACCTCCTCCAGATGGCAACCGGCAAAAAGTTGCCCCTTGTCGCCGGACATGGCTATGGCACCACGATCCCCGATTCGCCCCTCGCGCCGCGCCGTTGCGCCCTCCTTGCCGACCACCGGGTGGCGATTACCCCGATGCAGACCGGGCTCCGCGTCACCGGCACCATGATCCTCGGTGGCAAGGTCGGCACCGTCGACCCACAGCGTTACGAAGGGATCAAGCGGGGCGTCTTCGATGTCTTTCCCTCCGCGCCGCCCACCCTCTTCGACAACACTCAGATTTGGCAAGGTTCCCGGCCCTGCTCGCCAGATGGCCTTCCCTACCTTGGGAAGGTTGCCGACGACTTGTACTTATCCAGCGGGCATGGCATGATGGGGCTGAGCCTAGGACCCATCTCCGGCCAGCTCATGGCCGAACTAATTTCGGGCGAAAAGCCCTCCCTCGACCTCTCCCTCCTCGATCCCCTCCGCTATGTCTGAAACCTACTTTGCCCTCAACCCCGCGACCGGCGAGCGCCTCCCCGGCGAGTACCCCATCGCCACCCAAGCCGACGTCGAGCGCGCGTGCTCATTAGCGAATTCCCCGAGCACCTGGGCGAGCCTTTCGGACGTCGCCACACGGGCGCAGAAGCTACGCGATGCCGCCGCTGCGATTGAAGCCTTGGGCGATGCGCTCATCGAAATGGCCCACCTTGAATCCGGGCTACCCGTGGCGCGTCTCACGGGTGAGCGAGCCCGGACTTGCGGCCAGCTCCGCGCCTTTGCCGATCACATCGAATCGAGTGGCGTGCTTGACTCGCTTTCGCTGCCCGGCAACCCCAATCGTGCGCCCCTTCCGCTGCCCTCCCTGAGGCTGGAGAAGCACCCGATTGGCGTGGTCGCGGTCTTTGGAGCGAGCAACTTCCCGCTCGCGTTTTCCGTCGCCGGTGGTGATACCGCCAGCGCCCTCGCGGCGGGCTGCCCGGTGGTCGTGAAGGTCCATCCGCTCCATCCTGGGACCAGCGAGATGGTGTTTGGCGCGCTCGCTTCGGCCTTTGGCGACGCCGTTCAGCGCGTGCATGGCGGAGCCGAAGTCGGCGAGTGGCTGGTGACCGACCTGAATGTCGCTGCGGTCGGCTTCACGGGGTCCCAGCGCGCGGGTTTGGCTCTCTTTCGGCTGGGGGCGAATCGCCCGGAACCGATTCCCGTTTTCGCGGAGATGGGCAGCGTCAATCCCGTCTTTGCCTTGCCGCCGGGGCAGACCGAGTCAAATGCGGCCGGCTATGTGGCCTCGCTCACCCTCGGCGCGGGCCAGTTCTGCACCAATCCCGGCCTCCTCGTCGGGGTGGATTCGCCCGGGTTCAGCGCGTTTGTCGCGGAGATATCGCGGCTGGTTTCCACGTCCGGAGAGGCAACGATGCTCTCGGCTGGAATCGCCGCGGCCTATGAGGCGGGCCTGTGCCGCTTGTCCTCGGCAGAAGGGGTTCGGCTGCTCGCCGAGGGTCCCCAGGCACGCCTCTACAGTGCAACGCCGTCGGAGGGTGCCGAGCTCTTTGAGGAGGTCTTCGGTCCGTGCGGTGTCGTCGTGACCTGCCGCGACGAGGCCGAGATGCTCGAATTCGCGGGTTCCATGCCGGGCCAGCTGACCGCCACACTTCTCGGGGCAACGGCCGGACACTCGTTGGTTCCGGTCCTGAAGCGCCGCGTGGGGCGGGTGGTCTTCGACGGCTTCCCCACCGGAGTCGAGGTCAGCCCCGCCATGGTCCACGGCGGCCCCTTCCCCGCGACCACCGACAGCCGGTTCACGTCGGTCGGGATGACCGCGATCGAGCGCTGGCTTCGCCCGGTTTGCGTCCAGAACGAGCCTAGCGAGGTCGATTGATCGCCCCCAGCCTGCCGCCGCTGGATGTTTATCGCCTGTGGGTGCGGGCGGGGCACGGACGCGCCGTGCTCGTTACAAACCCCGACGTCCCGCAGGACTACAAGGATGAGATCATCCACTACTCGCTGAACGACTATCGGCTCGACCGCCAGTTTGGATGCTTCGCGGGACGGTTCAACATCGAACTTGCCACGCGCGCGGGGATACGCGAGCAGCTGCGCGACGCTCTGATCGAGGCCGAATTTGAGGAAGAGGAGATGGTCGAAAAGGACCGGACGCTCCGATTTCGCACCCTTGCCGTTTTCGCGGAGAGTGGCGACGATCGCTCACTCGCCCACCTCCAGAAGCTGGTCGCCGAAAACGAGCCTCAAGCGCTCGAAAGCTACGTCGAAGCCCTCGTCTACCTCTCAAAGAAGGGCCAGGACTGGGCCTTCGATGAGCTCACCGACTACGTCCGAAAGTCGAACGAAGACGCCTTCTACGAGCTCAGCTACTACATCCCTCGCGGGATCATTTGGCTCGCCGAGCACGCGGACGAGGTGATCACGGTGGGCAACTATTGGAAGCTGGATGAAGACCTTGGACCGGAGAATAAAGACTTCAAAGACGTTCCCCGTGATCTACTCGCCCGGTTAGAAGCCGCCCGGGACAAGGCAAAAGAAGAGTTTCAGCGCACCTTCGTGCGCGAGCCGCGTCCGGTCTATGTTCCCTCGGACAAGGGAGTACTGGCCGACCTCCTCGCGGGCATCGTCCCCAGGCGATTAGTTCCCCAAGCAGCACCAATGCTCACGGAAGAGGATCACCTTGAGGTCGCCCGTCGTTGGCTTGTTGAAGAGGATTGGGAAACCGCGATAAAGCTGTTTGAAGTCATCGAGAAGCGTGGATTCCCGCTCCCCCTGAGCGAACTCATCGCACGGGTCCGTTCGGGGTTCCATCCTTGTTGCTTCGAGGATGTCCTTGAGGAGATCAACGACCCCGCCATCCGCGAGCTCGGGCTCGAACTCGTCCAAGACGAAGACGACTTTGCGGTGGGGATCGAATCGCTCACGAAGTCGGTCTTGCCCGAGGACCTCGATCTCCTCCTACCTGCTGCAACCGAGTTCGTTCTCGGCAACACGGGCAGTCAACAGGAGGAGCACTCCGTCACCTTTGCATTCCGAGACATGGCGAAACATCTGCCGCAAGAGGCCGCGATTCGCGCCCTCGTTTGGGTCTACGAGAACACCGGCTGCGGCGCCTGCCGCGGCTACGCTTTGGAGGAGCTGGTCGACGACCACGACTATGACGTGTCCGACTGGTTGGAGGAGATGCAATACGACACCTGCAGCGACGTCTGCGAGGTCGCCGAGAAGCTGAAAAGTGGTGGGCGGTGAGGGATTCGAACCCCCGACCCGCTCGGTGTAAACGAGCCGCTCTACCGCTGAGCTAACCGCCCTCGACCGGGAACTTTAGGTTCAAAAACCCGGTATTTTCCCAGCAGAAGCCTATTATGATGGAATTACTGATACAATGCTGGCTACCGTGCGCATGAAGCGAATTCTAACGGTCCTCGCGCCATGGATGGCACTGGCGGTATCTGCCCCCGCGCAGATTCGCGCTGCAGAGTGGATCTTTACATGTCGGCCAGCCCAGCGCGCCAATGTTTGGCGTGTTGGTGACGAATGCTACGTCTCTCCTTCCGTCCTCCGCGAAGCCGGATGGTCGTGCCAGGAGCAAGACGGCATGGCTACCGTCAAATTCATGGGTCGCCAAGCCCGCCTTGGCATGAGGGTCTTTGCGGGAACCAACGCGGTTCCGCTCACCTCGGTTCTCGATGCCTTTGGAATCGAAGGTTCGTGGCGACGCGGCACCAACGTCTACGCCGTCTATAGCCCGCTCCAAACCGTCATCCTTGAGAAGAACCGCCTTCAGATCAACTCCCTCCTCCCGGTGAAGCCGAAGGTGATCCAGACGGCCGAGCGCACGATGATCGAAATCAGTGGCGCGCGGCTCATGCCGGGAACCGGACTTCGCCTCGAAGGTCGAACCAAGATTCAGCAAGTTGCCGACGGCACCGTTCGAATCACCCTGGAGCAACGCTCACCTTCGCTGAGCATCCCCGATTCGATCGAGCCGAACACGACCTATTCCATGGACCTCTCGGGCATCGATGCCGAGCCCTCGGTGAGCACCCAGCCCGCCAATCCACCGAAGCTCAACCCGAGCACGGCGAAGCCGAACCCGACTCCCAAGCCCGTCGCCGGTAAGGCCGCCGACCCGATCATTGTTCCTTCCACCCAAAAGAACAACGGCGCAGGAGGCACGGTCCAAGGCGACGACGTTGACGAGAACGAAGTCCCCGCCGGCATGGTCACCCCGCCGACGAACAACACGGTCATTCCCTCCGGTCCTGGGCAGATCCTGCTAACCCGGATGAACATCGCGGACAGCGGCGCGACGACCAAGGTCACCTTCTTTGCCCCCGGCGGCTATCCAAACACGCCCCGCATTCGTCGTCCGGATCCGAGCCGCATCGAGATCGTCTTCCCGAATTCGACCTCGCGTGAGCTTCCTGCCCCCGCAAGTGACAACGTCACGTCGGTCTCCTTCCGCCAAGAAGGCATCGATGCGATTGTTGCGCTTGACCTCGAGCGGCCGCTTGGCGCGGAGCTTTCGGTCGCGGGTTCGACGCTGGTTTTGAATCTCATCCGTCCGGCGGTTGGCAATGGCCGGCTCGCGGGCAAGATCGTGGTTGTTGACCCTGGTCATGGTGGTCACGACACCGGTGCAGTGGGTAACGGTACTCGCGAGAAGGACCTCACGCTTCTGATTGGAACGAGGACAGCGGAATCCCTCGCCGCCGAAGGCGCAACCGTCATCATGACGCGCAAGAGCGACGTCTTCATCTCGCTTTCCGAGCGTGCGAACATCGCGAACCGCAACCGAGCCGACCTCTTTATTTCCATCCACATCAACCAGACGAGTGCGACGAGCACGGCCCGTGGAACGATCACCTTCTATCACGGAAAGAACCCCATCGCCCAGCTCCTGGCCGAATGCTTGCAGAGCGAAATCAAGAAGACGAGCGAGCTGCCAAGCATTGGCGTCTGGTCCGACACAAGGATCTATGACAGCGGTTTTGCCGTCCTCAGGAATACGAACATGCCCGGCGTTCTCATCGAGTGCGGGTTCATCTCGAACCGAAACGACGTTCGCCGCATGATCCAATCCGACTTCCATCAAGCCATTTCTGCATCCATCGTACGAGGACTGAAGGTCTATCTTGGCGACAAATAAAACAGTGAAGAACACGCGCATCGGTTTTACGCTCATCGGAGTGGGCGCTCTTGGCTTGGTTGCCCTCGCCACCTACATCCGTTCGACCCCTCCGCCTCTTCCGGTGAAGCCCCTCGATACCCCGCTTCAACGGAATGAGCCGTTGCAGGGCGTCCCCGGCCAGAAGGAGACCACCATCGGCAAAACGGGTGGCGACCCGCAGGATGGCCGCCAGATCATGGTGCCCGTGCCCGAGGTGGATGACAAGGGCCAGCTCAAGATGAAGTCGCGCAAGCACAAGCTCGACCCATCGGGTGAAGATGCTCGCCTTTCCGCGGTCAATGAGTTTCTCAGCAGCAGCAACATCGTGCCGAAGGGCGCCAAGGCGATGTCGATCAGCATGCGCGACCGAACTGCGGTGATTGAGTTCAACGAGGCCTTCAACAAGACCTACGGAACCATCGACGAGCAGACGATTCTCACCGGCCTTCGCATGGCGCTGGGTCAGTTTGACGACGTGGACAAGATCCTGCTGATGGTGAGCGGGAAGCCGCTCGATAGCCTTGGGAGCGTCGACACGACCGAGCCGCTTGATGTCATCCGCACGACGAGCAAAGAGCAGCCCGTCGACCCGATGCCTTAAGCCTGGCTCTTAGCTCTTGCGCGAAGCGCGAGCCCTGCCCACAGGATTGAAAGTCCTGCCCACACCAGGCTGTGGACCACAGGCGGCAAGAAGGTTGCCTTGCTCGCGTTCAGAGCGTCACTCGGGACGAACCGGCTAAGGTTGATCAGGTCAACCGCGCTGCGCACCGCGTTGAACGCAAGCTGGACTCCCACAAAGGTCGCCGCCGCCCCTGCCCAAGGTTGGCTAGCCGCATAGCCGAGGAGCGCGACCCAGAGGATGACAAGGCCGATCGAAAGAAGCGACCACTTCATCCACATCACCGAGCCGAGGCCTATCGAGACCGCGAGCCCGCCCAGCCACCACTTGGCGGATGGCTTGTGGCTGGAGGCAAGGATCGCCGATCCAAGACCTGATGCGCCAAGATATCCCGCAATCGAGATCAGGAACGAAATACCGCCCTGGGTAAGTGTGAGACCGCTCGTATCAGATTCGATCGAGACCCCAATGACGTGGCCGCCGGTGAGCACGGCCATTGTCGCGTGACAAAACTCGTGGACCAGCGTGTTCAAGAATTCGACGGGTAGCAGCACCACACGCACAAACGGGACACAGAGCGTGAGCAAGGCGAGCACCAAGGAAGCGGCAAGAACAGGGTCAATGCGGCGCTTCATGGAAGTTCAGGGGCAGGCACTTCTGGCGAGCGGCTCGCGATGATCTTCTTGGCCACGAAGTGAACCAAAAGTGCGATCCCGGTTCCGACGAGCCACCCGAAGAGCACCTGGCTGGGAAAATGGTGTCCGCCGTAAACCCGGCTCCATCCGGTCAGCAGGGCGACAACGGCCCAAGGGATGCCCCACTTGGGTCCAAGACAGAGCCAAAACGTCGTTGCGACCGCTGCCATGTTGCCTGCGTGGGAGCTTGCGGTGCCGCTGAGCGAACCGCCAACCTTGCCCCATCGATAGATCGTATCCGTAAGGTCGACCCAGGGCCGGTGGAACTCGATGCTCTTCTTGAGCAGGCTACAGGTGAAGTCGGTGAGCGGCCAAGCGAGGATCGCAAGGACCGCCGCCCGCCGGAACTTCCCCGCCACCCAAAGGAGTCCAATAAAGAGAACCAGCAAGGGTACGCGGAGGAACCACGAGTTTATTCCGACGCTAAAGATGGACAGGAACCCATCGAGCCCATCGGGTCCACGATTGATGGCGTAGAAGATGGACCGGTCCATCGGATTCATACCGGAAGTTTAGTCGATGATTTGGGTGGCACAGTGGCTAGCAAAGATGACTTGGGGCCTTATGCTCAGGTTCATGCGGCTGCCGCGCATCAAGGCCTTCCCGCGCCAATGGCTGGAGAAGAAGAACACGCCCAAGCGGCGAGCGGCCTACGAGAACCACCTTCGCCAGAACCGCTTTGCCCGCAAGCACGGCCTGCGCATCCTCACGTGGATGTACACCTTCCTGGTCTTTAGCCTTTTTGCGACGGTGGCCTACACGTCGGCCCTCGCGCTTGCCCGTAGCGGCGTGATCCCCACCAACCTTTCGGCTAGAGGGTGAATCGACTCCAGTCGCCGAGGTAGAGCACCTCTTCTTCCAGCCGGCGGCCAAACTTTTCTTCCACCACGCCCTTGGTGTACTGCGCCAGCCGCCGAATTTCAAACGCGGATGCCGCGCCGACGTTGAGGATGAAGTTGGCGTGGCGAGCACCGAGCATGGCCCCGCCGAGCCGAAATCCCTTCAAACCCGCCTTCTCGATAAGGTAGCCCGCCGGGACCACGCCGTTGGCGCGCATGCCCTCGTTGAGGTCGGTGAACTGCTGGGCGAATTCGAAATCCTCCACGTTCTTAAAGAAACTACCCGCGCTCGCGGGGGCAGGTTGCTTGCTGATTCGTTGACGTTGGTAGTTCCGCGCGTCATCGAGGATCGCCTTGCGGGGCGCGGCCGAGAGTTGCAGAACGACGCTGATGACGCCAAGCTTGGGCGGGTTCTCCTTTCTCAGGACGCTATCGCGATAGGCAAAGCCCATGATGCTCGCGTCGGTCATCTTGCGCTCGCCGCGCTCGACCACGTCGAGTTCGGTCACCACCGACGAGACGTTGCTGCGATAAGCGCCCGCGTTGGAGACCAGCGCGCCACCGAGCGTCCCCGGAATGCCCACCGCGTACTCCAGGCCCTTCAGGCCGCGTTGGGCGGCAAAGAGGAACACATCCTGAATCCAGCAGCCAGTCTCGGCAAAGATCTGATCGCCAGGGAGCATCTTGATCGTCCGAGCCAGGTTCATGACGACCAGCCCCGGCACTCCGTCGTCGCTTGGCAGCATGTTGCTGCCGCCGCCGAGGATCGTGAGCGGCCAATCTCGGCGATGGGCGAGGGCGATCGCCGCCGCGAGTTCGTCGCCCGTCTTGGCGACCGAGAACATTTCGGCGGAGCCACCCGCGCGCAACGTGGTGAGCGTGTGGAGCGGCTGCTGATACGAAATCGGCACCCCTTCGACAAGGTCCTTGGGTTCAAACATGGCGGAAGGGCCTCTTGGGGAGTGAAATGCTCGGCGGCAGAACGTATTCGGGCAGGAAAGCCTCCGGGGCCACCCAGTTCAGGCGAGAAAAGACGTCGCCAAACCGTGCGGCCGAAGGGTAGGTCGGCTCCGCCACCCCTGGGCCAAACCCAACTGCATCCGCCGGGAAATCAGTCTGGACGCGGAGGTCTTGCCCGATTTCCCGAACGTAAAACTCGCCCTTCTTGGATGGAAACGAGACCAGCGCGCCCGGGGAAATGAGATCGAACGCGGTTGCACCGGCACACCGGACGCCGCTCAGAAACGCGAGCGTCTTCGCAAAAACCACCCCGACGCGCACCCCCGTAAAACTACCAGGACCGGTATCGGCCATCAGGCCGGTGATACCCTGCAGTTCGACCCCAACCCGAGCGAGAATTCGCTCGGTTTGAACCCAAATCGTCTCGCTCGCACGGCGAGGCGCATGCTCGATCTCCGAATCGACCATGTGACCATCCGGCGTAAACAGCGCGGTGCTCGTCCACTCCGACGATGTGCTGAACCCGAGAATCACGGCTGGACTTCGATGCTGGCCGCCTCAAGGAGGTCGGTCAAGAGTCTCCGGTCGGCCACCTTCGCAGTCGAGCGGAAGCGGATCACCGCATAGAAGTCACCCTTCAACACGACACCTTCGCCGACGTGAAGCGGTCCCGACTTCGTCGAGCCGTCTCGCCAGACCCATGCCTGGAACGCGGCGGCGCGGTTCAAGACGGGATCGCCGTCAATGCGCTGGGTGACCTTCTCAAACTCTTCGAGGCCCTTCGCGGCCGCGCTGGCGAGGGCACGATCCACCGGCTCGCTGTCCAGGGTCGAAAAGAGGCTGATCTGTACCGAACCACTGTCCTTGTGGGTGAGCTTGACGCTACCATCGGTCTCCACCGCGCCCGTCCAGTCGGCCGGGAAGTGGAAGCTCACGTTGCGGTTGGCAATCTTGAGATCAACCTTCTTCGGAGCGAGGACCGGCTTCGAGATCGAATTCATCTCGCTAACGGTAACAACCTGCGGCGGCTTCACCGGAAGGAGCTCAGGGTTCTTGGGGTCAATCTTGGGGGCCCGAGCAGGGTCATAGGGCTCGAGCTTTTGCTCGGCGCGGAACGGGCGCAGGGTCTGGAGCGAATCGCGCCATGCCTTGTCAACGGTCGAAAAGTCGACGTCGAGGCAGTCCATGTTGTAAACCATCAGGCGCGGCGTGTTCGCGTAAAGCAGGCCGTTCACCTTGGTCCGAAATTCTGATCGGCGGTAGTAGTTCGCCTTCGTCACGAGGAGCGGAACGCCGAGAATCTCTTCTTCGGCCTGGGTGATGTTCTCGTCCTTGTTGGTCTCCCAGAGCATCTTGAGCGAGCTCATCCACTCCGCCTTGTCTTGGCTGAGGGTGGTGGGGGAGATCACGACCTGGCCGGTCTTCGTTTGACCCGGCAGGGTCAGCGTGTAGATCATCTCCTTCTTGATCTTCTTCTTGGAGAGCTTCCAGGTCACCGGCGCATCGAAGCTGAGGCCAATCGCCTCAAGGTCGATCCGCTGGGTTTTGAGGCCCTGTGAGTTCTGCAAGAGGCCGGCGAGGAGAAGTGCAACCATCATGATCGTGTTTCCGATTATGGACGATCCACAAGCGGGAGCAGAATCACAAAGTTTGCACCTTCGCCGTGGGTACCGGCTTCAAAGACTTCCCCACCGTGTGCATCGACGATGCCCTTGACAATCGCAAGGCCAAGACCCATGCCCTTCACGCGGCCCGAGAAGAACGGTTCGAAGATGCGCTGCTTCTCTTCTTCCGGGACGCCAGGACCTGAGTCGTGGATTTCGAGCTGGGCAAACTTGCGGGCGCGGCTTCGACGCGTAACCGCGTATGCGCTCCGGTCCACCGACGAGGTTTGGATGCGCAGCGTGCCAGACTCGGACCAGCTGAGCGAGTTCTCCACGAGTTCGCTGATCGCGCGGACCAGCTTCCGGGCGTCGGCCTGCACCCAGAGCTCCTCGCCGACGAGGCGCAGGTCGAGCGTGACCCTGGATCGCTTGGGAAACACCTCGTTGACGGTGTCCTGGACGAGGTGGTTGAGGTCCACCGCGACGCGGTTGAGCTGGGTTGCGGAGACGAAGTCGCGGAAGTCCTGCAGGATCTCCTCGATGCGTGAAAGGTTGACCTCCAGGCTCTTCTGCAGCGAGCGCAGCTCCTCGGGGTTCACCTCCTTCTGTCGGACCAGGTAGCCGAGCTCATTCACGTCGCCCTTGAGGGCAAAAACGCGGTTGCCGATCATGTGGGACGACTTTGCGCTCAGCTCGCCCCAAGCGATCATGCGCTCGCTGCGGATGATCTTTTCGACGTTGCGCAGGTTCTCCAGTCCCGACGAGACCTGGTCGGCGACCGCAGAAAGGAGCCGGAGGTCGGCATCGACAAACCGATTGTCGAGATATTGGTTGTCGGTGACCCGCCGGAGCACCCGAATCGCGCCGATCGATTTGCCGCGCGAGACGATGGGGACGCAGAGGAAGCTCGCGATCTGCTCGCTCGGGAACTCGATGTGGAGTCCGCGCCATCGGGGGTCGCTCAGGGGGTCGTTGAGCATGAGGGGCTGCCCCGTGTCGCAGACCCAGCCCGTGCAGCCCTCACCGCGACGGTACCGAATCTCGCCGATCTGCGACTTCAGCCGTCCCACTGAGCCGCGAAGCACGAAGGTGTCGTTCTCCGGATCAAGAAGGAAGAGCGAGGCGGCCTGGAACCGCAGGACGTCCTCCGCGACGACGATGACTTCATGGATCAGGGCGTCTTCGGTGAGCGCGTGATCAAGCGCGTTGCCAATCTGGATGAGGGCTTCTTCTCGTTGGCGGCTCTCTTCGCGGTTGAGGACCATCGACACCACCGCCGAGCAGGCGCGGATGATCTCGCGGTGCTTGTCCTCATAGGCGTTCAGCCGGTCGGTCTCGCAGTTCAGAACGCCCAAAACGCGCTCCGCCGAATCCATGATCGGGGCGGCAATCTCCGACTTCGTCGAGGCAAAGAGCTTCCGGTAGCGAGGGTCGCGCTCCACGTCGCCACTCTCAAACGTGCGCCCGGTCGCAGCGACGTAACCCACAATGCCGCTTCCCTTTCCGGTCGCCACTTGCATCGTCTCTTCAATGTTCCCCTTCATATCCTCGCCGTGATAGTTGGTGAGGTTGAGGACGCCTTGCTCTTCGTCGAGGAGCGCGAGGAGAACGTTGCGGCTGCCCGTCATCTCCGCGGCAAGTTCAATGACCACCTGAAGGGCGTTGTAAACCGAGGTCTCGCGAACGACGGTCTCGAGCAAGCGGGTCCAAAGGCTTGGGTTCATTGCGGGTGGGTCTGGAACTCGTGGCTTTCGCGCCAAGTTGATGTGATTCGTATCATGATGCCGCTTCAGCTTCGAGAGTTGCTCACCGGAATTGGGCTTTGCATCCTGGCGGACATCATACTCTTTGCGGTTTGGCCGGTGAACCGGCTCAGCCCCAAGTGGCTCCGGTTCTGGGTGATCCTCAAGGCGTTCCACAGCGCAGCGCCGTTCGCGTTTTCGATTCTCGTTGACCTCACCGATGGGACGACCTTCACGTTTCTCGCGATCTGGTTCGTTGCATGGCTGGTCTGGTTTGTCTTGGGCATCGGCTTCCAACTCGCGACGCTCCGACACCGATCCGTTCAAGAACGAGGCCTAAAGCTGATCCAATCCTATGCGTTCGGGCTTTCGATGGCCTTTGTGATGGCGCTTGGGATGAACCTGAGCGGCTGGCAGCCCGAGTTTGACCACTGGCTAAAAATTCGCAAGATCGTTCGGCCCGACCCGCACTGACCCCTTGCACGCAAAGACGGCTTGGGTACAATCAACGCCGCGCCCGGACGTAGCTCAATGGATAGAGCATCAGACTTCGGATCTGAGGGTTGGGGGTTCGAGTCCCTTCGTCCGGGCCAATTCGTGTCTGACCCTCGCGCCACTCACTCGTCGAAGTAGCAACCGCTCGTGTCTTCCTTCGGAGCGTACTTCGGGTCAAACGGTCGAGCTTTCTCGCCAATTTCCGCCGCCAGCGTCTGGTTGATGTCCTCCAGAATGCGCTTTGAATAGCCGGGCCAAACCTTGATGATGCGGCCCTTGCTCACGAGCGTGCTGTACACCGATTGCTTGATGCCATAGGCATGAATCGCAGCCTTGTCGGGGTCGGCAAGGGTCGGGAACGGCATCTGATAGAGGTCGCGCCACTCCTTGGCTTGGGCCACTGGCTTGTTGATGACGCCGACGAAGTCCACCTTCCCCTTGAACTGCTTGGAGAGGTCGTTCATGATCGGCTGAGCGTCGATCGAGCAAGGGCATTGCCAGAGGATGAAGAGCACGAACTGCGGCTTCTCATAGCCACCGAGCCGGACGTCTTGGTCCAGATACGACTTCAACGTCACGTCGGGGGCTAGTTTGGTCGACATCAGCCGCGCGGCATCGCGCATCGCGTCGTTCACTGGGTGCTTCGGCTTGTCCCACTGATTGAGGTCAATCGAACGGCTTGCCTGGGAGTCGCTATTCTCCTGCTGGAAGTTCCGCGCCTTGACCATCATGTAGCCGCCGGCCGCGAACAGGAGCACGCCAAGAGGGATAGTCAAAGTGGATAGCTTCACCCCCTGATGGTACCCTTTGGCGGTGAAAGGCCGATCCACGCTGAGCCGAGTTTTGAACCTACGCGTTCAGCTCCTGACCAGTCACCTGGCGTTGGTCGCGGTCATGACGATTGCCCTTGCGATCGTCCTCACGCTTTTCATCAGCTTGCTGCGAAACCTCGACCGAGGCGTGCAAAAGAACCTCCAGGCCACCCTCCTCGCCCAGACGATGCGCACGAGCATCGAGCGACAGGGAGCGGTGCTCGACCGGCTCCTCGCCGAAGACCTCGACGTGGCGCGTACGATGCACATGGACGAGACCAAGCGGTTCACCCTCGCGGCCAAGGAAGCGGAGCCGAACCTCGATTCCTCGGTCAGCCAGGCCTTCAACGACGCCAAAGAGGGGGTCGAGCGGTTTAACCAGTCCATCCTTCGAGCCTTCCGGGCCAAAGATCGCGAGGCAAGGCGCCTCATCGTCCAGACCGACATCGATCCGGCCCACCGCGAGGCGTCGAAGCTCGTCGGTGTCCTCGTCGTTCGTGCCCAAGAGGCGGTGAGCGAGGCGAACCGGAAGATCGTCGAAGAATCCCAGAGCGCGCGGACCATCGCGGTCGTTGCGGTCGTGATCAGCCTCATCGTGGCAATCGTCCTCGCTCGCTATTACGTCATCTATGCCCTTCGGCCCTTGAAGGAGCTCGCCGAACAGGCGGAAGCGATTGGCGACGGTAACTACGACGTGAAGATTCGCACGCGGCGACGCGACGAAATCGGAATCCTCGCCCAGAACTTCAGCGTCATGGCCAAGCGGCTGAACGAGGTGCGAAAGAAGGAAGCCGAGCGGTTGCAGGTCGCGGAAGCGTTGACCTCCGCTGCGCTGGCGAGCCTTTATGACCCCGTCATCATCGCCGACCGCGAGGGCAAGATCGTGAAGTTCAACCGCGCGGCGGAAGGCTTGTTTGGCTCTTCCCCCGCTGCTCCGCGCGATCCCGTGATCGAAAGTGTGGGCGACTCGCGCATTGTCAGCGCGATCCTCCAATCGGTCCGCGGCGAGAAGACGAAGGCCGAAGACGACGAAACCAACCTGGTCCCGATCGGCGCGAAGGGAGCCGAACGAATCTATCGACTCCGCGCCACCCCGATGCATGGCGAACTCGACGAAATCCTCGGCGCGGTCGTCGTGCTTGAAGACATCACCCACCTACGCGAAGTCGACCGCCTCAAGACCGAGTTCATCGCCGTCGCGAGTCACGAACTGCGAACGCCGGTCACCTCGCTCTTGCTGAGTAGCCAGATCCTCCTCGAAGGCGCGGCGGGCGACCTCAATCCCACTCAAAAGCAGGTCATCGAGGCCCAAAAGGAGGACCTCGCGAGGCTCGAACGGCTCATGCAGGAGCTGCTCGACCTCTCCAAGCTCGAAGCGGGCAGCTCGCCGCCCCGCTTTGCCCGCGTCTCGCCGCAGGAGCTCGTCCAAGGCGCGTTTGCGAGCGTACGGGGGACGGCCGAGATGAAGTCGGTGCAGTTCAGCACCGAAGTCGAGCCCGACCTCCCCATGGTGCGCGCCGATGCCACCCAGATCACCCGCGTGCTCACCAACCTTGCCGCCAACGCCGTCCGGCATACCCCAAGCGGTGGAACGGTTAAGATTCGTGCAGAGCGGGAGTCGAATCAAGTACGCTTTTGGGTTGAGGATACGGGCCAAGGCATCCCAGCCGATTACCTGCCGAAGATCTTTGAACGGTTTGTTCAGGTTCCGGGCGCAACGGGTGGAGGTGCGGGTCTCGGGCTCCCCATCAGTCAGGCCATCGTGGTTGCCCACGGCTCAGAAATTAAGGTTGAGAGCCAAGTGGGAGAGGGTTCTAAGTTCACCTTCGCCTTGGCCGCTGATTAAGCCCCGTTCCTCCTGGAGAGAAGTGATTTGAGTCGCATCCTCATCATTGACGACGAACCTAATATTCGACTGATGGTCCGACTGACCCTGGAACACGCGGGTCACACCGTTTCGGTCGCGGAAAACGGAACCGAGGGTCTTGAGCTCTTCCGTAAGGACACCAACTTTGACCTCGTCCTGCTGGACCAGCGGATGCCCGGCCTCAGCGGCACCGAGGTCCAGGCCGAAATCTACAAGATCAAGTCTGACCAGCGGATCATTCTGGCCACCGCCCACGGAACGATTGATCTCGCGCTCGAGACCATTCAAGCGGGGGCGAGCGACTTCCTCAAGAAGCCGTTCAGCGCGGACACTCTTCGCCAAGCAGTAACCAAGGCGCTCGACCGTCCGGTTTCCCGCCGCTCCGCGGTACCAATCGGCGACATCTGCCGCGAATTCACCCGCACGAACATCAACGGATACAGCTTCGAATTTGTGCCCCAGCCCCACCACGAGCAAGAGGACGACCTGGAGTTCACCTTCCGCGTCCAAACGCCGAACGGCGAGGAGAAGGACGTCGTCGTCATCATCCCCGCTTACACGATTGAGCTCGTTTACGCACGAGCGGACATTGAGAGCGTGCCCGGAGGCGAAAGCTTCTGGCGCAGCCTCGCCGAAGAGCACCTCGCCGACCACCTCTGGCGATACAGCGCGCTTCCGGACCAAAAGTCCATCACGATCACCGACCTGACCGACGCGAATCTGCACTGGATTGACCAGATGCTGACCGTCACCCTATCGAACGACCATGCCTGAAACTGAACGCGGAAAACACAAGATCTTCCTGGGCTATGCCCCGGGAGTCGGAAAGACCTATGCGATGCTCGACGAAGGGCTTCGACGCAAGAGCCGCGGCCAAGATGTCGTGGTCGGCGTGGTCGAAACTCGTGGCCGCGAAGCGCTCGAGGGGCAGCTGTCGTCGTTCGAGTGCGTTCCGACGCTCGAAGGCGCAGGCCTTCCCGCGATGGACTTGGAAGCGATCATTCAGCGCAAGCCTGATGCGGTCCTTGTTGACCCGCTCTATGCCGCCGATGGTCAGCGTGCGCGGTGGGTGGAAGTCGAGCGACTCCTCGATGCGGGAATCAATGTCATCTCGACGATGGACGTTCGCCACGTGGAGAGCCTCAACGACAAGATTCGCGAGATCACCGGCCTTAAGGTCGAGGACACCGTTCCCGACCGCGTTCTGCGCGAAGCCGAAGAGATCGAAATGGTCGACGTCACGCCGACCGCACTCATCAACCGCTTTAACCGCGGCGACGTTTCTCTCGACGCCACGCGCAGCACGAAGCACCTCAAGTGGTTTGAAGAAGGCGCGCTGAGCGCGCTCCGCGAGCTTGCCCTGCGCGAGGTTGCGGGCCGAGTCGACCAGGACGTGCAGGAATACATGAAGCGATCCCGGGTGGAGCGACCTTGGGCGACCCAGGACCGCGTGATGATCTGCCTTTCGCCGACCCGCTCTTCCCTGCGGCTGGTGCGCAAGGGCTGGCGACTTTCCCAGCGCGTCCACGCCGACGCGGTGGTGGTCTTTGTCGAAGAAAAGGCCGCCGACGAAGCCACGCGCAAGCTGATTCGCGACGACTTCACCCTCGCGGAGCGGCTCGGCATGCCGACGAAGACCCTTCACGGCGACGCCGCCGACGAGATCGTCCGCTTTGCGAAGGAGAATTCCATCACCCAGCTTGTGATTGGCCACTCGACGAAGTCGGGACTCGGAGCGGTTCTCAAGGGCTCGATCATCAACGACCTCGTGCGGCAGCTCGCTAGCATTGACATCATGGTTGTGGCACTCGATGCGAACAAGGGCTAGTCTTCTTCTCGCCGGGTTGCCGCTGCTTGGGGTCGGACAGGTCACCCTCGGCAAGTCGGGCTACACGATCCGGGTGAAGCCCACCGTGGGCAAGAAGTACAACTTCATCACCACTGCCAAGGAGATCGTGAAGATTGCGGGCGACCCCCAGCAGTCGATCAAAGCGCCGGTTTCCATGCGCATCATCAGCCGGTCGGGCGACCGGTTCCGCTTGAGCTATGCCCAGGGGCCGATCACGATGAACGGCAAGAAGCTCGAGGACTACAAAGAGGTCGATGGCGTTCTCGACACGCGCATGACTCCCGTGAGTGGCATCGCGACGATGGGCCCGCTCAGTGGCTTCTACCCGCTCAACCCCGTCCCGCTCGGCAAGTCGTGGAAGGCGCCCTTCGACCTCGGGCGCGAGCAAAAGGCCGAAGTCACCTTCACCTTCGTCCGAATCACCACGCGGAAGGGCCGCAAGGTCGCCGAATTGAAGCTCAGCGTTCGCGGGGCGGCAATGGCCACCGGCGCCGCCTTCATTCGCGTCGATGATGGCCTCCCGGACTACACGGTCTTCGAGATGCCCGTCATCAAGATTCAGCAGGCAAACGGAATGCGAAAGGAGTCGCAGTCCCGCATGCGCCTTGAGGTTATCCGGCTTTGATTTCCCAGGTTGCGACTTCTTCCCCCCAGGTCGCATCCCTCTTGCGCGGCCATCCCCTCGTCGGCGAAGTGACGACCGGTGAGCACCTTCTGACCTGGTCGCAGGGCGATTGGCACCGCTCCATCCAGCTTGGCGTGGACGGCGACGCCTATGGCCTCGTCGAGATGATCGACAACAACCCGATGGTTTGCGCCACGACGTTTGGTTGGCCGGGGCCGCTTGCCATCTTGCATGCGATCGCGATCGGACCTCTGGTTCGCGCGGGCCTCATCGTCGAACCACCCAGCTCGATGTCGAACATCACGCCCGAGGCCGGCCATAAGGAGTTTGTCGGTGACACCCTTGGCACGCTCGGCGAGTTTGAGTCGATGACGATCTTCACCGAGATGAACGAGGATGTCGACCGGTCTTACGCGGGCATCTCTGCCCTCGCCGAGATCCGGACCCCGGAGCGGCTAGAAGACCTCGATGACCTTTATGAGGAGGCCTTTGGCCGGTCGTTTTTCGTCCGCGAGGTCCATTCCGACGAGCTCGACGCGAGCGAAGTGAAAGGGAAACCCGGTGCGATCTATCGCCTGAGGATCACGCCCGACGACCCGATCAGCCTTTTTCGCATCGACGTGCTGGCCGACCATGAGGGCAAGGTCGGTGCGGCGGGCATCGTGCATGCCTTTAACGTGATGATCGGCTGCGAGGAATCCTTTGGAATCCCGGCGAACCTGTCAGCGGTGCTGTAGACCACCCTTGCTGGTATCCTATCGCCGACATGGCCGAACTGCTTGCCGCTTCGTTGATTCGCGATGTGCCCGATTTCCCTAAGCCGGGAATCCTCTTTAAGGACATCACGCCCGTCCTTGAGGACCCCAAGGCGTTCAAGGAAGTCATCCAGCTGATGGCGCAGGACGCCAAGGCTTGTGGCGCGGAAGTCATCGTCGGCATCGAAAGCCGCGGCTTCGTCTTCGGCTGCCCGATCGCGCTTGAGCTCGACCTTCCCTTTGCGATGACCCGCAAGCTCGGCAAGCTCCCGTTCGACAAGATCACCGAGGAGTACGCTCTGGAGTACGGTACCAACACGGTGGAGATGCACGTCGATGCGATCAAGCCCGGCCAGAAGGCTTACATCGTCGACGACCTCCTTGCCACCGGTGGTACTGCCGCCGCGGCCCAACGGCTCATCGAACGACTCGGCGGCCAGGTTTGCGGTTGTGGCTTTATGATCGAGCTTTCGTTCCTGAAGGGTCGAGAAGTCCTGCTCGGTCTTCCGGTGAAAGCTCTTCTCGAGTTCTAAGGCCGTGAACCGGGTCCCGCAACTCATCGCGGTGATGGGACCGACGGGATCGGGAAAATCCGACTTTGCTGAGCACCTAGCCGACCGGCTCGGTGCTCAACTTGTCAATGCCGACGCGTTTCAGGTGTATCGTGGGCTCGACATCGGCACCGCCAAGCCTGAGGACCCCTCCCGGTACCAACTTCTTGATTTGATCCAACCCGACGAGGATTTCGGGGTTGGGGCGTGGATTCAGGCCGCGATCCCTATCCTCGAGGCGTGCTTCGCGCGCACGCAAAGCGTCGTCCTTGTCGGCGGGACCGGCCTGTACATCCGAGCGCTGACCGAGGGCTACACCGACATGATGGCCGCGCCCGATCCCAGCTTCCGGCAGGAATTGGAAGCCCGAGAGCGCTCCGAAGGCCTCGAATCGTTGGTCATGGAGCTTCAAGGCCAGGCTCCCGAGGTGGCGGCCAAGACCGATCTGCGAAACCCGGTGCGCGTTCGGCGCGCGCTGGAGCGGCTCGCCACCCCTACCGACGCCCTGAAAATCCAAATTCCGCCATTTTCGATCCACAAGCTCGCCCTATCGAGATCGGTCGACGATTTGAATCTTCGAATTCATACGCGTATTTCAAAAATGGTGCAAAATGGTTGGGTTCGCGAGGTCGAAAACCTCCGGGCGATGGGTTACGACCTAAGCGCACCGGGTTTTCGCGCGATTGGATATCGCAGAATCTGGAACGTGATTTCAGGTGAGGAGGAGCTCAGCGAGGCTCTCACTCAGATTGAAATCGAGACTCGGCAATATGCAAAGCGGCAGCGATCTTGGCTCAGGGCGGAACCAAACCTTGAGGTCATGACCGTAGAACCGGACGGATCAGTTCGAAAGTTGGCGGAAAGCTGGCTTCGACGGAATGAACAGAACGAAAAGGATTCTGCTGAATATGGGCAAGGCGATTAATCTCCAAGATATGTTTTTGAATCAGGTGCGCAAGGAAGGGGTCGGCGTGACGATCTACCTTACGAACAGCGTTCAGCTGCGCGGCCAGGTTCGTGGTTTTGATGCCTTTACGGTGCTTCTTGATGCACCGGGCAAACCGACGCAACTCGTGTATAAACACGCGATTGCGAGCGTCGTTCCCGCCAAGGCGGTCGGTCAGTACCGGCCGGGCGAGCGTGACGGCGAGCACCACGAGGAGTGATTCCATTCGAGAAGTGGCATGGACTCGGGAATGACTTCGTCATTCTCGATGGCACGGTTGTGCCGGCCAGTCCCGATTCGACCGCCGTCCAGGCCCTTTGTGACCGGCGGTTTGGCGTCGGCTCCGACGGCGTTCTGCTCGTCACCCCGCTAGAGCAAGACAGCATCCGCATGGAGATGTGGAACCCCGACGGCAGCCGCAGCGGCATGTGCGGCAACGGCCTCCGCTGCGCCACCCTTTTCGCTCGCCAGCGCGACTGGATCCGGTCACGCGGCATTGTCCGCCTCGATGAGCGGACCGTCGCCGTGCATACCGATGGCGACCAGGTCACGGTGGAGATGGGTTCGGCAAGCGTCGGCCCTTGGATCGATGCCCCAACGCCCGAAGGCTCCGCGACCGAAGTTTCGATTGGTAATCCTCACGTCGTCTTCTTTGGTCCCGCGCCCGCCCAAGACCAGCTCATCAAGCTCGGCCATCGCTATCAGACTCACGAGCACTTCCCCGAAGGCGTCAACGTCCACTTTGCCGAGGTCCTTGGCCCTGGCGAAGTCCGCCAGACCACCTTTGAACGCGGCGCAGGCATCACCCTCGCCTGCGGATCAGGAGCTTGCGCCGTCGTTGCCGCCGGAGTGGCGACCGGCCGGCTCGAACGACAAACCGCGGTCCATCTACCCGGCGGCATTCTCCAGGTCGAAATCAAAGAAGCGGGCCCAGTCTTGATGACCGGGCCCGCTGAGTTCGTTTTTGTTGGGACTTGGCCGCTGGCTTAGGCCGCTTGTTCGTTGAACGCTTCTTCCAGCGTTTCGAGGCTGTTCTCGAGGTAGTTCACAAACTCGATGCCCATACCGCCGCGCTCTTCGCTGCAGTGCACAACGAGTGAAAGACAGCGGACCATCTTGCCTGGTCCGACCCAGGTTCGGAATTCGACCAGCGTGTCCTTCGGAAGCGGGGACTCGATCTCAATCCACGCACCGCCGAGGCTGATGTCGCGGCTGGTTCCTTGAACGACCTTGATGTTCACATCGCCGTCGTCTTCATAGACCACCGACATCTCGATCGGGATTCGAAGGTCAAATCGCTTGTAGCGTCGTCGGTCTTCCGACTCCCATTCCAGGTTCTCGACATTGACCATCAGATGGTCGCCATCTTGGAATGCCTGCTTGATCGACGTGCGCGCCTTGCCCGGCTTTTCTGACCGGTCGGCGAGGATCAACGCCTGGTCGCCATCGTGGACGGCCGAGATTTCGTCGACAAAGACCTTCAGCCGCATGGGCTCGTTAGAAACCACTTCTGCGGTAAAGAGTCGCGCCCACACATCGCGGTGCACGACGACAGTAACCAATTGCCCAACTTCAAGATTCATGTTTGAATCGCCTCAAGTTAGGTTATTGGCAAGAAAACTGCGAAAGGTTAGCTAGACCGCTTTAGTCGCCGCTTTGAGGTCGCGGACCATGGCGACGAGCTCTTCCCTACCCGCGCCGCCCTTCCAGTGCTCGGCGAGGAAGTCAACGATCAAGCTCCCCACCACCGCGCCGTCGGCGAACTCGCACACCGCGCGGACATCGTCGGGCTTGCTGATGCCAAAACCTACCGCAATGGGCAGGTCCGTGCGGCTTCTCAGCCGTGAAACGAGTTCGCGGGCTTCAACGAAGGTCTGTTGCCCCTTGCCCGTCACGCCGGTCCGCGAAACGGCATAGATGAAGCCTCGACCGCGCTCGACAACGAGGTCGAGCCTGGCATCGGTCGACGTCGGAGCGGCAAGAAAAACGGTATCGAGGCCCTTGTTCCGGCTCACGTCAATCCAGTCGCCCGCTTCTTCCGGAGTGACGTCACAAAGGATCGACCCCGATACACCCGCGGCCAGGGCTTGGTCGGCAAAGGATTCGAGGCCGGGCTGAAGGACGGTGTTGATGTAGCCCATCACGATCCTCGGCACCTTGCCCTTCGCGCTCGCGAGGACCTTCAGCGCATCTAGGGGCCGCACTCCGCGGTCCAAGGCGCGCTGGGAAGAGGCCTGAATCGAAGGGCCGTCGGCGATGGGGTCGCTAAAGGGGAGGCCGATCTCGATGACATCCGCGCCGCCTTCTTCGAGCGCTTCCAGGATGCCGGGCAGCTCGGCAAGATCAGGATCACCGGCGGTGACAAATACAACAAGTGCCTTCTCTCCCCGTTCGTGGCAGGCAGAAAAGGCAGCTTGGATCGTCGACATAGGTCGTTGAAGACTACCTGGGTTCAGGGTCAATCAGGTTGAAGAGGAACCCGCTGAGAAGGTTACGTTGCGACTTCGACCAGCCGCTTGCGGCTTTGCGAACTGCGGCCAACGACTTGGGCGCCGATGCGGCCGAATTCTTGGCCAGATTCTTCATCTCTTCGATCGGTTCCTTCAGTGCACCCGAGATGAGCTTCGCCATTCGAGCATCGATAACCTTATCGGAGATCACCTTCGACGAGGTCTTGGACCGGAGAACATCGTAGAGCATCTCTTCGGCAGTGACATGAAGGCTTGCGGCGATGTTGGAATACATCGAACCTCCGCCGGACATCACGTAGGTGAGCTGCATCGAGTCGTTCACCAGGTTGTGCAGCGGTGCTCGCATCGGCAAGACGAGACCCTTCAACTTGGCGGACTTGGCCATTAGGCCGTCATTTCTCCAAGCCACCGCGCTTCGGTAAGCATCGAGTGCCTCGTTGGTCTCACCTGTAGACATTCCTCCCGAGCGCTTGTAGAAGTACTCAAGCCACTTCTCCGCACCCATAGCCAGAATTTGTGTGTTCGATTTTCCAAATTTCCTTGATTCAGGTTCCTGGGAAAATGCGCTTGCTGTTACGAGCAGGGCCAAGCTGATCATGAGGGCTCGTTTCAACGTGCCACCGCTTCTCGCATTTGCTGAGAATATTCTTTCATCTGTTCTTCAAACTCCGACTCTTGCTCGGGCCACATTTCGAACTCGCCTCCGAGTCCGGGGTTGGTACTCATCATCCACCTTCCGTGAACGCAGTACCCATCCCATTTGCCCCGATAGATGAAAGGATAGCCAACCTGGCTGGGATTCTTAGGAGAATAGGTATAACGCCTCACCAGCATCACACTTTCGGTTGAAGGATCATATTCACCGTCGACCGTGAAATCTCCGTCCGAATCCGTACCGAGGCCCTCAATGCTATCGAGGCCGAAGCTCAAGGTGATCTTCTCGGCAATCCTGATCCCTTCTTGGATCGACATTCCGAACCAAGCGCCCGGGTGATCTTGCAATCGCTTTTGTGGGTGCATCGCTGATCTCCTATTTTACGCTTTAACGGTCGAATCCCCAACTGCATTACACTGAATCGGGCTTGTAATGGAAAAACCGTGGGAAGTTCAGCACGCTGAGGGGGAGGTGACCGTTCGCGATCCGGAAGGGAACGCCGTTCGCTTCAAAACGCGAAAGGCGGGAGTTCTCTTCGGCATGATCGCTTCGCACCCCGACTATCGCCACGAGCGAACCGAACTCGCCCAGGCTCTTTGGCCTGAAATGCCGGGCGAAAAGCAGCGGGTGAACCTTCGCCAAGCCCTCGCCCACATCCGCGATGCCTTTGGTGATGTGGAAGTCATCGAAACCGACCGCGAGACCGTGAAGATCACCCTCGGGCCACTCAAGGTCTATGGCGACCCCGACTTCATCAAGGACATCTCGGAGCGGCTGGAGTTCCAACCTGAAGACCTCGTCGACCACAGCGAAGCGGCAGGACCCACCGATGCCTTTCGCCAGGTGCTCGAATGGTCGCTTGAATCCGACCCCGGCAAGACGCTGGAGCTGGTCCGCATCACGCCGAACCTCGCGCAGTCGCTCCGCCCCCGCGACCTCGACCGCATCCTGCGCCACGCCATCGCGAGAGCCCCCAACACTCACCCGATGCTCGGATGGGGGCTCCACCACCACGGCCTTACCCTCAACTACCTCGGCCAACAGCGATCAGCCTATCGAAAGCTCGAACTGGGCCTGGAGCATGGCGAGGCCCAGTCGGACCACCAACTCATCATCGAGTCGCTTTACTACCTGTCGCTCTGCGCCCACAACCTTGGCAACTTTGAGCTGTCAGTCCAGCACGCCCGGAACGGCTTTCTGTTTGCTCAGCACATCAAGGATCCGCTCGCCAAAGCCCGCTTCAAGCATGCGGCGGGGTCCGCGATGATGGTCATGGGCGCGACCGAAGCCGGGTTTAAGAACCTTCGATCCGCCGAGGAGGCTGCCGATGGACAAGGCGACGAGCTCGAAGCGGCGTTCCGGTCCGTACACCGCGCGATGTACATGATGAGCCTTGGCCTCTTCGACGAAGCAATGGTCGAAGTCTCGCGGGCCAGGCAGGGAGCAATCGAGCACAAGAGCTGGCGACTCGAACTTGCGTGCGACTTTGTCGAAATGTACTGCCTCGGTCCAAGCCCGGAGGGAATCAAGATCGGCACGAAGCTCCTGCACCTCTCCGAGGCTCACCAGATCATGAGTTGGCAGGTCATAGGCCACGAATATCTCGGCCTGGCCCTGGAGGACGAGGAAGTTGCCGCCCAGCACATGTCGACCGCAATTCGCCTCCGTGAGGAAACCAATGTGCCGCTTAGCCCTCTGGATCGCAAGCGCCGCTCGGTGCTTCGCAGTCGCACCGGGGGTTGACCACCGGCTCCTAAAACCCCATACTTGGGCGAAAGACGATGGAGTATTACGTTCAGGTTAGTTCCGGCGACACCTATGGCCCCGCCAGCGAGGAAGCGATCAAGGCGTGGCTCGAGGAAGGTCGCATTGCGCGGGGAGATCAGCTGATTGCCTCGGTGGGCGGATGGCGTGGCACGGTGAACGACCTCGTTCCCGCGATTCCTGCGCCGCCTCCTGTTTCTGCCGCCGTGGTTCCGCCGGCCATCGTTGCGCCCGTCGTTCCTCCCGTCGAGGAGGTTGCGCCGCCGCCGCCCGTCTCACTTGAGCCTGTTACCCCGCCTGTAGTCCCGCCTCAGGTTGCCGCGCCAAGTGTGAGCGCACCTGCGCCAATCGCACCTCCCGAGGGCCCTGCATCCGCCGCACCTGCCGCCAAGAAGAAGGTGCCCGAGTGGGTTGGAGTCCTCGGCGCGCTCGGCGTGGTTGGGCTTGGATTTGCGATCTACTGGTTCGCCTTCCGCAAGGGCCCCGAGCCTGCCGCACCGGCGGTTACGGTCGCCAGCTCACCTTCGGCCACGCCGAGCGGAACGCCGGTCGATTCGAACGAAGAGCGTCTCGCCAAAGAAGAAATTTCCAACCTAAAGCAGCTGAACGTTGGCATCCAGATGTACCTTGCCGACAACGACGACACCATGCCGCTCCTCAACTGGGACTCGGCGGTGATGCCCTACGTCAAGAACTCCACTTTTCTCTACTCTGTCCATCCCAACGGCGGCAAGATCGCCTTCACCGAAGGCTTTGCGGGCATGTCGGTGACGGCAATCGAGCAACCCGCGAACACGATCCTCCTGACCGATCCGAACACTTGGTTTGGAACCCAAAAGATCGTCTCTCGTGTCGACTCTTCCACCAAGTTAGTCACCCCCGAAGAATACGCCTCGATGATGTCGATCACCGACGCCGCCGTCAAGCTGAATGCCCCGAACTACGAGCGTATCCGGCGCGGCGACGCGGCTCCGCCGACTCCAACCCCCACGACCACCCCGACTCCGACGCCATCAGCAACCCCGTCGCCCACCGCAACGCCTAATCCCAGCCCGCCCGCGATGGGCGATGCCAAGGGCGGCGGAACGGCCTCAAGCGGCATGATGAGCATCGACGTGGAGGGCCAGCCCATCCTCTATCCGTCCGGCTGGTCGCGTTCGGACGATCTGAACTCAGAAGGAGGAGCATTCACGACCTTCAAGAGTCCCGATGGCAAGGCAAGCTTCGTCGTCGAGCGCATCGTCGGTGAAAAGGACCCCGTCTCGATGATGAAATCGGAGGAAGCCAGACTCAAGAAGCTCGCGGTGCGAAAGTACGAAGCCGTCTTCTTCCGGACCGGAGCCGAAGCCTATCGCAACGGCATCATCTGGAACTTCAAGGTCACGATTGACGGCGTCCGCCGAAAGCGGACGGTGGTTTACTTCAACCACAACGGCACCTTCTGGGCGCTCTCATCGTCGGTGGTGGAATCGAGCGGGACCAACCCGCCGTTCACCGAGATGTTTGATGTGGTCAAGACCTGGTAAGGCCTTGACCACATTCATCGGCCACCGTTAGCGCGGGCCGACGTGGACGCTGCCCGTCACCGAGCTGATGTCGAGGGTGCCCTTTCCTTCGCCAAGCTGACCGGAGATGCGCCGGTCCTGACGGAGCTCATCGGTGAGGGTGAGGCCGTTCTCGACGCCACCACGCAGCGAGTTCATCGTCACCCGGCAGTTGGCGGTATCGCTGACCTTGACGTGGGTCGAGCCGCTCACGCTGCGCAGCGAATTCACGCCCTCGAGGTTGCCGAGGAGCTCGGCATGGATCGAACCCGCCACCGTCTCCGCATTGAGCGACGAGGGTTCCACCCCGACGAGGTGGATGCTGCCGCTCGCGTTGCGAACGACGAGCGCGCCCTTCACCTGTTCAGCATTGACGCTTCCCGTCTTGCTCTCAAGCTGGATCGATTCGCCTTCGTGGTCAACGAGGTTGATGTTGCCGCTCGTGTTCTGGAGCTCGGCATTGCCGCGGCAGCGGTTCATCCGCACCGCACCTGACCGCGAGCGGACGGTGAACGACCCACCGAGGTCCTCGATCTGGATTGCGCCCGATTCACCGCGAACATCCAGCGTCGCATCGCCGGAAAGACCAATCTCGAACTCCACTTCGACGTTCGACTCATCGGCCTGGCGAAGGGTGATCGCGCCATCGCTCTCCTCCATCATCAAGGTGAACCGAGAGGCGCGCTCCTTGCGCTCCTCGGGAGTTCCGCCGCGGAACTTCGCGGTTGCCTTCACCGTGCCGAGGGGCTGCTTTCCGCTCACCTTCGTCGAGCCGCGAGCGTTCTCGATGCGCAGGGTCTTGCCGTCCGGCAACGAGAGCGGGAGCTCGACCGTCTTGGCTTCATAGGGGCCGCTGAAGTCGATGTCGATCTTGCCGATCTTCTCGACGCCCGCCTTAACGTACTCAGCCGCCTTTTCAACGCTCGTTCGCGCTTGTTCGCCGACCTTCTTCCAGTCCACGCTGGTCGAAAGCTCGCGGCCTAGCTTCTCGATGGAGTCGATGAGCGACTCCCAGGTCAGCTTCTTCTCTCCGCCCGTCTCTGTTTCTGCTGCAGGTTCGGCGGCTCCACTGGCAGGCTCGCCCGCGGCGGGTTCGGCCTGGCTCTTCATGGCGTCGATCAGCTCGGCACCGTCCTCGGGCGACAGCTTGCCTTCTTGGACCAATCGCAACACTCGTTCAATGCTCTCTTTCAAAACTTCAACTCCTTCATCTTTGCCTTTGCCTCTTCGGCTGAAAGTTCACCACGTTCCAGTTGGTCGAGAATCTCCTTGGCTCGGTCGTCCCGTCGCTCCTTTTTGGGCGATTCCTTGATCGGCTCGAGGTCGAGCGCCTTCAGGAGTGCCTCCAGGCGCGACTTCACGGTTGGGTAGCTGATGCCCAGCTCGGCCTCCACTTGGTTGTACATCCCGCGGCACCGCAGGAAGGTCTCCATGAACTGAACCTGTTCGGGGGTCAGCCGCGCCACCGCGGGGATCTCGAACTTGCCCCGAATGACGACGTCGCCCGAATCATTGGTGAGCTCAGAGACGTACAAACCCTCGCCAGAGATCGGGTCGGACCACGGGAGCTTTTTGAAATTTCCGTGTCTCATGGACCTATCTTACAGATTTTCAATCTCTTCCGTTGCGTGGGTTAAAGTTTTCTGAGTCCATAGGCCCAAGAAGAATCCCAGGAAGCGGTTGGGTAGGCTTCTGGACATGCCCACCGCACTCGAACAACTCCGCTTACGGCTAGCTGATGTTCATGCACTTCACAACGCCATCACGGTTCTTGATTGGGACCAACAGACTTACATGCCCGAGGGTGGCAGCGAGTCGCGCGCCGAGCACACCAGCTGTCTCTCGCGCATGGCCCACGAGCTCTTTGTGGACGACAAGACGAAGTCCCTTATCGACGCCGCGAGCCCGGAAACCGACATCGACCAAGCCGAACTCCGCGTCATCAAGCGACGCTTTGACCTTGCGACCAAGTTCCCCGCTTCGCTTGTCGCCGAAAAGAGCCGCCTGAGCTCGATTGCCCACAACGAGTGGGTGGCCGCCCGGGCTTCGAACAACTTCAAGTCGTTCGTCCCGACCCTGAGCCGGATGTTCGAGATCGCGCGGGAAGAAGCCGAACTCCTCGGCTACACCGACCACATCTACGACGCACTTCTCGACCAGTACGAAGAGGGTTCCACCGCCGCCGACTGCCGACGCATGTTCGACGCGCTGAAGGCCGAACAAGCGCCCCTGATCCTCGCGATCAAGGAGCTTCCCGAGGTGGACGACAGCTGGCTTTATGGCGAGTGGGACATTCCCACCCAGCGCAAGTTCACGGAGACGATCGTCAAGGAGATCGGCTTTGACTTTGAGCGGGGCCGACAAGACGAGGCACCCCACCCGTTCTGCACGACCTTTGGCGTCGGGGACGTCCGGCTCACGACTCGATACAAGCCGTACCTTGGCTCGGCGATCTTCGGGTCGCTCCACGAAGCTGGCCACGGCATGTATGAGCAAGGCTCGCCTGCCTCGTTCGATCGCACGTTCCTCCAGGGCGGTGTTTCGCTCGGTCTCCACGAGAGCCAGAGCCGAACCTGGGAGAACCTCGTCGGTCGAAGCCGCGAATTCTGGTCGATCTTCCTTCCGAAGCTGCAACAGGCCTTCCCGGTTCTCGCGAACAAGGACCTCGACACGTTCTATCGAGGCATCAACAAGGTTGAGCCGAGCCTCATCCGGGTCGAAGCCGATGAGATGACCTACAACATGCACGTCCTCATCCGGTTTGAGATCGAATGCGACGTGCTCACCGGTGCGCTAGAGGTGAAGGACATGCCGGAGGCCTGGAACGCGAAGTACCAGCAGTATCTCGGCATCACGCCGCCGAACGACGCGCAGGGCTGCCTGCAGGACGTCCATTGGTCGATGGGTTCAATCGGCTACTTCCCCACTTACTCGATGGGCAACGTCCTCAGCTACCAGATCTGGAATGCGATGGAGAAGGAGATCGGCAATGTCCACGAGCTCATGGCCAAGGGCGACTTCGCGACGATCCACGGCTGGCTCCGCGAGAACATGTACCAGCACGGCTGCCGCTACGCACCGAAGGAGCTCGTTCTCAAGCTCACCGGCAAGCCGCTCGACCCGACCGACTACCTAACGGGCATCACCGCCAAGTACCGGGCGATCTACGGACTCTAAGTCGGTCCAGACAAAAAGCGATCCGCCGCTCCTCCCCTTGGGGAAGCGGCGGATCTTTTTGCAAATCAAGCTTGCTTCGGCTTAGCCGCCGAGTCGCTTGAGGTTCTCTTCAATCTCGGCCGAGTTCGGATCGAGCGCCTTGGCCTTTCGAAGAAGGTTCAGCGCGGAAGCCTTCTTGTTCAGCTTCTCCATCACGACGGCGAGGTTGTTGTAAGCGGCAGCGAACTTGTCGTTGCTGGCGATTGCGCCCTTGAAGGCTCGCTCGGCATCCGCGTACTTGTTGTTCTTAAGGTGAATGAGGCCGACGCCATTGAGGGCGGCTGCATTCTGCGGATCGAGCTTGAGAGCGGCCATGAAGTTGCTCTTGGCGTTCTCGACTTCGCCCGCCTTCCACTGCGCGCTGGCAAGGTTGACGCGTGCGGTGACGTCGCTCGGGTCCTTCTTCAGGATCTCCTTGAAGAGGGGCACCGCTTCGCCTGCGTTTCCGGTGAGGATGTAGCAGGAGGCGAGGTTCTTCTTGGCGGCGAGATTGTCGCCGTTCTTGACCAGCTCAGCGAAGATCGGCGCAGCGTTCGCGTAATCACCCTTCTTGAAAAGGATGCTGCCGAGGTTCTTCAGCGAGTCGACGCGAAGGCTGTCGTTCTGGTCGTTCATGTCGGCGACCTTTCGGTAAGCCTCTTCAGCACCCGCGGTGTCGCCGCTCTGCTGTCGCATGACGCCGAGGTTGAACCAGAATCGTCGGTCGTTACCGGCGAGGTCCTTGGCCTTCTCATACATGTCGCGAGCTTCGGCTCGTCGGCCGGTTCGCATCAGCGCTTCGGCGTGGACGAGGTCGAGCGATCGGTCGCTCGGCGAGGCCGTCTTCATGCGCTCGATGTACGGAATTGCATCCGCCCATCGACCGGCTCGAATTAGCGACGAAGCCGCATTCTTGGCGAAAACAGCCGAATCGGTCTTCAGGGCCGATGCCTTCATGAAGGCTTCGGCGGCCTGCTCGTTGCGTCCGCTTGCATCCTCAGCAACGCCAAGGTTGTTGAAGCTGTAGGCGTCGTCGGGCTTCAGCGAGGCCGACATGCGGAAGCAATTGGCGGCTTCCGAGTAATTCTTCTTCGCGAGGTAGACGAGGCCAAGGTTGTACTTGATCGTCGCGTTGTTCGCGGCCTTTGCATCGGCGGCCTTAAAGGTCGCTTCGGCATTGTCGGCATCCATGTTCTGGAGGTAAGCCGAACCGAGGTTGATGCGAAGCTCGAGATCATCGGGCTTGGCGTCGACGGCTTGCTTGAGCATGGGGATTGCATCTGCTGCTCGACCCTTTTGCAGGTAGAGGAAGCCGAGCCATCCCGCCGTGTCTGCGCTCGCCGGTCGCTCCTTATAGAGCGCTTCGAGCTTAGTAATAGCCGCATCGGCATCCTTATCGGCCCGATACTGAGTGACCGCCGCAACGACGGCCTGAGAAAACTTGACGTCCTCTTCGGTGACCTTCGGCGGAGTCTGTGCGAGGGCTGATCCAGCCACTGCCACTACCGCCATCAGCCAAAGAGGCTTCATCCAACGCTTGATTTGCATGATTCCTATCCTTCTGAACAAACAACTCATCCCGACGAGACATTTCCCGCCAGCATCCCTTTGTTATAGCCGATTCAGCCCATCTTCAGGGCGGATTCTAGGCTATTCAGGTAAAGCTGCCGGAGGTCTTCAACCGGCCAAGATGCAGAGCCGAACTTAGATTCAACACGAAGCAGGTTCGATTGATCGTAGGCTCCAGTCTCGGTGATTGCAAGTTCGTAGCTTTGAGCGAGGGAGGCAAGATCGCTTCCATCCTGCAAGGCGGCCGAAGAATCTGGCACAAACACCAGGACCTGGCCGGGGACCTCGGCAAACCAAGTTGCTGCCTCGCTCTTCCCACCTTCGAGTGAAATCGAGAGGCCAATGTTCCCCGTGATCGCACTTTCTGCGGCGGCGAAGAGGATGCCGCCCTCGCTGACGTCGTGTGCGGCGGTGATCAACCGTGACTTTGCCGCCTCGTTCAGGAAGCGACACAGCCGAGCTTCGCCTTGGAGGTCGGGGTCAACCGGATAACCCTCTTCCCGGTCGTGCATGAGGGCGAGATAGCTACTCGCGCCGAGGCCTTCGTGCTCGATGTGCAACCCCGGAATCTGGACCAGGAGGACCTTTCCGGCCCCTTCCGTCGGTGCCATCGTGAGCCGCGCGCTCGCATCGTCCATCACGCCGAGGATGCCGACGAGCGGAGTCGGGAAGACCTCGCCCCGGGCGGTTTCGTTATAGAAGCTCACGTTGCCCGAGATGACCGGCGTTTGCAGGATCTCCGCCGCTTCCGCGATGCCATAGACTGCTTCGCGGAACTGCCAGAAGACGTGGGGCTGTTCGGGGCTGCCGAAGTTGAGGCCATCGGTCGCGGCGACGGGCAGCGCGCCCGTGCAGGCGACGTTTCGCGCAGCCTCGGCGACGGCAAGGCGTCCGCCCCGGCGAGGGTGGAGATAGGTGTAGCGCGAGTTTCCGTCGATCTTCGCGCTCAGGCCCTTCTTGGTCCCGCGCGGCGAAAGGACGGCGGCATCGGCGGCTCCGGCGACGACCGAGGTCTGGGTTTGGACCTGCTGGTCGTACTGCTGGTAGACCCAACGCTTGCTCGATAGCTCCGGTGAGGCGAGCAGCGTCGTAAGGGCGATGCTGAGGCTGACCGGCGGAAGAGAGGAAGGATCAAACTGCCCGGCGCGAACGTGGTAGTGGGGCACCTCGGCCTCCATGGTGTAAACCGGGCACTGGTCAGCGAGGAATCGAGGATCGACCGAGGCGATGACCTCGCCATGCCGCCGCACAGTGACTACCGGCTCGTCCACAACGTGCCCGATCACGACCGCCTTGAGCCCCCACTTCCGGAAAACGGAAAGGACTTCCTCTTCCCTGCCCTTTTCCGCAACCGCGAGCATTCGCTCTTGGCTCTCGCTGAGCAACAGCTCGTAGCCGCTCATGTCGGCTTCGCGCATCGGGACAAGGTCGAGGTCGACATCCATCCCGACGTTGCCCTTTGCCGCCATCTCGATCGTGCTGCAGGTCAGGCCCGCCGCGCCCATGTCCTGGATCGCGACCACCGCGCCGGTCTGGAGGGCTTCGAGGGTCGCTTCGATCAGGAGTTTTTCCGCAAACGGGTCGCCGATTTGCACGTTCGGCCGGTTGGCATTGCTGTCTTCGCTGAGGGTGTCACTCGCAAAGGTCGCGCCGTGGATGCCGTCGCGCCCCGTCGCCGAACCGAGATAGAGGACCGGGTTGCCTGCGCCAGAGGCGGCGGCGGTCGTGACCTCGTCGAGCGGCAGGATGCCGACGCACATTGCGTTGACAAGCGGGTTGCCACTGTAGCTCTTGTGGAAGCTGACCTCGCCCGCGACGGTGGGAACGCCAACACAGTTGCCATAGCCCGCAATGCCCGCCACGACGTGCTCGCAAAGGTAGCGATTCCGCTCAATGACGGTGGATTCATCTGCCCCCGCGTTGATCGGACCGAACCGTAAGGAGTTGAGGCATGCGATCGGCCGCGCTCCCATTGTGAGGATGTCGCGAATGATGCCGCCGACACCAGTGGCCGCCCCTTGGTAGGGCTCCACCGCCGATGGGTGGTTGTGCGACTCCACCTTCATCGTCACCCCGAGTCCGTCGCCGATGTCCACGACGCCAGCGTTCTCGAGTCCAGCCCCTTCCATCGCCTCCTTATACTTCTTGAAGGCGGCGAGGACCGGTCGGCTGTACTTGTAGCCACAGTGCTCGCTCCACATCACCGCGAACATGCCGAGCTCGGTCTTGGTGGGCTCGCGCCGCAGCATCCGAACGATTTCGTGGTACTCCGACTCACGAAGTCCCATCGACGTGTAGACTTCGGCAGGGGTGGCAGACATGAAACGAATTATGACGCCCAACAGGGTCCGCGCACTTGTTGTCGCAGCCTTGGTTGGCTCACTCGCTGGCTGCGTTTCAAGCGGCGATTGGGTCGGGACCTGGACCGGCAAGCGCCAGGTCGTCAAGATCGCCAACCCCGAGTACGGCGGTGCGGAAGAGACGATCAAGTCGGTCAAGCTGATCATCCACCCGGATGGCCGCTATGAGCTGATCGATGGTGGCGTGATGTTTGAGGGTCAAGCGCGGCGCACGGATGGCGAAGTTGAGCTGACACCAGAGCGAATCGCGGGCCTTCCCGCGAAAAACGCCGCTCCAGAATGGCAAAAACCGCTTGTTGTCAAACGACAACAAGACGGTTCAGCGTCTTTTCAAAGCTCCTTTTTGCCCGGCGATCCGATCCGACTCTCCCGGATCAGCACGACGGCAGAAGCTCCTCGTTAAGCCGCGCGGCGAACGTCTTCCGCTTCGGAAGCCATGGGGAACTGAAGCTCAATCACTTCGGTTCGACTTGGGGCCGCGGGGTGGGTCGCCTCATCCATCGCCAGCTCCGGCGCCTGGTGGCTGATGACGGCCATAACCGCCACGGTGAGGATCATCCCTAGTCCGACAAAGAGTGTCATCGCTAGACATCATCGGCGTGCTTGCGGAGGCTCTTTACCCCGCACTCATTCCGGGAATTGAAGCGTTACACTACTGATATGCTCCTGCTGCCTCCAAACATCATCGCCGACCCTGCCCTCCAGCAGGCCGTTGGGAAGGTGCATGCCATGTTTGTCGAAGCAAAGCGCATCGAGAGCGACAAGCTACAGATCGTGGTCCTCAGCAACGGAAAAGTCGGGCAAGTGAATGGAGACAAGGCGGTTTATCCCGCGAGCGTGGTCAAGCTCGTCTACCTGGCCTATGGCGCGCGGGAGATCTCAGCGGGGCGGCTAAAGCCGAGCGCGGATTGGAAGCGGGCGACCGAGGACATGATCATCCGGAGCAACAACGACGCGACCGGCTATGTCCTCGACGCGATCACGGGCACGACCTCGGGTCCCGAACTACCACCAAAGGAATTCAAGGCGTGGCAAGATCGCCGCAACGCGGTGAACCGCTGGATCGTGGGCCTCGGTTTTGCGGGAGAGAACGCCTGCCAAAAAACCTACAACGAGGGGCCGTATGGCCGCGAGCAGGTTTTTCGCCAGATCGGCGGGAACGGCAACCACCTCTCTCCACTCTTTTGCGCTTGGCTGCTTGACCGTGTCCTCTCTGCGCCCAGCGACCTGGGGATCAAGCCGAACGAGGCCACCTGGGCGAAGGGGCTGCTCGAACGCCCAGTCCCCGCCCCGAAGGGTGACGACTTCACTCAGGTCCGGTTCTTTTCCGGCGCTGCCCTGCCGGCGGGATCAAAGCTGTGGTCAAAGGCGGGCTGGACGTCCACAGTTCGCCACGACGTCGCTCATTGGCTGCTACCGGATGGCCGCGAGTTCACGATCGCCATCTTCACCTCGGGCAAAAGCGACGACGAAGCCCTTGTCACCGACGTCGCACGTGAACTCTTGAAGGTGCTGCCGTGACAACGCAAGAGAACCTCTACCAACTCGTCGCCCAGATTCCACGCGGACGATGGATCGGCTATGGCGACCTCGGGTCGTGCTGCGAGACCCCCATTTCGGGGCTGATCGTGGGCCGGTTCATGCATCAGTGTCCAGCCGGACTTCCCTGGTGGCGCGTGATCGGTCGGGACGGCACGCCGCTCATCTCCAAACTGGACGCCAAGCTCGGTCTAGAGCAGCTTCAATGGCTTGCGGAAGAGGGGGTTGAGGTCCGGGATGGCCGTGCTGGCGCCTCAAGTCGTTTAACGGTTGAGGAATTTGTGACGTCGATCGCAAGAAAAATGTGAATATTCCGTAAAGTTACCAGGCATTTTTCTTGTCGCTTCCGTGAAAACCCTGTAGAATGCATTTGGATCGGAGTGGATATTCCGTTTCGGTTGATTTTTGGTTCCGGTTTTTCGGAGCCATTTTCAGGTGAGGAGAACAATGGGGAACATCACTAAGTTATTTTTCGCTGCCACCGTGCTCAGCTCGGCCGCAGTCTCGCACGCTTTCTTTTACAGCAACCTCGCATCGGGCGACCTCGGCCTGACCGGCCAGTCGAACGCCCAGACGTTGACCGTGGGTGGCCCTGGCATCGGTAACGCTGCCTCGAACGCCAACTTCACGATCGACTTCTTCCCTTCGTCGGGCAACATCATGGCCGGCGACGGTTCGAATCGAGCGTTCCAGCTTTACTCGTTCACCTATGAAGTCCAGAACACGTCGAACACGCCCACCGGCGCGGTCGGCATCGTCGTTCAGGGCGTCGTGAGCGGCTCCGGCTTCGTTTCGGTCCAAGAGGACGTCTATTCGATCCTCCCGAACAACAGCGAAGTCCTCGTTGGTTCGATGAGCAACTCGTTCTCGGCCACCGGCCCCACCCAGCTCAACCGAGGCTCGCTCACCCGATCGGGCGTCTCGTTCAGCTATGTGGACAACGCTCCCGTCGTTCCCGCCCAGTCGCGCTACAAGATTAAGAAGACCTTCTTCGTTCAGGTCAACGCGAACTGGAACCCGACCGTCGACTTCGCTGGTATCTCGCTGATTCAGCAGACGCATCAGCCCGTTCCTGAGCCCACGACGATCGCCGTGATGGGACTCGGCGCAGCCGCCCTCATTCGACGACGCCGCAAGGCCTCGAAGTAAACTAACTCCTCAGTCTCCTCGCCGTTGCCTAGTGCAACTGCGGGGAGCTTTTTTATGTCTGGAGCATTCCAGTAGCGTTACCAGGTCACTTTTCGTTGGCATTCTCGAACAGATCGCGTACACTGTGGGCGTTGAATGGGTGAACCATCGTTGTTCGCCCGCTTTGTGTGTGTATAGGAGTGAGAGATGAAGACGACTCGATGGGTTGCCGTTGCGGCGCTTGCCGCTTGCGTGGGTTCGGCGCACGCTTTGATTTACAGTGGACTGGTTTCGACCGGCGATCCGCTCCTGAAGGGCCAGGCTGGTTCTGAGTTCCTGACCATTGGCGGTCCGGCGACGACGGCTGCCGCGCCTCCCCTTATCGACTTCTTCCCGTCGAACTACTTCAACAACGCTCCCGGTTCGATCACGCGATCGTTCAGCTACGACGTGAGCACCGCCACGGGTCCCGCTTCGAACGGTCTCGGCCTCGTTTTCCAGGGCGTTGTCAGCGGTTCGGGTTCGGCTTCCTACATCGTCACCGTCAACGCGATCGGCGGCGGTAACCCGGTCATCGCATCGGGAACTTTCAACACCACGCCGGGACCGGGCACGAGCTACTCGATCACCGGCAACCTTGCCTTCAGCACTGCCGTGAACAACTACCGCGTCACGGTTCAATCCACGCTGTCGGTTGCGCCGACCGCCCCTGGCTTTGTTGGCACTTCCCTCTTCGAGTTCAACCACCAGCCGGTCCCCGAGCCTGCCACCCTCGCGGTGATGGGCCTTGGCGTCGCCGCCTTCATTCGCCGACGCCGCAAGTAAGCGAAAGCGAAACCACCACTCCAGGCCTCTTGGCAGCACTGCCAAGAGGCCTTTTTCATGCTGAAACCTTGCGATGATTTAGCACTCCAAGAGGTAGAATGCTAACAAAGTGCCAGCGATTGGCACCCGAGAAACCCTATGAAACTACAACCTCTTCACGATCGAATCATCGTTGAAGCCGCAGCTAAAGAAGAGCGCAGCGCGGGCGGAATCATCCTCCCCGACGCCGCTCAGGAAAAGCCGCTCAAGGGCTCCGTCCTTGCCGTCGGCCCTGGTAAGCGGCTTGATAGCGGCACCCTCGCCCCCATCGAAGTGAATGTCGGAGATGTCGTTTTGTACGGAAAGTACGCCGGCACCGAGGTCACGGTTGAGGGCAAGGACTACATCATCCTTCGCGCCGACGACGTCCTCGCGGTGCTCGAAGGCTCGATGGCCGGAGCAGGAGCATAACCATGGCGGCAAAGGACATTCGATTTACCGACGACGCTCGCAAGATCCTCGAGCGAGGCGTCGACAAGCTCGCCAACGCCGTTAAGGTCACCCTTGGCCCCCGAGGTCGCAACGTCGTCCTGGAGCGCAAGTTCGGTTCGCCGACCGTCATCAACGACGGCGTGACCATCGCCAAGGAGATCGAGATTGAAGATCGCCTTGAGAACATGGGCGCTCAGCTCATCCGCGAAGTCAGCAGCAAGACCAACGACACCGCGGGCGACGGCACCACCACCGCCACCGTTCTCGCTCAGGCCATCTTTAAGGAAGGCATCCGAAACGTGGCCGCCGGTTCGAACGCGACGCTCATCAAGTCGGGCGTAGATAAGGCCGTTGATGCGATCGTGGCCGAGCTCGCCAAGATCAGCAAGGAAGTCACCGACGTCAAGGGTGCGGTTGAGGTCGCGACGATCTCGGCCAACGACCCTGAGCTCGGAACACTCGTCGGCGAACTGATCCACAAGATCGGAAAGGACGGCGTTGTCACCGTCGAAGAGTCGAAGTCGACCGACACTTCGACCGAGACCGTCGATGGACTCCAGTTCGATAAGGGCTACCTCTCGCCGTACTTCGTCACCGATCCGGGTCGAATGGAGACGGTCTACGAAGATCCGCTCATCCTCTTCTATGAGAAGAAGATCGGCAGCGTCCAGGATCTCATCCCGCTCCTCGAAAAGGTGGTTCGCATGGGCCGACCGTTCATCGTCGTCTGCGAAGACGTCGAGAACGAATGCCTTGCCACCCTCGTCGTGAACCGCATCCGCGGCAACCTTCCTCTCGCGGCGGTCAAGGCTCCTGGCTTTGGCGAGCGACGCAAGGCGATGCTCGAGGACATGGCGATCCTCACCGGCGGTTCGTTCGTCAGCGACGACCTCGGCATCAAGCTAGAGAGCGTCACCCCCGACATGCTCGGTTCGTGCCAGCGCATCGTCATCACCAAGGAAACCACGACCATCGTCGGTGGAAAGGGTGAGAAGGCGAAGATCGACGGTCGAATGTCGATGATCAAGCAGCAGGTCGAAACCACCGACAGCTCGTATGACAAGGAGAAGCTCCAGGAGCGACTCGCCAAGCTCAGCGGCGGCGTTGCCGTCCTGAAGGTTGGCGCGGCCACCGAGACCGCCATGAAGGAGCGCAAGGCTCGCATCGAAGATGCGCTTGCCTCGACCCGAGCGGCTCTGGAAGAAGGCATCGTCCCCGGCGGCGGCACTGCCCTCCTCATCGCAGCCAAGGCGCTGGATTCGCTCAACCTTGAAGGCGACGAGAAGATCGGCGCAGCGATCATCCGCAAGGCGGTTGAAGCTCCTCTGCGAACCATCGCCGAGAATGCAGGCGCGGAAGGTTCGGTCGTCGTTGAGAAGGTCCGCGAGCACGGCAAGGGCTTCAACGCCGCCACGCTCGTTTACGAAGACCTCCTGAAGGCCGGCGTTGTTGACCCCACCAAGGTCGTTCGCCAAGCCCTCCAGAACGCTTCGTCGATCGCGGGTCTCTTGCTCACCACCGAGGCGATCGTCGCCGAACTGCCGCAGCAGGAAGACGAGGGTCACCACCACCACTAAGGTCTCCTGACCCTTAGAAAAGTCAAAGCGGGCGCTCCAATCGGGGCGCCCGTTCTGGTTTTCCTACCAGATTCTGCAGGTTCAACTCCTGCGGCCCGCATCTTGCGCCGCGTACGCCAAGGCTCCGTCCGACGGGAGCTTAGGAACGGAACAACATGCGGAAAATCCTCCTCCTCACTTGTTTGAGCGTGGTTTCAGTCAGCGCCTTTGCGCAGACCACCCGCTCGTACACGTGGGATAAATCACAAAACGGAATCAACAACGCAGCAGGCAAGTTTGATTCCATCAATTCGACCTTTAATGCCGCGACCAATCGCCTGACTTGGTCGTCGACCTTCACCGGAACCACGGTTCCCGAAGGATTCTGGCTCGCCATCAGCGGCGGCCCGAACCCCAAGGGCATCGCTGGCGAACTCGCCCTGTTCTACTTCGATGCAACGAAGTCGGGCGGCCCTCGGCTCACCGCCTACGGCTATAACGGCGTGAACGGCAACAACAGCTACTTCGATGGCAACGGCGTTGCCTCTGGAAACCAGGCACCTGACAAGATCATCTCGTCGGTGACCAACTCCAGCTGGATCAACAGCCTCACCTATTCGCGAGCTAACGGCAAGACGACGATGTCGTTCGACATCAACGCCACGGCGATCAACAATCGCACCAGCCCTTACTCGACGAACGGTTCTTGGAGCGGCGCGAAGTATGGCGACAAGATTGGAATCTGGTTCCACACCGCAAACGGTCTCACCACCGATTACGGCACCGACGGATTCCTCAAGGACTTCTCCGTTTGCACCCAGGGCTGGTTTGATGGAGAGAACTTCAACACCCAGGCCGTCCCCGAGCCCGCCTCGATGGCAGCTCTTGGCCTCGGTGCAATCGCCGTCATTCGACGAAAGCGAGCGGCGAAGAAGTAAGCCTCTTCGTTTGATTGCGTTGGCTTCGCGCCAACTTCCTGCGCAACACTCCGGTGTTGCGCAGTTTTTTTGCGCAAATGTTGTGGGCTGGGTTCGAATTGTCCTAGAATCCCGTCCGTCGTTGCAAGCGCAAAGAATCGCTTGGTTTGCACGGAGGAACTATGCTCAAAGAATTCAAGGACTTTATCAATCGCGGAAACGTGATGGAACTCGCCATCGGCGTCATGATCGCAGCCGCTTTCGGCAAGATCGTGGACTCGATTGTCGCGGGCCTCATCACGCCGATCATCAGCCTCGTGGGTCTGCCCGACTTCAAGGGCTGGGGCCTGACGTTGCGAGGAGGCGACAAGCCGGTCATCATCTCGATTGGTGACATCCTCAACAACGTCATTTCGTTCATCGCGGTGGCCATGGTCCTCTTCATGATCGTGAAGGCGATGAACAAGATGAAGAAGGAAGCCCCCGCTGCTCCCGCCGCGCCGCCTGAGCCCACCAACGAGGAGAAGCTCCTCACCGAGATCCGCGACCTTCTCAAGAAGTAAGCCCTCACTCTCTGGCCCCTGCCCGTCCGATTCATTTCGGATTGGCAGGGGCTTTGTTTTGCCTCGCGTCGGGTAGGTTTAACCTTGTGGTTGATCTTCGCAGCGATACCGTGACCCGCCCGACCCCTGCCATGCGTGAGGCCATGGCCCATGCCCCCTTGGGCGACGATGTCCTGGGCGACGACCCGACGGTCATGGAGCTCGAGCGCGAATGCGCGGCGATGCTCGGCATGGAAGCTGGTGTCTATGTGCCGAGCGGCACGATGGGGAACCAGATCGCAATTGCGACGCACTGCCAACCCGGCGACGCCCTCATCTGCGAAGAAGAGGCCCACATCCTTTACTATGAAGTCGGCGGCCCTGCCGTCCATGCGGGGGCGGTCAGCTGGACCCTTCCCTCTCGGCTCGGCGTGATGGACCCTGCCGCGGTGGAGGCCCGAATCCTCAAAGCAAGCCTGCACACGCCCGGCACCAAGATCATCTGCCTGGAGAACACCCATAACCGCGCGGGAGGGACGATCACCCCTCTTGATGTGATGGCGGAATTCGCCCACATCGCGGCCCGCCACGAGATCAAGGTTCACCTTGATGGAGCGCGGGTTTGGAACGCGGCGGTGGGGCTCGGCGTCCCCGTCCGCGAGATCACTCAGCACGTCCATACGGCCTCGGTTTGCCTCAGCAAGGGGCTTTGCTCGCCGGTGGGATCGGTGCTTTGTGGCCCCGCCGAGTTCATCGAGCGCGCCCGAATCTGGCGCAAGCGAATGGGCGGCGGTATGCGCCAAGCCGGTCTTCTCGCTGCTTGTGGTCTGGTTAGCCTGCGCACGATGGTAGATCGGCTCGCCGAGGATCACGCCCGCGCGCGCCGAACCGCCGAGGCGATCACGGGGCTCCCGGGGCTGAAGGTGGATCTGGATTCCGTCCAGACTAACATCGTCCTCGTTTCAACGGACCAGCCCGCCACCGAAGTGGTTGCTAGGCTCGCCGAGCACGGCATCATCTGCTTCCCCGTCGCCACGAACCGACTGCGACTCGTGTTCCACAACGACGTGGACGACGAAAAGACCGATCAGGCGATTGGCGCGTTCCGCGCGATTGCCGCGTCGTAGACCTGCTCTTTGAGGCCCTTATAGGCCAGCTCGGCAAGGAATTCTAGGTTCACGACATCCTCGCGGTTATAGGCAATGAGGGTCTCGAGGGCCCCCTCATCACGGTTGCGCAGGTAGCGATTCCAGAGCTTGATCGCGTCAAAGCCGGTCAGCCCTTCGGTCTCCTCGACTCGGGCGATGCCGACCTGCTTCTCGATGCTCTTCAGCCCACCTCGAAATCCAAGTCGGCGCAGGGTGGGGCAAAGGTCGAGGTGAATCTGGTCGAACTTGACGTCCCGAAACCGCTTCTGGAGCATGGGAACGTCGAACCCGCTGCCAAAGAAGGTGACGATCATCGAGAAGCAAGAAATCCGGTCGCGGAACGACTCCAGGTTGTCGCCCCGAACGAAGGCTTCAAAGTTCTCGCCGTCATAGAGTCCGACGACGGTGATCGCGTCCCCGGACCGGCCACCGTCGGTCTCGATGTCGACATAGGCGACCTTGGATCGAAACTCCGGGAACGCCCGCCAGGCTTCCTTTAGGCCCAGACCTTTGGCAAAGTACTGATGCTCGCCCTGGTCGAGCTTTTCCTGGGATTCGTGGAGGCCATCGACCACCGACTTGCGGGTCGCCGTCCCGTAACGAAATCGCTTGGGTTCAGCCAGGACGTGGTCCCACGAGGCTGCGCCCGACTCCCAAAGCCGGGTCTCGGTCTCAAACCCGAGTTTTGGGAGGTGGGCGAAGGTGTTGCGAAGCAATTTAGCCGCCGATCTTTCGTCGCTTCACGGGGCCCGTGCTTCCGCCCATGTTCGCGACGTTCTCAGGCACGACGCCATCCATACCGTAGATGCCCCAAGCCTTTCGCTTGGCCTTGGTATCGGTCAAAACGCCGTACCAGTAAGCACCGGTCTCCTGCTTGTCGTCGAACTCGCCGTAAAACTTGAAGACGCCGCGGCCGTAATAGGTGCCCTGCATGTCGCGACCGAACCACTGGATCGCCCGCGCCTGGCCCTTGAAGTAGAGCTTTCCGGTGCCGTTGTAAACCACGCGGCCACCCTTCTCGCTCTGATACTCCTTGTGGATGTTTCCGCTGACCGTGACGATCGCGCCCTTCGCGGGCTGGTTGATCAGGAGCGTTCCGGTAAAGCTGAACTCAAGCTCGCCATTGACGGGGTCGGCCTCATTTCGCTGGATCAGTCGCCAGCTTCCGATGCGGGTGCTGAAGCTAATCCGCCCGGGGACTTTGGCTTCCTTATCAAACTGAGCAACGCCAACCATCGGCATCAAACCAACGGCCACGAGGCACGGTATTGCGAGTCGCTTCAACATGGTGTCTATTTTAGCCCGACGATTTGAGGAGACTTCCAGTTCCCACGAGTAGAATGTTATGTATGAGAAAGGCACGGGGACTCTTTCTTCCGCTCGTCGCTGGAATCGCCGGGGTCGGCGTTCTTGTTGCCTTTGCGCAAGGCGGCAGTAGCTACCTCAGCGTCAAGGAAGCCCGGGTGAATGGCGGCCAAAGCATTCACATCGCTGGCACCATCGACACCGCCACCCTTAAAGAACGACGAAAAGCAGGCGATCAGCTTGAATTTGACCTCGTTGACCCCGCTGGCGACCGCATCCATGTTCGCCACGTTGGCGAGCCACCCGCGAACCTTGGTGAAGCGAAGAAGGTCGTCGTGGTTGGCCGCGTCGACGGTCAGAACTTCATTTCGGAGCGGATGCTGGTCAAGTGTCCCACTAAGTACAAGGACGAAGAGGCCCAGGCGAAGTAAGGGGACACTGAGACTTGGACCCACACTTCAAGGAAACCCTCGGTCTTGACCTCTTTTTGGGCAAGGCTGGATCTGGGCTCGTCTATGCCGCGGTCGGCTTCTTTCTCCTCTCCGCCATCTTCGGAATCCGCAAGGCCGAGAAGCAAAGCCGCCTCTTTTTCATCTCTGGGGCGAGCGCGCTCTTCCTCACCTTCGGCTGCCTCGCCGCACTCTTCATCCGCGAGCAGTTTGCCTACCAGTACATCGGCTCGCACTCTGCCAAGGACCTGCCAATCGCTTATCGAATCGCGGCGGTTTGGTCGGGGCAGCAAGGTTCATTCCTGCTTTGGGCGGTGACGAGCGCGATCTTTGGGCTTCTCACCCTCCGCGCAACCGGCAAGCTCCAGCGAACATACGTCGTCATCTATTCCTTCTTTCTCGCCGCGCTCGCCGCGATCCTTGCCTTCGAGACGCCATTTGGCCTCAATCCTGAGCTCTTTGCGAACGGTAAGTGGATCAATCCGGGCGACGGCGCGGGCCTCAGCCCCTCCCTTCAGAACTACTGGGTGATCATCCACCCTCCGATCATGTTCCTCGGCTTCGGGTCGCTGACGGTGGGCTTTGCGTGGACGATTGCCGCAATGCTCGGCGGCGACACGAAGGAGTGGGTTAGCCGCTTCCGGCCTTGGGCGATCCTCAGCGCAACGATCACCGGCCTCGGCCTCTGTCTCGGCGGGTTCTGGGCCTATGAGACCCTCAACTGGGGCGGATTTTGGGCATGGGATCCGGTCGAGAACGTCAGCTTTGTCCCCTGGCTCTTCGGCATCGCGTCGGTCCACGGCATCATCGTCCAGGCCACGCGTGGACGCTGGATCGGCTCCAACTTCCTACTTGCCGGCGTTCCGTTTGTGCTCTTTTGCTTTGGAACGCTCATGACGCGCTCGGGCGTGCTCGGCGAATCGAGCGTTCACTCGTTCGCCCAGATGGACCGGACCGCACTGAAGCTGCTCCTGGGCATCTTAGTGCTGTCGTTGGGCGCGCTTGCTATCGTTTGGGGTCGCTATGGCCTCAGGCTCGTGAAGGCAAACGAGCCCGCGAAGGAAGAAACGGAGTCGATGACCCGCGAGGGCGCCTACCAGCTTGGCGTGATGCTGCTTTGCCTGATCGCGGGCACCACCGCCGTCGGCATGAGTTGGCCGTTCTTTACCGGCCTGACCGGCAAGCCGGCCGTGGTCGAGGCCGCGCTCTATCACAAGGTCGTTACCTGGTTCTTCATCCCTGCGATGCTCCTCACCGGTGTCGCGCCCTTCCTCGGCTGGAAGTCGACCTCGAACCGCTTGGTCAAGTCGCTCCCGACGTTGATCGGCCTCACCTTGCTTCTTTCCGCCGGGTTCCTGTTCTACATCCGCTCGCAAGACTGGATTCCGAAGACCACCATTCGCGTCATCGCGATGGACATCCCCGCGACGGGCTGGGTGACGTTCCTCGTGACCTTCACCTTCTTCTCGGTCATCGCGAACATTTGGCGGATCATCGAGTCGCTCAAGGCGAAGCCCCTCGGCTGGGGAGGCTTCATCGCCCACATGGGCGTGGCGATGCTCATGTCGGGCCTCATCATCAGCCTCGGCCTGCAGCGGCATGAACAAGCCTTCCTTGAACGTGAGACGCCGTCGAAGGTGCTCAACCACTCGGTGACGGTCGGCAAGATGACCAAGCCGGATGACCTCTTCAATCGCGACAACCAGGTCCTCGTCACGATGCAAGAAGGCAAGGACAAGTATGTTGCCGAACCCGGCCTGTACTACCTGCAGGGCAACGGAAACGAAGACAAGGCGATGGTGTGGCCGTCAATCAAGCGCGGGATCAGCCACGACGTTTATCTGACGCTCCACCAGCCGGTGATCAAGGTCTTCGAGACCGAACCGGAAGTCGCGATCGGCAAGCCGTTCCAGAACGAGGTCGCCAAGATCGTCCTCATCAACAAGATCGCTCCGGTGAATCCTCGCGCCCCCGATGCCAAGTTCGGGGCAAGGCTAGAGGTCACCCTCGACGGCAAGACGACCGAGGTGAGCCCAATGCTCAAGATGGGTCCCGACGGACTCACTCCGGAGCTCACTCCGCTCGGGACCGACTACTTCGTCGCGGTGACAAGCCTTCCGGCGGGACCGGAAAACCCGATCACCGTCCAGATCTTCCTCAAGCGGCCGCTCTTCCCGGTCGAGCTGTTCTATAAGCCGATGACGTTCCTCGTCTTCTTGGGAACGGGTATCTTGACCCTCGGTGGATTGATGGCTGCGCTCTATCGCAGACACCGCCCTCGCCCTTCGGCCGGGTCCGATTTGCAATCCAGCGAACCGATTGATCGTAAAGAAGTCTAAAGAACGGGAATGAGACTGTCCACCCTCCTCAAGGCGAAGCTGCACCACGCACGAGTGACCTATGCGAACCCCGACTATGTCGGCAGCATCGAGATTGATGCTGAGCTGATGAAGCGGGTCGGCATTCAAGATGGCGAGCTCGTCCACATTTGGGCCGTAGACCACACGGCTCGGATCCAAACCTACGCTTTTGGCGGCCCTCCCGGCGTCGTTGGACTCAACGGCGGAGCAGCCCACTTCTTCCGCACCGGTGACAAGGTGATCATCGCTGCCTTTGATCTCGCCGACGAGCCAATCATCCCGCGCATCCTCCTCCTCGGTGAGGAGAACGAAGTCGTTCGCGACATGACCCCGTTCTCGGTGGTCGGCTAGTGGCTTCTCCCAACCTTCTCGACCTGCTGGAATCCAGCGGCGCGATCCTGAGGGGCCACTTTGTCCTCACCTCGGGCCGGCACTCCGACGTCTATTTTGAGAAGTTCCGCGTGCTCGAACAGCCCGCCGTCGTGAGCGCTCTCGTCGAGAAGATTGCGGAAGAGTTTCGATCCCAAGACATCGACTTCGTCGTGGGTCCGACGACAGGTGGGATCATCCTCGCCTTCGAGGTCGCCCGTCAACTCGGGTGCCAAGCGCGCTACGTCGAGACCGAGAACGGCGAGAAGTGCTTCCGCCGCAACGCGGTTTTGCCCGCGGGGTGCCGGGTTCTTGTCGTCGACGACGTCCTCACCACGGGCCGGTCGGTTTTTGAAACGCTTGGCGTGGTTCGCGGAAAAGGGGCGGACGTGGTCGGCGTTGCCGTGCTCATCGACCGCAGCAGCGTCGGCCTCAACTTCGATGCGCCTCTCTTTTCAAGTGTGAAAGTCGAGGGCGAGACCTGGCCCGCCGATGAACTCCCCGAGTGGCTTGCGAAGATTCCGGTAGTGAAACCAGGCACCCGGGCGACGGTTTCGGGAAGCTGAACCTCATGGAACGGGTCACCGAGCGCTTGATCCTGCGGGAGTTTCGGGCCGATGACTGGGTCCACACGCAGCGCTATGAGTCCGACCCCGAGGTCGTTCGCTACCAGACCTTCAACATCTTCACCCCCGAGGAGAGCCGCGACTACATCCAGCGGTGCATGAGCGACGCGCAGGCCCTCACTCGGCGCACCTATGACCTTGCAATTACGATCAAGGGCGACGACACCGTTGTCGGCAGGATCGGCCTCCACCTCAGCCACCCCGAGCTCGGCCAAGCCACGGTCTGGTACCTCCTTCGGCGCGACCTCTGGGGCAAGGGCTACATGACCGAAGCGCTCGCCTCGATGCTCGACCTCGCCTTCAAGGAGCTTAAACTCCGCCGCGTGATCGCAGACACCGATCCCGCCAACGCGGGGTCGATTCGGGTGCTGGAAAAGGTCGGCTTTCGACAAGAGTCCCACCACATCGAGAACATCTGGATCAAAGGAAAGTGGTGCGACACGCTCGGCTTTGCGATCCTCGATCGCGAATGGCTCGTCAAATAGTTCGTGATGCTCGCGCCGGCCGTGCTCGCTCTTGTCTGGAAAAGATCCTTCGACGCTGAGATTGTCGATCGCCTGCTCATTCCGGGTTCGCTTTTTGTCTCGACGTTTCGGGGCATCACGAACATCAACACGACCGACGGTGCCACCCGCTGGAGCTACCCCCTCAAGGAAGAGGAGCTTGGCGCAAGGCTCGCGGTGACGACCGATCGCGTTTTCGCCACGGTGGATAACGGCCCCCTCGTGGCATTGGATCTGAAGTCGGGCAAGAGGCTGTTCACGCTGCCTCACAGCGGGCCGGCGACTCCGCTCGCGGCAGCCGACGGCACCCTCGTCTACTCGCCCGCTCCGGGCAAGGTCAGCTCCGTCGCCCTCGAAACGCGAAAAGCCAACTGGACAACTTCCCTTCCCGACGAGGAGATTTTGACCGTCGGCCCGATTCCGCTCCAGGAAGGCTACTTTGTCGGTGGGAAAAAGGGGTTCGTCGGCATCCTTTCGAAGAAGGATGGCAAGCCAATCTGGGCGGGCAACATGGGCGGCAAGGTCGAGGGCGCGGTGATCAGCGCGGAGCGCGTTTTTGCGGTCACCTCGAACGGCTATCTGGTCGCCCTCAGTCGCTCGACGGGGACGGCGGTTTGGATCGGCGACGTGGGCAATTCGGTGGTCGGCACGCCGGTCCTCCTTGATGAGCGCGTGGTCCTGAGCAGCCCCGGCGGCTTTGCGATCTCCTTCGGTTCCGAACTCGGGCCGACCCTTTGGCGGGCCAGCCTCAATCGCGACCAAGACTACGGGATTTCACCCGCCCTCGCCCAGGGCGACGAGGTGATCCTGATGCAGCGCAACCGGATGCTCCGGGTCGGCGCAACCGGCAACGTCGAAGAGGTCGCCCGGTTTGACCAGACCGCATCCCGCTTCGCGCCCGCGAGAATTGGCGATGACTTTGTGCTCTTCGCCTCCCATGCTGCGTTTCGGGTCCGGTTGAAGACGGCGACAAGCGGTTACAATGCGGGTTCATGGCGAGCTACGACGTCATTCTCCCCGCTGGAGGCCCCATCAAGGGTCCTTTCGGCGATGTTGCCGGAACGCCTTGGAAGGCGCTGATCCAGTTCTCGGACGAGACGATTCTCCAACGCACCTTGCGCGTATTGAGGGCGCATCCCAAGATCGGTCGCCTCGTCGTCATCGGTCCTGACGAGGTCTTGAACCACCCTGGCACCGCTCTTGCCGACCTGAAGATCACTCCCGGCAACACCGGCCCCGACAACATCTTTCGTGGTCTGGACGCCCTCAAGCCCGCTACGAAGGACGTCCTCATCGTCACCACCGACCTCCCGTTCCTTGATGAGGCGATGATCGACCGGTTCATCGCTGGTTGTCCCGAGACCGCAGAGATCTGCGGCTCGCTCGTCTCGCAAGCCTCCTACGAAGCCGCCTTTCCGAACTCAACCGCGACGTTTGTCACCTTGGCGAGCGAAAGCTACACGCTCGGCGGCGTCTATCGCATGAACTCAGCTGCGCTGAGCCGGATGAAGCCAGAGATCGACCGAGTGTTTGCCCAGCGAAAGTCAAAGCTCGGCATGGCGAAGCTGCTCGGCCTCTCCGCCACGATTAAGTTCGTGCGCAAGACCCTCACCCTCGATCAGGCGATTGGCCGCGTCGAACAGATTCTCAAGTGCAAGATCCACGCGGTCCTTTCCGACCCCCATCTGGCGTATGACATTGACGACCAAGAAGATTACGACTACGCCGTCGCGTCCATTCTAAAGAACCCATCATGAGCCATGTAGCTGCGCCCGATCCAGAAGTGCCCCACGTCGCCTCTGTCTTTGAAGGAAGGCCGATGAAGACGTTTGATCACATCAAGCTGTCGTTCTTCTGGTTCGCCTTCAACTTTGTTTGGGGTGCGTTCTTGGGTCCGGTTTTGGCCCAAGAAATGAGCCGCCTTGCGCCGCAATCGAGCGCGCAAACGCTGGGTCTTCTCCTTTCCCTCGGAGCGATCCCCGCTCTGCTCATTCCGCTCGTCGTTGGCGTCCTCAGCGACCGCTGCACCTCGAAATGGGGTCGAAGACGGCCCTACATGCTCGTCGGCGGCATCATGTCGATCGGCTCGCTTGGGATCATGTATGCGGCGTCGGGCGCAAAGAACATCAACCTCTACTTCGTGGGCTACTTCGCGCTGCAGTTCGGGATGAACACCGTCCTTGCCGCCTATAGCGGCATCATCCCCGACCTTGTCCCCGAGAACGAGCGCGGCAAGGCTTCGGGCTTCATGGGCGTGATGAGCAACGTGGCGACCCTCATCGCCGCCGTCGGCACGGGCCTCATCGTGAAGAACAATCCGATCTTCGTGTACCAGGTCATCATCGTCGTCTACACGATCTGCCTCGGCCTTTCCCTCATCGCGATTCCCGAAACGCCGCTCCAGGGCCCCGTGCCCAAGATCAACTGGAACAAGTTCCTTGGCAGCCTTTGGTCGGTCCTGCGCGACAACCACGACTTCCGCTGGGTCTGGATCACTCGCGCCCTCATGATGGTTGGCTTCTATTCGATCTCGCCCTACATCACCTACTTCCTTCGCGACCAGCTGCTCCTGCCCAATCCGGCGGCGACGGGCGGCATCGTCCTTGGCCTCATCCTCGTTGGCGCGACGATCAGCGCGATTGTCGGCGGTTCCCTCTCAGACAAGCTGGGCCGAAAGACGATCGTTTACTGGTCGACCGGCATCATCGGCACGATGGCGCTAGCATTCATCCTCGCCCACAGCTTGATCGTGGCGATTGTCTTCGGCATCATCTTCGGCATCGGCTACGGCGCATACATCAGCGTGGACTGGGCGCTCGGCGCGGACACCCTGCCGGACAAGCGGGCGGCTGCGAAGGACATGGCGGTTTGGCACATCGCGATGGTCTTGCCCCAACAGGTCGGACCGCTCATCGCGGGCAAGGTGCTCTCGACCATGCCGGTTTCAGACCATGTCGCCTTGAGCCGTCAGGTTGGTGACTTCCGCGAGGGGTTCATCAGCGCGATGCAAGGTCGGGCAGGCGGAATCGTCGATCTCGCGAACTCGCCCGAGCGGTACATGCCGTTTGGATTTGCGATCATCTTCGTGTTTGCGGCGGTTTGCTTCTATCTCAGCGGCTACCTCCTGAAGAATATCCGCGGCGTGAAGTAATCTCTGAATCGTTCTTGGGGCTCATCTCGTCCCTAGAAGCGATCCAATCGTTGTGGCCTTCGGAAGGGATGCCGGAGGGTGGCTTTGCCATTGGTGGCAGGGCCCGTCGACCATAGCTCTCCTCGTCTGCGGGCACCAACGGGGGTGACTCGCCAAGTTGTAATTCTTGACCTTTCAGCCCACCATGACTGCAGCAGAAGCCATCGCCTTTATCTCGGACCACGGCGCCGAGTTCGTTGACATCCGCTTTGTGGACCTCTTCGGCACTTGGCACCACTTCACCCTCCCCACCTCGCACTTCAGCGCGGACCACTTTGAGAATGGTCTGCCCTTTGACGGTTCGAGCATCCGCGGCTTCCAGGCGATCAACGAATCGGACATGCTCCTGATTCCCGACGCCGAGTCGCTCTTCATCGACCCGTATTACGAGCACACCACGGCAGTCGTGATCTGTCAGGTCGAGGACCCGCTCACCCGTCAGCCCTATAGCCGCGACCCGCGCTACGTCGCTCACAAGGCCGAGCAGTACCTGAAGACCACCGGCATCGCGGACACCGCGTTCTTTGGCCCCGAAGCCGAGTTCTTTGTCTTCGATTCGCTCACCTTCGAGAACCAGCCATGGGGTGCGAGCTTCCGGCTCGATTCCGACGAGGCATGGTGGAACTCCGGCGACGCGTCGAGCCCCGGCTTCCCGATCAAGAACAAGGGCGGCTACTTCCCTTGCCCGCCAACTGACAAGCTGCAGGACCTTCGCAGCCGCATGGTCAAGCGCATGGAAGAGGTCGGCATCGTCGTCGAGATGCAGCACCACGAAGTCGCTGTCGCTCAATGCGAAATCGACATGAAGTTCGACACGCTCAAGACGATGGCCGACAAGCTGATGAAGTACAAGTACGTCGTCAAGAACGAGGCCTTCATGGCGGGCATGATCGCGACGTTTATGCCGAAACCGCTTTTTGGCGACAACGGCAGCGGGATGCACGTTCACATGTCGCTCTGGAAGAATGGCCAGACCCTGATGTACGACGAGGCGGGCTATGCCGGTCTCAGCGACATCTCGCGCTGGTACATCGGCGGCCTCCTGAAGCACGCGCCGGCGCTGCTTGCCTTCTGCGCCCCGACGACGAACTCCTACCGACGACTCGTCCCCGGTTACGAGGCACCGATCAACCTGATGTACTCGGCTCGAAACCGATCGGCTTGTATCCGCATCCCGATGGTGAGCAAGTCGCCAAAGGCGAAGCGCATTGAGTTCCGCGCTCCGGACCCCATGGCCAACCCCTATCTCGCCTTCCCGGCATTGTTGATGGCGGGCCTGGATGGTGTTCAGAACCGGATTGAGCCGCGCGCTCCGCTCGACAAGGACCTCTACGAACTTCCCGCCATTGAGCGAGCAGGCATCCCGCAGACGCCCGGTTCGCTCCGCGCGACGCTCCAGGCGCTGATGGAAGACCACGAGTTCCTCCTCCGAGGCGACGTGTTCACCAAGGACCTCATCGAGACCTACGTTGAGTACAAGCTCGAGCACGAGTGCGACGCCGTGGACCTGCGGCCGCACCCGTACGAGTTCCACCTCTACGCGGACTATTAAGTCCGGCTCCCTTTGGTAAGCTTTTGGCCATGTCGAAACTCGTTCTTGTTCGCCATGGCCAATCGCTTTGGAACCTCGAAAATCGCTTTACGGGCTGGGTCGACGTTCCTCTCACCGCGGTTGGTGAGGACGAAGCAAGGCGCGCGGGCGAAAAGCTTCGCGGTATCCACTTCGACGTCGCCTACACGAGTGCGCTCAGCCGCGCTCAGAACACGCTCCGACTGATCCTCGAGTCGATGGAGATCTCGATCCCAGTGATTCGCGACCAGGCGCTCAACGAGCGGCACTACGGTGCGCTTCAGGGCCTCAACAAGGAAGACACCGCGAAGAAGTACGGCCCGGATCAGGTCAAGATTTGGCGGCGCAGCTTCGACGTTCCCCCGCCCCAGGGCGAATCGCTCAAGACCACGAGCGAGCGCACGCTTCCCTTCTTTGAGTCGTGCATCATGGGCGACATCCGCCAGGGCAAGGACGTGCTCGTCGTCGCCCATGGCAATTCGAACCGATCGATTGTCATGGCTCTGGAAAAGATGACGCCCGAGCAAATCCTTGAAACTGAACTTGCAACGGGCGTTCCGCGAGTCTACGACCTCTCGCCAGAGGGCGAAGTCTTGAACCTCGCCATCCTCTCGTAGTCAGATTGTCTTACAGGCCGGGCTCAGGCGTCGGTGCGGGAGTTTCTCCACCACCGGCGGCCGGAGCGGCGGGCGCAGGCTTGGGCGCGGCGCGCTGGGTGCTGTAGGCGACCTGGCGCTTCATGCCTCGGTAGTAGCTCTGGCCGAGGAACTCGCGCTTGACTTCCTGACCGTTCAGCATCACGACGCGGTAGACGTTGATCGAACGACCAGCCGAGCCGCCCTCGATGACGTGCTCACGTCCGGGAGGAAGCGAGCTGTCGGGAACTCGAACTTCGCCGTTGCCCCACGATCGGAAGCCCGAGGTCACGATCTTCACCGATTGGCCCTGAACCTTCGATCCGAGGATCCGGAAGGTGAGTCGTCCGGTTTCGTAGCTGGAACTGATCGCGATCGCCTTGTCGGTGTTGTTCTGGAAAACAAGGTCGAGGTCCGGCCAGTCCACGGTGGCATCCCGTCCGCAAGGAACGTAGACGCTGGGCACCGAGTGGTTCTGTCGCTGGACAATTTTGAGGTTGGCAAGGAGCACGGCGTTGTACATCGTCGTGCTGACTTGGCAGATGCCACCGCCGATGCCCTTATCGTGCTTGCCGTTGGCAAGAACCGGAGCTTCGCGGAAGCCACCCTTGACCGTTCGCTGCCCTACCGTCTTGTTGAAGCTGATCTTCTCGCCCGGCAGGAGGATGTGGCCATTTAGCTTCGAGGCGGCGAGTCGAATGTTCGTGTTTCGATTCGTCTGGTACGACGGGAAGGTCGTCGAATACTGGCTGACGACTTCCTTGATCTCAGCAAGTCGCTCGTCGGACACCTTCTTGGGCGCTTCGGTCAGCGGAATCTCGACGGTTCCGTCTTTGCCGAGGGCATCGGTCACCGCGTTGGTGAGCTTGGCCTCGTCGAGGGTGAAGGAGGTGACTTCTTTGGTCGTGACCACCTGACCCTTCACATAGACGGCGGTCGCTTCCTTGATCGGGCCGATCGCGTCCTTGATCTTCTTCTTCAACTGATCAAAGTTGGCTCCGACCGACTTGTAAACGACGGGAAGGACAACCTTTTCGGGCGTGCCGCTCAGGGTGTTCTTGGTCGCATCCCAAAAGTCGCTGATTTCACACTGCTCGATGGACTTGAGGTCATCGACAACAATGCCGAGGGCCCCCGCCGTCATCGGCGGCATCTTCGTGGTGAAGGACTTGCAGGTGAGCTCAAGCTTGCGATCCTTCTCGCTTTCCCACCAAATGCGGACCTTTTCCATCGCGGCTTCCTTGGTGAGGCCACCGACGGGAACGAGTCCCACCTGAGTGTTTGGCCGAATGACTGGCTGATAGCGAGCCGCCAAAATGGCCATCGTGGCCGCCGGCACAAGCGTAACAATCCCTGTAATAACCCAGAACTTCTTCATTTTCGTCAGGATTTCGACGTTCAATCCCTCTAACAATTATTACATTTTTGACGATTTATTAGCTTCATTTGATCCTTCGGAAATTTGAATCTTCGACAGGGGGGCCTTGGAGTATCCTGTAGGCATGCCAAAGTTGGTTTGGATCAATGGTTCGGTGATGCCGCTCGAGTCTGCAGTTGTGAGTGCCGCTGACCATGCCCTGCTGTACGGTGACGGTCTCTTTGAGGGCATTCGATTCTACAACCGCAAGGTCTTCAAGCTCGACGAACACCTCCACCGCCTATACCGCGGCATTGCCTTCCTTGGCTTCAAGATGCACATCCCGTTCGAGGAGCTTCGCAACCTCGTCCTGAGCGTTTGTGCTCAGGCCGACCTGGACAACGGCTACATCAGATTGAACGTGACCCGCGGCACTGGCCTTGGCCTCAACCCCGATGCGATCGACCAAACGCCGAACGTGATGATCATGATCAACACGCTTGCGCTCTACTCGCAGGAGTCGTACGAGACCGGCCTCCACGTCGTGACCTCGAGCTTCCGCGTCATTCCTGCCGACTCGCTCGATCCGCGCATCAAGTGCATTGGCCGCTACGCCTCGAACATCCTCGCCAAGCAAGAGGCGAACCGACGCGGCGCAGGCGAAGCGCTCATGCTGAACCACCAGGGTCAGCTTGCTGAATGCACGGGCGACAACATCTTCCTCATCGAAAAGGGCATCGTTCGAACGCCCCATCCGAGCTGCGGCATCCTCCAGGGCATCACCCGCGACGTCGCGATCCAGATGGCACGCGAAGCGGGCTACACGGTGGAGGAGACCATCCTGACGCCGTACGACGTGCTTAGCGCGGACGAGGCCTTCCTCACTGGCACCGCCGCTGAAGTCATCCCGATGGTGAGCATCGACGCAACGCCGATCGGAAATGGCAAGCCGGGCCCCATCACCAATGAGGTCATCCGCCGCTTCCGACTCCACACCGAGACCGGTACCCCGTTTGGCGCCCCCGCGACAACGCTGGTTTAAGTGACGAGTTCTCGTGATCTGTGAACGATGCGGGCGGGTCGCTACCGTCCAATTGAAACAGGACGGCCAAAACTTTCGTCTATGTTCGACGTGCGCGGATCGAGTCCTTGGTGGACCGTGGAGTCGTATTGCAACTTCCATGCTATCGCCGGTACGATCCCGCGAGTCGTGCCCGTACTGCGGGACGAAGCGGCTACAATGGAAGGAGACGGCTCTTCTCGGCTGTCCCCTTTGCTATGAGGTCTTTGCCGAAGACCTTGCGGCAGAGTTTGGGATTGCTTTGAGCCAGGATTAACACATGCTGAGTGGAAGGAAGCGAAGTCAACGGCTGGCCATGATGGCCGCAACGGTACTCACCCTCGTCGGGGGGCTCACCTCCTGTGCGGGCAACGGTGGCGTCTCGACGGTTATCAAGCCGAAGGTTCGATTTGTGAACGCGGTCTCGGATAACACGACCGGGATCAAGCTGAAGATCAGCCGCGACAACAACACCTATAACCTCACGACCACCTACACGCAGATTATTCCTGCCGGGTCGGACAACCCCTCGAGCCTCAGCATTGACGCCGACACCTACGACCTGGAACTCTTTGACGCAGGCAACAACGACTCGTACGCCGCGCAGACCCAGCAGTTCGCCCCGAACAGCAACACGATCCTGATCGCTCTCGGACTCCAGAACTTCGGAACCGAGTTCCTCAAGCGGGTCCAGCTCGCCCCCGCATCAATCGACGTTGCGCCGCCGAACGGCAGCAAGGCTCGCCTTTACGTTTTCCACGCCTTCAACCGCGCAAACGGCTTTGAGACCCCGGGCATCGACTTCCAGAACCCGGGCGACAACCCCCAGTACAAGGTCACCGGCATTAACTATGCGACCGCAGCCCCGATCGTCGTTGATTCGGGCAACTCGCTCACCTTCGAAGTGCGCCGCACGGGTACGGAGAACATCTACTCCACCACCACGCCGACCCTCGACGCCGGTGGCATCTACCTCGTGCTGTTCAGCGGTCTTGAGGGTGCTTCGGGAGCGGCCGCGCCGCAGGTTCGCTACATCAAGCTGAACTAACTTCAACTTCCTTTAGACAAATGACGACCGGGGGCCAAGAACCCCGGTCGTTTTGCTTTGGAAACGGATAAAATGATCCGGCGCGCATCTCATGGGTGTGCGCCCCCGTCCATTTCTATGCATGACGATTCGTCGCAGGACTCACTGGCCGAAAAGCGCTGGTTGGCCGCCCTCGCAAGGGGCGATGCCGACGCGCTGGGTGGCATCTATGAGATCTATGGCGAGCGGATCTTTCGGTACACCTACCGCATGCTCGGGAACCGATCCGATGCCGAGGACGCGACCGCAGAAACCTTTCTGCGTGTGCTCCGCAGGTCCAATGAGTTGCGAGCGGATGGAGCCTTTCGCACCTGGTTGTTCCGGATCGCCCGAAATCTCTGCATCGATCGTTTGCGGCAGCACAAGCTTATTGAACTGCCCCCCGACGCCCAATACTCAGGAGGGGAGGATCGAACCGCCATTCGCGTCACGGTCCATCAAGCCCTCTCTGAACTGCCCGTAGAATACAGGGAGCCACTTGTCCTTTGCGATCTAGAGGACATGGCGGCTCGCGAGGCTGCAGAGATGCTGGAAATCAGCGTCCCTGCCCTCAAAAGCAGGCTTTACAGAGGACGTAGAGCCTTAAGAGACAAACTGAGCGGAATGCTCGAAAGGAAGTCATGAACAACGAACTGTACAGGAAACTCGTCGATCTTTATGCCGAACGTGCGTTAACCGAAGACGTTGACGCCGAACTTGAGCGCGCTGCCGAAGGAGATGAGGCCATGAAGGCCGATATGAGAAGTCTCCGTGCAGCGGTCGACCAGCTGCACGACCTCCCAGCCCCCCAATTCACCGAAGAGTCGTACCAGCGCATCCTGATGAAAGTTTATGCCCGCGGTGTTGAGATGCAGACCCGAACGCCATCGCCGGCCTACCTCCAGTTTCCCTTGCCCATCCAAAACTAGCCTTGGTCGCACCAAGGCCCTCTAGAAGCCAACCATGAAACTTGATTGCCCCCGAAAAGCCTTCTTCGAAGCCACTTCCGCTGCTTCGCTTGCTGCCAGTTCGCGCACGTCGGTCACGATCTTGCAACACCTCAAAGTAGAAGCCAGCGAGACTGGGATTCGAGTTTTGGGTTGCGATGGAGAGATGTGGGTCGAGCGCCAGATTCCGTCCATCGTTCGCGAGACGGGCTCGGTTTGCCTTCAGGCAAGCCTTCTCAAGGACATCGTCAGCAGCCTTGCGGATGCTGACCTGGAGCTTCGCACGCTCGACGGCCAAGGGGCACTGCTCGTTCAAGGCGCTTCGGAGTATCGACTCCAGACCATCGACGCGATGGACTTCCCTGAGCCGCCCGCCTTTGGCAGCGACGGCGAGCTCACGCTTCCCTTCGGTCAGATCAAGGATGCGATCAACTCGGTCATCTTCGCCGTTTCGACTGACAACCACCGCCAGGTTCTCACCGGCGTGCTCTTCCAGTACGACGGGGCCAAGCTCACCCTTGTGGCAACCGACACCCACCGCCTTGCCGTGAAGCAGATTCACCAAGAAGGCATCGGCGCGACGATCAGCACGATCGTCCCCGACAAGGCACTTCGCGCGCTCATGGGCATGCCGGTGGCCGACGACGAGATGATCACCCTTCGCTTTGGCGACGGACGGCTCGGCGTTGAGGCGGGCGGTGCAAAAGTGGTTTCCCAGCTTCTCGCGGGCGTCTATCCGAACTGGGATCGCGTGGTACCCAAGGAGTCAACCAGATCATGGATGGTCGACGTGAAGGAGCTGATGAACAAGGTCGACCGCTGTTTGATCCTTGCTCGCGACAACGCCAACCGGGTGCGATTTAAGGGCGAAGGCGACCAGATCATCATCGCCGCGCACAGCGACGAAAAGGGCGACGCGAAGGAAGAGGTCGGAATGGTGAGCAACAACGGAGACATCGAAATCGCATTCAATGGTCGGTACGTCACCGATGCGATCAAGGTCGTTGAAGCAATTGGCATCAAGGCAGCAGAGGAACAGGCGGCAGCCGATCAGTCAAAAAAGGCACAAGGAGAGAGTGCAAGAACCAAAGCGATCGGTGCCTACTTTGAGATGACGGAGAGCATGAGGCCTGCCGTGGTGAAGCCCACCGACGATGACAGCTTCTTCTGCGTGATTATGCCGATGGCATTGGCTTAGGATCGTGCGCTAAAGGTCGCCCGTCTGGGGAGAGTTCTTCTCGGTCGAGCGACCTTTCTTCGTTTTGAAGAACACCCTTACAGTTCGAACAAGCTACGGACTGAACGCTTGATTGAGGTGAACCGCAGTTGGGGCAACGGCTTTCAGAGAGTCGAATCATGTGCTTCCTCAATAAAGATCCCTGCCAACTTTACTAGGGAAAGGATCAATCTGCAAGGGTGTTTCGTCTTCAAGCTGTAAAATTCTCGCAATTAACCGTCGATCACGACCATGTCGGACCACGAAACACCCCCAGAAGGCGAAAAGCCCGTTGCGCAGCATCGGTTGCTTGCCGCCATCGTGTTTACCGACGCAGTGGGCTTTAGCAAGCTCGCGGGAAAGGACGAGCAAGCCGCGTTTAAGATCCTGCAGCGCGACTTCAACCTCATGACCGAGATCTGTCATTCGCATGGCGGAAGGGTGCTCAACACGATGGGTGACGGCATGCTTATGGTGTTTGGCAGCGCGGTTGAGGCGATGCAGTGCGCGCTGAAGATCCAGCAAAGCCTCTATGTTTCAAGTCGAAACATGCCTGCGGTCAGCGTTCTGATGCACAGGCTGGGCGTTCACATGGGCGACGTCATCATCGACGGTGAGAACGTTTTTGGCGATGGTGTGAATGTTGCCGCTCGACTCCAAGCGGAGTGCAAACCGGGAGCAATTTGTTACTCGCGCATGGTTGGCGACGTGATCAAGCACAAGGTGCCGGTCAAGGCCCGCTTCCTCGGCGCGAAGCACCTGAAGAACATTGCGGAGCCCGTTCCGGTTTACGAAGTGCCGCCGCTCAGCGAGTTCGCGACCGACAACGACCCGCTTCTACCTTCGCCGAGCGAACAAAAAGACGGCGTTTCGGGTGCTCGCGCAGGCGTCATGCTCGCCTTGGTCGGAGGCCTCCTCCTTGCCCTCGCCGTCATCATCATTTGGGTTGGAAAGAAGCCGGTGAAGTCGACGATAAAGGACCTCGACAGCAAACACTCCGCGACCGTCCGTCCTTCGCCAACCTCCAAGCCTTCACCCAGTCCCACCGCCACGGCCACGGCGCAACCGACCGGAACGCCCACCCCGCCCACGCCAGCTCCACAGCCGAACCTGGAGGAAGCGCGTTCGCGCTACGACTTCACGGAGATGCTGCGGCTGCTCGGAAACTCCGATCCGGCGCGGCGCGAGACGATTAAGGACCTTGTGGATTGCCGGGCGTGGTTGGAAGCTGAGCTCGCAGCGACTTCGCCCACCAATCCGCTGATCGCCAAGGTCGACGGCGGTGACACCAAGATTTACGTCAGCACGCGGGGCCTCATGCTCGAAGGCCCGAGTGGGGTGAAAGAGGCCCAGCTGATCTCGCTTCCTCCCGCCACTTGGCTCGCGATGATCGAAGGCGCGGTCAAGGCACCTCCGACCGGCACCGCCGCGCCGTATGCCGCCAATCGCTGGATGGGATCGTGGCGCGCTGAGTTCGGGCTCTAAAGCAGCCGCTCGGCAATCTGGACCGCGTTCAGCGCGGCACCCTTTCGCAGTTGATCGCCGGCAAGGAAGAGCGCAATGGAGTTTGGCCGGCTCGGATCGCGGCGAATCCGCCCGACGAGGACGTCATCCCCACCCGAGGCTGCGAGCGGCGTCGGGAAGTCGTTGTTTTCACGGTCATCGAGCAGCCGAACGCCCGGAGCCGACCCCAGCGCCTCACGGATGTTCTCCACGCTCGGCGCCTCACCCGCAAAGTCGATCACGACAGACTCGGAGTGGGCACGCAGCACCGGCACCCGAACGCAGGTGACCATCAGGCTGAGGTCTTGGAGGCCCAGGATGCGCCGGGTCTCGGTCATCACCTTAGACTCTTCGCCGTTGAAGCCGTCCGCGCCAATCACCGTGTTGTGGCTAAAGAGGTTAAACGCGTAGGGCGGGAATGTGGCCGAAGCCTTCGGCGGTTCGCCCGCGAGGGCGGCTTTCGTCTGGTCAACCAGGGCTTGCATCATCGATGCTCCACCACCGCTCGCCGACTGATAGGTGCTTACGACGACCCGATCGAACTTCCCGAGAGCACGAATCGGGTGCAACACCATGGTCAGGAGGATGGCGGTGCAGTTCGGAACGCTGACTCGCTTTGGCCTTGCGCTGAGCTGCTCGCCGTTGATCTCGGGCACCACGAGGGGGACTTCCGGGTGAGTTCGGAAGGCGCTGCTGTTGTCGATGACGATGGCGCCCGCCTCGTTCGCCGCCGGTGCCCATTCCAGGCTGCGATCCGCCCCCGCGCTAAAGAAGGCGAACTCCACTCCGGCGAAGGCATCTTTCGAAACTGCCTGCACCGCCACCTCTTCGCCCCGAAACTTCAAGGTCGAACCGGCAGACCGTGGACTCGCGAGAAGGACCAGTTCGGAGATGGGGAAGTTGCGCTCAGCGAGAATGTGGAGGAGCTCATGACCGACCGCGCCGGTGGCCCCAAGGATGGCGACGTTCTTTCCCACGCCCCAGAGATACCCGCTTCGAAGCAAGGAATCCTCATAGAATTTTGAAACCTAGGCGAGAACCCATACTCAAATGAGGAAATCTTCTGTATTCTTGGCTCTAAACCTCACCAGTGAGAACAATGCGTTCAGTATGATGTGAAAGTCCGGTGACAAAGTACAAAGGGTAACGATATGGGCGCGAGGATTTCAGACGAGTCGCACCTAAGTTTGAGCTTTGATTGCTCAAACAGCATCGAACGTGTACCACTTTGCACGGCTCCGTGGGCCCTAGCCGCCGAGCGTATCATTGGCACGGTGTCCCGTGTTGCAAATGGGCGACTCCAAGTCTCCGCCGAGAATGCGTGCCTGATTTTTAACTTGCAAGGCGCGGTCATCCTTCGCCCCGGCCTCTCCAAGATCGCGATTGTCCCACCGCGAAGCATCGTTTTCCTCCGCGCTGGGCAGTCGATGGCGATCAACGCCGCCCGCGGCGAACACCAGGCTCTCGCGATCCGGTGGCACGTCTCCGCGCACCCGATCCTCGAGCGCCTCGTCGAAGAGTCTTCCGTTGGAAGCCAAAAGGATCGAATGGTCGCGGTGCGAGCGACTGACCCCAGCTTCATTGGCCTTGAGGCAAGGGCAAAGTCGGCCTGTAAGCACGGTGGCGGCCAGGCCGAAAGCATCTTCATGAGCGTCGTCTACGAGGCGCTTCCATACCTGTTGCAGTCCGACAACGAGTTCCTTCTCGCTTCCCTGCCCCCCGATTTGCCCGAAATCCTGCGCGACCTCGTCGGGAAGGTGCGCGATAAGCCGAATGGCAACTGGGCGCTCAAGGACGCCTCCGACTACGCTGGTTATTCGCCGTTCCACTTTTCACGCGTCTTTAAGGCGAGCGTTGGCTACGGTTTCCACGAGTACGTGGACCGATGTCGCACGGAGACCGCGGTAAAACTCCTTACCACGACCGAAATGCCGGTCGACCTCGTCGCCTCGAACTGCGGGTTCGGAACCACGCAGGGCCTGCGCGAGTCCGTCAAGGAGTATCTAGGCCTCGTGCCCAGTGAACTGCGCAGTTCGCTGGAAAACGCTGACTGAGGAAATCCTCGTACTCTTCCCTGTTGGAAGACCACCCATTGTGCCGAGAATCAGATACGGATCACGTCCGCATCTTATGCATTTCGGCTGCCAACGACCTAGGCGAACTAAACGGGGAATCTCCATGTTGGAGCTTCTCGCCCTCCTTGGCATCCTCACGGTCTCCATCCTGACCGTCTTCACGATGGGCGTGTTCTCGACCAAGGTTGCTCGCCAATCGGAGCGCCGAGCGGTGGCGATGTCCCTTGCCCGGCAGAAGCTCGATGACATCGCAGCGATCCGGCAGTCGAACCGACAAGTTGGCGTGGATATTCCGTTCACGATTCCCACGGCATCTGCCGCGCAGTTCCCCAAGGGGACGATCTTAAGCGGCACATACTCGGTCCAGCCGCTCAGCACGAGCAAAAACCTTGAGCAGATCACGGTCACGATCACCTGGCAAAACGCGATTCGGAATTCGACCCCGTCCAGCGTCACCCTAGTGAAGCTTGTCGTTTCGCCAGACAACCTTTATGACACTCCCTATGATGGGACGACGCCGCTTGATTGGGACACGATCAAGTACGTTCCGCCGCCCCCTCCGCCTCCTTCGTCGACGACGGGCGGAACCACGAGCACGGGCGGAACTCCGCCTCCCGACCCCACGACGGGCGGAACCACGACGACCGGTGGAACGACAGGTAGCACGACAGGAACCACATCCGGCGGGAGTACTGGCGGCACCACCGAAGTCTTGGGAATGACAGGAGTTTACGGTTCGAAATGGAAGTAAAGATGCCTGCAAAGAAGAAGCGAGGCGTGAGCCTTGTCGAAACGATGGCCGTCGTTTCGATCTTTGCTGTCATCACCTTCCTCGTTCTAGAAACCAGCCTCCTCGCCGGAAACACCTTCAACAAGGTCCAAACGACGTCGTTCGTCATCCAGGGCGCGCGGTCGAACTTTGAGAAGGTCGCCAACGACCTTCGCCTCGCCGACCGTTGCCTCGCCTACTATCCGACGCGGGCGACGCCGCTCTATTCGGCAAGCACGAACAAGACGCTGATCCTTCGCATCCCGGTGTTCGACATCAACAAGAAGCCCATCGCGGGGACCTTTAGCGTGTTCATCTACCGATTGGTCGCCGACGCCGGCCCCAACGGCCCGAACGTCCTGAACCTCTATACGGCGAGCATTACGCCGACGAAGGAATCGACCCCGGTCTTCGCGAAGACGATCGCAACCCAGCTGACGTCGATCACGTTTGCGTCTGCGGCCCAGGATCAGTTTCAGGGTGACCCAGGTACGAACATCTACACGCTCCAAACGACTCCCTCGGCGAGCGTCGGCGGGCTGAAGAACCAAGTTCTCATCGGCGGCGTGGACCGAATTGCTGACGGCAACGCCACGATCCAGGGCCAAACCGTGATCCTCAAGAGCTCGCTGAACTCGGGCGTGCCGATCGACGTGGAGTATCCCTGCGACCCTTCCGTCGCAGCTGATTCCGATGGCTCGAACGCCACGGACTCGGTGCGGATGGTCTGGAACATCTCTGCGACCTATCTCAATCGGCGGAACCAGACCCAATCTCAGCCCCTCGTGATCGACAGCCGAATCAGCCTTCTCAATCGATAACTTTAGGAGAAAACATGATCAAGAAATCCTCACCACGACTTCAACGCGGCTTCTCAATGGGGCTTGTGCTGCTCTTCGTGCTGTGCTTCAGCATCATGGGCATGGCCCTCCTCGGTGTGACCTCGACCTACGACCGAACGAGCAAGGGCGCGGCGGACAAGCTTCAGGCCTCTTCGCTCGCGGAAAGCGGCATCAACGCGCTTTACGACCGCATCCGACTCCAGATGCTCGAGACGCAGTCGTATCCGTTCACGCTCCCGCAGACCACCGCGTTTTACGACAACGGCAAAACCAAGACGGTGATCGGTTCGTATTCGGCCAAGATCACCAACGTCAGCAAGATCGACACCGATATCGACGTCGGCGGAGGCCAAATGATCCGCCGTTCGGCTTATATCTTCACGATTGAAGGGACCGGTACCGCGACCAACGGCACCGTCAGCAACCTCAGCGCGCAGTTCAGTGGAAACATTGACCAATCCCTCATCCAGCAGACGCAGGTTGTCGGTGGCTCGCCGCCCCCCGGAGAGTTCACCTTCCCGATCGGGGCCATCGTTTCCAACGAGCGCGTGGACATCAACACCGACATGGGCCTGCGAACCTATTCACCCAATGGTCTTGACGCCCACATCGTTGGCAATTCGGGCATCACGTGGCAGGGCAAGAATTCCTTGAAGGGGTCGAACTACAACCCGAACGTCCTCGACGTGCAAGGTCAGTTCCTGGTACCGGACGGAGCGATTGCCAACCTGACCAAGGGGAAAGATGGCATCGGCAATTCGAACGGTTCCAAGAACTACCGGAATCCAGCGGCCCCTGCCAGTGGCTCCTTCCTCGGCGGACTCGCGAACAGCGTGCTCAGCATGCCAACGAAGGTCAACTTCGCCGACAAGACGACGGTCAACGGTTGGGAAAACGACTGGAGCACCCGCGCCGGAAAGCCAGACGCCGAGAACCACATCAACATTAAGTCGCCGAGCATGCCGGGTCGCCCGGGCGATGGCTGGAAGGTCGTCACTGCTCCCGCAACCATCCAGGGCAACATTGAAGTGGCGAGCGGGGACACGCTTCGGTTCATGCCCAACAGCACCAATCCGAAGGACAACGTCGTTTACGTCAAGGGCAACCTCCACAACAACGGCCGCGTGCTCAACCTTGGCGTCACCCTTGTCGTGAAGGGCAAGTACACCGACGCTCCTGGGGCGGAGTACAAGGTTGATACACAGGGCAGTCCGTTCACGACCCGCGAAATGGTCATGATGCGAGCCGCGCTCGTCATCCTTGCCGAGGCCCCCGACGCGTTCACGCTCACCTCTTCGTCGGCGATCGACGCGGGACTGATCTACACGGCCCTGGGTGGCATGCAGATCAAGGGTTCGAATGCGGAAGTCACTGGACTTCTCGTTGCAGGCGGAAGCGGCAACAATGGCGGAATCAACATTGACCCCGACGGCGGCGCGAGCTTTGTGGTGAAGTACGAGCCTTATGCGGCGACCGGCGGGCCAATGCCCCAGGATCCAAACACCAAGATCAACACGTCTTGGGTGCCGAATGGCATTGCCGCCAACTTCAATCCAACGAAGCTACAAAACTGGCTACAAAGCAAGTAGCACTCGGCCCCTGGGTCAGCAGCCCAGGGGCCTTTTCCATTTAGAGGTCCGCGTTCAGGACGTCATTTAAGTAGTCGGCCTTGGCGCCCAGGTTGCCCGGACGGAGCACATGCTCAATCCAAGCCTGCCTTTCGTGGCAAAGAACGGCAAGTTCCCAGACGCAGGTGGTGAGGCCGCTCGGCGTGATGTCCTCCCACCGGGTGGGCTCTTCCCGGCTCGCGACCCAGGTTTCCTGCCGCAGCATGTTCTCGCCAGTCCAATGGGCGAGGATGGCAAAGAGCGCCTCGCGACCAAGGTGGACCATGAGGACGCCAACACCATAGGTTTCGAGGCCATTCCAGTCCGTGCCTACTGCCAAAACCGATTCGCGGGATTGGTCAAAGCGACTGAACGCGAGATCGATTCCCGTCTCCAAGGCTTGGCCCGGCACGCTCTCGCCCTCCTGGTGAATCGCGTAAACCTTGATTGTCCAGTTCTGACGGTCAACGTTCCTAATGTGTCGGATGGACCGCTCCTCGTAGAGCGGAAACGTCACCAAATCCGCCACCTGGGCTCGGGGATGCAGGCGGCGGCAGCGGGAAACTGAACCAGCTTTTCGGGCGGCCGGATGGGCCGAGGAACGAAGTTTCCGCCACAGTTTGGGCAGACCCCTTTGAACCTAACTTCCGCACATTCAGCACAGAACGTACATTCAAACGAGCAGATCCGGGCGAGAGGCGAATCGGGTGAGAGTGGAACACCACAGGCTTCGCAACAAGGTCGCAAATCCAACATAAGACTCGATTTTACGAGCCTCTATCGCCATGCGCGTTTGAGCATCGGCAGGAATATCCCGCCCACCACGCTCCTTGCCTGGAACCCGATCTGCTTGCCAGAAACGGTGTCGTACCAGTCGGTCAGCGGCACTCGCGTCGGCGTCTCGTTCATCCACTTCGTGAGCGGGGCGACCACCGCATCAAAGCTCGCGCGGTCATCGGCAAGGCAGGCGGTCCAGATGCACCAATCGAGCTTCGTATAGGTCGCGCGGTTGTCGAGCGGAAGGCCGAACTTGTTCATCCGCTTGAGGTAACTCTTCACCTCGCTCTGGCGAAGCTCCTTCGGGAAGAGGTCCAGCCCCAAAAGCTCGTCCCAAACGAGGTTGTACTTCTGGCTCCAGGTGCTCGATCGGTCGAAGGCGAGCTTGGTCGAATCGCCGTCGGCGGCAAGCTTCATCCAGTCCTTCGCCATCGCCTTCGCCTTGGTCATGAAGCGGGTGGCGAGGGCCTTCTGGCCATCCCGCTCGAGAAGCTGGGCATAGGCACCCAGGCCGACGATTGCCTTGATCGACAGGTTGGCGTTGTGGGCGAGGTGGCCGGCGAAGTCGTCCGTGCAAAGCTGGTTCTCGGGGTCGAGGCCATTGGCTTCGAGATAGCGCGCCCACTTGTCGAGCACGCCCGGGAATCGGTGGAGCAAGTCGAGGTTCCCTTGTGCCTTGCAGACCCCAGCGACAAGAATCAGCATGTTGCCGCACTCCTCGACCGGCATCTGGTTCTCTTCCGTCTGCTCGCCCCCGCCATAAACCTGGCCGTTCGCCTTCGGATAGGTCCCGAGGTCGTGGGGCGCAAAGTCGAACTTCCAGCGGCTCGAGTTCGCGTACTGGAGGATCGGGACGATCATGCCCTTCGCGAGGCCGGGGTTGAGCCAAAGGAACAGCGGCGCGGATGGGTACGTCACATCGACGGTCGCAATGCAGCCGTTCGAGAAGTTCTCTTTGCTGAAGAAGAGCGGCTCGCCATCGAGGTCGCAAACGAGCTTGTGGGCCGCAATCGCCTGTCGGTAGGCGACGGCGCAGAGGCTCGCAAAGTCCTTCCCTCCCGCCTCGGTGGCCCTGCGCTCGAGCTCAGCGTCAAACTTAGTCGCCCGTGCGGTAATCGACGCTTCGTTCACCTTTGCCTCGCGGAGGGCCTCGGCCATCGTCTTCCCTGCGCGCTGCCAGTAGCCCTTGAGCGGCCTTCGGAAGTACTCGATCGATTCACCCGAGTCGTAACCGACGATCAGCGTTCGCTTCTGGTGCTCCTTGGCCTTCAGGCGATAGCTCCAAACGTGGGCGGCCACCGGCCAGTTGTCTACCGCGGGCCTCGGCATCCGAAAGTCGTCATCAACCGAAAGGTCTCCCTTCGCGAACCCACCGCGCACGGCGCGGTCGCTGCCTAGGCTCGTCGTGGAACCTGGTCCCATCGAACAGAGGTAGCCCCAGTCGATCCGGCGGTCGTCGCCCACCGAGTTCAGCACCTGCTGGCCCGACGTCCCGAGCCGAAGCACCTCGTCGCCGCCAATCCGCAATCGTCCCCAAGTGATCTCCTGCGACGTTGAGTTGACCACCCACTCGCCCGTGGTGTCGATGTACAGCCCGATCTCGTGCTCTTTGCCGTCTTCGGACGAAGCCTCCATCTGGACATAGCTGATCGGCGTGCTGAGGAGGTCGAGATCGTCCGCGAGGAGCGGCGAGAGGAAGTTCACCCGCAGGCGCACCCCATCTTGAAGAAACTCGAACGTGCTTTGGGTCGCGGAGACGGCCAAGCTCGTCTGCTTCATCGCTTCCTTGGCTTGGGGCGGTGTGCCTGCCCAGCGATAGGTCTTGCCGTCGATGCGGATCATCCCTGCCATCGCCTGGATCGCGCCCGTCCAATGCCGCGTCCAGTTGCTCGCGAGGTTCTCGTTGAAGCTCCAGACCGAGAAGTAGGGGTCGTGGGTGATGAGGGGAACGGCGGGAGGACGGACGCTAGACATTTGGGCAGAGAGAAGCAAACTGGCAACGAGGGAGAACATCTCGTTGCCAGTGTAAGGGTTGGGGGCGGGGCTTGGCTAGGCTCCGACAATGCCGAGCGGCTTCGCGGTCTTCCAATCGCCACGCGTGAAGTCCGGGAACTCCACGCATTGGCCGTTGCGGGCAACGGACCACTCGCTCAGCGGCGAAACCGCGCTCCAAGCGGCTCCGTCATAGACGTCTTGGTCGAGCGGCTCACCGTGGAGCAGGCAGTAGATGATTCGCCAGTTCATGATGAAGTCCATGCCGCCGTGGCCGCCCATCTTGCGGGCCATGTCGCCCTGCTTTTGCCAGAGCGGGTGCTCGAACTTGTCGTACCACTTCTTCAGCTCGGCGTCCTGTTCCCATTTGTCGGTCGAGGTGCTCATGCCCTCGATCACGCAGCGCTGGGGATAGCCACCCCAAACGCCCTTGGTGCCTTGCAGCAGGTTGAGCCGATTGTAGGGCCGGGGGAGCTGCTCGTCCCACTGGACCATGATCGTGCGGCCCATCGCCGTTCGGATAAGGGTCGTGTTGATGTCGCCGCATTGGAACGGGGTCTTGTTCCACTTGTGGTCCTTCGGGAAGTGCTCCTTGGCGTAGATCGTCCGGACCCTGGAGTTCGAGCTCATCGACGTGAGGTGGGCAAACCGGTCGCCGCGGTTAATCGACATGTATTGGGCGACGGGGCCGAGGCCGTGGGTGGGATACAGGTTGCCGTTGCGCTTCTGGTAGTGCGGGGTGCGCCACGATCCGGTGCCACGGTCGACTTCCATCATCTGGCCACGCAGGTCGTGGATGTAGGCTCCTTCACCGTGGAGGAGGTCCCCGAAGATGCCCTGCCGCGCCATGTTCAGGACGAGCATCTCTTCCCGGCCATAGCAGCAATTCTCGAGCATCATGCAGTGGCGCTGGGTCTCTTCCGCAGTTTCGACCATCGCCCAAGCTTCGTCCATCGTGGGTGCGGCGGGCACTTCGATGAAGGCGTGCTTGCCTCGCTTCATCGCCTCAAGCGCCATGGGGATGTGCTCCTCCCACGGGGTGGCGATCCAAACCGCGTCGATGTCTTCGCGGGCGAGCATGTTCTTGTAGTCCTTCGGCCCTTCGACGTAGAGCGTCGGCGCCTTACGACCCGCCGCGACAACCTTTGCGGCTGAGCGCTCGGCCCAATCCTTGTACAGGTCGCAGATCGCTACGATTTCCACGCCCTCGATGTTCAGGAGGTCAGTGACGTGGCCACTGCCGCGCGCGCCGACGCCGATGAACGCCACCCGAACCTTGTCCATTGGCTTGTGGGCGAGTCCCATCACCGATTTCGAGCGTCGAGACCGGGTCCGACCGATGGAGGGACCAGAACCCTGCATACCAAAGGCGTTGGAGGCGAGAGCGCCAAGCGTGGCAAGGCCAGTGACCTGTAAGAAGTCGCGACGATTCATCGCTCTTATTCTAGCGACTTGAACTCAAATCCGGGAGTCCACGCCAGAAATTAGCCCTTCGTGTTAGGATGATTAAAGTCATGTCCGTTGCTCCCCCCAACCACAAGTTTCCCGAGGGCCGACCGGGATTATCAATTCACCAAACGGTCGTGCAGGTGATCATTGATGTAGGCGAAGACATGGAGGCGGAGAGGCAAATCACCCACTACTTCATCACCAAAAAGATTGAGGAAGCACGCGAGATCCTGCGGTCGCTTCCGGGCAATGGATCGGCTCGAATCAACGAACGCACAAGGTTCTGGATCATCAAGAGCTACCAAATTGAATACACACTCCCGATCATTCTCAGCCTCGATACCATCGACGACCACATTCGCGCGGTCCAATTCTCAAGCCGTACCGGCGCGGAGAGCTACGACGGTTGGGACGTGAATGCCGTGAACAAGAAGCCTGCAACCTAGCAAGATTTTCCCGCGTGTCTTAGACTGTCAAAGGCACCTGACCTAGGCAGATATGAACCACTACCTTTTGCAAGTAACGCCCGCCGATCAACTCATGAAGTACTGGTGGGTAGTTTTCCCCATCATTTTCATCGCGGCGTTTAAGCCCATCCTCCGCGTTCTCTTCGGCATGGTGATCGTGCCGGAAGACCGAATCGGCCTCGTCACGAAGAAGTTCGTCCTCGTTGGCTCCCGGCGCTCGCTCCCCGATGGCCGCATCCTTGCGACCAACGGCGAAGCCGGTATCCAAGCCAAGGCGCTCGCCCCCGGCCTCTACTGGCTGATGTGGCCGTGGCAGTACTCGGTGCAGATGTATCCGTTCACGGTGATTCCTCCCGGCAAGATTGGCCTCGTCCTCGCCAATGACGGTGCCACCCTGCCGACTGGAAACATCCTTGCCCGCAGCGTCGAATGCGACAACTTCCAGGATGCCACCGCATTCCTCGAGCAGGGCGGCCAAAAGGGTCGTCAGGCCCAGGTTCTCACCTCGGGTACCTACCGAATCAACAAGTACGCGTTCAGCGTTGTCGAAGCCGACATCACGATCATCCGTGAGAACATGATCGGCATCGTGACCGCGCTCGACGGTCAGCCGATCCGCGCCGGACAGATCGCCGGTGAACCGATTGAAGGCCATAACAACTTCCAAAACGTCGATCGATTCCTCGGCGCGGGCGGTTGTCGCGGTCTCCAACCGACGGTCATGCTCGCGGGTAGTTACTTCCTCAACCCTTGGGCCTTCGAGGTCGAAGTCGTCCCAATGACCGACGTTCCGATTGGTCATGTCGGCGTTGTCATCTCTTACATCGGTGAAGACGGTGCCGACGTCACCGGCGAGCACTTCAAGCACGGCAACATCGTCACCAAGGGCTTCCGAGGTGTCTGGGCCGAGCCGCTCGGACCCGGGAAGTACCCGATCAACATCTACACGACCAAGGTCGAGCTCGTCCCGACGACGAACCTCGTTCTCAACTGGGCGACCGCGCGGTCCGAGGCCCACAACCTCGACCGCAACCTCTCGACGATCACGGTTCGCAGTAAGGACGGCTTCCCGTTCAACCTCGACGTCTCGCAGATCATCCACATCCCTGCCCTCGAAGCGCCCAAGGTTATCGCCCGCTTCGGCAGCATGGGCAACCTCGTCTCCCAGGTCCTCGAACCGACGATCGGCAACTACTTCCGAAACTCGGCCCAGGATAGCGACGTCATCAGCTTCCTTTCCACCCGAAAGGAACGCCAAGACGCGGCCAAGGACCACATCCGTGCGGTTCTCGACGAATACAACGTCAACGCGGTCGATACGCTTATCGGTGACATCGTTCCACCCGAATCGCTGATGAAGACCCTGACCGACCGAAAGCTGGCCCAGGAAGAGGAAAAGACCTACGAGAACCAGCGAATGGCCCAAGAAAAGCGCCAAGGCATGGAAAAGGAAACCGCCATTGCCGACATGCAGCGCGAGATCGTCAAGGCCCAGCAGAGCGTCGAAATCTCGCAGCGCACGGCAGATGCGACGATCAAAAAGGCCGAAGGTGACGCCGCGAGCCTTAAGCTCCAGGTCAACGCCGAATCGGAAGCGGTGAAGATGCGCGCCAACGCAGAAGCGGAAGCGACCAAGGCACGCGGTGCGGCGCAGGCCGAGTTCACTCGCCTCAACGCAAGCGCAGAAGCCGAGCGGATCTCGAAGACCGGTATCGCGGAAGGCGAAAAGATCATGGCGATCGGTAAGTCGACCGCCGAAGCCTACGAGCTCCAGGTCAAGGCGATGGGCGAAGGCAACTTCACCCGCCTGAAGGTCATGGAAGAGATCAGCCGCGGCAACGTGAAGATCATTCCCGACCTCATCATCTCGGGCGGCGAAGGCAACGGCGACGGCAGCCTCTCCGGCCTGATGGGACTCCAGCTCCTTCAGATGCTGCGAGACCAAAAGACCGAAAAGCCCGCTGCCGAGTAATCGGCGCGGCGAAGCCCCTCTCCTGCTTTGCGGCGGGAGAGGGGCTTTTTCTTTGCGTTAGTCGAGCGGGAATCCGAGAGCCTCGGCGACGTCGTCGGGGAACGGGCGGTAGTTCTTGGGGTCCGGTTTCGGCATTCCCGCCTCGATGAGCGCGCGGGCGCAGCCCGCGTAGTCATAACCCGGCCCCGGCCTTGCGTTGCTGGCGAAGCTCAGGGTGCCCCGCGCGTCGTCCCCATAGCCGTGCTTGGTCTCCCACGATGCGCCCGCCTTCAACAGGTCGCGCGTCATCTCGCTGTCGCCGCGGAAGATCGCGATGTTCAACGCGGTTGCCTTCCAATCGCCACCTGTAACCTCCAGCGGCCAACCGATCTCGATCATCAGCCGGACAGAGTCAATCTGGCTCACAGCCGCGAGATCGGGGAGGAGCCGCAGCTTGCCATGAGGCAGGTTCTTGATGAGGTCGGGGTTGGCATGAAGCAGCCGGAGTGCCTCATCGCGGTCGGCTCGAACGCACGCGGCGAGGAACTCTTGCTCCTGAGTGATCTCGGTGGCGCCGAGCATCTTTGCGTGCTCAACGAGGCCGCGATCGAGCGCGTAGGTGACGAAGTCCCATCGCTTGGGGTCTGCCCCGGCGTCAAGCAGTTGCTGGAGGATTGCGGTGGACCGCCTGCGCATGAGGCAGTGCTGAATCGGGATCGCGGTGCCGTTGTTCGTGATCTCGTTCGGGTCGGCCCCCGCTTCGAGGAGTAGGGCAAGGCCTTCGGGGTCCTCCCAGTCCATGATTCGGAGCAGGCCGTTGGTCCGCTCCTTCTTCGCGCCCGCCGCGAGCACCATCTTGAGCGTGGTGTGGTCGCGCCACTCGCAGGCGTGATAGACCGACTCGCCATCGTCGGGATTCGCGCCCCGTTCGAGAAGAAGTGCGGTGAGGTCGGGACGATTTCGACGTCCGGCGGCGGCATAGAGCGCGCTGAGCGGTGCCCCCGGGAAGTCGGGGTCCTCATAGGTGCCATTCGGGTCGGCCCCACGATCGAGGAGGTCCCGCGCAGAGACGAGCAACTTCTCCGCACGTTCTGGCCGCGCCCAGTAGCCCGAGTTCGCCACATAGACGAGCAGCGGCGCCTTGAACGGCCCACCGGTGAGATTGGCGTCGAGCCCCGCGAGCGATTCCCCGCGGATCGCATCGGAGAACGGATCCTGGGCGGGTCGCCGCTCCCAGAGCGCGTCGGCACGGACCAAGTTGGGTCCGATGAATCCGCGCCCGATGGTGGCGACGCAGAATTCGAGCAGCCACTGCGCCTCGGGGGTCGTGACCGCCTCGACGTGGGCGACGAGCTTTGGCCAGCTCGGGAAGCCATAGCTCCGCGCGACCAGGAGCTGGGCATGATGAAGCAGGATCGGGCTTTCCGAGGCAAATTCGGGAGCGAACTGCGGGATGAGCGCGAGGGCTTTGGGGTCGCCGCTTTTCAGCAGCTTGAGAAGAGACTTGGCTTGACCGCGAAGGTGGTCCAAGTTCGGCTTATCGGGAAGGGTTTCCATATTGAGTCTCCGTGCAACGATTTGCCCAGGACTCGCATGCACGGGCAGCACAAAGGCTCCAGTTGGAACATTTCCAAACACCGATGAGTTGAACTCTTCCCGCGAGTCGGGTGGCCACCGGCATGGCCGACCTCAATGTACACCGTCGGCGGTAGTCTTGTCTAGGACATGGATTCAAAACTCAGGTGGGGGATTCTCGCGACCGGCAAGATTGCGCGGCGCTTTGCGGTTGGACTCGCGGCAAGCGAGACCGGACGGCTGGTGGCAGTGGGCTCGCGCACCCTCGAATCGGCGGAGGCCTTTGCCGCCGACTATCCGTGCATCCCCTGCGGCAGTTATGACAAGCTGATCCACCATCCCGAGGTCGACGCTGTCTACATCGCGACGCCCCATTCCCAGCATGAGCGCGACATCATTGCCTGTGCCCGGGCGGGCAAGCACATCCTCAGCGAGAAGCCGTTCACGCTCGACTTCCCTTCTGCCCAGCGGGCGATTGAGGCGGCCCGGTCGGCGGGCGTCTTTTGCGCCGAGGCGTTCATGTGCCGGTTCACGCCCGACTATGTCGCCATCCGCGACCTGATTCGCAGCGGCAGGATCGGCGAGCCGAAGCTGGTCCGCGCGAGCTTTGGGTTCGCCTCCAAACGCGGGACCGACAACTTCCGGTTTGTCCGGGCCGAGGGCGGCGGTGGCCTGATGGACGTGGGTTCGTATTGCGTCCAGCTCGCAGATTGGGTCTTTAACCGACCGGCGGTGCGGTCGTGCTACGCGATGGAGACCGCCGGCGACGGCTATGACGCGGTGGGCAGCGGGACAGTGGACTACGGCAATGGACTACTCTCGTTTAGCTGCGCGGTCCACCTCGAACTCGTGAATGGCGCCACGATCTTTGGCACCGAGGGCCGGATCGAAATGCCCCGGCCATGGTTCTGCGACCAGCCCTTCGTGGTGAGCCACGGCTCGCCCAACGACCCTTCGGCGGTGGTCACCTCTGAGTCCTTCCACCTCACGACGAACGACCTTTACGCCTACGAGATCGACGCGGTGGCGCGGCAGATCTCATCCGGCGAGGCAACCGAGCACCCTCTCACCTCCACCCTCCGAAACATGCAAACCCTCGACGCCCTGCGGGAGAGCGCGGGGCTGTCGTTTATGCCAGGTCACTGATCGAACACGCGCTTGGCTTCGTCCAGCGTCTTTCGGATCACGGCCTTGCGCTGGCGGTCGTTAGTCATCGAGGTGTCGATGGTGTCGAAGATGTACTTGCTGCCGCTCATCATGAATTGGGTTCCGAAGCGTTGCGGGTAGCTCGCCGAGAGCATCATCCGGTCATAGCTCGCGCCGGCGATCCAGCTGGCCGACTTTTTGCCGCGCAAAACGGCGCAGACCGCGAGCTCGTGGGCGCTGGCATAGTCCTCAAAAGTCGAGGCGTGCTGGAACAGGAACGCCATGTACTCAAAGTCCTCGCCAGTCGACACCGCTCCCTTCCGCAGGATTTGGCGTGCTTCGGCAAGGCGGGCAGCGTCGCCCTTCACCATCTTGAGAATCGCCTTGCTGCGCTCCTCTTCGGATAGCTTAGAGAAATCGATCTGGCGCGCGCCTTGGTCGTCGTCAAAGAGCACCTTAATGCGGGGGTTGACGACGGGCTTGGCGTCCGACTTGCCCTGCCAGAGCGCGCGGATCACGGGGGCGGTCGGCACAAGGCGAGTTCGATCATCGAGATGCGGAAGCGCAGCGATGCGCCGGGGACGGCTCGTCGAGTTCATGAGGTCGTCCCACGTCGAGGTGAGCAACGGCATTGCGGACTTTTCGCCGAGGCAGACGGCGGTGAGGCAAAGTTCGTAGCGAACCCGGAGTTGATCGATCCGGCGGGCACCAACATGGACAAACTGTGCAGCAGCAAGAAAGTCCGCGCCGGTCGTGAGTTCGTCGTCCTTGAGTGCCTTCTCGACTCGCGCCGCGATGACCGCCGGTTCGGTCTTACTGTCCGCGAGGGCCTTGAGCTCATCCCCAATTCCGCGGTTGAAGGAGGTCGAAAGGGCGAACGTGACCAAAAGTGCGAGATGCGACATAACCGGTACAGTACCACGTTTTGAAAAATTTAGGTGTCAACTCGTGCAGAAAGGAGACGAACCGGCAGTTTTGACCCCTCTTGCGGGGCATAGGAGTGCTGCTCGGCACTCCAAAAGGTGATGCTCTCGCCCTCGTTGAGGGCGATGCTCTTGCCGCTCACCGTGATGATCGCCTGGCCTTCGAGGACGTAAACGAGCTCCTCACCCTGGTGCGAGCGGGGTGGCGTCGGCCCAAAGACCTCGAGCACGGTCGGCTTAATCCGCCCGTTTTCGAGCCGACTCGCAAGGATGTTCAGCGGCGAGAGGCCGTCCGCCTGGGAAAGACGGGCTCGCTCTTCGGGGTTCGTTTGGGCTGACTCAGGTAGAGGTCCTTCGTCAAAGGATGCAAGGTCAAACCACTTGTCGTTGGACTTAAAGTGGGCCGCATAAGGAAGTTCGCTGCCGCCTTCAGGGGCGAGGAGGTGCTCGAGGTGTAGCCCGAGGAACCGCGCAACCTTGAGATAGGATGAGCGGCGAGACGTCCGGCCTGATTCCACCTGGACGACGGTGGTCTTGCTGAGGTTGGCGGCCTCGGCAACCTGGCGAATGGAGAGGTTGCCCTGCAACCGCACCCGGCGCAGCCGCGCACCCACGATGGATTGCATCGCTTCGCTCCACTTGCCGGTTGGCTGACTCATGGCGGGAGACTACCGCAGGCTGCCTTGATTGCGGTTTTAGCGCCCCAGATTCACCCTCAAGGTGATCTCAGCGACGTCACCGAGGGCAATTGGGACCGCCCGCTGCACCGCCAACTTGATCGGGACGAAGTAGGTCCCGTCCTTCGGGAAGAGCGACGTCTTGTACTCCACCGCCCCGATCTTCACGTCCACGGCGATGCAGCCCCATCCATACGAGACTGACTTTGCGTACTCGCGAAACTCTTCGGCGAGGTCGAGCGGCATCGGCGCAAAAACGAATGGCGCGGGCCCGCGCCATTCGATCAATTTGGCTTCAAAGGTGAATTCCATCGCTCGCTCTGACCGAAAGCATAGCGGATGAGCGGAATGAGAAATGGGGGGAGATTGGTCGGGGCGACACGATTCGAACGTGCGACCTCATGCTCCCAAAGCACGCGCGCTACCAACTGCGCCACGCCCCGACGGCGAACCGAGAGAGTACCTCACGACCTTGAGACAAAAAGGAGGCCAGCCTCTGCGCAAGGCCGGCCCCAATTGTTACCCTGATCGTTTTTTCTTTTCTTTGTTTTCTTTAGGTCAGGAAGTCGTTGGCTTTCGGTTTAGAAAGCAGGAGGAGGAGGATTCTGGCCGGGCTTGCCGCCCTTGCCACCCTTGCCGCCCTTTCCAGGTGCGCCGCCAGGTCCGCCGGGGCCGCCCGGTCGACCATTGCGCATCTTCTCGCGCATTTCCTTCATCATGGTCTCGAGCTTGGTGAACTGCTCCTTCGTGAGGATGCCCTTCAGGCCGTCCATGGTGTCCTTCATGATCTGCATCATCTGCGGTCGAGCCTGTTCGCGGGTGATCTTGTTCGACTTCACCTGCTCCATGAGGGCTTCTCGCTTGGCGTTGATGCCCTTCATGAGCTGCTCAATCTTCGTCTTCTGTGCAGGCTTGAGGTCGAGCTTGCCGAGCATCTCCTGCATCATCTTGCCCTGTCGCATGCGACCGTTAGGACCAGCTTGACCGGGCTTGCCAGCCTTAGTTCCCTTGCCCTTTTGACCGGTTTGACCACCCGTCGGGGGGTTCTTGGGGCCAGCCGTCTGAGCGAACGAGGCGACCGAGAGAGCAGCGAGCGCGGTGAAAACCGCAAGTTTCATCAATTTGTTCATGGATCTTCTTCTCCGAACCGTAAGGGTTTCAACGCTTTTCCTTCCCTGCGGTTCACCGATCCACAGAAAAATTTAGAAATCTCAGAGTTGGCGGATCGCGCGGACCTCAGAAGGGGCCATGTTGAACCTGGCGCTGAAGCACTTACTGAAGTGGCCGAGGCTGGTGAAGCCCGTTCGATGGGCTACTTCACTGACCGATCCTTGCCCCTTGCTGAGCAGCTCCTTCGCCTTTTCGAGTCGAAATTGAACGAGGTAGCGGTGGAACGGCAGCCCGGTCCGGCGCTTAAAGAGGTGCCGAAAGTGCGAGGTGCTGAGGCCGAGTCGATCCGCCAGCGAGGCATCGGTGAGCGGTTTCGCATAGAACCGCTGCACGGTCTGGAGGGCGAGTTCGATCAGCTCATCCTGGGTGCCCGGCGCGGGGGCAAGAAGCGGCCCCGCGAGCTCGAAGCACGTCTTTCGGGCAAACTCGGCGATCTCACGAAGGTCGGTCAGGCGATCAAGGGTGCGGGCCGCGTCGAGCTGGTGCCGGTGGAGCGTGCGCCCACCGCCAAACTCCAGCGACGTCGCCGCGATGATCGCGAGCATGGTGAGGATCTGGCCGCGCGCCTCGTCGAGCTCCTCGGTAGTAGCGACCGCAGAGACGAGCTGGTCGACGGCAAGGTCAAACCGCGGCCGGTCACCCATCCGCAGGATCGCGGGAAGGTCGCTGAGGGCGATGTTCTGGCCCGAACCTCGGAAGGGGCACGTTAGGGTCGCCCCTCTTCCCCACCTCAGCGCAGCGAGGTCAAACGCGCCACCGCAGACGCTGATCGCGAGTTCTTGTACCGGGATCGGGTCCTCAAATCGGACGGAAAGGGCCTGCCCGCGCTTGGGGCAATGGCCAAAAGTCCAGCCGTCGCCGCTGAGGTGCATCCCCTCGCGCCCGAGGTCGTCGCCAAACTGAACGGTGCGCTCCGCGCGCGCCTTATGAAGCGATCCTCGCGGACCCCGGACGAGGATCGTCAGCGATTCGACACTGCTGACCGGGCCATACACCTCGACCCAATGCAAAGAGCCCGGAGAATCGAGCTTGAAGAGGGTCCTTTCGGCTTCCGCCGAATCGGCCAGGGTGACTGGCGGATTGAAGCGGACCTCTTCAGCTTGAATCTCTGGGCTCATTCCTTAACTTACTTACGGTGTAAGCGTGACCGTCGTGTGCGGCAAGTGTCCGAACAGCGACTCACGCATTCCCGCGACGCGCGGCGAGATCAACTCGGCATCGCGCTGGAAGTAGACCGGAATCCACGGAATCTCGCGAAGGACGATGTCCTCAGCGTCGGCATACATCTTCAGTCGCTTCGGCTCGTCGGCTTCAACGTCGGCAGCGGCGCAGAGGCGATCGAACTCGGGGTTCGACCAGTTCGTCTTGTTCTGCTCACCAGTCGTAGCCAGCATGAGGCTGAGGAAGTTCTGTGGGTCGAGATAGTCCGCCGCCCAGCGCATGTGGAAGAACGGAATCTTCTTCGCGTTGTTCTCTTCGAGATAGGCGCGCCATTCCTTGTTCTTCAGGCCGATGCTGATGCCGAGGTTGGCCTTCAGGTCGTTCTGGATCGCTTCGGCGACCGTTCGGATGTCAGCGCGGCCATCGCGGAACTTGATTTCGAGGGGCGGAAGGCCCTTTCCATCTGGATAGCCTGCTTCGGCGAGGAGCTTCTTGGCCTCGGCCGGGTTGTACTCGACCATCTTCGTGTTGTCTCGGTGGCCGAGAACGCCGGGAGGCAGGATGCAGTCCGCCTTCTTCACGAGCCCACCGAGGAGCTCGTTCACGATGCGGTCGCGGTTGATCGCCATCGCAAAGGCGCGTCGAACGCGCACGTCGGCAAACGGCGGGTACTCCTTCACGTTGAGACCGACATACCAAATCGCGGGTCGGTCGTAGAAGTGGAGCTGGGAGGCGAACTTGGCGTCCTTCTTGAGGCCCTCAACATCCTGTCGTTCGAGGGCGACGAGGTCTTGCTGGCCGGACTTGAATTCGTTGAGGCGGGTCTGGGGGTCGAGGATGATCTTGCGGACGATGCCTTCGATCTTCGGCGCGCCGCCGTGATAGTTCTTGTTCGCGACGAGCGTGAAGACCTGGTTCGGGTCATAGCTCTTCGCGATGAAAGGGCCGGTGCCGATCATCTGCTCGACCTTGGTGATCTCATCGACGGCGGGAGCGGACTCCTTCGCAACGACAAACGAGACCGGGAAGGTGAGCTTGTTCAGGAAGTAAGGTCGTCGCTTGTCGATCTTGATCTTGACCGTGTAAGGATCGGGGGTCGTGATTCCGGAAACGCTCTTGGCCTTGTTCTGGATGACATCCTTGGCACCGACGATCTCGCCGAGGTAGCTGTCGGCCATCTCGCGCGGGAACGTGCCCGTGCAGGCGCGGTCAATCGACCACTTGAAGTCTTCCGCGGTCATCTCTCGGCCATTGCTGAACTTCACGCCCTTCTTGATGTGGAACGTGTATTCCGTTCCGTCCTCGCTAATCTCCCACTTCTCGGCGAGGTTGGGCGCGGGGCGGTTGTCCTCACCCCACTTCAGGAGGCCTTCATAAACCTGTTGAAGCAGGTCGATCGTGTCGCCATCCTGCACCACCGCCGGGTCCAGCGAGGTGGGCTTGGTCGGGATCGGGTAGCGAAGCATGTTGCTTGCTTCTGCACTCCCACGAGAAGAAATGGAGCCCTTTCCACAGCCAATCACGGCGAGGGACAGAGCAGCAACGGAAACGGCGATCCATGCACGCATAGAAACCGCAGTTTACATCGTGTCGAGCTGGAGACTGTTCAAAAGTTCTTCGTGAGCGAAGAGTGGGCAATCGGCGAACGTCTTCCAGAACGGAAGCAGTGCCCGAAGGCAGTCGCCCGCTTGGCGAAGATTCGGCGGCGGGGCGTCCCACGCTTGGATCTTGCTCAGACCCACCACGACCGGAATTGAGCTTGGAAAGGCGTCCATCAGCTTGCTCGCGGCATCGCGGCGGACGACACCCCCAGCGCTCGGCGAGAGCCAAGGTTCCCGATCGCCCACCGGGGTGCCCGTGAGGTTGCACTCCGTGAAGTTCGGCATTGCCCCTTCTTCAAAGAGCAGCTTCACCTCTGCCCAGACGAGGGCGACGGTGGGCTTGGAATGGGTTTCAATCGCCCCCAGTGCGGCTTCCAGAAACTCGAGGCTGCCGGGCCGCTCCTGGTCATAGGGAAAGATCGCGACGACGAGTTCAAGCAGTGCGAGGGCGTGCTGGAGGCGGTCGTAGTCTTGGCGCAGGCCTCGAAAGGCGCGGATCGGCTGGGCCTGGCTGACAAAGCGGTTCACCTTGCCCTTGGCGAGCGAGAAATGGCCGAGGGTGAGAGGGTCGGATACACCGGCGAGCCGGGACCCCGCCTTGCGAGCGCCTTTGGCGATCGCGTCGATCTTCCCCATCGACTCGGTTAAAAGCGTTAGACGCCGATCCGCTTCTCCAGCGTCTCGGCGTCTAATCACGAGGGCCCTGAGGGACTCTTCCAAGGTTACTTTGGAGGCGTCACCGGGGGATTGACCGGTGGCGTCACCGGAGCGGCGGCCGGCTTAGACTGGAACTGCTCGTACACCTTCATCGGAGCCTCTTGGAACACGAAGTACATCTGGTCGATGAGGAGCGAGAAGCGCATCATAACCGTCGAACCGAAGATCGCACCGAAGCCCACCATGAGGAGCCAGCGACCGGAGGTCGTCATGAACTTCATCGTCTTGCTTTTTGCCTCAAACGAGAACAGGAAGTAGGAGATGACGCAGACCAGGGTGAAGACGAACACCAGGTTGCTGAGCGCCTGGGAAACGTACACCGTGGAGTCGATCTGATACTTCTGCGAGAGCGAGAAGCCATTCGCGGGAGGCGAGGGGACAAAGAGCTCGCTCGTGTTCGGCAAGATCGGTCGCATCGAGTCGGCGACCTGCTTGAGATAGCGGTTGCCCCAGGCCTGCGCCTGTTGACCGGCCCAAAGACCGATGATGATGCTGACCGGGATTCGGCTCGCCCAGTTGTGCTTCTTGCTGAAGACCAGGTAGCCGAGCATGCCAATTGGCAGAAGGAGCGCATAAGCCCAGTAGCCAGGGACGGCAGGAACAGCGACGTTGCCCGCCTTGTCGACGGTGGCGATCGAGCCGGTGACCTTCAGCCACCACGATTCGTACAGGGTTTCTTGCCAAAGCGAGACCGTAAGGTAGCCCGCTGCGATGCCAAGGAAGACGTGCTCCCAGAATCGGTAGAACTTGTTTTCCTTGTACAGAACCGAGTAGAGGCCGATGGTGGCGACGACGCCAAGCCCGTATTTGAGAACGACAAAGAGGTCCATTACGACTTAGCCTCCTCCTTCTTCTGCATGAACATTCCGACGTTGCCGATGATGACGGCGATGATCAGAAGGCCAATCGCGAAGTGGAGCGTCGGATAGTAGCGAGCACCACGATCCTTGTTCAAATCCTTGTACTTCGGATCGGTGAACTCCTTCTCCATCATCGACTCCATGTCGTAAACGCCTCGAAGTCCGGCGGACATGCCCATGAGCTGGCGAGGATAGTAAACGCGGGTCTCAGGTCCCATGACACCGGTGACCATCGCCGCCATCGGAGCCTTCTTGATTCGCTCGATGGCAATGGTGACGGTCTTACTGGCGGTCACGGTGACGATGAGTTCGACGTCTTCCAGCGACTTGATCTTTTCAAGAACCGGACTCGACGTGACCGAGAGCTTGAGGCCCTGGGGAGTGACGTCCTTCTTGTCTGAGACCGCGCCGACGAAGTCGTTTTCAAAAGCGTTCGCGGTGCCTTCGGCGCCCGGGAAGTAGCCCATGCTCACCCAGTCGTTCCAGCGTTCCCACTTGAACGAAGGATCAGCCTTCTTCTCTTCGTCGATGATGTCCTTGACCTCGTTTCGCGCGACCTCGGGAGCCTGCGGGTCACCCGTGGTGTAGATCGCGAACTTGATCTTGCGTCGCATGAGGATGCGGACCAGCGCTCGGAACGCGCCCTGGCTTTCGCCGCGGGTCGACTTCGTCCAGTCCGAACCGATGAGGACGGTGGAGCCCTCCGGGATCGTCATCAGCTTGTTGAAGAGCGACTTGACCTCGGGAGTAGGTTCACCGGGAATCTTGATCCCCGAGATGAAGAGCGGTCCCGCCGTAAAGAGCACGAGAATTGCAAACAGCGTCGTTCGAGGGACCGACTGCAGCTTTTGTGCTAGCGTCTTGTTTTCCATTAGGCGTTTTGACCTCCCTTGTCAAGGCTGAGCCAGAGTCGAAGTCCCATCGCCAAAAGGCTGATGCCGACGCCGAAGTCAATGCCTCGAAGCGCCGGGGTCTGGATGTTCTGCTGAATCCAGAAGGCGATTTCCTTGAGCGTGAAGTTGGTGATGAACCCCGTGCCGTTTCCTGCGATCAGGCCGTCGACCGAGCTCTGGACCAATCCGAGGAGCGAGAACATCATGATGAACGCGCTACCCAGCAGGATCGTGGCCTCGACGGATCGAATGCGGAAGGCTCGGTAAGCGGCGGAAAGGATGTAGAACGCGATGATTGAGAACATCGCCGACTCCATCTGTTGCAGCACGCCGTCGAACAGAACGTCGTTGAGCTTTTGGACGTTGGTCCAGTTCGCCTTTTCCTGGAGCTTGCCCGTCGTGTCGCCGATCTTCGTCTGAACGAAGTTCACGTATCCGACGACGGACATGATGACCATCGAGACGAGAAGGACGAGGCTGTATGACCAGTCCTTGCTCTGCTTGACGATCCTCTGTCCGTGGATGCGGATGATCGAATAGGCGCCAAGTCCAAGGAGGAAGGCGGTGAGGATGTTCGTGAAGTCGGCAACGACGCCTTGGGCATCCTTGACGTAGAAGCCAACCGACTCAACGAAGTCGCGGGGCACCGTCTGGTCGCCTTTCATGCCCTTGAAGGGCTGCGGCCAGAGCCAGAACATCATGTAGAAGAGACCGGCGACAAATGTCACTGCGGCGACGATGAACTTTCGGCCCCGGGCGGGAACGAAGAGCACACCGACCATCAGGGCAAATCCGATCAGGAAGCAGAGGGCGACTTTGAGCTTTAGCTCACCCGACCCGCTCGGTGCATTCCAGAACGTTCTTTCGGCTTGTGCGAGAAGGTTCAGCATTAGTCAGCCACCACCGTGTAATCAACTCCCGCGCTGCCTTCGGCCGGCTTTCCGGCTTCCGAGTTGGGAATCGTGGCCGTGGGAGGCTCAGGAGCCTTTCGCTCAACCTTCCAATCCTTCGATTTCTGCGGGATAAAGAGCTGGACGATGCCGGTGTCGTCCTTGGTCATGAATCGCGTGGTCGCAACGGGCGAACCATCCTTGAACTCTTCGTTGATCGGCTTCATCTCGGTGGCCACGCGGGCTTCGGTGACCTTCTTGCCGCCGAATGGTCCAATCACGGCGGTGACAGCGATCGCGCCTGCGGCGACAAAGCCCATCAGCGTCATCTTGGACCAGTCCTGGCCCACGAGCGAGCCGACAAGAACCGGTTGGCGGGTGAGATACGCGGAAGCGGCGAAGAACTCGTCACCGATAAGAACATAGTCGCACGCGGCGATAAAGAACGGGGTCTGCGTGCTTTCCGTCGAGCTTGCAATCTGGATGGCTCCGGTGGAGTTCGCGGTTTCCGCAAAGATGAGCGATTCAGCGAAGAACTCACCCATGAAGAACGCGGCGGCAACCTTCTCGCGAAGGATGATGCCGCTGACGCCGGCCGCAAAGGCAAATTGGCGGTCGGAAACGAACTGAACTGAGTCCGGGTCGTAGCGGTCGATCATGCCCTCGGCCTGATAGGTGTCGCGGATGATCTCCTGGGCGACCGTATAGACCGGGGCGACGGCGCAGCAGACTCGAATCGGGTTGGCAAACTTCGCCGCAATCTTGGTGATGTGCGAGAAGATGCGAAGCGCCTGCATCGAGTTGGCGTTGAGGTCACCAAGACCAGGCACCATCAAGACCGGGCGCCCCATTTCGGTGGCACGACCAATGGCTTCCTCAATGGCGTTAAGGCCAGAGATGCGCCGGATGAAGAGGTTGTTGTTCTTATTCGCCCGGCGGATGTTGAACAGGATGAAACTGATCAACACCAGGGTGAGAAAGATGCCAAACCACCCGGTGTCCATATATTGCACGCCTCTCAGACTGCTGAGGTCTGGGGGTGCGGGAGTGGAAGTCGGATTCATGTTGGGTTCTCCGTAGAATGACGTTTCGCCAGATTTGCGTCATCTAGACGGGCGATCAGGCGTTCAAGATTCTCTCGTTTACTAAACACGCGTGAGTAATTGTTCACGCGATCAAAGCCAAAAAGGGGGACGAGGAAGGGTGCGAGCCCAAGGGACATCTGAGCCATCACGTTGGCGAAGGGCTTGTGGGACTCCAAAGCAAGCAGAGCGGGCAACTCCAACTTGCGCTTTGAGATGTCCTCAAACGCTTGCTGGATCGCCTCCTCGACTTCCTCTTCAGTTGGTTCGCTCGTCCAAAAATCGAACATCGTCACCACAGTACGGCCGGATCACGGCCATTAATTCCTCCGCAGTATAAGCCCCATATCGCAGAAAAACACCGCGAAAGGGTGAAGTCCTCGATGTTTCGGCGAGAGGAGACAGTTTGATACCCTGATCGGCGGTCACCACGCGCACCACGTTGGCCCATTCGATTTTGGTTGAACTGAACCCGGTTTTGGCCTCCGCCCCCACATCGTTGACTCGAAATGTCGTTCCCAGCCAAAACTCCGCCGTCGCCGCCGCGATCACCGCGAACCCGACGAGGCCCATGATCCAGTTCTCGACCCGCCAGCCGATCAGCCCCACCAAGATCGCGATCACAAAGATCACGACCACCTTGGGGCGCTGAGCTGGATTGGGCCCGGTTTTCCACGAAATCCCCTCCGGACTACTTCCACTCATTGAAGAGTTCACTCACCGACTCGTTGAGGTAGATCCTTCGAATCGCCGAGGCGAGCAGCGGGGCCGACTCAAGCACGGTGAGCTTTTCGAACCGCTTCTCCGCCGAGATCGGAATCGTGTCCAGAGTGACCACTTCGCTGAGGCAGGAGTTCTGCAGCCGCTCCGAGGCGTCTTTCGAGAACACGGGGTGGGTGCAGCAGGCCAAGACTTCCTTCGCGCCGCGATCGATGAGCGCCTGAGCACCGTTGACAATCGAGCCACCGGTGTCAATCATGTCGTCGATCATCACGCACTTCTTGCCGACGAAGTCGCCGACGATTTCGACCACTTCCACCTGGTTCGGTGCGGGGCGACGCTTGGCGATGACGACAAACGGGCAACGAAGCATCTCAGCGAGGCTCTTCGCACGGCCAACTCCAGCAACATCCGGGCTGACAACGACCACATCGGGGTCATCGGCAAGGCCTTGCTTTACAAAGTAGCGGCCGAGGATCGGACCGCCATAAAGGTGGTCGACCGGGATGTTGAAGAAGCCTTGAATCTGCTGGGCGTGGAGGTCAACCGCCACAATGCGGCTCGCGCCGCAGTTCTGGAGGATGTCGGCGACCAGTCGAGCGGTGATCGGTTCGCGCGGCTTGATCTTCTTATCCTGACGCGCATAGCCGTAATAGGGCATGACGACGGTGATCCGCCTTGCCGAGGCACGGCGGAAGGCATCGAGGATGATGAAGAGCTCCATCGTCGTCTCGTTGGCCGGAGCGCACGTCGGTTGAAGGATGAAGACATCGCTTCCACGCGCGCTTTCGTCGACCATGATGCGCACTTCGCCATCGGCAAAGCGTTCGCTCGTCATGCGACCCAGCTCAATACCGAGGCACTTCGCGACCTTGGCCGCAAGCTCCTGGTGCGCTTTGCCCGCAAAGAGCTTCATGCCACTGAGGTCGCCATTTCGACCGCTTATTTCTTGAATTTGGCCCGCCATTGGACTGCCCATCCTTCTTTCACCTCTTGTCTAGCCCGTCCAAAGGCGAGAGCATCGCCCTGAACGTTTTTCGTGATCACACTCCCTGCAGCAACAAACGAGCCATTGCCGAGCTCGACGGGAGCAACCAACGTGCTGTTGGATCCCACGAAAACGTTTTCGCCGATCGTCGTTCGGTGCTTTTGGAACCCATCGTAGTTGCAAGTGATGGTTCCCGCTCCGATATTCGTGCCCGCTCCGACCGTCGCATCACCGATGTAACTCAGGTGATTTGCACTGACCTTCGGTCCGAGTTGAGCGTTCTTGACCTCGACGAAGTTGCCGATCTTGGTTCCTGCGCCAAGCTGCGATCCGGGGCGCAGGTGGGCAAACGGCCCGACCTTGACCCCATCGCCAAGCTCAGCATCGGCAACGTGACTGAAATAGACGTAGGTGCCATCCCCGATCACCGAGCGCTTGATGCGCGTGGAGGGACCGATGTGGCAGTTTCGACCGATCACGCTTTGACCGGTGATGTAGGTCTGCGGCTCGATGATGGTATCGGGGCCGATCTTGACCTGGGGGCTGATATAGGTGCTGTTCGGGTCGACAATCGTCACCCCCGAATCGGCAAGTCGCCGAAGGATCTTGCGCCTGAGAAGCGCGTCGGCTTCAGCGAGCGACCAACGGTCGTTCACACCCATGAGGATGTCGGCATCGTCAAAGGGCAGAGCTTCCACCCGGTCGCCATCCTGCAGCAGGAGGGCGAGAACGTCGGTGAGGTACTCCTCACCCTGTGCGTTCGCTGCACCGACCCTCGGGAGGGCGGCAAAGAGCTTGGCGGTGTGGAAGGCATAGACGCCGGAGTTGACCTCTTTAAGCGCTTTCACCTCGGGGCTTGCGTCCTTCTCCTCGACGATCCTGGCGAACGCCCCGCCCTCTCGGACGATGCGTCCGTATCCCTTTGGTTCGGCCACCTCGCAGGTGAGCACCGATGCCGCCGCCCCCGAGGCCAAATGCGCCTGCAGGAGCTGACTAATCGCCTCACCACTGAGGAGTGGGGTGTCGCCGGGAATGACAACGACGTGATCGCAGTGGCCGAGAAGTGCTTCCTGGGCCATCCGGACCGCGTGTCCGGTTCCTTTTTGCTCGTGCTGCCAGGCAAAGCTGACCGCATCGCCGAGTTCTTCCTGGACCTTGTCGCCGCCGTGGCCAATGACAACGGTGACGTGGCTCAGCCCAGCTTCCTTGAGCGCCTCGAGCGCGAGGCTCACCATGGGGGTGCCGCAAACTTCATGGAGCACCTTGGGAAGTTCGGATTTCATCCGAGTTCCCTTTCCGGCAGCAAGAATCAGCCCAGCGACAGTCGACATGTTAAAGGTGAGGCCGTATTGTGACGCCACGGGCCCACTTCCCGCTATGGGGTGCCCGGGTTTTCGTCATCCCTTCCGCCCCGGGACGTGCGGAGCATAATAGAAGCCTTATGCCCATTTGGGGAGTCGTCAATCAAAAGGGTGGCGTCGGCAAGACGACCACCGCGGTCAATCTTTCCGCCGCCCTGGCCATCAAGGGTCAGCGTGTCCTGTTGATTGACTGTGACCCCCAAGGCAACGCGACGACCGGACTTGGCCTCGATAAACAGGGCCTTGAGTTCACGTTGTTCGAGTTGATTCAAGAAGCGGTGGACGACCCCGGCAAGCCCGGACTCATCGAACGCGCGATCCACAAGGTCACGGAAAACCTCCACATCATCCCCGCGACCCTCGACCTCGCCGGTGCCGAGCCGATCCTCCTCGGCGCGGTTGGCAAAGAGGTGATCCTGCGCGAAGCCCTCGAGGGGGTGCAGGAGAAGTACGACTGGATCATCATGGACGCCCCGCCCAGCCTTGGCCTCCTGACGATCAACATCCTCAGCGCGGCGACTGGCGTTCTTGTTCCGATGCAGTGCGAGTTCTATGCCCTGGAAGGCCTCAGCCAGCTCCTGAAGACCACCGAGGTCGTCCGACGACGCATTAATCCGAACCTTTCGATCAGCAAAGTCCTTCTCACCATGCATGACCCTCGAAATCGCCTCACCCAGCAGGTGACAGAAGAGATCGAAGGCTACTTTGGCGAAAAGGTGAGCAAGGTAAAGATCCCTCGAAACGTCCGATTGAGCGAGTCACCGAGTTTTGGTGAAGCAGCCGTCTCACTTTTTCCGTCAAGTAAGGGTGCAGGGGCATATTTGGAGTTTGCTGAGGAGGTCTTGAAAGAGTGCGAAGGGCATTAGGAAAGGGATTCGCTGAGCTCGTTGGCGAGCAGTTTGATAGCGGCATCATCGAGGTGGAAATCACTTCGGTTTCGCCCAACCGTCAGCAGCCGAGAACGGTCTTTGAAGACGACGCGCTGACGAGCCTTGCCGAAAGCATCAAGCAGGTCGGCATCCTCCAGCCCATCGTCGTGCGCCCGATGACCGATGGCGCGTATGAGATCATTGCCGGTGAGCGCCGCTACCGCGCGGCCAAGCAAGCGGGGCTGAAGTCGGTCCCCGTCATCGTTCGCTCGGCGGGCCATCAGGTTTCGCTCGAACTCGCCCTCATCGAGAACCTCCAGCGCGAGGACATCGGCCCCGCCGAGACCGCGCGCGCCTACCGCCGCCTTGTCGAGGAGTTCGGCCTCACGCAGGACCAAGTCGCGACGAAGGTCGGTCGGAGCCGCGTGAGCGTGACCAACCTGCTGCGACTTCTCAAGCTGCCGCCGAAGATCCTGCAAGCGCTGGACGACCGGATGCTTCAAGAGGGCCACGCCCGCGCCCTGCTCGGACTGCGCGAAGTGGACCAACAGCTTGCCCTTTTTGAGCTGATCCTGGATAAGGAGCTGAGCGTTCGCGACGTCGAGCGTGCTGTCACGCAGATCAACGGTGGCAAGCCGAAGAAGGACGAGAAGCCGGTGAACCCTGCTCGGCGGCCTTATGACCTCGTGGTTCTTGAATCGCTCCGCGAACGGCTCTCGGCCCCGGTCGAAATCGAGCGAAAGGGCAAGAAGGGTCGCCTGGTGATCGAGTTCTATGATGACGAGGACCTTGAGCGCGTGATCTCCCGGATGGGCATCAATCGGTGACCCCGGTGGTGCGAACGATGTCGCTCGGCGACGTCGATGGAGTCGTTGCGTTGCAACCGCTCTGCTTCCCTCCCCCCTTTGACCCGAGCCTGCTTTGGCAGCGCGAACACATTGAACGCCACCTCGCGGTCTTTCCTGCGGGTCAGTTCGTCGCCACCGTCGAGGGGCGGGTTGTCGGCAGCGCGAGCAACACCATCATCTCTGAGGAGGCGTGGCGCGCCCATGCGCCTTGGGAAGAGACCGTGGGCGGCTTCATGATCGAGACCTTTGATCCGACTGGCACAACGCTCTATGGCCTCGACATCAGCGTCGACCCTGCGTTTCGCGGCCGCGGCATCGCGCGGGCTTTGTATCAAGCGAGATTCGATCTGGTCCGCGAGAAGGGGCTGACTCGCTACGGGACCACCTGCCGGTTGCCAGGCTTTCACACGAGTGGCGTCGGACCGCCCGAGTACTATGCCGACGAGGTCGTCGCCGGGAATCGGACGGACCCCACCCTCACCCCATTGCTCAAAATGAACCTCACGTACCTTGGCGTGGCGATGGACTTCATGGATGACCCCGAGTCGGGCAACTCCGCCGCCATCCTTGAATGGAGACCTGAATGAAAGTAGCCGTCGTTGCCTGGAAGCTACGCCGCGTCCGAAGGGACAGCGAGTTCTTTTCCCACTATTACGACTTTGTCGAGCAAGCCCACGCGCGCGGTGCCGAGTGGATCATCTTCCCCGAGCTCCCAGTTTTGGAGCTGCTCCACCTAGTGCCCGACCTTCGCGAGCAAGACGTTCCGAAGTACCTCGCCCAATACGCCGAAGGCATAGAGGAATGGCTCCTGCGCATCTCCGCGAACTCGGGACTGACCATCGTGAGCGGGAGCCACTTCCGCGAGACCGACGAAGGCATCGTGAACGCCTGCGGCATCGCCTCGCCCGATGGACGGCTGATCTTTAGCTACAAGAACAACCTCACAACCTACGAGCGCGAGGTTTGGACCCTGCGCCGCGGCGAAGGCCTCAGCCGGTTGCAGGACCACCGGGTGGGGGTGACGATCTGTTACGACAGTGAATTCCCCGAGTCCGGACGCGCCCTTGCCGAAGAAGGGGTGCTGCTCCAGGCCGTCCCCGCCTTCACCGAGACTCGCCACGGCCACCAGCGCGTCCGGTTCTGCTGCCAAGCCCGGGCGACCGAGAACCAAGTCTTCGTTGCCCATGCAGCTTTGATCGGCGACCTTGGCCGCGAGCCGGTCCCAACGACCTACGGCTCCAGCGCGATCCTAACGCCGTCGATCTCACCGTTCCCCTATTCCGCAGTTCTCGACGAGACGCCGCTGAACCAGGAAGGGATTGCCTTTGCCGATCTTGATTTCGATGCCCTGCTGGCTGCCCGTGATTCGGGCGACGTTCGGAATTGGAACGACCGCCGACAAAGCGGCTGGCCGCTGACAAGATTCTCGTAGCGACCGGCGAACCCGCCCGTATACTTACGGTGTATGCGAAGCCTCCTGATTCTTGCTGGGCTTGCCGTGGTCACGGCAGCCGCCTCGGCTCAACTTGGCGACCTTCTGAAGGGTGGCATCAAGATTCCTGGTCTGGACGGTGCTCTCAAGCGAGAGGCCCTCAGCACCAGCATCAAAGATGCGATGCCGGCCCTTCGGTTCCTTGACCGCTATAACCCGGACCGTTTGGACGACTTCTTCGCCCTCCCGGCGAACACCCAGGGTCGACGAAAGATCACCCCTGGCGTCTACACGATGGACATCGAGAGCTTTTGCCTTCGTGCCGGCCACCGTGCTCCTTTCGGCGGTGACGGCTTCCTCTATGGACCGTTCAAGGGCCTTCGCGCCGACGTCCTTCAGTCGATCCTGCGCAATGCGCCCGCCCACCCCGACGTCCCCCAAAAGAACGTCCAACTCCTCCTCTGGGCGATCCTCTCGCAGGCTAAATTCCGGGACCTCGACAACACCCTCAAGGTGACTGCGGCGACCCTGCTGAAGCCGGAAGACATCGTCAAACTCGAGGCTTCGTTCCTTGAGGAAATCCCGTCGAACATGTTCGACAAGGCCTTCGCTGGTCTCCCAAGCGAGGTCCGCGCCGCCCTTGAAGCGGAATCGACGATGCGTGGCATGTTCGGCCGAACCGGGCTCAACTACGACGACTTCGAGCGGATCGCGATGCCGCAAGGCGAGGCGCCCAAGTCGGACGTCCCCGCAGGACGATGGAGCTTTGTGAAGGGCGGCATGTTTATCCGGATGTACCGACTCGGAACCTATCGCCATGGCCGCATCGACGTCATGCGCCCGCGAGCGGCGACCTGGACACGCGACGACCTCGGTCGCATCGTGAAGTGGGACGATGGCAGCGGCAACTCGGTCAGCGTGGAATACGCGGCGGAACCCTCGTCGCGAGCAGGCGGCAACGGCCTCATCGGCTATGCCTTCAAGAAGATTCGGATTCAATCGGGCAGCCAGGTGGCGGAATCCACCGGCGGCTGGACCTTCCTGGGTCGAGCAAGAGGCAAGGGCAAAGACGTCAGCGGTCCGATCAGCTCGACCGAGCTCGATGCCCGCGCGAACGACGTCAAGTTCTGGGTTGAGGACTTCGACCGGCTGATCAAGTCGTTTGGTCGAAAGGGCATCAAGCCAGAAGCGATTGACCCGATTGACGTGCAGCACTTTGAGCAAGGCGTCCGCGCCTCGTTCGGCGAGTTCAACAACGCACCGGAGTGGGTGGTCCGCACCTGGGGCCGACTCTGCGAGTCGATCTTTGCTCCGCTCGATGGACTGAACGATCCGACACTCGCCCAAGAGGATCCGACGTTCGATCCCAGCGACGTCGTGGGGCTTCCCGGTTACACCGGCGCCCAGCGCGCAGGCTTCACCCTTCGCCGCTACCGCGATCACTAAGGTCGGGGCAGGCAAAAAGAATCGGGGGCAGTCAAGTTGACTGCCCCCGATTCTTTTGTGCGACGGACGCTTACTTCGAGACCGTCTGCTTCAGCTTGGCTTGTCGCCGAGCGTCTCGCTTCATGCGCCGATTCTGCTTGCGAATCGCCTTGGCGCGGTCCTTGACCTCGCGGTTGGCGGTGCGTCGCGGCTTCGTCGGGTTATCGAGGCCATAGCCGAGGGTGCCTGCGCGGACACCACGGTTCGGATCGATGAGGGTGTGGTGGTCTTCGTAGACCCACGGCGTGTCCCACAACTTCTTGAGCGCGAGGTGAATCGGCATCTGGTGGAACCGGTCGGGGTACATCTCGGCGACCTTCTCTTCGATCTTTCGGCTCTGCATCGGGCTTGCCTGCGGGAACAGGTGGTGTGCGACGTGAGCGCCAAAGCGCATGTGCATCGCGTCAAGCCAGCCCAGCCACTTCGGCAAGGTCACGCTGAGCGAGGTTCCGAGGACATCGGACTCGTCGGCGAGAGGATTGAGGAAGTGATTGGTGGCGATGTAGCTGATGACCACGACGTTCGCGATCAGGACCGGGATGATGTAGCCAAAGATCAGCGCGTTGACGCCAAGGCTGGCCGTGAGGGCGACCCAGAAACCGGTCTGGAGGAACCACTGGAACAAGATCGTGAACTTGTTCATTGCGGTCGACTTGGGCGATCGCAGGTAGGTGATCATCATTCGCCAGGTCTGCTGGGTCATGCGGAACGTGAACGATCCGAAGACGATCAGGTTGCGCATGAGCGGCGGAATGCGATACAGCCATCGGAGAACGGGATTCTTTTGGTAGTCCTCGATGGTGAAGAGGTGATCAGGGTCGACGCCCTCAATCTGGGTGTTGTTGTGGTGTTCAGCGTTGTGCCATCGTCGCCACAAATACGGTCCAATCCCCATCGGCGAGAAACAAACGCCGGCGATGATGTCCCTGAGCCAGATTGCTTTCACTGCGCCACCATGCGCGGAATCGTGAGCCAGGAAGCCGAGACAGCCAAAGCTGTGCCCGATCATCAGAGTGAAGATTGGCAGCGTGAACCACCGGGGGTAGGCGACGATGCCCCAAAGGCAAAGGCCGATGACCGTCAAGTGGAACGGAAGCCAAAGAAAGGAACCGTATTCGGGCTTGAAGAGTTCAGCGGGGAGTGCCTTGCGGATCTCGCGTCGGTAGTTTGGGATAAGTCGTTCTGCCATGTGACGTCTCACTATGCACCCTTCCCAACGTCCTGTCGAGAGGTTTTGGTGCACTTTCGAAAAGAAAGACGAAGAAAATGGCCGAGGTTTTGCAGTGTTCTTGCGGCTCCGAGAGCAAGAACCTGTTAAATCTGCGTGATTTCAAGTCGCCTGCGAGGGTTTTGAACCCAAAGACCTTGAGCGAGTTGGTAGATTAGACCCCGGAGGAGATTATGTTCCGGAATAAGATCATTATTTCGGGTATTGCTCTGGCGGCATGTGGAGTGGCATCGGCTCAAGACTTGGGTCAAGCCAATCCGTTCAATGTGTTCCTCAAGGGCGGACTCGATTACTTTAACACTGACATCCAAGGTCGCACGGCGGCCGGCGGCAACATCAAGTTGTCGAACATGGGCATGGCACAGGCTTCGAACCTGACCGCCAACGCCAATCGAAACGACGTCATTTCGGGTGGCAACATCCAGTTCACGAACGGCAACGTTGGCAAGGGTAGCGTGCTCTACGCAGGCACCAAGAACATCAGCGGCGTTTCCTACTCGACCCCGGGCGCAACCGCTCGACGCGGCACCGAGATCGACTTCAACGCAGCTTTCAACCAGCTCGCGCAGATTTCGGCCGGTTACGCTGGTCAGAACGAAACTGGCCTTCGCCAGCGATCGGGTAGCGCTCTGACGCTCACCGCTTGCGGCAACGGCATCAACTACTTCAACGTGACGACCGACGACCTTTGGTCGCTCAGCTCGCTCAGCTACAACCGCAACGGTTTCTCGAACGTGAAGTTCATCGTGAACGTCACCAACGGTTCCACCCGCGGCGCGAACGCGAAGCTCGAGAACTTCGGCATCAACCTGAACGGCGTGGCGCAGAAGGACATCCTCTTCAACATGAAGGATGTCACCTCGCTCACCCTCGGTTCGATCGGTTGGCAGGGTTCTATCCTCGCAACGAAGGCAAACGTGGTCTTCAACGGCGGTGCTTTCAATGGCACCCTCGTGGCGAACTCGCTCTACGGCTGCGGTCAGTTCAACAACTACCCGGTTCCGGAGCCTGCAACCATCTGCGCTCTCGGCCTCGGCGCGATCGCCGTCATCCGACGACGACGCAGCGCGAAGTAAGCCTCGGCTAGCTTCACCCTCCAGACGGGCAGTGGATGAATCCACTGCCCGTCTTCGGTTTAGGTCCCCACGGGTATCCTAGGGACCTTCCATGGCTTTTGTGCAACGCACTCACTCGTGCGGCGAGCTCCGATCTGAGCATGCCGGAAAGACGGTCACTTTGAATGGCTGGGCCCACCGGGTCCGCGACCTTGGCGGCGTCATCTTTGTCGACCTTCGCGACCGCTCGGGCATCGTTCAAGTCGTCCTCGACCCCCAGCAGTTCCCTGCCGCCAGCGACCTGAAGTCGGAAACCTGCCTTTCCCTCAGCGGCGAAGTGAGGATGCGCGACGAATCCACCCGGAACACCAAGATGGCTACCGGCGAGATCGAGATCAAGACCTCAAGCTACGAAGTCCTCTCGCCCTCGCGCCCCCTGCCCTTCCCCATTTCCGACGAAGAACAGATGAAGACCGTCGGCGAGGAAATCCGCATCAAGTATCGCTACATCGACCTGCGGCGACCTTCGGTCATGCAGAAGATGATGATGCGATCCTCGGTCGTGCGCCGAATGCGCAGCTTCCTCGATTCGCGCGACTTCCTTGAGGTCGAAACCCCGATGTTCACCCGGTCGACGCCGGAAGGCGCGCGCGACTACCTCGTGCCCTACCGACTCAAGCCGGGCCAGTTTTATGCCCTCCCCCAGAGCCCGCAGCAATACAAGCAGCTCCTCATGGTGGGTGGCATCGAGCGCTACTACCAAATCGCCAAGTGCTTCCGCGACGAAAGCCAGCGCGCCGACCGGCAGCCTGAATTCACCCAGCTCGACCTTGAGATGTCGTTTGTGACCCAGGAGGACGTACTGAACCTCGCCGAAGGCTTGCTGATGGACGTCATCAACGGGGTCATCGACGAGTTTGGCCTCGATAAGGAGCACGTCAAGCCATTCCGACGCCTGACCTACGACGAGTCGATGCTGCTCTACGGCTGCGACAAGCCGGATCTTCGATTCGACCTTCCGCTTTTCGACATCTCGGCGATTGCCGCAGAGAGCGACTTCGGCGTCTTCAAGGGAGCGATTGCGGGCGGTGCGTGTGTGCGCGGCGTCCGGTTCCCGGGCGGTTCAAAGCTCTCACGAAAGGAAGTCGGCGAGCTCGAATCGTTCTGTAAGGAGTTCGGCGCGAAGGGCATGGCCTCGCTCAGCTACGAAGAGGGCGAGTTCAAAGGTTCGATTGCGAAGTTCTTCTCGCCCGATCTCCAAGCCCGGCTGAAAGAGGTCTCCGGCGTCGAAGAGGGCGACCTGCTTTGCTTCATCGCCGACACTTACATGGCGGGCTCGAACGTCCTTTACCGTCTTCGAAATGAAATCGGCGACCGATGTGGCCTTCGCGACCCGCGCGTGCTTTCGTTCTGCTGGGTGGTCGACTTCCCGCTTGTCGAATGGAACGAGGACGAGAACCGTTGGGACGCGGTCCACCACCCGTTCACGGGTCCTAAGGACGAGGACCTCATCTACATCGACAGCGATCCGGGCCGAATCCGCGCCGACTGCTACGACGTGGTTTGCAACGGCCTTGAATTGGCGTCGGGCTCCATCCGAATCCACCGTCCGGACATCCAAGCGAAGGTTTTCAGCCTGCTCGGCATCGACGAAGCGACCCAACGCAGCCGGTTCGGCCACATGCTGGATGCGTTCAGCTTCGGACCGCCTCCCCACGGCGGCATCGCCCCCGGCATCGATCGCCTCGTGATGATCCTCGCCGATACGGAGAACATCCGCGAAGTCATGGCCTTCCCCAAGTTGGGCGGCGGCTACGACCCGATGATGGATGCTCCGAGCGACGTGGACGAGGCTCAGTGGGTGGAGCTCGGGCTCATGATGCGCCCAACACCCAAGAAGGAAGGCTGACCATGCGCGTGTCGTTCATGATCTGTTGCGAATATGCCAACCGGTTCATGAACGGCGCGCCTGCCCTCCTCGGCATTTTCCGCTCGATCCAGGTCGACAGCTTCCCCACCACGCTCGATCCGTTCTATCTCACGATGGAGCTGGAGGCCGAGCCCCACGAGTACGGGCCGATGGTGTTCCTCATCCGACTCATCGATGAGGATGGCAGGGCCTACTTTGAGGCGGAGATGGGAATGGACTTTGCGAAGCGGGAGAACTACGGCCCCTCTTACGGCTACTTCGGCGAAGTACTGCAGGCCACGCGGCCCATCGAAAAGCCGGGAATCTATCGCATCGACCTGCTTCACGAAGGCGAAGTGATCGGCCAAACCCACATCGAAGTGTTCAAAAGAGACCTAGACCGGGATAGCAACGATTAGCACCGTGCGTAATGGGGGCATGCTTAGGAAACTGGCACCTCTTCTCCTTACCCTCGTCGTCGCGCCTGCCTTTGCCCAGCCGAGTGTGGTCGGCAAGTGGTCTGGCAAACTAGCCGCCCCGAAACTGCCGGATAATGCGCCCGCTGGGGCGATGACGATCTCTCCGCAATTCAACCTAGAACTAAAGGCCGACGGTACGTACATCTGGAAGATGGAACTCGAGATGCCATCCGGAGTAACGTTCAACGTGAAGTCCAAAGGCTTGGAGCCCGAGCCGGGGACCTATAAGCTTGAAAAGGGAAAGCTGATCCTCACCCCGAAGGACAAAGAACGGAAGGGTCGAACCCTCACGCTCTCGGCCGACGGTAAGTCGCTCTCCATGACGATGACGGCGCGGGCCAGGACAGTCAACGGTCCTGACGACAGTAAGGTCAAGGACGCCGGCAAGCGAACGCTCACGCTCAACCGCGTGAAGTAGGCCGCTCGATTAGCACAAAGAAATCGGGACCCGCTCCAACATGGAGGGGTCCCGATTCTGCTTTTACGGTTCTAGCGGTTAGTTGCCGCCGCCGCCACCGCGTCCGGGTCGATTGCCGCCCTGACCACCAGGTCCCCCCTGGAAGTTCGGCATCGGGAACTTGAACTTCGGTCCGATCAGGCGAGCCCACTGAGCCTTCTGATTGGCATTGAAGCCGTTCAGGACGATCTGCTCCACCTGCGCCTTTCGAGCCTGCATCTGCTGCCACATCTGCTGCGGGTTCGGCTGCTGGCCCGGCTGGGGCTGGGGCGGAGGATTCTGCTGCATGAACTGGTCCACGGCCTGCATAATCTCGTCGCGTTGCTCTTCAGTGATGTTGAGCTCCCTGGCAATCGGGTTCGGACCGCGAACGACGAACAGTGCACCCTTTGCCTGCAGATCGATCTGCTGGTATCGCTTGTACTGGTTGTCGTTCAGGATCTGCTTGATCTTGGCTTCGAGCTGCTGACCTTGCTGTCCGCCAGGTCCGCCTTGTCCGCCGGGGCCACCGCCAGGACCGCCGAAGCCGCCACCCGGGCCGCCCTGTCCACCAGGTCCACCTTGTCCACCGGGACCGCCAAAGCCGCCACCAGGTCCACCTTGGCCGCCGCCGCCACCGAAACCGGTGTCAGGCGGGGGAGGAGGAGGTCCGAAGCCCGGATCGCCCTGGCCACCCTGTCCGGGGGCGCCGCCCTGTCCGCCGCCGCCAGGACCACCGCCACCGGGGCCGCCAAAGCCACCACCGCCGGGGCCGCCCTGCGGAGGAGGTCCGCCGGGTCCACCTTGGCCACCAGGTCCACCCTGGCCTGGTCGGGGCAGGATCTGCATGATGCGGCCGATCTGATCTTGGGACAGGTTGAGCTCCTGCTGAACTTCCTTCAGCGTGAGGAGCATCGGTCCCTGCATCATCATGCCGCCGGGGCGCTGACCCATTCCAGGGCCACCTTGGCGTCCGCCCATGCCGGGGCCGCCCTGTCCTCGGCCGCCCATTCCGGGACCGCCTTGGCCACCAGGACCGCCCTGACCACGGCCAGGACCTGCTTGTCTAGAAATGGCGCTGACCGACAGAACGGTCACGAGTGCGAGGATGAGGAGGTTTCGCTTCATGGTTTTCTTCTCCATGGTTAGTTTCGTTTCCTGGCGTGAGATTCCGATGAGGAAATCGAGAATGTTCTCACCAGGTCAAGAAAAAGGTTGTTCCCTTGCCGGGCTCCGATTTCAGGCTGATTTCGAACCCGTGAGCATCGGCAATCGCCTTTACGATCGACAGCCCCAGCCCCGCCCCGCCTTCTTGACCCGTTCGACTTTCGTCGAGCCGCACGAACCGATCAAACACCCGCTCTTGGTCCTGGGATGAGATTCCCGGACCGTCGTCCTCAATCTCCAGGCCCCCGTCCTTCACGCGCACGGTCACCTTGGTGCGGGCATAGCGGAGGGCATTCTCGAGCAAGTTACGCGTGAGCCGCATGAGCTGATCCGCGTCAGCTTGGACGGTAACCGCGTGGTGCACAAACTCCGCATCGACCCTCGGGTCATCAAAGAGCTGGAGGGCGTCGGAGACAACCACGCGGGCATCGATGCTCTCTTGTCTCATCGGCAGTCGCCCCGCATCCGAGTTCGCGAGGAGGGTCAGATCATCGACCAGTCTCCCGAGCGACTTCGTCGCGTGCTGGGCCGCGCCGACATTAGCGGGCTGCTGGTCGAGGCTGAGCTTCAGCCGGGTGAGCGGCGTCCGCATCTCGTGGGAAGCATCAGCGAGGAACTGCCGCTGGCTCCGGAAGACTTGGCGCTCAAGGTCAACGCCGGACTCCACGCGCCCGAGCATGCTGTTAAGCGTTTGGGTGAGGCGCGCAAACTCGTCCTTCCCCTTCACCTCAAGCCGCTTGCTAAGGTCGGTGGCGGTGATCTCCTCGGCTGAGCTCTGGAGAACTGCGATCGGCTTCATTGCGCGACCCGCAAGGAACCATGCGCCAAGAACGGAGAGGAGCAAGGCCACCGGCGTCACGAGGAGGAGCGTGCCGACGAGGTCGCGCTGCATGTCCTGGATCTCGCGCAGCTCACGCGCGGTTTGGACGATGAATCCGGGTCGGTCGCCGTTCGGGTCACCCGGAATCCGCATCGTGTAGATCCTTAGCTCGTTGCCTTGGTAGGTGATGTTCTTGTAACCCGTTCGGCCGTGCATCGCGGCATCCAAGGCCTCTTTGTCAAACGGTTCGATGTCCACCTGGGGATTTCGCGCGGAGCCGTCGAGCAAGAACACGCGCGGCCGTCGCAGCGACATCTGGGGGTCGCGATTACCTTGGGGTCCACCCTGGGGTCCACGCTGAGGTCCGCCTTGGGGGCCACCTTGGGGGCCGCCCTGAGGACCACCCTGGGGTCCACCGTTTGGGTTACCGTTCGGACCGATGCCCGGTGGATTGGGCGCCATCGGCCCCGACCGTGCCCGCATCATGAGATCGTTATCGATCCCGTTCTCCATGCGCGCCCGCGAGGCGGTGACCAGGATCACTCCGAAGACGACGATCGAGGCGAGCAGGATCACCGTGTTCCAGAGGATCAGTTTTGCTCTCATGGCGTCTTCAAAGCGTAACCGAAGCCGTGCACGGTTTGGATGAGCTTCACGTCAAACGGCGCATCAACCTTCTTGCGCAACTGGGCAACGTGGAAGTTCACCGTGCCTTCCATGCTCTCTTCGTTATCCCAAACTGACTCCATGATCATCTCGCGGGTAAGGGTCCTGCCCTCGTTGCGGGCAAGGGCGACGAGGAGGGTGAATTCGCGCTTGGTCAGCCGCAGTTCTTGGCCCGCGCGGCGGACGATCTTCGCCTGAGTGTCAATCTCGAGGTCGGCGATCTGGATCACGCCCGTCTTATTCATCTTGTCGCGCCGCACGAGGGCACGAAGCCGCGCGAGGAACTCACGGGAGTCAAACGGCTTCGGAAGGTAGTCATCCGCGCCTTCTTCGAGGCCTCGGACCCGATCCTCTACCGAATCGCGTGCGGTGAGCATCATGATCGGAGTCGGGTTGCGCTTCCGGCGGAGCTCGCTGCAGATCGTCCAGCCATCGATCGTCGGTAGCATCACGTCAAGGATGATCGCCGAGAAGGACTCGCTGACCGCGGCCTCCAGCCCCTCTTGTCCGTCGCGCCGGACCGCCACAACGTAGCCGTCGCGCTCGGCGAGAAGGGCAAGCTCGCTCGCAATGCCAGGATCGTCCTCTACGATTAAGATGCGCATGTCTTGTTCAGTTTGAGACGAAATGATGAGGCTTTTGTGAGCATCTTGCGCAGGTAAACTCACCGGACGAGCCCGCGCCTCGCCAACGTCGCCGCTGCGCCCAGCTCCTCTCGCTACGGAGAACTTATAACCCCCTATGAGCAACAAGCGCGTCTACCTTTTCCGCGAGGGCAACGCCACCATGCGCGACCTTCTCGGCGGCAAGGGTGCAAACCTCGCCGAGATGACCAACATTGGTCTCCCTGTCCCTCCCGGATTCACGATCACGACCGAAGTCTGTAATGCCTACTACGCCGAAGGTCGCAAGCTGCCCGCCGGCCTGATGGACGCTGTCCGCGAAGCCGTTGCGGACATGGAAAAGGACCTCGGCAAGAAGTTTGGCGACCCCGAGAACCCTCTTCTCGTCTCTGTCCGATCGGGATCGAAGTTCTCGATGCCGGGCATGATGGACACGATCCTCAACCTCGGCCTCAACGCCCAGACGATCACCGGCATGGTCAAGCAGAGCGGAAACGAGCGATTCGTTTACGACGCCAACCGTCGCTTCATCATGATGTTCAGCGACGTCGTCCTTGGCGTCGACAAGAAGGAATTCGAGGAGATCTTTGACGAGCTGAAGCACAAGCGCGGCGTCAAGCTCGACACCGACCTCACCGCCGAAGACCTCAAGCACGTTTGCAACGAGTTCCTCGCCCTCGTCCTCACCCGGACCGGCGAAGGCTTCCCCGCCGACCCGTATCGCCAGCTTGAGCTCGCCATTGAAGCGGTCTTCAAGAGCTGGAACAACGACCGCGCCATCGTTTATCGCCGAACCGAGAAGATCCCCGACGAGATCGGCACGGCTGTCAATATTCAGTCGATGGTCTTCGGAAACCTCGGTGACGATTGCGGCACCGGCGTTGCCTTTACCCGCGACCCGAGCACGGGCGAAAACGAGCTTTACGGCGAGTACCTCATGAACGCCCAGGGCGAAGACGTCGTCGCTGGCGTTCGCACCCCGGTTCCGATCACCGAGCTCAAGGCCCAAAACCCGAAGCTGTACGACGAGTTCTTTGAGATCGGTCGCCGACTTGAGAAGCACTACAAGGACATCCAGGACCTCGAGTTCACGATTGAGCGCGGACGACTGTTCATGCTCCAGTGCCGAAGCGGCAAGCGAACCGGTCCGGCTGCGGTCCGCATCGCGGTTGAGATGGTCGAAGAGGGCCTGATCTCGCGCGAAGAGGCGATCCAGCGGATCACCGCGAGCCACCTCGACCAGCTTCTCCACCCGCGTCTCGACCAGACCGGCGCGACCGCCCTTGCGACTGGCCTCGCTGCCTCGCCGGGTGCTGCGGTCGGAAAGGCCTGCTTTGATGCCGACACCGCCGAAAAGCTCGGCCATGCCGGCGAAAAGGTCATCCTCGTTCGCGATGAGACCAACCCCGACGACGTTCACGGCATGCTTGCCGCCCAGGGCATTCTCACCGCTCGCGGTGGAAAGACCAGCCACGCCGCCGTTGTCGCTCGTGGTTTCGGCATCCCCTGCGTTGCCGGTTGCGAAGCCGTCCATGTGGACGACAAGAGCCGACGCCTCACCGTGGATGGCAACGTCATCAACGAAGGCGACTGGATCACGATCGACGGTAGCGCGGGCACCCTTTATGCCGGTTCGCTCCCGCTCATCGAGCCGGAGATCAGCGGCTACTTTGGCACGCTGATGAGCTGGGCCGACGAGTTCCGCACGCTTCGCGTTCGAGCCAACGCGGACAACCCGCGCGACGCTCACCAGGCGATCGAGTTCGGTGCTGAAGGCATCGGCCTTTGTCGAACCGAGCACATGTTCTTTGAGGCCGATCGACTCCCGATCGTCCAGGACATGATCCTCGCGAAGTCGGAAGACGTCCGCAACGCCGCGCTGAGTAAGCTGCTCGTCAGCCAGCAGCAGGACTTTGAGGGCATCTTCCAGGCGATGGAAGGCCGACCGGTCACCATCCGCCTCATCGACCCGCCTCTCCACGAGTTCCTTCCCAGCTTTGATGACCTCCTTGCGACGGTCACCGAGCTCCGGATTGCCGCCAACCAAACGGGTGGCGAAGCGATCAAGAAGGTTCTTGAGGAGAAGGAGACCATGCTCCGCGCAGTCGAGTCGATGCGCGAATCGAACCCGATGATGGGCCTTCGCGGCGTCCGCCTCAGCATCATCTTCCCGGGCATCGTCGAGATGCAGACGCGGGCGATCATGCAGGCTGCCGCCAAGCTCACCAAGGCGGGCCAAAAGGTTCAGCCCGAGATCATGATCCCGCTGGTCGGTCACGTGAACGAGCTCCGCGTGGTCCAGACCCAGCTTGAGTCGGTCGCGAAGACCGTCTGCCGCGAGCAGGGCGTTGAGGTTCCCTACCTCTTCGGAACGATGATCGAGATCCCGCGCGCGGCCCTCACCGCCGACGAGATTGCCGAATATGCGCAGTTCTTCTCGTTTGGGACGAACGACCTCACGCAGATGACCTTTGGCTATTCGCGCGACGACGCGGAGGGCAAGTTCCTCACCCGCTACGTCGACCAGAAGATCCTTCCCCAAAACGTGTTCGAGTCGATCGACACGAAGGGCGTTGGCCTGCTCATGAAGATGGCGGTTGAAAAGGGTCGCGGCGTTCGCGATGGCCTCAAGTGCGGCATCTGCGGTGAGCATGGCGGCGATCCGCAGTCGATCTACTTCTGTCACGAGATCGGCCTCGACTACGTGTCGTGCTCGCCGTTCCGCGTGCCGATTGCCCGCCTCGCCGCCGCTCAGGCCGCGCTGATGGGCAAGGTGAAGGTCACCGCCGACAAGTAAGTTGGTGTCGGGTGAGTCCGGGTGGAGCCTTTGGCCCCACCCGGACTTTTTTTGTTTGCGGATTTGTAGAATGGCGGTGGTGACTTGCACGGGGACGCTTTAGGGATGAGGTGGCCTTTTTGGGGTCTGGCCGCAGGTGCGGTTTCGGCGGCGGTGAGCGCGATGACGCTCGGGCTCAGTACGCCTTTTGCGGTTCGGTTGGGGTTGTTCTGGGGTCTGTGGCTGTGGGGTCTGGGCTGGCGTGGTTGGTCGGTCGCAAGCGGTGAGGTGGGTTGCCCTTCGCCCCGCCCGTGGGCGATCCCGCCCGTGGGCGGAGGCTCGCGGTGCAACCGCATTCGGCACCGACCAATCTTTTCGTGGTAGGCACTGGTAAGATCATAGTCAATACAATGCTTGCTCTCTTAAGTACCATCCTAGTGGGACCAAGTCGCATCCAAGGAGTCCACGTTCGCCCGATTCAGGCAGACAAAGGAGCATTTGTTCCCACTGCCTGTGGCTGCGTCGAATGGAATTTTGGACCCGGCGAAGTCCTTCGCGGTCGGATTGAGAAGGCTACTCAGGCCGGGAAAAATTTGCTCCGGCTTATGCGCTCTTCGGACTCTGAGATTGTCCGGCCTCCCTCGTCGCAGATGATGGACAAGGTGGGAACTTTTGGAAAGGCCTTCACTTTTCGTGGCTCGAAGTACACAGTGGTTGCGATCATTAATGCATACGCCATCGGTCGCAAGTGGAGCTCAATAGGCGACAACTCGCCGATTCTGACCATTGATGGGAGGAGCCTAAAGGATTCACGTCCGACCTTGTCAATTGCCCCGGTAGCACTCACTAAGAACGGAGTATTCGTAAAGATGGATCCAAACCCAAATACTCCATTTATTAGCTGCCTCGATAACGAATACATCGATCATTCGAGAAAGACTGTCTGGAAGAAGAGGAAATGATCACCGCTTCGAGCGTGGATTGACGCCAACCACTCGCTGTCTATCCTCCCCGGTTGGCGGACGACCGTTCGCCAACGTTCCGATCCCGCCCGTGGGCGGAGGCGAGCCAGGCGAGCCGAGGGAATGGCCTCGGGCAGGGCGGGATCGCTGCCCCATAGCACGCCTGCTTCGCCGAGATTCGCGGGACAGCCCCGGGCAGGGCGGGATCGACGAGTTTCCAAGACACTTCGCCCATTTCCACCGAACCGAACCAACCATCGCCCTCCACTCGGTCTACTAATCATCCAAACGCCGCCACGATCCTTCAGGCAGGGGCCAACGAACAGGAAGAGAATGAAGAGACGCAGAGCAGTATTCACGGTCCTCTTCACCCTCTTTGGGCTCATCGTCGCCGTGGTTCTGAGTTGGCCCTCCTTGGTCCGCATCATTGCCCCGCGAGCGCCGAGATTTTCTTGGGAAGCTTCCATCATCGCTGATAACCTGGATGCCGCCGGTGAGCCGACGCTGACGGGGGATGAGATGCTCCGTGGCCTCCAAAATCGTCCCGAGTTTGAGAGTTTGATCAAGGATCCAGCATGGTTCAAGAAGTGCCTCGCGGAAATGACATCAATGAGGGTGATTCCGAGGGAAGAGCGGTCGTACAAGCCTGGCGACGACGTCGACTACGGCGACACCTTGATTGAAGTTGTCCTTGACGAACGAAGAGAGCGAGTTCTTTGCAGAGTCGCTCCAATCCCCAGAGCCTCGTACTTTCAACCGGACTTCTCGGACTACCGCGAAGTCAAGAAGTCGCTCTGGAACTCCCGAGACCAATTCCTCATTGCGAGCATGAAGACCAAGCGCGGAGAGACCGGGCAGATCACGCCAAAGGACCTCAAGGTCGACTTTAGCAAGTGGACGATCCCCAATGATGCTTTGGTCTATTGGTCCAAGGGGCGCGTTGACGTCCTCTGGGATGGGACGATCTATCGGCTACCGACCTGGCCAGACCCCGAAGACAGAGTTCTTTACGCCGTCATCCCTCGGACCGTGAGTCAGTAAAAAGGCGTGAGGTCCCGGACCATCCGTCGATCCCGCCCGTGGGCGGAGGCGAGCGAGGCGAGCCGAGGGAATGGCCCCGGGCAGGGCGGGATCGCTGCCCCATAACACGCCTGGATCGCCGAGAATCGCGGGACAGCACGGGTAGGGCGGGATCGGAGGCACCCATTGGACATCGATCGTGTTGACTCAAGAGGAAGCTCGAACATGAATCCGATCAGTCAACCGGCAATGAGCAACAGCCGAACCAAAGACAAGAGCCGCCTTCTCCTGATGGCAGCCGCTCTTGCCGCACTCGTGTTCTGGGCACGTTGTTCCTGGCTTAGGGACCTGCTCATCGTCAACTCGTCCGCCGACAAGATGGTGTTTAGACTGAACGATAGCAAGACCGAGCATATCGTTGAACCCAATTCGATTCGCAGAGTGCCTTATGGTGCTTACGTATTCGGCTCAGAGACGGTGCGCTACAAGCGCTGGCAGGACAAGGCATGGAAAGCGGTTGAACTCTCTGCTCAGGAGATGAGTATGCGAAAGGTCCGTGGACTGTTCGTCCTCGAGTTTCCTCTCGCCAAGATAGATCCTCGGTCGAGGTTCTGAGGTGGCGCAAGGAGCAACTGACTTGAACGAGCAAAACCTTGTACCAGCCGTCGCTATCGAGGTCATAGCCGCAAAGCGGCGTCGTCGCCGTTTGCTTTGGATCGGCCTAACGACTTTCATCCTGCTGCTTTGGGCTCGCTGCACGTGGATACGCGACCTGATCATCATCAACAATTCGTCCGAACGAGTCAGCTTCAAGCTGAATGACAACGCCGCGGTCTACACGCTCGAACCGAGGACCCTGTTGAAGCTCAAGGATGCGGTCTATGTCATCCGCGGCATGGGAGTTTATTGCAGGAGGGAGAATGAATCGAGTTGGACCTTGGTTGACCTTGACCGACAGGAAACCCTTGTCCGGCACGATCCGGATCTGGTCGTCTTTGAGTTCCCGAAGTTGCGTGTAGGTCCGAACTCAAGCGTCGAGGAGCGCTAGTTGCGCCCGCGCTGTCCCCTGACTTTCGAAAGGTGCCGGCGTGATTTGGGGCGGTCGCCTTTGCCCCGCCCGCGCAGTTCCCAGACGATCGGATGGTTCTGGCGTGCTATAGGGCAGGTGCCTTCGCCCCGCCCGCGCTGTCCCCAGACGATCGGATGGTTCTGGCGTGCTATGGGGCAGGTGCCTTCGCCCCGCCCGCGCCAAACCCTCACCTCGCTTCGCTCGGCTCCGCCCGGGGCGAAGGGAGATGTGCGTCGAAGCTCGTCAAAAACTTCGAAAGTGAGTGCACAGAGATAGCACTGCCAAGTTGCATCCACTCTGGCGAAAATTCATCCGCCGATCCCGCCCGTGGGCGGAGGAGCGAAGCGACGAGGGAGTGGCCCGGGCAGGGCGGGATCGCTGCCCCATCGCACGCATGCATCGCCGAGAATCGGGAGACAGCCCCGGGCAGGGCGGGATCGCAATCCGACTACCCAGGACAGGCTTCGGTGAGAAACTCCATCCAGTTCCGGCCCTGCCACACCTCGAGCGGGGGCGGGCCCTGGCGGCGGATCGTCTGCTCCAGCTGGTCCTCGAGGTCGCGGAGCACCTCGTCCGCCAGGTTCTGGAACCGAACGTAAACCGGCGGCTGGGCGCCGTTCTTCGGCTTCGCGATGTCGCGGTCCAGCGACGCCTCCTCGCGCACCTCGCCATAAACCGTCCGGCCCTGCACCCGGGCGGTGACGGTCAGCCGCCCACCCCGAGTGGGGTTGTAGTCGCAGTTCACGTCGAGGGTCGCGGTGCCGCCCGTCCCCCGGCGATAGCGCAGGAAGTTGCCCGCCCGAAGTCTGCGGAGTTCGCGCTCATACTCGTCGCGCTGGCCATCCTCGTCCTGAATCTTGAGTCCGCGCACGTTGAACCGAACTGTCACCTGACCGAACTCAAGCTCGCGGGGCTGGTCGGCAAAGGGGTCCTTATAGGCTTGGACGCCGTCGTCAGTCTTGGTCAAAAGGGTGAGCCCGCGCTGCAGACGGGTCGGCGTGGTGAGAATCGCCTCACGAACCCGTTCACCGCGCGAATCCATCGACGTCCGCAGGGCAACGCCCTTCTCGGGCCAAACGAGCACCCGCCAATCCTCATACCGCTTCATCGCATAAAACGGGGTCGGCTGGCCGAGGTCCTTGATGAACTTCTCGGGGTCTTCGCCGAGGCCAAAGTAGGTGAGCCGAAAGCCGATAATCTTGCTCTTTGAACCTGCGCGGTCGTTCAACGTCTCCGACTTCACGCCGTCGAGCTTGCCATCGTTGAGCAGCATCGCTCCGCCCCGAAAAGCGCCCTTGAACGCCTTGTAGATCTTGAGGACGTCGCGCGCCATCGCCACCTCAAGCTCAATTCCGGCATAGGTCTTCCCGTCAAAGGTCGAAAAGGCAGGCGGCGAAAAGAGGGCAGGCTCTTTCGTCTGGGCAAGCAAAAAGGCAGCAAGGATCGCGGACATCCGCACCAGATTACGGTTCGAGAGTCCCCGGCGTCAAGCGTATACTCGGCACCGAGAATGATCTTCCCCGACCGCTCCCAGTTCGACGCCATGGCCGCCAAGGGCGAGCGCGTCCCGGTCTATGCCGAGCTCTACGCCGACCTGGAGACCCCGCTCAGCGCGTACTGGAAGCTGTGCGAAGGCGCGGTCAACTCCTTCCTGTTTGAAAGCGTAACCGGCGGCGAAAGGCTCGCCCGCTATTCCCTGCTCGGCGCAAACCCGCGCGAACTGCTTCTGAAGCGCGGTCGAAAACTCCTCCGCCACCGCGACGGAGCCTGGAGCGAAGAGGACTTGCCAAAGGGCGAAGACGGCCTTGCCGCCCTTGAGGCGATGGTCGGAAGCGCGGAAGTTCGGTCGCTGCCCGGGCTGCCAACCTTTGTCGGTGGAGCGGTAGGAATGTTCACCTACGACATGGTCCGCGAGTTCGAGGAGCTTGGCGAGGGTCCTCCCGATGTCCTCGGCCTCCCGGACTACGCTTGGATGGCGGTCGACGAAGTCGTCGTCTTCGACCACGCCCAAAACGTCATCCGGGTGATCTGCCTCACTGATGCCGAGGGCTATGAAAGAGCGGCCGCGCGCATCGAAACCCTCGTTTCCAAGCTGAAATCACCCCTACCGAGTCTTCCCAAGGGCCAATTCCCGGTCGAAGAGCCGACCTCGAACATGACTCGAGAAGCCTATGAGGCGGCGGTGGCCAAGGTCATCGACTACGTTGCGGCGGGCGACGGCCAACAGATGGTGCCGAGCCAGCGGTTTTCGGTCCCCTGCGCGGGCCACCCGATCTCGGTCTATCGCGCTCTGCGACGGATCAACCCCTCGCCCTACATGTTCGTATTGCGCTACGAGGGGTTCGATCTCGTGGGTGCCTCGCCCGAGCTGATGGTCTCGCTCCATGAGGGCGTGGCGACGGTTCGGCCCATCGCCGGGACCCGACCGCGTGGCAAGACGCCCGAAGAGGACCAATCGCTCGCCGAAGAGCTCCTTGCTGACGAAAAGGAACGCGCGGAACACGTCATGCTCGTCGACCTCGGCCGAAACGACCTCGGTCGCGTGTGCGAAATCGGCCAGGTCGCGGTGAAGGACCTGATGGTCATCGAGCGGTACAGCCACGTCATGCACATCGTCAGCGAGGTCGAGGGCCGGCTCGCGGCGGGCAAATCGACGATGGACCTCATCCGGGCGACCTTCCCGGCGGGAACGGTGAGCGGCGCACCGAAGGTCCGTGCGATGCAGATCATCGACGAGGTCGAGCCCTCGCGGCGAGGGATTTATGCGGGCGCGGTCGGCTTCATTAGCGTGACCGGCGACTTCGATTCCTGCATCGCGATCCGAACCATCCTGCTGAAAGATGGCGTCGCGCATGTGCAAGCCGGAGCGGGCGTCGTCTATGACAGCGTCCCCGCCAAGGAGTATGAGGAAACGCGAAACAAGGCTCGCGCTTCGCTCCGAGCCATCGAGATTGCATGCCAGGGCATCGAATGAGTTCGCTTCCCCACTTTTACTATCACCCCAGGCTTCTCGAATACGAGATTTCGCCCCAGCACCCGCTCAAGCCCGAGCGACTCCGCCGCACGATCGAGCTCCTCGACCGGTACGGAGTGGTTCCGATCGATCCAGGGCCTTGTCGCCTCGATGACGTCCTGCGGGTGCATTCCGCCGAGTTCGTGGAAGCCGTCAAGCGCCTTGACCCAATTGAAGAAAACGATCCGCTGAGCGAGGAGGATCGGTACGAGCTCGCCTGGATCCACGGCTTCCATTCCAGCGACAACCCGGCCTTCCCCCGGATGTACCGCGCCTCGCTGGCCTATACCGCCGCCACGGTTAAGGCGGCCGAGGCGGTCCGCGACGGGGCAAGCCTTGCTTTTGGCATCGGCGGCGGCCTCCACCACGCCCTCAGAGAGAAGGCGAGTGGGTTTTGCGTGTTTAACGACCCCGCGATTGCCTGCGCGGTGCTGCGCGACCGGTTCGCGCGGGTGGCTTATGTCGATATCGACGTCCACCACGGCGATGGCGTCCAGTGGATTTTCTACGACGATCCGAGCGTTCTCACGATCTCGATCCATGAAGATGGGCGCACGCTCTGGCCGCGAACGGGCGGCACCGAGGAGACCGGACGGCTCTTCTCGAGCTTCAACATCCCCCTTGAAGCAAAGACCACGGGCGACGTCTGGCTCTGGGCATTCAAAGAGACTGCGATCCCCGCGCTTCGCGCCTTCCAACCCGAGGCGATCGTGCTCCAGATGGGGGTTGACACCCATTTTGCCGACAAGCTCGGTCACCTGAACAACACCGCTCAGGAATGGCTGGAAGCGGTCATCGCGATCAAGGAGCTTGGCGTCCCGATCGTTGCGCTCGGCGGCGGTGGCTATACGATCACCAACGTGCCCCGAATGTGGGCTGCGGCCTGCCTCACCCTCAGCGACATCCCGTTTGACCATGCGGTTCCCGCCGACCTCGCCGAAGCCTGGGACATGCCGCGCTACTTCGACCCCTACCTCCCCACACCCCGCGAGCAAGGCATTGAATGGGCTGAGGACGTCGTGAACACCCTCATCGACGACCACCTCCCGAACTTGGTAGGCCCGTAGTCCCGCCTGATCGCGAGGAATCTGGCATTCTGATAGCAATGCCGTTTCTCGCACCCCTCGTTTTCCTGGTCGCCCAGGCTCCCAGCCAAGCCGAAATCGACAAGATCATCACCTCGATGCTCGAAAAGACGAAGACGCCGAGTGCGAGCGTGATCGTCACCCAAAACGGCAAGACGCTCTATCGCAAGTCGTTTGGGTTCGCCAACTTGGAGTGGAAGGCTAAGGCGACGCCGACGACCAAGTACCGCCTTGCTTCGGTGACCAAGCAATTCACCGCCATGCTCATCATGCGGCAGGTGGAAAAGGGCAATCTCAACCTCTTTGCGCCGGTGAAAACGATCCTCCCCGATTGGCCGAAGGCGTGGGACGGGGTGACTGTCCAGCACTTGCTCACCCACACGAGTGGCATCCCCGAATACACCGAAGGGATCGAGTTCGCGTTCACGATGCGAAAGGACCAAAGCTGGTCGTCGATCGTTGAATCGGTGGCGAAGAAGCCGGTGAAATTTGCCCCGGGTGCGGAGTGGTCGTATTGCAACACGGGCTACCTCACGCTCGGCCTCATCCTTGAGAAGGTTTCCGGCAAGAAGTACGCCGAGCTTCTTCAGTCCGAGATCTACGATCCGCTCGGCATGAAGCAATCGACCGTGATGGACGATGGTCGCGTTACGCCCGAAATGGCCTCTGGCTACACGGTGGTGAATGGCGTGCTCAAGCCGAGCGTCTACATCAGCGCGACCCAGCCGGGCTCGGCGGGCTACCTTATCTCGACCGTCGATGACCTCGCGAAGTGGCTCCAAGCCCTCGACCAAGGCAAGCTGATCTCCAAGGCGAGCTATGCCGAGATGTGGAGGCCAGTGCGGCTCACCACGGGTAAGAACCACCCGTACGGGTTCGGCTGGGGAATCGAATTGGCGCGCGGCCACCGCATCCTTCACCACAGCGGCGGCATTCCGGGTTTCAGCACCTTTGTGATGGAGCTGCCCGACGACCACATGCAGATTGCGGTGCTGACGAACTCAAACGACGGCGAACCCGAGGTGACCGCGCGTCAAATCGTGGGCAAGTTCATCCCCGAACTCGACAGCGAGAAGATCGCCAGCGTCCCGAGCACACCCGCCGAACGAGAGCGAGTGCAAAAGCTGGTGCGCTACCTGGCGTCCGGTGAATGGCCCGAAGGATTCATGACGCCTAAGATGTCGGAGGAGATGACGAAGATCAAGGCCCAGGTCATGGCGAGTGTGAAGTCCTTTGGCAAGCCGTCGAACTTCGAGTTGCTCGAGCGCAAAGGTCAACCGGGTGGCCGCGAGGCCCAAGATTGGCGAATCACCTGTGAAAAGGTGATCCTGATCCTGAAGGTCTCGGTCGACCCCGACGGAAAGGTCGCGGGGGCGCTCGTCAGTTCCGTGGTGCCCAAGTAGACCGCACGGCAGCGATCTGATCAAACAGCTCGGCTGCACGGTTGAGGGGCCACTGCGTTGCCGCATCCGACCTCGCGTTGGCGGGGTCGGGGTGGACTTCTAGGAACAGCGCATCAATCCCGACCGCGAGCGCGGCGCGAACCATCGCGGGGATCGACTCGCGGGCACCGCCGGTGGAGTCGCCGAGGGCACCAGGACGCTGGGCGGAGTGGGTGGCGTCGAAGCAAACGGGCGCACCGAAGCTGCGCATCGTCTCGAGTCCCGGCATGTCGACGATGAGCATGTTGTAGCCAAACGTGGTGCCGCGCTCGGTGAGCATGACGCCGTTCGCGTCATAGGCCCGGAGCTTGTCGACGATGTTCTTGGTGTCGTGGGGGGCAAGAAACTGGCCCTTCTTCACGTTGACGGGCTTTCCGGTTCGGGCGCAGGCCTCCAAGAGGTCGCTTTGGCGGCAAAGAAACGCGGGGACCTGGAGAAGATCGACCGCTTGGGCAACGATGTTCGCTTGCTCCGGAAGGTGAACGTCGGTGGTCGAGGGGACGCCGAAGCGCGCGGCGGTCTGCTGGATGATCTCCAACCCCGCCTCGATTCCCGCGCCGCGGTCGGTCTTCACCGAGGAGCGGTTCGCCTTGTCGAACGAGGCCTTGAAGATGTAGCCGAAGCCGTGAGCCTGGCAAAGCTCCTGAACTCGGCCCGCGACATCCTGGCAAATTTGCGGGGATTCCGCCATACAGGGTCCAGCAATGATTGCAAGCTGCGGATCACCCACCGTCACCTGCCCAACCTTAAAACTCTTGACCGACATCGAGCCTCAGGGTACCGAAGATTTCGCCTACAATGAGATTGGGATAGGAATTTGACGAAAACCTTGCGCCGGAGTCATAATTCGCGCCGTCAAAGAACTTGACACACTTGAGGTGAAACAACATAAGACCGTATCGAAGACCGCCACGACCTGAACCAGGCCCAGAAATTAACTCCCGACTCCTGAAGTACCGAGACCTTCGCGTCGTCCACCAGGATGGACGCCAGCTCGGCATCCTCCAAAGCCGACAGGCACTTCAGATCGCCCAAGATGAGGGCCTCGACCTCGTGATGGTGGCTCCGACAGCGCAGCCCCCCGTAGCGAAAATCGTCGACTACGGCAAGCACAAATACCTTGAGGGCAAGCTAAAAAAGGATAAAAAACCCAAACAGCAAGAGCTAAAGGGTATAAAGATCAGTCCGCGAATTGCAGAGCACGACCTCGGATTCCTGACCAAGAACGCGATCAAGTTCCTGGTCGAGGGGCACAAGGTCAAGGTGACCTGCCAGTTCAAGGCGAGAGAAGTAACCCATCCCGAGCTGGGCAAGAAGAAGCTCGCGATGTTTGCCGAGGTCTGCAAAGAATACGCAAACGTTGAGCGAGAACCGACCCTCGACGGAAAGATGATGATCATGGTCTTACTTCCCAAGCCGGGACTCAAGGACGTAAAGAAGAACCATGCCAAAGCTGAAGACAAACAAGACGGCGGTCAAGAGGTTCAAGATCACGGGGACGGGGAAGATCACCCGCCGAGCGTCGCACAATAGCCACCAGTTCCTTCACAAGAAGGCCTCGCGGAAGCGACGACTTGAACTTGAACCGGAAGTGTTTCAGGGTGAACAGGGCCGAATGCGCGCCCTGCTCGTTCTGCGCTTGACCAACGCACAGAAGACTGGCTCCAAGAGGAAGAACCTTGGACCGGGTCAGAAGCGCGACGTCAGAAAGTTCTTGTCCCTCTCGTAAGGCGATCCGTCGCCCGACGTCCTTTACCGCTACCGCCCAAGGGGGTTGGGAACCGGTGAAAAATAAGGAGAACACCATATGGCCCGCGTTAAGCGAGGTTTGATGCGCCACAAGCGCCACAAGAAGATCATCGAACGAGCCTCAGGGTACTGGGGACGAAAGAAGAACGTCTTCAGCCGTGCTCACGAGCAGGTGATGAAGTCCGGACAGTACGCTTTCCGAGACCGACGCGCCAAGAAGCGAAACTTCCGACGACTCTGGATTGCCCGAATCTCAGCCGGTTGCGCCGAGTGCGGCATCAAGTACAGCCAGCTCATTGATGGCCTGACCAAGAACGGCATCCAAGTCAACCGAAAGATGCTGAGCGAGCTCGCCATCGCCGACATGAACGCCTTCAAGGCCGTTGTCGAGCAAGCCAAGGCCCGCTAAGAGCCTTACTCAAACGAAACCCCGCCTTCGGATTCTCCGGGTGCGGGGTTTTTCTTGTATCGGACACTGAGTCCGGCCGCGTCCATCGCGCGCTTCAGGTTGCCGATCGTCGTCGTGCCGTCGTGCAAAATCCCCGCAAGCAGCACCGCATCTGCGTGGCCCTTCACCACGCCATCGATGAGGTGGAGCGCATTCCCTGCTCCGCCGCTCGCAATCACCGGACAGCCGACCGCGTCGGAAATCGTGCGCGTGAGCTCGAGGTCATAGCCCATCCGGGTTCCGTCACCATCGATGCTCGTAACGAGCAGCTCGCCCGCGCCGCGCTCGGCAACTTCCTTCGCCCATTCGATCGCATCGAGTCCGGTCGAAGCACGTCCACCGTGACTGAACACGGTCCAGCCGCCCTCTTCCCGGTTGCGCTTGGCGTCAATCGCCACCACCACCGCCTGGGAGCCGAAGACTTCCGCCGATTGAGAGATGAGCTTCGGATTGCGGATGGCCGCAGAATTCATCGCGACCTTATCCGCGCCGGAGAGGAGGCACTCGCGCACATCGTCCACCGTGTTGATGCCACCGCCAACGGTGAACGGTATGAAGATTTGTTCGGCGACCTTCTCGGCGAGGTCAACGACGAACGGTCGCCCCTCGTGCGAGGCGGAGATGTCGAGAAAAACGAGCTCATCCGCGCCCTCGTCGTTGTACTTCTTCCCCGTTTCCACCGGGTCGCCGTTGTCCTTCAGGTCGACAAAGTTACGACCTTTCACCACCCGGCCATGCTGGATATCGAGACACGGGATGAGTCGGATGGCGGTCATACCCCTGTAGTTTATCGGACTCGGGTGATAGGATGGAGCATCTATGCCACTTAGCCTCGTTCTCGCCGCCGCCCTGTGGATCGAACCGATCACCCGCGACCGCTACGGCGTTCCCACGATCCGCGCGAACAGCGCGGAGCAAGCCTGGTTCTTTTCTGGCTATGCCTGCGCCCAGGACCGGCTTTGGCAGATGGAAAATTCACGGCGTCTTTCCCAGAGCCAGCTTGCCGAGGTCTATGGGGAGTCGATGGTGAAGAGCGATCGCGACCGGGCCAAGACCGGCTACACGCCCGAGGAATTTGACGAGCAGTTCGCCGCCCTACCGGCTGATCTTCAGCTTGCCCTGCGCGCCTATGCCCGCGGCGTGAACTTTTGGATCATGGAGGCCTCGCGCACGGGTCGCCTTCCCGAGGGCTATGCGAAGTTTGGCTTTGAACCGCGAAAGTGGACGCCTAGGGACTCGATTGCAATTGCGGTCTCGCTGTTCCAGCGGTTTGGCACCGGCGCGGACGGTGAGCTGCGCAACCTTGCGGGTCTCGCATACTTCCGGTCGCAAAAGAAGCTGGGCGATCGCTGGATCGACGTGATGGACGACTTCCTCTGGGCTGACCGCCCCGACGCGCCCACGACGGTTTCTGCCGCCGATGACGGCCGCAAGAGCCCCTTCGCCCTCGCCACCCGCGCCCAAAGCCTGAAGCAGATCGAAGCCTTGCCAAAGATCCCGCTGGGCGACCTCATCGGCGCGATGGGGCTCGCGCGAATGGATGAGCAGATCAAGGTCGCCGAGGTGGTCGCCGCTCCTTCCAAGTGGGGCAGCTATGCGATGCTCGTCAACGCAAAGCGCTCGAAGACTGGCCACGCGCTGCTCCTCGGCGCGCCGCAGATGGGCTTTTCGAACCCGTCAATCGTCCACGAGACCCGCATCCACGCGCCGGGGCTTCAAGTCGCCGGCGTGGAGGTTCCTGGCCTTCCCGGGGTGATCATCGGCTGCACACCGAACTTCGCGTGGACCTTCACGAGCGGCATCGGCGACTCGAATGACGTCTTCTACCTGCCCCAAGAGAAGGCAAAGCTGACCCGGTTGGAGTTCAAGATCAAGGTCAAGGGGCAATCTGAGCCCGTCGTCGTGGTGCAGGAGCGCACCGACAAGGGCCCCGTGCTCCTAAAGTCACAGGGCCACGTTTTCTCGCAGCGTCGGACCTACTTCATGAGCGAGGTGCAGGGCCTCGCCTCGCTTCACCAAATCTATTCCGGTAAGTCGTTCCGCGACTTCCACAAGGCGTTCGCCCGCCAGTCGACGAGCTTCAACGCGTTCTTCGCGCTCAAGAATGGCGACATCGGCTATCAGTATTGCGGTTCGATCCCGATCCGGGCGAAGGGCCTGGATTGGCGCTTCCCCACTCTCGACGTTCCCGAAAACGATTGGAAGGGCCGCTTTAGCTGGGAGCAGATGCCGCGCGTGATCAACCCGAAGAATGGCCTCCTGACGAACTGGAACAACAAGCCCGCCCGCTGGTGGCCGAACTTCGATTCGCCGGTTTGGGGCGAGATTGACCACGTCCAGGAGATTCGCGATTCGCTCGGCGACCGGCAGCTCACCACCGACGACCTCGCGAACGCCGCCCGGTACATTTCCCGCCGTGAGTCGACCTATACGAGCTTTGCCGCCTATCTGGACAGGTGCTTGGCTGGCGACACGAGCGGCGTTGATCCTGAGTACGTCGCTGCGCTGCGTGCATTCAAGGGTGAGTGGGCCTTTGGCGTGGCGGGAGGTCCGGCCTATGACGACTGGTTCGACGCCCTCCGCGAGGCGATCTTCGTGCCTCATGTCGGCACCTTCCTCACGCCAGACTTCTTTGACCAGGTTTGCCAGCCGAGCCTTGCTCTGCGCGCCTTGCGCAAGCAGACCCGCTACGACTACCTTGCGGGTCGGACCGAGCAGGAGGTCCTTGCTGCCGCCCTCAAGGGTGGTGCGGCTAAGTATGCGCGGCGCAAGCCCTCCGCCAAGCTGTTTGACTACTGGGTGTTGAGATATCCGGGTCAGGACGTCATTCGGTTCAGCAACCGCGGCACGACGATCCAGATACTGGAGCTCGGTAACACGATCGCGGGGGTGAACATCGCTCCGCCCGGAGTGGCGGAAAGCGGCGAGCACCAGTACGACCAGGCCCGCCTTGCCCGTGACTTTGAGTTTAAGCCGTTCCGGCCCGACTGGAACCCCTAAAGACAAAGAAAAGCCCAGTGACGCGCGAAACGTCACCGGGCTTACCTAGTTGTCAGAAAACGCCCTTACTTCGGCGCTCCGCCCATCGGCATTTCCTTGCCGTCCATCTTCATCGACGACTTGAGGACGGTCATCGTCTTCAGGAACCACTTGCCCTTGATCTTGACCATGTCCATTCGAGCCTGGCCGGTGTATTCCAGCTTGTGGGGCTTCTTGTCTTCGCCCATCATCATGCCGGACATGCCCTGCATTTCCATGATGACGCCCGTGTTGCCGGTTTCCTTGACGCTGAGGATCTTGCCCATCGCCTTGATCGGCTTCTTCATCATGCTCAGGCCCATCTTCATGTTGGCGAGCATTTGATCGAAGGTCTGCTTCTGACCCATCTCGACGTAGGTGTAATCCTTCGTGATCATCGGTCGCATGATCTTCTCGAACGCCTTCATGTCGTTGGCGGCAAGAGCCTTGAGAATCTTGGCGTTCACCGCCGCGTATTCGTCTTTGAGTGAGCCAGCGAAGGCCGCGCCCGAAAGAAGGACCATCGAAAGTGCAAGAGCGATTCGTTTCATAACGTCCATTAGTATATCGTGCCTCTGGCAAAAGAATGAGTTACTTCGGAGTGCCTCCACCCATCGGATCGAAGGGTTTGCCGTCCATCTTCATCACTTCCTTCGCCACCTTCATTTCCTTTAGCTTCCACTTTCCGTTGAACTTCACGTAGGTTTCCGTCATCGTTCCCACGTAGTCCATCGTGTGGGTCTTCTTGTCGGGCGTAACCATGGTGCCCGCCATGTCGTGGACCGCAACCACGGTGGCAAAGTTTCGCGACTCCTTCACCGAAACGACGTAGGCCTTCGACCGGGTGACCTTGCCGAGCTGGCCCATGCCCATCTTCATGTTCGCGACCATCTGGTCGAGGGTTTGGCTCGTTCCCCGCTCGACATAGCGGAAGTCGGGCGTCGTGATGCCTCGAAGAAGCTTCTCGAAGGCCTTGATGTCTTTGTTCTTCAGGGCGACGGCGATCTTGCCATACGACGCGTTGATCTCCTCTTTTAGGCCCGCGACGGAGACGCTGACCAGCGAGACGGCGAGAACGGCAAACGTGAGCTTTCTCATGATGTTTAGATTCTAATCCCGCCGCCGACTTTTGCCAAGCCTGCGTGTCGAAGGGTCTCCGTCCAGAGAATTCACGACAGACGGAGGAGCGTCCCCAGCACTACGATTGAACTCGGAGACAACTCCCAAAAGGAATTCTCCCAGGAGGAATGCACATCACCCATGGATGCGATCACGTGGTCAAGATTCCAGTTCGGACTGCTGGCGACTTTTCACTATCTGTTCCCAGCGCTCACGATGGGCCTTGCGCTCATCATCTTCATTCTCAAGTTCATCGGCTACAAGAAGAACGACCCCAGCTATGACGCGGCGGCGACCTTCTGGGCCAAGATCTTTGGCATCAACTTTGCCGTCGGCGTCGTCACCGGCATCCCGCTCGAATTCCAGTTCGGCACCAACTGGGCCAACTTCTCGAAGTTCAGCGGCGGCGTGATCGGCCTCACCCTCGCAATGGAAGGCATGTTTGCCTTCTTCGCCGAGTCGGTCTTCCTTGGCCTCTTCCTTTACGGCGCGAAGCGGCTCAGCAAGAAAGCCCACCTCGTCAGCGCGTTCATGGTCTTCATTGGATCGTGGCTTTCCGGCTACTTCATCATCGCGACCAACGCGTTCATGCAGCATCCGGTAGGCTATAAGATCAACGCTGAAGGAACCCTCTCGCTCAGCGACCCTGTCGCCTACCTCTTCAACCCTTGGGGACTCTGGCAATACGCCCACAACATGATGTCGTCGACGATCACAGCGGCGTTCGTCGTGGCGGCCGTCGCCGCGTTCTACACCCTTGCCAAGCGCCACGAAGAGGTGGCGAAGGCTTCGATGCGGGTTGCGGTTGTGGTCGGGCTCATCGCTTCGATCCTCGTCATCTTCCCCACCGGTGACCACCACGGAAAGATGCTCGCCGCGCACCAACCAGCCTCGCTGGCCGCGATGGAAGGTCGCTTTGAGAGCGGCGACCAGGCCGAGCTCGCCCTGATCGGTCAGCCCGACATGAAGAACCGGCGACTCGACAACGCCCTGCGTGTCCCCGCGATCCTCAGCTACCTCGCTTACGGATCGTTTGGCGCGAACGTGAAAGGCATGAACGACTTCAAGCCCGACGAGCTGCCCGACAACCCCGAGCTGCTCTACTACGCCTATCACATCATGGCGGGGCTCGGCACCGTGTTCATCGTGCTGATGATCACGAGTGCGATCAAGCTGCGCAGAGGCACGCTGATGAACAGCAAGGCGATGATGTGGATCCTCATGTCGTCGTTCCCGCTCGCCTATATCGCCACCACGATGGGATGGCTCACCGCCGAGTTCGGCCGGCAGCCCTGGCTCATCTATGGCGTCCAGCGCACGATTCACGGCTCATCGCCGACGGTCAGCGGAGGCAACGTCGCCTTCACCACGCTGGGATTCCTCGGCATGTACCTCGTGATGGGCGTGCTGTTCCTTTATCTCGTTCATAAGGTCATTGCCAAGGGGCCGGAGGATCCCAAGCCTCTCGCGGCTTAAAGCAAGGAGAACACCATGGAAATGCTTTGGTACTTCATCGTCGCCGTCATGGTCGCCGTGTACGTTGTGCTCGACGGATTTGACTTCGGCGCGGGCATTCTCAGCCCCTTCATCGCCAAGACGGACGAGGAAAAGCGTCAGGTCATCGCCGCGATCGGCCCGTTCTGGGATGGAAACGAGGTCTGGCTGCTTGCCGGTGGCGGCGCGCTCTTCTTCGCCTTCCCCAAGGCCTATGCGTCGGGGTTCAGCGGGTTCTACCTGCCGCTCACGATGGTCCTTTGGCTGCTCATGATGCGCGGACTCTCAATCGAGTTTCGATCCAAGGAAGCCTCGCCGATCTGGCGCAGCTTCTGGGATGGAGCGCTGTTCTTGTCCTCGTCGCTCATGGCGATTGTGCTCGGCGCGGCCCTCGGCAACGTGGTTCGCGGCGTCCCGATCGGTGCTGATGGCTACTTCACGGGGCCGCTCTTCACCAACTTCATGCCAGGAACCCATCCGGGAGTCCTGGATTGGTACACGGTCACGATTGGCCTCTTCGCGTTCGCGGTGCTCGCCCTTCAGGGTGCGCTGTACCTTCGGATGCGGTTGGAAGGCGAGGTCGAGGCCCGCGCCACGGCGGCGGCGAAGAAGCTGTGGATCGTGGTGCTTGGCCTGGGCCTCCTGGCGACGGGCGCGACGATGCAGGTTCGGCCCGAGCTGCTCAGCGCGGTCTTTAGCCGGCCGATCCCGATTGTCCTCACCGTGGTCTTCCTCGCTGCCTTTGGCGCGGTGAAGCTTTGGATGAGGCGCGCGTCGAACCTTCCGTTCCTCGCCTCGAGCGTCTTCATTGCGACGATGCTCGCGGCGACCGCGTTTGCGGCCTATCCGGTGATGCTGCACTCGACCCTCGACCCCGCCTATGACATCACGGCGCAGAACGCGCGGACCTCGGACCTGAGCCTGAACTGGGGCACGGTGATCTGGTTCACCGCCATCGTCCTCGCCGCGGTGTACTTCATCCACCTGTTCCGAACCTTCGCGGGCAAGGTCCGCCCCGAAGACTCGTACGGTCACTAGACAGCCACGCTAGGATCGGATATACTTCCGATCCTAGCGTGCTCCCGTCGTCTAGCGGTTCAGGACATCGCCCTCTCACGGCGAAGATCGCGGGTTCGAATCCCGTCGGGAGTACCAACTGAATGAGCTCTGGCACTTTGTGTCAGGGCTCATTCAGTTTTTGCCTGGGGGTGGGATGGGAAGTTCACCCCGCCGAGTCTCAGCCTGCCAGACCGAGGGAAATGGAGCGAGGTCGCACCGGGGAATACTGTCGGAAGTTCTAAAAGAGGAATGGGGCAATCCCACTCTCTTACTTGGAAAATCGCAAGAGCGCAGTTCCACGAGCCAAGACGATGCGCAACTCGCGACCACGTCAGCTGATCTTGACTCCTTTCACTTTCACGTGGCCTTTCGTACCTCGTCGATGAGCGCCACAGGACACACGTCGGGCTATTCACACAATTTCCGCAACAAGACCCCTTTACCTGTCGTCATTCGTCCACCTCTATGAGAACTCAAGGATATGACCGAGTCCAGCCGTCAAACAGTGTTCATCAGTCACGCAAATCCGGCCGACAATGACGCGGCCGGCTGGCTGGCCGCTAAACTCTCAGCCCTAGGCTACAGCGTCTGGATCGACGTCAAAAAATTTAGAGGAGGCGAAACAATTTGGCGAACGATTGAGCCAGTTCTTCGGGTTGAATGCCGCGCACTCATTCTCGTCCTGTCAAAATCAACCTTTGGACAGGACGGACAATTGAGGATAGGCGTCGAACGGGAGATGGAGCTTGGGCTAACGCTCGAGAGGGACTACCCCAAGTTCGTCCTTCCTTGGATCATCGATGACTTGCCACTAAAAGACTTACCAATCCAAGTACACGGTCGAATGTCGGTACCGGAGCGACGATGGTCAGTAGCCTTGATCCGGATACTAGACTACTTAGATTCAGTGGGCGTTAGACCAGGAAACAATAATGAGGCGGAAACCCAAGTATTGCAAGGGCTTTTACTTCCAGACGACATTGGAGTAACTCATAGTACGATCAGATACGACATCAATCGAGTTGAGTGCCTAAAGCTCCCTGAAACGCTATTTAGCGTCGCGGATGACTGCTCCATATCTAGTGAATTGGTGAGTGGCTTAGCGTATGCTGGCAGACGCTTCAGTTTTCATGCACTAAAAGGCTCTCCTCGCCTTTTTGGACAAGATATGCCAATAGTGCATTCTCTAAGTGATGCACTTTCCCGCGGCATTGAACAGTATCCTCTTAGCCCTCTTGAAACAAGAAGACTCGTTGTTGAACTAATTCGAAAGTCGCTGCACACTCAACTGCGCCAACGCGGCTTAATAGAACTACAGCGTCCCAAGAAGGCTTCAATCTTTTTCTTCAACAGGGATACTGTGCCAAATGGAAAGGTACTCATCAAACTTCCAGAAAACTCCAAACGCAGCTACAGGAATGTTTGGGGAATCCACAAGAACCTCTATTGGCACTTAGGCTTTGAATTCTCAATTGGATACGCTGACGGCTTTTACGTTACATTAACGCCACATATTCTATTCACAAAGGATGCTCTTCTTGAGCCGCTAGACCCTGACTCAATTCGGGACCGTCGACTGCAGCATAAGAAGCGCCGTTCTATCGCTAAGCTTTGGTTCAATGATAAGTGGAGAGGCTTCTACTACACCCTTCTGTCCTTTTGGAAAGAAGAAGCGGGGGAGATATGGTTCGAATTTGAAGGCAACTCCCCGCTTGTCCTTTCAGGCGAATTGTCCCACCTCCAAGTTCCCGTTAAGCACCAGAGGCTAAAGAATCTCCAACCAGATGACCATGTTGATGATGAGGAGGATGACGAAGAGGAATGAATCGAGCGATATACCTTGAAGAACCGGACATAATTTTCGGGCGAGGACAGACCGCCAAGCACCCTCGAGTAGGACTCTCATTGCACGGGCCTTTGGTTACACCTTCTCTGCGCGCGCTTAGGCTAGGGTACGTCGGCCCTCGTGAGGGACTTGAAAAGGCTCAACAGCTGATTTCCGAGCTCATGAATCCGCTTAGGTTCCCGGTAGACCCAAGAGCCCGAGTCATATTCCCAGGCTTTGAGGCGCTTTTCAATTGCGCATTGCCAGAACGATTTGAGATCTTCAAATTTGTTGATTTTGGTGCGCTCAAACAAGTACTCAGGATAAGAGAACCTCATCAAAGGATCTACTCTGCTGTAGATCTTTACCTGGCGCAATTGGAAGCGGCTCGCCGTGAAGATGATACGACGTCACTGCTCTGGATCTGCTATGTACCTGATGTCGTTTATACTCACTGCCAGCCAAAATCCGCCCCGTTGAATGACTCGGAGATATCTGTTGCACCATCGTTAAGTCCAAAGCAGCTACTGAAGAGGCTTGCTCAAGTTACCGCGGGTCAGGGTGGCCTGTTTGATGATTCGGAACCAGATTTCAGCCTAGATGCCGTTGAATACAAGACGGACTTTCACCACCAATTGAAGCACCGGCTTCTGGTTTCTCAGATTCCTGTCCAATTGATTCGAGAGCAGACGATCGCAATTATCACCGACCTTGCCCAGACCGTAGACAGATTTCAAGGAGACTGCAAAAAAATCTCTGCTCTCTATACGCATGTCAACGACATTGCTTGGAATCTGAGTACAGCTCTTTTTTACAAGGCCTGCGGAAGTCCTTGGAAAGTCGCCAATCTTAGACCTGGCGTCTGCTACATCGGGCTCGTGTTTAAGCGAACAGAGCCTCCGAGGGGGAGACGGTTCCGTCCAAACAATGTGGCAACCACAGCTTGCTGCGCGGCTCAAATGTTCCTTGACTCCGGAGATGGCACCGTTTTTAAGGGGAATGTTGGCCCATGGTATAGCCCTGATACAAAGGAGTGTCATCTCAATGCCGATGCTGCTGAGAGTCTTATTAGTTTAGCCCTTCAATCTTATCGTGACCGATTTGACGGGGAATATCCGCGTGAGCTATTTATTCATGGGAAGACGGCATTTACTGATGAGGAGTGGCAGGGATTTCAGCGTGCTGTCCCGCCTCAAACTCAGCTAACAGGAATACGGATTAAAACTCGCTCAAGTATTCGAATATATCCTCGTTCAGACTTGGTCGCGCTTCGCGGAGTCGCCCACATAACTGATGAACGCCATGGGCTACTTATCGCAAACGGTTGGATTCCGCGCATGCAAACCTACCCGGGCCGAGAGGTGCCTACCCCGCTTGAAGTGGATGTGTTGCGTGGAGACACTCCAATTCTCACGGTGCTAGAGGATATCTTGAAACTTACCAAGCTTAATTACAATTCCAATGTATATGGCGACGGGATTCCCGTGACGCTGCGTTTTGCAGATGCCATAGGATCAATTCTGACGGCGGGCCCGCTTTCTGAGACGCCGCCGCTTCCGTTCAAGTTCTATATGTAGGAAATGGTATCAGGTATTGTAGTGAAGGATGCAAACTTATCGAATGGTGGTTTTTCTATGTTTCGGAATCGAGCGATTTGAATCATCATCACCATTTTTGTTGTTTTGAACGAGCATGGGTATAGATGCATCTAATTCCTGATTAGCGGCTCACTACTCGACCCGCAGAATCTACCCCAGCGCACCGGCCAGGTGCTCGAACTTGACATGCTCCCACGTCTCGGGCGACACCAGGCCGAGCAGGCGAAGATCGCGGGTTCGAATCCCGTCGGGAGTACCAGCATAGTTTGAACCTAAAATTGCCCGTGTGACCGTATGGGATTCGAACTGCATGGCTCACAGCAGTACTGTCGGTCACTCACAATCGGTAGCGTGAGAGGTGTGGACCAAGATCGAGTCGAGGGTGTCCCGGGCGGATTCTCGGACTCTCAGACGCCGCTCGGCCCGATTAGCTGAGCAGCAATCGATCCTCGTTGAGAGCGGGTTGTGAACGGCGGCTTCGCTCCGCGGGTGTGAGTTCTTTCCTTGGCCGAAATCTCTCGGCTTGAGAACGAGGAATTCACTGAAGTCGCAAACCTTGCGCCCTCACTGCTAGACTGAGCGAATGACAGGCGGAAAAGCCAAACTCATGGCGGCAGCCGGTGTGGTGCTCTTCGTGGCTGGATGGCTGACATACCGAGAGTGGAATTGGGACCGCGACCGTGCAACGTTTCATCAAGATCGAGCGCCCAAGGTGATCGCCCAGTTCAATCAGTGGTTCTCCGTGAAACTGGGTTCTCACTTATGGATGGATACCTTTGATTCGTATAGTAGCCAGACCTGTAGCTATACCACTGAATACGAACTGATCGGTGAAAACGGGCAAGTAGGCACCGTTACGGCCTATGGTTATAGCGACTACCCGACTGCTGTTACTTGCATGTACGAGTTGGACTTGAAGAAGGCACCCAAGTCCGAATTTTTAAAAGTGCTATTGAATCAGCCCACCAGTGTGATCAGGCAAGATGAAGACCTTCTGATGTATAACGCGGGTAGCTCGCATGGGAGGGCAACGTTCTTCATCGGCCCTTCGAATGCGGCCCTTGAGCGCCTGAAAGAGAAGGGAGAACCCCTCAAACTCCCGACCAAGATGCCCCGCTGAATTGTCAGTCCTGCGTTGATTTGCGTTAGGGTGCGCTTGGTAAGATGGCCGAGATCACGCATGATGCCAAGAACAACCGCATTCTTACGATCTAGATTTCTCCCGAAGGAGCAAGTAGGTTCTAAGCGCGTCCACTTCGGTGTACCACATCCCCCTTCTCAAGCTATAGAGGTTCTCCTGTTGCCCTGACGGCTATTTGCACTTGTGGCCCTGACGGCTAACTGCTTGGAAGAATTCTCCAGTCGGCGAGCGAAATGCTCCGACCAGGGTAAGCGACAGCCGAAAAGGGCCAATCTGATTGCACCCACTCCCGAACCGCCTTATAGAGCCGGGTCCCCACTTCGCTTGGGATTGCCTCACCTCGGTATTGCACGGCGGGATGAAGCAACGGAGGGAGGGTCAAAGGCGGCTTAACCGGGGCGGCCGCCTGCTTTGCGGGCGCGCAGGACCAGACCACAAGCCCCGCCGACAGGATCAAAGCTATTTGCGCGCTCCGCATGTTCACCCCAAGCTACAACACTTCTCACCACAAAATCGTGCCCCCACCATGGCGGTTTCACGGTGGCCAATCGCCTAATTTTCGGTCCCAAAACATCTGTCGTAAACTGAAATCGTGAAATCTCTGGCCGGACTCATCTTCCTCACGTTGCTCCTCGCCCTCGTGGGCTGCGGAGGGTCGGGTGCCGGTGGCGGTGGTGGAATCCAAACCATCACGGACACGCAGAGAGACACCGTCATGACGAGCCTGGAGACCACGCTCGCTGGACTCGGCTCGGTGGACGCCAGCACCAAGGCCAACGCGATGGTCAACGCGATGAGAGCGATGCCCGAGTTCAAAGAGGCGGGCATCACCGGTGATCTCTGCGCCTATGGACTCTTCAAAGATGATCGCCTCATCGTCTCTATCAACAACCGGCCGCCCGCGGCGGAAACACTCGTTCAGACTATCCTGGATTGGTTGCTAGACCATTGATCGACAGATGGGCATGAACGTTGACCCTGACAACATCGCCGCGAGAAACGTCCCTTTCCGAAATGGAGCTTCGGAGCTTGACCCATGCTCGCTTATATGGCCGGAGCCTCGAGAAAAGGAAAGCAAGTCGAATTAGAACCGGAGTTCTGAAGCCGAAGGCTAGCTTTTTGTGCGGTTCTGAGCGGTCACCTCGCCAAAAGGAAGAGCCGGGTAATCCTGCACAAACCCCGCCTCACCACCTTTGGCTCAGCTCCAACGATGCCGGGCGGGCACCTTCGTCACATATCGTCGCCATCTCAGTTGGGAACTACAGTTCGCCTTTCCAACGTATGTGCGCTCAAGATGCAGATCGTCCGAGATTCGATTCTCGCCTTGGTAGCTGGTGCCGTCGGTGCGGGCTTGACGTTTGGTGCGCTTGTCGCAACGGGCCAATTTAACGGGGCTAGGCTTGATGTCCAAACGAGCGAAGGCAAAAAGGGGTTCGTTGCCGCTTCTGTAGGACAAATGCCTGGAGTCATTCGCAACGGTAAGGAGTTCAACCCAGCGAGTCGTAAAGGTGCGGCTGGAGTCCTTTTCTACAACAACAATGGCGACGAGGCGGGCGGAATCATTTCACAGCTCAACAAGGGCTCGGATGGACTTCCAGTCGGCGGCATTTCGCTCTCACTCGACCAAGTGGACCATGATGGTCAAGCAATCAGCCTGATGAATTATGTACAAGGTGGGTTCGCCCGATCAGCTTTGAGAATCAACGACTATCCAGCTGACATCGACCCCAAGGTCATCGATGATGATCCAGAGCGAATAGCTGCCTGGAAAGCGGTCGTCGCCGCAAAAGAAGAGGATCAAGCGAAGGAGTTTCGCAAGTACCAGGAATTCATGGGGAAGAAGCGATACTTTTCCGAGCGAATTTATCTCGGAACGGCTGGTGGAAAGACAAGGTCTGCGTACCTGGAGCTCAAGGACTCGAAATCACAGCCCAGGCTGAGGCTCACCGTTGACGAGAATGATGAGCCGAGGATTGAGTTTCTCGACGCAAAAGGCAAGGTCAAAAAAGTCATCAAATAGTGCGCCCTTGGAGTTACATTTCTCCACCAAAGACATTGGATAGAGATGTGTTTTGGCAATGGGCGGGATGAGTGAAATGATGCGCAGTCCAGAAGGCCTTCAACGACAAGGTGTCTATTTTGACTCCTTCTTGTCGTGAATCGAGGGTGGGTTACGCTCTAGGATTGCAACAGCAGCATGGACTAGGGACATTTCTGGATCTAGTGATTGTAGTCGGGGTCTAAATCGACTCGATTTCTCGCCACTCGGCGAGCGAAATACTCCGACCAGGGTAGGCGACAGCCGCAAAGGGCCAATCTGATTGCACCCACTCCCGAACCGCCTGGTAAAGCCGCGTCTCCATTCCGCTTGCGAGGTGGCTCTGCCGAATCCAGAGATAGACCTCGGCGTCAATCCCAGACTTGTCCGTCGGGTTGATGTAAACGCATCCAAGGACCATGGATTCATCGGGGGCGACAACCGTGTAGGCGAACGATTGCCGGATCTGGAACTCCTTCTGGTGCCAGCCGAGGTCGATCAGGTTTTGTTCAAGGGTGAGACCCTCGGGCCATTTTCCACCCCAAATCGTCTTGCAGTGGTCGACGCTGGTGATCACGGCATCGAAGTCCTTGACCACGTCGTTGACGGTGAGCATCCTTAAGTGAAACTCGTTCGTTTTGAGAGTGGCCGGAACGGCAAAGTCTTTGGGCACAAAGGGCGGCATGGGGGTTAGATTCCTTCCAAGTGGCGAATCAAGTTACCCTGGAGAGACCGGCCCGCCTACTCTGCCCGCAGGATCTCCCCCAGCGCGCCGGCGAGGTGCTCGAACTTGACATGCTCCCACGTCTCGGGTGACACCAGGCCGAGCAGCTGCAGCTCCGTCAGGCCATGGACAAAGGCCCATAGCCCCAGGCTTGCGGTCGCGACCCGGCCCTCGTCCCAATCCGGCTTCCGGGCCGAGATCGCCTCTTGGACCTGGCGGTACGACTCGTCCGCCTGGGTGCAATCCGCGTCCAGAACCCCGCTGAACATCAGTCGATAAAGGTTGGGATGCTCGAGCCCGAGGCGAATATAGACCTTGCCGAGGGCGATAAGGTCGCCCCTTGCCGCTTCCCCTGCTTCGGTGAGCTGCTCGAACCCCCGCACGGCCACCGCCTTCAAGAGGTCGCGCTTCGTTGGGAAGTGAACGTAAGGGGCGCGGGGGCTGACCCCGGCGAGCTCGGCCAGCTCGCGGACACTCAGCTCCTCGGCGGTTTGGGTCTCCAGCAGCTTCAGCGCACCCTCAACCAGCGTCTGGGGCAAGCTCCCGTGTCGGTACGATTCACTTTTTTTCTTCATCTCAATGTATGCACCGAATACTTTTGATGTACAATGTATTCAGCGTTTACATTATAGGTGAGTTACGATGAAAACCACTCGACAAGTTCTCGTTCTTCTTGGCCACCCCGCTCCCCAGTCGCTTTGCCGCTCGCTCGCCGAGAGCTATGCCGAAGGGGCGCGACAATCGGGTGCCACCGTGACCATCCTCGACCTCGCTGCGCTGGACTTTGACCGGCTCGCCGATCCCCGAACCGTCAAGACCCTTGAACCCGACATCCAGCGCGCCCAAGACCTGATCCGCGAGGCCGCTCATGTCGCCGTCGTCTATCCGGTCTGGTGGGGATCGGCTCCCGCCGCTCTGAAGAGCTTTGTCGACCGCGCGATGACCTCGGGTTTCGCGTTCAACTACGGCGAAAACGGACTCCCGGTCAAGCTGCTGAAGGGTCGCACTGCGCGGATCCTGCTCACGATGGATTCACCGTCGTTCTGGCACCGATTCGTGTATCGCGGGTCGGCAATCACGTGGCTTCGCTGGGCAACGCTCTGGTTCTCCGGGTTCAAGGTCCTGCGGACGCGCGAGTTCTGCCGCGTGCGCACCGCCACGCCCGACCGCATCTCGGCTTGGCTTGAGAACGCGAAGGCGCTCGGGTCGCGCGACGCGGGCTGACGTCCATAGCCCTTTGGGGTGCCAGGGGGCTCTGCACGAGTAGCGGAGCCCCTCTTCTTGTCGCCTCTCGGTTTTCATTCAAAACTGGCCACGGCCACTGAAGACCACCGGATTCCCTCCTAGACGAATGCCGAACTAGCGTGGTAACCTGCACTCGAATGGCGGAGTCGTGGAGAATCGCATTCAGACAAACCGGAGGTTTCTTATTGGCCTTCTGTATCTGGATGTGCGCGATGTCTCCCATCGGGCCGATGACGCCGCGAGGCGTCCAATGCCCCACCGCACCGGTCCAATTGGTCTCCGACGTTGTTCTTGTTCGTGATTGTTGCGGCAAGCTGGTCAAAAAGACCATTGAACGCAAGCCCCGTGAAGGCGAAGCCTACTTTGTTCAGTGTCAATGCGCCGAAAAGTCGGCCGCAGCGAACCAAGCAAAGTCCGACCACCGCGAATCAGTTAGGTTCGTGTTCCTTTCCGTGCTGGCTTCCGAAGTTGAATTCAAATTACCCTCGATGCCGGTGATCCGAGGGACCCAAGTTCGCGGCGCACTTCATGCCTACTCGGGCTACAAAACCCCGCCGCCCACTCCCCCGCCCCGGTTCATCTGATCCCCAAATCTCGGAGTCTGCTTTTGATGGGCCGTTTTGACGCCCCATCGTGCCAAGACCTATTGAGGAATCATATGAATCTTAAGAACCACATTTCGACGGGTATCCTGCTAGTCTGCGTCACCTTTGGTGTCCAAGCCCAGGAAAATCACAAACACACGCTAGACGCTAACGGCAAACAAGCGGGCCATGCGACGGACAATTCAAAGATCGTTGCGGCCGGCAAACTAAACGGTGCTAAGGCGCCCGACTTCACCACCAAGGATTCGGCCGGCGTCACCGTTACGCTGAAGGCCCTATCTAACAAGCCGACGGTCCTGGTCTTCATCGAAAAGGGCTGCCCCTGCTGCAAGAGCGGCAAGCCGTACTTCGATCGGATCCAGAACTACTATGGCGATGTCGCCAACGTGGTTGGCGTCGTCTATGGCGACGTTGATGCGGCCAAGTCGTGGAAGCAGACGACCAAGCCGCAATTCCGCGTCCTTTCCGACCCGAAGGGAGCCATCGCCAAGGCGTACAAGGCCGAGGCGGGCCTGGCGGCGCGACTCATCGACACCAAGGGCAGGATCGCGCTCAGCTACGCGGGCTACTCCGCGCCGATGCTGCGCGAGGTCACCGCTCGGATCGCCAAGCTGGCGAAGGTGAAGGACCGAAAGATGGAGACCCGCCCCGCGCCCCAAGAGATCACGTCCGGCTGCCCGCTCGGAATGGAGAAGATGTAGGTCCCCACGGGGTTCTATGTCCTCCACATCCGAGCTGACGCCCGCAGAAACCGCCAGCACCTATCCGATTGCAAAGCAGATCATGCTTGGTCGGTGGGTGCTGCTGGAACCTGCCGTCTATGCCCTGTTCCTGCTATGCATCATCGCCCTATTTCTGGGCGGTCAGTCCAAGCCAACTCTAAGAAAGAAACCAAATGAAATCCAAAGCATTCACGCTCATTGAGCTTCTCGTCGTCATTGCGATCATCGCGATTCTCGCCGCCATCCTCTTCCCTGTTTTTGCCCAGGCAAAGCTCGCCGCAAAGAAGACGGCCGACCTGAGCAACCTCAAGCAGTTGGGGACGATGATGATGCTTTATGGCGGCGACAACGACGACCGCTTCCCGCTCACGTCGTTCCCGTCGAAGGGCAACAACTGGCCGATGCAGTGCCAGACCTACATCAAGAACTGGGACATGTTTCGCTCACCGGGCGACGCGAGCACGCTGTGGCCGCCGGCTGGAGTTCAGCGACCGACTCCCGAGACCCCAGCCTCCGATATCCGCTGGTCCTATCGGTGGACGAGCTACCTCCTCAGCGCCTACATGTCGGGCCAATACACCGACCCCACGAGCGGAACCGTTGGCGCTTTCTCGGTCCAAAGCAGCCTCCCCGCCCCGGCCAACGTGATCTACATCGCTCTCGCCCGTGACGACGTTGCCCCCCGCGACCACTTCCACGGCTTCTATTGGGGATCGCCCTCGGAGCAGGTCAGCGGCTTTATGCAGAACCTGACTTGGGATGCGGCAATTGGCGAAACAAAGGAGATTAAGCTCCGCGCCTTCAGCGAAGGATCGAACTTTGCCTACGCGGATGGCCACGCGAAGTTTGGCCGCTGGTCCCAGGTTTGGTGGCGCGACCTCCCGAACCGAATCTATGCGGGTTCGTTTGACCCGAGGAACGAAGGAAGGCGCAACTAGTGATTAGGACCGTCCAAGGTCGAACGCTTGGAATCGTGCTTGGCTTGGCTCTTATGAGCCAGGCCAAGGCCCACGATATTTGGATCGAGGCTTCCAGTGCGGTCTGTAAGGTCGGGCAAGAGATGAAGCTCTCGCTTATGCTCGGGAACCACGGCAACCACCATCGCGACTTTGCGCTCCGAGACCGGATTCCCGCTGGCCGGCAACAGCTCCTGGTTCTCTCACCGGATGGAAGCCGGAACGACCTCACGAGCAAGCTCCAGGAGACGATGCTCGAGTCGAAGACGAGCTATTGGTCCACCGGATTCGCGGCATCGAAGGCGGGTGGCTATCAGCTCGTGTCGACGTTTGACCAGGTGATGTCCTACGCCCCCGTGCGGGATATCAAGTGCGCCAAGTCGTTCCTGTTCGTGAAGGATGGCTCGTCGAGGTCAAGCAGGAAACTGCCCAAGAACCTCAGCCAGGTGGGCTCACCCTTTGAGCTTGTTCCTGTCTCCGATCCCTTTGAATCGGCGCTCGTTGGATCCACGTTCAAGGTGCAGCTTCTCTTCAAGGGGAAGCCGATGCGCGACGCCGTGGTGAGCTTCATTCCCAAGGGGGTTGAGCTCAAGGGCGATCTTGATCCAGCCTTTGAGTTCAAGACCGACGGCAGCGGCATCGCAGGCAAGGCCTTCGACCGCTCGGGCCAGTGGCTCATCGTCGCCCACTTCAAGGATTCCACCGCCAAAGGAACGGGCTATGACTCGATCGGATACAGCGCGACAATTCACTTGATCGTGGCGGAAAAGCCTGTCACCGCCAAGCGCTAAGAAACTGGCTTCCCGCACGGAGGTCTAGGGTCTGTTGGCCATGGCGGATCCTAGACTCCGATCAATCGCAGAGATGCCGCACCAGGTTTGAAAGACACGGTTGCCAGCCACTCCGGTGCATGTCCCGCGCCTCGGGCGAGAGGAACGGACGGTGGTCGATCACCAGGTGCGTCCCGCGCTCAGCGGCCTGGAGGGTTAGCGTGACCACCATCTGGGGGCTCAGGCCTTCGGGTGAGCGCCACGACCAGGTGAACTGCAGCTCCGAATCCTGCACGATCTGGAGATACGTCCCCACGAGCGTCGCCTCATGGCCTGAACCGCTCACCATCGTCACCTCGAACCCGCCACCCTCGCGGAAGTCGAACCCTTGAACCACGAGGTGGCCATCTTCCGACCCTCTGAACCAAGTCGCAAACTCATCGCGATCCGCCCACGCGCGAAAGACCCGCTCCGGAGAATGAGGGAGAAAGACCTCGACGCGAAGGCCGTCATCGCCGATGGGAAAGAATTCAATCATGCCGGTTGAGGTGGGCCTCCAATCGCCCAAGGTTCGATTTCCAGAACGCCCGGAGGTCAACCGTCCAGGCCGTGATGGGGTCCAAACCGCCCAATTCTAACCGACAGATCCGCTTTCGACCGACCTTTTCCGTCGAAACCAGCCCCGCTGCTTCGAGCACCCGCACGTGTTTCAACGTGTTCCAAGTGCTCATCGACAGGTTTTCGGCTATCGCTTCCACCGTGTCAGCACCCTGGGCCAAACGCTCGAGAATGGCCCGACGGTTTGGCTCGGCAAGCGCGGCGAAGATGGGGTCAAGGTCAGACTTGTTGGCGAGGTCCGGCATCAAACTTGGGGAAAGAAGTGGTCGTGGTACTTCATGTGCGCCTCTTGGAAGGCCAGGAACTGATCCGCCGAGAGGGTGCCAAAGAGGAAGTTCATCTTGATGAACGGGCTGCTCCCCGAAGGCACTTGGGTGATGAAGCTCTCGACCTCCTCAAGGTGCTTCATCCACGTCGAATGATGGCTATCCATGTCGGGCGTTTTCGCGGGCTTTAGCATCGGCGGGGCCGATGTCCGCTTCAAGTTGGTGAATGAGCCGAGGATCATGTTGTAGAACGGCCCCGGTTTCACGCGGCGAGAGGCGATCTGTTGTGGGCCCACCTTGCGGAGGAACTTCAGGTTGAACTCCTCGGCCTTTGCGAGGTGCTCCATGAGTTCGGCGGGGCTAAAGCCGCCATCGCTAGGCTGGACGTGGCGCTTGTCGGCCGGGATCGCGAGCAGCCGCTTGGCGAACTCTTGTTTGGCTGTTTTCAGGGCTCGATGTCGGTCGAGGTGGGTGCTCATGGCGGCATTATACTCACCCAGATAGTTGACTGAATTCTCAAGATCCAGGCAAAATGGCGCATGGATAAACGCGGGAAGGACAACCCCTACCAGCTCAAGACTCCTCCCGGAACGGCGGAGTATCAGATGCACTTCGACACGAAGGATGGCCAAGAGGTCATCTACTGCCAGGTCGGCAACACGACCTTGATCTATGACGCACGCTGCATCGAGGACTCGGTCGCGATGCTGAAGGCCCACGGCGATTGGATGGACCTCGGCGGGGCGGACGAGCAAAAGGAAGCCAAGGCGGGCACGTTTGAGGCGTGGGGACGATCGACGGATAACCCGGTCGGCGGCTGGTACGGGCTTAAGAAGGGCCTTCGGGGCCGGTTCGGCGTCTACGTTCCGCCGCTGCTCGAGGCGATGGGGCTGGTCGAGATCACCCACGACGCCAAGAACAACCGGATCCGAGCAAAGTAAAAGTCCCCCTTCTCGGCTGGGCGATTCACTGGTACATTAGGCATACCGATGATCAGTGATGCCCAGCTCGAGGAGGCGTTTGAACGTGCGAAAGCGGCGGGCGTTCCGCTGCATCCGAATCGGATCGTGATTCCACGGCCCGGCGAGATGAACGCCTACGACATCCTTCAGCCGCTGCTGGACCCAAAGGAAATCCCGACCATCATCGGCTATGTGAAGGAGATTTTGGGTCGAAAGAAGACCCCAGAGGCAGAAGCGGCCTATCGCCGCGTGATGGACTTGCTGCGCCAAACCCGCGAAGCCCCTTACTACTTGAAGCGGCGGAACTGGGATCACGGGCACGACGACTATGACGACCTGAAGTGCATCAAGCCTCTCGTCATGCTCGCCCTCCACGGGAGCCACGCCTTTGAGGAAGAGCGCTACGCCGGTCTCGCGGAAGCGGTCGAACGTTCGTTCAACCTGGTCTGGCTGATGCGCGAAGAGCGCTCGATGTTTGCGGAGCTCGTTCGGAGTGCCATTATCGTGTACGTGAGTCGGTCGATCGGGGTCGCGATCAAGAATAACCCAGAATCAGACATGGCACTCCTCGTCGAACCCCACATACACGACGTTGGACACATCGGGAGCGCCATCGATATGCTCACCGCCGAGGCCTTGGTTGAGATAGGGCTTGTGAGAAACGTTGACCAGTACGGAGGCGAGAAGCAGCTTCGGCGAATGTTCGCGACCGATCAGATGAAGGATCAACCGCCGATCAACTGGCGAGCCTTGCCTGCAGCCGAGGTGGATCGCGAACGCCTGCTCACCCTCGTCGAGGCCTACACCCAGATGTTCAACGAACTCGGCGACTCGGTCTTAATGGACCCTAATACCTTGGGGACTTGCGGTCCAATCTACGTTCGGGTGCCGAAACGCTCTGCGGCAAAGGAAGTCCTTCACGGCTGCCTCGATAGCCTTTACATGATGGGAAATGTCCAATTGCAGGCAGGTCGCACGTACACCGCGGCTAGGGCTTGGGTTATCGCTGGTCTGTTCTACAACCTCGAAGGCCGCTGGCCAGAGTCGTTGGAAGAGGCGCAACGGGTGTCGCCCGAAATGTACGTCAGCGAGTCGGCCACCTATCGGCTGACGAAGAAAGGTCCGGAGGTGATCACCGTGCCGATCGACGAGCCCGATTTCCCCACGAAGAGCTGGCCGCACATTATTTGGAAGCTCGGGTAGCGATCCCTGCGCCTTCAGACGCCCATTGCGCACTTCGAAGAGTGACTTATCTCAACTTCCGAAACTCTGGGTCCTTTGCCGCTCCGCCACTCCGATCAATAAAAGACGACCTAGGAAAGGTGCACGTGTTGGTCGCCCCAACACGTCTGCAAGAAGTCGATCTGCCCGGTGTGGAGGGTCGCGTGCCAACCCGGCAGCGCCATCATCTGCCGCATCGAGAAGCTGAATCCCAGCCCCGAATCAAACGCGAACTCGAGGTCCTCGGGCGTCAGCGAATCGAGCACGGCGAGAACCTCGTCGGTCCCCGCGCGGAATGCCTTCTCCATGTCCTCGCGAGTGGTGATCGCGGTCTCTTCCGCCTCGACCAGCTTCAACCAAGCATCGAGGTCCACCGGCGAGGGCAACTTCCGGTCCCGCATCATCGCCGCAAACCGACCCATGTAAAGCGCGGTGTGGGCGGCGATCCGCAGGGGCGACTTCGCGGTCGGGGTGACCTGAAAGTTCAGCTTGTCGTCGGGGACGTGAGCAAAGTTGCGCAGGAACATGTTCATTCCATCGACCGCGCTCTTCTTGCACGTTTCAACCACTGGGTCCATTCGCCCATCCTACCGCCGTCCGGGATATCATCTGCTCATGGCTGAGGGGGAGGGGCTGCGCCAGACCACATCGAAGGGGATCATCGCCCTGAGCGCCCTCATCATCGGCCTTTCCTTCGCCCTGCCGTTCAAGCTCATTCCGCCCGGAAGCATGGGCCAACTCTCGCCCGAGGCGACCAACCTTTACGCGGTCACCGCGTGGGCGGGCTGGGCCCATTTCCTCTTTGCCTATCAGGGACAATCCAGGGGCCTGTTGGCGGGACGAAGTGCCCCGAGAATCCTGACCTTCCTCGCCCTGATTGCGGTGGCATTGGCCATCCTGATCGGGCTACGTTCGGTGGTTGGCCAGGGCGTCTTCGGTGCGGTCGTTTGGGCCTACTTCATCGACCACTTCCTGAAGGCCGAACAGTTCTTCGCCACCGGTAAGGCCGCGCCCGAGACCCTGCTTGCCCGCTGGGTTCGGTCCTATCAGCCGATCCTCACATTTGGCTGGCTGACGATTGTTCTGCTCGACTTCGGGCAGATCACGAGCTACCAATGGATCGTTTGGGGCGTTTCGCTCGCGATTGGCCTCCTCATCATCTCTACCGGAGGCTGGCGGGACTTGATCGAAGGTGACCGCCGCGGGACCTTTATCTCCCTCCTCTTTGTCGCCGAAGCCGCGGTATGGGGAACCCTCAGCGGGCTCAAGATTCCCGTCTTCCTCGCCGGGGTCTACACCTTCCATATCGCGGCGGGCAGCTTCTACCACTACCTCGGTGCCTACTTTGCCGCCCATGCGCGGCGAAAGAAGGGCGAGTGGTGGCTTGGCGCGGCCGGCGTGATCGGGATCAACCTCGCGGTTGGCCTGCTCGGCTATGCCGTGAGCCACGTGCCCGAACTGCGGTGGCTCTTCCCCGTTCTCGGTGCGGAGTGGTTCACCGTCTGGGTTGGTCTCCACCTTGTGGCGAGCGACCTCTATCCCGTCATCCGGCGATGGCCCCAAGCCCGAGCCTAAGGCTCATTCCGGTTCGATCATAAATCCATCCACCAGTCCGCCCTTGTTCAGCACGAGTCGAATCGTGGCGTTGCCCTTCGCGTATTCCAGTCGGTACATATAGAACCGGCCTTCGCCACGATCTTGGGTTTGGAGCAAGGCGGCGCGGCGGAACGCACCGAGTGACTTGTTCAGCTCGTGGATGCTCGAATCAAACGCATTCGCGGGGACGGCCTTGAGGAATTCGGGGCTGAGCTTGGCGCGCAGCGCGTCGCCCTTCAGGTCGAGCATCTTCACGATGCTGGCGGTGACCTGGGGATCCTTGTCCGGAATCTCAGCGAGAGGCTTCGGGGCAAGGTCTGGAATGTAGCAACCGGCCACGCGCCGGGCGATCGTATCGGGGTTCGCGGAGCCGCTGTTCGCGAGCACGATGACGGTCAGCTTGTCATCGACGAGCCGCATGATCATCGTCCGGAAGCCTTGCCACGCGCCGCCATGGCCGATGTGCTTGTGACCGGCAATTTCGTTGAGGGACCAACCGAAGCCATAGGGCTCCGTTTTGCCGTTATTCAACCGGACCGGGGTCCACATCAGCTTCTTTTGGGCATCGGTAAAGAGCTTGTTCGAGTTCAGCGCGGCGTCCCACTTGATGAGGTCGAGCATCGAGAAGTACAGGCTGCCGTCAGCGGTGGTGTTGAGAACGGGCGCGACCCACGACTGGTTCTGGAGCACGCCGCCATTGACCTCATAGCCCGCGGACCGGTTGGGGATGATGTCGGCCTCGCTGATGATCCGGGCAGTCGTCATCCCGGCGGGCTTGAAAATCCGCTCGGCAAGCTGGTCGGCATAGAACTTCCCGCCGACCTTGTTGCAGAGGAACCCGAGCACGTGATAGCCCATGTTGCTGTACGACCACTTCTCGCCCGGGGCAAAGAGCAGCGGCACCTTCCCTTCGATCTCGAGGAGCTCGTCGTCGGTGTAATCTTTGCGGAAGTCGAGCCGGTCGTAGGGGTCGCCGAGGCCCGAGGTGTGGGTGAGCAGGTGCCGGATGGTGATTTTCGACCATGCGTCGGCAACTTGCGGCAGATACTTCTTCACCGGATCGTCGAGCTTGATCTTGCCGTCCTCGACGAGCTTCAGGACGAGGGCGGCGGTGCACTGTTTGCCCATCGATCCGGACTGGAAAATCGTCTCCGGCCGGACCTTCACCTGGTGTTCGAGGTTCGCAAAACCGTAGCCCTGGAGCTTGACCACCTTTCCGTCCTTGATCACCGCGATGCTGACTCCGGGAATCTGGCGCATGGCCATCTCCTTGCGCACGACGTCGTCGACGGGGTCGGCGTGTCCTTGGGCGGTGAGGACCAGGAGCGCAGCAGCAGGAAACAGGTGATTTCGAACTATCCCCGCTAGTCTAGATGCTGGGACCGGCGGGTTGGGACTATTGGGCTGGCGCGGAAGCTCGGGGAACGCTGGCAACCAACGTCCGAAGCAGTGCTTCAGTGACGCTCGAATCCTACGCAGGCACAATCCACTTTTTTATGAGTTTGCATCAATCTAGAAGCGACTTACGTCAATCGAACATGAATCCCAATCGGGACCCGAACGCGCCTTGGAATCCGGTCAAACCAGCCAAACTGACTCATGAGGAGTTCGAACTTCAGGTCATAGCATGGCTGCAAGAGGCCAGTGGCGGGCTGAGCGAATGCAGCATTTTTCACCGAGCGATCGTGAGTGGCGATGGAGGTGAGTACGAGCTAGACGGACTCGTGGAGTTTTCTGTGCTCGGCGGTGCCAAGATCAGAGTCGCCGTTGAATGCAAGCATCACACTCGCCCCGTGTCAAGAGATCTCGTGCTTAACTTGGATGGCAGGCGTCATGACATCGGAGCCCACAAAGCCATTCTGTTCTCTACATCCGGATTTCAGTCGGGCGCCGTCAAGATTGCCAAGGCCCGAGAAATCGCCCTGGTTATCGTTGCTGAAAGCACGTTTCTCTACGAAACTAAATCAATGAGTGCACCCAAGGTTACTCATGAACAACTCGGGCTCCCGCCACGAGCCGGCATCAGGGTTTGGAGTGACAAGGAGGCCGTGCGATCCAGTGCCTTCTTTGCCGAGCAGTGTCAGGGACTGGCCGATTGGTTGGAGACACTCTGACTCTCAAAAATTGAACCGCCGTATCTGCCAGGCTAGGGGCGGCGCAGACGGCCCGGAACTCGTCAGTTTTCTCGCCTCGTACTACCGCCATGATTCTCTCGCTCGCCCTCCATACCGTCCTCCTCGCAAAGCCCACGCTCAACGACCTCAACACCAAGGTCCGGCAGTTCCCCGGTGTGATCGTCGAGAGCGAGATGACCTCCCCTTCAGTGGTCCCGATGACCTTCAAGGTGAGCCCGAGCGGGCTGATGGTGGCGAAATACCCGACCACGGAGCAGTTCTATTCGAAGGACGAGGTCGTCACCTGGATGCCCGACCGGCGGGAATACTCCCGGGCTAAACCGGAAGATTTGAATCCGCTCCCGGTGGGTTTCCACGCTCTTTGGGCGGGCGGCGAGACCGAATACAAGCAGGTCGGCGAGACGAAGGACGCCTCTTTTGCAGGCAAAAGCTGCTACGAGATGGACCTCGCCGCCAAGGGCGGCTACACGATCCACCTGTTCGTTGAGCAGGCCAACCTGATGCCGAAGGGCACGCGCGTAGAGCTCAACGGCACCACCTATGAGTCGGTCTACAAGTCGGTCACCGTGGGCAAGCTCGATGAAAAGACGCTTCGATTCCAGCCGCCGAAGGATTCGAGGCCAGCGGGCAAGTTCGACCCGTCGTCCACGCTGATCAAGCCCGGGACCAAGCTCACCGATTTCGCCGCCAAGGACGGCATGGGCAAAAAGTGGAAGCTCAGCTCTCTCCTCTCTTCCCACCGCGGCGTGGTGCTGAACTTCTGGTTCTCGGCTTGCACGGGCTGCGTGGCCGAGATGCCGTACCTCGTCGGCCTCGCGCCAAAGCTGGCCAAGTCGAAGATCGCGATGCTCGGCGTGAACACGATCGACGAAAAGTCGGCCATGCTCCGAACCGCGACCAAAAACAAGCTTCCCTACCCGACGCTGATCGGCACCGGCGCAGAGTCCCTCACCAAGGCGGTGAGCGTCCAGGCCTATCCGGTGACGGTGGTCGTCGACAAAAAGGGGACCGTCGTGGACGCGATCCTCGGGTTCGACGAAGCGCGACTTACGAAGGCGATCAAGGTCGTCGAGGCTCCGAACTAGGCGGTCGACTTGCGGCGAAGGGCGGCGGCAACGCCGAGGATCACGATCAGTCCAATGCCGAGGTAGATCGTCGCCTTGATCGCACCAAGGCCCACCCCATCTTCTTTGGCGAGGTAGTCGCCCGACGCCGCGCCAAAGGTGCTGGTGAGGATGATCGCGGTCCAATAGGTGAGGCTCTGAGCGGTCTGAATCTTTGTTCGCAAGAACAGCACCACGAGCAAGAGACCACCGAGGATCGCCGCCGACTTGCCGAATCCAAGCCCGGAAGCGTTCGAAAGGAAGTCGCCAAGCGTGGTGCCCATGACGCTCGCGAAGAGAATCGCCGCCCAATAGTGGAGCTGCGACCCAAGCGACTCCGAGCGTCCTCGGTGCCAAGTGAGGAACACCGCCGCAAAGAGCCCGATCATCAGCGCCGAACTCCAGGCGTAACCCAGCTTGAGCGTCCGCGACGTGAGATCAGCGAGCGTCGTACCCACGGTGGCGGTCGCCGCGATCGCGAACCAGTAGCGCAATTCGCGCGGCCCCATTTGCCGAAGTTCAATGACCATCGCGGTCAGGAAGACGACGAGCAGGATCGATCTTGAAACAAGGTAGCCGAGCTTGAGCTCGTGGGAGAGGAGGTCGGCTGCGGTCTCGCCTTAGGAACAGCAGCCAATGAGCAGAAGCCAGTAACTGAGGTCGGTGGCGGGCACATCGGAGTTGCCTGCGCCGGTGATCTCTTGGTTCACGGATAGCAGTATAGAATCGGGTTCTGGCTAGCCACGCTTCAAAATCGAAAAGAACTGTATCAAGCCCCTCCTGCAGAGCCTCTTGCCTTCCGTAACCTCCTCCATCGAGGTTCTTGGAATGAACTCATGAAGACGACTCTGATCCTTGCCTTTGCCCTTCTCGGCGGCACCTTCGCCTCCGCACAGTCCTACGTTCCGACCGACCTCGGACCCAACTCGTTTGCCTATGGCATCGGCGAAGGCAATGTCGGCGGTGCGGTTGCCGGCCACGCGACCTTCTGGGACCTCCTCGGCAACGCGACCGACGCCCATCCCAGCTTCTTGAACGCGCCGACTCGCGCCGGTACTTCTGCGATCAACTCGACCTTCAACGGCCTGTTCGTCGGAACCGGCTTTGATGGCAACCGCCCTGGCCACTCGGTCGCCCTGCGATGGGTGGGTGGCGTGGCGCAGCCGCTCGCCGATCCGTTCGCGGTTTATTCGAGCACGGGAGTCTTCACCGACGGAACGCAGATTGTCGGTACTGCGACCCAGCTCGACGTTATTCGCGACGTTCAGTCTCAGGGCCCCCAGCACGCGATCGTCTGGGATGCGACCACGGGTGGCGTTGTCGTTGACCTCTTCGACGGCAAGCCCGTCGTTGCCCTCGGCTGTGCCCACGGAACCCAGGTTGGCTACGAGAGTAAGGGTAGCTCCCTGGAAGCACGACTCTGGTTTGGAGCCAAGCGCGGCTTCGTCAACCTCCACCCGAAGGCCTATGACACCTCGATGGCCGTCGCCACCGACGGCGTCCGACAGGTGGGCACGGTTGGAATCTCGATGAAGCTCTTCAATGAGACCCATCGCAACTTCCAAGTGCTCATGAACTACGCCGCCGTCTGGCAAGGCAGCGCGAACAGCCTGATCACCCTCGGTTACGTCCCCGCCGACCTTCCGCTCGGCACGGCCCAAGCGACCGGCATCCGTGGCAACCTCGTTTGCGGATTCGGAATGGGCAAGAACCGCGCGGGAACGACGCAATACACCCACGCCGTGGTTTGGAACCTCGCTGACTTCAGCCAGCGCGACCTCCATCTCACCCTCCCAGCCGGGTTCATCACCTCCCGCGCCACCGGCGTCGATGCGAATGGCAACGTGACGGGTTGGGCGGTCGACACCGCTGGAAAGACCCACGGCATTATCTGGAACCTCGTTCCCTAGTCTCACAAACAAAAAAGGTCCCCGGTCGAACCTGGCCGGGGACCTTTCGTCGTTGCTTCTGTCGCCTCAGCCTCCGCCGCAGCCGCCGCAACCGCCACCACCACAGCCGCTCCCGCCCCCACCACAGGAGGACGAACTGCATCCATACGAGCTGTTGTTGCTCGACGAAGTTGGTCTGATGAAGGGGTTCGCCGCGCCTCCCAGGCCCCCGATATTATCGACCCAGTAGAGCTCCATTGGGTAGGTTGCGCTGACGTTCGCCGAACGAACCCATTGGTTGAAGCCAAAGATGCCCATCACCGCCACTCCCATCAGCAGGACTTGGGGCGCGATCGACGATGCGTTCTCGTCCACGATGAACTTGGTTCCCTCCCGGAGTTCATAGTAGAGTGCAGTGCCCTTGCTGGTCGGCAGCCCCGTCGGCAGGACCAGAAAGAGGAGCGCAATCAGGGTCAGCAGCATCAGCACAACCAAGTAGCTCACCGGCTTGTCGCGCATCACGCCGACCGCGACCTTGTTCGCACCGACGGCGAGCAGCGCGAGGCCAAGGCCGAGCTTTGACCAGAACTTGATCTCGTTCCCCGCCACACCCTTGATGAGTCCTCGGCGGCTCAGCCGATCCCGGATCGGCCGGAGGTCATCGAGCATGAAGAATCGAACGCTGTTGCCGGTCATCGGCCCCTGTTCACGCAGGATGTTGATGACGTCGCGTTCCGGTTCGGGGAGATCGGGCAGTGGTCCCGGATTCACCTGCAATCGCTCGGAGCCGTCGGTCTTCACCGAGATGATCTTCTGGTTCAGGAGCGAGAACAGCGCGGTTCGCACCACCGCATCTCTTCCCTGGCAAAGGTAGGCGATGTCGTAAGGCGAGAGGTCGGTGTTGTCCTTCCCGCCCTCCGAGGGCGGGATGAGCTCAAGCATGAACATGACGAAGAACGTCACCGCCATCATCACGAAGTAGGTTTGGAGGAAGTCGGGTCCCCTCTGCTCGAAGATGCCGCCGGTGCAACCCGCAAGCACCGTCGCGAGGGCTCCACCGGTCACCCACGACCACGGCGAGAGCTTGAGCCGCCTTTTCGGCTTCGGGTTCCTCGTCCCCCACACGTCGGAGGGCGGCTCCTGGCCGAACCACTCGCGGTAGGAGTTCAGGGTCTGGTCATAGGCCTCGCGGTACTTGGCCTCATCGGCGGTCGAACCGTCGCTCGGGTTGTGGTGAAGCGGGCGACCGAGAACCCCCTGACAGAGCCCCTCCCAGTAGCTCTTGGTGTAGGTCAGGTGGAGGTGCCATGCCTCGTCGACCGCCTTGGACGGGGTCACCGTGTGATCGCAGACCTGGGTGAGAAAGATGAATCGGCGATACTCTTCGATCGCGCGTTGGGCGAAGACAGGGGTCCAACCTTGCTGCTTGGCAAGCTTGGCCGAATAAGGAAAAACGGCCTTTTCGTCGTCAAACGAAAAGGCCGCCAGTTGATTCCAGAGCGGATGTTGTAGGTGTCTTGCCATCTACATCTTTATTGTACGGCGGGTGGCCTTAACAATCCAAATTTCACTGCGCAAGTCTTAACAATTCTCCTCCGGTTAAGCCTAGGGCTTTGTTCATCGGGCAGTAAGTCTGACGAGGTACCGCGCCAGCGACCCGCTCGTCAGGCTCAGCGCTGGGCCATGACTTCCTTCATCCAGGCCTTCGTCATGTTCGTGAAGTTCATGTTGAAGTTGCCCTTGGTCCAGTTCTTCATGCTGTCCGCTTCGGTGGGCCAGTCGTTGAACAGGTGGTCGGAGCTCTTCGCGATCTCAAATCGCGCCCAGCCCGGGTGGACTCGGTTCACGACGTCGGCGATCAGCTTGTGGTCGGCGTCGTAGGTCACATAGTCGCTCTCGCCTCGAACGCTGAGGACGCGCGCATTGCACTTCGCCCAATAGGCCGGGAAGTTGATCTGTCCGAGTTGGGCCCAGAACTTGGTCGTCTTGCCGTTGAAGAGTCCGCCCGGGAACATACCGTCGACTTCCTTCGCGAGTTCGGGGTGCTTCTTCTTCACTTCGGCCGGAGTCATGTTCTCGAGAATGATCATCGCCATCATCCGGCTCGCGAGGCGTACGGACTCATCGGCCTGCTCGAACGACTCACCCGAAAGGAGTCCTTGATAGCGAACGGTGTCGAGGAGATACTCCAGCCACGTCCGCGCCGCGGTGCCATAGACCGAGATTCCCTTCACCGGGATCTCGCAGGCGATCATCGGACCGAACGCGCCGCCCATGCTGTGGCCGCAGATGAAGACGTTGTCGTTGTCCACTTCCGGTTGGGCCTTAAGCTGCTTGAGCGCTTGGCGGTAGATGTCGATCTCGGTGTTGTAGTCGAGGTCGGCGAACGGGCCACCCTCGCTATCGCCCACGCCCGGCTTTTCCACCCGCATCGTGACGTAGCCCGACTTCGCGATGTCGGCGAGCATGGGGGCGTCAATGCGCGTGATGTCATATTGCGGGCGATCTAGGACATAGTCGTAGCTGATCGGCGAAAAGCCCTGAATGAAGAAGAATCCCGGGTGCTTCCCTGCCTTGCGCGGCTTCGTGATGATCGTGCGCATCCGCTTGCCATAGCTGACGATGTGGCTGTAAATGACCTCGTAGTCGGCGGTGCCGAGGTCGCGCTCCTTCTCCTTGTGAACGGTCTTCAGGTCGACCTCCTTGCCGTCGCGCACGACGCGGAAGTTCACTTCCTTGCCGGTGGGCAGGTTGCGGGCGAACTCGGCAATCTCGGGCACGCCGAGCGCCTTACCGTTGATGTTCAAGATGATGTCGCCTGCGCGGACGCCGGCGAGGTCGCCGGTGAACCCGGGAACCACGCGGGAGATGATCAGCCCGGTGCCTGCTTTGAGCTTCAGCTTCTGGGCTTCCGCAGGAGGCAGTGGGGCAAAGCCGAGGCCGATTGCACCGCGCCGCGGGAGGGGAGCGCCGAGCGGCTCATGGCTGCTCTGACCGGACTGGATGACGAAATGGGTCGCGATGAGGGTAGTCAGGATCATAGGAGTCACTTGTTACAATGTGTAATATTCGACATTGTAACCCAAGCAAGTTCCCTCGTTGGCAACTTTTCCCTTTGCTGTTAAGATCGTGCGGATGGCGTCGCGCAAACCGAACCGAAAGCTCTCGACGATCGAGATGAGTGTGCTTGGCCTGACCTGGCTTCGAGGGCCTTGCACGATCTACGCGATCATGAAGGAGCTCTCGCTGTCGGGTTCGAGCTATTACAAGTCGCGGGCGGGCACCGCCTACTCGGTGTCGAACCGGCTCATCGCAATCGGCCTGCTGATCCAACACGAAGATCAACGCATTGAGGTGAGCCCGTCGGGGCTGGAGCTCCTCCGCGAATGGGTCGCGCCGCCGGTGCCCCTCGCCGACGTCGCCCACACCGCCGACCTGGTGCGGCTTCGGTTCTTCTTCCTCGCGGCGGTTCCCCAGGCTGATCGGCTCAAGTTCATCGATTCCACCCTCGAAACGCTCGCCGAGCACCTCATGGCGGGCGAGCGGATGATGAAGGAGAACGAGCTGATCGGTGACTACTATGGAGTGCTTGCGACGCTCTCGATCGTTTACGAGACCCGGGCGCGGATCCAGTGGCTGCGGGTGGTGCGGCAGTGGGTGGAGACTCCGATTGAAGAGCAATCGGAGTGGACGTCGACGGTGTTGGGGTCGGCAGAGTAGTCGAGCGCGCGGGGGCGGAGGTCGAGCGTAGTGAGACCGAGGGTCGGGCCTCGGGCCCGCGCGCCTATCTCGTTGCGAGCCAGATCAGCCCACACGTGGCGATCAGACCCATCACCGTCCACGCAAGGCCGCTCAGCCGCGCCTTCTTCAAGAAGAACAGAATCGCAAGCCCAGAGAGGCTCACCAGTGCGAGCACAATCCCGCTCACGTCCACGACCCAGCTCCAGGGTTTGCCGCTGTCGCGGCCGCGATGGAGGTCGTTCATCACCCCTAGCCACCCCTGCGTTGTGATCCGAACCTCGTACTTGCGGTCAGCGAGCTTGAAATAGACCTCCGCCGCGTAGCCAGGGCCGCGATAGGAGAGCGATCCCTCGCCATTGTCGACTCGATTCTCCGAGGCCGTCCCATGGAGGCTGTGGGTCTTGCGCAGATACTCGCTCACCACGAACCAGTCGACGGTCTCGCCGCGAACGGCTTTCTCCGGCAGGACGCCGGCCACTGAGGTTTGCTTCTCTCCCCCGCCCCAGGTCCATTCCGGATGGTTCAGGGTCACGCCCGTGAGGGCAAAGAAAAGGACGATCACGAAGGTGACCATTGAGGCATAAAGGTGGAACCACCGCATCCACTGGTGGAAGCGGTGCTTGAACGCCTTTTTTGGCTTGGCGGGGTTACTTTCGCTTGCGGAACTCAAGCGAAGCTTCCTTGATCTCGATGTTGCCGGTCAGCTTTTCCTTGAACGCCTTGGTTCCAATCTTCACCGTTTTGGAGATCAGCTGATAGGTGCCATGCTCGCGGGCCGCTTCGATGTAAACCGTGTACTCGCCCTGCTCGACCGCCTTGCCCTTGTCGTTCTTACCGTCCCAAACGAGGTTGTACTTTCCAGCCTCGCGCGTCGCGCTGCTGACGGTCTGAACAAGGTCGCCGCCATCCGCTTCCTTCCGCGACGACTCACCGCGGAACCAGCGGCGAAGGTCGGGGATCCAGCGGGGGCCGCGGCGGGAGGTCTGAACCCAAAGGCCAATCGTGCGGACCGGGCGCCCTTGGGCATCCTCGATGTAGACCGCCACATACGGACGGTGAACTCGGAAGCCCTCCTGGGAGGCAATCTCAAGGTCAATCGAGAGTTCAAAGCGGCTGTCGAACGAAGGACCTTTCTTCTTGCCAAAGGCCCAGCTCAGCGCAGACGACGAGGCGAGGACGGCGGTGGCCATTCCCTGCAAAACGGTACGCCTCGACAGGCGCGAATCAGAGGACTTCATTGAAAACTAAGCACCCAAGCTGGACTAAGCCAGAACTTGCCATCGGAAAAGACGTGCAGCGAGGAGATGTTGTTCACCTCGGCCAAAGATTTTGCCTGCGAAAACTCACAGGCGGCAAGCGCGGTCGACCAAGCGTCCGCCTCCATCGCGGTCGGCGCAAGGACGGTGACGCTCGCGAGCCCATCATCGAACCCAACGATGTGCTCCCCTCTGCGGTATTCACCGCTCGTCGCGAATGCTCCCAAGGTGGGTGGCAACGAAGCGACCGGCTCGGCATTCTCCGCCCCCGAACGCGGGTCTGAAATGACCACCGGAGCAAGCGCCTTGCCGCCTTGCCGCAGGTCGCCCCCGATGTTCACGAGGACCCCTTCCGCCCCTTCGCGCATCGCCACCTCGACCGCTGCATCAATCACCGCCCCCTTCGCCACGCCATTGAGGGTCAGCGGCTCGGCAGAGAGTCGGGTTGCGGTGAGCGCGGCGAGGTCCACCGAGTAGGTCGGCCCGGAAGGCACCTCGACCGCACTTTCTGGGTCCGCCAAGCGTGACTGCACGGCAGGGTTGAATGCCCCACCGGTCCGAACACGCATCTCTTCGGCAAAGGTGAGCACCCGCGCAAGTTGCTCGCTCACGGCCTGGGGACCCGAGGTTGCCTGCCAGCGCATCAGCTCGGAATCGGGGTCGTACACCGAGAAAATCGCCACCAAGCGGTCGATTTCGGCGAGCATCCGGTCGAAGATTGGCCCCGCCGCCACCTTCGGGTCGAGGCGCAGGACCAGCTCTGCGCTGGTGCCGAGAACCCCTTCGTATGCCCGTAAGTGGACCTTAGGCCTTGCCCGCCAGAGCTTCACCGCCCGAGTTTAGCCGACGGTCCAGGTTCCGAGCCGAAAATGACTCCTGGAAGTCCGAGGGCGTGATGCCGAACCGGCGCGCGAACGCCCGCCGGAACGAATCGCTGTTGTGAAAGCCGCACGCCATCGCCACCGACGAGATTGACACCTTCGAGTTCGAAAGCAGCAGCTTCGCATGGTTCAATCGCAGTGCCTCGATCATCTTGGCCGGGCTCTCATGGAAGGTCCTTTGGAAGAGCCGCGCAAACTGGCGCACGCTCATCGAGCACTTCTCGGCGAGAATCTCGAGGTTGAGGTCCCCGCTCAAGTTCGCGAGGATGAAATCCTCGATTCCCGGAAGGTCCTCCGTCGCCCGCACCTGGGCCTTCAGCGGCGACGAGAACTGGGACTGGGTTCCGGGGCGCTTGAGATAAACGACCAGCTCGCGCGCCACTTCGAGTGACATCTCGTGGCCGAGGTCGGCCTCGATCATCGCGAGCGACATGTCGATCCCCGCCGTGCATCCCGCCGAAGTCCAGAACTTCCCGTCCACTGTGAAGATCGGCTCGACCTCGATTTTCACCTTTGGGAACCGCCTTTGGAGCTCGCGGGCAAATCGCCAGTGAGTGCTCGCCTTTCGACCGTCGAGCATTCCCGACATCGCGAGCGGAAACACGCCCGTGCAGACCGAGGCCACCCGCCGGATGCGAGGTTCGGCCCGGGTGAGCCAAGCGATGAGGGCTGCCGAGCCATTCGGCTCCCGCAGGCCTGCGCCGCCGGGAATGATGAACGTGTCCAGGTCGCGAGCCTGCTCCAGGCTCGCATCAGGAACCACGCGCAGCCCGCTCTCACATCGCACCGGGCGGTGGTCAATGCCATAGGTGACCGTCTCATAAGCGCTCGATCCGTCCTGCCGAATCGCGTTCATGAAGGCGTCTTGTGGCCCCGTAAGGTCGAGCGACGTCATGCCGTCGAAGATAAAGAATCCGACCCGTCGTTTCATGCCCCCAACTTACCTGTCCGAATTTTCCCGGTCGCGGATATTTCGGACATCTCGCAGGAACATAGGGACTTCGAACTAAAAGTCTTGATGATCTCGTTTACAATGTGGCTATGAAATGGATCGCGTTCCTCGTTTTCGCGCTCGGACTCGTGGTGGCTTGCCCCACGAAGGCGGCGAAGTTCTCGATCCTCGATGCGATGACCGCAGTTGATCACGTCATCGACCTGCCGTAGGTCGGCTAGTTCCCCGCGCGCATCTGGGCGACGATCATCTTCTGTTCCTCGTTCCAGGCCTTCATTTCGTCGTCACCTTTTGCGGCCACGAAGAGTCCCACAATCGCCGACACGAGCCCAATCGCCAAAGACCAGTTCCTCGCCGCCACCTTGTTTGTGGTGAGCTGCCAAACACCGGCGAAGGCGAGAAGCAAGACGATGTAGGACCACCCCTGATAGCCGTGGATGAAGACTCCTAGCGCAAACGTCGCCACCGCAATGACGACTGGCTGCGCTCCTTGCTTGCGGTCGAACAGTGCGAAATAGCCAAGAAGCCCCAGCGTCAAGCTGGCTTCAAGTTCTGCCAGCATTGGAGTGCCCCACCAAACTTCAGCCGCAATGGCGGCAGCTGCGATGAAGCCGAGGACGGCAAACCAGAGGGCGGGCGGCTTTCGCTTCTGGTAGAGAAACACGAGAGGGACGACCAGGCACACCACCGACGAGCTCGGTAACCTCGCATCAAGATTCTCTTCTCCGTACGCACTTGGATAGATATCGATCCCGTACTCACTGAATCCCAGTAGGTTCTTGGTCGCCCAAAGACCGATGAGGAAACATGCGGGGATGAGGATCCAGCCCCAGCCCAGCATTCTCGGCCACAAGTTTGGCACTCGACTCAAGATCGTCCCGAGTACGGCCATCGCCAACCCAATCTGGATCAACAGGGCACCTAAACCACACAGCTGGGTTCTTTCTTCTGGCCAGGGTTCGGACCATTGGTAGTTGAGCCGTGCCGCCTTGATGGCCCGTTGGAATTGGCGATCACCTATCTTGGGTCGTAAACGAGCCTCGAGCGCCCTCAACACGTTTTCGTAAGCCTTTTGATTCTGAGCTTTGAAGTAACCCGTAGCCAAACCTTGGTAGACCTCAACGTCGAACTTCTGGCGCTCGAACTCGATGCCCTCCCAGAGCGCCGAGCCAAGAAGATCTCGACCCGTATCAACTTCCACGCGCACCTGACTGTCGGCGGCCATTGCCCCCGCAAGTGAGATAGCCGCGGCACGAACTTCATCACCGGGGTCGGAGATCGAGATGACCTCTTCGAGGAACCTCCGGCCCGGTTCGCAACCGCGACTGGCCATCAATTCTTCGAAATAGGGTTTCGAGAGGTGACTTTGGCCGATCCAGTCCTGATCTGCGGCTTCCAACGTCAGGTTCTGCTCCTCGCGAACAAAGGAGTTGAACGAGTTCGGAAAGGGTCTCTGCACGAACGCGTCGTGGGCTTCGGCAAACTTCCTCTGTTCGCGCAGCATCGCAACAAGCCGGAATCGCCAGAACCAGTTATCCGGGTAGCGCTTTTGCATCCGTCTGGCCGTTTCGATGAGCGAATTGAAGAAAGGTTGACCTTCGGGAACCATCTTGCGCTCTGTTTGTTCCGCATAGGTCCCGAAGGCGTTACGAAGCAAGACTGCAGTGGCAAGCGGATCATCTGGGTGGTCTTTGAGATACGCGAGAAGCCCGCTGTTCGCCTCTGCAGAAGGCTTCTCAGGGCGATACACGTTCGCACGGAGCGCAGCCCCCGCGAGGCGGACCCGCTGGTCCTTCGACGCCAGCCACCTCTCCGAGATCGACCCGAGCCGCCCGAACTCGGTCCGGATCGAGGTGTCGAGCGCGAAGACGGTGAAGAACCGGAACAGCGGCACCGTGAGCGGCACCGTGAGCAGCACCACGATCACGATCAACCAGCCAATCCCCAGCCAACGCCCGACCTTCATCCCCACCTACATAGTGTGGAAACGAAGGCCGGATCGTTCACTCTCCCCCGCTCGCGCTCAGATCCCTGAGCGCATCTTCGCAATCGCGGCCTTGTCGGGGTCGAGCCAGTGAGCGAGGTCGGCGTCACCTTTGCGCGCGACGGCGAGACCGGTCACGAAGGCGGCGAGCCCCAGCCCGAGTGCCCAGTTTCGCGCGGCGGACTTGTTCGCAACCGCTTGCCAGGTCAGCAGGACCGCGAAGAGGCCGAGGATCCAGTTGCTTCCTTGGTAGAACACGCCGAGCGAGGCCATGATGAGGGTGAAGACCCCCGCCACCACCGGCTGGAGACCCTCCTTTCGACCCCAAAACGCCCAGTAGCTCATTAGCAGGCATGCGCCGCCGACGGTGATCAGGAGCGGCGGGTTGAAGGCCTGGGACATCTTCCAGTGGACGAGGTGCCCAACCAGCCCGGCGAGGATCGGCCAGAGTTCCTTGACCGTGCGGAGCTTGATGAGCATCACGAGGGGGATGAGCAGCGTCACAAAGACGGGAATCTGCCAGGGATGTCCGAGAGCAGGAATTTCAAAACTGAGAATGTCGGCTCCGTTACGTTGTGGCGGTGCAGAAATCGCGAACTCAACACCTACCCAATAAGATAGCGGAACTAAAATCGCGCCGAAGCTCTGTGCACGTTTCCAGGCGGTGGGAATAACGCTCGCAACCGCTCCAACGAGCGCAGCGACCCACCCGAAGCCGATAATGTAGTTGCCTAGTCCAGGAAGATATGTCGGTTCTGAGCCGCTCATGAGTCCCGCCTCGGGCTTCATGCCCGCAGCGCGTAGCACGAACTCATATCGTTCGTCGCCCAAGATCGGCCGAAACTTGTTCTCCTTAGCCCGGATCGCCTTCTGCAAGAGTTGGTGGCGATTCTTTTGGTATTCCTTGCTTGCCTCGAAATCGCCGACTTTGTCCATTAGAGCCTTTCTATCCGAACGCATATCCTCGATGAGTGCAAGCGACGTATTCGCCATGCCGACCAGCAGGTCGAGGATGGTTTCTCCATCCATCATCATCGCAGTGGAAAGGCTGAGAGCGACCGCCCGCTCAGGATCATCAGGCTTCGTCGACGCAGCGAGATCTCTGATAAAGGCCTTGTAGGTCGAATAGTGCGGGAACAAGATTGAACACTGCAGGGCGAGCAGGGGCAGGTTGCCGGTGAATCGCCGGTCTCGCGCAACCGCCTCGGCATAAGCATCGCTCTCTGCCATTGCGAATTGGTGGTAGTGGGTCGGAAGTGGCTTTCGCATGAAGGCTTCTTTGGCCTCAGCGGCACGCCCGAGGTAGCGAAGCGCGGTGACTCGCCCCATGCGCCACAACCAGTTTTCAGGCTCTTTGGCCTCCATTTCGATCGAGACTTTGAGGGACGCCTGGGCAAGCGCGCGCCAGTCCTCCCTGCCGACGGACTTCTCCGAGTCGATCTTGTCCGTCCGGATTGCCGTCCGGACCAGGCAGGCCTTGGCAACGACGCTCTCTGGGTGAGCCGAGATGTAGTTCAGCAAAGGGCTCGCCTTCTCCTGCGGCTTGGGAGTAGGCCCGCCGTTGTCACCGATGTAGTTCTCGTGGCTGAGGGCGTAGGCTAGCTGCATCTTCGGGTCGGTCGAATTTTTCCATCGCTCTGCGGGACCACCTGCCGCAAACCTCGTCCCCGCCACCCCGTCCACGCTGTACACAAAGAAGGTCCGGTACAGCGGCAAAGCCGCGACCAGCACCAAGAACGTCACCCACGCCGCGATCAACAGTCGACTAACTCTCACGAGAATCACCCTCCACGTACTTTGCAATCCGGGCTTGTTCAAGCGGGGAGATCCCGGTCCCCGGCGTGCCGCCCGACAGCGACGACACCAATCCCATGATGAGAAGGCAGGCGGCAACCGTCACCGGCACGTCCCACTTGGTCCCTTTCATCTCGCGCAAATGCCCTACCGAAGGTGGCACGGGCGCGCGGTCCACGCGGTCCCGCGCGGATTGAAGAAGCTGGTCCAAGTTCACGAGGTCTCCCCCATCGCCTTGCGCAGCTTGTCTTTCGCCCGAGCAAAGGCGGAAGGGACCGCCCCTTCGTTCATCCGGAGAATCGTGGCCGCCTCGGCATACGACGCCCCGCAAACCCCTAGAATGAGGACCAACTGCCGGTCGCGGCGCGGGATCTTTTGCAACCCCATGCGCAGCATGATGAGCTCGTCCAGATGCTCCGAATTTCGGCCCTCATCGGGCACGACCTCGGCCCTGCCCCACTTGCGCCACTCGGTCCGAGAGGCATTGAGCACAACCCGGGCGATCCACGCCTTCGGGTTCTCAATCGATTTCCAGTTCGGACTCCGGAGCCAGATCTTGGTGAGCGCCTCTTGGGCGACGTCTTCCGCGCGGGCGTAATCGAGCGTGAAGCCATACGCCATGCGAAAGACGATCTCGCGGAGCGCCCCAAAATCACCGCTCGTCGCTCGACTCCAGCGATCATCGGGGGCAGAAGCCATGCAGGCCAGGGGGTTCCAGAGTCTTTCCATATGCTCAAAGGTGAGACCAGGCTCGCCGCGCATTCCTGCCACCCATTTTAGAGATTTCTCCGGTTCGGAACCTCGCGGAGGCCGAAAAGCGTCTCCAGAGTCGATGGATCAACCGCATCGAAACGTCAATCAGAAGCACAAGGATTCGCTGACCAAGCTGGAAACGGTCGCGCTCTTCATCACCGAGCATGTCGGCTCGATGGGCTTCTTTCTGATCATCTTCGGCTGGACGATCTTCTGGCTCGGGTGGAACCTCGTCGCCCCCGCCCATCTTCGGTTTGACCCGCCCACCGGGTTCGTGCTTTGGCTCTTCATTTCCAACCTCATCCAGATCATGCTGATGCCGCTGATCATGGTGGGCCAGAACCTCCAATCCCGCCACGCGGAGATGCGCGCCGAACACGACTTCGAGGTCGACTCGAAGGCCGAGCGGGAAATCTGCACCCTGCTGAAAGAGGTCCGCGAGCTAAAGACGCAGGTCTCCTCGCTCGAAGAACTCCTGAAGTCGCGCTAACGCGCCTCGACGAAGATCCCCAGGATGATCGAGATCACGCATCCGATCAAAAAGAAGATCGACCCAAGGGCAAACATTGCGCTGAGGGGAATCGTGACCGCGGGAAAGGCGGCGTAGAGGATGAACCCGACAAGCCCGACGATCCCCGACCAAAGCAGCCAGGCTTTCTGATTCCACCCGTTCGGGTTCGCTCCGCCAATCGCGAGGAGCGTCGTGATGAACGGCAGGAGGATGAACGGCCATCGCCACTCGGTGATGAAATACTTGGGGTTCACACCGATCACCTTGATCAGGTTCACGAAGTTGGAAAGGTAGCTGTTGTCGAAGTTGCCACCCGAAATCCACGTGAAGAACCACGACAGCAGCATGAGGAGCAGCGGCAACGCCCCGAAATAGGCAATCACGGGCGGGTGATAGCGATTTGACTTTCGGGGACCGAAGCTCGAGACCTGAACCACGGGCCGCACCACCTGTTGGACCACCGGCTGAACGACCGGCTGCACCACGGGTTGGGGCGCGGGCTGGGAAGCGGGTGCGGTGGCAGGAACCGGCCGAATGATCTTCAACTTCGCGGTCCCAATCGTGACCTCCTGGTTCGGCGGCAACCCCGTTCGACCCTGAATGGCCGTCGTCCCGATGTAGACGTCGCCTCGACCACCCGCGTCGGTGATGACGTAGCCACCAGCCGTATCGCGTTCGACCTTTGCATGAACCCAGAGCCCGTCGGCCGGTCCGTCCGGTTGAAGGACGTACTTCGTCCCGTTCCATGCCACGACGTAAACATTGGACGTCACGGGCACGGCGGGTTCGCCAACGAGGAGGATCTGGTCTTGCATTGCCGCCAACACTATAAAGGCTTTGGCGTGAACTTGACTAGCGGCGGCCATTTCGCCTGCCGACAATCTGAATACGGCCCTGGAAAATTACCAGGTCCAACCAGGTGAACTATGACAAACCTCAATTCAATCCAAGCGGGATCGCGCGCAAGCGGCGTTGCCCTTGGACGCCCGGAACTGCAACGTCCGGTCGGGTTGCGACGCCTAGGACGAGCGATCGAATCCGGGGACTTGGCAACGGCCCGAACGGTCTTTGCTCGGATCCAAAGTGGCGTTCAAAAGGGTCTCCCCGCTGAGGCCGGCAAGGCTTTCGAGAAGCTCGGCGGTGCCCTCGACAATGGCATCGAGGACGCCCAGAAGGCGTGGAAGGACTTCAGCGCGGCAGCGAAGCCCGCTGCCCAGCAAGGCACCCAGCTCGGACGGCCTGATCCTGCCAACGTGGCCGGATCGCGCAATGGCTACCAGACCGGTGGCCCTGCGCCCGTGCCCAACGAATGGGGCGGCACTCAGCTCGGTAAGCCCGAACCTGCCAACGTCGCCGGATCGCGCAATGGCTACCAGGCCGGTGGTCCTGCGCCCGTGCCCAACGAGTGGGGCGGCACACAGCTCGGTCGGCCCGACCCTGCCAACGTGGCGGGCAGCCGCGGTGAGTTCGCGCTCGGTCGACCTGACCTTGCGGGTACGCGAGCCAGCAATGGCTACCTTGGCAAGGGCGAGCACGAGTTCCGCACCCGATTCCATCCCGGAATCGCAGCCTACAGCGGCAACATCAACGCCGGTGAGGCGATGATCGAAGTCGCCGATAAGGGTCCGCTCATCAGCGTCGTCGACAACTCGAAGGGACCGAGGATGAACCAAGGCCCGCTGATCGACACCGCAGCCTAGTCTGCCCCCGAGGTCCCAGGGCAACCGCTCTGGGACCTCGGCAACCTACCAGTCTTTTTTCGTCGGACCGGCTCCGGCACAGAGGTTGCGACATCGGTTGGCATGAATCGCCAGCTTCTCACCCTCGCAACCCTCGTCCTCGCAAGCTCCTCGTTTGCCGTGTACGTCTCGCCGACGAGCCCTGACGGTGCTGGCCTCGACGTTCAGTCGCAGCTCATCAAGCTCGGCATCGGTAGCAGCCTCAGCGAAGACCAGGTCGACGCCCGACTCTTCCTCCGATCCGCTTCGGGTCCGATGCGCATCGAAACCCTTTTTGGCTACGCCGGTTACTACGACAACCACAAGGTCGGCTTCTACTCGGCAGGCACTCCCGACACCATCAACTGGGTTGCCGGCGGCAAGAACACCGGCCTGAACGACACCGGCGACATCAACTTCAACGGCATCTACGGCCTCGCTCTCCAGAGCCCGGACGGCACCTTCCGATCGGAGACCGCTCGCAACGCAGACGGCTTCAACCACGTCGCCGTCCTTCGAGAGCGAGACAAGTTCGGTCGACTGATCCAGAACAGCTACATCCTCTGCTGGGAAGACCTCCGCAACGGTGGCGACAAGGACTACAACGACCGCGCTTTCCGACTCACCAACGCCCAGGCCGTTCCCGAGCCTGCAACGATGGCCGTTCTCGGTCTCGGCGCCTTCGGCATGATCCGCCGCAAGCGAGCCAAGAAGTAAGCCTTCAGTTTTCGAACCTCCTCATTCTCCCGGTAGGGCCTAGGACTCCAAAAGAGTCCTGGGCCCTTTCCGGTTAAACTGCCCGGCAATGGTCACCGCGAGCCAATTGGGCAAAACCTTTGTCGATGCCAAGGGTAAGTCCGTCCACGCCGTCCAAAACCTCAGCTTTGAAGCACATCCGGGCCATGTCTTTGGCCTCCTTGGTGCCAACGGAGCCGGAAAGTCCACCACCCTGCGCATTCTGTCCACGATGATCGCGCCGACCCACGGCACGGCGACCGTGAACGGGATCAACGTGGTCGAGCGGCCCGAGGACGTTCGCCGATCCATCGGTTTCCTCTCGAACTCAACCGGCCTTTACGGAAGGCTGTCGGGTCGCGAAGCCCTCCAATACTTCGGCGAGCTTCAGGGGCTATCGACGTCGGAGGCGAAGACGCGAATTGCCGAGCTCGTCGACCGATTTGAGCTCGGCGGCTTCATCGACCGGATCTGCGACACCCTTTCGACCGGTCAGCGCCAACGCGTGAACATTGCGCGCACGGTCATCCACAACCCACCGGTGCTCTTCTTTGACGAGCCCACCGCCGGACTCGACGTCGTCATGGCCCAAGCGGTGATGGAGTTCATCGAGGAAATGCGCTCCGCCGGAAAGACGATCATCTTCAGCACGCACATCATGAGCGAGGTCGAGCGGCTTTGCGACCGGGTCGTCGTGATCCACGAGGGTGCTCTTCAGGCCGAAGGCACCGTCGACGAAATCCGCACACTGGGCGGCGGCGCGACCCTTGAGGCCGCATTCCTGAAGCTCATCGACTATCGACGAGAGGTGCGAGCGTGAACCCAGTTCTGATTGTTTGGAAGAAAGAGATCCGCGAGCTTATGCGTGACAAGCGAGTCCGCAACGCGGCGATCGTTAGCCCGTTCTTCATCTTGCTGATGATGATGGCGATGTTCGGGTTCATCATCAACACGGCACGAAAGAAGGAGAACCAGAAGTTCACCATTGTCCAGGCCGACAACGCGGTCGTCACCGCGATGAAGGCGGCCAAGTTCAACGTTTCAACCGTCGCAACTGCAGAAGAGGGCCAGAAAAAGATCAAGGCGGGCGAGATTGGACTTGTGATCGAGTTCCCGAAGGACTTCGACCAGCAGCTCGCGAGCGAGAAGCCGGCCACCGTTACGGCCTACATCGACGCGACCGACCAAAAGGCCCAGATCGCCCTCGCGAGCCTGCGAAAGGTATTGGACGCGTTGGGCACCGCGAAGCTCGAGAAAATCCTCACTGAGAAGGGCGTCGCCAAGGAGATGAGCGAGCCGATCAAGGTCAAAACGGAGGAAGTCCGTCTGGGCGAGAAGGGCGCGAGTGAATTCCTCATCAGCCTCCTTCCCTACATGATCACCATCTATGCCTTTTTCGGCGGCTTTGGCGCGGGCGGCGAAATCGTCGCGGGCGAAAAGGAAAAGACGACGCTGGAAACTCTGCTCGTCACCTCGGTGCGGCGAAAGGACATCGCGATGGGCAAGTTCCTCGCCCTTGCCTCAATCTGCGCCATGAGTAGCCTGAGCGCCCTCATGGGCGTCATCTTTGCCGGTGCGAGTGGATTGCCGATGTTCAAGCCGCTCTTCCCCGACGGCCTTGGCATGGGTCCGATGCAGATCGCCGCGATTCTCATCACCCTTGTCCCCACGGTGGCCCTGTTTGGCGCGCTCCTGCTTGCGGTGAGCACGCTGGCGAAGAACATTCGCGAGGCCCAACAGTTCCTCGCGGTGGTGAACATCGTGGTTCTCACTCCGGCGATCTTTGGCCAGGTGATCGGCCTCACCGACCTCAGCCGAGCACGCTGGGTGTCGCTGGTTCCGGTGCTGAACACGTCAACCTCCATCCGCAGCGCGCTCCAAGGCAAGCTCGACTGGGTCGGCCTTGGGCTTACCGTCTTGGTTGGCGTGACGCTGGCCGCAATCCTGATTCGGATTGCCGTCCACCTCTTCGAACAAGAAAAGGTGCTCGCGCGGAACTAGCCAGACTGGCGCAGGGCGGCGAGTCGCTGCCCTTGCGACTGGATCTGTTGGATGGCGTTCTCCATTCGGGTGAACTTATCCGACAGGTCCTGTCGCTTCCGTGCAATCGTCGCCTGCAATGAGGTGACGTCGTCGTCAATCGACTCGATCTGGCTGGCAAGCGACTTGTCTCGACCTGTGACCGCACCGTTCGTTCCGTCGGTGAAGGTCGCCATGAGGTCGGTGAACAGCGCGCCAAAGCCTTTGCCGAACTGCATGGAGCCCACGCTGCCGGTGGCCGTGCCGGAATACATGACCTGGATTCCCGCCGTCCGTGCGTTACCCGTGTTACCGGTCAAGAACTGTCCCGTTCCCGTGGCCGCTTCGCCGTTGATGGTTCCCGCAACGTCAACACCTGCGACCTTGGTGCCGAGCTGACCGACGCCAATGCCGGAGTTGTCCGCGGCGGCGGCGATGTCGGAGAAGACGTCAAAGGTGCCCGAGGATCCGAACTTCTTGGACTCGATCTTCAGCTTGCCGTTTGAATCCAGGCTCGCAGCAACGTAGTCCTTCAGTCGGCTGTCGGCGTTGATCGCGTTCATCGTCTGGGTCGCGGTCCAACCGGCCTGAACGGTGAAGTCGATCGTCTGGCTGCCAAAGAGCGAACCCGAGAACCGAAGTCGCTCGGCGGTCGCGTTGCCCGAGGTTTGGGCGATTTCGCCGGTGTAATTCGTCTTCGTCGCGACCTGGGTGATGTTGACCAGATAGTTGCCAGCGATGGAGTTCGCGGTGCTCGAAATGTAGCTCAGCTGCGAGTTGTCCGAGCTACCGAACGAGCGGAAGAGCTTGGAGACGCCGGGCGAATCCGAGTCCATCGCGGTCTTGAACTTCGACTCGTCGATCGACATCGTCCCGTCCTTGTCGAGGGTGATGCCGACGCTTTGTAGCGTGGTGTAGGCGCCGGTTGCGCCGGGAAGAATCTGGGTCGCGAGGCCGCTCAGCTGAGAGTCAATCTGTTGCGAGAGCGAGTCACCAAAGAGCGGTCCCGAAGCAAAGGTGTCCTTGTTGAACTGGCTCGCTTCCTTGATGAATCCAGTGACGTCGTTGTAAGCGTTCACGAAGTCCTTGACTCGCTTCATGATCGCTTCATCGTCGCGGGCAAAGGTCAGGGTCGCCTTTGCGCCGGAAGGGTCGGCCTTCAGGAGGCTAAACGTTGCGCCGGGGATGACGCCAGAAACTGTATTCGACGACGACGTGAAGTCGATGCCGTCGAGCTTGAAGGCAGCGTCCTTCGCCGCCACGATCACGTTCGACTTGGCTTGCTCGGTGATGCCAAGGTCATTCCAAAAGCCGGTGTTCGAGGGATCGCCAAAGTCGGTGAGATTCCCCTTGATCTGAAGACGCGACTTGTTGCCGCCCGCGCCGCTCGTCGTCACGACGGTGGCTGCACTGGAGTCGCCGGTCGCGGTGTTGATCTTTGCCGCGATTGAGTCGAGCGAATCGCTGTTGGGGTCAATGGTGACGTCCTGACCCTTCACCTGAACAGTGAATGGCGTGGTCTGGGGAAATCCGCCGAGCTTGGCCAAGGTGTCCGAAGAATTGGCGTAGGCAAAGCTGCGCGCACCAGTTGGCTGGGCATCGCGAACCTGAGTCGCGCCGACGACGCCGAGGGCCGAAAAGGCGTTGCTGGTTCCGTTTCGCAGTCGAACCGCGTTGTCTGCGCCCGAGTTCTGCGAGGTGATCGTGAGGTACGACTTCCCTGCTCCGCCGTCGATGAGACTCGCGGTCACGCCCGCTTTGGCGTCATTGATCTTCTGGGCGAGCGAGCGAAGCGAGTCGGCCGAGTCAACCGTGATCGACTTGCCATTCACCACGACGGTGCCTGCGTTGAGGCCAAGCGCGGTGGTAGTGGAAGACTGGGCGGCGCTGCTGATCTTTTCGGTCTGGGCGAGCTGGGTGATGCTGAGGTCGTAGACGCCCTGAACGTTCGCGCCCGATTCGACAGTTCCGGTGGCAATGGTCGCATCAGAGCTCGTTGGCTTCGTCGCGAGGAGCGCGGTGGTGTTATTGAGCGCGCCCGCCGAGGAGTTCATTGCCTGGAGCTTGGTTCGCAGCGCACCGAAGACGGACTGCTGCTGCTGAAGTTGTTGCTTTCGGACGCTCAAACGCGAAAGCGGAGCTGACTCAATCTGAACCAGCCGCTCAATGATCGACGCCGTGTCGATTCCGCTTCCAAGACCTCCAAAAGAGATCCCGCTTAGACTTCCACCAGAACTCATTTCTCATTCACCCCACAAGGGGATTCCATATCCGGGGATCAAAGTGGGACCTTTGACCCCCGGAAACGGATTCTTACGCCGCGGGCGAGACCATGCCAAAGAGCGTGCTTGCGTCTTCGACCTTGGTCGCCACATGTTCGAAAAGCTCCGCCATCTTCGCTTCGTCGAAGCCAAGCCAGTCGAAGGCCTCTTGCTGGTAGCCGGGGGCGAACTGCGCCTCGGTTCCGCTGTAGAGGTACTTCGTCGCATAGTCCGCGAGGTGAAGAACGTAGAGCACAGGATCGCTCGAACCCTCGAAGTCACCTTCGTGACTCTTCAGGAGCTTGCAAATGTTCTCCGGCAGCTTCCACATCTGGGCCATCTCCGCCGCGATCTCCGCGTGGTTCATGCCGAGGAGGAAGGACTCCGCCTCTTCTTCGCTGACGTTCTTGGTCGCCGCATAGCCGGTGACCTGGTCGTAGGTCTGCGTGAAGTTGCTGAAAAGGAACAGCTTGCCGATATCGTGGAGGAGGCCCGCCACAAAGACGATCTCCTTATCCTTGGGCGAAAGCTTCTTGGCATCCGCGAAGAAGGTTGCCGCCGCCGTTGCGCCGAAGCTGTGGAGCCAGAACAGTCGGAGCTGCTCGATCTGGCGCGGCGTCTTTGCCTTCATCATGCCGATCGCGCTCACGCCGAGAACCATGTTTCGAACCTGCTGCATGCCCAGAATGACGATGGCTTGGCTGAGATTCGAGACTTGACCCGGAAGACCGTAGTAGGCCGAGTTGACAACGCGAAGGACCTTGCTCGCGAGCGACTGGTCGGTGGAGATGAGCTTTTCGACGTTCGCGGCCGAGGCGTCCGGACTCTCCGTTTCTCGAAGGACCTTTTCGGTCACGTTCGGCAACGACGGAAGGTCCTGGAGGGCCTTCTCAATACTCTTCTTGACGAATGCGTTTGGTGTTGGTGCCAATTTTTTAGATATCCCCTTGATGATCCAGCCCGAACAAACTATTCACGTCCGTAATCAGCGCCACGCTGCCATTCCCAAGAATGGTCGCGCCACTCACTCCGGCACCTTCGCCGCAATACCGGCTGAGGCTCTTGATAACGACTTCTTGTTCGCCCACCAAAGAATCCACAACCAATCCGGCCCGCTTTTCGGCGAGGCCGACCACGACGACATAACAGCTGTCTTCAGCTTGCTGATCGCACGAGCCCGACATACGAAGCCGGTCTCGTAATCGAATGATTGGCGTGGTGACGCCGCGAATTAAGACCACTTCCTTTGAAACGATCGACTTTATTTCAGAACTGGCAAGATGCAGGGTCTCCACCACCGATCCGAGCGGGATGACAAAGACCACTCCCGCCACCTTCACGAGGAGTCCACGGATGATTGCCAGCGTAAGGGGCAATCGGAGGGTGAACTTGGTCCCGTGACCGAGCACCGTGTCGAGGTCGATCAAACCGCCAAGATTTTGCAGATTGGACCGGACGATGTCCATGCCGACACCTCGGCCGCTCACGTCGCTGACCACTTCAGCGGTGCTGAACCCGCCGTGGAAGATGAACTGCAGGATGTCCTTGTCGCTCATCCGGTCGGCCGCCTCGGCGGTGATCAAGTTCTGCTTGATCGCCTTCGCCTTGATCCTCTGAACGTCGATGCCGCCGCCGTCATCTTGAATCTCGATGACGATGTGGTTCTCTTCGTGCCGTGCAGAAAGGTGGACGGTTCCTTCGGCGGGCTTGCCCGCCTCCAGGCGTCGCTCGGGCGATTCGATGCCGTGGTCAACGCTGTTGCGAAGAATGTGGATGAGCGGGTCGCCGATGACTTCGATGACGCTTCGATCAAGTTCGGTCTCGCCGCCCTTCATCTCAAGCTTGACCTGCTTGTTCAGCTTGCTCGCGAGGTCGCGGATCATGCGCGGGAACCGGGCGAAGACGGTCTCAATCGGCAACATGCGCGCCTTCATGATCTCGTCCTGAAGGTCGCTCGTGATGCGATGGATGTGCCCGACAGATTCGGCGAGGGCCTCGATGTTCTCGTCCATCTCGTACTTCGCCGCGAGTTGCGCGCCGATCTGGGAGATCCGCGTTCGGTCGATGACGAGCTCACCAACGAGGTTCATCAGCGAATCGAGACGAGCCACGTCGACGCGGACGGTCTGGTTGGTCTCCGCCTTTTTGGCAGGTGTGGTCGGTGCCGCGGGCGCAGCCACTTCGGGCTTTGCGGCTGCCGTCGGCGAAGCCGGGGCCTTATCTTCTGCCGCCGGAGCTTCGGGCTGGGGCGCGCTCGCCTCGGCCGGTGACCACGGCGCAAAGTGGAGGGACTGGACGTCGCCGATCCCGCGCAGCTTGCGCAGAAGGTCGGCTTCCGCCTCGGTCGATTGGAAGTACAGCGTGAATTGACGCTCGAACGACTCGTCCTCGAGCGCCTCGTGGCCGGGGACGGTGTGGAGCACCTCGCCCTGTTCTTGCACCGCGTTCAGGGTCATGAAGACGCGGACGTACTTCATGAGGCACTCCTCAGTCAGAACGATCGTGGTTTCGTACACCTTCGCGCCAGCGGCAATCGTGGCCTTCAGCGCCTCTTCAACTTCAGACTCAAGCGCGGGGCGTGCCATTTCCGTGGTCGCTGCTTTCGGTGCTTCAACACTGGCTGCCGGAGCAGCGGAACCACCCTTGGCGATGCGCTCCAGTCGAGCGGTGAGTTCGGCCGCATCGTAGGCGTCGCCCTGGCCCTCGGCGATCTGGTCGCGGATCGCCATCAAGGCATCAAGCGACTGCAAGAGCGCGTCGGCGACCTCCCGGTCGACAGTCAATTGCCCCGAGCGCAGGAGGTCGAGAACGTTCTCCATCTCGTGGGTCACGTCTCCGAAATTCAGGAAGCCCATCGCGCGGCTGCTGCCCTTCAGGGTGTGCGCTGCGCGGAAAATCAGGTTCAGTCGGTCCGTTGTCGGGTCCGACTCGAGCTTGACCGTTTCTTGTTCCAGGATCGAAAGCTGCTCCTCGGCCTCTTGCAAAAAGAGGTCGAGGTACTGGGACATATCGAGGTCATTGCTCATTCGCCAAGCACCTTGTCCATATCCAGCAGGGTGATCAGTCCGACTTCCGTCTTGGCAACGCCAAGAACGAGGTCCGCGTTCATGCTTGAAGTCATCGGAGGTGCGGCGTCCACGTTGTCGCCCGAGAGCGTCGTGACCTCACAAACTTGGTGGACGATGACGCCGACCAGGCCATGCTTGCCATCGAGGATGACGATGCGCCAGGAGTCCGTTTGTTCATCCGCAAACATGCCAAGGCGTTCCGAAAGGTCAAAAATGGGAACCGTCTTGCCGCGCAGGTTCACGAGGCCCTTCACATAAGGCGGCGTGCCCGGGACCGGCGTGATCGGCCGCAGCCGAATGATCTCATTCACACGGAAGATATCGATGCCGTAGCTCTCGGGTCCGATCTTGAAGACCACGTATTGCGATTCTGCCGAGAAGGTCTCGGTCGTCACGGTGGGTGTATTCTGCATGGGCCTGTACTGGTATCGTTGGCAGGTTTGGGGCGATCCTCTACCCCTTCGCGAGAGTCAGCAAAAAACCAACAAGACCATGATCAAGCTGCTTGCAATTGACCTCGACGGAACAGCGCTTGACCATCAGCGCAAGCTCGTGCCCTCGGTCATCCCCGCCGTCCAACGCGCCAACGAGGCCGGTATCCAAGTCATCCTCGCCAGCGGCCGAATCCTGCCGTCGATGAAGACTTTCCTCGATCCGCTCGGCCTAAAGGGACCCGTGATCTGTTCGAACGGCGCGCTGCTTTATGGTTCCGACTTTGAGCTTTCCCATCACTGGCCGGTGGACAAGGAAGCGGTGCGGCGGCTGATTGAATTCGCCGAGCACGACCAGATTCACGTCAACCTCTACAGCCTGGCCCAGCTCTACAACTTTGCCGAGTCGGATTGGGGCCGCGTGTACCAGCAGCGCGTTCACTCCGTCCCCGTCCAGATGATCGAGCGTTCCGCTGCGAATCAGCTCGCGGTTTCGAAGGCGATGCTGGTGGCGGAAGGCAGCCTCATCGACGCCATCCAAGAGAAGCTTGCCGACGTCCTTGCGGGCCTCCCCGTGAGGTTGACCCGGTCAGAACCCGAGTATTTGGAATGCCTCAACGTCGAGGCGAGCAAGGGGCACGCTTTGGAGACACTCGCGACGCAGCTTGGACTCGTGCGCGAGGAAGTCGCCGCGATTGGAGACTATTGGAACGACATCGAAATGCTGCAGTTCGCAGGCACATCGGCCGCGGTTGGAAATGCAGCCGAGGAAACAAAACGGGCTGCTCAATTCGTCGTAAGTAGCAACGAGCAAGGTGGAGTGGCCGAATTCGTTGACTCGATCCTAAGAAATAGAGGACAATAGAGGCTGGCTCCGGAGTTCACATGAGAACAATTCAGTGGTTTTTTGTTTGGCTTTTGCTGGCGGTTTCTGCCGTCGCACAGGGGCAGTTCACGTTCAACGTCACGTCGCCGTCTTCGGGCACCCCTTCGACCCCGACCTTCTTGGGTTCGAACAACACGGTCCGATTCAATGCGAATAATGCCGTTCGTGAATTGACGGTCACCGTGACTGCGATCAATACGACGACGAACTCGCAGGTCGTCCGAGAAGACCGCTTTACGCCAAACAGCGACAATAAGATCGATGGCTCGATCATCCTGAACTTCAACCAAGCCACGACGGAAGGCAACTACATCATCGAGGTTCGCGCTCGCTACTCGAACGATCCTCCTGCTTCGGCGACGCTGGTCACGCTCACCGACCTCATCCTCGACGTGACGAAGCCGAAGGTCATCGACTTCAACCCGACGAACAACAGCTTTGTCGGTGGCGGCAACCGGATCATCCGCGCCACCGTCCGCGAGACCAACCTGAAGGAATATCGAGTCCAGATCAACGGTCAGGACATCCCGAACAACACGGGCACGTCGCTCGTCAACAACGAGCTGCAGGTCACCTGGGACACCACCGGCATCATCTCGGACGGTCCCCAGACGGTCAGCATCAATATCAAGGACAAGGCGAACAACGAAACGACCCAGACGTTCACCGTCACCCTTGACCGTGTTGCGCCGACGGTCACGATTTCGGCGCCGCGAACGGATGCTCCGCCCAGCCGCAACAGCGACTTCAACATCGTCGTGGACACGAACGACTTTGGCGGTGGAAGCGTGGATGTCACCGGCATCGACGTCATCATCCGCAGCACGTCGGGCGCGTTCATCTACCGAGTGCCCCGAGTCAGCTTCTCGCAGGGTCCTTCGAGCCGATGGATCGGCCGAGTGCGAGGCCTCGCGGTCCAACTCCCCAACACTTTTCGAATTGATGTCACCGTGACGGATCGGGCTGGAAACCAGGCTGTCACCCAACGCGCAACGATCACTTTGCGCTAGAATAGCTGGCAAGTTTGCCAAGGAGTCATGAGCACAATAATGAACGCACGGAGGCTCTCCACCATCATCGCTCTCGGTCTCTTCGGAGCCCTGAGCCAAGCCCAGGTCCCTGACCTCCTGAACGCACTCGATTCGGGAGGACGAGCCATGGGTGCAGGCGGTTCGCTCTATGGGACGACGAGCGACACGCTGTCTTCGGCCTTTAATCCGGCCGGCACCGCGTTCGTCGATACGCCTGCGGTGGGCGTTGCCCTTCGCAACCTCCCGCGATCGAACACCACGATCTCGGGCAACACGCTCAATCCTGACTTCAACGTCTCGGGCAAGCGAGGCAACCTCTCGCCGACCCACCTCGGCTACGTGAAGCCGCTCGGCAAGCGAGGCGTCCTCAGCCTCTCGCTCACCACCGAGGGCTACCTCAACGACGTGCTCAACGGTTCGACGTCGAACGGCGCGGTGACGATCACTCGCAACCTTCGACGAGAAGTCCGAACCGACTTCCTCACGCTTTCGCTCGCACGAACTCGCGAGGACCAGCTCTTCAGCTGGGGATTCGGCCTTCAGGTCGCCCAAACCGGTCTTCGCTATAACCTGAACCAGGTCGACAACCTCGGCGGTTCGATCGTCCGCAACGAGAACAGCACCAGCTATGGCGTTGGCGCGATCATCGGTGCGCAGTTCACCCCCAAGGGCAACCAGAACGTTTCGTTCGGTCTCAGCTACCGAACCGAGATCAACCTGGTCAACAACTCGCGAACCTCAGACCTGCTCGACCGCATCCCGGCCCGATTGCTCGGTAGCATGGCCTACCGAATTGATGGCTTCCGCGGCGGAAAGGACTTCCTGATCGTAGGAACCCAGATTCAAACGTTCTTCAACGCGAAGAACGGCCCCGACTTCAACCGAAAGACCCAGGTCGTCGGCGGACTCGGCCTCGAGTACAACCTCGTCCGCGACACGATGCGGATTCCGGTTCGACTCGGCTACAACATCGTTCCGAGCGGCGGCAACGGCTTTGGCCCGCGCAACGCGTTCACCTTTGGCATCGGCTATCGCCCGAACAACGCCAAGTACACGATTGACTTGAATTTTGCCTATCCAGAGACGGGTGGTCCCGACTTTGGCCTCTTCTTCAACTACCGATTCGGAAAGTAAAGGAACCATGCGCTTACGAACTCTCCTCGTCGCAGTTGGAGCCCTGCTCAGTGTGGTCGGGTCCGCCCAAAAGTGGATCCCGCTCTATGAGCAAGGTCTCAAGGCCGCCAAAGACGGTAAGTGGGCAGAAGCCCGAACTGCCTTCCTCGGTGCCATCGCTTATCGTCCGGATGACGCCAGTCTCCCTACCCGCCTCCCGGGGCCGGTGACCGAGGCTCGCACCTGGCGAAGCGGCGCACCCTATTCGGCGAACTTCCTCGCTGCCTACTCTGCCTATCGCCAATCGCTGGGCATGACGGGCGACGATGCCGCCACGCTCATGAAGACCGCCGCAGCCGAACTTGAGGAGCGCATTCAGCGCAACCAAGGCAGCCGCGCAACGTTCTTCGTGCTTGATTCGATTTACACCAAGCTCGGTGACACCGCCAAGAAGGAAGCCGCTGCCAAGGTCGCGGCCGGCCTCAACGGCACCTACACTTGGAAGGTCGACACCGAAGTCATCACCCCCGAAGACCTCGCGGTCATCAACCCGCAACCTGCGGGCGGCAATGACCCGGGCGTGAACCCGGCCGGTACCCCCGGCATCCTCGGTGGTGGAACCGCGACGACTCCCGCTGGCTCGGTCATGGTCGTGCCTTCGAAGTACGCCCTGATCATTGGCAACAGCGAGTGCCAGATCCCGGGTGCGGCCCTTCCCTTCGCCTCCAACAACGCGCAGCTCATCCGCAAGGCGCTGATGACGAGCGCAGGCTATGCGGAAGGCAACATCGACATCGTGATCAACGGCACGCAGAAGCAGATGTTTGAAGCGGCCAAGGCCCTCTCCGAGCGAATCCCGGAAGAGGCCACCGTGCTCATCTACTTTGCAGGTACGGGCGCTTGCATTGGCAACCGCGACTACCTTGCGGGCGTCGATGCCACCAGCGCGGGCGACACGGCCAACATGCTCGCCAAGCGCGACCTGTACGACCTCTTCCTCCGAAAGGAATCGCGAATCTTCGCGTTCTTCGAGGCGAACCGCCCGAAGGATAAGGGTCAATACTTCGGAAAGGAAGTCCCCACCGTCGGCCACATCTCGCAACAGCAGGCGACGACTCCCGGTGAGACCGTCCTTGCGATCTACCGAGAAGGCAACCAAGTGGGCCTGTTCGCCGACTCCTTTGCAGGAACGCTGAACGACCTTCGCTCGAACCGACTCCCGATCATGGAGTTCGGCTGGCAGCTCTTCAACCGCGTTCGACGCGGCAACACCGGCAACACCGGCGGCGCGAGCCGACAGACCCCCACCCTTCCTGTCGTGACGAACATGTCGCACGACGCGAAGTTCTAAACCAGAAGCAAAGAGAACGGGCCCAAGCCAATTCGGCTGGGGTCCGTTTTCGTTTGGGAGGGTTACTCCGCCTTGAGCGAAGGAAGGGCCATCACCAGGCCATCGAGCGTGAGCATTGGGTGATAAGAGTCGAGCGTCTTTGCCGCGCCAATGAACTTGCCGCCCAGGCCCCCGGTAGCGAGTGCCACCGCCTCGGAACCGAGCTCGGCCCGAATCCGGGCAACAATCGCGTCCACCGCGCCCGCATAGCCAAACATGATGCCGGATTGAAGCGCGGAGGGTGTGCTCTGGCCAATCGCCTTCTCGGGGACCTCAAGGGCGACCTGGGGGAGTTTCGCCGTGCGACCAAAGAGTGCCGCCGATGAAACTTCAACGCCGGTCATGATCGAACCACCGAGATAGTGGCCCCGCCCATCGACCACGTCAAAGGTGGTGGCAGTGCCGAAATCAACGACGATGAATGGCGGCTTTACGATCGCCATTGCGGCAAGCACGTTCGCGATGCGGTCCGCGCCCACCGATGTCGCGGGCTGGTAGTCCACCGGGATGCCCACCTGGTCGCCATGACGCAGGAAGTAGCACGGACACTTCAGCCACTTTTCTGCGAGTCGGCTGATCGAAAGATCGAGCGACGGCACCACCGACGCAGCAACGACCCCATCCAAGTGGAGCGGAATCTCGTCGAGCTCAAACATGAGCTTGAGCCAGGCGATAATCTCGTCCTCGGTGTCCTCGTGCTTCGTCGCGCGCCGCCATTGGGCCCGCCAAGCCGACCGGTCCCAAACGCCGTAAACGGTTTGAGTGTTGCCTACATCAATCGCCAAGAGCATGAGTCAAATCCACCCGGCTCTTCACCGTTCCGCCCGATTCACCTTCGATGGCCGAGACAATCATCTGGCAAACCTCGTCTCGAAGCTCCGATGTGCTCGCTTCGACCATGACGCGAACGACAGGCTGGGTCCCGCTCGGGCGAACGTTCACCCGGCCATGATCGCCGAGGAGCTCCTTCGCCGATCGGAGCGCATTCTGGACCGCGTCGGGCCGGTCCCAGGTCGCGCGGTCGGCAACGCCCATGTTCACCAAGACCTGAGGCCAAGGCTGATACAGGTCAAAGAGGTCCTCGGAGGTCCGTCCGCTCGCCTTGAGGATGCGGAGGAACTCGAGCATCGTGGCGAGGCCGTCACCGGTGGGCCCGTGCTCGGGGAAGATGATGTGGCCCGACTGCTCGCCACCGACTCGGCTGGAGGTCTCGTTGATCCTCTTCGCCACATACTTGTCGCCGACCGGCGTTCGTTCCAGCTTGATGCCTTGGGTAGTGAGGAAGGCCTCGAGTCCGCCGTTGGTCATCACGGTGCCAACCACAATCGGCGGGCTGAGCCGTCCCGCCGCCTGTTCGGCGACAGCCCAAAGGCCAATCGTCCGGTCGCCATTGATGAGGCGTCCCTTCCGGTCGGAGAAGATGACGCGGTCCGCGTCGCCGTCGAAGGCGATGCCAAGATCAGCGTCGTGCTCAATCGTGGCGTTCTGAATGGTGTCGGGGTGGGTCGCGCCGCAATGCCGATTGATGTTCAGGCCGTCCGGCTCGGATTCGATAACCTCGACCTCGGCGCCAAGGTGTCGAAGCACGCGCGGGGCGAGCTCGTAGGCCGCCCCGTGGGCACAATCGACGACCAGCTTCATTCCCTTTAGGCCGTCGCCCGCGATCTTGATCAGGATGTTGAAGTAGATCTCCAGCTCTGCCGGGTTGGCTTGGATGAACCCGACTTCCCCACCGGTCGGGGCGGGCTCATCGGCATCAAAGAGGCCCTCGATGAGCTCCTCGACCTCATCGGGCAGCTTGCGACCGTCGTGGCCGACAAACTTGATGCCGTTATCCGGTGCGGGGTTGTGGCTGGCCGAGATGATCGCACCCATGCCGTAGTCGCCGATGCGAGCGACGGTTGCCACCGCCGGGGTCGGGGCGACGCCAAGCGTGGTGACTTCCACCCCTACCGAGCAGAAACCAGCCGCGAGGGCTGCGCCGAGCATGCTGCCGCTCTTTCGAGTGTCGCGCCCAATGACGACGCGGCGTCGCTGGCCGGTCTGCACGAGCCAGCGGCCCGCGCCTTGGCCCAGGCTGAAGGCGAGTTGGGGCGTGAGGTCGCGGTTGGCGACGCCGCGAACGCCATCGGTGCCGAAGTACTTGCGGCTCATGGTGCTTGAGCCACCTTGACCTTGGACGGTCGAATGGTTCGGCCATTCAAGGTGTATCCAGGCTCAATCTCGATCACGACGGTGTCGGGTTCGGCCTCGGCGGTCACTTCAACCGCGAGCGCCTCGTGGATTTCCGGATCAAACGGCTTTCCAACCGACTCAATGCGCTCGACGCCCTTATTGGCGAGGACGTTGCGGAACTGGCGCTCGACAGAAAGGATGCCTTCTCGAATCGAGTCGAGAGTCGCTCCGGCGTCGATCGAGCGGACGGTGCGCTCGAAGTTGTCCAAGATCGGAAGAAGCTCACGGGCGATGCCTTCGACAAGGCGGTCTTGCTCGGCTTGTCGCTGTTCGATCTGGCGCTTCCGGAAGTTCTGGAAGTCGGCCATCGTTCGAAGAAGCTGATCGCGGAGGCCCTCCGATTCGGCCTGGAGACGCTCCATATCCTCTCGAAGCTGAGATTCGGCTGCTTGAACTTCCGCTTCTTGGGTCGATTCGTCAACCTCAACGGGTTGCTGCTCTTGAACTTGGTTTTCAGGGTCCATAGATGTGGACTCTAGTTTACCGGCGCGATAGCACCCGATCCAAGAAAGTGAATGCAGGCCTCGCCGCATCGGCGACGATCATTAGATGCTCGCAAGGGTCGGCCTCAAAGAGTTCAAAGCTTGGGGAGCCCGCCATCGACTTCGACATCCGTTGAACGTTGCTCTGGATCATCCCCATCTCCTGCTTTCCGACCGCGAGGAAGAGCGGGATCGACTTCAGGCCCTCAGGCACGACGCCCGCGGCAGGCGCAAATGCCACCAGCGCATCGGGCTTGGGCGACATCTTGTTCGCTTCTGAGAAGACCGCACCCCCGCCCATGCTGTGGCCCATGAGCACGACTCGGCTGACATTGATCTTGGCGCGCTCGCGCAGCCACTTCAGGATGTCCTCGTACGCACCCGCACGAACGGTCGGCGCGACGAAGATCCAACCCCGCTTGAGGGCCTCGTTGGCAACCATGCCGCCGCCATAGGACTCGAAGAACATGTTCTGCGACGCCCCCGCACCGTGATAAGCGATCACGACGGTCATCGGACCCTTTCGACTGCCCTTGGGCAAGGCGACGCGGAACTTGGTGCTGCCATAGCTGCAGGTAAACAACTCATTGATCGAACTCAGGTCGCCCGCCTCCATGATCTCGGCGGTGCCGAGGAGCTGGACAAACGACGGATCGGTCTCGTCCTCGTGGTCGGGATCGAGGGACTTGTTGAGGACGTCGACAAGGCCGAGGACTTCGGGTTTGGTGGACTCCTCTAGTCGTTCCAGCCGGGGTCGATAGCTCTTCACCACGCTGAGGTAAGTGAACCGAGTCGAGCCATCCACGGTGATCGGAACAAGCACGCCTGCATCGCCACCCGCCCTCAGCTCCGGCACCGCAATTTCGGGTTGGACGTCAATCGTGATCGTGCGACCCGGGATCGCCGAAACCGACTGACCTCCCACTTGGATGCGGACCGCGCGGAACTCTTTGGGGGAATAGGCCCACGAGATGCGGAGCTTGGCCTTGGTCTTGGGTTCAACAACCGGAGGCTCGAATCGAAGGGAGATCGCGTCGCTCGTGCTGATCTTCTCGCCTCGGAGGGCCGCGCAGGCCTCATCGAGCTGGCGCGAGGCTTCCGACCACTTCGCGCTGAAAAACGAGCCAACGCTCCCGTTGATGCTGACCACCGCTTGCCGGCGTCGCGGGATGTCCTTCTGGTCCACCCACAAACGATCCAATCGCTTCACTCGCTCGCCAAGGTCCATTCGTGACGCAGCGGTGGACTTTGCCTGAAGGATCAACAAAGCACACGTGAAGGTGACCATCAGCAGAAGTGTACACCCGGTATGCTCCGCACGTGAGTTCACGAGTCAAGGCGATCAACCTCCCTCTCGTGATCACCATGCTGTGTTGGGGCTTCAACTTCGTTTCGATGAAGCTCGTCTACAAGCAGGTCCCTCCCGACGCGGTTGCGCTTGTGCGCTGGATCCCGATGTGGATCTGCCTCGCCGTCTGGGCAAAGTGGCGATTCGGAAGGATCTGGGTCGATAAGGACGACCTTCTGCGGTGCCTGTTTGTGGGCTTCCTTTCGATGGGGCTTTATATGGCCCTGTTCCTCCACGGCCTCAAGGGGACTACGCCGAGCGAAGCCGCGATCTTGCTCGCCACCGTGCCGATTCTCACACCAATCTTCGCGGTGCTCTTCCGCCAGGAGAAGGCGAACGGCTGGGCGATGGTCGGGGCGGTGGTGGCGTTTTCTGGCGTCGGTCTCTTGATGGCGGGCGGCGATCAGAAGCTCCACGGCTCGCTCATCGCGAACGTCATGGTTCTCGCTTCGGCGGTGGTCTGGGCTTTGTCAACCGCAATCGCCCGGCCGCTGCTCGGCAAATATCCCGCCGGGCTCGTGCTGACGTCGTCGCTTCCCGGAGCACTTCCCTTGCTGCTCGTCATGGGGACGCGCGCCGCGCTTGAGGTGAACTGGGGCGGCTTGGAGCCCTACGTTTGGTGGAATCTCGCCCAGGTCGTCTTCGCGAGCGGCGTGGTGGCGTTCCTGATGTACTACCTCGGGATTGCTCAGATCGGCCCCTCGGCGGCAACGATGTACCAGTTCGTGGTGCCTCCGCTCTCTTCCCTCTTCGCGTATGCGGTCTTCGGGACGGTGCTTGCCCCGCTCCAGTGGGTGGGGTTTGCGGTGGTGCTGGCCGGAGTGGCCTTCGGCTCGTATTGCAGAGCCGTCGGCACTCCGTTCCGTTCGGCACCTCGCGGTGCCTAGAGCGGGATTATTCTCCGCCCTTCTTCTTCAGCTTCGCCGCGTACTTCTCGCGGAACTTGCGAACCTTCGGTTCGATGATGAACTGGCAGTAGCCAGCGTTCATCTTCGCCTTCTCAGCCGGGGTTGCCTTTTCGAACTTCGCAAAGTAGTTCTGATGGTAGTCCTCGGCCATGTAGAACGCGCGTAGCGGCTCGATCGTGGTGACCAGTCGGTTCGGCCAAATCTTGGCGTCGGTGATCTCCTTCATGATCTTGAGCGCGAGCGCCTTTTCCTCTTCATTCGAGACAAAGATCGCTGAGCGATACTGCGTTCCGTAGTCGTTGCCCTGACGGTTCAGCGTCGTTGGATCGTGGACGGTGAAGAAGATCCGCAGAAGGTCAGCCGCCGAGACTTCCTCGGGGTTGAAGGTGATCTTCACGACCTCAGCGTGTCCGGTTTGGCCGGAACACACCTGCTGGTAGGTTGGATTCGGAATGCTGCCGCCAGCGTAACCGCTTTCCACCTTGACGACCCCTTTGAGGTCCTCATAAATCGATTCGACGCACCAAAAACAGCCGCCGCCAATCACCATCGTGCTCAATTCCATCTTCTTTGCTTTGGGGGGAGCCGCTGCGGGCTCCATCTGGGGTAGGCCCTTTGCACAGCCGATCGCAGTGATCGCCAGCAGGGCCAACATCGGTATTCCTCGTCGTTGTGGTCTCATCCCAATAGTTCCTTACGTGCTCTCGTAAGGGTTGGTGGCCTCAAATGGTTCCCACCGTCATCAACCGTTCAGATTGACAAGGTGGTAGTGGGTGTGGGCGTCGAGAAGGTCCCAGAGCTGGTCTTCGGTCATCGTTCCGAAAAGGGGATGGCGGAGGACAGCATCGGGTGTCGTCTGGAGTTTGGCCTCAATGTCAGCGCGGGCCTTCCGCCACTTAGCGGCGGTCTCCTCTGGCGGGAGTTCGGCCCTCGGCGTCATCGAACCCATGGTGCCGATCTTCTTCGCTGATCGCATCCGCTCGAGAACTCGTCCATAGATGAACCCTGCCCGGCGCCAGCTCCCCGTGCTGCTGACCATCGGCGGATAGATCACTTCCACGAGGGCCATGTGCTCAAGCACGCCGCTCGGCGAAAAGCACTTCGCGTTCGGCGGTTGATTTTGCTTCTCCTTGGGGAGGTCGAGGACGGCTTGGATGAGGCCTTCCATCTGATTCCGAGACTCTGTGGCGCGCGAAGAATTCATGCTTGCCTAGCGTACGCCAACACGTTCCGTCTTGTTTCGAGAAATTAAGGAACTTTACGACTGATTCCTCGTTCTGGCCGATGGGTAACCGATTTTGGTTGCCACTCACTGGAGCTAACTCATGAAACTGAAACAAACCATCCTCTTGGTTCTTGTCCTCATGGTGACCGCCGTTTTCGCGCCGATCAGCCACGCCCAAACCAGCAAACCCAAGCCGCCGAAGTCTGGCAATGAAAACAAGGCCGCCGGCAAGGCGAGCAAGTCGACCAAGGTTTACGTCTGCGAGCATTGCAAGATGGCGATGGACAAGAAGGGCAAGTGCCCGACCTGCCAGATGGACCTAAAGGCTCAGAAGGCCCGCATCACCTACGAATGCGACCACTGCAAGACCTCCATGAAGGAACCCGGCAAGTGCTCGAAGTGCGGCATGGACTGCCAAAAGATGGCGACCTACTACGCCTGCGAGAAGTGCAAAACCACCGCCACGAAGGGCGGCAAGTGCCCGAAGTGCGGCATGAAGCGCACGGAAATGAAGATGAAGGTGGGCTAAGCCTGCCCTGCGTTATCGGCGACGGGGACCTATCTCCGCTCGCCTGAGACCACGACTTCGCCCCGCACTGCGGGGCGAAGTCGTGTCGAACTCAATTCTTTGCTCCCTTGAACATCAGGTACAGCGCGAAGATCACCAGCGCACCGTAGACGAATCCAGGGGCCATCATCGTGCCGCGGACCGTCGCCTTCGGCTCAATCACGACGCCAATCGGGCTGGGCAAATCGTTCAGGTTCTTTCGGGCGAGAAACGGAATCGGCCCCTTCGAGATCGTGCCTGGGAAGGTCGGCTGGTCGACGATGCTCTCCAGTTCGCTCTTCGTCGTCTTCACATACACCGGAGTTCCTGGATCGGGCCAAGCCGAGCGGTCGAACAGGACATACACGTCGCCGGTTGAGGTGGTGGAGCTTCCCACCCGTCCGGACGAGATTGTCGCCGCGTTCGCGAGGTCGAGCTTAACGAGGTCGGCGGTGTTGAAGGTGGCCTCGTGGGAGATGAAAGAAACCTGCTTGAGGTGTTCGGCGAGGCCCTGCGGCGCGCCCGGGGATCCGCCCTTGATGAGCAGGAACAATGTGAGAAGCAAGTGGAAGCCGACCACCAAGGCGACCGGAGCAATCGCCACCAACATCCCCTTCCCTTCGCAGCGGTTGATCAGCCCGCCGATCAGCCCAACCGGAATCATCACGATGATCAAGTAGAAGATGAAGGTCAGCTTCGCGGCGACGCCGCCGAGCAGCGAGTCCTGCACTCCCGCGAGCCACGCAAACGGGCCGGTCTGGCTCCAAAACGCATAGAGCGCATAAAGCAGCACAAGAGCGAGAATCCCACCGAGTAGATAGCCGAGGCCGGCACCATGGACCTTCTCGGGAGGGGTGGGAGCAATCGGGGCCGACTCGGGGGCACTCTCAGACATGCGCCTATCCTATCAGACCGCCACCGTTCTGAAAAGCAAATCGCCCGCCGCAATGTGCGGCAGGCGATTCTAGTTTGCGTAACGGCGAGCCTTAGCTTTGCTTTCGTCGGCGGCGAACGAGGGCGATCGCGCCAAGACCGAGCGCAACCATACTCGCGGGCTCCGGAACCGGAACCACGCCGGTGAAGAAGTAGCTACCCGAGGTGTAGTACTCGGCGCTGGTGTCGATCGTAGAGGTCATGCCACCAAAGTTGAGCACTTCGATGACGTAGTTGCCGAGGCCGAGCGAACCCGTGAACGACGCCGAAAGGGTGTCGCTCGCTTCGGTCGAGGTACCGACGATGGCTTGGCTCGAGTTCAGGATGTTGAACTTGCCGCGGAACGTGCGACCAGGAGCCGATTGTCCCGTTGCAAGCCACTGGCCGCCCGAGTTGAGCGTCAGCGTGGTCGTGCCCGCTTGGCCGACCGTGAACTTGAAGTAGTCCTTGGTGTAGTTGGCCTCACCGGTGGGGTTCGGCGTCGTTGCACTCGCGGGGTTGAGCCAGCCCTTTGCGAGGTTGGGGTCCACCGTGGTGCCGATCAGGCCGAGCTGGGTCGCGGTTGCAAACGTGTGGCCGATGCCCGAATCCACGAGCTGAACGCCCGAATTTCCGAGGAAGACCGAGAAGTCGTTCTGGACCGTGTTGCTCGAGTTGATTCGACCGCGTCGCCAGAGGCCTCGTCGGGGGTCGGTCGGCGAGTTATAGGTGACGCCCATGATCGGTGCCATCGCCGCACTATCAAAGTTGCTGCTGTACTCGGCGTTAGACTGACCCGCAACGTTCCAGTCACCCTGGTGGTTGAGACCAAAGGCGTGTCCATTCTCGTGCGAGGTCGCATCGGCGACGAATTGGAGAGCTCCGGGAGCTTGGTTCGCGAACACCCAGTTGGTATGTCGTCCGTTGGTTTGGGCCGTGCTAATGACGTTCAAGAACGAGACGCCGCCGCCGCCGGACCAGCCACCGGTACCGCCGATGACCGTGTGCATCATGCGCGCTTGGCTGTCGTAATAGGATTGCCGCTGGGCGTCCGTGGCCGCTTGACCCGCCGCCACGGCGGGGTCTACGGTGGTCACGTTCACGTTGAGCGAAACGTACTTCTCCGCGACGCGTGCCCACGCTTCGCGAATCTGGGCCGTCGTGCCGGAATAAGCCGGCGTGACGCCAGGGGTACCGCTGCTCCAGTTACCCGTGTAGCTAAAGCCACCGAAGTTCAAGTACAGCGTGTAGGCTGCGCCCGATCGACTCGAAAGCGCGGGAATTTGGGCCTGAACAGTAGCAAACGTCGAGAGCACCGCGAGCGCGGCAAAGGTGCGCAAGTATAAACGCATAGCAAAATCCTTCCTCAAGCAAGTGGAGGACAACCTCCGGTTGCAATCTATCACAAATTGTCGTTAAGGGAGAATTGGGCCAACAAGTTCTTCGCAAAATTGCTGGCCCAATCGTCGTTCGGCAGGCTATTCCTGCCAGATTTGGGTTCCCGAGCCCGTACACGTGCCGCCGATGCCATTGGAGATCGTGAACGTGTACTTGGCGCGCTTTCGGTTACCCGAGAGGCTCGTCACCGATGTGATCGTCAGCGAGCCTGTCGTTCCCACCGCAAACTGCCTTGACTCGGAGTCGTCGGGGTTGGATTGGTTCGTGGCGAGCGTGAACTGAAACTGGCCTGGCGCGGGAGCTTGTCCAGGGACAAACTTCGAGTAGGTTGCCGGCACCACGACCTGGCCCGGTGTGAGCACGACGGTCACCAGAGCACCAATGGTCTGATCAGTTGCACCAATGTTGTGGCTGAAGAACAGCACCTCAGTGCCCGGTTCGGGGAACATGCGATTTCCGCCGCCATCGGTGTAGGTGTAAGTACCGTTCGCCGGAGTCTTGGCGGGGTCCCAGTTGCCCGAGAGGGTGAACTGAATCCGCGGTGTGTTGCCCACAGAGATGAGCGCGGTCGTTTCTGCTAACACCGTTCCCGTCGAGGTCACCGCGCGGACCCGCAGGGTGTCGCTCGCGTCGGTATTCGGTGCCCGATAAGTGACGGTTGTCGTGGTGGTCGTCACCGTTGTTTGGTTGTTCACTTTGCCATCGCCGAGGACGGTCCACTCATACTTCGCACCGCTCGGCAGCGTGCCTTGGGTGACCGCAACCGTGAAGCTGCGCGTCTGATTCGGGTCAACGTCGGCGGTCTTGGGCGTGAGTTCCAGTCCAAACGCCTTGTAGGCGTAGGAGTTGCTGAACAGCAGACCGCTCGCCCCCGGTGCGCCCATGGAGCGAAGGAACAGCGTGCCTTCATCCTGCGACGGCTTGTCGCAGATGATCAGGCTTTCGGTGTGCGAGATCACGTTGAGGTTGGAGCCGTTGAGCGTTACCGCGCCGAGTTCGGTCCCGAAGTTGCCGGTGATCTTGAGCTGGTTCTTCTCGACGTCAACGGTGGCCGATTCGATCGAAGGGATGATCGTCTTGATCGCAGGTCCGGTTCCGGTTTTGAACCTTAGATAGGACCTGCCATCGGGTGTGATGGACGAGTCGTGAGGCAGGGTGCCGCCGGGCCGGATCGTCGTCGCCAGAAGCGAGGGCAACTCGCCAAACGTGGTGGGCGGCTGGGGTTCGGCAGGTACTGGCGCAGCCTCGTTCTTACCCAGGAGCCGGTCGAACATGAAGAGCATCGTCGGCGTCGTCTCGTCGGCGTCACACGGCAGCGTCCACCCTCCATAGATCGACAGGTTCGGCAACGCGGTGAAGGCGTTGACCGCCGAATCGTCGAACGACGAGCACGACTGGGAAAGCCAGAAGGCGCCCGGAACGAACGTGACGCCGGAAGATGAAAAGAACTTGGTGCTGACTTCGTACTTCAAGACCGGCTTTGCAGTGGTCGGCGCACCATAGACGGGAACCAAGGCGACCCCGATCGATCCCTCTTGCCAGTAGCTCGTGTAGGGGTCGTTGGCCATCCCACTCGCGTCCGACGAGGTCAGGTACCAAAACGTTTTCTTGCTGTTTCGGTCGCGCGAGATTCGGCCGTGGGCGTGGACGAAAACGAAGGCGGCGTCGCGGATGTTTCTGAAGTCCTCAACCGTTCCCGCGCCCTCGGTGACGTCATAGCCCTTGTCGCGCATCATGGTCGCGAGCTGCGGCGTCGCATCCGTCCACCCGGGATCCATGCAATTGAACATGTATGCCTTCTTGCCCGTCACCAGGTTCTTGGGGCCACCTGATGGAGCCTTCGCCACCGATTGCGGCTGGGGACGTGTACCGGGGCGCGGTGGCTTCTCGTTCAAGAGGACGCTGACGTGCCGTCCATCCTTGAAAAAGGCAATCACGTCGCCCGTCGGGGTGACCTCAGCGAAAACGACCTGAGAGTAGGTCTTCATCTTCAAGACCATCTTCTGGGCGGCATCCGCGTCATAGAGAACGGACTTGAGGTAGTCCCCTGCCCCGTCAAAGACCTCCTGATACTCCAGAGCAGTGACGCTGCCGGGCACGAAGGGTGGCAGCGGAAGTTCAGCGGCGCCTCCGCCACCACAGCTGGCTCCTCCAACGAAGAGCATGACGATGGTCAACACTTGTATGGCCGACCGAATGGCCCGTGCGCAGATTCGTTTCATGGGTGTACCGCGAAGTCGGTGGGCCCGCCGAAGCAGGCCCTCGATCTCCCCTCGCCCATTGAGGTTACGCAGGGCAAATCGGGTGAGCGTGAAAATTCACGGGGACCAAAAGCAAATAAGAGGCGACCTGTGTCGCCTCGAAAGAGGAATTCTGGAGCCGATGACCGGATTCGAACCGGTGACCTGCTGTTTACGAAACAGCTGCTCTACCACTGAGCTACATCGGCAATGTCGGCAAGATTATGATCGGTCGTCCGCATCACAATCAATCCCCCTCTTCGCGCAGTTGGGTTGCAGGGGATGCTTGATGCTTCAACAAAACTACCAGTTTCCCGTCCAAACCCTGCCCGATGCCTAAGTTCTCGCCCCCTCGCAGGCCGAAGATTTCCTTGCAGGATGCGACTTCACGGCAAGCTGATGGTAGGGATGCTGGTGGCACTTCTCGTGTCGACCCTGGGCATTTGGATGGCGATTAACGCTATCATCGCGCCCACCTACGCCGACCTCGAGACCCAGGATGCCAAAAAGGCGTCCGCCGTCGCGCTTGAAACCTACCGCGACATCAGCCGCAACCTTGGCGACCGAACCGCCGACTGGGCCCTTTGGGATGACTGTTACGAGTTCATGAAGGACCGCAACAAGTCGTTCATCGAGTCCAACCTCAACCCAGAGTCATTCAAGTCGGCAAGGGTCGACTTCATCCTCTTCATCGGCAACGACGGCAAGCCGGTTCACCTGTTCAGCGTTGAACCTTTAGCACTTCAGAAGATCGCCCAAGACATGGCCTTCCCTTGGCCCCTCCACAAGGACGTTTCGCTGCGAAACACCGGATTCCTTGCTTCGGGTGGTCAGGCCTACTTCGTCGCCGTGAGTCAGATCCACAAGTCGGGAGGTTCGGCACCCTCACGTGGCTGGCTCGTCATGGGGCGCAAGATCACTCACACGACCTCGACCGAGCTTAGTCAGCGCACAAACTCGACGACCGAGTGGGTCGTTGGCTCAAGTGAGCATTCGCTGATTCCAGTGATCGGGCGCACGAACCCGACGTCACTCTCGATCAGTCAAGCGGTCCTTGGTCTTGACGGCAAGCCGGCGGGAACGCTGGTTGTCACCGTCCCCAGAACCACGATCCTACGCGGCGAACAGGCATCCCATGTCCTTCTTTGGACGTTTATCGCGCTGTTGCTGCTCACGACGCTGATCCTGGCTTACCTTGCCCGCCACTACGTCGTCGACCGCCTTCGTCGGCTCGAAAAGCGAGTTTCGTCGGTGCAGCCCGGCGAGTTCTACGCCGAGCTCGACGACGACGGCAAGGACGAGATCTCCTCGCTCACTGGCCGCGTGAACGAGATGTTCACCAAGCTCCACGACTACTCGACCGAGCTTGAAGTTCAGAAGGAACACCTTGAGTTTGAGGTCCATCGCCGAACCGAATCGCTGTTGCAACTCAACTCGGTTCTTGCGAACGCTCTTGACGGCATCATCCACACCTCTGACCGTGGCGAGATCGTCTCGATGAACCAAGTGGCAGGTCGGCTGCTCGATCCGCTGACGATTGGCGACAGAATCTGTACCAACCTCGATGAGCAGAGCCGCGAAGCGATGTCCTACGGCTACGCGAGCCTTTACCGAAAGGATCGCGTCGAGCTGAACCTGACCTCAAAGACCGGCCGCAGCTTTGACGCGGTGCTCATTCCTGAGCGAGACACCGCTGGCGATGTGATCTCGGTCCACGTCTTCCTGCAGGATGTCACCGAGCGCGACGCCCTCCTGCGAACGGTCGAGCACCAGGCCGAGCATGACGACCTTACCGGACTCCCGAACCGCCGTAAGTTCCTGAATCATCTTCAGAACCTGATGGACGACGGCGTGAACGTCGGCCTCGCATTTGTCGACCTCGACAACTTCAAGTACTTCAATGACTCGCTGGGGCATAGCGTCGGCGATTCTCTGCTCAACGAGATCGCCCTTCGACTGAGCCGGCTCGCCGGGCAGAACGGTTTTGTCGCGCGCCTCGGCGGCGACGAGTTCATCCTGATCTTCCAGAACCCCGACATGGAAGTTGTGGATCAGCTGGCGCGAGAGGTGGTCGAAGCCGTGAAGGAGCCCATTCGAGCTGAAGGGCGCGAACTGTACGCCACGTGTTCGGTTGGCCTCGCGGTCCGACGCGAGGATTCCGACGCCGAAAGCCTTCTGCGCGATGCCGACATCGCGATGTACCAGGCCAAGCAGAACGGAAAGGCCGACTATGCGATCTTTGACCAGTCGATGAACGACCGCGTGGTCGAGCGCATGGAACTGGAAACCGGTCTGCGCGTGGCCCTCGAGCGCGAGGAGATCTTCCTCGTCTACCAGCCCATCATGGAGCTTGGATCACGAAGCTTTAGCGGCGTAGAGGCCCTGATCCGCTGGAAGCACCCCGAGCTCGGCCTGATCCCGCCGGATAAGTTCATCCCGATTGCGGAAGAGACCGGCTTGATCCTCTCCCTCGGAAAGTTTGCGCTCAAGACCGCGTGTCAGAAGGCCGCCGAGTGGAACCAGCTCAGCCGAACTCCGATTGGCGTACAGGTCAACCTCAGCCAGCGTCAAATCCAAACGGGTGGCTTCGCCAAGGTCGTCGAGGAAACGCTCAAGGAGACCGGCCTCAAGCCCCAACTCCTGACCCTCGAGATCACCGAGAGCCTTGCCGTCGCCGACGTGAGTCTCGCCATCCGTATGCTCCAAGAGCTTCGCGACCTCGGCGTGAAGATCGCGATTGACGACTTCGGAACGGGCTTCTCTTCGCTTTCGAACCTCCAGCGATTGCCGATCGACAACGTGAAGATCGATCGCTCGTTTGTCCACGTTCTTGGCCACGAAAAGGCCCCGACCGCGGTCATCTCAGCCATCCTGACGCTCTGCCGCGCGCTGAACCTCACGGTAACCGGTGAGGGAATCGAAACCGAAGAGCAAATGATGCGACTGAGCGCGATGGGATGCGACAAGGGCCAGGGCTACCTACTGGGCCGGCCGATCAGCGCAGAAGCGGTGGAAACCATCCTCTGCAACAACAAGATCGACGATTCGAAAGCTGCCTAAGTCGTCTTCCGCCAAGATGACCAAAATGTACGCCTTCCATCAGTACGTTTACCCACCTAGTTTTCCGGTCATTTGGTGGATAGAATGAAGAGAGAGGAATCCTATGGAAGACCTGTTCCCTATCCGCCGCGTTGACCACATTCGCCACTTCGTGAACAACGCTCGTTCGTCTGCTTTTTACTACCAACACACGTTCGGTTTTGACATCACGGGCTTCTATGGCCTTGAGACCGGCGTCAAGGACGAGGCGGGCTACCTCCTCGAACAAAACAACCTTCGCGTTGTCTTCTCCGCGCCGCTCCGCCCCGGCCACCCGATGGCCGAGAAGATCGCCTACCACGGCGACTTCGTCCAGGACATCGCTTTTGAGGTCGATGACGTCGATTGGGCGCATGCCACCGCCGTCGCGCGGGGCGCAAAGTCGGCTGCGGAACCGCACTGGGTCGAAGATGAGCATGGCCGCGTTCGCATGGCTGCGATTCACACCTACGGCGACGTCGTCCACACCCTTCTCAACCGCGATGGTTACAAGGGCCACTTCCTCCCGAACTTCCGACCCGAAAACCAGCCCGGCGACAGCATCGGCATTAAGGATGTCGACCACTGCGTCGGCAACGTCGAGCTCGGCAAGATGAACGAGTGGGTGAAGTGGTACGAGGACGTCCTTGGCTTCAAGAACCTCATCAGCTTCGACGATAAGGACATCTCCACCGACTACACCTCGCTGATGTCGAAGGTGATGGCGAGCGGCAATGGCCGGGTCAAGTTCCCGATCAACGAGCCCGCTCCCGGCAAGAAGAAGTCGCAGATCGACGAGTACCTCGAGTTCCACGGCGGCGCAGGCGTTCAGCACGTCGCGCTTCTCACCGAGGACATCGTCTACACGGTTTCGCGACTCCGCGCCCGCGGCGTCCAGTTCCTCTCGGTGCCGAAGACGTACTACGAAATGCTCACCGACCGAGTGGGTGAGATCGACGAGGACATCGATGTCCTCGCCGACCTCGGCATTCTCGTGGACCGCGACGACGAGGGCTACCTGCTCCAGATCTTCACGAAGCCGACCACGGACCGACCGACCTTGTTCTATGAGATCATCCACCGCAAGGGTGCGAAGAGCTTTGGCAAGGGCAACTTCAAGGCTCTCTTCGAGTCGATTGAGCGCGAGCAAGCCGTCCGCGGCACGCTCTAACGGCGAAACAGGAAGGGTCCTTGCCGACTATTCGGCGAGGACCTTTTTCTGTGCCTCAACGAGCTCTTTGACGCCCTTGTCGGCGAGCTTCAGCAGCCGACCAAGGGTGTCGGCACCAAACGGGTCACGCTCGGCGGTGCCCTGGATTTCGACGAACTTGCCCGAGCCGGTCATGATGACGTTCATGTCGGTTTCCGCCTGGCTGTCCTCGTCGTAGTTGAGGTCCAGCACCTCAATCCCGCGGTAGATGCCGACCGAGATCGCGGCAATCGGCTCGCGAAGGGCAATCTGCTTGAGCATGCGCTGCTCGATCATCCATCGCATCGCGTCGTAGACCGCGACATACGCACCCGTGATCGCTGCGCACCGCGTGCCACCATCGGCGCGGATGGCGTCGCAGTCCACCGTGATCGTGCGCTCGCCGAGCTTCTCCATGTCGATCACGGAGCGCAGGGACCGTCCGATCAGCCGCTGGATCTCCATCGACCGGCCATTCGGCTTCATCAGGTCGCGGTTATTGCGCTGGCGGCCCGACCGAGGGAGCATCGAATACTCGGCGGTGACCCAGCCCTGGCCCTTGCCCTTGAGGAACGGCGGAACGCGGTCCTCGACCGTCGCGGTGACCATCATGTGGGTGTCCCCGAGTTGGATCAGGCACGAGCCCTCGGCAAACTTGGCAAATCCACGCTCGAGGTGGAGGGGTCGGAGCTGATCAGGGTTTCGGCCGTCGGGTCGCATCGGTGTGAACTTTACCGCTGGCAGGTATTCTCTCGCTCTCCATGCCGACCGTTGACGTCCTCCTTTCTGCCGATGCCATCCAAGATCGAATTCAGGAGATGGCCACCCAGATCAACCAGGACTACGAAGGGGAAACGCTCTTGCTGGTCGGCGTCCTCAAGGGGTCTTATCTGTTCCTCGCCGACCTCGCGAAGAGGCTGACGGGCGACGTTCAGATCGATTTTGTTCAGGTCAGCAGCTATAAGGGTGGGAAATCGACCACAGGTGTGGTACAAATAATCAAAGACCTTGACGTCCTCATTGAGGGCCGAAACGTCTTAATCATTGAGGACATCGTGGACACCGGGCTCACGCTCAGCCACCTCCTCGAACTCCTGAAGACCCGCCGCCCGAAAACGATTCGGATTGCCAGTCTCCTGCGGAAGCCGGAGGCCCTTCAAACCCCCTTGGACGTTGACTACGTCGGGTTTGACATTCCAAAGGAATTCGTTGTCGGATACGGGTTGGACTACGAAGAACGATTCCGAAACTTGCCGTTCATCGGCATCTATCGAGAACCTTAACCCACACCTTGCTCTATGAGCCATCAATTCAGACCCCGCAAAGAAGGCGGGCACAGTCGCCGACGTCCAAAGCGTGAAGGCGGCTTGCCAAAGGCCGAAAATCCGACCGATCTCGAGAATCTGCCGGAACTTGATTACCAACACTTCGACGAGTCCACGCCTGCCACGCTCCTGAAGGAAGCCAAGGCAGCCAAGCTCAACCCCCAGACCCTTTTGCGCCACGAGCTGATCGAGCAGCTCCTTGCGCTCAAGAACAGCTCGGAGGAACTCGTTTACGCCCGTGGCGTCCTTGAGATCCTCAACGACGGATGGGGATTCCTGCGACGGGACAACTACCAGCCGTCCAACGACGACGTCTATGTCAGCCAGTCCCAGGTGAAGAAGTTCGGCCTGCGCGGCGGAGACACCGTCTTCGGCCTGGTTCGACTCCCGCGTGAAGGCGAGAAGTACAAGGCGATGCTCCGCGTCGAAAGCATCAACCAGTTCGGCGCGAAGTCGCCCGAGATGATGCGAAGAAAGAACTTCGACGACCTCACGCCGCTCTATCCGAACGAGCGCATCAATGTCGAAACCGTTCCTGACGCGATCCCGAACCGAATCGTCGACCTGATTTCGCCAATCGGTAAAGGCCAGCGCGGCCTCGTCGTTTCGCCTCCCAAGGCCGGAAAGACCACGATGATGAAGGCGATTGCCAACGCGATCACCGCCAATCACCCCGAGGTCTATCTCATGGTCCTCCTTGTGGACGAACGACCGGAAGAGGTCACCGACATGCGCCGATCCGTTCGCGGTCAGGTGATCAGCTCGACCTTTGACGAGCCACCGGAGAACCACATGCGAGTCGCCGAGCTCTGCCTTGAGCAAGCCAAGCGACTGGTGGAATCGGGCCGAGACGTGGCGATCCTGCTCGACTCGATCACCCGACTTTCGCGCGCTTCGAACCTCACGATCAACCCGAGCGGACGCACCCTCACCGGTGGTCTCGACCCGAGTGCCCTCTATCGACCGCGACGCTTCTTTGGTGCCGCGCGAAACATCGAAGAAGGCGGATCGCTCACGATCATCGCCTCGGTGCTCGTCGATACCGGCTCGAAGATGGACGATTCGATCTTTGAAGAGCTCAAGGGTACGGGCAACATGGAAATCGTGCTCGATCGCGACCTTGCGGAGCGACGAATCTGGCCTGCGATCGACGTTCGACGATCGTCGACGCGCCACGAAGAGTATCTCTTCCCGAAGGAGGTCTACGACGGCGTGGTTCAGCTTCGCCGACTCATGGCCAAGGAGCAAGACAGCATTTCGGCGACCGAATCGCTCATCAAGCTCATCAAGCGAACGCCGAACAACGCGGTGTTCCTCAGCGAAGTCGTCCAGCGCACCCGCGCGGCCGGCTAACGCCCCTCTTCCCCCTCAGGCGCGGGGCCTGAGGGGGATTCACCCCTTTTCCCCACCGGGACGCCTAAGGCGGATTCCTACCGCGTGCCGATCACGTTGCTGAGGTGCGCGTTCGGCAAGAGGTCAATCCCTGCCGACGTCTTCGCCCCATAAAGGCCGCCGAGCCAGCCAAACGTCACCACACCCGCCACCAACAGCCCAGAAATCGTAAGCACTCCATCCTTGTGCTTGCGCGAGGTGTTCCAACCTTGGATGACGAACCAAATTCGTTCTCGCATGGTCCGAATTGTCGGAACCTTCGGCGCGGGCCATCCCAGTAAAGCTATCATTCTTCCGACGATGGAAGTGTTGGCTAGCCAAGTGAACCTGCTCGACGAAGAGCACCGAGCCAATCGCGCGGCGATGGATCCGATCCTCGACGAGTTCCGCGAAAAGATGCGCGTCGCGCTCAAGGGCGGCGGCGAAGAAGCGGTCGCCAAGCACAAAAAGCGCGGCAAACTCCTTGCCCGGGAACGCATCACCACCCTCGTGGATGAGGGCTCTCCCTTCCTCGAATTCAGCTCGCTGGCCGCCGACGGCATGTATGGCGGTGACGCCCCCTCCGCCGGCGTTGTGACCGGCATCGGCCGCGTGCATGGCCACGAGGTCGTCATCGTGGCGAACGACGCCACCGTGAAGGGCGGAACCTACTATCCGATCACGGTCAAAAAGCACCTCCGGGCCCAAGAGATCGCCCTCGAGAACGACCTGCCCTGCATCTACCTCGTCGACAGCGGCGGCGCGTTTCTGCCGCTCCAGAGCGAGGTCTTCCCCGACAAAGACCACTTCGGGCGCATTTTCTATAACCAGGCCAACCTCAGCGCCCGCGGCATCCCCCAGATTGCGGCGGTGATGGGCTCGTGCACGGCGGGCGGCGCCTATGTCCCCGCGATGAGCGACGAGACCGTCATCGTCAAGGGCCAGGGCACGATCTTTCTCGGCGGACCGCCCCTCGTGAAGGCGGCGACGGGCGAGGAAGTCAGCTCCGAGGACCTCGGCGGCGGCGACGTCCACACGCGCCTTTCCGGTGTGGCCGACCACCTCGCCGACGACGATGAGCACGCGCTCCAGATCGTGCGCAACATCATCGAGAACTTCGGCCCCAAGCGCGACATTCGCCACGCCTTCCCGGTCGAAGACCCGCTTTATCCCGCCGAAGACCTCTATTCCCTGCTTCCCGCGAACCCGAAGGTCCCGCTGAACATGCGCGAGGTCCTTGCAAGGCTCCTCGACGGCTCGAAGTTCCAGGAGTTCAAGGCCCGCTATGGCACCACTCTGATCTGCGGCTTCGCCCGGATTCACGGCCATCAGGTCGGCATCCTCGCCAACGACGGCATCCTCTTTTCCGAGAGCGCACTCAAGGGCGCGCACTTCATCGAGCTTTGCTGTCAACGCGGCATCCCGCTTGTCTTCCTGCAGAACATCACCGGCTTCATGGTTGGCCGGAAGTATGAGAACGAGGGGATCGCGAAGAACGGCGCGAAGCTCGTGACGGCGGTTTCCACCGCCAACGTCCCCAAGTTCACCGTCGTGATCGGCGGCAGCTACGGCGCGGGCAACTACGGCATGTGCGGCCGGGCCTACGGTCCTCGCCAGCTCTGGATGTGGCCAAACGCGCGTATCTCGGTGATGGGCGGTGAACAGGCGGCCAACGTGCTCCTGACCGTCAAGATGGACCAGCTTGCCGCGAAGGGCGAGACGATGACCCCGGAAGAGCAAGAGGCGTTCAAGGCTCCGACGCTCGAGAAGTACGCCGCGGAATCCAGCGCCTACTTCTCGACCGCGCGGCTTTGGGATGATGGCGTGATCGACCCGGTTGACACGCGGCGCGTCCTAGCCCTTGGCATCGAGGCAGCGATGAACGCGCCCGACAAGCCCGCCGGATTCAGCATGTTCAGGATGTAAGCGATTTCCGCATCTTGCAGTGCGGAATCGTGACCTCTTCGAACGGTTCGCCGAAGACCTCGTAGCCGAGCTTTTCGTACATCGGGACGACGTTCGCGCGGGCATGGAGCACGATCACCGCGAACCCAGCCTGAACCGCCCAGGCTTCGCTCGCTTGGATCATCAGTCGGGCGATGCCGCGACCTTGGTCGTCTGGGTTCACCGCGACCTGGCGCATCTTTGCCATTGTGCCCGCCGGCACCATGACAAGCACACCCACGAGGCGTTCGCCCTCGAATGCTCCAAAGTGGACCTGGTCGTGTTCGGCGGCGAGCTCTTCGGCGGTGAAATCGAGCCCCAGCGGCGCGCGGAGCACCTGGTGGCGCAACTCGATCAGCCCGAGGCGCGCCAAGTCCTCAAACGGGACTTGGCGAACCTGCAAGGCTACTTCTTCGGCTTCTTGGTCGTGGATTTCTTCGCTCCTGGCTTCTTCGCGGGTGCCTTCTTGGCGGCGGCTGGCCTTGCCGCGGTCGTTCGACCCCGTGCGCCGCGCTTGGCGGGCTTCGTCGAAGGTCCTGCCGCTCGCTTGGCGGCCAGAAGCTCTAGCGCGCGCTCCGCGGTGAGAGTGAGCGGATCGGTGCCACGCGGAAGGGTTGCGTTGACTTCGCCATCGGTGACGTAGGGGCCAAATCGTCCTGCGAGAACGCGAACCGCACCCGCCGCGCCTTCGAGCTCGCCGAAATCTTGGAGCGGCCCCGTCGCCGCCCGTGCCCCCCGCGTCTTCGGTGCGGCCAGGATCGCGACTGCTTCGCCGACCGCGAGGGTCAGGCCACCCCGCCAGTCGGGGACGTTGCGGATCTCCTTCTCGCACTGGATGTAGGGCCCAAACTTGCCCAGGTGGAAGGTGATCGGCGCGCCGGAATCGGTGTGCTTGCCAATCTCCTTGGGAAGGCCGCAAAGGTAGTCGAGGTCATCCTGCGTCAGCGTGCGCGGATCGACGTTTTGAGGCAGGCTAACCCAGGTCGGCTTCACCTTCGCCTCAATCTCCTCGGGCGTGCGTTCGACCTCGAGGTAGTAGCCCTGCCGCTGCTTCAGCAGGAGGTTTCGACCACTCGCCGGGTGGACGCCGATCGACTCCGCCTGGCGCGGCTTCTTGTCAAAGAGCTCCAGGGCGTGTTCCAAGGTCAGATCGCCAGGGGCGAGGTCTTCGGGGACGCTCGCAAAGGTCTTTTCTTCCGCATCGCCGAGCTGGAGGAACGGGTCGCCGCCCTTGCCCAGCCGAACGATAATCGGCTTGCCCGATTCGGGGTGATCGCCGACATGGAAGTTTGGATAAGGGATTTCCCGCTTCCGGCTTTCGACCGCGGCCTTCAGTCCGGGCTGGTCGCCATGGCCGAGGAAGAAGGCTTCTAGATAGGCGATTCGGTTCGACTTGCCGTTCGCGATGTCATCGAGGGATTCGTCGAGCTCACGGGTGAAGTCGTACTCGACGAACTCACCAAAGTGGTTCTGGAGCACCTCCATCGTCATCACGGCGAGGAAGGTCGGGATGAGTTGTCGGCCCTGCTTGCGAACGTAGCCGCGCTCGGTGATCACGCTGATGATCGAGGCGTAGGTCGACGGTCGACCGATGCCCATTTCCTCAAGCTTCTTGATGAGGCTCGCGTCGGTGTAGCGGGCGGGCGGCTGGGTGGTGTGGCTGAGCGCACCGAGCGACTGGCAGGCCACGCTTTGGCCCTGCGCCAGGATCGGGAGTCGGCGCTCGGCGTTCTCCATCTCGGCCTCGGGGTCGTCGGAGTCCTCAAAATACACGCGACGGAAGCCGTCGAAGAGGATCTGCTTGCCCGAAGACCGGAACTTGAGCGACTTTCCGACCGGGTTGGCTCGCGGCGTCGCGTCGAGAATGACCTCGGTGAGGCGAACGTCGGCAGGCTTCATCTGGCAGGCAACGGTGCGCTTCCAGATCAGATCGTAGATCTTCAGTTGGTCCTGATTGAGGACGTTGGCAAGGTCAGCGGGGCGACGACGAATGTCGGTGGGGCGGATCGCCTCGTGCGCTTCTTGAGCGTTGCGAACCTTGCTCGTGTAGACGTTTGGCTTCGCGGGGAGGCAGTCGGAATACTGCTTGCCGATGTGCTCGCGGATGCGGTTGACCGCGTCGCCGCTGAGGGTCAGCGAGTCGGTTCGCATGTAGGTGATGAGACCGATCTGCTCACCGCCAAGCTGGACGCCTTCATAGAGGGTCTGGGCGATGCGCATCGTGCGGTCGGCGGCAAAGCCAAACTTGCGGTTCGCCTCTTGCTGGAGCGTCGTCGTCATGAACGGCGGCGCGGGGTATTCCTTCTTGTCCTTCGCTTCGACCGAGTGGACCGCGTAGGGGGTGACGCCTTCGAGGGCGGTGGCCAGGGTCGAAGCCGCTGCCTCATCCAGCCAAAACGCCTTCGAGCCGCTCTTCAGCTGACCGGTGAGAGGGTCAAAGTCCGAGCCCGACGCCACCGACTTGCCATCGACCGACTGGAGGTCGGCAGTGAACTTGATGCCCTTATCCTCCAGGTGCGCCCGAAGGTCCCAGTAGGTCGAACTGCGGAATCGACGCCGGTCCATCTCGCGTTCGACGATCAATCGGACCGCCGGACTCTGGACGCGGCCTGCGCTCAGGTTCTTGGTCACCAGCGACCAAAGCACGGGCGAAAGCGTGTAGCCATAAAGCCGGTCAAGGATGCGGCGCGTTTCCTGGGCCTCGACGAGGTCCTCATCGATCTGACGCGGGTTCTTCAGAGCGTTGAGGATCGCTTCCTTCGTGATCTCATGGAAAGCGATTCGCTTGATCGTGGTCGACTTGCTCGGGTTCAGGACGCTCAGGAGATGCCAAGAGATGGATTCGCCTTCGCGGTCTTCGTCCGTTGCGAGCACGAGCTCGGTCTTCCCTTTCATCGCCTGCCGAAGCTTGCTGACCTGGGCCTGTTTGGCGGGGGATACCTCGTAGATGGGCTCGAAACCGTTATCCACATCGACGGCGTAATCGGCCCACCACTTCTTCTTGAGTTCGGGCGGAAGTCCCTTCGCGTTGGTCGGAAGGTCACGGATATGGCCAACGCTTGCCACCACCTCGTAGTCGGAGCCGAGATAGCTTCCGATGGTTTTCGCCTTGGCAGGCGATTCGACAATGACAAGTTTGGTGGCCATGGGGCGTTAGAATCCTACCGCGCAAGCAACGGGCTCGTTGCAAGGGGTGTCGATGCATTCTGCGACTCCCAGAGGCGATTCGTTCCCCATTTCCTCGACTTTCGACGAGTTTCGACCTCTTGGCGAACGAGAGCGATGCCTGCTTCGTTACACTTATCGACATGCGAAAACTCGCGGGAATTGTCCTTTGCTTCGCGCTTGCTTGCCTCGGCGCGGCGGAAGAATGGATTGGAATCTTCATCAATGGGACAAAGGTCGGCTATGCCCGCTACAGCGAGTCGAACTCCACATTTGAAGGCAAACCCGCGAAGTTGACCGAGTCGCTCACCGCGATGGACCTTGGGATGCTCGGCACGCCGATGAAGCTGAACATTCTCACGCGGACGTGGTCCGCGGGTGGCAAGCTCCTTGCGATTGAGGCCAAATCAGACAGCGCAGGCCGCACCCAGAACACCCTCGCGAGGTTCAACGGCAAGAAAGTGGACCTGACGCTCAACAACTCCGGCGAAGTCACCAAGCGCACCATCGACGTCCCCACCGATTTACCCGTGGTGGACGACGCCCTCGGTGCGTTCCTCGCGATGCCGAACAAGAAGGGCGCATCCAAGAGCTTTTATGTCCTCGACCCCACCACCGCCAGCTTCATTAAGAATGGCGTGGAATGGGTGGGGCCGACTACCGTCACCGTGAATGGCAAAGAGGTCACGGCAAACAAGGTCTTGCTGAAGGACCCGCGCGCCGACACCACGGTCTTCGTCTCCGATTCCGGCGAGTTCGTGAAGGCGGAGGCGCCGATGGGGATCGAGATGCTCCCCGTGACCAAAGAGGTCGCGCTGGGCAAAGATGAAGGCAAGGGCGGCCCGGTGGACCTCGCTGAGAGCACCAAGATCGTGCCGACCCCGCCGCTGAAGAATCCCGCCAAGCTGCGCGAACTCGCCATCGAGATCACGGGACGCGACCTCAGTGCAGTCCCGAGCGACAAGTTTCAGACGGTCAAGGTCATCGAGAATGGCGCGGCGATCACGATCCACCCGCCCCGCGCGACCGACATGAAGAATCCGCCGGTCTCGGCCCTGCGGTCCCTCAACACGCGCTACCTCAAGCCCAGTCTGCACATCGACAGCAACCACCCGCGCTGGAAGCCGATCGTCAAGGCTGCAACCGACGGGGCCAAAGACTTCAAGACGGTGGTCCGGCGCATCCACCAATACGTCTTCCAGCGGATGAAGCCAAACGCGGGGATTGGCATCCTGCGCGATGCGGTTGAGGTCTATCGAAGCAAAGAAGGCGTTTGCCGCGATTACGCGATCCTCACCGGCACCCTCATGCGCGCAGCGGGGATTCCCACCCGGGTTTGCAGCGGCCTCGTCTCGTGGGACGGCAGCTTCTACTACCATGCGTGGGTGGAAGTCTATGACGGCGCGAACTGGTACCCTATTGACTCGACGTCGCCCGATCTTCAGGTCAGTGCTGCCCATGTGAAGCTCGCCCACGGAAACGTGGAAGAGGCCTTCACGTTCCCCTTCTTGGGAAAGGTCCAGGTGAAAGTGATCAGCCAAAAGTAAGGCGCAGCCATGGTGAAGTTCTTCGCTCAGTTTGGAAAGAAGAGCCTCCTTGCGGATATCCGCGAGAGGGGCGTCTTCCGCATGATCTTCCTGCTGGGCTTTGCGGTGGTCGGCGGCTTTCTCTTCCTGCCTTACGCGTCGTCAACTTACATTTGGCTGTTTGAACTGATCCGTGGGCCGCTTTCGCCGACCGAGCAGAAGCCAACCCCCGGTTTCGCGGTTCTCACCGTCTATGTCGTCCTCGGTGCGGCGGTCGGCGCCTTGGTGGGCGCGATGCTCATCAACCTCGCCGAGAAGCTTGTTGCGCGCTGGGACAAGTTCGACGGCGGCCAAAAGGCCACCACCATCGCGGGCATCGTCCTGGGCGTTCTGCTCTCGCTGCCGTTCGTGGTGTTCTTCCAGGCGCTCGGCATTCCGATTGCCACGATTGGTTTCATCTTGATCGTCCTGATGGTCGGCCTCGCCGCGATCATGGTCTATGCGCTGAACTCGATTGACGAGTTCCTGCCATGGAGCAAGTCGCGCGGACGCGCTCGCCGTTCGGGAATCAAGATTCTCGATACGAACGTGATCATCGACGGCCGGATCTACGACGTCGTGCGCAGTGGATTTCTCGAAGGCCAGCTGTATGTCCCAGGGTTTGTCCTCGACGAGCTCCAGTTCATCGCCGACAGCGCGGATGGGCTTCGCCGTCAGCGAGGCAAGCGCGGGCTCGACGTCCTGCGCCACCTTCAACAAGATTTTCAGCTTGAGGTGAAGGTCCACGACCGCCTGCTCCGCGGCAGCAAGGAACCGGTGGATTCTCGCCTCGTCCAGCTCGCGGTGCTCCTTGGCGCGGACCTCGTGACCAACGACCACAACCTCAACCAGGTCGCGCGGCTCCAAGACGTTCGCGTCCTCAACATTAACGACCTCGCCCTCTCGCTTCGGCCAAACGTTCTCCCGACCGAGCATCTCAAGGTCACGATCATTCGCGAGGGCAACCAAGCCGGACAAGGCATCGGCTATCTGGACGACGGCACGATGGTCGTCATCGAAGGTGGCAAGTACCGCATGAATCAAGAGGTGAACGTCGAGGTCACCCAGGTCATCCAAACCGAGCGCGGCAAGCTCATCTTTGGCGAAATCGAGGACGAGGTCGAGGTGGATGACGCCGAATCCCGCAAGCGCTCGAAGAAGCCATGAAGATCGCGGCCGCCGTCCTTGCTGCAGGCTCGGGCCGACGGTTCGGGGCAGATAAGGTTCGGCTCACCCTTGGCGGCATCCCCGTTTGGCGTTGGTCGTTCGATGCCCTCGCCTCCCATCCGCGCGTCGATGAGGTCTGCCTGGTCGGTCCCGACGGTACCGTCCCCGGGGGCGAAACAAGGCCCGATTCGGTGCGAGCTGCCCTCGCGCACACCGATGCCGAAATCCTCTTGCTTCACGACGGCGCGCGGCCTGGCCTCAGCCACGACGTCATCAGCCGCGTGATCGAAGCGATCGAGCGGGTTGGCGCGGCAGGAGCGGCGATCCCGGCGGTGGATACCCTCCGCAACGAAGGCGGCGACATCCTCCCCCGCGACGGCGTCTTCATGATGCAAACCCCTCAAGGCGGCCGCGTCGATTGGCTCCGCGAGGCCTATGCGACCACCGCCGACTTCACCGACGACCTCGCATACCTGCGGGCTGCCGGCCACCCCTTCGAGGTCGTTCTCGGCGACCCAAGGAACTTCAAATTGACTTATCCCGACGATCTCCAGCGCGCCGAATCCCTCCTCCTTTCACCCGAATTCAGGACCGGGCTCGGCTATGACGTCCACCGGTTCAGCACTGACCCCGGGCGCGAGCTTTGGCTAGGCGGCGTGCTCTTCGACCACAAGCCGGGACTCGAAGGCCACTCCGATGCCGACGTCATCCTCCACGCGGTGACCGACGCCATCCTCGGGGGTGCTTCGGCGGGCGACATCGGCGTCCACTTCCCTCCTTCCGACCCGAAGTGGAAGGGACAGCGGTCGAGCCTCTTCGTCAAAGAAGCGGTGCGGATCGCGGGCGAGAAGGGCTGGCGGGTTCGCCACCTCGACATCGCGGTGCAAGCGGAGCACCCGCGCATCATGCCTCGCGCCGAGGAGATCCGCGCGGTCATCGCCGAGGCCACCGGTCTCGAAGAAGACGACGTCAGCATCAAAGCGACCACCCAAGAAGGCCTCGGTGCGATTGGACGCGGCGAAGGCATCGCCGCCTTTGCCACCGCCACCCTGAGCCGCTTCCGAAGGCCCTAAACGCAGCAAAAGGCCCGCCGGGAGAGGTTCCGGGCGGGCCGTGCTTCAAGGGATCAGGTTAGGCTTATCGCTTCATGTTGAGGAGCTCTTGGAGCATCTCATCAACCGTGGTGACGACGCGGGTGTTGGCCTGGAAGCCACGCTGGGTGACAATCAGGTCCGTGAACTCGTTCGAGATGTCCACGTTCGACTGCTCAAGGAATCCCGAGTTGATCGCACCGCGACCACCGGCTCGGGGAGTACCCACGACGGGCACACCTGAGTTATCCGTGTTGCGCCAGATGTTGTTACCCATTCGCTCAAGGCCGTTCGCGTTCGGGAAGATCGCGGTGGCAATCTGACCGAGGGGACGGGTGAGACCATTGGTGAAGAGGCCCGTCACGACGCCGTCGGTGCCCACCGAGAAGCTCTGGAGCGATCCGGGCGGGAAGCCGTTCTGGCTCGAAGCCTGGACCTGGCTCTCGGCAGCCAGCTGGCTGATCGCACTGAAGTCGAGATCGAGCGGGAAGGCGGGGGCTGCGCCAGCCGGCGGAGTCACCGTGATCGTTCCCGGCGTACCGGTCTGCAGTCGACCGTTGGCGTCGAACACGAGAGTGCCGGAACCGGTCAGGGTATCGCCGTTGGTGCCGACAACGTCCCAGCTCCAGGTGCTCGGAGCCGACTTGTAGAGTCGGAGGGTGACGTCATGCTGCGCGCCCTGTCGGTCATAAACTCGGATGTTTGCGGTTCGATAGCTCGGCGGGGTCGGCGGGACCGCAGCAGCGCCCGTGACGACCTCTCGCGAGTCGAGGTTTCCGGCCCAGGTCGACATCGTGGTCACCTGGACGGCCGTTCGCGAGCCGATCGGAATCTGGAGGCTATCCTTCGCTCCAATCGTCTTGTTGGTATCGATTTGACCCGTCGCAGGGTCAGCCGACCAACCGACGATGCGCTCACCAGTTGCGCGGTGAACAAGAACGCCATCGGCGTCAAGGTCGCAAGCACCATCTCGGGTGTAAGCCATTCGGTCGGAGTTCGACGTGATGAAGAAGCCGTTGCCCTGGATGGCCATGTCGGTTGGGCGGTTGGTCGCGTTGAGCGATCCCTGCTCGTTGTTGACGTCCGTGCCGGCGACCAACACACCCAAGCCGAATTGAATCGCGTTGGTACCGCCGAGGTTTGCCGTCGGTCGGGTTGCACCACGAATCGTCTGCGCGATCATGTCTTGGAACGTGACGCGGCTGCCCTTATAGGCGGTCGTGTTGACGTTAGCCAAGTTGTTACCGATCACGTTCATGCGCGTTTGCTGCGCCTTGATGCTGGCAACGCCAGCGAGGAGTGCTTGAAGCATAGTCTTTTCCCTTTTCCTGTTCGTACTTGGTCGGGAAAGAAAGACAAGGGGTCCCTGCCCTCACCACAATCGGGGTGAGGCGATCACTTTCGAAAGGGGTTAACCCTTTCGATCCAGCGATGGTTGCTCTTGTCGTCTTTCGCTTGTTGTCGAGTTCTGTTTGGTCCCTATCCTCTCTTGTCGGGGTCAAACAATGACCGCTGAGTCGATGTTGGTGAAGACGTTCTCTTTGAGACCCGCCTTGTCCACCGCCGTAATCACCGTTCGGTTCTTCACGCTCACCACGAGGGCCGCGTCGTCCACCATCACAAGGGACTCCTTGGCGCCTTTCGCGGCGGCTCGGTTGACACCATCCAACACCCGGTTCCACTGCGCGGCATCCAGGTCGATGTTTCGACTCTGTAGCCGGGTCTGGGCGTGCCCGGAAACCTTAAGCTGATCCTGAAGGACGCTCGCGAAGTCCGGCCCTTGAACTTGCTTCGGCTGGATCTGCGGTGCGATCTGCCCCTGGGCGAGTTCCTGAATCTTGGTGTTCTGAATGTTCATCGTTGCTCTAGTCCGGACGTGTTAGCTGCCCGGTGCGACGCTCCGAATCTCACTGATCCGCATGTCGAATTCCTTTCCGTCCGCTACCTTCACTCGGGCGAAGTTCACGTTGTTCTCGTTAAAGATCCGCGTGACCTGGCCTTCGACGAAGTTCTGGGTCGGTGCGCCGTTTTCGATGACGCTCACCAGTCCGCTGACCTTCTTACCGATCAGGCTTTGCTGGTTAAGCAGGTCCGAGTCGGGCTGGACGCTCTGGAGCGCATCCATCGCGACTTCGACAATGCCGCCGTTGGCTTCGCGGATGCCGAGCTTGTAGTTGCCGTCCTTATAGGTCAACTTGGTCACCGTGCCCGTCACCAGCGGATCGTTGAACGACCCCTGAGTGAACGGCCGGGTCGCGGTCACGGTCTTACCCATCAGCGATTGAGCCTTTTGGACTTCCATCGACTTGTTGAGCGTGTCCATGCCCTGAACCTGGCCAAGCTGGGCCATCTGGGCGAAGAAGTCTCGGTCGTTCATCGGCTCCAGGGGGTTTTGAGTCGAAAGCTGAACCGTGAGGAGACGCATAAAGTTCTCCATCGAAAGGTCCTTCTTCTTCTCAACCGCGACGTCGCCGAAGTACGGGTTTGAACCGATCTTCGTGGTGTTGGTGGGATTTGTGATTGGCATGATTAGATCCAGATCTCCAGTGCGCGACCGCTAGGGATCGTGCGTCGAGTTGGTTCATCAGTCGGCTCAATGTCAGGCGCTTGGCGTGACGTCGAGGTCGAAGTCGAGTTGCGAGCTTGATCCTGCTGGTGTCGCTGGGCATTCTCGCCAAATTGTCGAGCTGCGCTTTCGCCAAGGCCGTCTTGCTTCATCGGCGTCGACGAGATCGTCAGGGTCTCCATCTGGTAGCCGCGCTGGGCGAGATGGGCAACGAGTTGACCGCGGTTCTGGTCCAAGGTGTTTCGCACCTCTTCACGGTTCGCGGCGATGCTTGCTTCCAGCGTCGCGCCGACCGTCTTGATCGTCACGCTGATCTGACCGAGATCGGGCGGATTCAGGTGGACGGTGACTTCGTTCTTCGGTCGCGTCGCGGCGAGGAAGTCGAGCCGTTCGGCCACCTGGTTGACCAGCTGTTGGGGCTGGGCCACCTGGGGCTTCGTCGCTTCGACCTTGGTCGGGGCGGCGAGGACGGTCTCTTGAACCTGGGCCTTGGGTTGAGCGATTACCTGCGGAGTGGGGATCTCAGTCTCCGACTCGGTCGTCGGGAGCGAGACAACCGCCTTTTCGGCGAGGCCAGACTTCTCGTCACCCTTGCCCTCAAAGCTCTGCTCGGCCTTGGGCTGGACGGGGGTCGTCGTCGGCTTCAAGTCGGTCGTCGGCAGGGATGTGGTCTCCGTCTTGGGAGCGGTTTCGCCCACCGGCTTCTTGGCCTGGGTCTCGGTCGTCTTCGCCGGCTTTGCTTCCGGCTGGGTGACCGGGGTGCTTGCTTGGACCGATGCCTGGGCCACCGCTTGCTCCGCCGTTTCGGCGGGCTGGTTCGTGGTCGTCGCCGGTGCCTGAGGAGCCTGCTGAACGGCGTTCGCAACGGGCTTCACTTCCGGCTGATTGGTCACTACCGGTGCTTGGACTTCGGTCGTCGCGGGATTCGCAGCCTTGGGAAGGTCAACGCGGGGCGTTTCTGCCTTCGGAGCCGTCTCGACCGGAGTCTTCACGGTCGGGACCTGACTCACCGTCGTGGGGGCAACCTTCACCTCGACCTTCGTCGCGGTCTGGAGGGCTTCCTGTACTTCGGGCTTAACCTCGGGCTTGACTGCCTTTGGTCCTGATTCAATATTGGTCTGGACGGCCACCTTGGGCTCACTCGACTTCGGCGCTTCGGCCTTGGTCGTCGCAACAGGCACTGCCGGCGTCTCCGACTTGGTGGCAGGCGCGGCGGTCGTGGCCTTCTTTTCGGTCGGCGCAGTCTGGGCCGCAGGTTCAACCGACCTCGCGGTCTCAGCCCTGGCGTTCACCACCGGCTGCTGCTCGGCCTTCACCGGCGTCTCCTTGGGAGTCACGCTCACGGGGGCCGGCGTCGGCACGTCAATCGGCGCGGTAATGGAGGCGCTCGGCGTCGTCGGTGCTTCGGCGGCCTCGGTCACTTTCGGGGTCACCACGACCTCGGCAACGGGGGCACCGGCAGGCGTGCTCGGGACGGTCACCGACTGGAAGGCACTCGTGGACTGCGAAGCGATGATCATCGCCACGACGGACGGGTCCGTCGCGACCACCGGATCGACAGGCGTCGATTCGCTTGCGCTTTCTTCGGTGGTTGACTCTTGGTCCGGCTTCTGCGAGTCAGCAATCGGCTGGTTGCTCGCGACCTCCTGAGTCTTTTTCACCTGACTAGGTGGTGGATCCCCGGGTGGTGCCTTGGAAGTGGTGACTTCGTCCAGCTTTTCCGAGAACCCCTCCACCGGTTTCGGGTGAGGGGCGGGCTCAACGTGAGGCCCGACCGTCCCGATGGGTACCGAGAAGATGTCCATGTTTCCGCTGTTGATGTTCGGCAGGAAACCCTCGTCTCTTTACCGGCTAGCAAACAAAATGCACCGGTTCATCATTTTCAGGCATAATGAAGGCCAATAGCAGCGATGGATCGCAACCTTCGAGTTCGCCCTTTTGACCGCGACCGACGTCGTTCACCCCTGCACCCCTCTTTCTCGACCGCTTTTTGGCGCAGCGAGTGGCCACTTTCAACTCTTTTGGCCCAGCCGCGTCCATCCTTCCCTCCAACTCGGAAAGGCCTAGCACTTCCTCATGCCCCGACGCAAATCAGTTTCAGACTCCGAAATTCTCGACCCTACGACTCCAAGCTCCGCGCCATCCGCGACCGAGCCTAAGAAGCGACGAACGTCCAAGCCCGCTCCGGCACCCGCCGTTGAGGTTGAGGACGATCTTCCCGTTGCCGTCTTCCGCTCCCGCGCGAGCGAGCCAGATGCAGCCCCTGCGGTCGCTGATGACCTGCCCGCCGTTGAGCGCAGGTCACGCCGTCGAAAGCCAGCAGCCGCGGCTGAGCCTGCCGTCGTCGCCGAATCGGCTCCTCTCGTGGGTGAGACCTTCGGTGGTGAGGACGACGACCTCCCGGTAGCGGTCTTCCGCGCCTCGACCGGCGAGAAGCCCCCACGCCAGCAGCGCGAGCCGCGAGAACCCCGCGAACCCCGCGAGCCAAGGCAGAAGAAGCAAGAGGCACCCAGGGCCGAAAAGGTCGCTGCCGAACCTGCTGCCGTGCTCGAAACGATGGAAATCGAGGACGACGAAATCTCGTTCTCGCTCAGCTTCCGCACCAAGTCGGACGAAGCTCCTGCCGCACCGCGGCAGAACAAGGAGCGACGCGAGCGCGGCGGACGCGACCGAAAGCCTGCCGCCCAAGACGTCGAAGCCGAAGTCGAGGTCACCCCGGTCGTTGAGCCTGAACCGCCCGCGCCGATCTCTAAGGTTCGCCCGATTGTCCAGATTCCAGAGCACGCCCCGCAGATCGTTCTGCGCAACGAGCTCCCGACCCTGGTCCGCAACAAGCGGGTCTACCCGCCGATCCTCTTTGCCGCCGGTGGGATCCAGGACAGCCTCCGAAAGGGCAACGTCCTCGAGCAAATCCGCATGGCAAGTGAGGCCGGAATCCACCTCTTCTCGCTCAGCCTCGAGCTCGAAGTCGAGGCGGACGGCGCAGCGACCGCGATCAAGGCCGCCGAGACCGCCGTGCGCGAGGTCACCAAGGTCGATCCCCACGCCCAGGTTCTTTTCAGGCTCGATATCCAAGCCCCTGGCGACTGGCGCTCCAAGTACAAGGGGTCGCAGTCTCCCGGTCGCCAAGAGCCGAGCGTTTGCGACGACGAGTTCTGGGAGGACGCCGAGAATAGCCTTCGGACCTTCATCCAAGGCATCCAGGCGACCGACCTCGCCCCGAACCTGCTCGGAATCCACCTGAATTGGGACCGATGGCAGCCGCCGCTGACCCAGTACGACAATTCGTCGAGCGCGGTGACCCACTTCCAGGCTTGGCTGCGCCACCGCTACTCGAATGACGTGGTCGCGCTCCGCGCCAACTGGTTCGATGGCCGCGTGAACTTCGATTCCGCCGCGATTCCTGAGTTCGGGAAGCAAGCCGCCGCCGGTGACCGATTTGTCCGTGCGAGCCGGAAGGAGCGACGCTACGTTGACCTTCACCTCTTCATCTCGGATGCCGCCGTTCAGCGCATCGGCGACCTCGCCTACACGGTGCGCGACGCTTCCGGTGGTGAGTTCCTCTGCGGCGTGGACTATGGCTACACCTTCGAGTGTGACCACCCCGCCTCGGGTCAGCTTTCGCTTGGCAAGCTCCTGCGAAACCCCGACATCGACTTCCTTGCCGGTCCGACCTCGTACCGCGAACGGAATCCGGGCGACACCGCGCCGTTCCCGGTGCCGATCGACTCGCTCGCGCTCAACGGCAAGCTGTTCCTCTCGCTCGAAGACTTTAAGACGTCGCTCTCCGGCATCCCCGAGCCCGACGCCGCCAATCCGACGATCAAGACGCCCCAGGCTCTCGAAAGCGTGCAGTGGCGAGGCGCGGGTGCGGCCCTGGCCCACGAAGGTGGCCTCAGCTGGACTGACCGTCACGGTTCGGGTTGGCTGAAGACCTCAACGATCTGGGAGCGCGCCGGTCGAGTCCAAAACTCGATGGTTTTGCGCATGGCGAGCGACTCCGCTCCGCGCGATGTGTGCGTCTTCATCGACGAGCGCGCCCTTGCTTATCAATCCGACGACCAGGCATTCCGCCTCCTTGTTCGCGAGACCCGCGAGGCAGTGCTTCGCGCCGGTGTCAACGCAGGCTTCTACCTGCTGTCTGACCTTGCTCACCGACAGCACTTCCCGGACGCCAAGCTGTACATCTTCCTGAACGCCTGGGACATCCGCTCTGAGCTTCGCGCGGCGATCAAGTCGCGCCTTCAGCGCGATAACAAGGTCCTGTTCTGGCTTTATGCCGCCGGTCAGTTCGACGGCGGTCGCGATTCGCTAGAGCGAGCCCGCGAGGTCACCGGCATTGCCCTTCGACCTCAGCCGTTCCACTCGAAGTCGGGCACGACGATCCTCCACCGCCGCCACGCGGTTGCGGAGGCCTTCCCGACCAACCAGATCACCGGCATCCAGCAGTTGGAGCCGAGCTACTTTGCGATCCCCGAGGACAGCCTGGTCATCGGCGAGTATTCGCAGACCGGCCTCCCAAGCTTTGTCGTCAAGCAGTTCGACGGCAAGGGCGAAGAGGATGGCGGTGCGTGGACTTCGGTCTTCCTTGGCGAACCCCACGTAAACCCGGCCCTCGTCCGAGCGCTCGCCCAGATGGCGGGTGCCCACGTCTACGACTTCCACGAGGATGTGGTCCACGTTCGGCCGCCGTTCCTCACCCTCCACGCGGCGGGTGGCGGTCCCCGGACGATCACCTTGCCGACGAAGTGGACGGCCTACAACCTGCTCCAGGGCGGCTTTGTGGGCATGGATTCGACCAACTTGCGGTTCCATGCCGCCGATGGTTCGACCCACTTGTTCTTGATCGGCCCGCGCGAGGACATCGAGCAACTGATTTCCACCCGCCCCGAAGACCTCCTTCGGATGGACACCCTTCCTGTCCGCGACCGGAACGACCGCGAGGATGTCGGCATGTTCGACGTACCCGTCATGCGGCTCGACGAGATCCTGGAAGGTGGCGACACCGACGAGATCGCCGACGAGTGGTTCCTCCGGCCCCACGCGATTGCAGAGACGATGGCGAGCGAACCTCGAGAATCCAGCGATAGCGATGAAAGCCGCGTGGGACGACGACGCCGACGCCGACGACGATCGGGTGGCGAGCGCGACAATTCCCCGCCCAGCTCTTCGGACGGCATGAGCGTCCTCTTCCGGCGGCGAGACTAAGCGATGGCTTTTCGATTCGGAACCGTCGCGATGATCGGGAAGCCCAACGTGGGCAAAAGCACGTTGGTGAATGCCCTCGTCGGTCAAAAGGTCTCGATTGTCAGCCCGAAGCCGCAAACCACGCGGCGACGCGTGCTTGGCATCGCCCAGGGCGACGATTATCAGATCGCCTTCATTGACACGCCGGGCATCCACGAACCGCACACGCGCCTTGGCAGGGCGATGGTCAACCAAGCGCGAAGCGCGATGGGCGATATCGACCTTCTCGTCTTCGTTGTGGATGGCGGTGGCCTCCCCGACGACATAGACAAGTCGATCGGCAAGCAGGTCCTCGCCGCAGGCCAGCCGTGCCTGCTGGTGATCAACAAGATGGACCACCTGAAGGCCGAGAATGTCATCGAAACCGTCGAGGCCTACTCCAAGTTGTGCAACCCGGTGGAGGTTATGATGACGACCGCCACGCGCGGCATCAACCTCGACAAGCTGCAGGAGATGATCCTCAGCCGAATTCCGGAGGGCGAGCCGCTCTTTGGCGAGGACGAATTCACGGACCAATCGAGCCGGTTCATGACCGCCGAGTTTGTGCGCGAGAAGATCCTCCTCGCCACCCGCCAAGAGGTGCCCCACGCGGTCGCGGTTAGGATTCTTGAATGGGAAGACGGCCCTGAGCGGACGATCATCCTTGCCGAGATTCTCGTCGAGAAGCCGAGTCAGCGCGGCATCTTGATCGGAAAGGGCGGACAGTTCCTGAAGAAGATTGGGAGCGAAGCGCGCCCGGAGATTGAGGAGCTTGTCGACCGCCCGGTCTACCTCGAGCTCCACGTGAAGGTTCAGGAAGGCTGGCGGATGAACCCCCGGGTCATCCACGAGCTGGAATACGATAGCGAGAGCTAGTTGCTCACCTTGAGCCGCAACCCTTGAGGGGTTGCGGCTAAGAGTCCCCCATGTCACTGGGCGAAGGAGCGAAGCGGCGAGGGCGAGGACGGGCAGAGACATGGGGGAAGTCAAGCCACGACATCCTCGTCCAGGCCTCTGCCGATGAGTCCCCGAGGCTCTTTGATCACCCGACAGATCCGGCCATTCCTGGGCCCGTTGGAACCCACGACGCCGGAGCAGGGGTAAACCACGATTGGGTCCCGACCTCTCATGTTGCTCACGATCAGCCTCTTCGCCCTCACACTCCGGCAGCCGGTGCAAGCCCCCATCGGCCCGGCGACCCTCGACGAGCTCAACTGGGTGATTTCCTACTGCGAGGCCAACCTTCCCTGCTTCCAGGATGACGTCACCCCAAAAACGCGCCCGAGCTACGAGCGGATGAAGGACCGGGTTCGAAAGCTCGCGCCGCAGGTCCAAAGCCGGGGCGACGCCTACAAGTTGATCGCCTCGTACGTCGAGTTCTTCCACGACAACCATTCCACCCTGAGGGTTTATGGCTCGCGCGTCGATGAGTCCAAGCCCGCGGACGTGCTCGCCTTCCAACAGGCGGAGGCCTTCCGCACTTGCGAGCAGATTGAGCTCCGCCCGGAGGCCCTAAAGCAGTATCCCGTGGCCGACGTTCGCGGGCTCTATGAGAACGCCGACGGCACCTACAAGATCGCGGTAATCCCCAAGGCGGGGCTGATGCGAAAGTACGTCGGAGTCATCGTGGAGTCAAAAACGCCGCTCTGGAAGCCGGGGCAGGTCAAGTTTGAGCTTAATCCGACCGGCAAGTCCACGTTCGATGCCTTTCTCTACGACCGTGGCCATGGCCGCGAGCTCGTTCACCGGGCCGACCTCTCCAACGGTATCTTGGCCGACCGCTGGTTCAAAACGTCGATCAAAACCCGAAAGAACGAGCGAACCAACGCCCCCGCAGGCTTGGAGTTTCGCGAACTCGATGCCTCAACGTGCTACGTCCGTATCCCCACCTTCTCGGGCAGCCAAACCGACGTTCTCAACAAGTTCTATCGCGAGCACGAGCGGGCGATCCGAAGCCACCCGTTCCTCATCATCGACGTCCGCAACAACGGTGGCGGCAGCGACGGCAACGCCGCCCCCCTCCTCGGCTACATCTACACGCGTCCGGTGAAGATGGACTATGTCGAGCTCTACGTGACGAAGGCGAACATCCAGGCCTTCGAAGAACGTGTCGCTCTCTACAAGAAGGACCCTGTGAACTACTCGAAAGGCTACATCAAGGCGGTGGAGTCCGAACTGAGCGCGATGAAGGCCGCCCCGCTTCAGTCGTTCATCCTTCGCGGTGGGGGCGATGTCCTTCCTTATGGCCGGGTGCTGGAAACGCCAAAGCGGGTGGCGATTCTGACCAACCGCTACTGTGCCAGCGCCTGCGAGGCCCTGCTTTTCTGGGCCAAGCAAAGCGACAAAGCGATCATCATGGGCGAGAATTCCGGCGGCTATGTCGGCTACGGCGAGGTCGATGACGTCCAAACGCCGGCGTTCAAGTTCAGCCTGAGCAGCACGAAGACGCGTTATCGCGTGCAGCGGCAGTTCGAGGCGACCGGCATCGAGCCCGATGTTGCTCTTGATCCCAACTTGGACTGGATCAAGCAGGCGTCGGACGTTCTGAAATCGGATTCACGGTGCGAGGCGGCGTTGAAGCAGCGGCGGAAGCGCTGGAAAGGCCTGTAACTGGAGGTTGTTTGTCCCCTCTCTGCGAGAGAGAACCGAGTGGGCTTTGCCCCCACTACCTCATGTCTCTGCCGGTCATCACCCCATGTCTCTGCCGGTCATCACCCCATGTCTCTGCCGGTCATCACCCCATGTCTCTGCCGGTCATCACCCCATGTCTCTGCCGGTCATCACCCCATGTCTCTGCCCGTCCTCGCCCTCGTCGCTTCGCTCCTTCGCCCAGAGACATGGGGTGAGGCCGCGACCAACTCCGGGGGACTGGCGGGCAGAGACATGGGGTGAAAACCTCGGCCCACTCATCCTCAACCGCCCATAGCTTTGCGCTCGCGAATCCCCGTCACGTGGTTCGAGAAGAACTTCCACCCATCGCGCTCCCGACGCACCACCGACGTCTGCCGGAACGGCAGCGTCGTCGGCTTCTCCCCCGTGTGGAGGGTGACCTCCTGGCGGAAGATCACCACCGCGAGGTTCTTCGCTGGATAGCGGATGTTCATCTCCTTGATCTCGAAGGTGATCTTAATCTTGGGGCGCTTGTCGGCGGGCACGCGGTAGTAGCCAATCGTCTTTTCGCGCGAATCGACCTCGCCGAGCGGTGAGATCTCGGTGTATTCGGGCAGGAAGAGACGCTCAATCGTGACCGCATCGTAGTCGATCGCCGCTTGGGCGTATTGCTTGATGACGGATTCGATCTCGGCGTTGGATTGACCAAGAAGAAGGACAGCGGAGAGCCAGACCGGAGCTAACATGGCTCTATTTCACCCCTGGGGCCGGCCATTCACGCGGTACGAACTTAGGGAACCGCCGCAAGCAGGGATTCCAGTTCGCGCGGGGACAACCCGGTTTCCGCCTTCACCACGCGGTAAAAGTGGCTGCTGTCATAGAACCCGCCCACCGGCCACGCCCGGCCGAGGGGTAGCTCGGTCCGCAGGGATCGCAGGAGGCGTTGCCGCCGCTGGTAGGTTTTTAGGTTGACGCCCACCCGGCGGGTGAACTCGATCGAGAGGTGGTTGGGCGAGATGCCGATTGCATCCGCGAGCTCGATGAGGGTCATCGCGGGTCCGTCACGCTGGTCGAGCAGATGGAGGGCGTGCTCGAGCCAATCTTGGACCTCCGCTTTGCCCGGCTGGTCGGTCGAGATGAGTTCGGCGAGGGCGGCGGGAAGAGCCTCGGGATGGGTTTGGACGGCTTGGGCGGCGCGCCAGAGTGCCCGGATTTGGCTTTGTTGTAGCTCAGGTTTGGCGCCTCGCGGCGAGGCGGGATGGGCAAGGACCGAGACGGCCATGAAGTCGGTTTCGGCGACGCGGCGGCTGGGCTGACGTCCGACGTAGTGCACCGCCTGGCCCCGCCGGATCCGGCGAAAACGCCCGCCCGTCGTCTCCGACCACTCGCCGCCGAGCATGAGCCAGAACTGCCGGTGGGGGCAGGAGGTGCGATTGAATTCGTGCCCGCGCACCCCTCGAACCAGGCTGACCCGGCCAAGTTCGGAGTCGTGTTCGCGGAGGATGGTCAGGCTTGGGGTCATGGGTCGGCAGTCGCTCTCTTATCTTGACGAACGATTTCTGGGTGGTGAGTCGATTGTCCTACCGACCTTTGCCCGCTGGGGTCGGTAATCTCTGGAGAAGATGGATCGGAAGCTGGACAGGGCAAACCTCGGCATCGTGACCGCGCTCGCCTTCTTGGTCGCGATGTTCTTCCGGTGGCACTACAAAAGCGACTGGTTTGAGTTCTTCGGCTTCGTGACTGGCGTGATCGGCGTTTACCTGGTTGCGGTGGAGCACATCTGGAACTTCCCTGTCGGCCTTGTGAATGTCACGCTCTACGGCTATGTGTTCTTCAGCACGCGGCTCTTTGCGGACATGTCGCTCCAGGTCTTCTTCTTCCTTCAGGGCGTGATGGGCTGGTGGCAGTGGTCGAAGAATAAACCCAAGCTTCCTAAGTTGAGCTGGCCCTACTGGGTGGGAATCCTGCTCGCGATGATCGCGGGCCTAGTGATCTTTGTGCCTGGGGTCCGCATGCTGAAGTTCCCTGAATTCTTCGGCACGAAGTTGTTCACCGATGTGGTCGGTCCGATGGCTCTGCTCGCACTTTGGACGCTTGGCTGGTGGATCTGGGCACGACGCACCTCCTCGGACTCTCTTCAGATCACATCCTTGAGCTGGTTGTCACGCGTTGCGGTCGTCGCGGCGATCGCGCTTGGGACGCTGCTTTACATTCCGATCATCCGGCACTTCAAGGGCGATGTCCCCGAGCTGGATTCGCTGCTCACGGTTTCGAGCATTGCCGCCCAGTTCCTTTTGAACGGGAAGCGGGTCGAAAACTGGGTGATTTGGATCCTGGTGGACATCATGTACATCGGGCTGTATTGGCACCGGAATTTGGAGTCGACTGCGGTGCTGTATGCGATCTTCTTGGTGCTCGCGGTGATGGGGCTGGTGAACTGGATCCGGCTGATGCGGTCGGATGCTGCGGTCGACGCGTCGGCGGCGTGAGTTCGCGGGCGAGAGCGCTGCGTTGCCTGCGGCGCTTTCCCGCCCACCCGAGCGGCCATCCGGGCCGCTCACCCCCGAATGCGGCTCGGCGTCCTGCCTCGCCAGAGTTTTCGTAGACTGGGCTGCTAGGCAAAGAAGACATTTGGGGCGGCGATCCCAGAATGTGGCTCTGCGTCCTGCCTCGCCAGGTGGGGAACGGCCAATGGTGAGTGAACATGCCGGAGGTCTTTGCTGCCCGCTTGTCCGCCGCCCGTGGGCGGAGGAGCCGAAGGGCGACGAGGGCAAGGCTCGGGCGCGGGCGGCGCCACAACCTCCTGCCCCAAAGCACGCTTTGCACCACTGACCAACTCGGGGACAGCGCGGGCAGGGCGGCGTCACCAAAATCTCAACCAAAAAGTAGAATCTTGTCTACTATTTTTCGTCGACTTCGCGGATAATAAAGCCTGACATGCAGACTTTGCTTGCCGTAGCGTTGGACGGATTCTATTCTTGGGCCGCACCCAGTCCCGACGATCGACCCTGGGTCATCACCCGGCAAAAGCAAGTCCTCGACGCCAACCCGCTCGCCCGCTCGCGCGGTGTCCAGCTCGGCATGGACTTCAAGCAGGCCCGCGCCCTCGTTGAGGGCCTCGAACACGAAGCCTGGCGCGAAGACGCCTTTCGCACCCACCAGCGTCGGTGGCTCGACCTCCTGCCCCGCTACTCCAACACGATCGAGCCCGAAGACCAACACGTCGCCTTCCTCGACCTGTCGCTCCACCCCGACCCCGTCGCGATCGCCCTCACCGTTGTCCAAAGGCTCCAGATGAGCTTCATCGGGGCGAACCCGCCCCGCGTCCGCTGGGGGCTCGCGGAGAGTAAGTGGCTCGCAAGGCTCGGCGCCGCCTACGATGCCCGAACCCGCCCCTGGCGAGACCCCCACGGCTTCCTCAACCCGCTTTCGGTTCGCGCCCTCCCTTATCTCGACCCCGAACACACCCAAAGGCTCGCCTTCCTCGGCTATCCCACCGTTGGCGACCTCTCGCTCATCCCCGACGACATCCTCTACGCCCAATTCGGAAAATCAGCCCTCCTCATGACAACCCTTGCCCGCGGCGAACACTACGAGCCGATCCGCCCCCTCTATCCCGAACGCTCCCTTGGCTTCTCCGTCCGATTTGAGGGCGGCACCACCGAAGGGCTCGCGGTCCAAGACGCCCTGCGCACCCTCGCCAACCGCGCCGGGAACGCGCTCACCACCCAAGAGCGGCAAGCCCGCGCGATGACACTCTTCATCGAGACCGACGAAGGGGTCCAGCGCATCGAAAAGCCCCTCCAAAAGCCGATCAGCACCGTCTTTGGATGCCTGGCCGCGCTGCGCAGCGTCGTCTTTGACCCCGGTCCCAACCCCGTCACCGAAGTGCGGCTCTGGCTAGGCGACCTCCAGAAGGTCGAACCCACCCAGCGCAACCTCGACCAATCGCTCGACAACGAGGCCAAACAAACCCGCTTCGGCGAGGCGGTCAACGCGGTGCAAAGGAACTTCGGCGAGACCGCCCTCCGGGTCGCCTCCCAGATCGAAATCCCGCGCGAACAAAGAGCCCTGCGTGAGTGGGAAGCCGCCCTTGGACTCTGAAGAGCGAATCCGCATCGCCGGAAAGTGGTGGGAGTTCGAGCCCTACCGCGAGCTCCGGCGACGACCAGGCATCAAGAAGCCGGCGGTCCACGAAATGCCCTCGCTGGGCGAGGCGATCGCCCACGGCACTTCCGTCCTCTATCCCGAGGACCCCAAGGCCGAGAAGACCGACCGCCTCACTAAGCTGCGCGATGAGAAGGTCGCCCGCGCCTGTGGCTACGTCCACGAGCCACGCCTCGCCGGTTACAAGACCCCACAGACTCGCCGATTCGCCGCCCTCCACATCCTGAGCGGCTATGCCTATGGTCGCGGGGCCATGCTCGCCGAAGAAGCCGCCGCCTATGCCGCGCGGTCGGGCGCGAGTGCGGCCCTCATCGCCGATCCCTTCTCGCTCAGCGGTGCCGCCGAATTCGACCAGATCGCCCGCAGCCTGAGCGTCAAACCGCTCCTCGGAGCGACCTTCGAACTCGACGAAGGGGGCGAAATCGTCCTCGTCGCGCGCACCCAAAAGGGCTGGAGAAGCCTCAGCCGGCTCATCACCGAATGCCACCTCAGCGAGCCGCGCCTCTTCCCCCTCGCCACCTGGGAACGCCTCGCCCACCACACCGACGACCTCATCTGCCTCAGCGGCGGGGCGGGATCGCCCATCGACCATGCCCTCGCGCGCCGAAAGCACGACCACGCGAAGGAAACGCTCGACCGACTGATCCACCTCTATGGCCGCGACCACACCTTCCTCCAAGTCGAGCGCACCTTTCTCCCCGGTCGTAGGGCGGTCGAAGCGGGCCTCATCGAGCTCGCCGAACGCACCGGAGTTCAGCTCATCGCGGGCGGACCGATCACCCACGCCGAGCACGCGCACTTCCCGGTCCAAGACGTGCTGACCTGCATTCACCACCTCATCGAGATTGACGACTTTGAACCTCGAAAGCCGAGCCGTGCCGAGGGCCAGCCCGAAGGCTTTGCCCTTCCCCGCCGCGCACTCAACGCCGAGAGGACCTTCCGCACCTATCCCCAGCTCGCCGAGGTCTATGCCGACCAGCCCGACTGGGTTGCCGCCACGATGCGCGTGGCCGATCTTGTTGACGACAGCGTCCTCCCGCCCCGGTCCGAGCTTCCGCCCTTTGCCGCCGACGAAGATGACCTCCTGCGAGAGCAGGTCTACGCCGGAATGCGCCGCCTGCGCCCCCTCGCCGATGCCGCCTTTCGACGCCGCATGAACCACGAGCTGCTGCGAATTCAAAAGCTTGGCTTCTCGCGCCACTTCCTCGTTGCCTGGGACATGTGCCGCGAGGCCCGCGAGCAAGGGATTCACTTCAGCGCGCGCGGGTCGGTTGTCGATTCCGTCGTCTCCTTTCTGCTCGGCTTCTCGCGCATTGACGCCCACGAACACCGGCTCCACTTCGACCGATTTCTTCCCGCCGACGGCAGCAAAAGGCCGGACATCGACATCGACTTTGAGGCGGGTCGCCGCGAGGACGTCCGCCAGTATCTCGTTACGAAGTACGGCAACGACCACGTCGCCACCGTTGGCGCGGTTGGCGCGTACTGCTCGCGGGGCATCATCCGCGAGGTTGGAAAGGTGCTCGGAATCCCCGAGGAGCAGATCAAGTTCCTCGCCAAGCGAATCCACGGCGGGGTTTCGCCCGACCGGCTCGAACGCGCGCTCGAAAGCCGCCCCGAACTACGGCAGAGCAACATCGACCCCGAACGGTACCGCTGGGTGTTCCGCCTCGCCGAGCGCATGATGGACATCCCCCGCAACCTGCGATCCCACCCTTCCGGCGTCGTCGTTTCGCGGGAGCCGGTCTGCGACTTTGTTCCCGTCACCCACTCCGCGATCGAGGCGGTGAAGATCATGCAGTGGGACAAGCGGAGCGCGAAGCGGTGCTTCGACAAGTTCGACATCCTTTGCCTGCGCGGTCAGGATGTGCTCTCGGGGACCGAGGAGGCGATCCGGCGTCAGGAGCTGGACTTCTGCGTAGAAACCGCACCCTGGGACGTCCCCGAAACCTATGCCGCAATGCGGTCGGGCGAGCTGATCGGCATCCCCCAGTCGGCCTCGCCCGCCATGCGCCAGGCCCACATCCGCATCAAGACCGAAAACCTGCGCGACGCGAGCCTGGTCCAGGCGGGCATCCGTCCCGGCGTTGGCGGCGCGGTGAAGATCAACGAGCTGATCGCGCGTCGGCGTGGTAAGCCCTTCACCTTCGACCATCCTGCCCTGCGCGACATCCTCGGCGAGACCTATGGCATCGTCGTTTTTCAGGAGCAGGTCGACCTCCTTCTCCAGCGGTTTGGCGGCTACACCTCGGGCGAATCGGAGGACATCCGTGAGTCGATCTATAAGAAGCGTCGCGAGGACTTTGCCGCCCAGATCAAGACCCAGGTTGTCCGGAAGATCGTTGACAACGGCTTTGCCCAAGGGGTTGCCGAGCAGGTCTATGACCTCGTCGCGGGGTTCAACGGCTACGGCTTTGCCCAAGGGCACGCGCTCGCGTTTGCCGAAATCTCACTGCGCTGCATCTGGCTGCAGCAGCACTTTCCCGCCGAGTACTTTGCCTCGCTGCTGAACGCCCAACCCGCCGGCTACTATGGCCCCGCGACGATTGCGAACGAGGCACGGCTGCGCGGGGTGAAGGTGCTCGGGGTGGACGTGAGCCGTAGCGAGGTCAAGTTCTCGGTGGAGGATGTCCGCGCGGAATCCGATCCCCAGGTCGTCCTCCCCAACGCGGGGATCCGGGTTGGGCTCGCCCAGGTTTCGGGCCTTTCCGTAGCGACCCAACAGCGGATCGTGCGCGAGCAGCCGTTCACGTCGTTTTTCGACTTTGTGGCGCGGGTCCGGCCCGCACGCGACGAGCTGGAGGCGCTCATCCTGTGCGGCGGGTTCGATTCGCTCTTTCCGAACCGGCGCGCACTGCTTTGGAACCTCAACCGCGCCGACGACTATGCGAACACCCTCGCGGGGCTGAACGAGGGGACCTTGCCCCTCGAATTCCCTGCCCCTGCCCTCATGGATTCGGTCGCCGACTTCACCCAAAAGGAGCGGGCGATCTATGACCGCAAGTTCCTCGGCCTGGACATCGAGCACCACCTCGTCGCCTTCGAGCGGGCACGGGTGCTCTCGCGGGGCGGGCTCACCGCCGACCAGGTGAAGCGTCTTCCCCCGGGACAGCGCGCCTTTGTGGTCGGCAACCCGATTCGCCTTCGATTCCCACCGACGCGAACGGGCAAGCGCGTGGTCTTTTTTGACCTGGAGGATGAGACCGGACTGCTGAACGTGACCTGCTTTGATGAGACTTATCAGCGGTATGGCGCAGCGATTGTGTGTTCGCCCTATTCCACCGTGATGGGCGTGGTCCAGGACCGCGACGGCCACCCCGCGTTCCTCGCCGAGCGGGTTTATCCTTATCGCCCGGTGCTGCGCGACTCGCTGCAGCCGGGTCAGGAGCTGCCGCTCAAGGTCGCCGACTTCCTCGTCGGCTAACTGCAACCGAGATCGGCCAAACCCTGTAACATGAAGTCACCATGCTTCAAGTCAACATCGTCAACTGTCCTGCGGTCCCCGTCGCGATGATGCGCCACGTCGGCCCCTACGATGAGCTTAGCCAGGTCTTCGACATGCTCTCGGGCTGGGTGGATCAGAACAACGTTCAGGCCATCCGCTGGATCGGCATCTATTGGGACAACCCCGACGAGACCCCGGCCAACCAGCTTCGGTCGGCGGCCTGCGTTGAGGTGCCGAACAACTACCAGATCCCACCTTCCATCGGCGCGCCGATCACGCTTGAGCAGATTCCCGCCGGACCGTTTGCGACCTGTCGCTACGTCGGCCCCTACGAAGGCCTCGACAAGGTGTGGACCGAGTTCACCGCCCAGATCGAGGGTCCGCTCGGCCGCCAGATCAGCGGCAGCATCCCCGCCTATGAGGTCTATGTGAACGACGCGAGCGACACCCCGCCCCAGAACCTCATCACAGAACTCTACATGCCCCTCGTCTAGGAAATGCGCGTCGCGACGCCCTGGATCTATTCCCCAAAGTTCGACCTCGCGGCGATCATCGGCCCTCCGGTGGTCGTCACCGCGGTCGTGCTTGCGATGGGCAATCAGCTCAACGCGCTCCCCACCATACCGACCTGGCTCTGGGTGGTCCTCGTGCTTGGGATCGACGTCTCCCACGTCTACAGCAGCCTCTTTCGAACCTACTTTGACCCCGAGGAGTTCCAAAAGCGCCGGACGCTCTATCTGGTCGTCCCCGCCGTTTGCTGGCTGGGCGGGATCGTGCTTTATGCGACCCTTGGGGCGACCTTCTTCTGGTCCACCGTCGCCTACCTCGCGATCTACCACTTTGTCCGCCAGCAGTACGGCTTCCTGATGCTCTACCGTCGGGGCGAGCCAACCGGGACCTGGCAATACCGCCTCGACCAGGTCGCGATCTATGCCGCCACGCTCTACCCGCTGCTTTATTGGCACACCTATGGCCGCGACTTTCAGTGGTTCGACAACTTCGAGGTCGTGCGCATCCCGTCGGTTTGGCCCGAGCTGATCGGCAGGGTGATCTATGTCGCGGTCTTGGTCGGCTTCCTGCTGAAGGAGCTGTTCCAATGGCGCTCGACCGGCAAGCTGAACCTTGGCAAGGTGCTCCTGCTCTATGCCACCGCCGCCGCGTGGGGGACGGGGATTCTGCTCTTCAACGGCGACCTCACCTTCACCCTCATCAACATCGTGAGCCACGGCGTGCCCTACATGGCGCTCGTCTGGATCTATCAGTACCGAAAGAAGGGCCGCCCCGCCCACGAGGGCAACCGGTTCCTGCGCTTCTTCCAAGCGAAGTACATTCCGCTGTATCTCCTCGCGCTGTTCGCACTCGCGTTCTTTGAGGAAGGCCTCTGGGATAAAGCGGTTTGGAAGTCCCAGGTGAGCCTGTTCGGGCCGGGGACGCTCTCGCTCGCGCCGCTTGCGTTGATGGTGCTGGTGCCCCTGCTGACGATGCCCCAGCTGACGCACTACGTGCTGGACGCCTACATCTGGCGGGTGAATAAGCAGGGCGCGACCGAGGTGAGGGAGGTCATCGGCTAGTTGCTGATCTGTCGCTTATGAATCCGAGGATCTCTCAGATTCATAAGCGAACACTCATCGCCCGTTTTCTCGCAAAATCTCTTGCGCCACCTCTGCCCAACCCTCGGCCCCCAAACGGTTTGAAAAGGAGACCCGCGCCTTCGCAATCAGGTCAAGGCCCTTGTCCCGGAGAACATCATCCTTTGTTTCCTTGCCCTTGCGCAACATTTGACACCCTACGTTGTAAACAGCAATGTCATAGGTAGGATCGAGTCGGTAGGCGAGTTCGTAGTGTTCAGTCGCCAACTTACTGCTACGAGCGGATTCACTGAGACTTGTCTTGGGTATCGGGTCGCGTTCCGAACCAGCCCAAGTCGTCAAGGCATAGGCATAGATTGCATGTGCCCTTGCGTCCTTCGGTCTACGTAGAGCGAACCACTCCGCAACGCTGCGGCGAGACCCATTGACACCCGGCATGCCTCTCGTGGCCAGCAGATAGGCCGCAGCAACCCAGTGTGGACACAGCTTCACCGCGCCTATTCCCAGTGTCTCTGGTCTTGCACTGTACTCAGAAGCCCCAGAATTGAACGAGAAACCGAGCCATAAGGGGGTGTTAACTGCATGGGTTAAGTAGGTAGCGCAAACGGCCTTCGCCTCGGCGGCCCCGCCCCTCTTTTTTGCTGCTGCCAATGCCTCCTTCATGAGCGACCTTTGCCGGCCCATCTTCCAAAGAGCATCCGCGACGAGAATCTCTGATATTCGCCACTCTTCAAACGCTAAGCTTGCAATCCAATCAAGCCCCGCTTCCGTTCGATTCTGCTTAAATCGAGCAACCGCCTGGGAAAAGCGCGGCCTCGGGGAGTCGATATGACCAATGCGCAGGTCCATGGGTCCATCCAGATAAACATCGCGATACTCGATGAATCTGGGCCAAGGACGTGTGGCCCATTCCGGCGGAGCTTGGTGGCCCAGCGTGGCGACGGCCAAAAAGCCTACGCTCGCGCAGAAAATGCTTGACATGAGACTCAGACTACACCCCGCGGGCCAAAAAGGCGACTATGTACCCAGGACTCTCAATAAACCAACCTGACGGGCGCACCTTCGTCGGCTAGACTCTCCAAGTCGTGAAACCCTTCGCCGAGCGATCCAAGCGCGCCCAAGTCGAGTCCCTCCGCAAAACCGCCCTCGCGGCGGCGGCGGAATTCGGACTCCAGGGCACCCCCAGGCTCGTCTTCCACGGGTTCAACACAACCTTCCGGTTCACCACCCCCGAGGGCGACTTCGCGATGCGGATCAACGTCAACTCGCGGCGGACCGAGGGCGAAATTAGGGGCGAGATTGAGTTCATCCGCGCCCTCCAGGAGCGCACCGACCTCATCCTGCCCATCCCGCGACGGGTGAGGAGCGGCGAGCACGTCCAGAGCGTCGCCCACCCCGACTTCCCCAATCCGCTCCCGGTGGTCGTCTATTCCTGGCTCGACGGCAAGCATCTCCACGAAGGGGCGACGGGCAAGGACCTCTTCGAGGTCGGCCAGCTCATGCGCAAGCTCCACGACGGCGCGGATGGCCTCACCTTCCCCAGCGGCTCGGAGCGACACCAGTTGGTCAACTTCATGGACGGCATCCCGATCCGGACGCCTGACCGCGCGCCCTTTTCGGCTACGGTAGACCTCGCGAACGCCGCCTTTGAGAGGATCATCGCCCGCGAGCCCCCGCGCCCGGTCCACGGCGACGTTCATTTCGGCAACATCAAGCGCACCGCCAAAGGCCTCGCGATCTTCGACTTCGACGACAGCTTCATCGGCTGGCGCGGGTTCGACGTCGCCCAAAGCCTCTTCTACCTGCGGCGGGTGAAGGATGCCGTGCGGAAGGAGCAGCGGTTCTGGCAGGGGCTAGGGGCGACGCCTGAAACCTATGGCGTCACCGCCGCCGACATTGAAGCCCTCATCGCGGGTCGCGCGCTCCTGCTCGCTTCCGAGCTGATCAACACCAACAACGCCGACCTGATCGCGATACGCGACCGGTACATGGCGAACACCGAGGCGAGGCTCAACCACTTCCTCGCCCACGGTCGGTTCGACACCTTGATTACGGCTGAGTCGCCTTCACCTGCTTAAGCCGCAGTTCGCGACCCTCGCCGTTCGGCACATCCTTAAAGATCACCTCGACCCACACGCCACCGGTCTGGAACACGCTCAGGACCGAGGTTGGCTCGGCCACGGGCGCGGTGACGGTAGCGTCCTTAGGCAGACTCTTCGGGTCAATCATGTAGCCGGGAGCAGCCTGAACCCGGATCGTCCAGGTGCGCGTCTTCGGAAGTCCCTTCGCCGAGCCCACGCCTTTTTCGAGTCGGACGACGCCGCTTGCATCCACGGAGAGCTTGCGCCGAAAGCCCTTCGACTTCTGGTAGTCGTTCGAAAGGCCGTCATCTTCATAGATCTCGCGCTCCAGCGTCGTCCCCGGGGCGGGCATGTAGACGCAGGCGGTGAGCGGCAGCATCAGTTGTTCGTCGGAGCGCATGACGTCGGCGCCGAGGAAGATTGCCGCGCCCGACCGAACGAAGAGCGGGATCTTGTGGAGCGGCGCACTCACTTGGACCTTGGTGGGGCCTTGAATCGCGGCTCCCGACCAAAGGTCAACCCAGGTGCCGGGTGGAATCCAAACCGACCGGCTGACGGTCTCCTTCGCCGGCTCTGCGCCCCACCATCCGAACTGGCACCACGCCTGGCCGCCGCCTTCATAGAACTCGATCCGCATGTCATAGGTCTTCCCTTCTCCAAGCTCAATTTCGCCGGAAACGAGGATGTGGTCTTGGGGAATCCACGAGTTGACAAGCTGCTTTCCGTCGATCCAGAGCCGAGCGCCGTCGTCGGTGAGGGTGCCAAAGCGGTACTTCATGGTGCGCGGCATCGGGCCGATCTTTCCCGTCCAGCGCGCGCTGAAATTGTCGTTCGGGATCGGGCCACCGGGGCCGCCGCCTGACCATTGCATGTCGACCTTGGGGTCGATTCGGGTGAGTTTTGGCTCGCCCTTGAGGTCGATGTTGTCCCAATACTCGCCCTTGAGTCCGGGTTGTCCGTCGGGCGTCGTCATCAGTCCATCGAGGACCTTGAAGTCCGACTCGGTACCCGCGATGATCGGTGCGACGAGGAGATCGGGGCCGAGCAGGTACTGGGTGGGGTCGCTCGCTTCAGCATAGGCGGGAAACTCGAGGTCGAGCCGGCGAAGGATCGGGGTACCGTCGTCATAGGCCTGCCGCGCCGCCGTGTAGAGCGTGGGAATGAGGCGGTAGCGGAACTGAAGCGCGTCGCGCATGATCCCTTCCGCCTCGGGTCCGTAGTTCCAGATTCGGCGGTTGATCCCCGCCGTGCAGTGGATGCGGGCAATCGGCGAAAGGGCGCCGAACTGAATAAACCGCGCGTAGTATTCCGCGCTCACCTGGCCCATGTGTCCGCCGACATCCTCGCTCATATAGGGCAGGAGCGACTCCACGCCGCCATCAACCGCGTTGCGCACGCCGTATTCGAGGTAGTTCCATCGCCCGCTCGTGTCGCCGGTCCAATAGATCGGATAGCGGTGGAAGGCGGGATGGGGCGCGTAGTTGCGGATGCCGTTATCGATGCCCTGGACGTTCGCCATGATCATCGGGCGTTGGTTCGGCCGGACGTTGAGGGTGACGTCGTGGGCGATGTGCGAGCCCCAAACCTCAGGGGCGATGCCGGGCATCGGCTCGTGGTAGCGCGTGCTCCAATTGCGGTCAAACCACCAGATGTCCAGCCCCATGTCGAGCATGCCTTTGAGTCCGGTCACGCGGTAGGCGGTTTCACGCGGGTCGAGGGCGGTGTCGAACTGTGGCTCGGGGTGGTCGTTCGCCATGATCCGGACGCCGCGCTGGTGGGCTCGGCGCAGGAACTGCGGCATGTCTGGGAAGTACTTGGCCTCGGGCGTGTAGCCCTTTGATCCGCCGATGCGCCAGTCGGTATCGATGACAAAGACGTCAAGCGGGAGCTTGCGGTCGGCGTAGGTCTCGATGTCGGCGATCGCCTCGTAGTCGTGGTAGGGGAACCAGCGACTATCCCAAAAGCCGAACGCATAGCGTGGCATGAGCGGGATCTTGCCGGTGAGTTTCAGGAAGTCTTGGACCCGCTGGCGATAGTCGGGGGTGAGGATGAGATAGATGTCGTCCGCATTGTTCGAGACGTCGTAGCCCGAAGTCTCAACGTTGCCATCGTAGTCGTTTGCCGCGCCGTAGCCGCCCTTCGGGGGCACCATGCGTGGTGTGTCGCGCACCGTGTAGTAGCTGGTGCCCGAACGTGGGCCTGGGAGGAACTTGCGGTCCTTTTCGGGGGCGAGGGTGACGACCTCTTGGCCGTTGTCGCTGAGAATTCGGACTCCGTTCACGCCCTGGTGGCTCTTGGGGATGACGACGGTGCAGGTGGTCGAGCGGAGCTCAACCCGGTCCTCTTCAACGTGCATCGTCGCGGTGAGGGTGGGCCACTTTCGCTCGCGAACCGTGAAGGTGAGGCGGTCTTCGAAGCCTTTGGGGCCCTTTTGCTCGACGCGGACCACCGTCTTCGAGAGGAATTGGATGCGAAGATCATCAACGATGAAGGACCATTGGGCAAGGCCCGCTGTCAGAAGCATGCCGACAGTCTACGCCAGCCGTCGCCCGAGGGCAAGTTCGGCGGCAAACCTTCCGCTGAGCGTCGTCATCGGTAGGCCCGCTCCCGGTTGGACCGCCCCGCCGACATAGAAGAGGTTTTTGATCTTCTCGTCTTGGACCCGCGCGGGGAAAAGGCCCCACAGGCGGTGCTTTTCGTCGGGACCGTAAAGCGAGCCGCGGTAGCTTCCGTCGCGCTGCTCGAAGGTTCGCGGTGTCTGGACTCGCTCGACGACGACCTCGTCGGGATGGATCCCCAGGCCGTGGACGTCCAGTTCGTTGAGGACCCGCTGGCGGTACTCCTGCGCGTCGCGCTCCCAGTTGAGGTGGTCTTCGATCGCGGGGGTGGTGATGACGGCGAAGAGGTTTCCGCCGCCTTCCGGCGCGGCGGTGGGGTCCGATTCGGCGACTTCGTTCAGGTAGACGATGGGCCGGGTGGGAAACTTCTTCTCGTCGTAGAGTTCGGCGAACCCTTTTTCAAATCCGTTGGGGATGAGCAGCGTGTGGTGGGAGATGCCGGGCTTTCGCTTTTTGAGCCCCCATTGCACGGTGAAGTAGCTGAAGCTGGGTTCGACGGTTTGCGGCTTGCCCAGCCATTCTTGGACGGTGCCGCGGTCGCGATTCGAGATGACGATATCCGCCTCGACCTTGCTGCCATCTTCGAGCCGAACCCCCTTGATGCGATCACCCTCTTGGACAAGTCCATCGACCCGGGTGCCATTTCGGAATTCGACGCCGAGTTCGACCGCTAACCTGGCGAGCGCGGCAGGAATGGCTCCGATGCCGCCCACTGGCCACCAAACACCTTCCTCAATCATCAACGCGGGGATCATGAGGCCACCGAACGACTTTGCGTGGTAGCTCTGGCCGCCGTAGCTCGGGAAGCCATAGAAAAAGGCCCGCAGCAGGGACGACTTGAACATGTCGTCGACCATTTGCTTGTAGGTTTTGCGGACGTCGAACCCGATCACCGCACGCATGAGCTTCGGGTCCATGAGCTGAATCATGCGGTGGTAGGGCTTGCGGAAGATGGTTTGGTCGATCAGCGGGATCGCGCGTTGCATCTTGCGGAGGAGCTCTTCGACCGCGCGCTGGTCTTCGGGGGCGACTTGGACCAGGGTCTGAAGGCAGGCTTCACGATTGGCGGGAAGGTCGATGGGGCCTTGGCCCTCGAAGTACACCCGGGTGAACGGGTCGAGCCGCTCGAACTGGAGATAGTCCTCTCGTCGCCGACCGGCGAGCCGGAACACCTCATCATAGATGCGGGTGAGGATGACGATGGACGGCCCGGGATCGAATCGATAGCCGTCTTGGTTGATCGCGCGGGCCTTGCCGCCGGGACCCTCGGCCGATTCGATGACGACGACATCGGCACCAAGAAGACGGGCATGGATGGCGGCGCTCAGCCCACCCATGCCCGCTCCAATGATGACGATGGACTTATTCAAAGTCCTGCTTAGTTCTGAGAGACTTTGTCCGGCGTGACTCGACTCGCGAGGACATCGAGCTGAGCTTCGATCGCTTCTTCCAGGTTCGCATCTTCGGCTGATTCAACATGCTGGCGAACCTTTTGGAAGGCAACCGTTGCTCCAATCCCGGCAACGACGCCGAGGAGGAATGCAAGTGGGCCCTTCATGTTCAAGGTTGTACCCAAAGCGAACGAAAAAAGCCCTGCCTCTTCCTTCGAAGAGACAGGGCTTTGGTGCGCCGCCTTAGCGGGCGTAGAATTCGACGACCTGCTGCTCTTGGAAGAACTTCGGGAAGTCCTCTCGCTCGGGAAGAGCAACGATCTTGCCGGTCATGTTCTGGACGTCGGATTCCATGTAAGCCGGGATCGCCGCGCCTTCGTAGTGGTTGGCTCGGGCAATCTTCTTGCTGGCATCGCGATCGCGGACACCGATGACATCGCCGACGCGGAGCTGGAAGCTCGAGATGTCGACCAGTCGGCCGTTGACCGTGATGTGGCCGTGGCTGACCATCTGTCGAGCCTGGAAGATGCTGCGGGCATATCCAAGTCGCCAAACGGCTGTGCTCAGGCGGAGCTCAAGGAGTCGGAGGAAGTTGAGGCTGGTGTTGCCGCTCATTCGCTGCGCCTTCTTGAAGGTATTGCTGAACTGCTTTTCGAGGAGGTTGTAATAGCGTCGAATGACCTGCTTTGCAAGCAGCTGTTCGCCGTACTCCGACTGTCGTCGCTCCTTCAGGTTCGGACCGTGCTGTCCGGGCGGATACGGTCGCTTCGAGACCGACTTGTTCGGTCGTCCCCAAATGTCAAATCCGACGGTTCGGCAGATGTCGTTCTTTCTTCCTCGATACGTGGCCATAAATCTACAGACCTAGTCACACGCGGGTGACTCAGACCGCAAAGGATACCCTCGGCTTGGCCACTTTTGGCAAGATGCGCAGAGAAATCTCAAATTTGGGCTTCTACTTGACAGGACGGCCCGAGATCGGGATACTTTTCCTCCTACGACGCGGGATGGAGCAGTCCGGTAGCTCGTCGGGCTCATAACCCGGAGGTCGTTGGTTCAAATCCAACTCCCGCACCCAAACTTTCAAAGGTCGCCAGTTCGGCGACCTTTTTGTTTTCCCATTGACGTTCGTACCGCGTTGCGTTAGACTCAACACCATGAACCAGTCCCCCGCCTCCAAGATTCTCGGTGTCATCGTTTTCGCGGTGATGTTCTTCGTCGGATTCACCTTCGTCCGCAATCGGAACAGCACCACCGACCTCGTCTACAAGGGGCGCACCCTCTCGGTGGATGAAGCCAAGAAGGCGATGACCGAGATCAAGGAGCTCACGACTGCTCTGAGTCAGGAGACTCTTGAGATCGGCGAGATCAAAACCCCAACCACCACAGAGCTCTCGACCGACTTCAAGGCGATGATGCTCCTCACGAAGACGGTGGAGGACAAGTTTGCCAAGGACACGGAAGGTATCGACGTGACCAACATGCTTTCGGCGGAAAAACTGGCCAGCGATGGCGGTCGAGCGACTACCCACAAGGACCTCAATCGATTCACCACCGCCCTGAAGGAGTACGAGACCGGAACCAAAGGGAACGTGGAACGCATCCAAGGCTTCCTCTCCAATATCCGCACGACGTCGGGCCAGGCCGCTCCTTCACGCCTGAGCGAGGGCCGGGTGCTGCTCGATGCGATGTTCTCGTCGTTCTATGAGTTCCTAAACTCGGCGTCCGGCATCGTCGACCACTGCGACAAGGCCAAGCCCAGACTCGTCAGTGGCAGTCTGTCCTTTGGCGGGCCGGACTTGGAAAAGTACAACGCGCTGAATTCGGCCCACGAGAAGGGTGCGGAAAAGCTGAACGCAGCGGCCACGAAGTTCATGTCGTTCCAACAAGAGAGCATGGCCAAGGCCACAGAATCCTTCAAGAAGATGCCGTTGAACTAGTCACGGCCCTCCAGAAACCCGCAAAAGTGCCGACCGTACCAATACGGGCACTTTGCGCATGAATGGATTTACGAAGGTTTTAAAGCACACGGACCTGCTCCTCGGTCTTGCGTTGCTGATCGTGGTGGCGATGTTGATCTTGCCACTGCCCCACTTCATCCTTGATGCCGGGCTCGTCGTTGCGATCGCCACCTCGGTGATGATCCTGCTCATGGCGACCAACGTGAGCGACCCGCTCCAGTTCAGCACCTTCCCTTCTTTGCTGCTGGTGACCACGCTCTTTCGACTTGCGCTGAGCATCGCGGCAACCAAACTCATCCTGGGTTCGGGCCAAGCCGGCCAAGTCATCCAGACCTTCGGCACCTTCGTCATGGGTGGCGACTTTGTCGTCGGCTTTGTCGCGTTCTTGATCCTCATCATCGTGAACTTCGTCGTCATCACGAACGGTGCAGGCCGCGTTTCCGAAGTCGTCGCCAGGTTCACCTTGGACGCAATGCCCGGTAAGCAGATGGCGATCGACGCCGACCTTGCCGCGGGTCTCATCGACGAGGATCAGGCGCGCGAACGACGAAAGGCAGTCAAGCAAGAAGCCGACTTCTACGGCGCGATGGACGGTGCGTCCAAGTTCGTCAAGGGCGACGCGATTGCGAGCGTGATGATCATCGCGATCAACATCCTCGGCGGCTTCGCAGTGGGAATCTTCAAGGGTCAAAGCGACCCGATGACGATCCTGAAGACCTATGCCCTCCTCTCGGTGGGTGAAGGCCTCGTTTCCCAGATGCCTGCGCTGCTCATCTCGGTCGCGAGCGGTCTTTTGGTCACCCGTGCGGGCCAAGACACGAACATGGGCGGCCAGGTAGCCAAGCAGTTCATGGCCCAACACAAGGCGATCGGCGTGGCGGGCGTCGCGCTCTGCGGTTTTGGCCTTGTGCCCGGCTTCCCCAGCATCATCTTCTTTGGTGCGGGCGCGGCCTGTATCCTCCTTTACCGATTCCTCGAAAAGAACCCGACCGCGATGAAGGTCTTCGACAAGGAAGAACCGAAGCCGAAACAGGCCCAGCCGGGCGCGGATGGCCAACCCGCGATTCCCACCGGTCCCGAAGCGGTCATGCCGCTGCTCAGCGTGGACACGCTTGAAATCGAGATTGGCTATGGCCTCACCAAGCTCGCTGACCCCCGCGTGGGTGGCGACCTCAGCGACCGCGTGACCGCGACCCGTCGCCAAATCGCCCTCGACCTCGGTTTTGTCATGCCGACCGTCCGGATTCGCGACTCGGTCCACCTGATGACCCACGAGTACGTGCTCAAGGTCCGCGGCGAAGAAGTTGCACGTGGCGAAGTCTTCCCCGGCCAAAGCCTCGCCGTGAACAGCGGCGCGGTGATCTCGGTCATCCCCGGATCGCCGACCAAGGATCCCGTTTTTGGCCTCGATGCACTTTGGATCGACAACGAGCTTCGCGAAGCCGGCGAACGCGCGGGCTTCACCGTCATCGCGGCGAGCGCAGTCATCTCGACCCACCTCGCCGAAGTCGTCAAGAACTACGCGGCCGAACTGCTCACGCGCCAAGAGGTGCAAAGCCTTATCGACAATGCGAAGAAGGCGAACCAGACCGTGGTCGACGAGCTTGTCCCGAACGTGCTCCACGTCGGCGACATCCAGAAGGTGCTCCAACATCTGCTTCGCGAACGCGTGCCGATCCGCGACATGGTGACGATCCTCGAAACCATGGCCGACTTCGGTCAGCGCGTAAAGGACCCGGACCAGCTCGGCGAACTGGTCCGAGCGGCGATCTCGCGAACGATCACCCGCCAGTACGTCGACCACGATCACCGTCTCTACTGCATCACGCTCGAACCCGCCCTCGAGCGAAACCTCGTCGAAAACGTTTCGTCGACCAACTTCGGCCCCCAGCTGATCCTTGACCAGGATGCCCAGCGTCGCGTTTTTGATCAACTCCAGCGCGAGATGGACAACGCGATTTCGCGCGGGTTCCAGCCCGTCCTGCTGTGTTCGTCCCAGCTTCGATTGCCGATGCGCAGGATGCTCGACAAGCAGCTGCCGACGCTCCCTGTGCTTGCCTACAACGAAGTCGCTCAGCGAGCAGAAGTCGAGTTCGTCGGCCAAGTCCAAGCAGCCTAAAGTAGACTCCCACCATGCAGTGGGAGATGACGGCAAAGAAGGGCCTGCGAGGCGCGATCCGGCCACCGAGCGATAAGTCGCTCACCCACCGCAGCATCCTCTTTTCCGCCCTCGCCAAGGGCGAATGCATCGTCGAGAATCCCCTCATGGGCGAGGATTGCCTTGCTTCTCTGCGGGCGATGAATGCGCTGGGGCTGCGCCACGAGTGGATTGATGAGCAGCGGCTTCGCTTGCTCAGCTTTTTCCCGTGGACGTCGTCGGTCCATCACCTCGATTGCGGGAACAGCGGGACCTCCATTCGGCTCCTCGCCGGACTCATTGCCGGTCGAACCGGGGTGGATGCCACGCTAGATGGCGACGCCTCGCTCCGCAAGCGACCGATGAAGCGGGTTGCCGAGCCGCTACGTCTGATGGGTGCAAGCATCGAAGGCGACCAGGCCCCGCTCCACATCATCGGACAAAGCCTCCACGGGATCGACTACGCCTCAACCGTCGCGAGTGCGCAGGTCAAGAGCGCGATTCTTCTCGCGGGCCTCACCGCCGAGGGCGTGACGCGGGCCTCCGAGCCGACCCTCAGCCGCGACCACACCGAGCGAATGCTCGCCGCAATGGGGGCGCCGATTCGACGCCTCAACGAGACCACCGTCGAGGTCGAGCGCTGCGACAAGCTCAATCCGTTTGAGATCAATGTCCCCGGCGACATCTCGTCGGCCGCCTTTTGGCTCGTCGCCGCCTGCCTTGTGCCGGGTAGCGAGATCACCCTCACCGAGGTCGGGATCAACCCCACTCGAAGCGGCATCTTGGATGTCCTCACCCAGGTCGGCGTCGAAGTCGAGCGAAGCAACGAGACGGTTGGCCTCGGCGAACCCCGCGCGGACCTCACGATCCGCACTCCCGAACGCCTCAGCCCGTTTGTCATCAGCGGCGACCTTGTCCCGCGGCTCATCGACGAAATTCCGATTCTAAGCCTGCTCGCGACCCAATGCGACGGCGTCTCGGAGATTCGCGATGCCCAGGAGCTGCGAGTGAAGGAGAGCAACCGCATCGACGCGATGGTAAAGGGCCTGGGCGCGATGGGCGCAAAGGTCGAAGCCAAGGATGACGGCCTTATCATCGAGGGTCCCAACCCCCTCGTCGGCGCAACGATCGAATCTAACCTCGACCACCGGATCGCAATGACCTTTGCGATTGCGGGCTTGATCGCCGAAGGGACGACCACAATCGACGGGGTCGAGACCGTCAGCAGCAGCTACCCCGACTTCATGAACCACCTGAACAGCCTATGCAATTGAATGAGCTTGTCATCGCCATCGACGGCCCCGCCGGTGCGGGAAAGAGCACGGTGGCCAAACAACTGGCCCAGACGCTGGGGATCCGCTACCTTGACACTGGGGCGATGTATCGCGGGCTCGCGCTGGCCGCCCAAAGGGCTGGCCTTGGTCCGCAGGATGGCGAACGGGCCGCCGAAATCCTCCACAACCTAGAATTGGACTTTGGCCCGGGAACGCCGCCCCGCCTCATGCTCAACGGTGAGGACGTGAGCGGCCTCATTCGAACGCTCGAAATCGGCGATCTTGCGAGCAGCCTTTCAACGTTCCCCCAAGTTCGCCAGGAGATGGTGCGCCGCCAACAGGCGATGGTTGCGAAGGGCGGCTGCATCCTCGAAGGTCGCGACGTGACCACCGTCGTCGCCCCGAACGCCCACGTGAAGGTCTATCTCACCGCTTCGCTCGAAGAGCGCGCGCGACGACGCGCGATTGAACTGGGCCAGGAGATGGAGTACCTCGAAGTGCGCCAGCAGATTGAGCACCGCGACCACCGCGACATCAACCGCAGCGAAAGCCCGCTCACCGTCGCGCCAGGGGCCGCCGTCATCGACAGCGCGAACCTGCCGATCGACCAAGTGGTCGAGCGAATCCTTGAACTCTGCCGGAAAGTGACGGCTTAGGGCAGCCAGCTTCCCTGGGTCGGCGGAGGCGTAGTCGACTTCGGATAGATGAGATAGACGGTGTGGTCCGAGTGGTTCCACGCCTTGTCAAAGTCTGCCCGCTTGAAGGTCTTTCGCACGCCCGACTTCCAGGCCGGGTCGTTGAAGATCGGGTCGCCGTTCTCGGCAAAGCCAACGAGGACAACCAGGTGGCCTTGCTCCTTCGGGTCAAGCATCTTGCCATAAAGCACGCTGGAGGCGACCGAACACGCGACCGGGAAGCCCCGGCTGGTCCATTCCTGAAGGTCGTTGATCGACGAGAGCCGGGTCACGTAGGCACGCAGGCCCTGGAATGAGCCAGCGAAAGCGGTGTTGAACGGCCAGTTGCCGCCCCCGTTGTAGGCGGCGTCCCAGACCGCTTCGGTGGTCTCGGGGACGTCGACATTCAGGTCCATTCGGTTGAGGATGATCGACCAGTGGTTCAGGATCATCGTCGTGGAGGTCGGGCTGCAGATCACGTTGCCCTTCGGATAGTTGCCCTGGCACTTCTGGGGCACTTCGATCACCTTTCCAAGGCCGACGCGGCTCGGCGCAGGCTCGGGATTGATGCCGTTCGAACCCGCAAGGGTGAGGAGCGAAACTTCGGCCCCGGCGGCACCGGTGGTCACCGTGATGCGGACGTCGAACTTGCGCGCCGGTCGGTTGAGCACGAGCGTGTCGGTCGAGACCTTGCCGTCGTCGTCCTTTTGGCCGTTCACCGTCGTGCGTGTCGCTGCCTCATGGAGGTTCCAGTCCGCCATCGTGTACCAGCTCGTCTTTCGGTCGAGCACGTGGGCACACACTTCGACTTTGATCTTCGCATCGATCGTCGGTTGCACGTTCCAGGAGGCGATCACCTCTTTGGCATCGATACCAAGGTCAACGTCCGGTATGACCTGCTCCACGGACGAACCCGCCGGGAACCAGCGTTGGGGCGGAACGACTTCGACAACTCGCGGGATGGCAGCCATGAGCAAAGCACCGACTAGGATCATTTTCTTCCTCTCAACCGAAGGTGGGAACGAGGATGGCCCCACCCGCCTTAGAATACGTCATGGACGAGACGACGACAACGCCGATGGACAATTCCCCAATGCCAAAGACGGAAGAAGAGTGGAAGGGCGTGCTCACGCCGGAGCAGTACCACGTTCTCCGAGAGAAGGGGACCGAGCGAGCCTTCACCGGCGAGTATTGGGACTTCAAGGGCGAAGGTGAGTACGTCTGCGCCGGGTGTGGCGCGCTGCTCTTCAAGAGCGACACCAAGTTTGACTCCGGTTGCGGCTGGCCAAGCTTCTATGAGGGCGTGAATCCCGACGCCATCGAGGAGCACGAGGACAACACATTCGGCATGCGCCGAGTCGAGGTGACCTGCAAGCGCTGCGGCGGCCACCTGGGTCACGTTTTCCCCGACGCGCCCCACATGCCCACTGGACTGCGCTATTGCATCAATTCAGTTTCGATTAAATTCAAGCGATAACGCATCCCCAACCTATAGGCGCACGTCTCTTCGCTAATCATGAATGGACGTGCGCTTCTTGCAGAGGTCCTCGGCACGATGGGCCTCGTTTTGGTTGTCGTTTGCTGCGCCACCAACCTTCCGACCGGTTGGCCCCCGATCACGATCGCGCTTGCGGTTGCGTTTTACGTCGTCGGCATGGGAACCGCGATGGGGCCGATCAGCGGTGGTCAGTTCAACCCCGCGGTGACGATTGGACTCGTCGTCGCCGGCAAGATGAAGGCTTCGGATGCAATTGGCTACATCCTCGCCCAGTGCGTCGGCGGCATTGTTGGCTCGTTCGCCGCGAGTTCAGTCTATGGCGATGGCGGAGCGGGTGTCCGAGCGGCAATCAAGATCGCACCAGCCAACGGCATCACCCAGACGAACGCGATGGTCGCCGAGCTCTTCATCACCCTGTTCTTCATCCTCGTGGTGCTGATGACCGCCGCCGACAAGCGCGCCCCCAAGAACGGCGCCCTCTATCTTGGCGTCATGCTCGCGACCGGCATCATGGCGATCGGTCCGGTGAGCGGCGCGGCGATCAACCCCGCGGTGGGCGTCTCGCTCAGCGTGACGAGCAGTTCGTGGACTTCGGTGCTCAGCTGGCTGGCCGGTCCGGTGGTTGGTGCGGTGATCGCAGGCGCACTCTATCGGGGCGTGTTCCAAAACGGCGAAGAAGCGGCCTAACTTTGGGTATAACTTGAAACGTCCCGCCACGTGCGGGGCGTTTCTGCGTGAGTGGGCAAGCCCATTCGCTCTGAACGAAATCGGAGAAACCCATGAAAGTTATTCTCAAGCAAACCGTGCCAAAGGTTGGAAAAGAAGGCACGGTCGTGAACGTGGCCGACGGCTTCGCTCGCAACTACCTCTTCCCCCGTGGCCTCGCCACCGTCGCCGAGAAGAAGCAGGTTGAGGCTCTCAACCGACGACTCTCCAAGGCTGCCGAAAAGACCGCCGGCGAAAAGGCTTCGATGGAAGCCCTCGGTGCAGAGCTCAACGGCAAGACGATCCGAATTGAAGGCCAGGTCGGCCAGTCGACCGGCAAGCTCTTCGGTGCGATCACGAGCCAGAACATCGTGGACGCCATCGCTGCCCAGCTTGGCAAGACCCTCGATAAGAAGCAGGTTGCTCTGATCGAGCCGATCAAGCGACTCGGCACCCACCAGGTTGAGCTCGACCTCCACCGCGACGTGAACTCGTCGGTCAACGTGGTCGTCTTCGACCCGCAGGCGACCGAAGAAGAGGCGCCCGCTGCTGAGGCCGCTGCCGAAGAAACCACGGAAGAAGCCTAAGGCTTTCAACCCATTAACAAAACAAGCCGGGAAGATCAGTCTTCCCGGCTTGTTTTTCTTATGCGCCTTATCGGCTGAGCCATTCGGCGAGCCGGGCTCGCTGTTCATCGGTCGGACGGCCAAGCTCACCGACGTTACCGTTGGCGTCCACGTTGAGGCCGATCCAGTTGAGAAGGTCGTACGGCAGCTCCTGGGTGGAGTTGACCATCCGCTGGTAAAGCGCGCTGAGGTCCTTCCCCGCCACTTCGCTGATCGCGAGCATCAAGCCATCCTCGGCAAAGCCGGGCTTCGGCAGGGCGTACTTCTTGTAGAGCAGGCGCATGACGTCGTCGAGCGACTTCTTCCCTTTCGTTTCTGATCGGATGACGGCGTCGAAGATCCAACCGACGAGCAGACCCTTGGTGTAGTACGAGACCCCATTCACGCCAAAGCCGCCGTTCTCCCACGCGCGGCGCGAGACGTCGGCGAGGGTGATGCCGAGTCGGCCCCTTGCGCCCTGAATCTCTTGGACCTGGCCGCTCAGCTCGCGAAACAGCCACGCCTTCTCCTGGCAGCCGCTCCGATAGGTCGTCATCTTCGCATAGTAGTCGGTCACACCTTCCGAGAACCAGAGATTCGCGGTCCGGGTGATGTTCATGTAGTCGAACGGGCCGAGGTTGGCGGGCCGAATCTGCTTCACGTTCCAGGCGTGAAAGTACTCGTGTGCGGCGAGGTCGTCGAGGCCCAGTTGTCGCGAATTCGGGATCGCGATGACAGTGCTCGCCCGGTGCTCAAGGCCGCCGCCGAAGTTTCCAATCGCGAGATGGAAGATGTAGGTGTAGTGCTTGAACGGCGCACTGCCGAAGAGCTTGATCGCAGGGATCGAGACCTTGCGAAGGATCTCGGTCTCCGCGTCAAGGTCGGGGTTGAACGTGTTGTTCGTCGCGACCCAAATCGCCTCGAATGGAATTCCTTCAACCTTGAACTGTCGCCGTTCAAACGCGCCCATCTGGATCGGATGGTCGGCGAGTTCGTCGTAGCCACTTGCAGTGTAGACGCCATCCTTCGATTCCGAGCCGGTGGCGATATCCCAGCCCTTGGGGAGCGAGACTTGGAGTTCGGTCTTCTCTTCCTTCCTGCCGGCGACGTACATGAATGCGCTCGGCCCGTTCACGAAGGCTTTGTCATCGCGCACATTGGTTCCGAAGAAACCGAGGCCGGCGTCGTCACCCTTGACCCGGTACTTGACCGTCACTGCGCCCTTGCCGGGGTTCTTGACCGTCCATTCCGACTTCCCTTTCTCGAAGCTCAGCTTCGAGCCATCGGCCGCGGTGGCGGCAAAGTCAGACACCTTGTCCTCGTACTTGATGAGGAAGTAGAAGCCAGGGCACCACGTCGGGAGTTGAAAGACCGGCTTTTCGCCCGCCTTCTCCACCGTGATCTCGACAAGGACGGTCTTTCGGTCCGGCTCGGGCGTGAGCTTGTACTTGATCGTCGACGAGGCGACGGTTGAAAGGGCGGCAAAGAGGAAGGGTGCGATGAGTTTCATGGGAGGAGTTCGGATGCGTGGAGGGCCTGCTGGATGTCGGCAATGAGGTCGGCGGGCTCTTCAAGCCCGATGTTCAGACGCACGATCCAGCGCGACGATTCGTAGTGCATTGGATGGGTTGGGAAGGCGACGACGAGGCTCTCGAATCCGCCCCAACTCACGCCGCGACCGAAGAGGCCGAGGTGATTGGCAAACGCCTTGACCTTCTCGCCGTCTTGGACCTTCGGTTCAAAGCTGAAAAGACCCGACGTTCCCGTCATCTGCCGATCTCGCAGAGCGGCCTGGGGGAAGGAATCGAGCCCAACATGGTGAACAGCATCCGCCGCGCCGGTGCCCTGGAGCCACTTTGCGATGTGGTTCGCCGCTTCCTGATGGTGCTTCAGTCGCACGGTGAGGGTTCGCAGGCCGCGCAGGATGAGCCACGAGGGGAAGGGCGGCAGGATCGCGCCGAAGAGGCTGACCTCTTCCATCGTCATCTTCGTCAGCCGCTCCTTTGAACCGGCAATCGCGCCTGCGACGACATCGCTATGGCCGCCGAAGTACTTCGTCGCACTGTGGACGACAAGGTCCACGCCAAATGAAGCTGGCTTCTGGAACACGCCCGCCGAATAGCTGTTGTCGAGGATCGTGGTGACGCCGTGCTCGCGGCAATAGCGGCAAATCGTGGTGAGATCTTGGAGCAGGAAGAGCACGCTGCTCGGCGACTCTAGGTAGACCGCCTGGGTCTCGCCGGGCCGAATGGCGGCGATCACCGCGTCGGGGTCGGTGCCCTCGATGTAGGTCGTGGTCACCCCATACCGGCTCATGTAGTCCAGGAACTGGCGGGTGGGGCCATAGCAGGTATCGACCGCGACGACGTGGGCGGGGCCATCGAGCGCGCTGAGGATCGCGGCGGAAATCGCGGCCATCCCCGAGTTGAACAGCCGAGCCTCTTCCGTGCCCTCGATCGCCGCGATCTTCTTCTCGGCGATGCTCGTGGTCGGGTTGCTGACCCGACTGTAGACGTCCATGTCGGTCCGCCCCTCACGGATGTGACCGTTCAGGTCGTCGATGGTCTCGAAGAGGAACAGCGAATTCTGAAAAATAGGAGGGACCACGGCGCCCTTGATCTTTTCCTCTTCGCCGAGATGGGCGATGAGGGTGTTCAGACCATAGTCGCGGTCGGGCTCAAAACGGGCCATGAGGCCTATTTTATGCCCCAGATTGGACCAATCATCTTCAAGAAGCCCGATTTCGGCACTTTTTGCAACGCGAAATCGTTCTTCGTTTTGGAACCAACGCAATATGCGGGGACCTTCGGGTCCGAGAGACCTCATTCTGCGGAAGTTCTGAAACTAACCAACAGGTTGCTAACAAATGAAGAAACTCAACACGATTATGATCCTCGCTGCCATCGCAGCCCTCGCTTTTGGCGTCACCGGATGCAAGAAGGAAGGCGAAGGCGACACTGGCGGCGCAGCTCCGACCCAGTCGGCTGCTCCTAAGTCGACCGAACCGGCCAAGGAGCCGACCGCATCGCCGGAAGCCACTCCGTCGGCTACTCCGTCGGGTGCTCCTTCGACCGCTCCTTCGGGCGCTCCCAGCGGCGAGCCCGGCAAGATGGGTGGCGAAGACAAGGGCGAAGGCAAGTAAGCCCTTCGTAACCCTTTGAAACGCAGTCGGGGCCCCTGGGAAACCAGGAGCCCCGACTCTTTTTGTGACTCGCCTTACTTGGCTTGCTTGAGGAGGACCTCAATCGCCTTGTCGAGCTGAGGATCGCGGCCCGCGAAGTAGTCGGCGGGCGAAATGTCCACCTTGTAGTCCGGCTGCTGACCCATGTTCTCGGTCGGCGTGCCATCGATGCGCCAGACGCCGGTGCCCGGCATTCGAGCGTTGGTGCCGTCCACAAGCGGAAGACCGCCGGTGTAGATGACGTAGCCCGGAGTCGGCATCCCAACGAGGCTGGCGAGCTTGCGCGCCTTCATCGCCGCGGGGAACATCTCCGCGTTCGAGAAGCTCGATTCCGCGTGCATGACCACCATCGGCATGTTCAGCGTCTGGCCCGGACCCTTGAAGAACGCCTCGTCGCGCGGGGCATAAATCATCGTCGGCTGTCGCTCAAGGACGTCGATGATGCGGTCGGCAGTGTTACCGCCGCCGTTGTCACGAACGTCGATGATCACGCCTTGCTTGCCATGGGCGAACTGCCAGACCTGCTGGTTGAACCGGACCAGCTCGCCCTGACTCATGCCCGCGATGTGGACATAGGTGAGCTTGCCGCCCGACTTCTTCTCGACGTAAGCCCGTCGCGCGGCGAGTCGGTTCTCGAACAACAGGCCCGAGAACTCGCCCGACGAGAGAGCGCGGTACTTCACCTCGCGGGTCTTACCGTCTGTTCCTTGGACGGTGAGCGTCAGGTCGCGGCCGACTTGGTTGTTCAGCACGTTGCGATAGAGGTCCTCGTTGAAAGAGACTTCCTTGCCGTTGACCTTGGTGACAATCTCACCGACGTTCAGCTTCGTCTTGGCGTAGCTTCCCGGCGTTCGCTCGGGGACCTGCGCAATCCGGAGGCCAGGGCCCGCGAACTTGGGATCGATGACGAAACCAAGGTGCGCGTTGGACGGTCCAGGGACGAACGACGAGCTGCTGACTTCGCTGTGGCTCGACTCCAGCTCGCCAACCATCTGGTTGAGGATGGTGGCGAACTCGCTGGGGTGGCCGACGCTGCTAAGCAGAGGCTCGACGCGCTTACGGATTTCCAGCCAGTCGCGGCCGTGGAAGTTCGGGTCATAGAAGTTCGCGTTGTAGGCACGCCAGAACTGCTCGAACGCCGCCCGTCGCTCCTTGCGAAGGTCGCGGGTCCAATCGGCGCGGAACGAGATCGGCATCGCCATGAAGCGCGGATCGCGGATGTTCAACAGGTTGGCGAGTCCACCCCGCCCGAAGACGATGGTGTTGCCGTCCTGCGCGAATTCCCACGGGCCGACGCCTCCGCCGGCGGTGACGCGTCGAAGGTCCTCGCCGCTGTAGCTAGCCTTCCAAAGGTCGCCTTCGCTCTGGAACCAGATTTCGCCGGTCGCCGCGTCGTACTGGACGTCGCCTTCGCTCGGTTGGGCGATGAGACGTCGCGCTCGTCGGTCGATGCCGTCGAAGTCAATCTCCACCTTGACCGGGCCGGTCGGCTTTTCGTAGCGAACCTCAAGCTCGGTCGTTCGCGAATCCTCGCCGCGCAGCGGAAGGGCGTAGATGCCGTTGCCGCCGCCGCGATTGCTGCCGAACAGCAGGTACTTGCCGTCGGGCGACCATCGCGGGGTGTTGTTCGAAACGCTTAGGTTGGTGACGTTGATCGACTCCTTCTTGGCGACGTCGTAAACCTGGATGCTCGAGGCCGACTCCCAGTAGTAGAAGCCGCTGCCGACGATCGGCTTGGAGAACGCAATGTAGCGCTGATCCGGTGACCAATCGTAGTCGATGTTCGGGCTGCCGCCGGGATAGGCGAGCACGCGAGTGGGGGTTCCGCCGCCGACGGGGACAGTGTAGATGCCGCCCTGGCTACCCAGCATCCAGAAGCTGACGAGCTTCTTGTCGGGGGAGAGTCGCAGCTCGGCAACGTCGGCGTCAACCGTGGTGATCGGGGTGACATCCTTCGTGGCGAGGTCGATTCGGAATAATCGAAGAGCGCCGTTTCGGTCGGAGATGAAGAAAGCCGCCTTTCCGTCCGGCGTAACGAGCGGAAGGGTATCAACGCCCGCCCAATCGGTGAGCTGGGTCGCGTCGTCGGCGTTCGGGCCCCTGCCCTTTCGCACCGGGACCTGCCAAAGTTCGCCGCGTACGCTGAAGATTAACTGGTCGTTCTTCGGCGTGACCGAGAACGCCTCCACGCCATTGGTGAGCACGAGCCGCTCTTCCTGGGTGGTCTTCTCGTCGACGCTGACAACGATGCGCAGCTTTTCGGCTTGACCGCCAGGCTTCATGACGAACACATCGCCGTCGCGCTCAAAGGCGATCATGCTCGCGTCCTTCGCCACAGTGAGATAACGTGCGCCCGAACCACCGACAAAGCCGGTCAGTCGCTTCGGTACGCCTGCGCCATAGGCCCAGACGTTGGGGGTGCGGTTGGCGTTGTCCGAGAGGCTGATCTTGGGGATCGTCTTGCCCGCGACGGTCGTGCTCGGGGTCTTCTCGCGCACGGTGACTGCATAGACGGTGCCGTCGTTTCCGACGCCTGGCCAAAGGTGCTGGAAGCCGTTGCTCTCAATGGCCACGCGCTCGCCCTTCGCGGTGTCATAGCGCCAAAGCTGGGCCGCCGCCGAACCTTCATAGCGCGGGCGGACATTCGGGAAGCCCATGCGCTGATAAACGAGTCCGCCGCCGTTGCTACTGTACTTGGGGTTCTCGATGCGAGCAAAGTCGAGGAGGTATTCCTTGATCGCGCCCGTGGTCACGTTGATGCCATAGATGCCGTTCTCGCGGGTCTCGCGGTTCGTCCGGAGGAGAATCTCCTTCCCATCGGCGGACCAATCGGAGGGCGCATCCGAAAACGGGGCGTAGGTGAGGCGGCGCACTTCTCCGCCATCGGCGGGCACGAGGAAGATGCTGCTTCCACCCGCTCGGTTGCTGGCGAAGGCGATCCACTTACCATCGGGCGACCAAATCGGGCGGTCGTCCATTTCGACGTGGTTGGTGACGGGGACGGCGCGTCCACCCTTGCTTGATACAACCCAGACGTCGCCGCGATAGCTAAAGGCGAGCCGGCTACCATCAGGACTCAAGGCGAGGGACCTTGCGCCAACAATGGCCGACGGATTCGGTTCGGGCAACTGTGCGTGGCCAATAACGGTGGCGAGAGCCAGAGACAGCATTGCGTTCATGATGACGTCCGGCTTTTACCCTAATTTCGCGGTACATTCTCCGTTGTGGCGAGGCTTCATGAGGAGGGTTTCCCTAGGGAAGAATTGGCCTATGTGCTCACCCAGGGACGGTTTGTCCGCCTGGCTCGCCAAGTTGACCGATGCCTGCTGTGCCGTTCCAAGCACGTGAACGAGGCCGGACTCTGCATGACCTGCACGGCGATGATTGATCGTCCCGATGAATTGAAGCTGCTTCATGCTTGGTTCGAGGGGCGAATGCCTTGATCTGGTCCCTTCTTGCTGGCTTCGTGATCGGCGCGATCGGCAGTTTCTATCTCGCCCAACGCATCAAGCTTCGGCTTTGTCGCCAGCGCGATGCCCACATGGAGTTCTGGATTTTCCTTCCCCATGAGGAGCTCCCCAGCATCGAAATTCTCATCCCCAAGCTCGCCCAGGCCGAGGCGGTCGGTGCGGAAGAGCTGGGACTGCTCCACGACATCCGGTTCACCTACAGCCGGGTCGCCCGCGCCGAAAATCCCCATGTCTTCCGCCCTGATCTTTTCGAGGACCACATCGTCCCCACCGCCGAGCAACTCACCGAGCTCGCGAACTCGAAGATGATCGCGCGAATCCGATTCATTTCCCCTCCTCACAAGGCGAAGCCGGGGCTGATCCTCATGCCGACGATGGCCTTCGTGATCGCGCGCACCGCGGGTAGCAGCGTGATCTTTGACACCGTCTCCGAGGAGCTCCTTAGCCTCGACGACCTTGGGGCCAGGATCAAGGCCGACCGGTACTTCAAGCTCGCGACAAGCCACGCCAGAACGGTGTTCTGCATGCAAAGCGGGCTGCTCCGCGCCGAAACCCGGGGACTGGCCAAGCAAGGCCTTCCCGAAGTCCGCACCGCCCCCATCCGACCCGACCAGAAGATCCTGATTCAGGCCGTTTTGAACCAGTTCATCGAAGCGGTTTGGAACTTGGCCGAACTCCCCGTTTCCACGCGGGTGACCGTCTTCGGCGACGCGTTTGAGGTCCGACTCGTGCCGTCGACGAAAGGCGCATGGGAAGCAACGGTTCACCGCATCCAAAGCATCGACGCCCACGTACATTAGGGCATGAAGGAACGTCCTGCATTTTCAATTCCAGGCTGGCCCCTGTTTATCATCCTCATGGTCGGGCCCTTCTTCTATGGGAAGTGGCTGTATGGTCTGCACCAAAGCGGTGGCATCAGTGATGTCGCTCTCGCCATCGTCGCCTTCGTGAGCTTCATCCTATGGAGCATCTTCATGGGCGGGCTCTTTGTCCTCGAGCCGGGCAACAGCCGCGTCCTCACGCTGTTCGGCAAGTACGTGGGCACCGCTCGCAAGGACGGCATGCACTGGGTGAACCCGTTCACGTCGAAGAAGCCGGTTTCGCTCCGGGCACGAACGCTCAACGGCGTCCCGCTCAAGGTGAACGACTCGATGGGCAACCCGATCGAGATCGCCGCCGTTGTCGTTTGGCAGGTCCGGGACACCTATCGCGCCCTCTTCGAGGTCGAGAACTACGAGTCGTATGTCGCGATGCAGAGCGAGACCGCTCTGCGCCACACCGCGAGCATGTTCCCCTATGACGCCGACGAAGAGAGCATCAGCCTACGGCGCAACACGACCGAGGTCGGTGACCACCTTCGTGACGAACTCGGTGAGCGTCTGGCCCTTGCCGGCGTCGAGATCATCGAAGCGCGGCTCAGCCACCTTGCCTACGCCCCCGAAATCGCGGGAGCGATGCTTCGCCGCCAGCAGGCGAGCGCGGTCGTTTCCGCTCGTCAGCTCATCGTCGAGGGCGCGGTCGGCATGGTCGAAATGGCACTGACGAGGCTGGAGAAGGACAAGATTGTCGAGCTAACCGACAGCGAGAAATCGCAGCTTGTCTCGAACCTGATGGTCGTGCTCTGCAGCGAACAGGCCGCCCAGCCCGTTCTCAGCGCGGGTAGCGCGTCGCCTTAGCGACCCGACATCAGTGACCAGAAGGTACGAACTTTTTCCTTCCAACCGGTGCCCCCGGAGGCAGGAATGAGTTCGTCCTCTTGGCACTGGAGGCCATAGCGGGCAAGCCCCAGCGCACAAGCAAGGCCCACCGCATCTCGCGCGGCCTTCTCGCTCGGTTCGGTCTGGCGAACCCGCAGGTGGCGCACGGTGTCAGCAAAAAGCTCGTCGGTAGCGGGAAGTCGCGAGCCACCCCCGGTGAGCACAAGCCCGCCCGGAAGCATTCCAACCATTCCGCTCCGCTCCACATGCTGCCAAGTCATTGTCGCGATTTCACGCATGCGGCTCTCGATGATCTCGCAGAGCACGCGGCGTTGGAGGGGTCGCGGCGTGGTTTGGCCGAGCTGAACCACATCGACCGACTCATCCTCGCGGACGCCTTTCGCTTGGGCGATGCCGTGGCGAATCTTCAGCCGCTCTGCTTCGTCGGGCGATGCCTTGAGGAGCTTGCTGAGGTCCGAGGTGACGTGGCCCGCGCCAATCGGCAGCGTGGCCGCGTAGTTGATCGATCCACCCGAGAGCACCACGAGGTCCGTCTTTCCGGCCCCGATGTCTAGAACGACGACGCCGCTCTCGATCTCTTCTTCGGTGGCGACGCCGAGCGCGCTCGCTAGGCCACCGAGGCAAAACTGGTCGATGCGTCCGCCCGTCGTTCCGATCGCGCTTTCCAGGTTCTGGACGAGGCTCATCGGCGACGTGACGATGAAGGTGGAAACCTCAAGCCGCGAGCCGTTCATCCCAATCGGCTTTTGGATGCCGCGCTGACCGTCGATGCGGAACTCGCGCGGGATCGATTGGACCATCTCGCGGTCCGGCGGGAGCATGATCTGGCGGCTGTGATTGATCACCTGGAGGACGTCTTCGCGGGTGATCGAGCGCGAGCGGGGGAAGATTGGAACGAGGCCTTGGCCCACCGTCCCTTCCACTTCAGTGCCGCCGACGTTCACGAGGAGGTCGGTCACCTTTTGTCCGAGGTCGGACTCCACGCGTTGAATCGCAAGCTGAATCGCGCCCGAAACTTCGGCGAGGTCGACAATCGCTCCTCGCTTCACGCCCTTGCTCGTCGCAATGCCGATCGCTTGGACCTTCATGGGGCCCTTTTCGCTCAGCGAGGCAGCAAGGCAAACGACCTTGGAGGTGCCGATATCGAGGACGAAGACAGGTTTCATGAACGACTAGTCTCTGCTTGCGGTTGGCTCGCCAGAGATTCTAACCGTTTTCGCTCGCGCGCGTCATGCCACTTCGTGAGAAGGATTCGCCGAATGAGGCTGAGGTTGGTGAAAATTCGTGCTCCAAGGACAAGAGCAACGACCTGAAAGAGGTTCAAAAAGATCTTGTCGCCGAGCCAAGCCAAGGAGAAGGCAATGATGACGTTGGAGAAAAAGCCAGTGACAAAGACGTCGTTGCTAAACTTCCCTTCCTGCAAACTCCGAATGCCGCCGAGGATCGTGTCGAGTCCGGCAAGACACGCCACCGCGAGGTATTGGCCCGCTTCGCCCTTGATCGGCCCGACGAGAAAAAACGCGCCGAGCACGCCGAGGAAGAGCGAAATGAACGGGACAAGGATCACTTCGGAGTCTCCTTCGGCACGGTTCCCCACTTGCGGGTCGTGCTTCCCGCGAAGGCGGGTAGGCGGAGCTTCTCGGCGAGTTCAATGTTGACCATCGCGGGGTCGAGCCGTCGCATGACGTCAAGAACGCCTTCGGGAAGGCTCATCGCGCCGCTGAGGGTCTTGCCGTCGCCAATCGCCTCGATGCGCACGGGCGGTGCGATCTTGATGTCGTTGACGAGGATCGTGCTGCCGACGCAGCGAATGCTCGAATTCGTCGTCACGCGCTGGCCATTCACGGCAATCCCTTCTGCGCCTGCATTCCAGAGCTCGTTGACCGTTCGAAGGACGTCGAGGTCGTGGATGGCAGCGTCGCTCGGGATCGCGGTCGGCTTCTGGCTATCGCGAAGGGTGACGACAAGGCCGGGGCCCTCCAGCTCGGTGAGACAGGCGAGCATCTTCGCTTCTTGGAGCGAGTCGTTGAGCGTCTTCGAGCCGTTGTCGTTCTTGGCGAGCGCTTCTTCCAGCTTCGTCTTGTCCGCGCGAAGTCGCTTCACTTCTTCGCTGACCTTCAGGTACTGCTCCTGGATGTCAATCGAGCCCTTAAGCACTCGGTTCTGCTGGTCGGCGTCGGTGCTGTCAATGCGGGTGGTGCGGCTTTCGCGCGTCACCCACGCCATCATCATCATGAAACCGAGCAGCGCCGACATGAGGCTCATGGACCAGAGCCAGTTCTTGTTTTGTCGGTATTGGTTCGAAAAGATGTTCACGGCGTGTCCGTCCTCTTGATTCTGGTCGGATGGTCCGGTGCCGTGAGGTTGATCTCAGAACTTTCATTGAGGAGCTCTCCATCTTTGCTGAGGAGGCCCCGAAGGGTGCGCAACTTCACTTGCAGGTCGGACCAGTCACCAAGAATCACTCGGACGCGGTCTCCTATCGTAAAGAATACGCCGGAACTGGGGTCGTCGTGTAGGGTAAGCGCGTCGTTTTGGAAGGTCGTCTTAAGGCTTTCGCTCAATTCGGCCATTCGCCCCCTCGCCCAGGTGCCGACAAGGGCGCATTCGAGCTTCCAATCGTCGCCTTGGGGCGGATAGACCGACGGCAGCGCGGAAAGGTCGGCTTTGGTCGAAAAGAGGTTGCCGGTCGGGTCCATCGCCATCCCCGGAGCACCGTTCACCGTCGCCACGGGCCGCCGAAGCGAGATTGTCAGCTCGGCATGACCAAAGAGGTTGCGGCCGAACTGGGCGGTGCGAACTTCGCTCGCCTCCAAGGCGCGAGTTTCGACTAGTCTCGGCGAAACTTGGACCGCGGGCTTGCCACGCTCGTCATCGAGGATCGTTTGGATTCGCGCCTGGTCGCTGGGCGAAGCCCCAACCACTCGGACCTTGCGGATCGCGGTCAGCGGACTAAAGAAGAGCCCCGCCGTGATGTTGGCGACGCTCGCAAGGAAGAGAATCGGCCCCCAATTCAGGGCTACGCGCCGCCTACGACGTCTTTTCGGCATATCTCCTCCGAGCGTCCTCGACCAACCATCCCACAACCTCGTCGAACGTCATGCCCGATGCCGCCGCGCCCCTCGGGAACAGCGAAGTCCCCGTCATTCCCGGCAGGGTGTTCACCTCAAGCACGATCGGCCGGGCGTTGCCTTGCGGGTCCTGGACGATCATGTCGGTGCGGGTCGCCCCTTCGCAGCCGAGCGCTTGATGGGCCCGCACCGCGATGTCGCAAACCTGATCGAGCACCGCCTGCGGCAACCGGGCAGGCGCAATCTCTTCGGTCGCTCCCGGCGTGTATTTGTTCGCAAAGTCGTACATCCCCGAAACCGGGCAGATCTCCACCGGAGTGAGCGCGCGTCCTCCGAGCACCGGGACCGAAATCTCCATGCCGGTGACCCAATCTTCGACAAGGGCGGCATCGTCGTAGGCGAGGGCGACGTCGAGCGAGTGCTCAAGCTGCTCGGGCGTCTTGACGAAGCTAAGTCCGACCGTGGAACCTTGCGCGTTGGGCTTGACGACGACCGGTCGCCAGGGCTCGATCGGGACTGGACGGGGCGTCTTACGGGTCACCAAGGTGCTCTCGACGAATGGCAAGCCGCGGTCGCGCAGGATCGTCTTCGTCAGTGCCTTGTCCATCGCGAGCGCGCTCGCCTGGATGCCAGAACCGACGTAGGGGATCGAAAGCAGCTCGAATAGCCCCTGGATCGCGCCATCTTCGGCGTGGGTGCCGTGGACGGCGAGGAAAGCAACTTCGGGGCGGCCCGCGCCGGTGAAGACGCTCAGGTCGCCATCCGAGAGGAGCAAGTTCGAGACATCAACCATCACCGGCGTGTGGCCAAGCCGCTCGAGGGCGTCGGCGACATAGCGGCCGGTGTGAATCGAGACCTCGCGCTCCGCGCTATCGCCGCCGAAGACGACGGCAACGCGGTAACTCTTCGCGCTCTTGCGGTCGAGCTCTTCGATGAGCGCGGGAGCAAACTCAGAGATGTTGCCCGCCCCCATTCCGACCACCACGTCGCCCTTCGAGGTCCAACCGGCGACGAGACGCGGAAGCAGGTGTCGATTTGGAACGTAGCGGCAGGGCTTGATGACCTTTTCCGCGATGAGCGCCGAGCTCATTCCCGGCATCGGGTCCTCGCGGGCGGGATAAATGTCGGTCAGGACGACCTCATCGGCGAGCGACAGTGCTTCCGCAAAGTCGGCCACAAGGGGCGCGGTGCGGGAATAAAGGTGGGGCTGGAAAACGACCCTGATCTTGCGGCCCGCGAACTTGGTGCGCAAGGCAGAGAGACTGGCCTGGACCTCGGTGGGGTGGTGCGCGTAGTCGTCGACCACGGTGACCTCGTCGTCGTGAATGACCTGAAGTCGCCGCTCCGCACCCTCAAATCGCAGGATGCCTTCCGCGCCGCGCTCGACGTCGTAGCCCGATAGCATGACCGCCATGATCGCCCCCGCCGCGTTCAGCTTGTTGTGGATGCCGGGCATGTGGAGGTCGTTCTCATCGAACGAGGGTAGGTCGCCTAGGTCAGGAGCGGGCTGCCCCATGATGTTGAAGCTTTGGCGAACCCAAGACGCGCTGATGCCATACGGCATTGCCCGGACGTTCGAGAGTTCGGCCACCTCGCTCGCGCCACGATCTTCGCTGCAATAGACCAGCCAGCCGTCGGCGGGAAGGGTGTCGACGAACTGCACGACCGACTCCCGTAGCCGCTCATAGTTGCCGTGAAAGTCGGCGTGGTCAAGCTCCAAGTTGGTGAGAACGACGATCTGGGGCTTGAGGTCGTGAAAGCCGTTGTAGGCCTCACACGCCTCAACGACCGCCCACTCGCCCGGACCCTCGACGACCTGGCCGCCAAACTGCGGCACGCTCGCCCCGACCACGATGAGCGGACTTGCCCCCGCGCTCTGAAGGCCCGCGCCGATCATGCCGGTCGTGGTGGTCTTGCCATGGGTGCCGGTCACGGCGATGACCTTGCGGTCCTGGAGCAGCCAGCCGAGCACCTGGGTTCGGCGGAAGCAGTTGAGACCAAGCTCCTTCGCGCGGGCAAATTCGGGGCTGGTGTCAAGGTCAATCGCGTCGCTCAAGACGACGGCCATCCCCGCTTTGATCAGGTCGGGGGAATGGCCGGTTTGGACCTCGATGCCAAGCTCGCGAAGGGCAAGCACTTCGCCTGATTCCACGAGGTCCGCGCCGCAAACCGTGTAGCCTCGAAAGTGGAGCATGCGCGCGATCGCGCTCATCCCTGCCCCACCGATGCCGATCAAGCAGAAATAGACCTGGGAAACGAGTTCCTCAGTGTCCGCGAATGCCTGCTGGATCTCTTCTTGACGGCGCATGATTCTTGCTCATCAATTAAGACAGACGCGGGGCACTTTTCGTGGCGAGTTGTTCGTAAACGCGCTCGGTCGCGTCGGGAATATCCCACTCTGCAAGCGCACTTTGTGCCATGCCACGAGCATCGCCGTCTTGGAGCCATCGGTTCACTGCTGCGGCGGCAGCTTCGGCCGACCACGACGATTGATCGATGAGGGTGGCCGCCCCCATTGAGAAGAACTCCTCGGCGTTGTGCCGCTGGTGTCCGTCCGCCGACGTCGGCAGCGGAACAAGCACGCTCGGGGTGCGAAAGAGGGCCAATTCGGCGAGGGTTCCACCCGAACGTGCAATCACGACCGACGCCGACTGATAGGCCTTGGTGATGGCTTCGGATTCAAGGTAGGCGACCCGTTCGTACTCCGCGTTGCTCTGCTCGGCAATCTCGGCGGTGAAGTTCTTCTTGCCAAAGGCATGGAGAAACCGACCGCCTTCGACGTGGTCACGAAGCTCGGGGACCCGCTCATTGAGGAATGCGCTTCCTTGAGAGCCGCCCACCACGAGGACAAGGCCATCGGGATGGAGGTCTTTGGCCGCCTCGCGGAGCGCCTTTCGGATCGGGGCGCCGGTGCGGATGGTCCGAACGTTCGGCAATCGAGTTGAGGTGGACTTGAAAAGGGTGCAAAACGCCCTCGCGTCGCGGGCGAACATTCGGTGGGTCCGGCCCGGTGCCGAATTCGCTTCGTAGATCACGAACGGGATGCCGAGGCGGCGTGCCGCCGCCAGCGCAGGGGCCGACGAGTAGCCGCCGGTCGAAAGTAAGGCTTGGGGCTTTGCCGATCGAAGGTAGGTCTTCGCCATCCCGACCGACTGGAGCAGCTTCATCGCCGCCTTCCAGCCCTGCGGGGTCTTCAGCGACCAAAGGGGTTCGGCGGGATAGGCCTGAAACGGAATCCCTGCGGCCTGACAGGCTGCGCCCTCTTGGCCCCGATGACTACCAAGGTAGAAGACTTCGTCCCCGAGGCTGATCGCATGCCGCGCGATCTCAAGCGCCGGATAGACGTGCCCGCCGGTTCCGCCGCCGCTGACCGCTAGCCGCATGTGCCGCCTCCTTATTGGGGTTTCGACCATGCACACGCTCGGGGTTCATCACCGCGAGACACGCGCCCATCGTCATCCAAAGCGCCATCAGGCTTGATCCGCCCGAACTGAAGAACGGGAGCGGCACGCCAATCGCGGGCGCAGTCGCGTTCGCCATCACGTAATTGGTGATCGACTGGACGCCGATCCACGCCGCCGAGCCGATCAGCACCAGCTTCCCGAACTCATCAGGTGCCCGCCGGGAGAGCCAGATCATTCGCCAGACGATGACGCCGAGGATGCTCAGGACGCACACCGATCCAAAGAGGCCAGTTTCTTCCGCCACCGTCGCCATGATGAAGTCGGTGGTGGGTGCGGGGATCACGTGCTTGGCGCGGCCGTTTCCTAGCCCGACGCCAAAGAGACCGCCGCTCGCCATGCCGATTTCGGACTGGACGGTTTGGTAGCCGACGTCGTCAACATTGCTCGGTTCCCAGCGGGCGAAGTGGTTGGTGATTCGCTCCATGCGGTAGGGTTCGAGCTTCGCGAAGACGAGGCCACCCATGAGGGCAAGGCCGCAGAGCCAGATCATGGACGAGCGGCTGACGCGACCGGCAAAGAAGATGATCAGTGAGGTCATCAAGACGATCGTGGCGGTGCCAAGGTCCTTCTCCTTTTCGATGAGGAACGAGACCACAAGCAGCCAGAAAGCGGGCATGAAGCGTTGCAGCTTCGGGATTGCCACGCGATCCATCCATTCGGCCCAGTGGGCAATCCGCTTCTTCGGCGCAACCCACGCTTCGCGGTCGGCGAAGACGTTCGAAAGGTACAGGATCGCGAAGAACTTGGTGAATTCGGCGGGTTGGAAGGTGAACGGCCCGAGCGGCATCCATCGCCGTGCACCGTTTTGCACCGTGCCCTTAAAGTGGACAAAGATGAGGAGGGCGATTCCGATGCCCCAGAACCAAGGAGCGAATCGGCGCAGCGTTCCCGGCATGAGGTTGGCGAAGAGGAGGCCAAGACCGACGGCGGGAATGAGGAATTTCAGCTGGGCGAGGAACTCAGGCGGGATGCTTCCGAACGACGCCTTTCCGGTTCCAATCGCACGTGCGTAGCCCGCGTCGAAGATGAAGATCATCCCCACTAACGTGGCAAGAAGGACCAAGAAGAACAGAACGGGGTCCTGAATCGTAAAGCGCCTAACCATGAGTAAGCCAATCCTTAGCTAGTTCCGTAAAGACCTCGCCGCGATGGCGAAAATCTCTATATGCATCCATGCTTGCGCAACCAGGGGAGAGCATGATGACCTCTCCGGGCTCCGCGTTTGCCAGCGCACTCCGCGCGGCTTCTTCCATTGTACGATAACACGGCCCAGAAAAGCCGATAGATTCTGCGATCTTTTCACCGTCGCGACCAAAGGGGTAGAGGTGAACCTGGGAATCCAAAAGCAGCGGCGCAAGCGGCGAGAAATCTAAGTCTTTGTTCGCGCCACCCACGATCAAATGTCGACCCCGACCGCTGAACGTTGCCGCGCTCGAAACCACCGCCGCTGGGTTCGTACACATCGAGTTGTTGAAGACCTCGATTCCTTCGCGCTCGCCGATCCATTCCATCCGGTGGCGAATGCCCTTGAAGTCGGAAAGCTCTTTTGCCGCCGCCGCAAGGTCAAGATCGGGCACGCAACCCAGCGCGAGGAGCAAGGCCGCGCAGGCGTTAAGCCGGTTGTGGGGCACGAGGCTTCCGCGACCCGAAAAGTCGAACGACTGCCCAGCGAGGTGCATCGTGCTGCCCTCGACCCACGCCTTTGAGCCCGGAAACCCGTACCTCCACGCCCGGCCATCGACTTCGGGCGCGACCACGTCCGGCCCCACGATCGCGACCTGACCCTCGCGTTGGTTCTTGAACAGGTCGCGCTTGGTCTGGGCGTAGTCCTCAAAGCGGTCGTAGCGGTCGAGGTGATCAGGGGAGATCGCGGTGATTGCGGCGGCCTGGGGCGCAAAGGTCGGCACCCACTCGAGTTGGAACGAGCTGACCTCGGCGACGAGCACCTGGTCGGGCGTGGATTCTAGGGCCGCCTCGGTGAGGGTTTGCTCGGGGTAGCCGGAGCCGAAGATGTTGCCGCAAAGCACCGCATCGACGCCCGCCGCGCGCAGGGCGAGCATGGTCATCGCCGCAGTCGTGCTCTTGCCGTTCGTGCCCGTGACCGCAGCGATCGGTGCGCGGGAGAGCCGGCTTGCAAACTCGACCTCGCTCCAGACGGGAATCCCGGCATGGTGAAGGACGGCAAACCGCGAGTCGACCGCCGGGTTAGTCACAAGAACGTCGAACGCTTCCGGGTCAAAGAACGGCCCGGTGGCCTCGCGCTCCCATGCACCGGGCGGGTTCCAGCCCAGCACCACCTCAATTCCAAGCGCGCGCGCCTCGTCGAGGAGTTCTGGCTTGGAGAGGCCCTCGGCAGTAGCCCGGTCGAATACGGTGACCTGCGATCCGTGACGAAGCGCAGCCTTCGCCACCCCGAGACCACTCCTCCCGAGGCCCAAAATTGCGATGCGGCGCGGAAGGATGCTCCCCACGGCCTAGACCTTCAGCATCAGATTGATCGCGATGAGCGTGCAGAGCAGCTGGACCATCGCGAAGGTGAAGACGATGCGCGTTTCCGGCCATCCCGCATCCTCGAACGCGTGGTGGATGGGTGTCTTCGGGAAGATTCGCTTCTTGCGCAGCTTCACGGAAAGGATCTGGATCGGCCCCGGAACGAGTTCGATCAGCATGACGACCGAAAGCACCGCAACCGGCAGCCAAGGCCTCTGGCCCATCGGGGTCGAACCGGCAAAGAGCGCCTGGAACGTGATGAGGCCGCCGAGCGCGCCAATCCCCATCGAGCCGACGTCGCCCATGAAGATCTTGGCGGGAGGCGCATTGAGGAAGAGGAAGATCGCGAGCCCCGCGATGACACAACTCGCAACATGAAGGTCGGGGGACGCTCCGTTCGCGGTTTGGGTGAGCGCAAGCGCGCCGAGCCCGAAGAACAGGAAGATGCCGATGAGCGACGCAAGCCCATCAAGCCCATCCGCGAAGTTGTAAGCGTTGGCAAAGAACAGAACGAGGAAGATCGACGCGCCAATCGAGAGCGGATCCATCTGCTTGGCGGCAATTGAGGGCAATGCGCCGAGCAGGAGCTGTCCGCCGAGCTTTTGCATCCAGCCAAGGCCGCGCTTGCCGGGAAACATCCTCGGGACCACGAAGTCGTCCACGAAGCCGATCAGCGAGAAGCCGGCAAAGAGTCCGACCGTCCACCAGCTTCCCTCGCCCTTCGCCGCTGCCGTGATGAGGCCCGCGGTGATGCCGAGCACAAAGATGATGCCGCCCATCGTCGGAGTGCCTTGCTTGCCTTGGTGGGTGGGCAGGTGGCTCGAAACGGTTTGCCGCACCTTCACGGCGAGCAGCCACTTGTACACCGGGTAGGCGCAAACCGCAGAAACGAGGAGCGTGACGTAAAACGGGAGACCGACGAAGAGCATGGCTTATGGTTCTAGGGCACGTTCAAGCGCGACCGCCCGGCTGCCCTTAATTAGGACCGTGTCGCCGGGAGAAACGGTGCGCAAAAACGCCTTGACCTCGTCGATATCGCCCGCTAGGCGGATGTAAGCCATCCCGTGGGCTTTCGCCTCGTCGACGATCCACTTCGTCGGCTCGCCGAGGGTGATCGCGCGGTCAATTCCTGCTTCGACGAGGGCCTTGCCGACGATGCGGTGGCCGCGTTCTTCGTCGATGCCAAGCTCGCGCATCTCGCCGAGGATTGCCACCTTGCGTCCGGTCGGACAGAGCGCACGGAACGACTCGAGGGCCGAGATGACTGAGTTAGGGGCGGCATTGTAGGCGTCGAGAATGACGGTCGCACCGTTGAACTCGCGCACTTCCATGCGCATCGGCGGCAGCTTCACGGTTTGGATGGCGCGGCAAGCTTCGGCGAATGGAACCCCACACTCGACCGCGACGAGCAGCGCGGCGGCGGCATTGCGCGCCAGGGCGGAGCCGACAAAGCCAAGCCGAACCGGGTGTCGCTCGTCGCCGAGCTTCGCCAGGAACGAACACTCGCTCCAACTGAGCGCCTGGTAGTCCTCGATCTCGAGGTCCGCGCCCGAACCCGCGAGCCCAAACGTGCGCTTGCGACCGGCGAACTTCCCGGCGAGCACCTCAGTGTAGTTCTCATCCTCTTCCGCGTTGAGAATGGCGACGCCATCGGCGGGAAGGGCCTCAAAGAGTTCGCCCTTGGCGGTGGCGATGCCATCGCGGTTCCCCACCATCTCGATGTGCGACCAACCGATGTTCACGATGACGCCGATGGTTGGCTTTTGGAACGAAGCAAGGTGGGCAATCTGGCCGAACCCCCGCATCCCCATCTCGATGACGGCCGCCTTCGCGTCCGCCGGACCCTCGACCCAAACGAGGGGCGAGGTGAATTCGCTGTTGCGGTTGCCTTCGGTCTTGATGATCGGCCCAAGGGGCGAAAGGGCGGCGGCGATCAGCTCCTTGGTGGTGGTCTTCCCCGCCGACCCGGTGACGCCGACGACGGGCCCGGTGAACTGGTCTCGGAAGGAGGCGCCGAACCGCGCGAGAGCCTGGACGACGTCCTCGACGAGGATGTGCGGACCGTCAATCGCCCGCTCAACGAGGCACGCCACCGCTCCCGAGTCGAGCGCGGAAGCGCAGAAGTCGTGGCCATCGACGTTTGCCCCGCGCACCGCAACATACAGGTCGCCCGCACGGACATCCCGGCTATCAAACGTGACGCGCAGCACCTTGGCATCAGGGCCGTGGTGGGTCCCACCCGCGGCAAGTGCGAATTCTTGAAGGGTCAGTTCTCTCATGCCCAAGCCTCGCGGACGATCTCCCGCTCGTCCATTGGGATGCGCTCGCGGCCGACAATCTGCATCCGCTCATGGCCCTTTCCGGCGATGACGACGACGTCGTTTCGCTCTGCCGACCGGATCGCGTGGTGGATTGCCTCCCGGCGATTCTTGACGACTTCGACCGGTCGGCCCTGCACGATGCCCTGCAAGATGTCGCCAAAGATCTGATCGCTCGGCTCTGTCCGCGGGTTGTCCTCGGTGACGATGGTGAGATCTGCGCGCGACGAAACCGCGCTCGCCATCCGAGGGCGCTTCAGCCGGTCCCGGTCGCCGCCACAGCCAAAAACGCAGATCATGCGTCCCTTCGTGACTTCGCGAACGGCAAGCAGTAGCTTCTCAAGGGCATCCGGGGTGTGGGCATAGTCAAGGATGACTTGGGGATGTCCCGGCGCCTCCATGCACTCGAATCGCCCGGGCGCGGCCTTCAGCTGGCCCGCCATTTCGAGTGCCTTTTCCGGGTGGTGGCCCCGGTGGATGAGCGCGGCGAGGACAAGGGCGAGGTTCTCGATGTTGAACCGTCCTCCGATGGACGTCGTGCCCTCATAGGTTTCGTTGCCAACTCGCAGCCGAAGGACGGAGTGGGCAAGACCGACCTCAAGGGGATCGATCCGCAAATCAGCATCGTCCGACACCGCGACCGACGTGGCCCGCGAACCTAGCTCCGAGTACCACATCGCACCAATCGGGTCCTTCACGTTGAGGATCGCGTGGTCAACCAGCTCGGTGAAAAGCCGCTTTTTTGCGTTCGCGTAGTTCTCAATCGTGCCGTGGTAGTCGAGGTGGTCTTGAGTGAGATTGGTGAAGAGTCCAAGCGAGAATTCGACGCCATCGGCCCGCCGCTGGTCGAGCGCGTGACTGCTCACTTCCATGACCGCGGGCAACAGCCCCTTGTCACGCAGGAGGTTCATGAGCTGAACCGGCATCAAGGTCGTGTTGCTCAGCTCGACAGGGTCATCCGAACCCGCTGCTCGGTAACCAAGCGTGCCGAGATAGCTCATCTCGAGCGCCTGACTCAGAAGCCAAGCAATCGTCGTCTTGCCGTTCGTGCCGGTGACCGCGATCGACCCTTTTGGCAGATCCTCGCCGTGAGTCAGGAGAGTGGCGAACTTCCAAACTTGCTCATAAAACGGCGACAGAGCAACCGCAGCGACGCCATGCGCTTCACACAGGCTGAGGCCTCGCGGCGAATGGACAATCGCGGCCTTCAGGCCCTTGGCGGCAAGGTCGGGGATGAAGCTTTCGGTATCGGTGGCCTCGCTCGGCATCGCGACAAAGAGCTTGCCTTCCGACCAGAGGCGAGAGTCATCAACGATTCCCGTGATGAGAGAAGCAGAACGCGCGTGGACGGATCGACCGACCGCGCGCGTTCTTTCGCAAAGTTCTTGGAAAGTAATGTTCAACGATCTATTTGGGTGCGCCGATGACCCACTTCTTTGTACCCTTCGAGGCAGGCTTCTTCGTGGACTTCGAGTCGGTCGGCTTCTTCGCCTTCGGCTTCGGCTTCTCCGAGTCTCGATCGCTTTCCGAGCGTTGCCCCACGGTTCCGCGCAGCTTCGACGTCGGCACCTGGCGTCGCGACGAGCTCACTTCGGGATCGGCTGACCACTTCTTCCTCGAACTTGCCTTGGGTTGAAGCGGCTTGATCTCATCCTGAGCATCCTTGGCCCTCGGCTTCGACTTCACGCTCGATGGCTTCATCCGGGTCACCTTCTCGGGCTCTTCGGAGACCTTGCGTCGTGCGTTGGAAACCTCATCCGATCGCTTCGACTTCGGCTTCGGCTCGTCCTGATCGTCGTCTTCCGTCTTCGACTTCGCCTTTCGAGCGGGCTTCGCCTTCGGCTCGTCGCGATCGTCGTCGTGCTTCTGATACTTGACCACGGTCTTCGGCGACTCCACAACCGGCTGTTCCTGGCCCACTTCGGACTTGGAGAAGGTCTTGATCGTCGGCGATTCCGCCTTCTTGACTCGGGGAGCTTCGGTCGCCTTTTCAGGGGACTTTGCAACCTTCTCGCTCTTCGGCTCACTCTTGAGCGAAGCGACCTTCACGTTTTCGACCTCTTCAACCCGCGAGGGCGGGATGTTCAGTCGCCGGATCGCCGCCTTCGCGAGGCTAAGGAAGACCGGACCCGCGACGTCGGCACCGTAGTACTTGCCTGCCTTCGGGTTGTCGATCATGACGAGGATCATGACCTTGGGGTCCTTGCTCGGCACGAAGCCAACGAAGTTCGAAACGTAGCCAGTTCGGCCTGCGCCGATGCGCTGCGCGGTTCCGGTCTTGCCACCCATGCGGTAGCCAGGAATTCGGACGGTCTTTCCGGTGCCTTGGTCGGTCTGGATGACCGCTTCCATCGCGTCAAGGACCTGCTCGGCCGACTCAGGCTTGATGACCTGGCCCTTGTGGATCACGGGCTGAGCAACGCCGCCGATCGAGCGAATGAGTCGTGGCTCCACGCGCTCGCCATGATTGCCGAGCATGAGGAAGGCCGCGCCCAGTCGCGCCGGGGTGACGTTGATCGATTGACCAAATCCAACCGTTGCGAGCTGAAGCTGCTTCGCCGACTCCTCGCGATTGAAGATCGCGGGCTTTTCGTTCGGGAGGCCAAGGTTTGGCCTCTCGAAGACGCCAAGGTCGGTGAGGAACTTGATGTACGGCTCGCGGCCAATCTTCAGGGCCCAATTTGCAGCCGACACGTTGCAGCTCTTCGCAATCGCCATGACATTGGTGAGATCGCCGTGGGCACGACCCGAACCGTGGTCGTCGCAATGGATCGTGCGATTTCCGATGCTGAGCGTGCCGGGGCAATGCGAGACACTGTGTTCATTCAGAACGCCCCGATCCAGCGCTTCGGCAAGGGTGAGAATCTTAAAAGTGGAACCCGGCTCGAGGCGCAGCATCGTGTTCGGATTGAAGTCCGATCCGCCATCCGCCTTGTCGGGATCAAAGGTCGGCCAACTCGCCATCGCGAGAATGTCGCCCGTCTTCGGGTCCGCGACGTAGGCAATTCCAGAATCCGCGTTGTTCGAGGTCACCGCGTTCTTCACCTCGTTCATCGCGAGGACCTGCAGTTCGCTGTCGAGGGTGAGGACGATGTCCTTTCCATCCTCGCGCGGCATCGTGCCCGCCTTCATGCGGGTGGGAAGGAACTGCCCCTGGCGGTCGATAAGACCCTCGGTGACGCCGTCCTTTCCGCGAAGCGTGTCTTCCTTCGTGCCTTCAAAGCCAATGTGTCCCTGGCCCTTAATGCCCACGATCGACGAGAACGCCAGGCCGAGCGGATAGACCCGCCGACCCGTGGACGACGTGGACACGCCGTTCGCGCGCCATCGCCGCTTCACTTCAGAAATCTGCTTTTGCTGAGCGGACGACATCGGGTCAGCCCAGGTCTTCGACCGAACGCCCGACTGGGCGAGGCCCATGAATTCGCTTGCAGGAATGCCGGTGGCCGAGCTGAGGTCCACCCAAAAGCCTTCGACATTGGGGCACTCGCTGAAATCAACCACCAACGCCGCATCGTCATCATCGCCCGCGAGCATCTTCATGTCCGACGTGAAGATCTGTCCACGCTTGGCCCTCTCGGTGCGCTTCACCGAGAATCGCTTGCTGGCTTCGGCCTTCGTCATGATCGACTGCCGCTCCATCAGCTGGACCTTGGCTTGGCTTCCTGCCGCCATGACAAAGGCGAGCAACATGCCGTACGTGATGACGCCCATGCGGTCAACTCCGCCGAGCTTGACGTGGTTTTTAGTTCGCATGCTCCTGTTCCTTTGAGGTCGAGGCAAAGCTAGCCGGGGCATAGCCATGGCCTTCCGACCACTTGGCAATTTCGCGCGGGTCGTTGTACGTCGTGATCGCCAGCTTGAGCGGCCCCATCGCCGTCTTCGCCGCCGAGAGCCGGCTCAAGGCAAGGCTGTTCTGTCGCCGAGCCTTCTCCACCATCACGTGACCGAGCAAGCTCGTCGCGACGAAAGCCACTCCGACGACCGCGCCAAAGGCAATGAGGTTCGCGAGGATAGCGACGTGCGACTTCGATCGCGAACGGGCCTTGGCGACGCGCCGAGCGCGGACCTTGACCGGCGTCTGGACATAGGGCTCGCGCATGCGCGGAAAGGGTCGAGATACGGGAACTGTGCTCATCCTAAGTCATCCTCACGTTGGCCTTCATGGCCGTTCTTTCGTCGAATTGCTCGAAGCTTCGCGCTTCGGCTCCTGCTGTTGCGTTGCACTTCTTCGGTGCTTGGCTCCAGAGGCTTTTTCGTCAAATCTTCAAAGTCGCCTTCGCTGGCGAGTCGCCGGAAGGCCTGCTTCACCGCGCGATCCTCACCGCTGTGGTAGCTGAGGACCACCATCCGGCCATCAGGACCGAGGCAGCGGGCGATGTCTTCAATCGCTTCGGAAAGCTCGTCGAGCTCGCCGTTCACTGCGATGCGCAGGGCTTGGCTCGACCTCGTGGCGGGGTGAATTCGCTTCTCGCGCGCCGCTACGGGAATCGCGGCGAGCACGCACTGCACGAAGTCACCGACGGTTCGAATCGGCTTGTCTCGGCGTCGCTCAACGATCTTCTCGGCGATTCGCTTGGCCCAACGCTCGTCGCCAAAGTCCTTCAGCATGCGCTCGATTTGGCTGGCCGTCCATCGGTTCAGCAGGGCCGATGCGGGCTCGCCTCGCGAGAGGTCCATCCGCATGTCAAGGGGCTCATCTTCGTTCCGGAAGCTGATGCCTCGCCCCGCAGTGTCGATATGGACGCTGCTCAACCCGAGGTCAAGCAGAATCGCGTCGACGCCCGACACGTGGTCGGGAATCGAACGGTAGTTGGCATGGACCAGTTCATACGGGGCAACCGACTCATCCGTGAGTCGCCGAGCCGCTTCCTGCAGCATTGCCTCGTCCCAGTCAAAGCCATAAAGCTGTCCGTTGGGGCCAATCTCGCGGCTCATCGCGAGGGCATGACCCGCTAGTCCGAGTGTGCCATCCACCACCGTCATCCCCGGAAGGAGGCGCAGATATTGCAGGCACTCGCGGAGCATCACCGATTCGTGCATCCAACCGGAAGAAGGAGGGAGCTCACTCATGGCCGCGGTCAAAGCTGCCCTCCGTTCTGACGAATTCGTTGGTAGAGCTCACCGTAAAGCTTGGTGCGGCTCATGTCGAAGGTGTCGTTCTTGAAGTCGAACTGGTGGCGAAGCTCGGCCGACCAAACTTCGACGTTCATGTTCTCGCCGATGAGAATGACGTCGCGCTTCAGTCCCGCCGCCTCGCGCAGAGGTCGCGGAATGACGAGTCGGCCCTGGTTGTCCCAGCCCTCTTCGCTGTAGGTGTAGTTGAAGACGAGCTTGCGATAGAGCTGGACGTCGGGGTCCATCTGGTCCAACGCTTGGATTCGGCGCACCTGCTCTTCGAAGTCGGCGAGCTTGAGGACTTCGACATAGCCCATCGGGTGAAGTCGCAGGACGATCTCTTCGCCCAGAAACTGTCGGTAGCGAGGCTTGACCGAGATCCTTCCCCGGTCGTCGATCGTGACATCTTCACGCGCAAACAACCAAGGCTTGTTTTCAATGCTCTTGTCCTTGGTTGCCATTGCCTCACCTGATAGATGAGTGGGGCAGATCCTATTTCATCCGAGGATCTGCCACCACTGATTTTCCGCTGACAAGGGCCCCCGCCCTGTCTCCGCTTCTCGAGTCAATCCCTTTCCCCCGATCGCCGGACGTCGATATGATAACTCAACTTCTTTCCCGTTTGGTCCCAAATTTTCACAAATTTTCCCGTTTTCACAGCCAGAAGAATACGTCTACTAACGATGTCTACTAGTAGACAATTTATGTAGAAAATCGCAGATTTGAACCAGAAAGAGGCTCGATTTGTGCGATCCCTTAGCCCTCAGAGGGGCGTGGAAAATTTGGGAAGATTTTTTGTCGAGGACGCAAAATGGTGGCCCCGCACTAACGATTAAGTAGGCTTTTGTCTACTATTTTGACAAGCTGTTAGGGCGGCAAGGCCGGGAAGACCCCTGAAAGCGGGGAAAAACGGGGAAATCCTACTTGAGGTTTCGGCGCCGGTCCTTCGGGGGCGGCGATGACTCGCTCTTGCGACGGTTTTCCGCCGACCGATCGCGACCCATCCACCTTGAAAAGAGGAAGTAGCCGACGATGACCACGAGCAGGAAGAAGGGCACGGCGATCGCCATCAGCGTCCGCACGCCGTTCATGTCAATTGAGTTATCCCTGAGCATCTTCTTCGTGCGGAATCTCTTCGGGCGGAAGGTGGACCACCTTGCCATCGCGCCAAATCGCAATCCAGGCTCCCCGGCGCTTGTGGTCGGCAATGGCGCGTTGGGCGGCCTGCCGAATCGCAGTATCGACGTGCTCGTCTTCGGTGAATTGGTCAGATCGATCAATCGGCTTCTTCATCGGAATACTCCTTGAGCAGCTGGGTCCAGAGCTCTTCCTTGCTGACTGTAACCACGCCACTCCGGCCGAGCTTGGCGATCAGCACCGGGTCACCCGCGCCCGAGTTGTCATAGATCCGCCAGGTGTGGGCGGCATGACGGTAGAGGTTAAAGAAGTGCGAGAGGCTGCTCTTGTAGCGGCGTCGGACGGTTTCGTCGGGGACGTGGTGACCGCCATTGAGCACCCGGCTGCGCACGCGATGAATCGCGAGCTCGTCGCTGGGTAGCCAGAAATAAAGGAGGTGGACCTCGTAGCCCATCTCCTTCCATTCCTTCACGCGGGTGAGCAGCATGCGGGTGGCGAGAGTGGTTTCGAACGCGAAGTCCACGCGGTCGATCTCGTGCTGGCGCACCCGGTCAATCAACAGTCTCCCGGCGTTGATGTCGCCCGCCGTGCCGGGGATGCCGCTCAGCTCGGTCGCAATCATGTCGGCATTCACAAAGGGCATGCCGGGCGGCAGAAGGCCCGTTGCCGATGTGGATTTGCCCGACCCGTTGGGTCCGGCAATGATGACCGCCTGAGGTGGGTTCTGTTCCGCCAAGGTCTTTATTGTGGCCCAAGGCACCCCACTGGCGAAATTGTCAGATTCTTTTCACCCTCTATACACAAGAACCATGTTTCCCTTATTCTGATGAAAGTCCCATGAGTGTCTATCAACTGGATGAAGGCCTGATGCTCTACCAGCAGCAGCGCTACTTGGAAGCGGAAGAGAAGCTGATCACTGCGTCAGGTTCGGTGCCCAACAGCACCCAACTTTGGCGCACCCTCGGCCTTTCTCAGATGGCCCAAGGCAAGTTTGACCTTGCTGAGGTGAACATCGGAAAGGCGATCGCCCTCGATTCCAAGGATGGCGACAGCTACTATGCCCTCGGACTCGTCCACAGTCAGCAGCACCATTGGGACAAGGCGGCTGCGAACTTCCAAGAGGCGCTCACCCACAAGCCGAACGACAATGCAGCCAAGGAGGCCCTTTCTACGGCCCTCGTCTATCGCGGGACCCTTGCACTGCAGAACGACGACTATCAGCACGGCGAGCACGACCTCGAGATGGCGATGAAGCTCAACCGGACGTCGCACTATGCGCCGGTTGCCCTTGCCAACCACTTCATCAAGGTGGGCCAGGAGGCGCGCGCCAAGCAGGTGGTCACCGCGGCACTTCCCCACCTCTCGACCAATTCGGAGATGCAGGCTCTCGCGATGAAGTTGGGCATCAGCTACAACGTTCAGATTCAGGCCGCAACCCAGCAGGTTTCCGCGAAGGCCGCCATTCAGGCCGCCCAGGAGGTTGCTTGTCCGTGCGGAAAGGCGAAGGTGATGGAATGGGCGACGATTTGTCCGCACTGTTCGCGCCAAATCAAGGCGAACCCGACGGGATTTGCCCACCTCAAGCAAGGTCCTTCGGTGGCGTGGCAAGACGTGGCCTATATGGTCGTTTCCGGCATTTACTGCCTTGCTTCTGCTCTGCCCGTAATTGCTTTTGCGATGCGCGGCCTACCGATCTTCGAGCTCCCCTATGCGATCGTGACGATCTGGGCGGGTGCGAACTTCCTCCTTGCCATTGGCCTTCTCTTCCAGAACGAGTTCTGTCAATGGTGGGCGTTTAGGCTATCGATCATCGGATGTCTGCGTGACATCCTCAGCATGCTGGCTTCGTGGGGCAACATTCCCGCCCAGCTCCTCAGCCTCTTTAGCGCGGGGATCAGCGGCTTCATGGCGTACCTCATCTCGTACGTGGGCGATCCGTAGGAAGAATTTGTAACGGAATTGCCGAGATTCCTGGTCACCTTGTAGGATGGTGGGGTTATGACTGCTAAGTCGATTGCCCTCGAGGGTCTACAAATGGCCCGCTCGGTTTATCTCAAGGACCTTGCTGCCCTCACGGATGAGCAACTCGTTACCTCCCCCGGCGGAGTCTCACGGTCACCGGTCGACTTCACTTACGAAGTCGCGGTCGTCAACCGCATGTTCATCAAGCGTATTCAGGGCAACGGCGAGCCGATGCAGACCCCGGAGGGTTGGGTCATGGCTCCCGACAACATGAAGTCACGCGAGGCGATTGTTGCGGAATATGATTCGTCGATGGCCGACCTCATCGCCGCCGTCGAGGCCGTGCCCGACGACCAGATTCTCACCACTTTCGAGACCCCGCGCGGTCCGAGCTGCCCGCTCCACGCCGCGAACTTCATGATCATGCACAACATGTATCACTGTGCTCAGCTGAACTACCTTCAGGCGATCCACGGTGATAACGAAATGCACTGGATGTAGTTCAGGGCAGAACCAGCTCGACGGTTTCGTTCGCGTACCAGCCGTCGGGCGACGTCATCTCCACCGAGATCGTGACCTTCGTGCAAGGCACCTTCTCGGTGGGGTCACCGCTCACCCCGTTCTTGATCTTCCATCCGGTGGCGTACCAGCTCGCGCGGCGGCTGACGTTGATCTCGACCTGCGTGCCGGGTGGCCAAGTCACCCAAGGACATTCCGACCCGTGGGCATCGAGCCAAGTGAGTGGACCACGGTCCCGTTGCACGGCCCATTCTTCGGTCGCGGCGAGCGGATCGGCTTTGCGCGCGGGCAATCGCCGCAGAAGAGTCGCAATCTTAACCGGCAAGTCCACGTACCGGCCCTTGAAATTCCCCTTCAGCTCGGCCAGGGGTAGCCACCAAGCCTTCGGCAGAACGTCATACGCCACCGACCCCGCAAAGAGCGCCTGATCAAAAAGTGGCCACGGTGTGGCTTGACCGATTTCACCGGCCAGCTTGGCGGTCGGCTTCCGGCGCCTCACGTACTCGGCGTAGAGCTTGGCGAGCTTGGCGCGGGAGAACGTGCTTTGCGCCGCAACGGAGGAAAGGACAGGTCTCACGAAGGTTGCCTCCTCGCCGTGATCCCAGCTCAGTTGGTAGCCGTTCAACTCTTCGATGACGTTTCGTAGGGTGGCCACGCCCTTGCTGCGCTGAAATCGCCTGGAGCCCGTCAGAAGCTCGGTGGCCGTGAGGCAGGAATCGGGCACGCAGGCAAAGACTGGCCGCCCCTCAGCCCGCGCCTCGTCGTCGAGCACGTTGATCATCGACCATGCGAGGGGATCGTGGGTGAGCGGGTCGGCCATCTCCTGGCGCATGACCTCGTCGGCCTCGATCTGAATGCCCCCCTCGTTGGTGCGGTCAATAAAGTCGAGGTACCTCCGCAGCCGCCCCTTGAACGCGAGGGGCTCCTGGAACTCCTCGGATTTTGCCCACTCGGGCAGTGGCACGGTGCAGAATCGGAGCTCCGCACTCGCTTCTTCGAGGACAAGCACTTCGCCATTGGCCCCCGCGACGAGCAGCGATGCCGTCACTTGGCCGAGTTCGGTGCGAAACCTCACGTGGACCCGCACCGTCGACTCGTCCAACTTGCCCGCGAGCATCACGCCCTTGCGGCGATGCGCCTCGTCAACCTCGGTCTTCCTTTTGGCGTAGGCCGCGTTCCACTTGTCGATCAGCTTTCGCAGCGCGGGCATCGCCTCGGGAGGCAGCTTGCTTTGCATCGGATTGGGGCGAAGCGCTAGGGTTTGCTCGGTGTCATCCAGGAACAGCCCCACCGATTTGGCAGGCAGGCTTTTCAGTAAGTCGGCCGCTTCCTCGTTCGCACGGATGAACCGTGAGGGCGGAAACTCTTTGACAAAGCTCATCCCGGCGGTCTCTTGGGGTGGATTTCGGAACGCTTCAACCAGGCGGTCGATGACCCGCTTGGTGTGCTGGACCTCTTCGTCTGCCTTCTCCTTGTCCCGTTCGGGATCTGGCTCAAGGACGTCCTCCTTCCACCGCGCGCGCATCAGTTTCGCGAGTCCGCCTCGCACGCCTTCGGAATCCGGTGAGCCGTAGACCACCACCACCTCATCCCGAAACCTCGGCGAGGCCGACCACTTTGTCCCATTCGCCTGGTTATAGGTGCTCAGCCACCGCTGGAGGGGCATCGGCTCGGCGGGCAGCCGTGGCACGAGGAGCTTAGAAAGGAGTAGCGCAAGCATGGTGTTCGAAAGTCGTTAGCGGTCGGGAAAGAAGGAGGGAGGATAGGGGGTCAACCCCGGCTCGCGAGCAAACTCAAAGTACCTTTCGATCTTGGTGGACGCGCCGTCGGGGGCAACAAGGTCGCAGTCTAACCAAACGGAGGTCGAGTTGTCCTTGGGATCGGGCGGCGGCGATTCTGATCCGTAGCGGTCCGCCTTCCAGACCTTGATCGAGACGCGAGTATCTGGCGGCCAGCGATACGGCTTGATCGTCGCAATCCACTGCCTGGCCCCGCGCGCTCGGGAGGAAAAGATGGTTTCGTCCGGAAACAAAGGGTCCTTTTTTGTTGGCCCGTAAAAAGTGACGACCTCGCGAATCCAAGTTGGAAAATCTTCGAGCCGACCGCGGAACTCGCCCCGAAGTCTTGCCAAAGGAAGTAAACGACCATTGAAAAAGGCAATTGGGGTGGCCGAACCGAGCACAGTGGCCAGCACTTCGGCCTCTCTGAGATTCTGTAAACCCAACATCGAATCAAGCGAAGCGAACTTGCCCGTCAGATAGCACTTCAAGAGCGGTTCCAACTGGTCGCGCTTCAGCCTTCTCTGCCGGGTCAACGCAGGATTTGTGGGCCGAATAAAGGTTGCCTCGTCCGAGCGAGTCCAGTTCAGGATGTAGCCATTCCAGAGCCGCATCAAGTCCGCGATCGACAACTGCTTCTGCTCACGGTCAACCTCATCCTCGTACCACGCGCGGTAGGTCAATTTCAAAACCTCGTCGGGCACGAGCGCGAAAACCGGCCGGCCGTCGAGGGCCGGCTCGTGCTGTATCAGGTCCATGAAAGTCCACGTGACGGGATCGTTGACGGTGCATGCCGCCATCTCGGCCTTCATCCCTAAAGGAGCTTTCGGCTCCTCTCGAGAACCTCCTCTCGATTGGAACCACCGCCGGTAGGCCGACCAGTAGACTCGGAAGTCCTCCAATCGGCGACCAAACGGAAGTGTCTTTGCATAGTCACTCGTGATGGCCCATCGGGGGAGCGGTGCCGTCGTCTCCTTTCCGGCAATCTCATACTCTTCCATCGCGAGGACTTCACCCTCTTTGGTGGCTAATTTGAGCTCAATTGAGTAGCCCATGAAATTTCCCTCGATGGTCACTCTAAGCCAGGCGGTTGACCTTGTAAGAGTGCGAGAAAGCACCTTGTCCCCGTTGCGGTGAAAGGGATCGATTTCGGCTTTGCGCTTCCCGTAGGCGATGTTCCACTTGGCAATGAGCCGATCGAGAACGGGCTCCAACCCCTTCGAGACGGGCTCCATCGGTGGCTCGGAATTGAGGTCAATCGTTCGACTGCGGGTGAAAGCAAGGTTGGCAAACCATCTCGCGGGCAGCCTTTCGGCAATCTGAATCAGTTCGGGTCGAATGTCGATGAAGTTGGCCTCGAAGGGCCGATTGCCCGGAAAGGGCTCCACCTGCTTGGCGCTTGGGTCCCGAAGCTTTTTCAGCAAGGCTTGTTTGATGCGCTCAGCTTGGGAAAGGGCGTCACCTTCTTCCACAGCGTCGGCGTCCGATGCGGTCTCAAGGACGTCCTGCTTCCACCGCGCGCGCATCAGCTTCGCGAGTCCGCTACGCACGCCCTCGGCATCCGGCGAACCGTAGACGACCACCACCTCATCTCGGAACTTCGGCGAGGCCGACCACTTCGTCCCGTTCGCCTGGTTATAGGTGCTCAGCCACCGCTGGAGGGGCATCGGCTCGGCGGGCAGCCGCGGCAAAACCAAGTGGAGTAGCAATCCGAACATCATGTCTCCCCAAACCCATCCACTTCCGTCATAATGCGAACCGTGGACGGCGCCAAAGATCGAATCACGACCCTTGCTAACCTCATTGACGAATTCAACCTCGCCGAGGCTACGTGGGAAGATGAGGAATTGAGCATTTCGCTCATCAAGTCCCCGCGAACGAAGCAGTTTGTGGCCGCGCCAAGCATGGCTGCTCCCGCCGAATCGGGCCATGCAGAAGCTGAGATCGACGAGGCTCCTGCCGTCGATGTGGCCCCCGTTGCACCGGCCGGGACCCCGCTCACGAGTCCGATGAACGGCATCTTTTACGCCACGCCGAACCCGAACGCAAAGGCCTTCGCCGAAGAAGGCAGCACCGTCACCGCCGGCCAGGTCGTCGGCCTGATCGAAGCGATGAAGGTGTTCAACGAGATCCACGCTCCGGTCAGCGGACGCGTGCTCAAGGTGGTCGCCGAAAACGGCCAAGTCGTTGCCCCCGGCGATGTCCTCCTCTACATCGGATGAGGCTAACCCGCTCGCTCGAAATCCACACCTACCAGATCGACTTCTCGGGACACGTCGGGAACGCGGTTTACATCAACTGGCTGGAAGAAGCCCGGCTCTGGGTCTGCCGTGAGGCGGGCTACTCGATTGATCGCATGATCAACGAAGGCTGGCTCCCCGTGCTGGTCGAGACCCAGATCAAGTACCACCGCGAGCTCCGCATCTCCGACCGCCCCACCCTTACGGTTTGGATCAGCGAAATGAAGGGAGCGAGTGCCTGGATGGAGTACGAAATCCGCCACGAAAACGGCGATCTCGCCGCGAAGGCACGTCAACGCGGCCTGTGGGTCGATGCGGCCTCACGCAAGCCCGTGCGCTTCCGCCCCGAAGTCATCGAGTCGTTTTCCGCCTACCTGGAACTACCGGCAGAATCCCCAAGTTAAGGTTTTTGGGCTTTTGCCCCGAGACATTTACGCCCACAATGGACTGGGACGGTATTCTTAACCTTCCCCCGCAGTCCCCTATTTCCCTACCTGGAGGTGCCCGATGTTGATGGACGACAAGACCTTCGGTGAGCGCCTCCGAGCGCTTGCCCGGAACGACGATGCAGAGCAAATTCGGCTCGAGCTCGTCGACGTGCGTGCCGAGGACATCGCGGAAGAGTTTCAACGAATGTCGGTCGAGGAAGGACTCTCCATCCTTCAGGCGATCGACTCGGAAAAGGCGGCTTATATCCTTGTCGAGCTGCCAACTGAGATCGCGCGAAGCTACACAACCGAGCTTTCCGACGAGGCGCTCGCGCACTACCTCGACATCCTGCCGATGGACGACGCCCTCGATTTTCGCGAGGAAGTCGGTCCCGAGCGCTTTGATGACCTCCTTGAGCTGATCCCCACCGAGGACGCCCAGGAGATTCGCCGCCTGCTCGACTATCCGGAAGACTCCGTCGGTCGAATCCTCACCGAAGACTTCTTCGAAGTGAAGCCGGAGACCACGATGGCTGAGCTTCTGGAGATGATCCGCCAGGCGCCGGAAGACGAGTACGAAACCGTCAACGACATCTATGTCCTTGACGAGCGCAAGCACTTACTCGGCGTTTTCTCGCTCCGAAAGGCCCTCCGCGCGTTGCCCCAGGTCACTGCGGCCGAGGTCATGCACGAGGAGCCGATCACCGCGGAAGCCCGGGAGCCTGCCGAAGACGCTGCTCGCCGCATGGCACGCTACGGCTTCTATGCGCTGCCCGTTCTCGATGGTCGTGGCCGGATGGTCGGTCTCTTCACCGGTGACGACGCCCAGACGATCATCCGCGAAGAGGACACCGAAGACGTCCTCAAGATGGCCGCCGTTTCGGGTGACTCGGAGGCCTATCTTTCGCTCAGCGTTTGGCAACTGGTCCGTCGCCGCGTGCCTTGGCTGCTCGCCCTCTTTGTCGCTGAATCGCTCACCGGTAATGTCCTGCGCTATTACGGCCAGGGCACCGAGTCGGTGAAGCTCAACCCGATTGCGTTCTTTATTCCGCTCCTCATCGGTGCGGGGGGCAACTCGGGTTCGCAGGTCACGACCACGATCACGCGCGCGCTCGCCCTCGGCGAAGTGAGGCCAAGCGACTGGTGGCGCGTCATGCGCCGCGAGTTCGCCGCCGCGGTGGTGGCGGGTGCCATCCTCGGCCTGGTTGGCTTTCTCCGGGTTTGGCTCAAGGTGCCGATCATCGGTTGGGCGGAGTCGCCCGGCCTTGCCCTTGTGGTCGGCCTCACGCTCCCTGCGATCATCCTCTGGTCCACCTCGATTGGAAGCCTGCTGCCCATCGCGGCTAAGCGGCTTGGGCTGGACCCGGCGGTGATGAGCGCGCCGTTCATTACCACCTTTGTTGATGCCACCGGGCTGATCATCTACTTCGAGATCGCCCTCCACGTCTTAGGCAAGATCTAGGGTCGGCGGCCCCGAATGGGGTCGCTGATGCTCACGTGGGCGTGAGGAATCACCGGCAGCTTGGTCCAGCCTCCGATGCGCGTCGCAACCTGGAACAGCGGGTCTGCTGCGTATTGGAGCGGCGCTCCGCTCGGGATGACCCGGTAATCCTGGAGCAAGATCATGCTCGGCAGGTGCATCCCACGCCATTGCAGCACGATTCGGTAGGTGATGTTCCGGCCCGCGAGGTTGCCGAGCGACGGACGCTCTTCGGCGAGCAGAAACAGGCATTCGAGTTGCTCAATCCCGCCCCGCGCGAGCTTGGTGGTCGCGCTCGCGCCGTCCCGCCGCAGGTAGGTGCGCTGTTTAAGGTCAAAGGTGATCCATTGCAGTGCGATCATCCCCCAGAGTCCAGCGAGCAGGACCATGAGGCCGACGAATGACCAATAAGGGTTTGCGGCCACGCCGTAGATGATCATGAACAGCCCCCCGAAGATACAGGCCGCGACGAGCACGAGATAGGGCGTCGGCGGGCCGAAAAAGAGGTAGCGCTCGCGGACCATCCGCATCGTGAGCGGGGTTTCAAGAAAGAACAAGCGTCCTCCCGAGGCTGATGGCGTCGCCAAGGACCGCGCTTGCGGTTTCGTGGCTGCCCGCGCCGGGTCCTTCCCAGACAAGTTCGCCCGCCACATCGGTGATGATCGAGATTCGGTTGCGACCGCCTTGGATCCGGACCCAGGCTTCTTTGGGTACGGCTTGTGGCTTGACACTGACCCGGCTGGCGGCGATGTCGCCGCTCGCGATCAGCTTGACCACCTTCCCTTCCGCCTCGGCGGCGCGAATGTGGTCCAAAGTGACGCCGGTGATCCCGGCGGCGGCGTCCATCGACCAATTGGGCATCTCCCCGGTGAGCGCATGGGTGAGGAGGACCGCCTTGTAGAGGCTGTCATGACCGAGGACGTCGCTGCTCGGGTCGGCCTCGGCAAAGCCCTTGTCCTGGGCGACCTGCAGCGCGGCATTGTAGTCCATTCCCTCACTCATGAGGCCGAGGATGAGGTTGGTGGTGCCGTTGAGGATCGCCTCGAAGCGGGTGGCTCGGATCGCGCCGAAGCCTTCGCGCAGGCTGCTGAGGATGGGGATTGCCGCCGCAACCGCCGCCTCGTAGCGCAAGGGGCCGCTGAATTCGCCGAGGTGATTGGACAGCAGCATCTTGTTCGCCGAGACCACCGGCTTCCCTGCTGCGTGGGCGGCCTGGATGATCGACCGAGCGGGCTCGATGCCGCCCATGACCTCAACGACGATATCGGCGGATTCGAGAACGCGGGCTTGGTCGGTGGTTTCCAGCTCTGGTTGGTCGGTGCGGGGTCGCGACGTGTCGCGCACGTAGATGCCGCTAACCTCGAGGTCCGCTCCGAGGGTCTGCCGAATCCGATCCTTTTGGGTTCGGACAAGCTCGACCACCCCACGACCGACGACGCCTGCACCAAAAAGCCCGACCTTCACCATGCAACTGATTATGTCCGTGATGGGCGTTTGAGCTAACAGGTACCTTGAGGTGAATGCTCGACCGCCTTCGCGCCCACCTCGACGAAACCGGGATGATCCCATCCGGCTGCCGCGTGGTGGTGGCCTATAGCGGGGGAGCGGACAGCACTTGCCTTCTCCACCTGCTCCACGAGCTCGGCGTAGACGTCGTCGCCGCCCACCTTCACCACGGCATGCGCCCCGAGGCCGACGACGAGATGGCCCAGGCCCAGGCGTTTTGCGACCAGCTTGGAGTGCCCCTCGCGACGGGCCGCGCGAACATCTACGAACTCGCCGAAGCCCACAAGGTCGGCGTCGAAGAAGCAGGCCGCATGGCGCGGCAGAACTTCCTCCGGCAGGTCGCGTTCCGGGTCGAGGCCGACCGCATCGCCACCGGTCACACTCGCGACGACCACATCGAGACGATCCTTTTCCACCTTGTTCGCGGCACCGGACTCTCCGGCCTCACCGGAATCCATGCCGACCGCGACGGCCTCGTCCGGCCGCTCCTCATCTTCACGCGGGAAGAAACCCGCGCGTATTGCAAGGAGCGTGGCTTCTGGTTCCACGACGACCCCGCCAACGGCGACCTGAACTTCTCTCGGGCAAGGATTCGGCACAAGGTGGTTCCCGAACTGCGGCTCGTTCACCCGGGTGCCGATGAAAGCATCGTGCGGCTTTCGGAGATCGCTCAAGAGGAAGATGACTTCCTCAACCGAGCGGCGGCGGCGGGTCTCGAACACGCAGAACTGCCCCAAAACGGCGACCTCGCCTTTTTGTCCCAAGATGTTGAGCTGGCCTACCGCCGCGACGTTCTTTCTGCGCTACCGCCGGTGCTGCTGAAAAGGGGATTGCGCCTCGCGAGTCGCGTCCTCGGGGCAAGCCTCAGCTTTGACCAGACCCACCGCCTCACTGAGGGCATCTCCGCGGGCAGCCAAGGTTCGGTGACCGCTGAAGGCGGCGAAGTCGTGGTGACCTGGAACGAGTCGATGGTCCACTTTGAGCGGCTGAATGCGACCGTTCCCTTCCGCTACCCGCTCACCGTGCCTGGCGAGACCGACAGCGAGGAGTTCGGCTGGAGCTTCCAGGCCCACGTCGCCCCCGCTGAAACAGCCAACGAGCGCGCCAGCCTAACGGCCGCCCTCTTGGCGAGCGAGATCAAGGGTCCGCTCCACTTCCGAACGTGGAAGGAGGGCGACAAGCTCATCCCCCTCGGCGGAACGGGGCACCGAATGCTCAGTGACCTTTTTGGTGAGGCAGGACTCACCGCCCTTGCCCGCCGTCGACTCCCGATTGTCTGCGACATCCAAGGCCCGATTTGGGCTCCGGGCGTGTGCCTCGCCGAACGTGTAGGCCGGGTTCAACCCGGCGAAAGCGCGTTCCTGCTGCAGTTTGGTCCACTTCTGGACCTACCGGGCCATAATAGAGGGTAACGGGTTATGCCTCCGGGGCGTAATGTATGAACGGGGGTTCCCCCGTGGAGATCACGTTTGAATATCAGTAAGAATGCTCGCACGATGGTGACCGTGTTTCTGTGCATCATCGCGCTTATCGTGCTCCTGAACTTGGTCAATGGCGCCGGTTCGGTGCTTGGTTCAAGCACCAAGCAACTCCAGACCTCCGAGCTGAACACGCTCATTGACAACACTCACCGCGGAACCAGTCCGTACATCGTTTCGAGTGAATGGCAAGAGCAGTCCTTCAAGGCGAAGTTGAGCGACGGAAGCGAAGTCACCGCCCGCGTTGCGAGTGCAGACACCCAGGCTGGCAGCAGCTTTGAGGCGCTCCTCCGTGGCGAACGAGGCGACAAGCCCGTCCCTTATGACCGCAAGTCTCCCCCGGTTTCAAACACCGTGGTGAATCTGTTCTCGGTCATCCTATTCCCGCTTTTGCTCGTGGTCCTGTTCTGGTTCTTCGTGATCCGGCCGGCCCAATCGGGCGGCAATCAGGCGATGCAATTTGGCCGCAGCCGTGCTCGACGCGTCGGCGAAACGGGCACCAAGGTGACGTTTGACGACGTCGCTGGCATCGACGAAGCCAAGCAAGAACTCTTTGAGATTGTCGACTTCCTGAAGAACACGAAGAAGTACGCCGCCCTCGGTGCCAAGATCCCGAAGGGCATCCTTCTCACCGGCCCTCCAGGCGTCGGTAAGACCCACCTCGCTCGCGCAATTGCGGGAGAAGCGGGCGTCCCGTTCTTCCATATCTCCGGTTCGGACTTCGTTGAGATGTTCGTCGGTGTGGGTGCCGCCCGCGTCCGCGACCTCTTTGAAGCCGCCAAGGCACATCGCCCGTCGCTCGTCTTTGTTGACGAAATCGATGCAGTGGGTCGCCAGCGCGGTGCCGGACTCGGTGGTGGTCACGACGAGCGCGAGCAGACGCTCAACCAACTTCTCGTCGAGATGGACGGCTTTGACCCCAATTCGGGCGTCATCCTCATCGCCGCAACCAACCGACCCGACGTCCTTGACCCGGCCCTTCTCCGACCGGGCCGCTTCGACCGCCAAATCGTCGTCGATGCGCCGGACCAGAATGGCCGCGAGATGATCCTGAAGATCCACGCGAAGGGTAAGCCGTTTGAGTCGGATGTCGATCTCGCCGTGCTCGCCAAGCGAACGCCCGGATTCACCGGTGCTGACCTTGCGAACATGCTCAACGAGAGCGCGCTCCTTGCCGCTCGACGGGGCCATGCTCGCATCTCGATGGCCGACGCCGAAGAGGCGCTCGACCGCGTGATCGCCGGTCCGCAGCGCAAGAGTCGCATCATCGACGCCGAAGAGCGCGAGGTCATCGCCTACCACGAAGCGGGTCACGCCGTTGTCGGTGAAGTGCTCGAGCACTCTGATCCAGTCCACAAGGTGACGATTCTGCCGCGAGGCATGTCGCTCGGTTCAACCTGGTCGATGCCCGCCCAGGACAAGTATCTCGTCTCCCGCGAGGAGCTTGAGGACGACATCGCGACGCTCCTGGGTGGTCGCGTGGCGGAAGAGATTGTCTACAACCGAATGTGGACGGGTGCTTCCAACGACCTTGAGCGTGTGGCGCGCATTGCGCGAAGCATGGTCACCCGGTTCGGAATGAGCGCTCGGCTCGGAACCCTCGCCCTTGGTCGACGATCGGAGAACCCGTTCCTCGGCAAGGTCTATAGCGAAGAGCAGAACTACTCGGAAGAAGTGGCCAAGGTTATCGACGAAGAGGTCCGCGCTATCGTTGAGCACGCTCACCAGCGAGCCAAGGACATCCTGACCACGCACCGCGAGCAGCTTGACACGCTCGTCCAGGCCCTTCTTGAGCGAGAGACCCTCGACCGAGATGAGTTCCTTGCCGTCATGGCGGGTAAGGCGCTTCCTCCGATGGAGCCGAAGAAGCCGGAGCCGCCCACCGGTAGCCCCGAAACCGAAGAAGAAGCGGTCAAGAGCAACCCCGTGACGCCGCCTCGCCTCGAGCCGGGCACGGCCTAATCGAACCAACGCCCGGGTGTCGAAAGTCGAATGATTTTCGGTACCCGGGCGTTCTATTTTGCAAGACTCGCCAGAGTGTGCTACACTCCGACTCAATCAAGGGCCGATGAGCGCAGACGCACTTTATCAACGAGGATTTCAGCATCGCTGCAACGGCGAATATGCGCCCGCGCAGGAATTGTTCCAACAGGCCCTACGCCTGGACCCGAACCACAAGCCTTCGCTGCTGCAGAGCGCACTCATTCTTGGCTTCACGGGCGACTTCGACGGCTCTCTTGCCGCCCTGTCGACGCTCCACCAGCGATTCCCGACCGACGATGAGATCCTTTACGAGCTCGCGATGACGCAGATGATGCTCGGCGAGGATGAGCTGGCATGCTCGAACTTCCGGACCATCTTGGCCCGGAACCCCGATCACGAAAAGGCCCAGCAGCAGATCGCTTACTGCTAAAGCGGGTTCAGCGTCGCGTCAAAGATCGCGTCGTGCGTCTTGATTCGGAAGAGGCCTTCCCCACTGACGGGCTTATCAAGCGAGATTTGGGCAATGGCCGCCTTCGCGCCGCCAAGGATGACGTTCTCCATCTCCTGCACGCTGACGCCCTCATCGCGAAGCACGTCGAGCACGTGGGCGAGGACGCCAACCCGGTCGAGGTGGCGCACAACGAGCAGGTGGGTCGCCACTTCCTTCTTTCCGACGTTCACCGAGTTCGGGGCCGAACCGGTGAGCTTGAATTCCTTGATGATGCGGACGGTTTCGGCGGCGACGGCCTCTTGGGCCTGTTCGGTGCTCGCTCCGATGTGGTGGGTGGCAAAGACGTGGTTCTCGCCGCGCAGGGTGCCCTCATAGGCGCCTTCGGCACCGGTGGGCTCTTCTTCCATCACGTCGAGTCCGGCGATGATGCCCTTTGAGTGAACGGCCTCAAGCAGTGCGGGCTGGTCGACGACTTCGCCGCGGCTCGTGTTGACAAAAATCGCGCCGTCCTTCATGCGGCTGAAGAACTCCTTGCCAAGCATCCCCCGGGTTTGCGAGTTCAGGGCGACGTGGACACTCACGACGTCGCTCATGCGGGCGAGCTCTTCAAGCGAGCCGGCGGGACCGATGCCGAGCGCAGCGGCCACCTCGGGCGACATCCAGCGCGAAAAGGCGACGACGTTCATGCCGAAGGCCTTCGCGCGGGTGATCATCTCCTGGCCAATCGCGCCCATGCCGACGAGGCCGAGGGTTCGGCCATAAAGGCCCTTTGCCTTGCTGTACTCCTTCTTGTTCCACTTCCCTTCGCGCAGCTCGATGACGTTGGCGGGGATGCGGCGGTCGCAGGCGATGATGAGTCCCCAGGCGAGCTCGGCCACCGCGATGGAGTTTTTGCCCGGACAGTTCGAAACGAGGATTCCGTGGTCGCTCGCGGCGGCGACGTCGATGGTGTTGTAGCCAGCTCCCGCGCGGACAATGAGACCGAGGGCGCAGTTCTCAAGCATCGGCGCGGTGACCTTGGTCGATCGAACCACGAGGACGCGGGCTTGCGAATCCTTGATCCGTTGGGCAAGGTCGTCGTCCTTGAGGTTCGGCTCATAGATGACCTCCAGACCGAGGCCACGCAGGCCTTCCAAACCGCTATCTTCGAACTTGTCCGCAACTAGAACCTTCATCGCCCTCCATTGTATTCGAATGGGTACCACTCGTGGCCAGGGCCAGCGGTTGGATGTTAAGCCGCATCAGTGCGGCCTAAAAGACCACGTATCACGTTCCGATGATTAGTACGAGGAACGTAACTATTTTCATGAAATCCCTGACTATTCGCAATCAGATTTGGGTTGCAGCTGCGCTCCCGCTCCTGCCCATGTCGGTCCTCGTGGCCGACCAATTCCTGGCGATCAACCCTCCGCTTTGGCTCAAGGTGGCCGCACCCGTGGCCTCGCTAGGCATCGCCGTTTTCTACACTCGGCGACTCCTCGACCAGATCTTTTCTCCTCTTCAAGCCCTCACCCAGAGGCTTGACTCCATGGAGAACATCTGCGTCCGCCAACTTTCCGAAGGCATGGTTGCGCTGTCGAACGGAGACCTGACTTACGAGGTCATTCCGGGCACCAAGCCCATTCCTGATCCTTCCGACAACGAGCTCGGCCAGATTGCCACTCGGTTCAATCAGATCCTTGCCAAGGTTCAGGGCATCGTCGCTTCGTACAACGGTATGCGCGGAGACCTTTCCCGAAAGATCCATTCGGTGACCGTCGTCGCCGACCACGTCTCGGCGATGAGCCGCGACTTGGCATCTTCGGGCGAACAAAGTGAGCTCGCGGCGCGAGAAATCGCCCAGGGATCGGAGCGGTTGGCTTACAGCACCGCCGATGCGGGCGCATCGATGAACGTGCTCTCCGAGACCGTTCAAGACATGCTTTCGAGCACGAGCAGGCAGTCCAGCTCCATCCAAACGACCTGCGAATCCCTCCTCTCGGCATCTGAGGAGATCAAAGCGATGCAAGGCGCGACCGAACTCGTCGCAACTCATGCTCTCGCGGGTCAACAAGCGGTGAACCAGACGATCAAGGCGATCCAACTCGTTGGCGAATCAGTCGAGCGCTCGTCGTCGATTGTCGCCGAACTCGAAAGCTCGGGTCGCCAGATCGAAGTCATCACCCGCTCCATCGAGGCCATCGCTGAGCAAACCAACCTCCTTGCGCTCAACGCGGCGATCGAAGCAGCCCGCGCGGGCGAGCATGGCCGCGGCTTTGCTGTCGTCGCCGAAGAAGTTCGCAAGCTCGCCGAACAGTCGGGCTCGCTCACCAAACAGATCTCGGACCAGCTGAATGAAGTTCAGCGGTCGGTTCTCGAAACGGTTGAGTCGATGAAGGCAACGTCATCGAGCGCCACCCAGGCGTCGGAGGAGAGCACTGCCGCCGGTAACTCGCTCGACCAAATCGTCACCTCGGCCAAGGAGGTGGCCAACAAGGCCTCCTCGGTTTCGGGAGAGGTCACCCACGTCAGCCTGGAAATGAAGAAGGTCGGACAGCTCGCTCAAGAGCACACTTCGAACTTCCAAGCCATGGCCGAAAACGCTCTCCAGGTCAACAATTCGATCACGGAAGTTGCCGCAATTGGCGAGGAGTCAGCGGCGGCGGCGGAAGAACTGTCGGCGAGCTTCCAAGAGCTTGAGGCTTCCTCGAAGAAGTTGGCCGTCCACGGTTCCGAGCTGATGGAGATGATCGCGCAGTTCACGCTTGATCGGTCGGCCCTGGCCACCGAAGCTCAGCCGATTCGACGCGCGGCCTAGTAGCGCGTCACGACCCACCTTCCCGCGAGAGCGCTTCTCTCGGGGAGGTTCAAGATTAGGTACTATTCCGACTCGGCTGCCGGGGTGGCGGAATGGTAGACGCGGCGGTCTCAAAAACCGCTGGGTGAAAGCTCGTGCGGGTTCGAGTCCCGCCCCCGGCACCAAGCCCCCTTTCCTTTCGGATCAGAGCGAGAGCTTGGCGCGAGGTCGTGTCTGGGCTAGCCCCAGATGAGATCGCGACGAACGATGATCGTCTCTTCGCGATCGGGGCCCACGCTGACAATCGCCACCGGTGTGCCCGTCATTTCCGCCATCAGGTCGAGGTAGTTTCGCGCCTCAATCGGAAGGTCTTCCAGCCGTCGGCAACCGCGCAGGTCGCCCTGCCAACCCGGGAGGGTCTGGTAGATCGGCTCCACCGCTGCGAAGTCCTTGGCGGACTGCGGAACGTGATGAAGGACCTGGTCGCCCAGCTTGTAGCCTGTGCAGACCTTCACTTCCTCGAACCCAGAAAGGATGTCGAGTCGGGTGACCACGAGGCCGCTGAGCGAGTTCAACCGCGCCGAATGGCGAAGGACAACGAGGTCGAGCCAGCCGCATCGTCGACCGCGACCGGTCGTCGTGCCGTACTCCTTGCCGTGCTGGCGGATCCACTCCCCGACGTCGTCGAGGAGTTCGGTCGGGAAGGGTCCCGAGCCAACGCGCGTAGTATAGGCCTTGCAAACGCCCAGCGCGCCATCGATCGCCCGCGGTCCGATTCCAGTTCCGAGGGTCGCGCCGCCTGCGGTCGGGTGCGAGCTCGTCACGTAAGGATAGGTTCCCGAATCGAGGTCGAGGAACGTCCCCTGCGCTCCTTCGAAGAGCACCTTCTCGCCGCTATAAACCGCGTCTTGGACCACGTGCTCAATGTCGGCGACCATCGGCCGAATCGCATCCGCATAAGCGGTGTATTCGGCGAGAAGCTCGTCATAGTTGAGCGGCTCGCGGCCAAACATGGCGAGCATCTTGTTCTTGACCTCAAGAACTTCGGCGAGGCGCTGCGGAAAGACCTCCGGGTCGACGAACTCGCCCATTCGAATGCCGGTTCGAGCGACCTTGTCGGTGTAGGCCGGGCCGATGCCGCGGCTGGTGGTTCCGATCTTGTTCGCGCCGCGCGCCTCTTCTTCAAGAGAGTCGAGGAGCCGGTGGTACGGAAAAACGACGTGAGCGGCCGAGCTGATCGTCAGCTTGCCGAGATCGGACTGTTGCTCCCGCGTTCGGGCAAGCTCTTCGAGCAGGCCCTTGGGACAGATGACCATCCCGCCGCCGAGAATCGAGTGAACGTTGGGGTGCAAGATTCCCGCCGGGACGAGGTGGAACTTAAACTCCTTTCCTCCCGCGATGACGGTATGACCTGCATTGTTTCCACCCGAATAGCGAACCACCATGTGCGCTTCGCTGCCGAGTGCGTCAACCAGCTTCCCCTTAGCTTCGTCGCCCCATTGAGCGCCGACAATGACGAGTGTTGGCATGAACCCTCCAGGCACGGATTCGAGGGCATTGGACACAAAAAAAACGGCGCCCGCCGCCTCTCCTTTTCGTCGCCTAGGTCCCTATTATACATCGGGTAGCTTGGATAGATGCGACCCGCGGCCCTACTTCCCTTCGCCCTCCTGACGAGCCTGGCTTATGCCGGACCCAAGCGGATCACCACCTTTGCGGACATGATGAAGTCGCTGGAGTCGGACTCCAACGTCCGCGTTGTCTTCCACTACGCCAAGCTGAAGCTCACCTCGGAAGGGAAAGAAGTCCCCGCGCCTGATGCGATCGGCGGAATGACGCTCGACAACTGGGAATACTTCGCCCCCGGCGTCGTGCGTAACAAGCTCGGCTACCTTGCGACCTCCCAGACCGTCCTCATCGCCCACCCCGGCTATGGCACCGTATTGAACTACGTTCGGGTTCGAATCAACTCGGACGGCACCGTCCAGGTCACCGCGCGCTACTACGATCCAACCACCTACAAGGTCGTGATGGACGAGACCTTCAATGGCGCGATCAGCAATGGCAAGGACGCGAACGGCGTCAGCCTCTTTGTGAACTAAGGCGCAAGGCGGCTCAGGGTCCAGGTGCCGTCGTCCTTGCGCTCATAGACCACGCGGTCGTGGAGCCGGGCGGGACGACCTTGCCAGAACTCAATCCGGCCCGGGATCAGCCGGTAGCCGCCCCAGTGGTCGGGTCGCTCCACCGGGCCATCGGCGGGAAACTGCTCGATCAGCCGCTCCAGGGCCTCGCGGCTTTCCACGACTTGGCTCTGGGGGCTTGCCGCGCTCGCGCGCTGGCTCTCCAGGGGGCGGGCGTTGAAATAGGCGTCTGACTCTGCCGCGGTGAGCTTCTCCACGCGGCCTTCGAGCCGCACTTGCCGCTCCATCAGCGGCCACCAAAACGTCGCCGCCGCAAAGGGGTTCTCGGTCAGCTCTTGGCCCTTGCGCGAGAGGTAGTTGGTGAAGAACTCGATCCCGTCCTCGCTCAACCCGCGAACCAGGACAAAGCGGTTGCTCGGACGTCCCTCTGCGCTCGCGGTCGCGAGGGCCATTGCGGTGGGCTCGGGGCAGCCGCGTTCGGTCGCCTCGCGGAGCCAATCGCGTAGGAGGTCGAGCGGACCCGCTGGCAGTTCAGCCTCGTCGAGGTTCCCCAAGGCATAATGAGAGCGTTCAAACTCAAAGTTCATTCGGTTCGATCCTAGCCGATACTACGTCTTCAACCCTAAGCGATGCTCCGAGACCTGATCCAAGATTACTTCGACGCCTTCAATCGACAAGATATCGAGGGGATGCTTTCCACCCTCTCCGAGGACGTTCAACACGACATTAACGAGGGCGGAACCGAGGTCGGCATCGAGGCCTTCCGGGCGTTCAAGAACCACATGGCGCGGTGCTACCGAGAGGAGATCACCGACCTGGTGATCATGGTCGAGGGCACGCGCGGAGCGGCCGAATTCACCTGTTCTGGCACCTACCTTCAAACCGACGAGGGGCTGCCACCCGCCAATGGCCAGACCTACGCGATTCCTGCCGCCGTTTTCTTTGAGCTCAAGGGCGACAAGATCGGTCGGGTGACCTCCTATTACAACCTGAGGGGATGGCTCAACGCCGTGACGTGAGACCTTGAAGACGTTCAAGCCTTCCAAAGACTTTTGGCGAGCGACCTTGATCGGCGCGGCCATTCTCGTGGTTCTCATCGGTGTGTCGCTCATCATCCGCCCTTCCGCAGAGCCGAGCCGGCGCGTTGAGGCCCTGGTCCTCTCTCAATCAAACACGGGAGCGAAGGTCAAATTTGATGGCAAGGAGCAGTTCGTGACGAGCCTTGCCGGCGTCACCCCGGGTCGTACGATCGACTTGTATGTCGCCGAGGACGGTCGCATTTTCGGTTTGCGACCTCCGGAGAGCTCCAACGAGGCGGAGAGACTTTGGTCGGCGATGTTCGTGATGTCGATTGCGATCGGCGTCTTCTTTGTTCTCAATCCGTGGATTGCCTACCGTCGCCAGGTCACGGCGGCGAAGAACAGCACGTGGGTTACGGGCCGGATCGAGTCGGTCGACCAAGTCGACCACGGTGGCCAGCGCATTTCGTACACCTACAACATCGAAGACGACCAGTACGACGCCGAGGCGATCGTCTCGAAGGGCACCGTTCTCGCGCCGGGACTCGCGGTTTGGGTCCTCACCGACAAGGACGATCCCACCTCGTGCGCCCTGTTCCAGCAGCTCACCTATCTCGCAAAAGACGACGCGGGATAGATTTCGAGCAACATACAGCGCGCGGAGCCGCCGCCGACCTTCTCAATCGTCGGAATCTCCACCACCACCGGGCTCATTCGTGCCTCAATCTTCGCCTTCTGGTGCGCGCCGAGCGCATACCAAGCGGTCGATGAAAACACTCCGAGCGGCTCACCCCGAAGGGATTGCAGGGCCAGCCAGTTGCCCGCGAACGCCTCCATCTGTTGCGGCGAAAGGTCGATGACTTCAAGGCCATCAAGCGACTCCGTCAGGTCGTCGCGGTACTTTCCTGATTGGACGGACCAGAGGCAGATCGCGCACATCCCGTGGCCCAGCCCCATGACCACGTTCGTGTGGTAGATCGGCAGCCGTTGGCGGTCCTGGGTGAAGAAGGGCACCGCCCGGTAACCATAAATGTCGCACCATTCTTCGACAAGGTCGATGTGGGTGCGGGCCGAGAGGGCGGCATAGGCGATCTTGCGCTCGCGGTCGAGGACGAGGCTACCGGTGCCCTCAAGGAACTGGTCGGAGAGTTCGTGAACCGCGAAGTTGTGGATGTTGCTCAGCCCGAACTCGGTGACGAGCTGCTGGATGATTTCGCCGCGCCGTTCGCGGCGCCGGTTCGGCGAGAGCATCGGATAGAGCACGAGGCCATCGTCACCGTGGGTCGAGACCCAGTTGTTGGGGAATACGGCGTCGGGAAGGCTTAAGGCGGGGTCGTCCTGAAAGACCCGAACATCCACCCCGGAACGGTCGAGCTGGTCGGCCATTCGCTCGGCTTCGGATTGGGCCATTTGGCCGACATCACTCGTGACGCCTTCACCCTGAAACGAGTTCGTCGAAGCCGTTTCTGGGTTCGAACCAAAAGCCTTGGGGACCACCATCCCAACAATCGATGAAGCCACCTGGACATTTTGCTACCAAGATGCAAATTTGAGCCTAGAATAAAAGTGTGATTCGCAGGAGTTGGTTGATTTGCGCAGGCCTGTTAGGGGTCATTGCGATTCCGAGCTTTGCACGGGAAGGATCACAGGCCGACCTGAAGTCAAAAGTTGCTCCGGTTCTTGGCAAATACTGCACCGGTTGTCATGGCGATAAAGATCCCATGGCCGGTCTTTCGCTGACCAAGCTCATCGCGGGCAAGGGCGGCGTCAACCAGAAAGCACTTTGGGATAAGGTCTATCGCCGCATGAGTGCGGGCACGATGCCGCCCTCGGGTTCACCGAAGCCGTCGGCGAAGGAAAAGGCGGCCGTCCTCAATTGGATCAAAGAGGGCAAATCGGAAGAGTGCGACGTGAAGGACCCGGGCCGGGTCACGCTTAGGCGGCTCAACAAGGTCGAGTACGACAACTCCATTCGAGACCTGTTCGGCCTAACGGGTACCTTCAGCGCCGACTTCCCGAGCGACGACGTCGGCTACGGTTTTGACAACATCGGTGACGTCCTGTCGATGTCGACCCTGCACCTCGAGAAGTACCTTGATGCCGCGCTAAACGTCGTCGAAAAGGCGATCCCATCCGGCGCGACCGTGACCAAGACCTTCAACGGTTCGGAGATGGACGGTCGCGGCAACCCAACGAACCAGGGCGACTACTCGCTCTACATGGCGAGCACCGCCGACATGCGCTTTTCGGCTCCCGAAGCGGGTCGCTATGCCCTGAAGGTAGTCGCCTGGGGTCAGCAGGCCGGTCCTGACATCTGTCGCGGCGCGATCATCGTCAACAGCAAGATCATCCAGCCGATCGCGGTGCCGGGCGTCCAGGACAAGCCGACCGAAATCGAGATCCCGGTCGACCTTTTCAAAGGGACGAACGCGATTTCCATCGCCTTCACCAACGACTACTACAAGCCCGACGATCCTAATCCTCGGAACCGCGACCGCAACATGATGGTCTCGTCGGTGACGATTCGGGGTCCGCTTTCGGGTGGTCAGAGCGAGCTTCCCAAGTGGCTCGCCAACCCTGGCGAAACCAAGGCCCAGGTTCGAACCATGCTCTCCCGGTTCGTCAAGCGAGCCTATCGCCGACCCGCAACCGATGAGGAGCTCAACAAGCTCGTCGGACTCGTGAACAACGCGACAAAGCGCGGCAAGTCGTTTGGTTTTGGCCTCCGGCTCGCAGTTGCTTCGGTCCTGACCTCGCCCCACTTCCTCTTCTTGGTTGAAGCCGATCCCGCCGGGATCAAGGGCACGACCAGGCGACTGAGCGGCTATGAAATCGCCTCGCGGCTCAGCTACTTCCTCTGGAGCTCGACTCCCGACGACGCCCTCCTTGCGGCGGCCGATCGTGGTGAACTGGACACCAACGCCGGGATCGAATCTCAAACCGCACGGATGCTGCGTTCACCCAAGGTAAGCGCACTCGCTGACTCGTTTGCGACCCAGTGGCTCCAAGTTCGGCGACTCGAAACCTATCGCCCGGATGCCAAGCAGTTCCCCGAGTTCACGAATGCCCTCAAGGCCGACCTGATCGACGAGGTTAAGTCGTTCTTCAACTACGTCGTGGTCAACAATCGGCCCGCGCTTGACTTCATTACCGCCGATTACTCGTTCCTAAACGACCGGCTTGGAAACTTCTATGGCATCGGCCCCGTCGGCAGCCAGACCTTGCGCAAGACGTCGTGGCCCGACGACAGGCGTGGCGGGTTGCTCGGCATGAGCGCCATTCTCAGCTCGACCTCCAACCCCACGCGCACCTCGCCAGTGAAGCGCGGCAAGTGGATACTGGAGACGCTGCTCGGTGCCGCGCCGCCACCACCTCCGCCCGGGGTGGGCAACCTGAAGGAAGACGAAGTGAAAACCGCCGCCAACCTTCGCGAGCGGCTTGCGTTCCACCGCCGCAAGCCGGAATGCTCGGTCTGCCACAACCAGATGGACGCGATGGGCCTCAGCCTCGAGAACTTCGATGCGGTGGGCAAATGGCGCGACGCTGATAGTGGTCAAAAGATCGACTCCAAGGGCGTTCTCCCCGACGGCAAGTCCTTTGAGGGCGTGCGTGGCCTCCGAGGGCTCATCCTCGACCGCAAGGACGAGTTCATCCACTGCCTCACCGAAAAGCTTCTCACTTTTGCCCTCGGGCGGGGTCTCAACCCGACCGACGCCTGCGTTCTCGACGCGGCCGTCAAAAAGGGCCCCAGCGTCACGTTTTCCGACCTCATCACCGTCGTCGTCACCAGCGAACCCTTCACCTCACGGAGCATCAAATAGCCATGTTCGAACCTCTTTCTCGCCGGACCCTTCTTCGCGGAGTTGGCGCATCGGTTGCCTTGCCCATGCTTGAGGCCTTCGCGCCCGTGATTGCCTCAGCTTCCACGCTCGCGCCGACGAGCCCCCTGCGCATGGCGTTCCTCTTCGTGCCGAACGGGATTTCGATGAACGAGTGGACCCCGGGCAAGGTTGGGACTGGCTTTGAACTCGGCTCAGTCTTGGAGCCGCTCGCCGACCTCCGTGGCGACTTCTCAATCCTCACCGGCTTGACTCAGTATCACGCCTTTGCCAACGGCGACGGCCCCGGCGACCATGCCCGAAGCTCGGCGGCCTGGCTGACTGGCGTCCAACCGAAGAAGACCTCGGGCGCGGACATCCGGAACGGAATCTCCGCTGACCAGCTCGCGGCGAACATCATTGGGTCGCAGACAAAGTTCCCCAGCCTCGAAATCGGATGCGAACGCGGCGGAACTGCGGGCGATTGCGACTCAGGCTATTCGTGCGCCTATTCCAACTCGATCAGCTGGCGCAGTGAGACCACGCCGGTCGCGAAGGAGGTCAACCCGCGCGCTCTCTTTGACCGGCTGTTCGGCGACCCAAGCGGCCCCAACTCATCGGAACGACAAGAACTCCGCAAGTCGATCCTCGACTTCGTCCTCGACGACGCCGTCTCCCTGCGCGGGAAGCTCGGCACCCAGGACCAGCGCAAGCTCGACGAATACCTCACCGGCATTCGCGACATCGAAAAGCGGCTTGCCAAGCTCGAATCCGACAACAAGATCGCCAAGATCGAGGGCAACCGCCCCGGCGTTCCGTCGTCGTTCGGCGACCACATCCGGATCATGGGCGACATGATGATCCTCGCCTTCCAGGCCGATCTCACCCGGGTTTGCACGTTCATGTTTGCCAACGAGGGCAGCAACCGTAGCTATTCGAACATCGGCGTCAACGAGGGTCACCACGAAGTCAGCCACCACGGCAAGGACGTCCGCAAACTCGAAGCCAAGCGACTGATCGACCGATATCACACCGAGCAGCTGGCCTACATCCTCAAGCGCCTTCGCGACACGAGGGAGAACGGCCGTAGCATGCTCGACAACATGATGCTGGTTTATGGCGGTGGCATCAGCGACGGCGACCGTCACAACCACGACGACCTGCCGATCCTTTTTGCCGGTCGCGCCGGTGGAGCCTTTAAGCAGGGCCGCCACGTGGTTTATAAGAACGGAACCCCGCTTACCAATCTGTATCTCTCGATGCTCGACCGGATGGGTGCCCGTGCAGAGAAGCTGGGAGACAGCACCGGTAGGCTAACTGGCCTATTCTAGGCGGGACTTTTTCCCCGGGGGTTCGTCCATTGGGCCGTTTCTTGCCGTCAAAGGGCTTTGGAGATTGCCCACTGATGGTCACGATGCTCATGGAAACGAAGGATTGGATTATGCGAAGCTACCTCGCGAAGGGGCTTTCGGCTGGTTTCGTCGATCAACTCGCCGCGCTCGCCGTGCGCGAAACCTATCAAGACGGTGAGACGATCATTTCCATCGGGGACACCGGTAAGGACCTCTATCTGCTCGTGGAAGGCAAGGCCGACATCCTCGCGATGACGGGCGAAACCTTTGACTCGATCCTGCCGGGTGCGCCGTTTGGCGAACTGGCCATGCTTGATGGAAAGCCCCGCGCGGCAACCGTCGTCGCGGCAATGCACTGTGATGTGCTCCGGTTCCCCGCTGAGCCACTCGCGACGCTGCTGAAGGAGAATCCGGTGGAGTTCAACGTGGTCCTCCAGAACCTGTGCTTTGTGCTCTGTGAGCGGCTACGGTCGAATAACGCCTATCTGACCGTTATGCTCGCGATGCAAGACGTTCAGCAGGGCGGTCACTGAATTCATCGAGCACCGACTCGCAGGCTCCGTTAAGCGTCTCGTTGACCTCGGCAGACCAGGATCGCTCGTTGGCGCGCCGAAGCGCCTCTTCAATGCGGGGGATCAGGCTTTCGCCCGTTTCCGTGAGGGTCATCACCTTGGCCCGCAGGTCGTGGCTCGCCGAGACCTGATTGATCAGGCCGACTTCGGAGAGGGCGCGAACCGTGTTGGAGACCACCATCGGGTCGAGACCAGTCCATTCGCTCACGCGCGCCTGGACAACGGGAGACGATCCAGCCTCAAGCTTAGCGATGCAAAGCAACACTCCGGCTTTCGTTGTATTGAGACCAAGAGGGTTGAGAGATCGATTCGCCTGCTTGGTCCATCGTTGATGGAGTCGCCAGAAGGCGAGTCCGGCTGAGGTGGACTGGCTATTCATGAAGAGATTTACGACTTTGTTGACAACTTCATCAGCAAAGAAGCCATCACGAACTTCGTGATGGCTTCTTTTGTCTCGACGACGGTCGACCTTATTGGTCTGGATCTTCGTCTTGGGTCTTGGTCGGCTTCTCGACCTTCTCAGCCTTCTTCGCCACGGTCTCCGACTTGGAGGACTTCGACGACTTGGAGCTGGCCACTCGTCGTGCGCCGCGATAGCGCTTGGCGTAGTAGTTGTCGCTGAGGTTGCTGACCGTCACGCGGCCCTTGCCCGAGCTGGCGTGGACGAACTTGCCCTCGCCGATGTACATGCCGACGTGACCGACACCGCTGTTCGCTCGACCACCGAAGAAGACGAGATCGCCCTTCTTCAGGCCGGTCTTGTCGACCTTTTGGCCGACTCGGCTCATCTCGCGGCTGGTGCGCGGCAGGCGGACGCCGTTTCGACCGTAGACCTGCATCACGAGGCCGCTGCAGTCGGTGCCGCTTCGGCTCGCGCCGCCCCAAACGTAGCGGGTGCCTTGCATGGCGAGCGCGTCTCGGACGACCTTGTTGTCATCTGCATCGCGAAGCGCGTAGCGCGGCTCGGCGCGTCGGTTGACGGTGGTGGTCTTTCGGATCGAGGAAAGTCGAGTTCGCTCAGCGCGGAGCGCGGCGATTCGCGTGCTCGACGACGGCTTCGAAGTGACCTTCGGAGCGGTGTGTCGCTGGGCGACACGGGTTGAAGTCTTCGTCGATCGCTTGCCAGGAGCGGTTCGCTCGGCAACGCGTCGATTCTTCGGCGTTTCGACCTTAGCCACTCGCTTGCTGCGCTCGTTTCGAGGAGCGGAAGCAACTTGCAGCTTGGGCGACTTGGCCGGCGCGAGGTTATCGGCGCGGACCCAAGCTTCGGTTCCCTTCGGGAAGCGGAGCTTGTACCAGTGGGTGTCTCGGTCGAGAACGAGGACGGGGGTGCCGCGATCAACGACCGCGACCTTTCCTGCACCGACGCCAGGAGCGCGCCGTAGGATGACTCCATCCTTCGAGATCACGGCATAGCGACCGCGAATGGTGGGGAATTTGCTGGAGCTCTTCGGCTCAGCCTTCGCAACTCGGCTGGACTTCGACTTTGCGGTCGGCTTCGCCAGCTGGGCGATGACGTTCTTGGTGGGAATCTTAACCTTCTTGCCGGGGCCAAGCTTGGCCCAGTTCACGTCTGGGTTCAGAGCGCGAAGCTGCTTCGGGGTGATTCCGACTCGGCGTGCGATGGTCCAATCGTTATCTTCCGCACGGACGGTATAGGTTGTGGACTTGCCGGAGTTGGTCGCCTTCTTGTGAAGGGTCCCGGTGGCAAGGGAGATGGCACTTGCAGTAAACAGCAATGCCCCCAAGGTGATGGTTTTAATCGTCAAGACTTTCCTCCTTTGCGCGGCATTATCCGCGCCGCAGCAGGGACGAGTCCCTGCGGTCTTTTTCGACGGCTGCCCTGGGCGGCCATGGATAGAGTAGCCCTTCCCCCGTTGTTTTGTCAACCCAGAGGTGGACGCTCCCTGTTGAAATTACGGTGAAAAGGCCCCTAAGGATTCCGATCTTGAGGCACTTTCCGCAAGAACTGTTGGATGCGAAGGTTGCGGGTATAACCGGGCCGACCGTGGTCAGCATTCTCATTGTGAACTGGAATACTGCTGGCCTTTTGAGGTCGTGTCTCGCCTCGATTCGGCAGTGGGTGAAGGTCCCCCACGAGGTCATTGTCGTCGACAATGACTCCTCTGACGGCAGTGCGGCGATGGTCCGCGAGGAGTTCCCCGAGGTGAACCTCGTCTGCCCTGGTAAAAATACGGGCTACGCGGCGGGCAATAACCTCGCTTTCGCGGCCGCCCGCGGTGACCTGCTGCTCACCCTCAACCCCGACACCGAGTTCACCGACGACAGCCTCGACTGTTGTTCGGAGCGCCTCGCGTCTTTGGAGGGTTATGGCGCGGCCTGCGTCCGCCAGATCGGCATCAAGGGCGAGACCCAAAGCTCGGTGCGCGGCTTCCCGACGCTTTCCGGCATTCTGGGCGACTTCACCGGCATCGGTCGCCGACGCCCGGGAACCAAGTGGGACTCTTACCGCCTCTCTGGCCTCGACTACGAGAAGGAGCAAGACGTGCCCCAGCCGATGGGCACCTTTATCCTCTTCAAGCGCGACGCCCTCGCCAAGATCGGCGACCCCAAGCAGCCGTTTGACGAAGGATTCCCGATCTTCTTTAACGAGGTGGACCTGATGCTGCGCCTCGCTAATGCCGGATTCAAGTGTCGCTACTTCCCTGACCTTTCGATCTTGCACCACGGCGGCGAGAGCACCAAGCAGGTCAAAAAGAGCATGATTTGGGAGTCCCACCGGAGCTTGGTCCGATTCTTGTTGAAACACTCAAGGAACGGCTTTGCGCGGCTTGGCGTCCATCTTCTCACGCCGATCATCTACGCGGCCGCCTGGGTTCGCGCCCGAGGATATCATGCCGGATTTCGACCTTAGCGTTACCATCTGCAGTTGGAACACGCTGGAAGACACCCGCGCTTGCCTTGCCAGCCTGGAGAGGATCCGCGACGAAGCCAGCTTTGAGGTCATCGTCATCGACAACCATTCGCGTGATGGCTCGCCCGATATGATCGAAAAGGAGTTCCCCTGGGTTCGCCTCTTTCGGATGGACCAGAATCTCGGCTTCACCGGCGGCCACAACTTTGCCCTCGAACACCGCAAGGGCGCCCACGCCTTTTTGCTCAACTCCGACACCGTGGTCCACCCCGGCGCACTCCGCACCCTCCTCGATGCCCTTGACGAAAGGCCCGAAACCGGCATCATCGGCCCCAAGCTGCTGAACCCCGACGGAAGCCTCCAATACAGCTGCCGCACCTTCCCGAACCCGGTCGCCGCGCTCTTTCGAAACACCTTCCTCGGTCGGCTCTTCCCCAAGAATCGGTTCACCCGCGAGTACCTGATGCAAGATTGGGATCACCAATCCGAGCGAAACGTTGACTGGGTGAGCGGCGCGGCCTTCATCGTCCGCGACAAGGTCATCGAGACCGTCGGCACCCTCGACCCGAACTACTTTATGTATTGCGAGGATGTCGATTGGTGTTGGCGGGTGAATAAGGCGGGCTGGAAAGTCACCTATCTCCCCACCAGCGTCATCACCCACGCGATAGGCCGCAGCACCGACCGCGTCGCTAACAAGATGATCCTGCGGTTCCACGTTTCGATGGCAAGGTTCTATCGCAAGAACATGCTGAGCGAGGTCACGCCGTTGCTTCGGCCTCTTGCTTATGGCTTCGCGGTGACCGCTCTCTTTGCCCGGGCGTGCCTCTTCTTCGCAAAGAATGGGTTGGACGCGGTAAAACGGCGATTGCGCCGATGAAACGTCCATCGACCGAGATCATCCTCCTCTGCGCCTTTGCCGCGCTCACCGCGATCTTGGGCGGACAGCTTTCGACGGGTCGTCAGGGCCTGGAACCCGGCTTTGTCCCCCTCCTCAAGGCGCTGGCGGGCGGCTTTGAGGCGCCGTTTCTCACCCACGCGCTTCTGCTGATCCTGCCCGTGACCGCGATCTGCATCTCGCTCTTCAAGCGGCGGATTGTTCACGTTCCTCGGGCTCGGCTCGGCGTGGCAGCGGCGGCTTTCTTCGCGACGATGCTGATTTCGGTCGGGATGGCGCGTTTCCAGCTTGTCGCCGCGAGTTACTCGGTGGAGTGGGTGCTCATCGGAGTCACATTCTTTGCCGCGGTGGCGGTGCTTGGTCGTCGTGAAGGTCCGATTGCACTCGTGGGTTCGTTGGCCACCGGTTGCACGATGGTCGCCATCATCGGTATTCGCGAATACGCCCAGATGCGGGCGATCGACCCCAACTACCGAATTCACGCGGGCTGGATCGAGCCCAACGCCGCCGCAGGAATTCTTGGGATCGGCGTGTTGTTGTTGCTTGGCTTGTCGCTTCGGCCTGATCGGCGGGTGCGGCTCGCGAGTGGGCTTGGTGCCGCGCTTTGCCTTCTCGCGCTGTTCCTCACCGGCTCGCGCGGTGGGCTGCTCGCTATCTTCGTGGGTGGCGTGGCGACCCTCGCCTACGCCCTCATCGCGAAGGCCAAGTTCCAGAGGCTGGTCCCTGCGTTTGTCTCGCTTGCGGTCGGCATCGTGCTCATCGGCCTTTCGATTGCCGCAAACAAGGCCCAGGTGAAGTCGGGTCCGGTGGACAACCGCAACCTCAGCGTTTCCGTCGCCGACAACTCGTCCCAGTTTCGAAAGCTGCTTTGGCAAGGCACCGCCCAGCTGATCAAAGAGAATCCCTTTGGCCTCGGCCTCGGCAACTACCGTTTCTTCAGCGCGAAGCCAAAGCTCACCACCCAAACCTTCAACCCCCACCAGAGCTACCTCCACCTTTGGGTCGAAGCGGGGCCGATTTCGCTCATCGCGTTCCTTGTTTTGATCGGCTATTGGCTGCGCTCGACGCTCCAAGGCCTGCGCGCGATGGACGAGGAGTCGCTGGGTGTTCGAGCCGGTGTGTTCGGCGCGGTCATCATGACCCTTGCCCACGGGATGTTTGAAAGCAACATCGTGTTCTTTGGTATCGGCTCGGTCTTCTTCCTGCTGCTTGCGGCAGGGCTGCTGCTTTCCACCGACGGCGTCGCACTCGAGCTTGCCCAGCGGTTCGTGCGCGGGACTGCCGCCGTCATCGGTTTCTGCTTCCTCGCGCTAGCGATTCTGGTTGGGATCCAAGAGGTTCTCCGGTCGCGCGCCCAATATGAGGCGCTCCAGGGCAACCGTAGCGAGGCGCGTGCGCTCGCATCTTCGGCGGTGGGAATGTCCGCGCTCGACGGCGACGCGCTGGGACTCCTCGCTAACTTGAGCGACACCCCCGAGGAGCGGCTGCGACTCGCGCTTGAAGCCTCGAAGGTGACGCCGTCGACCTCGGCAATGCGCCGACTCGCTGACGCTTATGCGACTCTCGGGCAGAACGACGAAGCCGCCAACGCCCTTCGCCAAGCGCTCACCCTCGACCCCTACAACCTGCCGACCAACCTGCGTCTCCTCCGCAACGCAATCGGCCGTGCCGACCGCGAAGAAGCGACCGAGGTGGCGAGGGAGATGGTCAAGATTGAATCGTCGCCCTACTTCACCGTCCGCGCCCTCGGCGAGGTCGTCCCTACCGAGACCTGCGAGGCCCGCCTCTATCTCGCTCAGCAGATGCCGGACCAGGCGCAAAAGCTCGACCTTCTTGCCGGTGCGATGGACATCTACATGAAGTACGCCCAGGTTGCTGTGCCGCCGATTGTGCGGTTCAAGAGCGAGGGCGGTTACGCCGAAGAGACTCCAGAGATGGCGATCAAGAAGATGGAGAAGGCGAAGGAGCTCGCCACCACGCTGAAGCAGACGCCGCCTCAGGGGCGAGCAGCCGACGTCGCGCGCTTCGAGGAAGCGGTCGACAAGGCACTTTCGGATCTGCGCAAGTAGTGAGCGACGACGGAGGCCGCAATCGGCGCGGCGACGTCGCCACCGTGACCAGCATCCTCAACGACAATCGCAATCGCGATTGTCGAGTTTTGGATCGGTGCGATGCCGACGAACCAAGAGTTCGTCTTCTCTTGGCCCAGCTTTTCCGCCGAACCCGTCTTGCCGCCCCAGGTGTAACCCTGGATCTGGGCGGTTCGCGCCGTTCCTGACTGAATAACGTTCACCATCGCGCTGCGCATCATCGACCAAAAGCCGGGCGGTGCATCGACCCTGGCCGCAATCTCGGGCTTCAGGTAGACCGCTTCGCCCGCGGGTCCGCCCTTTCGGAAGGCATGCAGCAGGCGCGGCTTGTATCGAATCCCGTCGTTGGCGACCGTTGCCACGAGGCCCGCCATCTGGAGCGGGGTTGCGGTGACATCACCCTGTCCGATGCCGCTATTGGCGGTGTCACCCGGATACCATCCTCGACCGTGAGCCTTTCGGATCGTCTCCTCGGTCGGGAAGAGTCCCCGGCTCACGCCGAGCGCATCGAGTTCGGGCTTCACGCCCAATCCGCATTCGTTCGCCGCCTTCCTGATCGCTTCGGGCCCAACCCGCATCGCCATGTCGCAGAAATAGGTGTTGCAAGAATGGGTGAAGGCGGACTGGAACGAGAGCGAACCGTGGTGGCTCAGACACTTAATGGTCTGCCGACCGATGTGGTAGCCGCCATCGCAGAAAACGTAGCGGTTCGGATCAAACTTCCCTTCCCGGGCGGCGGCGAGGGACGTGATGATCTTGAACGTGCTCGCAGGAGCGAGCGCACCCGAAAAGGCGCGGTTGAAGAGCGGCCGCGCCTCGTTCTTGTAAAGCGCGTCGAAGTCAGACTGGCTGCCGCCTTCAATGAAGATGCGCGTGTCGTAGCCGGGAGTGCTCACGGCGGCGAGGATTTCGCCCGTCGAGGGGTCAATTGCAACGAGTCCGCCGCGGCGGTTCCCCATCGCGGCAATCGCATACTTCTGTAGATCGGCGTCAATGGAAAGAATAAGCTGGTCGCCCGGAATCGGGGCTTCACCGATGAACTGCCGGAGGGGGCGACGCTTGGCGTCGAGTTCCAGCGAGTCCTTGCCCGGGGTCCCGAGGAGCTGGCCGTCGTAATAGCGCTCAACTCCGCTTCGGCCGACGAAATTTGGTTGATCCTTGCGGCCCATCGACTTCAGTCGTTCAACGTCCTTCTCGCCGGGGACGCCGACATAGCCGAGGACGTGGGCAAAGGAAGCTGAGTCGGGATAGGTTCGCACGCTCTGCGATTCCACCGTCAGGCCGGGGAGGTTCTCGCCCATTTCTGCGATCCGCGTTGCGACGTCGATGGGCAGGTTTCGGTAGATCGGCACGGGAACGAACGGTCGCCAAGCCATTCGCTTCAGTGCCTTTTCGAGGTCCTTGCGGTCGATCTTTAGCATCGCGGCGGCCTGATCCAGAACCTTGGGATTCTTTTCGACGATCGCCTTTGTCGCCAAAAGGACGTTCTCCGAATGGACGCCCGCGAGGAGCACTCCACGGCGATCCATGATCGCCCCGCGCGGCGCATTGCGCTCAATCGCAGTCTCGGCGGTCACCTGGGCGGCATCAGCAAGTTCAGGCCCCTTGACAACTTGGAAGTACCACAGCCGGATAAAGAGCATGACCAGGGCGAGGCCAATCAGGATCGGAAAGAGGGCGAGCCGGACGTTGACCTCGGTTCCTCGGGGAGTGTGAATCACTGACATGAGATCAGTGATTCACCCCTGGTGGAGGAGGGTCAATGCCGCCGCCGCCACCGCCGTTGCCCCTGTCGGGGCCGGGATCGAGGTTGGGCGGGTCAACGCCGGGGTCTCTTCCCTTTCGAGGTTCGGGGTCAGGATCGATTACAGGTCCGCGGCGGCCACCGGTGGTGCCGGGATCGTCGGTCGGCGGCGTGGCGGGCGCGCCAGGATCGGGGTCGGGGTTGCCGCCGTCGCCACCGGTCGTGGTATCCCCTGGGGTGTCACCGGGGTTCTCGACGGGCTTGGTCGACTCATCGGTGCCGTTGATGTTGGTCCGCTTGCTCGTCGGGAGGTCGAAGCTGTACTTGTCGTGGGCCTTAGACATGACCGACCGCCACAGGTCGACGGTGACGGTGCCACCAAAGACGTCGCGGTCCATCGCGAGGTAGCGCGTGCGGCCATCCTTGCCGATCACCTCGTGGCCAATCCAGCCGATACCCACGAGTCCGTCGGCATAACCACAGAACCAGGCGTCCTTGTTGTCCGACGTCGTTCCCGTCTTGCCACGAGCGTTGGGGATCGAGGCGGCTTCGTGGCCGGTGCCCGATTCGACGACTTCGCGGAGGAGGCCATCGACCTGCATCGACGCGCCGCCCGGGAAAACGTTTGGCACGATGCGCGGTTGCTCTTGGGCAATTGTCTCGCCGTCAGGAGCGATGATGCTCGTGATCGTGTACGGCGTGGCGCGGCTTCCGCTGAGCATGAAGACGCTGTAAGCCTGGGCCATTTCGAGCGGCGAAACCTCACCTGCACCGAGGGCGAGTGACAGGTAGGGCTGGAACCGGCTGGTGAAGCCGAACGCGCCGTTCGCGTAGTTGATGACCTGCTGGGGGCCGACCTTCGAGATCGCGGCGACGGCAGGCACGTTCATCGACCACTTGAACGCGGTGACGACGGCTTCGGAGTCGGAGTAGCGGCCGTTGCTGTTTCGGGGGCTATAGGCCGGGCCACCTGCCTGGCGGAACTTCATCCGGCTGTTCGGCAGGTAGTCGTAGGGCGAGAGCACCCCCTGGGCAAAGGCGGAACCGTAAACGAACGGCTTGAACGACGATCCCGGTTGTCGACGACCTTGGGTGACGATGTTGAACTGGCTTCGCTGATAGTCCACGCCGCCGACTTCGGCGAGGATGCGGCCATCCTTGTCCATGAGGACAAACGCGGCCTGGGTGACGCCGCTGCCACGGTTGCGACGGACAATGTTGCGAACCTGCTGTTCGGTCCAATCGTTGAGCTCGGGATCAAGCGTCGTCGTGATGCGATAGCCGCCCTGGGCGAGCATATCGGTGTCGATGTTGTGCTCCTTTTCGAGCTCCATCATCACGTGCTGTACAAAGTAGGGGGCGTCCTTGATCTGGCCGGCGGTATTCGACTTTCGCTTCTTGCGCAGCTGGGGGACTTCGGCGAGCGCCTTTTGATAGCGGGCTTCGTCGATCATGCCCTCGGTGCGCATGATGCCAAGGACAAGGTTGCGGTTGTCGGTCGCCTTCTTGAGGTTCGTGAACGGGTTCTCGCGGCTGGGCGACTGGACGCATCGGGCGAGCATCGCGCATTCGCCGAGGGTGAGTTCCTTCAGCTCCTTGCCAAAGTAGACCTCGGCAGCGGCAGCAACGCCGTTCGCTCGCTGTCCGAAGAACGCACGATTGAGATAGAGCAGCAGGATCTGCTCCTTGGTGAGCTTGCGCTCCATCGCGATCGCGAGAGCCAGGTCTTGGAGTTTGCGCCGGAAGGTGCGCTCTGAATTCGAATAAAGCAGCTTGGCGAGCTGCATGGTGATCGTCGAACCACCCTGACCGAAGCGCCGGTCTCGCGCTGCAGTGAAGAGCACGCGAAGCATGCCTTGGGGGTCGACGCCGCTATGGCCCCAGAACCGCCGGTCCTCGGCAGCGACGATGGCGTTGCGCATGTCGGTGGGTACTTCGTCGATGCTACGGACGACCTTTCGGAACTCGACCTGGACGCGGTAAAGCTCCTTGCCGGTGCTGTCTACGATGACGCTCGGGACGGTGTCGGACGAGAATTGGGCGATCTTCTGATCGAGGTTCTCAAGCAGGACTTCCGCGTTCTTGTATTCGCGGAAGAACATCACGCCAAAGACGACGGACAAAATGGAGAACAGGAGAATCCCAAAGGTGAGGATTCGCTTGGTCCATCTCCACCACTTCGGGCTTGGCTTCCGTTCCGCCCGTGGCCGCACCGTTGAGGTCCGCGTCGCCATTCTGGTCAGTATAACCTTTAGGGTTCCTGGGGAGTTCCTTTGGGCCTACTTTTAGGCCTTCACCTGGGTCGATAGTCGTTGAAGTTCTTCTTCGCCAACCTCGCCGGTGAGGACGCATTGAACGCCGTTCACCTTCCAAGCATAGGTCTTCACCGGGCCCTTTGCAAAGCGCTTCAGCATCTCCGGATTCACGTCTTGGCCGAGGATAAAGAGGGTGACCTGGACATCATCGGCACGGAAATAGCCTTGAATGATGACCTTCGCCTCTTTTCGCTCGGGAGTGCGGACGAACTCGAGGGTGAACTTGGTCGAGCGGTCGAGCTGGAGCGCGGGGAGGCCGAGCTTCGACGCCGCGCGGGCAAGCTCATCGCTCGGGCGAGTGGTCTTGGCACCGGGGACGCTGAGGCCGAAGTCGATGCCGTCGAACGAGGGCTTGAAGTTGAGCGTGCGGAACGTGTAGCCGCCAATGATCTCTTGGTTCGGGCCGTAAATCTGGCGCTTGACGATCAGCTTCGACTTGGGTTCGATCCAAAGCTTGAATCCGGGCTCGCGCTGGCCGCGAAACTCGACCATTTGCGTTGGCATGCCCGCCACTTCCCCGCCATCGGTCACGGTGAGTCGGCTGACATCGCTCGATTGGATCAATCGCTTGAGTCGCTGAACAAAGCGGTCGGATCGCACCGGCTGGATTCGAATCTCGTTGCGAGCGGGCAGGTAGTGACGCCGCTCTTTGCCGTTCTCGACAATGATCTGGCCTTCGAAGGGCGATCCGGCGGGAAAGTCGACGCGGACGCGAACGCCATCCTTTCGGATGACCTCAACGTGACTCTGGCTTCCCTTTGAACCGGAAAAAGTGACTTCTCGCTCGCCGTGGAACCGAGTCTTCGACTGATTGTTGATGTAGGCGCGGATGAGGTCCGCGGCACGTTGGGCATCCGAACCTTGGGCCACCGCAGCCGAAACGATTGCGATGCTCAGAGGAATCGGAAGCCAACGACAGGTCATAGCTGGAAGAAGTCCACCAGGATCGGGTCATCGGCAACCCGCGGAGCGCGTTCGTAATTCGCTTCGGGCTGCGCCAGGCCAACGCCGGAGACATCCGTGGCATAGGCGACGTTCTGATGCTCATCGATGATGAGCTTCTCGATCGACGCTGAAGCAACGGCAGGAGCCGGGTTGCTCGGCACGGTCTGCGGGCGCTGGGTCGAAACCACGACGACAAGGGCCAAGCAGCTCGCGAGGGCAAGGCCGCTGGCGGGCTTGAGGAAGAAGTTGAACTTGCGTCGGCGTTGGACGGCGACGGACTGTTCCATGATCTTCGAGCTCAGGGCTGCGCGCCAGGCCATATCCGGCTCCTCGTCTTTCAGATCGCGGACGAGCTTAGCCACGCCTTGCTGAGCCTCTGCGTTGAGCAGTTGGTCCAGGTCATGTCGAGAGTTCATTCTTTCTTTCATGATGTCACGCCCTTTCGGCTTGGAACGACATCTCCATTCCAATAGTTGGTCAAAACTTGTTGCAAATGCGCTCTTGCAAGGAAAAGTCGGCTTTTTACCGTTCCCACGGGAATCTGGAGCAGCTCGGCGATTTCCTCGTAGGCCATGTCCTCGCGGTCGTGGAGAAGGAGGACGGGGCGCAGCTTCTCGCTAAGCTCACCGATTCCTCTTTCAATTACGGTTGCTAACTCGTTGTCGAGAGCCATCGTCTCCGGCTCCCAGCGGGTGTCCTGAACATCGATCACCTCATCGCCGTCCTCGTCGGAATAGCTGAGGCTTGCGGTCTTGAGTCGTCGGTCCGTCTTTCGTGCCCGGTCGATGCAAAGGTTGTGGGCAATCCGGAATAGCCACGTGCGGACAGAGGATCGCTGGTCAAAGCGGTGGAAGTTTTGGTAGGCCCGGATGAAGACCTCTTGGGTCACGTCGGCGGCGTCTTCCGAGTTCTCGACCATCCGCTTCACAAACCCGAGGACTCGAGCTTGATAGAGGTCGATAAAGTCGGCGAAGGCCTTTGGATCTTGCTTCCTGCATCGGTCAATCAGTGCCGATTCCGTCGCTAGATCATTCATTGGCGCTTGTCGCCCCGTTGGTTTTCCGAGGACCCATTCCATGAGCTATGTGAGGTTAAACGTCTCATAACCCCTCCGGTTCACTCACAAGCTCTTCGAAAATTCATTCTCAGTAAAAAACACAGGGACCGGTCGTTTCGAACCGGTCCCTGACGTTGAAGATGCTTCCTGGCTTTTGCTTAGAAGCGGGTTCCGACGAAGATGCCGAAGCCCTGAGCACCGGTTGCGCTCGGGACGCCGAGGTAGCGGGCCTCAAGGAAGATGGGCTGCGGACCCTTGGTGAAGTTGTAGCCAAGTCCGAGGACGTAGCAGAATCGGTTCTCGGTCGAACCGTCCTTGAGCATGGCAATACCAGCACCGGCGGTGTAGAAGAACTCGTTCATGCTGCCAACGTAGTTGACGGTGATCGGCATGATGCTGACGCTGCTCTTGCTGTAGTAGTCGAGCGAGATCGAGAGAGCCGAGGTGTAGCCCTTGTTCATGGTTCCAAAATTCAGGTTCTGAATCTTGTATTCCACGCCGCCACCGAACCAGGTCTTGCCAACAGCCGACTGAGTGCCGCTATCGGAAGGAAGGAAGATACCGAGTCGGACCGAAAGGCCAACCGGCTTGGTTTCCTGGGCAAAGGCAGGGACAGCCGCAAGCACGGCAGCCATGCCGAGCGCGAGGGTAGTGAGTTTGCGATTCATCGTTTGTTTCCTCCGTGTTGTGGACTTGCGTCCCGATGTCAGGATAGCAACCTTCCACGCCGAATGTAAAGACGCGAAGACTTGTCCACCCGGTTCCGCAAATTTACCTAACCTGGGACTTACTCAGCGTTCCTACCTTCTTCAACAGATTGAAGCACAGTTCGGCCATGAGGACTAGGTCCTTGCGTGAAACGTGCTCGTCGTGGGTGTGGATCTTCTCCATTCCCGTTCCCATGACGATCGTCGGGACGCCCTTCGCGTTGTAGCGGTTGGCATCAGAGCCACCGAGCGTAGTGCGCAAGGTCGGCTCCAGGCCCATCTCACGGCTGACCTCAGCGGCGATCTGGACTACTGGCGCATCGGCGGGCACTTCGTACGCAAGGTACTCGCGGCGATGGGTGATCTCCACCTTCGCGCCTCGATTCCGCGCAGCTTCTTCGAACCGCTGGATCATGTGGTCGACCTGGGCGTCGAGGTCGGCGGTGGAGGTGCTGCGAGCCTCGGCCTTCACCTCGACCTTGGCACAAACGACGTTGGTGCCCGTTCCGCCGTGGACGATGCCGATGTTGGCAGTGGTCTCCGGTCCGATGCGGCCGAGCTTCATGCCGTGAACGGCGTCGGCGAGGACTTCAATCGCATTCACGCCCTTCTCTGGGTCCTTGCCCGCGTGGGCGGGGATGCCGTGGATGGTGACGTCGAGCTTGTCGTGGGTCGCGGTGCGGGTGACATAGGTGCCGACGGGAGGTCCGGTGTCGAGCACGTAGCCAAAGTCAATGTCGAGCTCCTCGATCTTGAGGGCTCCCGCGCCTAGCAGGCCGATCTCCTCAGCCACGCTCAGCAAGAGGTAGACGGTGCCGTGGGGCGCGCCTGACTCCATGAGGGCGCGGACTGCCTCAATGGCGGGGGCCATGCCCGCCTTGTCGTCGGCACCAAGGATCGTGTCGGAAGAGGAATAGAACACGCCATCGCGCTCTTCGATCTCCAGCCCTGCCGTCGGCTCGACGGTGTCGAAGTGGGCGGAAAGGAAGATTGTCGGCGCATCGGGGTTGGTCGCCGGGAGTCGCGCGATGAGGTTGTTTGCGTTGCCGCCAATCGCCTTCCCCGCCTCGTCCTCCCAAACTTCGAGGCCAATCGAGGTGAGAAGGGCCTTGGTGTAGGCCACCGAGTCTGCCTCGGCAAGCGCAGGAGCATCGATCAGGCAAAGCTCCTTAAAGAGTTCAATCAGCCGACTTTCGACGATCATGCCGACAGGTTACCCCTCGGCGGTTTCATCCCCCATAATGTTCGTCGTGAGCCTCACCGTCCTCGATCACCCCTTGGCCAAACACCTCATCACCGGCCTTCGCGATGCGGAAACCGAGCCGTTTGCGTTCCGGCGACTCGCGCGCTCGCTCACGACGATGTTGGTGCTTGAGGCAACGCGAGACGTGCCCCTTCGACCGGTCACCGTCCGCACCCCGATCCAGGAGACCTCAGCCGAAGTGCTCGGTTGCCCGCTCGCGGTGGTGCCGATCCTCCGCGCAGGCCTTGGCATGCTCGAGCCAGTGTTCGACCTCTTCCCAGAGGTGGCGGTCGGCTACATTGGCCTGGAGCGGTCAGCGGAGACGGCGGTGGCGAGGAGCTACTACAGCAAGCTCCCCGACTTTGGCGGCAAGTACGTCCTCGTCGTTGACCCGATGCTCGCGACGGGCGGTTCGGCAAGCCAAGCGATCGCCTCGGTGAAGCAAAGCGGGGCCACCCAGGTCACGATGGTGAGCGTGATTGCCTCGCCGGAAGGGGTCGCCAAGCTCCAAGCCGACCACCCGGATGTCCCCATCGTCGTCGGTGCCTTGGACCGCGGTCTGAACGAAAAGAAGTACATCGTGCCCGGGCTTGGCGACTTCGGCGACCGCCTCTACGCGACCGAACACTAAGATTTGCACCCATTTTTCGCCAAATTTCGTAAACTGCTATCGCAATGCCGAAATCGAGGAAACTGACGCCCGACCAACTGCCCTGTGTGGTGGCCGTTTCTGCGGCCCTCCTGGCCAGCGGGTGCGGATCAACGCCCCGCGATGTTCGCCGGTGCGTGGATGACAAGGGCAACGTCGTGAGCGATTCCCTTTGCGCCAGCGGCGCGGCCCAGTATCGCTGCCTCGACTCCAAGGGCAAGGTGGTGCCGGATTCCTATTGCGCCAATGGCACCCGAGGCTATTCCCGGTCTTACTACACCCCGTTTTGGACGTATGGCGGCCTGATGAACGGCAATCGCCTCTCGGGCTACAGCCGCACGCCGCGCTCGGGCGCTGAGATCGTCGATTCAGGTGGCAACTGGGTCGGCGGAACCCGACGAAGCGGATTTGGCTCCAGCGGCGGCTCTTCGTTCTCGAGCTAATGCGACGCCATCTCGTCGCGCCTCGAGAGGGTTGGCAACAAGCCGTCGAGGCGTGGGGGATGACCTATCACACCCACGAAGGCGAACCCTATTGGTTCGAGTCGGCCTACTACGAGTTCACCCTTGACGAGGTCAACGAGCTGGAGTCCGCGACCAACGAGGTCTATCGCCTTTGCCTGGAAGCGGTGGAAAGCATCGTCCAAAAGGGCGACTACGAACGCCTGAAACTGCCCGAGGAAATTCGCGGGCTCGTCGAGGAATCGTGGGAAGACGACGACTATCCCAACCTCTACGGTCGGTTTGACTTCTCCTATTCCGGCGGCGGCAAGCCCAAGCTGCTCGAATTCAACGCCGACACCCCGACCGCCTTGCTAGAAGCAGCCGTCATCCAGTGGAAGTGGAAGGAAGAGCTGTTCCCCGAGGCGGACCAGTTCAACTCAATCTGGGAGGGCCTCGTCGAAACGTGGGAATGGTTCAAGGACCGGAACTCCTTTGGTTTGCCGCTCATCCACTTCACCAGCGTGCAGAGCGACGAGGACCTCATGACGGTCACCCTCCTGCGTGATGCTGCCGAGGCGGTTGGCCTCATGACCGACTTCCTTTATCTCGAGGACATCGGCTTTCGCGAGACGACGAATTCGTTTGTTGATCTTGCCGGACGCCCGATCCGGACCCTGTTCAAGCTGTACCCCTGGGAGTGGCTGATCGACGACGAGTTCGGCGTCCACGCGATGCAGGGCCGCGGCCAAGTGAAGTGGATCGAGCCCGCATGGAAGGCGATCCTCAGCTCCAAGGCGATCCTCCCCATTCTCTGGGAGTTGTTCCCGGGCCATCCCAACCTGCTGCCCGCCTTTTTCGATGACCCGAACGGCATGACTGCCTATGCGAAGAAGCCGATTTTCAGCCGGGAGGGCGCAAACGTGACCCTGGTCGGCGAGGGTGACGACTGCACGATGGAGGGGCCGTATGGCGAAGAAGGCTACATCTATCAGGCCCTCGCTCCGTTGCCACGCTTTGATGGCGCGCGGCCCGTGATCGGCAGTTGGGTCATCGGCGGTGAATCGCGCGGAATCGGGGTTCGCGAGAGCAATGGCCCCATCACCGACAACCTCAGCCGCTTTGTTCCTCACCTCTTTTGGGCTTGATCGACGGGTGTTGATCGGGGCGAAACCGACGTACAATAAGTTACGAATGGGAGTCTTCACCTTTCTGCGACGTCCGAAGTCAACCGAGGCCTATTTGGGTTCGGCGAGCGCGGATGTGCAGAATGCGCTGCGGGACCTCGACCCCTACGTCCGTTCCCACGGGGGCCACATCGACCTCCTGAGCGTTTCGCCCGAGAACGACGTGAAGATTCGCTTGCGCGGTGCTTGTCAGGGCTGCCCGATGTCGGAAATCACCTTCCGCCAGGGCATTGAGCGCCACCTCCGCGACCGCGTCCCCGCGATCGGAAAGATCGAGCAGGTCCTCTAAGCCCGGCCATGCCGTTGAGCGTTGTCCCCGCTCGTCCGGAGTTCCCTTTTGCATGGCGCGAGGCACTTTCGCTCGGCGCAGATCCTTCGGCGGTGCAATTCCTTGTCCGCGTGGGCAACCAGCCCGCCGCCGCATTTTCCGTCGAAAACAGTGAGGTTAAAAACTGGGTGGAGTCCGGCGATTACGCGGGACTCCACCTGTTGGACCGGGTTCGAGAGAACCTCGATTACATCTTGACGACGAGCGCGGGACTTTCCTGATTCGCACGGTCGAACGCGACCACCGCCACGCTTTCCGCACCTTCGGGGGCGCGCCATGCCTTCTGGGAGCAGGGCTGCCACGGCGTCCACGATCCATTCACGAGGGCGCACACCGCGAACTGGCTTGCCGACGAGCGCCAAACGAGTTCGGTGCCATTCTTGGCATCGAATTCCGGCACCGCCGGCTTCGAGCTGGCGAGCCACGGCGAGGCAGGCACGAACGCCGGCGTCGCGTAGGGTCCCGACTTGAGCATGTCGCTCAGGCCACCCGCGTTCACCATCAGCGACTTCATGCTGAAGTGGACGTTGCCGCCCGATCCGACCATCTCGCGGGTCATGTCGATCTGGTCGACGATCTCTTGGGCCTTCCACTTCTCGCCGACTTGAGACGTGTAGTTTCCGGGCCAGAGGTTGCGGTTCGAGGCGTTGTTCGCCGCCCACCACTTCAGAAGCGTGGGATAGGCCTGGGCGGTCTGGCTGATCGGCCAATAGAGCTGGGGCGTGAAGTAGTCCACCCAGCCCTTTTCGTACCACTTCAGGCAGTCGGCATAAAGCTCGCCGTATTGGTCAACGCCCGCCTTGATCGTTTCGGGGATGCCGGGTCGATAGATGCCGAACGGCGAGATGCCGAACTTCACCCATCGCTTTTCCTTCTTGATGCCGTCATAAAGTCGCTTGATGAAGCCGTCGACATTTTCGCGTCGCCAGTCATCGCGGGTCATCCTTCCGCCGCCCGCTTGGTAGTTGCGCCAGCTGGGGTCATCGGGGAATGGGATCTTGCTTCCCGCCGAATCCTTTTCGGGATACGGATAGAAGTAGTCGTCCATGTGGATGCCATCGACGTCGTAGCGCTTGGTGACGTCGAGCATGACGTCGATCGACCGCTTCTGGACCATCGGCTCGCCTGGATCCATCCAGAGGTATTTGCCGTAGCTCTTCACCACGTTCGGGTTGGTCACGCCGATGTGAGTCTTCGCGAGCGGGCTCTTGGCGGTCGGGTGCTTGGCGCGGTAGGGATTGAACCAGCAGTGGACCTCGATTCCGCGCTTGTGGGCCTCTTGGACCAGGTAGGCGAGGGGGTCCCAATAGGGTTCGGGGGCCTTGCCCTGGGCGCCGGTGAGATATTCGGACCAGGGTTCGAACTTTGAATCGTAGAGCGCGTCGCAAGCGGGTCGGACCTGCCAAACAAGCGCGTTGAGGTTGAGCTCTTGTGCCTTGTTCAGGATCGCGACCATTTCTTCGCGCTGGGTTTCCACCGGGAGGCCCGGCTTTGAGGGCCAGTCGATGTTCGCGACGGTGGCGACCCATGCGGCTCGGAATTCACGCGGAATCGCTTTGAGGGGCGGAAGTGCAGTCGGCGCAATGACGACGGCGGCGAGGGCGCTGACGAGTCCCATACGACCTATTCTGACGTACTCGACCGGGTACCTTGTCAGCGAAATGGCTTCTGATCGTGCGGAAATTGAGCAACTCTCGCTCCGGGCGGTCGGACTGAAGCTCCCGATGGGCCTTCGGCTCGCTTCCCTTTCCGTCGAAGCGGCCTCGGTTTCGCTCCTCGGTCCCCCGGTTGCGCTGGAAGCGCCCGAAGATGCCGCCGTCGAGGCGGTGGTCACCGACAAAGACCTTCAGGACTACCTGAACGCGAAAGGTCCTTCCGGTTTGCGCGACTTCTTTGTCCAGCTCACCGATGGGTCGGTCCACGTCCACGCGACCGCGCGCAAGATCATCGAGGTCCGGGCGGCGGCCCAATGCCACATCGTGGTTCGGGAAGGCCGGTTCTTGGACGTTGCGCTCGACCGGGTCGACGTGATCGGGGTGAATGCGCGCTCGCTCGTGCAGGGGTTCATCGACGGGATGAATCCGGTTTTTGACGCGGAGAGCCTGCCCTTGCCGACGGTGATCGACCGGGTGGAGGTTGGCGATGGCCGGATGACGATCTTCGCCCACGCCGCCCCCCGCCTGCGGTCATAATAGGAGCGTCGCTGGGCGAGTGGCGAAATTGGTAGACNNAGACGCACTGGATTTAGGTTCCAGCGCCTAAACAGCGTGAGAGTTCGAGTCTCTCCTCGCCCACCACGGTTTGCCTCTGCTCTTGCAGGCTGCTTCCTTGACCGAGACTCCCTCGGTATTCCATGGTGTCCAAATTCTTCATTTGCCTATGTTGATCAATAGTTGCCGCAAATCCTTACATGGACAACCTCAACCTCTGCATCGTCTGCGACCAGTTTGAAGACCACGATCCAGTCATCATCTGCCTCAAGCTGGGAATCTTCCAAAAGGTCGTCTGCATTGAGCGGATGAGCCTCATGCCGGTCCCTGCAGAGTCGGAGCGCTGGGTAGTGGCCCTGACCGACCCCGATCAAGAGTTCTTTTACATCACGTCCACCGTCTTTCCCGCCTTCATCCTGTTCTATGAACGGTCGCCTGAATCCATCTTGCCGCGCGAGTCCGTAATCTTTGATAGATTCGTCTACACGTCATCCGACCCCAAAACCATCGCTAGGCTGGCCAAGGACATCCAGGAACACTTTGCAAACTGAAATGGACACACCGATCCCGACCCCGACCCCAAAGCACAAGCCAAGCTGGCGGCTGTTTGGCGCGGTCGCGCTGGTGCTCATGCTGGCGGGGATCCCCGCCGTGGTCCTCCTCACCGTGAAGAGGCAAGGACTCGATCTGGTTGGGCTTTATGGGTCCGAACCCACTCCCGCGCTCGAGAAAGAGCGCGACGAGATGAAGCGGTATCTGCTCCGGTCGTACCGAGTGTCCATCTTCCCCGACGGGCACTTCGAGAGAAAGCTCCACCGCACCGTCACGACCGGCGACTGGTCCTATGACGGCAAGACCCTGACCCTCACCTATCGTGAGTCGCGAACCTCAAAGGGCGTTGAAACGACCGACGAGAAGCCCAGCCCGTTCGCGGTGACGCGCGAGGGTGACAAGATCACCATCCGGTACATGGACGTCGACCTCACTCGACTTTCGACCGCGCCTGATCACCTCACGCCTGAGTAGCCTGACGTCCACGGGATTGTTCGCGGCTGATCGAGTGTTGCTCTGTTGAGGAATGCCCAGCCCGATCTCGATTCAGACCAAAGCCAAGTTACGAATTGCTCTCGCGATGGCAATTCCACCCGCCATCAGCCTTGGAATTCAGCTCGAATACCTTGAGCTCGCCTTTATCATTTCTTCGATCGGCATCCTCTGCATCGAGCTTTACGCCCGGTTCTTTTCCGGGGCTCGTAGCCTAGCAGCACTTCTCTACGGCGCATCGTGGACCCTCGCTTGCAACATCGTCATGATGCCTGTCGGCCTTGCCATTCGAGCCATCGTTGAGGGGATGTCATGGTTCGGGGTGTTCGTCTTCTCTGCCTACGTTCCCGTCATCTTGCCTGCCCTAGTGATTTGCGGCCTCGTCATGATTCTCACCCATGATCGCGCTCATCCGAAGGCCCACCCCACACCAGTAGACAAAGAGTAATGTTGACTCTGCCCACGGAGGGCTGTAACCTCCGGGACATGCCGTTTGCCGTTGCCATCGCTTCCCTCCTCTTCCTCGCGCCGGCCGACCCGCCCGAGGTGATCCGCGACTTCATCCGGCCCGGCGGGCCCGAAGTGAAGCGCGCCTACTTCGACCGGGAGCTCGCGGTGTATTACGGCGAGGGGATGGACCCGCAGGTGAACTGGATGAACGACTACACCCGCGAGGTGTGGCGCTACATGCGGCGGACCTATGGCAGCTTTGGCCCCGACCCCCGAATGTACGTCGTCGCCCACACCAACAAGGCGTTCAACTACGCGACGATCAACAACCGATTTGACGAGGGGTTTGGCTGGCGAAACGTGATCGACCTTGGCGGATCGTGGGATTGGCACAAGCCGGCGCAGCTGAACTACGAGGTCATCACCCACGAGCTCGCCCACATTGTGGAAGGCGCGAGCAAGAACACGAAGGATTCGCCGTCGTTCGAGTTCTGGGGCGACGGCCCTTGGCCCGAGATCTTCATCTTCGACGTGTACACCAAGCTCGGCCGGAAGGATTGGTCCGACAACTGGTACCAGCGGCTGCAGACGAGCCGAAACAGCCACTATGGCGGCGGTCAGCGGTTCTACTTCTTCCGCGATTGGTTCTATCCGATCTATCAGAACCACGGCGGCATCGAGACCTTTAACCGCTACTTTGACCTCCTGGCGAAGTACTTTCCCAAGCGCGAAATCACGGTGGGCGGCGGTGCGAAAGCGCTGACCTACGCTCGGCGGGCGACCTTTGGCGAGGTGCTGCACTTCTTCAGTGCGGCGGCCCGGTTCGACCTTCGCGAGCAATACGCGAAGGCGTTTGGCTGGGGTCCGAAGATTCAGGAGGAGTGGAACAAGGCGAGGACCGATTTCCCCGCCTTGAAGTACAAGCTGAGCGCGACCCCGCCTTCGGCGGGCCCGGGTTAGTTGTCGGCGGTTTCGTGGCCCATCAGGTGGCGGACGGAATACATCTGGCCGGTGTGATAGGCGAAGTGGAAGGCCATGTATTCGAGGACATAGCCCCAGGTCCAGCCTTGTCGGTAGGGCGATTTGTCTTCGAGTGCGGGGTTGGCGGCTTCGATGCTCGCCTTGCAGGCTTCGTGGACCTTTTTGACTTCGGCGAGGAGGTCGGCGGCGCCGAGGTCGAGCTGGAACGGGGCGTCGACGGTCTTCTTGTAGTAGCTGGCTTGGTCGGTGATGATGGGGCTGATGGTGTGGTCGCTGAGGAAGGATTTTGCCTCGCCATAGGCCATGTGGCAGGCGAGTTCGCCGATGCTGAGCAGCCGCGGGTGAGGCCGGGTCCAGACGTCGGCGTCTTGGAGGCCTTCGAAGGCCTCACCGAGTTCGAAGATGTCGCTGTCGATCGCTTTGACCGCGCGTTCGAGTTCTGTCATGGGAGTGAGTTTAGCTGGTCCCCGCACGCGCTGTCCCCTTGTTGGTGGTGGGGGGGCAGCTTGCTTTGGGGCAGCGGAATTGGTCCCCGCACGCGCCCGGGCCACACCCTCGGCCACTGCGTGACCTCCGCCCCCGTGCGGGGACTTTTGGGACCGCGTAGGCTCCGGGTCGGGTGTCCTGCCGCCGGTCGTTTGTCGTCCTCGCCCGAGGGCGGAGCCCCGGCTTGCCGGGGCGAGGGTGAGGCCTCGGGCAAGGGCGAGGACAAGAACGCTGCCCCATAGCACGCTTGGCAATCCCAAAATCCTCGGGACAGGCAAGGGCGAGGACAAGGTCGCTGCCCCATAGCACGCTAGGCAATCCCAAAATCCTCGGGACAGGCGCGGGCGAGGACACACACATTCCCCCTCGACAGCTCGTCAAATGTCTGCTAGAATGACCCCGCCATGCAAAAGCCCATCGAACTCTCCAAAGCGGATGCTCGACGGGCGCTTTGCGCCTACCATTTCCGACCCGCCGACACCCTCGACGACGTCTTCGCCCGCCTCCGCAGCGTCCAGTTCGACCCCATTGCACCCGCAGGGTGCAACCACGACCTCGTCATCCAAGCGCGACTCGCAGGCTACAAAGTCGGCGACTGGCACCCCTACGCCTACCGCGACCGGAAGGTCTATGACGGCTGGGACAAGTGCGCCTGCCTCATCCCCATCGAGGGCTGGCCGCTGCGCAGGATCTTCCATCAGGTCCACCGCGAATGGTTCGAAGAAAAGATCTACCGCGACCACGCCGACGCCGTCGAAGCCGTCCTCAAGGAGCTGCGCGACCGAGGACCCCTTATGCCCCGCGACTTCGACTTCCAGGCCCGGCGCGAGGACTGGAAGGGTTCCTGGTTCGGACCGAGCGTCACCAAACAAGTGCTCAAGGCGCTCTGGCACTCGGGTCAGATCGTCACCCGCGACCGCAAAAACGGCCAACACGTCTATGACCTCGCCGAGCGCGTTATCCCCGCCGAGCACCTGAACCACCCGCCCATCGACCCCGCCGAAGCGAGAATCCAACTCGGGCTCGAGCGCCACCGCGCAATGGGCATGCTCCGCCCCACGTCCTCCCCCGAGATCTGGTCGTACCAGGTCATCCACCCCCAGAAGCGGGCGGTGGTCGCTGCGCTCCTCGAGCGCGACGAGGTCGTCCCCGCAAAGGTCGAAGGCATGGCGGTCAACCTGACGCAGGAGTTTCTTGACTCCCTGGAGAGCGCAGAGTCGGAGTCCAAGGTCACCTTCGTCGCCCCGCTCGACCCGTTCATGTGGGACCGAAAGATGATCGCCCACCTCTTCGACTTCGACTACATCTGGGAGATATACACGCCCGAAGCGAAGCGCAAATGGGGCTACTACGTCCTGCCGATCCTCTTCCGCGACCGGCTCGTCGCTCGGATCGAGTTTCGCGCCCAAGGCGACTGCCTCGAGGTGCGCGAGTTCCACTTCGAGACTCCCAACCTCCCAAAGGAGTTCTGGCCCGCCTTCGAGCACGCCCTCCACGACTTCATGACCTACTCATCCACGTCCACGCTGCGCGCCACCGAGAACATCCCGGCCGAGGTGCGGACCGTCCTTGATTCCCTTCGAAAATGAACTTGACTGATGCTCTCCTCGACTCCTGGGATCGGCAATGCCGCATCCTCACCGCGGTGGCTTCGCGAATCACGCCCGAAAACCAAGGGGCCAAGCCCTCCGACGATGGCTGGGACCTGCTCACCCAGCTCGCCCATATCCACAAGGTGCGCTGGGAGTTCCTGCGAAACGTCGCGCCCGACCTTGCCGAAGGGATCGATGACGGCTACGCCGGTGGCTGGGAAGAGCCCGTTGTCGACCTAGAGACCGCGAAATCGAACCTCGACAAGACCGCGGCTGCGGTCCGCGAGGCGGTCCGGCGAGGCCTGGAAAACGGCATCGAACAGTTCGGCTGGTACGACAACCCGGTGCTTTTCCTGCAGCACATGATCTGGCATGAGGGCTGGCATGTCGGGCTGATCTTCCTTGCGCTCCGCCGCGCTGGCCAGGAGCCGCCGCAAGAATGGGAAGAGGAAAAGGTCTGGTCCGAGTGGCGAATCGAGGTCTGGGAGGGATAATTTCTGCATGAGTCTCGACATCCGATCCATGTGGAATTTCCGCGACCCCGAAGCGAGCGAGGCGACGTTCCGCGCCGCGATGGAGGGGGCAAGCGATGACGACCGGTTCATCCTGCAGACCCAGATTGCACGCACTTACGGTTTGCGCAACGACTTCGCCAAGGCCAAGGAAGAGCTGAAGTCGCTCGAATTCGGCCTCGCAAAGACGAGCCCGGAGGGCCAGGTCCGCCACGCTCTCGAATGGGGCCGCGCCCACTGCTCCCCCGCCCATCCCGAGGATGCGATCACCGATGCCGACCGCCAGACCGCCCGCGACGCCAACCTCCGCGCGGCGGAGATCGCGAAGGCAGCCGGACTCGACGCCCTCGAAATCGACGCGCTCCACATGATGACGATGGTCGACTCTGCGCCCGAAGATCAGATCCTTTGGAACGAGCGCGCTCTCGCCGCGATGGAGCGGTCGGACCAGCCCGACGCCAAGCGGTGGGAAGGCAGCCTTCGCAACAACCTCGGCTACGCCTACCGGCTCGCCGGACGGTACGACGAGAGCCTCATCGAGCTGGACAAATGCCGGGCCTTCCACGCGGGGAATGGCAACGTCTACGGCGAACGGGTGGCGCGGTGGATGACCGCCCGCACCCTGCGCGACATGGGCCGCTACCAAGAGGCTTTGGACATCCAACACGCGCTTGAGAAGGAGTTCGAAGCCGACGGCGAAACCGACACTTACGTGTTTGAGGAGCTCGCCGCACTCTACCGAGCTACCGGCGACGAAGATAAGGCCAAGGTCTACGACGAAAAGCAAAAGAGTTGACAATCTCGCCGGGGCCATGCGACAATGGCCCATTCCCGAAAGGAGGTCCGCACGCAAGATGATGAACAACCTTCCCTGCCCCGCNNGAACTCCCACGTTGGGAACGCGAGGTCAGGGCTCTCAGCCCCTTTTTTGACCTCAGAACCTCACACCCAACGTATGAACACCACCTATCGTCTCGTCCAAACGCCCGAGGATTGGTCCTCGGCGGCCAACCTGCGCAACCGAGTTCGAACCGAGAACCCGCTCACGCCGGAGGAGCTTCAGAATTCATCGCTTGGCCGGCCCGAGTGGGCCAAGATTGAGCGCTACATCATGGTCGTCGACGGCGTCGATGTCGGCTACGGCGTCATCAATGACCCCTTCTGGTTCCATTCCCGCGACCGACTCGAGATCGTCATCGTTTGCCCGGCGGCCGAGCACTTTGCAACCTTCTTTGACTTCCTCTTCGATCGCGGGATCGAACTTGGGGCCAACCAGCTCGGAGCGATGACGTTCACGACCCGGCCATGGGAAGTCAGCCACATCGAAAGTCGCGGGTTCACCCTTGTCCAGCGCAACTGCGAATCGGCGGTCGACCTCACCGAGTTCGACCCCAAGGACCACCTCGCGCCGCTAACCCCGTCGATGCGAATTCTCAGCCTGCCGGAACTTGCCGAGGAATACCCCGACACCTGGAAGCAGATGGCTTGGCGGATCGAGATGGACCTCATGAGCGACGTCCCCCTGCCCGAGCCGTTCAAGGAAGAGCCGTTCGAGGATTGGGTGATTGGACTGGATAGCCCAACCGCGCAGAATGAGGCGAGCTTCGTGCTCCTCGACGGCGACAAGCCGATCGCGACGTGCCAGCTTCTTCCGAATCTGCTCGATCCGAGCATCAGCAACACCGGCCTAACCGGCGTGCTCCCGGAGTACCGCCGAAAGGGCCTCGCTCGGGCGATCAAGTCACACGTGCTACTCTGGGGGAAGGCCCGCGGAATCCGCCAAATTTGGACCGACAACGAGGAGAACAACCCGATGTACCAGCTCAACCTCGAGCTCGGATACCGAAAGAAGTTCGACTGGCTGTTCTATTCGCTCTCGGATGTTCAGAGCTTGGCGAAGTAGGGCGACGGGTCGTCGCCCGCGGTCATTCGCACCATGGCCAGGCCCAGGCGGTCGATCCACTGCCTGTCCTGGCCCTTCATCTGGGTATGAAGGTCGGTGGCGAGCCGGTAGATGCCTTTGGCTTCGTTGAAGAAGGTCTCGCGCGGGTAGCAACCGTACCGAGTGGCGGCCTCATCGATCTCCTTCGTCCGTGATTGAAGAACCGCTTCGACTTCAGTGGTCGTGCGTGCAAAGACGTCGGGTTTGACCGCACGATAGGGAAACTTGCGCCGGAAGACGATCCCGTCGAGGGTGATCGCTCCTGCAGTGGTCGCGATCGCGGTGTAGAGTCGATTAAGCCCGCGGGGCACAGAAAAAGTGTCCGCAACGCGGCTGCTGCCCTTCGTCAGGTTGTTGATCTTCGATTCCAGGGCGTCGAGCTCGGCCGCATTCCGTCGCCGCTTGATTTCGGCCCGGCTGCGGAGGGTCAGCGCGGTGCAGTAGTCGCGTTCGGCTTGAATCCACGCTTCCTGGTCGTCAGGATGACTACGGCGAATGCCCTGGATGTAGTCCGGATACGACATCTTGAGGATGCCTTCGGGATTTCCGAGCACGAGAAGGGCGACCGCGCAAAGCATGGCTTCAGTGTAAGCCTTACGGTCGCCAAAGGCCGAAAATTGCCTTATCATCTAGCCATGCAAAGCAAAGCCGCGACCGTCGACGAGTATCTGAAGGAAGTTCCCCCGAACCGAATCGAGGCGATCCTAAAGGTCCGTGCCCTCTGCCAAGAGGTGCTCGGCGGCTACGAGGAGAGCATGACCTACGGAATGCCCTGCTACAGCAAGAACGGCAACGTCGAGGTCGCCTTCAACAGCCAGAAGCAGTACATCTCGATCTACTGCCTGAAGGCCGAGGTCGTGAACGCCTACCGCGAGCAGCTCGTCGGCGCAAACATCGGCAAGAGCTGCATTCGCTACACCAACCCCGCCAAGATCGACTTTGACCTCATCCGGAAGCTGCTTGTCGCGAACGTGAACTCGGCCGAAGCCCCGTGTTAACCGGAGAGCTTCTTGAGGACGGCCGCTACTCGATTCGCCTTCGTTGAAGGCGGCATCTTCGCAAGGCGGCGAACGAGAACCTCTCGGAAGCCCGCCGAGTCCGCCCGAGAAAGCACGTCGAAGCCCTTCTCGGCATAGCTCGGAAACTGGTTGTCGGGTGCTCGATCAAGGACGTCCAACAAGGCGAAAGCGACCGACTTATGACATTCATCGCTCGCCACCGCGATGAGGATGCCCACCGCGTGGTCGCGCGCGATCACCGAATCGCCGTCCGCGACCTTTAAGATGCGTGGCAGGTAGGGCTCAACGAGGCTGGGCTGAATTCGGGCAACCTGGTGGATGGCGTGCATCGCGCCCCAAACCATGCGACCGTTCTTGCTCCGGAGGTGGGGGACAAAGGCATCGAGGTGGCGGACCAGGAGGGTCGGGCGGCGCATCCCAATCTCATACAGGGCCTTGATTGAGTCCTCAGGGACGCCCTTGTGCTTGGACGCAAGGGCATCCACGAGGACCTGAACCGCGACACGGTCACCCTTCGCGGCGATTTGCTCCGCGAGCTCGACGTTCGGGACCTCGTCCCGTCGGTTCAACGCCACCGCGAGGTGGCTCAGGGGGTAATCACCAATGCCAGCCATCGTCCCCAAGCAGCGTCTGAATAAAGTTGAGTTGTCCGGAGTGATAGAAAACGTGGAGGACGATGAATCGCCCTCGCTCAAAGGGAGTCGTTTGGCCGTGTTCGGTGACGACCGCGCGCTCCATGTCCTCCGCCGTCAGCGAATCAAAAAGCGCCATGACGCGATCACGAGAGGCGTCGAAGGCGGCAATAACGGCCTCCTTGGCCTGCAGTTCCGGCGGTGCGGTGACCCAACCTTTTGGCCAATCCATCGGCTTCTCGCCCTGGATGTTTCGCACGATGTCGTCGTTGACAAGGTTCACCTCGTAAACAATATCGGCCACGGTCCGTGCCTTCCCGCCGAGCGAACGCGCATAAACGTCCTCGGGCAAGCTCTCGAGATCCAGTCGAAAGTTGCGAAAAGCAGAGGTAAGCGATTTCAGGACAATGGCTTTTGGGTCGAACACGCCTATAGGATAGCCAAAAATATAAATGTTGAGAGTAAGATTCTTGACAAATGCACGGCGTGACTCCTTTTCTTTGGTTCGATTCCGGCGCACAACAGGCAGCGGAGTTCTATGCCTCGGTCATCCCTGAGACATCTTGGCGCATTGCCGTGCAAGGTGAAAGCGCTCCCGTCGTCGTCACCTGCACGATCAAGGGGATGGAGTTTGCCTTCCTGAATGGCGGCCCGCATTACACGAAGTCTCCCGCATTTTCGATCTGCCTTCGATGCGACGACCAAGCCGAGATTGACCGCCTTTGGGAGGCCCTCCTTGATGGCGGTTCCGCGCTCTATTGCGGCTGGCTGACCGACAAATTTGGCGTCACCTGGCAGGTCACGCCCCAGATCTTCTTTGATCTTTATGACCGTGGGACGCCTGCGCAACATGACGCGATCATGAAGGCCCTCGGCGACATGCAAAAGCTCGAGATCGCCCCGATTATCGCCGCATTTGAAGCCGCCGCGACCTAAGCCGTTCGACGGAAGATCAGCCGGTAGACCGGAATCCCCGCCACGAGCACGCCGAGCGTGATCAGCGTCGGCACCCGCGAGCCTGCGTCCAATAACGACGCCCCGAGCAGGAAGGCGCACGCCGCCGCGAAGACGACGGGCAGCAGCGGATAGAGCGGGACCCTCGTGGTCGGCGCGTACTGATGCGGCTCGCCTTCGGCGGGCAACGAGTCCTCGCCTACGAGGGGTTTTCCGCCCTGGCGTCGTCGGAAGACGAACACCGAGATCACCGACAGCGCATAGAACGGCACGATGCCAATCACGAAGGCGTCGGTCAGGGCCTCGAAAGCCTTCGACTTGGTCAGGAACGTCGCTACCACGACATAGCTCGCGCCGAGTGCGCCACAAAGCGCAACCGCCACATGTGGCGTCTTGAACTTCGGGTGGACCGAGGCAAGGGACGGGAAGAACAACTTGTCTTCGGCGAGGGCAAAGAAGACTCGAGGCGAGGTGAGGACGGTGCCGTTCAGTGTGCCGAGGGTCGAAATGACGACGGTCGCGGTGATGAAGAGCACGCCCCACGATCCGACGAGCTTCTCCATCGCGGTCGCCGCGATCATTCCCGACTTACTCATCTGCTGGACGTCGAAGACCATAAGGTAGGCGACATTGGCAAGGAGATAGAGGGCGATGACGGCGAGCGTCCCGATGAGAATGGCCCGCGGGAGGGTGCGCGAGGGGTCCTTCATTTCGCCGCCGACGTAGGTTCCGTCGGCCCAGCCGTCATAGGCCCAGAGGATCGAAACCAGGGCGAGGCCGAATGCCGAGAAGCTGAAGGAACCCGCTGGCGCGGCAGGCGTGAAGTGCGCGCCACCTGTACTTCCTGCGAGCACGAGAGCGAGCACGATGAGGACGAGGAGACCTGCCGATTTCGCCACCGTGGTGATGTTCTGGATGAAGGTTCCGAACTTGACCCCCGCGATATTCGCGCCGGTCACGAGGGCAATCGCGACGAAGGCAAAGCCCGCCGTGTACCAGGCGAAGTTTGGCGAATCGTCAGTCAGCCCAACGAGCCTCAGCGCGTATTGCCCACAGACGATGGCGAGGGCTCCGACTCCGGCGGGGCGAAGGAGCATGAGCTGGGCCCAGCCAAACAAGAAGCCAATCTGGCGACCATAGGCCTCGCGAAGATAGACGTACAACCCGCCCGAATACGGATAGGCGCTTCCGACCTCGGCAAGGCTGAGCGCTCCGCAAAGCACGATCAGACCACCGACCACCCACACCATCAGCATCGGCAAGGGCCCCGGCAGGCTTGTGGCGATGCGCGAAGGCGTCTTGAAGATGCCCGACCCGATGGTGCTGCCGACGACGACGGCGACGCCGCTAGCGAGGCCGATCTGGCGGACGAGATGGGAGGATGCGGTCTTCATGCGCGTTCGCGATTCAAGACGTGGGGGTCACGGGTTTTGGCGCGATCGCCGTCCTCGCCCGAGCCGCGCCCTCCTCCTCCGGCCATGCCGGAGTCGTCCGCCCTCGGACGACGATCGACTAGTTCGGGATCTTGAAGATGTCCTTCGGCAGCTTAACGTTCAACTTAATGTCCAGATACGTGGTCGTTTCCTCGGGATCGCTCTTCTCTTGGTACGTATAGCTCAACGGATGGCCGGTTTTCCGGTCGACCGTCATTGACGAGGTCCAAGTGACCGCCTCGCCGCTCGTCTTACCAACAAAGAACTTCTTGTCCGACATGATGATCGAGTAGCTGGTGCGCGATCCGTTGATGAACCGGTCGAAGCCCCGAGCATCGGTCATGTCGCCCATCGTCTTCGCGGTATCGCGACTCTCCTTGCCGTCTCGGTTGCGCTCGTAGAGGGTCTTGCCGTCGCTGATTTGAAGGTAGCCATCGCTCGTTTCGTAGCGCATGTAATTCGGCTGCTTGAGCGTGAGGGTGACGTTGAAGGCGTAGCCTTCGATCTCAAACCCGTCGCCGTTCGTCCCCTTGGCCTGCTCTTTGCGCATCTTCAGGACCATCACTTGCGCCTTCGCGAGGCGGTCTTCGAACGCCCTGAAGGTGGCGTCGACCTTGGGCTTGGCAAGAAGGATGAGGGCAAGAGAAAGACTCATGCCCTCATCTTAATCAATCTAGGCGGCTTCGCAATAGGCCTTGAGCGAGCCAAACAGGTAGTTCCAGCCCATGGTCACCCGCTCGTGACCATCGAAATGTCCAAGGATAGAGTTCGTCAACCTGAACTTCGTGGTCTCGCCCGCGGCTTCAATCGACATCCGGATGAAGTTCAGATTCGGCCCGCCAAAGGCAGGGGTGACGGGGCCGACCATGTCGATATGGCTCCCCGGGGCGATCATGACGACGGTGGACCACAAGAGGTGGCCTCCCTCGCCGTTCTCTTCGTAGAGCCGACCACCGGCGGACGGCTCAAAGTACATCTTTCCACCCGAAAGGCCCACAAAATCAGCGGGCCACCAGCTGGGCAATTCGTTCAGCATTTTCTCCCATACCTGTCCGACAGGGGCGAGAATGTCTAACTCGACGACGATTTCTTGAATAGATGGGGTCATGTTCTGGTTTCCTCCACAATCGACTTCAGGCGAGCAGCCGCTTCCAAAAGCGAAGGAGCCTGCCCCACCATCCATCTCGACACCACCTCGACCAACGGCGCCGGATTGAGGTGGTTGAGCCGGGTCCTTCCCCGCCGCTCCACCACGACCAGGCTGCAATGAACCAGCACCTCAAGGTGCTTCATCACCGTGCATCGATCGAGATGACCAAACAGATCGCAAAGCTCACCGGTCGTCTTGGGCATCCCCCGCAGCTCATCTAACATGGCGCGGCGAGTGGGATCAGCCAAGGCTTTCCAGATCGCATCGGTCACTTGATTATGTTACCACAGAGTAACATAATTGACCAATATTGGACAGCCTGCTAAATTGAGCCCGTGAAGTTTTCAGTCTCGATCGCAACGTGCCTCCTCGGGGCCACGCTAATGGCCCAACCGGCCTCTCCGGAGTCGGCCAAACTCCTTGCGGACGCTCAGAAGACCTATGCCAGCGCCCTGAAGTCGCAATCGCCAGCGATGAAGACGAAGGTCTCTGCACTTGCCTCGGAATTGGAAAAGTTCTTTGCGGTCAACCTGAAAATTTCAAAGGCGCTTTGGAAGGACTCGACCGAAGACGTGGCCTTCTCCCGCCACTTCATCTACCGCGACCTGACGAGCATGATGGCGGGGCGCGACTACCCTGGCGACATGTCGATGAAGTTCGCGATCGCCAAGTACCCCGAGATCGAGAAGCTTGCGAGCGGCAAGCAGAAAGACCCTGACCTCAAGCGGCTCTCGTCGGCCGACAGAATGGCGCTCAAAGCGTTGATTGCCCAATCCAAGGCAAGCGCGAATCGGTTGAAGTCCATGTCGCTCACCCTCACCAAAACCCAGCAAAACTGGGTCGGCAGCATTGCCGCGGGGATGCTCGGAAGCGTCCTGGGGGAAGGCTAGTCTCGGCGGATCGGGTATAGTGCCTTTCAGTGACCGGACGAGTGATCGTCAAGGTCCATATGCGCGAGCCCGGCAAATGTGTTCCTAGGTTGCTCGCGGGCTGCGCCCCTGTTTGTTGCTCCCAAGGGTTGCGGAAAATCGCAATAGCAACGAACGAATACAAGCCGCCAAGGGCGGCGTACTAACTACATGACCCTAACCCCTACCGCGCCAGCGTTTGGCGCTCTCATGATTTCGCCTGACCGCGTGAATCAGCTCGCCAAATTCGGCATCACCGAACCCACCCCGATCCAGGCCCAAGCCATTCCGATCGCCCTCGAAGGTCGCGACCTTGTTGGCATCGCCCAAACCGGCACCGGCAAAACCCTTGCCTTCGGCCTCCCGATGATCGAGCGATTGATGCCCGGCCAAGTTGGCCTGGTCCTCGCTCCCACTCGCGAACTCGCCGAGCAAATCGCCGAGACTTATCGCAAGCTCAATGTTCGCACCGCCCTCGTGGTTGGTGGCGCGCCGATGTTCCGCCAGGTCAAGGAATTGCGCGAATCACCGACCGTGATCGTCGCCACCCCTGGCCGCCTCGTCGATCACCTCGATCGCGGATCGGTCCGACTTGGAAAGGTCTCCATTGCCGTCCTCGACGAAGCTGACCGAATGCTCGACATGGGCTTCGCTCCTTCGATTCGAAAGATCCTTGACCGCGTTCCGGCCAAGCGACAGGTCATGCTGTTCAGCGCGACGATGCCGCGAGAGATCGAAGACCTTTCGAAGGCCTACCTGACCAATCCGGCCAAGGTTGAAATCGAAGCGGCAGGCACCACGCCTGACCTCGTCGACCAAGAGCTGATCTATGTGAAGTTCGAGGAAAAGACGGAGCTGCTTTCGATGCTGCTCGACCATCACCTCGGTTCGATCCTCGTCTTCTCGCGAACTCGACACGGCGCACGAAAGCTCGCCGCAACGATCCGAAAGATGGGCCACACCGCCGGTGAGATTCACGCCGACCGAACGCTCGCTCAGCGACGTGAGGCTCTGCGCGAGTTTAAGAACGGTGATATCCGCGTCCTCGTGGCGACCGACATCGCTGCCCGCGGAATCGACGTGAAGGACATCGCGGTGGTCATCAACTTTGACCTTCCGGATGCTCCGGATGACTACGTCCACCGCATCGGTCGAACCGGCCGAGCGGGCGCGGCAGGTAAGGCGATCTCGATTGCCCTTCCCGACCAGCGACGCGACGTCATCGCGATCGAAAAGATCCTCGGCAAGCAGATCCCGGTCTCGCGACATTCGACGAGCGCACCTGCGCCGCGTCCGGCTCACCCCCATTCGTCGCAGCCGAAGTCGAAGCGCGGCAGCAAGAACCACTACTCGCACTACCAAGCGGGTCGACCGAGGCCGCAAGGCCGATCGGCCGCCCAACCTGCGCGAAGTCGCTAAGTGACAAGAGCCAGCTTCCGGTATCCTAGTAACTCTACGAGTTAGCCAAGGAAACCCGGGAGCTGGCTCTTTTGTTGCTTGAACTGCGCGTAGAACCCGTCAGCGGAACTCGACGACATGAGTGAAGAAACGCTAAGCTTGCAACCCGAACAACAGCAGCCCAAGAAAACTGGGGATTGGCTCGATCGCCTGATGAATGCGGTCAAGCATCCAATTTTCCTGCCGTGCATGTTGGTGTTGATCGGGGCCATCGCCCTCTTTTGGCCGACGATTAGCCGGCTCCCCACCCTCTGGGGTGACCAAGATGGCTACTACTCGCACGGCATTCTCGTGCCGTTCCTGAGCGCGCTCATCATCATCCGATGGTGGCCGACGCTCAAGCAGAACAAGGTCAAGCCGTTCTGGCCCGCCCTGCTCCTGATGATCCCGATCATCGGCCTCGGTTACATCTCCCACCTGGTCGTGCTCCGCGGCGTCACCGCGTTCCTATTTGTCGGAACGCTGATCGTCGGCGTGTGGTTTGTCGCCGGTGGCCGCTGGATGTTGCTCCTGTCGATGCCGCTCAGCTACCTGATCTTTGGCCTTCCCGCCTTTGAGCGCCAGATCGAGCTCTACACCCAAAAGTTTCAGGGTTGGAACACGAAGATTGCCTATAAGATGCTCTCGCTGTTCGGCCAAGCCCAGATGGACGGCGAGACGACGATCATGCTTGATCGCTTCAACCTCGACGTCGGTGTTCCCTGCTCGGGCCTCAAGCTGTTCGTCGCGGTGACCGCGTTCACGGTGCTCTTCATCTACCTGGGCCTCATGATCCGGTGGGACATGTTCCGCGTCCTTCGCGGGGAGGAGCCGTTCTCGCCATTGTCTGAAAGCGATCGATCAACTCTGCGAGAGCCCAAGGGCATTGGAAGGATTCTTCTAATTGTACTGACGGCGATCTACTTCGGAGCACTACTGCCCCTGTCTTTGCTGGCCCTTGTCCTCTTTCGCACTGGATTGATCCGCATGGCTGCGGCCGCAGTAGATTCGCAGCAGAGCTCCGGTTCAAAAATGGAAGCAGTCGAGGCTATCGAAAGCGGTGTAAATGCTGAACCTAGCGCTGCTCAGCACCAGACTCCTCCGACTACCGTTAATACGGGCAAGTGGTTACTGAATCTCTGGCGATATTTTTTCCAGCTTGCGCAGGTTTACTGGCCGGTCCTGATCTTGACCTGGCTCATCCTTCCCCTCTGTCTCTTCATCAACTCGCTGCGCATCGTGCTGATCGGCCTCGTCGGCAACCAGTTCGGTAACGCAGCCGGTCACAAGTTCCACGACTACAGCGGCTACATCACGCTCGTCGTCTGCTTCTACCTCCTCTTCCTCGTTGCAAAGGGTCTGAAATGGAAAGTCTAATCAAGCGAAGTTACATCTTTGGCGGCATCTGCCTCCTCGCCGGTGCGGGCGTCTTTGCCCTCCCGAAGCTTCCCACCACGATGGACGAGTCGAAGATGGAAGCACTCGCGCCGTCGAAGGTCGGGCCGTTCTACTTCGAGCAAAGCGCGGAGGATAAGGGCTGTACGTACAGGATGGACGCCCGAACCTACCGACTTCTCAACCCCTATGGCATCGTCGCGCGGGTCTATTCCTATCGCAACGAGAGCTATGACGTGGTGCTCATCGCGGGTAACGACAAGGAGAACTTCCACGACCCGCGCATCTGCTTCCAGGGCCAAGGCTGGCTGATCGATCAAGAAGCCCAGATCCAGATCAAGACGAAGGGCGGCGAGAACATCCTCGCCACGATCGTGAAGATCCGGCAGCCGGACCAGAACCGTGCCAACCTCGCGATCTACTTCTATCGCGGAAAGAACGCCTACTATCCGTCTACGAGCGGCCTCGGCATGCTCATGGTGAAGGGCCTTCTCAAGGGAGAGTTGAACACCGACATCGTGTTCTATCGGTTCATGCCGCTAGGCTCGGCCGCGAACGTCTCGCAGGAGCAGCTGGTCAACTTCGTGTCGGATTACATCGACTCGGCCCACAAGTCGAGCGGCGGCGTCTTTTAACCCTTCCGGGCAGACTTAACCGTCTTCCAGACAAAGGCGAGGACTTCGGCGACGGGCTGGAAGAGCTCGCGCGGAATCGCGTCGCCCACTTCGCACTCGCGGTAGATCGCACGAGCGAGGGGCGGGTTCGGCACGATCGGCACGCCTTCCTTCCCCGCGAGTTCTCGGATGCGCAGGGCGAGAAAGTCTTGTCCCTTCGCGACGACGACCGGCGCATGCTGCTTGTCGGGGTCGTACTCGAGGGCGACGGCAAAGTGGGTCGGGTTCGTGATGACCACGCTCGCTCGCTTGACCGCATCATTGACCCGCTGCTTGCTGAGCTTGCGGCGGCGCTGGGCCATCGCGGCGCGGAGCTCGGGTGACGTCTCCGATTCCTTCATCTCCTGCTTGACCTCTTCTTTGGTCATTCGGAGCCGCTTGTCGTGTGCCTTGCGCTGGACAAAGTAGTCGATTGCGGCGACGATGAACCAGGCCATGCCGACGCGAAGGATGATGTCGCGGGCGAGCCCGCCTACAGTTGCCATCGCGTGGTCGGGGCGGCTGAACGAGAGGCCGACGATGCGGTCCCAGTGGGCTGAGATCGCCCCCCAAGCAAGGTAGAAGAAAAGGAACGCCTTAGCGGTCGCCTTCGCGCCCTCAAAGAGCGACTGGCGCGAGAACATCCGCTGGAGACCGTTGAGCGGGTTGATCTTGTTGAAGGTTGGCGTGATCGGCTCGGTCGTGAACCGCAGGCCAATCTGGGCGATGTTCGCCCCAACTCCAACGAGCATCGTGGTCCCGACCAGCATCGCGAAGCCGACGAGGACCGGCTGCAGATTGTCGAAAAAGAACCCGGTAAGGGTTCGGAAGTCCATCTCGGACGGCAGGTTGGTCAGCGACGAGCGCGTGCCCTTCATCAAGCCCGCGCCGATCTGGCTGATTGCGGACGGTAGGGCCACGAGGGTCGCAAGCAGGACCGCCGCCCCGACGAGGTCGTTGGATTTGGCGACTTGCCCCTTCTTTCTCGCTTCTTGTTTGCGCCGGGGCGTGGCCTCTTCGGTTCTTTCCTGCGAACTCTCTGCCATGGCTTACGGCCGGAAGACCCTCCCGAGCGCATCGAGCCCATGCTCGACACCAGAAAGCACGCCCGAACCGAGCGCAGGCAGTGAAACGCCAAGGACGATGAGGCCGACCGCGAGCTTCGCGGGAAGGCCCACTTGGATAACGTTGAGCTGTGGCACCGCCTTGTTGACGAGGCCAAGCGCGGCATCGACGACGAGGCTGACGCCAACCACCGGCAACGCGATCTGGAGCGCGAGAACAAACGTGCCCGAGAGCAACCCGGTGAGGTTCTTCAGCAGGTTCGGCAGGGTCTCGGTGCCGAGGCGCGGAACCGTCGTGTAGCTTGCGGCGAAGGCCTCGATCATGCGGTGGTGGCCGTTCATCACGAGGAAAAGCACGATGGCGAGCATGTACTTGAACTGCGAGATGACCGTGACGCTGACGCCGCTGATCGGGTTAAGGACCTGCGAGGTGCTAAGGCCGGTTTGGAGGTCAATGAGCGCGCCCGCGACCTGGGTGCCCTGGAGCACGAGGTTCACGAACATGCCGAGCAGGAGTCCTGCGGCGGCTTCACCAGCAAGGGCAAGGACCATCGCGCCGAGATCGGGCGGAACGACGTGCTTATCGGGTCGCAACACCATCGTGAGAGCGGCGGCAATGCTAAGCGTCGTATAGGTCCGAACGGTGACCGGAAGTTGGGCCGATCCGAAGATCGGCGCGGCAAGAAGCATCGCTGAGGCTCGAACAAAGACGAGCAGGAACCCGTACAGCAACGCCTCGTTCAACGGTTAACCTCCGACGCCGATCGTGGCAATGCGGCCAAAGCAAGACTGGGTGAACGCGACGAGCGTCGTGAGCATCCAGCTTCCCATCACGGCGAGGATGATCGAAGCGCCGATCATCTTCGGCAAAAAGGTGAGGGTCGCTTCTTGGATCTGTGTCATCGCCTGGAACACGCTCACGAGCAGACCCAGGAAGAGCGATACCGCAAGAATCGGCATCGAGACCATGATCGCGACCTGAACGGCCTGACGGGAGATTTCGAGGACTTCGCCGTGGCTCACTTATAGCCTCCAATGACCGCCCCGACCAAGGTTGACCAGCCGTCCGCGAGGACGAAGACGAGGATCTTGGCGGGTAGGGCAATGACAGTGGGTGGCATCATCATCATGCCCATGCTCATCAGGGCGCTCGCGACGATGAGGTCGATCACCAAGAACGGGATGAAGATGTAAAAGCCGATGATGAAGGCCGTCTTGAGCTCACTGAGGATGAACGCCGGGATCAGGGTGACCATCTTCACATCGTTACGGGTCGCCGGCTTTTCCTTGCGGATGTTCAAGAACATCTGAAGGTCCTTCGTGTAGGTGTTCTTGATCATAAAGTCGCGCATCGGTCCGCTTGCACGGTCCATTGCCACCTCAATCGAGATCTGCTTCTTCATGTAGGGCTGGAACGCCTGTTCGTTGACCTTTGCGTAGGTCGGCCCCATGACAAAGAACGTGAGAAAGAGGCTGAGTCCGACAAGCACCTGGTTCGGCGGAATCGCCGGAGTACCGAGCGCGCTGCGAACAAACGAGAAGATGATCACGATGCGCGTGAAGGCGGTGGTGAGAATCAGTAGCGCGGGGGCGAGGCTGAGAATCGTCAGCATCGCGAGGATCTGGAGCGAGCTGGCGACGTCCTTGGTTCCCTTCGCGGTGTCGACGCCGACGCTCAGCTTGGGGAGCCCTTGAGGTACGGCGACCGCCACCAGTACGACCAGCAAAAATACCAGGCAGAGGCGCATCAAAGAAGGGCGAGAAAAGGGCTTCATGGACTTAGGCGGTGAATCGATCGATTCGACTCAGGGCAAGAGCCAGTTCGGGACTGGTTTCCGCTTGTTCGGCTTCCTCAACCATCTCGCGGAAGGTCTGCTTGGAATCCATCGGATCGGGCTCGGTAAGGTCGGCAAGGCACTGAACGCCTTGGGTGCCAACGCAAAGGAGGAGGGTCTTCTTTCGGGCGTGAACAACGTAGAGGCTTCCACCGGCAAAGCTCGCGGACTCTTCGACCTTGATGCCACCGGTGATGTTGGTGACTAGCTTCTTGCCTACCTTGCCAGCGAGGCGAGGCAGCGCCCACTTCAGGAGTCCATAGACAATCGCGAGGGCGATTCCCATCTGGACCAGCGGCATGGCACCCCCCGTGCTCGAGTTGGAGAAGCTCGTGCTGACGGTGTCGCTTCGAGTGCCAAGGGGCCCCTCGCCAGCAACGGCCAGTCCGGTCCCCACCAAGGCGGCTAGGAGAGTGCCGAGAAATCGCATGTTAGGCTGCTTCTCCGAGTCGAGCGAGTCGCTCTTGGGGCGAAACGATTTCGGTGACGCGGACGCCGAAGTTGTCTTCGATGACGACGACTTCGCCGCGGGCCACGAGTCGGCCATTGACCATCACGTCGACCGGTTCACCCGCTGCCTTGTCGATTTCAACAATCGAGCCGGTACCAAGTTCAACGACATCCTTGACGAGCATCCGCACTCGGCCAAGCTCGACGCTGATCTCCAGCGGGATGTCGAGCAGGAGGTCGAGACCGTTGGAATCGTCGCTCGGGCCGCGGCCACTATGGGCACCCGCCGTTGCGGCCGGCGCCGCTTCGAACGGAGCCTCGCCTTCCTCGTCCTGGATGGCAAATCCGGCAATGTAGGCGGCGGTCTCAAAGTCCTGGAGCCAAATCGCGGTTCCGCTCAGTCCTTCGGCAGTGAGGGCGACCTGGGTTCTTACCAGCTCGGACGCCTTCTGCATGTTCATCGGGAAGGTGAAGATCTGGAATCGAATGTTCAGGCTCGAGGCGACGATCGTCTCGTTCTTCACGTTGCCGACGGCAAGGCAGAGCCCTTGGACAAGCCCTTCAAGCGAGGGTCGCAGGCTGGCAAGAGCGGCCTCGTCAAGCTCGGCAAACTCTTCGTCTGCGAGCAGCGACGCCAGCTCAAGCGCAGTCTCTTGCGGGAGCAAAATGACCTGGCTGTTCTCGCTGAGACTTGCAAACGAGAACTGGATCACGACCATGGCCTGACCGAGCTCGGAATAGAGGTCGGAGGTCTTCGCGTTCACGACAAGCGGAGCGGTGAAGGAGATTCCCTGTCCAGCCGCCTCACTCACGGTGAGCGAGACCGTCTGCCAAACGGCATTCTGGTGGTTCGAAAGGGTTTCGATGAGTTCGGGAGTGATGCTTGACATGGACTATTCCGTGATGTGTTCGGTGACGCTGAAAACGTATTTCTTGCCCTGGAGCATGGTGCGACCCATGAACTTGGGGACATTGCCAACGCTCATCGTGATGTCGTCGGCGGTGCGCTGGTCGAGGCGAATGACGTCGCCTGCTTGGAGCGCGAGGAAATCTTGGACCTTGAGCTTGGCCTTACCGAGCTTGACTGCGCAGTCCATCGTGGTGCCGGCGATCTGGCCGCTGATGATGCGGCGGGTCGCCTGACCGGCTCGTCGGCTGCTGCTGGCAAACCACTTTTGGGCGCTGAGCTTGGTCGTGATCGGCTTGAGGACGAGGTAAGGGATACAAAGGCTCATCGCCGCGCGGTTGTTGCCGATCTTCACTTCAAAGAGGATCGTCACGACGATGTCGTTGGGCGGCGCGATCTGGACGAACTGGCTGCTCGTTTCCATGCCCTCGATACCAGGGTTCACGATGACCACGTTCTCCCAGGCCGACTTGAGCGCCTGGAACATGCGGTCGATGACCTGGCGGACGAGCGGCCGCTCGATATCGGTGAGAGAGTTGCGCACGATGGCCTTTCCGGGTCCACCGAGAAGGCGATCGATGATCGTGAAGATCAGGCCGAATTCGATTTCGAGCACGGCCTGGCCGCTGAGCGGCGGCAGCGAGATGATCGTGAAGACCGACTGGTTGATGCTGCGCAGATACTCTTCGTACGGGACCTGTTCTAGAGAGATGAGGTCGATGTTAACGGGGGCGCGAAGGTAGGCGCTCAGCTGCGAACCGGCAAGACGTGCGAACGTCTCGTGGAGCATCTGGAGCGTGCGGAGCTGTTCCTTGCTGAACTTGTCCGGTCGGCGGAAGTCATAGACTTCGTAGGCGATGGCTTGCCGAGAACCTGGCTTATTGGCGGGCGCAAAACCGTGGGCAGGACCCTGTGATGCCGTTGCGGGGCGACCACCGGCAGGTGCGGCAGCTGGTGCTGCGCCCGCTGGTGCGGCGCCAGAATCTCCACCCAACGAGTTGAGCAGAGCTTCGATTTCGGCTTGCGACAGAATGTCTGACATCGGCGTTTTTTGCAGGCCTTCGGCGGGCCGTCAGTTGGTTTATTGGCCTTACTGCAACGTTCTTTAGGGTTCCTCGGGCAAAACCTAAAGTAAAACTTGAGCGTTGACAGGAGCCGTCGCCGATGGGCGCGTTCTAGTTCGGATTGACGAAGTGCCGAAAGAGGGGCGGGAGGAACTCGGTCCAATACCAGCGGTGGAAGACGTACCACCGCAGCAGCAACCCGATCGCAAGGAGATCGGCCGCGCCAAGGCCGACATAGAAGGCCCCAATGCCGGGGGCGACGACCGCCCGCATCCCACCCAACAAGGCGCCGCCAAGGAGAACGAAGGCGAAGTAGTCGGTGATCTTGGGTCGCCCGATCATCAGCAAGATGATCGCCTGGGTGGTCTCCCGGGATTGCAAATCGGCAAGGCCTTGATTGAAACGCCGCCACTGAAGCGCCAAGAAGACGACGATCGTGATCAGCGACTTGAGCGCAATGAAGCCGAAGAACTCACGGTCCGTGAAGTAGAACCACGACAGAATCCCGATTTTGAGGGGGATGAACAGGATGATCCACCCCACCATGAACCGAATTCGGTAGGTCGGGATGTCCGTGAGAGCCGAGAGCGGCTTATCCATCGGTGCAATCATACGCGACCACTGGGGGACTTTCATACCGCCTGGTTTGCGCTGGCTTGCATTGGAATCGTCAAACGACGTTTATAATGTCGAAATGCAATCGATCTGGCCCAGGCTTCTCGGACTATCCATCCTGCTCTTGCCGCTGCTTGCGACGGCCCAGACCTCAAAGGTGATTGGGAGGAGTCGCCAGAATCGCCCGATCAAGATGCTGACCTTTGGCAACGGTCCGTCCAAGGTGCTGATCCTCGGTGGCGTCCACGGTGACGAAACGCCGAGTGTCCCCCTCGTGCAAGACCTGACCGCCTACCTCGAGGCGAACCCCGACATCGTGGCGGGGCGAACGATTTCCATCATCCAAGAGGTGAATCCTGACGGAGTCGCGGCCGGCACCCGGGCAAACTCGATTGGCGTTGACCTCAACCGAAATATGGAATACGATTGGTCGCCCGCCCCTTCAACCGGTGGTCTTTCGCCGGGGACGGCTCCCTATTCCGAGCCGGAAACGGTCGCCCTTCGAAACGTGCTCATCGATTTCAAACCCGGCCGGATTCTCAGCGTGCATGCGTTCGCCAATATCCTCGATTACGACACGAATAACGGCTTGGTCCTTGCCTCGCTCATGGCGAAGAAGAATGGGATGACGGTCACCACGATCGGCTATCCCACTCCGGGATCGCTCGGTCGCTACTGCGTGGCCAACAACATCCCGCTGGTGACGCTCGAATTGCCGGCGGGCCGAACTCGCGCCGACATCTGGGCCTGGCAACGGCCTGCCCTTGTCGAGTTCATCGTCGCGGGACTTTAACGAGGGCAGAGGCGGTCGATCTCGGCGAGTTCCTCGGCGGTGAAGCTGAGGTTCTTCAGCGCGTCCACATTCTGTTGGACCTGCTGGAGGCTGCTCGCGCCGATCAGCGCGCTCGTGACTTCGGGTAGCCGCAGGATCCAAGCGAGAGCCATCTGGGCCAGCGTTTGGCCGCGCCGCTTCGCGATCTCATTGAGTTGATTGAGGACATCCAGGCGTCCGTCCTTGAGGTTATTCGCCAGCCATTCGGCCCCCCAACGCTCGGCCGCGCGGCTGTCGCTGGGGATGCCACCGTCGAGGTATTTATCGGTGAGGAGTCCACTCGCGAGCGGGCAGAACGGGATGAGGCCAATGCCGAGTCGCCCGCACTGTTCGGTGAGGCCGTTTTCCATCGACCGCTGGAGCATGTTGTAGTGCGGCTGGTTGATCGTCACGCTGGTGAGGCCGCGCCGCCGGAGGATCGCCGCCGCCTCCTGAGTTTGGGCGGGGCCGTAGCTGCTGATCCCAACGTAGAGCGCTTTGCCCTGGCGGACAAGGAGTTCTAGCGCTTCCATCGTCTCTTCGAGCGGGGTGTTGGGGTCGAATCGATGGCTGTAGAAGATGTCGAAGTAGTCGAGCCCCATCCGCTCGAGGCTCGCGTTGCAACTCGCAATGATGTACTTCTTCGAGCCCCATTCGCCGTAGGGTCCGGGCCACATCCGGTAGCCCGCCTTGCTGCTGATGATCAGCTCGTCGCGCGGCATGTCCTTGATGATCTCGCCGCAGACGATTTCGGCGTTTCCGGGCGGCGTGCCGTAGTTGTTGGCGAGGTCGAAATGGGTAATCCCGAGGTCAAATGCGCCGAAGAGGCATTCGCGCGCGACATCGCGGCCGCGGTAGCCGCCGAAGGTCTCCCATGCGCCGAGCGAGATCGCGGGGAGCATGAGCCCGCTCACGCCGCATCGTCGGTAGAGCATGGAGTCGTAGCGAGTGGGTGAGAAGTCGACCATCGGTGCGTGGGAGCATACCGCTGAGGTTTGGCTTGGCGGGGGCAGTTCCTTCGTCCCCCTGGGGGCACCGATGAGCCTGAAGTTGGAACAATTGCCCGGCTCGTGGCATAATATGTCTTGAAACAGGCGGATGGCGTGTTTAACGCGTCAGCGAGCTACGCTCCCGTCTGTTGTTTTCTTTTGAGCCTTCGAATTCCCCGAATTCGTCCGTCTTGGCTCGTGTACATCATTCCATTGACCCGCTGCCAGACCGAAGCCAGCGGTTTACGCCTGGCCTCCGGAAGCATGGAGTTCATGAGGACGTGGGCAATGATGTCGGCAACTTGCGAGCCAGGGGTGGAGGCGGAATAGTCACCTGCTTTAAGTCGAGACTTCCTCAAAACCCTTAGCACCTCGAATGAGCGATAAGGCAATGCCTTCGAACCTGGCCAAAAGAGCTTCCCTTGCCTCGTCAGTCTCAAACCCATCCAATGAGTGAGTCTGAGCGTTGATGACTTGAATCCACTCGATCGCTGAGGATACGTCTTGCTCAAAAAACCGTTGAACTTCATGACCGTATCTACTATAGATGCAAAGAATTCTTGCCTTACGGGTCGGCCTTCCATTACTGTAGTGATCTGAGGAAGTCGACCACTCCTGTACGACCCTATCAGGAGCTAAAGTGTGAAGCAGGCTTGTAATTAATTCGCGCAAAGATACTGCAAGATGTCGCGAGCGATCTGGGTTTTCGGATGAGAGAACTTGCTTTGCACCACGCCATAACTTTACCAATCTAGGATCCACTGAGTGCAACGCCAATTCAATCGTGTCTAGGACCTCGACGCGAACCAATTCAACAGTCTGCACAGTATCCTGCGTAAAATCGTCAACTTCCTTTGAAAGCGTCGCCTGCAGGAGACGAACGGAGTTGAAGCGTCCTAATGAACCAAGTTGAATGATGTTGCTACTATCAGTTGCTGCATTTAGTCGTGCAAAAAGGTGGGATGTCTGCTTGATCTCTTCCCAAAACTGATTTCTCCATCCTGACAACATAGAATCGATCGCCCATTGATGCTTTGAGATCGCCGCGAGCATATTGCAGACGGTAGTATCCAAAACGTTGACAAACGCCAGTCGACGAAAGGACTCCATTTGCGCATTGCTCATGCCGGGAGGTTTGGGCATCGGCATAGCCAATTCACTCATCATGGCACGGAACGATGGGCCAGGTCGCATAGCCTCTTCGATAACTCCAGCCATTCCATTCACCTCAGCAATCTTGGCGAAAGCCTCGGCAAAGCCTGAAGGAAGTGGCTTGGCGAGTCCGCTCAAAATCTCTGCCTGGTGCAACTGCTTCGTTAACAATTCTTGGATAGAGTCTGGCGGATTAAATGAATCCACAAATCGCTTTAGCCTGTTGCCACCGTGCAATTGAAACTCGGCTGCTTGGCGGGCAACAACTAGCGAATCATGGCGTAGACCTCGATATGCCTCGAGGAGCTCATTGGGGCGTGCTGAATCCAATTGAGATTCGGAGACCTTGCAATCCTGAATTTTCTGAGCTTCACGCTCTTGGTCGTGTTCGTTCATGCTTCCTTCGCTTCGTTAGACAATGGTCTTTTGGAACGATTGAGCCCGCTCGCGCCGCATCCTCGGTAGAGCATGGAGTCGTAGCTGGTGGGTGAGAAGTCGACCATCGGTGCGTTGGAGCATACCGGCAGAAGGGGCCGTCCGCGGGCGGAGCGAAGCGAGGGCCTGGCTCGGGCGCGGGCGGCCCCTCCTCTTAGTAAACTCCTTTAGTGCCCGCCGCTGAAGCCCAGCAAGCCCTCCTCGAGGTGCTGAAATCCGACTCGCGATCCCTCTTCGCGCGGCTGGTGCGTGCGCTCGGCGACTTCGACCTCGCCGAAGACGCCCTCCAAGACGCCGTCCACGCGGCGACGACCCAATGGCCGGCGGGGGGCGTGCCGCCCAACCCCAGGGCCTGGCTCTACCAAACCGCGCGGTTCAAGGGCATCGACGCCCTCCGCAAACGGGGCCACACCATCCACGATGACGAAGCGCTCGGCCAAGTCCAAGCCCCCCAAGAGACGACCGAGCCAGAGGAGATCGAAGACGAACTCCTGCGGCTCATCTTCACCTGCTGCCACCCCACGCTGTCGCCCGAGGCCCAAATCGCGCTCACGCTGCGCGAGGTTTGCGGACTGCGTACCGAAGACATCGCGGAAGCCTTCCTCATCCCCGCGCCCACGATGGCCCAGCGCATCGTCCGCGCGAAGGCCAAGATTCGCGAGGCCGGCATCCCGTTCGAGTGTCCGCCGCCCGCCGAGTTTGGCGAACGACTCGGGTCGGTCTTAAAGACGATCTACCTCGTTTTCAGCGAAGGCTATTTCTCGAGCTCGGGGACGAAGGCAGTGCAGGTCGACCTCATCGAAGAGGCCCTTCACCTCACGCGTCAGCTCGCAAGCCTCGTTCGCGAGCCCGAAGTCCTCGGGCTCCTCGCCCTGATGATCATCCACAAGGCACGCCTGCCTGCCCGGCTCGATCCCGACGGCGAGCTCGTCCTCCTTGAGCATCAAGACCGCAGCCTCTGGGATCGTGCGGCCATCGAGGTCGGCTCGCAGCACGTCCTCACTGCCCTTCGGTCGCAGCGGTACGGCCCCTACACTCTCCAGGCCGCGATCGCCGCCGTCCACGCCGAGTCGCCCTCCTACGAGGAAACCGATTGGACCGAGATCGTCGGTCTTTACGATGCGTTGCTCCGGGTCGAACCCTCGCCGGTCGTCGCGCTCAACCGGGCGGTCGCGGTCTCGATGGTCGATGGCCCCGAGGCGGGTCTCGCCCTCATCAAGCCGCTCATGGAGGGCGCGCTGAGCAACTTCCACCTTGGCTACCTGGTTCAGGCCGAGCTGTACCAGCGCATGGGCGAAGTTGGCCTTGCCCAAGTGTCCTACGAAGCTGCTCTGGCTCAGGCCAAGCTCGAACCCGAGCGTCGCCAGATTCAAATGCGGCTTGCTGACCTCTAATTCTCAAAATTCCTCCGCCCACCTGTCGATTTCAAAGCCCACCCAACGATCCCTCTATGTAAATCCCCATCAAGGGCAAGCCAAGGACACTTTTGATCCCAATGAACACCAACAACCACCAACCGACCCCTTACCTCCTCTTCAACGGCAACTGCGCGGAGGCGATGGACTTCTATGCCCAGGCCCTGGGCGGCAAGATCGTGATGAAGATGAGCCTCGCCGACATCCCGGGCGGCTACTTCACCGGACCCGAGGCCGAGGCCCGGATGTGCCACGTTCGGGTGGAACTCCCCGGCGGCGGCCATCTCTACGGCGGCGACATTCAGATGGGAAGGCCTGACATCGACCTCTCGCCCGTCCATGTTGCGATCAACTTTGCCACCGCCGACGAGGGCGAAGCCGCGTTCAAGGCTCTCGCCGAAGGTGGCGAGGTCGAGATGGACTACTCGCCCAACTTCTGGGCGGAAAAGTTTGGCATGCTGAAGGACAAGTTCGGCGTGAGCTGGATGGTGAACGGCAACCTGCAGGACGTCTAAATGAAATACCTCTGCCTCGTCTACCTCGACAAAGAGCACTGGAGCGCGTGCTCGGACGATGTCTGCGGCGCGTATGGGGCCGAGCTGATGGATCGGGGCAAGCTCCTTGCCGCCGAGCCGCTCCACCCGGTGGATTCCGCCACCACCGTTCGTGTGCGCAACGGCGCGATGACGGTCACCGACGGCCCGTTCGCGGAGACCAAGGAGATGCTCGCCGGGTTCTATCTGGTGGACGCGGTGGATCTTAATGAGGCGATTCGGATGGCGGCAAACATCCCACCCGCCAAGTTTGGGTCGATCGAGGTTCGTCCGGTTCGTCAGCTCCAGCTGACGAACTAGGGCTAGGGGTCTGGGTCCAAGCTGTCCTTTGCCCGCGCCTCTGGCGGGCGGGGGAAGAAACCCCTCGTCACGCACCAGGAACCGATGATGGTCGAGGGTCGTCACTTCCAAACGTATAATTCATGGAAGGAGCACAAGATGACCATTCCCAGGGGTTTAGAACACGTCCTCAACATCGATCCGGAAATCATGCACGGCACCTTGTGCTTCACAGGAACACGGGTGCCACTCACGGTGCTTCTTGACAGCCTCGCCGAAGGCATCGGCCTCAAGGAGTTCTTGGCGAGCTATCCCAGCGTGACGAAGGAGCAGGCCGAAGCCGTTCTCTCCTGGGAGAACAACGCCATTCGCCAAGCCGCAGGGTTGCAACTCGCCGGATAATGCGCCTCCTTCTTGATGAGAATTTCCCGGTGGACCTGGCTCAGGAGTTCGTTGGCCATGAGTGCGCCCACGTGGTCTCAATGGGCTGGCAGGGAACGAAGAACGGGGCCTTGCTTGCGAAGGCTGAGGAGGCCGGGTTTCATGTTCTGATCACTTTGGACACGGGCATTCCAAAACAGAACGACATGGGGTCACGGCAGCTTGCCGTCTACGTTCTCCAACCTGAAGGCCAAGGGCCGAGCGCAGTCCGCGCCTTGGTGGGCGACGTTCTTGCCGCTCTTGACTCCTTTGAGCCAGGCCAGGTGGTTGTCCTTTCCAACCGAACGCGGAAACGGACTCCGTGACGGGAGCCATCTTCAAGGCAAGACAAGCACAGCGACTATTCCAATTTGGAACCCTGCCCGCGGGCTCATTCGTACTTCTAACATGCGAACTGCGCTCGCGTTGACTCTCTCCCTCGCCACCACCTCATTTCTCTTCGCCCAAGAGGTCAAGTTGGGCGCGCCGCTCCCCCGAAAGGCCGTCCTAGGGGCATCCCTCGCCGACCTCACTCCCGCCGAAGCCGCGAGCGGCCCAGGCGTGAAGATCCTTGCTGTCAGTCCCGGCCTCACCGCCGCAGGACTCAACATACAGCCCGGCGACATCCTCCAAACCATCAACGGAAAGAAGGTTGCTGCCCGCGGCGAGGTCGCTCCCCTCGTCCGAACTTGGGTTTCGGGCGCCAACGTGACCCTCAAGGTCCTGCGCGCGGGCAAGCCCGTCGTCGTCACGGGTCCCGCCGTTGAGCGGCCCAAGATGAAGGACACCGACGCCTACACCGTTCAATACGGCCAGGTGGAGAGCCTCGGCAAGCGGATCCGCGTCATCACCACGGTGCCCAAGGGCACCGGACCCTTCCCCACCGTCATGCTCATCGGCGGAATCGGAGCGTACAGCATCGACGGCGAGTTCGCCGCCACCGCCTATGGCAACGTCCTCGAGAGCTTCGCCAAGACGGGCTACGTCGTTGTCCGCGTCGACAAGCCGGGCCAAGGCGACAGCGAAGGTCCCGCCTACACCGACCTCGGCTTCGACCAAGAGATGGACGCCTACCTCCAAGCCCTGCGACTCACCAAGCAGAATCCGGTGGTCAACAAGAACGCCATCGCGATCTTCGGCCACAGCATGGGCGGCAGCTTTGGCCCTCTCGTCGCGGAAAAGGAGCCCGTCGCTGCGCTCGCGGTCTATGGCACCCTGGCCCGAAGCTGGTCGGAATACGTCCTCGAAAACACCCGTCGCCAAGACATGCTGGCAGGTGCCACCGGCGGGCAAACCGATCAGTCGATCAAGCAGCTGTACCGCGTCGTGAACTACCTCTTCGAAGAGGGCCTGTCGCCCGCCGAGGTCATCAAGCGCAAGCCCGACCTCAAGGAGTACGTGAACGCGATGGTGCCGGACGGAAAGACCTACTCCGGGGTCGGACTCCCGTTCTTCCAGGCCCTCGCCAAGAAGAACCTCGCCGCCGCGTGGGAAAAGTGCCCCGCCCAGGTGCTCTCGATCTACGGTGAGAACGACTTCATCTCGGGTCGAGTGGACCATGAGCTAATCGCCGAGTTGGTGAACAAGGTCCGCCCCGGCAGCGCGGAGTTCAAGCTCCTGCCCGCCTCGGACCACGGCTTCTTCCAAACCACGTCGCCCGCCGACAGCATGGCGAAGTGGGGCCGACCCGGCGCCGCGCTGAACCCGGCGATCATCGAGACGCTGCGGGCGTTCTTCGAGCGAACGATCAAGAAGGCCTAGGCGTAGCTGCTGAGCTCGAGCAAGTTGCCATCGGGGTCGAAGAAGTAAACCGACTGAATCGGCCCCAAGGCTCCCGTCCGCGCGACGGGACCCTCGATCACCTCAACCGACTCGGCACCGAGCCGAGCGAGGACCTCGTCCATCGGGATGCCGACGATCAGACAGAGGTCGGCTGAACCTGGCAGCGGCTTCTTTGCATGGGGCGCGAAGGGCGCGTCCGCGGGGTGCAAGTTGATCTTCTGCTGGCCAAAAGCAAGGGCGCGACGACCGTCGCCAAAGGTCACCGGCGTCATCCCGAGCACGCGGCGATAGAACTCAATCGTCGCCTCGACGTCGGCAACGGTGAGCACGAGATGATCAATGCGGTCGATGTTCATGGCGTCCCACGCTCAATTCTAGGTCTTTGAACTCGATTTCTTCATCGGACGACGCGGGTTCGCCCGCACCAGCTCGACGAGCCGAGCCGCATACCGCGCACTTGCGCCGACATTGCTCGCGACGAGGCTCTTCGCCGCCGCCGACCGTTTGGCCCGCTCACCGGCGTCACCAAGGAGCCTGGTCAGAGCGGCGGCAAGCTCTTCTTCCGTTGCGCAGGTCTCCGAGGCCCCCGCTTCGAGCGCCATCGCGGTCACGTCGCGAAAGTTCTGCATGTTCGGCCCGTGGAGCACGGGCACGCCATGGGCGAGCGGCTGAATCAGGTTTTGGCCACCCAGCTTGTCGAATCCGCCCCCGATGATCGCCACATCAGCCACCGAATAAACCTGGCTCAGCTCGCCGAGAGTGTCGAGGATGAGATACGAGCCGGTTTCGCCGCGCGAGCGGCGCGCGACTTGTCCGCCCGCCTCGCGGACGACCCGCTCTAGCTCGTCGGCCGTTTCGAGGTGGCGCGGGGCGTGAACGACCTGCACCTTGTCGAACCCGACGCGCCGAAGCGCGTCCACGACGAACTTGGGTTCCATGTCCCCGCGCGTGGAGCCGACCACCACCACCGGTAGCGACGACGAGAGGCCCAGTTCCTTGCGCCAATGCGCGGGATCGGCCTCCAGTCCATCAATCGCTTGGTCGAACTTGCAGTTCCCGAGCACCTCGACCTTCCCTGCCCCCAGCGCGCGGATTCGCTCCGCGTCAAGCTCGGATTGCATGAGGCACTCGTCCATGTCGCGCAGCAGCGCGTGGTAGAAGAACTTGATCTTGGTGGACCGCCGGAACGAGCGGTCGCTGATCCGGCCATTGATGAGCGCTGTGGTCACGTCAAACGTCTTTGCCGCCCAGAGGAAGTTCATCCAGAGCTCGGTTTCCATGATCGCGACCACGTTCGGCTGGGCACGTTGCATCGCCCTCAGCGTGAACCGGGGGACATCGATCGGCGCATAAACGAGGTGGTCAAAGAGGCCGTCCAGTCGCTCGCGGGCAGTCTGGTGACCGGTCGAGGTCGTCACGCTCAGCACGATCTCCAGCTTTGGCGCCTTCGCCCTTAGCTCCCGAAGGATGGGGGTCACCGCAACGACTTCTCCCACGCTCACCGCGTGAACCCAGATCCGGTCGCCGTCCTTGCGCGGCGAAAGGGTCAGGTCGCCTTGCCGCTCGGCCCAGTTCGGCTTCTCCTTTCGCTTGCGCGTGCGCAGCAGCATCCACGGCACCCAGATCGGGCTGAAGATGGCGATCAGGAGGTTGTAAAGGACGAACATTAGCCGGTGAAGGAGCGGCCCGTGATCCGCTCAAAGGCCTCGACATAGGTGCGGCGCGTCTCGGCGACGACTTCGGGCGGGAGGACGGGCCCGGGCGGCGTCTTGTCCCAATCAAGGGTCTCCAGATAGTCGCGGACGTACTGCTTGTCGTAGCTGGGCTGCTGGTGTCCCGGCTCGTAGAGGTCCGCGTTCCAGAACCGGCTGGAATCCGGCGTGAGGCACTCGTCGATGAGGATGATCCCGTCGGCGGTTTCACCAAACTCAAACTTCGTGTCGGCGAGGATGATGCCGTGCTCGGCGCAGTGGGCGGCCCCGGCGGCATAGAGCGCGAGCGTCCAATCACGCACCTTCTCGGCGGTTTCCTTGCCCACTCGGTTCGCGGCTTCCGCAAACGAGATGTTCTCGTCGTGGCCGGTTTCAGCCTTGGTGGCAGGGGTGAAGATGGGTTCGGGGAGCTTCGAGGAGTTCTTGAGGCCGTCGGGGAGGTCTAGGCCGTGGACCTTGCCGCCTCCGGGGCGATACTCCTTGTAGAGCGATCCAGAAATGTAGCCCCGCGCGACGCATTCGATGGTCAGCGGCTTCGCCTTCTTCGCGAGGGTGGATCGGCCCGCGATCTCGGGCGCGGGAGCCTTGAGACGCGCCTTGATGACGTCGTAGTCGGTCGAAAGCACGTGGTGCGGACCAAGGTGGACGAGCTTTTCGAACCAGAAGGCGCTCATTTGGCTGAGGATCTTCCCTTTCTCGGGAATCCCGTTGCTCATGACAACATCGAAGGCCGAAATCCGGTCGGTGGCGACGATGAGGAGTTCGTCACCGAGGTCATAAACCTCTCGGACCTTCCCGATTCGGGCAGGCGGCAATCCAAAAAGCGCGGTGTGAAGCAACTCGCTCATGCTTAGTGTTCAGTATGAACCTTGGCGAGCTTTTGGAAAGCGATGTTGTGGCCGCCGCGCGGCATCTGCTCGGCTGGGAGCTTCGATTTGGCCCTTTGCGCGCCCGGATCGTTGAGGCCGAGGCCTATCGCACGCCCGATGATCCCGCTTGCCACGCCCACCGCGGCCAGACTCCCCGCAATGCAACGATGTTCGGCCCCGCCGGCAAGGCCTACGTCTATTTCACCTATGGCAACCACTGGATGCTGAACGTCGTCGCGCACGAGCCGGGGAATGCAGCGGCGGTCTTAATCCGGGCATTGGAGCCGCTGGAAGGTCTCGACGAGATGCGCGGGAGACGCCTGAAGGCCACGCGCGATGAGGACCTGCTCAGCGGTCCCGGCAAGCTCTGCCAAGCGTTCGGAATCACCGGTGAGCTGGATGGGGTGGACCTCTTCGACGGCCAAGGCCTTCACCTTGTCGAGGGGGCTGCGGTCACCGACGTGCTCACGGGGTCGCGCATCGGCATCACGAGTGGAAAAGAATGGCCCTGGCGTTTTGTCGACGCCAAGGCCATCCGGTGGGCGAGTCGCCCGATCAAAGACCTCGCTTAATAGGCCTTCGCGAAGACGACGCGGCCCTTGCTCGGCTTGCCCGAGAACACGCAGGTGCCGGGTTCATCGTCCCCCGGGGCGAGCGGCACGAGCGGGATCGCGCGGATCGTCGCCTTGGTTGCCGCCGAAATCGCGTCCTCGGTCTCTTGGGTGCCGTCCCAGTGTGCAAGGACAAAACCGCCCCCGCCTTCACCGGCGAACTTCGCAGTGAACTCTTCCCAGGTGTCAATCCGGCACGTGTTGGCCTCGCGGTGGGCGAGTGCGCGTTGGTAAAGCTCGTCCTGCATCGCGCCGAGCTTTTCGACAAGTACACGTGCGGCGTCGGCCATCGGAACGGTCTCCTTCTCACCCGCGAGTCGCGGGGCGATGACCACGCTGCCCGATTCAAGGTCGCGCGGTCCAAGTTCGACGCGGAAACAAGCACCGTGGAGCTCCCAGTCGTTGTGCTTGAATCCGGGCGATTCCTTCTCGCGAGTATCGACCTTCACGCGGACAGGGACGCCGTCCCAACCCATCGCCTTGAGCTCGGCGGCGAGCGCATCAGCCGCGCCAATCGTCTTCGCGCGGGTTTCCTCGTCACGGCCCATCGGGATGATTGCAATCTGGACCGGGGCAAGGCGCGGCGGGGCAACAAAGCCCTTGTCGTCGCTGTGGGCCATGATCAGCGTTCCGATCAGGCGCGTGGAAACGCCCCAGCTCGTCGCGTAAACGTATTCGAGCTTGCCTTCCTTGCTCTGGAACTGGGTTCCGAACGCCTTGGCGAAGTTCTGGCCGAGGTGGTGGCTGGTGCCCGCCTGGATCGCGCGCAGGTCTTGGGTCAGCGCTTCAATCGTGTAGGTGTGGTCTGCTCCGGCAAACTTCTCGCCTTCGCTCTTTACGCCTGCGATGACCGGGACCGCCATGAAGTGCTCGGCAAAGCGGCGATAGACGTTCAGCATCTGCATCGCCTCTTCTTCCGCCTCTTCATAAGTGGCATGGGCGGTGTGGCCCTCTTGCCAGAGGAATTCGGCGGTGCGCAGGAACTTGCGCGTTCGCATCTCCCACCGGACCACGTTGGCCCACTGGTTGATGAGGATCGGCAGGTCGCGGTAGCTCTGAATCCACTTCGTGTAGGTGTTCCAGATGATCGTCTCGCTCGTCGGGCGGATGATCAGCTCTTCCTCAAGCTTGGCGTCCGGGTCGACGATGAGGCCCTTGCCGTTCGGGTTGGCCTTGAGTCGGTGGTGCGTGACGACCGCGCACTCCTTGGCGAACCCCTCCACGTGGTCGGCTTCCTTCTCAAGGAAGCTCTTCGGGACAAAGAGCGGGAAATAGGCGTTCTGGTGGCCGGTCTCCTTGAACATGTTGTCCAGGGCGCGCTGCATCAGCTCCCAGATGGCATAGCCGTGGGGCTTGATGACCATGCATCCGCGGACGGCGGAGTCTTCGGCCAGGTCAGCGCGGACAACGATGTCGTTGTACCAAGCGCTGTAGTCTTCAGCTTGCGGGGTGATGCCTAGGTTCTTACTCACGAGGGCTCTATTATGGCCCGTCGAGGAAGGAGAACCTTAGGCAGCCTTGCCGTCGCGTCGCTCGAGCTTCACCGCCGCGAGGAGTTCGCTGGCATTCCGACCATGAATCGGGGCCATCGCGGTTCCCACTTCGGCGAAGGCCGAGCCCTGCTTGCCATAGCGCTGGTGAATCCAATCGTCGAGCTTCTTGAGCAGTCGGTCGCGGACGAGTTCAACGCTCTGACCAATCGACGGCAGAATCACGCCGAAGCCATCCTTGCCATAGCGGGCGACGATATCGAGTCGGCGCACGTTGGTGCGCAGGTACTCGCTCGCATCGGCGAAGAAGTCGATCACACTCTGCTCACCATAGAAACGGCGAAGCTGGTCGAGGCCCTTGAACTGGACAAGGACGACGGCAACCGAACCCTCTTCGGCATGAGCGCGGTGGATCTCTTCTTCGAGTCGCGACTTGAAGTAAGTTTCCGAATAGGCGCCGGTCTGGGCGTCCATCACGTCGGTGTCGTTCACGAGCTGCTGGCGAAGGGCGCGGTCGCGGGCCTCTTCGACGGTGAGGATCTTGCGCAGCTTGGCGAGCGATTGGCGCAGGATGTGGCTCACGTAGTTGCAGCTGATGTTGAGTCGCTGGGCGATCTCGGTCTGGTTCATCGACTGGAAGTGGAACAGCACGAGGACCTGTCGCTCGAGGTCGCGAAGCTGCTTCATCGCCGTCGTGAGGACCATTCGATCTTCCACCGAAAGCTGCTCGGGGCAGAACTGGGCCGAATCCAGCTTTTCAGCGTCGGTGTCGGCGTCGTCCGAGTTGGCGGGAGCGCCATCGAGAGACATGACCTTCAGCATCTCTTGGGTCTGGAAGACCTCCCGGACCGCCGCTTCGCTCACGCCGACGGCTTCGGCGATTTCGCGCTCGGTCGGGGTGCGCTGCAGGTCCTGTTGGAGCATGTTCGCGGCCTTGGTGACCTTGTGGCGAAGCTCCTGGAGCCAAGCTGGATGGCGAATCGTCTGGGATCGGTCGCGGAGGTAGTGCTTCATTTCACCCGCGATCAAATAGGTCGCATAGGTGTTAAAGCGGACGCCGGCCTTGGGATCAAACTTGGTCAGGGCGTTAAGGAGTCCGATGTAGCCGACCTGGACCAGGTCTTCAAACGGTTCGATACCGCTGAATCGGCGCGCGATCCTCTCGACCAGGCCCGAGTATTGGACCATGATGACGTCCTTCAGATCGGGACGCGGGTTCTCCAAGTACCTGGCGACAAGGTTTTCAGCATCCTGCTGAACTTGCGAAATCTCGTTCTGGTTCAATCCTTTGACTCCATTCGGAACCACGATCCTTGCGGTTCCGTTCAATCGGGGCCTTCTGCTTCCTGCTTCCGGCCGAAAAAACAATCACTGGGGGCTCTTTTGCCGGGAAGGACCTGATCCCTGGGTCCCTTCCCGGCGAAGAACCGCGGCTTATTGCACGCTGTTCACCAGCTTGAAGATCGGCGTCATGATCGAGATGGCGATGAAGCCCACCACGACACCGAGGAAGATGATCAGCATCGGCTCGATCATCGAGGTGAGGCCCTTCACCGTGGTCTCGACCTCTTGGTCATAAAAGTCGCCGACCTTGACCAGCATCTCGGAGAGTCGTCCCGACTCTTCGCCGATGTCGATCATCGTCGTCACCATGTTCGGGAACAGTCCCGACTGGATGAGCGGCGAGCTGAGCTTGTTACCCTCTCGGATGCTGGCCCGGGTCGTATCGATCGCCTGGGAAAGCACCTTGTTGCCAAGGGTTTCGCCGACGATTTCGAGCGAACGCATCATCGGGACGCCCGAGTTGATCAGCGTTCCGAAGGTTCGCGAGAAGCGAGCAATGCTCATCTTGAGCGTGAGCTCACCCACGATCGGGATGCGCAGCTTGACAAAGTCGACTTGGAACTTGCCCTTGGGGGTCTTTGCCCACGCCTTGAAGCCCATGTAAGCGCCGAACAGGAACAGGAGGATGACCCACCAGAACTTGTTCATGAAGTCACCCGCAGCAAAGAGCGCGGCGGTGACCGGCGGCATCTGGACGTTCATGCCCACGAAGATCTCTTTGAACTTCGGAAGAACGAACGAGAACAGGGCGAAGAGCATGATCTGGGAGAAGGCAAGGACGAGGATGGGATACATCATCGCGGACTTGATCTTGCCCTTGATCTCGGCTTCGTATTCAAGGAAGCCGGCAAGCCGGTCGAGAATCTGGTCGAGGATGCCTCCCAGTTCGGCCGCCCGGATCATGTTGACGTAGAGCTTGTTAAAGATGGCTGGATGCTTGGTCAGGGCCTCGTTGAGGGACATACCCGACTTCACATCTTGGGTCACCACTTCGAGCGCGGCCTTGAGGGCGGGCTCTTTGCACTGACCAGCGAGAATATCAAGACAACGGAGAATCGGGATACCCGCATCAATCATCGTCGCGAACTGTCGCGAGAAGACGACGAGGCTCTTTGGCTTCATCTTCTTCTGGCCGAACTTTGTGCCCGACGACGTCTTCCCTGCCCGCTTGATGTCGGTGCAGTGAAGCGACTGGTCTCTCAACCGTGCAAAGACAAGCTGTTCGTTGTCCGCTTCCATCGTGGCGCGGACCACTCGCCCTGAACTATCGATAGCCGTGTACTGAAAATGAGGCATTCCTTTCCCCTGATGCCACTTTTTGGGTAGGCATCTCTATGAATCGTCGGAAAGGGATTTGCTGATCATAACGGGGGAAAGTGAAAGCTGAAGACGGTTGTGAGGGTTTTCTTTTTCCCTTTTTGGGGAGTGGGTAGGTGGTTGAGGTCTCTCTGGTTTTGCTGATCCCCCTGTCTCCGCCCGCTGTCCCCGAGTTGGTCCGTGGGCTAAGGCGTGCTATGGGGCAGGCGGCCCCCTGTCTCTGCCCGCTGTCCCCGAGATGGTCAGTGGGCTAAAGCGAGCTATGGGGCAGGCTGTCCCCGGGCTAGTCAATGTGCAAAGGCGTGCTATGGGGCAGGCGGCTCCTGATTCTGCCAATGTCCCCCTGTCTCCGCCCGTCCTCGCCCTCGTCGCTTCGCTCCTTCGCCCAGAGACAGGGGGATGGGGGCAGGCATCTCTCCGAAACCAGGGAACAGAAGTTCCGAGCGGCTTCCAGCAGACACCGGACCACGGCCGTCTTATGCCCAGGCGAAAAGGGTGGCGACGAGGCGTGCTCTGGGGCAGGCGACTCGCGCCCGCCCGAGCCAAACCCTCGCCTCGCTTGGCGGGACGCGCCGCCGAGACGAGTACAGCAATCGGCTTCGGTCTTCTGTTGGTTACACGTCCGCGACGCTTCCGACATGGCGTCGAAGGCCGTCGTCGACGGGTTGCGTGCCAGAGAGCAGGCCGACCTTGGAGGCGATGCGATCTTTCAGGAAATGTACGCTGAACAGATCGCGGCGACGACCTCCGCCAGCTCAGGCTGCACGTACTGCACCGTCGGCGCTTTGGCGCGGTTGGCGATGAACACCGTAAGGCCGTCGCCGAAGGGCTCGACGCCCATCACCCTGCTCCACTTCGCCTCGAAGGACTTCGGGTTGCCGAGGAATGCGATCCGATGGTTGGTGATTGCAAGCAGTCCGTGGCTCACAGGAACGACCGCTCGCTCGCTTACCCTGCGGCCGCGCGTGCCGCCGACGTGGAACCTCACTCCCTTGGCGACCCTGAAGCTAACACCCGTGTTGCCTCCAACCCATCCCGAATTCACGACGCGCTCCTCGAGCAGTGCCGCGCCGAGCTCGACATGGGAGACCTCACCGTCCGCAAGGTTCAGGGCGGAGTCGCCGCAGATCGGCATCTGGCCCTGGCGGATGAGCGATAGATATTCATGCGCGAGTGCGCGGGTGCAGGCGGCGACAACGCCAGGATGCCCCAATCCCGCCAGGCCTAGCGAATCGAGGAGGTGGTTGTTGGCGTCCTGCAGGTCGGGCCTGTCCTGCTGGATCGCCATGTCGCTCAGGCTGATAAAGGCCGAGGCGCGCATTTCCAGCGTGTCGGCGTCGGTCAGACCGAGCCTGTCCTGGACGCGTTTGAGGTCGGCCGCTTCCGCTTGGGTGATGACACCGTCCCGCATGACGTCTCGTATGCCCTTCTCATAGACCGATAGCGCCTCTTGGAGTGCCCTGCCCCACGGCCGTTTCGCGGGAGGTGTGTAGACGGGCGGCGGAATCGGCGCCATGCTCGGCGGCGAAGGCGGAAGGATCGTCGCAGCGACGGCGCCCCGCAACTCGATACGGAAGGAGCTGCCGCCGATATTCAGGACGGCGCCGTCCGAGATCGGGACTGGAGCCGCTCCGATCTTTGAGCCATTGAGAAAAGTGCCATTCGTGGACCCGAGGTCGGCGAGGTGCCAGCGACCGCCCGGGATGAACAGCTTGGCGTGCATCCGACTGAGTTGTGGGTCGTTGAGCGGGATGTTACTGGAAGGATCGCGCCCGATCACAATCTCAGGTTGCGTTAACTGAGCCGAGCGGCCAGCATAGGGTCCCGCGACGCCGTGAAGTACCAGTTCCACCCCTGCATTCTCTCACGATGGAAGGATCTTGGGAAGAAGACATAGGAAACCGACGGATTCCGAGCTTCACATATCCCTTCAGCAGCCCTGGAGCACAGTCACGGTTTCCTGCTGAATGTAGATAGCTAGATCTGTATTTGTCGTGGGGTCGCCGAGTTGTCCCCGCGCCCGGGCGGAGCCGAGCGAAGCGAGGTGAGGGTGGGGCCTCGGGCGGGCGCGAGTCCGCTACGACCTTCGCGTACTCATGGCCCAGAGGATGTGGCTCGCGTAAGCGAGTCCAACTGTCATCTGGACCACGTCATCGGTGCGGATAAAGAGGTCGCCCTCGTAGGCCATTGCGCTGCACTTGTAGATCGCAAAAACGCACTCTTCACTGTCTGCCGATACGAAAACGCCGTTATAGTTGGTGCGCTCGGTCGTAATGATCGTGGTTGGGACCCCGAGCTCGCACACCCGCTCGACGACGTCGGGCCACTCGGTCTTCTTTTTGAGGTTGTAGCCGCCAATCAGCTCGTCGAGATCAACGTCCTCCAGAGTCTCGGGATAGGCGACGACCGACTCAATGTCCTCCATCTTGAGGAACTGCACTCGGTGGTCACCCTTCATGGACGGTGGATGGAGTGAAACGGGGATCTCCTCGTTATGAAAGAGGTAGTGCCCGTCCTTGAAGTGGCTGTGGCCATAACGCGAGATCTGGATCTTCTGGAGGGGTCGGCAGTTTAGGTTCATGGAAGGCTCTTTAGTGAAGTCAGCCGACGTACAAGATCGGGGTTGGGGGCGTCGCGAGAATTGGAATAGCCCCTATCACCAAGAATCTACCCCGGCAAAGGACAAAACTCGCCAACCCTGCGAGGTGCCAAAATAGACCCCATGAGCACTTCGGTGACCCTCCCTCGCAACGAAAACCAAGCCCTCGGCATCGGCCAATTTGCCATCGACTTCATGTCGGGCGCGCTTGGACCTGGACCCAGCCCCGCCGTCCTTGAGCGAACCCGCTGGTTCCACACCGACGCCGTGCTCTGCGGGCTCTCTGCCCTTGCCCTCGAAACCAACGCACCGACCATCCTGCGCGCCGAGGCCCTCGACTACCCCGACGAAGGTGGCGCGACCGTTTTCGGCTCCACCACTCGCGTCAAGGCCGAAAAGGCGGTTGTCGCGAACAACTCAGCGGTCCGCGAATGGGACAGCAACGGCACCAACTTCGGATTCCGACCTGAGCTCGGCCACACCGCCGGTGAGTTCGGCCACAACGACTTCTATGGCGTCGCTGTCGCCGCTTGCCAACAGCGCGGCCTCGACGGTGCCACCGCGCTCAAGGCGATGGTCCTCCTCGACGAGATTCGGGGACGACTCGCCGAAGTTTTCAGCCTCAAGACCTACAAGATCGACCACGTCGTCCACGGCGCAATCGCGAGCGCGGCAACCTATGGCGCGCTGATGGGTGCCACCGCCGAGCAGATCGAAAGCGCGATCGGCATGGTCGTCGCCCACTACATCCCGTGGCGAGCGATCCGCGCAGGCAAACAGCTCAGCGATAGCAAGGGCGCAAGCGCGGCGATCAGTTCGGAAGTCGCCGTGCTCAGCATGAAGCGCGCGATGAAGGGCTTCATCGGCCCGAAGGACATCTACCGCAACCCCGAAGCGATCTTCCGCTTCTTTGAACCCACCACCGAAGGCGCGCAGCGATGGAAGGAACAGGGCGACAGCCCGTTCGACCTCCACCTCTCCCACTCGGGCGACGACTTCGCCGTCATGGGCATGCACTTTAAGCTCGGGCTTTATGAGCACCAGTCGGCGGGCGCGCTCCAGGCGATCATCGACTTCATCGACGCTCGGCCCGACCTCCTCACCGATGCCAGCGGCGGCAAGATCGAATCGATCGAAATCGTTGCCTATGAGCCCGCTTTTGGCATCATCGGCAACCCGATGAAGAAGGACCCGCGCACCCGCCAAAGCGCGGACCACTCGATGGCCTACATCGTCGCGACCCTCATCCGAAAGGCGCTCGAGCACGGACCCTTCGAAAAGAGCGAAGGCGCGCACGACGATGTCTGGAAGTCGCTCATGCTGTCCCCGTATGATTACCAGGTCAGCGAGGGCGCGATCTTCCACCCGGTGACCCGCTCACTGATGGACAAGATCCACTTCTCGCACGGCGGTCCCGAGTACGACAAGCGCTATCCGGACGGCATCCCGACCTCGGTCGTTGTGACCAGCATCGACGGCGACTCAGTCGATTCCGGCCTCGTCATGTACCCCGCGGGCCATGCACGCAACACGAACGCGAACCTGAAGGACATCCTCGACCACAAGTTCGCACTCCTCGGCGGCATCGCCCTGCCCGACGGCGCATCGGCGGGACCGCTCGTCGATCGGCTGGAATCACTGCCGCATCTCAACCCGGCCCAAGTGCTCGACCTCTACAACGTTGAACTCGCGAGCCGCCCAGGGTACGAAGCCATCGACTAGTTCTTGCGAAAATTCTGCAGGTAAAGGTGCCAGGTGAATTATTCGGTTCACTTGGCACCTCTTTCGTTTGAGTGAGGTGGATATGAAGATCAAATCTCTGTTCCTTTGGCTCGCTGCGCTTTGCATCGCCTTGGTCGCCGGTTGCGGCGGCGGCGGTGCTTCCGGAGGTGGCGGTGGTGCGCTATCTCTGTTCCTGACCGACAACTTGTCAAGCTATGACGCCGTCTGGGTGAAGATCTATCAGGTCGACCTTCGAACGGCAACCGGCACGACAACGGTGTTCCAGGACGCGAATGGCGTGACCATCAATCTGCGAACCCTTCGGGACGCTTCCGGCGCCCGCTTTACCCTTCTTGCATCGCGTTCCGTTTCGCCTGGTCGATACGTGGGTGCCGATGTGTTCATGGACCCCAGCCTCGTCGTCTTTACCGGCGGCGCGACGACGGGTGCCAACAAGACCTTCCCGGCGTCGATCACCACCGGTGGCCGATCGAAGGTTCAGGCCACGCTCGACGATGACCTTGGTTCGGGACGAGACAATCTCATCCTGGACTTCGATCTTTCCCAGTGGACCGAGAGCCCGGCGGGCACGATCAATCCCGTGATCCGCAAGGTCACCGACCCCACCGTCGGTAATCCGGGTCGCCATGAGAACGAAGACTACAAGGGCACGATCAGTTCTCTGAACGGCACCGCTCCCGAGCAGACGTTCACCCTGACCGGCCGACACGGCACGTTCAGCGTCGCAACGTCGACTTCGACGGTGATCTTCCGATCGAACGGACAACCGAGCCCGACCCTGGCCAATGGCCAAACCGTCGAGGTTCGCGGCACGTTCAGCACGACGACGAACGTGCTCAACGCCACCTCGGTGAAGATCGAAGACGGTGCGGGCCAGGACAACCCTGAAGTTCGTGGCGCACCCTCGGCCCTCAACGCCGGTGCGGGCACCTTCACGATCACGACCGGTCAGTGCGGCGGCTTCTTGCCCTCGAACTCGACGGTGAACATCGTGACCAATGGCTCGACCATCTTCCGACTCCGTGGCGGCGTGACCACCACGAGCACGGACTGGTATGCCCAGGCCGCAACCGCAACCGTGGTTGAAGCGGAAGGAACCTACAATGCGGGAACGAACACGCTCACCGCAACCAAGGTGAAGATTGAGGATGGCAATGGTCAAGGCGGCGGCAACGGCGGAGAGGCCGAAGCCAAGGGCTCGGCGACCAACCTCAATGCGGAAGCCAAGACGTTTACCCTGGGACTGAGCGAGTGGGAAGGCTTCAACGCCACCCTCGGCCAGAGCATCACGGTGAACACGTCGAACGCGCAGTACAAGAACGGCAGCAACCAGACGGTGAACGCCGCCACTTGGTATGCCGCGGTCAACTCTGCCCCCGCAGGAACCCGGGTTAAGGTCGAAGGCAGTTTTGCGGACGGCGTCTTTACGGCGCGGGAAGCGAAGATCCTGCCTCCGATCAGCTAACCCTGATCACTCCTCCAAACGTGCGCTTCTTGTCCGATCCCCGGCGGGAGGCGCACTCTTTTTTTGGCTAAACTGGCTGCATGCTTGCCTCGCTTGCCTGGCTCTCTCTCCTCACGCAAACGGATTGGCCCGTCACCACCGCCGAAAGCTCGAACTATCAGGCGACGAGCACCTATGCCGACGTGGTCCGGTTCTGCGAGTCGCTGAAGGCCAAGTGCCCCGAGCTTCGCCTGGACTTCATCGGTGAGACCGAGAAGCAGGTTCGGATCCCGCTTGTCACCCTGAGCTTCCCTCCCGTGGCCAGCCGCGCCGAAGCGCGCAAGCTGGGCCGGCCGGTGGTCTATATCCAGGCCAACATCCACGCAGGCGAGGTCGAGGGCAAGGAAGCGATCCTTGAAGTGCTCCGCAAGCTCGTCCAAGACGGACCGAAGGGCCTCGCGGGTCGGATGGTCGTCGTGGTCACCCCGATCTACAACATTGATGGGAACGAGCAGTTTGGCCCCGTGGAAAAGAACCGCCCCGAGCAGGACGGTCCGCTCATGGTCGGCGTTCGCGCGAATGGCCAGGGCCTCGACCTCAATCGCGACGCGATGAAGGCCGTTTCCCACGAGATGCGGGCCGTTCTGAAGTCGGTCTATGTGCCCTGGGAGCCGGACGTCATGATGGACCTCCACACCACCGACGGAACCCGCCACGGCTATGACCTCACCTACCTCGCGCCCACCCACCCCGGCGGCGAGCCAAGCGTGTACGGTTATGGCCTGAACGTCCTCTCGCCCACCCTGGAGCGAAAGATGGCCAAGCTCGGGACGCCGATTTTCCCTTACGGCAACCTGGAAACGATAAAGGGGAAGCCCGCCTGGCTCACGACCGGCCCCGAGGGCCGCTACTGCACCAACTACGTCGGCCTGCGCAACCGGCTTGCGCTGCTCAGCGAGGCGGCGACGTACATCCCGTTCAAGGACCGCATCGAGGTGACCAAGAAGTTCGTCTGGTCCACGCTCAGCTTTGTTGACGAGAACCGCAAGCGCCTGATCCAGCTCTTCGACCAGGCCGATGCGCGCGTTGCGGCTTGGGGCAACCACCCTGACCGTGCGCCTGCCCTCGCGATTCGCACCGAACTCGAAGCGGTGCGGAACACGAAGCTCCCGGTTGAAGACCTTGGCCCTGGCGAACCCCGACCGCTCACCGGTCGCCCGAAGAAGATCAAGTTCCTCGACGTTCCTAGCTGCGATCGGTTTAAGGCGACCCGCACCGCCAAGTTCCCCGCTGGCTATGTCCTGCCGGCAAGCGCGACGCCGGTGGTCGAGTTGCTGCGCCGACACGGCATCCGCGTTGAGCGCGTTTCCGCCCTCGCGAACTTGGATACGACGTTCTATCGGCTCACCGAATGGGTCACCGCCGCGCGTCCGTTCCAAAACCGGCGACTGGTGCGGCTTGAAGGCACTTGGGAGACCGCTTCTGCCCGGGTGGAACAGGGTGAATTCGTCGTCAGGACCAACCAGCCGCTCGGCGTCCTCGCGTTCCACCTGCTTGAACCCGAGAGCATCGACGGCGTGATTGCGTGGGGCCTCTTTAGCGAGACGCGCCCGCCGGGATCGTTTGCCCCGGTGCGCAAGCTGATGTCGCCGCCGAAGATTCAGTCGACCCCGGTCGAATAAACTGGAAGCCTATGGTCACGGTAAATTGGCTCGGCAAGATGGCTTTTGAGGCGAATCCGGAGAGCGGCAACAAGTTCCTGATGGACGCCTATCCGGATTCGGGCGGCGAGGGCAAGGGCCCGACCCCGGTTGAGGCTCTGCTGAGCTCGGCCGCCGCCTGCAGCGCGATGGACGTGGTCTCGATCCTCGCAAAGAAGCAGCAGGTGGTTACCTCCTACCGCGTGGAGGTCGATGGAGTTCGTGGCGAGCCGGGGGTTTATCCTCGTCCGTTCCAGAAGATCACGATCCGCCACATTCTTTCGGGGGAGAACCTCGACCCGGTGGCGGTCGCGCGTGCGGTGCAGCTCAGCGATGAGAAGTACTGCACGGTGGTGACGACGCTCCGGGCTGCGCCGGAAGTCGTCGCCGAATGGTCGATTGAGTAGCGTTCGACTCCTAAATGGCTCCTCGCTTCTGGGAAGTTCCGTCACGGTCAGGAGCCGCCTTCTAGGTCTTCGAAAGCACCAATTGTTAAGGAAACATTAAGATTTTTGTCTTCGCTCCATGCGGCGAATCGTATTCACCAAATTTCACGTCCTGCTCTCCATCTTTGCCGTTGCGCAACTATTTGTTCGGTTTACCAGTAACTTTGCGAGGTCCTTTCGATCTCGTGCACCCCTGTCTACCCTTCTCGACAAGGCGGCAGGTCATGAGTTTAAGAACCACAGTATTTGTTCACGTCAGAGACTGTATACTCTAGCAATCAAAGGGCCCGAGTGCCAAACAGCACTGGGCCCCTCTCATCAGATATCCAGTCCGTACCAGGGACTGGCCCGACCAACAATTGATGCCAGCGGGCCCGAAAAGTGTAGCATTTCCGCTACCGTTTTTGTCGCCCGGCTGGCCTCTACAGGAGGGCCTCATGGGCTCTAAAAGCAATCATAGACGTTTCGTTGAGACACCAAGTACTTCCCGCAAACTCAATCAATCGCACTCGGCATCCGGCAAAGGACAAAGTGGTGGCTCGGCCGCTGGCTCTCCCGGTCGCCTCTGCTTCTTCCTTGATGAAATCCGACAAGAAGTAGCTGCCACGGTCGAGGTCGGCCACCGGCTCCTTTTTCACTTCTCTTCGTCGCGGATTGAAGTGCATTCACGCACTCTGGGATGTGTTGGGCTCGTCCCGGCCGGGCTGGTGACAGAAGTTCGCAATCGCTCGGTAGACCACTGCGTGGTCACGACCTTGGTGGCTGGATCACAGGTCCAGATAGAGGTGACATGTTAGGTGATCAGCTACTTCTATAGCGGCGAACCCGAGCGTCACGGCTTGGTCGAGCTCGAGCGGCCCGAGTCACAGCAACGTCTGGGCTTCACGCCCGATCTGTTCTACTCAAGTGAGGACTTCAACTTTCGTCACCCTGAGTTCTGCCGAGCTGTAGAGGAAGTAGGGGGACTGGAGTTCAAGCCTCTCGGCGAGCGCCCACGAATTGGCGTGCTCCCAGAGTTGATTCCGACCCTACCTAGCCCAAGCGCAGCCCGACTGTTACAGAGTGTCGGACCGGACGAGCTGTTCGCGGCACGCTTTCAAACTATTCGGTCCGGCGGCCGCAGAACCATCCCTTCATCGGGGCCGGTCATCAATTTCCATGAACGATCGTCTGGTGCCTACCTTGTGCATGGTGAGTGGAAAGACAAGACTCAGCTCTCTCTGCTTACAACTGCCAAGTCTGGGCGACTGATTGTCGATCCCCAGGCCATCCTGGTTCCACCCATCTTCAGCGTCTACACGGACGGCACCCAACTTCGCGAGCTTCAGCTCCTGAATTTGAAACGATCCCTGTACTTCGCGGAGTTAATGAGTGCTGCAGGCTACACCGTTATTCCTGGGATTGGGGTTGCTAACGACACCGATGTTGGGCGACTTGTGGAATGGATGCATGCTTCCACGCCGAAGGTGACCCACCTGGCAATGAACTGTCAGATGGGACCAAAAGCGCTTCGGGCAGTTGTCCGGGATGCCGCCAAAATCTGCAAGGAATCATCCCTGCCCGTGCATTTCGTGCTCTTCGGACCGAGTTCACGAACTAGCTTCGCTCAGGTCTACGAACATCTGCCCCCGGAACGAGTGACGTTCGTGACTCAGGCTGCTTGGCACCGCGCGAGGACAACTTTGAGTCGTGGAGAGCGGCAAAATCCGATTCTGCTATTAAGGCAATATCTGGATAAGTTGCATGAAATGGAGCTTGACCGGCAATGGGCTGCAGAGAGGGCTGTTCTCAGGAACGGACCCTATCTGAGTTAGGTTCAATCCGGTTGAAAGCCCCCGTTCTCCTGGGGCCGCGACCGGGCGGGAGCGCGAGCGCAGCGAGCGCGGGGGATTGGCCGTGGGCGGTCGCGGCCCGCGCCAAAAAACACAAAGGCCCCGCGCGGCAAAGCCGCGCGGGGGCCAAGTCCACCCCAAAAAAGGTTAGCCGACTGAGCCTTCGAGGCTCACGCCAAGCAGCTTCTGGGCCTCGACTGCAAACTCCATCGGAAGCTCGCGGAACACGTCCTTACAGAAGCCCGAAACGATCATGTTCACCGCATCCTCGGTCGGGATGCCCCGCTGGTTGCAATAGAAGATCTGGTCTTCGCCGATCTTCGAGGTCGAAGCCTCGTGCTCAACCGTCGCGGTCGGGTTCTTCACCTCAATGTAAGGGAAGGTGTGCGCGCCGCATCGGTCGCCCATGAGCATCGAGTCGCACTGCGAATAGTTGCGCGCGCCTTCCGCGCCCGCGTTGATCTTCACGAGGCCGCGGTAGGTGTTCTGGCCGTTACCCGCCGAGATGCCCTTGCTGACAATCGTCGACTTCGTCAGCTTGCCGATGTGGATCATCTTCGTGCCGGTGTCCGCTTGCTGCTTGCCCGCCGTGAGCGCGACCGAATAGAACTCGCCGATCGAATCGTCGCCTTGGAGGATGACGCTCGGGTACTTCCAGGTGATCGCCGATCCGGTCTCCACCTGGGTCCAGGTGATCTTCGATCGCTTGCCCATGCAGCGTCCGCGCTTCGTGACGAAGTTGAAGATGCCGCCCTTGCCGGTCTTGGGGTCGCCGGGGTACCAGTTCTGAACCGTGCTGTACTTGATCGTCGCGTCGTCACCGGCGCAAACGAGCTCGACAACGGCGGCGTGAAGCTGGTTCTCGTCGCGCATCGGAGCGGTGCAGCCCTCAAGGTAGCTAACGTAGCCGCCTTCCTCACAGACAATCAGCGTCCGCTCGAACTGACCCGTCTTTGCCGCGTTGATGCGGAAGTAGGTCGAGAGCTCCATCGGACATCGAACGCCCTTCGGGATGTAGACAAAGCTGCCGTCCGAGAAAACCGCCGAGTTGAGGGTGGCGAAGTAGTTGTCGCTATAAGGCACGACCGAGCCGAGGTGCTTTTGCACGAGCTCGGGGTGGTCCTTCACCGCCTCCGACATCGAGCAGAAGATGATGCCCAGTTCGCCGAGCTTGTCGCGGAAGGTGGTGACCACCGAAACGCTGTCGAAGACAGCGTCGACGGCGACGCCGCTGAGCGGGATCGCCCTTGCGTCGGCCGCGGTCGCCGCGGCACCCTTCACGTTGAGAAGGACCTTCTGCTCGTCCACCGGGATGCCCAGCTTCTCGAAGGTGCGCAGGATTTCGGGGTCCGCATCCTCAAGGCTGTTCAGCTCCGGCTTCATGCGCGGGGCGGAGTAGTAGATGATGTCCTGGAGGTCCGGAGCGGCATAGTCCACGTTCGGCCACTTCGGCGGCGACATCGTCTTGAGCTTTTCGAAGGCCTTGAGTCGCCAGTCGAGGAGCCACTGGGGCTCGCCTTTCTTGGCGCTGATCCGGCGAACGGTGTCTTCGCTCAATCCGGGTTCAAATTCGTCGGTCTCAAGGTCGACGCTCCAACCGTGCTCATAGGTGCGGTTGGCAAATTGTTCGAGTAGCGCCGTACTGGCGTCAAGCACTTCTTCACTCATGTTCGTTTGGCGAGAACACCCTCCCGGCAGCACCGGCTACGCGTCTCACCCCTATCTACGTAGGATGGCTCAATCTATACGGCAATGTAAAGATTGAAGACGGGTAGCCTTTTGGCCACGATGAACTTCCCTATCCAAACCGTCACGGTCTGCCTGGTTTGCACCTTCTTCGCCGTGTGCTTTTTGCAGTCCGCGCTGGACAAATTGGGCGATTGGGCGGGCAACCTGGAGTTCCTGAAAGGCCACTTCAGCCAGACGCCGCTGAAGTCGATGGTGCCGATGCTCTTAGGGACGATCACGGTGGTGGAGCTCATCGCGGGGCTGATTTGCCTGGTGGCGGTACCGATGATCGCGGTGTCGGGCGCGATGTGGATTGCCCAGCTCGGCCTTGCCCTCTGCGGCATGGCGCTGATCATGCTCTTCTTTGGCCAACGGATGGCGAAGGACTACGTCGGCGCGGCGAACCTCGCCGTCTATTTCGGCGTGGTGATCATCGGCCTCGCGGTCACTTCGAGCCGCTGAGCCCGCGTTCCCGCTCGTATTCAATCACCACGGCGAGGGCATCGGGCAGGCTGAGCCGAGTCTGGCTTCGCAGGAGCATGATCGCCTCGTCGCGGGTTGGCTTTCGGCGATAGATCTGCTCCAGCTTGCCCTGGAGGTCGGGCGCGTTCATCGCGTCGAGCGACTTGCGCATCTTCGTTCGCTTGTACCGCTCCCATCGTTGCTCGCGGTTGTTCGCCTGACTCACGTTGCCGATCAGGTTGCCCCCGCCCCACATCGCGGCGACCCAGATGGGCCAGACGATGCCGTTGCTGAAGAGGGCACCAAGTGCGTTGGTGATCGGTTCCGATGAATGGCCGCTCTTCCAGGTGAAGAACCAGATGGTGAGGAGGAAGAAATTGACCACAAGCCAGCTCGACCAGCCCTGCTTGATGCTCGCCTTCTCTTTGGCCTCAAACTGCTGCCGCCATTCGGCCTCTTGCTGCTGGTAGAGGTCGCTCGTTTGGCCTCGCACCATCTCGCGCTCGGCGCGTTCGACCGCCTCGGGGGAGATGCCCAGCTCGGCCGCCATCGAGAGCAGGCGACCATGATCCACCGCCCCAAAGGAGCCAGGGTCGCTGGAGGCCCGCTTGAGGATCTCCTCCGCTTCGTTCTCGTCGTAAAATCGGTTACCTGCCATCGGCCTTCTACTTTCCTACTCCTCGGCAGATATGGATTTCACCATTGGCGAGGGCAACCCCAAGGACAGTGGGATCGGCTCTATTGAAGCACAGACTGTCGATTTTTGAGTTCGGAAAGGGAATTTGGCCTAGCTCTTCCCCAGTGACGAGTGACACCAGCGACACCCGACCCGGATCGACAAGGGCCGCCATGGTGTGATCTGGGGAGACGTCAAACCCGTTACGTCGGACATCATAGCCGACGATTGAGGTTGAATCTTTCAAGATTGTCGCCACTTGGCCCGAGCGTGCGTCGATCCGATTGATCCTTCTCGCTCCAATCCGAACATAGATGTAGTTGTCAACTTGGCAGCTTCTCTGGAAGGACTGCACAACAGTCCTCGTCGCCTCTTCTGGAGAATCGGCTTTCGGAACCGAATAAAGCGATAACGTCGTTTCGCCCCATATTGAAAAGGCATCCCTTCCCGGCATCGAGAGCGCGTTTAGAGCTGCGCTCTTGTCGTCAAACGACTTGACGACATTACCGGACTTAGTCGCAATGATCAGTGCGGTCGCATTACCGTATCGACCACCCGAGATAGTTGCATAGTCACCTGAATCCGAGACCGAGATGCTGTTCCACCAATTCCAATCACGGGGAACTTGGCACTCCGCATATCGCTCACAAGACGGAAACTTGTAGACCGTGATCGTTGCTCCATTGACGACCGCGTAGAACCTGCCGGACGGAGACAAGGCATATTTCCATGCCGGGCCGCTTCCGAGGTTCTCACTTGGGTAGATGGACTGCAAATCAATCTGAACATAAACGACCTTTCCCTTTTCACTATGCCAGCCGAAGGCTCGCGTTTGACCGACCGGCCGAAGCTTGTAGTACTCGTGATTGAAAATCTCATCGTCAGTATTGGGATAAGGCGTTTGGACGACTTTCAGGATAGTTGGCGTGGCCCAAGCGAGTTCCATCGCAGACTTCTTGGGTTTAGGGATCGGAATCGGTTGGGGATTCGGATCAGGCTGAATGTCCGGCTCGACGACCTTCTTCTGTGGCCGCCGACCAAGCGACCAGTTCAGCGAGCCCGTGAGTGCGGAATCCGGGACCTGCTCCTTACCGCTCACCGCGGCATAGTCCGCCATCAGCTGTTCCGTCGCCGCGTGAAGCGTCGACGGCAAGATGTCGCCGTTGCCGTTCGCCGAACCCGGCTGGTCGAGGGCCTTCAGGAGGAAGTAGGTGTAGTATCCGTGCTTCAAGGTCGGAATCTCGAAGCTGGAGGCGCCGGGTTTGCAGGCGAGCAAGACCGCTTGGCCCGGGTTCTGGAGACCCGCTTCTTGGACGGTGATCAGGTCCTTCTTGAACTTGTCGTCCATCCCCTGGATGGGGTCCTTGGTGCCCGGTGTGGCCGTTGGCTTCACGGGATTCGACCGGCAGGCGTCAATGATGAAGACCCGTCGTTCTGCCTTCACCTGCGACATCGCCTTCTTCATCACCTCAAGAGAAACCATGGTGCGGCTGATGGTCAGGTAGCCGGTTCGGAGCGCGTTGCTCGTGGCGAGGAAGGTCTCCTTCTGGCCGTCCTCGTTCGGGAATTGGAAGCCATGACCGGAGAAGTAGAAGACGAACGTGTCCTCCTTCTTCAGCGACTTTGCGAGCAGTTCGAGCCGCTGGATGACGTTGTCGCTCGTGGGCTGGAGTTGGGGTTCGGTCTCATCGGTGGTCAGCTTCACCACGACGTCAAACTTGAGCTTGTTGAACGCCTCGGCGACCGAATTGGCGTCGGCAACCGCGTAGCTCAGCGCATTGATCCCCGGGTCGTTGCTGTACGTGTTGACTCCCACAACGAGGGCGACCCGTCGACCGGGATTCGCAGCCTGGGCCGCTGGGCGACAAAGGGCAAGGGCAACAAGCGAGAGGAGTGGCATGCCGCCACCATCTTATCAAATCCCCACTTCCAGTGTTAGACTCGCGGCATGCTTGCTTCTTGCCTCGCCATCTGCCTTCTCGGGCAACCCAAAACCACACCCATCGTGCCCGGATCGGGCATCGGAGCCGTCAACGTCGGGATGCCGGTGGCCGGGGTCCGGGCGAAGATGGGCGGCGGCGACAAGCCTGCGCCCACGTCTAACGGCTTCATCGACTCCTGGCAGGGCAAGCGCGGCAACTTCGCGGTGATGTACTGGGACAACGGCTCTGGCTACGTGGCCGACTGCATCGTGGCGACCTCGCCCTCCTTTCGGACCGCAAAGGGGTGCGGCCCCGGCGCGTCGATGGCGACCTTCAAGACCGAGTTTCCGAAGGCGACCAAGCGCGGCGTGATCAAGCTGAAAAGCGGCAAACGAATGACGTCGTATCGTCAAACCGACGCCGGACTGACTTTTCTCGTGGGCGACGACAACAAGTGCATCCTTGTCGTTGTCCATCCCGCGAAACCGGCCCACGTCGATGACGTGATGGAAGACCTTTGGGCTTACACGGCACGGCCTTGATGCCCGACCTGCAACTTGCGCTCCTGCGCTCGGCCGAATGGCACCTGGGTCAGGAGCGGGACGGCGATCACCCGCTTCCCTACCTCACCCACCCGGTTGAGGTGCTCGTGAACCTTCGCTATGTGGGCGGGGTGACCGACCCCGTTCAACTGTGCGCTGCTGCGCTCCATGATGTCCTTGAGGAGACCGCGGTCCAGGCGGATTCCATTCGAGAGCAGTTTGGCGACGAGGTCGCGGCGATGGTGATGGAGCTCACGCGCTATGAACCGTCGGACGAGGAGCGGGCGGGCCTTTCTGCCGACGAGATTTGGGCCCTGCGGTCGCGGTTGCTCCTTGACGAGATTGCCCAGATGAGCCCTCGCGCCCAGGCGGTGAAACTTGCCGACCGACTCTCGAACTTGCGCGAGAGCAAACGGACCAAGGGCAAGAAGAAGCTCGATCGCTACCTTGGGCAGACGAAGGAGATCTTGCGGATTGTGCCGCGCGAGGTGAACCCGGGGCTGTGGGACGCGATCAAAGCGGAGCTTTAGACCCACTAATCAAAATTCTTGATGCTAGAAGTACCCCTTCTGGCTTATGCTGAAGCATGGGACTATCTCTCAGACAAATCGTTACCTTCCTCTCCGGCCACATCCCCCCAGATGCGCATCGCGTGTTCATTGACGGCGAGGAAAAGGGCAAGTGCACGCGGGCCTCGTTCCGAACGGTGGTCGTGCTTTCTGGACTCGAGTTTCCTGTGGACTACGCTTATGAGCTCGATGGTGCGACGACAACGCTTTCGAGCCGGATGCGTATTCAAGGTCTTGGAGCGGGCGGCCGTGAACAGATCAAGGTGAACGGCAAGGACGTGACCGGAGATGATGTCGTCATCGGGTTCGAAGCTCCGAACGCATACGTCGAATTCCGGTTTAAGGATGGAGAGACGCCTCGGAGCGTCAAGTTTGTCGCTCCGCTCAAGGATTACAGCCCCGGAGGCTAGGTGTTGTTGTGGGCCGCCTGGACGGCGGCCCACAACCCTTGGGGGAGGACCCTTGGGGGAGGCGCGGCCACGATGGCCGCGCGGGCGGGCGGGAACGCGTTTTCGCCAAAAGTCCGTTAAAGTAGAGTCATGCCAATCCTCTCCACTCTCCTCGCGGTTGCCCTCATCGGTCGCGGACCCGCGCCGACCTCCGACGCCCTCATCCAAGGTGCCCAGGCCAAAGCCAAGGCCGCCAACAAGAACGTCCTCGTCGTCTTCCACGCCTCGTGGTGCGGCTGGTGCAAGCGGTTCGACAAGTTCGTCGAAACCACCCCCGAAGGCAAACTCGTCACGAAGGGACTCGAGATCGTCCACATCACGGTGCTCGAATCGCCCGACAAGAAGGAGCTTGAAAACGCAGGTGGCGAGTCGCTGATGGAAAAGCTGGGGGGCAAGCAGGCCGGACTCCCCTTCATGGCGATTCTCGACGCCAAGAACGGAAAGATGGTCGTGAACTCGCTCATCAAGCCGGGCGACGTGAGGACCAACACCGGCTACCCTGCGTCGGCGGAGGAGATCGGCCACTTCATCAAAATGCTGGAGCAGGGCGCGAAGTCGATCAATGCCGCCGAGCGCTCAAAGATCGAAGCCTGGCTAAAGGCGAACGCCCCGAAGTAAACAAAAAGGGGTCGGCGCGCCATTAAGGCGCGCCGACCCCTGCCGTTTCACTTGCAGTTGCAGTTCGGGCAGTTCGAAGAACACGTACAGCCATCGCCGCAGTTACAGCACGGGCAAGCATTGCTTTCGTTCATGTTTGACTCCTTGTTGGTTCGGGTCGTCACCCTTTCGGGCTACTTTTGCAGATGGATCAAGTTGGAGCCGCCCGAGCAACATGGATCGGTCGCCTGACGCAGAGAGAAGAAGTCCGCGAGTGCTTCGAGAGCCTCGGGAACGACGCTGACATAGACCTCACGACCCCGCTTCTCGCTTGTGATCAATCCCACTTCGCGCAGGATGCTGAGGTGGTGCGAGACAGTGTTCGGCGCGCATGGGAGCTGACACTTGACGTCGCAACTCGCGACCGCCCCGACCGAACCCGCGTCACACTGGCCGGTTTCGGTGTCATAGGCCGAAGAACCACCGCAGCCAAGGACACACTCAAAAACCGCGAGCCGGGTCGGATCGCCGAGCGCGATGAGCATCTTTCTCACGTCCATACAAAGAATCATACGTCAATGTGCGTTGACATGTCAATGCGCATTGACGTATTTCCATAATGCTGGGACGAATCGCCTTTCCCGCCCACCCGGCGAGGCCATCGTGGCCTCGCCACCCCCTTTGGCGCGCCATCCAGGCGCGCCAGCGACTACGGTCGGGGGGTGAGGACGCCGATCCGCCAGACCGGTTCTCCAGCCTTGTTCTTGAGCGACTTGCTGCGGAGATTCACCGCAAGCTGCCCCTTTGAGTTGAACGCGCCAACCGTCCCGATCTCCCAATCTGGGAAACCCTTGACCAACGAACGAAGACGGTAGGCCTTTCCACCCTTCCAAAGGCAGCCATTCATCGGGCCATAGAACGTTCCTTTGTCGGCAACCCAGCCGAGGTAGCCACCCTGGAAGAAGTCCAAGACGGTGGCTCGCTTGCCATTTGCAGGCATCGGAAGATCAACCAACCTCTTGCCATCCCAGACGATGGGAAGCTCGATCTGCTCGGTATCCCCGCTCAGGGAAGCGATGGAGCACTTTGCCCCCGCAAACCAGCCCCTGCCATCCACGCAGTTAAACACGATCGACTTACCCGCTAATTTGAACCGCTCCCGCGTGGTCCACAGGCGATTGTCGGGCATCCAAACCACGCTCATCGGCATGCTCCAGGCAACGTCATCAGTCGTCTCGGCCAGCACAATGCCCGCCTCACTAACGACATTGGGCCTAAGCACCAATGACTTGAAGTTCTTCGGCATCGGCAGCCGCTGGGCTTTGCCATCGACAATTCGACAGGGAAAGCCGATCTGTCCAAGCACCCTAGGATCAGTGTCCCCCGTATGCAGCAATCCAGCAAACTTGCCCGAAGGCGAGGCTGCAGTGACGATGCACCGGTCGGTGAAGCTGGCACCCTGACCGTGGGTCAAAATGCCGCCTTGGTCAACGCCCTTGGCAAAGTTCGACCCCGCATGAAAGTCGTTGAGCATGCCCTCACCGCCCGTCGTAATCCTTCCGTCACGAAGCAAGAACGTACCGATATTGGTGGGTGTTCCCGGATCGAGACCGTTCAGCCGCAAGGGACGGAATGAGCCCTTGGACCAATAGCCGGACGGGTCGACATGGAAGATCTCGCCCTTTTCCGTTAAGCCGCGAATCCCGCCCTTGATCGTGTTGAGTGGCTCAACAAATGAGGAGTCCATCCACTCTCTGAACGCCGGCTCCTTCACCCAAGCGGGATCGGCGATCCATAGGTCGTACTGCGGTGGTGGTCCGGCCCCATATAGCAAGGTAGCAAGAAGAACCAGGCTCATTCCTACGGCTTCTCGACCGGCGGCTTGTAGTTCTCCACCTTCGCCTTCTTCCGCAGCTCGTTCGCGAGGTCGCCCGAGCGGCCCTGGATATACAGGTTGCGCAGCTCGGTGATCTCGGCCTCCGGGGCTTCCCAGCCCTTGCCATCCACGCGGAAGATCTGCACGCCCGATGTCGTCTGCACCGGCTTGCTGAATCCAGCGCGCTTCAAGGTTTTGAACTCGGCCTGGGTTGCCTCGGGGAAGAGCTTCATCCGTCGCCAGCCCACAAATCCTTCACTCTGAACGACTTGCGGGTTGGTCGTCGACGTCGCAATCACGCTGCCCCACTTCTCTCCCTTGGAGAGCAGCTTGTAGGCCTCGCTTGCCTTCGCGAGGCACTTTTCAAGCGTCATCGCGGCGTCGGGCTTAAAGGTGATCGCGCTGATCTTGACCCACTCCTTGGGGTCAAATTCCTTCAGGGCGATCTCCTCGAGCATGAGCTGTCGCATCACGCGCATCTGGATTCGGGACCGCGTGAAACCGTCTTGAAGCAGGGCTTCCGTGGGGTCGGCGACGCCTCGCGAAGCCGCATAGTCCTTCATCGCGCCCTCCACCTCGGACCGCACCCGGGCCATGTCGAGCTTCACGCCCTTGGTCTTGGCTTCGGCGGAAATGATCCGGTATTCGATGAGGTCTTGCACCACTTCTGCGCCTCGCCACTGCCAGAGATAGGCTTCGACTTCGCTCGCAAGGATCGGTTGGCCGTCCACTTTGGCGACCACCGCATCGGGTTTGGGTGCGGGCGGAGCAACGACCTCGGCCCATTGCAGGCTGAGACTAATGGCGTAAGTGGTGAGAAACAGAACCATGCTTAGGAGTCGGACGGTTGGAGCCCACCCAACGTTCCCCAGAAGCCACGAAAAAAGGGCGGGTCGTGCCTTTGCACAACCCGCCCTTTCGCAATCGGATGATTAGTTGGTCGCAGCGTAGACGGCGACGCGTCGCTTCTTGTCCGGACCTTCGAAGGTCACGTGGCCGGCGACGAGAGCATAGAGCGTGTGGTCGTTGCCCATGCCGACTCCGGGGCCAGGATAGAACTGGGTGCCGCGCTGTCGAACGATGATGTTGCCCGCCTTCACGAGCTCGCCACCGTACTTCTTCACGCCAAGGCGCTTCGAGTTGCTGTCTCGACCGTTTCGAGTCGAACCTTGTCCTTTCTTATGTGCCATGGATCCTTACTTACCTGCCTCGATCTTCTCAATTCGAACTTGGGTGTACTGCTGTCGGTGACCCCATCGCTTGCGCTCGTTCTTCTTGGCCTTATAGTTGAACGCCACGATCTTCGGGCCCTTGGCTTGTCGAACAATCGTTCCGACCACCTTGGCACCGGTCACGAGCGGCGAACCGACCTTGACCTTGTCGCCATTGGCGATCAGCACAACCTCGGTCATCTCGACCTTGGTGCCGACCTCACCGTCGAGCTTCTCGACGACGATGATCTCATTCTCGGCAGCCTTGAATTGCTTGCCTCCGGTTTTCACGATTGCGTACATCAAAATCTCCAGGCCCGACAAGAGACGGTCTTGGGCCGAACAAGAATGGTGACACAGATCAGGCGGCCTTGTCTAGGCTCTGCCCTGCATCGCGCGAGCTTCTTCGAGTTTTTCCCCGATTTCCGCCCATTTGCCCATCGCCGACTCGATCTCCACCTGCAATTCGCCGTGCCGCTTGGTTAAGCCCATGAGGTCGTCGACCTGCACAGGGTCGCCGAGCTTTGCCTCCACCGACTTCAGCTCTTCCTCCTTCGCGTGGATCGTTTCCTCCGCGGTTTCGAGCTCGCGTTCCAGCCGCTGGATCTCCTTGCTCAGCTCGCGAGGGCTGAGGGTGACCGTGGCCACCGCCGCCTGGGTCGCCACCGGTTTGGCCGCCGTCGCCGCTGCTGCCTGGGCCTCTTTGGCCTGTCGCTGGCGGTAGTCGGCATAGCTGCCCGGGAAAAGGATCGGCCCCGATCGTCGCATGTCGAGCGTGTGGTCGGTGATGAGGCCGAGAAGCTGGCGGTCGTGGGAGATGAGGACAAGGGTGCCTTTGTAGTCCCGAAGCACCTCGACGAGCGCATCGCGCGAGTCCATGTCGAGGTGGTTGGTCGGCTCGTCGAGGACGAGCAGGTTGGGCGACTGGTGCGTGAGCTTGGCGAGGCTGAGCTTGTTGCGCTCGCCACCCGAAAGCGTCGCGATTGGCCGCATAACGTCGTCGCCGGTGATGAGGAATCGGGCGAGGAGGTTGCGGGCCTCGGGCGGCATCATGTCGAGCTCCCAAACGCAGAATTCGAGCGGGGTCATCTCGGGGTCAAGGTCTTCCGCGTCTTGGCGGAAGTAGCCAGCGACGACTCTTGCGCCGATGCGCGTTCGCCCCTCGGACGGCTCCAGTTCGCCGAGCAAAATCTTGAGCAGGGTCGACTTGCCCGAGCCATTCTCGCCAATCACGCCCCATCGCTCGCCATTGCGGACCGTCCAATCGAGGTCCTTGAACAGTCTTTCGTCACCGAACGCCATGCCCAGGCCCTTGGCTTCGAGAACGATGTCGCCGCTGCGCTCGACCTTGCCGAACCCGCCCGCCATGCCCCGCTCGGCTTTGGGCGCGCTCACTTGGACCTCGCGCAGCCGCTCCAGCTGCTTGAGCCTTCCCCGCGCCTGGGCGGTGCGCTGGCTGTTCATGAACCGCCGGACATACTCGTCGAGCTTGGCCGCTTGGAGGGCTTGTCGGCGGGCGACTTCAGCGAGGCGCGCCTCGTCCTCAGCCTTCACCTTCAGGTACTTCTCCATCGGACCGGGGTAGGCCTTCACGGTGCCGTCGCGCATCTCGAGGAATCGCTGCGCGGAGTTGGCGAGGAACGTCCGGTCGTGGCTGACGAGCAGGACCGCGCCGCGGTAGTTCGAAATCCACGACTCCAGCCATTCGGTCGCGTTGAGGTCGAGGTGGTTGGTCGGCTCGTCGAGGATGAGCAGGTCGGGCTCTTCGAGCAGTAGCCGGGACAGCGCGAGGCGGGTGCGTTCTCCGCCGCTCAGGGCGCTCGTCGGCTTTTCGTATTCGTCCTCAGTGAATCCCAGCTGGCTGAGGACGTTGCGCAGCTCGCGCTCGGCGGCATAGCCTTCGAGGTTCAAAAAGTGGTCGTGGAGGCGTTGGTATTCCTCAAGTTCGTCCTCGGTGGGGTCTTGTTCGAGCCTCTTTTCTAGCTCGGAGAGCCGCTCGTGGGCCTCCATCTGTTCGAGGACTCCGCGCCGGGCCTCTTCCCACACCGTGGGCATCATCGTCTCGCCCGCGTGCTGGCTCAGGTAGCCAACTTTTGCGCCGCGCGCCCATTGGACCGATCCTGCGGTGGCCTCGTATTCGCCGGTCAGGATGCGAAGAAGGGTGGTTTTTCCGCACCCGTTTCGGCCGACGAGGGCGACCTTCTCCATGCCGTCCAACCGAAAATCGACTCCGTCGAGCACGACGGAGTCGCTAAATTCCTTCTTGAGACCACGGACGGAGAGCAACACGGGGAGTCCATTAAGGATACCGTCCGAAGGGGAACGGCCTTTCTCGTTGCGGCGTAAGCAGGCATCATGAAGATCGCCATTCTCGGTCGCGGACAAGTCGGCCAAACCCTCGGATCCGCTTGGTCGGCCAGCCACGACGTCGTTTTTGGTAGCCGGACTCCGAACTCCGACGGCGAGCGCTCGATGAGCGAAGCCGCCTCTTGGGCCGACGTCGTCGTCTTGACCACGCCGAGCAGCGCGGTCACCGCCGAGTTCATCGGCAGCCTGCCCCTCAGTGGCAAGATCGTGGTCGACGCGACGAACCCGATCAAGGCTGATTTCTCAGGCGTTGATCCCGACGGCCCGAACGTCGGTGCGCTCGCTCCCGATGCCCGCGTGGTGAAGGCGTTCAACTCGATCGGCGTGGACCTCATGGCAAACCCGCGCTTCCCGGATGGGAATGCTGCCCTGCTCGTGGCGAGCGATGATGAAGAGGCGAAGGCGACGGTGATCGCGCTCGGCGAGGAGATCGGGTTTGAGGGTGTGGATGCGGGCGGTTGGTCGGCGTTCCGGAACCTGGAGAACGCGGCGTGGCTTTGGATCAGCCTGTCGATGAAGCACGGCCGCGGCATTGGGTTCAAGTTCATGACCCGGTAAGCTCAGCCTCAAGATGGATGCGGCCGTGCGAAGGGACAGGCGCTGGAAGTGGATTCTCGGCGTGTTTGGCACGCTCGGCCTCATCCTCGGCGCATTCATTTGGTGGTTGCCGTGGGACCTCACCCTCAGCCCCACCAAGCCGGGACTGCGCCGACCCGACCTCCTCACCTTTGACCAGCTCAGCCAAGGCAATCCGCGCATCCTCGTCATCACCGCCCACCCCGACGACTCCGAGTTCTATATGGCGGGGACGCTCCTTCGGCTGAACCAGGCGAGCGCAGAACTCCGGCTCGTCGTCGCGACGAATGGCGACAAGGGCTTCTATCCCTTCTCGGACCCCGCGCCGCTCGCGAGGACAAGGCAAGCCGAGCAAACGGCCATAGCGAAGCTCTGGGGCGCGAAGGACGTCATCTTCCTCGGCTTCCCCGATGGCCGCCTCCACAATGGCGACGAGCTTGAGAACGCGATCAAAAAGCAGATCGAGGACTTCCGGCCCGACACCATCCTCACCCTCGAGAGTGAGCACCACCGCCGCGCGAGCCACTCCGACCATCGGCGGGTGGGCGAGACCGTGGCCAAGGTTGGCCCGACCTGCCCCGGGGTCAAGTCGATCCTCTTTGCGGAGACTGGCGAGCGCGACCTCGTGGTTGACATCAGCGACCTCCTCGAACGCAAGTTCGAGCTCCTCCGCATGCACAAGTCGCAGTTCGAGGACCTCGGGAAAGGTCGGAAGGACTTCGTCGCTCGGATCATCCGCGACGACGCCGAAGCGGCCGGAAAGCTCATCGGCGTGAAGTACGGCGAGGGCTTTCGCGTGGTCCTGATTCCCTCAGCCTCAAAATAAGTTCGCGGTAAGCCTAAAGAAGCGGCCCCCAATGCCAATACCACTGATGAGCCCTCGTAGGCTTACCAGTTCTAGGATGGGGCTGGGGAACGGCGAACGGAGTCGCGGGAGATGGATCCCGTGCCTTATCTAGACAACCTATTTGGACCGCAAAGCAAGAACCTGGAACGAGCGCTCGACCGCTCCACCCAGCGGCATGCCCTTTTGGTTGGCAACCTCGCCAATGTGAACACCCCCGGCTATAAGCGCCGCGACCTCGACTTTAACATCGTGCTTGAACAAGAGCGCGGCATGATGAATGGCGTCGAAGTGGACCGCGGCTCCATTCGAATCGACGGGAACAGCGTGGACCTTGAACAAGAGGTCATGCAGATCTCGCAAACCGAACTCCGCTACCAGACCCTGACCGAGATGACCTCTCGGTACTTCTCCGGACTCCGAAACGTGATCCGGGAAGGAAGGTAATTGACCGATGACTCTCAACAACGCCCTTAAGACAAGCTCCACCGGACTCGCTGCCGAGCGATTCCGCATGGACGTCATCAGTGCGAACATTGCGAACTCGAACTCGATGCAGATCGGCGGGCAAATGCCTTATCGCCGACGAGTCGTCGAGCTGATGGGAACGCCGGAAGGCGTCACGATCAACCGGGTGAGCCAAGATTCGCGCCCGTTCCGCCAGGTCTATGAGCCGGGCAACCCCTACCGAAACCCCGTCACCAACATGGTCACCTACTCCAACGTGGAGCCGGTGGAAGAGATGGTGAACATGATGAGCGCGAGCCGGGCCTATGAGGCCAATATCGCCGCCTTCAACTCCGCCAAGGGCATGATTCGCAGCGCCCTGAATATTGGAAAGGTCTAATCGCCATGCTTCGAGGAGTCACGAATCCCGCACTTGAAAAGCTCGCCCAAGGGGTGATGCCCGCGAGTGCGCCCTCCTCTAAGCCCGCCAAGACCGATGACGACTTCGCGCAAACGTTGATGGACGTCATGAAAGAAGTGAACGACTCGCAGAATAAAGCAACGCAAGTCCAGAACGATTTCATGACGGGTCGACGAGATGTGGATTATCACGACTTGATGATCGCAATGGAACGCGCGAGTACCACCATGAACCTCACTCTGGCAGTTCGAAACAAGCTGCTGGAAGCGTACCAAGAGATCAGCCGAATGCAAGTCTAGTAACCCTTATCGCGTTGGCCTAAAGGCTTAGGCCCATGCAAGCACTGATCCTGAAACTGAAAGTTTGGTGGGAAACCGCAGACCGCACCCAAAAGACGGTGACGGTCGCGGGTTCTCTCTTCCTCGTGATCCTTCTCGCGGGTGCGTTCTTTATGTCGTCGCGCCCGAAGATGTCGCTCGTCTTCGCCAACCTCACCCCGGGCGATGCGGGCATGGTCCAAATGGAAATTGAAGGAATGGGTTTCCCCGTCCAGATGGACAACGGTGGAAACATCTCGGTCCCGAGCGACAAGGTTGCGATCATCCGCGCCCGCTTGGCCCAGAACAACAAGCTTCCCCGCGCCGCCCACCCGGGCTATGAAGGCCTCACGAGCATGGGCATGATGAACACGCCCAAGGTCGAAGAGGAGCGCCTCAAGATGATGCTTGAAGGCGAGCTTTCCACCTCGATTGAGACTTACGAAGGCGTCGACTCCGCCCGCGTCCACCTCAGCTTTGGCGTCGATTCGCCGTTTGCAAGCGAGAAGAAGGATGCGATGGCGAGCGTCACCCTTGGTGAGCGCCCCGGCGTCTCGCTCTCGAGCGGACAGGGCAAGGCGATTGCCACCCTCGTCGCCTCGTCGGTGCCTGGACTCGACCCCAAGAAGGTCTCCGTCTTCACCCGCGATGGCCGCTCGATCTTCGACGGCATGAACCAAGACACGTCGAGCTCGATGGCCCTCACCAAGCTTGAACTTGAGCGAAAGGAATCGCTGTCGCGCCGCGAAGAGCTGCAGAACATCTTGAACCGACTCGTCGGTCCTGGCAACGCGATTGTCAGCGTGAACGTCGGCCTCAACGTCGACAAGGTCACCCAGACCAAGGACCTCCAGGAGCCCACCGCCACCCCGCTTTCGGAAGAGAAGGTCACCGAGAAGATGAGCGGACCGGGCGTCAATGGCGGCGGTGCCGTCGCTGGTGGCCCTGCGGGCACCGACTCAAACCGACCCGACGCCGCACCCGGCACTCCTGCCAACCAAAACGGCAACGGCGAATACTCGAACACCCAAAAGAAGATTGAGCGAGGCACGAACCGAACCGTCAGCAGCATCGAAAAGGGCGTCGGTGAAGTGAAGACGATGGCGGTCACCGTCATGCTCAACAAGGTGAATCCTGCACCCGTGAATGGTCAGGCACCGGACGAGGCTGCAATCGCGAAGGCCAACGCCGAGCGAGAAGAGGCGGTCCGACGCGCGATCAGCAACTACATGGGCCTCCAGAAGCCGGCGGGACCCGAGCCTGCGCTCGATTCGCCGATGGCCTTCACCCCGAAGGACGGCTTCACGAGCCAGATCATCACCTACGAATTCGACAAGACGGTCGCGACCGAAGTGGCGAAGGCCACCGAAGGCGCGGCGAGCTCGATGAAGATGAACCAGGTGCTTGGCCTGCTGCCCATCGTCGTCCTCTCGATCCTGGCTTTCTTCGTCATGCGACAACTCGGCAAGTCGGTGCGACCGCAGTCGCCGAACCCTGCCCTCGTCGCGGCGGGAATGGGCGCCCTGCCCCCGGCTGGCGGCTACCTGTCGTCGCTGCCGGTGAACCTCGGAGACATCCGACCGGAAGGCGAAGAGTCGATTGACGACCTGCGCAAGAAGGCACTCGAAGCCGGCATCTCGGAAGAGGAGTTTGAAACTGCCCTCGCCACCGCGGGCAACGAAGGACTCAGGCTCACCGACATCCCGTCGATTGCCAAGCGCGTGAACCTTCCGCTCGAACAGATTCGAAAGATGGGTGAAGATCGCCCCGAAGTTGTCGCCGCCCTCGTCAAGAGCTGGCTCCTGGAGGACCGAAAGTGAGAAAGAAGCAAGAAGAACTGAGCTTTCGAAAGAAGGCCGCCATCCTCCTGATGGCCCTAGGTCCCGACACCGCCGGTAAGGTCCTTCGCCACCTTGACGAGGATCATGCCGAACAGCTGACCCTTGAGCTCGCTCGACTCGACAAGGTGAGCCCCGAGCAGCGCAACCAGGTCATCGCCGAATTCCACGAGGTCGCGATCGCCCAAGACTTCATCGCCGAAGGCGGTGTGGACCACGCTCGCCAGATGCTGGTTTCGGCATTTGGTGAGGAAAAGGGCGACGACGTCCTCCGCCGCATCGTGAACGCGATGCAGGTTGTGCCGTTCGACTTCCTGAAGAAGGCCGACCCGCAGCAGGTCCTCAGCTTTATCCAAGATGAGCACCCGCAGACCATCGCGCTCATCCTTGCTTACATGCCGATGAACAGCGCAGCGACGATCCTCGGCAAACTCAGCCCCGAGCTGCGCGCCGACGTTGCCAGCCGCATTGCGATGATGGACCAGACCCCTCCCGAGGTCATCCGCCGCGTCGAGCAGGTCCTTGAGAAGAAGGTCAGCTCGCTCGTTTCGCAAGAGATGACCCAGGCCGGTGGCCCGAAGGCGCTCGTCGACCTCCTCAACCGCGTGGATCGCTCGACCGAGCGCATGATCATCGAGCAGCTCAGCGAGTCGAACCCCGAACTCGCGGAGACGGTGAAGAACATGATGTTCGTGTTTGAGGACATCGTCCAGCTCGACGACCGCGCGATCCAGTCGATCCTGCGAGAAGTCGACATGAAGGACCTCGCGACCGCGCTCAAGGGCGTGGGCGGCGAAGTCCAGAACAAGGTTTACAAGAACATGTCCGAGCGCGCGGTTGGCATGCTCAAGGAAGACATGGAGTTCATGGGCCCCGTTCGACTCCGCGTGGTCGAAGAGGCTCAGCAGAAGATCGTCTCGGTGATCCGACGCCTGGAAGAAGCAGGCGAGGTCGTCATCGGTCGAAGCGGCGAGGAGGACGTGCTTGTCTAGGCCGAACGTCTATAGCGGAATCGAAGCCAAGGCAGTTCCCTTTACGACGGTGGTCGAGCGAGCGGGCGAAGGCCAAGGCCGCCTCAGCCACGAACAGCGACGCCGAGTCACCCTCAACGACCTCAAGGAGGCCGCTCGAGCCGATGGATTTGCCCAAGGACTTGCCGAAGGCGTTGAAGCGGGAAAGGTCGTTGGCTATGAAGAAGGCTTTCGCGCCGGATCGGAAAAGGCGGAGGCGATGGCCACTGCCGCCTTCACCCAGGAGGCCGAGCAGTTCGCGAGCGACCTCGCTTCGACGTCTGCGCTGATCGTGGCCGCGCTCCAGAGCTACTACGAGCGCGCCGAGCAAGAGCTTGAAGCCCTCGTCGGCAAGATCGTCGCCGATGCCCTCGATGTCACCCTCAAGTCGGATGACGACGCTCTTCTCAGTCTCGTTCGCAAGGCGATGGCGGAGACAACCCTTTCGCCGAAGGTTCGGGTTCGGATGAACCCGTTCGACGTCGGACGAATCAACAAGTACAAGGAGATCCTCCTCCAGGCCACCCACAACGTGAAGGACGTCGAGCTCGTCGAAGATCCGTCGATCACGGGCGGGTGCGTCATCGACTCCGAAGGTGGCCTCATCGATGCCTCGCTCAGCGGCATGACTCAGCGATTTAACGACGCTCAGGAGGCGGCATGATCGTCGAAGCCCCATCCTTCGAGCGCACCAAGCGCACCCTCGGCGAAGTCCGCTGGATTGAGGCTTGTGGACGCGTTTCCCAAGTCGTCGGCCTCATCATCGAGTCCGACGGTCCCAATGCCCGCGTCGGCGACCTGTGCTGGATCAACGACGGCATCCCTGCCGAAGTCGTTGGCTTCCGCGGCGACAAGACCCTTTTGATGCCGCTTGGCGACCTCGATGGCGTTCGTCCGGGCGACCTCGTTCGAGGCACCGGTCGATGCGTCCAGGTTCCGATTGGCGATGCCCTTCTTGGGCGAGTTGTGGATGCTCTTGGCAGGCCGCTCGATGGACTCGGTCCGGTTTCCGCAAGTGGCCGCTATCCGGTGCTCGCCCCGCCGCCTTCGGCAATGGAACGGACGATGATCGAGCGACCAACGCCCACCGGCGTCCGCGCGATTGATTCAATGTTGACGCTCGGCGAAGGCCAGCGCATGGGCATCTTCGCGGGTTCGGGCGTCGGAAAGAGCACCTTGCTCGGCATGATCGCCCGGAACTGTCAGGCCGACGTGAACGTGATTGCGCTCATTGGTGAGCGAGGCCGTGAGGTCCGCGAGTTCATGGAGAATGACCTCGGTCCCGAGGGTCTCGCCCGCAGTGTCGTCGTTTGTGCCACGAGCGACCAATCTGCCCTTTTGCGAATCAAAGCGGCCTTTGCCGCGACCGCAATTGCCGAGTCGTTCCGCGACCAAGGCAAGAACGTTGTCCTCATGATGGACTCGGTGACCCGATTTGCGATGGCCCAGCGTGAAGTCGGCCTCGCCGTCGGCGAACCGCCGAGCACGAAGGGTTACACCCCCAGCGTCTTCGCGCTCCTGCCCAAGCTCATGGAGCGCGCGGGCAACGGCTCGCGGGGTTCGATCACCGCGCTTTACACCGTCCTCGTCGATGGCGATGACACCAACGAGCCGATCGCCGACGCCACCCGGTCGATCCTCGACGGCCACATTGTGCTGAACCGAAAGCTGACGAGCAAAGGCCACTATCCGCCGATCGACATCCTTGCCAGCCTCAGCCGAACCGCGCCGTTCACCTGTTCGCCCGAGCACATCAACGCGACCCGTAAGCTCCGCGAGCTGATGGCCGCCTACACCGACGTCGAAGACCTCATCAACATCGGTGCGTACAAGGAGGGCTCGAATCCGGTCGCTGATGAGGCGATCCGCAAGTGGCCCGCGATCAACCAGTTTCTGCGCCAGGTCAAGGACGAATCGTCCAGCTATGACCAAACCCTGACCCTACTCATGGAGATCATTCATGGCTAAGTTCCAATTTCGACTTCAGCGCGTCCTCGACTTCCGCGAGATGGCGGAAGAATGGGCGAAAAACGACTACCTTGAGCGACGAGCAGCCCGGCTGCTTGCCGAACAAGAACGAGTCCAGATCGCAGGCGAACGCAAGAACGCGATTGGACGCGGGGCGGAGAGCCTCGATGCGCGGCGGAACCTGGAAATGCTCCTCTCGCGCTACGACGAAGAGGAAGCGATTCAGCTGCGGATCATCGCCGAGCTGGAGGAAGAGGAAGAGCGAGCGGCCGAGGTTTGGCGCGAGAAGAAGCAGGAGCTTGAGGCGATGGTGAAGCTCCGCGACAAGGCCCTCGAAGAATGGACCCTCGAAGACACGCGACGAGAACAAGCCGAACTCGATGAGTGGGCGGTTCTGCGAAGGAAGGCAGCCTAACCATGAGCTTTGAACTGAAACCTATTGGCCCCGAGGGCGTGATGGCCCGTATGCAAGCGATTCGTGCCCGACTCGGCACGAACAACGCCAAACCGAACCCGGCAACTGGCGACCCGCAGGCCTTCACGATGCCCGAGGATGTTTCGAGCTGGCGATCGGACAAGCCTTCACCGCTTTCGGGCACGATCACGCCCGAAGGCACCAAGCCGCTCAGCCCCTTTGGCCCTGGGATGGCCGCGCCGACCGGGAACCGACGAGCGACGTTCCTGCCGATCATCGAGCGCGCCGCTCTTGCCCACGGTATGGACCCGAAGCTGCTCGACGCGATCGTCGAAGCGGAAAGCGATTACAACCCGAACGACGTTTCCCGGGCGGGTGCGAAGGGCCTCATCCAGCTCATGCCGGAAACCGCCGCCGAAGTTGGCGTGACCGACCCGTTTGACCCCGTTCAGAACGTCAATGGCGGCGCGGCCTACATCAGCAAGCTGATGAAGCGCTTCCCCACCCTCGACTTGGTCCTCGCAGCCTATAACGCGGGTCCCGGCGCGGTTTCACGAGCGGGTGGCATCCCTCCCTACAAGGAGACTCAGAACTACGTGAAGAAGGTGATGCGGCTTTATGAAGATCGCAAGGCAGGGCGCGTAAGTGGCTAAGAAGAAGGGCAAAAAGCTGATCTTCATCCTCGTCCCCGTCGTGCTGATCGGCGTGGTCGTGGGGCTTGCTTTTGCCGGGATCATCAACATCCCTGGACTCTCGCCCAAGGCCAAGAAGAAGGTCGAGGCGAAGAAGGACGACAAGAAGGCGGCCAAGCCCGTCGCCAAGACGCCAACTCCGCCGAAGCCGGCCGACACGCCCTCCACGGCCAAGCCGGTGGTGACGACGGACCCCGAAAAGGGCAACGCCAAACTTGCCACGCTGTGGAACGAGCTCGACACCGCGAAGCTGAAATCGATCATCGAAGGGATGAAAGACCCCGAGCTGGTGCCTGTGCTCGTGAAGATGGACGACGAGGCGGTCACGAACCTCCTCGCGACCCTGGAACCGAAGCGCGCCGCTGCTCTGAGTCAAGCAATTCGCGCGGAAGCCTCAAAAACCGCTCCAAAGTCCGACGACTTTTAGCTTGTGGCCCCCGAAGTGGCCCGGTTCCCGATATAATGCGGACCGAGCTAACCCCCGGAGGACAGATTGGCAGGAGTCGCATTTAAGCAAGTTTCTAAAGTCTTTGGTAAGGACGTGAAGGCGGTCGATGACCTCAACCTTGAGGTCCGAGACGGTGAATTCATGGTCCTCGTCGGACCTTCGGGCTGCGGCAAAACCACCGCTCTCCGCATGATCGCGGGCCTCGAAGAAGCCACCGACGGCGACATCGTGATCGGCGAACGCCGCGTCAACGACGTCCCCCCGAAGGATCGCGACATCGCGATGGTGTTCCAGAACTACGCGCTCTATCCCCACATGAGCGTTTACGAGAACATCTCCTTCGGTCTGAAGATTCGCGAGCTGAAGTCGACCTTTTGGCAGCTGACCCACATGTCGGAAGCGAAGAAGATTCGCGAGGACATTGATCGGCGCGTGCGCGAGGTGGCGAAGATGCTCGACATCGAAAAGTATCTCGCTCGAATGCCGAAGGAGCTCTCGGGTGGACAGCGCCAGCGCGTTGCCCTCGCCCGTGCGATCATCCGCAAGCCCAAGGTTTATCTGATGGATGAGCCGCTTTCGAACTTGGATGCCAAGCTGCGCGTCCAGACCCGAGCGGAACTCATCAAGCTCCACCGACAGCTGAACACAACCACGGTTTATGTCACCCACGACCAGGTCGAGGCAATGACGATGGGCCAGCGAATCGCGATCATGCGCGATGGCCTTCTCCAGCAATGCGACACCCCGGAGATGGTCTATAGCCAGCCCGCCAACAAGTTCGTGGCGGGGTTCATCGGTTCGCCGCCCATGAACTTCTTCGACGCCAAGCTCGTGAATGAGGGCGGCCGCACGATGGTCGTGGTCGGAGACCTCAAGTTCCCGATTTCGAACCCGGCTGCTTCGGGCTACGTCGGCAAGGAAGTCACCCTCGGCATCCGACCCGAGTCGATCTTCGACAAGAACCTCGATAGCCGCGTGAAGTCGAATCCCGACAACACCTTCACCGCCAAGGTCGACGTGCTGGAGCCGCTGGGTCACGAATACGTGGCCTATCTGTTCGCCGATGGGCACCACTTCCAGGCCACCATCGACACGGGAACCAAGATCGAAGAGGGCAAGAACGCCGAGTTCGTGGTGGACATCGACGCGCTCCACCTCTTTGACAAGGACACCGAGCAAGCCATTCGCTAAACCTCGGTCAAAATGGAGGGGACGGTCGAGGCCGTTCCCTTCATGCTTTTAGCCTGCACTCTTTTTGCCATCGCTCGGCCCGGCGCGCTCTACCTCCAGGGCGGCGGCGCGACGTCGACCGAACTCGCCAAGCGCTTCATCGCCGACTGCAAGTCGGGCACGATTGTCGTCCTCGGGCAAACCCACAAGGACCCCAAGGATGCCAAGGCATCGGTCGAGTTCCTGAAGGCGCAAGGCGCGACGTCGGTCCGGCTTGAAGACGGCGACGGGTTCATCCCCGAGTCGCTGGGCGAACTCGGCGAGCACCTCGACGAAGCAGCCGGAATCTGGATTCCGGGCGGCGACCAGAACCTCTTCATGAAGCGGTTTGGCAAGGAGTGGCTCCGCGAAACCTTCTCTGCCCTGCTCAAGCGCGGGGTCAACTTCTTCGGCACCAGCGCGGGTGCGATGATCATGAGCAATCCGATGATCTGCCGCAACGGCAAGGAGCCGGGGACGGCGGAAGTCGGCGACGGAATCGGGCTCACCAAGATCCTGATCGACACCCACTACAAGGCCCGAAACCGCCAAGACCGCCTCCGTGATGCTCTTCGCCAGACCAAAGGCACCCTGGCGATTGGCCTCGACGAAAAGGAGTGGATCATCCTCCGGGACGGCACGATTGAAGCCTTCTCGGGCAAGCCAGATAAGATCGGATTTCCGCCCGGACTCTAGGCTCGCCGCATCGTTCGCCCGACAATTTTGCTGTGCAAGAGCTACGGGTGTCGAAGTCCCAGGTTTTGGCCGCGCTGAGCCGCGCGCTCGACCTCGTCGAAGGTCAGCCCGAGGGTCACGCCGAGCGCACGGCGGTGATCGCCCTCGGCATTGCGCGACAGATGGGTCTGAGTCAGGCCGACCGCGAAAACCTGGCCTATGCGGCTCTTCTTAAGGATTCGGGTTGCTCGAACAACGCGGTCCGCATCCAAAAGATCTTTGGCGGCGACGAACATCTCGCCAAGCGAGCGGTGAAGGAGATCGACTGGTCTTCGCCAATCGAGTCGATCAAGTTCGCCTGGCAATACACCGAAGTCGGCCAGTCGCTGGGTCAAAAGCTGCGGCGCATGGCGGCCAACATCGGACCGCCCAACAAGGTGATGAACGAGGTCACCGAGGCGCGCTGCACACGCGGCGCGGAGATCGCGAAGATGCTCAGCTTCTCGCCCGACGTCGCGGAGGCGATCCTTTATCTCGATGAGCACTGGAACGGAAAGGGCGCGCCGTATGGCAAGAAGCAGGAGGAGATACCGCTCCTTTCGCGAATCCTGGGCCTTGCTCAATCGCTCGAGGTCTTCGTCACCGGCTATGGCATCGACGAGGCGCTCGCGATGGCCGAGGCTCGGAGCGGCAAGTGGTTTGACCCCGACACCGTGCTCGCCTGCCGCATTCTTTGTCATCAATCGGAGTTCTGGAACGGACTCCACGAGCCGGACTGGCTCTCGCGCGAACTTCCCCACCTTCAGACCGAAGCGATGGACTCGGATATCGACGCGATCTGTGAAGCCTTTGCGATGATCATCGACGCGAAGTCGAGCTTCACGAGCGAGCATTCCACCCGCGTCATGACGTATTCGGTTGCCCTCGGTCGGCAGCTCGGCTTTAGTCCGATGCGCCTTCAGCACCTCCGGCGGGCGGCCCTACTCCACGACATCGGCAAGCTTGGTGTCCCGACCGGCGTGCTCGAGAAGCCGGGCAAGCTCGACGATGCCGAATTCGCGAAGATCAAGCTCCATCCCGAGCTGGGCGAGGCGATTCTCGGCCGAATTCCGGGTTTCGAGTATGCGGCGGAGATCGCCGGCCGACACCATGAGCGGCTTGATGGCAAGGGCTATTGGCGCGGCCTCCAGGCTGACCAGCTTTCGGTTGATGTTCGCGTGGTGACGGTTTGCGACGTCTTTGATGCGCTCTCCGCCGACCGTCCTTATCGCGACGCCCTCCCGATGGAGAAGGTCTGGGAGATCTTGGAAGGCGACCGAGGGCGCGCGTTTGACCCCGAGTGCCTCGACGCCTTACGGTCCTGGACCGATGGCGATTCACTTGCCCGCGCGGCCTAAGAAAAATCTGACAACTCGGGAACCAAGCACGAGTTACAAATTGTAATAGCTGTGTGCTTACCCTGATCGCCGCTGCCGTCCTCCGTCAGGAGGCCTTCCCGCCGACGCTCCTCGTCCTGAACAAGGGCAACGACACCGTCTGGCTTGTCGACCTCGACACCGGCAAGAGGCGAGCTGAGCTTCCCACCGGCCCCAACCCGAACGAAGTGGCGGTTTCGCCCGACCAGAAGACTGCCGCGATCAGCAACATGGGCACCGGCGGACGCCCGCCAGGGACGACGATCACCCTTGTCGACGTCGCCTCCGCGAAGGTCAAGGCCACCTTGGACATCAATCCGAATGGCGCACCGCACGGCATCTACTGGCTCGACGACAAGACGCTCGCCTTCACCTCGCATGTCACCGACACCGTCAACACCTTTGACGTGGCCTCGGGCAAGCTCGTCCGGTCGGTGAAGTCTGAGCAAAAAGGGACCCACCTCGTCGTCTTCCCGCCCGACCAAAAGCGCGCCTTCGCCGTCAACGCCTTTTCAGGCACGGTGACCGCGTTTGACTGGCTAAGCGGCAAGGTTCTCAAGCAAATCTCGACCGGCGACCGCGCCGAGGGGATTTCAATCTCACCGGATGGCAAGACCGTCGCTTGCGGCAACGTTGGGGCAGACAACGTCTCGCTCATTTCAGGCACGTCGCTCGAGGTCACGAAGACGCTCGCCGGGCTGAAGATGCCCATCCGCACGCTCTTCGCCGCAGATGGCAAGTCGCTTGTGGTGTCGAATGTCGGAACCGGCTCGCTGGAGGCCTTTCGGGTCGCTGATGGCAAACCGATTGCGAGTGTCGCACTGCGACAAAAGCCGCTCGCAGACCCGAAGTATGGCGATCAATGGCCGGTGCCGATGAACCTCTTCCGTCGCAAAAACGGCCACATCATGGTCGTGCTCGTGACCTCCCACGCGGTCGCCGAAGTCGATCCCGAGTCTTGGAAGGTGGTGAAGACGTTTGACACTGGGCCCCTCCCGGACGGCATGGCAGTGAGCGAGCCGATGTAAAAAAACCTGTGAACCAGCGCTAGGTTTCTAGCGTCAAAACCCTCATCTTCAAAGGGAGGGCTGCCTCGTGACAAGCAAAGTTACTGGGTTTGCAAACCCTTTGCGGCAATAAAGGGCCGAAATTGTCGGACAGTGATATGATGTGTCCAGGCAGTTCTGCCTTTTCAATGTTTGGGTGAGGAGAAATATGAAGAAGATTCTTTTGCTGACGGCTCTCATGAGCACGGCAGTTTTGGCAAATGCACAATCGTTCTCGGAATCGTTTGATGCAGTCACTTTCACGACGGGTTCGCCCGCAACGACCAACGCTACCAATCTCACGACTGGCAACTTCGCCGGCGACACCGTCAACGGCGATGTTACGTGGGCTGCGGTCAACCAGAGCGTCGGCGGTCCCGGCACCACCGGTTGGTTCAACACGAGCGCACAGGCGACTCCGGTTTGGGCTCCCCAGGCGGGTGCAGGTCAGTTGAGCGCGAACTTCAACGCGGCAACCGGCGCCAACGCGATCGACCTCTACCTGATCTCGCCGCAGCGAACGTTCAACAACGGCGACACGATCTCGTTCTGGACGCGAACGACCACTCCTGGCGTTACCGTGTTCCCGGATCGACTCTTCGTTAAGCTCAGCACGGCTGGCGCTTCGACCGCGACGTCGAACTTCACCACGACGCTGCTCTCGGTCAACCCCTCGCTGACGACCACCGGTTATCCGTCGGTCTACACGCAGTTCACCGCAACGGTCAGCGGCCTTTCGGGCGCAACCAGCGGTCGATTCGCGTTCAACTACAACGTCACGAGCGGCGGTCCTTCGGGCGCGAACAGCGACTTCATCGGCATCGACGAAGTCCGCTACACCGCCGTTCCGGAACCCATGACCATCTCGGCCATGGCTCTTGGCGTGGTCGCTATGCTTCGACGACGCCGAAGCAGCAAGTAAGAGCGATCTCCGTTCTTGCCTCCAAGTTCAGGCTCCTCGGTTTACCGAGGAGCCTGAACTTTTTTATGGCTCCTTCAGCGCGAGCACTTCCCGCACCTTCTTCAGGACCTCAGGGTCCTTCTCGGATTTCTCCATCTCCTTGAGCCGTTTGGTCACCAGGTAGTAGCCGGGGATAAGCCTAAACGAGTGGACCGCGGCCGCGCGAACTTGGGGCGAGGGGTCCTTGCTCTGTTCAATCTGGGCTCCCACGCAATCGGCGGAGGCCGCATTGCCCATGGCGTAAAGCAGGTTCACCTTTTCATCCGTGGTGGTCGCCCCGCGGAGCAGAACCGAGAGGAGCTTGCTAATCTCGGTTGCTTGCTGAGGGTTGCCATCCAGGCACCGGCGGCAATTGCTGCCGATCACAAGCTGGGCGAGCCGGGATCGCTCGTTGGGCGGCTGCTCACTCGCCCAACCAAAGAGAAGCTCCTTTGACTTCTTCTCGAGCTTGGTCAAAGGGATGAAAAGGGGCAACAAGTTCATCTGCTCCGCCCGCGATTCGGTTGCCTCGACGAGCGCGGCGAGCGTGTTCTGCGACCATTCGGTCCCCGCACCCGAAAGCGCCTCCCCGACCAAGCTCCGGACGTCCTTGCTCACCCGGCGGGTTTTGAGCACGTCAACAACCTGGTCACACACTTCCTCATCCAAGAAGAAGAGCGCGCGAAGCTGGAGAAAGACCTGATTTCGCGCCTTGACGTCGTGCTCGACCTTGGCTCCGCGAGTCAGGAGCTGATCCAAGGTCGCGCCCTTGAGCGTCGCCATCTGCAACCGGCGTTCATTCAAGCGCTCATCTGCGTTTTCATAGAACGGGACCGTCTTGCCAAGTTGTTTCTCTTCAAACGGCTGGCCAGGACCCACGGAAAAGGCGAAATCGAGACGGCTCTGGCCGACGGATTGGGATCCGAGGAACGAGTTGGTGATCTTCAATCCTTCCGCCGACTTCACCTTGAGGTCGGGGGTCACCTCAAAGTCGATCCCGCCCGTGACCTCAGATCGAATGGGAATCGGCTCCCGATTTGGCATCTTCAAGAGGTTCGCGGTCATCGGTTGGACGTCCAGCCATTTCTGGGTCACTATGCCCGGCTTGGATTGGCTGAATTCGACCACGTTCTTTCCCTCAAGCTCGAATTGGGTGGTCTTGCCAAGGGTGATGTCTGGTCGCCAGTAGCTGAGGAAAGCACGAATGACCCAATCATAGTCGCGACCGGACGACACGTTCTGGGCGAAGGACTTGACGTCGCGCAGTTTGCCTTCCGTCACGGCGAACTGAATCGTCAGGTCCATGTCACTGCTGTTGTCGGTCGAACAGGTGCCGTTCTTAAACTCGACCACCATCGATCCGCCCTTGAGGTGAACTGTGTAGTCGGCAACAAACCTCAGCCTCTTGGAGAGGCCAGGGAACTCCTGGTTGACCTTCTGCCCTTTCTGGGCGAGTTGTTCGATGGAGACGACTTGGCCTTCTACCGCGACCTCGAACCGGCCACTGTAGTAATTCGTCGTTTTCGCTGGTGCGGGGCTGGGTTTACACCCAGCCCCGACGCCGCCACACAGAATGAGCCCGTAGCCAACGGCCCACGTCACATATCGAGTCGAGCTCACTCTAGTTTCCCATGGACATCGTTAGGAGGTGGCAATCGCCAATCAACACGGGATCGGGATTCTTCGAATACAGCGTGCGGCTGTCCGTGAATCCCGCCCACTTGAAGAGGTCACCCTTCCAGAGCGTCTTTTCGTGGGTCTTGAACGGCACCCAATAGGACGCCTTGGCGTAACCATAGACGTTCCCCTTCAGGGTGTTCAGTGTGTGCCGAACCTCGGAAGGCTGAACGATGCCGTAGTAGTTCTTGCCATTCTTTTCGACAATCGTCGAGCTAATGCCGCCAGTAATGTGGAGGTCGTAGTCGATGAGCGTGAGGTTTGCACCCAGGCCACCCTCCGCGCTCGCGACGACGAGGTTGACTTCCACCCCCGCCTGGGCATAGACCGCGATCTCGAATCCGGGCACGATGCTGATGTCGCCGCCCGTCGAATCGGCGTTGAGCTCCATGTTCAGCGTCAACTTGCCCTTTGCGCCGATCGTCCCAACCACGTTGACCGCGGGGATGATCGGAATTCGGACCGAGTACTCCCAGCTCAGAGGCTTTGAGGAAAACGACTTGCGCACCGAGCCCGATTGCTGTTTGTCAACTGGGCTAAACAGGTCATCGCCAAGCAGGGTCGCTTCCAGCTTCATGCGGCCGGTGTAGCTGCTCGTGGACGTCGACTGGGTTGTGGTCCCGCCTCGTTGGCGCTGAGTCCGCGGGTTCCGGAAGATCTGGGCGACCTGCTCGTCCTCACCAGCCATCTCGGCCATGAGTCCACCGCCGCCGCCCTTCTTGCCGCCTTTCTTGCCACCCTTCTTTCCAGTGGTGGTTGGCGCTCCGAGTGGGGTTCCACTACCACGGACTCCCGAAGGCGGCCTAACCACCGGAACATCCTTCGTCAGGTCCTTGTTGCCGCTCACTTCCGCCTTTGCGTGGAAGATCGACATCGACTTGCCAAGGATGAACGACTTGATGTCGGCGTGGGCGGTCATCTTGCGCAGCTTCATGTCGCCGTAGCGCGAAATGCCCGAGTCCATCTCCACCGCAAACCAGTCCCGATCGCCAAAGGACTTCTCAAAAAGGGTTTGTTCGGAATCGACAACCTTGAACTTGACCGCACCGCCGCCGCTGGCCTTCTTCCCTTTCTTGCGAGCGTTCATCAGCTCTTCAGTACTGTTTATCTGTTGGTTCGGCATCGGCCCAACGACCATGCCGCCCTCGCGCTTGAACGTCGTCATCTGGCTATAGAGGTCACCCACCACCGCCTCTTTTGGCACAATTGGCGTCTCGGAATCGTCCTGACGGTCGTAGAGCGAATAGCCGAGTGAGTTCAGCTGCCGCTCGAGCTCGTTGGTGCCCTCATGCAGCTTGCCGGCCTTCTTTCGCCCGTTGGGGGTGTCGACCATGGTCTCTGGATCCACCGGGCGACCGTTTGCGGTCAGCGGCTTCGCGGTGAACGGAAGAGCGCGCCGAGTGACGACGCGAAACTTCGATGAAGAGACCTCCAGCTGTCCAACCAACTTTGCCCCCGAAACGGGGACCAGTCCCAGTGCCTTGGGAGCAGAGATGGTCTTGTCTTGGGCGATGACGACCCCGGCGGAGCCGAGAACGAGCGAGAGAGCGAACCCGATGGTTCGTTTGTGATCAATAAATTTCAATTGAGATCCCCTTCCGGCCCGAACAGCACCAGTGCCGTACTGCTCGGGCCAGCATAAATCTGGAGAACGAAACCCTTGGCGAATCGTTCACTTGGTCCTAGGCTAAGGGAAAAGTCTCACTTCGTGCAAGTGAACACCCACATTGGCGGAATTCGAGAGCATCGTCACGCGAACAAATCGAACCTCCTGCGTCGGGAATCGGTGGCGATAGCCCCGGATGCTCGACAGCTCTTCGTTCTTGCTACCGTCAACGAGCATCGTCCATGACTTACCGTCCGTTGAGCCTTCGACCTTGTAGCGATACACGCGCTCGTCGGCGCAGTAGGGATAGAGGTGGACCTCGCTCACCTTGGTCGGCTGCTCAAGGTCGATCTCGCCCCATTGCGGAGCCGGACTTGCGGCCCAAAACCGCCCCGTCGTGATGCCGTCGACAATCCACTTCGGCAGCCCGCCACTCTCGGTTCCGCCAGAATCGCGAACCGGCTTGCCAACCGCGATGCCAGGGCGGTCATCCACGCCGAGGATCTTCGCCACGTTCGTTTCCAGGTTGCTGAACCGGTCGAGTGCCTGGGTACACACCGTCACCGCATCGCCCGGCCTCGACTCGCGGATCGGCCCGGGAGTCATCGCCCACTTCAGCTCCCACGCCGCGCCGTCGTGGACCTTCCTTGCGTCCTGGGCGTCGAAGAAGGCCTTCCAGCGGGCAGCAAGGAAGTCGTTCGTCAGACCCGCCCACTCCTTGTTGGCATAGTCTGCGAGGTAAGGCCCGCCCCAAACGGTGACCTGCATGCGGGCGTTGCGCTCCATCTGGTCCTTCTCGTCGCGCGAGTTGCCCCAGGTCCGCGCCGAGTTGATCCAGGTCGAAAGTCGGTGCTCGGGTCGGCAGGCCATCACCTGATCGATCATGGCGAGGATCTCAAAGAACGCCTTTCGGTGCTCGCGACTCGCGGCGGGTTTCTCCTTGGCGAGTCCCAGTGCACCGGAAAGCTGAACGTCGGCGAGGCCACCGAGCCACGTCTTCGTGAAGTCCACAAGGTCGCGCTGGTAGCGCGGATTGTTCCCGAAGCGCGGCGCATCGGCGAGCAGCTTCCGCAGGTTGGCAGCCAGGAGCTTGAAGTCGCCCGACGGCTGTCCAATGCGGTTGGGGTTCGGTCGGCCACGCCACGAGGCCTTGCCCCAGGCGTTGTCACCCGAATAGATCGTTTTCGCGAGGCTGCGCCAAGCCTCTTGGGCGTTGGGGCTGAAGTCGCCATAGCGGGCGTTCACGTAGCCCGCAAGCCATCGGTCCAGGTCGAAGCTGCCACTCGGCCACATGAGGTCGGTCATCAGCTCGTAGACGACAGGGTTCTGGTCGATCCCCTCCATCGTGAGGCCCGCCCCGAGCAGCTTGCCGCGCTTGGGGTCGCGAAGGGTGCGGTTCACCGTCTGCTCGATCCGGGCGAGGTCGCCCTGGAGCGCGGTGTTTTGGCCGTAGTTGTGGAGCAGATTGAAGATCCAACCCGTCTTCGGCAGCGCGGGCTGGGTCTTCCAGACTTCGAACTCGGTGGTGGCGAGGTCGAGGATAATCATCCGGTCCTGGGGCACCTTCGAGACAAGGGCATCGGCGCGGGCGTTCGACCAATAGTTCCGCGCGTTGTAGAACAGCCAGCCTTGCATGACCCAAACCGCGTCGGGGTTGGCAGCGTGGAGCGATTCAAAGACCGCACGGCCACACTCGGCGAGGTCGGCGATCTCCGTCTCTTTCGGGAACTGGGGGTCTTGCTCGTTGAAGGTGTCGCACAGGAAGTGGGTGACGGGGCCGAACTCCTTCTGATACTCGGTGACGTAGCGCTTGCCAATCTCGACAAAGATCGGGTCGCGCGCATCAACGAATGTGGTGGGTTCAAACCCTGCCCAGGCGGTCGGGCTCTGGAGCTTGACGTTCGGGAAGACCTTGTTGAAGTCGGTGGGGACGAACCCGCTGAATCCCGAGACCACCGGGGTCATGCCGAGCTCGCGCTCGCGCTTGAGGATGCTCTTTTGCAGGTCGACCTGGCCCTTCATCCAGCTCTCGGGGGGCGGCCCCATGTGGGCGTTCAGGTTGCCCATCCAGTGCCACGGGTTGAACGCAGGTCCTGAGAAGAACTTGTTGACCGAGGCTCGGCTCAGCCCCATCCCCTCGAAGACGCGCCGCCAAATCATGTCCTGACCGTTTAGCGCGAGCGGCATGTTGATGCCGTGGAGCGCCATCCAGTCGATCTCCTTTTCCCACCGCGCCTTGTCCCACCAGGCCGTGGTGTAGCCGAAGGTGCAGATGTTGAAGTAGTGGCGGTACTTGAACGGCGTGACCACTTCCCTTCGCGCGTAGTCTGGGAATCGGCTGGGTGCCTTCACGTCCATCGTGGACCACGTCATCTGGAGTCGGCAGGCCTCCTTCAGGTACTCGTAGGCTGCGCGGCACTGGGCCACCGGACTCGTGCCCGCGATGAAGACGGTGCCACCTTTGGCCTCTACGGTGAACTGGTCGAGTCCGTCGGACCGCTTGGGGAGGTCGGTGAATCGGAAGTGGGCGGCGGCGGGGCGGCCGAGGGTCCGCTCGATCACGCCCGCGGCGGGCATCGGTGTCCCGAAGGAGAGAAGGACAGAGAAAAGCACGGCACCAGTATAGGGGGTGCGCGGCGACTAGTCCTTGCCGAAAAGCAAATTGGCAGGGCTCTTGATGAGCGCCGACCTTGTCGGCGGGGGGGGGCGCGCGGGGGCGGAGCCCCGGCAAGGCCGGGGCGAGGGTCGGGCCTCGGGCCCGCGCGCCCCAAAGCTCGCTCAATCCAACTAAAATGAGGAGTGCCCCCGCACCCCTTAGCCGAAACCCTCACCGTCGAGCAAGTCCGCGCCCAGCTCTGCGGGGTCAACGGCTGGATGATCTACGACAGGACCCCCGACGGTCCTATCCTCAACGAAGAGGGCAAGCGGTGGATCAAGCTCGGAATCGGCGCATTCTACGGCGTGCTCCGCGCCGACCCCTGGACCGGCGTCAGTCTCACCACCGGTCTGCGCCCCGACGAAGGCCAGCAGCTCGTCAACCAGATTCACGACTACGCCCGCGAGCACGCACCTCACGGCATCGCCCCCTTTGTCATCTCGGAGGCGGCCCACGGCCACATGGCACCCTTCGCCACCCTCGGCCCGACTCAGCTCACCGCGAGCCAGTCGTGGAACCCCGACCTCTGGGAGCGATTCCAGACCGGAGTCAGCTGGGAAGCGAAGAGCGCGGGAGCGAACGTCGTTTTCGCCCCCACCGCCGACCTCGCCCGTGACCCGCGTTGGGGTCGGTGCGACGAGACCGCCGGCGAGGATCCGTTTCTCGTCAGCGCTTTCGTCAAAGCGGGGGTCAGGGGTCTCCAGGCGTCCGGCATCGCCGCCGTCGCCAAGCACTTTATCCACGGCACACCTCGCGCAGGCCTCAACAGCCACACCGCCAGCCTCGGCCCGAGGGAGTTCCACGAGGTCTATCTTCGCCCGTTCCGCGCCGCGATCGAAGCTGGCGTCCACGGAGTCATGCCCGGCTACAACGCAGTGGACGGCGAACCCTGTCACGCAAGCCTCTACCTGCTCCGAACCCTACTGCGAGAGAGCCTCGGCTTCAAGGGAGTCACCTTTAGCGACGTCTATGCGGTGCACATGCTCACCGACCCGTACTTCCTCGTCCCCGACGCGGCGGCGGCGGGCAATCTCGCGGTCGAGAGCGGCGTCGACGTCGACATGTCGAACAACCCGACCTTGCTCCACTCCACCGAAGACTTCCCCGCCCTCCGCGAGGCCGCGAGCCGGGTCCTCGCCCTCAAGGAACAGCTCGGCCTTCTCGCCGACCGCGGACCCCAACCCACCTCGCCCGCGGTCAACCTGAAGGAAGTCGCCCACGAGCTGACGCGCCAATCCCTCGTCCTGCTCACCAACCCCGGCCAGCTCCTGCCCCTCTCGCGCGAGGTGCGCTCGATCGCGGTGATCGGGCCGAACGCCGACTCGGTCTATAACCTGCTGGGCGACTACACGCCGCCGGTGGATGAGGCCTCGGTGGTGACGATCTCCCAGGGTGTCCGGCAGTGCCTACCGGGTGCCGAGGTTCTTGTCGCGAAGGGTTGCGGGGTCAAAACTGGCATCGACGAGGAGATGGAGCGGGCCCTATCGGTTGCCCGGAAGGCCGACCTTGTGGTCCTCGCCCTCGGCGGATCGGCGGCAAGGAACTTCGAGGCCCTCGACCCTCGGCACCCCGACCACGGCGCACTGAGCATGGATTCGGCGGGGCCCGACATGGACTGCGGCGAAGGCGCGGACCGCTGCACCCTCGCGCTTCTGGGCCGCCAAACCGAGCTCGCGGAGCGCATCCTTTCCCTCGGCAAGCCAACCGTCATCGTCCTCACCGGCGGTCGCCCGTTTGTCCTCGGCGGACTCGCCGAGTCGGCGGCGGCGATTCTATGGGCTGGCCATCCCGGGCCCACCGGCGGACTCGCGATCGCCGAAACCCTCTTTGGCCAGAACAACCCAAGCGGTCGGCTCACGATGACCTGGCCCGCGTCGGAGGGGCAGCTTCCGATGTTCGCGGGGAGCCATTCGCTGCGCGGCTCGCGCTATGTCGAGTGTCCCGCGCAGCCCGCATTTGAATTCGGCCACGGCCTCAGCTACTCAAGTTTTCGCGTGGAGGGGCTTTCCAGCGAGGTGGTTGGGAACGCGGTTCGCGTGCGATTCACCGTCCGGCACGAGGGCGGCCCGGCGGGTTCCCACGTGGTCCCGGTTTGGCTTCTGCCCGTGCTTGGGCCCGCGCTCCGGCCGCTGCGCTCGCTCAAAGGGTTCGCGCGGGTCGAGCTCGGGGTCGGCGAGTCACGGTCGGTTGAGGTGGTGATTCCGGAGTCGGAATGGCGGGTTTATGGCCCCGATGGACGGCTCGTGGCGGGCCGGACCGAGTTCGAGATCGAGGTCGGTTCGGAGCGGATGCGTGTGGCCGTGGGGTGAACGGTCGCCGGGGGCGATGCCATTTTCTCCCTTAACGTGTCATAATGGTGCTCTTCCGGGCGGTTAGCTCAGCGGTAGAGCACTTCGTTCACACCGAAGGGGTCACAGGTTCAAATCCTGTACCGCCCACCACTTTTCACGATCTTTATCCGACGGATAGACGACCTGCGGTACGGCTAGGTGCATCGACCTGCCTGAGTCTCAGGATTCCATCAAGATCGCCCGAACCCGCTCGACGACCCGAAACAGGATCGGTATTCTGACTCCATAGACCGCGCAAGACCTGATCCCGACGAGCTTCTGCGCGCCGTCCAGTCGGACGGCAACGGCCGGGGGCGTCTCAAGGTCTTCATCGGAGCGTCGGCGGGCGTCGGCAAGACGTTCGCGATGCTCAGCGAGGCCCACCAACAGCTCGAGCGCGGCGTCCACGTGGTCATCGGCTTCATCGAAACCCACAGCCGAGCCGAAACTGCGGCCCTCGTCGATGGACTCCCCGCCATCCCCCTGCGCGAGTTCGACTACCGCGGCGCCACCCTCCGCGAGCCCGACACCGACGCAATCATCGCGCTCCGGCCCCAGCTGGTCCTCATCGACGAGCTTCCCCACACCAACGCCCAAGGCTCACGCCACAAGAAGCGCTGGCAGGACATCGAGGAGATTCTCGACGCTGGCATCAACGTGTATACGGCGATGAACATCCAGCACCTCGAGAGCCTCAACGATGTTGTCGCGCAGGTCACCGGGGTCCGGGTGCAAGAGACCGTGCCCGATGCCTTCCTCGATGGCGCGGACGAGATCGAAGTCATCGACATCCCCCCGGGCGAGCTCCAACAAAGGCTCAAAGAGGGCAAGGTCTATGTCGCCGAGAAGGTCGACCAGGCCTTGGAGGGGTTCTTCAAGACCGCCAACCTCACCGCCTTACGCGAACTGGCTCTGCGCCGTGCGGCCGACACCGTCGACGCCGAGATGCGCAAGCTGCGGACGCAGGAAGGCGAGCAAGGTCCTTGGGCAACGCGCGAGCGCGTGGTCGTGTGCGTCGCCCCGAACCGAATGGGCAGCCGGGTGGTCCGGGCGGCGGCGCGACTGGGCGCGGCATCCCACGCGGAGATCATTGCGGTCACCGTGGACAGCGACCGCCAAGCCAGTCGCAGCGAGGACGACCGCGCCCATGCCACCGAAGCTCTGGACTTGGCCAAGTCACTCGGCATGGAGGTGGTCACGCTCAGCGGGCACGACATCGTCCAGGAGGTCTTTCGGTTTGCGAGTAAGCGAAACGCGAACCTTGTCGTCGTTGGCAAGCCTATTCGGCCACGTTGGAAGGAGCTGCTCTTCGGATCGGTGGTGGACGAGATGGTGCGGGCGAGCGGTGACGTTGATGTTTACGTCATCACCACCGACGACGTCGAAAAGCCTCCCGCGCCGCGCCTGCCGCTGAAGGGCAGCGATGGACTGACCTTCCCCGGACTCGCCTTTGGTCTCGCCCTCATTGGGCTGGCCACCGTGCTCGGATTCCTGCTTCTTAAACCTGCCGGCCTTGACAATGTTGCGATGCTCTTCGTGCTGAGCGTTTCGATTGCCGCCTGTCGAACCACCCGGTGGGAATCAGTTGCGACCGCGCTCGTCGCGGTGCTGAGTTACAACTTCTGCTTCGTCGAGCCAAGATTTTCCTTTGCCGTGAGTGATATCCGGGATATCGTGCTGCTCATCGGCATGCTCAGCGTCGGCCTCGTGATCAGCTCGCTGACGCAAAAGTTAAAGACCCAACTGGCCTCGTCCAGCGAGCGGGAGCGGCGAAACTCGAGCCTCTATCGGCTCAGCCAATTGCTGGCCCAGAATCGAGGTAAGCGAAAGCTGGCCGCGGTCGCCGCAAACGAGATCCGGAGCGTGTTTGACGGCGACGTCGCGGTTTTCCTCCTTGATGAAGGCCGCCTCGTCACCTTGGCCGCATCCAATCGTCAGTTCGAACTCAACCCGCCCGAACTCGCGGTGGCTTCCTGGGTCGGCGAACACAAGCAGCCCGCAGGCTTCGGAACCGACACGCTTCCCGGCTCCTCCGCGCTGTACCTTCCGCTGCTCGGTGCAGAATCGCAGGTTGGCGTTCTCGGATTCCAACCGGGTGATCGACCGCTCGACCTTTCGGCCACGCGCCTGCTTGAGACCTTCGCCAATTCGCTCGGTTTGGCGCTTGAGCGTGCCCTCCTGGCCAAGGAGTCGAACGATGCCCGCGTGCAGGCCGAGACTGAGCGCATCCGGAGCACGCTTCTAAGCTCGATCTCCCATGATCTCCGCACCCCGCTGACGAGCATCACTGGCGCGGCGACAAGCCTGCGGGAAGGCAACCCGAACCAAGAAACGCTCATCCAGACGATTCAGGATGAGTCGATGAGGCTGAACCACCAGATTCAAAACCTCCTCGACATGACGCGGCTTCAGAGCGGAGGCGTGGAGCTTGACCTCGAATGGCACCTGCCCCAAGACCTCGTCGCGACCGCCCTCGATGTCGCTCGCCCGAGCCTGGGCGAACGCGAGGTCCACGTTCAGAACCCCGACTTCTTGCCTCTCCTCCGCGTTGATGGCCTCCTCATCGAAAAGGCCCTCGTCAATCTGATCGAGAATGCCGGACGATACACGCCGCCGAACGCGGAGATCAGCATTGCAACCGAAGTCCAGTCCGGCGATGTACTCTTCCATGTGCGCGACAATGGTCCGGGCATTCCGGAGACGAATCTGGCGAAGCTGTTCATGCCTGGCTACCGGACGTCCTCTGGTGGGTACGGGTTGGGGCTTGCAGTGGTGAAAGCGGTTTGTGATCTACATGGTGGCAAGGTGCGGGTGAGGAACCGCGACCGCGGCGGGGCCGAGTTCACCCTCGCGATTCCGCTGCCGCCGGATCAGCCAGAGGCGCCCCATGAGTAAGGCGAAGCTCCTGGTGATTGACGACGAGCTCGCCATTCGCCGGTTTCTTCGTGCCAGCGTCAATCCCAGCGACTATGACCTCGTCGAAGCCGAAGACGGTCAGAGCGGCATCCGCATGGTGGCGACCGAGTCGCCGGACCTTGTTTTGCTCGACCTTGGGCTGCCGGATATGGACGGTGTCGACGTCGCGCGTCGAGTTCGAGAATGGTCCCAGGTGCCGATCATCATCCTTTCCGCCCGTGGCGACGAGATGAACAAGGTCGAAGCCCTGGACGCAGGGGCCAATGACTACCTCACCAAGCCCTTTGGGGTCGCCGAATTGTTTGCCCGCGTACGCGCCGCGCTTCGCCTCAGCCAAGCAACCGTGGGCGATTCGGTGGTCAGCCTTGGTCCGTTGAAGATTGACCTCGCGGCCCACCTGGTCACGAAGGCGGGGGCGGAGATCCACCTGACAAAAACCGAGTTCCGGCTTTTGGCGTTGCTCGCCCGGAATCTGGGCAAGGTGATGACCCATCGGCGACTCCTTACCGAGGTTTGGGGCCCGGAATATGCCGACGAGCTCCACTACTTGCGCGTCTACACCCAGCAGATTCGACTGAAAATCGAAGACGACCCGGCCCAGCCGAAGCTCTTGATCACCGAGACCGGCGTCGGTTACCGGCTGAAAGAACCATCCTGATAACTTCTTGATGCCGCGCACGGGTTTCTTGAAGCGGCTCTGATCCGGTCCTCTTGCACGATGAGGCTATGAGGATCGCCTGGATATCTCTGTTCGCACTGACCGCATCGGCCTTTGCCGAAGACGTTTCTCCCATCGCAACCGATCGGCCAGGATTCTCGGACGGCTCCAACCTGGTCGCCCCTGGCCATTTCCAGATCGAGTCGGGATTCTTTCGCACTCAAGTTGGCTCAAGCACCACCACCTCCTTTGGCGACGGGTTGCTCCGTTATGGGCTGAACAAGAAGTGCGAACTTCGTCTCATCGGCGTCTCCTATGGCTTTGCTCCCGGAGTCAAGCAGTGGCTGGATCCGTCGGTCGGCTTCAAGGCCCGACTGCTCCAAACGGCGAAGTCCGAGGTCACCTTCATCGGCCAAACCACGGTGCCCATCGGCCAAGGTCCGCTGCGCGCCAACGCTTGGAACCCTACGGCGAAGATTGCCGCGACCACCGCGCTTGGAAACGACAGCCTCGGCACCAACCTCGTCTACTCGCAGAACGCCAGCGGCGCCGATCGCTTCAACCAGGCGGCGATGAGCGTGTTCTACGGCCATCCGCTCAATGGCAAGACCACCCTCACTGGCGAAGTCTGGGCGGTGGATCGAATCTCGCGGGGCGGCCCTTCGGCCGGCTTCGGCAGCCTTGCCGTCACCTACCTCTTAGATAACAATCGCCAATTCGACCTGCGCATCGGCTCGGGGTTCAACCAGAGCCGCGACGGTTGGTTCATCCAGGGCGGGTTCTCCATTCGCTTCTAAGGCAAATCCATGCAAGACGTCGTCTATCTCGCCCTCACTTTGCTCGCCTTCGGCCTTCTTGTCGCCCTTGTGAAAGGCACCGAGCGACTTCGCCAGGGGGCCAACGATGAGTGAGCTTCTCATTCTCGGCCTCGCCTGTTTGGCGCTCGCCGCATACCTTGGCTATTCCCTCCTTAAACCGGAGAAGTTTTGATGCTCCAGATCATCCTTTATTTCCTCATCATCCTGGCGCTGACCAAGCCCATGGGGCTCTATCTTGCCCACGTCTTCGAGGGCAAGGCCCGATGGATGGGCTGGCTGGAGCGACCGCTCTATCGCCTTCTTGGTATCCAGCCCGACGAGGACCAAGACTGGCGCAAATACGCCCTCTGCACCCTCGCCTTCAGCGCGTTTTCGATGCTGCTTACCTATGGGCTGCTGCGCATGCAGGGTCTTCTGCCCTTAAACCCACAAGGCTTTAGCGGTGAGCAAATGACGCCGCACCTGGCTTTCAACACTGCCGCGAGCTTCATGACGAACACGAACTGGCAGTCGTACTCCCCTGAATCGACCCTCAGCTACTTCAGCAACATGGTGTCGCTCGCGATCCACAACTGGGCCTCGGCCGCGGTTGGATTGGCGGTTGCGGTTGCCTTGGTCCGAGGTCTTGCGCGCAAGTCGGCGGGTGGCATTGGCAACTTCTGGAGCGACGTTGTGCGCGGCACACTGTACGTTCTCTTGCCGATCTGCGCGGTCGGCGCGATCATCTTTGTGGCGAGCGGCGTTCCCCAGACCTTTGAAGGTCCGAAGGCGATCACCACGATTGAAGGCGCGAAGCAAACCATTGCCCTTGGGCCGGTTGCCTCACAAGAGATCATCAAGCAGCTCGGAACGAACGGCGGCGGCTTCTTCAATGCCAATTCGGCCCACCCGTTTGAGAACCCGACGCCGTGGGCAGACCTCTTCTCAAAGGTCCTGATGTTCCTCATTCCCGCTGGCCTCACCTACATGTTTGGTCGGATGGTCGGCAATGTCCGCCAAGGCTGGGCAGTCTTCGCGGCGATGTCCGTGCTCTTCTTAGCGGGAGCTGGCATCAGCACCGTGGCGGAGCAAAGTGGAAACCCAGCGTTTGCCCAATACGGCGTGGAAAGGGCGAACATGGAGGGCAAGGAGGTCAGGTTCGGCATCGCCGGTTCCACTCTTTTCGCGAGCATCACCACCGGTGCAAGTTGCGGAGCGGTCAACTCGATGCACGATTCGTACACCCCGATCGGCGGCCTCGTGCCGCTGTTCAATATCCTCACCGGCGAAGTGATCTTCGGTGGTGTGGGGGCGGGGCTTTACGGGATGCTCCTCTTCGTCATCCTCGCGGTGTTCATCGCGGGATTGATGGTTGGGCGTACCCCCGAATACCTCGGAAAGAAGATCGGCAAATTTGAAGTCCAAATGGCGATGATCGCGGTTCTCGCGATGGCGATCTCCATTCTCGGCATGACCGCACTCGGCAGCGTCCTGGAGCTTCCGAAGCAAGGTTCGATGGCCGCGCTCAATACCCTGGGTGAGACGGTGTACGGCCCGATGACCGGAAACCTGAACAACCCGGGTCCGCACGGCTTCACGGAAATGCTCTACGCATTCACGTCCGCGACCGGCAACAACGGCTCGGCGTTCGCTGGCATCACTGCAAACACCCCGATCTACAACACCCTTTTGGGCCTCGCGATGATCATTGGGCGATTCCTCGTGATCATTCCCGTGCTGGCCATTGCCGGTCACATGGCCCGCAAGAAGGTCGCCCCGGCCTCGGCAGGAACCTTCCCCACCGACTCAGCGACGTTCACCTTGCTCCTTGTGGGCGTGGTGGTGATCGTCGGTGCCCTCACGTTCTTCCCGGCCCTTGCCTTGGGCCCGATTGTCGAACACCTCCAGATGACAGGAGGCCGCTGAAATGTCCAAATCCAACTCACTCTTCCAAAAGGAGCTCGTCGGTCGAGCGATCAAGGACGCGTTCCGCAAGCTTGACCCCCGGCTTGTCGCCAAGAATCCGGTGATGTTTGTCGTGCTTGTCGGCAGCGTCGTCACGAGCTACTTCTTCATCCGTGATCTCGTGACCGGGTCCTCGAACGCACTCTTCACCGGCCAGTTGACGCTTTGGCTCTGGTTCACCGTGCTCTTCGCCAACTTTGCGGAGGCGATGGCCGAGGGGCGGGGCAAGGCCCAGGCCGACAGCCTTCGAAAGGCCCGAACCACGATGACCGCACGTCGACTGCGTGGTTCGGACGAAGAACGGGTTGCCGCCCCCGAGCTCATCAAAGGTGACCTCGTGGTGTGCGAACCCGGCGACTACATCCCGGCTGACGGCGAAGTCATTGAAGGCATCGCGAGCGTCGACGAAAGCGCCATCACTGGCGAATCGGCCCCCGTCATCCGCGAATCTGGCGGCGACCGTAGCGCGGTTACCGGTGGTACCAAGGTGCTCAGCGACCGCATCGTGGTTCGCGTCACCCAAGACCCGGGCAACAGCTTCCTCGATCGCATGATCAGCCTCGTCGAAGGCGCTCAGAGGCAAAAGACGCCTAACGAGATCGCGCTTTCGATCCTGCTCAGCGGCTTGACCCTCGTCTTCCTCATTGCCACCGTCACCCTTCTGCCGTTCGCCCAATACGCGGTGAACCAAGCTGGAAAGGGCATGACGCCGACGGTTCCCGTGCTCGCCGCGCTCCTCGTTTGCCTCATCCCCACCACCATCGGCGGGCTCCTGAGCGCAATCGGCATCGCGGGCATGGACCGCGTCATGCAGCGCAACGTTCTCGCGATGAGTGGACGCGCGGTCGAAGCGGCGGGCGACGTCAGCACCTTGCTGCTTGACAAGACGGGCACGATCACGCTCGGCAACCGCCAGGCGAGTGCCTTCCACCCCGCCCCCGGCATCAGCGAGCACGACCTCGCCGAAGCCGCCCAGCTGAGCTCGCTTGCCGACGAAACCCCTGAAGGTCGCAGCATCGTCGTCCTGGCGAAGGAGAAGTTCAACATCCGCGAGCACGACCTCGAGTCGATGCATGCGGAGTTTGTTCCGTTCACCGCCCAGACCCGCATGAGCGGCGTGGACTACGATGGTCGGCACGTCCGCAAGGGCGCAACCGAGTCGATCCGCCGGTTCGTTGAGGAGCAGGGCGGCACGTTCCCGAAGGAAGTAGCGGAAATCGCCGAGCGCGTGAGCAAAGAAGGCTCCACGCCGCTCGTCGTCGCCGATGGTAAGCGCGTTCTCGGCGTGGTCCAGCTCAAAGACATCGTCAAGGGCGGCATGAAGCAGCGGTTTGCGCAGATGCGCGAGATGGGCATCAAGACGGTGATGATTACCGGCGACAACCCGCTCACCGCCGCCGCGATTGCCGCCGAAGCGGGCGTCGATGACTTCATCGCGGAAGCAACCCCCGAGCAAAAGCTCGCCTACATTCGTGGCGAGCAAACGGGTGGCCGACTGGTAGCGATGACGGGCGACGGTACCAACGACGCCCCTGCCCTTGCCCAAGCAGACGTCGGTGTGGCAATGAACACGGGTACCCAGGCTGCGAAGGAAGCCGGCAACATGGTGGACCTCGACAGTAACCCGACGAAGCTCATTGAGGTCGTCGAGATCGGCAAACAATTGCTCATGACGCGCGGCGCGCTGACCACGTTTAGCATCGCCAACGACGTCGCCAAGTACTTCGCGATCATCCCGGCGATGTTCATCGTGACCTACCCCGAGCTGGGACGGATCAACTTCCTTTCCAATCCCAAGTCGGCGGTTCTGGCCGCGGTGATCTTCAACGCGTTGATCATCATCGCGCTGATCCCGCTCGCCCTGCGCGGCGTGGCCTATCGTCCCATGAACGCGGCGAAGGTGCTGCGCCGAAACCTACTGCTTTATGGCGTGGTTGGGGTGATCATCCCCTTCCCGTTCATCTGGCTCATCGACAAGATCCTTGTTCTTCTGAGGCTCGCATGAAAATCATTCGCCCCGCCATCGTTCTCACCTTGTTCTTCGTTCTCGTCACCGGCTTTGCCTTCCCGTACCTGATCACCGGTATTGCCCAAACGGCCTTTCGCCACCAGGCAAATGGGTCGATGGTGACGGTCGGCGGCAAGGTGGTCGGCAGTGAGCTCATCGGTCAGTCCTTTGAGTCGTCGAAGTTCTTCCACCCTCGGCCCTCGGCAGCGGGCTCGGGATACGACGCCAACAACTCGAGCGGAACGAATCTCGGACCCACGAATCCGAAGCTCCTTGAGGGCGAGAAGGACTTCGATGGCATCAAGCAGCTTGCCGCGAAGTATCGGGAGCTGAATGGCGTCGGTGCGGACGTGGTTTTGCCCGTCGATGCGGTGACGCGGTCGTCGAGCGGCCTCGACCCCCACATCACGGTGGACAACGCCCGCCTTCAGGCCGCGCGCGTGGCCAAGGAGAACGGCGTCAGCCGTGCGGAGATCGATCGGCTCATTCGTGAGCTGACCGAGACGCCGCTTTTTGGCCTCGGCGAGAAGCCGTATGTGAACGTACTGCGGCTGAACGAGCGGGTGGCTGGGCTTCGATAAGCGGGCGGGGCCGTCTTTTCTGGGGTGGAGCGGGTTTTCTGAAGCCCCCTCCGACCCCCTCCTGGTAACCACCACCCCTCCGGCCACGTCAGAACGGGCATGACCAGCGTCGCCGGCCTCGTCGCCCTTCTCAGCACGGTCCGTCAGCCCTTGGTGCCGGTGTATCGATGTGCCGAGGTCATGGCCCTTTCGGGACCAGAAGTCGTGGGCCGGGCAACTCGCATCGTTCCACCCGCGCCAGGCGGTGAGATGATCAGGCTCAATGTCGTCTTCACCGACTGGCAGGGATTTGAGCCATCGCCGCTCGACTCCGAATACGCTGAGATCGGGACCTTTCTCGCCGTGGACCGACGCACCGTCGATCAGTGGATCGAGTCCAAAGCGCGAATCCTCACCTTCCAAGGCGGCGGATGGACCAACCTCGACGACCCGAAGGAGCGCTTCTTTGACGCGAAGCTGAGGCCAATCTCTTCGGTGGAGGCCTTCATCACCGCGATGCGCAGGGCGCGCCAGGCTCACCCGGAGATCGAGCGCATTGCTGCCTTCACGCGGAGCATGACCCTTGAAGAGGCTAAGTCGCTGAAGGTGCCGGCCGGATCGAGGGTCCAGGTGCCCTGGGACCGCGAGGTGGAGCGGTGGTCAATTCGCGGCCTTGCCA